>NZ_JBNWKA010000005.1:0-75762 GCF_050509515.1 Clostridium sp. B9
TGTACAGATAGCGTAACCATAAAATACGTTAAACATCAAAAAATCTTTAGCTGTTATACTGCTTTGTCTTTGAATGAATTTTGTATCTTTTGCTATTTTGTTTATTTGATTGATATCAAAACTTTCTTTTAGAGTTTTAGATAAATATTTAAGTTTTTTTGTTCATAAAATTAAGTCTAACTTTCTATAATAATTAATTAAATATTATACATTATTATAGAAAATAAGGCTTCTTAGGTTGACGGCCATGGGCTTCCACACATAAAAGCTTAGCTCAAAGATATTATCAGCTATTGAATAATAAAAATATGAATTTACCACTCCAAAAAAATATTTTATACTTTCTTCTAATGATAATTTTTGAACTTCTTCCAAGTCACATCGTTCGTCAGTATAATAACCATTTTTATCATTCCATTGTAAAAAGGATAGTATCTTTGTTCTTATTAAATTATTCAAGGATAATCACTCCTCATAAAAAAATAAAAAAAGAAAGTATCTAAAAATAGATACTTTCTTAGTTATAAGTTGAAACACGAAAGTTATAATTATGATATAAAAACTCTTAAGAGCTATACCTTAATTATAACTTTAAACTTAATAAATAAACAATATATTACTCTTTATTTTTATTAAAATTTAAGTTAAAATATTAAAAAAACTTTATGTATAAGTGCATAAGTTAAACAAAGAAAGTCCTACTTATTTTTAAGTAGGACTTTCTTTGTTTTCTTAAAATCATGTAAAGGAAAAAATGACTCTTAGAGAATAATAGCTTAAACTTATTATACTATAATTTTAAGTTATTATGTTAATAAATTTTAAAAAATAAGAAAACGTTTAAATTTTTCTTTATTTATAATAATAAATTTTTTATAATTATAATATATTCATTTTGTATCACAATAAAAGTCATTGAAAGAGCTCTACTTAATAAATCTAAGCAGAGCTCTTTCGTTATCTTAATTTAAAAAAGAAATGATTATTTATTGTAATGCTTAGAAATATTATAATATATTTTTTCTTAAAAAGATACTATCTCCATTCATTTTTCTTAAAAACATTTAGTATTGCATTTTTATCTTTTCTACGTGGAAATGTTAAATCTAAGAACTCCATCATTTTCATTTTAGTTTGGGTTCCTCCTAGTCTTGAAGTATTCTTTAGAATATTTCCTCTCTTTTTGAAAATTTCATCTTCAGTATCTCTAAATCTTGCTTTTTCTGCAGCATTTATTATATCTGCAGCCATTTTTATATTAGCTTGGATTTGCTTCTCGTTTAATGAACCGTTAAAATGCCTAAATTCAACTGTAGGAGCTCTATCTCTTGCTATATTAGTTAAGTTAATACCATAATATCTATTTCCTTCTGAAATTTCTGCTGCCATTCTTCTTACATCTTCATTATTATCCATATTAAATCTGATATATTTACTTTCGTCGGCCCTAGGAATAAATGGAGTGGCATAATGTCTAGCATTACTTCTTACTCTTCCTAAATCTCCGCCTGCAGCTCTATAAGGGGTAGAAGCCATGGCCGTCAACCTAAGAAGATATAAAACAATAATTAAAATTTAAAGCATACTTTTTAGAACTAAATAGTCATATCTAAATATCAATAATAGTTAATAATAATAACTTATTTAAAAGTAATTTTTACAATATAATTTAAAATTTCTATTAAAACTATTTATTAGTATTTAAAATTATTGTATAATAAAATCACCTATAATTTATGAGAGTTTTTTTATTTCAATAAATATCTTTAAAGCTTATTTAAAGTATTACTTGTAATATAACTTATAACAAAAAGGCATCAATATATATTGATGCCTTTTGTGGTTTAATATTTCTTTGGAACAACTTTCATAAACTTCCCAACTACCTGTCCAATTGGCTTTTAAATATTTTATAGGTATTTTTCCATAAGTATTAATTAAATTTAATTTATACTTTTCTCTTTCAATTTTATTAAGTAAATCACTTTCATCTAATTCTTCTTTTATAAGCCATGATTTAGAACCTAAAGCTAATGCAACATATGGTTCTTCATCTATTATCATTAAAAAATCATCTTCTTTTATATTATATTTATGTATTTCATCTTCAGTACAAAAAGCCATAGGATGTATTGAATTTGAACCTCTTTCTTTTATTACTAATCTTAAAAATTCTAACTTGTCCATTTATATTACTCTAATTAACTAATATTTAAATTTAAAATAGAAAAAATCATTAAAAACTTTATTAAGTATAAAATTTCTTATATAATTGAATTACCTACTTAAATTAGATATTTTACTATTATAAAAATTTTGTCTCTGATTTTATTATATTATCAAATAAGTATTTCTTTACAATTTCAAGTAATAGTTTAAATATCTAATTTACATAATAAAACTTACAGTAAAGGAGCAATTATTATTGCTCCTTTACTGTTTCATATAACCAATAATAATATTTTATTTCACCTTTTCTTATTATCATTGATGTTATACCAAAGGAGAAAATCCTTCCATTTAATTTCAAATCAAATAGTTTACTAGGCTCAATATTTTCATCTTCTACAAAAGTATCTTTATTGAGATAAATAAAGGTTTCTATTTCTTTTATTATGAAATCTTCATAACAATTTTCTTTATTTAGAAAATCTATAAGTTCACGATAACTATTGAATTTCATTAATATCACAACCTTTTAATTTCTTCTTCTGATAATCCAGTCAACTCTGAAACTAGAGAAATAGGTAATCCCTTTGAAATAGATTTTCTAGCAAGGTCATATTTAGCTTGGAGTTTACCCTCTTTTAAGCCTTCTTCTTTACCTTCTCTTTTAGCAGAATTTAAAGCAGATGTTTCATCATACATTCTCTTTTCAAACTCTCTGTAACGAGCTATAGAATCTTTATCTAAGCTTATTTTGTATAACTGAGCTTTAGCATTTCTTAATATTTCATCTGTTGTTTCCAATATCTTTACTGTTTCACTTTCAGGTTCTTTTATAAACTCAATCCATTTAAGCAATGAATCTATATTATTTACTTCATCTTTATCTACATGTTTAGATTTTGGTAGTTCAATGAAATGAATTTCTTCTATATCAGTTAATTCTTCATCACTAGTTAGTTCTTTAAGTCTAGGGGTAGCGTCCGGAAAATGCGGATTTACAACGTTAAGAGCATTTTCCCCGCTTATACCAAGGGTTTACAGACTTTTTATATATTTAATGGCCTATGTAGTTCTGTAGATTCTAGTTCATTCAAATTAAAGGTATATTCCCCTAACATATTTATATGTTCCCACCCCAAAGGCGATATATGAGAAATTAAATTATAATCAATATATTCACCAATAGACTCTTTATAATTTATTGCTTTTTCTAAATATAATGTGTTCCAAATATTAATAGCATTTATTATTAAATTTAATGCACTTGCTTTTTGAAGTTGACCTTGCATAGTCCTTTCTCTTAATTCCCCTTGCTTACCAAAGAATATTGCTCTAGCAAGACCATTCATTGCTTCTCCTTTATTTAAACCCTTTTGAATTTTTCTTCTCAATTCTTCACTTGAAATATAGTCTAAAATAAATATAGTTTTTTCTATTTTTCCCATTTCTCTTAATGCAACAGCTAAGTTATTTTGTCTAGAGTAAGAAGCTAATTTACTAATTATTAAAGATGATGTAACTGTACCTTCCTTTATTGAACTAGCTAATCTTAATACTTCATCATAATTATCTTTAATAATTTTTTCATTAATTTTTCCTTTTAAAATTCCATCTAAATTTGAAAATTTATCACTATTGCTTAAAGTAAATAGTTTAACATCAGATAAATCTCTAATTCTTGGTGCAAATCTAAATCCTAGTAAATAGGTCAAGGCAAATACTTGATCTGTATATCCGGCTGTGTCTGTATAATGTTCTTCTATATTTAAATCAGTATCATTATTTAATAATCCATCTAAAACATGAGTAGCATCTCTAGAATTAGTATTTATAATTTTTGAGTAATAAGAAGAAAATTGATCACTAGTAAATCTGTATATTGTTGTTCCTTTTCCGGTTCCATAATGAGGATTAGAATCTGCATGTAGTGAAGATACTCCAAGCTGAAGTCTCATCCCATCTGAAGATGAAGTGTTTCCTTCACCCCAATATTTAGCAAGTTTCAACTTGTTATGATAGTTTACTAATACTGTTTGTGCTCTAGACATAGCATCATCGTACATTCGCCATTGAGAAACACTAGATAATTGTTTATAGGTAATTCCAGGAGTTGCATCAGCCATTTTACTTAATCCAATATTTGTTCCCATTCCTAATAAAGCAGCCATAACTAAAATAGTATCTTCTGTATCAGGCTTTTTATTAGTAGATGCATGAATAAATTCTTTATGAAATCCAGTTATTCGTGCAATGTCCATAAGTAAATCAGTAAGCTTAATTTTAGGTAAAAGCTTATATAGGCTAAAACTAAGTTCTTTAGCTGATTTAGGAGTAATATTTTCTAACCTAGATATTGAAATTTTACAGTTATCAATAGAAATAGTATTAATATTTTTTATATTTTTAGATAGCCACTTAAGTCTTTCATTAAGGTTATTTAATCTATCTTGTATATATTCATCAAAAGATAGACTTACAGGTAATTTATAATTTTCTTTTGAGCTAATCCATTCATTTTTTGATAACAAATAATCCTCAAAATCTTTGTACTGTTTACTCCCTGATATAGATATATCTCCAGCTTTAACACGATCCCTTAGCTCACTCAATACAGCCATTTCATAATAGTGTCTATTTATAGATCCATCATTCTCAAAAATATGATTTTTCCAACGTTTAGATATAAAATCTACTGGAGAATTATCTGGAACCTTACGTTTTCCACTTTCATTTAAAGATTTTATTATTTCAATTGATTCTAGTATTGGTTCATTTGATTTGGTAGATTTAAACTCTAATACTTTTAATAATTTTGGAGTATATCTTCTTAAAAAGGAATAACGTTTATGTAATAAATCTAAATAATCATAATCTTCCGGTCTAGTAAGTGCCTTGGCTTCATCAATTGACTTTACAAGTGTTGACCAGTCTATTATTTCCTCGATAACTTTATATGGATCAAGGTTATTTTCTTTAGCTTTTATTAAAGCTTTGCCAATACTAGTGAATTGAATTATTTTTTCATTTATTTTTTTACCATTTTGTTTTTGAATTTCTTCTTGAGCTTTTCGCCCTTTGGCCATTAGATTAATTATCAATCTATCGTGAATTTCAAATGCTTTATCTGTTAAATCTTTAGATAAATTTATCAAAAATACAGAAAGTAAAGCATGTCTTTTATCAACATTGAATTCTCTAAAGGCATATGGTTCATATCTTTGACTAAGACTATAAATTTGATTAATTTTATTTTGATGTATTTTAGTTAATTGCACCTTCTCTAACTTTAATAATCTTATATATTCTAACTTTTCAATAACTTTAAAAAAATTATCAGGAGATGGTGCTCCTATTGGATTCTTTAACCAACCTAAAATAGTTTTACCTTTTACCTTATCTGAATGTAAAAATACTATATCATTTAACTTATTTCTTTGAGTTGGATTTAATGAACTTACTATTGTATTTATAATAAATTTTTCTGATTCATTTTTGGCTTCCCATACAAGATTTTCAAGTGTTGTTATTGCAGGCAATATAATTTTTTGTTTTCTTAAGTAATCTATAGCTCTATTCATTAAAATTAATGTATCATCATTTTTAGTTGCAATATTAAACAGATATAATTTTGTTTTTTCATATATCTCAGAATTGAATAAATTTAATCCATAATGACTTCTAATTTCTTGTATATGATTCCAAATAGTATTTTCTCTTTTAGCATAATACTTCAATGCTTTTGGTACTGTTCCTACTTGTTTGGCAATATACTTAATTACATTTTCAGGTATATATTTAAAGCTAGTATATGACCAACCAGGATAACGCAATAATGCTAACTGTATTGCAAACCCTAATTGATTTTCTTCTTTCCTATGTTTCATAATTATTTCTAAATCTTCTTTTGAAAATGTATAGTAAGATCCAATAGAAAATTCATCTTCTGGTATTTTCATAAATGAATTTCTTTGATCTTCAGTAAATAATTCCCTTCCACGTATTAAGTTAGACATTAACTTCTCCCCCATTACAATAAACTATAAAAATATTATAAAGTATCAGTAGAGTATACCCTATTGATACTTTATAATAAACATGATAGAATCTATCTTTGTCAAGTCCCATAAGACTTGTTTCAGAATAGGAGTGAAAGAATAATGAAATTAGGCTATGTAAGAGTAAGTTCTCAAGATCAAAATGAAGAAAGACAAATTAGACAATTAAATGAAATTAGAATGGATTTTATTTATAAAGAAAAAGTTTCAGGAGCAACAATGAATAGAGAAAAACTAAATGAAATGATTAATAATTTAAAAGTAGGAGATATAATTTATGTAACTGATTTAACTAGAATCACGAGAAGCACTAAAGATTTATTTTTGCTGATAGAAAAAATTAAGAGTAAAGGGGCAAATTTAAAATCACTTAAAGATACCTGGATTGATTTATCTGAAAGTAATCCATATAGTGATTTTTTAATAACTGTAATGGCTGGAGTTAATCAACTTGAAAGAGATCTTATAAAAATGAGACAAAAAGAAGGAATAGAAATTGCAAAATCTCAAGGTAAATATAAAGGCCGATTAAAAAAATATAATAAAAATCATGAAGGAATGAATTATGCAATTAAGTTATATCATGAAGGTAATATGACAGTTAAGCAAATTTGTAAAATAACCAATATATCTAAATCATCACTTTATAGAAGGCTTTCAGAAGAAAAAACGGGGCAAGTTACAAATATTTACAAAAGTCTGTAAACCCTTGGTATAAGCGGGGAAAATGCTATTAACGTTGTAAATCCGCATTTTCCGGACGCTACCCCATTAATATCAAAACTTTCTTTTATACTTTTAGATAAATATTTAAGCTTTTTATTCATAAAATTAAGCCTCACTTTCTATAATAATTAATTAAATATTATACATTATTATAGAAAATAAGGCTTCTTAGGTTGACGGCCATGGGCTTCCACCCAATTATACTCTATGTATCTTTATTTTTATATTTTTGATTAACTTTAAAATTCAAATTAAAAAAAGGCAACCTTAGTTGCCCTATAAATTTTCATACCTTTATTCAGTAATTAATTCTTCTTCATCTTTAGCTGAACTTGTTATTGCTAACTCTCTTTCAGCAATTAAGTCTTCTAAAGTTTCTTTAGTTTCCATTAATTCTTCTAATGACATTGAAGCATAGTCTCTTCCTAAATCATTTGAAACATTTATTCCTTGTTTTCTTAAGAAATCATCAACCTTAGCTTGATTTTTCTTATATACATAGTATCCTGCAGCACATATACCAACCCCAACTAATGCTCCTGTTATATGGTCTTTGTTTATCCCTTGTATCATATTAAATTCCTCCTTAATTGTGTAATTTTATAATTTATTATAAATTTAATTTATAGCACCTTTATATACTTGTCTGCTCTTATCATTCATTCCCATGAAAGCCGGTCCATTTTCAAATCCATCAAATAAACTTCCTTCATGCTTTGACATGCCTTTTCCAGAAATCATAAAGGACTTACCTATAGTATTACCCTCTGTCTCTATAAACTTCTCTAAAAATACCCTAAGCATGTTTGCACTCTTAGATGATTCAGTATCAGGCATAACTGATATATCATAGTATGTTTCATTTGAACACTTATTCTTAAATTCCTTAACTGATATAAGCATTCTTCCATAAGACATTTCTAATATATGTCTTCCAAAAGTAGCTCCCCAAGTTATGGCTGATGGCATTAAGAATTTACCTTTTCCTATTGAATTCATTAAGTACATTACAGAAACAACCTCAGGATCAAAATATCCTTTTTCATTTATTTCTTTGTAAGCATGCTCTCCAATAGCTCCTATAGTAGTACCTACTACTGCCCAATTAATAAGTTCTGAAATTTTAGGATTCATAGGTATATATCTACTAACTCCACCAATTATAAGTGTAAGTAAAGAATAATACGCCATAGGTGGCATATTCTTTTTCTTTGAATTATAAATAAGTCTAACAGGTATTAAATCATAGTTCTTTGAATACATTGCTATAACTCTCATTATTACTTCATCTTCTGAAATTCTATAAGAATTATATTCTACAACTATAGATTTAGTTATATCTGTATATCTAGCTGTTCTTATTCCATCCTTTTTAGTAAGCTCTTCCATTACAGCTAAACTATTTCTAATAGGATGGGAAAGTTTAAACCTTATTCTATCTTTAATTTTATGAGCAACAACAATAGTAGGATTATTCATTTTAAGCACCTCTTTCCATATTGAAGAACATAAGTCTTAAAGAATTTGCAACTACTAAAATAGTACTTGAGTTATGTAAAACTGCTCCAAAAAATACTGGTAATACACCTGCTGCGCTTAGTATAAGCCCAGCACTATTTATACCTATAACTAGTCCAAAATTTTGTTTAACAACATTCATAGTTTTCTTTGATAAATCTATTATTGTAGGTAACATCATTGGATTATCACCTTGAATAGTTATATCAGCAGCTTCCATGGCCACATCAGTACTTCCTCCACCTAAAGCTATTCCTACATCAGAATAAGCAAGAGCTGGTGCATCATTTATTCCATCTCCAACCATCATTACTCTTGAACCAGATGCTTGATATTTTAAAACTTCTTCAGCCTTATCTGAAGGTAAAAGCTCAGCCTTATATCCATCAACACCCATAAGCATTGCAACTTCCTTAGCCTGTTCTTCTAAGTCACCAGTTAAAAGTAAAATATTATCTACTCCTTGATATCTTAAGTTATTTATGGCCTTTCTCATATTTTCTCTCATTTTATCCTTAATAGCTATTATGGCAATTAATTCTCCATCATATGCTACGTATATAAGATTTGAACTACTATTACTTAATTCTTTTTCATCAGAATCAACCTTACTCATATCAACCTTATTTTCTTCTAAGAATACCTTACTTCCAACAAAAACTTTTTTACCATCTAAATCAGTTTCCATACCTCTTGCAATATGAGTAATAACAGGACCATGTTTAGGTACCTCTATGCCCTTTTCAAGAATCTTAGTCATTATAGCAACTGACATTGGGTGAGAAGAAGTTTCCTCCGCTGCCCCTGCTATTTTTAATACATCCTCCTCTGATAAATTCTCATTAAGTAATTTTATACTTGTTACAGCTGGCTTTCCTTCTGTTAAAGTCCCTGTTTTATCTAGAATTAATGTATCTGAATTTGATAATGCTTCTAAATAATTTCCACCCTTTACTAGAACTCCATTTCTAACAGCATTATTTATGGCAGCTGAGAAGGCTGTAGCCGTTGACAACTTGATTCCACATGAGTAATCAATAATCATCATATTTAATGCTCTACTTGGACTCTTAGTAAACATATATGTTAACCCTGCAAATAAGAAGTTAAATGGAACCAAATAGCTTGAGAACTTATCTGCATAATCCTGAATAGGAGCTTTTTTAGATGCCGCATCTTCAACTAAATGAATTATTCTAGATACAACAGTATCATCTCCTGCCTTTTCAGTTCTTACTGTTATACTTCCACTCTTAATAACTGTTCCAGCAAAGACACTATCTCCAATCTTTTTAATCACTGGTACAAATTCACCAGTTACAGAAGCCTGGTCTACAACAGCCTCTCCTTCAATAACTTCTCCATCTACACATATTTTTTCTCCTGTGTAAATAACAACCTTGTCCTCTTTAACTATATTATCTATTGGAACTTTTTTAAGGCTTCCATCCTCATCAATTCTCCAAACTTCTTCCTCTGCTACAGAAAGCATGTTTTTTATAGAATCTCTAGTTCTCTCCATAGTGTATATTGTCATAAGTTCTGCTACATCTGATAGTAAAGTAACCATAAGAGCAGATTTATCATTACCTAGCATTAAGCTTGCTACTATAGAAGTTAGTGTTAAAGTATCTGCATTAGGTCTTTTATTTTTTACTGCCCCTCTAATTCCGTTATCTAGCAAACCTTTATTTAGATATATGCTAGCTAAGGCTGGTACAGTTAAAAACTTTCCTAAAGATCCAAATCTCTCTACACTATATAAATCTCTTAAATTCAATTTTTCTTTTACCACTGAATAGCCTAAAACACCAACATTTATTGCTAATCTCTTTAGTATATCAACTGAAGTTTCTTCATTTTTCTCAACACTATTTACATCTATCTTTTCTTTTCCTCTTAATGCAGTAAAAACTTTTAAAGAGTATTCCTTTAAAATATTATCTACTCTATGTATTATTCTGTCTTCACTTATGTTTTTATCATAGTTTATTAAAATAGAACCTGTTATAGTGCTAATCTCTAAAGAATTTACAATTGAGCTATTAGAAATTTTATCTTCTATCTCTTTTTTGTAATCACTTAAATACTTTAAGCCCTGGCATCTAAGTCTAATTCTTCCTGCCATGCTGTGTTTTATAGTACTTTTCAGTAGCAAATCATTTTTTCTCATATTATTCACTACTCCTCTTTAAACTAAATTTCTTTTAAAGCTTCATCTAACTGTTGTTCTATAGTCTTAACAACGTAATCTAAATTAGTTTCACCATATTTTTCAATTAAGTCATAGTTCTTTATTCCTATAGCCTTAACCTTATCTACCCATTTTAGAATTTTCTTTTCATAAACCTTATTTATATCGTAGATAACTAATATACTACCTGTTACAGTGTTAACTTCCACCTTTTCAATTCCATCTAATTTTTGTAAAGCTTGATGAAGGAATTTTTCATAAACCCTATATTCATCAGGTATCATTTTTAAAGAGTTCATTTTAAATCTTATTCTTCCTGGTATGCTATGAGATACCTTTATTTTAGCTAGTTGAGATATTATCATCTTCTTAAACATTATTACTTCCTCCTATAAACCTGCATATGCCCATCTAACCATGGTATATCCATTAGGCAACATCTTAGGCATTTGTCTTATTCCTCTTATACCGAAGAATAATACTATAAGAATATATATAGCTTTTATATCTGCAATACCTCTAGTTTTATTATAAATAGCTAAATTTACTGCCTCTTTCATATTTCCTATCTCTCTAGTAATAAGAGATTCTTTTTTCTTTACAAGCTCCCCTTCTAATTGAAGTAACTTTGCTACTACTCCAATTAATAAAGCTGGATCTATTTTTTCCGGGTCATACTTTATTGTTAAACTACCTGTAATATTGTTTATTTCAATGTGCTTTATAGTTTCTACCCTGCTTAATTGTTCTAGTATAATTCTTCTACTTGCTTCATCATTTTTAAGCACTGACACATATAATCTAACTCTTCCTCTTATGCTATGTTTAACTTCTATAACTCCAATAAAACTAGGTAAATTTAATGAGTTTTTGTTATGCTTCTTTTCTTTACCTACTAATTCACTGACTAACTTCCCAGCTAAAGTAAATAATAAAAATCTTACGTACCTATTATTCATTTGCCCTCCTAAGTTTTCTTACTAGTATATTTATTTTATTAATATTATTTTTATCATATTGTTCTTTTATAAAATTCAAAGTTTATTTCTATAATATCAACGTAAAACCATTCATATTACTAATTTTTTTGATTTGTTATAAATATCTTAAAATAGTTATTATTAATTAATATTTTATTAATTATATCATATTCTATTTCAATTTTAATCATATTTTTTATTAAAGGTAATAAGTGGGGAGTATCATTGTATAATTTTTAAAAAATTTTAGTAGCAACTAGAAAAAGAATCTATAATTCAGAGTTTTTTTCTAGTTTTAATAATCATTTGTTTTTTTCCTCGAGATTTTTATTAATATAGAAGTATCCAATCAATCCACCTATAATAGAAAATATTATACTAATATTCATACTATTTTACCCTTTATTAAATAACTTTTTTATTTTATTTAATGGTATTCTTAATTTTTAATATTTCTTCTTCATTTAATCCTGTTATTTTTGAAATTAATGATATTTCTAATCCTTGACTTAACGATTCTTTTACAACTTCTAATTTACTTTCTAATTTACCTTTAGCTTCAGCATTTTCTAAAGCAGATATTCTATCATAGATAGCCTTTTCTCTCATGTTATACTGTTCTCTTTCCTTACTATCCATACTAAGTCTATATAGTTCAGATTTTGCTAGTTTGATTTCTTCATTGCTTAGTTCTAATTGCCTTACAGTATTACTTTCTGGTTCAATTAAGAACTCTAACCATTTTTCTAGGGAATCCATTTTCTCAACATTTTCAACATACTCTTTATTACCTATTTCATTGAATTTAGGTAACTCAATGAAATGTATTTCTTGAAGATCTGTAAGCTCTTCATTTGAAGTTATTTCTTTTAGTCTATATGCATTATGATATTTATCATTTTTTAAATATTTAAAATTTAAGATGTTTATACAAACAGTTCTTTCTAACTTACTGTAGTTATCTCTATTTTGGATTTGTTCTGAATACATTTTACTCCAGTAATATAAGGTCCTTTGTATCATGTTATATTCATTCTTTACCTGGATTTCAATATTTATATGTTCCTTATTGCTAGTTGTAGCCTTTACATCTAATCTACTGAATTTATCTTCTATAAAGTCTTTATCTATATCGTTATTTTTGATTTCTACATCTTTTATGGGAGTTGTTGGTTTTATTACTGCATTTAAAAAATTAATTAATATAGGTTTATTTTTCTCAGTACCAAAAATCTTTTTAAATACAAAATCTATTTGTGGATTTAGTAATGTTCTATATACCATTTTGATTTACTCCTTTCAATAGTTATACTCTAATTATAATATAGTTTTATCTAAAATCCCTAATTAAAATCTATTTTTTAGAAATAATTCAGCTTTCTTCAGAAAAGGTATATAAGTTACATAATCTCTATTTTTATTAAAGCCTTTTCTCTCGTGATAAGTTGTTATACAAGCTTTGAATATACTATGATCTGGGTAATATATCACAAGCTTATAGTCAAGATCTAAATTTAAAGGTCTCCTAATTTCTAATATTCTATCTACACTATTAATAGCACTAGTTCCCCCTTTTCTATTCTCTAGACTATCAAAAACATGAATACTTCTATTTAGTTTATCTATGTACACTTCAAAATAATTATATCCATTAAGATTATTAGGTAATGCTAAAAGATATGTATTGTCTTTAGCATTTTTTATTAAATAACTTTCAGGATTTATTTCACCTAAAGATTTATCAATCACTATCATATTGTTATTTCCTTCCCTTTTATCTTTATATTGTATAATTTAAAACAGAGTGTCGATCTGTCGACACTCTGAAACGAAGAAAGTCCTACTTATTTTAAGTAGGGCTTTCTTCGTTTTCTTAATTTCAAATAAATGAAAGACTGTTCACATAGTAATAGTTTAAAATTATTATACTATAATTTTAGGTTATTATTAATATTATTTTCTATAAAAGTTACACTATTTCCAATCATTTTTCTTAAAAACATTTAGCATTGCATTCTTATCTTTTCTACGTGGAAATGTTAAGTCTAAGAACTCCATCATTTTCTTTTTAGTTTGGGTTCCTCCTAGTCTTGAAGTATTCTTTAGAATATTTCCTCTCTTTTTGAAAATTTCATCTTCAGTATCTCTAAATCTTGCTTTTTCTGCAGCATTTATTATACCTGCAGCCATTTTTATATTAGCCTGTATTTGCTTCTCGTTTAATGAACCGTTAAAATGCCTAAATTCAACTGTAGGAGCTCTATCTCTTGCTATATTAGTTAAGTTAATACCATAATATCTATTTCCTTCTGAAATTTCTGCTGCCATTCTTCTTACATCTTCATCATTATCCATATTAAATCTGATATATTTACTTTCATCGGCCCTAGGACTAAATGGAGTGGCATAATGCCTAGCATTACTTCTTACTCTTCCTAAATCTCCACCTGCAGCTCTATAAATACAGTCCTCATATACTTCTATAGTCTTAAAAAATCTTCTCCATCTTTGTCTTGCAGTATCTAGTTTTTCCATGTTTATATGAACATGGCCGCCACACCTTTGTTCAACTCTAGCCCCATGTCTTTTAGCAACATCACATATTATTTTTATTTGTTCCCAAGTCTCTGGAGTATCTTTAAGAATAGGAGAAACTATTTCACCTCCGGCATCTCCATCGGATACGGAACCATCTCTCTCGAGTTTCCACTTACCTGGCTCACTTCTTGAATGATAACTTAATCTTCTAGGAGAGCTTACTATACCTAGCTCATAAAGTTCTCTTGCTATAGCATTAGCATCACCACCAACAAACTCAAGTTCAACTCCGAATGTACTATTGTTTCCGTTTAGTACGTTTTCGTACTCATATTCTATAGAATCGTCATTAATTTCTGCAAAATCGTTATCGAAATCAGCTTCATTGTCTGTATAAAAGTGATTATCGTCTTGTTCTTCTCCACGAATATTTCTATTTATTTCATCCCTTATATCTCTAGCTCTTCTAGTAGCTTCTACATTGTTTATAGTATCTACTTCTGCAACTTCGCCTAAAGCTTCTCTGACCGCTATTAAGTGTCTGCAGCATTCATTTCTATAAACATATTGACCACATTCACAGCTATTTTCATTAATATCAACAAAGTAAGTTCTACCTTCAGTTGAACTTACTTCATATCGATTATTACCTAAGGAAACTATAGTTATATCTTCAATTCTGTTTCTGGTCCTAGATAATCCTTGTACAGTTACAATATTATCTAATCTACCATTAACAGCATTAACTAAATCTTCTATTATTCCTTCAGAAAGATTAGATCCTGAGCCACCAATTAATCCTTCCGTTGTATTTGCAATAGTATTGCTTCTTCTTTTAGGCATAAATTAATCTCCCCTTTCATAAGATTATTTAACACACTTCTTTACTTATCTATTATTTTCATTGGTCCTAGGAGTAATAAAAAAGAAGTACAGTTATTTACTGTACTTCTCATATAACTTATTGTACTCATTAGTATAAAATTCTAGATTATTTTTGAAAATATCATCTTTAGAAATAGATTTATCTAGTTGTTTTTTATCTTTTACAGATACCCCATTTCTACTATTAACCCAAGCAGCTTGATGCATAAAAGATATTTTTCTATTTTTACTTATTTTAAGGATTTCCTCAATTCTTTGGACTGAAGAAATACCTGCAACCACTATTTCTACATCTAAAGGTATTTTAAAATTTAAAATTTTAAATCCTAGCAAGTAATGTTTCCATGAGTTACTTGCTTTAAGTTTAGTATCTACATTCATGAAACTAAAAGCTATAGTTTTTATATTATTTGCCTTAATTTCTCTTATCCAAAAGTTTAAATCTTCTTTTGAGTACCAAGATATATCCGGAATAGCCGGAAGGCCCTCACTTATCATTTCATTATAAACAGTTTTAGAACGTTGAATATTATATATATGTTCCAGGCGTGGAGCATCTTCATAAACTGAAAAATTAGGAGCTATTATTCCTAAAAAGTCCTGGTGTTTTAATTCCTTATAAATAGATTTTCGATTAGCCCAAAAACCTTCTAAGGTCCTATCCTTTATATAAAATTCTAATATTCCGGATAGATCTTCTTTTAAATTTAATGCAGCTCTGAATCCAGGATTATATGCTCCCGTTATTTTGCTTCCAGCAGCATTTAAAAAGAACTCTCCATGAACAGCAATTATATTTTTATTGGCCTTAAAGTTAAAGTCCTCTTTGATTTTATCAGGAATTACAGGTATATAAATGGGTAAATCTAAAGATTTATTTCCCATTAATGGTTCCTTTATTATAGTATTTTTTACTAAAGTAAAAGAACCGAATTTGTTAGGACAAATAACCATACACCTATTTCTTTTATCACCACATTTACAAAAAGAAACATCACACATGGAACATCCACTACACATCTTTTCTTTTTTCATAACACAGCTATTACAATCTCTGCCACATAAACTAATCATAAATTAATTTCTGAACCTAACTTACTTAAAGATTTAGATGTGTTTAATATAATTTTATTCAACATTTCCTTATCTGAAGAAGATAAACTATTCTTATCTTCTATTAACAATTTAGCTTGTCTATTTATAATACGAGTTTCTTTTAGAAATTCTAATAATATTTCCCCCATATTCTCACCTCAATTTTTAATATAATATTCCTTTTAAGCTTTCAATTATACTTTCTGCTACCTGGATTACAATACTATTCCCTGCCATCTTATACATTTGCGTATCAGTACAGTCTTTCCCGTTATAAAATTGTTCTTCAAGAGCCTTTCTAACTAGCCAGTAATCTTCAGATGTGAATCCAACAAGTCTCCAGCACTCTAAAGGAGTAAGTTTTCTAACCTTACATTGAATAATCTTAGGAATACTATCAGATCCAGTTACAAGAGTTGGGCTAGCTCCTAACTCTGAGAAAACTCTTCTATTCATTTGTAACATATGTGGATTTTTAATTGTTCCAACTCTAACTAGTCCAAACTTGCTAGGCTCTTTATCCTTACAAATTCTTTTATTAACCTTATTTAAAAAGCTTTTTAAATAAGAATTATCTTTACAATAGTATTTTTCATCTACAAAGCTTTCAGTAATGCTTTCTAGGGTAACTAGATTATTATTTCCTTCTTTAAACTCAAAGCTCCCGTTGTCTATATCTTTCCTGATGCTGACTATGAATACTCTTTCTCTCGAATGAGCCGAATTATAGTTAATTCCACTTAGTATTTTCCAGTAAGAATTATATCCTAATCTATCTAATTCATTAATTAAATTATGAAAATCAGAAATAAACATTTTACTTACTAAATTCCTAACATTTTCGGCTATGGCAACCTTAGGTCTAGCTTCTTCTATAATCCTTAGTGCTTCAAATAGCAACCCGGATTTTGTTTCACCTTTAATTATTCCCTTGCAGCTTCCCGCTAAGCTTATATCAGTGCATGGGAAGCCATAAGTTACAAGATCTATATCTTTAAAATGTGTTCCATCAACCCAATTAACATCCCATAAATTCTTAGCTTCAGATAACCTAAAAAGTTTACTATAGGCATAACTTGCATACCTATCCTTTTCACAATAATTAACTATCTCATGTTCAATATTTTTATTCTCAATAGCTCTTTCAAAAGCTCCTATTCCACTAAATAAACTTAATACCTTCATAAACTCTTCCTCCTTTATAATTCTTCTGAAAAGTATTTACAATTAACCTTTCTAAAATAAGTCCCTCGCTTATTAAGGCGTAGACAATAATAAAATCTTTTATCAAAAACAACTTTATTCTTCTTAACTTGAGTTACCTTTGGATTACGTACGTAATATATACAATCCTTACAAGGCTTTCTACTTTCTTTTCTCCTTGGAATAAAGTTAGTACATTTTGTTGCTACTTCAGGATCTTCTATCTTTATCTTAAAATACATACAATTGAATTCTTTATATTTATCAAAATTCTTACATAAGGTACACTTTCTCTTATTCATCTTACTTCACCATCACTTTACTTCTTATAAAATCTATTAATATCTAAATAAATTCAAATTTACATTTAATTTATATATTGACTTTTTAAGTTTTTAATGATTAGATCCCGAGTACCCTCAAAATGTACATAGTTATCCTGTCCGATTTAATTAAAAAAAGAACAGGATAACTATGTCACCGAATTAAGATCCCTATGCAGAGCCTCGCCACATTAACCTATGGTCCCGGTAACAACACATTAGTGATTAGTATTTCACCTAATCCGTACATCAAAACAGGAATTGTACCCCTACCTGTCCAGTATTTCTACTGCTCTGTACGTTCCTTTCGTTGCAGCTTATTTTTAAGCTGCAGGTACTCCACGTAACCGCTGAATTTTGTCATATAGCTCTTATAGAGCTACTTAGACTAAACATCTTCATCAGAGTTTCAATAAGACTTACGTTATACCCTCATATATGTGTAATATGAGAATAGCCGGATCAACTTTCTTCCTTGGCTCAATCAAACCATTGTTAGCTTTCGCTAAGATTAGTTTATAGTGTATCTGCTCACTCCGGTAAATATTTACGTTATCACAACGGCTTTACCATGCTCCTATTTAAGTTATAGGCAACTGTATAGATTTGTAGTCTATACTCTAAAAAAGCATATAAAAAAGCCCAAACTCAAATTCCTTGAGCTTGGACTTTAGAACTCGCTTAAATTACATAACAAATAAACATAGTAAAAATCAAAATTTTTAAACTATGAAAAATTTATATATGTAATTTAAACGAGTATATAACTTATTATTAATTTCTTATAGTATTTTTATCTTTTTCCTTGAGTAAATTAATTATACAATATTTCCTAAAATTAGACAATATATTACCAAAATTTTTTATAAAAATAACGATGATAAATTTATATTATCATCGTTATTTTATAATCTACAATCAAAAAATTAATTTTCTGCACTCCATAAAATTGAATACTTACACTTATAAACATTAGTATAAATATTATTTAATATTTCATTTAATGGTTTAGAATAATCAATAAAAAATTTATTAAACCAAATTGAATCAAGAGCTAAGTTTATAGAAAAATTATTATATTCTAATTCATTATCAACTTTAAATTTAAGGGAATCATTTAAACATATATAACTTAATTCATTATTATTAGATTTATATGAATATATAAATCCTATATCAATTTTTCCTGTATTATTATCTTCAAATTTTAAAATACGTTCTAACTTAAAGTTGTTAAAATTTTTTTCTTTAGCTATATTCTCAAAATATTTATTAGCTGCTGAATATATTTTTTTCCATTGCTCTTTAGAAATTTGATTTATATCTGTTAATTTATCTGGTAGACCTTCTATAGTTACTTCAGTTGGTTCAAATTTAAATTCTACATTAAAGTCTCTTTTATATAGCTCTTTGTTGTATTCTAAGTGTAGTTTAACTTTATCTCCATTCTTTAAATCTGTTTTATCTCCTACTAAAGTTATTTTATAGTCTCCTTTTAGCATATCAGGAGTAAGTCCCTTTAACTTAGGAATATCTTGTAACTTTCCTAAATCTAAACTACTTTCATATATTTTGGCTGAACCATTAAATTCTCCATAGCGTACATCTATGCAGTTACTTATATCTAGTTTTTCAGTTCCGCAACCTACGAAAGCAAATAAACTTAAACATATTAGACCTAAAAATACTAATTTCTTCTTCATATTACCTCCTATATTGAAAATAAGTTTATTAAATGAAATTTTTGTATTTCTAGCATTAATATTACAATGCTTATTCCTAGTATAACATATTCTTTTAGGCCACCGGTTCTATATCTTAGAATACCTAATGGCATTTTAATATCTTTATTATAAAAAGGTAAAAACCACTTTATGCCGCTTTCTGAGAAGATATCCACTACTAAGTGAAGTAAATAACCTAAAGCGATAGATTTTATAAATAGTGATTTCAAAAATATGCCTAAAACAAATATTAATATTACAGGAGTTATTGAATGCAGAAAACCCCTATGTTTAAATATTTTACTTAAGGG
This sequence comes from Clostridium sp. B9, assembly GCF_050509515.1. Lineage (NCBI taxonomy): Bacteria > Bacillati > Bacillota > Clostridia > Eubacteriales > Clostridiaceae > Clostridium > Clostridium sp. B9. Next base: position 19,722 of record NZ_JBNWKA010000005.1, read on the forward strand.
ATAGGAGATTATCTTTAATCTTCTTCCAATAAAACTATTTGGAGTATCTAGATCTGGAAGTAGGCTGCCTAAGCCTACTCCCGTTAATGTTAAAAGTGATATTTCATTGCTTAAATATAAAGCTGGTATTGCAACATTTAGTGATGTTGTTAAATGTGTTTTATACAGCATGATTAGCTCCCCTTCTTCTTAAAGTTTTTGCTATTTCCTTTCTTAATGTATTCTAATTTATTTTCTAAATGCTTTTCTTTAGATTTTATATCCTTATTACTTACTCCCATAAATGATTTTACTCTCTCAACCCTTTCTTTAATTGATACTTCTTTAATTTGTTTTTTATCTGGAGATTTTTCTTTTGGTTGTCTATTATTTTTGATATTTTCAACTTTCTTAGTAGATTTTTTCTTAATTTCTGTAACTTCTGGTGATGAAGATACTTCTATATTTTCTTTTGCTTCTGGATTGCTTTCAGTATTCTTAGAATTTATATTATTATTTATTTTTTCTTTATTTACTTTAACATCATTTTTGGCTTTATTTATAGCTTCAACAGATTTTTCTTCTATTAAATCTTCAGGAACTTCAATAATACTTGTATTACTAATATTACTATCATTATTTTTCTTATCTGCAGATGTATTTTCATTTTTTAGTTCATTTAGATTTTCTTTATTTATAGTCTTTTCAGGAGTTTTTATTTCTTCTGGTTTTGTAGTTATTTCTTCATCTTCAGGAATAGTTTTATTTTCTTTACTTCCTGGACTTTTATCCTGGATAGTTCCAGTATCATTTCCGTTATTTTTAATGTTTTCATCTATAGTCTTAGGAGATATCTCCTTATTTTCTATAGGATCTTTTATATCATTTTTAGTAACTGATTCTTCATCAATATTAGGTTTATTTTCGCCATTAATATTCTTGTTAGGAATATTTTCAGAATTTATATTGCTATTAGTATCAATAGGTTTAGTCGCCTTAACTCCATTTAAATCAAATTTTTCTACAGGTTTTTTATTGATATTTTCATTTGAGTTAACTTTATTTTTTGTATCTTTAACCCCGTCTATATTTTCTTTTGGATTATTAGCATTCTCTATATCTTCAGGCTTATTATTTTTTAAATTATCGTATTTAGAACCTAAGAAATCTATAGCTTGTGCTACTTTTCTGTCTTTGTAAAGACTTAAATTTCCCTTTGTATATTCTTTAGCATATTGAGCTTTAGTTATTAAATTATCTCCTATGTCATACGCTTTATCCATAGCTGGATTTACTGCATATTCCTCTGCAATATCAGCACCTTTATCTAGTGGTTTAGCTCCAAACTTAAATGCTCCTGCTGTTCCTGGAGCAATTCTATTTTGAAGGTTTATCAACCCGTTCATTAACTGTTTTCTAAAGGCAATAACCATGATCCAACAAGTACATTGCATTAAAAGAGCTATTATTAAGTTAGCTCCCCATGATTGAAACATTGTAAGCGTAACAGTATCTACAAGAACCAGTAAGGCTAATACAAAGCTACTAACAATTATACCGAGCTGAGTTCCTAAATACTTTCTTGCTATACCCTTTATAATATTTGTACCACCAAAGAAAGGCACTATAGCAATAAGCATGATAAATGGAAGTAGTAATATTAAAAGAATTGACATAAGTTGAAATCCTATTTGTATCATTCCTACGGCTATTAAAATAATCATTTTTATTAAAGTTATTATGAATAATACACATACAGATACTAACTTAGTATTTATGCCATTCTTTGAAAACAACTCATTATTAAATTTTTCATCTATTGATTTTAGTGCTTTCTCTCTTTCATCACTACCATAAGGCTCTGATAATATATCTTTAGAATAATCTAATGCTTCTTTATTTATAGAGTCTTTATTCATTAATTGTAACTTACCATCAAACTCTAGCATTACCCAAGGTTGTTGAACGAAATTCCCCCATAAGGTTCCTACAACAGTTTTAGAATAATCTTCTAAGGAACCCTCATTATTTTCTTTACCATTTATAGCAACTATGGCACTAGTTCCTATGGTTTTAGAGAACTCCGTTGTTTTAGATAAGAAGCCAACAGCTCCATTACTTAGAAAAGCTGTTGTTGCATATATTATGGCTACTGCTAGTATTTGTGATCCTATGGCACTAAAGTTCTTTTTATATAGATTATAAACTATTGAAAATAGTGAAATCATAAATACTATCATAAAGAAATTATTGAAAATCCCATTATTTAGAGAACCTAGTACACTATTTAATTGATTTGCAAATCCTGCAGCTATATCATTTGTAAAGCAAAATCTAAATATATTTACTCCAAACCAACTAATCATTACTATTCCGCTAAATACTATATTAGTTAACCCTGTTATAGCCTTATCTATAAGCTCCCAGCCATGAGTGTCTATAATATCTAAGGCATAGTTATTTCTGTACTTTTCAGAAATAAACATTCCCCATCCTTCAGGAATGCTTTTATAAGGATCATCACTATTACCATAGCTTAAAAATCCATCTGCATAGGCTATTTTAGTTAAACAATTATAAACTATAACAATAGTTGCAATTATAACTATGGCTTTTAATATATTTTTATAAGTTAATTTATTTTTCAAATACAGAAATTTACTATATATATTAATCTTCACATTCTCCATTTCACACCTCCGATTAATGTTCGTAAATTTATAAAAAAGTACCTGGATATTTTTAAAAATATTGATAATTATCTAGGTACTTTTCTTCTTAAAGCCGAATTTTTATTCTACGACTCTTCTTACATTTCCGTTAAAATATCTGCTCCAATAAGCACTATTTAGATCTCCAATACTTACTCCTTGGGTAGAACTGTCATTCAAGAATTTTCCATTTCCAAGGTAGATTCCAATATGGCCGTTCCTTCCAGCAGTATCGAAGAATATTAAGTCTCCACGCTTCATTTCACTTGCAGGTACAGGTTTACCCATGTTTATTAAGGACCATGTTGTTACACTTTCTCTTGGCCCTAACTGTATTCCTGCAGATGCATAACAATAATGCACTAGAGAACTACAATCAAATCGTCCTGCATCAACGTCAGCTTGGTTACGACCGCCTCCCCAAACATATGGAGATTTACCAACCCACTTCATTCCAGCTTCTATTGCTTTTTCTATAACATCATTCCCTACAACATCTCCGTTCACATCGTAAAGATTTAGTCCAAAATCATTTATTACCTGGATTAATTGGTTTGCATAGTTTGGATCTGTTGCATAACCCGCTTTTTGTATGCACTGAGCTTGCTCTACATAATTTTTTGCATCCAGGACCCCATTTTCTTTATATCTAGAATTTTCTACAAAGAATTTACCATGATCTATTACAGATTCATTCCAACTTTCATAAACTCTCCATCTTGCTATAATAGTTATTATTCCACCATTAACATGCTCCTGAGTTGGCATTTCTAAAACTTTCCCCTTCCATCCAGAGTCAGCTTTTATACCAAATAAATTATTAGCTTTTATGGCCAACCCAGACCTTCCCCAACCACTTTCTAATATAGCTTGTGCCAGGGTTATTGATGGAAATATTCCTGTTTCTTCATAGGATTGCTTCGCTCCGGAAACAATCTGACTTATAAAATTAAGCTGCTCTTCCGTTAAATTAGGATTAGGATTTACTGGAGTTGGCTGTTCACCACTTCCCCCTATAATTAAGAAAAAAAATAGAAGTGGAAATATCAAAGATATTATTCCACTCCATATAAAAAGCTTTTTCATTAAGAAACATCCTCATAGTTTAAGGTATCTTCTGGTGTTGTGCTAAAACACTCTATAAACTGTTCAAAAACAGCATCAAATTCTATTACTCCAACCCTTCCATCTAAGTCTTGGAAAACAGCTTGCCTATTTTCTAATTCCATAAGCATTTTAATATTTTCTTCAGTAACACTTTTATTCATAAATTCAAGCATTCTCTTTGCTTCATCTCTATTATTAGTTTTAAAACATAACTTGTATGTTATAGTATTTTTAATTTCTTCTGTTGGAATGTCAAGGACTGAATGCCCGTTAAATATACATCCAACATTTAAGGATCTTCCCTGTCTTGCTAAAAAGTCATATAATTTTCTACCTGCAGCAGAATTTTTCAAAAACCAACTTTCATCAAATAGTATTAAGTCGAAGGTATTTCTTTTTTTCATTGCAAATTTCTTCGTAAAACTTCCCATAAGCATCATTAAACAAGAACTTAATTTCTCTTCTTCAGAGTATTCTTCTTTCTTTGTACCTTGATCTGGAATTGTTAGATTATCTATCTGAAGAATATTTAATCTATTGTCTAGATTAATAGCTTTTTCAGTACCATCTCCAAAAATAAGTTTAGATAAACCTACATCCTTTGATGCATTTAGTTTTCTTACCAAACGCTCGGCATCTTTTTTATAAGCATCACTATCTGGTACATCATTAATCTTTTCAATCAATCTTTTCATTGAAGGCTTTTCTTCTTCTCTTATTTGTTTTAATGTCTCTTTTAAAATTATTTTTTCTTCTTCACTTGTATTTACAATCTCAACTATTATATTAAAAGCTAGGTCACAAGCTTCGTCTATATTATCATTGTAAAGATTAAATGGATCTAGTTTACCCTTATCTTCATCGTTAGGTGTTAATCTAACTATACTTATTAAATCTCCCATGAAATCTAGTTTAGCAGCCCAATGTGACCTTTCACTTTTAGGGTCGAAAATTAATGCGGAGCTACCGAAAAGCACGTGTAAAACTACAATTAGGTTAGCATTAAAAGATTTTCCTTCACCTAAGTTACCGTATATCCCCATAGCAGGTGATTTATTTAACTTTGTAGCTCTTCCCATGTATAAATAAACCTTTCTATTACCATTTACTGTGTAGCCTATATAGGCTCCTATGCTATCTCCTAAATGGTCACTAGCTCCGAATACTCCCCCCGCTAATGTTTCCATTGGAACTAACTGTATGAAGTCTCTATTATAATTAGAGTTCGCAGGTATAAAATCTAAGAAAATTCTATATTGATCTGTATATGGATTTATAAGCTCAAATTTTAAGGATTTATTGAAATATTCCATAAGGACTTTTGTATTATTTCTAACTATTTTCTCCTTTGTGGAAGCTAAACAAATACTTATACTTGTTTCGATTATATGTTTATTTCTCTTTACTTCCTTTTCTAACGACTCTGCGGCCGCCTTCGCTTCGTATTCTTCATCGGATGGTATATGTCCTCCTTGAAGTGCTTCATTTACCTGTGCATTTATCTTAGCAGCTTTATTTTTTATCTTACTTTTACTTTCTTCCGCAGAAAACTTTTTTATGTGGATGCAGATCTCTGCACCAATATTCATATCCTGGATTAACTTTATATACTCAACCCCTGGAAACTCCATACTTGGAATATTATTTATGGCCAAGAAAGTCTGATAACTTGTAAATCCATCATTTTGTATTTTTAATATTTTATCCCCTTGCTCTATGAGGCCCGTAACTCTATTTTTATAGGCATTTCTTAAAGGAATAATAACTTTTTCCTCATCTTGCTCTACTTCTAAGCAGTTATCACTCCACTTAACAAGCTCATCCGCTGATTGATGACCACGTTTAGTAACCCTGGCACTTAAACTATCTATTTCACTTTTTCTTAAAGGGCGTATATCAAATCTCATAGATTGTATTTCTAAAAATTCTGTAGACTTTTTCTTATAAATTCTAAAGTCTCTTTCAGATATAGTTTTCTGAGATATGCCTAAAAACTCATTTAAAGCCTTTTTAGGGCTTTTTATCATATACTCGAACTTTTCCCCTCCTTTAGAAATAAAATCCTTGTCATCGCCTTTTAGAAGGGAAATAAACATATATGTGTCATATTCTAATGTTTTATCTCCAGCAATGAATTCATTTTCTTCAGTAACAGGATTAAATATATATCTATCCTCAGCTCTTTCTTCTAAAATTTCTATAGTTTTCTCAGCTAAAATTGTTGAAACTTCTTTCAAAGGATCATCTTCCTGAATTTTATTTATCATAGGTCTTATGGATCTCTCACAATCCACCGCTCTTGGAATTAATAAAATTTGAGCTTCACTAGGTATTTCTTTTATAAGTTCGGTTAAACTATCTAATATCCTAATTTTTTCACTATTATTACAAGAACTATATTCAAATCCATTAAGTTTAAATCCTGCATAGCAAACTTTATTATTAAAAATCAAATTTTCCTTAACAAAATTTATAGGAAAATTAAATTTGTTACTTTTCATATTAAATACTCCTTTCAAACTTGGAATAAAATAAAGAGAGTTAGTAAAAACTAACTCTCTTTTTGTGTTACATTACACCAATTTCTTCTCCACTCATTATATATTTTTTGAGCTTCTAAATTATCAACTTTAAATCTTCTCGCTAATCTTTTAATAGCGTCTGATTTACTTATTGTAATTATTTCCTCATCAAAAAAATCTTTAAATTTATTTTCCATAAAACCACCTCAAAATTATATATTTTCAATATAAAATTTTATGATTTTATAGTCAACCTAAAATCTTTCTATAAATCTAAAATCTTCTAAATTTTCTCGAATCTTAAATCTTTCTATTTTAGATTTCTTGATATTTTGAAACTGTATAAGTCTTAGTAAATACTTATGCAGTGGTTTTCCATCTATTTTTTTATTTTTAGCTATATAAGCTATACCTAAAGGTAATGCCACATATTTATATATAAAATTTATGTGTATCCCAATTGTAGCATCTATAATAGCAATTATTATTAATGCCACAACGAAATAAACTGTAGTTGTTATAGGAACTGGAAAGGGTATTGTAGTATTTCCTAGTCTATAAATTTTAATTTCAAAGTTCTTAAGCTTATTATAGCTTCTTAAAATTTTTCTTTCTTCTTCCATAAAAATCTCCTTCTAAAAACCAAATATTGTTCTAACCCACTCACCAATTATTTTTATTATATCTGGTTGAGCAATAACTACAATTACCAATCCACCTACAACTAGAACAACTACTATACCTGCAATACTCTTTTTAACAAGCTCTTTTATTAAAAGAAATCCAACTACAACAAAGGATATAGGTAATAAAATATTGTTTATTACATTATTTTTTATATTTCCTCCATCTATACTAGCATATGCATAAGTGTTATAGGTTGTCATAAAAGCTATTAATGCTACAAAAAATCCTTGTATTCTTAGCTTGTGTAATTTTACTTTCTCTGCTGCTTTCTCTTTTAAATTCTTAAAATTTTTCATAATAAATCCTCCTAATTATTGCTCTTATTATTTAAATCTATATTTGAAGTTCTTGGCTCTAAAGTTTTAACTAAGAACTTGTCTCCTTCTTGAACTACAGTAAGGTTAAATCCTTGTTTTATTGAATTTCCAAAGGAATCTATATTTAAGTCTACAATTGCCAAGAATTCTTTATCACTAAGCTTATAAATATTTATTCTATCGATTTTATTGAAAGAGAACTTTTGACCTGCTCCCTTAATATCTGCTCCATCAACTAAGAAATAATCTATTTGTGTTTGATTTTGCTCGTAATATGCCTTAAAGAATTGAGATACACTATCTGTAATCTTTTTAGTTTTATCAGCATCATTTTCGCTAGTTCCGGAGAACTCTTTATTTTTGAAATAAGCTTTCTCTGGTGGAGCTGTCATTACTGGTAATGCATCCACGGCCATATTCATATCTTTATCGAAAACTATAGGAACTTCTAAATAATAATCAACTAAATTAGTATCATACTGAAGTTGGTCCTGTGGAGTTTGCTCTTGGCCAGCTTTAGGTGTATAAACTCTTACTCTAGCTTTAACACTTACGTTAACTTGATTTTCAGAATATTTTTCAAAATAAAAAGCACTAGTATAAATGACATCTGAATAAGTTCCATTATTCATCTCATTTGCCAGTTGCTCTGTAGTGTACTTTGTTATTCTATTTATAAAATCTTGTGTATTAATTGGATATCTAGAAAAATAATCCCAAGCAAATTCTTCAGCAAAAGAAAAGGCTTGAGTTTCAAGTGAACTTTGCTTCTCCATATTATTTAATATCTTTTCATTTTCTTTTTTTAAGGTTTCCGATTGATTACCTTTAAATACGGAAACTCCACCCCTAAAACAAAGAATACCTATAAGAACCCATATAAAAGCTCTTGCTATTCTAAATGGCATTACACTTACTAATTTTTTCTCCTTAACACCATTAACCTGCTTATCTAAATTAGCAACTGAATCCTCAAGATCCATGTTAAGTTTATCTTTTTTCTTAAAGAAAGACTTTTTTTCTTTCTTCTCTTTTTTAGGCTTAGTATTCTCTTTATTCTTTCTAAACACAATCCTCACTCCTATCTCTAATTACTATGCCATAGTAATTCTTTTTCTTTTCTTTATCTTTGTAAACATCAAGATTTACATTTAAATTTTCTTTTCTTGCAGAACGACAAAGCTCTGCTAATGCCTTTTCAAAATTTTCTATTGCACTATTTTTCATTTTCGTCACACCCTTTAATTATAAGTTTTTCCCTCACCTAAAGTTCCTTGAAGTAGATTATCAATATTATCTTCAATATCAACTTTAAAAGTTGGATTTTGACCTATAAAGATATCATCTGTTTTTATTTCTTCAAGACCACCTTGATATATATTAAATAACTCACTAAGTTTTATATTATTGTATTTTGCTAAATCTACACTTAAAGCACATATATTCTTAGGTTGAGAAACACCCATCTCTATTACAAAATAAGTTAATAAATCATCAAATTTTTCTAATGGCATTACTCCACCATTATCTTCTATATATGCCAATCTTTCTTCTTCACTATCAAAATCTAATGAATCATCATACCAAGCAATAATATGTTTATTATTAATTAAAACTTTTTGACATGGCTTCTCTTGATTACTTCCTTTGCAATATCTCCATCCACCTTTTACCCATGTACCTTTTATATCTGGTTCATCACATAATATTCTAAACTCTTCTTCAGTAACCTCACATACACCATATTCAGGTCCACTATAAGTTTGATTAAGCTTTACACCTAATCTTTTAAAATCTTTTGATACATCACCCATAATTAAAAGCTCTTTCATACTGCTACCTCCTATAAATACTCTTCTTCGTTGAAATAATAAAACTGAGTCTCCTTAAACTCACAGCCTATAGTAACTACAAATCTCCCTGTTATGTGTCCTATTTTTCTAATAATTTCATTTCCTACAACTAATTCTGAAAATTTACCTTCAATACGGCTACCATAAATTCTAACAGGAATATTATTTATTAATTGATTCCTTAAAATTCTAATTTCTGGTCTCTCAGTAGCACTTAATATATTAATTCCTGTTGGTCTTGCTAAACGAGCTAGCGTATTTAAATTATGTTCTATTCTATTTACTTTCTCTATGTCATCGGCTGATAAATTCTCTTTATATAAAATTTCATTAATTTCATCTATAACAACTACTATTCTAGGCAACTTATTACTTTCGCATATTTTATTGTTATAGTCATTGAAATTTCCAACTCTTTCTTTTCTTAAAAGATTAAGTCTTCTAGTATGCTCATAAATTATCGCTTGTAACAATTTATCTGCACTATCAATATCTCTTACGATATTCGTAAATTTTTCAAAGTTTGTAAGTTCTACACTAAAAGCATAGGTTAACCCAATTATATTTATCTCAGCCCCTTGATTTTTTAATTGCCAAATCATACATGCCAAAGCTACAGATTTTCCAACGCCCTCACCACCTGCTATTAAGATATGTGGTGTTTTATTTAAATCAACTTTTACAACTTCATTTTTCTCTGTTACACCTAAATTTAAAATACCATCTTCTTTTTCTAAATAATCATTACACCAATTTACTCTCTCTGGTATATTATTTACTAATCCATAAACTCTATTTTCATTGTTTTTATTTCTTTTGAAAAACATATCTCTATCCTCCTATCATAAATTTTCTTTTATAATTATTTTCCTCACTATTTATAATCAAATTTCCCTATATTATTAAATTTTTCACCTTTGCTTTTTTCACTTATCTCATCATTTTTAATTTCAACATCTTCTTTGATAATGTTAACTTCAGTTTTCTTTTCCTCATTATTAACTTCTACTTTTTCTTTAACTAAATTTATAATTTCTTTAGCATTATTCTCTATGGTTTTATTTTCATTTGAACCTTCATCAATTAGATTATTTTTATTTTCATTATCCTTAAAAGCTTCTCTAACTTTAAAAATCTTACTAGGAATAAAATGTTTATCATCATCAAAATAATAAGCTTGAAATTCAATTGTATCGGCTCCAAGTTTAAATAAGAAGCGTCCCTTTATTGGATCTAAATCCTTAGCTTTAGTATTACTTAATACAATTTCAGATGCCTTTGCATCTGCAAAACGACCACATATTCTAACAGGAACATTATTCTTAATTTGTCCTGTAATTACTTTTGCATCTGGTCTTTGAGTAGCAATTAATAGATTTATACCTGTAGCTCTAGATAGACGAGCTAAAGTAGATAAATATCCTTCTATTTTTGTTAATTTTTCTTTCTTTTCTTCATCTACTCCGGTCTTATCCATAAGCTCTGCAAGTTCATCAATTACAACAACAATTCTTCTTAAACTTCCTGAACACTTTGCATTATATTCAGCGATGTTTTTAACTTGATTTTCTCTTAACAACTTTAAACGTCTAGAATTTTCTTCAACAAGAAAAGCAAAAAGAGCTTCTGCTTCATCAACTTCAGTTATTACTTGACCTATTTTTTCATACTGTAAACCAAATTCCACTCCTCCTTTAAAATCGACCATATAGGCTATTGCTCCTTGGCTTATAAGTTGCCAAAGAATACATCTAACAATTACAGATTTACCTGATCCTGTTTCACCTGCAGATAATAAATGTGGACTTTTATTTAAATCAATTTTTATCTTTTGAGTTTCAGACTCTCCAATGCAAACAACACCTTCTTGTGGTTCTATATACTCATCACTCCACGGAATTTTTTCCTCAATTTCAAGAGAACCACTCATTGATTTCATAATAACTATTTGTTTACTCTTTCCTTGCTTTATTGAAATAATAGAAATATTAACTGCAGCTTGTATTTGAGGAATATTATGTCTCCAAACTTCTATTGGAATTTTAGACTCAAAAACTCTTTCATCAATTTTTGTTTCTTTATCTTGAGTATGAGATTTCAAGATAGGTAGTTTTGAATCTGACCCTTTAAATCCTAAATCCTCAAAAGCTTCTTTGAATTTATCATTCTCTTTTTCAGATTTACTTTTAAAACAAGATACAAGAGCAAAATAATAAACTGGAGAAAACCATAAAAGAAAATAAATTATTTTAAAGTAAAATTTTCTATCTACAAGAAAAAAATCTACATTTACTCTTGCAACTATGGGAATTAAAAAAGAAGGTATAAGACCAATAAAAAGCTTTTTATTTTTCCAAGACTTTTTAAATCCAATACCTGCACTTTTAAATAAAATAACTATTACTTTAAATAGCTCTTTTGATATATCTCTAATAATCATAAAGATTTCATTTAGAAAATCTTCTAACACTTTAGTTGAATTATCGCTCAAAGTAACAACTCCTTTCTAAAAATTTGTATAAAAATAGAGCACTATTAATAGCACTCTTATTTACTAACTTACTTAATTAAAAATAAAACTTTTTGATTAAACATTAATTTTACTTCTTAAATAAATTTCAGTAGTATCACTTCTAGTATGTCTTAATTTAACTCTAGTTTTATCTAAAGCTTCACTTTTAGGAATATCATTTTTTAATTCTTCCTTGTAAGTTCTTTTAGCAAAACCCCTTCGCAGATCATGACATTGTATTCCCATTTTAGTTGCTTGTTCTTGTAAGTAACGCATATGTGGAAATACTCTTTCATCTTCATTCTTAGTGTCAATAAACTCACTAATATTTTTAGATAAATATTTATTTTCAAGTTCAATAGAACAAAGTTTATTTCCTTTTGCTTCTCTAAGATTAATAGTTATTAAGTTTTTATCAAAAGAAAAATCATCTTTCTTTAGAGCTGCAACCTCGTGAACACGAAGTCCCGACTCTAACATTAACTTATAAGCTAATCTATAATTTTTCTTTCTAACTCTGTTAACTTTTCTTTCAATATCAATTAAATTTTTTTCTACAGTAGGTTTACGATTATTCTTTTTTTTATTTTTAATAATCTCTTTTAGTTCATCTTCAGAAGGAAAATCAACATCAAGATTATGCTCTTTTAAAAATCTAATAGCATTAACACCTGCAGATAATTTAGTTTTAAATTTAATTGAATTTAAGTTATCTAAAATTTTATCTTTAGTAATAACAGAAACATCATCAAGGTTATTAAAATTTTCAAATATTTTATTAAGAGCAGAGTTTCTATCTCTAATAGAATTTTTACTCAAAGAAGAATCAGAATAAATAATATTTTTCATTTCTTTTTTTAAATTAAATATATTCATTTAATTAAAGTCACTTGCCTTTCATTGAGAGTTTATACGGAAGGAGTTACACTCCTTCCTATGGGGGGAATACTTCCCCCCATTCCCCCCTTGGACTGGAGCTAAACGCTCCAGCCCAAGAGTATATAATTATCTATAATAACATATACATATAAAAATATTAGTCCCAAATTAAAACACAATTTGTGACCAATACATTATATGTATATATTATATATATAATATATACTCTATAATACGACAAGGGACTAATTCTTAATAAAACCTTGAAATAACTAATCTTTCAACAGGGGACATTATAGTATATTTAAATTTTAAATATCCCCCGTATTGTCCCCCGCTTTGTCCCCTGTAATGTCCCCCGTAAAAAGTGGTTTTAAAAAATGCAAATTTTAAACTTCCATTTGAATTTTTAACCATGAAAAAATAGAGTAATCTATAACTATTGCATATACTCTTTCATCATCAATTCTTACTCTCTTAACTAACTTTTCATCATCAGCTATAAGCCATTTTAACTCTCTCCACATATGCAATTTATTTTCTGCAGTATCGTATTCTCTTTTAGTCAACATATCTCTAATAAACTCATTATTTAAGTATATATATCTTCTATCTCTTGAAAAAACAAATGAACCTTTTTTCATTAAATAGTTAACTACATCGACCAATTCTTTTGCATATAAATTTAAATCTTTCACCTAATAAATTAACTCCTTCCGTTCACTTTCTACTTCATCCTCATTGTAATTTTCATCTTCAAAACTTTCAAGATTTTCATTACTTTCTTGATTAATTTCTTCTATAACTTCATCCTTTTTATTTGAGTTTTTTATTTCATTTTTAACACAATTTCTTATAATCTTTGTATTCTTAGTTATTACTTCTTGATGCTTTTTATTTAACCAATCTATATATTCTACTCCTTGTAATTTTAATAAATCTTGTGCTAATTCCTTTAAATTTTTATCTAACTTTGCAGCCATAATTTTATCTCCTTCCATATACTTTTTAATAGTTTGTAATTATCAACTCTTTGTTTCTTTTTCTTCCTTCTGATTGCCTTGAAACTGAATAATGTACTTCAACTTCTTTGATATTAAAATCTTTGTACCAGCTTCTAGTTTCTTCACAATCATTGATTGTTAGAATGAACTTTCCTTTGATATTTTTAAGAATATCTCTAAGTTTTAATTGCTCTTTTATTCCAAACTCTGCTTTATATCCGGCTGTACCATAGTACGGCGGATCTAAGAAAAATAATGTATATTCCCTATCATATTTTTCAATTATTTTTTCAAAACTTAGGTTTTCTACATAGGTATTTTTTAATCTTTCTTGTAATTCTTCTAAGTTACAATCAAAGATTTTTTGTGATGGTAATGTATTAGTTCCATAACCATAATGATTACCTTGACCACCGAAACTTTGAGTTATAAGATACATAAATCTTATAGCTCTTTGTATATCGGTTAAATGCTCCAAAGTAGCATTTTTATATTCATCGAATATACTTCTTCCGGATATTTCATAGGACAGAAGCCTTTTCATTTCCGGAGCATGGTACTTTATAATTTTAAATAGGTTTGGTATTTCATTTTCAATGTCATTTATAACTTCGATTTTTGATTTAGACTTGCCAAAATACACCCACCCAGCTCCAAAGAATGGTTCTACATAACACACATGATCTGGCATCATACTTATTATTTCTTTTCTTAATTTACTTTTACCACCTAGCCTTGTAATTGGTGGTTTTAACATTGATTTTTGCATAAAAAAATTCCCCCTTGAACATTATTTAAGTTCTTGGAGAACAACTCGTTTTATATGATTATTTTATTTGTTTAGATTGTTTAAAAAACTAAATATTTTCTTAAAACTAATATGTTTAGTAAATCGTAAAATACCTTTACCACCATATAAGTTTACTCCATTTTTATTTACAGAAACTCTCGCTCCTTTTTTACCTGTACTAAATCCCACACCCCCTCCAGTTGATAAATTAACTTTAGAATTTTTACCAACTTTAAAAGACTTTCTTAAACTAAATCCCATATCTTATTTCTCCTTTCTTTTTAACTTTTCAAATATATTTTCTATATGATCTGCTTCAAATTCTATAATTGCAGCTAATAATTTATTTCTAGATTGTATGCCATATTGTTCTTTAAGAACTTTTGCATTATCGTAAATAAAGTCCATTATTTTATCATTTGCATCTTGATTTATTATTACATTAATTCTTTCTTTTGACTCCTGTGTTTTAGCAGTAAAAAGAACATCCTTTTCTAGTTCTTCTCTTATCGCTTCAACTTTCTTTCTAACTTCGCCTATCTTTCTAGTGTTCTTATTCATTTAATACTCCTCCATACTTATTAATTTTCTCTGTCTCTTTTATTTTCTTATATCTGAAAAATTTTTCTTATTCGTTCACGCCTTTCTAAACGACTCATTCTAGATACTCCTTTCTTTAACATTAAACTCATAAGATTTCACTTCTGATATAGGAATTAGAATACTCTTTCCATTCTTCTTATACTCTATACTTTGTAGCTCTTTATTCATAACAAAGTTTAATATATCTTCACTTTCATATTTCCAATCACTAAATAATTTTAATTCTGTCTTATTTCCGTCTTTTGTTTTTATAGTTAATGTAAATTCATATTTCTTATCAAATTCATTAACTGAAAGCTCTAATTCTTTCTCTGCCTCAATATATGCATATCCCATAAGTATTAAAACTAAAATTATCAATGATAATAAAAAAATCCTTTAAAAACCATTAACTTCTCCTCCTAATCCATTTAACAACTGTACAAATAATTATAGATACAAATAATAAAAACATTATCCCCATCATCGATTTCAAAACTACTACTGAAAAATTTGTAAGTGCATGATCCATTTTAATTTCTTGATGAGTTTGTCCACTATTTTCTTCCCTTTGATTTTTATGTTCTTCTAAATCAGTATCATCTCCATATAAATCTTAATATATTGGATTTGCAGGATTACTTGGATTAAATGGACTTAATGGATTAGCCGGATTTAATAAATCACTATAATCATACATTTAAAGCATTTCTCCTTTATTTAAATTTTCTTATTCTTATTAAATATTTTTTCAGTTAAAGATTTAATAAACTTATTATTTGAAATATAAAAAGAAAAATCTATAGAAAATTTAATTAGAAGTATAATTAGTATAAATGCTACTATATTTGAACAAAATTCCAAATCTACAATTGCTATATAATATAATCCCAAAAAAGCTAGAGTAACTATTACTAAATTTAAAATAATACTTAATATTTTTTTTACTATAAACTCTAAATTATTTAATAAAAAATAATCTTTTATATTAAAATTTCCAAATATAATTTTGAAAACTATAAATGCAAAATATATTAAAATATAGTAAATTAAAATATTAAAAAAAAGATTATATACATTCATTTATTTTTCCTCCTACTTTATTTTAATTACCAAGTTAAAATTAATTAATTCTCCAGTTAAAATTAATCTTTGTTTAGCATGGTTAATACAAGTTATTAAAGTTATTTCTTTCTTGTCATTTGAAAAATTTATTTTGCTTGTGTCATTAGGCTCTACGATATATCGGTTTGTTATTTTATATTCAAGTTCCTTATTATCAGATATTATTTTTACTGTAGATCCTATTTTAAGCTTATGAAGGTTTCTAAATATAGATCCACGCATATTATTGTGTGCAGCTAATATTACATTTCCTAATTCTCCAAAATCAGAACTTGACCTGTACTTAGCCACTACATAATCTAGATTTTCTTCTCCTAAAACTATAGGAGCTTTAACCCCTATACTATCTATTTCTAATATCCCAATTACATCATTTTTTTCATTTTTCTTATTGTTATTAGGTTGAGTAAAAGTATCTTTTATATCTTCTTTTTTCTCTGTATTTTCAGGTGTTTCAGGAATACTATACTTTACTGAAGAATTACTATACATTTTTTCTTCATATTTTTGAACTAAATCATCCTGGATTGACTTTGATTTAAAATCAATAAATAAAGCTGTTCCTATTAACGATATTCCAATTATGATTAAGGTTATAAAGGCTTTTTTCATCATTTTAAACACATCCTATCACTGTAAAATAAGCTTTAATTAAATTTATTAAGCTAAAAAAAATTAAATATATATTTAACAGACCTAATAAAACTCTTAAAGCTATCAAAAATACTTTTATAAACTTCTTTTTAACTTCATACCTAGAAAATATGAATATTAAAAATATATTTAATATAAATAAGCCTATACTTTCTAATATCAGTATCTTTATACTCATTAATACCAAAGGAGAAGAAAGGCCTATAATAAAAATTCCCAATATAAATATCCCTAAAAACATCATCCTTGCCACAATCGGAATATAATTATCCAAACCTAATATAAGAAAAAAAAGTCCTAAAATACTTAAAAGAATTCCTATGAAAGTAAAAAAATTAATAAAAATCATTTTTAAACAGCTATGTTACTGAAATTAAAAAACTTAAAATATGTTTTTATATGATATTCAAAGTAATACTTTCTTAGGATCTTCTCAAGTTTATATTTATTTCTTATTCCACAAGATCTTAGATACTCTTTCGATAATCTTTGTAGTTTTGAAATTAAATATTTTCTGTATTCTAGGTCCTTTTTATTTAATTTTCTATTTGATAAAGAACTAAATTCTAAATCTAATTTTTCTATTTCACATAATAAGGTTTCACTCATTTTTCTCACTCCCTTTTATTGTTGAAAATTATGTTTTTTAAATAATATTTCAAGTTCTTCATCGGCTTTTTTAGCCACTTTAAATAAACTCATATACATAAAAATATTTATAATAATCAATCCTAAAATAATAGTTATAACCATACATCCCATCTCCTTATTTTCTTATGTAAACTTAAGAGAGTACCTTATGGCACTCTCTTAATTAAAAAAATTATGATAATTTTCTTTTCTTTGAAAGTATTAATGCTCCTAGGCCTCCTGCTACTAAGATAATTCCAAATGGAATTAATGCATTAACATCTAGGCTTGAACCTGTTTTAATAATTTCAAATTTCTTGTTAGTTAGGTTACACTTAACTACTTCCCCATGTTCACCTATTTTAAAGGTTCCAGTTTCAGTTGTAAGCTCATATCCTTCTGGAGCTTGAGTTTCTGAGATTTTGTATTCTCCAGCTGCTAATTCAAACTCATTTCCATTCTTTGAAGAAATAAACTCAATAACCTTTCCTTTATCTAAGCCAGAAAGACATTCAATTTTTATTTTAGCTCCTTCAAGAACTTCTCCTGTAGCAACATCTGTCTTAGTAAAGATAAGTTTTCCTGTAGTTCTTTCATTCTTTAAGTTGGCCTTTATAATTTCTCCAACCTTAATTTCAAAAGTTCCAACTTCAGTAGAAAGCTCGTATCCTTCCGGTTGTTGAGTTTCTCTAAACTCATATTTACCTTCAGGTAAAGTAAATTTATTACCTTCTTTGCTAGAAGTAAAGTCAATTTTTATGTGTTTATTTTGTTCTTCTACTCCTATTATCTCTATCTTAGCACCTTCTATATTTTCTCCAGTTGTAACATCAGTTTTAGTAAAGTCTACTTCTCCAGTTTTAACTTTGTTTTCTGCAGTTACAGTCTTAGTTTCACCGTCTTTATCTATTACAAAACTTAAATCTTTATCTTGATTTATTTCATAATGCTCTGGAGCTTTAATTTCATGCCAATAATAATTTCCAGCTTCTAAGTTTTCTACTACTATTTTTCCATCTTTGTTAGTTGTGTAATTTCCTACAAGCTTTTCCCCATTCCAAAGTTCAAACTCAGCCCCTTCAAGTGGTCTTTTAGTTTCTGAATCTACCTTGATTAATTCTGCATTAGCTCTTATCTTTTTATTTTCCATTTCAAGCTTAACTACTTGACCATTTTCTTTAACATCGAAGAAAATAGTCTCTTTGTTAATAACGTAATTCCAAAGTGTTTTAACTTCTTCTATTTTGTAATGACCATATTCTAAACCTTTTAAACTAACTATTCCTTTGTCATTACTCTTTAAGTCCCAAGTTTGTCCTTTCATTAGGCCATCTAAAGCTGTAACTTTAAACTCAATATCAGCTAAAGGTTTCTTTGTTTCTGAATCTATCTTTAAAAGCTCCATATCGCCTGTTATACGGTCGTTAGCTACCTTAATAGTATAAACAGTACCTAAGTCCTTAATATCTTCTAGAGCGGCATTTTCGTCTATTTTAAAAGGTATTGGCTTTATGCTTATATAACCATCCTTAGGTTTTGCCTCCTCCAATTGATAATTTCCGTATGCTAAGTGTTGTGGAGTTATTATTTCTCCATTCTTATCAGTTGTTAAAGTAGTTGTTTTATGAGGAATTATTCCTACAAAGTTTGTAAACTCTACAAGCTTATTAGTATCAGTATTTCTAACTTGGAATTTAACTCCTTCTAGTGGTTTATTGTCTTTAGAGTCAACTTTAACAACTCTTAACTTAGCTTGGATAGGAGCGTTTTTAACGTATTTAACATAAACTTTATTATCTTCATTTATGTTAATTGTGTATTCCTTATCACTAGCCCAATATCCTTCTGGAGTTTCATCTTCAATGAATTTGTACACTCCATATCTAAGATCCTTAGTAAATGCAAATCCATTTTCATCAGTTTTAACTTTATCTACAGTAGTTCCTGGTTCTATACCATTAACATTAACTGCAACAACTTTAAAACCTGCGTTAGCAACTGGTTTTTCTTCGTTTTCACTATCAACTTTAACTATTTGAATGCGACCTTTCATAACTTTGTTAGTAAAGTCATAAGAATAAACTTTATCATCTTCAGTTATGTTTATGTCTATAGTTTTATCGCTTAATTTATATCCTTCTGGAGCTTGTAGCTCTTTACCAATATAGTGACCATAATCTAGATACTTACTTGTTGCAGCTCCCTTTTCGTCAGTTGTTAATCTATCAACTTCATTACCTGCATCATCATAAATACCAAGTACAGCACCTTTTAAACTAAGTTCTGGCATTTCTTCATCGATTTTGTGTATTGAAACTCTACCCTTAATTTTTCTATTAGCATGAGTAATTTCTATTGTTTTCATATGTTCATTAATAGTAACTGGATATTCTTTACCATTAAGCACATATTTACTTGGGGCTTTTGTTTCTCTTACAATGTAGTTTCCAAAAGGATGTAACCCACTTAATACCTTTCCATTTTCCCCTGTAGTCATTTTCTCAACTACTTCGTTATTATCAGCCTTAACCATCTCAAATTCAGCACCTGAAATTGGTTCGCCAGTTTCTTCATCAATTTTTGTTATTTCTACTCTTCCTTTTATTTGAGTATCAACCATTTCAGCAGTAGTTACTTTATTAGGTTTTACAGTAATATTAACTGGATTAGTAATTAAATATCCTTGTGGAGCTTCGACTTCTTCGATGATGTACTCTCCTGGCTTAATGTCATTGAATACTACTCTACCATTTTCTGATGTAGCTTCAGCTATTTGATTGCCTTCTTTGTTTTTCAAAACAAATTTAGCACCAGTTAAAAGAGAACCATCGTCTCCTTTTTTAACAATCTCTATAGCTCCATTTAAACCAGTCCATGATACAGTAACATTATCCTTATTCATATTTTGGTATCTTAAATCAACAAGTGCCATGTCTTGTTTACCTGCTACTGGAGTTGCATAAGCTAAAGAAGCTGGTAATTCTACAGTTGCTTTAACATCAACCTTAATATCCCCTGTTTCTGCATCTATAGGAATATAAACTTTAAAACTTTCGTTAGAATTATAGGTATTTCTTTCATCTCCATCCATATCTTTTATCTTAACTACATCTTTTAATCCTGGATTACTTGAACTTTTTATAGTAACCTTAGCATCTTTAAACTCATAGTCAGATTTTATTTTTATAGGCTCAGAAACGAAATAATCACCTTCTTGATGAGCAACTATATTACTAGGAGTAACTTCAAAGAATGTTGGTAACTCTTTGTTTAATCCTTTTTCTACTAAAAAGTCTATTACTGGTTTTAATCTACTTAAAGATACTGTTCCATTTTGAAGTCTTGTTCTATCAATTCCCCTACTTAAACCAGCTTCTTTTTGATAAGCCCAAATAGCAAGTTGAGTACAATATATATATTCATCAGCTGATATCCCCCATTCTGAGCCATCTTTAGCAGGGTACCCCCAATAAATAATAGTTTCTATTCCTCCATCAACTGGTATTTCTTCTGTGTAATCTTGTCCAGTTGGATTCAGTGCACCTGTATTTAGACAATAACAGGTCCTTAGATCTGGAGCATAGTATCTATGATTACCTATAGGAAGAACCTTTCCCCAAGTTGGAGAATTGTAATTTAGATAACTCTCTGCGTCTGTAGAATTTATTTCTACTGCAAATACTTTGATGTTAGTCAATAAGAATGTAAAAATTAAAGTTATCGTTGTAATTAGTCTAAATCTTTTTCTTTTCCTCAAATTTCTCTCCTCCATATTATTTATTTTTTATTTTGATAAATTAATTTAAGATGTATCAAAATACTTCATTTTCTTTTCTCCTTCCTAAAAATTTGTATTTAAAAACCTGCTAATAAAAATCAAGTGTTTTTTATTAGCAGGTTTATTGCTTAAGTATTTAATTTTTTACATGCCAAATAGACTAAATGAGTTTTCTCATTTAGCCTATTTCATATTATTTTTCAAATCAAAATTTAAGTCATATAAACTTCTTTTACCTTAGCGTAATAAATTCGTAAAAACTTATTTAAAGCAGCAATTTTAGCTACTTTTTTAGCTTTTCCTTCAATTTCTTTTTTTAGCATATATAAATATACGGAATCATTAGGCTTATTACTTTTTAAGCATTGCATAATTTCATATCCAGTTTTCCTAAGTAAAGCAGACCCCCGCTTTGAAATACGACGTTTATTTGAAACAAACTGTCCAGATTCAAAAGGTGGAGAATCAATTCCTGCATAAGCTATTAAAGCTTTTTTATTGTGATATCTTTTTATATTACCAATTTCAGCTATTAAACGTGGAGCCAATTTATCTCCCACTCCAGGCATATTTCTAACTACATCATATTCTTTTAACTTTCTTGCCTGTTTTTGCATTTGTGATAAAATCATATATAGAGTTCTATTTACTTCATCAAGAACTCTAACTGCTTCTAATACTAACATTTTAGTAGATGGAGAATTAGAAGATAATGTAGGGATACCTTCTTGTGCTAAAGCATATATTTCCTTTGCTTTTGTTTCACTTTGATGGTATCCATTCTTCTTACACCATTTCATATAGCTACCTATAAATTGCTTTTCACTTTTTTTAGTAATATTATCATAATGCCAATACTCCCTTATAAAGTCATTTAACTTATCTTTCTCTACTTTATCTAAGCTATTCCTTAATAAAGTTTTTATTTTCGGCATTGTCATATCTAATAAATTACCTAACACAAGCTTACTTTCGATTTTCATTTTTACATAGTGAGAATACTGTCTTCCTAATAATTTTAGTTCCGAATATATCTCATCTGTAATTTCATAATCAACCAACTTAAACCAATTATCAATTCCATAGTTAGCTATTTTAATAGAATCAATCTTATCAGTCTTAGCCTTTCTTAATCCTCTGAAAGAATACTTTTTCATTAATAAAGGATTTATTACAGATACAAATATATTGTGCTCCTTAAGATAAGTAAGAACCGGTAAATGATAAGCGCCAGTTGCTTCCATTACAACTTTTACGTCCTCTTTTAGACTTAAAATATCATTTACTAAATTTTTCAAATCTGTTTCTGTATGTTGAATTTCATATGGATCTTTAAAAACCTCACCATAAGGTTTTAATGCACAAACAGTACTTTTCCCTTTTGAGACATCAATTCCTATACTAATCATCATATTCCTCCTAAAAGTATTGTAATTTAATCCTACCTACACTTATTACAATTCATTTTGGTTAGTTACACGAACGCCTTAATGGTTTCAACCTGCTTAATCGAATCTTTATAATAAGGGGAAGGCTAACAGTTTTTAAAACGGATATTATAAACCCAAAGAGTGCGCCGTCAGACCAATTACACCCTCTATTATAAATTAAAATAAGTGCAAATATTTAATCATATATTATGATTTTTATTTACAATTAAACAGTACCAAAGAGTGCTGCTTAATTGCAACACTCTTGAACTTTCTAACTTAAACCAATACTTATTCCTAATGCTCTATTTAGTTCTTTTATTTCATATCCATTTAGCTTTCCTATTTTCTCTCTCATCTGATACCTAGAAATAGTTGTTATTTGCTCTAATAAAATAGTAGATGGCTTTTCTAAACATTCTTTTATTATTTTAGTATGTACGGGCATTTCTTTCTTAGGTTGAGATGTTACAGAAGTCACTACAAAAGTTTCTCCATACCTATTCCCAATATCATTTTGAATTACAATAACTGGCCTAATTCCACCTTGTACTGAACCCACCTTACTCTTTATGTCTCCTAAGTCTGCATAGAAAATATCACCCCTATAGACTTCTCCTTTATAAAAATCTTTCCTCACTCTTCCCATATGTTCTCCCCCTAAAAAACAGTATCAAAAAAGACCTAGAGTAAAACTCTAGATCTTTATATATAAATTAATAGTCAAAACCTATAACTGTATAATATCTTCCATTACTGTCTTTATATACTGCACAAGCTCCTTCTGTTAAATCCGGATCTAACATATTCTTATTATGAGCTGGAGAATTTTTAAATCCATTTAAAATAGAACTAGCTGAAGTATATGCAGTTCCATCATAAACTATTTGACCACCTTCTGGATAACTCTTATGGAAGCCACTTTGCTTTTGTGCCATTTCTTCACAGTGGCTCTTTGTCCATCCAGCATATTTACCACTCCAGTTTAAGGCATTTAAACCTTGAGACTGTCTATAAGCATTAAAATCATTCCAAAGCTCTTGACTCATACCACTTTGATATTCCCAAGTTCTTTGAGGTTTTTGAGGTTTTGCAGGTTCAACTGGTTTTGTTTCTTGTTGATTTTCTGCAGGTTTTTCTTGTTTATTCTCTTCTGGTTTTTGAGAAGGTTGTGGAGCTTCTTCAGGCTTTGACTCTTCAGATTGCTCTTGTTTGTTACTTTCAGGCTTACTAGAGCTTTCTTCCTTACTAGGCTTTACAATTGTAATACTTCCTTCACTACTTGCAGTAGTGCCTTTTATATCCTCCACTTTCTCAACCTTCTCACCACTTGGTTGTTGTGAAGCTTGAACTTTATTTTCTGTTTTAGAACCTATAGTTTCACCACTGGTTACTTTTATACTTCCATTATCAACACTCTCTACTTTTTCAACTTCACCTTTTTTATTTTTTATATTAACATCACTTCCAGCTTCTTTCTTTTCTTCAACTATTTTAGAAACATCGTCTCCTTTGGAGCTATCGGCAATGGTATTACCATCTTTATCTTTAACAATTAGTGATCCATCTTCTTGTTCTTCTACAGTTACTTCTTCATTATTTGCATCTTTATTTTCTTCTAGCTTTTTATCTTCATCTGCCTTAGGATCTTCTTTTTTCTCAGCTAAAGCTATATTATTAGTATCAGTAGCATAATGCTTACTTATTGCATATCCACCTACACCAACTACTGCTATTCCTAAAGCAACTGCAACTCCTATAGTTTCTTTTTTATGTACTTTCACAAATTCTATTATGGCCTTAATTCTCTTATTCATTTTAATTCTCTCCCTTGAAATAATATTTTTTAAATATATCTCGCATATGTACCAAGCTGTCTAAAACTTTTTCTTAAAACTAAAATGTTTGGGAACATCGAAAGGAACTACACATCCAATTTCTTCTTCTTTTTTAACACTAAAATTTCCATGTCCATTATGTTTGTAAATGGAACTATTAGTCTTAACAAAGTTTCTATCACTCATATACTTTTTACATTCTCTATGAGTAATTTTCCTTATTTCTTCATCTTGTAGTTTTTTCAATTCCCTTTTAGCTTTATTATGTTCTTTCAAATGACTAAAATTTCGGTTAAGACACTTATAAATAGTATCTTCCTTAGCCCCTAATATTTTTGCTATTTCTTTTCCCGAAAAACCATCTAAATAAAGACTTCCAACTTCATTTTTATTAAGTTCTCCTTTACCTCTCACAGCATCAACTCCTAAAGTTTGTCCTAAAAGTGTATTAAAAAAGGGCGTAGTTCGCTCTCCTTTTCTCCTACTGGACAAAACTTAAATTTAATTTATTTAGTTGTTTAATACTATTGCTCTATAAATTTCTTCCATGCTTGTATCGTATATTCTAGATAATTTATAGACTTCACTTGCACTAGGATTTTTTACTTTCCCATTTTCTAATTTGTGAATAAAACGTGCTTCTTTACCAATTAAGCTAGCAACTTCTCGTTGAGAAAGCACTTTATTCTTTCTTAGAAAGCTTAACTTGTTTTCCATATTTATCACCTTTATCCATATTTTCATTTAATTTACCTATATATTATCACGCTCACTCACCAATGTCAATATACACATCATATTTAATTTACATTTTTAAAAAACGATAGTATTGACACTCTTTTAAAGAATTCATTAGATTGTTCCTTCTAAAATTGCTAAAACTATATTGAAAGGAGGTTTATAAATGATTGAAATTGAACTACACAACTTAGCTTTAAACATAAAAGAATTTCGTAAAAAAAATAAACTTTCTCAAGCTGAACTTGCTGAAAAATTAGGTGTAGCAAGAACTACTATTGGTTATTATGAAAGAGCTGAAGTAGAACCAAACATATATACATTAGTACAATTATCTAAGTTAATGAATCGTTCTATTGACTCTCTATTAGGATTAAATCATCCAAATGAAACCACAAATGATTTAAACAATTCAGATCTTTCAAAAAAAATATTTATACTAAATAAGCTTATAGAAAAAAATACTCAAAGCTTTAACGATTTAGAAAATTCAAAATTACGTACGGAAAGAATGTTTAATGAGCTTCAAATGTCTAAAAAACGTACAGAAAGAATGTTTAATGAGCTAAAAAGAACTCGTAATAGAGCTGAAAATGATATTAAACTATTTCAGGAATTATCTAAAGAATTTACTAATACTTTAGATAAAGAACATGAAACTGATTTATCTGATGCTCTTGAGTATCAAGATATAAATTATAATTTTTCAACTACTGAAAAAGAAGATTTTCTTTCAAGTAATCTTAAAGACTTAATAAGTAATTTAAATTTCATTCCAATAGACGTAGTTGGTGAAGTTTCTTGTGGAACCCCATCATATGCATTTAATGAAATTAGTAAATCAATTGCTTTACCTAGCAATTACAAGGATTGTTTCGCCTTAAGAGTAAAAGGAAACAGTATGAATAAATTATTCAAAGACAATGAATTAATTATTTGCTGCAGAAATAAAACTCCTATTGATGGCGATATAGTAATAGCTTATTTAAGTGAAAATAATGAAGCTACTTGTAAAAAAATACATAAGAAAAAAGATAAATTAGAACTACACCCATGTAGTACACTTCCATATGAAATACAATATTATGATAAAAATAGTGATATTAATATAATCGGAGTAGTTTTAGGATCTTTAAATGATATTCTAGACTTAGAAAATATCGATATTGAAGATCTGGAAGAAAAATTAAATACTATTTAAATCATAAAATTTAATATTAAGTTATATACTCAAGGATTTATATTTTATATAGAGCAATAAATATCATTGCTCTATATAAAAATATTTTGTTTATAATAACCAAATCAAACTTTTGTTCTCATCTATATGCGAACTCCTGTTCTCATTATATCAAATTATCTATAAAAAAATATGGCAATTTCCAATTTTTAATAAACTGGAAATTTTTCAGTTTATTTATAATCTATTTTTTAACAATAAATTCTATTAATTGTTAAATTATTAATTAAAACATAGATTTTCTTCTAGGCATTTCCAGTAATCTTTTGAATAATTTCTTTCTGTAAAGTTTGGTAGAACTCTATTGTTCGTATTGTTCTTGATATATTTTCTATAATTTGAATAATATGTATTTCTAGTGTTCTCAATGACTGTATTAATATAACTCTCTAAAAATTTAACAGTTATATTTCTATAGTTTTCACTTAATTTTGTTAAAACCTTATTCTTAATCCAAGAGCTCTTAACTCTTGCAGCTTTAAGTAACTCTTTAACTTTATTTCTAACATCAACAAGACTTGTACATTTTTCATACATGTCTGCATTAAATTCTTTTGAGTTACTATTAGAATCTATATCTATATTATTATTCCTAATATACCTAGGAGTAGCTTGATTATCTTCTATACTTGTTGTATCAAGGATTGTAATGTTTTCATTATTGGGTAATTTATTGGGTAATGGCAGAAAATAACAGTTTCTTTTCTTTACATTTTCAATAATAAGTAAACCTAAATCTTTTAATTTATTTACTATATTTTTTATTTGTTTTAAGCTTATATTTTTTAGTTCTGGTCTTTTCTTTTTCTTTTTATTTACCCAATCATTATAATCTTTATGAATTTTAGAAAATGAAATGCTCCAAGATCCATTATTTAATAAAATACCTTTTCTGATAAATCTTAAGATACTTTGAGCTTTTCTTCTAGACTCTTTATATTCGATTTGATTTAAGACATGAAAATCTCTTTCTTCGAGATTAAACCTTTTCTCTTGTTCTAACTGTTCTTTAGTTAATAAGTGTATGTGTGCCATAAAAATAACTCCTTTCATCTAGGAAATCACTCTAAATCCTAAATAGAAAGAAGTTAAAATTTGCTAATATTACATTTCTATTAAAAAGTCAATAGATATCATTGACTTTTTTCAATAGCTTTGATATCATAAAGCTATGAAAAGTGAATATTTCAAATAGAACTTTGTTCTATTTCGGATTTAAGTTCATCCATTAAGTTTACTTTGTTTGGCGACGTAGGAAACTTAATGGATTTTTCCTTTTCCGTACTATTTAATTTAATTGAGTTAATAATACCATGTTAAAAATAATTTTTCAAGAGAGTAAAATTATAGAAAATTTTACTCTCTTTTTTATTGTATTTTTTATAAAGTTACTTAAAAGTAACTTTTTGATGATTAAAAGTTGACTTTTAGGTAACTTTTTGATATTATAATAGTATAAGTTACTTAAAAGTAACTTTTTAAACACTTAAAAGTAACTTTTGAGTAATTTGTAATTTTTAAAAAATGGAGGTTTTAAAATTGATAATAGCAGTTGATTTAGGAAATTATAATATCAAAACATGTGAAGGAATTATATTTGAAAGTAGATATCAAGAAGTAGAAAAAGAAGATTTCGATACAGATCTTTTGGAATTAGAAAATAAATTTTATAGAATGGAATCTGGAGATTTTGAGAATGAGTTTAATAAAGCTAAGAAAAACTTTATACCTAACTTACTTTATGCAATTTCAAAATCATGTGATGTAGATAATATAGAGACTGATTTGGTATTAGGAGTACCAGCTTCTAATTTAGGAATAAGCGAAGAATTAAAAGAAAAGCTTCTTAATAAGTCCTTTAATTTTAATTTATTTGAGGTTACTAAAAATATAAAAATAAATAAAGTTGCTACAGTTGCAGAAGGACTAAGCTCATTTTATACTTTACCTAAAGAAGAAAGAGCAAAAGATTTAGTGATATTGGATATAGGCGGTAGGACATGGAATATATGTGTATCTTCTGGTAGCAAGTGTATTATGAAATTTACTGTTCCTGGTGGTATGATAGATTTATATTCTGAAATACAAGAAGATTATAATAAACTAGGTAATAATGCTGATGTTGAAGAAATAATAAGGCTAATTAAGAATGATACTATTGATGCAAGTAAAGCAAAAGAGAGATTTGTTAAAGATAAATTAAATAAGGTTAGACTTAAAGTTCCTAATTTTTCTACTTATAAAATTTGGGGAGCTGGTGGTGGCAGCTTAGATTTACAAGATGCATTAAGAGAAAACTTAGGAAATATAAATTTTGTTCCAGATCCTTTATTTAGTAATGTGAAAGGTAATAAATTGATAGCTGAAGCTAAATGGGGTAAATAGTCATGGCAAATATAGAACGTGTTAACTTAAGATTAAATTTAGATGATCCTAGAGATGCAGCCATATGGGATTTAGTAAAAGATAAGAAGAATAAAAAAGGAACCTATATAAAGTTTTTAATTTATAATTTGATTATTGGTAACGAAATAAGTATTACTAAGAATTCAGATAAAAATTTTGCTAATTCTGATAATGATAAAAATGATATTTCAGAAGATGAATTTGATGATGATATTAATAATGAGTTTGATTAAAAGAGAAGGTTAATTATAACCTTCTCTTTTAAAATACTCCTAAAAGTCTTTTTCTCTTTTTTTTAGTTTGTATTGAATCAATGACAAGTCTTAAATTATTGACTTCTTCATATAATTCTTTAAATTCATGATTTTTTTCTTCAAGATCTTTTATTCTCTTTAAGTTATTAGTTATAACATTATTTAGAATAGATATTTGATTATCTTTTAATTTTATTTGATTTTGTAGAATTTCTATAGTTGATGTAAAATCAGTACTTTCTTCAGTTTTTATATCAGATATAGTATTTTTTTCTTTTAATGATTTATCTTCTTGTTTTATATCTATATTTTTATTCTCTTGTTGTTTAATATTATTTCTTTTATTTTTAATTTCTTCTTCTAATAATTTGAAAAGTTCATTGCTTATCGCTACTTGACCACCGTTCTTTTTAACTAATGGAGAAAATCTTTTTTTTCTAAGCAAATTATAAACTTCAGTCCTGGTTAAATCTAATTCATTGGCTACTTCTTGAGCTGTTTTCATTTCTTAACTCCCCCTAATTTAAGAATATATAAATAATATTCTTGAAAATTATGGAAAGTCCTTTATTAAAAATTATTCTTAATAATATTTTTAAATTCTTTCTTTAATTTATTTTTATTTAAGGCTCTATTTATAATATGTTCATTCCTAAATTCTTTTAAATGTCTATATATATGTTTTTGAATAGCATCTTTAGAAAAGTCATTATTTAATAATTTTTCAATTTCTTTTACATTTAAGCCATTTATATAAAGAATTTTTATACATTTCTTATCTTCTTCTGATAATCTCATAAATTTTCTCACCCCAATTTATAATTACTATGAGTATAGGATATAATTAAATTGTATAATATTCTTGGTTAATTCTAAACACAAAAAAGATTATCTCTAAAGTTAAAGAGATAATCTTTTTTGTGTTAATAGATATACAGGTTAAATTAAGTTTGCAATTAATTTAATAGTTAATACTGGTTTAACTAGTGACTGATAAACTCGAAAGTTTCTAATACATTATTACAGTAAATTTTAATATTGTTAACCTATTTTAACGTTTCTTTTATATTTTTTCAAGTAATATCATAAAAAATCTCTATAAACACCAATAATCTTTCCTAAAACTATAGGATCAGTATCATATACCTTTTTATAATCTGAAAATATTTTTTTTATAAAGGTACGATTTTCAAATAATAATAATCCTATACTATCCTTTTTTAGAGAATTTACTTTCTCAACAATAATAATGTCATCAGGAAATATATTATCTACAGATACTATATAATCATTAGTAACTTTCTTGGAAAATATATCATTATTAGTATTAACTTGTTTTTTTGAAAATTTAATTAAATTTTTAATAGTTTCTTCTGATACATTTTTTTTAATCTTTTTGTTTAAATCAATAATATGAATACTCCTTTTTCTACCTCTCTGCTCACTTTTTCCAAGTATTATGAGACCATCTTTTTCTAACATTTCTAAATGTCTATAAACAGAAGACGATGACTTTAAATTTACTGCATGAGCAATTTCTCTAACCGTAGGTTGATATCCTTTTTCTTTTATAAAATCTATTAAAAATGTATATATTTGTTCTCTTTTTTTCATATGTTCACCTTATAAAAAAGAAGCAGCTTTTTATTACTTAAAGCTACTTCTTTATTTTAATTTATATTAAAATAGCTTGTACTCTCCATCATCAGACTTATAGTATATTTTAGCATACTTAAGTTCATTAAGGCCCTTAAAAAGAGTAAATTCATCAAATACATCCAGGATTACATCAGGAATTTCATAGTCCTTTTCATAATCCGGATCATCTTCAGATACAGCATAGTTATCTCTTACTTTTTTACCGTTATTATAAACTTCAACATTAATTCCATTCATTATGCTATACATACTTAAAGCTCTTGCAAAGTCAATTCTAAATAGAAGCTGCATATTTCTATCATCAGTTTCTATATAATCTCTTATTAGTCTTGAAGTAATATCCTGTTCATGGTCTGCCTCGAATACTAGATCCTCAAAAACTAATACATATTTTCTATTTGCATTATCTATACTATCAATTTTTTGTATCCACTCTTTTTTTAGTCTAGGAGCTTCTCTTTCTAAATCATCTCTTGTCTTAACTAAATTCATACTTAATACACCTCCCAATATTTTACTCATATTATAACTCTACAAGATTATTAGTCAATAAATCATATATTTATTTAAAAAAGTTCTTAATCTTAATTTTTTCATATTGCCATTATTAGATGATTGTATTATCAATAAAAAGAAGGTTAAAACATCTAAATAACCCCAATATATACTAAATTAATAATTATAAATAAAAAAACATATCAAAACTTTATTTTGATATGTTTTTAATAATATAAAAATTAACATATTGATTACTTTTTATAATTATACTAAAAATAATTAATTTTAAATAAGTCCTTAATTAAAAGAACGATTATAAAAGATAACATCAAAAAAATCATGCATTGCTGCTGAGTTATTATTTGAAAATAATAAGTTAATGAAAAAATTATTATTAAATCTAAAATTACTAAAATTAAAAAAACTATATTTTTCATAAAATCAACTTCCTATCGATTTAAGTATATCTAAATAACTACTATCATTTTTCTTAATTAAACCTAAAAATTTAATGATATCATCATTGGAAAGCGTTTTATTATTTTTGTTACTAACCTCCAATAACAAAGCTAAATATCCAGTAATTAAAGCTGTTGATTGAGAAGTTCCAGATGAATATATTAAATCATTATTTAAGTTAACTCCTAATATATCTTTACCTGGTGCATTTATAACAGTTAAATTTGGAGCAGTAGAGTTTTTAAGAATCTGTTTATTTTTATCTATAGCACCAACTGATATTACACCATTAATATTTGCAGGAAACATAAGATTAACATCACCATAATCTCCTGAAGAAGAAACTACAATAATATTTTTATGAATAGCCTCTTTTATCAAATCTATAATATCATTGTTAGATTTATAACTACCTATGCTCATGTTTATTATGTTTACATTATTATCAATAGCAGTTCTTAAAGCTTTTTTTATATATTTAGGGTCAATCTTTCCATCTGAATCTAAAACTTTAATTGATATTAATTTTGCATTTGGAGCTATTCCTATTAAGTTTTTATTATTTCCTTTGATATAGAGAGAATGTCAATAATTTTGTGTAAACTATCTTAAAAAATATATTGAAATTTACTAAGGTTTAGATATTGAGTTATTTAAACCTTAATTTTCTTTTTATGTAATTATATTGAATATAAACTGTACAAAAACTAGAGTTATTATATTAACTTTTTTAATATAAATGGTCGTCAAGACGCTCGTCGAAATAAATTGAAAGTTGTGCTAAGATTTGAGACCATCCCCTAATAGATTGAACCCATTTTTTACTTATATCCATTGTTGCAAGATAAAGTATTTTAAGTAAAGCTTCATCTGTAGGAAAAGCTGTTTTAGTTTTAGTAACTTTTCTTAATTGTCTGTTGTAGCCTTCTATAGCATTAGTTGTATATATTATTCTTCGTATCTCCGGTGGATATTTAAAGAATGTAGATAGCTCCTCCCAATTGTTTCTCCAAGATTTTATAGCAAGTAAATATTTATCTCCCCATTTCTCTTCAAGAGAACTTAAAGCTTGAAGTGCAGCATCTTCATTTACAACAGTATATACTAGTTTTAAATCAGTATTAAATTCTTTAATATCTTTATATGATAAATAACGACTAGAATTTCTAATTTGGTGAATAATACAACGTTGTACTTCGGTATTCGGATATACGGCTTTTATAGCTTCTTTAAAGCCATTTAATCCATCTATACAAGCTATAAGAATATCTTTAACAACCCTGTTTTTTAATTCATTTAAAACAAGTAACCAGTACTTTGAAGATTCAGCAGCACCAATCCAAATACCTAAAACATCTTTCTTACCTTCAATATTTATACCGATAGCAGCGTAAGCAGCCTTATTAACTATAGAATTATCTTTTTTAACTTTAAAATGAATAGCATCCATAAAAATGATAGGATATATACTTTCTAATGGTCTACATTGCCATTCTTTTATAGAAGGTATTATTTTCTCAGTTATATTTGAGATTAAAGTAGGAGAAACATCCATACCGTACATTTCATTAACTTGATTAGCTATATCTCGTGTAGATATGCCTTTCGTATACATAGCAATTATTGAACTTTCTAGTCTAGATATATCAGTTTGATGTTTCTTTACGATTTGAGGTTCGTAAGAACCCTCACGATCTCTTGGTATGTCTAGATCAAATAACCCTAAATTAGATTTAACAGTTTTCTTACTTTTCCCATTATGAGAATTAGTAGTATTTTTATTTGTATAATCATATTTTGAATATCCTAAATATTCTTCCATTTCAGCTTCAAGCATTTGTTGAATTAAACCACCGAATAAAGTTTTAATAGCATTTTGAGCATCTTCAGCAGTCTTTATATTAGGATTTTTGGCAAGGTGTTTTATTAACTCTTTTTCGAATAAGACATAGTCTGTGCACCCTCCTTTTAATATGATACTTAATTATATCATTTTAGTAGTTTACACAGACTATTTTACACTCTCTATATGTTTATGGATTATTTAAAATAAATAGTGTAAGTAATTTAATAAATGAACATGAAAGTAAGTTAACTTATAAGGTGGCTTTAGAAAAAGCTAAAGTTAAAGATAAGCCTATAGTATATGCTTCAATTAATGAGCCTTTAAAGCAAGGTGATGTTGAAATTACGGTAACTAATGTTTTAAGAGAAAGTATTTCACCTAATAAAGATAAAGTTAAAGTAGATATAACTTTAGAAAATTTATCTGATAAATATTTGGAAATAAATTCAAATATGTTTAAAATCTTAGGAGATAGTGGAAGAGCAGATTCAAATTCATCGTCTATTTTTAATAAAAATATAGAGAGGATAGTAAATAGAGGAAGAAAAGAACATTTTGTATATGGAGCAGTAGTAAAAAAAGATGATAAAAATTTAGAATTATAGTTTGGAAGAATAGTGATTAAGTTATATTAAAAGATAATTAATATAGAACAAAGTAAGTATAACTTTATAATACTTGAACAAAATATATTCATATTAATTATAAGTAATTTAAAAATTATAAGTATTTACTGATAAAAATAAATAATTCAATAAAATACAATACAAAAAAAGAAAAAATTTATAATATGTTAATAATAATTAATTTAAATTATATAAATATTTGAAATATAATTTAAATTGTTGTAAAATTTAATTTGTTAAATAATATTTTTTATTAAATAAAAGTATTTAAATTTAATACTAGAAAGGACGGTTTAATGAAAAAGTTTTTAGAAAAGTTAAGTTTTATTACTATAGTTATTTTTAGTCTTTCTCTTATAAATGTATTTGCTAGTCAAAAAGAATATTGGGCATATAGTAAAGCAACTTCAGTAGGAACAGCTTTTTTTATAGATGATAATGGTGAAAAACCAGTTTATTGTTATAACCACGATTATAATCAACCAGGTAGTCCTGATAATAATTCTAAAAATAAAACCTATTATACTAGAACAGAAAGCTATTTAGATACTAATGATGAATTGATGGATGTATATGGGAAGGAAAAAAAAGAGAGAATTGCAGCAGTCTTAGCCTATGGATATCCTGTAAATTCATCAGACTTAATTAGTAAATTGAGAATTACTAAAGATGAAGCTAGATATATTACTCAACAGCTTATATGGGATATTTGTAGTGGAAATGATGGTCAATATGGTTATGACTCAGGAAAATTTGCATACTATGATAAATTATTAGAACTATCAAAAACAAAGAAGTTTGAACAAGGTAATTTAAATCTTATAGGAGATTTTAAATTTACTGAAAGAGGTGGACAGTATTCAACTGAGAATTTATCTACTACAGGTAGCTCTGGTTCATTCACTATAATAAATTTACCAGATGATATGGTAGTAAAAGATTGGAATACTGATCAAATATTAAATGGTAAACCTATAAAAATTGGTCAAGAGTTTTATATAGAGTCTTCTATTAAACCAAATCGAGATTTGAAATTAAAAATTAATTATAGTTACAAAGATGTAAAATTTTATTTCTATAAATATTATAGAGGTGGAATAAAATCTAAACCTGATAAACCATATCAAAGTTTGATAAGAGCTGAATTAGAAGATAAAATAAATGAAAAATCTTATGAAATATCTGTAGATGGAAGTTTTGTACCGAGTCAAAATACAGGCAAAGTAGTTTTAACAAAGAAAGATTCTCAGAATGGGAATATACTACAGGGAGCTGTATTTAATTTACAAAATCAACAGGGTGAAGATATAAGAACTAATCTTACAACAGATAAAAATGGACAAATATCATTAAATGATTTAGCTCCAGGAGATTATCAATTTGTAGAAACAAAAGCCCCAGAAGGATATGAACTTGACAAGACTCCTGTTAAATTTACTATAGTTGTTGGACAAAAAGAAGCTATTAGGATTGAGAAAGTTAATATAGCAACTCCAGGAAGTGTAATACTAACAAAAAAAGATTCACAAAATGGAAATGTACTCAAAGGAGCTGTATTTAACTTACAAAATCAACAGGGTGAAGATATAAGAACTAATCTTACAACAGATAAAAATGGACAAATATCATTAAATGATTTAGCTCCAGGAGATTATCAATTTGTAGAAACAAAAGCTCCAGAAGGATATGAACTTGACAAGACTCCTGTTAAATTTACTATAGTTGTTGGACAAAAAGAAGCTATTAGGATTGAGAAAGTTAATATAGCAACTCCAGGAAGTGTAATACTAACAAAAAAAGATTCACAAAATGGAAATGTACTCAAAGGAGCTGTATTTAACTTACAAAATCAACAGGGTGAAGATATAAGAACTAATCTTACAACAGATAAAAATGGACAAATATCATTAAATGATTTAGCTCCAGGAGATTATCAATTTGTAGAAACAAAAGCTCCAGAAGGATATGAACTTGACAAGACTCCTGTTAAATTTACCATAGTTGTTGGACAAAAAGAAGCTATTAAAATTGAGAAAGTTAATGATCCAAATCAGGTTGAATTAAAGATTTCAAAGGTTGATAAAGAAAATGCTAAACCTTTAGAAGGAGCTGAATTTGAAATTTTTTCTATTAATGACATTAATAATCCGTTGAAATTTAGCTTTTCAAATTTATATCAAAAATATGAATTTAATAACCAAGGGGATAGTACTTTAAAAGCAAATAGTAGTGATAGTTCTTTTACAATTAATAAATTAGGATATGGAGACTATATTTTAAAAGAAATAAAAGCTCCAAACGGATATAAATTAGGTAAAGATATTTATATTCATTTAGATAAAAATAATAGTTACTATAAAATTGGTTCAGATGGAGAAATAATTAATTTAAACAAAGATGAAAGTTTAGATTTATATAATATTAATGTTGAGAATGAAAAAGGAATTTTATTGCCTGAGACAGGAGGGAATGGATTCATTTTTCAAAGAAATGTAGCAATTTTAATTTTAGGAATAAGTTTTATTCTTATTATAAATTTATTAATAAACAAGAAAAGGAGATTTAATTAATGGACAAATTGTTAAAAAAAATTACAGTAGTTGTTTCATCATTAGTAATGATGTTAACAGTATCTACGCCAGTTTTTGCAGCTAATACTCCAAGTATTGATAAAGATGCTCCTAAAACTGGAAGTATAACTATAACAAAAGGTGGAGCAGGATTTACAGCATATCAAGTTTTAAAGGCAACTCAAAGTGGTGATGCATATGATTATACTGCAACAGATAATTTTAAGGGATTTTTCAATAATCCTCAATATGGAAACTATACAGAAAATCAAATTAAAGATTTAACTACTTCAGATGCGATTAAAGAATTTGCAGCTCAATTACATAAATATACTATTGATAATAAAATTTCTAATGGAATACAAGTTGACTCAGGAGTAAAAACAAATGTTGATTTAGGATATTATTTAGTTTTAGAAACTTCAGAACAATCAACAGGAAATGCAGTTGTATCAACAGCTATGTTAGTTTCAGTTCCACAAGTGGAAAATGATAAGTGGAATTATAATGTTGCACTTAATCCAAAAGATAATGCCCCAAGTATAGAAAAAAAGATAATAGAAAACAATAAGTTCGTTGATACTTCAAGTGCAAATATTGGTGATACTATAAAGTATAAAGTAACAGCAACAATTCCAACATATGAAAAAAATGCAACTAATATAGTATATAAAATTAAAGATACTATGAGTAAAGGGCTTACTTATGATAGTAATGCTGGAATAAAAATAACTTCTGGAAATAAAACATTTGTAGAAAATACAGATTATACTGTAAAATCTAACAAAAATTCAGATGGAACTACTAGTATAGAAATAGATTTTGTTTATGATAATATAAAAGCTTATGCAACAGATGGGTTAACTTTAGAATACCAAGCAACTTTAAATGAAAATGCTTTAATTGATACAAAAGTTAATGCTGGAAATCCTAATAATATTACTTTAGAATATACTAATAATCCAGATATTCAAAATAGTAATAAAACAATAAATGATAAAGTAACATCATATACGTGGGGATTTGGTGTTAAAAAAGTTGATGCTGAAGATATAACAAAAGATTTAGCAGGAGCTGAGTTTTCAGTAAAAGATGCAAAAGGAACTATAGTTGGAAAGTATACTTATGATGAAAATGGAAGTGTAATTCTATTAAATGGTAATGGAGTAACAGATGCAAATGGAGTAGTTACATTTACTGGATTAAAGGAAGGTGATTACTTCATAACAGAAGAAAAAGCACCTAAGGGATATTCACTTTTAAAAGAGCCAGTAAAAGTTACTATAACAGCTCAAAAAGATAGTAATGGGGATTATACTGGTCAAGCTACTATAGCTGTAACAAATGGTAATGAAGCTGGTAGTATAGTAAATGATATTACTATGAATGATGGAAATGTATTATTTAATGTACAAATTAAAAACTATGCAGGAATTTCACTTCCTGGCACTGGTGGACTTGGAACAGATGGCTTTATTAAAATAGGACTAGCTCTATTAGGTTTAGTTGTTGTTCTAGGTTCAGGATATGTTGTATTAGATAAGAAAAAAAGAGTTTAAGTAACAAATTAACAAACTCAATAATATGCCTGATTAAATATAAAAACTTCTTTTATTTGTTTAAATACTTATAAAAGAAGTTTTTTGACATAATTGTAAAGGAGAATAATAAGGTATAATAATTACCTAAAATTAATTAATATGAAAATTTTTAAAAGAATATATTTAATTTTATTAATAGTAATAACACTAATAGCTATTGGAGTTTTACTTTATCCTAGTGTATCTAATTATATAAATAATAAATATGCAGTTAATACTATTTCAGAATATAAAAATAGTATTAAAAATACATCAGAAGATAGATTAAATGAGTTAGTTGAAAAATCACGTATTTATAATATAGATATAGCTAAAGGTATAACTCCTAAGGATAAATTTGAAAGTGGTTATATGCTTGGCTATATTGACATTCCCAAAATAAATGTTAAATTACCGATTTATGAGGGAACTAGTCAGGAGATATTGAAAAAGGGAGTTGGAGTTATAGAAGGAACTTCTATACCAATTGGAGGTGAGAATACTCATTCAGTATTGTCAGCTCATACAGGATTTACAACACAAAAATTATTTACTGATATTGATCAATTAAAGAAAGGAGATTTGTTTTATATAGATATATTTGATATTAACTTAACTTATAAAGTAGATGATATTAGCATAGTAAAACCGAATGATACAAATAAAATAAAAGTTTATCCTAATAAAGATTATGTAACTCTTTTGACATGTTATCCTTATGGAATTAATACAGAAAGATTATTAGTTAGAGGAGAAAGAGTATTTCAAAAAGATACTAATTCAAATACAGTAGATAATCCAGTTAATGATATTAGTAAAAATAAATATATAAATAAAGAATTAATTATTTTAAGTTCAGTGTTGCTTATATTTAGTGTATTAGTAATTATACTTATACTAAAAAGAAAAATAAAAAATACTTAATTGTAAAATGAAATTGAACTAAATAAAAAATCCATGGTGGATTAAACTGTGTTATGATTTAATCGCAACAAAAAAATAAAACACACGGAGGATAATCATCATAGACTATCAAAATCATAACACAGAGTCAAGAAAAAATAAAAACTTAAATATGAAAGAGCATATGATAGTTGAAATACTGGATTTGTGTCAATATCTTGGACACGAAAACTCGAACTTTATTTAAGCTGCATTCAAAGCTTTAAATTCTACCTCATTAGGAGTATTGTAAGCAAGAGCTGAATGCAGTCTTTTACTATTATAAAAACCTTCTATATATTCAAAAATTGCTTTTTTAGCATCTTCATAATTTTCATAGATGTTTCTATAAATTTCTTCTTTCTTTAAAACAGCATGAAATGACTCTATACAAGCGTTGTCATAGGGACAAACCTTTTGACTAAATGATTGTATTATATTAAATTCATTGCATAGATTTTTCATATCATTACTTGTATATTGTGAGCCTAAATCACTGTGAAATATTATTTTATTATTCTTGCCTATACCTTGAAGATAACAAGCATTTTTTAGTGCCGCCATAACAAGATCATTTGTCATATTTTTACCGAAAGAGTATCCCACTATTTTCTTAGAGTGTAAATCAAGTACAGAAGCTAAGTATCACCAACCATCTTTTTGAGTTTTTATATAAGTTATATCTCCAGACCATTTCTCATTTATACTATTTGTTGTAAAATTACGTTTTAAAACGTTTTCTAACCCTTCTTTTGGCTTTTTCTTAGAAGTTGGTCTGTATTTTTTCACTATTATAGATTTTATTCCTAATTCTCTCATCAATCTTTGCGTTCTTTTTATAGATATATTAAATCCATTTTTAGAAAGCATTATCTTTATCTTTGGAGCTCCGTACCTACACTTACTTTCCTTATAATACTTTAATATAGCTGTTTTAAGTTTTTCATTCTCAATTTCTCTTTCTGATTTTTTAGGATTTACCTTACTATAATATGTACTACGTGGAACGCCTAAAATAGAGCACATCTTTTTAACCCCATAGGTTTTCCTATTATCTTCTATAACTTGTATAATTTTATTTAGTTCTCTTTGGGGTCTCGCCCATGGCCGTCAACCTAAGAAGCCTTATTTTCTATAATAATGTATAATATTTAATTAATTATTATAGAAAGTGAGGCTTAATTTTATGAATAAAAAGCTTAAATATTTATCTAAAAGCATAAAAGAAAGTTTTGATATTAATGAAATAAATAAAATAGCAAAAGATACAAAATTCATTCAAAGAAAAGGCAGTTTAACAGCTAAAGATTTTTTGATGTTTAACGTGTTCTATGGCTCCGATATCTGTACAGCTCCCTTATCACAACTAGTTTCAAAATATGATATGTTATTTTCTAAGCAGCTATCTAAACAAGCTTTAGATAAACGTTTTAATAAACACTCAGTTGAATTTATGAAAAAAATATTTATTAGTTTTTTATATGCTCAAAATAGTACTTTAACTAGCTTAGAACGTACTTTAAGAACATATTTTGATAGGGTAATAATAAATGATTCTACAAGTTTTGTTCTACCTAAAGAATTTAAAAAGAAGTTTCCGGGTTCCGGAGGAGTCGCTTCTCCATCATCAATAAAAGTACAGTTGCAATATGATTTATTAACCGGTTCATTTATGAATATCGACATATTTTCAGGCATAAAAAATGATGTTGAGTATTTGAAAACAATGAAAAAATATAAAAATAATAAAGACTTAAAATTAGCTGATTTAGGGTATTTTAAAATTGATTATTTAAAAAGACTTGATAAAAGTGGGACGTCTTTTATCTCAAAAGTAAAAAGTAATACTTCAGTATATATAAAAAATCCAAATCCTAAAAAATATAAGGTTGGAACTATAAAAAAGTCTAGTGAGTATATAAAAATAGATATCATTAAGCTAGTAGAGCCGTTAGCACCTGGCGAAACAATTGAACTTAATGATATCTATATTGGCTCTAAAAAAGAGCTTAAAAGCAGATTAATTATAACAAAATTAACTGAAGAAAACAAATCTAAAAGAATATTTAATCATATTGAAGGTATAAAAAAGAAAAGTTTAACATTGAATCAAAGGAGATTAGATTTTAATAGCATAAATGCCTATATTACCAATGTATCCAGTGATATTATTACTATGAATCAAGTACATGAGTTATATTCTTTAAGATGGCAAATAGAAATAATATTTAAAGTATGGAAATCTATATTTAAAATTAATCAAGTGAAAAAGGTTAAATTAGAGCGATTTATGTGCTTTTTATATGGGAGACTAATAGCTTTACTACTATCATCTACTATAGTTTTCACTTCTAAATCTATTATTTTAGAAGAAGATAAGAAAGAAATTAGTGAGCTTAAAGCTTTTGGAAATTTAACTCAATACTTCCCTAAGCTCTCTTTTCAGATTTTCAAAGGAGAATTTTACATTAGTAGAATTTTAAAAAGCATATTGAGTAATTTTAGACGACTTGGAATAAAATCTAAGAAAAATCATAAAAAAACAGCTCTTGATATATTAAA
Organism: Clostridium sp. B9; assembly: GCF_050509515.1. Classification (NCBI taxonomy): domain Bacteria; kingdom Bacillati; phylum Bacillota; class Clostridia; order Eubacteriales; family Clostridiaceae; genus Clostridium; species Clostridium sp. B9. The sequence continues at coordinate 61,500 of NZ_JBNWKA010000005.1, forward strand.
ACTAATAAAAATAAACTCTTTTGAAGTAGTTAAATTTGCAATTTAACAATAACATTGATTCAATAATCTATAAATTTACTATTAAAATTTTATAGGCTTGTTAAGCTTGTTTTAAAATACAAGTTTTATGATTTTACATAATTTAATCTTGCAATTTAAGCTAATTGTAAGAAAACATATGCTTTAAATTTAAATTAACGTTTTATACATTCTTAGGTTGACGGACATGGACGCTACCCCATAAAGAATTTATTCATGCATCTACTAATAAAAAGCCAGATAAAGAAGATATTATTTTAATTATGGCTGCTTTATTAGGAATGGGGACAAATATTGGATTAAGTAAAATGGCTGATGCAACTCCTGGAATTACCTATAAACAATTATCTAGTGTTTCTCAATGGCGAATGTACGATGATGCTATGTCTAGAGCACAAACAGTATTAGTAAACTATCATAACAAGTTGAAACTTGCTAAATATTGGGGTGAAGGAAACACTTCATCTTCAGATGGGATGAGACTTCAGCTTGGAGTATCTTCACTACATGCAGATTCTAATCCTCATTATGGAACCGGAAAAGGAACAACAATATACAGATTTACTAGTGATCAATTTTCTTCTTATTACTCAAAAATTATAAATACTAATTCTAGAGATGCTACTCATGTTTTAGATTGATTATTAAATAATGATACTGATTTAAATATAGAAGAACATTATACAGACACAGGCGGATATACAGATCAAGTATTTGCCTTGACCTATTTACTAGGATTTAGATTTGCACCAAGAATTAGAGATTTATCTGATGTTAAACTATTTACTTTAAGCAATAGTGATAAATTTTCAAATTTAGATGGAATTTTAAAAGGAAAAATTAATGAAAAAATTATTAAAGATAATTATGATGAAGTATTAAGATTAGCTAGTTCAATAAAAGAAGGTACAGTTACATCATCTTTGATAATTAGCAAATTAGCTTCTTACTCTAGACAAAATAGCTTAGCTACTGCATTAAGAGAAATGGGTAAAATAGAAAAAACTATATTTATTTTAGACTATATTTCAAGTGAAGAATTGAGAAGAAAAATTCAAAAGGGATTAAACAAAGGAGAAGCAATGAATGGACTTGCTAGGGCAATATTCTTTGGTAAACAAGGTGAACTAAGAGAACGAACTATGCAAAATCAACTTCAAAAAGCAAGTGCACTGAATTTAATAATAAATGCTATTAATATTTGGAACACATTATATTTAGAAAAAGCAATAAATTATAAAGAGTCTATTGGTGAATATATTGATTATAATTTAATTCCTCATATCTCACCTTTAGGATGGGAACACATAAATATGTTAGGGGAATATACTTTTAATTTAAATGACTTGGGAACTAAAGAATTACATAGGCCATTAAATATATAAAAAGTCTGCAAACCATTGGTATCAGCGGAGAAAATGCTCTTAACGTGTGAAATCCGCATTTTCTCGGCGAGACCCCTATCAGAAATTGAGAGTTTAAAAAATAAAAATAAAGAAACTGAAGAATATTATCGTAATGTATTATCAGAAATTTATAAGAAATTTAATGTAGATAGTAGAATGGATTTAATGGGAGTAAGCCGAGAATATTTAAATCTTAAAGAAAAATCTAAAAGGAATAGTCGTGGAGCAGGTAGAAAACCTAGATTTACTGAAGAAGAAAAAAATATGATAAGAGCTCAAAGAAAAGAAGGAAAAACAATAAAAGAGCTTGCCACTTTAAATAATTGCAGCTTTGGAGTAATTCATAAAATTTTACATGAATAATAAAGAAAGGGGATTGAGATATTATGGATTTTATTTTAGTATTAATAGTTTTATGTATATTTAGTTTTTCAAATATGAAATTAATTAAGCTTGGTAGATATGTAATGTTAGTGTATTATTTTTATGCTGTTCACAATTATTATATTGTTGGAAATTATAGTGGAATAGCTTATTTAACAGGAATGTTTATGCTTTTATTTTTACCAAAGATATTAAGATTTATATTTATTTTAAAAACAAATCGCAGATATTATTAATAGTAAAAAGAGCAGCTCAAAATCCCGAAAATTGAACTGCTCTTTAAAAATATAATTCAAAAAATGTTGACAATTTTATTTTATCAAAAATTAATACTTTTGAAAATTATTAATTTTTATTGTAAAATAATTATATTTTCTATTATTTGAAGATTTTTGAATCTATCTTAGAAGGCATATATCAAAATAAATTTTATTATTATCTTTTGATACAGCCCATAATTTTATCTAATTTATATTTTTAGGCTTAAAATTAGAAAGAACTAATTTTAAGTCAAATTCCATTTTAGATTTAAGATTATAACTTCCTTGATGAAGACACCAATCAAATACTGTACCTCTAGACATTCTCAGAATTAACATAGTTAAATCAAATGAAGAAATAGAGCTCTCTAACTCATTATTTTTTAGTAATTCTTCTACAATAGATTTAACTTCTAAGACCATATAACGATCTGGATTAATAGTATAATTTTCATTTATAGAAAGTAAATTTTTATATATTTCACTTACAAACACCCAACCAAGTTTCTCCATAGTATTTGTACCTTCAAGTAATAAAAAGAATAATTTATCAAAATTTGAGGAGAAGTTTTTAGTTTGAAATTTATCCATTACTAAAATATCAACTTGTTCATATGTTTTATTAATTATTTCTGTTTTTGATTTAAAATGGTGATAAAAGGCACCAGTTGAGATATCCGCAGCTTTGCAAATATCTTGAATTTTCACACTATCAAATCCATTTATCTTAAAAAGCTCAGTAGCTACTTGTGTTATTTTTAGTTTTGTTTCAATAGCTTGTTTTTGTCTGGTGGTTAATTTTTTCATTATAAAACTCCTTTAGATTAATGCCATATTAATTTGGTTGATTATATAATTATTTAGTATATCATAAAAAAGATATTAATATGTATTTGTAAAAAAATTAAAAAAACATATAATTAGTCATTTGAAAAATTAGTTGAATCATGATATATTTTATATACAGAATAAGATTCGGTGAAGGTAGTTCTGTATAAGGTATTATAAAATTTTAAAAGCTGTAGAAATAAGTTAAATCAAAAAATTAATGAAAAACACATTATAAAAATTAATAATTGGAGGTGTACTATGGGAATTTTATATGAAAGAATGTCTTTTGAAGGATGGGCAATACTTCTTTTTGTATTAATGGCACTTATGGCATTTAATGAGCTTGGAAGATCAAAAAAATGGGCAGGTATATTACTATTTATAATAGTACCTACATTTTTAACTATTTTTGTTTGGCCAACTACAGCTGCTCCAGGAAATGAATATGGAACTGGAACTTGGTTTAACTGGGTAAAAACTTATTCAGCACTTGCAGGCTGTATTTGGTTTATGGCTCTTAGATATATTCCATCATTACAGACGAAAAAATGGGCCTTATCTCTTCCAGCAATTATATTAGCAATTAACATATTAGAAGCTGCTATTAGAGATTTTCAAATATTTAGTTATGGATTAACTAATGGTGGAGTTATAGATAATCTTTGGACGATCTCTGGACCATGGAATATTATGAATGGTATAGCAGGATTATTAAATATAATCACTATTTGTGGTTGGTACGGAATATTTATATCAAAAAATGAAACAAAAGATATGATATGGCCAGATATGATATGGGCATGGGTTATAGCTTATGATTTATGGAATTTTGCTTATACGTATAATTGTATATCAGATCACTCAATTTATTGTGGAGTTGCATTATTACTTTCATGCACCATACCAACTTTCTTTATAAAAAAAGGAGCTTGGTTACAACATAGAGCTCAAACATTAGCCCTATGGATTATGTTTGTTATGACTATTCCACAATTTGCTGATAGAATAGCACCAGTTCATACAACACATAATAAGACTGCTTTCTTTGTAGTAAGCTTAATATCTTTAGTTACAAATGCTTCTTTAGCAATTTATCAATTTAATAAGATAAGAAAGAATAAGCTTAATCCATTAAAGGATGAAATTTATAAAGATACTATTGCGTATAAAAAGTTAATTTTAGAAAATAAGTAGAAGTTAATTTGTTTCAAAAATAAAATCTATTTTTTACTTAATAGAGAAATCTTTGTAATTAAATAAACGATAGAATATTAAAAGGGACTGTACCAAAATAAATTTTGATATTAGTTGTGCAAAAAAGTGGATTCATAAATTTGAATTCACCTTTTTGCATATAATATAATTATACAAAATATTCATTTTATTAATTTTGATATTTAAATTATTATAAGTATAGCTATTTAATTTTTCTTATCTTTAAATACATAAACACTTAAAATAAAGTTACTTAAAATTATTTTATCAAGTCTTTTTAAATAATTAATTTTAAAATACCCTAAATCAGCTAATTCAAAGTCTTTATTTTCTCTATCCTTTTTCATAACTTTTATGTATTCAGTATCGCTTTTTATTCCAGAAAATATATCTATCTTCATAAAAGAACCTGATAAAAGTTCATATTGTAGTTGTATTTTTATTGAAGATGTAGAGCCGGATCCTGAAAATTTCTTTTCAAACTCTTTAGGTAAAATAAAACTTGTAGAATCATTTATTATTACTCTATCAAAATATATTCTTAAAGTGCTATTTTGAGCATATAAAAATCTAACAAATATTTCTTTTATAAATTCGGTTAAACTATCTAATATCCTAAGTTTTTCATTGTTATTTCGTGAACTATATTCAAATCCTGCTACACAAGATTTTCATTAACGTAATGTATAGGGAATTTATCTTTATTTTTCATACTAACTGTCTCCTTTCAAAACGTAAATAAATTAAAAGAGAGTTAGATAATATCTAACTCTCTTTTAATTTATTTAAAACTCTTTATTTTTTTATTAAATCTTACTCATAATCAAAACTAACAATTTCTCCAGTGTCAGCATTTATATCATATTCATATTCCTTGTTATCAAAGTAAAATTGTATATCATATTTATCAATACCATCGTCAAATTCTTGATCTACTTTAATGAATGTAACTTGATTTCCTGAAAGGTTTGCATGTTTTAATGCGATCTCCTTTGCTTTTTCTACTGTTATTTTACTTTGTTTATTATTATAATTTTTTATATCATAATCATAACTGATAATCTCACCAGTATTAGCGTTTATATCATAATCATACTCTTTATTATCAAAATAAAATTCTATTTCATATTTATCAATACCATCATCAAATTCTCGATTTCCCTTAATGAATGTAATTTGATTTTCTAAAATATCTGCATGCTTTAATGCAATTTCTTTTGCTTGATCTAGTGTTATCTTACTTTGATTATTATAAACCTTCCCTTGAATATTTTGACTAGAAACATTTTCTTTTTGATTGCTACTAACTTGATTATTAATATTTGAATTTTTAGATTGATTGTTACATGATATAAAAATTATACTTATCCCAATAATAAGTAATCCTATAACCTTTTTTTTCATACTACATCTCCTAAACTAAAATTTAAATTTAAACATAGGCCAAATTTAGCATTATGTCAACATTTAAAACTCTTTATTTATTAGTGGATTACACCACTCTCTTCTTCACTTATCATATTCTTTTAGTGCATTTTCTTCACTTAAACTCAGTCCATATTTCAATCTAAAAATAGCATCTTTTTTATCAAGCTTAACTGCAACATATCTAAAAAAATATTCTAAATCTTCCCTCATGTTAATCACTTCACATTTTATAAAATATAAGGTCATTTTCTAAATATGTCAACTTTTAAAATTTTAATACAAAGGGCTTTACCTTTTTCTTTTATTTCAAAACGTTCAATTTTAGATTTTTTCAGAAATTGATATTGTATTAATTTAATAAAATATTTATGATCCGGTTTACCATCAATCTTTCTATTTTTAACTAAATAAGTTATTGCTCCTGGTATTCCTATATACTTATAAACTGGATTTATATTAAATACAATAATAGAATCTATCAGAGCAACAAAAAGTATCGCTCCAATAAAATATGCTACGGTTCCTAGTTTCTTATTATCTACTTACTAAGGTTGAAAGCGTAGCTACATATTTCCCATCTAAGTCCTTATATACTGCTGATATGCCACTAACTCCTTCTTTAAAAAGCTTAGTATCTAGTTCTAAATTTCCATTATTTAAAGAACTTTCAACATCAACATTTGATATGTCAATACTTTGTTCACCTGTATTTCTTCTTATATTTATTTCTTTAGGTGATAATCTTTCTCCATCTTTTCCTACAAAGGATTCATTTATAACATATTTTCCTTCAACTTCTTCTGGTGATCTTATAACTATATATTGTTCTTTTATGCTTACATTGTTAAGCTTCTTTAAATCTTTTATTTTAGATATGTCTCTTATTTCATTGCAGTCAAGATTTAAGTCTTCTATATTTACAGCATATTGTAAACCTTCTAAGTTTGCTATTCCATATCCAACCGCTGATAAGTTTGTTAACTTATTCATATCGCCTCTTGTTATTACATCACTTGATAGATTTAATTGATCTTTTATAGCCCTTTTTAATTCATTATCTGGTATATTAACTTCCTCTGTTAAATCAATAGCTGATTCTAAATTATCCATAGCCTTTCTAAGCTCTAAAATTGTGGAATCTATTACTTCTTGTTCTGGATTAGGAGTTTCTAGTACTTTATTAGCCTTTTCTAGAGCAACTTGTAATTTATTAAAGCTTTCCTCTGTATATAGAATTCCATCTAATCCTCTTGCTTCCTCAACTATTTTTTCTAAAGCAGTAAAATCCTTAGAGTCTGCATATAATAATTTAGCATCTGCCCAGTCTGCATGATCTCCTCCGTTTCCATTCCCACCATCTTTAGCTACTAATTTAAGTTCACTTACTCCAACTATTGGAACTAAAACATGCTTTCTTGGAGTATTTGAATTCATAATACCGCTATCAAATACTTTTTTTCCATCAGCATAAATTTCAAAGTTTAATGATGATACTTTAGAATTTCTCATCTCTCTATCTACACCAACATATGCTTCAAAAAACTTATAGTTTTCTTCTGATAAATCATATACTATTGTTGAAGTTGCATGGGTTCCAATACCCTTCTTATACTCTACTTCTTGTCCATCTTCACCAAGTAAAGTTATCGTATTATTTTCAACACTTCTATCTTTTTGTACACTTCTCCAACCTGAATTAGCTGATTTCCAGTTCTTATCACTTATATAATCATAAGCATTAACAACTGATACTTTTCTATCTAATGTAATTTTATTTCCATGAGAATCAGTAACTTCATAGGATACTACATAGTTACCTCCTCTTTTTGTATTTACATTATTATTTATAACTTTTATATTCTTTGTTATATCTCCATCTTCAGGATCATTAGCAACCATTACTTGTAATGGGTCAAATGAATCACCTATTTTTAAGGCTATCTCTTCCCCAGTTAATATTGGTTTATCGCTTGTAGTATAAACTTTTGCATCTGCCCAATCTGCATGATCCCCTGCATTTCCATTTCCACCATCTTTAGCGACTAATTTAAGCTCACTTGCTCCCGCTATTGGAATTAAAACATGCTTTCTTTCAGTGTTTACATTCATAACACCGCTATCAAATACTTTTTTTCCATCAACGTAAACTTCAAATATTACTGATGGCTCACTAGCGTTTCTCATTTCTCTATCTACACCAACATAAGTTTCAAACATACCATAATTTTTACCTGATAAATCATAAACTATCTCTGAGTTTGCATGAATTCCAAGACCTTTATCATATTCTACTTCTTGTCCATTCTCACCAAGTAAAGTTATTCTATTATCTTCAACACTTAAGTCTTTTTTTACATCTCTCCATCCAGATGATGCTGCTTTCCATTCCTTATCACTTAAACTTTCAGCTGTAGTTATTGTGTATATTTTTCTTTCATTAGTAACTGTGTTTCCGTCTTTATCTGTAACTTCATAAACTACAGTGTATATTCCACCTCTATTTGCTTCAAAATCACTTGATTTTACTTTTATGCTTGATGTTAAATCACCATCTTCTACATCATTGGCAGTAACACCATCTAATATATCAAATTTATCCTTAACATTTATTACTGCATCTTCAGTTTTTATTGTAGGCTTTACATTATTAGTTGATAACTTAGGGTTTACTATTATACCGTGGTCTGATGTATTTCCATTTCCACTATCACTAACTTGTATTTCTAACTTATTAACGCCCTTAACTGGAACACTTATTTCTACCATATTATCGTTATATTTTAAAATCTTAGTTATTTCTAAAGTCTTTCCATCTGCTACAACCTTAAAAGAAATACTTGAATTATCGTTAGCTCCTATTGTTTGATCAACACCTAATAAAACCTCAAATCTGTCATAATCTTTTTCTGATAAATCATATACAACTTTTCCATTAGCATGTATTCCTATACCCTTATCAAATGTTTTAACTTCTCCATTTAATCTACCTTTTATATTTGTATTTCTTCTTGGAGTTTCCCATTGAGTTTCTACTGATTCCCACTCTTCATCTGATAAATAGTCGTAGGCACTAACTACTTCAACTTTAAGAGTTTTTTCTTTAGCTTCCTCTTCATCAGTGACTTTATAAATAACTTCATATTCACCTTTCTTAGTGTTATCAACAGTATTCTTAATTACTTCAATTTTATTGCTTATATCATTTCCTTCGTAATTATAAGCTTTTACGTAATCCAATGGGTTAAACTCTTCATTAAGTGCTATTAAAACCTTTTGTTGTGCACTAATACTTGGAGCATGTAATTTAAAATTATAAGGCTTACTAGGATTTATTTCATTGTCATAAGCAACTATACTGTATTCATGGTTTTCATCTATATTAGCTCCGTGATCAACAAAATTATTTGTTGATGTAAACCCTATTGTTTTGCCATCTCTAGATATTTCATATCCTATGACATTGTTTTTATTTTCATTATCTATATCAAAAGAAATTGATACATCATTTCCGTTTACTATTTTTGCTTCTGCCTCAAACTTAAGATTTTCTGTAAATACTCCACCTTTATTTAAGTACATTTTATCATTTGCGTACCATAATTTCTTAGAGGGTTTAGGATATTTAGATGTATATTCTTTAGTCTCTTCCCATACATTCATTCCATGTCTTTCAAAATGCTCTGATAAGTTTAACTTAAACACATCTGATGCAGCCATAACCCATGCATTGTGTTTATTTTCCCAACTTCCACCACCTATATCTCTACTTCTAAATTCTTGTTCAAATCTTGGCCAGAAAGTTTTATCATATAACTGTAATTGCCATAAAGGGGCTACATGAGATAATAAAGATTTATCACTTTCTGGATAATATTCATTATTAGAATAATCATCTAAAGCCACCTTTGGTAATATGTTTCTTTCCCATAAATTTTGTCTAGTTATATTAGATGGTACACCTTTAATTCTCTCAAAATGAAGTGGAAGCATATTATTAGTTACCTCTACTATAGTTCTATTATTAGTATCAAAATTATGACCCATTTCATGCATAAATCCCCAACCAGTATCTACGCCTAACGCTCCACCTTGCTCTGCTTTATTAAATCCTGTTATTCCATTTCCAGCATTCATAAAGCCTCCATTGTCTAACCATTTAAGCATACTTATATATCTAAAGTTAAAGTCAGAGTTAACCTCACTAGATTCATCAAATCCCCAATATTTCATAGTTTCTTTAATTACTTCATCACTTTTATTTGCAGTTTCACTTGGTAATTTATTATTATTTTTATACCAATTTAAAGCATAGGTTGCAGTTACGTTAACTAATGTTTTATCACTAAATACATCAAATACATCTGGTAATTGAGGATCCTTTTTTAATAAATCAACATATTCTTCAAGATCATTCATAACTTCTTCATCATTATCAATGCCTTTTATATAGTTTGGATAGTTTATAGCACCCTCTATTCTTATTTTAGGCTTTCTTCCTTGTTCTTCTGAAGTGTATGGATTACTTGTATAAAGTACACCTGCCTTAGCTGTTCCTGGTCTTAACTCATTTGTAGGTTTTTCTGGTATAGTTATTACATTTTTACCTTTGCTTAAACTTATAGTAACATCTCCGTTATGCTGACTATCCATTTGTTTAAATACTAATTTTGGTGTTGGCTTTCCATCTTCCACATCAACATAAACAGTTATTACTTGTCCAGATTTTACTGCATAGCCAGTTGGTTGCCAGTCTTGGAAATTCCAAACCTTTCTTTTTTGAGATTCTTTAATTGAGTTTCCTCTACTTTGTAATTCAAATACAGTAGATCCTGTATTTCCTGCTAATACTTCTTTAGCAAGTTCTAATTTTTCCTTATATAAATTTACTAAGGGATGATTTTTTATCTCTTCCTCTAATGAAGCTAATTTTTCTTCTGTATTAAATTCTTCTGATAATTCATTCATTAATCCATTTGTAAATAGTTTATCAACTTTATCTGATGTTTTATCTTCTTTATATAATCCAAATTCACTAGCACAAGCCCAATTTTCATAACCTTTTTTGAATACAAACTTAATTCTCTTAAATTCTGTTGGATTAAATTTTATTTCTACAGAATTTTGAGTTATATTAGCATTACCACTAGTTACCTTTTGATAATTATCTCCCTTAGTTGTTCTTGATGCATAAATATCAAAAGCTTCAGCAAAACCTCTATTTGAACCACGAGGTGCTGTATATACTATTCTATCTAATGTAGTTAATTCTTCTAATTCTATTTCAACTTCATTTGTAAAGTTTTCTGTATTTTGCTTTCCTGAATGCCATTTTGTATTGAAATCTCCATCTATAGCTTTATCTATAGATTCTGATGCATATTGCCCACCATTAGTTTTTATTGATTTTATTTTGCTTTTATCTAACTTATAAATGGCATCATAAGCTTTAAGTAATTCATTATCTGGATTTAAAAAGTCAGATACTTTAGCATCAGTATATTGAACCTCTTTATTTTCAATAATTAACTTAGCATTTTCTATCTCTTCTTTATAATCATTATAAAAAGGATGCTCCTTAGCTTCTGATTCTAACTTTTCTATTTTTTCTAAAGTATTAAATTCTTCAGATACTTGACTCATAGTGCTATCTGTAAATAATCTACTCATTTTATCTCTTAACTGATCTTCTTTATAAAAAGTAAACTCTGATGCTAAAGCCCAATTTTCATATCCTTTTTTAAATACAAATTTAACTCTTCTTGCCTCTGTTGGATTAAACTTAATTTCTATTGATCCTTTTGTTACTTCACTGTTTCCTGAAGTAACTTTTTCAAAGGTGTCTCCAGAAGTTGTCTTTGATGTATATATATCAAAGGCCTCAGCAAATCCTCTCATATTTAAGTTTGTGTAAACTACTCTATCTAAAGTCTCTAATTTATCTAAAGTAATTATTACTTCATTTGTAAAATCTGAACTATTTTGCTTGTTAGAATGCCATTTTGTATTAACGTCTCCATCAATAGCTCTCTCTATTGAATTTTCTGCATAACTTCCTCCATTAGTCGTTATTGATGATGTATTTATCTTAAATAGTTCATTATATTTTTTTAATGATTCATCATTAAAATCTTTAAACTTACTTACTAAGGCATCCTTGTAAACTACATTATTTCCTTGTAAAACTAACTTAGCATTTTCTATTTTTTCTTTAAACTTTTCATAAAATGGATGATCTTTAATCTCATTTTCAAAAGCATCTAATTTTTCTACAGTATCAAACTCTGGATTCACCTTGTTTTTCTCTTCATTTGTGAATATAGAATTCACCTTATCCATGATTTTATCTTCCTTATAAAACCAGAACTCTGAAGCACTTGCCCAATCTCTATCTGCTACTTTAAAGACAAATTTTATTTTCTTAGCTTGTACTGTATCAAACTTAAACTCCATAAGGTTTCCTGTTGACTTACTTGCTCCCTGAGAAACAAGTTTAAAGTCATCATCATTTCCAGTTGATGAAGCATATATATCAAACTCTGTTGGATATCCCTTTCCTCTTGCTCCATCTTGTCTTGTTGCATATGCTATTCTATCTATTGATTCCAACTCATTAAATTCTACTACAACTTCATTTGTGAAATTAGAACTATTTTCTTTTCCTGTTTCCCAGTGAGTAGCCAAGTCACCATCTATAGCTTTGTCTATAGAACTTGTTGAATATTGTCCACCATTATTTGTTATTGAAACTATTTCATTTCTTTGTACTTTGTACTTTTGATTATATGTATCAAAATTTTCGTAGCTATTTAAATTAAATTGATTTATAGAAGCTTTATTTATTACACCTTCCTCTATAGAATTAATTTTTTCCTTTATAACCTCACTAGCATAAACATTTAAAATTGGACTTGCATTTGACATTACCATTGATGCAATAAGAATTGCAGATATTTTTTTCTTCATAGTTTTACTCCTTATTTTTTATGTAACCATAGTTATTGATATAACTTTAACTTATTTAGATTTGACTCTCTAAATTTTTTAGATATACAATTAAATTATTTCAGTATATAAATATTGAAATAATTTAATTGTATAATCAATACAAAACATCATTTTTTCACATAATATTCACATAATATTAAAAAACGACTTATTTTATTAGTTTTTACGAATTATTCATCTTTTATAAGATTACTTTATACTATAATAGGGTGGAAGCCCATGGCCGTCAACTCAACCTAAGAAGGCATAAAATATTGATTAAAATTTAAAGTGGAATTTTTACTACAATTTCATTAAATTGCAAGATTAAATTATATTAAATCATAAAACTTGTATTTTAAAACAAGCTAAAAAAGCCTATAAAGTTTTTGGGGTAGCGTCCATGGACTAGACCCCTTTTTGTAGTAAATTTATAGGTTATTGAATCAATATTATTATTAAATTGCAAATTTAACTACTTCGAAAGAGTTTAGTTTAATGAGTTTTAATATATCAAGAGCTGTTTTTTTATAATTTTTCTTAGATTTTATTCCAAATCGTCTAAAATTACTCAATATATTTTAAAAAATTCTACTAATGTAAAATTCTCCTTTGAAAATCGCAAAGGAGAGCTTAGGAAAGTATTGAATTAAATTCCCGAAAGCTTTAAGCTCACTAATTTCTTTCTTATCTTCTTCTAAAATAATAGATTTAGAAGTAAAAACAATGGTAGATGATAGTAGTAAAGCTATTAATCTCCCATATAAAAAGCACATAAATCGCTCTAATTTAACCTTTTTCACTTGATTAATTTTAAATATAGATTTCCATACTTTAAATATTATTTCTATTTGCCATCTTAAAGAATATAACTCATGTACTTGATTCATAGTAATAATATCACTGGATACATTGGTAATATAGGCATTTATGCTATTAAAATCTAATCTCCTTTGATTCAATGTTAACCTTTTCTTTTTTATACCTTCAATATGATTAAATATTCTTTTAGATTTGTTTTCTTCAGTTAATTTTGTTATAATTAATCTGCTTTTAAGCTCTTTTTTAGAGCCAATATAGATATCATTAAGTTCAATTGTTTCGCCAGGTGCTAACGGCTCTACTAGCTTAATTATATCTATTTTTATATACTAACTAGACTTTTTATTGTTCCAACCTTATATTTTTCAGGATTTGGATTATATATATATATAATGAAGTATTGCTTTTTACTTTCGATATAAAAGATGTCCCACTTTTATCAAGCCTTTTTAAATAATCAATTTTAAAATATCCTAAATCAGCTAATTTTAATTCTTTATTATTTTTATATTTTTTCATTGTTTTCAAATACTCAACATCATTTTTTATGCCTGAAAATATGTCGATATTCATAAATGAACCGGTTAACAACTCATATTGCAACTGTACTTTTATTGATGATGGAGAAGCGACTCCTCCGGAACCCGGAAACTTCTTTTTAAATTCTTTAGGTAGAACAAAACTTGTAGAATCATTTATTATTACTCTATCAAAATATGTTCTTAAAGTACGTTCTAAGCTAGTTAAAGTGCTATTTTGATCATATAAAAACCTAATAAATATTTTTTTCATAAATTCAACTGAGTGTTTATTAAAACGTTTATCTAAAGCCTGTTTAGATAGCTGCTTAGAAAATAACATATCATATTTTGAAACTAGCTGTGATAATGGAGC
>NZ_JBNWKA010000007.1:0-39781 GCF_050509515.1 Clostridium sp. B9
GCATTACTAGTATTATTTTTAGATGTATTTATAGCATCTTCTTTAGCTTTATTAATATTATTATTTATAACTGTAGTTAATTGAGTAAATGTAGAAGAATCGACTTTTAATTTTATGGAATCTTTAAGTTGATTAATAACACTACCTTGATTACTTACAGTTTTATTAATACCATCTGTTGTACTCTTTAATGTGTCCAACTTAGAAGTTAGCCCACCTAAACCAGCCTTTAATTCATGTGTTTCACCTTCTACAGATGTTATTTTCCCATCAATATCAGTTTTATTATTAGCTACAGTTTGAGTTAATCCATTTAGATTTTGCTCTAGTGTATTAGTTTTAGCTACTAATGTTTTATTATTTTTATCTACTGTACTAGATACAGATGATAAACTACTTGAAACTTTATCTATATTAGCTTTTAATTCAGCATTCTTACTCTCTAATACAGTTTTATTATTTTCTATAACCTTTTTAGTATCAGTTACTATTTGAGTTAATCCACTTAGATTTTTTTCTAATGTATTAGCTTTAACTTCTACAGATGTTATTTTCCCAGTAGCTGAATCTATAAGTGTTTTTTGTTGTCCTACAGTATTTTTTAAAGAATCTACAGTAACAACTGTTCTATTATAATTATCTTCTAAAGTCTTTTGCTTTCCTTCTAATATTTTAGAATTTTCTATATATGCACTTAATTTACCTTGAACTACATTAATAGCTGTTGAATTACTTTCAGTAGCTTTTTTATTAGCTTCTAATGAAGTATTTAACTTATTAAAAGCAACATCTAAAGTCCCTTTTTCTGAATCAATAGAAACTTTATTAGCTGTTAATAGTGTGCTACCTTTATTTATAGCTGTTACTACACTACTTATATTAATTTTACTAGCTTCTATATTTGCATTAGGTGAAACCTTATTATTATCTATTGCTCCATTTTCTATTGCTAAGCCAGATATAGATCCATCTTTTAATAATTGTCCATTAATCTTACCTACTGTTAAATTATCAGCATTAAGATTAACTACATTTATTTTAGCAGCATCAATTGTTCCAGTTGTTATTTTAGAAGCACTAACACTAGAAATCATTAAATTTGTTATAAATCCATTTGCTATTGTTAGCTTATCAGATGTAATTCCACCAGCCTGTATATTTTCACTAGATAAATTGCCATTTAGTAATGTTTTTATACTAGCTGTTTCAGCTTGTATTTTATTAATATTTGCATTTGTAACATCTAAATCTTTTATACTAGCTTTATCAGCTATTAAGTTATTTGTTTTAGTTTCTAAAGCTTCTAATTGAGCTATAGTAGCTTTTTTAATTAATGCCTCAGAGATAGTTGCATTTAAAGCCTTCAAATCATTAATATTAGCTTTTTGAGATACTAGATTATCTATACTAGCAGTTCTAGATTCTAATATAGATATTTTTCCGTTAGCTGCGTTTAAATCTGTTACGTTAGCTTTTATAGCATTAAGTTTACTTATTTCTGCATTTGTTGCATTCAATTGAGTAATGTTAGCCTTAGTAGCTTCTAGTGTTCCTATCCTAGCTGTAACGGCGTTTAAGTCTTGTATATCAGCTTTTATTGCGTGTAAATTATCTATACTAGCATTAATTGCTTTAAGATTTACAACCTCTATTACATTCGCTTTAAAGTCCTCTATTTGTTTAGTAGTAATAGAATCTATTGTACTTCCATCTACAGTCCCATTATCTGTTGTAATATTAGAAACTGTGTCTACAGCTTCCTGGTTCTCTTGTTGTATATCCTCGAATTTTAAAATAGCATTAGCAAGTTCTACTGTGTCCCTGGTGTGGTCTTGTGGCCATTCTATTGTTTTAACTATTCTCTGTTTATCTCTTACCTTATTACTTTTAGATAGAAGAGTAATAGTATCTCCTAGCTGATAATCTAAAATATTTTTGTATTTTGGATTTAATTCAGCTAAATTTAAAATACTAGCATTATAAGAAGTAAAAGGCTTAGATATTTCTTCTAATTTTGCCTTAGCATCTTCTAATAAACTTTCTTTAACTGTGTATCTTTCATCTTTCCAATAAATTGTTTTAACCTTATTAGAATATTGATAATTTTCTACATAATTTTTCCCATTATTAATATCTTCAAAAGTTAATCCATCTTTACCTTCAGCAATAATTCTAGTAGCAAATTTATAAGAATCTGATTGAACTTGAAGATCTTTAAGATTAAGAGAATCTATGAAATAAGTTCCTTTATCTTCACCAAGCTTTTCATATATTTCAATCTTCTTTTCCAATGTATTAAAAACTATATCTACTCTATAAGTTTTCTTAATCTCTTTAACTATCTCTAAAGCATTTTTACTAGTACATCTAACAGTTCTTTTTTTCTTTAATATATTTTCTTGTATTGTCCAGCCAGTTCCCACTATAGCTAGATTTAATGCACTAGTAACTGTTTGTTCTACGCTTTCAAATCTATCTATAGTCTTTCCTTCTAGCTCTTCTAAATTAAGAACACAAGTAAAAGCTGTATAATCTCCACTGGTATCTTTAGCTTTTATAACAAACTGATCTTCTTTAGTTTCTATATAATTTTCTTCGATTATATAATCATAAAATTTATCTTTTTTTGAATAAGAAAAAGAGAGTGTTTTATCTCCACTCTCTAATACACTTTCGATATTTAAATCTTTAACATTTTGCAATAATGCAATTAACTCTTTATTTTGTCCACGTAGCTTTATGCCAGGATAAGATTTTTCTTTATGAGTTTCGCAAGTATTATTTACATATTTAAAACTTCTATCTTTACCAGCTCCAAACCTGGTTAAAAAGCACATGTTATTTCTTATTGTAAGATAATCTAAAGCTATTTCATTCTCTGTTCCAGTTGCATTTTCAATATAACTAGAACCATATCTATAACTGCAATTAGAACACGTTGTACTTATGTGAGCTATATTATCCCTATAAACAATATTATCTGCATGTACATGTCCAAATAAGCAACAAACTATAGTTCCTTTCTTATCGTAATTTACACTTACATTATATTTAAAATCTCCTGTAGAATTAGAACTTGAATAACTCTCCCCTAAAGTGTAGGCTTTCATTATTCCTAACATAGCTTCAGAGTTTCGAATAGCTAGGTCGAAGCCTTCTACATTCTCTACCATAGGAGTATGACTACAAAATATAACCTTATAATCTGTATTCAATGCTGTATGAGCTACCCAATTTAATTGTTCATTAGAGAATACATAATCCCATTGTCCTTTATATTTCATGCTAGAATCATACTCTGGTATGTCTTCTGAGTTTAGAACTATTAATCTTATTTTTTGTTCATGAAAATCTTTATAATAATATAGTCCATTACCAAAAGTAACATCTTGCATATCAGAAAACATTAATTTTTTTATTTCTTCATGAGTTATTACTTTTGAGAAATCTTTATAATTTGAGTTATCATCATGATTACCTAAAGTTATAAATACATTTCTTTTATCTTCAAATCTATCTTTAAAGTTTTTAAGTCTATTTATAACTACATCCTTATCTTCGTGGTTATTTATATAATCTCCACCTGTTAGGATGTAATTTATATTCTTTCTTTTATTAACTTCTTCTATAACTCTTATACTATTTAGCCATTTATAAGTAGTTGTTTCAGCGTTATGTACATCAGTTAAAAAAGCAATCGAAAAATAAGCTCCATACTCATCCACTTTATTTAATTTTTTTAATTTTAATTCTGTATTTTCTTTTAAAAAGCTTGGAACTTCCATATTTATACCTACCCTATTTTAAATCTACAGTTAGTCCTCCATCTGCTAATTTAGTTACATAAACTTCAGCTCCTGCAACAGCTATTTTCTTAAGGATTTCTCCTTGTGAAACTACAGTAATTACATAGTTACCTTTCTCGAATGCTGGCTTAACTTCTTCTTGTTCCTTAACTTCTGTATAGTTAACATCAACTACATTTTCCTTATTTCCTTTATTCTTTTGAAATTTTCTATTATTTTTATTTGCCATAATTTAAACCTTCTTTCTTAAAATTTTGAGTATAAAAAAGAGCCTACAAGTTGTAAGCTCTTTAGATTAATTAAAATACAAAACAATTTAAGTCTTTGCCTTTTTCTTTAGCTATTTTTCTAAACTTTTCAACCTCTGCATTTGCTGCTTCTTGATTATCGAAGAAAAGTTTCATGTTATCAGGAGTGGTTGGGTATGTTTGAACATTTGTAACCGTATTTTGAGTTAAATTACAACTCATTGTTAATACTGTTTGTTTCATCCCATCTTTTTCAACCTCTACTGTTCCATTAAGATTTGTAGATTCTGTTATTGTACTTGTTACTTTTGCTGTAGATGCTACTGTTGTAGCCACTACAGATGAAATTGAATTTTTTAATTCTGCCATTCTATATTCCTTCTTTCTTTTTTTATTTTTCATAAGACCCTAAGTTAAATCTAAGCATTTCTTCTTTTGTTAATTGACCAACTTTTATAGTTTGGTATTTATCATTAGAATTAGTGGACAGGTTCTTACTTTTTAAAACTTCATTTTCTGACTTCAGTATGTTTATAGCCTCAATAGCTTCATTTAATTTATTTCCCATCATAGCTATAATTTCTTGAAGTTCTTCACATTTACTTACATCTAACTTTTCTATAGATGTTTTAGATACTTTTAATGAGTTTATATCTGCATGTTTGAAACATAGTTCTTTTAGTTCAAAGCCTGTAGAATCTATTTTCATTGAAGTAACTTTTTCATCTGGATTACTAACCATTGTTGTTATACTAGACATATTATTTCCTCCTTCTTATAAATATCGTGGCTCATATTTTATGGCCACATTACAAGAATTTTTACTAAGAGTTATATTATTAACTCCTGGTACTAAAAAAGGAAACTCCCATAAGTCGGTATCTTTAAATTTATTAATACCTTCTTCTATGACAGTTCCCTCTTTACCATCTATTATTATTTTTTTATTTGCATGTAGATTTTTAATTATTATAGGATCAGTGGCCAAACCATCTAATCTTAAATCTACTAAATCTATACTTGGAGTAATTTCTACTATAGCTGGTACATTAGAATTACCAGGAACGTTAAAAGTTTTATTGCTTAACCTATTAACTTCTACGACTTGCATATCTTCTACGTTATATCCTAGAATTTGCAATTGTAACCTTCCTCGTATTTGTTTCAAACTCGCCTGATCCATTTGATTTTGTAATATACAATAAAACTTTAAATCTCTATCTCTAAAATATAAATAGAAAGGTTTTAACATTAATTTTAATAAATTGCTTTTATCTATATAATATTTTTTCTTATCTTTAGAATTTATTAATAATGTTGTTGTAATAGCATTTAATCCTATACCATTATTAAAAAATCCAGGATATAAAGAATTTAAATTAGCAATATCATTTTTATTCAAAATTTTAGAGTTTTGAATATTAACTTCTAAGATCTGGCCATGAAAATTTTCTATACCAATATTATTTATTAAAATATTATCACCTTCCTTTCCTTATATTTTGAGCTAACTTATTGCTTACTCTTGGAACTATAATTCTATCTATTTCTTCTCCAGCTATAGAGATAGGGATTACTATATCTCCGCTAGAGCCTTCCTCATTATTTAATATGGATTCCGCTACTATTTGTGCTGTTTGTCTAGCAGTTTCTAATACCATAGCTTCACTAGATTCATGGTTGTAAATTTTTGTTCCAGAAGGCAAATCATAAAGTTCATATCCTCTTTCATGTAAAGTTGTGTATCCACCTTTAAAATAAGAGTTACCAGTCCAGTTTTCTTCTATGCCACCACGACCATCGCTATAATGTGTTTCTCTAATCCTTAATTCCTTTGTTTCTGGAGTCCAACCACTCCACCATCTTTTAAATTTTTCCCATCGTGATAAAACATTTCCTGTTGTTGTATCAACATTTTGTTCTATAGAACTATTCATGGCTGTTATTTTTTCAACTGCTTGATTTCTAGTTTCCTCGGCTGCTTTAACAGTTTCATCTCTTTGCTTTTGTGCATCTTCTATAAGTTTATTTTTCTGTTCTTCGCTAATAACTTTAGTTTCTTCTTTCATTCTAATAATTTCTGCAATACGTTTATCACATTCTTCATTTGCAGCTTTAATTGCATCATCTCTACTTTTATTTAAAGTTTGTATATGTTGTGCTGCTTGTTCTGCTGTTATATTGGCATCATGATCTTTTATTCTCTCCAAAATAACTTTTGCTTGAACTTCATTTTCACTAAGTGTTTTAACTGCATTTTCTTTCATTTTTTTTTGAATTTCATCAATCGTTTTAGCTTCCGCATTAGTTATTTGCCTATGCTCATTTGAAGCTTTTTCTATTATGTCAGTAATTTTTTTCTGTAGTTCATCCACAGCAGTTTTTTTATCATTCCAAAAATCTTTAGTGTCTTTTAATATTTTAGCTTCTTCTGCCGTTGTTATAGCGTTGGATTTTTCAAAAAAATTCTTTTGACTTTTTAAATCTTCATCACGTTTTTTATCCAATCCAGTCTTAATTTTATCTGACATATCTTTATAAAGTTTTTGCAAATCTTGAGATTGTTTTTTAGTAATAGCAGTAGATTTGTTAAGCGTATCCTGAAAATCTTTAATGAGTTGAATTTTCTGTTTAGCTGAAAGATTCTTAGTTGCATTAACCATGGTTGAATACTGTTTAATTATTTCATCTTTATTCTTTTTACTTAATGTCCCTGTATTAACAACTAAATTTTTGAAATCAGTTATCATAGATTTTTTTTGTTCATCTGAAAATTTAGAAGATTTTTTACTCATTTCCTCAAAATTTTTAATAACTTTATCTTTAGCTTCTTTAGTAAATTTATCAGAATTAATTCTTAAATCCATTAAACTATTAGACGCTTTTTTATCCAAATCTAAATAAGCTTGAACATTATCTTTTGTAGCCTTAGAAATTTTAATAGTGTCAGTTTGAACTTGTGCTGTCATTGTGCCATGTGCAGTTGCTACTTGTTGAGTAGAGTAAACTGCTTTATCTGCAAATAAATCTACAGCTGGAGTTGCATCTTCATTCAGATATTCGGCTGTTTTATATGCTCCATAACCAACTGCCGCTACTGCTGCTACAGTACCAGCAATCGGTAGAGCTAAACCAGCTAAAGTTGCTCCAAATCCACTAGCAGCTAAACCAGCTGTTCCAGTTGCTAATGCAGTTCCTTCAGCTGCGGCTCCAACAGCAGCTGTGGCAGTTGTTGCAACTTCTGCTCCTGTAGTTATTAATCCTAACCCCCCAGCTAGCTTTCCACCAACTTTAATTAAGCCTCCAACTCCAGAAGCAAGATGTCCTATTCCACTAGTTAGTGGGCCAGCTGCTAAAGTTGCTAAACCAGCTTTAACTATAAATTCCTGTGTTTCTGGACTTAATTCACTAAATTTATCAGCTAAATTACCCACTACCTCTGCAACTTCTTTTATCATAGGTGCTGCGGCTTTTAGTGTTTTAATACCGGCTGTTTCTAAAGCTCCCATAGCTTGCTCTATAGATGCTTTAGTATTATCTTGCATAGTAGCTGCCATTTCTTTAGCAGCTCCGTCGCAATTCCTAAATTCTTCAGTCAAATTGTCTAGTTCATCTTTACCAGTTTGCATTAATACTGTCATACCAGACAATGCTTCTGTTCCAAATATAGTAGCTATAGTTTTTTGTTTTTCCGCTTCAGTTAAATCTTTAGTTTTTTCATTCAGTTCTCCAATTATAGTAGATAAAGGTTTCATTTTTCCGCTTGCATCAAACGCATTAAAACCTATTCTTTCCATTGCTGTAGCTGCAGGATCTGCTGGCTTTGCTAGTCTAACCAAAGCTGTTCTTAGCGTAGTTCCTGCCTGGCTACCCTTAATACCTGCATCAGCTAGTTTTCCTATAGCCGCTGTAACTTCATATATTTTTAATCCAGCTGCATGTGCATTCGGAGCAACATATTTCATAGCCTCACCAGTATCTACTACTGCCGCATTTGTTTCAGCTGCATTTTTAGCCAATATATCAGCTACCTTTCCAGCTTCACTAGCTTCCATTCCGAATCCTCTAAGTGTACTTGCAGCAATGTCAGAACTTATCGCTAAATCCTCTCCACTACTTGCTGCTAAATCTAAAAGTCCTGGCATAGCTTCCATAGTTTGGCTCACTGTAAAACCTGCTGAAGATAAATTTTCCATACCATCTGCACATTGACTTGCAGAGAATGCAGTTGATTTTCCTAAATCAAGTGCCTGCTCTTCAAGTTTTTTAAATTCTTCTGCAGTTGCCCCAGAAATTGCTTTTACTCTAGACATTTTAGATTCAAATTCAGTTCCAACTACTCCTACTGCTCCAGCAACTATTCCAAGTGGTAATGTAACATCGCTAGTTAACTTCCCACCTAACGCTACTGCTCCAGCACCAAATTTTTTAAAACTATCACTTGCATCGTTTATTTTTTGAGTAGTAGATTTTATACCTCTTGCAATTAATAATTCCTCGTTAAATTTATTTGATGCCACAGTAACTCTATTTAATTCATCTTCGCATCTATTAAGCTGTGTAGAATAAGATTGTATTCTTTTAGAATTATTTTCTATAGAGTTTTCTGTTCTTTCTAATTGTTGTCGCAATTTTTCTAATTTAGAATCGACTTTTTCTACAGCTACATTATTTTCTCCGTATTGTCTTTTTAGAGCTTCTAGTTTTTCTTCTTCTTGCGATATACTCTTAGTTAGCCTTTCTCTCGCAGCTACATTTTTATTTAATGTATCTGTAGCCTTTTTTATACTATCTTTGTATAATTGTACTTTTTTAGATTGAGTTTCTAATTGTTCCTGGAATGCTTTTTGCACTCTTTCAATATTAGCGGTACTTCTCCCAAAAGCTTCTAATCCAGATGTAGCAGCTTTTAATTCACTTTTATTTTCCTTTAAAGTTGCATTTATCCCTTTTAAAGTCGCTGAATATCCACTATCATCTAGCACCATTTTAGCTGTTATTCGTTTCTCTAGATCACTCATTTTCCTCCTTTCTTCTAGAGTTATAAGAAAGGTATCTCTTCTATGTTTACATTTTCTTCAACATAATTTTCATTTTCTTCTTTAAGCGCATTTAAATGTATTAATAATTCTGTTATTTCTTTAAATGTACTCTCTAGAAAATCTTCTCTAGAAAAATTTAATTCTAATTTTGAAATTAAAAAGAGCTCTTTAAAATCAAAGGGCTCTTTAAGTAAATTTATTTCATTAATATTTTTTATTTTTTTTTTGAATCTTCAGGATCTGCTTTTTTAAATCCCATATAATCTATATAAATATCACTCGCTAATAACACCACTTCTCGAACCATTTGTTCAGGTGTTAATTTTTCCATTAACTCTTCTACGGTTAGTTCTCTTGTAATGCATGTAGCACTTAGAATCTTTAGTGCATTGTTAGTACAGCCGTCTAAACCAAAAGATTCTGGCTTAAGTGCTTCATCTTCATACACTTTCAAACCGAACCAAACTGAATTAATTACACTCCCTGCATTTCCATAATTATCATCAATTTTAGCATAACTTCTATTTGTCATTTTAAACTTTAATTTTTCATCTTTTAATAATAATTCCATTTAGATTTTCTTCTCCTTTATTTAGAAAGTGGTAATTCTGTTTTCTTTGTAGGAATAGTTACTTTTTCAAAAAATTTGCTTAAAAACTCTTGAGTTACACCTGGAGAATCTGAATCGACTTTGTAATTCCATAACCCATTTTTTAGTGCTCTAAAACTCGCTTGTATTTTTTTAAATTGGAAATTCGCTTTTCCTTCTTTAGCTTTTGTATCTTCATCTGATAATCCAAAAGTACCAGCATATAGTATTCCATATCTACTTATTCCTTCAGCTTTTTCTGCTTTATACAGAATAGCAACAACTGGAGCTATATCATTATCATTCCTTATAACACCACCTTCAGCAGCTAAGGTATGTCCCATTACATAACATTCATCTTCATTGGATAAATCTGTTATATTTATTGCAACATTAACATCTTGTAGAGTTTTTTCTTCTAAAACCTTTCTTCCTTCATGATAGTACGGATCACTGTTTTGTTTAGGCTTAATAGTAAGTTGCTTTATCCCTTCTAAGTAACGTGGTTTATCATATGTTATTTCTCCATCTTCACTAAGCAATTTTGCAACATAACATTCACTTATATTAACTGTAGGTACTATTTTTTGTTTTGCAACCATTAAAAATCATTCCTTTCTTTTTTAAATTAAAAAGGCAATGAAATATTAAATCTCATTGCCTTATGAAATAGTTCAGTTTTATCCTCATAGAGATCAGCCCCTTGCTCTCTATTAAAACCATTTTTAATTAATTCTTTTTTTATTATTTCTTCCAAATCCGTATAATCAGTTTTAGAAAAAATATCTACTTGTATTAAATAATTAGTGTATTTTTCAGCTCCTTCAGAAGAATATGCTCCTCTTTCAGATATAACCTCATACTCAACATAAGGTGTTATAGGATTTTTTGCGTGTAGAAAATGTACTTTTTTATCTCCAGTTAAATTTAAAATCTTATCAGAATTTAAGATGCTAAATAAAAAACTTTTTATATTTATTTAAATCACCTCATTTTTTTAAAGATTTCTTCCGATACAGCTTCTATAGCTTTATCTTCACTATCTTCTACTGCCCTATCGAAATATCCAACATGAGCTTTTTGTTCACTCGTTCCAAAATTTTGGAACAAATCGTAAAATGCGCTAGATGATGCTGTAGCTTCTGTGGCTAGTCCAGTATTCTTCATTCTAATTTTTATTTTAGAAAGCCTTCCGCTAGGTCCTATAGGAGAATTATTTTCTATAGATTTTCCTATAAGTTTAATTCCTCTTCTAAGAGCTCTTCTCTTTGTAGATTCATCCAAAACCATATCTTCATTTATTAATTTTTCAAATTCCTCAAATCCTTCAATTTCTAGAGTGGCCATATCTTTCTCCAAAATAAAAAGAGAACTTATAATTAAATAAGTTCTCTTAAAATTAAATTTATTTTTTTAATGCAAATATTCCAGCTATTAAGAATAATATAGCTACAATTAAATCAGCTATAAAATTAATAGGACTATCTGCTCCAATAGAGTTAAATGCTGCTAATACATTTAAAACAGTTCCTATTAACATTAGTATACCAGCTAATTTAGATTTATTAGTTACTATACAAGCACCAACTAATCCAGCTATACTTGCTAATAATCCTAAAATACTAAATATTAATACACTATCAGCATGTACATTTGTAACTTTCATATTTAATGCTATTACAAGTAGCATTCCACAAGATATTATTCCTAAAATTCCACCAATAAGGCCTAATATAAAAGCACTTTTTTTCATAAGTTAACCACTCTCCTTTATGCCATTATTTTAACATAAAGTTAATTTTTATGAAATTATTTTAGCTTTTATATCTACCTCATTATGTTCATCATTAAAATCTGATATAAAAATAATATTATAATAGTTTTCATTGTATAAAATTCTAAATTTTTTACTTGCTCCTGGATTTAACATTTCATTAATTTTCTTAAAATATCTAAATGTAAATGTAACAATATTCTCACTATTTTCTGCTTTAGCTGAAATAAATTCTTTACCACTTACATTTCTAAAATTACACCAGATATTACAAAAGAATTCCCATTCCTCTTCTGGAAACCCATTTTCATTTGGCTTTGAACCAGAAAACTTTTCTATAACTATTTTTTTATGATAAGTTTTTAATAATTGATTCCTCTTTTTTTTAGCCTTTTCATATATCAAATGATTATACATCTACATCACCCAAAAACATAAGTTGTAATTTCATTAAATCTACTTTGAAGTTAATTTCAAAGTATTCTACAGCATTATTATATTGATATCTACATCTTTCTAAAAGTAGCTCTTTAGCAAAAGAACTACTTTTAAAATCTATATCAACACCAGCTATATAATTCAAATATTCTCTCGATGAATTTAAATATCCTTCAAGTATATTATCTTCATCATTTCCGCTTATTTGTAGATTTTCCTTTAATTCTTCAAGCATTATTTACTCTTTG
The DNA here is from genome assembly GCF_050509515.1 of Clostridium sp. B9. Lineage (NCBI taxonomy): Bacteria > Bacillati > Bacillota > Clostridia > Eubacteriales > Clostridiaceae > Clostridium > Clostridium sp. B9. The sequence goes on from NZ_JBNWKA010000007.1 coordinate 12,146, forward strand.
TACTTTTAGGTGATTCTGTATTTAAATTTGAAATATCAAAAACAAGGAATGAATCATTGTCTTGTGGTTTTCCAGTTGCATATTGTTTAGCTAAATAAGTTCTTTCATCCTCTAGGAATTTATATTCATCTGAAAATTCTATTTTTTGTGTAGAGCCTATTCCAGCAAAATAATCTTTTCCCATACCTGCAATTAATTTTCCTTGAGGTACAGCAGTTGATTGAATTATATCTCCAGGGATTGGTAACACACCGTATATGTATGTCCCTTGACTATTTAATACTGTTGTTGCTGCAAACATTTTAGCCCAATAATCTAATGGATTTACTAAAATTAAAACACTAGGCACTGCTCTTTTACCACCTTTAGTTAAAGGAGCCATAACTTTAGTACCTAGTGTTAATGGAGTTAAATCTTCAAGTGGAGTAGCTTTTTTATCTGGATAAACTCCTTCGATAACAGCTCCTTTTAAATCTTTTAACATTCCTATCGGTTTATCTTTTCCATCTCCATTTATTATCGCAGCTTCTAACGCTAAAGAGATTGATTCGCTTAGGACAGTTCTTACATATCTATCTAACCATTCTGGTCCTAAATCTAACATAGCTTTTGCTACTGGCATAAAAGCAGATAATTTATAAGTGTCTGTTTTTACTTTTCCAAAGGCATGAGATAGTTCTTTTTTTATTCCATCTGTTAATGTTCCCCACCATGCCGCTTCGCATTCTGTTGTTCTTATTATCCATTCTGTTACAGCAGTTGTGTTTTCAAATTTTATTTTACTTAACAAAAGATGGTTTTGTTCTAGATCTTCAAAAACCCTATCGAAAACAGTTTTAGGTAAAGTTACATCTAAATCTGTGAACCCTCTTTTTTCAATTACCTTTCCGTAGTAACTTCTTTCTTCTGTAGTTAAAACATTTAAACCTCTTTTATTCAATACACTTCTATCATTAACTTGTGTATCTATCATAGATCTAGCCTCTTGCCTAGCTTCTTTTAAGATGTTTTCTTGTATTCCTTCAGCCATTCTGACTAAAGCTTCTGTAGCAGCTTCTTTATCATCATTTTTAATAGCTTCGCTAACATTATTTCTTATCTCATTTATGTCTACTGTTTTATCTAAATTTCTTATTGGCATGTAATTCTTCCTTTCTATTTAAAACCATTTAAAAATGCCGAAAAAATTTCAGCACTTCTAAGTTCATTATTATTTTTTTTATCATCTTTCTGTATCAAATCATCTTCGCCTTTAGCTTTTTCCCTCATTTCCTTTATAGAAATATTGGATAGTTGCTCTGAACGACAGTTTATTTCTGTATCAGAATAAGCTGGTATAGGTGTTGCTGTAACTTCAAATAAATCTACTTCTGTTATATCTCTATAGAAATTCCATTCATCATCCCATCTAGTTTTCTGATTTATAATGTTGAATCCAAAAGAGCATCCCTTTATTAATCCAAGTCTTACATTTTCTAATAAGTCATTTCCATCAGATGTATTTGGTATTTCTAATGTAAATCTAAGTCCTTTATCATCCTCTTCTAGTTGTAAATTAGAATTAGTTCTACCTACAACTTTATTCCAGTCATGATTGATAAGCATAAACTTATCTCTAGACTTATCAGCTAATGTTTTAAGGAAAGCTCCACGAGATACTTTTTCAAAAAAAGAATCTCCCCATCTATCTCTTAACTTAGTGTATTCATCACTGAAAATAGCAGCATATCCTTCTATTTGTCTTGTCTCTAAATTTGTACTTCTGAATTCTAAACTAACTGTTCTTTGTTCCATTTTTATCACCCCCTTCCAAGTCAACTACTGATTGATAATTTTTAGTAACATAATGTCTTTCTGACCATTTTTCATTTAATCTTTCTTTTCCTAACATCTCCAAATTATCATCTATTGAATTTACTCCTATTCTAAACAATAGATCCGCAGCTTTTGACATGTCTGAAATATTTACATCTCTGATTCTTTGAGTATTCATCTTTACATAAGAACGCTTTTTAAATTCTTCTCTTCCGTAAATCTTTCTATTAAATTCTGTTGTAATTAATTTTGAGATTGGATTTATGCAGAACATTAAAAAATTGTCTGTCTGACCTTCCACTCCTGCTATATTTCCTTTTATAACACCAGCTGGAACATGAAATCCAGCTGCAACAAAGTCTATAACATCATCAATATTCGCTCTAACATCTCTACTGTTTTTTATATTCCCATCCTTTTTACCAGGAATATAGTCAAATCCATTTTGAAGTGGTAAAACAGCATTAGTTTTTGAAAAGTAATTTTTAAAATCTTTATTCATTAAATTTTCAAAAGCTTCCTTTTTAGGACCCTGCTGCGGAATCATACTATCTAATTTCAAAATCCCTTTTTCTCCAAATGCTTTTTTTACAGCAGAAATCGATACACCTAAAACAGAGCTATAGTCTTTATATAAACTATCTACTACTTCTTTAATATTTTTATTGTTAAGTTTTAAGTAGATTACGTCACTTTCTTTTAATGTTCGATTTAACGGAAATCCTCTTATTATTAAATCTTTATAAGTATCTTCATAGTAGAGATACTCCGTGTGGTAGAAAGTATCTGCAACAAATAATTCATCTTCAATTTGCACTATTAAACACTCATTTTTGTAAATGAGTTTTGATATAACTTCCATCCAAAACTCTGTAGCATTTTGATTTTTATTAGGTTCTATATTAAAAAGATAATAATTATTTTTTTTAACAAATTTACCTTCTTCATATGTTTCGAATTCTGCTAATACAAGAGCATTAGTTATAATAGATATGCAACTCTGTATCGCAAATTCTTTATAAATAATAGATGCTTCAGTATCGCTACTCATAGCACCTGAACTACCTTCCATATCTTTCTTAAACATTTTTTCAAAAAAAGATCTAATTCCCATATATACCTCCTTTCTAATAAGAGTAACAACCATAATTTACAATTTCAGATTGTTCAGACTGCGGTATTTCTTCATCAGCCGTCATGGCATGTAGAAACGCAAAAAAGCCATCAGTTTTTCTTAACCGTGGCTCTATCTTCTTATAACTTTTATTTTCTTTAGGATCTGTATCTACATAAACATTATTGGTATACCAACGCATCATGGGATCATTTCCAAAGATTATGTTTTCTTCAGCGAATAACCTTTCTATCAATGGAGCTAATTTATTATGTGTAATATACCCATTCCCAACATCATGTAGTGGAAGTCCTGCTTCAGCAAAAGCGCTGGCTAAAAGGGATTTTCTAAATCTATCAGCTTTTATATCAAGTATATTGTAAGTATTAGCTTTATCCAGGAACCATTCAACTATGTATTTGGGGTTTATTGTATCTTCTTTTATAATTGTACAAAGTCCCATTTCCTTTGCTAATTCAATATTAAACTTAAATTTTCTTCCTGGTATATTTAAAGATTTATGGCATATAAAAGTATGATGTAGCCATATCCTCTTTTCCCCATATTTAAAAAGTAATCCGCATCCAACAAAATCTCTTATACTTGCATAGTCAACTCCACCCATACAAGAACAACCAGCTAGATTAGGAATCTCCTGGTCAGTTTTTAGTAATTTTTCATATTCAACTACTAATGTATAACTGTCTTGGGCTGGTCTATTCATTCTTTTAGCCATAAAAGCTAATGCTGTTTGTGGTTGGTATTCCATATCAGCGTATTCTTCTTCCATTTCTAATTGCAAATCTTTAAAATATCTTAAAGAAGGATTTGCCTTTTCCCACATTTTTTTATTATGTACTTCTTCATCATTATCCAAAGAACATAAAAATGGGTACATTCTAGTCGTCTTATTTTCACCACTCAATATAGCTTCAGATATTTTTAAATAATCATCAAGCACGCCACCTCTTACATTTCCATTAGTGGTGATCATAAAAATTCTGGAATGTTTTTTCTTACCTAAAGCCGTTTTAAAAACATTTATATTGTCATAATCTTCATACTCATGTATTTCATCGAAAATTATGCAAGCTGGTCTTAAACCATCTTTAGTTTTAGCATTGGAAGTTCTATACCTTATATAAGATCTTGTCTTCTTAAAAACTATTTTTTCTTTTGTATAATAAAATGCTTTTTTCAATTTAGGATTATCATCTATAGTTTCGTACACATCTTCAAAGGAGGTCATAGCCTGTTCTTCAGAGTTGGCTATTATATCAACATTGTATTTTTGCAAACCGTGGAAACTAGTAGTAAAGTACCAGGCAAGTCCAGATATAAAACCATTCTTACCATTTCCTCTACCCATTTCAATTAAAAAACTGGTAAAAACTAAAGTTCCATCTTCATAGTAGCAATGTACTAAACCAACTATATATTTTTCCCAAGGTAATAATTTGTATTTAAAATACTCCTCAATCTTGGTTATAGCTAAATCTATTTTTTCATCATCAATCCAAACATCTTTTTGCGATAATTTTTCTTTAACTAGATTTATACTCTTTTTAACATTTTCACAAGCTTCAACTTCTCCACTTTCAATAAGTTCTATATATTCATCAATATACTTATTATAAATCGTCAAAATCGTCACCCTTAGAAGAAGGTTTCAATCCTAACTCATTTAAAATCTTAAGCATTTGTGCGCTTGTCTTATTCAATTCTGGAATGCTATCATTTTTTTTCATGCCTTCTTGCTTTCCATTATTCCAAGCTACAGAAACTCCTCGAATATCAATATCTTCAATTAATCTATTTTTTATATTCCAAAGAGCCATATAATCATTTATTAAGTCTTCATAGTGCTTGCCGAAAATTCCTTTTTCTTCTAATTGTTTTAGTAGATCTTGTTTTATACCCTTAAATTTTTCATTTTCCAATTCTTGCACCCTTTTAGAATTTGCACCCTTTTTGTGTGCATTATTTCTAGTCCATGCATATCTTGCTTTCCAACTTTTAACTGTGTTAATTGAAACATCATATTTCTCAGCTATGTCTTTGTATTTCATACCTGCAACATAGTCCTTATGCGCCTTTTCGCTCAACGCTAATTTTTGTCTTTCATTCAATCTCACCACCTCCATTTTTAAAAAATAAATATGATATGCACCCTTTTTCTTCTAGGGGTGCACCCCCCTCATGCGAGTTTTCACTTTTTCTCTTCTGGCACTAGCTACCCACCGACCGACAGGCCTTATAAAAAAGGCGATTTTTTTGAAGGGGGGGGCTATATAAATCACCAACGTTCTTCAAATATTTTGTTTTTAGAGTTTGATGTTTTATTCTTAAAATGCTTATCATGTATAGCATTGTGACATCTATTACATAAAGTAATTAGATTATCATTAGCGAATGCAAGTGCTGGATTTAATTTTAATTCTTTAATATGATGAACACATTGACCAGGTGAAAACTTTCCTTGCTCTTTACACCTTTGGCATTCATAATTATCTCTCTTTAATATTTCTTTTCTCTTTTGCTTCCACTTATAAGTTTTATAAAACTTATTTGTTTCATGATCTCCAATATATCTTTTGAATCTAATATTCATTTTAAATTCCTAAAATTTTATTATTAAAACACTCTACATCATAAAGATGTTTGCCTGCTCTAATAACAAAATTAAAGCCTTTGCTAATTTTATTCCATCTTTCTTCTACAATATTATTAGGAAAATATTCATTAGAACATATAAACTCTTTTATAAATTGTTCTTTAGTTACAACTTCATATTCACATCTATTTTTAAAACACTTATTAATTTCTTCAAGATCATTCTTTATTTCTTTAGTAGCTTCTCTAATTTTTTCTAAGCCTTCACTTTCAATTTTAAATTTTAAAGTTTTATCATTCATAAAATCACCTTCTTAAAGTTTTTCTGCTATTCCATTTAACTTTATAAAAACAAACATAAATCTTCCCATAAGTGCTTCACACTCTTCTTCAACGTTTTCTCCAGCTTCTTCTCTTTTTTCTAACTCTAATAATTCATCAACTATATTAGCACCCTTTCTAAGAGTATCTCTTAATTCAATCCAATTAGAATTTTTACTCATTTATATCACCTCACTTAATTTCCAATTAATTTCGCAAAACAAATTAAACAACTTCGCTAAATAAAGTTTAAACGAAGTATTTATACATAAATAAAAAGTTATTTAAAGCATTGGTATAACTTACTTTAAATAACTTCTTTTATTATTTACAACTTCGCTTTTTTAATTTTTTGTATAATATTCTGTATAATTATTAATAAATCAACTTATAATTGCATAAACATACAATTATTTTACATTTAATTCCTATTACTATACTGAACAATTACCATTTTTTATCTAGCGTTATCATTGCATTTTTATCTTTCTTTTCAATCTCTTTAACAATTCTTATCCGTTCTTTAAAAGTTTTAAAAGGAATAGCTTCACTTACTAACTTCTCCATGTAATCACTCCTAAAATAAAAAAGAATTCAGATTTTAAAATCCAAATTCTTTTATGACACATCAATCATTTAAGTTTAATCCCTATTAACTATAAGCTATACCATTATCCAAAGAGAATAAAAAATATAAGTGGCGGAAAGTAAGAGATTCGAACTCTTGCTAGACATAAAGTCTACTAACAGATTAGCAATCTGTCCTCTTAACCAACTTGAGTAACTTTCCAAAAAAAGCAGGAATTTAATCCTGTTTTCTCATGATTTAAAGGTATCGAGAGCTTATGAGATAATAAAATGTGGAAGGCAATGGATTCGAACCATCTTTTGCACACCCAACTGGAGACCTTCCATATTAGCAAGGCTTTTACACCTTGCTTGAAAGTATTTTTTAAACATCAGGGAAGTAATGGTTTAATTATATGATCTATCGACCACGTTCCATGTTATTATATTAACACACTTAAACGGTACAATGTCGGTACAAAAACGGTACAAAAGCGGGACACTTTAATAAAGTATAAACTTAACCATATGTTTTAACGCTCTAGTCTTTATCCTCTTCCTGCAATGGCTCTCGCTGTAGTCCACTGTATAGGCTATCTCTTTCCAACCTATTAGCCTTTTATTTATATATTTTAATTCTATAACCTCTTTATCTACTCCCTTAAGAGAATTTACAGCCTTATCTATCCTCTTCTTTAATCTCTTTAATTCAACAAGCCTTACATTTAATTCTTTAATCCTCTTCTCTTTAGCTACAACTTCATTCTCAACTGTTGAGTTAAACTTATTTGTAGCAGCTGTGGTTTCATCATATCCTATAGCTCCACACCCCTGGTATTCATCTTCTAATTCTTCTATCTTATCTTTTATAAGTTCTATATCTTCTACTAGCTCTCCATACCCTTTTAATATATTTTCTACTTCTTTTATCTCTTCTTTATTCTTATCAAACATCCTCTTCCCCCTAAACTATAATGTCTTTTTAACTTCTTTAAATACCCTATCTAATTTATCTTTAAATAGTTTTGCTTCTAGCTCTTTATAATATCTCTCTAACTTATTAACAGTCCTCATATTTTTATACTTATATGCATACAGCATTTCTTCTTTTAAATACTCCTCTTCTTCTTCAGATAATACTATTTCTTGTTTTAAATAGTTCTCTCTTTTAAAGTGTTCAATAATATTTCTAACCTGGTTCTCTTCTACAAAATTATTTTTATTTTTTTCTTTACTTAACATAGCTAGTAATATAAGTATTATTAATCCCATTAATGCTATAATCATTTATTTTTCTCTCCAATCTTTCCTCAACAACATCTGATCCTATTTCTACTCCTTTGAATATATACCCTTTACTTTCCCGCAATATTTACAAAGCACTATCCTATCATCTCCACTTATTCTAAGTAGTCCACTTTCGCTACAAATACTTCTATCTATAAATTCATGTTTACAAAAAAATCTTTTAAACAAATTTTTCTGTTCTAATTTCTTTATCCCATTATCTAAATAATACATACTATCCCTCCTATTATTTTTAATATTTCAATCATCACTTTTTTCTTTATCGAAAAATATCCTATAAACTCTATCTTGAATATAATCTCTCGAATGACTTTCTCCTCTTTTTTCTAGCTGTATTAAGGTTTCTATGAGATCAAGAACTTCAGTCATTCTTTTTATATTTCTTCTTACTCCATTTTCTTCCCTCTCTTTATGTTCGCAATATATTTTGAAGCTTCTTTCTTTTAGATATAAAATAGTATTTATTGCATTTAGCACTCCTGCTACACTCAAAAGCACTAAAGTTATTAAAAAGTATTTATTCATCCTTCTCTCCTTTAAATGCTCCACCTATAGCTCCAATTAAAATGAACAGAACATAGTATGTATTATTATCTATTGTAAATCCAAATTGTTTAGCTGCTTCTATTGCCATTGTATTAAAACCAAATATACTTAATACCCATGCTGTTCCTAATCCTATTAATGCTCCATATAACATCTATTTTCCTCCTATCAATTCTGGATTATCATATATATCTCCTATAACTTTAAACGTTTCTCCAGCACAACTACTCAACAAATCATCTATATCAAAAAACAAATCACTACCATGTATAATTTTCTTTCTAATATCTCTTGCTTTAAATGCATAATCTTTAAATACAATTTCATATGGTTCATCTTCCCAAAGCGGACTCTCTATTATGTCACTTTCATATACCTCTTTACCATTGCAATCTTTTAATCCTGTATATCTACATATAGTATTTCTAGCTACTTCTATAGCTACCATTTGTATTGGCATTCCCCAATCATTTACTGTGTTAGGTCTTTCTTTTATTATGTATCCCTTTGGTTCTTCCCTTTTTCCTACACATTTTAATGGTGCTGGTACTTCATAATAAAAACCATGTACCCATTCATTTGTTTCTATAGATTTTCCTCTAAACTTTATAGTTCTCATTTATTTCACTTCCTTATATTTTTCTTTAAGTCTTTGCATCTCCGCTTTAGTTTCTTCTTTAGACTTAAGCCACTTATCATACCTCTCTTTATTTTTCTCGTTAGTCCCTGGCGTTGTCTTCCACTTTTCTAATAGCTTATTAGTCCTCTTCTGCATATTTTCTATTCTATTGCTTAAGTAATACGCTATGTATTTTTGTCCACAAGAAGGGCATATAAAATATACTCTTCTTATGTCTTTCTCTACTTTTTCTATTTGCTGCTTTACTTCAAATTCTTCTTTACATGCATCACATATTACTTTCATTTTTATAAACCTCCACTTTTTCACCTTCGTGATAATAACATTCTCCTAAGTAATCTTCTTTTCGTATTATCTCTGCTATAACAACATCATTAGTACAATACATTACTTGTAATACAATTACCTCTTCACAATTAAAAACAGATTCTTCATTAAATAGCTCCTGTGCAGTTATTGATCTTAAGTCGATTCTAACAAAGAAGCTTTCTTTTCTGCTTTTACTAATGCTCATTAGTATTTCCCCTCTCAAACTCTGCAAGCGTAGTTTTAACTTTATTGTGTATATATTCTTTATCCTCTTTGGTTATAGATGCATTCCCTCCACACCCAAGAATTATTGCTGCTTCTATTTCTTCAGCGCTTTTTCCATTTAAATAAAGTTCTCTTATAGCATATTTATAATTTCTCATTGTTTTTATTTCTCTTCTTCACAAAAGTTCTTTCTATTTCTTCTATTATAGTCGCTAAAACTCTCTGCTCTTCTTCTATTTCTTTTTCCCACTCTGCTATAATCTTCTTGTCCAATTCATGATTATAAGTTTTTAAATAATCAACCTTTCTTTGTTTAGAAGCAATTTTATCTCTTAATGCATGCTTTAATATACACGCATTCTTATAACTTAACTTTAAAAATAGTTTACTCATAGTCCCATCCTTTCTTTATCACCTTCACGTAGAATAAGTCTTTTCTCTAGATCTTCTATTGTATATCCATAATAGCTACATACTTTACCTAAAAACTTTATATGCTCTACAGTTATCTTTTCATTCTTTAAAACTTCAAGGCATTCTCTAAGATCTTCTTTTACAGCTTCTATTACTTCTTCCATATCATTAAGCTCCTAATATCCTTTACCTTTCTGAAGATTATCCACTCTAACTGGTGCTCCTAATTTAAATCCCAAATGTGTATTAAATTTTTCTTCAAATTCATCTATCATTTTATTAACCTTAATAACATAATTGTTAGCTTCTTCTTCATCTTTAGCAAATTTGTATGTAACCTTAGTTCCTTTTGAAGTTGTCTTATTAATTTTTTTTACTATAAATCCTTTGTCTAGTTCTGCTACATGAATAGCAATGATTCCTCTTTCATAATCTTTTTCATTTTTACTTAATTTAAAATTCAAAACTGGATATTCTTTTTGAAATTCCACAACTGAAAAATCACTCATTCTATATTCCTCCAAACTTATTTATAAAAGACAGTTATCAAGTAAAAACACATATGATTTACACTCTGCTTTTTGATAAAATGTTTTTTCAATTTCACTTTTAGGATCTGTTACCTCTTCTGATAGAACCTTACAATATTTTTCTTTAGCTTCCTCTACCCCTAAAATATCAACTAACTCTTCTATATTATCTTTATCTTCTATATCAGCTACTACAGCTTTATAAAGTTCAATCGCCTCTTCTAATGTATTAGCTCCTATTAATGCATAATATTCAGTTCTATTAAATTCATAAAACTTCATATAACATTTAATATTTCTTATAGGCTCCTGGCTCCTATAGTCTTCATTCATTATCCTGCATATGTCTTCAGCGTTTTTTCTTTGGCTTAAAACTAATTCTAATTTTCCATCTATGTTATATATCCCATAATCGCATACACATGAATCTACATGATAAAATTCTTCAGTAGATTTTTCTTCTAGTTCTTTCTTTTTAGCATTAACTATTTCATCTAGTCTTTTATCACCTTCATGCTCCATGCAAAAATTTAATAATTCAAATCCTACCGGACAAACTATTCTTGCATAATCATCTTTTATTACTTTTCCACATAATTTACATACTCTTGTATCTTTCATCTTTCTCAACACTCCTTTACTTTTTCTCTTCTTTTAAGACAACACTAGCACTTAATGCATCCATTCCAGCATCATCTTCTTTTATTCTTTTTATCTTGCATTTATCTAACCTTCTGTGAAAGTTATATTCTGCTCCAGTTTCTAAAACTTCTATAAGGTAATTTACCTCTTCTAACTTATCTTTAAATCTTAATTCTCCAATCACATTATCTTCTGGCATATTATTTTCTATAGAATCCTTAAAGTTATGTAAAGCTTCTAATATAACTACCATTTGCCTATAAGGTAATTTAATGTGTTTTTCTTGGCCATAAAGCATATTAAAATCAAGCCTTACTCCCATATCCCCCATATGTGTCCTTCTCTCTTGGTTATTTTTCCTTCTCTTGCTAGATGTAATAATAAGAGAAATACTTCATCTCCTTGCCTTTTAGATATCCTGGTTATTTCTTTTAAACCCACTCCGCATTTCCATAGTTTTATTATTCTTTCGATAGTCTTATCTTCCCATCTAAAATTTAAATCTTCTAAAATTATAGTGTGTTTATTTTCATCTAGCTTTCTAGTCCTTGCCATTTCTCTCTACCTACTTTACAAATTTTAGAGAAGGTTCGTTAAATAGACACTTAACGAACCACTCTTTATTTAAATATTAATTGGTTCTAATATAGCAAAAGCTTCTTCCATTCTAGCCATATCTTCTTGGATTTTATTAATTTTCTCTTTCTTAGTAGCAATAAGTTTCTCTAACTCTTTAAGCTCCTCTTTTACTTTTTCCTCTTCACTTGCTTTTATATTTAATTTACGTTTTAATTGTTCTGCTATGCTTAAGGTATGTATTTCTATGCCTTCACAAGTCTGTTTAATCATTCCTTCTTTCACTTCTTCTTTATTAATAGCTTTAATTTCTTCATCAGCTTTGACTTGTCTTTTTTCAAATTCATCTACTATGATCTGCTCTGATGATTTCCCTTCTAACTTCTTTTCTTTATTCCAGTTTTCTTTAACTTCCTTAACTGCATTAACTCTCATGGAGGTTGATAACTTCGGAAACTCCTTTTTAAGTTTCTCAACTATCTCTTTTTGTTTTGCTCCTGCTGCTAGTTCTTTTTTAATGAACTCATTTACTTTTTGTTCCATTCTTCTCCACTCCTCTTCATCTATTTGACTAAATTCTTTTCTAGCTTCTTTATCTTCATCTAGTATTGTTTCTACCTTGTCCCATAATATTGTTGTCTGCTCTCCAGTAAAGTTAAAATCACTATATAGAACTGAGTTGACTGAGCTGTAGAAACTCATAGTATTGTCTGCTACCCATCTCTCCATTTTTTCTTTTTCTCTATTAATAGCTTCTTTCATGATATCTACTTGTATTGGAGTTAAATTCCTAATAGCTCTTCTTTTTTTCTCTTGATCTTTTATGTACTGTTTTCTCTGTTGCCTGTTTCGGCCCAAAGCTTCTTTAACTTCTTCTGTGGTTCTATCTAAATGTTCTGTTATCTTTTCTATAAAAGCTTCTTCAGCTTCGCTTAATTTATTTTCCACTACTTCCACACTCCTCTCTTAATTTTTCCGCACTTTTTACACTTCGTAAAAACTCCTTCCGAATTTGTTATGTAAAAAGGTTCTTTTAAAATAAAACTCTCATATTCATGCTTGCAAAAAAATTCTTTTAAAATTTTCTTTAACATCATTCTCACCCCCTTAAGGTATAATCTCTACACATTCTTTCTTTATTAAGTCAATTATGCTTTGTCCATCTTTATCCCTGGTGTATAGAGTATAAAAATGTTCTAATGCACTTTCTTTAAGTATTAGCATTTCTCCTAGTTTATAAATCCTGGAGTTTCCTGGAGTACATTCTTCTTTTATAACTCTTGCCCACATTTTTGGACCTCCTAAACAAATTTTAATTGTCCTGGTATATTAAGATTTATTTTCTTAGGATCTATAGCTTTAAAATATTTATTTCTTCCAATAGTTTCGACCTCTTCTATTAGTCCATACTCTATTAAAGTTTTAAATATTCTATTTACATTTTGCTTTTTAATATTTAATTTTCTACTTATTTCTGCTTGTGTAAATTTATCTGTATTTAATAAAAGTAATACTCTATAATGGTTCGCTTTTAATTCTTCTAGGCTTACTATGTGTTCTAAATATTTCTTTTCCATAATTTTATGTAATGTTATACGATTACTTATGTAATCTTAATAAATTACTTTATTCACTCCCGCCTCTTCATTTTTGCGTTTATGTAAATAGCTCCTAGTTCTTCATTTACATAACTTTTAAATTCAACTATCTTATAATCTTTATATTCATTCTCTAGCTCTAATCCACCCTGTGACATTGCCAAAGCATAAACTTTTCTTCTGTTATACTTAGAATCATTTATTTCTACTTTAGGCTTTTTCAAATTTCTAGACGCAGAATATCTTTTATTTCCTAAAGGCTCTTTAACTATATATCTTGCTATTCCTTCAAATCCAAAGTCATTTTCTTGCAATCTGTACGTGTTACATCTTCCTTTTTTCCACATACTTTCTAATTGATCTCTTGCAATATCTCCGCTAACAATTAAATGATGATGAATTCTTATTGCTTGTCCCTTATTTTTATTTTCTATAACAGCTATGTATTTAAGATCTGGAAGCTTATGTTTTTTTAAATATCGTTTTATCCTTCTAAGAAAATTGCTTACATCTTTTTTACATGTTTCTAAACTGTCTGGTAGATTTTCTTTATTGTAAGAAAGTGTTACCGCTATATCTTTAGTTGTAAAATTTGTGTTAATTAATCTTACAATTTTTTTCTTGCAATTCTTCTCATTTAAATTTTTCTGTTTAAGAGCACTTTCTTTTTTCTTCTCTCTTCTACTTTTTTTCTTTTCCATTTGAGAGATAGGATATATTTCATGTTCTAACATTTTTCCACTATATATTCTTTTATATCTCCAAGGCATAGTCTTTCTTCCTCTTCTATTCTCTTTAGTTCTTTATATAAAATGGTCGTTAAGATAATACCTATTACAAGGACTCTAAAAGCCACGATTGACTTTTTAAAATTTTAACTTTAATATTAAATTACAATTTATTTTTAAATATATTTAATCACCAGGCATTAATATCCGCTAAATATTAATGCCTTTAAAAAATCCTTTAGAATATTTCATATCTTTTATTCCATCTTTTAGCAGGTAACCAGCTAGATTTTTTAATTCTCTAATTTTTCTAACCTTCATCCATTCAAATATTCCGTTCATCTTGTCTTCGTCTAGATATCTTTCTATAACGATTCTTGCAACAAAAATCTTATCGAACTCTGCTATAGTATAGAAATATTTTAATTTTTGTTTCTCGTAGCTAAAGATCTCTAGCATTTTTTCTACAGATCCTATATAAGCTTCTATTTCTTTTAGTACATATTCTTTTTTTATTTCTACATCTTTAGACTTCTTTGGATAACTAACTATTACTAAGTAGTCTAAATTATTAAAATTTTTATTTAACGCTTCTTGTACTTTTTCTTTATCTAACATAAATCCTCCTATGTGTTTTTATACTCTACTCTTAACCAAGTAAGCTTACTTCTTAGCACTTCTATTTCTAATCTCTTATTTTCTATAGCACTTATGCATGTAAAGTAATTACTAGCTGCTATATCTCTTTTGTATCTTAAAGTAGCAATCTCTCCTTTACCTTTTGCTAGATTATCTATTATAGAAACCTGTACCTTTTCACTTCTTAATTTTAAAAGCTCTTTTCTAAGTTCTATTTTATAAATAGCTTCCGTTTTAGCTTTAATTTCTCCAAGAGTAGTAAGTGTACCATTTAGATTAGAAAGTTCTTCTAATCTTTTATCTAGTAATTCTAGTATTGCTTGTGGATTCATAGATCTTTCTCCAAATCTATTAGGAGTTTTCCTCCCATGCATGCTCTTATAATATCTTCTTTTTCATACAATCCATTTTTGTTTGGTGTTATAAGCTTAAGAAGCATGTCCACTTCTTTATTTTTAATTTCTAATATGTCCTTTATAATATCTTTACTGTAATAATCTTCTGTAAAGATATTATAATACTCTCTTTGTTTCTCTAGCTTCAATCTTTTTAATTCTTTAAAGCCATTTTTATGTATTGCATAAGGAGCAGCTACATGACAGTTAGCACATAAATCAACCTGGTTTAATTTGCAATTTATTAATGCTGGCTGTTGTTTCCTACTTACAACATGGTGGCTCTGGATATTAAAAGTATCTCCACACAATCTACAACTTCTCATTTTTTAAAACCTCCAAAATAAATGGTGCCCCATATACTTATAAGACACCACCCATTCTTAAGAGCAGGACTATTAAGCAAAATAAATATATACCTATTACAAATAAAAGCCATTTCTTTTTATTTATCTTAAGCAATTTTATTTAACCTTTCTTCTCTCCTCTTTATATTTTCTTTTAATGCAATTTTAAAATCTAACTCTTCTTTAGTTAAAACTAATTTACTTTCTATTTTAGAAAGCTCTTTAACATATGCATTTAATATCTCTATTTCTTCTCTATACTCTTTACTCATATTACTTACTCTCTCCTCTTTTTAATCTTCTTTCTTCATTTCCTTAATATGTTTTTCTTTCGTTATTTGTTCTGCTATTGCAAGACCTCTTATTATACCTGCCACATATTGTTGTTTTTCTACTCCAAGACTTAAGTAATCTGTAGCAGAATCCATTATTTCTTTCAATGTCATTTATATCACCCTTTCAGTTCTTTTTAAACTTTTTATGTTCTTTATAAACATTATAGAACATTTATTAACAAAAAACAATCTATTTTAAATAAAAAACAACATTTTATTCGTTGCACAAGAACAAATTTAGTGTTAAAATGTTCTTAGATGTTCTAATAGAACGGAGGTGATATTATGAACGAAAGACTAAAAAAAATAAGAGAATCTTTAAATTTGACTCAAGAAGAATTCGCTGCAAAGCTTGGACTTGGAAGAAGTACTATCGCCGGTTTTGAATCTGGTAGGGCAATACAAGATAGAACTATAAAAAGTATTTGTAAATTTTTTAAAATTAACGAAAGTTGGTTTAGAACTGGAGAAGGTGATATGTATGTTTCTTTAACAGATCCTAGTCAATTTAATGAGATATTAGCAGAATGGTTAGTAGATAGTGATCCATTAACTAAAGAAACGTTAATGCTTTTAGCCTCTTTAAACGACGAAGATTTTAAAGTAGTTTCTAGAATCCTTAAAGGTTTAGTCCAAAATAAGTAAAAGAAAAAGAAGGCATTATATTTTGCCTTCTTTTTCTTTATATAAAATTTTATTTGTAATTATTAATAACACCTGGAGCATCTCCTCATTTTTTACTGTCTTTATTTTCTTAATTAATTCTTCTTTTAATGCTTGATTCAAGTTGATCTCTCCATTCCATAATATTATAAGAACATCAGTTCCCCTTTTTTTTACGTTAATATTATATCACATTTTTCATGTCGGTAGTTCCGAATGTTTTGACATTTTTCGATTAACAAAATGGTTTTAAATTCCTAATGTTAAATTTAATTAAAAGTGATATTATAAAAGATTGGAGGTGATTAAAATTATAAAAAATTTTCGTCTAAAAAACCATTTAACGCAAAAGGAGCTAGCAAACAAATTAAAAATAAGCAGATCATATCTTTCCGAACTTGAGCATAGTGCAAATTCTCCTAGTTACAATTTATTAGTTAGAATTTCTAATACTCTAGAAATATGTCCATTAAAGCTGTTGGAATATTATTCTTCGGAAAATATAAATTTTAATTGTTGCAAAAATACATGCTATTTAATAAATTATAAAAGTACATAACAAAAACTTTTGCTTTTATTTTAGTTTTCAAAACAAAATTTTATTATTTATTAAAAAGGATGTGAAAAACAAATGATAAGATGTAGATTGCGTATTTTACTAGCCCAAAACAGATTAACTCAACAAAGCTTTTCTGAATTAAGCGGTCTTAGTCTTAGAACAATAAGGAATTATTATAACAATACATTTAAAATTATAAATAAAAATGATCTTATTATTCTTTGCCAAAGTTTAAACTGTTCTCCAGGCGATTTGTTTGTATATGAAAATTTTAATATTAACTCATAAAAGAAATAGTTAATTCTAAGCACAATTAATAAGCAAGGGGTAAATTATACCCTTTGTTTTTATTACCAGCCTAATAATTGTTTTTCTAATGCTCCCCATTCTTCTTTTGTATATTCTCTTTGCGTAAAGTTAGCTTGTCTATATTGTTTTTTATGTTTTTTAGTATATTTAGCCCAATTTCTATAATATGCATCTCTAGCGTTTTCTATAGCTTTTAATATATAGCTCTCTAAGAACTTAACAGTAATATTTCTATAGTTTTTAGTTATAGCCACTAATACTTTATCTTTTATCCAGTTATTTTTCACTTTTTTTTCTTTAAGTAACTCTCTAACTTTATTTCTAACATCAATAAGACTTGTACATTTTTTATACATGTCTGCATTGAATTCTTTTGTGTTACTATTAGAATCTATATCTAAATATAAACTACCTGGTAACATAGGAGTAAATTTCTCCTCTTTTTTCTCTTCAACCTTACTGTTATCAACGCTTTTAGCGTTTTTGTTATTGGTCGGATTTTTAGTCGCTGGTAATTTATAGATATTTGTTTTTTTATTTTTTTCTATTATTAATAAACCTAAATCTCTAAGTCTATTAACTGTAAATTTAAGTTGTGTTAAGCTTATGTTTTTTAAAGTAGGTTTATTCTTTTTACGCTTATTTACCCAGTCGTTATAAAATTTATGGAATTTTGTAAAAGATATGTTCCAAGATCCTTCATTAGTCATTACACTTTTCTTTATAAAACGTAATAAACTTTCTGCTTTTCTCCTAGATTCTTTATATTCAATTTGTTTTAATATTAAGAATTGTTCTTCTGTAAGATTATATGTTTTTTCTTTTTCCCATTGCTCTTCTGTCATAAAAAAGTATGCTGGCATAATTAAAAATACTCCTTCCGCTCGGAATAGTATCAAAAAACTAAACCTTGTGAAAAGAGTATTATTAACTTGACTATTAGTAACATTTATTATACAATAATATCAAGTTAATAATTCCTTTTAAGGATTTAGTTGTACCCATTAAGTTTTCGTCGACCAAAACTCAAACTTAATGGGTGTTTTGCTTTATTCCGTTTTATTTGTCTATATATTAACATAATAAAAATAATTTGTCTATAGAGGGAGATTCGTGTAATCTTCTTTTTTTTTATTATATTTAGGTATAATTTCTATAATTTTTAGGTATATTTAACTAAATATTAATGCTTTGTATATTTACATTTATATAAACTTTAGGTATAATTAAGGTATAAAAAGTATTGGAGGAATAGAGATGAAAAAAATAGTATTGAGTGTTGATATTGGAAAATGGGAAACTGAGATTACAGGAAGGGACATAGCGTTAACTTCTGATGATGTTAAAACTGAATCTTTAAGAACTAAACTATATGATCTTGAAGAAGGATATATAGATTGTGAAGGTGAAGATAGTCACTTAGTTGAGTTTAATGGAAAGAGCTATATAGTTGGAGCACAAGGAAAAGATAAATCTGATGATACAAGCAAAACACATTTTTTACACCAAATCGCTTGTTATACAGCTATAACTAAGTTTCTTGAACCAGGAACTAAAGAAAATGAAATTTATATGGTACTTGCTTGTCCGCTATCTGTTTTACTGATACAGAAAGCAAAAGAAGAATACAAACAGTTTATCAAGGGCGATGGAGTTATTAAAATTAAAGTTGATGATAAAGACTTTGAATTTGAAATAAAGGACATAATGATAAAAGCTGAAGGATCTGGAATAGTTTATTTAGAACCAAAAAGATTTAAGGATAAAACTGTGGCCATATTAGATTTAGGTGGATTAAACTTAGGATTCTCTTTATACGTAAATGGAGCTTGCAAGAAAGAAGATAGATTTATAGAAGAATGTGGTACAGATAGATTGCTAGAAATAGTTAGAGAGCAGCTATCTGAATATAAAGCTGGTAACCTTGTAAAAGAAGATATCGCAGAGAAAGCTTTAAAAGATGGTGGTTTAAAGAAAGCTGGAGAGATAGATAAAGAAAGTTGTAAATATGTACTTAAAGCTAAAGAGCTTTATTGGGAAGAAGTTTTAAAATATGTAAAGGCGCATAAATATAATTTAGATAATGCGGATGAAGTTGTAGTTGTTGGTGGAACAACACAACATATTAAAGATAATGTAGAAAAGACTTTAAAACATGCATATGTGCCTGAGAAATCCCAATTAGCTACAGTAAATGGACTATATAAAGTTGCATTTAAAAAATATGGTGATAAGTAGGTGATATAATGCCAAACGTAAGACAAGGCGGAGGATATACATTAACATTTTCTAAAAAAAATGAAGATGTAAGAGATCTGCTAGCAGATAAGAAAGCTAATGAAAAAGGATTTATTGTAACAGATTATATCTGTAAAGCAATAAGATTCTTTGAAGAGAATAAAGACAAGGGAAATTTAATTGACATAGCACAAATAAAAAGTGAGATAATAGATTCTCTTAATATAAATGAGTTAATAAAAAACGAGTTAAGTAAATTCTCTTTAGTTGAATCCAAAGTAAATAATTTAGAAGATGATCTTGATGAAATTCCGATAGATGAAGATTAAAAGGTAAGATAAATAATATATTAAATACTAGGCTTTATGCCTAGTATTTTTATTTACATAAATATAATAATTGTGGATAAACTTGTTGAAAACATATCTAAAACAAGTAATACCCCGATTGTTGATATTGTTGATTATGTGTATAACTTTTAAAAAAGTTATTTTTCAACTTTCCTAGCTAACCCCATAATTCCAGCTATTAAAATTAAAATAAATGCTATCATCTGGAAGAAATTTGTTAAGATTAAAATAATAGATAATATTATTAGAAGTATACTAACTATTTTTGTATATTTATTTATAGCAATTAAAATAGAACAACAAAGTGCTATTATAGCTATCCAAATTCCATATGGACTCAATTTATATGCATTATATATAAGCTCTCCTCCAATGTTATAAGGTAACTTGCTTAGTAGTCTATCTGTTCCTATAGCTGTAAAGAAGGTTAGAATAGAGCCTATTAACCCTAAAATAAATTCTGGTAATCTTTTCATATGCATCTCCTTTTATTAAATATCTCTTAACATTATATAACATAATTGTTAATTTTGAAAGCTTGGTTAGAATTAAGATATCTTATAGCTAGAAGGTTTAAACCTTCACGCGATCCTTAAGAGAGCTGTATTAATTTGTAGCTCTTATTTTTTACAAAAATATAAGTAAAAAATAAAAAAGTCGTATATACGACTTTTTAATTAAATAGCTTTATTACTAAGTTATATAACTTAAATATAGATAAATTTACAAGAACAAAGGCGTTCGTGCTAAAAAATAGCTTAAAAACACATAGAATTTAAGGTGCGAAGATAAGAGTAAAATTAAAGAAAAAAATAAAAAGGAGGGTAGCCTCCTTTTTGCTAATTATTAAAATAAAAAAGGAGGCTACCCTCCTTTTTTAATATTTTAGAGTATAGCTTGTTTTATAGATTTAATATTCTTCTATTTTAGAAGAACTAAGGCGTTCGGGTTCAAAAATAGCTAAAAAATAAGCTTGAATTTGGCTATGAAGTTTTAATAAAAAATAGAGCTGCAAACAAAGATAGTACAGATAAGAAAATAGATATATTAATTTTCAAATAACTTTTATTTTTATACATTAAGATCACCTCATTTAGATTCTTAACATTAAAAATATTTTTAAACAAATAAAAAAGGCTAGGTAGGAATTTAACCCACCTAGCCTTTTTATTATACTCTTTCTAAATACTTAGCAGTAAACCAAGCTGTTTTATATCCATCTCCAGCAAAGTAAGTGCATAAAGCATAGTTTCCTTCTATTCTATGTACATATAATCTTTCTCCGTTTGTAACATATCCCATTCTGCTTGAATTAGAAGAAGGTTCATATCTAGCATCTAGTTCAGTCCTAACATTAACAACTCTATGATAAGTATCTATCATCATGTAATCTTGTTTGCTGCTTACCCAAACTTTGTTTGATGCTCTGTTAGCTCCATCTTTCCAATACAAAATTGGCAAATAATCACCTTTATCACAAACTTCTGGAAGAATATAAAATCTTTCATTTTCATAAATTTCACCTAAATCTTCATAGACTTCACTCGCATTATCTCTAGGATCCAAAGCAACTAAAGCTCTAGCATTAGTTTTAAACTTATCTCTATTATAAACTGGTACTGGTTTAGGCTCTTTATATTCTACATCTTCCACTATAGTTCCTGGTACTTGTCCACCTGCTACCTTGCAAACTCCTTCAGCAATTAACTTTCCTATTAAGTCAGGACCTTTTTCTTTATAGATTCTTACATCTTCAGTAGCTTCACAGAAGCAAACTTCTACTATTACCGCAGGCATAGATGTTTTTCTTAATTCATATAGTCTAGGATTTACTTTTACTCCTCTATTTTTAAGTCCAGTTCCAGATGCAATACTATCTACTATAGCTCGTGCATATTCTTCAGCTTTACCACCTTCGGCACAGATCCAACAAGCAACACCCAAAGCACCTTCATATGCATCATAGCATTTGTCGAAGTGGTAACTTAAGAATAAGTCTGCTCCAAATCTTTCTGCTTTATTAACTCCTAAAATTAAATCTGTGTTAACATCACAATCTCCTGGAGTTACATCTAGTACATCATGGCCAGCTGCTCTAGTGTATTTTAATGCAGCTGCTAAAACCTTTCTATCTTCTACAGTTTCGTTAATTAATCCTACTGCTCCTGTAGCTTTAAAGTTGTGTCCGCCTCTCTCTGTCATTTTTGCCATTTTACATTCCTTCTTTCTTAGAAATTTGTTATTATCAATTCTCCATATTCTTTTCTAGCACTTGCTTGGTTAGATACGGAGTACATTACTTTTACTTCTTTTATATTAAAATCTTTATACCATTCCCTTACTTTTGGATGGTCATTTATAGTTAATAAAAATTTTCCTTTTATATTTTTTAATTTATCTCTTAATAGTAAATGTTCCTCTTCACCGAATGTATTACCATATCCTGCAGTTTCAAAATATGGCGGATCACAAAAGAAAAAGCTTTCTTCCCTATCATATTTATTAATTATGCTTTCAAAGCTTAAATTTTCTACAAAAGTATTTCTTAACCTTTCCTTTATTTTAGTTAATACACCTTTGTAAAATATTTGTGGTGCTGGTTTTCCGGTTGCTTTATAACCGTAGTGCTCTCCTCTACTAGCAAAACTTTGAGATATTAAATATAAAAATCTAACAGCTCTTTGTATCTCTGTTAAATGCTCTAAAGTAACATTTTTATATTCTTCAAATATATCTCTACCTGAAAATTCATACTCTAGCATTCTTTATAACAAGTATGATCTGGTATCATATCTATTATTGTTTTTCTTAATTTGCTTTTTCCTCCCATTCTTGTTATTGGTGGTTTCATCATTTTACTATTTTTATCTTTAGTCATTGTGTCATTCTCCTTTGATGTTTAAATTTATATAATTAAAGGCAATAAAAAAGACTATCTCTAGTCCTATCTATTGCCTTATATAAGCTATTAAATTATTTTTCTACTGGTGCTTTTCTTCCTACGCTTTGTCCAAAATAGAAAGCTATAACCATACTGAAGATAGTTATAAATTCTGTACTTTTAACTTGTCCTGTTATAGCCATGTAGCTAAATACTAATGTTAGAATAAAAGCTATAACTCTTTTGATACTTAGTAATTTTGTTATTAAATCTAAATATTTCATTATTTAATTCCTTCTTTCTTTATAAATTCTTGTAATTCATCAATTCGATGGTGTGCTGATTTAACACTTTCATCCAATCTAGCTTGGTCTAATTGCATCATTTGCATTTCTTTAGCTTGTGTTTTAAAGTCTATTCTTATATCATCTACACCTTTGCTTATAGAATCTAATTTTGTTGCTACTACAGTATTTTGTACTGTATCTTCTTTAATACTTTTTTCATTATCTTTTTTAGCTTTCCAAATACCTAGAATTAATCCAGTTATAGTTCCAGCTAATCCTACTAATACTGTTATATCTACATTCATATCGCTGTCCTTTCTTAAAGTGTTATGTCAACTTTATTTTTTAGCTCTATTTTATTAGTTTCTAAATTAACTTTATAGTTAGAAGAAGTAACTATAAATTCATTATTTAAGTCAGTTACTTTTCTAATACAGTATGCTTTTACATCTTCTTCTCTATCACAAAAAGTATCAAAGTCCACTTCTCCACTAAATGCTCCTTCTATATTCCCAGTAAACTTGCTATAAAATATAGTCATTTTTTCATTCATTATTTCACCCCCTTAGGCTGTAGCCATCCAAGAAATATTAATATTGTTTTGGTATGCTCCATTTGCACTATGTCCAAAAGCTTTTATAGTAAATGTAGCATTGGCTATATCGTAGCTTTCTACAAGTACAGTTAATGTATCTAAACTACTTTGTCCTACAGACCAACCAGAAGGACAAGCTATTACCTTAAAATATTTCCCTCTAAAATAAGCTGGCAGTTGAATTTTTACTCGAGTATAGTTACCATTTCCATATTGTTGCAAGTTGAAAATTCCAGTTTCCATAAGGCAATGGTATGCATGGCTCATATTATTTGCATCAAACCAAGCGAATCCATCTTCAGCTATTTTGGTATAAGTGCTATTTTTAAATCTTGCTGTAAAGCCTTCATTATCAAAACTGTAATTAGTATTGTAGTTCTCATTGGGATGTTGTGACCAAGGTTGCTTACAATTACCTTCTGTTAACTGAATACCAGTAACCCAATAATCTCCTGGTGTACATTTACTATTTACTACCCCTAAATAAAGAGTTGTAGTATTTTCTTTAGCTGTAAATGTAAAGTTTATTTCTCCCCAAACATTCTGTGCACCGCCAAAATGATTACCATTATAAACACCAGCATTACTTACCATAGCTCCAATAACACCTCTAGTAGACCATACTTTACATGAAAATGTATAAACTTTTCCTATTATTAATCCAGAAATTCTTTGTTGAATACCTTGATTACTTCTAGTTGTTACAATCTTACATGCCCATGTATGTCCGCTTGGTTCGTTATTTTTCCAAACTACAGGATTAGCTATACTTCCCCATTTAGTCCAGTTTCTCCAGTCTTGGCTTTCAAAGGCACTATTTCTAACTAAGTTACTTCCACCAGAACTCGCTAAATCCATAACAAATTTATTATTGCTCTGTTGGAACTCTGTAAATTGTTGTCTTGTTACAGCATTTGCAACTTGTCCATTTAAAGTATTTATCCTACTCTCTGTACTAGATACTCTGTTAGTTATTCCATTTAAATTAGCTTCTAAAGAAACAACTTTACTACTAACATTATTTACTTCTTGCTTACTAGCCTTGCCGTTTAAATTAGATTCTAAAGTTCTAGTTTTACTCTCCGTAGAGCTTACTCTCTGTGTAATTCCATCTAAACTAGCTTTTATAGTTGCCACTTTACTATTAACTTCTGTTACCTCTTGCTTATTCGCTTTGCCACCTAATGTAGTTTCTATAGAATATGTTTTAGAGTTAATAGAAGTAATTTGAGTAGTAACACTATCTCTTAATTGCGTTACGCTAGAAGATACATCAGATATTTTAGTATCAACTACTTTTATACTATCTGCTATAAGCTGGTTGGTGTCTTCTGGAGCAGGTGTCCAATCTGTAGCTTTAGTTCCAATTTCTAATTTAGGCATTTTAATAAGAAAATCAAATTCCAAAGCTCCATCTCCAACTGGATTACCTCTTTGTAATCCTACCCATACTGTTTCTGTATTTGGAGGAATCTCTCCTGTAACAAAGCTAAAACCTTCTTCATTAGGATTTATCATCTCAGAATTAGAAACTGTTTTTATATTATTATTTTTAATATCATAAAATGATATTCTAGCTCTTCCTCCTGTTTGAACATTACCAAACTTACTCCAAATACTAAAAGTTATTTTATCGCCAACTTTTAATCCTAACTCAGATATTTTTCTATTTGCAAATCCCCAACTCCATATACTCATATGTGCTGAAACATAATTTCTAGGTGTTAAAGGTAATAAATTTCTTCCACCTATTTTTATTTCTTGAATAGATTTATCGATATCGGATTGAGATACTTTGCTTTTTATTTCATTTGAAAGTATGTTTAAATTACTTTCTACGTTATGCACTTTATTATTAACAGTAGTTATTTCTGCATTAACATAAGTTTTAGCACTATTTAAAGCATTATTAGCTTTATTAGTTGCATCTGAACTCGCTGTATTAATAGCGTCTTGTTTAGCCTTATCAGCTCTTGCTATAGCCGTATCTAAATTCTTTTTAGCTTCAGCTATTCTTTTTCTTTCCTCTTCTGTAATCTTACCATCTGCATTGGCTATAGCTTGTTCTTTTGCAAGATTAGCTTTTGCTATAGCTATATCTGTAGCAAACCTTTTAGCTACATCCAAATTAGAATTTATCTTACTTGTTAAATCTCTATTTATATTACTTACATTAGTTGTAATTGTTTGTGTAGTAGAGTTTAAATCTTGAACACTAGCTTTTATACTATTATTTTCTTGTGTAAGTTTACTTTCTACTGTACTTATTTTATCTGTTACTGTTTTAATATTATCTACTATTAATTGGTTTGTATCCTCTGGAGCTGGTGACCAGTCGCTAGGTTTATTACCTAACTCTCCTTTTATGTTTCTTATTTGAAAAGTTAAATTGTTACCAGTATTATTTATTATTCCTATGTTACTTTCATCATAAAGATCTAAAAAATTAGTATTTTGTGAATTTGTATTTTCATAGTAAGCCCAGCATTTTATCCATTTGTTGGCTGTTAAAACCTTAGATGATGTTTTCCTCTTAGCGACATTGTCGTTATCGTTGCCACTCCAAGAAGTGCTACTAATAGGATAACAGTTTGTGTCTACATTCCAAGTACAATTAACTGATACTTTTACCTCGAATGACAACATAAATCCTTCACCATATGGAATCAATATATCTCTACTGTTTCTTATGCATAAACCTGCTCCCCATACTCCACCAGCTCCATTTGTAGCTGTTAATGTCCACGTATTTGTAGAAGCTTCATAAGTTCCAGTAGAATTAAATAAAGCTATATTATGTTTTTTTACAAGATTTCTTCCGCCAAGTTTAATATTTTGTATAGCCTTTTCTACATCTGCTGTTCCAACCTTACTTTCTATCTTCTCTTTGAGAATATTAATTTCTGCTGTTGCTTTATGCAAATTAGTATTAACAGTAGTAATTTCTGTATTTGTATAAGCTTTAGCACTACTTAATGCACTATTAGCTTTGTTAGTAGCATCTGCACTAGCACTACGTATTGCTTCTTGTTTCTTTAACTCTGCAACTCTATTAGCTTCTGTTATTGCATCTTGTTTTGCCTTATCTGCTTTAGCTATAGCTGTATTTAAATTATCTTGAGCTTGTTTAATTCTAGCCTTTTCTTCTATATCTATTTTTCCGTCTGCATTGGCTATAGCTTCTGTCTTAGCTAAATTAGCTTTTGCTGTAGCAACTTCATCTGCGTACTTTTTAGCTAAATTAGATTTCTCTAACGCTAAATTTTCTGCTGCATTAATTGCTTCTTGTTTTTTAGCATCTACGTAAGTTTTAGCCTTGGTTTCAGCTTCACTAGCTTTTGCTATAGCTACATTATTTGCATACTTCTCTGCATCGGCTTTTAATTGTTGACCTAATGTATCAGAATATGCTTTTGCATCAGCCTTAACTTTATCAGCTCTTGCTATAGCAGTATTAAGATTTTCCTGTGCCTGTTGTATTCTCTTTCTCTCTTCTTCAGTAATCTTTCCATCGGAATTTGCTATCGCATTAGCTTGTGCTAGATCCGCTTTAGCTTTTGCAACATCATCAGAATATTTTTTTAAATCGCTAGGATTCATTGACCAATCATTTAATATAGAGCCTTTTTTCACTTGGAAATTAGCTAACCATACTGTAGCTTCACCTATCCCGTAGATAAATGGCTTCATTATATATTTTTCTTTAGTAGACGGTGTTTTAAATATTACAAACACTTGCTGCCAATTTAAATTTACCTCTTTTGAAACTTTTAAAATTATTTCTCTATGACAATTACCATCTTCTCTATTTTCTTTAAGCCATATATGTAACGGAGTAGAACTATTTAAGGTGATAATTCTATCACTTTTAATCCAACAACTATAACAATAAATCGTATTACCTTGTAATTCTATATAATCTTTATAACAAACTCCTGGTTGACCTTTAATTTTTAATGTATTAAATCCTCTAAAAGTATTTATAGAATCTAGTTCTAAAGTTCCACCATTAGCTATCATGGTACCAGTCGAAGTTGTAAAATTACCGCTTTCTAAAGCTAAATTATATGTTCCAATATCTAAACTGTTAAT
>NZ_JBNWKA010000001.1:0-9945 GCF_050509515.1 Clostridium sp. B9
ACCAAAATCACATTACCAGGAAATTGAGATTGAACTACATTACCCAATATTCATTTTATCAGAACACCACACACACACACACAAAAAAAAAAAAAAAAAAAAAAAAAAAAAAAATTAAAAAAAAAAAAAAAAAAAAAAAAAATTAAATTAAATGGCCACTAAAAAAAAAAAAATAAAAATTAAATTAAATAAAAATTAAAAATTAAAAATCAAAATTATCAGAAATTAAAAAAAAAAAAAAAAAAAAAAAAAAAAAAAAAAAAATTTTAAAAACAGACACATAGCTGATACACACACACTCAGAGAGTAGAGAGATGATGATGACACATCACCAGAGCACACTGACATACTTAAATGGCATGGTAAAATTAAAAAAAATGTGTTGCAAATCACTGAAAAAAAAAAAAAAATTAAATTACTAAAAAAAAAAAAAAAAATTATAATTAAGGCATGGACCACCAAATTAATTTTATAATAAATTAGAGATATGAATTGATGACCATGATCACTCTAGAAAATAGTCTCAATAAACATATTATGAATATTAACAGAGACATCATTAAATGAAATAAAATAAATTATAAAGATATATTTCCACCACCAGTGATGCAATATAAATTATGAAAAAAAAAAAAAAATAAAGAAAAAGAATGGTAAAGATAAGGTTTTAAGACATACCATAACTGATGATTTAGATAAGATTAGTGAAATGGTATCTAGGGATAACTTTTGTTTAATGTCCCCTATTAGTTATATTGGTAAAGAAAGAAATAGTGATAATGCTAGAGTTCTATATGCTTTAGCTATAGATTTAGATGGTGTTACCATTAAGAATGGTGATGATCCTTTTGGTTTAAGAACATTAATTCATCAAATTGAAAATATAAATAGAATTCCTATGCCTACATATATTGTTTCTTCAGGTACTGGATTACACTTATATTATGTTTTTGAAAAACCTATTATGCTATTTAAAAATGTTATCAAGCAGCTACAAACCTATAAAAAAGAGTTAACTAGGATAATATGGCAAGATTACATAACTAAATTATCTGATAATGTTCAGTATGAAAGTCTTTTTCAAGGCTTTAGGATGGTTGGAACCATAACTAAAAAAGGGGAAAGAGCAAGGGCTTTTAAAACTGGGAATCATGTAACTTTGGAATATATGAATGGTTTTGTTGATAAAGAGTTTAAAGCTGAGGATTTTGCTTATAAAAGTAAATTAACTTTGGCTAAAGCTAAGGAAAAGTATCCTACATGGTATGAAGAAAGGATTATTCAAAAGAAACCTAGAGGTACATGGACTGTAAATAGGGCTGTTTATGATTGGTGGAAGAAGAGAATTCTTAAAGAAGCAAAAACGGGGCATAGATATTATTGTTTAATGATGTTAGCCGTTTATGCTAGGAAAGCAGCTATAGATAGAGATGAACTTGAAAATGATGCTTTTAAGATGATGGCTATATTTGATAAGCTACCTGCTACTGATG
Source organism: Clostridium sp. B9 (assembly GCF_050509515.1). Lineage (NCBI taxonomy): Bacteria > Bacillati > Bacillota > Clostridia > Eubacteriales > Clostridiaceae > Clostridium > Clostridium sp. B9. The sequence goes on from NZ_JBNWKA010000001.1 coordinate 1,494, forward strand.
ATAATCCATTTGATGAAAAGGATGTTATAGATGCACTTCAAGCTTATGAAGACAGATATATAACATACCCCATTAACAGTATATCTTATTTAACTGATATTCATATTGAAAAAAATAAAAGAAATTATAGAAAAAGAGCTCAGCATATAAAAATAATGAATGCTATAAGAGATATTGAATATTCGGATAGTGAATGGAGAAATAAAGAAGGAAGACCAAAGGGAAGTGGAACAAAAGAGCAAATAGTTAAAGAATATAGAGAAAATAATCCTAATGCTCGTAAGAGTGATTGTATTAGAGCTACTGGGCTTGATAAGAAAACTGTTTATAAGTGGTGGGGAAAATAGCTTAACAAAAAGTTAAGCTATTTTTTTATATACAGAATAGTTAAAGTATCAAAATAACTATTTAAATTTTAATTTTATGTAATAGTGTCAAAATAAATATTGATAGGGTTATTTTGAATTAAAATGACAGTTATCATTTTATCTATAGTTTGTTTGATAAATAAGAGCTATACTATTAATATAGTTTAACTTATATTTTGGAGGAACAAACATGGGAAATTATTTTAGTTATAGTAGAATATCTACTAAAGAAAGTTCAGATAAACAGAGTTTTAATAGACAAGCTAAGGGATTAAGTTCTTATGCTGAGAAGAATAAGATAGAATACTTATTAGAGTTTAAAGATGATTGTAGTGGAGTTAGTTTCAATAGAATAGCGTGGAAGAAGCTTGAGAAGATAGTGCGTAAAGGTGATACCATAGTATTTAAGGAAATCAGTAGATTCACTCGTAAAGCAGATATAGGATACAAAAAATATATGTGGCTAATGAAAAAGGGGGTTAATCTAGTATTTTTAGATAATCCAACTGTAGATACAGACTACATCAAGAATTTAGTAAATATAGCTGAAAAGCAAGATATAATAACTAGAACAGCTTTAGAAAGTACTATAAAGTTATTATTAATAGTAGAACTAGATAGAGTTCAAAAGGAAAGAGAGCTAATTGTAAAGAGAATAAAGCAAGGTATAGAAGCTAGTGATAAGAAAAGTGGTAGAAAAGAAGGTAAGCTAGATAAAATGACTCCTGAACTAGAGGTTGATATAAAAGAATATCTAGTTAATAGAAGTATAAAACAAATAGATTTAATGCAAAAGCATAATATAAGCAGAAATACATTAAAGAAGTATGTTAATATAATAGAAGGTGTAAGGATAATTCTAAATTAACTTATGCTTATGGATAGGAGGATATTATTGGTAAAGAATTTTACTATAAAGAGCAATTTTATAGAAAGTAAAAAAATTAAAAAATAGTGGATTTTCCAAATAAAAATAGCTGGATTATAATTGTAAGAATAGTTTCAAAGAAACTTAATAGATAGTTTATATTTATTTTTGCAAAATATTATTTGGAATACCTATTAGGAGAGGTTGATTATATGAATTTATTGGAAATTTTATTAGACAATATCCCTTATTCAATATGGTTATTGGGAAAAGATGGTATGTTTCTTTTTGTGAATAAATATTATGCAAATATGTTAGGATTAGAAAAAAATGAGGTTATTGGGAAAACAATTTATGAACTATTTCCTAAAAAAATAGCTGAGGAATATATAGAAAATTATAATGAGGTATTAAATGATGGAAAACCTAAATTGTTTACAGGATACTCAGAGCATTTAGGGTATTCTGATGGAACATTTTTAGAATGTTATTTAGCACCTATAATTGAGGATAATAAAATTAAATTTTTTTTAGGAATCTTGCAAGATAAAAGTGAAAGAAAAAAAAATGATGAAGAAACAATACATCAAAAAGATTTGTTAAACACTATTTTTGAGAATATACCATATGGTATTTACCATAAAGATATATATGGTAAATATTTGGCGTGTAATGATAAGTTAACTAGAGAAATTTATGGTAAATCAAAAGATAAAATTATAAATAAAAATATAAATGAATTAACGCTATCTTTAGGAAAAGACAATAATTTAGTTGAAAAAATAAATTATTTAGATAATCTTGTTATAAAAACAAAACTTAAAAAATGTATGAAATTTGAGTTGAAAAATAAAATAGGTGTAAAATATATTGAATCAATAAAAGTTCCTATTATAGATAAAAGTGGGAATGCTACTGGAATAGTAGGAGTAATTAGGGATATTACTGATAATGTTACTTTAGAAAATAAACTTAAAAAGATGAGTTATATAGATAAACTTACTAAATTATATAATAGAGCTTATTGGGATGAAAAAATAGAAGAATTAAATAAGGAGTCCTTTTTTCCTTTAAGCTTTATAATGGGAGATGTTAATGGATTAAAAATAATAAATGATACTATGGGACATTTAGAAGGCGATAAACTTCTAATAAATATAGCTAACGTAATAAAAAATTCATGTAGAAAAAGTGATTTTATATTCCGATGGGGGGGAGATGAGTTTTATATTCTTTTACCTAAAACTGATGAAAGGGAAGCTGACATTATATGTAGTAGAATAAGAGAAAATTGTAAAAATTTCAATGAAAGTGACTTTCCTTTAAGTATAGCTCTTGGATGTGCAACTACAAGGGATAAAGATAAGCCTATAGAATCGTCTTTAATAGAAGCAGAGGATAAGGTTTATAGGGAGAAGCTTATTTATGAAAAGGAAATAAATAAAAGAATAGTTGAAGCATTGCAAGATAATTTATCAAAAAAGCATAAGGAAACAAAAGATCATATTGAAAGAGTAGAAGAGTATGCTTTTAAATTAGGAAGAAAGATGAATCTAGATGAAAAGTGTTTATTAAATTTATGTAAATTAGCTAAATTACATGATATAGGTAAGGTTGGAATACCTATAGAAATTTTATCTAAGCCAGGAAAACTTACAAATGATGAATTTGAGATTATAAAAACTCATTCAGAAAAAGGATATAGAATAGCCCAGTTTAATCTTGATATAGAACATTTAGCACAAGGAATTCTTGCTCATCATGAAAGATATGATGGATTTGGTTACCCACTAGGGTTAAAGGGTGAAAATATTCCTTTCTTAGCAAGAATAATATGTGTAGTAGATGCTTTTGATGCTATGACTGGAGAAAGAACTTATAAAAGAAAAATGTCAAAAAAAGAGGCAAAGTTAGAACTTGAAAGATGTTCTGGTACTCAGTTTGATCCTAAAGTAGTAGAAACATTTCTATCAATAATAGATGACATTAAAGTAGAGTAATTTTTAAGATATAAAATTTGTTAAATCCAATTAATTTAAGCTTCTTTTTTAGTTTTAGTTTGGAGCATTATGAAAATGAAAATTTACAATATTAAGAGAAATTAAACTAGTATTTCAAAAAAATTACAGAATTTTGTATTAATTTTATTAAAATTAAAATTAAAAATTATTTTTATGATAAGTATTATATGGCTACCTTAAGAAAGATATTCAACTATAATACATGAAGCTATTTTCCAGATGTTATCTCAAATAAATTAAAATATTAATAATGTTAAAGATTTGCAGTGTTTTTTATTGTGAATCTTTTTTTTTTAAATGATATAATTTTCTTAGTTTTTACAAAAGGGTAGGTGAAATAGTGGAACACGCATTAAAACTTAATAAACTTGATTATATAGATAATCTACATAGCACTAGCAAAGGGTGGATTACTAGAAGTGTTATAGATGAAAAAGGATATAGTCAATGGCACTATAAATACGCTGAATTAAAAGATTTAGATATGAGTAGTGAAAATATTTATATAACTCCAAATACGTTTTACAAGCCTTGTAGAAGGCTAGAAAACATAAAAGAATTAAATGCTCTATTTATAGACTTGGATTATTATAAAATTGGTAAAACCAAAGATCAGGTATTGATGGATTTAGAAAAGAACTATTTTAATCAAAGTATTCCTACACCAAACTATGTAATAGATAGTGGCAGAGGAATGTATTTAATATGGCTAATAAATGCAGTACCTAGTAAAGCGTTGCCGTTATGGAAGGCAATACAAGATTATTTGTATAAGCAATTAAAAGAATTAGGAGCAGATAGACAAGCTTTAGATGCAACTAGAATATTAAGAGTGCCAGGAAGTAAGAACTCTAAATCTAATACCGTAGTTAGCGTAATAGATGAATATAACTATGTTTATGATTTAAGAGAAATACAGAATGGGTTTCTACCAGAGTTAAAACCATATGAAAAGAAAAAAGGTAGACCTAAAAAAGTAAATTATATTTTCAGAGAAAGAAGTCTTTATTACGGTAGAATACAAGACATAATAAAACTTTGTGAACTTAGAGAATATGATTTAAAAGGTCATAGAGAACTTATATTATTTTTATATAGATATTACCTTTGTAGCTTTTCAGAAGACATTCAGAAGGCTTTAGATGATGTTTTAGAACTAAATAGTATGTTTAGACAACCTTTAAGAAAAAATGAGGTTATAAGAGCAACTAGAAGTGCTGAAAGATGTTATTTAGATAAGAATAAGCAATATAAATATAAAAATGATACTCTTATAGAACTATTAGAAATTAGTGAAGAAGAACAAACATATATGACAATAATAATTTCTAAAGAAGAATATAAGAGAAGAGATAGGATTTATCATAAAGAAAGTTATGATAGTGAAAAGGCAAAAAAAAATTACCAAGAGCAATTAAAAGCTCAAGGTAAATTTACTGAAAAAGAAAAAATTTCACAACGTAGATACAAAATAAAAGACCTTCTGCAACAAGGTCTTACCCAAAAAGAAATCTATACGTTAATGAAAATATCTAAACGTACATGTATAAATGACGTTAATTTCTTAAAAGGACAAGGTTTAATATAACCTTGTTCTTTTTGTATTATAAAATAAATTTTTTTATAAATCAATTTATAAGTTTAAAATTGATTTTGCAAGTTTTGTTTAAATTGAGGTGCAAAATTTTTTCTCGGCTTGTATTATGAGTACTTTGTACTTGTTCTATTTTTGTATAAAAATACATGGCAGATAATTGCAAGAATAGTTCCGAAGGAACTTCAGAGAGAGTGCCCCTTTATTTTTTGGCGTGGCTATGAAAGTGAAAAAATATTTTATTAAAGTTTATCTTTTTTTATTAGGTTTATTATAAATACTTAGATATTAATAGGGCGTAAAGTGATATCATATGTGTCGCAAAGTGGGATTGAAGTGGGATTTTATAGGGCGTTTTTGTGGCTTAGAGTGGGATAATTGGAAATTGATTTGATATCATTAAAATACTAGGCTTTGCCTAGACTAGAACCTTGGGTGATAGCAATTTTTCCTTATGCTCTTTTTAATACTTTAAAAAAGTTTTTCCAGAAAGTTTTTATATGTTTAAACAAGGAAAATTAATTGTTGTTTAGAATTAATTAATTAGAATTAAAGTTTAATGGAATTAGGGGAAGTTAGTTATGTTAAGAGGTGTAGATGAAGTAGCTAGGGAATTAAAAGTAAGTAAAACTACTGTATATAATAAACTTAAGTTTAAAGAGTTTAAATACAAAATAGTTAAGAAGCAAGGTAAATTAATGATTGATGAGGAATTATTCAACTTGATTAAAGATAGTTTAAAAGTTGAAAATGAAGTTGAATATAAAGCTTATATTGAGGAAAATAAAGATGAAGTAAAATCAGAGATAGCAATGGATAGAGAAGATTCATTCAACTTGAATAAAAGTTTAATTGATACTTTAATTGCTCAACTTGAAGAAAAAGATAAGCAGATAAAAGAGCTTCATAAACTTATAGAAAATAATCAAATTCTTTTAAAAAAAGAACAAGAAAATAAGATTAATATTTTGGAGCTTGAAGAGCATTTTAAAGAAGTTGATAATAAGTTAACTTCTTTAAGAGATAAAATAAATCAAAGAAAAGAGAAAAAAACTTTTTTTAAATATATATTAAATAAAGCTAAATAAAAAATGGAACTAAATTATAGTTCCATTTTTTAAAACTCTCTATCATAAATAATTGGAGTTTTAAAGCCTATTATTACTTTTTCACCTTTTTTTAATACTTCATTTACTTCAAATTTATTTTCATTTAATGTTTCTTCTAAAAGAAATGTTGAATTATTTCCGAAATCACTTAAACTTTTACCATAGAAACCAGTATTATCATTAAATGTATAAATCATAGGAACGAATTTACTAGATATCTCTAATTCATTATAGTCTAATTTTAGTGAATCATTTGAATTTGTAAAATCTTTTTTTGAAATATTTTTAGGAATTTCATAGGATGTTAGCTTTACCTGTCCATTTTCAGTTTCTTCAAATAAAAATAAATGTGGCAGTATATTTGTTCTATTAGTTTTTATATCTGTATAATAACTTTCTTCAATAACAAAAATATCGTTAAAATTAGTAGGTAAATTTATTATTTTATTATTACAGATTCTATTAACATGTTTACAAATTGGATGGATAATTTCACCATTTTGCCTCTCTGATTCTACTTGTTTCAAGTTGTTAAAATTTCCAACAATAACTTTTTTAAACAATTCAAATTCTTTCATTTTTATCATCTCCCAAAAAATATTAATAATAAAATTAATCAAAATAATGTTTTATTAATTATTACTTAAATTAAAAGTTATGTCAATATTTATTGAGTTTAAGTAATTATCTATTTGGATATTAGTATTACTTAAATTAGTTCATCTTTGTATACAAATACGAATTAAAAATGAATGTATATAAGTAAAAGTGATAAATATAATTAGAATTTAACTTTGTTAAAGAGATTTGCTTTTAATATTTAGTTGGTAATAATTTGATTATAAGAAAAGATCTCTTTTACCTTCTAATAGTTTTTTTATATTTGAAAGGACTATATTCTTAATTTTTTCATCTTTAATTTCTGAAGCTATTTTTTGAGCTGTTTTTAAAGCTTTTTCTTTAAAGGCTTGGTCACCATAGTCTAAAGCATATTCGACTAAAGTTGTTATAGCATTTGGTTCACAAACTTTTTGAATTTCACCTGATTTGGCAAGTCGCATAAATCTATCACCCGTTCTTCCAGATCTATAACAAGCTGTACAGTAGCTTGGAATATATCCATCATCTAATAACCAATTTAGAACTTCAAGTGGTGAACTTTTGTCATTAACTTCAAATTGTTTATCATCGCTATCTTTATTTTTATAGCCACTAACGCCTGGACTTGAACCAGCACCAACTTGAGAAATACCATATCTTAAAACTTCTTTTCTCATTTCTTTACTTTCTCTAGCTGATAAAATCATACCTGTAAATGGCACAGCGATTCTTAGTATTGCAACTAGTCTTTTAAATTCATTATCACTTAAAAGATATGGAAAGTTATCTATATTAACACCATTTGCTTTTCTAAGTCTTGGAACTGAAATTGTATGGAATCCAACACCAAATTTCTCTTCAAGATGTGCATTGTGCATCATTAAAGCTAAAATTTCAAATTTATAATCATATAATCCGAATAATACACCAGCACCAACATCATCAATTCCAGCTTCCATAGCTCTATCAAAAGAAGTTAAGTGATAGGCATAATCTCCTTTAAGTGAGTTTGGATGCATTTTTTCATATGTTGGTTTATGATATGTCTCTTGAAAAAGTATATATGTACCTATTCCTTTTTCTTTAAGTAATTTATAGTTTTCAAGTGTTGTTGCAGCTATATTTACATTAACTCTTCTTATTGCACCATTTTCATTTTGAGTGTTGTAAATTGTATCTAAGCAGTCTAGTACATATTCAATTGGTGCATTTACTGGATCTTCACCAAGTTCTAATGCAAGTCTTTTATGACCCATTTTTTCAAGAATTTTAACTTCATTTGCAACCTCTTCTTGAGTTAACTTGCTTCTATCAAATTTATTACATCTTTTATATCCGCAATAAACACAATTATTAACACAATAGTCACTTACATATAAAGGTGCTACAATAACAATCCTTTTACCATAAATATTTTCTTTAATTTCTCCAGCTAATTTATATATTCCATTAATAATTTCTTTATCTTTAGTAGAAAGAAGTATAGATTAAGGGGTTAAACGATATTAATAGTATATTATTGTTTTAAAGCTGATTTTAATATAAAATTTAAGTTAATACTACAATTTTGTTTACTGGTAATTGAAGATCTAGTATTTACTTTTTATTTTTAAATTGCAAACATTCATTACCAAAACACTAGAAAGAAGATGAAATTTTATATTTAGTTCTTAAGTTTCTCATTTTGAGTAGATTGAAATAATATAGAATTTATCTTCTTTTTAGATTAATTAAACATAGCATAGACTTAAAGAGATATTTGTATGCTTATCAATTAGTCTTAAATGGAGGTTTTATTATAAAATCAGATATTAATGAAATAGATTTTATAATAAGTTATTTAGATAAAGGTTACAAGGTTAATGGTGCAAGTTATAGCTTAGATATGGCTT
>NZ_JBNWKA010000002.1:0-5026 GCF_050509515.1 Clostridium sp. B9
TTCTTAGTTTAACATCACTTAGAAACTTTGTCAACAACTTTTTTCAAAACTTTTAATTTGTTTTGTTAAGTTGTTTGCCGTGTCTCTTAGCGACGAGATTTATCTTACCATGTATATAACTATTCCTCCCATATATAACACCCATTTTATCTAATTATTCATTTATTACTCCATATTTCTTTATTTTACTACATTTATTTTATATTGATACACTAGGAATAGTTTAACCAGTATTATTTGTATATCTCTTCCATATATATACTTTAAATTATATTTTAATCTTTAAAATAATACTTTCCTAATAAATATCCTCATTTAATTTATATGTTCATACCCTTAGTTTACTTTTGAAATTTAATATAAAGCAAATATCCTACTATATTTTTTCTTCTATATTTTATGTTTTATCACTGTTTTTAAGCCATAAGTTAATTTAATACATTTATTATCAACTATTCTTTTAAATATAAATCTATTTATTCACTTGAATATTTAAAATAGTTATTTGTGATTGTTTGAATTTCTTCTTTTTAAATACTATAATTTTTTTATACGAGTTCTTTTAAAGGAGGCTTTAATATGCCTAAAATAATTAAAAATGTACGTGAAGATTTATTAATTGAAGGGAAAAAGCAATTGTTATCCAATGGATATACTAATTTAAATATAAGAAATATTACTAAAGAGTGTAATATAGGTACAGGAACTTTTTATAACTACTTTAAAAATAAAGATAGACTTGTCTTGATATACTAACAACAGATTGGAATACAATATTATTTAAATCTAACCAAATTGTTGATGCCGATATTTCCTTCAAAGCTAAAATTGAGATTATATCTGATAATATAAATGAATTTTTAACTAATTACCGCCATATGTTTTAAGAAATGGCTAGCATTCATCTAAAAATCATAAATCCATAGATCCAATGTATGATGTTATTAGAAGGATTATAAATATTCATATAAAAATAACAAATAAATGCACCTATTTCATCTAGTAAATTTTCATTTTTTATTTTAAATAATCTTATTTTAATATCTAGATCAGAACTTACATTAAATGATTTATTTTTACTTTTTAAATATTTAAAAAGAGCTATAAGTATTCAAATAATACTTATAAGCTCTTTTCATTTTATCTCAATCTATTTTAATATCCTACTAATTAAATTAATTTTTTCATCTGACTAGCTAGAGGATCTGCTAAAGTTCCCATAATAACTTGAACATTCTTTCCATCTAACTTCATTATTCCACTAGCTCCTGCTTTCTTAAGAGCTGCTTCATCTATTATTGAAGCATCTTTTAATGTTAATCTTAATCTAGTTATACAGTTATCTAAAACTTCTATATTTTCTTTACCACCAAGTGCAGCTAAAACAACTTCCACCTTTCTGCTAATGTTCCACCCTTTGATGGGTTGTTACCTGCTTTTGATACAGTTCCATTAGAAGGTGTCCTTTCATTATCATCATCAAAGTCATCTTCTCTACCAGGAGTTTTTAAATCAAACTTCTTAATAAAGAAAACAAATAAGAAATAGTAAATTACAAATGCCACAGCACCCATTATTAATAACATTAATTGATTTTGTCCTTTACCAAAGTTAGGATGTAGTCAAGTAATCCACCTGAGAAACTAAATGCTAAGTGAACATTCAGCGCATAAGCTACCGCTAGTGATATACCAGTTAGTATTGCATGTATAAAGTAAAGTACTGGTGATAAGAACATGAATGCAAATTCTATTGGCTCTGTAATACCAGTTATAAATGCTGTTAATGCTAATGATAAGAACATACCACCTACAACTGCTTTATTTTTCTTTTTAGCACACATATACATTTCTAAACAAGCTGCTGGTAAACCAAACATCATTATTGGATAGAAACCTGCTGTATAAACCCCTGCTGTTGGATCTCCAGCTAAGTATCTTGTAATATCTCCAGTTGCTATTTGTCCTGAAACTGGATCTGTAAAGCTTCCTAATTGGAACCAAATTACTGTATTCATAACATGATGTAATCCAATTGGAATTAATAATCTGTTTAAGAATCCATATATACCTGCTCCTAAAGCACCTGCTGCAACCATTATGTTAGCAAACCCATCTAGACCTGCTTGGAATGTTGGCCAAGTATATCCAAAGAATATTCCTAAAAATACACATACTGCTGAAGTTACTATTGGAACAAATCTCTTTCCTCCAAAGAACCCTAAGAACTGAGGAACTTGAATATCTTTGAATTTATTATATAAAAGACCTCCTGTAACTCCGGCTACAACTCCACCGAAAGCTCCCATATTTATTGATGGATCAAAGGCTTTTGCAACGCCATTCATAACTAAAGGTCCTAAAAGACCAGCTAGTCCTCCAACCCCGTTATTTTCTTCTGCAAGCCCAAATCCTATACCTACAGCAAAAAGCATTGCCATATTTTCACCAAAGGCAGCTCCACCAGCAGCCTTAAGCCAAGGAATGTTTAATAAGTCAGCATCTCCAAGTCTTAGTAATAAACCTAATGCAGGCATTACTGCGATAGGAACCATTAATGATTTACCTATTCTTTGAAGAAAACCTAAAACTTTTGAACCTTTTTTAGTACTCATATAATTTCCTCCTTATAAGTTTTTCTTTGCTTATTAAGCTCTTTTGTCTTTTCTTTAAAGTCTTTTTACTAAACTTTAAGGCATTCTAATTTTATCATTAATTCCTTATAAATAATATGTATTTATTCCCTTTTTTTGAATGCCTATATAAAATTTCTTATGTTAATTAAATTTTGCATACAAAAAATTTAATTTAATAAGAATTCTTATATAGATATTCACTTTTTTAATTTTATATTAGTATATCCACCTTAAATAGTTATATCTCACCTAAAACAAATGTGTTATCAAATAAATTTATGATAAACTCCAAAAAATAACATAAAAAAAGCTGAAAAGAACATAGTATATTCTTTTCAGCTAATGCCCAAATTTAAATGGTTACACGCTTAAATTATTCTCTTAATATATTATTTAAAATGTTTACATTTTCATAATACTATAAGTTTTTTTTAATGTCAACTTAAAATATAAAGAATAGATTAATAAAAATATCAAAATAAACTTCAAGTAATTTAATACTAATTAGTATAATATTACAAAATTTCAAATGATATTGTATAACAATAGTATTGACTTATAAATTCAAAGACTATATAATATAAATATAACATGTTACTGTTAAATCAGGCATAAGTTTTAGCGGACTTATGCCTGTTTTTTTATATTGGATTCTATATATAGAAAGGATGTGAATTTCTTAACTTAAAGAGTGAGTTAAGAAAATAAATATGTTTGGATTTTTTAAAAAAGACTTAAAATTAGTTGCTCCTGCAACTGGAAAAACTATCGATTTAGCACAAGTACCAGATCAAGTTTTCGCTGAGAAAATGGCTGGAGACGGAGTTGCAATAGAAGTAACTGGTGATACAATAGTTGCTCCTGCTGATGGAGAATTATCATTAGTATTCAAAACTAACCATGCTTTTGCTATGACTTTAAGCAATGGAGTTGAGTTATTAGTACACGTTGGAATAGATACAGTTTCTCTTGAAGGAGAAGGATTCGAAAGATTAACTGAGCCAGGACAACAAGTTAAAGCTGGTACACCAATATTAAAAATAGACAGAGATTTCATATTAGGAAAAGGATTAAAACTACATACTCCTGTTTTAATCACTAACCCAGATATAGTAAAAGAAATGAAGCCTGTTATAGGTCAATCAGTTACTGTAGGAAATGATACTGTTTTAACTTATAAAGTAAAATAATAAAAAGCTGACCATTGGTCAGCTTTTTGTTTATATATTATTCTTCTTTTCTTATTCTTTCAACATGTAACGCTAAATAGCCAATTTCATCCTCTGTTACATCCAATCCAAAATCTTCATTTATTGCTTTAGCTATTTCTATAGCAACTTTATATGATTTCTTATACTTAATCTTAATTATATAAAGTAAATCATTCTTTATTGGTGTATTATTTAAAAGCCTCTCTATAGCAAACCTCAAATGCCCAACAAATCTAGCATAAGATAATGAAGCCCTTAACTTCTATGTCTAGCATATCTTCAATATATTCAACAGCTGTATTAGCTATATATGTGTACTTTATTGTATTAGATACTTTACCAGTAGTTCGTGCTGAATGTATATGCATAGCAATAAATCCAATTTCATCATCAACAATATCTATTCCTGTAAATTTCTCAAGTTTTCTCACCATTACAGTAGCTAATTCAAATTCTTTAGGATATAAAGTTTCTATTTCAACTAAAAATGGATTTCTAAGTATTTTTCCATTCTTCATTCTTTTAATAGCAAAAGAAATATGATCTATAAGGCCTATATGAATATTTTCATTTAACTCTGAATTGAAAGCAGTTGCAACCTCTAAAATTAACTCCTCACAGAAAGCTATAAACTCTTTATCATTATTTCCTATTAATCTTCTAAAGTTAACTATATTAGACTCATCCTGTATAGTAAATATTTTCTCTACTTAAGTACCAATAGGAATAATTGATTCCTTTTTATATTTGAATCCTATTCCCTACAAGAATAATATTATTCTTTATCATCATCATTAACTAAAACAATATTATTGTTAAAAGCCTTATTAACCTCATATTTTTTTGGGTTCTTTTACTCATAATAATCTCCTTATACCATTTGACTACCATATTATAATTATGGTTAAATCAAATTTTGAATAATAATTATACTGTATATATTATAACCATGTCTATATCTGTTTACATACCAATTATATATTAAAACAGTTTTTTTACTAATAAAATTATTATTAATATATCAAAGATTATATATTAATCTCAATAAAAAATATTTTTTTGTATACAAAAAAACCTCTATAAAATAAAGAGGTTTGGTAATATGCAGGGAATCAAACCCTGGACACGTGATTAAAAGTAGCGTGCTCTACCAGCTGAGCTAGCAAATCATATGGACCTG
>NZ_JBNWKA010000003.1:0-102500 GCF_050509515.1 Clostridium sp. B9
AAGTCGCTTGAGGGCGACGAAGAAATGGTCTTTGAAAATTAAACAGAAGATATTAACATAAACCAGCAATTCTTTTAACAAGTAATATGAGTATAGATTAAACTTTTAAATTGAGAGTTTGATCCTGGCTCAGGATGAACGCTGGCGGCGTGCTTAACACATGCAAGTCGAGCGATGAAGTTTCCTTCGGGAAACGGATTAGCGGCGGACGGGTGAGTAACACGTGGGTAACCTGCCTCATAGAGTGGAATAGCCTTTCGAAAGGAAGATTAATACCGCATAACATTGAGAGATGGCATCATCACTCAATCAAAGGAGCAATCCGCTATGAGATGGACCCGCGGCGCATTAGCTAGTTGGTGGGGTAACGGCCTACCAAGGCGACGATGCGTAGCCGACCTGAGAGGGTGATCGGCCACATTGGGACTGAGACACGGCCCAGACTCCTACGGGAGGCAGCAGTGGGGAATATTGCACAATGGGGGAAACCCTGATGCAGCAACGCCGCGTGAGTGATGAAGGTTTTCGGATCGTAAAGCTCTGTCTTTGGGGAAGATAATGACGGTACCCAAGGAGGAAGCCACGGCTAACTACGTGCCAGCAGCCGCGGTAATACGTAGGTGGCAAGCGTTATCCGGATTTACTGGGCGTAAAGGGAGCGTAGGCGGACAATTAAGTGGGATGTGAAATACCCGGGCTCAACCTGGGTGCTGCATTCCAAACTGGTTGTCTAGAGTGCAGGAGAGGAGAGTGGAATTCCTAGTGTAGCGGTGAAATGCGTAGAGATTAGGAAGAACACCAGTGGCGAAGGCGACTCTCTGGACTGTAACTGACGCTGAGGCTCGAAAGCGTGGGGAGCAAACAGGATTAGATACCCTGGTAGTCCACGCCGTAAACGATGAATACTAGGTGTGGGGGTTTCAACACCTCCGTGCCGCCGCTAACGCATTAAGTATTCCGCCTGGGGAGTACGGTCGCAAGATTAAAACTCAAAGGAATTGACGGGGCCCCGCACAAGTAGCGGAGCATGTGGTTTAATTCGAAGCAACGCGAAGAACCTTACCTACACTTGACATCCCTTGCATTACTCTTAATCGAGGAAATCCCTTCGGGGACAAGGTGACAGGTGGTGCATGGTTGTCGTCAGCTCGTGTCGTGAGATGTTGGGTTAAGTCCCGCAACGAGCGCAACCCTTGTCGTTAGTTACTACCATTAAGTTGAGGACTCTAGCGAGACTGCCTGGGTTAACCAGGAGGAAGGTGGGGATGACGTCAAATCATCATGCCCCTTATGTGTAGGGCTACACACGTGCTACAATGGCTGGTACAGAGAGATGCAATACCGCGAGGTGGAGCCAAACTTTAAAACCAGTCTCAGTTCGGATTGTAGGCTGAAACTCGCCTACATGAAGCTGGAGTTACTAGTAATCGCGAATCAGAATGTCGCGGTGAATACGTTCCCGGGTCTTGTACACACCGCCCGTCACACCATGAGAGTTGGCAATACCCGAAGTCCGTGAGCTAACGCGTAAGCGAGGCAGCGGCCGAAGGTAGGGTCAGCGATTGGGGTGAAGTCGTAACAAGGTAGCCGTAGGAGAACCTGCGGCTGGATCACCTCCTTTCTAAGGAATACATCTTAGGATAACTAAGATGATAAAAAGAATCTGGATAATATCTCTGTTTAATTTTGAGAGACTATCTCTCAAAATTGTTCTTTGAAAATTGCACATAATAATTTAATTTATAGAAAACAACAAAGCCAAATTGGCAAACCAATTTCTATTCTTTGTAAAATGAGAACTATAACTAATATAGGTCAAGCTACAAAGGGCGCATGGTGAATGCCTTGGCATCAGGAGCCGATGAAGGACGTGATAAGCTGCGATAAGCTTCGGGTAGACGCACATAGTCTGAGATCCGAAGATTTCCGAATGAGGAAACTCACATGGGAAACCCCATGTATCCATAAGTGAATACATAGCTTATGGAGGGTAACCTAGGGAACTGAAACATCTAAGTACCTAGAGGAAGAGAAAGAAAAATCGATTTTCTTAGTAGCGGCGAGCGAAAGGGAAAGAGCCCAAACCGGAAACTTGTTTCCGGGGTTGCGGACATAGCATCAAAGTGGAGGCTATTGTAACTGAAGAGAGCTGGAAAGCTCCACCGTAGAAGGTAATAGTCCTGTAAGTGAAACGAGAAGACCACGAGTTATGATCCAGAGTACCACGAGACACGTGAAACCTTGTGGGAAGCAGGGAGGACCACCTCCCAAGGCTAAATACTACCTGATGACCGATAGTGAAGCAGTACCGTGAGGGAAAGGTGAAAAGAACCCCGGGAGGGGAGTGAAATAGAACCTGAAACCGTGTGCCTACAACCGTTCAAAGCCCCTTATGAGGGTGATGAAGTGCTTTTTGTAGAACGAGCCAACGAGTTACGGTATGTAGCAAGGTTAAGTACTTAAGGTACGGAGCCGAAGGGAAACCGAGTCTGAATAGGGCGACTAGTTGCATGCCGTAGACCCGAAACCGGGTGACCTATCCATGGCCAGGTTGAAGCGAGGGTAAAACCTCGTGGAGGGACCGAACCACGTTGCTGTTGAAAAAGCATGGGATGAGCTGTGGATAGCGGAGAAATTCCAATCGAACCCGGAGATAGCTGGTTCTCTCCGAAATAGCTTTAGGGCTAGCGTCGAGTATGAGTAGTGGAGGTAGAGCACTGAATGGGCTAGGGGGCATAGCGCTTACCGAACCTTATCAAACTCCGAATGCCACATACTATGAGCTCGGCAGTCAGACTGCGAATGATAAGATCCGTAGTCAAAAGGGAAACAGCCCAGATCGTCAGCTAAGGTCCCAAAGTGTAAGTTAAGTGGGAAAGGATGTGAGATTTCTAAGACAACTAGGATGTTGGCTTAGAAGCAGCCACTCATTAAAAGAGTGCGTAATAGCTCACTAGTCGAGAGATCTTGCGCCGAAAATGTAACGGGGCTAAACTTACCACCGAAGCTACGGGCTTGAATTTAATTCAAGCGGTAGGAGAGCGTCGTAATCGGGCTGAAGTCGTACCGTAAGGAGCGGTGGACTGATTACGAGTGAGAATGTTGGCATCAGTAGCGAGATGTGGGTGAGAATCCCACAGGCCGAAAACCTAAGGTTTCCTCAGGAAGGTTCGTCCGCTGAGGGTTAGTCGGGACCTAAGCCGAGGCCGAAAGGCGTAGGTGATGGACAACTGGTTGATATTCCAGTACCACTACCATCGTTATTATCGATGGCGTGACGCAGGAGGATAGTGTGTGCTAGCTATTGGATGCTAGTCTAAGCACTTAGGCAGTGAAAGTAGGCAAATCCGCTTTCATAATGCTGAGGTGTGATGGGGAAGGTTCCACGGAACCGAAGTACATGATTCCACACTGCCAAGAAAAGCGTCTAGAGAGAGAAGTAGTGCCCGTACCGCAAACCGACACAGGTAGGTGAGGAGAGAATCCTAAGGCCGGCGGAAGAATTACAGTTAAGGAACTCGGCAAATTGACCCCGTAAGTTCGCGAGAAGGGGTGCCTACGAGAGTAGGCCGCAGAGAATAGGCCCAAGCAACTGTTTAGCAAAAACACAGGTCTCTGCTAAAGCGTAAGCTGATGTATAGGGGCTGACGCCTGCCCGGTGCTGGAAGGTTAAGGGGAATACTTAGCGCAAGCGAAGGTATGAACTTAAGCCCCAGTAAACGGCGGCCGTAACTATAACGGTCCTAAGGTAGCGAAATTCCTTGTCAGGTAAGTTCTGACCCGCACGAATGGCGTAATGACTTGGGCACTGTCTCAACTGTAAATCCGGCGAAGTTGTAGTGCGAGTGAAGATGCTCGCTACCCGCGATTGGACGGAAAGACCCCGTAGAGCTTTACTGTAGCTTAGCATTGAGTTTTGGTATTGTCTGTACAGGATAGGTGGGAGACTAGGAAACTAGGGCGTCAGCCTTAGTGGAGTCATCCTTGGGATACCACCCTGACAGTACTGAAATTCTAACTGGCGGCCATGAATCTGGTCACAGGACATTGTTAGGTGGGCAGTTTGACTGGGGCGGTCGCCTCCTAAAAAGTAACGGAGGCGCCCAAAGGTTCCCTCAGAACGGTCGGAAATCGTTCGAAGAGTGCAAAGGCAGAAGGGAGCCTGACTGCGACACCCACAAGTGGAGCAGGGACGAAAGTCGGGCTTAGTGATCCGGTGGTACCTCGTGGGAGGGCCATCGCTCAACGGATAAAAGCTACCTCGGGGATAACAGGCTGATCTCCCCCAAGAGTCCACATCGACGGGGAGGTTTGGCACCTCGATGTCGGCTCGTCGCATCCTGGGGCTGAAGTAGGTCCCAAGGGTTGGGCTGTTCGCCCATTAAAGCGGCACGCGAGCTGGGTTCAGAACGTCGTGAGACAGTTCGGTCCCTATCCGTCGCGGGCGTAGGAAATTTGAGAGGAGCTGTCCTTAGTACGAGAGGACCGGGATGGACTGACCTCTGGTGTACCAGTTGTTCCGCCAGGAGCACAGCTGGGTAGCTAAGTCGGGAATGGATAAACGCTGAAAGCATCTAAGCGTGAAGCCAACCTCAAGATGAGATTTCCCATAGCGTAAGCTAGTAAGATCCCTTGAAGAACACAAGGTTGATAGGTCGGGGGTGTAAGCATGGTAACATGTTCAGCTGACCGATACTAATAGATCGAGGGCTTGACCAAATTATAGTAAATTAAATTTGATTATGTGCAATTTTGAAAGAACAAAATCTTTCAAAAAATATGTTGACAAATTCTTAGAAATTTGATAACATAATCATGTCATCTGGTGATGATGTTCTCTAGGGTAACACCCGTTCCCATTCCGAACACGACGGTTAAGCCTTTAGAAGCCGATGGTACTGCACGGGAGACTGTGTGGGAGAGTAGGTGGTCGCCAGGTTAGCATGGATCTTTAGCTCAGTTGGTTAGAGCAACCGGCTCATAACCGGTAGGTCCGGGGTTCGAGTCCCTGAAGGTCCACCATTTTTGGGGGTATAGCTCAGTTGGGAGAGCACCTGCCTTGCACGCAGGGGGTCAAGAGTTCGAATCTCTTTATCTCCACCATAAACTCTAAACTTTTGTTTAGAGTTTTTTTATTTCTTAAAATTAAGTAACATTTCTATATAATCATAATAATTCTAAAAGTTTTCCACATAAAAATAAAAAAACAAACAATTTATCCACAGAAATTGATTAAATTATCTACATATTAACTAAAAGTAGTGGATAAATATATTTACGGAAAGATAATATATAAATATTATCTTTATATGTTATAATTTACAATATTAATATCTTTAATTTAAGAATAGAAGGTGAAATCCTCATATGACTTATCGAATAAAGCAATTCTTATGGGCTATTTCGGCTAGTTTTAAAGATTTGGATTATAAGTATGTAGAAAAATATTTAAATACTTATGAAATTAATTTATTTAAAAGGTTGAAAAAGAGTGAACAGAGTCATTGTATAAAGGTTTCTAAGGATTGTATTAAATTAGCAAAGGATAAAGGCATAGAGTCAAATAAAGAATTAAACTCATTTGCTAGAGTTGGCTTATTACATGATATAGGTAAGTTAGACTATCCTTTAAATGTAGTAACAAAATCTTTTTTAGTTTTAGGAAAAAAGTTATCAAAAAATAAATTAAGTAAATTTCAAAATATAAAAGCGGTTGATATTTACTATAATCATGGTAATAGAGCATTTAAGTATTTAAGGGAAAAAGAATATAATGAAAAGTTTATTGAAGCTATAGAAAATCACCATTACACAGTTACTAAAAAAAACATGTTATTAGAAGTTTTAAAGCAAGCTGATGATATGAATTAAATCAAACTTTTAACTAATTAGTTATATTTTTTTATTTAATATATGAAATATTAAAATAAGTTTTATTTTAATATAGAAAATTTAAAAATAAAACTTAAAATTTAAGGAGGGGAAATTTTGAAAAAAAAGATACTAAATATAGTTCTTATAAGTATCTTGCTTCTAGTTGTAATTTTATTTGTTTCAACTAATTTTATAATTGATATCCAATGGTTTAAAGAAGTAGGATATGTAGAAGTATTTTTCACTAAGTTAGTAGCTGTATGTAAGTTATTTATACCTATTTTTATAGTATATTTTTCTGTTATAGCTATATATTTATTTACTTTAAAAAATAGTATTAAGAATTTAGTTGGAGAATTTAAATTTAAATCTCTAAGAAAATATTTTATACTTTTAAATTTAGGGGTATCTATTTTAGGTGCTGGAGCTACAGCAGCTACTCAATGGTATAAGATTCTTCAATTTACTAATTCAGTACCATTTGGAGAGGTAGATCCTATATTTAATAAAGACATATCTTTCTATGTTTTTAAACTTCCATTGATTCAATCTATTTTTAGTGCTGCTATTTCTTTAATAGTTATTTTAGCTATTATAACAGTACTTATATTTTTAGCCCTTGGTTTTAAAGATAGTTTCCATAGAAGTGATAATGTTATAAGTATTAATAGTAAGACGGATGGAATTAAGAAATTTGCTGGTAAACAGTTGGCTGTTTTAGCATCTATTTTATCATTACTTATAGGTATAGGTTATTTATTAAAGTCTTATAATCTTGTTTATAGTACAAGAGGAGTTGCTTATGGGGCTAGCTATACAGACGTTAATATAACACTTTTATTTTATAAGGTTATAGCTGTGGCTTGCGTAATAGCTTCTATAGTAGTTTTTGTATCAATATTGAAATCTAAGTTTAGACCTATTATTATTTCTATAGCGGCTATAGCTGTTTTAATAGTTTTAGAGCCTATCATAGCAGTTGTTACTCAACAGGTAGTTGTTAAACCTAATGAAATGGAACTAGAAAAGCCATATATAGCTTATAATATTGATGCTACTAAGAAAGCATTTGGAGTAGATAATATTGAAGTTAAAGAAATGGAACCAAATGAAGATTTAACTGCTGATACTTTAGAAAAGAATAAAGATATCATAGAAAATTTAAAGGTTAATTCAACTGAACCATTATTAAGTTTTTATCAGCAAGTTCAGCTTATAAAGAATTACTATGAGTTTAATGATGCTGATACTGATAGATATAATATAAATGGTGAATACACTCAAATATTTATATCTCCAAGAGAGATAAATAGAGATGCTATGACTACATGGCAAAATAAGCACCTTAGATATACTCATGGATATGGAGTGGCTATGAGTAGAGTTAATACAGTTACAGAAGCTGGACAACCAGATTTTGTTATGAAGGATATACCAACTGTTAATAATACCGATATAGGCTTAGAAAATCCTAGAATCTATTTTGGTGAAGGTGATAATGACTATGTTATTGTAAATACTACAGATGGAGAATTTGATTATCCAACGGGTGATACTGAAAATACATTTAATTATAATGGTACTGGTGGAATGAAAATGACTCCTTTGAACAGAGTTTTATTTAGTATTTATGAAAAGAGTCCTAAAATTCTTATGTCTAGTTCAATAACATCAGAAAGTAGAATTATTTTAAATAGAAACATTTCTGAGAGAGTTCAGAAGATAGCACCTTTCTTAACTTATGATAATGATCCATACGTTGTTATACATGATGGAAGATTAGTTTGGATGATAGATGCTTATACAACTTCTGATAAATATCCATTCTCAGAGCCTTATGATGGAATTAACTATATAAGAAATTCTGTTAAGGTTGTTGTAGATGCTTTTAATGGAAATGTAGATTTCTATGTGGCTGATGAAAGTGACCCAATAATACAGAGTTACTCAAAGATATACAAAGGTTTATTTAAGTCTGTAAGTGAAATGCCAGAGGAGTTAAAAGAACACTTTAGATATCCTCAAAACTTATTTGAACTACAAAGTAAGGTTTTAACTAAGTATCATGTAGATGATCCTATTAAATTATTTACAGAAGAAGATTTATGGGATAGATCTTTAGAAATAGTTAAAAATGGAGGAGAAGCTTCAAGTGAGGAAGTTAAAAATGGAGATTCCATTTTCACTAATACTACAGAGGGGTCTATTGATGAAAATTCTAATGAAGGATTATACTTAATGACTAAATTACCAGGTGAAGAAAATATTGAAATGATGCTTTTAGATTACTTCAATATGAAAGGTAAGCAAAGTATGGTAGCTCTTCTTGGAGCAAGAATGGATGGAGATAACTATGGAGATTTAGTTATGTACAAGTTCCCTCCACAAAGGACGATATACAGTCCAATTCTATTTAAAAATAGAATACAACAGGATCCTAATATATCTAAGGAGATAAGTCTTTGGGCTGGTAAAGGTTCTGAGGTTATATATGGGGATATTATTATAGTTCCAATAGAAGACTCACTATTATATTTAAATACAATTTATTTAAAAGCTTCTTCAGAAAATAGTATGCCAGAGATGAAGAGGGTTATACTTTCTAATGGAGATAAAATAGTTATAGAAGAAAATGTTGAGAAAGCATTAGAAAAGTTATTTAATTATACAAGTTCAGAAGGTGATGGAACCGATTCAGAGGGTAGTACAAATGAAGGGACAGATATTATACCTTCAGGCGGAGTTAAGGAGGCTGCTGACTTATTTAATAAAGCTACGGAAGCTCAGAAAAATGGAGACTGGGCAGCTTATGGTGAATATATAAATAAGCTAGGAGACATTTTAAATAATTTATCTAAAGAGACAGAATAATATTTGTTTTAATAATTATAGAAACAAAATAAATTTTTAATTTATATTAAATTAAGAGTAATTTTTAAATATTTGTTTTAGAAATAAAAATTTCTAATTAATGATTATTTTAATTACTCTTATTTTTTATTGCTTTAATTATAAATTTTTTTATATTTACATTAGTTATAGGTATTTATGTTATAATTTTTAGTGGAATATATCTAAGAGCTAGGGGTGAAACATATGGATTATGATGTGTTGATATTAGGTGGAGGAATCATAGGATGCTCTGTTGCATATGAGTTGTCAAAATATAATTTAAATATAGCTCTTATAGAGAAAGATTTTGATATAGCAGATGACGTTTCCTTTGTTAATACAGCAATTATATATGATGGTTCTGAATGTAAGGATAATTTAATGAGTTATTTAGAAAACATGGGAAATATGATGTTGCCTGAAATAACTAAGAAGCTGAATGTTCCATTTAAAAGGGTAGGACATTTAACCATAGCTGATAATGAAGAGACAGTTAGAATTATTGAGGAGAATTATAAAAGAGCTAAATCTAGAGGAATAGAAAATATTTATCTAGTTGATGAAGAGAGAGCAAGAGAAATAGAGCCTAATTATAAAGGTGAAATAAAGAAAGCTATGTACTCAGAAAATATAGCTGTTACAAGCCCGTATGATTTAGCTATTGGATTTGCTGAAATAGCTTATGATAATGGAGTAAGCTTTAGACTTGAGGAAATAGTTTTAGATATTCAAGGTATAGCAAAAGGCTTTAGAGTAACTACGAATAAAAATAAATTTACTTGTAGATTTGTTATAAATACAACTCCAGGTGAACATTATACTATAGATCAAGATAAAGACTATGAACAAGAGAATGCTTTAAAGACATATTATTTATTATTAAATGATGAAATAAAAGAGAAAACTTCAAATATAGTTGTTAAGCTTAAGAATGAAGAGGAATTTATTATTCAAAAGAATACTGTTAATGGAGATACATTAATAGGCATAAATGCAAATCATTCTTTAGGATTTATGAAATCTTTAAAGCTTGCTAAGGAAATGATAAATAGTATAAGTAGAAAGCATGTTAAGGATATTTTCTATGATAATCATAGCAGAGACAGAATGATTATAGATGACAGTAGAAAGAATAAAGGATATATAAAAGTTATGGGAAAACACTATGGTGAGGTTACTATAGCACCTGCTGTGTCTAAAATAATATGTGATGAGATAATAGAAAAATTAAACTGTAGTTCAAATAAGAACTTTATAGATAAAAGAAGAGAGTTTTATAGATTTAGAGAGCTTTCAGATGATGAAAGAAATGAACTTATTTCTTTAGATAAAAGATACGGAAAAATGGTTTGTGTATGCAATGATATAAGTGAAGGTGAGATTGTAGACTGTATTAGACGTCCTCTAGGTGCAAGAACTGTTGAGGGGGTTAAGAGAAGAACAGGAGCTACTTTTGGAACTTGTCATGGAGCTTATTGTATAAGTAAAATTATAAATATATTAGCTAGAGAGCTAGACAAAAAGCCAACTGAGATTGTTGAGGATTCAAAAAATTCTAAGGTTTTAGCATCTAGAATTAAAGAATTTGATAGTGTTTAAAAGGGGTGATTTTAATGCATAAGGATATATTCACTAGTGTTGTAAGAGTTAGAGGTTCTAAAAAGTATAATGTAGTACCTGTAAAAAGTAGCAAACCAGTTGAAATTTCTAAGTGGATTGAATTTTCGAATGTATTAAGTAGATTATATGTTGGGGTCCCTACGGAGAGTGGAAATATAGTCTGCAAGAATATAATGAATACAGGTGTAGATATTGTTTGCACAAAAAATCTACCAAAAGATAGTTAAGAATTGACAAAAAGTATATATTACAGTATATTTTTTATATAATATGTTTAATTTAATATTAAACCTGTGAGCAGGCTAGTAATGAGATATATTGATTTCAGAGAGTTAGTGGTTGGTGTGAACTAACACAGTGTTTTCATGAATCCACCTGTGAGGGACTGTGATGAGCAGTACGGAATTAACCGTTAAAGTTTTTAAGAGGATAAAATCTATTTTAGGTTTTATCAATTAGGGTGGCAACGCGGAGTCTTTTCGTCCCTTTTTATAGGGATTAGAGGCTCCTTTTTTATATACTTTTTTAGAAAAAGTATATAGATTCCATACTAATATTAAAAAATATGTAGTGTTAAAATATCAATTTAAGTAAATAAAAATGTTTAAGTTAAAACAGTAATTACTTAAAATTATGATTAATATAAAGTTTGAGTTTTGAAAGGAGAATAGAAAATGTTAGATTTAAAAAAATTAAGAAGTAACACTGAAGAAGTGAAAAAAGCCCTAACTAACAGAGGAGAAGATTTCGATGTAACAGTTATAGATGAAGTTATAGCTTTAGACGAAGAAAGAAGAAAAATATTAGTTGATGTTGAGGCTTTAAAAAAGAAAAGAAATGAAGTTTCAGCTGAAATTCCAAAGAGAAAAAAAGCTGGAGAAGACGTTACAGAAGTAATGGCTGAGATGAGAGAAATAGGAGATAAAATCAAAGCTGATGACGCTAGAGTAGCAGAATTAAATGATAAAATAAACTACATCATGCTAAGAATTCCTAATATACCAAATCCAGCAGTTCCAGAGGGTGAAACTGATGAGGATAACGTTGAAATAAAAAGATGGGGAGAGCCTACTAAGTTTAACTTTGAGCCAAAAGCACACTGGGATTTAGGAACTGATTTAGATATTTTAGACTTCGAAAGAGGTGGAAAAATAGCTGGTTCAAGATTCACTGTTTACAAAGGAAATGGTGCTAGATTAGAGAGATCAATAATAAACTACTTCTTAGATAAGCACACATTTGAAAATGGATATAGCGAAGTTTTACCACCATACATGGCAAATAGAGATAGTATGACTGGTACTGGTCAGCTTCCAAAGTTTGAAGAGGATGCTTTCAAAGTAGAAAACAATGGATACTTCTTAATACCAACAGCTGAGGTTCCTGTAACTAACATGTATAAGAATGAGACTTTAGATGGAGATAAACTTCCTATAAAGCATGCTGCATATAGTGCTTGTTTCAGAGCAGAAGCAGGTTCAGCTGGTAGAGATACAAGAGGTCTTATAAGACAACATCAATTCAACAAAGTTGAGTTAGTTAAGTTCTGTAAACCAGAAGATAGTTATGAAGAATTAGATAAATTAGTTCAAGATGCTGAGTCAGTATTACAAGGCTTAGGATTACCATATAGAATAGTTAGAATATGCAAAGGTGATTTAGGATTCACAGCTGCATTAAAATATGATATAGAGGTTTGGATGCCAAGCTACAATAGATATGTTGAGATTTCAAGTTGTTCAAACTTTGAAGATTTCCAAGCTAGAAGAGCTAACATCAAGTTCAAAAATTCACCAAAAGAAAAACCTCAATTCGTTCATACATTAAACGGATCAGGGGTTGCTATTGGAAGAACTGTAGCTGCTATCTTAGAAAACTATCAACAAGAAGATGGTTCAGTAGTTATACCAGAAGAATTAAAACCATATATGAGATGTGATGTTTTAAAATAATATCTAAAAATAAATAATTTATTTTAGGGTAATTGGTTTTATGAATCCAAGAAAGTTTTATTAAAATTTTCTTGGATTTATTTTTTTATAAAATTATGTAAAAATGTATTTTATTGTGTCACAAAATGATTGCTTAACATATTATAAATTAGGTTTAAATTTGAGTGAGGTGTATTAAATTGGATAAATATAGACATAGATATGATTGGGATAATTGTGAGTGTGATTCAAAATGTAAGTGCTGTAAGCCATGTTGCAAGCCACCATGTGATTACGAACCACCTTGTAAGCCATGTTGTAAGCCACAATGTGATTGCAAACCACCTTGTAAGCCATGTTGCAAGCCACCATGTGATTGCAAACCACCTTGTAAGCCATGTTGCAAGCCACAATGTGACTGTAAACCACCTTGTAAGCCATGTTGCAAGCCACCATGTGATTGCAAACCACCTTGTAAGTGTTGTTGTAAGCCACCGTGTGATTGCAAACCGCCTTGTAAGTGTTGTTGTAAGCCACCGTGTGATTGCAAACCACCTTGTAAGTGTTGTTGTAAGCCACCATGTGACTGTAAACCACCTTGTAAGCCATGTTGCAAGCCACCATGTGATTGCAAACCACCTTGTAAGTGTTGTTGTAAGCCACCATGTGACTGTAAACCACCTTGTAAGCCATGTTGCAAGCCACCATGTGATTGCAAACCACCTTGTAAGTGTTGTTGCAAGCCACCATGTGATTGCAAACCGCCTTGTAAGTGTTGTTGCAAGCCACAATGTGATTGTAAACCACATTGTAAGCCATGTTGTAAGCCACCATGTGATTGCAAACCATCTTGTAAACCATGGAGGCCAGATCATGAGTTAGAACCTTATGAATATAGACGACCAGATTATATGACAGAAGAATTTAATAAAGATATAGATGATAGAATGGTTGGAGCAAGCGAAATTGAGCTTGAAATAGAAGAATTAGAGAAAATAATTGCAATGTTAAGAGAAGAGAAAGATATCATTTTAAATTTAGATAAAGAATTAAATAATGAGTTAGAAGAGTTAGATGAAGAAATGTTTGATAAACTAAATCAAGAATTCTATGATTTTGATGACTTCTAATACTGATAAATTTTAGTTAGACATTATAAGATATTATTGATTATAAACAATGTGTATAGTTGGTAATATCTTATAATTTATATATAGAGAGGCTTACAAATTTTTATGTAGGGCTTTTTTATTTTTTTATAAAAAAGTGTTGACATATAATAATAGCGTTGATATAATAATTTACGTACCGCGGAGAGATGGTCGAGTTGGTTTAAGGCACCGGTCTTGAAAACCGGCGTGCGTGTGAGCGTACCATGGGTTCGAATCCCATTCTCTCCGCCATTTTTTTTACGCAAATTTAAAATGGGATATTATGGAGAATTACTCAAGTGGCTGAAGAGGCTCCCCTGCTAAGGGAGTAGGTCGGGCAACCGGCGCCCGGGTTCAAATCCCGGATTCTCCGCCAAAAGCATCTAGTAAAAACTAGATGCTTTTATTTTTATAAAAAAATATATAAATTAAAACTTTTGATTTACTTTATTGAGAATTTTAGTTACACTTCTTTATGGTAAATAAAATATTAGAGTTATTTTGTTAATATAAAGTTTATACATAATATAAGTTTATTTTTAAATTAAATTGTATAATTTAGATATATGATTTTTATTGGGAGGGGATAGTTTGAAAGGATCATCAGGACCAGTTAAAGCAAAAAAGAAAAAGAAATCTATGGCATATACACTATCTTTATATATGGGGTGGAGTAGTATTTTTGCAGCTTTATATTTCTTTTTAATAGGATTACCTTTTGCAATTCCAGGGTTGATAGCAGGGTATATAGCAGTTAAGAAACATAATGAGGGAAAGTTTCCATTAATATTAAATATAATAGGGTTTGTATTAACGGTAATCACTTGGATACTATTTATGAAGGTACCTTTACAATAAGAGATTCAAGGCTATTTATAGTAATTTGATTACATAATAAAAAAAGATACTATTTTTTATTATTTTAGTATCTTTTTTTATAAAAAAGTAGTTGACATATAAAAAAAAACTGATATAATAATATTTGTGTGATACATGGAGAGATGGTCGAGTTGGTTTAAGGCACCGGTCTTGAAAACCGGCGTGCGTGTGAGCGTACCATGGGTTCGAATCCCATTCTCTCCGCCACAAGTGGAGAATTACTCAAGTGGCTGAAGAGGCTCCCCTGCTAAGGGAGTAGGTCGGGCAACCGGCGCCCGGGTTCAAATCCCGGATTCTCCGCCAAAAGCATCTAGTTTTACTAGATGCTTTTTTATTTTTTAATGAAAAATAACTACCTACTAAGTAGGTAGAAAAATAAAAAAGCATTTCACATCTTAATTTATTGATACAATATTATTCCGTTAAATTCTTATTTAAACTATTTCTTTTTGAAAAATCATGTTCTCTAAGACATTCCTTAATTAATAGTTTTAAATTTTCATTATCTTCATCAATAATTTCAAATATAATTTCCTTTAATATTTTCTTTAAGAATAGTTTTAATAAAATATAAAGCACACATATGATAAATATTACATATATAAATGAATACATTGGACACCTCCTTATATACGATATTATACCATTATTTGTATTAATAGTAATAAATTTAAAGAAGATTGAATTTATATATAGGTTATGAATGTAGCTATAGTAATAATAGACTCATAGTATGATAATAAATAATTTTGTATGGAGTTATTATGAGGATTGAGAAATTAAATGAATTAAAGAATAGTTCTAAGAGAATACTTTTTAATAATGATTCTAAGCTTGTATTTTTTAGTGATTGTCATAGAGGGGATGGAACCTATAAAGATAGTTTAGCTCCAAATATAAATATTTATCTTACTGCTTTAAGATATTATTATAAGAATAAGTTCACTTACGTAGAAGTAGGTGATGGAGATGAATTATGGAAGTTTAATGATATTCAAGAAATATATAATATGAATCATGATATTTATGAAGTCTTAGAAGAATTTAAAAATAAAAAAAGATTATATATGCTTTATGGGAATCATGATAAAGATAAAAGTAAATTAAGATTTTTAAGAAGAAATAAAAAAAGAAATAGACTAAACCATACTGCAGCTGATTTTTATAGCACTTTGGAGGTATATGAATCCTTAGTTTTTGTTCATGAAGAAAGTGGAAGAGATTTCTTCACCTTACATGGACATCAAATAGATTTCCTAAATAATGAGTTGGATGGTTTGGCTAAGTTCTTAGTTAGATATGTTTGGGCAATATTAGAAGCTTTTATGGGATTTAAAGATCCAATAAGTCCTGCTAAAAGTAATAATAAACAGGATAAATTTGATGAGAAAATAAGTAGTTGGGCAGAAGAAAATAATACTAGAGTTATTTTAGGACATACTCATAAAACTTTATTTCCTAAAGATAAAAATGAATCAACTTATTTTAATATAGGATGTTGTGTTTTGCCTAGAACTGTTACAGCACTTGAAATTGAAAATGGAAAAATAGCTTTGGTTAAGTGGATAATTAAAGCTGATGATAAAGGTTCACTTTTTATTGGAAGAGAGATAATAGGTGAACCTGTAGATATAAAAAACTATTAATACTTTTAAATAAGAGTAGAGATATTTCTATATAGGGTAACATAAACCTTTTGAAAAATTAAATTAGAGATGGATATATAGATAGAAATTAGTACTCATTTGAATAAAGAAAGAACTCTAATGTTATACACAGAAACATTAGAGTTTTCTTAATATCTGTTGATAATTTAAGTTTTTATGTGAATAAGTTTTACTTAAAAGATTCTACTTATTTTTCCCCTTAGCTTTCATCTCATTAGAATGAGCTTTTTTCTCTTTTTCTTCTCTTTCTTGTCTTTCAAGGAAGCATGCCATTGGATTACCAAGGTTAGTTTCTATCTCAGATGTTGAGTCCATTATTTTTTTGAATGTATCGCCTATGTTCATTTAAAACACCCCTCTTAAACCAATAATAAAATATTAGTTTATCTTATAAAATTTATAGATTTCACCATTATTATATAATGTATTGTAATCTATTTCTATAATAAAATACACTTTATAATTTTTTTGCCATATTGCTATTTAAAAGGTATAAATAAGTATAAAATGTTATTATAAGAGGTAATAATTTGGAAATATATAAATAAAAATTTCAAGGAGTTGAAGCCATGGGATTAAGAATCATTTATGGAAGAGCAGGTACTGGAAAAAGTACCTTTTGTATAAATCAAATAAAGAAAAAAATAAATAATTCACCAGATAATAAATTAATATTAATTGTTCCAGAGCAATTTACTTTTCAAACTGAAAATAGAATGCTTGAAGCAATTGGAGAAAAATATGTATTAAATGCTGAGGTACTTAGTTTTAAAAGGCTAGCTTACAAAGTTTTTAATGAGTGTGGAGGAATAACTCAAAGTTTAATGAGTGATGCTGGGAAGAGTATGCTTGTTTTTAAGGTTCTTGAGGATTTATCAGATGATATGACTGTCTTTAAGAATGCATCTAAACAAAAAGGATTTATAGATATAGCATCAAAAACAATAACTGAGTTTAAGAAATATAACGTTAATAATGAGGTTTTAGATTTAACCTTAGAGCAAATAGAAGATCCTAACTTAAAGATGAAGATGGAAGAACTTAAGGATATATTTAATGAATTTAACTCAAAGCTTCATGAAGGACATATTGATGGGGAAGATCAATTAATGCTTTTAAATGAAAAGCTTGATGGTTGTTCACTTTTAGATGGAGCAGAAATTTGGATAGATGAGTTTACTACATTTACTCCAAGTCAGTTAAGCATAATAGGAAAACTTCTTAAAAAGGCTAAGACAGTTAATATAACTCTATCAATGGATGATACTACATCTTTAAAAGGAGAAAGTGATCTTTTTGCAGTAACTAAAAATACTGAAAAGAGACTTATGAAATTAATAGAAGAAGAAGGTATAGCCTTTAAGGGATATATAGATTTAAATGAAGATATTCCTTATAGATTCAAAGAAAACAAAGAGTTTCAACATATAGAGAAACAGCTTTATGCTTATCCATTTAAACAGTACAGAGGAAAGAATGAAAGTCTAAGACTTTATAGAGCTAACAATAACTATGATGAGATTGAATTTGTGGCGAAGGATATTCTTAGACTAGTTAGAGATAAGGATTATAGATTTAAGGATATTTCAATCATATGTAGGAATGTAGATGGATATGAGAAAGTTATTTCAGCAATATTTGAGGAGTATGAAATTCCTTATTATATAGACAAAAAGATTGATATAGCAAGTAATCCCTTAATAGTTTTTATGAATTCAGCAGTAGATATAGTAACTAAGAATTGGACCTATGAAAATGTATTTAAATATCTTAAAACAGGTTTAATAAAAGAGTTTAGTGGATTAAATGGTGTTGAACTTATAGATGAGCTTGAAAATTATGTCCTTGCTTACGGAATAAAGGGGAAGAAGTGGATGGAAGAATGGACGAATTATAGTTCAAGTATATTAAAGGAAGAAGAAATTAGCGAAGAACAAAAAATGGCCTTAGCTAGATTAAATGATATAAGAGAAAATATAGTAGAACCATTAGAAGAGTTTTATGAAGAGTGTAAAGGGGAAAAAACTTTAAGAGAGTTTGCTATAAATTTATATGAGTTCTTAGATGAGAAATTAAACATAATGGATACTATAGATGATTATGTAGATTATTTTAAAGAGAAGGAAATGGCTGTAAAGGCCAAAGAATATTCAGAAGTTAGAGATATATTTATTGATGTTTTAGAGCAAGCAGTGGATGTTTTAGGTCATGAAAAAATGGATTTAAATGATTTTATGAAAGTTTTAAACATTGGATTATCTCAGTATGAAATGGGATTAATTCCTGTTGCTTTAGATCAAGTAAATATAGGTGATATAACAAGAATAAAAAGTAGAGGAGCTAAGGCTCTTTATATAATTGGAGTTAATGATGGGGTACTCCCTTCAGCAAATAGTGAAGAGGGAATTCTTTCTGATAATGATAGAGAAATTTTATTTGAAAAAGGGATATCATTAGCTTCAGATACAAGAACAAAGATGTTTGAGGAGCAGTTCTTAGTTTATACAGCCTTCACAATAGCTGAAGATTACTTAGTTGTAACATATCCTTTAGCAGACTTTGAAGGGAAATCACAAAGACCTTCTATAATAATTCATAGGCTTAAAAAGATACTTCCTAATGTTAAGGAAGAGAGCGAAGGATTTAAGGTTATAAATGACAAGTATGAGAAGGTATCAGCTCAGATTCCAACTTTAAATGAACTTATGATTGCTATTAGAAGAAATTATGAAAATCTAGATATTGAAGATTACTGGAAGTATGTTTATGATTGGTTCTTAAATGAAGAAAAGTGGAAAGAAAAGATTGAGTATGTTAAAAAAGGACTTGAGTATACAAATGCTTCAAAAGGTATTTCGAAAGATAAAGCTAAGAAGCTTTATGAGGATAAAAATCAAAATATATCACTAAGTGTTTCAAGGTTAGAAAGATATGCTCAGTGTCCATTTGCTTATTACATTCAATATGGATTAAAAGCCAAGGATAGAAAGATATATGAATTCACAGCGCCAGACCTTGGAAGCTTTATGCATGAGATTCTAGATGAATTTACTAATGAAGTTAAGGAAGATGGGTTAAAGTGGAGTGATTTAAGTCATGAGAAGTGTAGAACTATAATTAATGGATTAGTTGATAATCAAGTTAAGAATAATAAATCATCAATCTTAAATAGTTCTAAGAGATACTCTTATTTTACAGATAGATTTAAGAGAATACTTACTAAGTCAGTTATGGTCATAAGTGAGCAAATGAAGAGAAGTGACTTTGAGGTTTATAAAAATGAATTAGCCTTTGGATTTAGTAAGGATGTAAATTCAATAAAATTAGACCTTCCTTCAGGAGAAAGTTTTTATCTAAATGGAAGAGTAGATAGAGTAGATAAGCTAAATTTAGAGGGTGAAACATATTTAAGGATTATAGACTACAAAACAGGATCTAAGAAGTTTGATTTAAATAAGTTTTATAATGGCTTACAAATGCAGTTATTAGTTTATTTAGATGCTCTTATAAATAACTCTGAAAGTATAGTTGAAACGCAAGCTATGCCAGGAGCTATTCTTTACTTCAGAATAGATGACCCAATATTAAAATCAAAGGGTGATTTAACAGAAGAGGAAATAAAAGAAGAAATTTTAAAGGAGCTTAAGCTAGATGGATTAATACTAGATGATGTTAAGGTAGTTAAGGCAATGGATAATACTCTAGAGTCAGGAACACACTCTTTAATAATACCTGCAAACATAAAGAAAGCAGGAGATTTAGGAAAGAGTAAAGCATTAATAACTATGGCACAATTTGAACTCTTAAGAAAGTATGTAAATGAAAAGATGGTTGATTTATGCCAAGACATGATAGATGGAAAGATAGACATAGAACCATGTAAGGAAAATAAAAATATTGTTTGTGAATATTGTAATTACTCACATATATGTCAGTTTGATTCAAGCTTAGAAGACAATAAATATAAAGTAATAGCTAAGAAAAAGGATGAGGAGTTGTGGAAAAGTATATATGACAAAGTAGGTGGTGAAGTAGATGGCAACTAAGTGGACGAAAGAACAAGAATTAGCTATAAACACTAGAAAGTGTAATCTTCTAGTAGCAGCGGCAGCAGGCTCTGGTAAGACTGCTGTATTAGTTGAAAGAATAATAAAGATGATAACAGATGGTGAAAATCCTGTTGATATAGATAAACTATTAGTTGTTACATTTACTAATGCTGCAGCTTCAGAGATGAGAGAAAGAATTGGGGATGCGATTTCTAAGGCTTTAGAAAAAGATCCAAGTTCTGAAATACTTCAAAGACAGTTAGCACTTTTAAATAGAGCTAGTATAACAACTATGCATTCATTTTGTTTAGAAGTCATAAAGAATAACTTTCACCTTATAGACCTAGATCCAGGTTTTAGAATAGGAGATCAAACAGAGTGTGAACTTATAAAGCAAGATATATTAGCTGACCTTTTTGAAGATATGTATGCTAAAGAGGATGAATGCTTCTTAGACCTTGTAGAAGCTTATGGTGGAAGTAAAAGTGATGATAATTTAAATAGTATAATATTTAAATTTTATAACTTTATAATGAGTGGACCTTGGCCAGAAAACTGGTTAAAAGAAAAGGTTGAAGAGTTTAATGTTACTTCAGTAGCTGAACTTGAAAATAAGAAATGGATAGCTATTTTAAAAGAAAGTATAGCTTTAGAATTAGATAATGCTTATTCAATGCTTACACAGGCTAGGGAGATAGCTGAATTAGGTGGAGGATTAGAACCTTACTTAGTAAATATAGAGCCTGAAATATCACAATTAGAGGTTTTAAGAAGTGACTTAAATAAAAGCATAGTTGAATTTTACCATACTCTTATGGGAGCTACTTTTGGGAGACTTAAATCTATTAGAAAAACTAGTGTAGATGATGAAAAAGCTTTAGAAAAAACAAAAAATCTTAGAAATGACAGTAAGAAGATTGTTGAAAATATAAGAGATAAAGTATTTCAAACATCATTAGATGATGCAGTAATAGGAATGCAAAAGATGTATCCTTTAATGAAATGTTTAAGTGATATAGTTATTGAATTTTCTAATAGATATAGAGATAAGAAAAGAGAAAAAGACATATTAGATTTTAATGATCTTGAGCATTTATGTTTAGAGATTTTAATAAATAAGGATGAAAAGGGAAATGTTACTCCTTCACAGGTAGCTCTAGAATTTAGAGATAAGTTTGAAGAGGTTCTTGTTGATGAGTACCAAGACAGTAATACAATTCAAGAAACTATAGTAGGAATGGTTTCAAGAAGAGATGTTGATAAGCCTAATGTGTTCATGGTTGGAGATGTTAAACAAAGTATATATAAATTTAGACAGGCAAATCCAGAGTTGTTTTTAGATAAATATAATAACTATAGTGAGGAAGAGTCTTTAAGTAGAAAAATAATGCTGTATAAGAATTTTAGAAGTAGAAAAGAAGTTATAGATGGAGTAAACTACATCTTCCAAACTCTTATGAGCACTTCAGTTGGTGAACTTGAGTATGATGAAAAGGAAGCATTAAACCTTGGAGCTTCATATAATCCTTTAAGTGAAGAAAATGTTGAAGAGGAGTATGTTGATGAGTTATCAAATTTAAAGGCTTCTGGAGATATAGAATTACATGTTTTAAATAAGGCTGGGACAAAAGAGTTTGAATTTGAGGATGGAGATGATGAATCTCAAGAAGAGGAAGAAGATTTAGACTCTATTCAACTGGAGGCTAGAATAATAGGAAAAAGAATAAAAGAGCTTATGAATCCTAGTGATGGAACGTCTTACATGGTTTTTGATAAGGACTTAGGAAAGTATAGAAAGATTAAGTTTAAGGATATAGTAATCTTACTTAGGGCAACTAAGAACTGGGCTGAAACATTTGTTGATGAACTTGGTACAGAGGGAATTCCAGTTTATGCAGATACAGGAACAGGATACTTCCAAACTATTGAGATAAGAACAATAATGGCCTTACTTCACATAATAGATAACCCAATGCAGGATATTTATATATTATCAGCTTTACGTTCTCCTATATTCTCATTCTCTTCAGAAGAGTTTGCTGATTTAAGACTTTTAAGCAAGGATAAATATTTCTATGAAATAATAAAAGAAGTTGCATCAGGTGAGCATAAAGATGCTATATCAGAGGAGCTAAAAGATAAATGTGAGTATTTCTTAGAATCATTAAAGAGATGGAGAGAAAAGGCTGCATATACTCCTATAGATGAATTCATATGGTAT
The DNA here is from genome assembly GCF_050509515.1 of Clostridium sp. B9. Taxonomy (NCBI): domain Bacteria; kingdom Bacillati; phylum Bacillota; class Clostridia; order Eubacteriales; family Clostridiaceae; genus Clostridium; species Clostridium sp. B9. The sequence goes on from NZ_JBNWKA010000003.1 coordinate 22,285, forward strand.
TTATATTCTGATACTTCATACTATGGATATGTTGGAACAATGCCAAATGGGGTGCAACGTCAAGCAAACTTAAGAATACTATTCCAAAGAGCAAAGCAGTATGAATCAACAAGCTTTAAAGGATTATTCAACTTTATAAACTTTATAAATAAGCTTAGAAAATCTTCAGGTGATATGGGAAGTGCAAAAATATTGGGAGAGAATGAAGATGTTGTAAGAATAATGAGTATTCATAAGAGTAAAGGGCTTGAGTTCCCAGTTGTTATTTTAGGGGGAACAGGTAAGCAATTTAACAAGATGGATTTAAGAGAGGATATTCTTCTTCATGAAACTTTAGGGATAGGAACAAATTGCATAGATGTTAAAAAGAGAATAAAATATGATACTCTTCAAAAGCATGCAATAAAGAAAAAGTGTGAGTTAGAAGTTTTATCAGAAGAAATGAGAATACTTTATGTTGCATTTACTAGGGCCAAGGAAAAATTAATAATAACAGGATCAGTTTCGGACCTAGAAAAGTCTTGTGAAAATTGGTGTAAGGCAGGAGCAGCTACAGAAACTTCAAGAATAAATCCAGGTAATGTTTTAAAGGGAAAGAGCTATTTAGATTGGATAGGAATGGCGCTTACAAAGCATAAAGATGGTGATGCTATAAGGCATATTGGAAGTGGAGATATAAGAATAAACGATGAGGATATTTCAAACTGGAGCTTTAAGGCATGGGAAAGAAATGAACTTATAAGTAGTGGAGAAGTATCTATAGAAAAAGAACATATAGATATATTTAATAGTGAAGAGTGGATAGCTTCTAAGAAGGAGATAAAGGATGTCATAGACATAAGAAATAGACTTGGATTTAAATATAAGTATATTGAATCTTGTAACATTCCTTCAAATATTTCTGTAACGGAGATAAAGAGAGTAGAGCAAGAAGAAATAATACCTGCGGAATTTAACCTTATAGAAGAAGATAAGAAAGAAAAAGAAAGGATAAAGAGAAAACCTAAATTTATGGAAGAAAAAGAAGAGGAATTCTCTGCTGCTAAAAAAGGTACTATAACTCACTTTGCTATGCAGCATATAAATTTAGATAAAGTAACTTATATAAATGAGATAAAAGAAGAGCTTGAACTTATGGTTCAGAAAGAGCTTTTAACAGAAGAGGAAAGTAAAGTTGTTAATGTATTTAAAATACAGAAATTCTTTAAAAGTAATTTAGGACAGAGAATGTTAGATGCTCATAAATCTAGAAGAAAAGTTTACAGAGAACTTCCATTCATAACTGAGATTCCAAGCACAAGAATAAATAAGGAACTTGATAAAAAACTTTACAAGGATGAAAAACTTAGACTTCAAGGTATAATAGATGCATTCTTTGAAGAGGAAGATGGATACGTACTTTTAGATTATAAAACTGATTACGTAGAAGAAGGAAAAGAGCAAGAATTTTTAGATAAATATAGAGTTCAAATAGAGCTATATTCTGATACATTAAAGAAAATTTTGGGCGAGGATATAAAAGAAGCATATCTATACTCATTCTATTTAGAAAAAGATTTAAAAATAAAATAAAAATGTATATAACAAGCAAGATTAGTATAAATCTAATTTTGCTTGTTTTTTTTGTATAATAATATAATAAATTCAAATTGTTAAAAATGTTTAAAAAACTTTAGAAAAGAGAGAAAATATTGGGAATTTATTGTAAAATAAGGTTATATCTAGTATGAAAAGGTGGATTTATGAGTGGATATAGTAAATTATGTGAGGAATTTAAGATTTATGTTTTAAATCGATTTAATAATAATTGGAAAGAATCATCCGATTATTGTGAATATTTAATATCTGAGGTTTTAGAAGTGGACAATCTAGAATCTAGGGGTATAATTTGTTTTACTTTATGTTATTTAAATAGGTATATGTGTGATTATGAAAAAACTAAAAAATATGCTGAAGAGGCTGAGGAGTTATTATCAAAACTATTTTATGATGAATTACTTATAGATGTATATGGAATTATGGCTACGTTTAATAATAAAAAAGGATATTATAAGCTTACCTTTCAATATGCATATAAGGCATTAAAAATAGCACAGAAACTTTATGATGAAACAAATTTAGATAAATATAGAGATGAATTAGTTGTTATTAATATTTTCATGGCAGGAGTATGCTTTAAGCTAGGCGTGAATAATATTGGTGAATTTTATTTTAATGAATCTATGGCTTTAAAGGGTGATAGTCACATAGAAAGATGTGATATGTATTCAAATCTATATAATTATATGTATAGAAAAAATGAATTTAAAGATGCTAAAATTTATGCGGAAAAATGTTTTGAATTATCAAAAAAGGTACGTGGCGCAATTCCGAATGAGCATTTGATAGATTGTATTTGTCCTATAATTAAATGTGATATAGCTTTAAATAATTTAGAAGATGCATTTAAAAATTTAGATTATATTAAAGACATATCTAAAGTTAGTAATGGGAAAATATACTACTTATATGGCGATTTATATTCAAAATTAGATAATAAAGCTCTAGCAAATGAGAATTATATTAAAGCTTTTAAATTATATGCAAAGGATGGGATATATTCAAAAGTATTGAGCATATTAAAAAAGATAATAAGCTATTACAAAGATATTAATGATACAAATAATGAATTAGAATACAGAAGATTATTTATGCAATTTAGTGAAAAATTAAATACTGTAGAAGAAGATTATATGATGATAGATTGTGTAAGCAAATTTCATACAGAAAGAGCTTTGTTAGAAAAAGAAAGAATTATAAATGAACAACAGCTTGCTTATAGTAAAGATATAGAGAACTTAGCATATAAGCTTATAACTACAGTTGATGAGTTAAATGTTGTACAAAATCAAGTTAATGAAAAAAATAAAACAATAAAGGTAATAGCTGAAAGATTAAGTAGAGATACTATGACAGGAATCTATAATAAAGAGTATATTTTAAAAAAAATAAATGAAATAGATAAAAATAATAATGAGTTTTTCATAGCAATGTTAGATTTAGATAATTATAAGAGAATAAATGATAAATATGGGCATATTTTTGGTGATAAAGTTTTAAAGGAAGTTGCTTGGAGTATTCAAAATGAACTTAGAGATGGAGAGTTTTTAGGTCGTTTTGGAGGAGAAGAATTTATTATTGTTTATAAAGAAAAAAGATTAGATTATGTTCTAAGAAGTGCAGAACGTATAAGAAATAACATAGAAAATTTAAAATGGCAAAATGGAGCAAAAGTAACCATCAGTATAGGTGTTGCAAAAAATAATATAAATAGAAAAAATAGTTACTTACAAACAATAAAAAAGGCTGATAAAAATTTATATGAAGCAAAGCATAGAGGAAAAAATATGGTTTGTATTTAAACTAAAAACAAGGATATATCAAGCAAATCTTGATATATCCTTGTTTTATTTATATGAAGAGAATTGTTTACTAAGGTTAATGAGATTTTCTTTAGTATTTAATTCTGGTGTTTGAAGTACATTTTCAAGTAAAAAGTTTAGGATAATTCCAATTTCTTTACCTGATTTTAGATTAAGTTCGTTTATAAGATCAGAGCCTGTTATTGCTAGGTCTTTTATAAATATAGGTTCACCAGAGCTAAGAATATCAGAAACTCTATCTTCTAAAATATCAATATACTCAGTATCATACTCATCCATATATGATAGATAAGCTTTTTCTAAAGCTAGTAAATCAAAGATGTTTTCTTTTCCAACTTCATTTATAAGTACTTTAAGTTTCTTTCTAGTCATTGTTGATGAAATTCTATTTAAATTCTCAATAAGATTACAAGCATTATTTATTGTATTATTATCATATTTAATTTTTTTTAGAATTACTCTTCCTTTTTCTGAGGCATTTTGTGAATTATAAACCTTGTGAAATAAACCAGCTAATCTAACATGGAGTTTCATAGGCAATTTATTTATTAATCCATATGAGTCATGAACGTCATCATAAGAATCATAACAATTTACGGTTTTTAGTTCATTGAATTCATGAATTAATAAATCAGAAAAGCCAAGTCTTCTAAGAATCATAAGACCTTTATCAGCATCATCGCTTAATATTATTTTGGAAAATTCATTTTGGATTCTCTCCATGCTTATATTTTTAATTAACTTAAAGTTTTTCTTTATTGATTCAAGAGTCTCTTTTTCTATTTTAAAATTCAGTTGACAACTAAATCTTATGGCTCTAAGCATTCTTAATGCATCTTCAGAAAAGCGTTTATCAGGTTCTCCAACACATTTAATAAGTTTTCTTTTGATATCGCCTTTACCGTCAAAGAAATCTTTGAAACCTATATAAGGACTATAAGCCATAGCATTTATAGTAAAATCCCTTCTAGAAAGATCCTCTTCGATATTAGAGACAAACTGTACATCTTTAGGTTTTCTATTATCTATATATTCACCATCAATTCTGTATGTAGTAACCTCATAAGGGGTTTTATTTATCAAAACAGTTACTGTACCATGTTTTATACCAGTAGGAATTGTTTTATCAAAAAGTTCTTCAATTTTTTCAGGTAAAGCATTTGTTGTAATATCATAATCTTGTGGATGTTTGTTCAATAAAGAATCTCTTACACAACCACCAACTATAAATGCTTCAAAGCCGTTTTCGTTAAATTTGTCTAAGATATATTGAACATTATTAGGTAAATTCATACAACCCACCTCCTTATAGGTTATTTTATCAATTAATATAAAATTTAGCTATAAATTAAATGGTTATTTGTTTACAAAAAATAATATTATGTAATAATTAGAATAGAGATTATAGATAGAAAGAAAGGATAGACTTATGGAAATACCGGTAAAAAAAATAGGTGAATTCGTTAAAGGAGAAAGAGTCGAAGGTTTTTTTCTTTTAAAATCAATTACTTTAAAGACTACAAATTCAAATGGTAAAAAGTATTTAGACTTAGTTTTAAGTGATAAAACTGGTGATATTTTAGGAAAGATATGGGAGATAAAATCTGAACATGAGGAGCTAAAAGCTAACACTATACTTAAGGTTGTTGGAACAGTCAATGCATGGCAAGGAACACTTCAACTTAAAGTTGAGCAAATCAGAGAGACTACGGAAGATGATGAAATAAATGTAGATGATTATGTTCAAAGTGCACCATACAGTGGTGATGAAATGATAAAAGTTATTAAAAATGTTGTTGATAACATGAGTAATCAGGATATAAAAAATATACTTAATCGTATTTTAGAAACAAACAATGATAAACTTAAGTATTATCCAGCAGCAAAGTCAAATCATCATTCAATAAAAGGTGGACTTTTATATCACATAACAACAATGCTTAAATTAGCAGAAAGTATATGCTCAGTATATGATTTCTTAAATAAAGACTTAGTTTATGCAGGAGTTATACTTCACGATATAGCTAAAATAAAAGAAATGTCATCTAATGAGCTTGGAATAGTAGATGAATATACTTTAGAGGGAACATTACTTGGACATATTACTCAGGGAATAAAAGAAATAGAGGTTATAGGTATAGAAGTAAATGCAGATAAGAAAATTATAATGTTACTTCAACATATGGTTCTATCACACCATTATGAACCTGAATATGGAAGTCCTGTAAAGCCACTTATACCAGAGGCTGAAATGCTTCATTATTTAGATGTTATGGATGCTAGAATGTATGACATGAGAAAAGCTGTGAATGAAACCAAAGAAAATGAATTTTCAGAAAGAATTTGGTCATTAGATAGCAGAAGAATTTATAATCATGGAATAATAGATAAGAATAATTAAAAAAGTCAGCTCTTACGAGCTGACTTTTTAGTATATAATTATTTTTGATCCATTTTGAACATTATCATACATCCACTTAGAATCTTCGACAGCAAGTCTTATACAACCATGAGAAGCTGGTTCTCCTAAAGTTGGATCAGATACTGTCTCAGCATCTGCTTCAAATGGTATTGAGTGGAATAGGTAGTTCCCCATAAATTGAACATAATATTTACCACCTTGACCATACTTAGGAGAGAAGAACCATGGTGCTCTATTTTGCACAGAAAATACACCAACTGGAGTTTCTTTGCCTTCTATTCCTGTTGAACAGTCAAAAGTCTTTTCTAAAGTCCAATTATTTTCGGAGCCTTCATAAACGTAGGTTTTTTGTTCTGCTATGCTAACAAAGACTAAATGATTACTTCCACTATTTATATCAAATTCATTGATTGTATCAGGAGTAAGTTTATTGTAGTATGCTGAAACTGGTGCTGTTCTAGATGTAGCCATATCTATTTTTTCTTTACTGTAATTTTCCAAATGAACTATTCTAAGTTTTTCTAGTTCTTCTTTTTTATCTTCTAAAACTGAATCAGAAGGTAGGGTTTTCATTTCTTCATTTAAATATTCTAGTCCTTTTGAGTATTTTTCGTTAGCAATATACTCATCAATAGTTTCTAAAATAGGTTTTCTTATTTCTGATAAACAAGTTTCCTCTTTTTTTACTGCATCACTCTTTAAGTTAGATAAAACACTAACACTTCTAAAATAATTTAAGGCTTCAAGTGGATTACCATCATTTAATTTAGTAACTCCAATATTATAAGATTCTTTTGAACTTTTTATCAGTGGAAGTGTATTTTTAAAATTTTCAATTTCATTAGTTTCTAAATCTAAAGAAAGTAAATTGTTTAATTGATTTATTGCATCGTCTTCTTTTAATTTTCCTGAAGAATAAGCATCTTCTATGTATTTTAATTTATTTGAAACTGATTTTTCTGAAGAATTTATAAACGAGTCTTTTAATGGATTATTAGTAGAACCTTTTTTAAAATATATTAGAGCTGAAGTATAATCACTGCTTTCTAATGCTTTATTAAATTTATCAAAATTGATTTTGTAAGAAATACTAAAATACCCTATTAAAATTATTATTACTGCTGTCACTGCTGACAAGATTGGGATTAGAATTTTTTTGTTTTTCATTTGCTTCTCCTAGTTTAAAATAGTTTATATTTTAATATTAGACAAAAATACCAACATTAAACATTATATTCGATTTCTTTTCTTATATAAATAGTATATTGTATTTTTTATAACAAACAGTCATAATATTAATATAAAAGAAATCGTATTAATAAAATATTAACATTTTAAAAGAGATAATAAGGTGGTGTTGAGCATGAAGAAAATTCATGAAAGATTTTTAGAATATGTAAAAGTAGATACTAAATCAGATGAAACAACAAGAGTTACTCCTAGTACTAAGGGACAATTAGAATTAGGAAAAATTCTTGCTGAAGAATTAAAAGCAATTGGTGTAGATGAAGTTAAAATAAGTGAATATGGATATGTTTATGCAACATTAAAAGCTAATTGTGATAAGGAAATTCCTACTATAGGATTTATTTCACATATGGATACAGCTCCAGATATGAGTGGAAAAAATGTTAATCCTAAAATAGTTAAAAATTATGATGGAAAAGAAATCGAATTAGGAAATGGGTTTGTTTTATCACCAGAATTTTCACCAGAACTTCCAATGTATAAGGGAGAAACATTAATAACTACAGATGGTACAACTCTTTTAGGCGCTGATGATAAAGCTGGGATAGCTGAAATAATGACTGCTGTAGAATATTTAGTAAATCATCCAGAAATAAAGCATGGTGAAATTAAAATAGGATTTACTCCTGATGAAGAAATTGGAGAAGGAGCAGATCACTTTGATGTTGAGGAATTTGGTGCTGACTTTGCTTACACTTTAGATGGTGGAAGAAGAGGAGAATTAGAATATGAAAACTTTAATGCAGCAGGTGCTAAAGTTGAAGTTATAGGTAAAAATGTTCATCCAGGAAGTGCAAAAGGAAAAATGATAAATTCAATCCTTGTTGCCCATGAGTTTGTTGGAATGTTACCTTTAGATGAAGTTCCAGAAAAAACTGAAGGATATGAAGGATTCTCACATTTAATGGACATAAAAGGAACCGTTGAAAAAACTGATTTAGCTTTCATAATAAGAGATTTTGATAAAGATGGTTTTGAGAATAGAAAAGCTAGATTTACTAAAATAGCTGAGGAGTTAAACAAAAAATATGGTGAAGGTACTGTAATTTTAACATTAAAGGATCAATACATGAACATGAAAGAAATGGTTGAGCCTCAGATGCACATAGTTGAAACTGCTGAGAAAGCTATGAAAGAGTGCGGTGTAGAGCCAATAAGGAAACCTATAAGAGGTGGTACTGATGGTGCTAGATTATCCTTTATGGGATTACCAACACCAAATATATTTACAGGTGGAGAGAATTTCCATGGAAGATTTGAATATGTTTCAATTCAATCAATGGAAAAAGCAGTTGAAGTTATATTAAATATAATAAAAATATACACTGGAAAATAATTTTAAAAAATTCTGGTTGCCTTCGGCAACCAGAAATAAAAAGGTAAGGATAAACAAAAAATATCCTTACCTTTTTGTGTTTTAAGGTTCTTTAGTATCACCTAAAAAGAATAATGCTAATGTACCTATTCCAGTATGAGCACCTATAACTATTCCTATATAATCTATGATGATGTTTTTCACATTATAATTTTCTTTAATCATTGAAGCTAATGTTTCAGCATCTTCAATACAATCACTATGAGCTATAAAAATTGTTTGTTCCTCTGGGTTAATAACATGCTTTTCAAAAAGTTGATAAAGACTTTTTATTGATTTTTTTCTTCCTTTTGCCTTTGCAAAATTATGAAGTTCTCCTTTATCATTTGTATAAAGCATAGGCTTTATATTAAGTAAACTACCTAAAGCAGCTGCTGTAGGTGAGATTCTTCCACCTCTTTTCAAATGATCTAAATTATCTACAGTGAAAAAGTGGCAAACTTTATTTTTGTTTTCTTCAACCCAAGAAGATATTTCATCTATTGATTTACCTTCTTTTTTCATTATACCTGCATAATAAGCTAGAACACCTTCTCCTAAACAAGCAGCTCTTGTATCTATTATTCTAATATCAGCTTCAGGGTATCTTTCTAAAATTTCTTCACGAGCCATTAATGAACTATTATAAGTTCCACTTAAAGCTGATGAAAAAGCAAGATATAAAATTGAATAACCTTCTTTAACATACTTTTCGAAGGCTTCTACAAATCTATATGCATTAATTTGGCTTGTTGATGGCATTACGCCTTCTCTTAATTTATTATAAAAATCTTTGTGAGTTAGTTCTCTACTAAAATTATCTACGTATTCTTTATTATTAATATTACAAATAAGTCCTATATGTTTTATATCTAAATCTTCAATAATATCTTTTGATAAATCACTTGCTGAATCTGTAAATATAACAAATTTGCTCAAATCACTTTCCTCCTTTTCTTATTTATTTCTATACTAACTAAGTATAATATTTAATGTGAAAAATAGCTAGTTACTAAAATAATTATGATTAATAGGGTAAATGTATTAATAAAATGACTTAGGTATGGTAATAATGTGTAATACCTTGATTTGTTGATTAATATATGATATTATTAATCTGTTAATATGCGGTGGTAGCTCAGCTGGATAGAGTAGTCGGCTACGAACCGATTGGTCGGGGGTTCGAATCCTCTCCGCCGCACCAATTTCAAGGGTTACAAGGTTTTTTGTAGCCCTTATTTTTTTAGAAATTGTGCAATAGGTGTGCAATAGAAATTAAAAATATAATTTTCATTATAAATTAAATAAAAAATTAAGCTTATCAATAGCCTTATCTTTTGTATCTTTCATGACATGAGTATATATATTTAGAGTAGTTGATATATTACTATGACCTAAAAGAGATTGAACTGTTTTAGGTGGTATTCCATTTTCAAATAATCTAGTAGCAAAGGTATGTCTTAAGTCATGGAACCTAAAATCATTTAAGTTACATTTCTTCAATACTCTTTTAAAACTTTTTCTTACATTACTTTCACTTAAATAGTTTCCTTGTGGTGTTGAGAATACTAAATTATTATCAAAATAAATATCAATATTAGAATCTCTTTCAATCATTTGTTTTTTTCTATGTTCAAGTAGTAAATTTATTAAGTTATTATTTAATGGAACAGTTCTAATTGAATTTTTAGTTTTGGGTGGCTGCTCTATAACAGTAAATTCTCTATTTCCTTTATTATCAATTATATAGGTACTCTTAAGAGCTTTATTAATATTTATATAGTTCTCTTTTAGGTTTATATCTGTCCATCTAAGAGCCAGTATTTCTCCAAGTCTTAAACCAGTTCCCAAAGCTAATATATAAAGCATACCATTTTTATTATTAATACATTCTTTCATGAATATTTGTTGTTCATCTAAAGTAAATACATTAATACTATCTTTTGAGCTTTCTGACCCTTTAGGAAGTGTTACAATAGTACAATAGTTCTTAACAACATATCCTTCTTTTAATGCTTGATTAAGACAAGATTTTAAACATTTATTTATTGTTTTTATAGTTGATGGACTTTTTCCCTCTTCTGCTACTAAGGAATTATAATAAGCTTGAATATGATGTGTTCTTAAGTCTGTAAGCTTTATATTACCTATTGAAGAGGATTCTATATAATTTCTATAAAGTCCCTCATATCTTTCAAAACTTGAAGGTTTTAAGTCATGTATTCTATAAGTAAATAACCAAGTATAAAACCATTTACTTAATGTGATCTTATCATCTGTAGGTAATAAGCCTCTATTATTATCAACATAGAAAGCTTTCATTTTGTCTGATACTTCTTTTTTAGTTTTACCAGTAAATGATTTTCTCTTTGGTGTTCCATTTTCATTATATCCAATAGTAAGCTGACCTCTAAATTTACCATTAGACATTTTATATATGGTACCTTGACCGTTTCCTTTAGCTTTTGGTTTTCCTTTCTTTGTAGTTTCCATTGTATATACCTCCTTGATATTAATAGTTGTGGTAGAGTATTTAATTGTTTAACATTTTGCTGATGTTAGCAATATGATTTAAATATTGATATACGGATATTTAGACAAAATTTAATTTGTTTAAAAGTATAATTTAGTTATTGTACTATTTGCAACAACTAAAAGAAGAGGTTAAAAGCAATTCTAAGAACGAACATACATTCGTTTAAATTAGCTAAATAACAGGCTTCCACAGTTTTTGGGGTACCTAAATAATGTTTTCGCTGATTAGAGTTTGTTCACTTAAATATTAAAGGGTATAGTCATTTAGTACATATCCTTTAATGTTAAGTAAATAATCTTTCGCACATAAGTGTGCGACAATAGAGTATATAATCCACTATGATTAGCAAACATAGCAACACTTAATAATTAAGGTTAGCTATTATACAACGCCAAGCTAAGGGGTATCGCCATTTTAGGATAGACCTTATAAATAATCAAGTTGAAGATTTGATATACTTTCTAAGGGTAACAGAATGTAATTTTGCATACTGGTATTGAAGTATATAAATTATTATGTCTTTTTAAGGTGTTCAAAAAGTTCAATATATTAATATTAAGAGTTAGTCATTGAATGACCAACATTTAGTATTCGGAGTTTTCGGAGTCCTTAAAAAGGGATTTAAGCAATATATAGAGTTTTAGTATCTACAGTTTTTACAGTCCCTAAAAATGAGTATTGCGAGTTTTGCGAGGTCCTAAAAAAGAGAGATAAAATTACTTTCTTTAGGATCACCGATAATATCGGGTAAGCTAATGCAATTATTCTTTGCAGCAGCTATAAAAGTCAGTAAAGTTAATTGACCGAGATTATTAATTTAACTTTAAAAAGGACTTTTAAAGCTAATATTAATGACAATAGGTTCCCTACTTTCAGTGGGTAAGCTTATATTTGTATAAGTATTCGGCACTTTCGGCACCCCTAAAAAGGATATAAAGAATAAGAAAAAGTTCCTACCCTCTTCTAAAGGGTAGTGAATAATATTAACGACCCTTCAATAAATAAAAAATTAACCTTAATATTTGCTAAGTGGTTAGTAATCATTATTAGACACATTGCAAAGGGAGCTTCCAAAATAGAAGTCCCTATAAAGGGGTCGTGAAACACGACGGCTTTTATTAAACTCACTATATAAATAGGTCAGCGGATTTTTCCGCTTACCTCATAAGCCTTCTAATAATTCTTATAATATAAAGTGTTTAATGCTTTGAGGAAGTTTTACTAAACGCAAAATTGCGTTCAGCGTTCCTATATGATAAAGTGCTTAATGCTCCATGGATAGGATTAATGTTCTTAACATTATTAATTTAAAAGTTACTGGTGAAGAGGTGGCGGAAAAGTCCACAACCCTCAAATATAACTTTTAATAAATCAGAGGTCGGTACGGATTTCGTACTAAGCTTGTCAGCAACCCTTAAAATATAGTTTTTAAGTTTAAAATAGGCGTCCTAAAATTTGAGGACACTTTAAATTAATGTAGGTTTCCTCCACAAGAGGGGGAAAGTGCAAAATTCGCACTATCAAAATAAATAATTAGATAATCGTAAATCGCTATTATCTAATAAATTACATTCGCCATAAGTGGTGAAATTTAAATTTAAATTCGCAACAAGTTGAGAAAACGCAAAAATGCTTTCTCACAAAAGTGTGTGAAAACTTTCTCCAACAAGTTGGCGAAGATCAACCAAGATAATTTTATCTTGGTTAATCTTTATGGAGCTAATGAGCCAAGGGAATTTTCCCTTGGGCTAAAAAATATTATGTTGTGGTACTGGGCTACAAAATGAGCTTAGTTAAAATATCATTCCTATTGAAAGTGGGAAGAGGTGAGCCAAGTTTTCGGCTGACCTAAGATTCTAAGTTACTCCTGGACACTTAGAAATATATTAGGGTTCTTGTAAAGAACTTTTAAATCCAAAAAAACAATCGTTAATAACGATTCACTTATTATCTTTAAGTATAAAATAGGTATCTTCAAATTTGAGGACACCTTAAAACACTAAGTCGAAATTTAGTCTTAGTTTAATATTATAAGCTTCCCCAACTTATTGGGGAAGTCCAGTCCAAAAGTGGATTGAGCTAAAGTCGGAATTACCGATTTTAAAATTAATATTATGAGAAGCGATTCCAAAAGTGGATTCGTTTAATAATTTGATTGCAGCGCCAAATATGGCGCTTAAAGTAACGAATGTATGTTCTTTAATGTGGTTAAAAATTAGAACATTCTACATACTCCAAATCTAGGCAGAAAATAAACTATATATCCGTCAATTTCATATCTAGCACCATATTTGCATTTAAAATATTCTATAGATTCATCTAAATATTCTTTTGTAACTCCTAAGAAGTCAGCAACTTCATAAGCATTTTTACAGTTATTATTAAAGGCATTTATTAGACCAATAATACCAACTGATTTTTCATATCCCCAACGCCTTGCGATAATTTCTTGTTTACGGTTATTTATCTCTTTTTGATTACTTATATCTCCAAGAGTTTTATGGAAGTGTCCTAGCTCCTCAGCTAAGACACAAGCTTTTTCTTTACTGGATAGTTTTTTATCTATTGCAATTCTCTTACCACAACAACGCCCTTTTCTAGTTTTTAAATCAAGTTCTTTAACAATTATTCCGAGCTTATCAGCTTCTCTTAATAATTCTTCGTAACTCATATTTACTCCTTTGTTATTTCCATATATCCTCATCATTCATTAAGTCATCGTCATGTTTATATTCCTCTTCTGTAAAGTTTCCGTCTTTATCATGTGAAGCTATAGGCATAAGATATTCTTTTCCTTCTTCTTCCCATATTTGTTTTTCTTTTTTAGGAAGAGGAGTAATATTAGTTTCTTTTTCTTCTTTTAAATCCTCTATAGTAAGATTTAATGCTCCAGTTAATCCTTTATCATTCCAAATATCATTAACTTTATTTAATAAAGTATTATTATTAAGACCTACAAAATAATTTGTTATTATGTTTAAATCATTATCAATAATCACTCTTGTAAATGATTTTTTTGTCTCTGGGAAAATTAATTTTTTTACAACAATTTCTTCATTGTTCATTTTCTTTGAAAGTCGTTTATTTATTATCTTGTTTGCTAATGAATCTAGAAACAAAATTAATTCAGTAACTTCTTCTAATGTTAATCCCTTTATATCATTCCATTTTAAATCAGTATCATCAGATATTTTTATATCAATTAAATTAAGTAATGGAACTAAACAAGGAATTGAATTTTTTACTAAGTCTTTAGGGAATAAATCTATAGTTTCTATGTCGAAAAAATTAGCTATTGAATTTAATGTGGAGTAATTAGGAATTCTAATATCTCTTTCATATTGAGAAACTGCTTGCTCTGTAACTCCTAGAAAATTAGCTAAATCTTTTATGGTATTTTTCTTTGAAAGCCTTAATTCTCTTATCTTTTCACCTAATGTCATTATAATCACCTCAATATTATTATATATTCTTTTTGAAAAAAATTAAACATTAAACGTTAAAATTTTAGTTTTTATGTTGACATTTAAATTTTTAAAAGCTAAAATTAGTTTGTAAACAATAAACGTTTAAAGTTTGGAGGGGAGAATATGAATAAGTTAAAGATTGAAAGAATTAAAAGAAATATAAAACAAAAACAATTAGCAAAAACTTTAGGAATAACACAACAGCATTTATATAGGATTGAAAAAGGAGATGTAGACTTAAAGAAAAGTCTAATGTTAAAGATAGCAGCAGCACTAGACACAACAGTACAAGAACTATTCTTTTCAGATGAAGAATAATTAAGGTGTTACTAATTGTCACTTTAAAAATACATATCTTAAAATTCAAATCAATTAAATAGGACAAGTTAATTCCATTAATGTTCAGTCTTATTATTTTGCACATACAAATCAAAAGTATTACATAGGGAGGAAACTATGGAGGAATATTTAGAAGTACTTATTCGAGTTTTAAAAGAGCTTGAAGAATAGAAGGGAGAGAAAAACAATGATTAACATTTCAGAGAGGATGAAAGAGCATAACGAACTTGTTAAGAAGAGGACTTTATCAATTAAAGAGTGGGCAGAGGTAGAAGGTATTTCATACAACCAAGCTTTAAAGTTTACTCATATTAAAGACTTTCCAATAATCAAGTTAGGAAGAGAAAGAAGAGTTGTAGTATCAAGATTGGATAAGTGGTTTGAGGATCATATAGGAACAGAGGTGATTTAATATGAGCTTTAAATTATTTAAGAAGTATTTAGAGTTATGCAGAGAAACAGGAAAAGAACCTAACTGGAAAGACTTAAATACATTTAGAGGTATATTTGCTTAAGATGAAGAGGAGGTGCTTAGATTGGTGGATAAGGAGGTGTTAAATGGTAATGTTAATGCTTTGATGTTGAGTAATAGAATTGTTTTTAATAACATTTCAATAGATTTAGACAGAGTTGAAAAGATGGTTTTAATATCTTTAGTTAATCATAATAATTGGAAAAATGGAATATGTAATCCGTCAATTAAAACTATACAAGATGAATGGTTTTATAAAAGTGATAGAGAAGTTATTAAATCATTAAAAAGTTTAAGAGAAAAAAATATAATTTCTAAGCAGACAATTAAAAGAAGAAATTATTATAAATTAAACATAGCATTAATATTAAAAGATTACCTACAAAATGAAGGTAACCCACAAAATGTAGGTAACCTACAAAATGAGGGTGATAATATCCCACAAAATGTAGGTAATGATTACCCACAAAATGAGGGTACTAACAATGAAAGAACAATGAAAGAACAATTAAATATATATAGTTCAAATGATGAAGATAATATATCTTATTTTGAAAGAATTAATAAAGAAATAGATGACTTAGAAAATGAAATTAATAATAAATATGATAAAGATTTAGTTATTAAAGAAAAAGAGAAACTTAAAGACAAAAACTTATGTACTTTAGATTTACTTAAAGAGCTTAAGAAAAGGTTAGATAAGAATAATAAAAAATCTAATAAAGAAAAAATATATATGGACTTAACTTTTATAGATGATGTTATAGACAAAGTGAAAATTACTAAAGAACAATATGATACTTTAGTAAATAAATTTGGTAAAGAGTTAGTCAATAAGCAAATATTAGATTTAGACAATTATATAGTTAATGGTAAAGGTAATAAATATAAAGACCATTATAGAGCTATTAATGTTTGGTGTAAGAAAAATAATATTATTAATAAACCAAAAGAAGAACCCAAAAGAAGGCAAACAAATTTAGATGATTTATAGAAAGGAGCAATAAACATGGAGAATAAACAATTATTATATTCTTTAGAATCAGAAGAGGCTATATTAGGAACAGTTACAGCTAATAACAAATATATGCTTAAAGTTATTGGAGAAATAGAGGAAAATGACTTTTACAACACTAAGAATCAAATGATTTATAAAGCTATAAGTGAGCTATATAGAAAGAATATATCTTTTGATGTAGTTGTATTATCAGAGAAGTTAAGTAATGAGATTAAGAGTGGAGCAATAACACTTACAGATATAGCAGAGAAAACAAGTCGTATTGACTATGGAACACTATCAAGCCATGTAAATATAGTTAAAGAGAAAAGTCGTGAGAGAGAGCTTGTAATGGCTTGTCAAAGGGTTATTAGTAGCGAGGGGAATGTTAATAGTAAAGTGGACTTCTTACAAAATAAACTTTTAGAAGTTAACCAGGTAAACAGAAAAAATAAAGTCATGGGTATTGGTGATGTTATGTATAACACTTTGAGTGAGATAGAATCAGCTTATAATAGCAAAACTGGTATTCGTGGTTTTAAGACTGGAATACAAAGTGTAGATAAGATTACAAATGGACTTAATAAAAAAGATTTTATAGTCTTTGGAGCTAGACCAAGCATGGGGAAAACAGCCTTTTCACTTGCAATATTAAATAATATAAAAGCTAATGTACTTTACATACAATTAGATATGAGTACAGAGGGAATGGGACAAAGATTATTAGCAATGAATAGTGGTATAGAAAATACAATACTAGCAAGAGGGAAACTTAATGATAATGAATGGAATAAGCTAACCGATACATTTAATTATATTGCAGCTAAGAAGAAAAATATCTTTATCTATGAGCCTTCATCAATAACAATAGGTGAAATAAGATTAGTTGCTAAAGAAGTTCAATTAAAGCATGGATTAGATGTAATCATAATAGATCATATAGGGAAGATAACTCCAACAACTAAAGGGAGCAGATATGAACAAATGAATATTGTGTCTAATGAGCTTAAAGCAATAGCAAAGGATTTAAATGTTGCTATGGTTGGTTTATGTCAATTATCAAGAGGAACAGAGCAAAGGTCAGATAAAAGACCTCTTCTAAGCGATTTAAGAGACACAGGCTCCATTGAACAGGACGCTGATGTTATTGGTCTACTTTATAGAGAGGGCTATTACAAGGCTAGAGAAGAGGGAACAAATATAAAAGATGATGTGCTAGAAGTTAACTTTGCTAAAAATAGAAGTGGAAGAACTGGAGCTATCTATTTTGATTATAACTTACCAACTCAAAAATTAACTGAAAAGTTTGGAAAATAATTTAATATAGGAGTGCAATATGGAATTAAAAGAAAAAATTAAATTAATTGCTATACTCTATAAAAAATCAGACAAGAAAACAAAAATCTTAGTTGGTGTTTTAATGATTGGAAAAAGTAATAATAAATAGATTTTAATTTACATATTTCAAGGAGGATAGTGGCTCGTATAAGCACTTATTAAAATTTAACCTATGTCCACATTAAATAATAGACAAGACTCTTCTATGAGGCGAATAAGTGGGTAAAAACACTATAAGAAATATAAAGTATAAAAAAAGACTAATGTAAAGATACATACATTAGTCTAAGGGTTAACATGATAACCTAGAATCTCGCAAATTCAAGGTATCATGTTAGCTCCAATAAATCAAGAGGTAAACATAAGAAATATTGGAGGAATTTTTAAACGTGAGTACAGTTAGAACAATAAACGGATTTAATTTTTATTTTGAAACACTAGATTTTCAAGGAGATAATAAGAAGTTTTATATTACTCTTCATGCTGATAGTTCTTTCAGAAGTTTTGATATAGTAATAAACAGAAGATGGATAAATAAAGTTGGCTTTGAAGAGGCTATGAAGTATGTAAGTAATTTTTGGGATAATCCTAAAAAAGCAACTAAGAAAACATTAGGAGATTTATGGAGAATAGATTTGAAACTTAAATATTACAGATATAAAGCATTAGAGAATGAGTGCAAGAAGATAATTGAATCAATAGGTAATATAGAAGATAAGATTTTAGAGGGATTTAAAAAGTTAAATGCTATTGGACAAGTTAGAGCATTAGAACTTTTTGAGGAGTTAATGGAAAAAAATAAATATAGAGCATAGGGAATTGAGAGGTAAATATAATATGAGAAATGCAATAGATAATATTACAAGAGGATTAAGCAATATTGAATTAAGAGATACATTAGATTGTGTGGTTATGGCTTTACCAAACACTCAAAATCAAATTGTGAAAGCTAGTGGAGTTATGGAAGTTGTAAAGCTAGAGGAAGAGGCTAAGGCTAAAATAAGAGCATTAAAGATGAAGAGGGTGTCAAATGAGTAAGATAATTATAAGCTACCAAACAGTTGAGGAAAGAGAGCAGATCATTAAAGCTTTATCAACTGGTGTTAAGATAAAGAAGATTAGTAAGCCTTATAGAAAAGGACTTTATAAGAGAATATATATTGATATAGAATAGGTTACCACCAAAAAAGGAGTAACCTAATATTAAGGGGTTCGACATTAAGTCGAGCCTTATTATTTAAGTAAAATGTAGTGTTAAAGGTTTAATGACACTACAAAAGGAGGAATAATATGTTTTGTTCTGTAAAGAAAGGGAAAGACAAATACGGTGAAACATATAAGTTTTATTTATGTGAGAGATATAGAGATAAAGAAACTGGTAAGGTAAAGAGTAGTGATAAATATATAATGACACTACAAAGAGATAAAATATTAAATGATATAAATATAGCTGAAATAAAAGAATACTGTATAAATAAAAATTTAAATAATAACGATATAGAACTAATAGTAAATAAAATAAATGTATTAAAAAGTGTAGTGTTAAAAGATAGGAACACTACAACTAAAAAGAATGTAGTGATAGAAAATAATAACACTACAAATGAAGAGGTTGAAATAGTACAAGCTGATATAATAGATGAATGTGATATTGATTATAAAACTTTAATAATGTTTGATGTGCAAAGAGAGTATTCAAAAAATATTAAAGATAGTTTAAAGATGAATTCTTTAATAAATGCTTTTGGAGGAAATAAAAAAGATATATTTGAGATAGAAGAAGAGGAGCTAAAAAAGATACATGATAAAGCTGATATAATTAATAAAAAAATAGAGGAGATATTAGAAGAGCATTATAAAGTAGAGGAGTTAAACAATAAATTAATAGAACTAAATAGCAATATAAGAGTTATTCATGATATATATATTTCTTGTTATGATAAAGTACCAAGTAGTGAAATATGGGTAATTGGTGGAAGTTATATAACGAGGATATATGAAATTAGTGATTTAATCTTACCACATATGGGATATAGTTTATATGACGAGTGGGAAGATATAAAGGCTTATGATAATTTAGATGATAGCAAAGCCTATATACATGATTATGATAGTTTTGAAGAGTTAAATTTATATGATATAAATAGTATTCAAATAGATAAGAAAGATATAACAGGATCACTAATAAAAATAATGCTTAGTGGTAATTGTACTATAGAGTATACATGTTCTGATTTTATAGATATTAATTTTAATGGTAACTCTATATCACTAAGTATAAAGCATTTAGTTGATTGGATTAATAATAAACCTACAAGAGATTACAAGGTTTATATAGATGATTTAATTAATTATAAAGAGCAACTATATAAATATAAAAATGTATTTTAAATAAAGTATTGAGTATATATAAGTTTTAGTTTAAAATTTATGTACTGTAATTTTTGTTTGTTGGTAATGAAAGTATTCTAGTATCAGCTATTTTATATTTAAATTGCATTAGAATATACATTGTCAAACATCTTAGAAGAGGGTTTATAGAAATATTAATCCTCTTCTTTTTTTGTTTGGTCTTTAAATTTGATAAAGTTTATGGAAAATGTTTCTTTAATAGATTAATATAATATTAATTATTGATTTAAGAGGAGGAACAATATTTATGAAAAAAAGATTTAAGATAATATTATTAATAGTTCTTATTTTTTTAGTTTTTTTAACTGCTTACTTAAAAGTTATTCCTATTAAATTAAGTTTGGAATCAAAAACTTTATTAACTGATTTTTTTGAGTTGGGAGAAAGTGAAACTCCTGTAGATGTATCAAATTTAGTTAATGATCCTAAACTTGCTGAATTATATAATTTAAAGTTTAATAGTTTATTAGAGTTTAATAAAAAAGAAGAAAATAAGGAGCTTACTGTAAATATCAACAGTATTAAAAGGAAAAAATTAAATAGTTATATAATTAAATTTGATATGGAAAGAGAGTTTAATTATAAAGGATTAGATAATAAATCATGGGCAAAAGATTTTTATATTTGTGAAATTCAAGATATAAATAATAAGCTTTATATAAATAAATTAATTGATGATGTAGATTACAATTCTTATCTTGATTCAAAAATATCTAATTCAGTAATAAGAGAATCAATTAAATATTTTTTACCATTTAGTGAGTATTTAAACTATTTAAATAAAGAGCTTGAGCGTAGAAAACTTTTAATTAAAGATTAAAGAATATGTATTTACTCTTTTTTATTTAGTAATTAATTTAACATATTGAGGTAATGTTAAGTTTAAGTTTTTAATATACTTTAATTTAGCATTAATACAATAGTTTGATATGTTTTTGTAAAGTTAACAGTTTGTGTATTATGTTAAGTATTGGGCTTATAATAAAGGGAAATAGAAAGGCTAATAAAAAGCTTATAAACTATATAAAAATAGGGCTTAAATTTAGTTTATTTATAGAGTAAATAGAGTAGAAAAAATAAAGAATAGACCTAAAATACTAGTGCTATAGAACAATTAAAAATAATATCAAATTAAGCTATGGAGAGGTCTAATGATAGGTTGTTTAAAAGTTTTTGGTGATAAGTAAAAGGTAGCATTATCTATGTTGAAAATTTTGGGAGATTAAATAAAAGTGTAATTGAATGAATAATTTTTTTTATTTTGTCAACAATAAATGTTAGAAAATACAACAAAAAATGTTGCGAAAAATAACTATAAAGAATATTATTAGTATATAAGGAGGTTGTGATTATGAGCTTATTAAATGAGAGATTAAAGAGTTTAAGAAAAGAATTAAAGTTATCGCAAGAATATGTAGCAAATTTATTAGAGATTAATAGAACTAGTATAACTGCGATAGAAAGTGGAACGAGAAAAGTAAGTGCTGAAGAATTAAAGAAATTTTCAGAGTTATATGGAGTATCAACTGATGAATTGCTATATGAAAAAGAGTTAGGTACTGATACAAAAATGTTCGCGAGAACTTTTTCAGAACTTTCAGAAATTGATAAAAAAGAGATAATGAATCTTATTGATTTTAAAAAGAAACTAAGAAATTACGAGGTATAGTATGTTTCAGGAGGATGAGATAAGTAAGTTTATAGAATCGCCTGAAAAATTGGCGACTGAAGTTTTAAAAAGAATATTTAAAGATAAAGAGCCTTCATTTCCAATAGATCCTTTTAAAATATTAGATGAACTTAATGTAGTTTATCAGTTTAGAGGATTTAAGGATTTAGAAGGCATTTATATTGTGCCAGAAGATGAGGATGATATTCATATTATAGGTATAAATAATGAAAGACCAATTACAAGACAACGTTTTACGGCAGCACATGAACTTTGTCATTATTTAAAAGATAGCAAGGAATCAAATATATGTCCTATCGATGGACGAAAGAAGAGTCATATAGAAAAATTTGCAGATAAATTTGCAAGTGCGTTATTGATGCCTACTAAATATTTAGACAATGAAGTTAAAAAATATGAATTTGATGGATTCATATCTTTTGATGATGTACTATTAGTTTCAGAATATTTTGGAGTGAGTTTTGAATCTTGTGTATTTAATATTGCGTATAAATTAAAAAAAATAAGTGGTGATACAGATCCTAAAGCATTGAAAAGAAGAATCAGTAAGTATAAGCCTAATAATAGAAAAAGTGAATTAGGTATAGTTAGTTCTGAAAAATCATTATTAGTTAATATAATTAATTCGTATAAATTGTTTTTTGAAAATCAAAGTGATTTCATATGGTATAAATTTAAAAACGATTTTATATATAATGAAAATAAAATGGAAGGGGTAAATATAGAAGCTGAAGATGTAGCGGAGTTAATAACTGATTTAAGAGTAAAATTACAGAATAGTAAATATTGTAATAGTAAATATAAAGATATAATAGAAGTGCTAGGGCATTCATCAGTATATGATTATATACTTTCTACTGATAGTAAAATTACTGCTTTTAGAATATTATCATTACATAATAAGTTATATCAGTATGCTCCTTATCCAGAGGAAGGAGGAAAATTTAGAAATAGTAATAATTATGTTACTCAATCTAAATTTGAAACTGCAGATTATAAGGAAATAATGAGTTTGATATTAGAACTTGATGAAATGGTGAAAAAATTATTAGAAGAAAAAGATAATTTAAGCATTTCTGAATATATAGATAAGGTTGTTGAAATTCATCATAAAATAACAGTTATACATCCATTTAATGATGGAAATGGAAGAGTTTCAAGAGCTTTTTTAAATTGGTTATTTAGATTGAAAAATATTCCACCTGTATATTTAAAATACGATAAGAAAGCTGAATATTATGACGCATTAAAAAGTGCTGATATTGAAAAAGATTATGATAAATTAAGTGTAATATTTTATAAGCAAGTTATTTATTCAATGATTCAACTAAATAGAAAAGTTATTTAATATAAAATGTAATTTTATTAAGTAAATAAGAATGATATAATAAGATTAAGAAAAAGAATATTTCAAGTACCCTACCTATAAGGTGGAAGGCGTGTTATATAGCCACGGGAAACAATTAATCGGTATATAAGTACTGGTGTTGTTCTCGTGGCTTTTTTGTTGCTTAAAAATAGAAAGGAGCATTGAGAGTGAATGATAAGGCAAGGGAAGAGAGAAATGCATATATGAGAGCATGGCGTAAAAAGAATAGGGATAGAGTAAGGGAATATAATTCTAGTTACTGGGAGCGTAAAAGTAAAAGTAAGAGAGAAGAGGAACAATCAATATAATACCTCTTCAATATAGATTTGATTATTATAAGTTACTTAAAAAGCCTTACTATTTAGTAGTTTTCACATATATAAGGAGTGGTTAAGTTTTGTATGTAGATGAGTGCCTTAGGCTAGATGTAGACGAGATTTTAAGTCTTAAGGGTAATAGGTTTAGGTTTAAATCAAGTGTCTTAAAAGGGAGTATTTTGACCATAAAAGATAATGGTATATGTATTGATAATACTTTTATAAGAATAGAGAGATATAAAAATAACTTTGGAGAAAAACATTTATTCCTATGTCCATATTGTTTAAGTCTTAGAAAACATATTTACTTAGTGAAAGGTAATTGGAAATGTAGAGAGTGTGGATCATTGAGATACAGAATAACTAATACATATAGAAGCGGTATGGAGTATTGTGATTTAAAGATAAATAAGATATTGGATAAGTTAAAGCTAGAGCATGATATTAAATACTATACTGGAGAATTACCAAAGAGTGATTTAAAACCTAAAGGCATGAGGTGGACTACATACAATAAATTAATTAGGTCACTTATATACTGGCAGAATGAAAGAGAAAATAGATGGCTTAAGTTAGCTTATAAATATATCAAAAAATAGTTTTTGAAAAAGGTATGCACACAAATTTAAAAAAAGTATGCACACTTTGAATGTAGTACAACAATAAATTTTAATGGAGTACTACATTGAAAATAAACGGAGTACTCCAAGGAAACGTTCCGTAAAAAGGAGCGTTCCAATGGTAACGAAAAGGATCATTTAATGAACGTTTTAGTGAATGGTTGAGCCTTGTAATACCTTGTATAAAGGCAACTCTTTGCAACGCTATAATGCAACGTAGACCCTAAGAAATACTAAGATAAAATGCTAACAAATGCTAACATTAAAAGTTACATAGTATGCTAGGATAAATTTATTTTTACAAAACAAACGAATATAAAAAACGCTCCAATGAAATGATGGAAAATGATAGATAAAATGTTGACATTTGTTGACATAAAATGATCTAATACCCCTGGTACCATTAAAAAATAAAAGGTATTAGGTTATCATGACGAGGCTACCTTTTTTCACAAAAAATCTGTAAAATGAAATTTAAATTTAAATGATAAAATCAAAATAGAAAAGTAAATATAGTCCCACATGTTTGTAAAAAATATAGCGGTACTAACAGTAGATTGCCTAATAGTAGATGTATACACACTAAAATTTTGACTTTTTTTAAAATAATATATAAGATTATAAATTTTATAAAAGATTCATATAGGGGAGTGATAGCAATGACTAAAGAGGAAATTAAAAAGCTTGAATGTAAATTAAGGGACTACTATCAAAAAGATATTAAGATTGAAGGAATAGAAAGAGAAATTCATTTATTAAAAGAGCATATAAAAAATATAGATAATAGAATTAAGAATATTGATATAAACATTACAGAAGGAGCAACCAATAATACAGGTTATTTAACTCAAAATTGGGGAGAAAAAGTACAAACCAGTAGTGATGGAACTAGTCATATGGAAAGAGAAATGATAAGACTTATAGATAATCTTGAATATGAAAAGTTAAATAAAATATTTAGGATAGAAAGATTAGAGCTATCCAAACAGAAAATAAAAGAGGAAAGTATAGGTATAGAAATTTATATTAATATGTTAGAACCACATCAAAAGGAATTTTTAAAATATAGATATGGAGATAAAATTGGTAATATTAATATTGCTATGAATTTAAATATTAGTACTGCGACACTTTCAAGGGAAAAGAAGAAAATACTTAAAACGTTTGAACCTCTGCTAATGAATTTAGAAATATAAAATGTTTAATAAATATGAAAAAATAAAGGGTTAAGAGTTATTTCTTAATCCTTTATTTTTTATCAATAAATATTTCTATTAAATTCTCTTATAGATAATTGGATCATCATATCCAAATGTTCTTTTTCCGTTTACTTCCATAATTTCACTAACTTCTAAACATTCTTGTGAAAATCTCTCAAATAATGTGAATTTTAATACGGGAGAAAACATACTTGTGCTTCCACCTTCCCATAAACCATTTTTTTCAACATAAATTGCTGGGGTGAATTTTTCTGATAATTTTAAATCATTAAAATTAATATTTTTTAAGTTTTTATAAGTAAAAGTATTTTTGTCATATCCAGTAGGGATTTCATAAGAAGTTAATTTTATCCCATTTTCTTCTTCTGTAAATAAAAATAAATGTGGTGTTGCATGTGTATTTCCATTAGATGTATAATAACTTTCTTCAAGCAAAAAAATACCTTTGAAATTAGATGGTAGATTTACTATTTTATCGTTACAAATAGTATTTACATGTTCAGCATAAGGAAAATCTTTATTATTTTTTTTCATAGTTTCATACTGTTCAGAATTATTGAAACTTCCTGTTAAAATATTCATAAATTCATTTAATTTTGTCATGTCATATCCTCCAATTTTTATTTTTAAGTCTACTTAGTTATTTTTCATTTTGATAAATGGTTATTTTCTTTATAAGTTCCATTAATTTTTGTTTATCACTATCAGAAAGAGAAGATAATATTTTATTATCCCATTCTTGAAATAAGCTATGACTTAATTCAAATACTTGGTTACCTTTAGTTGTTAAACTTACGATATTAGATCTGTTATCATTAGTATTTTTCTGTTTAACAATTAAATCATTTTCTATTAATTTAGAAAGAGTTCTGTTAAGATGTCCTGCATCTAATTTTAATGCGATTGAAATATCTTTAGGAGAACATTTTTTCTTTTTCCCAACAAAAATTATAATATGTAGTTGTCCATAAGTCACATCCATTTTTGAAAGTTTTTCAAAACAATATGAAGTAAATTGTTTCCGAAGAACTGATATATAGAATGCGAATGACTCTATTAACAAATAAATACCTCCTTAACTTGATAAAATGAAGTATACTCTTATTACTTGACTTTGTCAAATAAATGTTGATATATTTGGAATATTTAAATAAATATTTAACTCTATTTTTAAAAAGGAATATAAATAGGAACAATTATTAAAGATAAAATATAACTTGGTGTTAGTATAAAATAGTATACACCTTTTATCGAACTAGATAACATAATATTTAGTTAGAGAAAGGAAGTATTTCTATAAATAGATAAAAATTAAAGTTTTTAATTTATTTTAAGTAAGTTTGAATTTTTGAAACAAAAATTTTTATATAAATACTAAAATTATTAATAAAATTTTATTATATTTGTATAAATACCTAGTTAGATGTAAAATGGTTTTATATAAAACTATTTTACAGGAGATTAAAAATATGAGTGAACTATTTGAAAAAACAAATTCAATAGGATTTGAAACTAAAAACAGATTTGTTAGAGCAGCTACATGGGAATGTTATGCTGATGAAAAAGGGCATATGACTAATGTTTTGTATGATATATATAGAAAACTTGCACAAAATGAAGTAGGTCTCACTATAACAGGATATGCTAATATATTGGAAGAAGAAAAACCTAATGCTGGAATGATGGGAATGTATAATGATAAGTTTATAGAAGAATATAGAAAATTAACTGATATGTGTCATAGTTATGGAAATAAAATAGTTATGCAACTTGCTTATGGTGGGACAAAGACTACATATAATGTTGGAAAGAGAGTTATTTATGCTCCAAGTGCTGTAGCTGAAAGAAGTACAGGAACTATAGGAAAAGAAATGACTAAAGATGAAATTGATTATGTAGTTAAGGCATTTGCAAATGCCGCAAGAAGAGTTAAAGAAAGTGGGTTTGATGGTGTAGAAATACATGGTGCTCATACATACTTAATAAATCAGTTTTTAAGTCCTTACTATAATCGAAGAATTGATGAATACGGTGGGAAGTTTGAAAATAGATGTAGATTTTTAAAAGAAATTTATAGAGAAGTTAGAAAAAATGTTGGAGATGACTTCCCTATAATAATTAAACTTACTGCAACAGAATTCTTTGATAAAGGTTTGACATTTGAAGATACTAAAAAAATATGTATAATGTTAGAGAAATTAGGTGTTAATGCTTTAGAGATATCAGGAAATGTTCATGGGAAGGCTAAAACTTTGATAGGTCAAGAGTTTGATGGCTATACTATAGAAAAAGAAGGGTACTTTATAAACTTTGCTAAAGAAATAAAGAAGATAGTTAATATTCCTATTATAACAGTTGGAGGCTTTGAAACCTTAGGTGGAATAGAAAAAAGACGTGAAGAAACAGGTATAGATTATTTTGGTATTTCAAGACCACTTTTATCAGAACCAACTTTAATAAAAGAATGGAAAGAGAATAATCAAAGAAAAATAAGATGCGTTAGATGTTCAAAATGTAGAACAAAAGAAGGAAATTATTGTACAGTATTTGATAAGGATTTTAATACTAAAATTAAAAGAGGATAAAAATTATGAATGATAAGTATATAGTTTATTTTTTAAGTACTACAAAGAAAAAAATGATTAATTTTATTCAAAATGAATTAAAGAAAAATGGGTTGTTAGAAATAGAGCCTAGCTATGGGAATATTTTAACTGTTTTATATGAAAGTGAATCAATGCTCACTATGAATGAAATAGCTAAAAAAACAAGTAAGGATAAATCAACTATAACTGTTTTAGTTAATAAGCTTTGTAATCTTGAATATATAGAGAAAGTTAAATGTAAGAATGATAAAAGGATTACTTATATAAAACTTACTGAAAAAGCAAATGAAATTAGAGATAAGTATATGCAAATAAGCAATAATTTAAATAAAGTTGTGTATAAAAACTTTAGCGAAGATGAGAAAGAGGAATTTCTAAGACTATTAAAAAAGATGAATAATAATTTTTAGCTTTTGTATATGAATATTAGTTAAGTAGATCTTGGTATTATTAAAAAAAGGACATGTTTTATTCAACTAAATAAAACAATATTTCATATTGTTTTAAGTTAACAATATACAGTTAATAATATGAAAAATATATGTAATTAATTTAATATAATACAATCCTTTAGTCAAAAAAGGTTCTCCCTATGATAATTTTTGTATAGATTCATTTAATTTTGTTTTAAAGAAAGATGAAATTTATAGAAATATTTATAAAATTTATGAATATATATAAGGTTTTTATAATAACAAAAGACTGCATTCAGCTCTTGATTATAATACTCACAATGAGATAGAATTTAAAGATTTTAATGCAGTCTAAATAAGTTTGAATTTTAGTGTCCAAGATATTAACTTAAATCCAACTTTATAATAATATCAATAAAGATGTGCAATAAGTGTGCAATAGATTTAACTTTTATATTAAATTGTATAGAATTAAAATAAACTTAAAGGTTAATAAATGGCTTAAATACTAACTTATAAGGATTGTATTAAACTAATTTAAATTTATATTAATCGAACCGATTGGTCGGGGGTTCGAATCCTCTCCGCCGCACCACAAGCTTGTAACTTATGTTGCAAGCTTTTTTATTTATAAAATCATATCTAATAGTAAAAAGCTAACTTAATGTAATTTATTAGATATCTATGGTGTCTAATGAAATACTTATATATCTTATATTCTAATTTAATCCCAAATTACCTTTAAAAATTATAAATAGAATAAAATAACTTTCTTAGGCGAAAATAATAATAAAATAATATGCTAAGGGTGAAATATTATGAATTATGATTTTATAATTACAATTTTAGATGAACATAATGAATCAAGTATTCTAATGACAGAAAAATTTAGTCCTAAAGAAGTTTTGTATTTATATAAAAAAGATGAAGAACTTAAAGTTTTAAATCCACTTAGACAATTTTATTTAAATAAATTTCCTAACTGTAGTTTTCAAGATGAAAAGTTAGAAAAGGATATAGTTTATTCTTTTGATACTATATTAAAAAAATCTAAGAATAAAAAAGCTGCAGTTTGCTTAAATCAAGGAAATAAAAAAGATATTTTAATTATGTACACTTTGGCAATAAAACATAACATAGACGGATTTTTTATAGATATTCCTAAGGAAGAACTTTTAAAGTTTAGCTTAGATGAAATTGAGTGCAAAAGGTGTAATTTTGTAGATTTGGAAGTTGAAGATGTAATAAACAGTATGGGAGCGTCAATAATTTTAGATTCAACTGAGGTTTCTGAAATAAATATAATTGAGGAAATGACAAATTATATAGCTAGAAACTTAAATCTTTGGGATAAATATAGAGGAAGATTAAGTGATAACAGTGTCTTTATACATGATGACTCTAATCCTAAATGTATAAAGGTGGATAAAGAGTTATTAACTAAAGAAGAAAAAAATCTTTTAGATAATATTTTAAAATATTTAGTGGATAATAATCAGGTTAGATTAAAGGCTACTGATGAATGCTTAAAGGTAATTTTCTTAAATGAATTTATAAAAGGATTTATATTTAAATGTGGAACATGGTTAGAGGTACTTACAAAGAGTGTAATTGAAGAGATACAAAGCGTAGATGACATAAAAAGTGGAGTTTTATTTTTATGGAATGATAAAGAATCTAGAGTTAAAAATGAACTCGATGTTGTTGCAATAAAAGATTCTGTACTTATTTGTGTTTCTTGTAAGGATTCTAAAAAGTATGATGAAGTTGCCTTAAATGAGCTTAATGTTTATTCAGAACAACTAGGAGGAGAAAATGTTATTAAAATTTTAGTTGCAACGAAAGAACCTTTAAAATCTTCAGTTATGAAGAGAGCGAAAGAGATGGATATAAATATAGTTATATTTAATGGAGATAGAAAAGAATTTAAAGATAAATTAGAAAAAATAATAAATAATTTCAAGGATAAATAATTTGAAATAGGTAAAAATAAGAGTAAATTCTCCTATAATCTTATTTTATAAATTAGCAGGAGCTTAATTATTTTCATAATTAAGCTCCTGTTTTGACTATTTATGCCCTATAGTCTCACCCATATTAACTTTTGTTTCAAAACCTAATTTTGTTTGTTCAACTATATCTGAATCAATTTTAACTTCTCCTTTTTTGAAGAAGAGAATGGTAGTTGATCCACCAAACTTAAAGTATCCTTTTTCCTGACCTTTAGTTACTTTTTCACCAGGTTTATAAGTTTGAAGTATTGTTCCAACACAAGTTGCTCCGACTTCTACATGCAGTATATCACCAAAATTCTCTGACTTAAACATTGACCATTCTCTTTTATTTTTGCAGAATAGTTCTTTTATATTATTTAGTGCTATTGGATTAACTGAGTAGTAAGCACCAGAAATTTTATTAGTTTCACCACAAACACCATTATCAACAAAATGGAATCTGTGATAATCAGTAGGGCATAGTCTTAAAATAAGACAAGTGCCACCTTGGAATTCATCAGCTACTTTTGAATCATATATTAATTCTCTTAATGAATAGGTAAATCCTTTTACTTGTACAAGTTTATTAAGATTTATATTTTCAAAAGCTGATAGTCTACCATCCCCAGGTGAAATTAAGATATTCTTACTGTAATCAATAGGTCTAGCTTCATCAGTTAATGTTCTTGCAAAAAAGTCATTAAAGTTATTAAAATCGGATATATCATTTCTACAAAGAGACATATCAATGTTAAATTCATCTACAAAAGGTTGAATTTTTTTCTTACTACGTGAAGAATCACAATAATTTCCGTATAGTTTTGAAAAAACTTTTTTCTTTACAAATAATTCCGTAAAGCCTTTTCCTATAGGAGATGCATAAGACCATTTTATATATTTAAGTCCAGCTACTTGCTCAGTGTCATATGTTTTAGTTTTTCTATTGTACACTTTTATCATAATTTGTATCTCTCCTAAATAATTATGTTAAATACTATATCTTATATTATTATATATATAATTTTGCATTGTAAACAAAAAAATTACAAATTATATATTATTGATTAAATAAAGTAAGTGGTATATCATTAAATTGCTTTTATAAATAAAGGTTGGAGTGAGTGATTATGAGTAGAACAAAAAAAGCTATATTTGAAGCAG
The DNA here is from genome assembly GCF_050509515.1 of Clostridium sp. B9. Taxonomy (NCBI): domain Bacteria; kingdom Bacillati; phylum Bacillota; class Clostridia; order Eubacteriales; family Clostridiaceae; genus Clostridium; species Clostridium sp. B9. The sequence continues at coordinate 53,682 of NZ_JBNWKA010000003.1, forward strand.
CAATACATGTTTTTGCTACATCAGGATATAATGGTTCAACAGTTGATGAAATTGCGGCTAAAGCTAATGTAGCTAAGGGAACACTATATTACAATTTTAAAAGTAAGGAAGACATTTTTAATTTTGTGGTTTCAAAAGGTGTTGAAATTTGGAATGATAAGTTAGATGAAATTGAGGAATCTAAAGAAGAGCCTATAGAAAAAATAAGAGAAGTATGTAGGATGCAATTTAAATTACTTTATGACAATAAGGCATTCTTTAAGCTTGTAATGAGTCAATTATGGGGTAAAGAGACAAGGCAGGATGAGTTAAGAAATAAAATAACAGAATATATTGAAGGAATAGAAAGAATATTAAATGAAGCTATGGAGAAAAATCAAATAAGGAAGTGTGATACATCATTATTAGCACATAGTTTATTTGGGAGTCTTTTATCAGCATCATTATATGAGTTAAGCATAAATGAAGAATTAAATGCAAATAAGATAATAGAAGAACTTACAGAAAATACTCTAAACGGAATAGTTATAAGGTAAACTTTATTGACATATATTAGTTAAAGAGTTAAAATTATAATAAATTTTTCAATAAGTCTCCATAGTTCAATGGATAGAACAATCCCCTCCTAAGGGATAAATGTAGGTTCGATTCCTACTGGGGATACCACTTATTTAATGGAAATGGCTTAATCACTTAGGTTGAGTCTTTTTTTATGCTTAAAAAGGGACAATTAGGGGACAAAAAGTTTATTTGAGGTATTTTTAAGTAAAATAAATGTATATTTAAGCATTGTTTATGAATAAATTATCAAGTAGTTCAGCCGTGTTATCTTTCATTTCTTCCATAACATGAGTATAGGTATTTAAAGTAGTAGTAATATCATTGTGACCTAGTCTATCAGAAACTATTTTTATATTCTCACCATTTAATATTAATAAAGTAGCGTGAGTATGTCTTAAGCCATGTATTGATATTTGAGGTAATATATCTTTATACTTGTTTACCTTCTTAGTAAAGTCCATTGATATATTCCTAGGATTACACATTTCATTTTCTCTACTTAAAACTATAAAGTCGTTAGGATCCTTTAGATTCTTTTCAAATTCTTTTAATAATACTTTTGGAATAGATATAGTTCTATCACTCTTAGTAGTCTTTAAATTTTCAGTACACACTAATGTATTAGTAGATTTATCAGCAATCACTTGTCTAGTTATATTTAGATAACCTCTTCTAAAATCAACATCACACCATTTTAAACCACATAGTTCTCCAACTCTTACACCAGTTAAAGCACATATTAAAACTGGAAAGTATAAATAAGTATCTTTGATTTCATTAAGGAAAAAATCAAGCTGCTGCTTACTCCAAAATTCTATTTTAGGCTTTTCTATATTAACTTTCTCTATATCTGTAGGTAAGTAAGTTATTAATTTAAGCTTTTTAGCATACTTTAAACAGTTGCTAAGAGCCTCTATTACTTTTTTAGCTGATGAAGGCTTTAGAGAATTATCTTTAGTAAGTAAATGATTATAAAAGTTCTGTATAGTAAGCGTGTCTAATTCAGTTAATTTATAGTTACCTAGAAGAGGGATTATATACGTTTCTATACGGCTTAAATAATTATTCCTAGTATTTATACCTATTGATAACACTTTATGGTTATAGAACCAATCTAGGATAAAATCCTTAAGGTATATATCTTTAGACTTAGGTAATAAAAAGCCATTATCAACCTTGGAACTATATTCATTAACAAACTTTTCAGCTTCTTTTTTAGTTTTAAAACCTTGTTTTTTAATTCTTATTCTTTTTTTAGTAACTGGATCATTGCCTAAGGAAATAACAACTTGCCAATTACCTTTTGATATTTGATTATAACTTGCCATGATATTTCCCTCCTTGATATTAATAATTTATCTTCTACCACTTATGGCAGAATAGATAGCTGAATAATGGTAAAAGTTAATTCAGCTATCTAAACTTATATTATTTATTTTTAGCTTTTAATTTTTTAGCCTCTTCTTTTTCTAGTTGTTTTATACTCTTTTTAGGTGTTGGAAGGTCTTCAGGCATAGTACCACCTAAATCTCTTATTGTTTGTCTAACCTTTTTACCAACTTCATAATGAGCTTGATTTGCTTTTTCTTTTCCTCTAATTTTTTCTCTTCTTAGTTTCTCTTCAGTTTGAGTTGCACGGAATAAGTTCGCAGCAAGTTCTGTACTTCCCATATGATCAAGTATTTTTTGGCTTTTCTTTAATCCTTTTTTTGTATGAATATCTCTAGCATTTAACCCTCCATATAAGCCCATATATCCATTGTTTTGAAATATAGCATAATCAAGGTTAGTTTCTACACCGGATATCCTAGCAGTATCTACTAAATTCTTATTATGTTCTTTTAATTCATTTCTTATGGCTAGTCTTTTCTTACATTCTGAAAGATCTTCAAAGTTTTCTTCTATTTCTTGTTTTCTAGTTTGTACTGCAAAATAGGTTTGTCCTAAAGCAACTACTTTTTTTCTAGCGTCTGCATTTTGAACTATAAGATAACAAGCATATCTTGATAATTTTATATCTTCAATTTCTCTTTTTGCTCCAGATCCTAATAGGACCATTTTCCTGACGTCGGCAAAATGGTCAGAAATAAAGAAATCGCTATTGTTGCATGCTTCTTTAGCTTTTTCTATTACTTTCTTGAAATTTTCCCATTTAGAATATTGAAGAACCTCTAATAAATCTCTTCCATACCAAAATTCTTGTCCATATTCATTTATATGTTTTATATCTTCAAAGATTAAAGTATTATAGTTAGTTATTTCTTTCATAAGATAAATCCTCCTTATAATTTAAGTATTTACACATGATTAATTAGACAAAAAGTAATTCTAAAAACGAACATACATTCGTTAAAATTAGCTAAATAACAGGCTTCCAAAGTTTTGTGGGTACCTAAATAATGTTTTCGCCGCTTGTTGCGAAAGATAGCTCATATGAATTTATAAAATTCGGAATTAAGTTTCCGAAATACTAATATTAGAGTTAGTTTACTTAAACATTAAAGGGTATAGTCATTTAGTACATAGCCTTTAATATTTAAGTGTATAATCCGCTATGCTTAGCAACCATAGCAATCATTAAAATAATATAAGGTTAGCTACTATACAACGCCAAGCTAATGGGTGTCGCCACTTTTGGATAGACCCTATAAACTATCAAGTTAAGATTCGTTATCCTTGCTAAGGATAACAGAATGTAATTTTGCACACTGGTATTGAAGTATATAAATTATTATGTCTTTTTAAGGCGTTCAAAAAGTTCAATATATTAATATTAAGAGTTAGTCATTGAATGACCAACATTTAGTATTCGGAGTTTTTACAGTCCCTAAAAAGAGAGATAAAATTACTTTCTTTAGGATCACCGATAATATCGGGTAAGCTAATGCAATTATTATTTGCGGCAGCTATAAAAAGTCAGTTGATTTAATTGACCGAGATTTAGTAAGCTGACTTTTCTGACTCCCTAAAAAGGCGTTTAAAAGTTAATATTAATGACAATAGGTTCTCTACTTTCAGTGGGTAAGCTGTTTATATTTGTATAAGTATTCGGCACTTTCGGCACCCCTAAAAAGAGATTTAAATATAATAAAATATTCCTCCCAGGAATATTATTGACCTCTTCATTAAGAATTTAAATAAAGGTGCATAGAATTATGCAGACCTATAGTTAAAGGTATAGGAACCTTTCCCTCACTTATGGAGGATAGAAAATTAATTTTATTACTTACTAAGTAAGGGGTCGTGAAACACGAGGGGTTTTATTAAGCTTATTATATAAATAGGTCAGCCGAGTTTTCGGCTTACCTCATAAGCCTTCTAATAATTTCTATAATATAAAGTGTTTAATGCTATGAGGAAGTTTTACTAAACGCAAAATTGCGTTCAGCGTTCCTATATGATAAAGTGCTTAATGCTCCATGGATAGGATTAATGTTCTTAACCTTATTAATTTAAAAGTTACTGGTGAAGAGGTATGCTGAAAAGTCAGCAACTCTTAAAATATAACTTTTAATAAATCAGAGGTAGGTACGGATTTCGTACTAAGCTTGTCAGCAACCCTTAAAATATAGCTTTTAAGTTTAAAATAGGCATCCTAAAATTTGAGGACACTTTAAATTAATGTATGTTTCCTCCACAAGAGGGGGAAAGTGCAAATTTAGCACTATCAAGATAAATAATCGTAAATCGCTATTATTTAATAAATTACATTCGCAACAAGTTGAGAAAACGCAAAAATACTTTCTCACAAAAGTGTGCGAAAACTTTCTCCAACAAGTTGTCGAAAATCAACGAGGGAAAAATTTACCCTGTTAGTTAGGGAAGGTATAAGGAGCTTAAAATATCAGTCTATAAATGGGTATATTCAAAAGTGAGGACACCGAAGAATTGCCGAGTCATAAAAGTTGGTGGCAAAATACTAAGCTACAAAATGAGCTTAGTTAAAATATCATTCCCATTAATAGTGGGAAGAGGTGAGCTGAATTTTCCGCCGACCTTCATACTTAGAACGAACCCACAAATGGGTATGCTGACTTTTAAGCACCCCTTAAAGTCATAAATAATTCTAAAGGATTTAGAAATCTCTAAGTTCCTCCGAGCCACTTAGAAATATATTAGGGTTCTTATAAAGAACCTTTAAATCCTTCGGAAACTAAATTCCGAAGTTATTTTAAAGAACCTCGACTTAACTCCTTGTTTTTAGCAATGGTAATAAAATCTATGCTAAACATTAAACTGATAAAGAAAATTTTACCTATTACTATTAACTTTTTTAGTATAGTTGGTATAATATTATTAAATTTAAATCACAATACACTTTAATATGCATATATAACATTGTATTACCGAATGTATCAAACAAAACAGAGCTCCTTGAATAAAGGGGCTTTTGTTTTGTTTTCAGATGTCCTAAATAAGGACTTCCAAAGTTTCATCGTGAAACCTTCAACCACTTCCGAATTTCGGAATTAGTTAAAATTCAATCGTTACTAACGATTCACTTTTCTAACTCAAACTTTACTAAGGGTTAGCTTAAATAATTTAGATAAAAACGAATGTATGTTCTTTAATGTGGTTAAAAATTAGAACATTCTACATACTCCAAACCTAGGCAGAAAATATACTATATATCCGTCAATTTCATATCTTGCACCATATTTGCATTTAAAATATTCTATAGATTCATCTAAATATTCTTTTGTAACTCCTAAGAAGTCAGCTATTTCATAAGCATTTTTACAGTTATTATTAAAGGCATTTATTAGACCTATTATTCCAACTGATCTTTCATATCCCCAACGCCTTGCGATAATTTCTTGTTTACGGTTATTTATCTCTTTTTGATTACTTATATCTCCAAGAGTTTTATGGAAGTGTCCTAGCTCCTCAGCTAAGACACAAGCTTTTTCTTTAGTAGATAGTTTTTTATCTATTGCAATTCTCTTACCACAACAACGCCCTTTTCTAGTTTTTAAATCAAGTTCTTTAACAATTATTCCGAGCTTATCAGCTTCTCTTAATAATTCTTCGTAACTCATATTTACTCCTTTGTTATTTCCATAAATCCTCATCATTCATTAAGTCGTCATCATGTTTATATTCCTCTTCTGTAAAGTTTCCGTCTTTATCATGTGAAGCTATAGGCATAAGATATTCTTTTCCTTCTTCTTCCCATATTTCTTTTTTAGGAAGAGGAGTAATATTATTTTCTTTTTTTATCTGTTATATTAAAATTATTTTTTTCTAATTTATAAAATTCAAATTCTAATAAATCTGTGATTTTTTCATAAATATAACTTAATGTTTGATTATTTAATTTATCAACTGGATAATTATCTGATTTTAAGAAATCAATTAATTTATTTATTGGTTCCATTAAATCATTCTGTGAAGAGGTTGTAGGCTGCTTTTCAGAAAAATTATAGGCATCATCAATAAGTTCATCAATTTTATTTTTGTCAATATCAAAAAAAGTATATAATTTTACAAAATCTAGTATGGTGTAATCAGGTTTGGCTTCAAACATGGCGTTTAATTGTTGTAAAGGTATATCTGCATTTTTAGAAAGAGTTTCAAGAGTATATCCTTTATTAAGAGCATTTTCGATAATTTCTTGAGATACTAAGTCTATTTTTTCTGTTAATAATTGAGTTGATGGAATACCTAAAACATTAGCCATTTTCATTATTACATTTATTGGTGGAGTTCTTTTGTTCAATTCATAATTTGAAAGAGCATTTCTAGATATTCCACATTTGTTTGACAGTTCATCTTGAGTTAACTTTTTTTTCTTTCTAAAGTACTTAATCCTATCTCCTATTTTCATAAAATCACTCCTTATGTAGATAATAATAAAATATTAGCACACATTTGTAAACAAAAAAGTTTTGAGAAAGTATTGACTTACTACAAATGTGTGCATATAATGGTGGTGTAGTAATTTTGCAAACAAACGTATGCAAAGGGGGGAGTTGTATGAAAATAAAACTTAAAAGAATTGCAAAAGGTTGGACACAAGAAGATTTATCAAAAGAAGCAGGAGTTTCAAGAAATACAATAGTTAAACTTGAAAAAGGTGATACTGATGGAATCAGGTTTGGAATTATAAAAAAGATAGCAGCAGCATTAGACACAACAGTACAAGAGCTATTCTTTTCAGATGAAGAATAATTAAGGTGTTACTAATTGTCACATCTAAAATTCAAATCAATTAAATAGGACAAGTTAATTTCATTAATGTTCAGTCTTATTATTTTGCACAGATAAATTACAAGTATTACATAGGGAGGAAACTATGGAGGAACATTTAGAAACACTTATTCGAGTTTTAAAAGAGCTTGAAGAATAGGAGGGAGAGAAGTGAGTAACATACTAAAGATTGAAGAGGTATCTAAAAGAATAGGAGCTACAGTCCCATATACTAGAGAGCTATGTAGAAAAGGAATTATTAAAGCTAAAAAGGTAGGCAAAGAGTGGAGTGTAGACAGTAAAGAGGTAGATAAATATTTAGGTATTACAACCAATGAAGAGGAGCTTAAGAAAGAGATTTATATTAAGGAGCTAGAAAGTAAAGTAAAGCATTATGAATTTGTTTTAGGAGCTATTCAAGGCAACATAACAAATATTGAGTTAATGCTAACTAATGGAGTAAGGAAGTGATTTAATATGAGCTTTAAATTATTTAAGAGGTATTTAGAGTTATGCAGAGAAACTGGCAAGGAGCCTAATTGGAAAGACTTAAATACATTTAGAGGTATATTTGCTTAAGATGAAGAGGAGGTGCTTAGATTGGTGGATAAGGAGGTGTTAAATGGTAATGTTAATGCTTTGATGTTGAGTAATAGAATTGTTTTTAATAACATTTCAATAGATTTAGACAGAGTTGAAAAGATGGTTTTAATATCTTTAGTTAATCATAATAATTGGAAAAATGGAATATGTAATCCGTCAATTAAAACTATACAAGATGAATGGTTTTATAAAAGTGATAGAGAAGTTATTAAAGCATTAAAAAGTTTAAGAGAAAAAAATATAATTTCTAAGCAGACAATTAAAAGAAGAAATTATTATAAATTAAACATAGCATTAATATTAAAAGATTACCTACAAAATGAAGGTAACCCACAAAATGTAGGTAACCTACAAAATGAGGGTGATAATATCCCACAAAATGTAGGTAATGATTACCCACAAAATGAGGGTACTAACAATGAAAGAACAATGAAAGAACAATTAAATATATATAGTTCAAATGATGAAGATAATATATCTTATTTTGAAAGAATTAATAAAGAAATAGATGACTTAGAAAATGAAATTAATAATAAATATGATAAAGATTTAGTTACTAAAGAAAAAGAGAAACTTAAAGATAAAAACTTAGGTACTTTAGATTTGCTTAGAGAATTAAAAAAACAATTAGATAAAAATATTAAAAAATCTAATAAAGAAAAAACATATATGGACTTAACTTTTATAGATGATGTTATAGATAAAGTAAAAATTACTAAAGAACAATATGATAGTTTAATAGATAAGTTCAATAAGGATTTAGTACATCAACAGATATTAAGTTTGGATAACTATATAGTTAATGGAAAAGGAGCTAAATACAAAGACCATTATAGAGCTATTAATAATTGGTGTATTAAAAATAATAAGGATAAAGCAAAACCAAAAGAAGAACCAAAAAGAAGAGGTACAAATTTAGATGACTTATAGAAGGGGGAAATTTCATTATGAGAAAAACTTATTCAGAAAGTGCTGAATGTTTAATAAGCAATATTGGAAATGATTTAGAAAATGGAGAATCAAACTTAGTACCTATAATGCAATGCTATTTTAAAGCTTATTTAGAAACAAATTGTTTTGATTTCTTTTTGATTGCAGACGCATTACTTCAAGAAATTGTGAATATTAGAAACACTAATAAAGAGTTGGATAAACTAGAGGAGTTAATCGGACATTAATAGGAAAGGAGCAATAGGCATGGAGAATAAACAATTATTATATTCTTTAGAATCAGAAGAGGCTATCTTAGGAACAGTTACAGCTAATAACAAATATATGCTTAAAGTTATTGGAGAAATAGAGGAAAAGGACTTTTACAACACTAAGAATCAAATAATATATAGAGCTATAAGTGAGCTATATAGAAAGAATATATCTTTTGATGTAGTTGTATTATCAGAAAAGTTAAGTAATGAGATTAAGAGTAGAGCAATAACACTTACAGATATAGCAGAGAAAACAAGTCATGTAGACTATGGAACACTATCAAGCCATGTAAATATAGTTAAAGAGAAAAGTCGTGAGAGAGAGCTTGTAATGGCTTGTCAGAGGGTTATTAGTAGCGAGGGTAATGTTAATAGTAAAGTGGACTTCTTACAAAATAAACTTTTAGAAGTTAACCAGGTAAATAGAAAAAATAAGGTCATGGGGATTGGTGATATTATGTATAGCACTCTAAGTGAAATAGAATTTGCTTATAATAATAAAACTGGTATTCGTGGTTTTAAGACTGGAATACAAAGTGTAGATAAGATTACAAATGGACTTAATAAAAAAGATTTTATAGTCTTTGGAGCTAGACCAAGCATGGGGAAAACAGCCTTTTCACTTGCAATATTAAATAATATAAAAGCTAATGTACTTTACATACAATTAGATATGAGTACAGAGGGAATGGGACAAAGATTATTAGCCATGAATAGTGGTATAGAAAATACAATACTATCAAGAGGTAAGCTTAATGATAGTGAATGGAATAAGCTAACTGATACATTTAATTACATTGCAGCTAAGAAGAAAAATATATTTATCTATGAACCTTCATCAATAACAATAAATGAAATAAGATTAGTTGCTAAAGAAGTTCAGTTAAAACATGGACTAGATGTAATCATAATAGATCATATAGGAAAAATAACTCCAACAACTAAAGGGAGCAGATATGAACAGATGAATATTGTGTCTAATGAGCTTAAAGCAATAGCAAAGGATTTGAATGTTGCCATGGTTGGTTTATGTCAATTATCAAGAGGAACAGAGCAAAGGTCAGATAAAAGACCTCTTCTAAGTGATTTAAGGGACACGGGTTCTATTGAACAGGACGCTGATGTTATTGGTCTACTTTATAGAGAGGGCTATTACAAGGCTAGAGAAGAGGGAACAAATATAAAAGATGATGTGCTAGAAGTTAACTTTGCTAAAAATAGGAGTGGAAGAACTGGAGCTATCTATTTTGATTACAACTTACCAACTCAAAAGTTAACTGAAAAGTTTGGAAAATAATTTAATATAGGAGTGCAATATATGGAGTTAAAAGAAAGGGTTAAATTAATTGCTATACTCTATAAAAAATCAGATAAGAAAACAAAAATCTTAGTTGGTGTTTTAATGAGTGGAAAAGGTAATAATAAATAGATTTTAATTTGCATATTTCAAGGAGGATAACGGCTCGTATAAGCACTTATGAAAATTCAACCTATATTCCATTAAATAATAGACAAACCTCTTCTACGGGGCGAATAACTGGGTAAAAACACTATAAGAAACATAGATGATATAAAAAAAGACTAATGTAAAGATACATACATTAGTCAAAGGGTTAACATGATACCCTAGAAATTCGCAACTTCAAGGTATCATGTTAGCTCCAATAAATCAAGAGGTAAACATAAGAAATATTGGAGGAATTTAAAATAATGAGAAATGCAATAGATAATATTACAAGAGATTTAAGCAATATTGAATTAAGAGATACATTAGATTGTGTGGTTATGGCTTTACTAGACACTCAAAATCAAATTGTGAAAGCTAGTGGAGTTATGGAAGTTGTAAAGCTAGAGGAAGAGGCTAAGGCTAAAATAAGAGCATTAAAGATGAAGAGGGTATCAAATGAGTAAGATAATTATAAGCTACCAAACAGTTGAGGAAAGAGAGCAGATCATTAAAGTTTTATCAACTGGTGTTAAGATAAAGAAGATTAGTAAGCCTTATAAAAAAGGACTTTATAAGAGAATATATATTGATATAGATTAATAATTTAAGGGGTTCAACATTAAGTTGAGCCTTATTATTTTAATAAAGTATTGAATATAAATAAGTTTTAGTTTAAAATCTAGTTACGTTACTGTAATTTTTGTCTACTGGTAATGAACGTATTCTAGTATCAGCTATTTTATATTTAAATTGCAATAAGAATATACATTATCAAGTATTAGGAAGAGGATATCTAGTTTTACTAGGTATCTTTTTTGTTGTAATTTTATTTCAAATTTATTGTAATTTTATTTCAAAAAAAGTATTATTTTTGTTCTAAAGTGATATAATATAATATATTAAACTTAAAAAATGTATTTTTGTATAATAAAATGAGGTGAGAGAAATGAAACCATATATACCTTTTGAATTACCTTTAGATAAAAGATTAATAGATAAAGAGGAGCTATTTGAACCAGCTATACAAGCAAATAGTAAGTTAGCTTCATATTCGGAAAAAATAAATAACTCAAAAGTAGATTCAGATTTATTAGTTGGACTACTTTCTACTAAAGAGGCTTTAGAATCTTCAAAAATAGAAGGTACACAAGCTACTATGGATGATATGTTTGAGAGTAAAATAGATGAGAATAAGGCTAATAATGATACTAGAGAAATTCTAAATTATTTACATGCTTTAGAGGCTGGAGCATATGAATTAAATAGATTACCAATAAGTACAAGGTTAATAAAAAAACTTCATGGAATATTAATGAGTAATGGAGTAAGAGGAGCTTCAAAGGCACCAGGAGAGTTTAGAAGTATTCAAAACTTTGTAGGTAGAAATGGATGTACTTTAGAAACTGCGACTTATGTACCTCCGGAGCCACAGTTACTTGATAAATATTTATCCAATTTAGAGAAGTTCATAAATGAAGAAGATAATTGGAATGTATTAATTAAAATAGCTGTTATTCATTCACAGTTTGAAACTATTCATCCATTCTTAGATGGAAACGGAAGAATAGGAAGGATATTAATACCTTTATATTTATATAATGAGAAAAAAACTAGCAGACCTATGTTCTTTGTAAGTGAAAGCTTAGAGCGCGATAAGTTTAAATATTATCAGCTATTAAATAATACTAGAGTTTTAGTTAAAGGATTAAATTCTCCTTTGGATGAGGATCAAGAGGATATTGATTCAGAGAAACTTGAATTAGCTAGAAAAAATTATACTGAATGGATTAAGTTCTTCTTAAAGGCTTGTGAAATAGAATGTGATAAAGGAATAGAAAAAATAAACGCTATAGATAAGCTATATGATGTTACTTTAACAATAGCAAAAACTTTAGTAAGTAATAATAAAATTGTTGATATAGTGGATTATATGTTTGAACATCCTATATTTACAACTAAATCAATGAGAGAAAGATTAGACATTGCTCCATCCACATTAAATAACTACTTAAATAAATTAGTTGAAGCTGGTGTTATATATGCTGATGATAGAGCAAGAAATAAAAAGTACTTCTTCTACGATTTAATTAGTATCTTAAGATAACCTCTTCTTTTAAAAAGTAAATAAGAATGATATAATAAGATTAAGAAAAAGAATATTTTAAGTACCCTACCTAAAAGGTGGAAGGCGTGTTATATAGCCACGGGAAACAATTAATCAGTATATAAATACTGGTGTTGTTCTCGTGGCTTTTTTGTTGCTTAAAAATAGAAAGGAGCATTGAGAGTGAATGATAAGGCAAGAGAAGAAAGAAACGCACATATGAGAGCATGGCGTAAAAAGAACAAAGATAGAGTAAAGATGTATAACTCTAGTTACTGGGAGCGTAAAAGTAAGAGAGAAGAGGAACAATCAATATAATACCTCTTCAATATAGATTTAATTATAAGCTACTTAAAAAGCCTTACTATTTAGTAGTTTTCTTATATATAAGGAGTGGTTAAGTTGTGTATGTAGATGAGTGCCTTAGGCTAGATATAGACGAGGTTTTAAGTCTTAAGGGTAATAAGTTTAGGTTTAAATCAAGTGTCTTAAAAGGGAGTGTTTTGACCGTAAAAGATAATGGTATATGTATTGATAATACCTTTATAAGAATAGAGAGATATAAAAATAACTTTGGAGAAAAGCATTTATTCTTATGTCCATATTGTTTAAGTCCTAGAAAACATATTTACTTAGTAAAAGGTAATTGGAAGTGTAGAGAGTGTGGATCATTGAGATACAGAACAACTAATACATACAGAAGAGGTATGGAATATTGTGATTTAAAGATAAATAAGATACTGGATAAGTTAAAGCTAGAGCATGATATTAAATACTATACTGGAGCATTACCAAACATAAAACCTAAAGGCATGAGGCGGACTACATACAATAAATTAATTAGGTCACTTATATATTGGCAGAATGAAAGAGAGAATAGATGGCTTAAGTTAGCTTATAAATATATCAAAAAAAATTTTTGAGTTCAATATTTTATTAAAAAGTATGCACACAAAATTTAAAAAAGTATGCACACTTTGAATGTAGTACAACAATAAATTTTAATGGAGTACTACATTGAAATTGGACAGAGTACTCCATTAAAATGTTCCGTAAAAAGGAGCGTTCCAATGGTAACGAAAAGGAACGTTTAAGTGAACGTTTGAGCCTTGTAATACCTTGTCTAAAGGCAACTATTTGCAACGCTATAATGCAACGTAGACCTAGTAAAACCTAGTATAGATGCAACATTAAGACTGTGGTAAAACGTGGTGTGCAAGGTTAGTTTAAGTGTTGCTAAATGTTGCTTAATGCTAGTAAATGCTTGTTAGGAATTGTTAGGATTGATACTAAGAAATACTAAGATAAAATGCTAACAAATGCTAACATTAAAAGTTACATAGTATGCTAGGAAATGCTAGGATAAATTTATTTTTACAAAACGACGAATGTATAAAACGCTCCAATGAAATGATTGAAATTGATAGAGAAAATGTTGACATTTGTTAACATGAAAATGAGTGGATACATTAAGATAAAAGAGGTGAGATTAATGACTAATGAGGAACTTGTTGTATTATATCAGCAAGGAGATAAAAAGGCTTTAGATGAGCTTTTAGAAAATAATGATAAGTTAATATACAAGATAGCCAGTAAATTCTATTCAGATAAAACCAGTTCTATTGAGTTTGATGATTTGATCCAGGAGGGGAGAATAGGATTTATATTAGCGTGTAGTAAATATGATATTGAATATATAAAGAAAACTAAGTTTATTACTTATGCTTTTTACTGGATATATCAAAAAATACATAGATTTATTACTACACATAACACTAATGAGGAAATAAGTCTTAATACACCAGTAAGTGAAGAGAATACAGATGAATTAATAAATAGTATAGAGAGCCATAGTAATGAGATAAATGATAGAGAAGAGGAATTATACCTAAGTGAATTAAGGCTTGAATTAGAGGCTGTTATGGACAAACATAATACTCTTAATGAGAGAGAAATATTAAAACTATATTATGGTTGGGATACTGATGAGTTAAGCATAGAACAAATAGCTGATATATTTGAAGCCTCTTCAAGTGATATAAAAAATACAAAGGCAAGAGCTATAAGAAAGTTAAGAGGTAGTCAATGGTTTAGAATCCAATATCAAAGAAGGTATTCAGAAGATATAACCTTTATGAGAGTATTAAGAAATATAGATTATGGTATGAGTATATAGTTTATGCTTATACCTTTTTAATATAGGAGCATAGGCAATGAGTGAAGAGTTTAGAAAAGAAGTATTTAAGAGATTAGAACAAATGGGATTAACTAAAAAAGACCTCTTCATAAAAGAGAGGAATTTACATAAGTTTTATAAGAGTAAACTAGACCATTATAAGCTTATGGTAGATATAGAAAAAGATTTAGGTTTAATCCAATGTAAGAAAACTGATAAGAGCATAAGGAAGATTAAGAAACCAGTAATTATTAAGGTTGATTTATATACTGTATTTAAGTTTTATATTAACTTAGGTCATGTGTTTAGAGATAAGAATGGGAAGGTTTATGCTATGGAAGAGGTAGAGCAGCTATTAATTGATTACTATGAAAAGAATAATATAGAATATAAGATTTAAGGCATTTACACATAAAGTAGGTGCTTTTTTATTTAGGAGGATTTATGACTAAGGAACAAAAAGAAAAGGTTAAAAAGCTATTAAGCAATTATAAAACTATGAAAGCTCAAATTGAGTGTATTGATTTTGAAATTAATACAATTAAAGAGTGCATAGAAGGCTTAAGAGAGCTTAGAGATACAGAGAACTATATTATTGAAAAGAATAATGAGATTGAATATAAGAGAACTATAAGGAAGAGGCTAGAGGACTGTATAAATAGTATAGATAATGCTTTAAATGAATTGAGTGATATTGAAAGAAAAATAATTGAGCTTAGGTATTTAGAAGGTGAAAAGCATACTTGGAAAGAGACAGGTAACATAGTTGGTTATAGTTCTGATTATTGTAGAAAGGAAATGTTAAATAAAATTTTATTTAACATATTTAATGTATTATAATGTTTTGGTATATATTATAAATATAAGAATTATTTAGGTCTATAATTAGATGCAAACATAATTTAATTTTAGTATAATATACAATAAGATTTTTAGAAGAGGTGAATTTTGGTTGATTAATATATATTGTGATGAAAGTTGTCATTTAGAGGTTACAGATTTAAATAAAGATAATCAAAAGTCGATGGCTTTAGGAGGAATAATATGTAATGAAAAATTTAAGAGGGAGATATTAGATGATATTAGAAGAATAAAAGTAAAGCACGGATTAAGTAAACATGGAGAATTTAAATGGACAAAGGTATCAGATAATAAATTAGCATTTTATAAAGAGATAATAAGATACTTTTTTGATAATAATAAGTTGATGTTTAGAGTACTTGTATTTAAAAGAAAGACAGAATTTTATTACGATTATTACGATCATAATGATCTTTATTATATGGCGTATTATCTTTTATTAAAAAATTTAATAAATCCTTCAGAGAATAATTCAATTTATATAGATAAAAAAGATACAAGGGGAGGGAGAAAGGTAGCGTGGCTTAAAAATAAGTTGGTAACTGATTCTAATACAGAATTTAACTTAAATATGATTGAGAGAATTCAAATAATAGATTCAAGAGATAGTGAATTAATGCAACTTGCTGATTTATTAACTGGAGCTGTTGCTTATATAAATAGAATTGAAGTTGGAGAAAAATTAGTTTCAAAATCAAAATTAGAAATTATAGAATTAATAAAAGAATTAAGTGGATATTCATTAACTAAAACAACGTTAATAAGTGAAAGAAAATTTAATACTTTTATATGGACACCTAACCACAAGGAAAGAGGTGTTTAGGCTGTGGAACATGAACAAAATTACTATGGGTTAAGTACTCCAAAGGTTTTTACAAGTAAAGATTTAATGATGGATATAAGAAGAGAATATGATATATTATTTAAAACTTTTATTGATCCAAAAATAAGACCTAAAGTGAAAGGAATACCGATATTTATAAAAAATGAAAAAGAAAGTGGAATGGAAGAAAGATTTTTACATTGCATAAGTATGGAGGACAAAGGATATTATAAAAGTATACTACCTTGTTCAAATTTACCTTATTCAAAGAAATGTATTCCAAAATGTAAAATAGAAAATGCTAATTTTACTTTTTCTAAATTGAAAAGAGTAGAGTGTCAATATAGATTAGCAAGAGTACAATGGATACCTCAAATAATAAAATATGCTAATGAAGGTGATCCTAGAATAACTATGTGGAGATATGATAAAAAGGATAAGTCAGGGAAATGGTATTGGTGCAGATATATTAGATATAGATCAGAATTTATAGATTTTTTAATAGTATTTAATGAATTATATGATAAACAAGATAAAACAAAATTAAATTATTTAGATTTTAGAAGTGCATATCCAATATTTAAACCACATGAAGGAGCTGATTTGGACAAACAGGCTAAAAAATATCCATTATAAAATAAAAAATACCGGTCTTCCCTGAGGAATCCGGTGGGCTCCTTCTACTAACTAGGTAGATGAGTAATATTACTTTTATTACCTTAAATTTATCACATTGCAATTAAAAAGTCAACATTAAGTGACTTTGTCAAGTATATTTTCAGTGTTATTAACGTTAATATAACTTTAGTATTGACATTATACTATAATATATTCAAAAAAAATAAAAAAGATAATAATTTCATAGAAAATTAATAAAAATAAAATAAAGGGACACAAAGGGGACAGTTTGTAAATATAAAAGAAAATACAAGTGATTTTATAAGAATATTTAATCACTTGCAAATATAGTATTTAAGTAGGTTTATAGATGTTTTATAATTGTATATAGATTTATAAAAATGTATGGAAACATTCCTACTGGGGATACCACTTATTTAGTGGAATTGACTTAATCATTTGGATTAAGTCTTTTTTATTTTATATTTAATTTATAAATAAATTTTTTGTATTTCAAGATAATAGTTAATGTAAAAATGAGCAATTGTATATAAAAAATTTAAAAGATTATTATTTAATATTAAATTTTTATATACTATAATATTATATAAACGTAGTAAGAAAAATAGATATTTTAGGAGCGTGGTTTTTTTGGACCCATTTACGTTTCAGATTGTGCTTCTTATAATCCTGCTAATATTATCAGGGTTCTTCTCAGCATCAGAAACTGCATTAATGTCTTTAAGTAAGATAAGAATAAGACATATGGTTGATGAAGGAGTAAAAGGAGCGAAATTATTAGAAAAATTATTAGAAGATCCTAATAAATTATTAGGAGGAATTTTGATTGGAAACAATATAGTAAATATAGGAGCATCATCCTTAGCATCAACACTAGCTTACAGACTTTTTGGAGATAGTGGAGTAGCTTTAGCAACTGGTGTAATGACTATACTTGTTTTAATTTTTGGTGAAATAACACCAAAATCATTAGCTAAACAAAATGCTGAGAAAATTTCTTTATTAGTAGCACCAATAATAAACTTGGTTGTTATTGTATTTAAGCCTTTTGTATGGTTATTTTCAAATATATCAGGATTAATTATAAAACTTCTTGGTGGTGATTTGAGTAAGACAGAGCCATTTATAACAGAAGAAGAATTAAAAACAATGGTAGATGTGAGTGAAGAAGAAGGTGTCTTAGAAGTTGAAGAGAAAGAAATGATATTCAACGTTTTTGAATTTGGAGATCTTCAGGTTAAAGATATAATGGTTCAGAGGGTAAATGTTGTAGCAGTGAATGTTACATCAACTTATGAGGAAGTATTGAAAGTTATCAAAGAAGAGCAATTTTCTAGAATACCAGTTTATAATGAGTCAATTGATGATATTGTTGGTATTTTAAATGTTAAAGATTTAATCCTTTTAGAGAGAGATGAAGATAATTTTGATGTAACTAAATATATGAGAGAGCCATTTAGAACTTTTGAGTTTAAAAAGATAACTGAGTTATTTGCTGAAATGAAAACAACTAGAAATCATATATCAGTAGTCTTAGACGAGTATGGTGGAACTGTTGGAATAGTTACTATTGAAGATTTAATCGAAGAAATCGTAGGAGATATTGAGGACGAATACGATGAAAGAGATAAGGAAATTGAGATTATAAAAGAAAATGAATTTGTTGTTGATGGTAGTACAAGACTTTCAGACTTAAGTGACATGATAGGATTTGATATAGAGTCAGAAGAATTTGATTCAATAGGTGGATATGTTATTGGATATCTAGGAAGAATGCCTAAGGTTGGAGAAGAAGTTAAGACTAATAGGTTTAAAGTGGTTGTTGAAGAAATCGACAGAAATAGAGTAAAAAAAGTTAGAGTTTATACGTATAAGATAGAACAAGAGGAGAGTTAAAAAGTGCTTAGTTTAGCTTTAGAAGAGGCCGAAAAAGCTAGAGAAAAAGGTGAGGTTCCAGTTGGAGCCGTAATTGTTAGGGGTGGAGAAATTATTGCAAAAGCACATAATTTGAAAGAAACCTTAAATGATCCGACAGCGCATGCTGAAATTCTAGCTATAAAAGAAGCTTGTAAAAAACTAAATAACTGGAGACTTAGTGGCTGTGAAATGTACGTAACTTTAGAGCCATGCCCTATGTGTGCTGGAGCAATACTTCAGAGTAGAATTTCAAAAATTCATATAGGAACTTTTGATGAGACTACAGGTGCAGCAGGTTCAACTATAAACCTTCTTCAAAATCCTAATTTTAATCATTTTTTAGATGTTAATTGGGATAATGATGAAGAATGTAGTAAAATATTAACAAAATTTTTCAAAGATAGACGTGGGTAAGTAATGATTTACTTACCCTTTTTATGTTATACTGAAAATACAAATATTGGTGGGGGTGCATTATGAGCAAATTAGACATGATGGTAGGATATGATATAAATTTCTATGAAAAGAAATTTGAGGAGAACTCAAAGAAATTATCTTACTATATGCATAGATGTTTAAATGAAACTATAGGGGAAAAAGTTGCAGGAATAGCTATGGAGGAAAATCTTTTATATGCTTGGTCATATTATTTTGTTACTATAGCAGATGAAGATCCTAAAATGGGTGATAGAATAATGATGGGACTTATAAACCACTTTAATAAGTTATTAGAAGATGAAAATGTTAAAATAAGTGGTAAAGAGGGAGCAAAATTAATGATAGACCCTTCTTTCTGTAGGGTATGGTTTGGTACAAGCTTAAATGTAATGTTAGTTAAAAAATATGGTGAGGCTGATTATAAAGAAGTGTTTGACTATATTAAAGAAAACTACTTACAAAAAGAGTGTAAAGTAAGATCATTAAAGATTTCATAATATTTTTTAGTCAGTAAGTAAAGCTTTACTTACTGACTTTTAGTTTACATATATAAATTAAGTGAAAGAAGTGTTTTTATGAAAATAGATAAAAAGTATTTAGGAGCTTTTTTTATTTTACTTTTGGTAGAAATATTCATAGCTTTGTTTGTTAAAGATAATTTCATTAGACCATATGTAGGAGATATTTTAGTAATAATAGTTTTATACACTTTGATACGAGGTTTGGTAGGAAAAAGAATAAGATTTTTGCCTATATATTTATTTCTATTTGGAGTTTTAGTTGAATTTTTACAGTATATAAATATTGTTAAAATATTAAATTTACATAATAGCAAGTTTTTTAGAATACTAATAGGAACGTCTTTTGATATTAAGGATATTGTATGTTATTTGATTGGTACAATAATTCTTATTTTGTGGGAAAAATTTCATAAGGATTAGATGGAAGTGATTATAGCAAAAATAAGTTTTATTATTAGTTTTGTTATAATCATTTTTTTACATAAATACTTAATTAGAGGCATATTATTTTAAAGAGAATATTATGTAATTGCATTGGAGGACTTCTAGTGAGTGAAGAATACTTTAATATAGAAATTTTGGTTGTCACAATACTTATAATGCTAACTCTCATAAATATAGATTTTATAAATGTAACGGAAGCTCAAAGTGTTAGTATTAAGTTTGAATCTCAAGAAGATGTACCTATAATTTCTAAAGTTTATGTGTCACAGGATGATGCGAAAAAATGGGCTATTGGTAAAGGGGCTAGTGAAGAATTTGTCCAACTGGCTGATTTATATTGGGAATATTCAGAAGAGCATGGTGGGGTTAATCCAGCTTTAGCTTATGTACAAGCTGCTAAGGAAACTGCTTATGGAAACTTCGGTGGAGTTTTAGATGCTTCTTATAATAATCCTTGTGGGTTAAAAACGAGCCAAGGTGGGGGCGATTACAATCCTAATGCACATATGAAATTTGAAAGTTGGCATGATGGAGTTAAAGCACATTTAGATCATCTTGCTTTATATGCTGGAGCAGAAGGATATCCAAAAGCAGAAACAGAAGACCCAAGACACTTTCCAGCTATTTATGGAAAGGCAGATTCAGTAGTTGATTTAGGAGCGAATTGGGCACCAAGTGAGACTTATGGAGATGAAATTTTAGGTATGTATAACGAACTTATTGAAGGCATAGGAAACTATGATTTAGAGGTTACAAATATATATTAAAGACAAATAAAGCGAGCACTTAAAAGTACTCGCTTTATTTGAATGTTAAGTTCCACAGTAGGTTCTATATGGTATGTTTGTTTTCTTTGGAAGTTCAGTATAACAACGTAAATCTCTTGAATAATCATATGGAGTTTTTAAAGCATCCAAAAGATTATCTATTACTGTATAATCACCTGCTTTAGCAGCATTTAAAGCTTCCTCGACTCTGTGATTTCTTGGGATTATACGAGGGTTATTCTTCATCATAAGAGATTGTATTTCTTCAAAAGTTTTATTCTCTCTTTCAAGTCTCTCTTTCCAAAGTGAATACCATTGTTTAAACTCTTCTGTACTAAATATTTTTTCTTCCTCGATTTCATTAAGTGTTAAATTTGCAAAAGTGTTTGTAAAATCAGCACCATATTTTTGCATAGTGCTTAAAAGTCCTTCAATTAAAAATTCATCGACATCTTCTTCTAAAGATAAACCAAGTTTTGCTCTCATCTTTGAGAACCACTTTGATTTATATAAATCAGCAAACTCATTTAGTGATTCTTCAGCCATTCGTATAGCTTTATCTGAATCAGTATCTAAAAGAGGAATTAGAGTTTCTGAAAATCTAGCAAGGTTCCACATTGCTATGTTTGGCTGATTACCATAAGCATATCTTCCATTAATATCTATAGAGCTAAACACTGTATTTGTATTATAAGTATCCATAAATGCGCATGGGCCATAATCTATTGTTTCTCCACATATAGCCATATTGTCTGTGTTCATTACTCCATGAATAAATCCAACACTCTGCCATTTACATATAAGATCTGCTTGAAGTTTTATAACTTCTTTAAGTAATGATAAATACTTATTATTATCCTCTTTTACATAAGGAAAGTGGCGGTCTATAGTGTAGTCAGCTAAGGCTTTCAAATCCTCAAAACTTCCCCATCTAGCAGCGAAGGCAAAAGTCCCAACTCTTATATGACTAGAAGATATTCTTGTTAAAATAGCACCGGTCTCAAACTTTTCTCTGATAATGTCTTCACCAGTTATTGTTACAGCTAAGCTTCTAGTTGTTGGTATACCAAGACTATGCATTGCTTCGCTTATAACATATTCCCTAAGCATAGGTGATAGAGCAGCTTTACCATCTCCGCCTCTAGAATATTTTGTTCTTCCAGATCCTTTAAGTTGAATATCAAATTTTTTACCATCAGGAGTTATATGTTCACCTAAAAGCAATGCTCTACCATCACCAAGCATAGTAAAATGACCAAATTGGTGACCAGCATAAGCTTGTGCAATAGACTCTATTCCATGAAAGGTTTTATTGCCTGAAAATATGCTAAGTCCAAAGTCGCTATTTAATATTTTTTCATTTAAGCCAAGTTCCTTAGCTAGTGAAGAGTTGAATTTAACTAACTTAGGATTTTTTGAACCATTAGGTTTTTGTACGCTAAAAAATATATTTGGGAGACTGGAATAACTGTTTTCTAAGTTAAAACCAGCCTTTAGTTCTAAATTTTTATTATCCATTTTTAATTTCCTCTATTTTATAATTTATTTCAAATTTTAATCCATCCCTTTTATTATGTCTAAACTCATCACAATAAATTAAAAATAAATATTATTTTATTATATCATTACAGAGATATAAATATATGTGAGTAAAACGACATTATAAAAAAAATGAATTGGTTATTATAAAAAATTTAATTAAATTCAAAAATATTTTAAAAAATATTCGTTTGAAGGTTTTTGGTTGGTAAATTTATGATATAATTACCGTGAAAGTGTTAATCATTATCAAAATAGGGGAATTTAACACTTAAAACAATGACGGGGGATAAAAAATGAAGAAGAATATTTGTAAGGCACTTATTTGTGCTGCACTAACTACATGCCTATGGGCAGGAACAAGTACTAAAGTTTATGCATGGGATGGTAAACCAGATGGAACAGGAACCCATGCTATGATAGTAACGCAGGGTGTTACTATTTTAGAAAACGATTTATCTAAGGATGAGCCAAGCTCAGTGAGAAATAATCTAGAAATACTAAAGCAGAACATTCATGAGCTACAAGTAGGATCAACTTATCCTGATTACGATAAGAATGCATATGATTTATATCAAGATCATTTCTGGGATCCTGACACTAACAGCAACTTCTCAAAGGATAACAATTGGTACTTAGCTTATTCAATACCAGACACAGGTGAATCACAAATAAGAAAATTTACTGCATTAGCTAGATATGAGTGGAGAAGGGGAAACTATAAGCAAGCTACATTCTATCTTGGGGAAGCTATGCATTATTTTGGAGATATAGATACTCCATATCATCCAGCTAATGTAACAGCTGTAGATAGTTTAGGTCATGTTAAGTTTGAAACATTTGCAGAAGAAAGAAAAGAGCAGTATAAAATAAACACAACTGGAAGCAAAACGAATGAAAAATTCTATACTGATATCTTAAAAAATCCTGATTTTGCAACATGGTCAAAGGAATTTGCAGGACATTTCGCTAAAATTGGGAAATCTACATATTATAGTCACGCTAGCATGAGTCATAGCTGGGAAGATTGGGATAAGGCAGCAAGATTAACTTTATCAAATTCTCAAAAAGGAACAGCAGGATATATATATAGATTTTTACATGATGTTTCAGAAGGAACAGATATGACAGCTAATAATGATGTAAAAGAATTAGTAGCATACATTACAACTAGTGGAGATAAGGATGCTGGAACTGATGATTACATGTACTTTGGGATAAAAACTAAAGGTGGACAAACTCAAGAATGGAAAATGGACAACCCAGGCAATGATTTTATGCAAGGAAGTCATGATACATACACATTCAAGCTAAGAGATGAAAATCTTAAAATTGATGACATAGAAAACATGTGGATCAGAAAAAGTAAATTTACAGCAATTCATGATGATTATAAGCCAGAAAACATAAAGATTATAGCAAATGGAAAAGTAGAGGTTGATAAAGATATAAATCAATGGATTTCAGGGAATTCAACATTCTACATAAAGTAAATTAGTGGATATTTAAACAATGAGGAAGTCTAAATTAGATTTTAAAAAGTCTAATTTAGACTTTTTTTTTATTTGTACACTAAAAGTAATAATCTAAATAGTTAAGGAATATAATCAATAAGAATATGGTGATTACATTAGGAGGAATTTAAATGAAAGTAGATATAATCTCTGGATTTCTTGGAGCTGGTAAAACTACTTTAATAAAAAAGCTTTTAGATACTTTAGTTAATAAAGAAAAAATCGCTATTGTTGAAAATGAGTATGGGGAAGTTGGTATAGATGGTGTACTTCTTCAAGATAGAAGAATAGAAGTTAAAGAAATTAATTCTGGATGTATATGTTGTACTATAAAGGGTGATTTTAAGAAAAATATATTAGATATAATCTTAAATTACAGACCAGACAGAATAATAATTGAACCTTCTGGAGTGGCTAACCTATCTCAAGTTCTAGAATCTATAAATGAAGCTGATATAGAAGGTTTAAGGATAAATATGAAGATTACAATGGTTGATGCTCAAAATATTGATATGTACATGAAAAACTTTGGTGATTTTTATAGAAGCCAATTAGTTAATGCAAATACTATCATTTTAACAAGAATAGAAAAATTGAACAATGATGAAATAACTGAGGTTTGCAATAAGATAAAATCCGTAAACAATAAGGCAACAATTATAACAACTGAGTTAGATAAACTGAGTGCAGAGAGAATAATTCAGGTTTCAGAGAAGAAAGTTGAACCATTAATAAGCAATACAGCTATAAAGAAACCAACATCACTTGGAATAAGAAGAGTATCTGCACCAGAGATATTTGAAAATTGGGGAGTTGAGACACCTAAAGCTTTTGAGTATAAGGATGTATTAAAGATATTAAGAGAATTTCAAGAGAATAAACATGGAGAAGTTCTTAGAGCTAAGGGGATTTTAAAAGCTAAAGATAATTCATGGATTAAGTTTGATTTTGTTCCTAATGATTTATCAATAGTTGATTATAAAAGCGATTATACAGGAAGAGTTTGTGTGATAGGAAGAAATTTAGATAGGGAAAGTATAGACAAACTATTCTCATAAAATAAGGGGGAGGATATGGTGAGAAAGTGTTCTGTTGACTTGGTTACAGGTTTTTTGTCATCTGGGAAAACAAGCTTTATAAATCATATTTTAGATGATTATTCAAAAGATGAAGTTCTATTAATACAATGCGAAAATGGAAAAGAAGAAATAAATAAAGGAAAATATAGAGGAAATATAAGTATAAAAACTTTTCAAAGCAATAATGACCTAAATGAGGATGACTTAATAAGGGCATTAAAGTTTTATGCACCTAAGAGAGTTATTATTGAATGTAATGGGGTTTCTGAAACTAAGGAGCTTATAGATAAAATAAGAAATAGCAAACTTAATGAATACTTAAAATTAGGGCTTATAGTTAATCTGTTAGATATAACTACTTTCAATATGTTTTTAAAGAATATACCTTCAATGATAATTCCTAATATATCTTTGAGTAATCTTATTGTTTTAAACAAATCAAATGAAATTAGTAAAGAAAGTTTAAAAGAGTATAGGGATATGATAGGAAAGTTTAATCCAAGTGCTCATTTAGTAAATTGCATAGGTAAAGAGTGTAGCAACTTAAAATTTGATAAAGAAAGATTAGTTAATAGGATGATGGGATAAGTATGGAGAGTTTAAATAAATTTTCTATAATATTTTCTAGTATAGTAATTGAAGCATTGCCCTTCATATTAACAGGGGCAGTGCTATCATCCTTTATGCAGGTTTACTTTTCGAGAGATTTATTCAATAGGATTATATCAAGGAATAAAATTTTAGGCTCACTTCAAGCTGGGGTAATAGGGGTTTTTCTACCAGTTTGTGAATGTGCTACAGTACCAATCACTAAGGGGTTATTACGTAAAAATGTACCTATAAATGTAGCTATAACATATATGTTAGCTGCGCCAATAGTAAATCCACTTGTAATCTTATCAACCTTTTATGCCTTTGATGGAGACATAAAGGTAGTAGTGTTGAGAGTTGGAGTTGGTTTTACCATCGCTGTAATTGCAGGAATACTAATGATCTATCTTGGTGGAGAGGGTAATATTTTAAAGGCAGGCTCAACTTTAGATTTAGATGGTAAATGTCTTTGTGGATGCTCCGAAATTGATGATAATTCTAGTAAGCCGATAAGGCTTCTAAAACACACATCTATAGAGTTTTATGAGATAGGGAAATATTTTATAGTAGGATCATCCTTAGCTGCTTTATTTCAAACCTTGGTTCCAAGGGAAAGTATATTCTATTTTGAAAATAGCACAATATTATCAATAATAATGCTTATGGTATTTTCGTTTTTAATTTCTCTTTGTTCAGAAGCAGATGCATTTGTAGCCAGTACGTTTATGAATAGATTTTCTTTAGGGTCAATAACAGGATTCTTAATCATAGGACCAATGATAGATTTAAAAAATACAATAATGCTTTTCTCTGTATTCAAAAAATCATTTGTTATTAAGTTATTATTTGTAGTGTTTTCACTTTGTTTCATAGCATCATGTTTAGTGTTTTAGGGAGGGAATTATATGAGAAAATTTAATTTTAGTGAATTAGTATGGTTCCTTATCTTAGTATGCTTTGAGTATATTATTTTCAAAATGCTAATTAGCGAAAAAATATTTTTATTAATTTCAACTGATATGAGGAAGTATATTTTTCTAGCCATAGCCATAATATTTTTATTAATAATAATTCAGTTTTTCAATATATTCACTTTTTCATCAAGGAGAATTTTTAAGTGCGGATATTTTATATTTATATTTGCTTTAACAATGCTTATGATAACTAATAGACTTAATATAAATGAGGTTTCATTAAATCTAAAAGGAGTTAAACTTTATCATGAAAAGCATGAGATTGGTGAACATGAACATCTACATTCTCATGAAGATTTAGAGGCGCTTGAAACTTTAGTTCTTACAGAAGAAAATTTTCATAATACAATAGAAGGATTGATAGTTCATTTAGATGAATTTATTGGAAAGGAAATTTCAATAGAGGGTTTGTTTTATAAAAGTAATGATTATGAGGAAAGTGAATTTGCTATAACTCAGATTGAAATGACTTGTTGTATAGTTGATTCAACTTATTTAGGCGTTCTTTGCAAGGGAGATATGCCAAATTTAGAAAATGGAGATGAAGTTAAGGTTAAAGGAATAGTACAGTCAAAAATTATTAAAAATTCTCTAGGAGAAGAGATAAAAATACCTGTAATAAATATTTTCTATGCAGATACATTACAGTAATATTTATGTCACATTGAAACATTATAATAAGCCTATCATAATACTTATTATTAATTTTTAATGTGACATTTTAATATTTAACAAAGATTTAAGTAATCCTTAATAGCTACATATTTACTTAATAATTCTAATGTATTATGATTAGGAAAATAAATTTAAAGGAAATGGGGAGATTGTATGGATCCAATAGCTTTTACAATTGGTAGCTTCGAAGTTAGATGGTATGGTGTAATAATTGCTACAGGTATGATGATAGCTATGGCTTTAGTCTGGTTAAATTCTAAAAAGAAAAATTTAGATTTTGATGTTGTATTAGATTTATTCTTATGGTGTTTTCCAATGGCTATAATAGGGGCTAGAGCTTATTATGTGCTTTTTGAATTAGAGAATTATCATAGCTTTTGGGAAATGATAAATATAAGAGCAGGTGGACTTGCTATTCATGGTGGAATAATAGGTGCCTTCGTAACGGCTTTTATTTATTGTAAGGTTAAAAAAGTAGATTTTTTAGCTTATGCAGATATTGTTGCACCAGCATTTATATTAGCTCAAGGAATAGGAAGATGGGGAAACTTCTTTAATCAAGAAGCTCATGGAGGTCTTGTTTCTAAAGAATTTATAAGTAAGTTTCCAGAGTTTATTCAAAAAGGAATGTACATAGATGGAACTTATTATCACCCAACCTTTTTATATGAAAGTATATGGGATATATTTATAGCTATAGTGCTTATGATAATCTTATATAATATAACTAATAAATATAAAGGGGTAGTTATATCAGCTTATATAGCTCTATATTCTTTAGGAAGATTTTTCATAGAAGGGCTAAGAACAGATAGTTTATATCTGATGAATATAAGAGTAGCTCAAATGGTAAGCTTAATAGGAATTATAATTGGTATAGGAGCAATTATATTTATTATTATTAGGGCAAGAAAAAATAAAGGTGGTATTTTCTTAAATTAAATAATTTTTTATAAAAAGGTAGATAATAATATGAATTATCTACCTTATTTTATTTAGCAAATAAGGATAATTATATAATTATACTAAAAAATGTAACATTTATAATTAAATTTTCAGTATTGAATTGATTAAACTTATATGTTAGAATGAAAAAGTATTATAAGTTAATATTTGTTATGGAGAGATGTCCGAGTGGTCGAAGGAGCACGCCTGGAACGCGTGTATAGGGGAAACTCTATCGAGGGTTCAAATCCCTCTCTCTCCGCCATGCCGTGCTAGATGGGGAGTTAGCGGTGCCCTGTAACCTGCAATCCGCTATAGCAGGATCGAAGTCCTCATCGAGGCTCTAATTTGTGGAGTCTGCCCTATGTAAGTGGTGTTGAGAGTTGGGCCCCACGCAATGGAAACCTGTGAACCTCGTCAGGTCCGGAAGGAAGCAGCGATAAGCAGTCATTTTCATGTGCCGTGGATCCGTCTGGCTTGAGCTAACTGCATAGGTAACGTTCATAAGTTATTGTCGAAGTGAGGTGCACGGTTTTATTATGTAATTTAAGCTTTTAACTATATCTTAGTTAAAAGCTTTTTTTATTTGTAAAAATTATTTTCCATATGTTTACGAAACATTAATAAAAAAGTGTGATTCTTATTGATATAATTGAGTATACGTATATGTTTTATAAGTATAATTTTACGGAGGATTTTATGAGGAGAAAAATTTTAATTGGAATAATTACAGCTTCATTATCAGCATTCTTTGTTGGTTGTGGAAGTACAAGCCCTAAAGAAGCTAATGTTGCAGCTCCTATAGAAAAAACAACTGAAGAAGAGAAGCATGAAGGTGAAGATGAATATATAGATAAGATTTCCACTACTATAGTAAATATAAGTTTAGATGGTTCTTTGAGAAATATGAGAGCTATATCTGAGACTGGTGAAATTTCACCAGAAATGAGAGAAGAAATAAAAAAATCTAATACATTTTTTCAGTGCTTAGTTGATGATTTTAGTAATTCAGACATTCCAGAAGAGTTTATAGATTATAACGAAGAAATATTAACATACTTAAAGAGTGCTAAAGAAGCTTTAGGTAATCTTGAAAATTCAGAAAGCAAAGAAGATATACAAAAATATGCAGATAAATTTATAAATGATAATAAAGAAATATCGAATGTAATAGATAAGGTATTACTTTATTTTGCTGGATGTTAATTATTATGAAATGAATTGTTTTTAGGTTTTGGTTTAAGTTTTTAATAAAGTATCAATATTTATCGTTGACTTTTTTGATTTAATCAATTAAAATGCTATTAACATAATAAATTGAAATTTGGAGATTTGGTAATATGAATAATTTAAACTTAACTAAGGCTTTAAAACTTAATACCTTTTACTTTAGCTATTATAGTTAAGTTTGTGTTTATGATTATGAGAATCATGGATACAAACTAAAAGTTTTGTATCTATGATGGCTAAGTTTTTGATGCATATATAGTCACATAGAGAAATACTATGTGGCTTTTTTTATCCTAGGCAAGAATGGCCACATAGTTTTACACTATGTGGCTTTTTTATATATGAGAAATATAAATTAGAATGGGGTTGAAAAACAAATGAAAAAGAATAAAGACATCGTAATAATAGGATTTGCATTATTCTCAATTTTCTTTGGAGCAGGAAATTTAATATTTCCACCATACATAGGATTAATATCAGGGGCTAATTGGATAGAAAGTTTTTTAGGATTTGTGACATCAGATGTAGGATTAATCTTACTTTCAATAGTGGCGGTATCAAAGGTAGGTTCACTTAGAAATGTTTTAGGTAAGGCAGGAAAAAGATTTGGACTTATCTTAGAAGTATTAATAATGCTTTGTTTAGGACCAATATTAGTAGTTCCAAGAACTGCTGCAACAACTTATGAAATGAGTATCTTACCTATATTTAAAGGAATTAATCCTTATATGTTTTCAATAATATTTTTTATAGTAGTACTTATAATCACTATAAAACCTAATAAGGTAATGGACATAATAGGAAAAGTATTAACTCCAATATTGTTAATAGCTTTAGGAGTGTTGATAGTTAAAGGCATAATATCGCCAATAGGAGAATTACAAAAGGTTAGTTCAGATGAATTATTTATAAATGGGTTAACTCAAGGATATCAGACAATGGATGCCTTAGGTGTTGGCGGAGTTGTAGCTCTTGTTATGGCTTCATTTATAGAAAAAGGGTATAAAGATGAAGTTGAAAATAAAAAACTAATAATGAAATCATCATTAATAGCATGTATTGGACTTGCTATAGTATATGGAGGATTAACTTACTTAGGAGCAACAGCTTCAACTTTATATAATGGTGAAATTTCTCAAACAGTTTTACTTATGAATATAACAAAGTCAATATTAGGATCTACAGGAACAATTATTTTAGCAATAGTTATAGGGTTTGCATGTCTTACTACTGCTGTAGGATTAACTTCTGTAACTAGTAAGTATTTTGAGGATTTAACTAACAAAAAAGTTAAATACAAACATATAGTGATTTTTATGTGTATTTTTAGTGCATTAGCTTCAAATTTAGGCGTAGATAAAATAATAGAAATAGCTGCACCAATATTAAGCTTAATTTACCCTGTACTTATACTTTTAGTTGTTATGAGTATCTTTGGAAATGTGTTTAAGAAAAGTGTTGCTTTTAAAGGTGCTGCATACACAACTCTTTTAATAAGTTCGCTTAATGTAATTGATAGCTTTGGAATTAGTATAAGTATAGTACATAAGTTACCTTTTGCTAGCTTAGGATTTAACTGGATAGTTCCTGCAATAGTTGGTGGCTTAGTAGCAAGTTTAATTTTTAGAGAAAAAGAGAATATAAGCTTAAAAGAGGCTTGTTAGATAATAAAAATATATATTTTAGAAATAAAAAAATACTAAGTGGATAAAAATATATCTACTTAGTATTTTTTTGTTTATGATTATTAATTATTGATTTAATAAAAAAAGGAGATTTAAATAAATATTTAATGATAAATAAATCATAAAATAATTATTTATTAATTATTTTAATTTTAATTATAAATAAAAGAATAGGAGTTAATTCTAGAATATGGCATAAATTTGTATTTTTTCTTTTAATATGTCCAAATTATGAATATTGTATTAAAATGTACATAGGTGTAAAATTAATTTAGAGATGGAAAATAAAAAAATAGGAGGTATACATATGGTAGGAATTATTCTTGCTAGTCATGGGGAATTTGCTAATGGCATATTGCAATCAGGATCAATGATTTTTGGAGAACAAGAAAATGTAAGTGCTGTTACACTAATGCCTAGTGAAGGCCCAGATGATATTAAAGCAAAAATGAAAGATGCAATTGCATCCTTTGAGAATCAAGATGAGGTATTATTCTTAGTTGATCTCTGGGGAGGAACACCATTTAACCAAGCTAATAGTCTCGTTGAAGAACATAAAGATAAATGGGCAATTGTAGCTGGTATGAATCTACCAATGGTTATTGAAGCTTATGCTTCACGTTTTTCAATGGAATCAGCACAAGAAATTGCTGCTAATATCCTAAAACCAGCTAGAGAGGGAGTTAAAGCTAAACCAGAAGAATTAGAGCCTGAGGATTCAGAAAAGCCTTCTGAAAATTCTACTCAACAATCTTCTAATGTAGGTGCGCCTGGCTCTTTTGAATACGTTTTAGCACGTATCGATTCTCGTTTACTTCACGGTCAAGTAGCAACAGCTTGGACAAAAACAGTTAGACCAACAAGAATTATTGTTGTGTCTGATGATGTAGCTAGAGATGAACTTCGTAAAAAATTAATACAACAAGCAGCTCCTCCAGGAGTCAAAGCTCATATTGTTCCTGTTGATCAAATGATTAAACTTGCAAAAGATAAAGATCACTTTGGTGGACAACGTGCATTACTTCTTTTTGAAAATCCAGAAGATGTGTTAAGAGCAGTAGAGGGTGGAGTACCTTTAAAAGTAGTTAATGTTGGCTCTATGGCACATTCACCAGGTAAAGTTCAACCAAATAAAGTTCTTGCTTTCAGTCAGGAAGATATAGATACTTTTGATAAACTTAAACAAAGTGGAGTAGAGTTTGATGTGCGTAAAGTTCCAAATGACGCAAAAGGGAATATGGATGAAATTCTTAAAAAAGCACAAGAGGAATTAAATAAATTAAAATAATATAAATTATTTTAATAGAAAAAAGGAGGATTAACAGTGGATCTAAATATACTTCAAATAATATTAGTTATTATTATTGCATTTTTAGCTGGGATGGGAGGTATCCTAGATGAGTTCCAATTCCAACAACCTCTAGTTGCTTGTACTTTAATCGGATTAGTTACAGGTAACTTAATACCATGCTTAATCTTAGGTGGTAGTCTTCAAATGATCGCTTTAGGTTGGGCAAATATAGGTGCTGCCGTGGCACCAGATGCAGCTTTAGCATCAGTTGCAGCTGCAATTATTCTAGTTCTTAGTGGAGAAACAGGTCAAGCAGGAATTTCTTCAGCTATTGCTATAGCAATTCCTCTAGCTGTTGCAGGATTATTATTAACAATTATTTGTCGTACAATAGCTACAGCTTTTGTACATTTTATGGATGCTGCCGCTAAAGAAGGAAATATAAGAAAAGTTGAAATGTGGCATATTATTGCTATTTGTATGCAGGGTATACGTATAGCACTTCCAGCTGCATTAATATTATTAATTGGAGCTGAGCCTATTCGTGCATTACTTACTGCAATGCCAGCTTGGTTAACAGATGGTTTAGCTGTAGGTGGTGGAATGGTTGTAGCTGTTGGTTACGCAATGGTAATTAACATGATGGCAACAAAAGAAGTATGGCCATTCTTCGCAATTGGTTTTGTATTAGCAACTATCCCTCAACTTACACTTATGGGATTAGGTGCAATCGGTGTTTCTTTAGCCCTTCTTTACTTAGCCCTTAGCAAAAAAGGTGGCTCAGGTAATGGTGGATCAAATATAGGAGATCCTGTAGGCGATATTATCGATAACTACTAAGAAAGGAGATAGGACTAAAATGGAAAATAAATTAAAGTTAACAAAAAGAGATCGTCTTTCTATTTGGTGGCGTTCAACTTTCATTCAAGGATCATGGAACTATGAAAGAATGCAAAATGGTGGTTGGGCATTCTCATTAATTCCAGCAATTAAGAAATTATATAAAACTAAAGAAGATAGAGCAGCGGCGTTAACTCGTCACTTAGAATTCTTTAATACTCACCCATATGTAGCATCACCTATCATTGGGGTAACATTAGCATTAGAAGAAGATCGTGCAAATGGATCACCAGTTGATGATGTAACTATTCAAGGGGTTAAAGTTGGTATGATGGGACCTTTAGCAGGTATTGGAGATCCAGTTTTCTGGTTTACTGTTAGACCTATATTAGGAGCATTAGGTGCTTCACTTGCTATGGCAGGTAACATAATGGGTCCAATAATATTCTTCTTCGGTTGGAATATTATACGTATGGCATTTACTTGGTATACACAAGAATTTGGTTACAAAGCAGGTTCTCGTATTACAGAAGATTTATCTGGTAACTTACTACAAGATATTACAAAGGGTGCATCTATACTTGGTATGTTCATCTTAGGATCATTGGTTAATAGATGGGTAGCTATTAAATTCACTCCAGTAATATCATCAGTTAACTTAAGTGAAGGTGCTTATATAGATTGGAATAGTCTTCCTGCTGGAGCAGAAGGTATTAAACAAGCGTTATTACAACAAGCATCTGGTTTATCATTAACTGCTCAAAAAGTTACAACATTACAGGGTAACTTAGATTCATTAATTCCTGGACTTGCAGGATTATTATTAACATTCTTATGTATGTGGTTACTTAAAAAGAAAGTATCTCCAATCGTGATGATTCTTGCTTTATTCGTAATCGGTATTGTATTCCATGTAATAGGATTAATGTAATATAGTTTATTTAGCCTAGGTTAGGGTAATATTTTTTACTTAGCCTAGGCTTTTCTTAAATATAAATACTTTATAGTAAAGTTAAAAAATAATTTTTGTGATATTATGGAACTGAAGTATAGTCATTAAATTGAAAATTTTAGTTAAGAATAAAATATAGTAATATTAAATTCAATAAGAATGGATTTAATTTATTCTTATAATTTCTTAACTTTTTTAGTAATACATAGATAGAGAAATATTTATAAATAAGTAGAAAAGGAGTAGAATAGATGATTCAATCACTGAATACAAAGGTAGATTTAGTAGTTGATGCAACAGCTTTTACAGGTCTTGCAGATTATGGACAAATAATGATTGGTGATAAGGGCTTTGAATTTTATCATTCTAGCAATCCTCTAAAGTTTATTCAAATTCCTTGGGAGGAAGTTGATTATGTTATTGCATCCATAATTTTTAAGGGAAAGTGGATTCCAAGGTATGCAATTAAAACAAAGAAAAATGGTACATATTCTTTTGCCTCTAAAGAACCTAAAAAAGTACTTCGTACTGTTAGAAACTATGTTGAGCCAGACCGTATAGTTAGGTCATTAAGCTTTCTTGATGTTGTTAAAAGAGGAATTAAATCAACCTTTAAGAAGAAACAATAATAAGTACTTTGTAAATAAATTTATGGCTACAAATAAGGATTAAAATCTTTTTTTATAAGATATTTTAATCCTTATTTTTTATATAATCTACGAAGTTAAACATAGTATTATTCTCTTCATAAACATCGCTTTCAAAAGTTTTAATCCACTTTGAACAATCTACTTCTGGGAAATACGTATCCCCTTCAATCTTTTTTAAAACTTCAGTTATATAAAGCTTAGAAGTTGAGCCTATAAATTGAGAAAAAATATTTCCACCGCCTATAACAAAAACTTCTTCTTCACTATCTTTAAACTCTTCAATTAGCTTTTCTAAATCATGATATACAATTACATTCTCATTTTCACTAGAGAAATCTTTATTTGTTGTTAAAACTAAGTGAGTTCTTCCTGGTAATACAAAAGGAAGTGATTCAAAAGTTTTTCTTCCCATTAAAATTTTCTTTCCCATTGTTATTTCTTTAAATCTTTTTAAATCAGAAGGAAGGTTCCATGGAAGAGAATTATTTACTCCTATGATATTATTAATACTTTTGGCAACAATTATAGAAAACATATAAAACAATCCTTTCAAAATTTATTTAGACATGTTATTAAACTAATTATATAGCAATTTTGAAAAAAGATAATATTAATCATGATATAATAGTTTAATTAAGAAAAAAATATAATGGAGTAAATAGGTACATATAGTTGTTTTGATGTATAATAATTATATGTTAATGCAGGCTTAGAGAGGTGAAAAAATTTGGCATATAAAGCTTTGTATAGAGAGTGGAGACCAAGAACTTTTAATGACGTTGTTGGTCAGGAACATATAACCACTACATTAAAAAATCAGATATTAAATGAAAGAACAGCTCATGCGTACTTATTCTGTGGAACTAGGGGTACTGGTAAAACCTCTACTGCAAAGGTAATGGCTAAGGCTTTAAACTGTCTTGATTTAAAAGATGGGGAGCCTTGCAATGAATGTGAGATGTGTAAAAAGATAAATGAAGGTTTAGCTATAGATATAACAGAACTAGATGCAGCTTCAAACAATGGTGTTGATAACATAAGAGATATAATCGATGATGTTCAATATCCGCCACAGGAAGCTAGATTCAAAGTTTACATAATGGATGAGGTTCACATGCTGTCTATTGGTGCAGTTAATGCATTCTTAAAGACTTTAGAAGAACCACCTAAAAATGTGGTATTCATATTAGCAACAACTGACCCTCAAAAATTACCTATAACAATCTTATCAAGATGTCAAAGATTTGATTTTAAGAGAATTAGTAGAAAAGATATAACAGGAAGACTTAGAAAGATAGTTACAGAGCAAGGGGTATTCTGCGATGATAGAAGCTTAGATCTTGTTGCTAGAGTTTCTGATGGAGCAATGAGAGACTCTTTAAGTATTTTAGATCAGGCTATATCAATTGGAGATGGTAAGGTTGATTATGATGAGTTAGTTTCAATGCTTGGACTTGTAACTAATGATAATTTATTTAAGATAGTTGATTCTATAATAAAAAGAGATATAGAAAGTGCTATGGAAATCATAGAGGAATTAGTTCTTACAGGAAAGGATATGACTCTTTTCATAAAAGATTTAATAGTACATTATAGAAACTTGCTTATGATAAAAGTAACTTCAAATCCAGAGGAAGTTTTAGATACTGCAGAGGAAAATATAGAGAAACTTAAGGTGCAAGGTGCTAAGCTTAAAGTTGAAGAAATCATGAGATGTATAAGAATTGTACAGGAATGTGATGAAGAAGCTAAGCTTAGTAAACAAGCTAGAGTTTATTTAGAATTAGCAGTAATAAAAATGTGTAAAATAGAGTATGATACTTCTAAAGAGGTAATGCTAGCTAGAATAAATAAGCTAGAACATATGATAAAGAGTGGAAATATACAAGTTAACGCTAATAATTTAGACGGAATAAAAGCAGAAGTAGCTAATGGTGGAATGGTTAATAGTGGGGCTAATAATCAAGCTAAGAAACCTACTCAAGCACCAGTAAAAGCTAATTATGAGCCGGTAAATGAAAATTCTACTTTAACACCAGAGTACTTGAGAAAGGTTTGGAAGGATATTCTTGAAGCTTTCAAGAGCAGAGGAAAATACATGGTTTATATAGCTTTAGCAAAAGGTATAAGTAATGTATCTTGTAACAAAGGTGTAGTTGAGTTCAGATATTCATATGAATTTAAACACAATAAGGAAAGACTTGAAAAAAGTGATTTTTCTAGAATAGTAAATGAAATATTCTCAGAAGTTTTAAAAGAGCCTGTAAGAGTTGTTTACAGTGTTGAGCAAGGAAGTGAAGCTGATAAGGATAATGAAGCAGACTTAGAGGCTAGACTTGCAGGACTAATGGGAGATGGATTAGAAATTGTAGAAGAATAATTCAAAAAAATAGTAACAAAAGAACAATAAGTTATATAATCTAATATTATAGTAAAATTTTCAAAAATACTATATAATATTAGGGAGTTAATTATTAAGGAGGATGTAAGTATGGCAAGAGGTGGATTCCCAGGTGGAATGGGTAACATGAATAACTTAATGAAGCAAGCTCAAATGCTTCAAAAGCAAATGCAATCAATGCAAGAAGAAATCGAAGTATCAGAATTCGAAGGTTCAGCTGGCGGTGGTGCAGTAACTGCTAAAGTTAATGGTAAAAAAGAATTAATCGCACTTAATATACAACCAGAAGTGGTAGATCCAGATGACGTTGAAATGTTAGAAGACTTAGTTTTCTCAGCTGTTAAGCAAGCTTTAGAAAAAGCTAACGAAGAAACTTCAGAGAAAATGGGTAAATTAACTGGCGGAATGGGTATGCCAGGATTATTCTAATAAAGAATAAAAAAATACTTATTGAATTGTAAAACTCTGCTGAAACTTCTCAGCGGAGTTTTTTATAGATATAGAGAAATTTTAAAAAAATAAAAGGAGGAGTTTAC
Source organism: Clostridium sp. B9 (assembly GCF_050509515.1). Classification (NCBI taxonomy): domain Bacteria; kingdom Bacillati; phylum Bacillota; class Clostridia; order Eubacteriales; family Clostridiaceae; genus Clostridium; species Clostridium sp. B9. Next base: position 91,279 of record NZ_JBNWKA010000003.1, read on the forward strand.
GATGGAATTTTATCCAGTAGCCATAGAAAAGTTAATTGAAGAATTTGCTAAGCTACCTAGTATAGGAAAGAAATCAGCTCAGAGACTAACTTTACATATTTTAAATTTGCCAAAGGATGAGGTAGAGGAATTTGCTAATGCTTTAATAAAAGCTAGAGGAACAATAAAGTATTGTTCAGTATGTGGTAACTTTACAGATTCAGATCCTTGCGCAATATGTTCAAATCCAAACAGAGTTAGAGATGTAATCTGTGTTGTTGAGCAACCTAAGGATATAATGACAATGGAGAAGGTTAAAGAGTTTAACGGTTTATACCATGTTTTACATGGTACTATATCTCCAATGCAAGGAAGAGGTCCGCAAGACATAAGAATAAGAGAACTAGTAGCAAGAATGAGTGGAGATATTAAAGAGGTTATAGTAGCAACCAACCCAACAATAGAGGGAGAAGCTACTGCTATGTATATCTCAAAAATCTTAAAACCATTAGATGTTAAGGTTACTAGAATAGCTGCAGGTATCCCTGTTGGTGGAGACTTAGAATATGCGGATGAAGTAACCTTATCAAAAGCACTAGAAGGTAGAACAGAGATTTAAGTGAAAGTCCAAATTTAAAATTTGGTATCTTGAACTTACACATTTAAATGTAGTTAAAAGGTATTTCTTTAAGGGCGTATTTAAGTTATATCTATAACTCAAAATAACTTTAAATCAGAAAATATTAAAATGTTTTTATATAAATTATAGATACTGAATATAACTTGGACTATTTGGTAATAATTCCAAAAGAGAAGTTATGGAGGTGTTTGTAATGGATAAAAAGAAAATTTCGGATTATTTAATTAAAAAAATAGATTATTCTAATGAGGATGAGGAAATATTAAAAGCAATAGAAGAAACCATATTAGAAATGGAAGTAGCGAGATCAGCTTTTCAGAATGCTTGTGATGATAAGCTTATAGACTCTCTTATATACAAGGAACAAGACATTAATGCAAGGTATGAATACTTGCTTAGAGAAGCTAAAAAAAGAGGTATAAAAGTAGGCTTAGAACATATATTTAAGAATACTAATATTAGTATAATTTAAGAGAGAGACGGGTGATAGTGTGGATTTAGGAACTTTATCATTAGATGATATAATTCTTCTTATTGTAGCAGTGCTTGTTGGAATATTAGTTTTAAAATTAATATTTGGTTCTCTAAAGAAAATAATTGGTTTAGTTATAAATAGTATATTTGGAGTTATACTTCTTATGATTACTAATTACTTTGGAGCTTATTTTGGTATAACAGTAGGAATAAACATATTAACAGCACTTATAGCAGGTATTTTAGGCATTCCAGGAGTAATTTTAATAATTTTATTTCAAATGTTTATGTAATAAAAAAACAGGTGATAAATCACCTGTTTTTTTATTTTTAGATGGGAGGAAACTTGCAAAGTAAGCAAGGAATGCATTAACAAAACTTCTTCTTTTTCTAAGGAGAGGAGTAGTCAAAAAATGAAGAAGTAATTTAAACATTCTTTATATTAATATATGTAGTGATGATTAAATTGCTACTTAATTTTATAAAAAATAAAATCATAAAAATCCACTTGCAAAAGTATATTATAAAGAACTTAGTTTAATTTTGTGAATGGAGAAAAGTATGGGAGTTTTAATTAATAATTTAGAGTTGAAAAAGTATAAGCTAAGGATAATGTTAAGTTGGGTTACTTTAGGAATTTCTCTTTTCTTTTTAATGGGAAATTTTTATATGATAAGTACTTTATCAAAAGATAGAAATGGAATATTGGATGCTGAAATAGTAGCAAATAGCTTTTCTATGACCTATTTGGATAGAGGATTGATGTTTTTAGTTCTTATAATTATTATTGGGTTACTATTTAAAGATAAAGAGGAGGAAATAAGACAAGCTATCATTAATGGTGAAGAGGGAAGAAAAAAATATTTTATAAATAAGGTTTTAGTTATTTCTTTAGCTATACTAGTTCCATTAGTGATTAACATATTAATAAAAATGATATGTTACTTTTCTTATAGTGATATCTTTGCTTTTAAGGGATTGATTTTAAGTATATTTTATTTTCTTATAATAGGATTATTTTTTACTACAGTAGTTTTCCTTATGAATTTAATTGTAAAGGATAAATTTTTAGCTGGAATATTACCAGTATTATTTGCTGATGGATTGATAATATTATTTGCAGTAAGCAAGCTTTTAATAAGTGACAGGTTGGAATTTGTAAGAAATATTTTAGGGAGTTTGTGGACTAATATTTTAGGTATATTTAGTCTTTTAACTTTGGATTTTAAGGAGGAGACTTTTTCTTTTGGAAGACAAGTTTTACTTCTATTAATAGTTTTAGCAATAACTCTTTTGCTAGGATATATTTCATATTTTCTTATTAAACTAATGGAAAGAAAAAATTTAAATAGACCATATTTCTTTGAACTACCAAGATATATTATTTATATTTTTATGAGTATTCTTATAAGTTTTTGTTTAGTTTCGGCAGTAGGATATTTTGCTATAATGATTATTCCTAATGTTAGCTATATAGATGGAACTTTTTATGTTAATATAGCATCAGTAATTTTTGCTATTACTTTATTTATGTTATTAGAATCAGTATATAGAGTTCGAGTTTTAAGAAAAGAATATGATGATTATGAAAATAAAGAAGTAGTTGAATCTAAGGAAATTCAGGTTTGTAATGAGGCAAATTTGGAATTTGATTTAAATACAGGATTTCTTGAAATAAATGATGGAGTAGAAGAAAAAACTATATTAGAAAATGATAATTTAGAGGAAGAAAAAGTTTTCTCAGAAAATAAAAATAAGAGCTTAGAAGAAGTAAGTAATTTTAAAAGTGAAGATGAAAAAATAATTGATGATGAATTTAATAAGAGGCTTAAAGATTTTGAGTTTGAAGAAATAGACCATGGAAAGGATTCAGATGAAGAGGTATTTATTGATGATACTGATGAAATTTTAAAGAATTTTGTTGATAGTGAACTTAAAGAAGATTTTACTAAGCAATAATAATTGGGGATTTTGCTCTATTTTAAGTTATGTGTTGAGTTAAAGCAAAGTATTGGTTTATTACTTGATATCGATATTTATATAAACTTGATTTAAATTAATTTTAAGACTCTATTAAAAGTGATATACTTAACTGTATGTAAAGATACTAGGAGGGTTTTATTATGGCTGTTGGAACAAGTATTAATTGTAAGTATTGTATAGATTTTAAGAATAATAGATGTGATGGGACTGAAAAAACTTGTCTTTGTAGACTTTGTCCAAGAAATTTAGGTCAATGTATATGTGTTAAATACTGTAGAGAGACTGAATCAGTTTTATTTTGGAATGATGAAGAGGAATAATTTAGTATAAAAATCCTTTCTTAGAAAATACTAAGGATATATAGTATTTTAACTAAGAAAGGAGAATACTTATGTCTAGAAGTGAAGAATTTATAGATATAGCAGAAAATTGTTATGATTACTCATCAAGATATAGAGAAGCTGTATCATCAATGAATTCTTGTAAGAGCTGTTTAAATTGCATTAAGTTTCATAGTGGAGCTTGTGAAAAAGAGATGGAAAATAAATTCAACATTTTACAAGATATGATTTAATTTTGTTTTAAAGGAGTTTTAGCACAGATTTTTTGTGTTAAAACTCTTTTTTTATTATCACCAATAATAAGGAATTATAATATACTATTAAATAAATTAATTAATGAGGAGGGAGAGGCAATGCATAAGAAATTATTTATACCTGGACCAGTTGAAGTGAGAGATGATGTTCTAGAAAAAATGGCAACTCCTATGATAGGACATAGAAGCAAGGAGGCTTCGGAGTTACAAAGAAGAATAAGTAATAATTTAAGAAAATTATTTTATACAGATAATGAAATATTATTATCAACGACTTCAGGAAGCGGATTAATGGAAGGTGCTATAAGAAGTTGTACTTTAAAAAAAGCAGCAGTTTTTTCAGTAGGTGCTTTTGGGGATAGATGGTATGAAATGGGGATAAGCAACAATGTTCCTGTGGATAAATTTGAAGTTCCTTGGGGAAAAGCATTAAGAGGAGATTTTGTGGATAAAGTTCTTAGTTCAGGAGAGTATGATTTAATAACAGTTACTCATAATGAAACTTCTACAGGAATAATGAATCCATTAGAAGAAATAAGTGAAGTTCTTAAAAAATATCCAGATGTTATTTTTTGTGTTGATATGGTTAGTTCAGCAGCAGGAAGTAAGGTTGAGGTTGATAAGCTTAACATAGATATATGTATAACGTCATCTCAGAAGGCATTAGGATTGCCTCCTGGAATATCAGCCTGTACTTTCTCAGAAAAAGCTAGAGAAAGAGCTGAAAAAGTTAAGTTTAGAGGAACTTATTTAGATTTATTATCTTTATATAAATATATAAAAAAGAAGGATTACCAGTATCCATCAACACCATCACTTTCACATATGTTTGCTTTAGATTATCAGTTAGACTATATATTAAATGTAGAAGGATTAGAAAATAGATTTAATAGACATATTGGAATGGCTAAGATTGTTAGAGCGTGGGCTAAAAAGTATTTTGAAATATATCCAGAGGAAGGATATGAATCTAATACGCTAACAACAATAAAGAATACTAGAAATATAAATGTTGGGGAGTTAAACAAAGAGTTAGGTAAGAGAGGGTTTCAATTATCTAATGGTTATGGAAAGTTAAAGGATAAAACATTTAGAATAGCACATATGGCAGACTGTCAAATTGAAGATATAAATGAGTTACTAAGAAATATAAATGAAATTTTGGGATTATAATAATTTCTTTATGCGCTGTATCAAAGTAATACTTAAATAATGCTTATAAATTTATAAGTTTTATTTTTAGTGTTTTGATACAGCATTTTTTATAAGATAATCTTTCAGTTATATCTAGAAAGCAATAAGTGCTAAAACACAATTTTTTATAAATAAATTTAGGGGGCTATGAATTATGAGAAGAATACTTTTAAATGATGGATTAGATAGTAAGGCTATTATAAAACTAGAAGGTTTAGGATATGATGTTGATAAGAAACATTATGATGGTGATGAGCTTAGGGAAAAGATAAAGGAAGTTGATTGTATAGTAATAAGATCTGCTACAAAAATAAGAAAAGAATTAATTGATTCTGCTATAAAAGGTGGAAATCTTAAATTAATAATAAGAGGTGGAGTTGGAGTAGATAATATTGATACAGACTATGCGGGATTGAATGGTATTACTGTTAAGAATACACCGAATGCTAGTTCAGCTTCAGTTGCAGAATTAATATTAGCGCATATGTTTTCTTTAGCAAGATTCTTAAATCAGTCTAATGTAACTATGAAAGCTAGATTATGGAATAAAAAACAGTATGTTGGAACAGAAATAAGTGGAAAAACTTTAGGAATAATAGGAATGGGTAGAATAGGAAAAGAATTAGCAAAGAGGTGTACTGCTTTAGGAATGAAGATAGTTTATTTTGATATGGTTAAAATTGAGGATGTGGATAAGGAATACACTCAAGTTGAATTTGATGAATTATTAAAAATGTCAGATTTTATTTCCCTAAATATTTCTGGGACAAAGAATATAATTGGAAGTAAAGAGTTAAGCAAGATTAAAAAGGGTGCTTTTATTATAAATACTTCTAGAGGAAAGGCTTTGGATGAAGAAGCAGTTTTAGAAGCTTTAGAGAATGAAACTTTAGGTGGGGTTGGACTAGATGTATTTAATGAGGAGCCTAGTAAAAATATTCAACTTATAAATCATCCAAAGGCTAGTCTTTCACCACATATTGGAGCATCAACTAAGGAAGCTCAAGAGCGAATAGGAGAAGAGGTTATTGAAATCATAGAGAGTTTCTTTAGCTAAATGTTTTAAGCAAAGTTGATTTTCAGCTAGACCTTCAGACATAGCTTAATTTCGCATAGAGTTTCTATTATATATTTCAGAATAATTACTAAAGCTCAGAACTCCCGTTGGTCAAACAGCTTCGCTTCTTAACGTAATTATTCCTCCATATATAATGAAACTCTAGTTGATCATTAAGAGAGTATTTCAGTTCTATCTGAAAATCAAGAATGCTTTAAAACATATATTTAAAGTAAAGAGGAGTTGATAGTATGGTTAATATTAAGGGTTTTAAGGCTATTAGGCCACAAGAGGGTTTAGTGGATAAGGTTGCGGCTTTGCCTTATGATGTTTTGAATAGGGAAGAGGCTAGGAAGGTTGTTGAGGAGAATGAATTTTCTTTTTTGAATATAGACAAAGCTGAGACTTATTTCCCAGGAAATGTTAGTGAGTATTCTAATGAAGTTTATGAGAAGGCTAAGGAGAATATGGAGAATTTCCTTAAGAATAAGATTCTTATAAAGGAGGATGAAGAGTGTTTATATGTTTATGAGCTTATTTTAAATGGGAAATCTCAAAAAGGTATTGTTACTTGCTTAGCTGTGGATGATTATCTAAATAATACAATTAAGAAGCATGAATTTACTAGAGCTAAGAAGGAAGAGGATAGAATAAAGCATATAAAGGCTTGCTCTGCTCAGACTGGTCCTATTTTCTTAACTTATAGAGATTTAGAGGATATAAATAATATGGTTTTAGAAATATGCACTGAAAATCCACTATATGATTTCAAGGCTGATGATGGTGTAGTTCATAAGGTTTGGAGAATTTCTGAAAAGAAAGTTATTGGGGAAATAATAGAGGCTTTTAAGTCAATTGATTCAGTATATATAGCTGATGGACATCATAGATCAGAAGCAGCAGTTAAGGTTTGTTTAGAGAGAAGGGAAAAAGGAGAATGTTCAAAAGCTGATGAATGTAACTATTTCCTAGGAGTATTATTTCCTAATAGTGAACTAACCATAATAGACTACAATAGAGTAGTTAAAGATTTAAATGGATTAAGTGAAGAAGAATTTTTAGATAGAATAAAGAGAAACTTTGAAGTTACAAAAGTTGAAGTAGGAGAAAATTTTAAGCCAAGTAATAAAGGGGAGTTTGGAATGTATCTAAATAACTCTTGGTTTAAACTAAAGTATATAAATAAAGAAACTGATTTAGTAAAAAGCTTAGATGTATCAATACTTCAAAATAATATATTAGAACCAATCTTAGGAATAAAAGATATAAGAAATGATGAAAGGATAGATTTTGTAGGTGGAATAAGAGGATTAGAAGAGCTAGAAAAAAGAGTATCAGAAGATATGAAGGTAGCTTTTGCACTTTATCCAACAAGCTTAGATGAGGTTATGAAAATTTCAGATAAAGAATTGATAATGCCTCCAAAATCTACATGGTTTGAACCAAAGCTTAGAAGTGGAATATTCATTCATGAGATATAAAATAAAAAGAGATATATTTGATATATCTCTTTTTTATATTAAGCCATTTTTAAAATCATTGATTTTAAGATTGAAGTTGAGTTTTTAACTCCTATAGCAGTGAACTCAGCAAAGTCCATATGTGCTCCATTGTTTGCATTATCAGATATTGATCTTATAACTACGAATGGAATGTTGTTTAAGTAACAAACGTGTGCTATACTTCCACCTTCCATTTCACAAGCAGCAGCTCCGAATTCCTCTTCTAACCATCTAACTTTTTCTACGCTAGCAACGAATTGGTCTCCAGTAACTATTCTTCCAGTGAAGCTCTTTATTTCTTCATTTTCTTTACAAGCTTCCTGACAAAGTTCAACTAATTCTTTATTACATTTGAAATCAAATGTATCTAATCTTGGGATTTGTCCCATTGGATCTCCAAAAGCAGTTGTATCCATATCATATTGAACTAATGAATCAGCTATAACTACGTTTCCAGGGAATATTTCTCTTCCTATTCCACCAGCAACACCAACGTTTATAACCTTATCAACATTGTATTCACTTATTAATATTTGTGTACATATAGCAGCGTTAACTTTACCTATACCACAAACTACAGCTACAACCTCTTGTCCCCAAAGATTTCCTTGGTGGAAAGTCATGTTAGCTTTAGTGTCTTTTGATTCTACTTTCATGTCTTGTAAAAGGATTTCTAATTCTTCGCTCATAGCAGCAATTATTCCTAAAGTCATTTATATGTCCTCCTCAAAATAAAATTCATAAGGCTATTATATATTAAATAAAGTGGATATCATAGAAATTTAGGAATCCATTTAAAAAATATTTAAGATATATTTGCAGCTAAAAGAAGATTTTATGATGATTTATTGATAAAATAATATTTTATATGTTAAGATACACGAAAAAACTTTATTTATAATCAATAGAATGTATATAATATTAATGAATTTGTGTGTAGAAGAGAATACAAATTATTTTGATTTAATTTAGATATTTGAAAAAATTATTGGAAGATTAACATAGGGGAAATTTATTAACTTAAGAAGGAGAGATGTTTATGTTACAACATTCACTATCAAGAACAGAGTTACTTATAGGTAAAGAAGCGTTAGATAAATTAGCTAATAGCAAAGTTATGGTATTCGGAGTAGGTGGAGTAGGAAGTTTCACAGTTGAGGCTTTAGCAAGAGCAGGAGTTGGAAACTTAATATTAGTTGATGACGATACTGTCTGTTTAACAAATTTAAACAGACAAATACATGCTACATATAGTACTGTAAGTAAAAATAAAGTAGAGATTATGAAAGAGAGAGTTCTTTCAGTAAATAGAAAGTGTAATGTAGAAACTATACAAGTTTTTGTTACACCAGATAATTTACAAGAAATAATACCAGATGATGTTGATTATGTAGTAGATGCAATAGATACTGTTTCAGCTAAAATAGCACTTGCTGTTTATTGTGAGGAAAAAGGAATTAAGCTTATGAGTTCAATGGGAACAGGAAATAAGTTAAATCCAGCAGAATTTAAAGTTACTGATATATATAAAACAAAAGTGTGTCCACTAGCTAAGGTTATGAGATATGAGCTTAGAAAAAGAGGAGTTAAAAAGTTGAAGGTAGTTTATTCAGAAGAGATGCCAAGAAAACCAAAGGTTGAAGATGTTGTTACTTGTAAAACAGGATGTGTTTGTACAGGGGGAACTAAGAAGTGTGCTTCAAAAAGACAAATACCAGGAAGTATATCGTTTGTACCTCCAGTAGCAGGTATGATAATAGCATCAGAGGTTGTTAAGGATATAATAAAAGAATACATTTAATATAGATTTAAATATAAGAGAAAAACATCTAAGAAATTGCTTAGGTGTTTTCTTTTGGCAAATAACAATTTTTTATATTTAATTTCTTATAAAATTACTAGGGAAATATAATTCTACAAGTATTTAAAAGCCTATATTACTAGGTACTAGAGAGCTTTTTTATGGTATAATTTTTAGTGCTTTATTTATTTTGTGATAACAAAGGGGGAATAATAATGAACAGCAAGAAACAAAACTATGTTGCATTAGCATTCCTATTTATAATGATGATATTAGCAGCAATCGTTGAAAATACTAAGGGTATATTCATACCAGTATTTAAACAAGAGTTTGGAGTTAATGATAATACTATAAGTAATATGCTTATCTCAACTTCAGCTGCATATATGGTATTAACATTTATAGGTGGAACGCTGTGTGAAAAATTAGGACAGAAGAAAGTCTTTTTAGGCGGATTGATGGTGATATTCTTATCACTTATATTTTTGTCTTTTACAGAGAACTATGGAATGTTATACACTGGAATGGTAACAAGTAGTGCTGGTATAGCAATGGTAGCAATATCATGTAATACGGTACTTCCTATAATAGCTTTAACTGCTCAGAATGTAATAATGAATGTTATGCATGCGTGTTATGGATTGGGTTCATCAGTTGGACAAGGTCTTTTTGGAGCATTAACAGCTAGAGGAGTAAACTGGAGAACAATGTACTTTGCTGTAGGTATAGTTTATTTAGTGGTATTTATATGTTTTATATTTGTTAAGATACCTAGAACAGAGGTTGTTAAAGAAGAGGATAAATTATCTTTAAAAGAGGCTTTAGGAAACAAGATTATTGTTGCATACATGCTTGCTCTAGGATTATATGTATTCACAGAGCAAGGTATTTCAAACTGGTTTGTTAACTATATGAAGTTTGGATTTGATATGAATGAGCAAAAAGCTGGTTTATACTTATCTTTATTCTTTGCTATATTTACAGTTGGAAGACTGTTTGGTGGATTTGTAGTAGAAAAAAGAGGATATTTCAATATTCTGTACAAAACATTAATTGTAGGGGCTATACTATGTATAGTAGGTTTACTTTTAGGTAGCAATGGTATGGTAGTAATATCTTTATCAGGATTATTCTTCTCAATAACATTCCCAACTACTGTTTTAAGTATAAGTAAGGTTTTTGATAAACATGTAGCTTATATAACAGGAATAGTAATAACAGCAGCTAGCTTAGTTGGTATGATTCTAAACAAGGCTATTGGAATGTTAAATGAAAGTATTGGACCAGATAAAGCTTTCTACATAATACCTGCAAGTGCAATTTTATCTGCAGCTTTAATGTTCTACTTATATGTAAATACTAAAAAGAAATTAGTAAAGTAAATTAAATTATAAATTGGAGAGTAGAGTATGTCTTTTAATAAGAATGTATTAATAGAAGCTACAAGAGGGAATGATAGGGAATACGTTATAAAAGATAAAGTTGGCATAATATTAGGGAGATTTTATTTAAGAGAAATAGATAGCAAGAATAAAAAGGCTGATGTAAGGTTTAAGTTTTATAAAGAGGACAACTATAATCTTCTAAAGGAAACATTAACTAAGCTATTAAAGGTTCTATTTGCAAAGAAAGATATATATAAGGTTAATCTTTTTATTTCAGATATAAATAATTTCAATGCTTACTTAGATTTAGGATTTATGCTTGAAGGAATAATATCAGATAATGTATATTCTAATGGAGTCCAAAAGGATGAATATATAATGGGAATAAACATAAATGATTTTACAGATAAGGTTAAGATAGTTCAGTTTCAGTTAAATACTAAAAGAGTAGTTCTTAGAAATTTAACTCCAGAGCATACTGAAGAGATGCTTGATTATTATGTAAGAAATGAAAATCATTTAAAACCATATGAACCTACTAGAGATAGTAGTTTTTATACTTATGAAGGACAAAAAGAGATTCTAACAGAGAGTTTTAGACAGTTTATAGAT
>NZ_JBNWKA010000003.1:107500-3452500 GCF_050509515.1 Clostridium sp. B9
GTCTAGAGAGAGAAGTAGTGCCCGTACCGCAAACCGACACAGGTAGGTGAGGAGAGAATCCTAAGGCCGGCGGAAGAATTACAGTTAAGGAACTCGGCAAATTGACCCCGTAAGTTCGCGAGAAGGGGTGCCTACGAGAGTAGGCCGCAGAGAATAGGCCCAAGCAACTGTTTAGCAAAAACACAGGTCTCTGCTAAAGCGTAAGCTGATGTATAGGGGCTGACGCCTGCCCGGTGCTGGAAGGTTAAGGGGAATACTTAGCGCAAGCGAAGGTATGAACTTAAGCCCCAGTAAACGGCGGCCGTAACTATAACGGTCCTAAGGTAGCGAAATTCCTTGTCAGGTAAGTTCTGACCCGCACGAATGGCGTAATGACTTGGGCACTGTCTCAACTGTAAATCCGGCGAAGTTGTAGTGCGAGTGAAGATGCTCGCTACCCGCGATTGGACGGAAAGACCCCGTAGAGCTTTACTGTAGCTTAGCATTGAGTTTTGGTATTGTCTGTACAGGATAGGTGGGAGACTAGGAAACTAGGGCGTCAGCCTTAGTGGAGTCATCCTTGGGATACCACCCTGACAGTACTGAAATTCTAACTGGCGGCCATGAATCTGGTCACAGGACATTGTTAGGTGGGCAGTTTGACTGGGGCGGTCGCCTCCTAAAAAGTAACGGAGGCGCCCAAAGGTTCCCTCAGAACGGTCGGAAATCGTTCGAAGAGTGCAAAGGCAGAAGGGAGCCTGACTGCGACACCCACAAGTGGAGCAGGGACGAAAGTCGGGCTTAGTGATCCGGTGGTACCTCGTGGGAGGGCCATCGCTCAACGGATAAAAGCTACCTCGGGGATAACAGGCTGATCTCCCCCAAGAGTCCACATCGACGGGGAGGTTTGGCACCTCGATGTCGGCTCGTCGCATCCTGGGGCTGAAGTAGGTCCCAAGGGTTGGGCTGTTCGCCCATTAAAGCGGCACGCGAGCTGGGTTCAGAACGTCGTGAGACAGTTCGGTCCCTATCCGTCGCGGGCGTAGGAAATTTGAGAGGAGCTGTCCTTAGTACGAGAGGACCGGGATGGACTGACCTCTGGTGTACCAGTTGTTCCGCCAGGAGCACAGCTGGGTAGCTAAGTCGGGAATGGATAAACGCTGAAAGCATCTAAGCGTGAAGCCAACCTCAAGATGAGATTTCCCATAGCGTAAGCTAGTAAGATCCCTTGAAGAACACAAGGTTGATAGGTCGGGGGTGTAAGCATGGTAACATGTTCAGCTGACCGATACTAATAGATCGAGGGCTTGACCAAATTATAGTAAATTAAGTATTATGTGCAATTTTGAAAGAACAATCTTTCTAAATATCTGGTGATGATGTTCTTTAGGGTAACACCCGTTCCCATTCCGAACACGACGGTTAAGCCTTTAGAAGCCGATGGTACTGCACGGGAGACTGTGTGGGAGAGTAGGTGGTCGCCAGGTCCATATGATTTGCTAGCTCAGTCGGTAGAGCACGTGACTTTTAATCACGGTGTCCAGGGTTCGATTCCCTGGCAGATCACCAAAACCTCTCTTAAATAAGAGAGGTTTTTTTGTATATAAAAATATATAATTATTAATTGAATAGTTTATATTTAAGGAGTAAGTATTTAGATATTTATAAATAAGTGATATCCTTAGATTAGTGTTAAAAAGAGTTTGGATGGAGGTGACTGTTGAAGTAGCTCTATAAAAAGTAAAAATATAGAGTACTAGAGACAGAGTGTGTTTATGAAAGGGATAAAGAAAATTTTAGCTTTAAGTTTACTTACGATATTTTCATTTTCTATGATTTCTTGTGGAAATAGCAATACAGAAAAAAAGCAGTTAGAAGATACTGTTGTGGTAACAACTAAATATCCAGATGAAGTTATGAAGTATGTTTCTGATGAATTTAAAAAAGAAACAGGTATAAATGTTGAGTATGAGGTTAAGGATGAAATAAGTGAAGATGATTTTAAAAATCCTAAAACAGATATAGTTCTTGGTGGTGATAAAGAATTATATAAAAAGGAGACTTCAAATGGTAATTTAACAGCATATAAAACAAGTTGGTTTGATGATGTTGATGAAAATTATAGAGATAAAGAAGGGTACTGGTATTCAGTATTTAGAAATCCTATAGTTGTGGTTTATAATAAAGCCAATTTACAAGGTGGTTTAATACCTACTAAGCTTCAAGATTTAGAATTAGGTAAATTAACTAATAAAATTGTTATGGTTAATGCTAATAATTTTTACACAAAGTATTTTATTTCAGCTTCAGGATTATACTTAACTGCAGCTTCTAATAATGATGAAAATGTAGCAAATTTATTTTTAAAGAGTTTAAAAATGAATGTAGCTAATTTTTATAATAATTATAGTGATTTAGCAACAGCTTTATCAACTAAAGAAACTCCTATAGGAATTATGCCTTTTGATGTATTTATGAAAAAATCAAAAGTGGATACTAATTTAAATAGAATAGATTTACCAGATGGCTCACCAGTTGTGAATGAATGTGCAGGTATATTAAAAACAGCACCACATTCACAAGCTTCAGAATTATTTATGGAATATATAGCCGGTCCAAAGGTTCAGTTAGAACTTGCTCAAAAATATAATATAATGCCAATATTACCTGTTGCTAAAAAATATGAACCGGATTGGATGAAGAATTTTAAAACTATGGATGTTAAGGAAGATGTGGTTTTAAGTAATGAAAGTAAATGGGTACAATACTTTAATGGAGTTATAAAGCCAGAATCTTTAATTCCTAAACCTAAAGAAGAGCCTAAAAAGACTTCTTAATTTAATTAAGAGTATAAATAATAAAAAAATAAGTTTAAATAATTAGTTTTATATGTTATTAAATTTAAAATCAATTATTTAATTTAGAGAATATAGAATTTTATAAAAAAAGAGATATTATGTAAAAACATAATATCTCTTTTATATTAAAAGTGTGAATTGTAAATAGCTTATTCGTATTTGAACTTAATAATTACTTCTTTGATTTCGCCTTTTGAGTTAGTTCTAACTTTGAAATCTTTTATATCTTTAAAATCGTTGTTTAATTGGAAGTTAAGTTCGTTTATAGTTGCTTTTGATTTCTTTGCTAAATCACTATCTTCAATGACTTCAAATCTTTGTTTTTTAGTAGTGATTTCTTTATTTCTATCATCAAGCACAACGTAATATTTATCCCCTTCTTCTATAACAGCATACTCTTTACCAAAAGTTAGGCTTGAGCATAATGAGTTATCTGTACATCTTACTAGCATAGCTAATCTCCTCTCATAAACAGTAAATTTTCTACAACTTTAATATATCATACTGAGAGGCTTTGTCCATGCTAATTAAGCAATTAGATTAATTTTGTAACATCTTACAAATAAATCATTTCTTTATTTTAAATACATTTTTTAATAAATCATTTTTAGCAAAGATAAAAAAATTCTTTACAGCTAATACATCATCTTTTAAAGAACTTTCTTCTTCATCTTTCCAATATTCATTGTAGTATATACAAAGCAAGAAGAATAATATAGCCAAGTTTATATAAATATCTTTAAAGTCAGCTATAAATAAATTGCTTATACCTATAAAATCCAGGCTTCCTCCATAGAATATCTTATCTATAAGTGAACATAATGCTCCAGCCATTATAAAGACTATACACATATCAGAAGTAAAATCTTTATGACCATTATAAACATAGTATCTATAACACTCAAAGAATATAAATAATGCAATAATATTTATTAATATAAGAAATCCAAAGTCTATTCCTGCACCAAATCTAACATTTAGCCAAGAACCATCTGTATTTATTATTGGTTGGAATGATAGTAAATTACCTAAAATATCAAAGTTCTCGTTGAAGAACCATTTATGTATTATAAATTTAGTTCCTTGATCTAAAATCATTAAAAAAGCAAAAAAGATGATTAATGTTTTATTTCTAAAACCTGCCCTATAACTATTCCATAGTGTATAGACTAAATAACCAACAAGAGCAAATGGAATTGATAAAAGTAGCATCATTAATGTTTCAGAGTTACTATCAATTCTTCCTGTTAGTAATTCAAATAAGAAATATATTATCCACATTATAGGTAATATACTTATAGTTACCCATTTTTTCTTATTCATAAGTTTCCTCCCTACAAAGTTCTACCCTAATGTATTATTTTTAGTCTAAGATTTAATTTGTAAAGATATTTTACTTATTGCTATTATATATTTAAGTAAATTTTTCTTGAAATTAATCTTGATTAAACTAAATCAATTTTAACATAGGTAATTATAACAATTAAAGAGGATATACGGAATTTTAAAAGAATATATAAATTATTAGACATATTAAACGATGAGGTGTTTCATGACAGATATTATTAGGGATTACTATAATGAAAATAGTAAAAATGAATGGCTAAGATTAAATGATCCATATAGTAGACTAGAGTTTTTTAGTACTATGTATATGATAAAAGAATATTTTCCTTCAGAGGGGAAGATATTAGATATTGGTTCAGGTCCAGGAAGATATTCTATAGAGCTTTTAAAAAGAGGTTATAACGTCACGTTAATGGATTTATCAGACAAATCTATAGATATGGCTAAAAAGAATATAGAAAGTTTAGGATTAGAAGCAGATAATTATATATGTGGAGATGCTTTATATTTAGATTTCTTAGAGGATAATTCTTTTGATGGAATACTTCTAATGGGACCTATGTATCATATCCATTCTAAAGAAGAGAGATTAAAGGTTCTAAATCAATGCAAAAGAGTATTGAGACCAGGTGGAATTATATTAATAACATATATAAATTCACTTGGAGTACTTAAGGTTGGACTTTCTGATTTTCCACAGGAATTTAAAGAAATAGATAAAATTTATGATTTATTTGATGAAAAATCATTTAGTGCAGATGAGTCCTTTACAGAAACTTATTTTACTGTACCAGAAAAAGCTTTAGAAGAAGTAAATGAATCAGGATTTGATGTATTAAGTAGAGCAGGAGCAGAAAGTTTTTTAAGTGGACAGGCATTCTATATGACTAAATATTATTTAGAGGATAAAGAAATATATTTTAATTTACTAAAAGTAGCGACTGAAAAGTGTGAAGATGAAAGATTTAGGGATTCAACGGAACATTTACTTATAGTTGCAAAAAAATAAAAAAACTAAGAGGGAAAAGAGAGTAAATTACATTAAAAAAACAACACTAATAATATAGTGGTTTTTAGATGAAAGAGAGGGGCAATTAGTATGTTAACAATTTTTGCAGTTTCAGATTCAATTGGAGAAACAGCTCAACAGGTAGCAGTAGCTGCTGCTAGTCAATTTAAAGATAATGCTGAGGTGAAAAGAATACCTTATGTTAAAAGTTTAGAAGATGTTGAAGAGCTAATGAAAAATATAGAGGATTGCGAATTATGTATGATAGTATCCACTATAATAACTGTCAATGTTAGAGAATATTTAACTCAAAAATGTATTGAAAAGAATATAAACATAATCAATGTGCTTGGTCCAATAATTAATGTAGCATCAACCATACTTAATCAATTTCCAGATTATAATCCAGGAGCTATGTGGAATACTGATGAGTCTTATTATAAGAGAATAGAAGCTATGGAGTTTGCTATGCAATATGATGATAGTAAAGACTATAGAGGACTTAAAAATGCTGATGTAGTCCTTGTAGGATTATCTAGAACATCAAAGACACCTTTATGTATGTACTTAGCTAACAAGGGAATAAAGGCTATAAATATACCTTTAGTTCCTGAAGTAGGAGTACCAGATGAAATATATGAGATAGATAAGAAAAAGGTATTTGGATTAACTATAAATCCACTTCAACTTATAGAAATAAGAAAAAGAAGATTAGATAAGTTCCATAGAATATCAGCAGATATAGAATATGCTTCTGATGCAAGGATATTAGAAGAATTTGATTTTGCAGATAGAATAATGAGAAAAATAGGTTGCAGAACTATAGATGTAACTCAAAGAGCTATAGAAGATACTGCACTTATAATAATGGAGAAGTTAGGTGTTAAGTAAGAATATTTAATTATAAAAATCATATGTATTTTTTATAATATTAAAGTATGAAAATTTATATCTAAGATAAAAGGGTAGAATGGAGTAATCTTTTCTACTTTTTTTATTTTAGATACTTATCTTTAATAAGTTTTTTCTATATAGCATAGTTCTAGTAATTAATATAAGTAGTTAAATTTATATAAATAAGTAACATATTAATAGGATAAATGATTGGAAGAACTTTTTTTTTATAAGTTATATGGTATATTTTTGAATAAAATATATAGAAATGTAAATTAAAGATAAATATACTAATCCTGGTGTATCAATATATGAATTATATAGATATTATAAGGAAAACAAAGTATTATGAGAATAATTTAATAATTTTGATATTAACAAATGGTAAATATATTGATTAACATGGTAAGATAAATCTCGTCGCTAAGAGACACGGCAAACAACTTAACAAAACAAATTAAAAGTTTTGAAAAAAGTTGTTGACAAAGTTTCTAAGTGATGTTAAACTAAGAAAGTCGCTTGAGGGCGATTAAGAAATGGTCTTTGAAAATTAAACAGAAGATATTAACATAAACCAGCAATTCTTTTAACAAGTAATATGAGTATAGATTAAACTTTTAAATTGAGAGTTTGATCCTGGCTCAGGATGAACGCTGGCGGCGTGCTTAACACATGCAAGTCGAGCGATGAAGTTTCCTTCGGGAAACGGATTAGCGGCGGACGGGTGAGTAACACGTGGGTAACCTGCCTCATAGAGTGGAATAGCCTTTCGAAAGGAAGATTAATACCGCATAACATTGAGAGATGGCATCATCATTCAATCAAAGGAGCAATCCGCTATGAGATGGACCCGCGGCGCATTAGCTAGTTGGTGGGGTAACGGCCTACCAAGGCGACGATGCGTAGCCGACCTGAGAGGGTGATCGGCCACATTGGGACTGAGACACGGCCCAGACTCCTACGGGAGGCAGCAGTGGGGAATATTGCACAATGGGGGAAACCCTGATGCAGCAACGCCGCGTGAGTGATGAAGGTTTTCGGATCGTAAAGCTCTGTCTTTGGGGAAGATAATGACGGTACCCAAGGAGGAAGCCACGGCTAACTACGTGCCAGCAGCCGCGGTAATACGTAGGTGGCAAGCGTTATCCGGATTTACTGGGCGTAAAGGGAGCGTAGGCGGACAATTAAGTGGGATGTGAAATACCCGGGCTCAACCTGGGTGCTGCATTCCAAACTGGTTGTCTAGAGTGCAGGAGAGGAGAGTGGAATTCCTAGTGTAGCGGTGAAATGCGTAGAGATTAGGAAGAACACCAGTGGCGAAGGCGACTCTCTGGACTGTAACTGACGCTGAGGCTCGAAAGCGTGGGGAGCAAACAGGATTAGATACCCTGGTAGTCCACGCCGTAAACGATGAATACTAGGTGTGGGGGTTTCAACACCTCCGTGCCGCCGCTAACGCATTAAGTATTCCGCCTGGGGAGTACGGTCGCAAGATTAAAACTCAAAGGAATTGACGGGGCCCCGCACAAGTAGCGGAGCATGTGGTTTAATTCGAAGCAACGCGAAGAACCTTACCTACACTTGACATCCCTTGCATTACTCTTAATCGAGGAAATCCCTTCGGGGACAAGGTGACAGGTGGTGCATGGTTGTCGTCAGCTCGTGTCGTGAGATGTTGGGTTAAGTCCCGCAACGAGCGCAACCCTTGTCGTTAGTTACTACCATTAAGTTGAGGACTCTAGCGAGACTGCCTGGGTTAACCAGGAGGAAGGTGGGGATGACGTCAAATCATCATGCCCCTTATGTGTAGGGCTACACACGTGCTACAATGGCTGGTACAGAGAGATGCAATACCGTGAGGTGGAGCCAAACTTTAAAACCAGTCTCAGTTCGGATTGTAGGCTGAAACTCGCCTACATGAAGCTGGAGTTACTAGTAATCGCGAATCAGAATGTCGCGGTGAATACGTTCCCGGGTCTTGTACACACCGCCCGTCACACCATGAGAGTTGGCAATACCCGAAGTCCGTGAGCTAACGCGTAAGCGAGGCAGCGGCCGAAGGTAGGGTCAGCGATTGGGGTGAAGTCGTAACAAGGTAGCCGTAGGAGAACCTGCGGCTGGATCACCTCCTTTCTAAGGAATACATCTTAGGATAACTAAGATGATAAAAAGAATCTGGATAATATCTCTGTTTAATTTTGAGAGACTATCTCTCAAAATTGTTCTTTGAAAATTGCACATAATAATTTAATTTATAGAAAACAACAAAGCCAAATTGGCAAACCAATTTCTATTCTTTGTAAAATGAGAACTATAACTAATATAGGTCAAGCTACAAAGGGCGCATGGTGAATGCCTTGGCATCAGGAGCCGATGAAGGACGTGATAAGCTGCGATAAGCTTCGGGTAGACGCACATAGTCTGAGATCCGAAGATTTCCGAATGAGGAAACTCACATGGGAAACCCCATGTATCCATAAGTGAATACATAGCTTATGGAGGGTAACCTAGGGAACTGAAACATCTAAGTACCTAGAGGAAGAGAAAGAAAAATCGATTTTCTTAGTAGCGGCGAGCGAAAGGGAAAGAGCCCAAACCGGAAACTTGTTTCCGGGGTTGCGGACATAGCATCAAAGTGGAGGCTATTGTAACTGAAGAGAGCTGGAAAGCTCCACCGTAGAAGGTAATAGTCCTGTAAGTGAAACGAGAAGACCACGAGTTATGATCCAGAGTACCACGAGACACGTGAAACCTTGTGGGAAGCAGGGAGGACCACCTCCCAAGGCTAAATACTACCTGATGACCGATAGTGAAGCAGTACCGTGAGGGAAAGGTGAAAAGAACCCCGGGAGGGGAGTGAAATAGAACCTGAAACCGTGTGCCTACAACCGTTCAAAGCCCCTTATGAGGGTGATGAAGTGCTTTTTGTAGAACGAGCCAACGAGTTACGGTATGTAGCAAGGTTAAGTACTTAAGGTACGGAGCCGAAGGGAAACCGAGTCTGAATAGGGCGACTAGTTGCATGCCGTAGACCCGAAACCGGGTGACCTATCCATGGCCAGGTTGAAGCGAGGGTAAAACCTCGTGGAGGAGCCGAACCACGTTGCTGTTGAAAAAGCATGGGATGAGCTGTGGATAGCGGAGAAATTCCAATCGAACCCGGAGATAGCTGGTTCTCTCCGAAATAGCTTTAGGGCTAGCGTCGAGTATGAGTAGTGGAGGTAGAGCACTGAATGGGCTAGGGGGCATAGCGCTTACCGAACCTTATCAAACTCCGAATGCCACATACTATGAGCTCGGCAGTCAGACTGCGAATGATAAGATCCGTAGTCAAAAGGGAAACAGCCCAGATCGTCAGCTAAGGTCCCAAAGTGTAAGTTAAGTGGGAAAGGATGTGAGATTTCTAAGACAACTAGGATGTTGGCTTAGAAGCAGCCACTCATTAAAAGAGTGCGTAATAGCTCACTAGTCGAGAGATCTTGCGCCGAAAATGTAACGGGGCTAAACTTACCACCGAAGCTACGGGCTTGAATTTAATTCAAGCGGTAGGAGAGCGTCGTAATCGGGCTGAAGTCGTACCGTAAGGAGCGGTGGACTGATTACGAGTGAGAATGTTGGCATCAGTAGCGAGATGTGGGTGAGAATCCCACAGGCCGAAAACCTAAGGTTTCCTCAGGAAGGTTCGTCCGCTGAGGGTTAGTCGGGACCTAAGCCGAGGCCGAAAGGCGTAGGTGATGGACAACTGGTTGATATTCCAGTACCACTACCATCGTTATTATCGATGGCGTGACGCAGGAGGATAGTGTGTGCTAGCTATTGGATGCTAGTCTAAGCACTTAGGCAGTGAAAGTAGGCAAATCCGCTTTCATAATGCTGAGGTGTGATGGGGAAGGTTCTACGGAACCGAAGTACATGATTCCACGCTGCCAAGAAAAGCGTCTAGAGAGAGAAGTAGTGCCCGTACCGCAAACCGACACAGGTAGGTGAGGAGAGAATCCTAAGGCCGGCGGAAGAATTACAGTTAAGGAACTCGGCAAATTGACCCCGTAAGTTCGCGAGAAGGGGTGCCTACGAGAGTAGGCCGCAGAGAATAGGCCCAAGCAACTGTTTAGCAAAAACACAGGTCTCTGCTAAAGCGTAAGCTGATGTATAGGGGCTGACGCCTGCCCGGTGCTGGAAGGTTAAGGGGAATACTTAGCGCAAGCGAAGGTATGAACTTAAGCCCCAGTAAACGGCGGCCGTAACTATAACGGTCCTAAGGTAGCGAAATTCCTTGTCAGGTAAGTTCTGACCCGCACGAATGGCGTAATGACTTGGGCACTGTCTCAACTGTAAATCCGGCGAAGTTGTAGTGCGAGTGAAGATGCTCGCTACCCGCGATTGGACGGAAAGACCCCGTAGAGCTTTACTGTAGCTTAGCATTGAGTTTTGGTATTGTCTGTACAGGATAGGTGGGAGACTAGGAAACTAGGGCGTCAGCCTTAGTGGAGTCATCCTTGGGATACCACCCTGACAGTACTGAAATTCTAACTGGCGGCCATGAATCTGGTCACAGGACATTGTTAGGTGGGCAGTTTGACTGGGGCGGTCGCCTCCTAAAAAGTAACGGAGGCGCCCAAAGGTTCCCTCAGAACGGTCGGAAATCGTTCGAAGAGTGCAAAGGCAGAAGGGAGCCTGACTGCGACACCCACAAGTGGAGCAGGGACGAAAGTCGGGCTTAGTGATCCGGTGGTACCTCGTGGGAGGGCCATCGCTCAACGGATAAAAGCTACCTCGGGGATAACAGGCTGATCTCCCCCAAGAGTCCACATCGACGGGGAGGTTTGGCACCTCGATGTCGGCTCGTCGCATCCTGGGGCTGAAGTAGGTCCCAAGGGTTGGGCTGTTCGCCCATTAAAGCGGCACGCGAGCTGGGTTCAGAACGTCGTGAGACAGTTCGGTCCCTATCCGTCGCGGGCGTAGGAAATTTGAGAGGAGCTGTCCTTAGTACGAGAGGACCGGGATGGACTGACCTCTGGTGTACCAGTTGTTCCGCCAGGAGCACAGCTGGGTAGCTAAGTCGGGAATGGATAAACGCTGAAAGCATCTAAGCGTGAAGCCAACCTCAAGATGAGATTTCCCATAGCGTAAGCTAGTAAGATCCCTTGAAGAACACAAGGTTGATAGGTCGGGGGTGTAAGCATGGTAACATGTTCAGCTGACCGATACTAATAGATCGAGGGCTTGACCAAATTATAGTAAATTAAATTTGATTATGTGCAATTTTGAAAGAACAAAATCTTTCAAAAAATATGTTGACAAATTCTTAGAAATTTGATAACATAATCATGTCATCTGGTGATGATGTTCTCTAGGGTAACACCCGTTCCCATTCCGAACACGACGGTTAAGCCTTTAGAAGCCGATGGTACTGCACGGGAGACTGTGTGGGAGAGTAGGTGGTCGCCAGGTTAGCATGGATCTTTAGCTCAGTTGGTTAGAGCAACCGGCTCATAACCGGTAGGTCCGGGGTTCGAGTCCCTGAAGGTCCACCATTTTTGGGGGTATAGCTCAGTTGGGAGAGCACCTGCCTTGCACGCAGGGGGTCAAGAGTTCGAATCTCTTTATCTCCACCATAAACTCTAAACTTTGGTTTAGAGTTTTTTTATTGTTTAATGAAAACCACTCGCTATGCGAGTGTGTTCAGATGAGCTTTAGCGATGTAATAAAAAACCTCCTTTTGTTAAAATGAAAATAGGTTCGCAGCCAATTTTCGTAACAAAGGGAGGTTTTTAAATGGATACAAACAGTTTAGCACATACAAAATGGAATTGTAAATATCATATAGTATTTGCACCAAAATACAGAAGGAAAGAAATATATGGAGAGAAAAAACAAGAGATAGGTAAGATATTAAGACAGCTTTGTGAATGGAAAGGAGTTAAGATAGTCGAAGCGCACGCTTGCGTAGACCATATACATATGCTTGTTGAAATACCACCAAAAATGAGTGTTTCAAGTTTCGTTGGATTTTTAAAAGGTAAGAGTAGTCTTATGATTTTTGAGAAGTTTTCAAATTTAAAATATAAATATGGAAATAGACATTTCTGGTGCAGAGGATTTTACGTTGATACTGTCGGAAAAAATAAGAAGGCAATTGAAGAATATATAAGAAATCAAGAACAAGAAGATATGATAGCTGATCAAATTAGTATAAAAGAATATATGGACCCTTTTAAGGGTAGCAAGTAAAGAAGTATGCGGCTGGCGGACCAATTTAAGCGTCTTAAGACGCAACGCAAGTAGCATGCCCTTATAGGGCTGAGGAAATACCACCAGCTAAGCTGGTGGATTTTTATTTTGTAAAATAAAATTCATAGTGTTTTGTTTGCATATTTTGTTGTATATTATTTTTATAACCACCTTTTTAAGGTGGTTATATTTTTTATCTTGAACCTGAATCAAGTGTATTTTAGTATAATAATATATGTCATATAAAATGGTTTTAATTGAAAATAAAAACAAATAAATAGGTTCTTTAAATTATATTAACAAAAAATATTGCATAAATACTTATATTTTATAGAAAATATTCGGTTTTTTATTTATAATTATTTATGCTGATTAAATTTTAGATTATTAATATAAGTTTTATGTTAGAAATTTTATACTGATAACTTAATAAACATACTATGTTTATAATTAATAGGTAAAATACTAATAATGTATTTAGAAGAGTGATTAGTAGAAGAGGATGAGCTTCATAATGAATTTTAGTAAGAATGCGAATTTGAAGCTTATATTTAAAGAATAAACTTTTTATATAATACTTAATATATTTTCAGTTAAATGAAAGATTGAAGTTTATTCTATTATTAGGAGGATAGAAGATGGGAAAACCTACATTAAAAAAGGAAATAGGTTTATTTACGGCTACAGCACTTGTAGTTGGAAATATGATGGGTTCTGGAATATTTATGCTTCCAGCTAGTTTAGCTGGAGTTTCTGGACCTGGTGCTACTATATTAGCATGGATTCTTACTGGCTTAGGTTCTTTAGTATTAGCATTAACATTTGCTAATCTTGGATCAAAAATTCCTAAGACCGGTGGTACATATGAATACTCTAGACTAGCTTACGGAAACTTTATGGGCTTTATGACAGCGTGGCTTTACTGGAATGGTTCATGGATTGGAAATGCGACTATATTTATAGTTGTTGCTACATATTTAGGCGAAGTAATATCTGCTTTAACAAATTCACCGATGGTTGGATTTTTATTCTGTTCAGCTATACTATGGACTTCTACTTATATAAACATAAGAGGAACTAAATTAGCTGGTATAGTTACTTCAATTATTACTGTATTTAAAGTTCTATTATTTATATTCTTTATAGTTATTGGATTAATGTATTTTGATCCAGCTAACTTAACACCAATGTTTCCAGCTGGAAAAGGAGTTTCAACAATTCCTATGGCCGCTGCATTAACTTTATGGGCCTTCATGGGACTTGAAACAGCATCTGTTGCAGGTGGAGAAATAAAGAATCCTGAAAAGAATGTAAAGAGAAGTACTATAATGGGAATGTTAATTAGTACGGTTTTATACATATTAATAAGTATTGTTGCTATGGGAGCTATGAATCAAAGTGAATTAGCTACAAGCACAGCACCTATATCAGATATAATAGTTAAAGTTTTAAATTTAAAGAGTTTAGATGCTTTAAATATTGCTATAGCTATTAGTATATTAGGTACTGGTATGGGGTGGTTACTTTCAACTGCTAGAGTTGCATATGCAGCTGGAGAGGATGGAATATTCCCTAAAACATTTGCTAAGGTTCATCCAAAGTATAATACTCCTTATGTAGCCTTAATTATAGGAAGTATCTTTATAAATATAATCTTCTTAATGAACTTTACTAAAGGATTAGCTGGAGCTTATAACTTTATAGTTGTTTTAGCAACTTTAAGTTATTTACCTATATATGCTATATCAACTATAGCTGAGATAATATTAATGGTTAAAGATGACAAAAAGCCTAGCTTAAAAGCTCATTTAGGTTTAATAATTAGATGTTTAATTGGATTTGCTTTTGCAGTTTGGGCAATATATGCTTCAGGAGCAGAAATTGTAATGTATGGTTTCATATTAATACTTTTAGGGGTTCCAGTTTACGGCTATATGAGCATAAAAAAACACTTTAGATAAAATGCTTTAATATTTAACAATTTTGTTATGTAAAGTACAATAATTTATTATATAATAAATATAAGTTTTTAATTTATGGGGCTAAATATTGTACGGTACAGAATATTAAACGGGGAGTGTATTGAGATGGCAAAATTAGAATCTTTAGAAGAGAAATTAGTTGAATTAAAACTTAAAAAAAGAAACTTTGTTTTAGCCAATAAAGATACAAAAGATATTGATAATCTTATAAAGAATTTAGAAGATGAAATTATGAGAGATAAATTAAATAATTAGAGTTTCAGAGCTATAGAAGATAAGTAATCTTTTATAGCTCTTTTTCTTTTTATAATGTAATTTTAATATAGTTTAAATTTAGATATTAAAGGTTTAATTTTTTAATAAATAAGTTATTTTAACAACAAAAGATGTTATATAAAAATATTTAATTATATATTATAAATTTTAATATATAAAGAATTTACAAAATACTTAACGTTAAGGAATTTTTAAATATTGTTTTGGTAAAAAAATACATTTAATATATTAAATAGGCTATCCTTAAAAAATATTATATTTTAGATATTCAATTAAAGTGAAAAATAAATATTTAATTATATATTGGAATTTATAATTTTGTACTGGAAAATTGAAAGGAGCTTTTAAATGACTATATTAGATGTAAAAAAAGAGAAGCTAGAGATGAATCAACTTGAAATAAGGAAGATAGATAATTTTAAAAACAATTATAAAGTATTTAGTGATGATGATTTATATTTATTTCATGAGGGAAAAAATTATAAGGCGTATAGATTTATGGGAGCACACTTTACAAGTGAAAAAAGAAAAAGAGGGGTTAGGTTTACTCTTTGGGCACCTAGAGCTAAGAATATTTTTGTTGTTGGTGATTTTTCAAATTGGGAAGTTAAAAAAGAATATAAAATGTATAGAATAAATGAAAGTGGTCTTTGGAGTTTATTTATACCTAGACTTAAAGAAGGAATGAAATATAAATATTATGTTGAGCATAATGATGGAAATGGAGTTTTAAAAGCCGATCCATATGGAATTTATTCTGAACTTAGACCTAATACAGCTTCCATTTTATGTGATAAAATAAAGATAAGGTGGACAGATAAAAAGTGGCTAAAAAAAAGAGAAGAGGCAAATTATTATGAATTGCCTATAAATATATATGAATTGCATTTAGGCTCATGGAAAACAAAGAGTCATGGAGAATTTTTATCTTATGAGGAATTAAGCGACATATTACCTAGATATGTTAAGGAAATGGGATATACTCATGTTGAGCTTATGCCACTTAATGAGCATCCTCTTGATGCTTCATGGGGATATCAAGCCACAGGATATTATTCGGTTACAAGTAGATATGGAGATCTAAAAGGCCTAAAGAAATTAATTAATGCTCTTCATAAAGATGATATAGGAATAATATTAGATTGGGTTCCAGGACATTTTTGTAAAGATGTCCAAGGTTTATACATGTTTGATGGTACACCTACTTATGAATATGAAGAAGGATGGAAAGCTGACAATAAAGGATGGGGAACTTTCAATTTTGATTTAGGAAGGCCTGAGGTTAAAAGCTTTTTAATTTCTAATGCCCTTTATTGGATAAATGAGTTTCATATAGATGGTCTTAGAGTTGATGCTGTTTCTAACATGATTTACTTAAATTATGGTAGAAATCATGGGGAATGGATACCTAATATCCATGGAGGATGTGAAAATTTAGAGGCTTTACAATTTATAAGAGAATTTAATGAAGCTATCAAAACTCATGGTGGAGGAGCTATAACCATTGCAGAGGAGTCAACTTCATATCCTAATATAACAAATGATGTTAAATGGGGTGGATTAGGTTTTGACTTCAAATGGAATATGGGGTGGATGAATGATACTTTAGAATATAATGAGTTAGACCCTATATATAGAAAGTATCATCATAATAAATTAACTTTTCCAATGATGTATAATCATTCAGAAAAGTTTGTTTTACCAATCTCTCATGATGAGGTAGTTCATGGTAAAAAATCTTTGGTAGATAAAATGAGTGGTGACTATTGGAATAAGTTTGCTAATTTAAGAGCATATGTGGCATATATGATGGGACATCCAGGTAAGAAGCTTATGTTCATGGGATGTGAATTTGGACAATTTATTGAATGGAGAGAATATGAGGAGCTTGAATGGAAGCTTACAAAGAGTTTTGATATGCATAGAGATACTCAAAGGTTCTTTAAAGATATAAACAATTTATATAAAAATACTCCAGAGCTTTGGGAGTTAGATTATTATTCTGAAGGATTTCAATGGATTGATGCAGATAATAGTGAGCAAAGCATATATATTTTTATAAGAAGAAGTAAAAATATAGATAATTATAAAATTTTTGTATGCAATTTTACTCCTATGGTTTATTATAATTTTAATATAGGAGTTCCAGAGCTTGGTGAGTATAAAGAGATATTTAATACTGATAAAAAGGAATATGGCGGTTCAGGACAAGTTATTGATGATATTTTAGTTTCAGAAGAAATACCTTGTCATAATCAACCATGCACTTTAACTATAAAAGTACCACCAATGGCAGTAGCTATTTTTGAAAAAATTAATAGTGAAAAATCATAAGAAGAGTAATTGAGGTAATAAACATATTAAATAAAAATAAAGAGAATTTATGAGGAGGATTTAAAAATGATAAAAGTTTTATTTGCAACATCAGAAGCAAATCCATTTATAAAAACAGGGGGACTAGGGGATGTAATGGGCGCATTACCTAAGGAACTCCATAAAAAAGGAATAGATGCTAGAGTTATTTTACCTAAATATAGTGCTATAAAAGGTGAATTTTTAGAAAAGCTTAATTTTGTTAAGTGGTTTATGGTTCCTGTTGGTTGGAGAGAGCAATATTGTGGAATTTATGAGTGTGAATATGAAGGTGTGGTTTACTACCTTTTAGATAGTGAATTTTATTTCAATAGAAATGGACTATATGGAGAAGGTGATGATGGAGAAAGATTTGCTTTCTTTGATAGAGCTGTATTAGAAACTTTAAAGCAAGTTGATTGGTGTCCAGATATTATACATTGTAATGACTGGCAAACAGGAATGATTCCAGTTCTTCAAAAGTTAGAGTATGCTAAGGATCCATTTTATAAAGATATTAAAACAGTGACATCAATACACAACCTTTTATTCCAAGGAAATTTCTCAGCAGATATGCTTCCAGAGCTTTTTGGATATGACTATGAGCCAATAATTAATAAGAGTTTAGAGTTTTATGGTGGAATGAGTTTTATGAAGGGAGCTATAAACTATAGTGATAGAGTTTTAACTGTAAGCGAAACTTATGCTGGAGAAATTCAAACACCTTACTTTGGAGAAAGAATGGATGGTTTATTAAGAGAGAGAAGTTATGCTCTAAAAGGCATAGTTAATGGAATAGATTATGATGAATTTAATCCAGAGACTGATAAGTTTATTGCAGAAAACTTTAATGTAGATACAATAGAGAAAAAAGTTTTAAATAAGGTTTCACTTCAAAAAGAGTTAGGATTACCTATAAATGAAGAAGTACCTATGATAAGTATAGTATCAAGACTTACAAATCAAAAAGGCTGCGATTTAATAGTTA
The DNA here is from genome assembly GCF_050509515.1 of Clostridium sp. B9. Taxonomy (NCBI): domain Bacteria; kingdom Bacillati; phylum Bacillota; class Clostridia; order Eubacteriales; family Clostridiaceae; genus Clostridium; species Clostridium sp. B9. The sequence goes on from NZ_JBNWKA010000003.1 coordinate 125,417, forward strand.
ATATAGCAAATAGACTTCTACAAAGAAATGTTCAGTTAGTTATATTAGGAACTGGGGATCATAATTATGAAAATCACTTTAAAGGACTGCAAGAACTTTATCCAAATAAGGTTTCAGCAAATATTAAATTTGATAATGGATTAGCTCATAGAATATATGCAGCTTCAGATATGTTCTTAATGCCTTCATTATTTGAACCGTGTGGACTTGGACAACTTATAGCATTAAGATACGGAGCTATTCCCGTAGTAAGAGAAACTGGTGGACTAAAAGACACAATTAAACCATATAATAAATATACTGGATTAGGAAATGGGTTTAGTTTCACAAATTATAACCATAATGATTTAATGTATGTTATGGAATTAGCGTTAGAAACATATGATAATAAAGGAGTTTGGAAATCAATAATGATTCAAGCGATGAATTCTGATAATAGTTGGAATAAGTCTGCAGAAAAGTACAAAGAATTATACGAAGAATTAGTTAAGTAGTTTTTATCAAGTCCGTAGGAGGCGAGTGTATGCTATTAGTCGATAAAGAGAGTTTTAAGAAGGATTATAAAAAGAAGTTCTTAGAACTACATGGAATTGAGCTTGAAGAGGGACAAAGCTTTCATAAATATGAGGCTTTAGGAAGTCTAGTAAAGGACTATATTGCTGAGGATTGGATTAATACAAAGAAGAATTATGAGGATTCTAAGCAAAAGCAAGTTTATTATTTTTCTATGGAATTTTTACTAGGAAGACTTTTGGGTGATGCTCTCTTAAATTTAGGTATAAGAGAAACATGTAGAGAAGCTCTTAAGGAATTAGACATCGATTTAGAGGAGCTAGAGGAGTTTGAAAGTGATCAAGGATTAGGAAATGGTGGACTAGGTAGATTAGCAGCTTGCTTTTTAGACTCTATGGCTTCTTTAAATATAGCAGGACATGGATGTGGAATAAGATATAAATATGGATTTTTCAAACAAAAGATTATAGATGGTTCTCAAGTAGAGACTCCAGATGTTTGGCTTAAAAATGGTAATGTGTGGGAGATAAAGAAACCAGACAAGGCTGAAATAGTTAAGTTTGGAGGAAATATTAAATGTGAAACTGCAAATGGAAGGTTAACATTTACTCATGTGAATTATGAGCCTATATTAGCAGTTCCTTATGATACTCCTGTTGTTGGATATGAGAATAATGTTGTAAATAATTTAAGACTTTGGAGTGCTGAACCTGTAGATAATGAATTTGATTTTGGATCTTTCAATAGGGGACAATATTTAAAAGCTATAGAGTATAGGAACTCTATAGAAGCTATATCACAGGTTTTATATCCAGATGATTCAATGGATGAGGGTAAGCTTTTAAGATTAAAACAACAATATTTCTTTGTTTCAGCAGGACTTCAAAGCATAGTTAGACATTATAAAAAGACCGGTGGAAAAATAGAAGAACTTGATGAATATCTAGCAATACACATAAACGATACTCATCCTACTTTGGCAATACCAGAACTTATGAGAATTCTCTTAGATGAAGAGGGACTTTCGTGGGAAACTTCAATGAGAATAACCACTAATACGATATCTTATACAAATCATACTATCTTAGCAGAGGCTTTAGAAAAGTGGCCAATAAATATGTTTAAGGAATTGCTTCCAAGGATATATATGATTGTTGAAGAGATGAATGAAAGATATTGTGAGGAACTTTGGCATAAGTACACTGGACAGTGGGATAAGATTTCTAAGATGGCTATTATAGGGGATGGCTTTGTTAGAATGGCTAATCTTGCAATAGTAGGAAGTCATAGTGTAAATGGTGTTGCAAAACTTCATACAGAAATACTTAAGAAGAAGGAAATGAGCGATTTTTATTATCTTTATCCAAGCAAGTTCAATAATAAAACTAATGGAATAGCTCATAGAAGATGGCTTCTTAAATCTAACCCTGAACTTACTAATCTTTTAAAAGAGACAATAGGAGATAGTTTTATTAAACATCCAACAGATATGGAAAATTTCCAAAAGTATGTTGATAATAACTATGTTTTAGATAGATTAGGAGAGATTAAGAAGAATAATAAGGAGAAGTTAGCAAAAGTAATTCTTAATACTCAAGGAGTTAAAGTTGATCCAAACTCAATTTTTGATGTTCAAGTTAAGAGAATCCATGCATATAAGAGACAAACTTTAAATTGTCTAAGAATTATGGAGCTTTATAATAGGCTTATTGAAAATCCAGATTTAGATATAGTTCCAAGAACTTTTATTTTTGCAGGGAAAGCAGCACCGGCATACTATTTAGCAAAGAAAACAATAGAACTTATTAATGCTATAGCTAAAAAGGTTAATAATGATCCGCGTATTAGAGATAAAATAAAGGTTGTATTTTTAGAAAATTATAGAGTATCCTTAGCTGAAAAGATAATTCCAGCTACAGACCTAAGCGAACAAATATCAACAACTACCAAAGAGGCTTCAGGTACTTCTAATATGAAGTTTATGATGAATGGTGCAATGACAATAGCAACATTAGATGGAGCTAATATAGAAATAAAAGATGAAGTAGGAGAAGATAATATTGTTATATTTGGTATGACTGAGCATGAAGTATTAGACTATTATGCTAGAGGGGGATATTCTGCATGGGATACTAGAAATAAAGATAATAGGTTAATAAGAGTAACAGATGATTTAATAAATGGAAATTATTCTAATAACAAAGAAAAGTTTTTAAGTTTATATGACCATTTATTAACCTATAATGATGAGTTTTTTGTATTAAAAGATTTTGACTCATATTTAAATGCTCAAGACAGAGTAGATCAGTTGTACAGAGATACTAAAGGCTGGCAAAAAAAATGTGGTATAAATATTGCACATTCAGGTATATTTTCTTCAGATAGAACAATATCAGAATATGCCACAGGAATATGGGGATCAAAAGTTATATATAAAAATTTATAGAATTTCATATAATTCATAATCCATAAAGCACTTATATTAATACTATATTAATATAAGTGCTTTTTTATTAAGTAAGAAAGGGGTATGTTATGGGAAAAGACTATATTTTTCATGATTCTCAAGATACCTTTTATAGAGAGCCTTTCGGAGCGGTTTCTATAGGGACAAAGGTTAATCTGTTTTTGGAGTGTGAAGAACAGGGCGATGTTTTTATAGAAGTTACAAAGTTTGATGGTTTTAGATATTCTATACCTATGCTGATTGAAAAGTTTGAAGAAGGATATATTCTTTATAGGGGAATTATAGATACTAAGGAATCCTTAGGAGTTATAAATTATTATTTTAGGCATGTTAAAAACGGATTTACTCAGTATTATGGGAATAATGATGAGGGTTTAGGGGGAAAAGGAAAGATATATTACGATTTCCCAAAACCATATCAAATAACTGTTTTTAAGGAAAGTAAAGTTCCTAATTGGTATAAAGAGGGAATAATTTATCAAATATTTGTTGATAGATTTTGTAATGGAAATAAGAATAATGAAATATTAAATAAAAAGAAGAATATATTTATTTATGGTAGTTGGTATGATAAACCAATGTATATAAGAGATAATAATGGGAGTATTGAAAGATGGGATTTCTATGGAGGAAATCTTAAAGGAGTAAGAGATAATCTTGATTATATAAAATCTCTTGGAGCAAGCATAATATACATGAATCCTATTTTTGATGCTGTAAGTTGTCATAAGTATGATACTGGCGATTATGAAAATATTGATAGGATGTATGGAACTAACGAAGAGTTTAAAGAGCTTTGTGAAGAGGCAGAAGAAAAGGGGATAAAAATAATATTAGACGGAGTATTTAGTCATACGGGTTCAGATAGTAGATATTTTAATAAACATGGTAATTATAGTGAACTTGGTGCATATGAATCTAAATATTCCAAGTATTACAATTGGTATAGATTTTATGACTACCCAAATAGGTATGAATGTTGGTGGGGATTTGATAACCAACCAAATGTAGAAGAATTAGAACCAAGCTATGTGGATTATATAATAAAGAATAAAAACTCTATAATTTCTATGTGGTTGAATTTGGGTGCAAGTGGATGGAGATTAGATGTTGCTGATGAACTTCCCGATGAGTTTATAAAGATGATAAAAGATAAAATGAAAGAAACTAAAAAAGATAGTATTTTAATAGGAGAAGTTTGGGAAGATGCATCTAATAAGGTTAGTTATTCAAAGAAAAGAAGATATTTATTGGGTGATGAACTTGATTCTGTTACAAATTATCCTTTTAAAAATACATTAGTTGATTTTATAAATGGAAACATCTCTTCAAATGACTTTAGAAAAAATATAATGAGCCTTAAAGAAAATTATCCTAGAGAAAACTTTTATTCAGCTATGAACTTGTTAGGGAATCATGATACGGAAAGAATATTAACTATATTAGGAGAAAGTTTAAAGAAGTTAGAATTATCTGTTTGTATGCAAATGACACTTCCAGGAGTTCCATTAATATATTATGGCGATGAAGCAGGACTTTTGGGAAATAAGGACCCTGAGAACAGGAAAGCGTATCCGTGGGGAAGGGAAAATAAAGAGATAATGAAAATATATAAAAAGTTTGGAAATCTTAGAAAAGAAGAAAAAGTTTTAAAGTATGGTGAAATATATATATATAAAGATTTGCCAGATAGTATAGTAGCGTTTAGTAGGTATATAGATAATGAGAAAATTATAATTATAGTAAATAGAAGTCAATACAATCAAAGAATATCTTTGAGGTGTGAAGATAAAATATTAAAAGATAAATTTTCAAAAGAAAGCTTCGTATGTGAGAATGGAGAAGTTATTTTAGATATAAAAGGAGAAAGTTATAAAATATTAACTAATTAAAAGGTATTTTCTAAATATAAAAATCATATTAATCCATATATGGAGGTGGAGAATATGATAAGAACAATTGTGTGCCAAAGAGAAGGTTGCAATGGGAATACTTTTTATATAGATAACCAAGTTGGTGAAATTAAATTAGTTTGTAGAGAGTGTAATAGTGAATATAGTTATCACTCAGACAATGATTCAATTCTGATATTATCTAACTGTTCAAGCTGTAATAATGATACATTTAAGGTTTTTAAAGATACTGAAAGTGATGCTATATATGCAAAGTGTATGGTTTGTGGAAATCCACCAGAGAATATTTATGTTGATGCTGATGGAAATCAAATATCTTATGAAACTAAAGTTTTAAATGATGTAAAAGAAATTGTTTATAGAGTTGAACAGAGAATAAATACACTTGAAAGGGATATTGAAAATCTTGGGAGTGGTCAAGTTCTAATAGAACAATCTGTAGCGTATATAAATCAATTTTTATCAGAAGCTAAGTAAGTTTAAAGAGTACTAGAACTTTAATAATTTCTAGTACTCTTTATTATGAATATATTAATAATAAAGTGTAAATGGTTATAATTTATTTTTTTTTAGAGATTTGATTAATTTAAAATAATTAATGTTTTAAGTTAAATAATTATAAATTTACTTTATTTAACTATTAAAGTTATAGTTAAAGTATGCTATAATTAAAATATCCAGTAAATGGGATAAAAGGGGATATATTGGGAGGAAATAGCTTATGTCAAAGAAAGAGATAGTTGCAATGATATTAGCTGGAGGTCAAGGCTCCAGGTTAGGCGTGCTAACTAAGAATTTAGCAAAGCCAGCAGTTCCTTTTGGGGGAAAATACAGAATTATAGACTTCCCTTTAAGTAACTGCTCAAATTCAGGGATTTATACTGTTGGTGTGTTAACACAGTATAAGCCTTTAGCATTAAATGAACACATTGGTATTGGAGACACATGGGATTTAGACAGAAGAGATGGAGGAGTAAGTATATTACCTCCATATCAAAAAGAAAAAGGTGGAGATTGGTACAAAGGTACTGCTAATGCAATCTACCAAAACATTGAATTTATTGAGAGATATGACCCAGAGTATGTACTAATTTTATCAGGAGACCATATTTATAAAATGGATTATGATAAAATGCTACAAATGCATAAACAAAAAGAAGCTGATGCTACAATAGCTGTTATAGATGTTCCTATGCATGAGGCTAGTAGATTTGGAATAATGAACACTAATGAGGATTTATCAATATATGAGTTTGAAGAGAAGCCAGAACATCCAAAGAGCACAAATGCTTCAATGGGTATATATATATTCAATTGGAAAGTTCTAAAGAAATTCTTAGAAGAGGATGAATTAGATCTAAACTCAAGTAACGACTTTGGTAAAAACATAATTCCTAAAATGTTAAACTCAGGAAAGAGATTGATAGCTTATCCATTCAAGGGATATTGGAAAGATGTTGGAACTATAGATAGCTTATGGGAAGCAAATATGGATTTATTAAAACATGAGGATGAATTAAGCCTTTATGATAGTGAGTGGAGAATATACTCTGCTAACCCTGTTAGACCAGCTCAATATATTGGAAAAGATGCTGAAATAAAATCTTCGCTTACTGTTGAAGGGTGTATAGTACACGGTAAAGTAGAGAATTCAGTTTTATTCCAAGGTGTATATGTTGGAAAAGGAGCTGTTATTAAGGATGCTGTAATTATGCCTAATACTAGAATTAATGATGGTGTTGTTATAGAAAAAGCTATCATAGGTAGTGAGGCTATAGTAGGTGAAAATTGTAGAGTTGGTAATGGTGAAGAGATAGCAGTAATTGCATCAAAAGAAGTAGTTGTAGCAAATAAAGAAGTAATTGAAGAATGTGCTATGGTAAAGTAAGCAATGGTATGTGCGAGGGGGAGAGTTTATGAATAATTGCATAGGTATAATAAACTTAGATGAGAATGAAAGTAGAATGGGTGAGCTTGTTAAGAATAGACCGTTAGCAGCTGTACCTATTGCTGGTAGGTATAGAGTAGTTGATTTTATACTTTCTAATATGACAAATGCAGGTATTGAATCATTAGGAATTTTAACAAAGAATAAGTCACGTTCATTAGTAGATCATTTAACTAATGGTAGACCTTGGGATTTACACAGAAAGAGAGATGGTTTAAGAGTATTTAACTTTGGTGAGAGAGAACCATACTATGATGATATAACAAATCTTTATGAAAATTTAGATTTCTTAACTAAAAGTAGAAGAGAGTATGTTTTAATAGCTCCTTCATATATGATTTGTAATATAGACTTAAAGGAAGTTTTAGAGTTCCATAAAAAGAATGATAATGATGTAACAGTAGTTTATAAGCATATTGATTATGCTGATTCAGACTTCATTGAGTGTGATGTTTTAAATCTTACAAGCAATGGATTGATTAAAAGTGTAGGGAAAAATCTAGGAAGAGATGAGGAAGCTAATATAAGCATGGAAATGTATATATTAAGAACAGATCTTCTTATTGAAATAATATATGAATGTATAAGACAAGGCTCACACAGAAAATTCAAGAACTATTTAAACGATAGCTTAGATGAGTTAAAAGTTGGTGGATTTGAATTTAAAGGATATTTAAGTTGTGTAAATTCATTAAAAGCTTATTATAAAGCTAATATGGATTTATTAGATGAAGAGGTTTATAAGGAGTTGTTTATAGAGAATGCTCCTATATATACTAAATCTAGAGATGAGGGACCAACACACTATACTAAGAATAGTAATGTAACTAATTCTATAATAGCGAATGGTTCATATATTGAAGGAAAAATTGAAAATTGTATAGTTGGAAGAAGAGTATATGTAGGACCTGATGCAGTTATCAAAAATTGTATTATAATGCAAGAGACTGTAATTGGGGAGAGTGCTCATTTGGATAAGATAATAACTGACAAGGCTGCTGTAGTTAGAGATGACGAGAAAATAGTTGGTCTTGATTACTGTCCTATGGTTTTGAGCAAGCCTAATATAATCTAAGCTTGCAATAAAGTATAGCATCATTTAAATTAATTTATATAGAATAAGTTTAAGAGGAGATGCTATGGATAATAAAAGGAAAAAGATAATTGCATGGGTGCTTATGTTACTATGGATGGTTTTTATATTCTTCATGTCTAATCAACCAGGAGAGGTATCTTCTAAACAAAGTGATTTTGTGGTTGTATTGATGAATATGCTAGGCTTAGACTTAAGTAAGTTTGGTGACTTAGCAACGTTTGTCATAAGAAAGGGTGCTCATTTTACTGAATATATGATTCTATACTTATTAGTATTCAATGTTATAAGATTCTATGTTAAAAGTAAACTAGGATATATATATTCATTAATGATAGTATTTGGGTATGCTTGTAGTGATGAATTCCATCAATTATTTGTAGATGGAAGAAGTGGACAGTTTACAGATGTCTTAATAGATACATCAGGAGGAACCTTTGGGATGATGGTTATTTATATTAAAAATATGTTATCTCATAGGAATTAGTAAATAAAAGATAAAGCCTCAAATATATCTTTAAATATCAAAAAAGTTTCTTTATATAATTTATATTATATAGAGAAACTTTTTTATTTAAAGTAAAGACGAGAATATTCTTGTAACTCCTTCTATGAATTTATCAAACTTTGTTGTCTTTTCATATTCTTCAATTTTATAATGTCTACATTTAATTAAATCTTCATAGAATAATTCATCTAACTTAGCCGTTATCTTATCATCATATATAACTGTATTTATTTCGTAATTAAGTTCAAAGCTACGTATGTCCATATTTGCGGTTCCTAAAGTACAAATTTCACCATCGATTGTCATTGTCTTTGCATGCACAAAAGATTTTTTATCATAAAAGTAAACTTCTATGCCACAGTCCATAAGTTCTGCTAAATAGCTTTTTGAAGCCTTATTTACCATGAAGTGGTCAGATTTTTCTGGGAATATTATTTTTACATCAACTCCACTAAGTGATGCTATTCTAAGAGCTTCTATAATACTAGATGGAGGAACAAAGTATGGAGTAGTTATATAGATATTCTTTCTTGCAGTCATAATCATTTTTAAAATACTCTGCATTATTGCAGGGAAGGTTGAGTCAGGTCCACTTTTAACTAATTGCATAAGAACTCTTTCTTTGGCAATTGTCTTTTCAGGAAAGTATTCTGAGAATTCTTTATCATAAAATGTATATGTACTATTATTAGCTTTTTCTATAGTTATAAAGTCATCTAAAAATACTGCTTGAAGAGCTAGTACAAAATCACCTTTAACCATAATATGAGTATCTCTCCAATAGCCAAACTTTTTGTTTTTACCTAGATATTCATCACCTATGTTTATTCCGCCTAAGAATCCTACTTGACCATCAATAACAACTATTTTTCTATGGTTTCTATAGTTTATCTGAGTATTTATTGCTTTAAGAAGAGGTGCTAAGAAGTAAGAGTAAATCACAACTGATACACCAGCTTTTCTTAGTTCTTTAACATAACTTCTTTTAAGTTTATTTGCACCAACCTTATCTATAATAAATCTAACTTTGACACCTTCTAAAGATTTTTTGATTAAAATATCCTTTATCTCATTTCCTAGTTCATCACTATTAACTATGTAATATTCAAGATGTATATGGTGCTTTGCTTTAAGAAGCTCTGCTTTTAAGTCTTTAAATTTTTCATTTCCATCTTTATATATCTTTATGTCATTATTTATGAATATAGGTGAATCACTATTAAAAGCTAATAGTTCCATAAGAGAAACATACTGCTTTTTTGGATATTCATCTAATATAGGGCTAATTAAATCTTTAACTTGAGGATTTATTCTATCATTAAGCTTATTTCTTTTCCAGTTACGTCCTAAGAATATATATAGTATTAATCCTATTGGAGGTAGTAAAGTTAGAATTAGTAGCCAGGCTATTGTCTTTTCAGGTTGCTTTCTTTCTAATACAACAACTACTACAGATAAAATTACATTAATTATAAGTGCTGTATAAAGCAGAAAAGTTGTGTAATCTATGAAAATCCCCCCTTTTTAATAAATTTCATACTAAGTATTATTGTAACATTAATTATTCCAATAACTAATAGTTTCTAAACAATTTTTTACATATTTAAATGTTTTAAAAGTATTATGTATTATTTAATGTAATAAAATTATTTTGAGAAATAGTTGGTATTATTTTATTAAAATACATGTTAATAAAATTTGAACGATAAAAGTGCATGTGTTTTTCTGTGAAATACACTTAAAGTGTTGTAAATACTTCATTTGATTAAATAGAGTAAATCATTAAGCACACTACCTAAATATTAACATTATGTTATATAAATATGATAATATTGAAATATTAACAATAAATGATATAATAAATTACAAGATAATTAAAAAACAGATTTTATTATTAATGGAATTATAACTATAGAATTGAAAAAGTATTAAAGTATTAAAAAGGGGGGCAAACATATATGAAAGTTAAAAATGAAGTTAAACAGAAAAAAGGCGGTATTCTTGGTTTCATTGAAACAGTAGGAAATAAGTTACCACACCCAGCTACGATTTTCGTAATCTTATGCATAGGTATAGTAGTTTTATCTCATGTTTTTAATGGAGTATCTGTTACTTATGAAGGAATTGATAGAGCTACAAATGAAATAAAAGATATAACAGTTTCAATTCAGAGTTTATTAACTCCAGATGGAATAAGATATATATTTGAATCATTAATAACTAATTTTACTAGTTTCGCAGCTTTAGGAACTGTTTTGGTCGCAATGCTTGGGGTAGGAGTTGCAGAAGGAACAGGACTTATAGGAACAGCTTTAAGAAGATTAGTTTTAAAAACTCCAAAGAGCTTAGTTACAGTAGTAGTAGTTTTTGCAGGGGTAATGTCTAGTATAGCTTCTGATGCAGGTTACGTTGTACTTGTACCACTTGGAGCAGTAATATTTATGAGTTGTGGAAGACATCCACTAGCTGGTATAGCAGCAGCTTTTGCCGGTGTATCAGGTGGATTTAGTGCAAACTTCTTCCCAGGACCAGTAGATGCATTATTATCAGGAATGACAACTGAAGGAGCTAAAATGATAGATCCAACTTATTCAGTATCTCCAGTATCAAACTGGTATTTCATAATGGCATCAACAATAGTAATAACTGTAATAGGTACTTTAGTTACTGAGAAAATAGTAGAACCTAGATTAGGTAAATATAAAGGTGCTTTAATAGAAGGCGATGAAGATGCAATGAAGCCTCTTGATAAGAAAGAGAAGAGAGGATTAAAATTTGCAGGAATATTTGCTTTAGTAGGTATAGTAATAATAGGAGCTTTAGTTGTACCAGCAAACGGAATTTTAAGAAATCCAGAAACAGGTGAAATATTAACTTCTCCTTTCATGAACTCAATAGTAGTTTCAATAGCTTTTGTATTTTTACTAGCAGGAGTAGGATATGGAATAGGAGCAGGTAAAATAAAGAGTGATAAAGATATAGTTGCTGAAATGAGTAAGACAATGTCAACAATGGGAGGATATATAGTATTAGTATTCTTCGCAGCTCAGTTCGTAGCTTACTTTGGAAAATCAAACTTAGGAACAGTAATAGCTGTTAAGGGAGCAGACTTCTTAGAAGCTTCAGGAATAAACGGTATTCCTCTATTAATAGGATTTATACTTGTAACAGCATTTATAAACTTATTCATGGGATCAGCTTCAGCTAAATGGGCAATTATGGCACCAATATTCGTACCTATGTTAATGGGTGTAGGATTAAGTCCGGAAATGACTCAGATGGCTTATAGAATCGGAGACTCAACAACAAACATTATATCTCCATTAATGACTTACTTTGCATTAATAGTATCATTTAGTGAGAAGTATGATAAAGAGTCAGGTATAGGAACAATGATATCAACAATGGTTCCATACTCAGTATTCTTACTAATAGGATGGACAATCTTATTAATGGTATGGTTCATACTCAAGTTACCACTTGGACCTGGAGCACCAATAATGATTGGCTAATAAATAGAAATTAAAATAAGATATATGATATAGTTTAGGCGAATTTGATAGCTTAGGGATAAATCCTTAGGCTATCTTTTTTTTGCTTTATTTTAAGTGTAGGTTGATTAGGATAAAACTTTAGTTTGCTTTAAAGGAGTGTTTTTATTTGTGTATAAGAATATGAAGATAAAATGTTATGGGTTAAAATGGTACAATATCCTGAGAAAGGGTATTGAGATTTTCTATGTTTGAAGAAAAGATTTATAACATGATATGAAGTTTAAATAAATTTTTTTATTTTTATGTAACGAAAGTAGGAATAAGTGGATATATATTGTAGGAGGTGAAATTGTGAAAGCTATTGGAGAAATATATAAGGAGAATTCTAAGGTTGTATATGGTTTTTTATATAGTTATACGAAGGATAGGGAGTTGGCAGAAGAATTAACACAAGAAACATTTCTTAAAGCTATTAAATCAATTCATAGATATAATGGGGAATGCAAAATGTCGGTATGGCTTTGTCAAATCGCTAAACATCTTTTATATCAAGAGTGGAATAAAAGAGGAAAGATAGTTAAGACATCCTTTGATGAAAATATAAAGGTAAGCATAGGTAATGTAGAAGAGCTAATTGTATCAAATGAAAATAAAAAAAGTATATATAAAATGATACAAGCAATGGATGATCCTTATAAGGAAGTTATGTATCTTAGGTTAACTGGAGATTTAAGTTTTAAGGAAATTGGTGAGATTTTAGAAAGAACAGAAAATTGGGCCAGAGTTACGTATTATAGAGGAAAATCTAAGGTTATTAGGAGGTTAGAAGATGAAGGAAGAAGTATCTTGCAGCATAATTAGAGATTTGTTGCCGACATATATTGATGGTCTTGGAAGTGAAGAAACTAATAAGTATGTTAAAGAACATTTAGATGAATGTAAAATCTGCAGAAAGGAATATGAGAGAATCATTAAAGAAAATAGCAATAATAATAAAAATAGTGAGTTAAAAGCTTTAGAGAATTTTAAAAAGAAAATTGTAGTATTGTTTATTTTAGCTATAGTAATCAGTGGAATCTGTATAAGTGTATCAACTATGCTTGATAATGCTGAAAGTGTATTTAGTGGAGCTTCTGAAACTCTTGGGATATTGCTATTTTATAAAATAGGTGCTTACACAATACCGATGATTGCATTATTAGTGAGTTGGATATGGAAGAAAACTTCTTATAGAAGTGAAGTTTATGATATTTCAAATGTAATCTTTATATGGTTACTAATTATAGTTGTATATTTAATACTAAACTTATTTATTAGATATGAGTATTTGAGATACATTTCTCTTATATGATTTTTAGAGGAGGTATATATTGTATGGATGATAAGATATCATGCGAAATAGTTAGGGATCTATTATCTGGTTACACTGAAAATATATTGAGTGTCGAGGGAACAAGGTTAGTAAAAGAGCATATTGATAATTGTGAGTGTTGCAGGAAAGAGTATGAAATATTGAATGCTAGCTTTAATATAGATAATGAAAGTAAGGAAATTAAGGATAAATTTAATTATTTAAAGAAAATAAATTTAAGATTTTTAATTACAGTAATAATATTATTATTAATTACTGTTATATCAAATGTAGTATATATAATTTATTCATCATCTGATATAGGGGAAGGATTATTTGCTTTACTCTTAATAGGGCTTATTTGTGGATATATAATAGTAGCATATTTGATTCCTTTGTTTGGTTTTGTATATGGAATTGTATATTTTAAGAATAAACACAAAAAGAGATATATTATTCCAATAATAATATGTGGTGCTTGGTTAGGTTTTAATTTGTATACATATATAGAAAGATATTGTATTGTTCAGACCTTTTCTTTATTTTAAAAAAGGTGACTAGTCATATTCATTATATTGAAGAGGAGATTATTAATATATGTTCATTTAATAAGTTGGGAATAAGACAGATTGCTTCAGTTTTTGGTGTGGAGATCATTAATGTATATTTAATAGGTCATCAATCACAATGATTTTAGCAATAATGAATTAGATAGAAGATTTGATAATAGATTAGTATCTATGATAATTTTAATATAGTTTTTGATAAGCGATATAATTTTATGGATATACTATATAAGATTAGAAAAAGAAATATGTAGTGTATATAGTAATGTACTTTTATAGGTGTAGAATAAATCATTAATTTAGTGAGTGATTTATTCTACATCTATTATTATATTAGAAATTTCTTGTATCAATATAAGAAGAGGAAACAGTACAACAGAGAATCTACTTTGATATAAGGGTAAAGTACAGTTACAAGTAAATTGATAAAGGTATTTTTATCATTGCTTATAATAGGTTATTAATTATACTTTTAAACAAACTATAGCATTTACTTTAGGCATATTAAGCAAATGAATTATATAAAAGTTTATTTATATGCTCTATTGAGTAGGTAAGGGGAGGGTGAATTGGGGGTATTTTAATAGAAATTAGTAAATTACACTTAGTATTTTAGTATTGTATATTTATAAATATAACTATATTGTATTTTAATGGTATTTATATAGCGTACATAAAACCAGGCGTATCAATATAAGAAAAATAGAGAAATTAGTTGTAAAATGGAGAAAGAAAGGATTAATTAACCAAAATAGATGTTATATAATAGTGGAATAGTTATATACGTGGTAAGATAAATCTCGTCGCTAAGAGACACGGCAAACAACTTAACAAAACAAATTAAAAGTTTTGAAAAAAGTTGTTGACAAAGTTTCTAAGTGATGTTAAACTAAGAAAGTCGCTTGAGGGCGACGAAGAAATGGTCTTTGAAAATTAAACAGAAGATATTAACATAAACCAGCAATTCTTTTAACAAGTAATATGAGTATAGATTAAACTTTTAAATTGAGAGTTTGATCCTGGCTCAGGATGAACGCTGGCGGCGTGCTTAACACATGCAAGTCGAGCGATGAAGTTTCCTTCGGGAAACGGATTAGCGGCGGACGGGTGAGTAACACGTGGGTAACCTGCCTCATAGAGTGGAATAGCCTTTCGAAAGGAAGATTAATACCGCATAACATTGAGAGATGGCATCATCACTCAATCAAAGGAGCAATCCGCTATGAGATGGACCCGCGGCGCATTAGCTAGTTGGTGGGGTAACGGCCTACCAAGGCGACGATGCGTAGCCGACCTGAGAGGGTGATCGGCCACATTGGGACTGAGACACGGCCCAGACTCCTACGGGAGGCAGCAGTGGGGAATATTGCACAATGGGGGAAACCCTGATGCAGCAACGCCGCGTGAGTGATGAAGGTTTTCGGATCGTAAAGCTCTGTCTTTGGGGAAGATAATGACGGTACCCAAGGAGGAAGCCACGGCTAACTACGTGCCAGCAGCCGCGGTAATACGTAGGTGGCAAGCGTTATCCGGATTTACTGGGCGTAAAGGGAGCGTAGGCGGACAATTAAGTGGGATGTGAAATACCCGGGCTCAACCTGGGTGCTGCATTCCAAACTGGTTGTCTAGAGTGCAGGAGAGGAGAGTGGAATTCCTAGTGTAGCGGTGAAATGCGTAGAGATTAGGAAGAACACCAGTGGCGAAGGCGACTCTCTGGACTGTAACTGACGCTGAGGCTCGAAAGCGTGGGGAGCAAACAGGATTAGATACCCTGGTAGTCCACGCCGTAAACGATGAATACTAGGTGTGGGGGTTTCAACACCTCCGTGCCGCCGCTAACGCATTAAGTATTCCGCCTGGGGAGTACGGTCGCAAGATTAAAACTCAAAGGAATTGACGGGGCCCCGCACAAGTAGCGGAGCATGTGGTTTAATTCGAAGCAACGCGAAGAACCTTACCTACACTTGACATCCCTTGCATTACTCTTAATCGAGGAAATCCCTTCGGGGACAAGGTGACAGGTGGTGCATGGTTGTCGTCAGCTCGTGTCGTGAGATGTTGGGTTAAGTCCCGCAACGAGCGCAACCCTTGTCGTTAGTTACTACCATTAAGTTGAGGACTCTAGCGAGACTGCCTGGGTTAACCAGGAGGAAGGTGGGGATGACGTCAAATCATCATGCCCCTTATGTGTAGGGCTACACACGTGCTACAATGGCTGGTACAGAGAGATGCAATACCGCGAGGTGGAGCCAAACTTTAAAACCAGTCTCAGTTCGGATTGTAGGCTGAAACTCGCCTACATGAAGCTGGAGTTACTAGTAATCGCGAATCAGAATGTCGCGGTGAATACGTTCCCGGGTCTTGTACACACCGCCCGTCACACCATGAGAGTTGGCAATACCCGAAGTCCGTGAGCTAACGCGTAAGCGAGGCAGCGGCCGAAGGTAGGGTCAGCGATTGGGGTGAAGTCGTAACAAGGTAGCCGTAGGAGAACCTGCGGCTGGATCACCTCCTTTCTAAGGAATACATCTTAGGATAACTAAGATGATAAAAAGAATCTGGATAATATCTCTGTTTAATTTTGAGAGACTATCTCTCAAAATTGTTCTTTGAAAATTGCACATAATAATTTAATTTATAGAAAACAACAAAGCCAAATTGGCAAACCAATTTCTATTCTTTGTAAAATGAGAACTATAACTAATATAGGTCAAGCTACAAAGGGCGCATGGTGAATGCCTTGGCATCAGGAGCCGATGAAGGACGTGATAAGCTGCGATAAGCTTCGGGTAGACGCACATAGTCTGAGATCCGAAGATTTCCGAATGAGGAAACTCACATGGGAAACCCCATGTATCCATAAGTGAATACATAGCTTATGGAGGGTAACCTAGGGAACTGAAACATCTAAGTACCTAGAGGAAGAGAAAGAAAAATCGATTTTCTTAGTAGCGGCGAGCGAAAGGGAAAGAGCCCAAACCGGAAACTTGTTTCCGGGGTTGTGGACATAGCATCAAAGTGGAGGCTATTGTAACTGAAGAGAGCTGGAAAGCTCCACCGTAGAAGGTAATAGTCCTGTAAGTGAAACGAGAAGACCACGAGTTATGATCCAGAGTACCACGAGACACGTGAAACCTTGTGGGAAGCAGGGAGGACCACCTCCCAAGGCTAAATACTACCTGATGACCGATAGTGAAGCAGTACCGTGAGGGAAAGGTGAAAAGAACCCCGGGAGGGGAGTGAAATAGAACCTGAAACCGTGTGCCTACAACCGTTCAAAGCCCCTTATGAGGGTGATGAAGTGCTTTTTGTAGAACGAGCCAACGAGTTACGGTATGTAGCAAGGTTAAGTACTTAAGGTACGGAGCCGAAGGGAAACCGAGTCTGAATAGGGCGACTAGTTGCATGCCGTAGACCCGAAACCGGGTGACCTATCCATGGCCAGGTTGAAGCGAGGGTAAAACCTCGTGGAGGACCGAACCACGTTGCTGTTGAAAAAGCATGGGATGAGCTGTGGATAGCGGAGAAATTCCAATCGAACCCGGAGATAGCTGGTTCTCTCCGAAATAGCTTTAGGGCTAGCGTCGAGTATGAGTAGTGGAGGTAGAGCACTGAATGGGCTAGGGGGCATAGCGCTTACCGAACCTTATCAAACTCCGAATGCCACATACTATGAGCTCGGCAGTCAGACTGCGAATGATAAGATCCGTAGTCAAAAGGGAAACAGCCCAGATCGTCAGCTAAGGTCCCAAAGTGTAAGTTAAGTGGGAAAGGATGTGAGATTTCTAAGACAACTAGGATGTTGGCTTAGAAGCAGCCACTCATTAAAAGAGTGCGTAATAGCTCACTAGTCGAGAGATCTTGCGCCGAAAATGTAACGGGGCTAAACTTACCACCGAAGCTACGGGCTTGAATTTAATTCAAGCGGTAGGAGAGCGTCGTAATCGGGCTGAAGTCGTACCGTAAGGAGCGGTGGACTGATTACGAGTGAGAATGTTGGCATCAGTAGCGAGATGTGGGTGAGAATCCCACAGGCCGAAAACCTAAGGTTTCCTCAGGAAGGTTCGTCCGCTGAGGGTTAGTCGGGACCTAAGCCGAGGCCGAAAGGCGTAGGTGATGGACAACTGGTTGATATTCCAGTACCACTACCATCGTTATTATCGATGGCGTGACGCAGGAGGATAGTGTGTGCTAGCTATTGGATGCTAGTCTAAGCACTTAGGCAGTGAAAGTAGGCAAATCCGCTTTCATAATGCTGAGGTGTGATGGGGAAGGTTCTACGGAACCGAAGTACATGATTCCACGCTGCCAAGAAAAGCGTCTAGAGAGAGAAGTAGTGCCCGTACCGCAAACCGACACAGGTAGGTGAGGAGAGAATCCTAAGGCCGGCGGAAGAATTACAGTTAAGGAACTCGGCAAATTGACCCCGTAAGTTCGCGAGAAGGGGTGCCTACGAGAGTAGGCCGCAGAGAATAGGCCCAAGCAACTGTTTAGCAAAAACACAGGTCTCTGCTAAAGCGTAAGCTGATGTATAGGGGCTGACGCCTGCCCGGTGCTGGAAGGTTAAGGGGAATACTTAGCGCAAGCGAAGGTATGAACTTAAGCCCCAGTAAACGGCGGCCGTAACTATAACGGTCCTAAGGTAGCGAAATTCCTTGTCAGGTAAGTTCTGACCCGCACGAATGGCGTAATGACTTGGGCACTGTCTCAACTGTAAATCCGGCGAAGTTGTAGTGCGAGTGAAGATGCTCGCTACCCGCGATTGGACGGAAAGACCCCGTAGAGCTTTACTGTAGCTTAGCATTGAGTTTTGGTATTGTCTGTACAGGATAGGTGGGAGACTAGGAAACTAGGGCGTCAGCCTTAGTGGAGTCATCCTTGGGATACCACCCTGACAGTACTGAAATTCTAACTGGCGGCCATGAATCTGGTCACAGGACATTGTTAGGTGGGCAGTTTGACTGGGGCGGTCGCCTCCTAAAAAGTAACGGAGGCGCCCAAAGGTTCCCTCAGAACGGTCGGAAATCGTTCGAAGAGTGCAAAGGCAGAAGGGAGCCTGACTGCGACACCCACAAGTGGAGCAGGGACGAAAGTCGGGCTTAGTGATCCGGTGGTACCTCGTGGGAGGGCCATCGCTCAACGGATAAAAGCTACCTCGGGGATAACAGGCTGATCTCCCCCAAGAGTCCACATCGACGGGGAGGTTTGGCACCTCGATGTCGGCTCGTCGCATCCTGGGGCTGAAGTAGGTCCCAAGGGTTGGGCTGTTCGCCCATTAAAGCGGCACGCGAGCTGGGTTCAGAACGTCGTGAGACAGTTCGGTCCCTATCCGTCGCGGGCGTAGGAAATTTGAGAGGAGCTGTCCTTAGTACGAGAGGACCGGGATGGACTGACCTCTGGTGTACCAGTTGTTCCGCCAGGAGCACAGCTGGGTAGCTAAGTCGGGAATGGATAAACGCTGAAAGCATCTAAGCGTGAAGCCAACCTCAAGATGAGATTTCCCATAGCGTAAGCTAGTAAGATCCCTTGAAGAACACAAGGTTGATAGGTCGGGGGTGTAAGCATGGTAACATGTTCAGCTGACCGATACTAATAGATCGAGGGCTTGACCAAATTATAGTAAATTAAATTTGATTATGTGCAATTTTGAAAGAACAATCTTTCTAAATATCTGGTGATGATGTTCTTTAGGGTAACACCCGTTCCCATTCCGAACACGACGGTTAAGCCTTTAGAAGCCGATGGTACTGCACGGGAGACTGTGTGGGAGAGTAGGTGGTCGCCAGGTCCATATGATTTGCTAGCTCAGTCGGTAGAGCACGTGACTTTTAATCACGGTGTCCAGGGTTCGATTCCCTGGCAGATCACCAAAACCTCTCTTATTGAAGAGAGGTTTTTTTGTATACAAAAAAATATTTTTTATTGAGATTAATATATAATCTTTGATATATTAATAATAATTTTATTAGTAAAAGAACTTGTTTTAATATATAATTGGTATGTAAACAGATATAGACATGGTTATAATATATACAGTATAATTATTATTCAAAATTTGATTTAACGATAATTATAATATGGTAGTCAAATGGTATAAGGAGATTATTATGAGTAAAAGAACCGAAAAAATATATGAGGTTAATAAGGCTTTTAACAATAATATTGTTTTAGTTAATGATGATGATAAAGAAGTAATATTATTCTCTAAGGGAATAGGATTCAAATATAAAAAGGAATCAATTATTCCTATTGGTACTGAAGTAGAGAAAATATTTACTATACAGGATGAGTCTAATATAGTTAACTTTAGAAGATTAATAGGAAATAATGATAAAGAGTTTATAGCTTTCTGTGAGGAGTTAATTTTAGAGGTTGCAACTGCTTTCAATTCAGAGTTAAATGAAAATATTCATATAGGCCTTATAGATCATATTTCTTTTGCTATTAAAAGAATGAAGAATGGAGAAATACTTAGAAATCCATTTTTAGTTGAAATAGAAACTTTATATCCTAAAGAATTTGAATTAGCTACTGTAATGGTGAGAAAACTTGAGAAATTTACAGGAATAGATATTGTTGATGATGAAATTGGATTTATTGCTATGCATATACATTCAGCACGAACTACTGGTAAAGTATCTAATACAATAAAGTACACATATATAGCTAATACAGCTGTTGAATATATTGAAGATATGCTAGACATAGAAGTTGACAGGGCTTCATTATCTTATGCTAGATTTGTTGGGCATTTGAGGTTTGCTATAGAGAGGCTTTTAAATAATACACCAATAAAGAATGATTTACTTTATATAATTAAGATTAAGTATAAGAAATCATATAAAGTTGCTATAGAAATAGCTAAAGCAATAAATGAAGATTTTGGATTGGATGTAACAGAGGATGAAATTGGCTATTTAGCGTTACATGTTGAAAGAATAAGAAAAGAAGAATAATATATAAACAAAAAGCTGACCAATGGTCAGCTTTTTATTATTTTACTTTATAAGTTAAAACAGTATCATTTCCTACAGTAACTGATTGACCTATAACAGGCTTCATTTCTTTTACTATATCTGGGTTAGTGATTAAAACAGGAGTATGTAGTTTTAATCCTTTTCCTAATATGAAATCTCTGTCTATTTTTAATATTGGTGTACCAGCTTTAACTTGTTGTCCTGGCTCAGTTAATCTTTCGAATCCTTCTCCTTCAAGAGAAACTGTATCTATTCCAACGTGTACTAATAACTCAACTCCATTGCTTAAAGTCATAGCAAAAGCATGGTTAGTTTTGAATACTAATGATAATTCTCCATCAGCAGGAGCAACTATTGTATCACCAGTTACTTCTATTGCAACTCCGTCTCCAGCCATTTTCTCAGCGAAAACTTGATCTGGTACTTGTGCTAAATCGATAGTTTTTCCAGTTGCAGGAGCAACTAATTTTAAGTCTTTTTTAAAAAATCCAAACATATTTATTTTCTTAACTCACTCTTTAAGTTAAGAAATTCACATCCTTTCTATATATAGAATCCAATATAAAAAAACAGGCATAAGTCCGCTAAAACTTATGCCTGATTTAACAGTAACATGTTATATTTATATTATATAGTCTTTGAATTTATAAGTCAATACTATTGTTATACAATATCATTTGAAATTTTGTAATATTATACTAATTAGTATTAAATTACTTGAAGTTTATTTTGATATTTTTATTAATCTATTCTTTATATTTTAAGTTGACATTAAAAAAAACTTATAGTATTATGAAAATGTAAACATTTTAAATAATATATTAAGAGAATAATTTAAGCGTGTAACCATTTAAATTTGGGCATTAGCTGAAAAGAATATACTATGTTCTTTTCAGCTTTTTTTATGTTATTTTTTCGAGTTTATCATAAATTTATTTGATAACACATTTGTTTTAGGTGAGATATAACTATTTAAGGTGGATATACTAATATAAAATTAAAAAAGTGAATATCTATATAAGAATTCTTATTAAATTAAATTTTTTGTATGCAAAATTTAATTAACATAAGAAATTTTATATAGGCATTCAAAAAAAGGGAATAAATACATATTATTTATAAGGAATTAATGATAAAATTAGAATGCCTTAAAGTTTAGTAAAAAGACTTTAAAGAAAAGACAAAAGAGCTTAATAAGCAAAGAAAAACTTATAAGGAGGAAATTATATGAGTACTAAAAAAGGTTCAAAAGTTTTAGGTTTTCTTCAAAGAATAGGTAAATCATTAATGGTTCCTATCGCAGTAATGCCTGCATTAGGTTTATTACTAAGACTTGGAGATGCTGACTTATTAAACATTCCTTGGCTTAAGGCTGCTGGTGGAGCTGCCTTTGGTGAAAATATGGCAATGCTTTTTGCTGTAGGTATAGGATTTGGGCTTGCAGAAGAAAATAACGGGGTTGGAGGACTAGCTGGTCTTTTAGGACTTTTAGTTATGAATGGCGTCGCAAAAGCCTTTGATCCATCAATAAATATGGGAGCTTTCGGTGGAGTTGTAGCCGGAGTTACAGGAGGTCTTTTATATAATAAATTCAAAGATATTCAAGTTCCTCAGTTCTTAGGGTTCTTTGGAGGAAAGAGATTTGTTCCAATAGTAACTTCAGCAGTATGTGTATTTTTAGGAATATTCTTTGGATATACTTGGCCAACATTCCAAGCAGGTCTAGATGGGTTTGCTAACATAATGGTTGCAGCAGGTGCTTTAGGAGCAGGTATATATGGATTCTTAAACAGATTATTAATTCCAATTGGATTACATCATGTTATGAATACAGTAATTTGGTTCCAATTAGGAAGCTTTACAGATCCAGTTTCAGGACAAATAGCAACTGGAGATATTACAAGATACTTAGCTGGAGATCCAACAGCAGGGGTTTATACAGCAGGTTTCTATCCAATAATGATGTTTGGTTTACCAGCAGCTTGTTTAGCAATGTATATGTGTGCTAAAAAGAAAAATAAAGCAGTTGTAGGTGGTATGTTCTTATCATTAGCATTAACAGCATTTATAACTGGTATTACAGAGCCAATAGAATTTGCATTCATGTTCTTATCACCAGTACTTTACTTTATACATGCAATACTAACTGGTATATCACTAGCGGTAGCTTATGCGCTGAATGTTCACTTAGCATTTAGTTTCTCAGGTGGATTACTTGACTACATCCTATACTTTGGTAAAGGACAAAATCAATTAATGTTATTAATAATGGGTGCTGTGGCATTTGTAATTTACTATTTCTTATTTGTTTTCTTTATTAAGAAGTTTGATTTAAAAACTCCTGGTAGAGAAGATGACTTTGATGATGATAATGAAGGAACACCTTCTAATGGAACTGTATCAAAAGCAGGTAACAACCCATCAAAGGGTGGAACATTAGCAGAAAAGGCGGAAGTTGTTTTAGCTGCACTTGGTGGTAAAGAAAATATAGAAGTTTTAGATAACTGTATAACTAGATTAAGATTAACATTAAAAGATGCTTCAATAATAGATGAAGCAGCTCTTAAGAAAGCAGGAGCTAGTGGAATAATGAAGTTAGATGGAAAGAATGTTCAAGTTATTATGGGAACTTTAGCAGATCCTCTAGCTAGTCAGATGAAAAAATTAATTTAATTAGTAGGATATTAAAATAGATTGAGATAAAATGAAAAAGAGCTATAAGTATTATTTGAATACTTATAGCTCTTTTTAAATATTTAAAAGTAAAAATAAATCATTTAATGTAAGTTCTGATCTAGATATTAAAATAAGATTATTTAAAATAAAAAATGAAAATTTACTAGATGAAATAGGTGGATTTATTTCACCTATTTTTATATGAATATTTATAATCCTTCTAATAACATCATACATTGGATCTATAATTTTATGATTTTTAGATGAATGCTTAGCCATTTCTGAAAATATATGGCGGTAATTAGTTAAAAATTCATTTATATTATCAGATATAATCTCAATTTTAGCTTTGAAGGAAATATCGGCATCAACAATTTGGTTAGATTTAAATAATATTGTATTCCAATCTGTTGTTAGTATATCAGAGACAAGCTTATCTTTATTTTTAAAGTAGTTATAAAAAGTTCCTGTACCTATATTACACTCTTTAGTAATATTTCTTATATTTAAATTAGTATATCCATTGGATAACAATTGCTTTTTCCCTTCAATTAATAAATCTTCACGTACATTTTTAATTATTTTAGGCATATTAAAGCCTCCTTTAAAAGAACTCGTATAAAAAAATTATAGTATTTAAAAAGAAGAAATTCAAACAATCACAAATAACTATTTTAAATATTCAAGTGAATAAATAGATTTATATTTAAAATAGTTGATAATAAATGTATTAAATTAACTTATGGCTTAAAAACAGTGATAAAACATAAAATATAGAAGAAAAAATATAGTAGGATATTTGCTTTATATTAAATTTCAAAAGTAAACTAAGGGTATGAACATATAAATTAAATGAGGATATTTATTAGGAAAGTATTATTTTAAAGATTAAAATATAATTTAAAGTATATATATGGAAGAGATATACAAATAATACTGGTTAAACTATTCCTAGTGTATCAATATAAAATAAATGTAGTAAAATAAAGAAATATGGAGTAATAAATGAATAATTAGATAAAATGGGTGTTATATATGGGAGGAATAGTTATATACATGGTAAGATAAATCTCGTCGCTAAGAGACACGGCAAACAACTTAACAAAACAAATTAAAAGTTTTGAAAAAAGTTGTTGACAAAGTTTCTAAGTGATGTTAAACTAAGAAAGTCGCTTGAGGGCGACGAAGAAATGGTCTTTGAAAATTAAACAGAAGATATTAACATAAACCAGCAATTCTTTTAACAAGTAATATGAGTATAGATTAAACTTTTAAATTGAGAGTTTGATCCTGGCTCAGGATGAACGCTGGCGGCGTGCTTAACACATGCAAGTCGAGCGATGAAGTTTCCTTCGGGAAACGGATTAGCGGCGGACGGGTGAGTAACACGTGGGTAACCTGCCTCATAGAGTGGAATAGCCTTTCGAAAGGAAGATTAATACCGCATAACATTGAGAGATGGCATCATCACTCAATCAAAGGAGCAATCCGCTATGAGATGGACCCGCGGCGCATTAGCTAGTTGGTGGGGTAACGGCCTACCAAGGCGACGATGCGTAGCCGACCTGAGAGGGTGATCGGCCACATTGGGACTGAGACACGGCCCAGACTCCTACGGGAGGCAGCAGTGGGGAATATTGCACAATGGGGGAAACCCTGATGCAGCAACGCCGCGTGAGTGATGAAGGTTTTCGGATCGTAAAGCTCTGTCTTTGGGGAAGATAATGACGGTACCCAAGGAGGAAGCCACGGCTAACTACGTGCCAGCAGCCGCGGTAATACGTAGGTGGCAAGCGTTATCCGGATTTACTGGGCGTAAAGGGAGCGTAGGCGGACAATTAAGTGGGATGTGAAATACCCGGGCTCAACCTGGGTGCTGCATTCCAAACTGGTTGTCTAGAGTGCAGGAGAGGAGAGTGGAATTCCTAGTGTAGCGGTGAAATGCGTAGAGATTAGGAAGAACACCAGTGGCGAAGGCGACTCTCTGGACTGTAACTGACGCTGAGGCTCGAAAGCGTGGGGAGCAAACAGGATTAGATACCCTGGTAGTCCACGCCGTAAACGATGAATACTAGGTGTGGGGGTTTCAACACCTCCGTGCCGCCGCTAACGCATTAAGTATTCCGCCTGGGGAGTACGGTCGCAAGATTAAAACTCAAAGGAATTGACGGGGCCCCGCACAAGTAGCGGAGCATGTGGTTTAATTCGAAGCAACGCGAAGAACCTTACCTACACTTGACATCCCTTGCATTACTCTTAATCGAGGAAATCCCTTCGGGGACAAGGTGACAGGTGGTGCATGGTTGTCGTCAGCTCGTGTCGTGAGATGTTGGGTTAAGTCCCGCAACGAGCGCAACCCTTGTCGTTAGTTACTACCATTAAGTTGAGGACTCTAGCGAGACTGCCTGGGTTAACCAGGAGGAAGGTGGGGATGACGTCAAATCATCATGCCCCTTATGTGTAGGGCTACACACGTGCTACAATGGCTGGTACAGAGAGATGCAATACCGCGAGGTGGAGCCAAACTTTAAAACCAGTCTCAGTTCGGATTGTAGGCTGAAACTCGCCTACATGAAGCTGGAGTTACTAGTAATCGCGAATCAGAATGTCGCGGTGAATACGTTCCCGGGTCTTGTACACACCGCCCGTCACACCATGAGAGTTGGCAATACCCGAAGTCCGTGAGCTAACGCGTAAGCGAGGCAGCGGCCGAAGGTAGGGTCAGCGATTGGGGTGAAGTCGTAACAAGGTAGCCGTAGGAGAACCTGCGGCTGGATCACCTCCTTTCTAAGGAATACATCTTAGGATAACTAAGATGATAAAAAGAATCTGGATAATATCTCTGTTTAATTTTGAGAGACTATCTCTCAAAATTGTTCTTTGAAAATTGCACATAATAATTTAATTTATAGAAAACAACAAAGCCAAATTGGCAAACCAATTTCTATTCTTTGTAAAATGAGAACTATAACTAATATAGGTCAAGCTACAAAGGGCGCATGGTGAATGCCTTGGCATCAGGAGCCGATGAAGGACGTGATAAGCTGCGATAAGCTTCGGGTAGACGCACATAGTCTGAGATCCGAAGATTTCCGAATGAGGAAACTCACATGGGAAACCCCATGTATCCATAAGTGAATACATAGCTTATGGAGGGTAACCTAGGGAACTGAAACATCTAAGTACCTAGAGGAAGAGAAAGAAAAATCGATTTTCTTAGTAGCGGCGAGCGAAAGGGAAAGAGCCCAAACCGGAAACTTGTTTCCGGGGTTGCGGACATAGCATCAAAGTGGAGGCTATTGTAACTGAAGAGAGCTGGAAAGCTCCACCGTAGAAGGTAATAGTCCTGTAAGTGAAACGAGAAGACCACGAGTTATGATCCAGAGTACCACGAGACACGTGAAACCTTGTGGGAAGCAGGGAGGACCACCTCCCAAGGCTAAATACTACCTGATGACCGATAGTGAAGCAGTACCGTGAGGGAAAGGTGAAAAGAACCCCGGGAGGGGAGTGAAATAGAACCTGAAACCGTGTGCCTACAACCGTTCAAAGCCCCTTATGAGGGTGATGAAGTGCTTTTTGTAGAACGAGCCAACGAGTTACGGTATGTAGCAAGGTTAAGTACTTAAGGTACGGAGCCGAAGGGAAACCGAGTCTGAATAGGGCGACTAGTTGCATGCCGTAGACCCGAAACCGGGTGACCTATCCATGGCCAGGTTGAAGCGAGGGTAAAACCTCGTGGAGGACCGAACCACGTTGCTGTTGAAAAAGCATGGGATGAGCTGTGGATAGCGGAGAAATTCCAATCGAACCCGGAGATAGCTGGTTCTCTCCGAAATAGCTTTAGGGCTAGCGTCGAGTATGAGTAGTGGAGGTAGAGCACTGAATGGGCTAGGGGGCATAGCGCTTACCGAACCTTATCAAACTCCGAATGCCACATACTATGAGCTCGGCAGTCAGACTGCGAATGATAAGATCCGTAGTCAAAAGGGAAACAGCCCAGATCGTCAGCTAAGGTCCCAAAGTGTAAGTTAAGTGGGAAAGGATGTGAGATTTCTAAGACAACTAGGATGTTGGCTTAGAAGCAGCCACTCATTAAAAGAGTGCGTAATAGCTCACTAGTCGAGAGATCTTGCGCCGAAAATGTAACGGGGCTAAACTTACCACCGAAGCTACGGGCTTGAATTTAATTCAAGCGGTAGGAGAGCGTCGTAATCGGGCTGAAGTCGTACCGTAAGGAGCGGTGGACTGATTACGAGTGAGAATGTTGGCATCAGTAGCGAGATGTGGGTGAGAATCCCACAGGCCGAAAACCTAAGGTTTCCTCAGGAAGGTTCGTCCGCTGAGGGTTAGTCGGGACCTAAGCCGAGGCCGAAAGGCGTAGGTGATGGACAACTGGTTGATATTCCAGTACCACTACCATCGTTATTATCGATGGCGTGACGCAGGAGGATAGTGTGTGCTAGCTATTGGATGCTAGTCTAAGCACTTAGGCAGTGAAAGTAGGCAAATCCGCTTTCATAATGCTGAGGTGTGATGGGGAAGGTTCCACGGAACCGAAGTACATGATTCCACGCTGCCAAGAAAAGCGTCTAGAGAGAGAAGTAGTGCCCGTACCGCAAACCGACACAGGTAGGTGAGGAGAGAATCCTAAGGCCGGCGGAAGAATTACAGTTAAGGAACTCGGCAAATTGACCCCGTAAGTTCGCGAGAAGGGGTGCCTACGAGAGTAGGCCGCAGAGAATAGGCCCAAGCAACTGTTTAGCAAAAACACAGGTCTCTGCTAAAGCGTAAGCTGATGTATAGGGGCTGACGCCTGCCCGGTGCTGGAAGGTTAAGGGGAATACTTAGCGCAAGCGAAGGTATGAACTTAAGCCCCAGTAAACGGCGGCCGTAACTATAACGGTCCTAAGGTAGCGAAATTCCTTGTCAGGTAAGTTCTGACCCGCACGAATGGCGTAATGACTTGGGCACTGTCTCAACTGTAAATCCGGCGAAGTTGTAGTGCGAGTGAAGATGCTCGCTACCCGCGATTGGACGGAAAGACCCCGTAGAGCTTTACTGTAGCTTAGCATTGAGTTTTGGTATTGTCTGTACAGGATAGGTGGGAGACTAGGAAACTAGGGCGTCAGCCTTAGTGGAGTCATCCTTGGGATACCACCCTGACAGTACTGAAATTCTAACTGGCGGCCATGAATCTGGTCACAGGACATTGTTAGGTGGGCAGTTTGACTGGGGCGGTCGCCTCCTAAAAAGTAACGGAGGCGCCCAAAGGTTCCCTCAGAACGGTCGGAAATCGTTCGAAGAGTGCAAAGGCAGAAGGGAGCCTGACTGCGACACCCACAAGTGGAGCAGGGACGAAAGTCGGGCTTAGTGATCCGGTGGTACCTCGTGGGAGGGCCATCGCTCAACGGATAAAAGCTACCTCGGGGATAACAGGCTGATCTCCCCCAAGAGTCCACATCGACGGGGAGGTTTGGCACCTCGATGTCGGCTCGTCGCATCCTGGGGCTGAAGTAGGTCCCAAGGGTTGGGCTGTTCGCCCATTAAAGCGGCACGCGAGCTGGGTTCAGAACGTCGTGAGACAGTTCGGTCCCTATCCGTCGCGGGCGTAGGAAATTTGAGAGGAGCTGTCCTTAGTACGAGAGGACCGGGATGGACTGACCTCTGGTGTACCAGTTGTTCCGCCAGGAGCACAGCTGGGTAGCTAAGTCGGGAATGGATAAACGCTGAAAGCATCTAAGCGTGAAGCCAACCTCAAGATGAGATTTCCCATAGCGTAAGCTAGTAAGATCCCTTGAAGAACACAAGGTTGATAGGTCGGGGGTGTAAGCATGGTAACATGTTCAGCTGACCGATACTAATAGATCGAGGGCTTGACCAAATTATAGTAAATTAAATTTGATTATGTGCAATTTTGAAAGAACAATCTTTCTAAATATCTGGTGATGATGTTCTTTAGGGTAACACCCGTTCCCATTCCGAACACGACGGTTAAGCCTTTAGAAGCCGATGGTACTGCACGGGAGACTGTGTGGGAGAGTAGGTGGTCGCCAGGTCAAATGTTCCTCGATAGCTCAATGGTGGAGCACTCGGCTGTTAACCGATAGGCTGGAGGTTCGAGTCCTCTTCGAGGAGCCATTTTTTTAAAAGAGTTATTAAAGAAGATATCAATATCTTTTTTAATAACTCTTTTTTGTATGTAATTTATTAATTATGAAGGAATTTTAAATTAATTGTTGAATAATAAAAGTATAAATAAATTTAAATATAAGGTTAAAATCTTTTTATTAGATTTATTTTAGAGGTTTTCATAATATAAATAAAATTATTAGTTTCTTAACTTAGTTATATTATTTAAACGATAATATAATAGATTAATTAAATTAGAAGTATAATTTTTTAATATATAAAAGCTTATAAGTAATAAAATATAATAATTTTAGATATAGAAGAATATATTTATTTATATAAGCTGCTTATTATTAATTTAAAATTATATAAAACAAAAGTTGTACAATTAAATAACCTATTAAAAGCACTATTTAAAGACCAAATAAGTATAAAGATAATACTAATTTTTTCTAGAAAGGTGGTGGGGGCTACGCATATATCATTATGTAAACGATATAATGCTGTAGTGTAAATTATGAAAGAGTATAAGATTGAGAATTTAAGAAATGTAGGGATTATAGGACATAGTGATTCAGGTAAAACTGCATTAACAGAAGCTTTACTTTACTATACAAACACTACTGACAGATTAGGAACTTGTGAAGATGGAAATACAATAAGTGACTATGATCAAGAAGAGAAGAAAAGAAGAATATCATTATCATTATCTGTTGTACCATTTGAGTGGAATGGTATTAAGGTTAACTTATTAGATACTCCAGGATACTTTGACTTTGTTGGTGAGCAAATAGAAGGTGTTAAGGCAGCGGATTCAGCTATTATAACTGTCTGTGGTGTAACTGGAATTCAAGTTGGTACTGAAAAGGCATGGGAGTGTTGTGAAAAAGAAAAATTACCAAGAGCATTTTTTATAAATAAATTAGATAGAGAAAATTCTAATTTTGATAAAGTTTTAGAAGATATAAGACATACTTTTGGTAGTGGAGCTATTCCAACACAATATCCAATAGGTTCTGAACGAAATTTTAGAGGTATTGTAAATTTAATAACTCAAGAAGCTTTTGAGTATGAATTCAAAACAGGTAAAATAACAGAAATAGATGTTCCTGAAGATATTAAGGATAAAGTTGAAGAGTATAGAACTTACGTAATGGAAGCTGTAGCTGAAACTGATGAAGAGCTTTTAGATAAGTATTTTTCAGAGGGTGAGCTAACAGTAGATGAAATATATAAAGGATTTTCTATTGGTTTTGAAAATGGAGATATAGCACCGGTTATGTGTGGAAGTTCTTTGTCAATTGTCGGAATGCAAAGTTTACTATCTTCGATTAAAGGATATTTCCCATCTCCTAATATGAGTGAGTCTAAAATAGCTACTGATAGCAATGAAGATGAGATAGCTGTTAAAGTTGATAGTGAAATGCCTTTTTCTGCATTTGTATTTAAGACAATAGCAGACCCGTTTGTAGGCAAGCTATCTATGTTTAAGGTTCAAACAGGAGAATTAACCAGTGATAAGGTAATTATAAATTCTAAGAATGGTAAAATAGAAAAAGTGGGCTCTTTATGTTTCTTAAGAGGTAAAAATCAGATACAAACTAAAAAGGTTACAGCTGGTGATATAGGTGCAGTTACTAAGCTTCAATATACTGTAACTGGTGATACTTTATGCGAAAATAATTTCAAAGTTTCATATAATAGTTTTGAATTCCCAGAGCCAGTTATGACAATGTCTATTTTACCTAAGAGTAAGGGAGATGAGGAGAAAATATCACAAGGACTTACTAAGCTTTTGGATGAGGATCCAACATTTAGTGTTTCTAGAGATAAAGAAAATGCAGAAACATTAATTTCTGGAATTGGAGAAACTCATTTAGAAGTATTAGCTAGTAAATTAAAAAGTAAGTTTGGAGTTGATGTAAAACTTCAAGATCCTAAGGTACCATATAGAGAGACAATAAAGGGGAATGCAGATGTTCAAGGAAAGCATAAAAAGCAATCTGGTGGGCATGGACAATATGGTGATGTAAAAATTAAGTTTGAACCTAGAAGAGATGGAGAGAGCGATTTAGAGTTTGTTGATAAAGTTGTAGGAGGAGTTGTTCCTAGAAATTATATACCTGCTGTTGAAAAAGGCTTAAAAGATTGCTTAAAGAAAGGTGTACTAGCCGGTTATCCAGTAATAGGAATTAAGGCTACATTACATGATGGTTCATATCACCCTGTAGACTCCTCAGAAATGGCATTTAAAGTGGCTGCATCATTAGCGTATAAGAAAGGTATGGAGAATGCTAAGCCAATACTTCTAGAGCCTGTAATGAGAGCTGAGATAGTTATTCCAGACGAATATATGGGAGATGTTATAGGGGATATCAATAAGAAGAGAGGAAGAGTAGTTGGGATGGAGCCTGATGGAAAGAATCAGAGAGTTATTGCAGAGGTTCCATTATCTGAAATGTTTAAGTATGCTACTGACCTGCGCTCAATAACTCAAGCAAGAGGAAGTTTTAGTATGACTTTTGAAAAATATGAAGAAGTCCCTTCTACAGAAATAACTAAAATAATTGAAGCTGCTAAAAAGATGAGAGAAGCTAAGGAAGCTTAAGATTTATAAAAAGTGCTATCTAAATATAGAAAGATAGCACTTTTTATGTATACTAGGAAAAAAATGTGGTTAAATTAATAATATTCAAGGTATTATTTTTATAAATCAGGGTAAAAAGTAAAATGATAAAAGAATTTACTGGTATATTAAGTAGAAATGCATAAAAATTTAGTTTTTGTAATATAAATCTTTTGAGAAATTATATATTATTTTGAAGTGTTTAAATAAAACTTAATTAATAGTAGTAACTAATATTTTAATATAAATTTTTAATATTAAAAAGGAATTTTATATATACATATCTAATTATATTTAGAGATAATATCTTAAATGAGGTGCAAGTTTCATGTGTAATTACAGAATGGATATAAAGGGGAAAATAGGGTTAAGCGACTATAGTAATATATTTGACTATATAAATGTAGTAAGAGTATGTGATAAGTTTATGATATATATGGATTCACTAGATGATGACAATATAGGAATAATATGTTCTATGCTTAAAGATAACAATTTCAACATAAAAAACCAAGGATATGATAATAAGGGAATTTACTATATAAATGCTAAGAAAATAGGGTAAAACACATAATTTTTAATAGTATTTTTTATATAAATAATTGTAAAAATATATAAATTAAAAAGGGGATAACTTTAACTGTGTAAAGGTACGTACATTTATGTTATAATTTACTTTGTGTTAAATAAATAATTATTAATAAGCTATAATTTAAGTTGTCATATAATAATTTAACGAAGTGAATTCTAAAGGGCAACTTGTTAAGAAGCACTTATAGTTGAATTAATCCATAAGAAACATGGGGGAGGATTTTTTAAATGAAGAATTACGTTGTTGGAATAGATCTAGGAGGAACAAAAATAAGCTGTGCTCTTGCTGATCTAGAAGGAAATGTTAAAGCTCAACATACAACTCCAACTAATGCTCATGAAGGCGAGCAAGCTGTTTTAGACAGAATAATTGGATGTGTTGAAACTGTAATATTCGAAGGAAAAGTAACAATAGACGAAGTAGAAGCTATAGGTATTGGATCACCAGGACCTTTAGATGCTAGAACTGGTATCATAATAACAACTCCAAACTTACCTTTCAAAAACTTTAACTTAGTTAAGCCTTTAAAAGAAAAGTTTGGTATTCCTGTATACTTAGATAACGATGCTAACGTAGCAGCTATTGGAGAGTTCATGTTAGGTGCTGGTAAAGGTACAGAGAACATGGTATACATCACAGTAAGTACTGGTGTAGGTGGAGGAGCAATCCTTAATGGAAAAATCTACAGAGGAAGTACTTCAAACGCTTTAGAGATAGGACACGCAACAGTTGCTCCAGGAACAGTTAGATGTAACTGTGGTAACATGGGATGTTTAGAGGCAGTATCATCAGGTACAGCTATAGGAAAAAGAGGAAGAGAAGCTGTAGCTACTAATGTAGAAACTAGCTTAAAAAATTATGATAACGTAACTTCATATGAAGTATTCGTTGAAGCTGCTAAAGGAGATAGAGTAGCTAAGTCTATAATAGATGAGGCATTAAACTACCTAGGAATTGGTGTAGCAAACACTGTAGCAACTTTTGACCCAGATATGGTTGTTATCGGTGGAGGAGTTTCAAAAGCTGGAGAAATAGTTTTTGAAAGAGTTCAAGAAGTAGTTAATGAAAGATGTTTCAAAGCTATGACAGATCATTGTAAGATAGTACCTGCTGGATTAGGAACAGATGCAGGGGTTATCGGAGCAGTAGCTTTAGCATTATTAGAGTGTAAATAATAAATTTTATATAAAAAAGTTAGGAGCTTTTTAGCTTCTAACTTTATTTTTTATAATAAAAATTACTAGACATACATATAAATAGATAGTAAAATGTTATAAATTTATTAAATACAAGAATTAAGTGTTTAAAGACTAGAAAAAAAGTTTGATTTATGATAAAACTATATTAAAAATGGAAAATTTAGTCTGAGAATTAGGTCATAACCACATATTGTGCTTATCTATACAAAAATAGCTATGTAATAAGTTTGTTATATAGCTATTTTTTTATTATAAGGTATAACATAGAACGAATTTATTTAACTCTAAATAAGACTACAAATGGATCGGTAGATTTTAAAATATATATTTTAAAGATATATATTATCGAGTTTTAATTGTATTTTAGATAAATAACAAAAAAATCTAAAAAAAATGAAAATAACTATTGCTAAATAATAATTATTATTATATAATAATGTCATAAGGTTGATGGGGATAAAACATCAACAAATAAATGACAGAAATTTAAAAGACTTAAATATGATTTTAATTGAATTTAGATAAAAAAGATTGTTTGTTTGTAGGAGGAATATATTATGAAAAAATTTGTTTGTACAGTATGTGGATATGTTTATGAGGGAGAGCAAGCTCCAGAAAAATGCCCAGTATGTGGAGTAGGAGCTGACAAATTCATGGAGCAAAGTGGAGATTTAGCTTTCGCTGATGAGCATAGAATTGGAGTTGCTAAAGGTGTAGATGAGAGAATAATAGAAGGATTACAAGCTAACTTCATGGGTGAGTGTACAGAAGTAGGAATGTACTTAGCTATGTCAAGACAAGCTGATAGAGAAGGATTCCCAGAAGTTGCAGAAGCATATAAGAGAATAGCATTCGAAGAAGCTGAGCACGCTGCTAAATTCGCTGAAATGTTAGGTGAAGTTGTTGAAGCTGATACAAAAGCTAACTTAACTGCAAGAGTAAATGCTGAGCATGGTGCTTGTCAAGGTAAAAAAGATTTAGCTACTTTAGCTAAACAATTAAACTTAGATGCAATCCATGACACAGTTCATGAAATGTGTAAAGACGAAGCTAGACATGGAAAAGCTTTCGCTGGATTATTAAACAGATACTTCCAATAAGATAAAAAACACGCTTTATATATTAAGAAATTTTAATTACTTCCTTATTCATAAGAGGCACCATTAGGGGTGTCTCTTATTTTTATGCTTATAAGTAAGTTTGATAAAGGTCTTAGTATATGTGCTTAGGTTAATATAATTAATGTTTTGGATATATTTATTTAAAATTTGAAATTATTTACCTAGGATGACATAATAAAAATAAATAGTTTAAAAAAGTTTATATTTTTTCTAAAGAAATAAATGTAATAATTATTAAAGAATTTATATAATAAAAGGAGAAATTTATGAAGATATACTTTACTAGACATGGTGAAACTATGTGGAATCTTGAACATAGATTTCAAGGGTGGAAAGATTCAGAGTTAACTGAACTTGGAGTTAAGAGAGCTGAATTGTTAGGAAGAAGATTAGAGGGTTTAAAGATAGAGAAAATATTTACTAGTCCTATAAAGAGAGCAAAAAGAACTGCTCAGTTAATAAAAGGGGACAAGGATATAGAAGTTATTGAAGTTGAAGGTTTAAAAGAAATAAGTTTTGGCAAATGGGAAGGAATGACTACTAAAGAGATTAAAGAATGTGCGGAGTATGTTCAAGAACTTGATAATCTTTTTAATAAGCCTTTTTCATATAACAGTTTTGATGGAGAGAATATAAAGGAATTTACTGAAAGATTATTTAAAACAGTGGATGATATTGTTAAAGAAAATGATGGTAAGGATATATTAATAGTAACTCATGGCATGTGTGTTAGATATCTTATAGCTTATTTCAAAAATCAGATGGAAGAAAGATACATAGTTGATAGCCCAATATTCCATCAAGCTAGTTACAATGAGGTTGAGTGGAATGGAGAAAACTTTGAAGTAATTACATTGAACAATATTGACCATTATGAATATGATAAATAGTGTAGGTTTCTTTAAAGTGATAAAATAATCTTATAACTAGTATATTTATAGTATGAAATTAAGTTGTTTCAAGAATAAAAAATAAGAAACTACACAATCTAATATTGTAAATGTGCTACAAATCTTAAAACTAAAATTTATTGACTTTAGTCTAAGCCTTTTCGTTTATTGGGAAGAGGTGATTAAATTTTAGATATAAGATTTTTAAATATTGAGGTGCTAAATTTTAGCACCTCCCTAATCTAAAAGTTAGTGATTTACTATAAAAGCGGTGAATTTAATGGCTATAGCTTAATGAATAGTTATGCTTAATCTACTTTTAGATAATAAGCACATAAAAAAAGATAGGGATACAAAATGTATCCCTATCTTTTTTTATTTTTGAGAATAAAGTCTGTGTGTTACTTCATTTAAATGACTACAAAGCTTAAGCTTTATATTTTTATCTTCGAAATATTGAACAAATTTTTCAGTAGGTTCCTTATCTGTAACTATGTAGTCTAAGTCATCTATTTCACAGTAGGTCATTAATGAGACATGATCAAATTTAGAACTATCTGCTAGTAGGAAGCACTCAGCACTTCTTGTTATAGCTGTTTTTTTGATTTTAAATTCTTCTTTTGTGGAGTTGGTTACACCTCTTTTAAGCGAAATACCTGTACAAGCCATAAAACACTTATTTATGTTATAGCTTTTTAGTATGTCTGTGCTATGAAGTCCTGTAAAAGACTGAGTTTTTCTATTTAGGATACCAGATAGACAAATGATACTTAAGTTACTATAATGCATGGCTTTGCAAATAGCAGTAACATTGTTTGTAAATATGGTTATATCCTTCTTATCTTTTAAAAAGTCTATTATATTAACTGTAGTAGTTCCTGAATCTAAGAAAATAGTATCTCCATCTTCAATAAATTCAGCAGCAGCTTTACCTATCAATATTTTAGAATTACTATTCTTAACATTTCTTTCTTCAAAAGAAACTAATTCTTGATTTTCATTAATAGTTACTCCACCATAGACTTTTTTTATGGTTCCTTTTTCTACTAGAACACTTAAGTCTCTTCTTATAGTATTTTTAGATACATCAAAGACTTCGCATAGCTTATCAAGCGATACAGTTTTATGATTTATGATGTAGTTTTCAACTAGGTCTATTCTTTTTGAACGCATATCTTTCTTTGTTGCTCGTAATTATCATTAACAATATAACTATAGTCAATTAGTGAGTAAGTATTTGTAACCTTTATATAATATGAAGAGTTTTATACTAAAGGTATTACTATAATTCTATAAAATCAAGTAATAAAATTTAAAACAATCTATAAATAAATTAAAATTAACTCAAAATATTATATCTATAAATATAATTTGATTTGATACAGCAATTTATTGTATGTATCTTACTGCAACAAGTGTTCATCTCCTTTCATAAAGGTTTGTTATTTTATTATAAACGAATTTCAACATAAAAGGAAGAGTAAATTAGTAATTAAATGAGTAAGTTTTGAGTATATTTAAATTAAAATATGATAATGTTTATGGTAAATTGATGAAAAAGTTGTTGACATGTTATGGTTAAGTTGATATTATAAAAACATAAGGAAAACAAATAGTAAACATAAAGAAAACGTTAACTCAATGAGGGGTGATTATATGGCAAATCAATTCATTATGCCAAAACGTATTCTTACAGGAAAAGATTCATTAGAAGGAAGTAAAGAATACTTAAAAGATTTTGGTAAAAGAGCTCTTATCGTTACAGATAAAGTGATGACTGAGCTAGGAAATGTAAAGGTTGTAACAGACGTACTTGAGAGTGTAAATATTGAGTATGTTCTATACAATGAGATAAATAGTGAACCAACAGATATTATGATAGAAAAGGGTATAGAATTATATAAAGAAGAAAATTGTGATTTTCTAATAGGTCTAGGAGGGGGAAGCCCGATAGACTCTACAAAGGCAATAGGAGCCATGATAACTAATGAAGGAGATATAGCTGATTATATGGGAATAGAAATTCCAAATGAACTTCCACCATTTGCTGTAATACCAACTACAGCTGGTACAGGGTCAGAGGCTACTCAGTTTACTATAATAACTGATACTAAGAATGATGTTAAAATGCTTCTAAAAGGGGCAAGTCTTTTACCAACATTAGCTATAGTAGATCCAAGATTTACAATGACTGCTCCAGCTAAGATAACAGCGGCAACTGGTTTAGATGCCTTAACTCATGCTATAGAAGCTTACACTTCTAGAAAAGCTCAGCCTCTTTCAGATGGTTTTGCAGTGTCAGCAGTTAAAAGAATATTTAAGTACTTACCAGTAGCTTATGAAATACCTAAAGACTTAAGAGCTAGAGAAGAAATGTCAATTGCAGCATTAGAAGCTGGTATAGCATTTAATAACTCATCAGTAACTATAGTTCATGGAATGAGTAGACCGATAGGAGCATTATTTCATGTACCACATGGATTATCAAATGCAATGTTATTAAAAGCTTGTTTTGAATATGTAGTTGATGGAGCTTATGAAAAATTTGCTCAATTAGGAAAAGAGATAAATGTAGCTACAGAAGACATGGAAGATGAAGTAGCAGCTAAACTTTTCATAGAGGAAGTAGTTAAATTAATGGAAAGATTAGAAATACCAACCCTTGAAGAGTTTGGAGTAGATAGAGTTAAGTTCTTTGATAATATAGAAAAAATGGCTAAGGATGCTATGGAAAGTGGTAGTCCAAGCAATACTCGTAAGGTTATTGAAGTTGAGGATATAATTGCAATCTACAATAATCTTTGGAGGTAATAAAAAATGGCATTAGTAAAAATGACTGAACTTTTAAAGAAGGCAAAAGAAGAGAGTTATGCAGTTGGAAGTTTCAGTATAGCAAATATGGAAATGGTCATGGGTGCTTTAAAAGCTGCTGAAGAAACTAATTCCCCAATGATTCTTCAGATAGCAGAGGTAAGATTACCTAATTCACCTTTAGAGCTAATAGGACCTATTATGGTGAACGCGGCAAAGAATGCAAAAGTTCCTGTAGCAGTTCACTTTGACCATGGATTAACACTAGAAAACATAGAAAAAGCTTTAGAGCTTGGGTTTACATCAGTAATGATAGATGGTTCTCATTTAAGCTTTGATGAAAACGTTAAGATAACTA
Organism: Clostridium sp. B9; assembly: GCF_050509515.1. Lineage (NCBI taxonomy): Bacteria > Bacillati > Bacillota > Clostridia > Eubacteriales > Clostridiaceae > Clostridium > Clostridium sp. B9. The sequence continues at coordinate 164,652 of NZ_JBNWKA010000003.1, forward strand.
AAAGGGTAAAAGAATTAGCAAATAGATATGGAGCAGCCGTAGAAGCGGAAATAGGACAAGTAGGCGGAAGTGAAGATGGTAGCGAAGATATACAAATGAAAGTTACTAATTTAGAAGATGCTAAGAGATTTGTTCAAGAGACTAAGGTAGATGCACTAGCAGTAGCTATAGGAAATGCTCATGGGGTTTATAAAGGAACTCCAAAACTAAGATTTGATGTATTAGAAGAATTAAGTAAAAATATTGAAACACCACTAGTTCTACATGGTGGATTAGGTATAACACCAGAGGACTTTAAAGAGTGTAAAAACAAGGGGATAAGGAAAATAAATATAGCTACAGCAACATTTAACAGTGTTGAAAAAAAAGTAAGAGGATTATATAAAGATGGTTATAAAAAAGATTACTTCACACTTCAAGCGACTGAGGTTCAAGGAGCTTATGAAAATATAAAAACACACATGGATATATTTGGAAGTATAAATAGGGCTTAGGAGATGGGTTAGTTATGAGATATATAGAGTTTGATGAGAGTAGAAAGTTTGATATTGTTCCAATAGGAAGAGTAGCAATAGATTTTAATCCTACGGATATTCATAAGTCATTATCAGAAAGTAGGAATTTTAATAAATACTTAGGTGGATCCCCTGCTAATATAGCAGTTGGGCTTGCTAGACTAGGTAAAAAAGTTGGATTTATAGGAAAAGTTTCAGATGATCAATTTGGACAGTTTGTAGTAGATTACTTCAAAAATGAGGGAATTGATGTATCTGAAATAAGTAAAGCTGATAATGGAGAATCATTAGGATTAACATTTACAGAAATATTAAGTCCTACTGAAAGCAGCATCTTAATGTATAGAAATGGTGTAGCAGATTTACAGTTAAATGTAGATGATATAGATGAAGAGTATATTAAAAATACTAAGGCAGTAGTTATATCAGGAACTGCCTTAGCTATGAGTCCATCAAGAGAAGCAGCATTAAAGGCTTTAAGACTTGCTAAGAAAAATGGAACTGTAGTAATCTTCGATGTTGATTATAGAGAATATAATTGGAAAAATAAAGATGATATTGCAATTTACTACTCAATAGTAGGAAAAGAAAGTGATATCATAATGGGTTCAAGAGAAGAATTTGACTTAATGGAAGGGTTAATAGCTAAAGATAGTACTGATGAAGAGACTGCTAAGAGATGGTTAGATTATGGAAGTAAGATAGTAGTTATTAAACATGGTAAAGATGGATCAACAGCTTATACTGGTGATGGTAAATCATATAGAATAAAACCTTTTCCAGTTAAACTTCTAAAATCATTTGGTGGTGGAGATGCTTATGCATCAGCATTTATTTATGGTGTTTTAGAAGGATGGGATATGATGGATGCCTTAGAATTTGGAAGCGCATCAGCAGCAATGTTAGTTGCAAGTCATAGTTGTTCAGAAGATATGCCAACAGTAGAAGATATTAAAGATTTTATTAAGAAAGAAAAAGAAGAGTATGGAGAAATGATAGCTAGGTGCTAAGGAGGTCATAACTATGGTAGAAAATATAGGGTTTGATGAGAATGGAAGAAAAGTAGTAACTGAGATTGATGGTAAACATAGCAATATGCTAATGGATATAGATGTTATGAAGCTAAAAAAAGGTGATGAAATAGAGATTTTAGAGCCTAAGAAAGAAGTAGCAGTACTTCTTATGGAAGGTAAGATTAAGTACCTTTGGGAAAACAAAGAATATGAAGCAAGCAGAAAAAATGTATTTGAAGAAGAGGGACATTGTCTTCATGTTTGCAAAAATGTAAAGGTTAAGATAGAAGCTTTAGACGATTCAGAGGTGCTAATTCAAAAAGCGGAAAATGATAAAGAGTTTCTAGCTAAGTTTTATAGACCAGAAGATGTTATACTTCAAGAATCATCTTTAGACATATGGGATGGAACAGCAGCTCGTAAGATAAAGACATTCTTTGATTATAGTAATGCACCATATTCTAATATGGTTAATGGAGAAATTATTTCTTATCCAGGAAGATGGTCAAGTTATATTCCTCATGAGCATCCACAACCAGAGGTTTATTACTATAAATTTGATAAGCCACAAGGCTTTGGAGCATGCTTTATAGGTGATGATGCTTATAAGGTTAAGGATGGAGGATATGCAATTATAGAAGGTGGATATACACATCCGCAGGCAACTGCTCCAGGATATAGAATGTATTACTGTTGGATGATAAGGCATTTAGAGGGTAATCCATGGACAGATAGAATAAATGACCCAGACCATATTTGGTTATTAGATGAGAAATAGGAAGGATGAGAAGTTTATGAGAATGACTACAGGCCAAGCGCTAGTAAATTTTTTAGATAATCAATATGTTTCTTTTGATGGCAAAGAAGAAAAATTTGTTGATGGTATATTCACTATATTTGGACATGGTATTGTAGTTGGATTGGGAGAGGCTTTGTATGAAAATCCGGGTGAACTAAGAGTTTATCAAGGAAGAAATGAGCAAGGCATGGCTCATGCAGCTACAGCTTTCGCAAAACAAAACAATCGTAGAAAAATAATCGCTTGTTCAAGTTCAGTACGGACCAGGAGCTGCAAATATGGTTACAGCAGCAGCTACTGCCACAGTTAATAATATTCCATTATTATTATTACCAGGTGATTCATTTGCTACAAGACAGCCAGATCCTGTACTTCAACAAGTTGAACAATCTTACAATTTAGGTATAACAACTAATGATGCATTTAAGCCAGTATGTAAGTATTGGGATAGAGTTAATAGACCAGAGCAGTTAATGTCAGCAATGATAAATGCTATGAGAGTATTAACTGATCCAGCTGAAACAGGGGCTGTTTGCATAGCGTTACCACAAGATGTTCAAGGTGAGGCATATGAATTCCCAGAATATTTCTTCAAGAAAAGAGTTCATAGAATAACAAGACCTCTAGCTGTTCAAGATGAATTTGATGAGGCATTAGAGGTTATAAGAGAAAAGAAGAAACCAATCATAATTTGTGGTGGTGGGGTTAGGTACTCAGAAGCAGGAGAAGTTTTAGTAGATTTTGCCGAGAAATTCAATATTCCAATATGTGAAACACAAGCAGGTAAGAGTGCTATAAAATCAAGTCATCCACTAAACTTAGGTGGAATAGGGGTTACAGGTAACCTTGCTGCTAATATGATTGCTAAGGAAGCAGATTTAGTAATTGGTGTTGGAACAAGATTCTCAGACTTCACAACTTCATCAAAATCATTATTCAAAAATCCAGAAGTTGATTTTGTAACTATAAACGTATCAAAATTCCATGGTGGAAAAATGGATGCACATAAAATAATAGGTGATGCAAAAGTTTGTATAGAAGAGTTAGAAGCTATGTTAGAGGCTAATGGATATGAATCATCATATGATAATGAAATAGTAGATGCTAAAAAAGCTTGGAAAGAAGAGATGAAGAGATTAACAAGCATTAATTATGATGAGAATTTTGAGGCTTTAATAAAGGCTAAAAGAGAAGGGTGTATAGAAGAATTTAGCGTATTAACAGGAAGTAGATTAACTCAAACAACTGCTTTAGGAGTTATAAGAGAAACTATAGATGAGGATGCCATAGTAGTTGGGGCTGCTGGTAGTTTACCAGGAGATCTTCAAAGAATGTGGGAAACTGATGTTAAAGATTCATACCACATGGAATATGGATATTCATGTATGGGATATGAAATTGCTGCAACATTTGGTGCTAAGTTAGCTGAACCGGAAAGAGAAGTTTATTCAATGGTTGGAGATGGAAGTTACCTAATGTTACATTCAGAGATAGCAACAGCAATGCAAGAGCATAAAAAGATAAATATACTTTTATTTGATAATTGTGGATTTGGTTGTATAAATAATCTACAAATGGGTAATGGTATAGGAAGCCTTGCAACTGAGTTTAGATATAGAGATGAAGAAGGAAAGTTAGATGGTGGTTTAATTCCAATAGACTTCGCTAGGGTAGCAAGTGGATATGGACTTAAAACATACACAGTTAAAACTCCTTCAGAGCTTAAAGAAGCTTTAGAAGATTCAAAAAAGCAAACAGTATCTACTTTAATAGATATAAAGGTATTACCAAAAACAATGACTGATGGTTATGGTGCATGGTGGCATGTTGGTATAGCTGAAGAATCAGAGATTGAAAGTGTTAATAAAGCATTTGAGAATAAAGAAAAGAACTTAAAAGAAGCAAGAAAATATTAATTAAAATACATTTGAAAATTTAATATAACCATTTATGAGAAACAGACTGAGAAATTTATTAAGAATTACAAGAGATATTAAAATCTTTGAAGTAAACTACTTCGAAGTATTTTAAGATAAATCTAAGATTAAATTATAGGGAGGAAATGGTCATGATTAATATTGGTGTTATTGGAGCTGGAAGAATAGGTAGAATCCATGCTCAATCTATTCAAGAAAAGGTAAAAGGTGCTCAAGTTAAGACTATAGCAGATGTATTTGAAGAGTCAGCTAAGAAAGCTGCTGAGGAATTCAAGATTCCAAATTATACTGGAGATTACATGGAGATATTAAATGATCCAGAGATTGATGCAGTAATCATATGCTCATCAACAGATACTCATTCAAAAATCTCAATAGAAGCTGCTGAAAAGGGTAAACACATATTCTGTGAGAAACCTATAGATTACGATGTTGCTAAAATCGAGAAGACTTTAGAGGCTGTTAAAAAAGCAGGTGTTAAATATCAAGTTGGATTTAATAGAAGATTTGATCATAACTTTGCTAAGTTAAAAACTCTTATTAATGATGATAAGATAGGCAATCCACACATAATAAAAATAACTTCAAGAGACCCACAAGCTCCACCAATAGAGTATGTTAAGGTTTCTGGAGGAATGTTCTTAGATATGACAATACATGACTTCGATATGGCTGCTTTCTTAAGTGGAAGTAGAATTTCAGAAGTTTATGTACAAGGTGCTTGTATGGTCAATCCTGAAATAGGAGAAGTAGGAGATGTAGATACAGCTATAATATCATTAAAATTTGAAAATGGATGTATAGGGGTTATAGATAATAGTAGAGAAGCTGCTTATGGATATGACCAACGTATCGAAGTATTTGGAAGTAAAGGATATGTAATGGCTGACAATGATACAGATACTACAGTTACAATGGCGTGTGTAGATGGTATAGTTGCAGAAAAACCTAAGTATTTCTTCTTAGAAAGATATATGGATGCTTATATAAATGAAATGCAACAATTTGTTGATTGTTTAGTTAACAATACAGAGGTTCCTGTTGGAGCTAATGAGGGATTATATTCAGTATTAGTTGGACTAGCTGCTACTAAATCATTAAAAGAAGGTAGACCAGTTAAGATAGAATACTAAAAGTAAGTGGTATTTTAAAGGTATAAAAGAATTAAATCAGAATAGCTATTTGTGAGGTGGCTATTCTGACTAATAAAAAAGGTAATGGGGGATAATATTATGTTTAATTCAAATGTAAAATTAGGAATAGCACCAATAGCATGGACAAATGATGACATGCCAGACTTAGGAAAAGAGAATACTTTTGAGCAATGTGTAAGTGAAATGGCTTTAGCAGGATTCAAAGGATCGGAGGTTGGAAATAAATATCCAAGAGATGTAGAAGTTCTTAAAAAAGCTTTAGATTTAAGAGGAATGGAAATAGCAAGTGCATGGTTCAGTTCATTCTTAACAACTAAGCCATATGAAGAAACAGAGAAAGCATTTATAGAACATAGAGATTTCTTAAATGCTATGGGAGCTAAAGTAATAGTAGTTTCTGAACAAGGACACAGTATTCAAGGACAAATGGAAACTCCAATATTTGATGGAAAATATGTATTTAATGAAGAAGAGTGGAAAAAGTTAGCCGAAGGTTTAAATAAATTAGGAGCTTTAGCTAAGGAAAAAGGAATGAAAGTTGTTTATCACCATCATATGGGTACTGGGGTACAGACAACTGAAGAAATAGATAAGTTAATGGATTTAACAGATGAGAACTTAGTTTATTTACTATTTGATTCAGGTCACTTAGTTTACTCAGGTGAAGATGCTTTAGCAGTGTTAAAGAAATATGTTAATAGAATAAAACATGTTCACTTAAAAGATATTAGAAAAGAAGTAGTTGAAGAAGTTAAGAATGATAAATTAAGCTTCTTACAAGGGGTTAGAAAAGGAGCATTCACAGTACCTGGAGATGGATGTATAGATTTTGAACCAATTTTTAAGGTATTGGATGAAAACAATTACGAAGGATATTTATTAGTAGAAGCAGAACAAGATCCAGCAATAGCAAACCCATTAGAATATGCAATAAAAGCTAGAAAATACATAAAGGAAAAAACTGACCTTTAAGATAAGTTTTTAGGTAGATGAAAAACAAAAATGTGGTAGCAATATTTTAAAGGGATATTGCTACCAGCAATAAATATGGTAGGGGGAAAATTTATGTTCATATTTTTGAGTTTTGCAATCTTCTTAATAGCTGTATTTGCTATTGCTTGGTATAAAGCTAAGGGTACTAACAATACAGAAACAGCAGAAGGATATTTCTTAGCAGGTAGAGGCTTAAGTGGTCCTGTAATAGCTGCCACTATGATACTTACAAATCTTTCGACTGAACAGATTATAGGCCTTAATGGACAAAGTTATGCTACAAATATGGGACCAATGGCATGGGAGGTTACCTCTTGTGTAGCTCTTATAACACTAGCACTTATATTTTTACCTAGATATTTAAAAGGTGGGATTACTACAATTCCAGATTATTTAGAAGAGAGATTCGACAGCACTACTAAAAGAATAGTATCAATATTATTCTTAGTAAGTTATGTTGTAACATATATACCAACTGTTTTATACTCAGGAGGATTAGTATTAAATCAGATATTTGGTATTTCAGACCTCTTAGGAATAACAACATTCCAAGCAGTTGCATTAACTGGATTCTTACTAGGTGTAGTAGGAGCTATATATACAGTTCTTGGAGGTATGAAATTAGCAGCCTTCTCTGATACTGTAAACGGACTTGGATTATTAATTGGAGGACTTTTAGTACCTGTATTAGGTATATTACTTTTAGGAAATGGAGACTTTGTTGGAGGCTTTGAAATTATATTAGCAAGCCCAGAAAAGCTTAATGCTATTAATCCAGCAAATGCACAATCACCATTAATTCCTTGGCCAGTATTATTTACAGGATTATTCTTTAATAACTTATTCTACTGGTGTACAAACCAGTCAATAGTACAGAAAGCTTTAGGAGCTAGTAGTTTAAAAGAAGCTCAAAAAGGTGCTATACTTGCAGGATTAATTAAAGTATTAACTCCAGCTATACTAGTATTCCCTGGAATAATAGCTTTTGCAAAGTATGGAGATTCATTACCAAATGCAGATATGGCTTATCCAACATTATTACTTGATGTACTTCCAGCACCATTATTAGGAATATTTGCAGCCGTATTATTTGGAGCAGCAATGAGTTCATTAAACGGTGCAATGAACAGTTCATCAACACTATTCACTCTAGATTTATACAAACCTATGATAAATCCGGAGGCTTCAGATAAGCAACTTGTAAAAGTGGGTCAAAAGTTTATAATAGTAGTTTCAATAATATCAGTTATAGTTGCACCATTCATATTATATGCTCCATCAGGATTATATAACTTCTTACAAGAGTGTAACGGATACTTTAATGTTCCAATATTAGCATGTGTAATCGTTGGTTTCTTTACAAAGAGAGTACCAAGTTTAGCTGCTAAAGCAGTATTTGTAGTTCACATTATTTTGTATACGTTATCAAAATTCTTCTTATCAAACGTACACTTCCTATATGTATTAGGAGTTCTATTACCAATAGGTATAATCGTTATGTTAGTAATAGGTAAGATCAAGCCAAGAGAAACAGATTTCGTACAAGCGGATAAATCTTTAGTAGATATGACTCCATGGAAATATGCAAAACCAGCATCGGCTGCTGTTGTTATTGTAATGGTATGTATATACTTACTATTCTCTCCAATAGGATTAGCTTAGCAAGAAATAGATTGTTAAAAAGTTAAAATGGTTAGTTTAAATTAGTTAAATTGACCTTAATATACAAATTAAAAAGAAAATATGAAGAGATAAATATGAATTATGGGTTTGGAGGAATTTAAAATGAAAAAAGTGAATTTTGGTATTGTAGGATTGGGGAGACTAGGAAGAGCTCATGCAGAGAACTTAGCATTTAAAATTCCAAATGCTAATCTTTTAGCAGTATGTTCAATAGATGAAGCTCAAGTTGAAGAGGTTAAAAAAGCATGGAATATTCCATATGGATATACTGATTTTGATGAAATGTTAACTAATAAAGAGTTAGATGCTATATTTATAGCCTCACCATCAGGATTCCATTGTGAACAAATTAAAAAAGCCTTAGATGCAGGGTTCCATGTATTTAGTGAAAAACCACTTGGATTATATTTAGAAGATGCCGTTGAAGCTATGAAAGCAGTAAATTCTCATCCAGAAAAAATATTCATGTTAGGCTTTATGAGAAGATATGATAAATCATATGCTTATGCTAAACAAAAAATAGAAGAGGGTGTTATAGGTAAACCAATATTAGTTAGATGCTATGGATTAGATCCAGCTAAAGCTTTACCAAGCTTCTTAAAATTTGCTAAAGATAGCTACAGCGGTGGATTATTCTTAGATATGGCAATACATGATATAGATTTAGCTAGATGGTATTTAGAATCAGAAGCAGATGAATTGTGGGCTATAGGCGGAGCTTATGGATATAAAGAGTTTGATGAAATTAATGATGCTGAAACAGGGGCAGCTATGGTTAAATTTAAAAATGGGACAATGGCTTTACTTGTTGCAGGAAGAAATTGTGCTCACGGATATCACATAGAAACTGAGATTATAGGTACAGAAGGAACATTAAGAATAGGTACAACTCCAGACAAAAATTTAGTGACTGTATTTGATGATAGAGGAGTTAATAAAGAATGTGCTGGTGGATTCTTAGAAAGATTTGAAGATGCCTACTTAGCAGAGGTTAAAGAATTCGTTGATTGTGTATTAGAAAATAGAAAACCAGCTGTAACAGTTGAAGATGGTGTATTATCAACTATTGTTGGATATGCTTGTAAAGAATCATTTGAAACTGGAGAGCTAGTTAAAGTTAATTATGAAGGATACGATAAGTTAAAATAATTGCCTAATACTCTAAAAATAACATTATATTGGTGGGTTTTGGAATTAATTGGATTGGAGTGAAATTTTTCAATAAATTTTTGGGCTTCGCCCAATATAAATGTTGTTTACTAAAAGAGAATTTTATATATAAAAAGTTTATTTATATGGAATGTAGTAATTTAGTAATAGAATATTATCTTTCAACTTCTCCTTAAGCATTAATCTTAATGTTACTTAAAGCTCCATTCCATATTAATTAAAAATAAGATTACCCTTAAAAAAATAATAATTTAAATATGGTCATTATATAAAGTAGTCGAAGGGTTAAAATTCTTGTGCGCTTTAGTGATTTAAATTAATGAATCAAATGACGTTTTATAAATTAGCCAAATAAAATAATAAATATAAATAAAAAAGGAGCGTAAATGCAAAGAAAAGATATAGATTTAATTTCAGACATAGCAGTTAATAAGTTTAAGTTCGCAGATAGAACTCCTATCAAATATATTTTTAGAGCTATAGTTGCTGGATTTTTCTTAGTAGTAGCTATTATACTTTCTTACACAACTGGAGCAGTTTTAAATGATTCGTATCCAGAAGTAGCAAGGATAATGGTTGCAGCTACCTTCTCATTAGCTCTTGGGCTTATAGCCTTTATAGGGGGAGAACTTTTCACAGGGAATAATTTAGTAATGGCTATAGGGATATATAACAAGGATTGCACATTAACCATGGCTTTAAAAGTGTGGTTAATGAGTTATTTAGGCAATTTCATAGGATCTATAATATTAGCGTTTTTATTTGTGAAAAGTGGTGCATCTATGGATCTAATCAAAGATTATGCAAATAGTATAGTCGATGTAAAACTTAATTTGCCCTCTATAGAACTTTTCTTAAGAGGTATGCTTTGTAACTTCATGGTATGTATAGCATTCCTTAGCACAATAAAGATGAAATCTGAGACAGGAAAATTAATAATTATGTTCTGGTGTATATTTGCATTTGTTATCGCTGGCTTTGAACACAGTATTGCTAATATGGGAATATTCTCTATAGCATATTTCTCATCAGGTAGCATAAGCTTACCGCTTATTTTTAGAAACTTATTTTGGGTTACTTTAGGGAATATGGTTGGGGGCGGAGTACTATTAGCACTACCACTTAAATTTATGAGTATGGACGTGGAATAAACTTTTATTGATTAAATGACTTCCTTATCTGTAGGCTATAAGCTGATTTACAATGTTTAGTAACAATGATTTTTAAAATTACCACCTTTTAAAATTATTGATTTAAATAGACAATTACTATATTTAGAATTTTAATTTAAACCTCATTGCACCTATTTAAGATATATAAATTAAAGGTTTATGGCTACAGAGTTAATTTTTAATACTATTAAAGGTTGAAAGGGAGTAGATTTTTATGGAAAATATTATTTTTAATGAAGCAAATGGAATTGCTGAGGTTACAATAAATAGACCTAAGGCATTAAATGCATTAAACAACCAAACTATAACTGAACTTGGAGAGGTTATAACTGAAATCTCAAAGAGAAAAGATATCAAAACTGTAATTATAACTGGAGCAGGAGAGAAGGCTTTTGTAGCAGGAGCTGATATTGTTGAAATGAAAGGTTTAAATGCTATAGAAGCAAGAGAATTTTCAAGATTAGCTCAAAAAGTTTTTGCTGATATAGAAAACATGCCACAAATAGTTATAGCTGCTGTTAATGGATATGCATTAGGGGGAGGCTGTGAACTTTCAATGGCATGTGATATAAGATTAGCTTCAAAGAAAGCCAAATTTGGGCAACCAGAAGTTAATTTAGGTATTCTTCCTGGATTTGCAGGAACACAAAGACTTCCAAGGCTTGTTGGTAAAGGTATAGCTAAGGAGCTTATATTTTCAACAGATATGATAGATGCTGAAGAAGCACATAGAATAGGTCTAGCTAATAAGGTTTATGAGTCAGAAGAATTAATGGATAAAGCTAGAGAATTAGCTAATAAAATAATGATGAAGAGCCCAGTAGGAGTGAGATTAGCTAAAGCTGCTATAAATAATGGATTAAACATGGATACTGAATCAGCTTACAACTATGAGGCAGATTTATTTGGTCTATGTTTCTCAACAGAAGATCAAGTAGAAGGAATGAGTGCATTTGTAGAAAAAAGAAAGGCCGACTTTCAGGATAAATAAAACTAATTTAAATATATAAAATCTTATATTAAGTTATAAATGTTAAATAGAAACTAATTTTAAGCAACTTTAAATAATATACTACCCCAAGAAAGGATTGTTATGTATGGTAAGAGTTAGTTTTTTAAAACCATGTGAAGTAGCAGAGTTAGTTAAAGATGGAGATACCGTAGTAACAGAAGGATTTGTTGCTAGCTGTTGCCCAGAATCCTTAACTAAGGCTTTGGAGAAGCGTTTTTTAGAAACTGGTCATCCTAAGAATATAACTTTAATGTATTCTGCAGCACAAGGTAATAGAGATGGAAGTGGAGCAGATCACTTTGCTCATGAAGGAATGACAAAGAGAGTAATAGCAGGGCATTGGAATATGGCACCAAAGCTTGGAAAAATGGCTGTTGAAAATAAAATTGAAGCCTATAATTTACCACAAGGAACTTTGGCTCAATTATTTAGAGATATAGCAGGTAAAAGGGTTGGGACTATAACTCATGTTGGTTTAAATACTTTTGTTGATCCAAGGATTAGTGGAGGTAAATTAAATGAAGTGACAAAGGAAGATATAGTAAAGCTTGTAGAGATAGATGGAGATGAGAAGTTATTATACAAATCTTTTCCAATAGATGTTTGTTTCTTAAGAGGATCTTCAGCTGATGAGTGTGGAAACATAACTTTAGATAGAGAAGTTGCTACATTAGATGTAACTTCAATAGCTCAGGCTTGTAAAAATAATGGAGGAAAAGTTTTTGTACAAGTTGAAAGAGTGGTATCAAGCGGATGCTTAGATCCAAGACTTGTTAAAATTCCAGGAATATATGTTGATGGTATTGTTGTTTCAGAACCTTGTGATCATGAACAATGTTTAGGAATGAAATTTAATCCTGCATATACAGGTGAGATAAGAATACCACTAAGTAGCATAGAAAAAGCACCTCTGAATGCAAGAAAAGTTATTGCAAGAAGAGCGGCTATGGAACTTAGAAAAGATACAATAGTTAACTTAGGTATAGGAATACCAGAGGTAATATCATTGGTTGCTAATGAAGAAGGTATTGGAGATTATATGACACTTACAGTTGAATCTGGACCAGTTGGAGGAGTTCCTCAAGGGGGAGCAGCTTTTGGAGCTTGTATTAATCCAGAAGCTATTTTAGATCAGCCATACCAGTTTGATTTTTATGATGGTGGAGGAATTGATTTAGCATTTCTGGGATTAGCTCAGGCTGATGAACAAGGAAATATAAATGTAAGTAAGTTTGGACCTCGTATAGCAGGCTGTGGTGGATTTATTAATATAACTCAAAATGCTAAAAAGGTAATTTTCTGTGGAACATTTACAGCTTCTGGTTTGAAAGTAGCTGTAAGTGATGGAGAATTACACATTGTGCAAGAAGGAAAATGCAATAAGTTTCTTAAAGCTGTTGAGCAGATTACTTTTAGTGGTGAGTATGCTAACAAGACAAAACAGCCAGTTATGTACATAACAGAGAGAGCTGTATTTGAATTAAAAGAAGATGGATTGCATTTAACTGAGATTGCACCAGGAGTTAATCTTGAAGAAGATATATTAGCTCACATGGACTTTGTTCCTAAAATAGATGAGCCACTTAGGTTTATAGACGAGCGTATATTCTATGATAAGCCTATGGGGTTAAAATAGGATAAGCAATAAGGCAAGAACTTTAATTTACAAGGTAATAAAAGGCTTTTAGCTTTTGATATAATTACAGAATTTTTGGGAGGATTTATAGTATGGACTTTAGTTTAACACAGAAACAACTAGATGTACAAAGAGCAGTAAGAGAATTTGCTGAAAAGGAATTAAAACCTTTTGCTATTGAAAATGATGAAAACAGTACTTTTCCACTAGAAGCTTATAAAAAGTTAGGTGAATTAGGTGTTATAGGTCTACCTTATGGATTAGAGTATGGTGGATCGGGTGGAGATTATCTATCATATGTATTAGCGGTTGAAGAAATTTCAAAGGTTGATGCATCTATGGGAATTTCACTTTCAGTAACAACTTCATTATGTGCTGGAGGTATTAGTAATGCTTCAGAGGAGCTAAAGAAAAAATATCTTCCAGATATACTTTCTGGTAAAAAGTTAGGTTCATTTGGATTAACTGAACCTAATGCTGGATCTGATGCTGGTGGAGTTATAACCGTAGCTGAAAAACAAGGTGATAAGTATGTATTAAATGGAGCAAAATGTTTCATAACAAATGCACCATTAGCAGGAACTTTCATAGTTTTTGCGCTAACAGACAAAACAAAAGGACCTAAAGGATTATCAGCATTTATTGTAGAAAAAGATTTTCCAGGAGTGTCTATTGGTAAAATTGAAGATAAATGCGGTATAAAATCTGCTCAGGTTTCAGAAGTTTTATTTAATAATTGCGTAGTACCAGCTAGTAATTTAGTTGGAAAAGAAGGTGATGGTTTCAAAATAGCTATGAAAACTCTAGATGGAGGAAGAATAGGTGTTGCAGCACAAGGGCTAGGTATAGCAGAAGGAGCTTTTGAAATTGCTAAGGAATATATGAAGACAAGAAAGCAGTTTGGTAAACCACTATTTAAACAACAGTATTTAGCATTTAAAATGGCTGAATTAGAAGTTGAAATAGAACAAGCTAAATATATGTTATATAAGGCTGCATTAGATAAACAAGATGGAAAATCTTATTCAATATCAGCTGCTAAAGCGAAACTAGTTTGTACAGATGCTGCTATGCATGTTACTACTGAGGCTATTCAAATGCTAGGTGGTAATGGATACATGAGAGAGTACCAATTAGAAAGAATGATGAGAGATGCTAAAATAACTCAAATTTATGAAGGTACAAATGAAATTCAAAAACTAATAATTAGTGGAAGCTTATTCAGATAATAAGTTATACATTTTAAAATTATTAAAATAAGTTCTCTTGAACTTAAAGCACACAACAAATTAACTAAAAGTCAAAGCAAATATTTAAAACCCTGTCTTGAGTTTATATAACTTTAAGCAGGAAAGTTTATTATGTTAAAACAGTATAAAATATATTAATACTTTAGGAGTTGCCTACTCCAAAATAACCCTTAAGACAATTTTATTTAAATCCAAAATGTATAATAACCCTTATTTAAAAATTAAAATCGGTAAATAACGACTAATAACAAATTAACAACTAACAAATTAACAACTAACAAAAATAACAACTAACAAAAAAAGCATCCTGGATACCCACAGGATGCTTTTTTATATCTAATTATCTAACTCAATATTTCCGCTTGTTGTTGTTATATTAAGTTTGTTTTTACCATCATTAAAAGTAGCTTTTAAGAATTTATCACCAGTTTCAATTGTTTGATTATTTAAATCATTTGAAACTGAGATGTTACCTGAAATAGTTTTTCCATCTAAAACAAGGTCATTAGAAATACCTAGAGATATGTCTATATCTCCTGAAATTGTATTTATAGTAGAAGGACCTTTAATTTCAGATATATTAAAATCTACAGAACCAGATTTTGATTCAGCAGTTAGAGAACCTACATATGAATCAACATTAATATCACCAGATACTGATTTTAATGCAGAAGAATTTGTATTTAAATTATTGAACTTTATTTCACCAGATGTTGAGTTAACATCAACTATTGGTGCTGATACAGAAGAAAATTCAACATCTCCACTAACTGAATCTGCTTTAAGAGAGTTAAGTTCTAAAATTTTATCAGACTTTATATCTCCTGCTACGCTTGAAACAGATATATCTCCTTTATAATTATCAGGAATATAAATCACTAAGTGTAAGTCATTAGAAGATATATTATGGGGTGTATTGATTTCTTTGATTAAAATATCATTATTATTTTTAACTAAAGATAAGTCTATTAATCTTGAATTATCACTTGATTTATAATCACCATTAAGTTCTACTTTAATCATATTATCATTTGATTTAACTATATCAACATCAGATATAACTGAATTTATATTTAGACTATTAACATTATCTAGATTTTCAGTTTTAGTTATATTTATATTACGATTAGTTCCGAAAAAGTTAAGATCAAAGAAACTATCGTCACCAAATTCATTTAGATAACTACCAACCTGAGGAGCTAAATCACTTCCTATAGATAATCCAGAAGATATTGTTTGGAATAATCCTATTGAGAATGTAGCTATTGCAACAACTAAGGAAACTATTATAGCAACTATCCCTTTTTTACTCCAAAATGATTTTTTGTCTTTTAAAGGAGGTTCTCCAGTTAAGTATTCCATAGCCTTTTTTACTAAGAATATACAAAACTTTATTCCATAATATCCAAGTATAGTCATTAGTATTCCAAAGAATATAAGTGATACTAGAATCCAAATTACACCAAAGAATAATGCAGTAAGGTTACTTGGGGTAGTGGCAGCAACGGCTACACATGAAATCATTCCTATAGCTGATCCAAATATAAGACCAATACCTCCTACAAATGTACTAAGTATTGTTCCAGCAACCCCTAGAATTATAGGGGATAGTATTACTGCTAATAGTATGAAAATTGCTATCTTCATAAATCTATCAGATTTATTTTTGTTATCTGACATGCTTCTACTAAAAGCTTTAGTTTTTTCTCTAGCTTTTTCTTTATAGTACTTAGCTGTTTCCTCTATGGTTGGGTTTCCTTTTGCTTTTTTGTATTGCTGAGCTATATCTTTTGGGTTACCAAGATCTTCTGCAATTTCTTCTTCTGTTTTACCTGAAGATAATCCTATAGAGAAATGTTCTTCATAATCATATAGAATATCATCAATCTCTTCTTGGGAAAAGCCTCTTAAATTTTGTTTTAATTCTTTAAGAAATTCTTGTTTATTCAATTTTACTCCCCCTCCTCTAATAAATAATTTATGCCGTCCAATAAGTTAAACCATTCACGCTTTAAAAGTTCTTTACGTTGAAGTCCTAAGTCAGTAATTTTATAGTACTTTCTTGGTGAACCTTCTTGAGATTCTCTTAAGTAAGTTGTGAAAAATCCTTCTTTACTAAGTTTTCTTAAAATAGGGTATATAGTACCATCTGAAATGTATATTCTCTCTGAAATTTTACTTATAAGTTCATAGCCATAGTAGTCTTTCTTTGACAGTAGTGAGAGAACACAAAGCTCTAAAACCCCTTTTTTAAACTGAGAATTCATTTGTTCACCTGCTTTCATATTTAAAATAAATCTTTAGAAACCTTGTAATAGAAAGGCTTCAATAGATTTTTATTTATAATTTGTAAATCTTTTACTATAATATATCATAAGCTATTATATATTACAAGGTACTGAAAATGAAAATATACTATATTTTATATAGTAGTCCCATTTAATGTTACTAGTTTATGATTTGAATTTTATTTTATGCTTTAAAATTTAAATTATAAAATAAAAAGACCTATGTTTCTACCAACATAGGTCTTTTTAGATAATTTTAAAGGGTAGTGGGGTTATGTTAAATTTTATGGTTTTATATATAAATATCCTTCAGATTGCTTTTTAGCAAGCTCAATAATTCCTGCTGGAACTACTTTGCAGAAGGAGATTAACTCTTTAGGATCTATATTGAATTTTTTTAATGAATTATTACAAACAGCAAAGACTACACCTTTCTTTGAGTATTCATTAACTTGATTTAGTAAATTAGAATTTTTAGCTATATCTTCTCTTAACTGAAAAACAGCCATAGAATTAGCTAATACTTCTAGTTCATAAGTTGTATTATTTTCTTCACCATTAGCTAAAACATTTTTTATATTTCCTAGGACTAATGACCATTTATTAGGTTCATCAATATGAAGTAGTATTTTCATTTAAATCACTTCCAAATTAAGATTTATTTAAAAGTTGCTCATGTTATCTTTTTGAACTATAGCCACTTACAGAAGTGTATTACTTACTTAGTAAAAAGGGTTTTGCATTTAGTTTACTAAGGTTAACTTTTAATTTGTGAACAAATTTTATAACATGAACAACCTTAAGTTAAATATAATCCTTTAAATTAAAATAATCAAAGTGGATAAAAATAAGATTTATAAAATAAATGGTTTATTTTAATAATGTTTAGATTTATAAGTGATTTAGGATTAGGTTATTTAATTATAATAATATAAAACTTAAATATATATATTTTTCTTAGCTTTAATAATTACTTTTTTATTTAGATATTAATGGTTTAAGTATGAAATAATAAAACTAATTTATTCTGTTTTTTATAGAGGATAGGCAAATGTTAATAGAGTGTTAATAAAAGGTGTATAATATAAATAAAAACTATGGGAGGAGAGAACGGTTATGAATGAGATGAAAAGTAAAACTGGAATTGAATCGAATAAATGGGCTATTTTATTTTGTGTAGTAATAATGACATTCATGGCTTGTATAGATGGTAGTATAGTAAATGTTGCTTTGCCTAAAATTTCTTCAGATTTAAATAAACTTATATTAGATACGCAATGGATTGTTACTAGTTATCTTATGGTTATATCAGCTTTGGTATTATTATGTGGAAGAATTGGGGATGTAAAAGGAAAGTGTAGGGTATTTAAGGCTGGAGTTTTAATATTTACTATAGGTTCATTTCTTAGTGGGTTATCAAAAACATTACCACTATTAATAGCATCAAGAAGTATTCAAGCAATTGGAGGGGCTTGCGCTATGGCAACGGGAATGGGAATAATAACCTCTGTTTTTGATGAGAAAGAAAGAGGACGAGCTATGGGGTTATCAGCAAGTGCTGTTGCTATGGGGGTTATGGTTGGTCCTGCTCTTGGTGGAGTTTTAGTTGCTATTAGATGGGATCTTATATTTTGGATTAATGTTCCCATAGGAATAATTGCATTCTTATTTTCAATGAAGTATCTTCCTAGAATGAAGACTGATTCAAATGAAAAAATAGATATAAAGGGAACTGTAGTTTTTGCTATTTTTATAGTATCAAGTATGTTAGCAATAACTAAAGGCGAAGTTTTAGGATATACAGATAAATACATAATTCTAGGTTTTATAATTGCTATATTATCATTAATTATTTTTATATATTTAGAAAAGACAGTGGAATCACCAATACTAGATTTAAAACTATTTGATATTAAATTATTTTCATTGAGTATAGCTTGTTCAGCTCTTTCATTTTTAGCCATAAGTAGTATGAATATAATAATCCCATTATATTTAGAACAAGTATTACAAATGAACTCTTTACATGCAGGATTATTTTTAATTATTTATCCACTATGTTTATCAATAGTAGCTCCATTTAGTGGATCGCTTTCAGATAAATTTAATGGAAGACTAATATCATTAATAGGAGTAGCATTATTAACAGTAGGATTATTTTTTATGGGAAAAATAAATATAAATTCATCATTAATCTACTTAGGAGTTTGCTGTGCTGTAATGGGATTGGGGAATGGAATATTTAAATCAACTAACAATGCATTGGTTATGCAAAAAATTCCACAAAATAGATTGGGGATTGCTGGTAGCATGAATTCATTAGTTTCAAATCTAGCCATGGCTTATGGATTTACTTTTGCAACAACAATCTTATATGGAAGAATGAGCTATAAATTAGGTTATAAGGTATCTAATTATGTACCAGGACATGAATCAGTATTTTTATATGGGTTAGATTGCGTATTCTTTACATCTACAATAATATGTTTAATAGCTACTGTTGTAGCTTTCATAAGATATAGAAAAAAAGATTTATAGTTTTTAATTGGCTAAAATAAGAGGCTAATAATTGTATACAATTATTAGCCTCTTATTTTAATATATTAAATTTAATTAGAACATGTTTACTGCAAAGCCGGCAAATAAAGTTATTGAAGTTATTATGCATATAGCTACAGTGATTGCATGTAAGAATTTTTGTTTTTTACTTTTTTTAGATTTACTCATAGTATCACCCTTCTTCTTATGATTTATATATTTAATCTAGTTATGATTTATATGCCAAATTCATAATTAGATTGTACAATCTATGAAGAAAATTAACAATAGAAATAGATGGAGAAGAATAATTTTATAATTGAAATAAAAAGTTACAATCATAAATAAAGAAATATTTATCTAAAATAAAAAACTACGAATCTAAAGATTTAGATTCGTAGTTTTCGTATTTGGGGGAGAAAAAATAAGTTTTAGAAAGAAAAATTACAAGAATCTTTCACTATATAAATATGATTTTGGTAATGGAAATGTTGTTAAATTAAAATAAAATTTACAAAAAAAGTATAATAACCATAAGTTTTAGTTAAAAAGATGTTTTAACATTAAAATAATTTTAAAAAATTAATAAAATATAACAAATAATTTTATAAGTATGCAAATAAAATGCATACTTATAAAATTGCTTTTATTCACGTAATTTCATAAGAAAATGAAATTGGAATAAAAGTATATTGCAAAAAAAGTGTTTTTCAATGGTGGATTAAAAGTATGGTGTGTATTTGTATAAAATACAAATGTATATGTATATGAATTAATTATTAAAAAAACCTTTGACTTTTCTTTGATAATATCATAAAATACTAACAAATAATGAATTTGATGTTAATAAAAGGTTAATTCGCTAAGGTGAATAATAAAATTGCAAAAATGATTTTGGGATTAAAATAAATGCAAGAAAATATTAGCGGTTAATAAGGGAAATTGAGAGAAAAAAGAATTTATATTGAGAAAATATGCATAAAAAATTTATAAATATGCATATAACGAGAAAATATACATTTTATTGGGGAGGAACAAGAAATGAAGGAAAGTAGTCAAGTACATGATGAAGATTTAGTAGAAGTTGAAGAATTTCTTAAAGGAGAAGAAGAGAAAAATGGGAAAAACTACAAAATAGGTTTTTGGTCTTTCGTTGCTATGATCTTCATGACTGTTTATGGACTAGCAAATGGTCAGCAAATATATTATCAGATGGGCTATGCATCAATAACATATGTAATTATCGGTGTTATTTTATTCTTTATTCCATATACTTTTATAGTGTCAGAAATGAGTTCGGCTTTTAGTGAAGAAAAAGGTGGGATATTTTCTTGGATGAGATTATCAGTTGGCACAAAGTTTAGTACAGTTGGAGCTTTCATATGGTATATATCAGCAATCATATGGTGGTTTAGTATAAGTTCAATATCAATAACTTTTTCTAATATGATTTATGGAAAAGACCTTTCACAAACTTGGCATATATTTGGATTAAGTAATACTGCAACAACAACTTTAATAGGTATAGCTTGGTTCTTATTAATAGTATTCTTCTGTCGTAAAGGAGTTAAATCAGTATCAAAGTTAGCAAACATATCAATGCTTATTACAATAATAATGCACCTTTTAATACTTGGTGGTGGACTTTTAGTATTTTTCCTTTCAGGGTTTAAGTTCCAACAACCATTAGAGTTTCAGGGGGTTCAATCATTATTTATGGGGCCAAACCAAGCATATAATAATCCACTTGCAGCAGTAGGGTTCCTAGTATTTGCAATATTCATATTAGGGGGAATGGAGAACAGTGGAGGATTAGTTGATAAGGTTAAGAATCCTAAGAAGAATGTTCCTAATGCTATGATTTTATCAGGCATTATAATAGCTGTATTATATATAGTTATAGTTATTATAAGTGGTATGGCAGTTAATTGGTCAGATGCTTTTGATCATCAAGGCGTTAACTTATATAACTATACAATATATTTAACACAAGCTCAGTTTTATAATTTAGGTCAATGTTTAGGAATGTCTCAAAGTGCTTCAATAGCTTTAGGAGAGTGGGTAAATAGAATTACAACTTGGATTAATTTTATTGCGAAGCTTAACTTACCGTTAATGCTTTACTGTCCAATTAAACAAATGTTTGAAGGTATGCCAGAAGGAATGCTACCTAAGTTTATAACTAAGAAAAATAAACATGGATTTACAGGTAATGCATTATTTATACAAGCAAGTATAATTATAGTTGTAATGCTAGCTATAGGATTTGGTGGAGATACAGCAAACACAATATTTAATAACTTAACATTTATGGTTACTATAGCGACATCAATTCCATGGGCATTTATAGTTTATGCTTATATAAGATTTAAATTAAATGACAATATAAAAAAAGAGTATGAATTTTTTAATAAAAAATGGGGTGTTATAGCAGGAACAGTAACATTGATTACAATAATATTTGCAACTGCATTCTCAATAATAGAGCCTTTCATGGAAGGGGACATACAAAAGGGAATATGGATTATTGCTGGTCCTATAGCCTTTGGATTAATAGGATACATCTTAGCTGCTGTTTATGAAAGAAGATTAAAAACAGGTAAAATAGGTGTGAAAAATAATGAAGAAGATGAAGAAATTCAAGGAGAAGTAGTTTTAACAAAATAGAAATTATATAAAAGCTTGTAGGTATATTTTTAATAACTTACAAGCTTTTTATTATATTTAGACCATTCATAGTTATCAAATAATTATTGAAATATTATATTCACCTAAAAATTTTTAAGAGTTATATATTAAAAACTAAATAAATTTAATATAAAAGGTTGTAAAATGCTAAAGTTATAATTATTAGGCAAGGGTATTTAATTATAAAAAATATAGGAGTATAATTAAATTGTAAACAAAGTTTACAAAATGTTCATTTGATGGAGGGTTTAAAAATGAGTAAAGCAGAAGAATTAAAAGAAAAAATGATTAATAAAATTGAAGAGGATATAAAAGTTCTTGATGAAAATAGTCCAGCTTACAAAGAAGACGAAAAAGAAGCAGGTAAATTAGGAAGAGCTATAAATAAAGAACTAGATAAAGAAATAAAAGAAGAAGCTGTTGAAGCTAAAGAATTTGCTAAAGAATTAAAAGCTGATATAGAATCAAGATAATAGAAAAGCTTTAGACAAAGAAATTAAAATTTTAACATTATTTTTGATGTAAAAAGACTGTATGCAATTTATAGGTGCATATAGTCTTTTTATTATGTAACTCTTTTTTAACAGAACCTCAATTAATTTATGAATTTATAGACTTTGAATTATTAACTTATATATTATTTAAGTATGTAAAGATTTTCTCTTATGCTTAATTATTTTTATAATAATATAAATAAGAATAATCAATAAAATTAAAGCTATAAAAAAGAAAGAATATTTTTTTAGTATTTGATTTATTAAGTCTTCATTTTGGGTATAAATAGTTCCAATTTTTATAAGTGAAAAATCCCAAAGTGTCATACCAAGTGCTGAAAAAAATAAAAATCTACTTAATTTCATTTCAATAGTACCTGCAACGATTGAAGTTAGACTTCTTGCCATTGGTATAGTTCTTGAAATAAATACACCAAAATACCTATATTTATAAAGGTATTTCTCTGAATGCTCTAAAGATTGTTTTAAATTAGGGTATCTAGATTTAAGTTTATCTATAAAATGTTTAATAATATATTTACCAAATAAAAACATTATTAAAGATCCTACAGTCCCACCTAACACGGCTACAAATGTTAACAAGAAGATATTTTGATTATTACTTTTAGCAACAGCCCCAACAAAAGGAAGAATAATTTCACTTGGAATTGGAACAGCTAAGTATTCAAGCATACATGAAATGAATACACCTATAACCCCATATTTTAAGATATAAAATTTAATTAAAGATGAAGAAATCATATCCATACTCCTAACTTTTTAATTTAACTATTTTTTTTATTATATCAAAGAAAGACCATGTATAAAATCCGCTTAGAGGGAGGGAGTTTTATACACAGTCTTTATTGAAATTTTTAAAGGGTCTAATGTAATTAAGGAACATAATTTGTGTTAGCTTTTTGATGCTAATTAATGTTCAAATAAATTTTGAACATTAATTAATATCAAAATAAATAGTTATTATAATTTTTTTAGAGATTTAATTTAAGCTTGAATAGCGTAAGTTAGGTCGTCTATAAATAGTTAAATTAAATTAAAAAAAGATTTGAAGAGGTAAATTTATTATTATCCAAGAAGCAGAGGGAATATTTACTTCTTCAATCTTTAAAATATGTCTCTTATTAAATTAAAAGGTTA
Source organism: Clostridium sp. B9 (assembly GCF_050509515.1). Lineage (NCBI taxonomy): Bacteria > Bacillati > Bacillota > Clostridia > Eubacteriales > Clostridiaceae > Clostridium > Clostridium sp. B9. Next base: position 188,152 of record NZ_JBNWKA010000003.1, read on the forward strand.
ATCAAGTTCAGAACTTTCTATATGACCTTTTAAAATACTAGCTGATTTAACAAGGTCTTCTTTTTCTTGATCTGATAGTGGAACATCAAGTATTTTTCTAGCTCCACTTCTGTCTACTATTGTAGGCATTGCTAAATAAACATCTTCGATTCCATATTGTCCTTCAAATAAAGAAGAAACTGTTAGAATTGAATTTTCATCACGAAGGATTGCTTCTACTATTCTAGTAACGGCAAGAGCTACTGCGTAGTTAGTATATCCTTTGCTATTTATTATTTCATATGCAGCATTTTTTACTTTCTCAGGAAGTTGTTTTTTGTAACTTCCATCACATTGTTCGCAAACTGTTTTACAGTATTCATCAACATTTGCTCCAGCAATATTTGTTAAACTCCATGCTGTTATTTCTGAATCACCATGTTCGCCAATTATATAAGTATGAACGTTTCTAGCGTCTATATCAAAGTGTTCTGAAAGCATGTATTTTAATCTTGAAGTATCTAATACAGTACCTGAACCTACAACACGCTCTTTAGGGAATCCAGATAACTTATAAGTGATGTAAGTTAAAATATCAACTGGATTTGAAACTACTAAAAGTATTGAATCAGGGCTGTATTTAACAACTTCAGGAACTATACTTTTAAATATTTTTAAGTTTTTATTTATAATATCTAATCTTGTTTCACCAGGTTTTGGGCCTACGCCAGCAGTGATTATAACGATGTCTGAATCTTTTGTATCCTCATAACCACCAGATTTTATATCAACAGACTTAACAAATGCAGCACCTTGAGCTAAATCCATAGCTTCAGCGTGTGCTTTATCCTTATTTATATCAACTATTACTATTTCAGATGCTAATCCATCTTGCATCAATGAGAAGGCTGTTGTTGAGCCAACAAATCCTGCTCCTATTATTGAGATTTTATTAGTTTTTTCTCTTATCATAATATATCATCTCCTAAAATTAATTCCTAGTCAATTACTCTGAATTACAATTTCATTATATAACAAACAATAATTATTATCAAGTAATTTTTGGCATTAAGTTTAAAATTTACTCATTATATTACCAAAAATAATATCATAATTTATTTGTAGTTACGTTCAATAGTGATTTATAAGAATCTTTTCATTTAATAAAAGTTTATAAAAATATTTTTTCAAAATGAAAGATTATTTATACATATAAGAGAATATATTTAATAATTAAAATAGAGTTTAATATTATAATAACTAAAAGTGATATTTTTGAAATTTTAGTATATAATTGGATTGAGAGTGTAAGAAAGGTAGTGAAATCTCAAGAAGGGGGATTTTATTTGAATATAAAACTTAAGAAGAATAAGGGAAATGTAGATGTTGTAGAAAAAGTATATGAATTTAGACTTTATAAATATTTAGTATTTATATTGCTTATTCTTTTTTCTTGTATAATAACGATTAGTAATTTTACGAGTTCTGAACAAATTAAAAGAATGATAGCTGATGAAGTAAGATTTCAATATAGTGATTTTTTTGAATATGAAATAGAAAATAACACTAATGGTTTAGGGGAAATGTATGATCAATATTCTAATGAAAGTGGAATAGAAGTGTACAAGCTTATGGCCATAAATGTGGTTTATTTTGGACAAGATGAAAATAGATATTTAGATCCATATATGAGAACTTACATAAAAGATAAGAATTTATCTAAAGATGATATGGCTAATTTATATATTGATGTAAGTAAGGAAGTTAAAAAAATAGAGAATAAACATGTAACCAAGCTTATGGTAAAAAGATTTTCTCCATATGTTTTAGCAATAATATTTATAACTGCTGTTATGGCTGGACTGGCGTGGGCTAGAAAACTTAATAATAAAGAAAAGATTTTTTTAGGCATACTAGTTTGTAGTTTAGGTTTGTATATATGTTATCTTTCAATAAATAACTTAGGGACAGGATTACTTATAAGTTTAGTTATAACTGCAACTATTTTTGAGTTTTGCAGTAATTTGGATTATAACCTTATAAAAAAATTAAGGGCTGTTTTTTTAGTTTTAGTATTATGTATTTTTATGCTTTCTAATAATGAAGGGAGTATAGTAGGAATAGATTATCATAATAGCAACAACATATTGATGATAAATAATCTTAGAGATACTAATTATGCTGAAAATGTTAATAGATCCCAGAGAATTGGAGAAAATTTATTTTCAGAATTAAAGAAAGAGAATTTGATTGAAATAAATAAAAGTAATGAATACATAGACAACATAATGGAATCTGATAAGAAAATTACTTTTGTTGATAAGAAGAGTAAAAATACAATATGTCATATTTATTTATATAAAGATATACCTATTTATAGAGTTGTTTATTTTGAAAATAATTCAAATAGAAAATTATATGAAGGTGTTTTAAATCCATATATGAGAAGTATGGTAATTAAATTAAATGGTTGTGGTAGACATAGAGGAAAAGGAAGAATAGTTTATAATGAAAGCTTTAAATTTGTGTAAACTAACATTAAAAAAATCATAATGATAGATTAAGTACAATATAAATATACTAGGAGAATATAATCTTCTAGTATATTTTTTTATTATGGGGTGATTTTGAGTGGAACAAAGAAAAGAGCAGTTCGATGAAAAGGTTTTAATTAATACTCTAACCAAGGATCAATGGATTAATATATTAAAAAATGCAGAGCTAGTTGGATTAAAAGAGATGAAAATAATATTAGATCTATATGCTAATAGTGGACAACCACTTAAAACATCATTGATAGGCGAAGAATTAGAGTTTTGTGATGTTGGATTAAGAATTCAAAACTTAGGAAAGAAAATAGCTGAATATTTTAATCTTAAACTTTCAGAGGGGGTTAACCTAAATAGTTGGGAATACAAGTTTAGGTACTGGCTTATCATGCTTGAAGGAGAAAAAGTTTATGATGAAGAGGCTGAGAAGAGTAATTTTAAGTGGATTTTAAGGGAAGAAGTTAAAGAGGCTGTAAGAGAATTACTTTACGTTTATTAAGTTTATTATTTATAATAATCAAAGGTTGTATTAAAAGGTTATTTTAATACAACCTTTTTTATATGAGTTTTTAGTTGTTATTATTGTGAAAGTAGCTTGAAATCTAGGTTTGACAATGTATTTAACAGGGTGTTAATATCTTATTAGCATAGAAAGTGGAGGAAAAACATATGACAAGAAAGGAAATAAAAACTTTAGCTAAAGAAAAGCTAAAAGGAAGATGGACTAATATAGTTTTACTTACTCTTATATTAGCTATTATAGAGATTGTAGCTAGTCAAATAGCAGCTGAGTATTCTATATTAAGTTTTGCAAATGATATATTATTAGTTCCTGCTATAACTGCAGTTGGAGTAATATATGTTATTAAATTTGTTAGCAGTTCAAAAAAGGTTTCTTTAAATGAAGCAATACCATCTGTGAATATGTGGATTAGATTTATTAAGATGATAGTTATTGTAGCAATATGTACAATACCAGTTATTATAGTAGTTGTATTTGGAGAAGTTTTATTTATAACTATGGCTTCTACAATGCATGCGGCTATGTTTATGGGAGGATTACCTTTTGATCCTGTTATGATGATATGGATAATGGCTGGAGGAATAGCTTTAATAGGAATATTACTAGGTTCAATAGTAGGAGTTTTCTTATTCCCATTATCATATTTAGTTGCAGAAGAGGAGATTGGTGTTTGGAAAGCTACTTGTAAGTCTGTTAAGATAATGAAAGGACACAAGTGGGAGTTATTTGTTCTAGGACTTAGCTTCTTAGGTTGGGGATTACTTTCAATATTAACTTTTGGAATAGGGCTTTTATGGTTATTACCATACATACAGGTTACTTTTAGAACTTATTATCTTTCAATCACAGGAAGAATAGATGAAATAAGATAAATTTTATGCTGTGTACTTTAAAAAGTATGCAGCTTTATTTATTATATGGATTAGATTGACAATTGGTAAAACAAGGTTTACCATTTTATTTATAAATGAATTGAGGTGAGAAAAATGACAAGAATAGAAATAAAATCTTTAGCAGAAAAAAAGCTGAAGAGAAGATGGACTAATTTCGTTTTATTAACTTTGATAATTGGACTAGTACAGGGGATAGTTACATTTGGAATTAATGAATTAAGTGGAGGAATCATAGGTTCAATTTTAAGTTTAGCTAATACATTTTTATTAGCACCATTCTTTAGTGCTGTAGCCGTGGTATATACTATTAAATTTGTAGATAGTGATGAAAAGGTATCTATGAAAGAAGGACTACCATCACGTAAGGTATGGATTAGTTTTATAAAAAATACATTGGTATTAATATTATTTGAGTTACCAATATTCATAATATCAATTATTATAATGATAGCTCCAATATATAATTATATTACTTCAACTTTATATAGTACATTATTTACACAGAGCATGAATGAATTTGATTTAGTTATGAACCTGCTTGGAACTTTTGTTGTTTCGATACTAATAGTAGTAATTATAGTTGCTATATATTCAATTATATTAGGTTTATATTTCCTACCAGTTCAATATCTTATTGCTGAAGATGAGAACTTAGGAATATGGGATGCTGTAGCCAAGGCTTTCAAAATGATGAAAGGTCATAAATGGGAGTTCTTCTTATTAGAATTAAGTCTAATAGGATGGGCTATACTTTCAGTAATAACACTAGGTATAGGGCTTTTATGGTTCATACCATATAAACGTACAGTATATAGAATCTTCTATCTTTCAATATCAGGTAATAATATAGAAAATAAGGATAGTAAAAAGAATATTGATAAGGATGAGTTTGACTTTACTTTAAATTTAGACAAGCAACATGAGGATGAAGTATTAGTGGAAACTATTGAGGTTACAGAAAAGGCAAATAGTAAAGAAAATTTAGAGAGCCAAAAAGTTGATATGGATTCTTTAAAAGTAGAAAAAGTTGATATAAAAGAAGATGAGTTTAGAATAGAGTAGTTTTAAAAGATGTATCAAAATGAGTTTTGATACATCTTTTTTGTTTAGCACTGATTTAAGTGGATATTGATTTCTAGATATATTTTCAGACCTAACTTAATTTCGCAAAGAGTTCCATAAATTTAATATTTAGGTTTGTTTAGTGTAGGTTTGTGAGCGGTAATATATGTTATATTTAGGGGGGGATAGGAAAGGTATTAGAAATATGTAGGGGGATGAGTTTTTATGAGAAATAAACCAAATGTAATTTATATTTTAGCTGATGATATGGGGTATGGAGATGTATCTCATTTTAATGAGAATTGTGGGTTTAAGACTGAAAACTTTGATGAGATGTGTGAAAGAGGATTATCCTTTGAGGATGCTCATGCTTCATCATCATTATGTACACCTTCAAGGTATGGAATATTAACTGGGAGATATAATTGGAGGTCTAGATTAAAAAATGGAGTTCTAGGAGGATATAGTAAGCCTTTAATAGAAGAGGGTAGAGAAACTGTAGCTAATTTGTTTAAAAATCAAGGATATAAAACAGCTTGTATTGGTAAGTGGCATTTAGGGCTTGATTGGAAGTGGGTTGGAGAAGAACAAGATGTTGTAACTTTTGATGCTCCAGAAGGAATTGATTATTCAAAGGAAATAGGAAAAACACCAAATCATTATGGGTTTGATTATTTCTATGGGATAAGTTCATCACTAGATATGCCACCATATGTTTATATAGAAAACAACAGAGTTACTATGGAACCAACAAAGTTTACAAGTGGAGAAGGTAAGGGATTTTGGAGAAAAGGGCCTACTGCGGATGATTTCAATCATGAAGAGGTATTCCCTAATATGACTGATAGGGTTATAAAGTTTATTGAGGACAATAAAAAAGAGCCTTTCTTTATATATTACCCAATGCCAGCACCTCACACACCTATACTTCCCTTAGATGAATTTAAAGGAAAGTCAGCGTTAAATGAATATGGTGATTTTGTGATGATGTGCGATAGTGAAGTTGGAAGAATAAATAAGTGCTTAAAAGATAATGGGTTATATGATAATACAATAGTTATCTTCACATCTGATAATGGATTCGCACCAATGGCAGGATTTCAAGAGCTTATAGACCTTGGGCATAATCCAAGTTATAAGTTTAGGGGGCATAAGGCTGATATATATGAGGGGGGACATAGAGTACCTCTAATAATTACTTGGCCAGATAAAATAAATGGTGGAAGAAGAATTAAAGAAACAGTATCATTAGTTGATTTTATGGCTACCATGGCAGAGTTATTTGAGGTTAAATTACCTTCAAATATGGGAGAAGATAGTGTAAGTAACTTAGAAGCTTGGCTTAATGAAGAATATAAAAAACCTATAAGAGAAGCTACTGTTAGTCAAAGTGATGATGGATCATTATCTATAAGAAAAGGTGATTTTAAGCTTGAAATGTGTCCGGGTTCTGGAGGCTGGAGTTATCCTGCACCAAATAAAGATGATACTTCTAACATGCCAAGTGTTCAACTTTATAACTTAAAGCATGATATAGGTGAGAAAAATAATATATGTGAAGAAAAACCAGAGATAGTAAGAGAGTTGAAAATATTACTTGCTAAGTATATAAGAGATGGTAGAAGTACTTATGGAGAAAAACAAAAGAACGATGGGGTAGATGTTTGGCCAACTATAGAATGGATTAAAGAGGACTAGGTTTGAAATAACCTTTCAATTTTAGCAAGTGCCATTTTAAAATTAGGCTATGTTTTAAGTGAGTTTTGATTTCTAGCTATATCTTCAGACCTAACTTAATTTCATCTATATCTAGAAATCAAAACTGCTTTAAAAAAGAGGTTATATCAAAACAACTTTTTAATACATCTCTCTTTATTAATTTTATAATATTAAGTTATTTAAGAGGCTCCATAACTCTATCTAGAATATTATTTATTTCAGCTATTGATGTACCAAAGTTTGTTATTGGAACAAAGGCATCATCACATATTCCGATTCTATTCATTATTTCAGCTTTGTTAAACATGCAACCGCCACAATGAACAACTAAAGCATACTCATTTAAGTTTTTAGGGAAGTCTTTTCCTGAACAGTTATCTACTATTATTCCAGGACAGATTTCTTCTAACCAAGTAGGGAGTTTCTCTCTTGCTATGTCTCCTTTTAACTGATGATGAGTACAAGCTTCCGCTATTAAAACTTTATCTCCAGATTTAAGATTTTTTATAGCTTTAGCACCAGCATAGAATTTATCTAAATCCCCTTTGTATCTAGCCATAAGTATTGAGAAAGATGTTAATGGAACATCTCTATCTAGTTTTTCATTAACTTGCTTAAATACCTGTGAATCAGTTATTACTAGGTCTGGTTTACCATTAAATATTTTTAAAGCTTCATCAAGTTTATCTAAAGTGACCATTGTTGGAATTCCACCATAGTCTAATACATCTCTTAGAACTTGTACTTGAGGAAGAATAAGTCTTCCTTTAGGAGCTTGTATATCTTGTGGAGCTACTAAAAGAACATTATCACCAGGTTTGATTTTATCTCCTATTATTGCACTTTCTGTTATTGAGGCTGGAGACACTTTTATAAGCTCTTTCTTAAGCTCTGCTATATTAAGGTTTCCTTTTGCACTTATAGCAACATAAGGAATAGCAAGTATTTTGCCGATTTCTTTTAAAGTATTATTTAGCTTTTCCTCAGTAAAGTAGTTAGAATCAACACTTTTTGAATCATCTATATTCTTTAAGTCTACTTTAGTTTCAACAAGGTTATTTGAAACTAGATCACACTTGTTTATAACTAAGATTGCAGGTTTATTAGCTTTTTTTAACTTACCAAGCCATAGCATTTCCTTTTCTAATAACTTTTCAAAAGGAATACCTTCTTTTATCGAATCTAATATTTCTGAAAGTGAAAGTGTAATAAGAGCAACATCAGTCTTACCTACAACTTCCTCTGTTCTTTCAACTCTTAATTTACCTATTTCTCCTTCGTCATCAAAACCAGCAGTATCAACAAATACTACAGGGCCTAAAGGTAAAAGTTCCATTGCTTTATATACTGGGTCAGTAGTTGTCCCGCGTACATCAGAAACAAGAGATATATTTTGACCAGTTAGGGCGTTTATTATACTAGACTTTCCTGAATTTGTTTTACCGAAAAGAGAAATATGGATTCTACTTCCTCTAGGAGTTTCATTTAAATTACTCATAAGTTTTTCTACTATTGCAAGAAATGAATAGCAGAATTGCACCTCCTTGTATAATTCTTTGGTGAAAATATTTTCATTTGGGTATAAAACTGTGGATAACTTTTTTGTTGAAATATTCTGTTAAAAATCAAATCAAATAAGGTAAATAAGCTATCAAAAATAGTAAAAAATTTACAGTTTAAAATGGCTATTTCAAGCCGTTTATAGCTACTTTTAGAACTTGATAAATTTTATTTTTTAATTAATAAACTTTCATTAATAAATAATAAAAATACAAAGTAATTCACAGAGTTATTACCAAGTTATCCACATGGGTCTGTGGATAACTCTGTAGTTATTCACAACATATAGTTATTAGTATTTTAGATATATACTAAATATTGTTTTACTTAAAATATATAGTCTAAAAATATTGGAAACTATAATTAGAATAATACCACTTATCTAAGTGGTATTATTCTTTTATATATTCATTGTAGAATGAAATTAAATACAATAAATTAGACTATTTATTTAGATTTTATTAAACATAGTTAAAAAACAGTAAGGGAATACCCCTATTTCATAATAAAGCTAATTAATAATAATTATTATACAAGTTATGAGCAAGTATTAGAAGTAGTTTTTAAATAAATAAAATAATATAGGGCTTTGTTTTAAATCACTAATAAATTAAGACAGAGTCTTGTATAAAAAAATGAGATGATTAGAAGAATTATACAATTCTTAATCATCTCATTTTTATGACCATTGTCCACAGTTTAGCGGTGTGGTACTAAAATAACTTCATTACAATTTTCAAAGTTAATTGCCTGCTCACTAGCGTTCTTTAATGTAAGCATAAAATTCTTAGCATTTATTTTTAATAATGGGTAAAGACCAATATTTTCATTTGTATCTTTACAATTGTATCCTTCATTTTGAAGACGTGTTATAACTGCATATTTTAAAGCTTCCATTGAAGAAAAACTTTTATCTAAAGTTAACACTATTTTATGTTTTGAATATCTACTTGGCATAATAAAAACCTCCCATAAAAAAATAAATTCTCAAATAATACCTAACATTTAACATATCGTTTAATTTAATTTTACAACCATTATAATAGATAGTCAAATAATTAACAATGTCTATGGCTTTTTTAGAATTATTGATAGGTTTAAAGTTTGATTTATGCTATTTAAATTAAGTTGGTGAGTTAATTAAGCTTTAACTTTCGAATATATCTTATATTAATAATATGAATGCAATAAAGGTTATTATGCATAATATAGTAGAAAGTACAACCGTGTTATTTACTAATTCTTCGTATTCTGGACAATGTTTTGAAGCGAAGATTGGTAAAGAAAATGGAAGTGGTAAAATTAAAAATGTAAAGTATGCATAATTAAATAAAGTATCATTTGTTATTAGTTTGTCTATAATTAAAAATTTAACTAAGTAACCAACTCCAAGTATAATAATCGTTCTAGTTATAACGAAGATTATGCTTTTTTTAGTATATTCTTTATTGAATTTTAGTGTGAATCCAATTATAAGTAATATTAAAGGTGTTCCTAGATTAGCTATGTATTGTATTGTTGTATAAACTCCTACTAATATAGCATTTGTTTTGAATAGATCTGCAAAACCAAGTAAATTAAATAGAATCCCTATAAATATGCTAATTAATAATGGAGATTTAAATAATCCTTTAATTATGTGAATAGAAAATTTTTTATCATTAAATCCAAGTTCTAGAGCGTTATAGTAAATAAGCCAACAAAAAAGCTCATTACCTACCCCTAGTATTGATATTTTTCCTAGGTTCTCCATACCAAAAACTGTTCCAAATAGAGGGATACCAAGTAATCCAAAGCAAAATGCTGATGATATAAATGGGTTCATGGGATGGTATAAGGGCTTGTACTTGTTTATTAAAAATCCAATCAGAAAAAAAGTACAAAGCATAGCAAAGGATATAAATATAACTGAAAAATATCCCTTCTCAAAATGCATATTAAGAAATGTTGAAAATAAAATTGCTGGTAAAGATATATCTAATACAAGCTTTTTAATGCCTATCATTGTTTCTTCTTTAAGCAATCCTTTAATTCTTATGATGTATCCAAGTAAAATAAGCAATATTATTGGAACAACATTAGACATTACTCCTGTCATGTGAAAAATCTCCTCTCATAATAATAAAAAACTATAGTTAGTTTAATATTAACATAGATTGAGGCATAGTAATTTACTCATTTTGCAAACAACTTAACCAAAGAGGTTTGAAAGGTATATATCTTTACATAACTGTATAAAATGTAAAATAAGAAATTAGTAGGGGGTAATAATGTGAAAAGGTTAAGTTTAATTTTAGCTATATTTATATGCTGTGGGATTAGTGGTTGCACATATAAAGATGATAGTAAGGTGATTGAAAATACAAGTGAAGCAATTGAAAAAGCTAATAATATTGAGGTTAATATAAAGGCAGATGTAAGTACTATTGAAGAAAATTTAAAAAGTATAGCTTCTAATATAAGAGATTATGGTTCAGAAGGAGAAAAGAAGCTAGTGAATATATAAAATATAAACTAGAAGAGTACGGATATAAAGTTCAGTTTGAGGAATTTGATGTTTATGAGCAAACACTTAGATCAACAATGAGTACAAAAACTAATGAAGAGTATTTTAATAATAATCCTTATAATTCAGAAAAATTAGGGGAAGGAAGAAATATAGTGGCAAAACAAAGTAACTTTGATAAAAATAAAAAGACTATATATTTAACGGCACATTATGATTCAACAGAAGATACAACTGGTGTTATAGATAATGCTTCAGGATGTAGTGCTATTTTAGAAGTTGCTAAAGTTTTAAAGGATTATAATAATGAGTTTAATATAGGAATAATATTTTTTAGTGCAGAAGAATATTGTAGAGTTGGTTCTAGAAACTTTATTTCTAAATTAAGCAATGATGAAAAAGAAAATATAATTGGTTGCATAAATGTTGATATGGTTGGAGAAAAAGAAGCTGGAGATTTGATAATTCAGAGTGTTAATGGAAGGCATAATATATTATCTTTTATGATGAAATCAATATTAAGTGAGGAGACAAAGTTAGTAAGAGGAGGTTCATCAGATGATCTTTCTTTTTACATGGGAGAAATTCCTGTAATAACTATAACTGATGAAAATTCCAATCCAGACTTAGCTCTAAAAGAAAATCAATTTGAGTATATAGATTTGAATATTATAAAGAAAACTAGTGATATAATAATTGATTTTTTAATTAATTTTGAATTAATGAATTATGAAAATGTTTTGAAGAAAAGTATTGAAATTGAGAATACTGATTCTGAAATTAGACCCATTGATGGATTTGAATTGGTTGATAAAAAAGATACTTTTATAGGTAATGGTTATTCAGTTCAAAGAGAATACTTTTATCAAAATGAAAACTATAATTATTCAATAATAGAAAAGGATAGAAAATTTATTGATGATAGAAATTTAGGTGATTTAAATATATTGAGTAAAGAAAATGGATGGTGGTATAAGGTTATTGAGGATTCTGATAATAGTTTTATAAAATTAATTTTTAAGATAGATGGCTATTATGGTGAGATAAAAGGAAATATAGAATTGGAACAAGGAATAAAAATATTAGAAAATTATTATGAAAATGTAGTTGGAGAATCAATCAGTATTGAATAAAAATTATAACTAATAAATCTTAATAGATTACTTTTATTAAGATTTATTCTTGATTTTATCGGAAATTAATGTTAAATTTGTAAACATAATTTAAAAAATAAAAAAATAATTGGGCATTTTAAATTTATTTTTCAAATAAAGGTCAAGTTTGGGGAGGTTGTTAAAGTACAAAATATAAAAATTACGTTAAATAAAAGGGGTATGAGTATGAAAAAATGTAGTGTATGTAAGCTAGAGAATATGAAAGAAATAGAAATTGCAACAAGAGGAGCATTTAAAGTTATAGAAATTCCAAAAGGTATAACTATTAATCCTAAAAGTTCTGATATAAAAAAATATTTATGCTTAGAATGTGGACACATAGATTTGTATATAGATGATTTTGAAAAATTTAAATAACTTTCAATATATACTTTAAGAAGAGGAGTGATTAACATAAATAAAATTAGTTATGCATTTTTATTTATAGGAATAATTGAAATTATATACGCTATAATTATTAAACTTAATATATTTAGTTATCAAATTAGAGATGTCCTAAGTATATCTTAGTTTATAATAGGAATATTTTTGATAATATTAAGTATGGTTATGATCTCAAAAAAACTGAAAATTAAATAAAATTTATCTAAGGTTAGGAGAGTGGACAATAAGTGGCTAAAAAATTCGGAGTTATAGTTATGTTAGTTTTTTTCTTGAATTTTGCGCTTGATTCAATAGGAACTATTGTGTCAAACAATGAATCTTTAAAAAATATAAACTTATATTATATTAATACATTTTTTAATGTTGTATTATGTTTAATACTTATAGGATCTTTTATGTATCTTTATAAAAAGTATGAAAAATAACATAAGATGGAAAGTTTTATAGGTATTTAAGTATTGAAATGGATTTGTAGAAAAATATGTAAATATGAAATTTTTCATATAAAAAAAGCCAGCTTACGCTGGCTTAAATATTAACTAATTGATTTGTTATTATTGATTTTGATTTTTAAAATGTAATTGTAACTTAAATCAAAGATATAGAATTTAATGTGGAGTTAAAACTAAATACTTTGAAGCAAGCTTTGCATGAATAATTGATTTTTAAATTTCCGTTCATTTAATTTAAATTAACTAATTTTCTATATTAAATAATTTTATATTTTCGACAAACTAAATTTGAATATTAAGTGCTAGAATCTTAAGTCTCTAGTACCTGAGCTTATTTTTTCTATTTTATCTCTTACAGATTCTCTAAACTTCTCATTTTTGATTTCATTTAATGATTTTTCTATTAGAGCATCTCCAATTTCTCTTGTTCTATCTGTACCATAGTCTTCTATGAATTCTTTTAAAGTGATTAAAGCATTAGCTTCACATACTTTATAAAGTTCTCCACTCTTAACTATTTCCATGAATCTTTCACCAGTTCTACCTTCTCTGTAGCAAGCTGTACAGTAACTTGGAATATAACCAGCTTCCATAAGACTTTCTATCATTTCAACTGGTGATCTGTGATCTCCAAGTTCAAATTGAGGTTTTTCTTCTGGATCATGGTAAGTTTCTGAGTAACCACCAACACCAGTACATGAACCTGTACTTACTTGAGAAACTCCAAGAGCTATTATTTCATCTCTTAAAACTGGTTCTTCTCTTGTTGAAAGAATAAGTCCAGCATATGGTACTGCTAATCTTAAGATAGCAACAATTTTTTTGAACTCTTCATCACCAACTAAATGTGGATAGTTCTCTAAGCTAACATTTTCAGCAGGTCTTAATCTTGGAACTGATAATGTGTGAGGTCCAACCCCTGTAGTAGCTTCTAAATCCATAGCATGTAGAAGCATTGCTAATGTTTCATATTTATAGTCATATAAACCATATAAAACTCCCATTCCAACATCATCTATACCAGCTTCTCTAGCTCTATGCATAGCTGTTGTATGATAGTTATAGTTATGCTTTGGTCCACTTACATGTAATCTTTCATAAGTTGGCTTATGGTAAGTTTCTTGGAATAATATATATGTTCCAATGTCTGCAGCTTTTAATCTCTTATAGTTTTCAACAGTTGTTGCAGCTACATTTACGTTTATTCTTCTTATAGCTCCATTATCAAATTTGATTGAGTATATTGTCTTTATACAATCTAGAATATATTCTATTGGAGCATTAACAGGGTCTTCACCAGCTTCAAGAGCTATTCTTTTATGACCTAAACTTTCAAGAACTTTGACTTCTTCAATAAGTTGTTCTTTATCAAGTTTCTTTCTTTTAAGTTCATCGTTACAATGTTTATAACCACAGTATTGACAGTTATTTACGCAATAGTTACTTACATATAGAGGGGCGAAAACAACAAGTCTTTTACCATATAATTTTTCCTTGATTTCTCTAGCAGCTTTAAACATTTCTTCGATTAACTCTTTATCTTCAAGGTTAAGAAGAACAGCAGTTTCTTCAGGTGTTAATCCTTCAGCTAATTTACTTCTTTCAATAATGTCTCTAACTAGTTCTTTATCAACAACTAGTTCTTGTCCTTTTTCTATAAGGCTATTGATTTCATCATCCTTGATAAAATCAGAAGCATTATATTTTTCGTTATCCTTTAACATAACAAATCTCCTTTAAAATTACTTTTAGAGTTTGCCAAAATAATAATATAAATAACTAAATATACTTATGGGAATTCAAATTTACAGATGTTTTAGCAAGAGTTGCTAAAAACTATTTTTAGATATGGCAGCTTTAACAGAAACACCTTTAAGTTTGCCTAGTTTTCCTGTTATAGCAGAAATTTGGTCAGTTGTGCCATCTACAACAATAGAGATAACTCTAACATTTTTCTCCTTGTATGGTAAGCCCATTCTACCAACAATTAATTTATCATATTCACTCAATATTGAGTTAACTTCTTTTATATCTTCAAGGCTTTCAATAACAATGCCAACAACGGCAATTCTAGTACTCATATTGACATCAAACCTTTCTAACTTTTAAAAATTTCAAATTTGTTTTACCTTTTTGTTCAGAGAATTCCTTACAATTAGGATACAGTATATTTATATTATTTTTTGGCTAAGTTTCTCGGTTGAAAGAGATTATTTCATAAATAAAGTCTCGCAACAAAGAATACTTATCATAATTATACTACAAAACTTTTAAAAATATAGCTTTAAAATATAAATTAAAACATTTTGTAAAGAATAGATTTTTTAGTTTGTTATAATTTACTTATAGAGGTTTACTTTAAAATATATTTAAATTTCTATTTGGAAAAGGGAAGGTCATAGCTTATTTTAAAATATTAAGAGTATGACTTTATGAGGAGGAATAAAGTATGAAAAGAAATAAATTAATAACTACATTGGTTTTAGCTGGAGCTATAAGTGTTAGTTCAATAACTACAGTATTTGCAAGTACAAATGAAGTGGTTACGCTTGGTGCTAACTTAAATGCAGAGCAAAAAAAAGAAATGTTTAATGAATTTGGAGTAAATCCAAGTGATGTGAAAGTTATAACTATGGATATTCAAGAAATAAGAGCTCAACTTGGTATGCCACCTGCTCCTGCTAATGCAAAAGGAAATGCTTTTTCTAGTGCTTTTGTTAGAATTGAGGAGCCAGGGTATGGAATAAAGGTTAAGACTAATAATTTAACAGCAGTTACTCCAGATATGCTTAGTAATGCATTATTAACTTCAGGAGTTACAGATGCTGATGTTATGGCTACATCACCATTCCCTGTTACTGGTACATCTGCATTAGCTGGGGTCTTACAAGCTTTTGAGGATGCTACAGGAAAAGAGATTCCAGTAGAAAATAAAGAGGTAGCAAGACAAGAACTTAGCATAACTAATAACTTAGCTGATGCTAAGAATGATGATGGGCAAGATATAGGTCAAAATGGGGCTAGTGCTATAGTAAATGAAGCTAAAAAAGAAGTTATAAAAGAGAAACCCAAGAATGACCAAGAGGTTGGTAAAATAGTAAATAACGTTGTAAATAACTATAATATAGAACTTACACCAGATCAGGAACAAGAGTTAGTTGGACTTATGGCTAAGATAAATTCATTAGATTTAAACTATTCTAACTTAAAAGATCAATTAGATAATATGAGTAATAAAATAAATCAAACTTTAGAACAAAGTGGACAAGAATTAAAAGAAAGTGGTGTTCTAGATAAGATTTTAAATAAGATATTAGATGTTTGTAGAAGCATAAAGAATTGGTTTGTATCTCATTTTGGAGATGGGCAAGTTACTATAAATGGAGTTACATACGATAAGAATGGTAACATGGTTAATCAGCCAAAAACAGATGAGGGTGAAAATCAACAAATCGATGAGCAAAAGGGTACAGATAATCAAGGTAAAGATTCTCAAGGTAGTAATCAGTCAGAAGACATAAATGATAATTTAAGTACAAAGTCTGATGCAAATCAGCAAAATGAAAAATCAACTGGAGATAAGGACTCAAGTAATAAAGCCGAAAGTACAGGAGTAAATCAAAAACAAAACAATAAAACTAATGAACAGAAGAACTCTAATGGTAGTGCTAAAGTAAATTCTTCAGATGATGAAAGTAGTAATAATAACAGTGAATCAAATTCATCACAAGGGGGCTCATCCAAGGATGATTCAAATAGCAAAAATAAAGGGGGTACAATAACTCTTCAAGACGGAACTGTTGTACCTAAATATAATGATAAAGGGGAACCTTATAATCCTGTAACTGGAGGATATGGAGAAATACAAGAGACTGAGGATGCTGGTAAGAGTCAACCAGAGGATAATGATTATATAATCGTTGATGGTAAGAAAGTACCGTTACATAATGAACAAGGAGTAGAGTATAACCCAGAAACAGGTGGATATGGAGATATAAAATAGTGGTTTAAAATTAAATAAAAAAAGTTTTAGAAATTTACTGCAGAAAGGTCAGCTCATTCATATTTATATAGTGAAAGGAGTTGATAATAATGGCAAAGGCAATCTTAACAAAGAAAAGCTTAGTATTAAAGTATCAAAAGGGGGTAGACGATAACGGTAACCCTAAGTTCTCAACACAAAAGTTTTCTAAAATAAGAGTTGATGCTGAAGATTCAAAACTTTATGAGGTAGGAAAAGCTTTAGCAGATCTTATTTTATCTGATGTAGCCCAAGTGTTAAAAGAGGATGATTTCAAGTTTGAAGAGCAAGCACCAGTAGAAATCTAATAAATTTAGAGAGGGTGATTAGCTGATTTAGAAATACTTAAATTAATAATAGGTATTCTAAAAATAACTTTTACTTTAATTAAGATTTTAAAGAAACATAGAGGATAGAAGAATTAATTTACTAAATTGACCAATAAGATTAATTGGTTTTAATAAAAGGATTAATTACGAAATCAACAGTATGAAAAGTACCTTATTTAGATGCACAAAAGATGGTTAAAACAAATAGAAATTAACTTAATAAAACAGGTGTTAAATAAGGAGGATATCATAATGGAAAGAGAACTATATCTTGTAATGTCTTTTAAAAATTTTGAAGGTAGAACAACTACTATGACTCTTAGAAATTTAAAGGAAAACGTAACAGAGGCTCAGGTTCAAAATGTAATGGACTTAATTTTGACTTCAAATATATTTACTTCCACTGGAGGAGAATTAGTTTCAAAAGTAAAAGGTGAGGTTGTTGAGAAAACAACAGAGATTTTTGAAATGGCTTAAATAATTAAATATAAAATCATGTAAAAAAATATTACCCTATACATATTATGTATGGGGTATATTTAAATGCTTTGTTGCATAAAGCTAGTTTATTCTAAAATATTACTTGTTTATTGGTATATTAATTGTAAATTCAGTACTTATGTTATCACTATTCACGAAGACCCTACCATCATAGGATTCTACCAATTCTTTTACAATAGATAAACCAAAACCATTATTTTTATTTTGGTTTTTCTTAGTAGTAAAACCAGTATCAAATATTTTCTCTAGCACTTCAGGTTCTATTTTAGGGCCGTTATTCTTAATTTTTATTACAAGTTGATTTAAGCTGTAGAACGTAGTTATAGAAATTAAGCCTAACCCATGATCACCTAAAGCAGTAACTGAATTTTTAACTATATTTGAAATTATTCGTTGTAAATCTAGTTCATTTATAGATGTTTCTGAGAAATCTGCATTTTCATCTATGAATACATTAATTCCTTTTAAATCAATACTATTAACTATATCAGTTAGTATTGAGTCGGTATTTGAAACAACTATCTCTGATGGAACACTATTATGACCATCTATTATATTTTTTAGCAGTTCTCCTAGTCTATCATATTTTTTCATAAGATGTAATCCATAAAGATAAGAAATTTGAGCACCATAATCATGTTTAACTTTCTTTAATAAATCAATATTATCTTTTAAAGCTAAATTAAGAGCATCAATTTCTTTGGACTTCTTATCTATATTCCAAAAATAGATTGTTATAAAGATTAGGAAAGTAAACAATAATATAAGAACTAATTGTTTAAATAAAGGATTATCCTTATCATGAATAATTACATTAAATGAAACTATAAAATCAAGAATAACTGAGAAAATAATTAAATAAATTATTGAGTTGTTTCTAGATTTTATTGTTCTAAAAAGTAAGTAAATAACATTTTGTTTTTTCAAGACTATGTATGCCAAAATATATTGTGGTACGTACGTAATAATCATGACATAAAACATTGAGTTATCCATACTTTGGAAAAATAAATTATAAATACAAGAAGAAATAATTATTGTTACTACAATAAAAGAATAAACTAAGCTAAAGGCAATACTTGCAGATAATAAATCTTTTTTATATATTACACCACCTATAATTAACATCAAGAAATGCAAAAGAAAAGTTGCAATACTAGAATTTCCAAGAATAAAAGTCGTTATTAGTATTATTATAAATAACAGTATTATATAAAAGAAACGCTCAGATTTGCTCTTTTGATATACTTTATCTGTACAATAATTTATAGTATTTATAAATATAATACATTGTAAAAGTGTGTTAATTATATCTAGCATATATTTGGTCACATTAATTATCTATTTTTCTTTAATGATTCAGGCATGTCTTCTAATCCAACTGTAGCAAAAGAAGTAGTTCCTGCATTGATTAATAATACTGATAATACTGATAAAATTGAAAATATTTTTCCTTTCATAAAAAAAATCCCCTTTTCATAATTATATTTTTTTATATTTATTAAATAGAAGCATAGCTTGTACTAGCAGTGTCCAGGCTATTGCTTGTGAGATCCAAGTAACTCTAAAAAATACTATAGATATTATTGATAGAATTATTGAATTACAAATCCCAATACGTCTGTTTTTCTTTATCAAACTCTCTTTTGTTAATGGAAATCTTTCATCTATTACAGGTGCTTTGTTATATATACTAAAGATACTAAATAGATTTAAAATAATACAGCTTAATAGACTAAGATTACTACTTAGAGAAAGTATTAATATACTTGATACTATAATTGAAGTTGCAATAAAGCACTTAATTTGGGTATCCTCATGATATCCACCAATAAAAGGTTTTAGTAGAGTCATAGTAATGACAATAACTAAGGCTTCTTTAAAGTAGCCCAATACCCCTAAGATTGATAGCACTAAGAATATTTTTATTGCTTCATATGTTAATACTCTCAAGATGAATTCTATTTCTACAAGCTTTTCTTTATCTACATTACTATCCATAGATATATAGTTAATAAATTTGCTTATCAAGTTCTTTACCATATTTTTCACTCATCTTTTTAATTAAATTTCTTGTATGTATACATTATAACTGGAAATTCCAAGGAAATAATAAAATACTATTTAACTTATGGTTAAATATGTATTAACAAAAGGTATTTAAACACAAAATTTTACTATAAAAGAGTATTTTTTATGTGTTTATACAATTTTAGATATAATATAACCAATAAAAATTACGAGAATAATGAGGAAAAAACTTATTTTATATGAAAATATAGAGAAAGTATTGTTACTATAATTGGATTTGCTTTGACTTATGTATGTTATAATTATATAAATTTATTGTTGAGTTGCTTAATAGGGGGGAATGAGTAATATCATGAGTAATAATATTTTTATTGTTGAAGATGATTTTAAGATAAGAGAGGAGCTTTCTAAATTTTTAGAACGTTATGGTTATATAGTTGATTCTACAGATGATTTTGAGAATGTAGTAGATAAAATTTTAAAAAGTGAAGCAAATATAGTTCTACTAGATATTAACTTACCATATTATGATGGATACTATATTTGTAGAGAAGTAAGAAAGAAAAGTAATATACCTATAATTGTTGTCACAAGTAGACAAAGTGATATGGATGAGCTTATGAGTATGAATTTAGGAGCTGATGATTTCATAACTAAACCATATAATACACAAATACTTTTAGCTAGGATTGGAGCTATACTTAAGAGAAGTTATTCAAATATAGAAAATGAATTTATTGAATATAGAGGGTTAAAGTACAGTATTTCTACTAGTGAAGTTGAATTTGGGTGTGAAAAGAAAGAGCTTACTAAGAATGAAAGTAAGATTCTTCAGGTGTTACTTAAGAATAAAGGAAAGATTGTTTCAAGAGATGATATTATAAAATCTTTATGGCAAACTAATGAATTTATTGATGATAATACACTAACTGTTAATGTAAATAGACTAAGAAGAAAGCTTGAAGGCATAGGAGCTGATGGGTATTTACAGACTAAAAGAGGGCAAGGGTATATATTAATATGATTTTAAAAGAGTTTATTAAAGAAAGGATTGTATTCATAGCTATAAACTTGCTTATATTAGTTTTTTCTGCTACTTTATTATACTCTTTAGATGTTGATAGTTTTGCTATAGTATTTATTATTTTAATAAATTTAATTGGAATTTTAGCTTTTCATATTTGGGATTATTTACGCAAGAAAGAATATTATAAAGAATTGAATGAGAATTTAGATGCTCTTGATAAGAAGTTTTTGATTTCTGAAGTTATTAGTGAAGGTAAATTTTTAGAGAGTAAGCTAGTATATGATGTTATTTCAAAGAGTAATAAGTCTATGAATGACGAGATTAGTGATTTAAGAAGAAGTAATAGTGAATATAAAGACTATATAGAGCTTTGGGTTCATGAAGTTAAAACACCTATTGCGGTGTGTAAGCTTCTAATAGAGAACAATGAATCACCTTTGACTAAGAGTATGGAAGAGGAAGTAAATAAGATTGATAATTATATAGAACAAGCTTTATTTTATGCAAGAAGTAATACCTTGGAAAAGGATTATATAATAAAAGAGATGGATTTAAGAGAGTGCATAGGAAAGTGCTTAAATTCATATGCAGATATTTTGATAAATAATAAAGTTAAAATTAATATTTATGATATAGATAAAACTGTTTATTCAGATAGTAAATGGATTAAGTTTATACTTGGACAGATAATTTCAAACTCAATTAAATATATGAATAAGAGTAATAGTGAACTAAAAATATATTGTGAAGAAGAAGATAAGTATATTATTTTAAATATAGAAGACAATGGAATCGGAATAGATGAAAAAGATATATTAAAGGTTTTTGATAAGGGATTTACTGGTGAGAATGGACGTAAGTTTGGTAAATCAACAGGTATAGGGTTGTATCTTTGCAAAAAACTATGCAATAAGCTTGGACTTGATATAGGGTTGACTTCAAAAATAGGGGAAGGTACTAAGGTTTCAATAGTATTTCCTATAAATAAAATGATGATATTTGAGTAGGTTAGTAATAACCTACTCTTTTAATTTTGCCTAGGTTTTAAAAGTATTGATTTCTAGATATATCTTCAGACTTAACTTAATTTCGCAAAGAGTTTCTCTTAAAAACAGTACCTAAATATAAAATAAGTTTTTATGTGACAACTTTGTTAGTTTGGTGTTATATAGTTCTATGGATTGAATTGGTAATATGAAATAGAATTTAAGTATAGAGAAAATAAAGTTTAAAGTCTTGTATTAAAGAAGATTAATCTTTGGCTAGGAATAAGTTACATAAATTAAAGTGAGGAGAGAAAAAGTATGGGTAAAGAAGTTTTGAAGGTTCAAAATATAGAGAAGTATTATGGTAAAAAGGGCAATATTACAAAGGCTATTAATGATATTAGCTTTAATGTTTCAGAAGGTGAGTTTGTTGGAATAATGGGAGCCTCAGGAAGTGGTAAGACAACACTTTTAAATTGTATATCTACTATAGATAAGGTTACAAGTGGACATATTTACTTGGACGGAGAAGATGTTACTACGCTTGGAGATAAGAAAATATCTAAGTTAAGAAGAGAAAGAATTGGATTTATATTTCAAGATTTTAATCTTTTAGATACACTAACAGCTTATGAGAATATAGCATTGGCACTTACAATACAAAGAGTTAATAACAAGGAAATTGATAAGAGAGTAAGAGAGATGGCAAAAGCTTTGAATATTACAGAAGTTCTTAATAAGTATCCTTATGAAATGTCTGGTGGACAAAAACAAAGGGTAGCTTCAGCTAGAGCTATAGTTACTAATCCATCATTAATACTTGCAGATGAACCAACAGGAGCATTAGATTCAAAGGCTGCTACAATGCTTTTAGAAAGCTTAGAAGAGTTGAATAATAAACTTAATGCAACAATAATGATGGTAACTCATGATGCTTTTACAGCAAGTTATGCAAATAGAATCTTATTTATAAAAGACGGTAAAATCTTTAATGAGATAATTAAAGGAACTGATTCAAGGAAAGAGTTTTTCAATAGAATAATTGAGGTTATAACTCTTCTTGGAGGTGAAAGTAATAATGTACTTTAAACTCATAGGAAAAAATATAAAGAAAAGTTATAAAGACTATGTTATTTATTTCTTAACACTAATCTTTGGGGTATGTGTATTCTATACATTTAATTCAATAGAATCTCAAGGTATTATGATGAATTTAAGTGAAACAAAAAGGTCGGCTTTTGAAGCAGCTGAAACTTTAATGGGGTATTTTTCAGTATTCATAGCCTTTGTATTGGGTTTCTTAATTATTTATGCAAATAATTATTTGATAAAGAGAAGAAAGAAGGAGTTTGGTGTTTACATAACTCTTGGAATGGAAAAGGGAACTTTATCAAGAATGGTATTTTTAGAAACTCTGATTATAGGGGTTATATCTTTAGGCGTTGGAATAGTTTTAGGTGTTATCTTATCCCAAGGACTTTCTGTTTTAACTGCCTATATGTTTCAAGTTGACTTAACTAAGTTTACCTTTGTATTTTCAAAGAATGGATTTATAAAAACTGTTCTATGTTTTTCTTTAATATATTTAGTTGTTTTAGTTTTTAATTTCTTAAGCATAAGAAAGATTAAATTAATAGATCTGTTAACAGCTTCAAAGAAAAATGAAAAGCCAACAATTAAGAACTTATGGGTTTCAGCAATATTATTTTTAGTTAGTATCGGAATGATAGGAACTGCTTATTATAAAGTTCTTCATGATGGAATTGCTGTAGTTTCTGCAGTAGGTTTACCAATACTACTAGGTTCAGTTGGTACATTTATATTCTTCTATTCATTAACAGGTTTCTTTTTAAAAGTTATACAAAGCAATAAAAGAATTTATTTTAGAGATTTGAATATGTTTGTTATGAAGCAAATAAGCAGTAAGATTAACACAGCATTTATATCACTTTCATTTATATGCTTGATGCTATTTTTAGCCATTTGTACATTTTCAGGTGGCTTAGGAATAAACAGAGCTTTAAATGCAGATTTAAATAATCTAAGTCATTTTGATGTTAGTTTTTGGAGTAATGCGGGAGAAAACATAGAAGAGGCATTCAAGAATCATGGAATTGATATAAGCTCAATAGCTAAAGAAGATTCAAATATGATTTTATATAATAGTGGAGTGAAGTATAGTGAATTTCTTTCAAAGGATGCTATGGAAGAGGGAAAGAGTCTTTATCCAGTAGCAAATGATAAGGATATATTGGTTATGGGTGAAAGTGGCTATAATGATACTTTAAAAATGCTTGGAGAAAAAACAGTTGATTTAAAGGATAATCAATATATAGCAGTTGGAAATGTAAGTGACCTTATAAAAGATGTTAATAAGGAATTGAAAGATAATAAAGAAATTACTATATCAGGTAAGAGACTAGAGCCTGCAAGTAAGGAATATAAAAATGTAAATTTAAATAATTTCACAATGAAAGGTGATATTTTAATATTTGTAGTAAATGATTCTTTAACTGAAGGGTTAAAACCAAACATGAGCAAATTTAATATTATGTTTAAGGATGGGGTCAATCAGAAGGAAGAAATAGAAAAGATTAGAAAAGCTACAGAGGAGGTTTATATATGGGGAATGTCAAGGGAAGAGGTATATGATAATGCAGCTGGAACGGGAGCTATGATGGCTTATTTAGGAATATATCTTGGCTTAATCTTCATAATGACAGCAGCAGTAGTCTTAGCAATTCAACAGCTTACAGAAGCTTCAGAAAATGTAGAAAGATATAAACTTTTAAGGGAGCTTGGAGTAGATGATAGCATGATAAATAAAGCGTTATTTACTCAAATAGGAATTTACTTTATGCTGCCACTTTCATTAGCCATAGTTCATTCAATTGTTGGTTTAAAAGTTTCATCAACTATTGTTAGATTGTTTGGTGATAGCAGTATAGTGACAAATGTTATACTTACAGCTGTAATATTAGTTGTTATTTATGGTGGATATTTCTTAGCAACATATTTAAGTGCAAAGAAAAATATAAGCGAGAAATATTAATATATGGTGATATAAAAAGTTAGTAGAGCAGTAAATAGACTATATGAGTTTATTTACTGCTCTTTTTATTTTTTTATAATTCTAGACAAGTTAGGTTGTTTATTGGTTTTAAATAGTTTTAATCATCTTAAAACACCAAATAAAACAGATAGATAAGAATTAATTATTCTACCAATTAGAAAAGTTATAATAACTAAATACTTATCTAATATATAAAAAATAAGTATTTTTACTTATATAATAAAGACTATATAATAACAATAACAAGAGAAAGTAATAACGAATGATAAAGTTTTACTTACTTTAGGGATAGAGCAAGTAAATGAGGTGAATTAATGCAATTTAAAAATACATATAGCATAAAAAATAAAGCGAAGAAGATAATACCAGGTCTTATAATTTGTTTAATTATAGGAATGATTTCTGAAGCTTTAGGTAAAAAGTTTCCAACTATAGGGGCTGCTACATTTGCTATATTCATAGGTATTTTTGCAGGAAATACTTTTTTTAAGAGTGGTAAATACGATGAGGGAACAAAGTTCTCAGAAAAGGACTTATTAAACTATTCAATAGTATTAATGGGAGCTTCTCTAAACATTATGGATATAATGAATTTAGGGATTCAAGGAGTTCTGTACATAGCTATATTAATGGCTTTAACAATAACAACAACTTACTTTTTAGGTAGAAGGCTTGGCTTTAATCAGAAGTATTCTTTATTAATGTCAGCAGGTAATGCTGTATGTGGATCTTCTGCTATTGGGTCAGTTGCCCCAGTTGTAAAGGCGAAGGATTCAGATAAGGTTATAGCAATCACAATAGTAAATGTAACAGGAACAATATTAATGATTCTTTTACCTGTTATAACAGCTATATTTTATAATAATGACGTGCTTCAATCTTCTGCTTTAATGGGAGGAATTCTTCAATCTGTTGGACAAGTTATAGGATCAGCAAAGTTTATTGGAGATCCAGTAGTTGAAATGGCTACAGTATTTAAAATAATAAGAATAATTTTCTTAGTTGTAGTTGTTTTAATATTTGCAAAGATAGAGGTAGATGAAGAAAACAAAGAGGAAATAAAACATCATCATAAACCAACTCATAAAGTACATATACCATGGTTTATAACAGGTTTCTTTATAGTTTGTATTTTAAATACTTTAGGAGCTGTACCAGGAAATGTTGGACATGCTTTTAAATGGGTAAGTTCAAACTTTGAGATTATAGCTTTAGCCGGTATAGGTATGAGAGTTAAAATTGGTGACTTAGTTAAAGAAGGACCTAAAGCAATGCTTTATGGTGGAATCGTTGGAATATGCCAAATAATTTTTGCTATATCATTGATTAGCATGTTTATAAAATAAAAATCATCCTTTAAAGGAAGTGTATTGAATTTACTTTTATTAGTAATTTGATATGCTTCTTTTTAGTTTATATGGAATTCTTGATATAATGAATTTTATTTTTTAAAGATTCATATCTTAGAAGTAAGCTTTTAAATTAGGAGAAGAAGTGAATGGATAATTTTTTAAGATTTGGATTTGAGCAGTGTGCTAGACTTGGCTATATGATTGGATTTGGAGCTAGAGAAGGATTACTTATTTATATTGCTGCTTTAGGGGGGGTGGCCATATCTGTATCAAATATCTTTAATAAAAAGTGTGATAAGAAATAAAAATAACAGAACTAAAACTTCATTTTTGCAAAGTTATATAACCATGTGAGTTTTATTAAATGAATTCTAATTTATACAGTTTGATACAGTATAACTTTTTAATAACATTATTTCAAAAAAACTAATATTGATTTTTGTTGAATAAAAATTTATAATTAATTGATTTCATTAGCAAACAATAATTTTATATTTCGACAAACCAAAAAAGCCGTGAATTTTTCACGGCTTTTAACTTTAGTCTATGTTTTAATTGGGTGTATCAAAACTTAATAATAAAACTTACAAACATATTCCGAGACTTACTAGATTTCGCTAAGAATTTATAGTTATTGTTCCAAAAATATTACTAAAGCTTCGAAACTTGCTTTGCTTCGAACAGTCTCAGCTTTTTAACGTAATATTTTCTCCACAATAACTTAAATTCTAAAGCTCATCTAGATATTCTCTTCATACTGTTTGTAAGTTTTATTAAAAAGTTATTTTAGTACAGACCAGTTTAAAAAATATCTTTAGTTTCAATTTAGCAGCTAAGAGAATCTTTAGTAGCTTTCTTACCACCAAGTATATTTAAAATTGATGCTCCAATTATTATTACATATCCTAAGAATGATAGGAAATCTGGTATTTCTCTGAAGAATGCAAATCCGTACATAGCAGCTATTATTAATCCTATGTAATCATACATTGAGATTTCTGAAGCAGGAGCATTTTTATAAGCGATAGTTAGAGCTACTTGTCCTAGAGTAAATGCTATACCTGCACCAATTAATAACATTACATTTAATAAAGTTAAGTTTTCTGTATTCATAAACATTGAAGGGAACATAACTATTGTTGCTATTCCTGTGAATGAAAGTATAATTGTCCAGAAATCTTCCTTGTTTCCTAATACTCTGATCATTGTGTAAGCAAATCCAGCGAATCCAGCTGAGGCAACTCCTATAAGAGCAGGAATAACAGCTGTACTAAATTGAGGTTTTATTACAAATAAACTTCCTCCAAAGGCTACGAATAAAAGCGTAGCTTGTTTCTTTGTAATTTTTTCGCTTATTAATAAGTATGAAAAAATTATCGTAAAGAATGGAGCTAGCTTTGTAAGTATTGTTGCATCTGATAAAAACATTTTATCCAATGCATAGTAGTTAGTAAGTATTGCTAAGGTTCCAGCAACACCTCTTGCAAATAAATATTTTCTACTTTCTTTTTTACCAAAGAAAGAGCCTTTTTTATACCCAATAATAAAACAAACGATAACGGTTGCCACAACATTTGTTAAGAATGTCTTTTGATATGAATTAACTCCTTCAGCTAGCTTGCTAAGTAAGTTCATAGTAGCAAAGGCTGCTGAAGAAAGTATCATAAATATAATTCCTCTAGTTTTTGAATTCATTTCTTTCTCCTTAATATAAATATTTACTCTGAGTGGGACAAATATGTTCCCTATAATGTGATCGAGTTTAATAATTAGGTTTCGTTTTAAGTGGGCGTTGATTTCTAGCTATATCTTAAGACGGAACTTAATTTCACAAATAGTTTCTATTATCTATAAATCAACATTAGTTTAAAACAGATCCAAGAATTATAACTCTTGGCAATAGAATACAGAATAAAAATTTTCTTATTCTATAAATTAAAATACATTAGCATAAATACACAAACATAACCTATTATATGATTAAGAGTTTTATAGGTCAAACCTCAAAATAAGGGGAATAAAGGAATTTGAAGCAATGTAAAAGTGAAAAAAATTATAATATTTAGTATAATAAGGTCTATCTAAAAATAATCAAAAAAGATAAAGAAGGAGAGAGAATGGTGAAGAAAATAATAAAGAATAATTTTATTAAACTATTTCTAGGAGTGTTCTTAATTGCTGGAATACTTACAGGTTGTAGTGCTAATAATGTTAGTACGCCAAGTAATGATAATAAAAGTACAGAACAACAGACTATAAATTCTATATCAGACTTAAAGCATGTTGAGAACTTTCAAAATGGTGCTTTAGAGCATATTTTAGAAGGGGAGATAAATAGTAGAGGAAAAGCTGTAGGATTCCACTACGAAGATTTTCCAGGTGGAAAAGGTAAGGTTATAGAAGGAACGAAATCTAAGCCAAATAAAGAAGGGGTTTATACAGCTAAGGTAGAAGTTGATGGAGTTAAGAAAACTTCTAACAATGGTAAATCAAGCTTTTTCCCAGATGATTGGACACCTCAACAAGTTGTAGATGCTATCAATGAAGCTTATAAAGATAAAGAATTCGTAAAAGGTAGTAAGAATACTTATGTTGGAGAAACTAAAGATGGTATGGAAATAAGCATGTACATAAATGATAAGACAGGAAAGATTATTTCAGCTTTCCCAGTTTATTAGGAGGTATTTTATGAAGTATCATTATGAATTTGATGAAATAACTTTTAAAAGTGGAAGAAAGAAAAAAATAATTATTGTAGATCCTGAAATAAGATTAGTTGCAGAATTTTTAATGTCAGATATACAAGGGTCAGATCCAACTTATGTTTATGATGCTATAGACAATGTTCTAAGTGGAAAAAGTGACTATGAAGAAATAGATGGTAATGTTTGTGGAGTTGAGATAAGAAAAGATTTCACAACTATTTATGATAATATTTCTGATGATGGAGATAAATGCATAATAGAAACAAGAGAGCTTAGAGAATTTGTAGACCTTTGGGTTGAAAATAGAAATTAAATAATGGTATTAAACCTCAGTAAGTACAATATATTTCGTGCTGAACTGAGGTTTGTTTTTTTATAATAGATTTATTGATAACTAAAAGAAGTATGGTTATTTAAGAGTTACAGGAATAAACATTGATATAAAAGTGGCATATTATTTTAATAGGGAACACTTTTAAATTTTAGAATTTAGGATTATATTGGAATAGAACAAATAATAAAAGTAAAAATAGTAAAACAAAATGGAATGGAATTTGATATTTGAAAAAGATTAGTATTTAGAAGAAGGTGATTTTTTGAAAGCTGAAATAATGGCAATAGGAACTGAGATACTTTTAGGAGATATAGTTAATTCAAATGCTCAGTTTTTATCGAAGGAATTAGCTAATTTAGGAATTGGAGTGTATCATCAATCAGTAGTTGGAGATAATCAAGATAGGATTCTAGAAGCCTTTGATAGAGCTTTTGAAGAGTGTGATGTAATATTAACTACAGGTGGTTTAGGGCCAACTAAGGATGATTTAAGCAAGGAATTGGCAGCAAAATATTTTGGAATGGAAATGTGCTTAAGAGATGAATTGTTGTGTGATTTAGAAGATTATTTTAAGAAAAATAACTTAGAAATGACAGAAAACAATAAAAAGCAATGCTATTTCCCTAAGGAAGCAATAATACTTCCAAATCCTAATGGAACAGCTCCAGGAGCTATTTTAGAAGGACCAAATAATAAGAAAATAATACTTATGCCAGGGCCTCCAAGGGAGATGGAGCCTATGTTTACAAACCATGTTGTTCCTTATTTAAGTAAGTTTACTGATGGGATATTAGTTTCAAAAATTATAAGAGTTTTTGGAATTGGAGAAAGTAAGATGGAAGATTTAGTTTCAGATCTTCTAGATAACGAAAATCCTACAGTTGCCCCTTATGCAAAAAATGTTGATGTTATTTTAAGGGTTACAGCTAAGGGAATAGATGAGGAAGAAGCTAAGAAACTTATTGAGCCAATGGAAGCTGAAATAAGAAAGAGACTTGGAGATAATATATATGGTGAAGGAGAAATTCCTCTAGAAGAAGTTGTAGGAAAGTTATTAGTAGATAAGAAAATGACTATTTCAACAGCGGAGTCTTGTACAGGGGGAATGGTGGCAAGTGCTTTAATAAACTATCCAGGAATATCTGAGGTGTTTATGGAGGGGGCAGTTACTTATTCTAATGATGCTAAAATGAGAAGACTTGGAGTTAAAAAAGAAACTTTAGACAAGTTTGGAGCGGTAAGCGAAGAGTGTGCTAGAGAGATGGCTGAAGGAATAGCTAAAAATGTAGGTACAAGAATAGGGGTATCAACTACAGGAATAGCTGGGCCAGGCGGTGGAACAGAGGAAAAACCAGTAGGATTAGTATATGTAGGACTATCAATAGATGGAAACACTAAAGTTAAGAAATTTAACTTTAAGGCGGAAAGACAAAGAGTTAGAACTAGAACAATGATGAATGTCTTAGACTGGATAAGAAGAGAAGTAGAAAAGATTTAATAATTTGGATATCAATAAGTAAAAAAGGTGGATTCATGTGAATCCACCTTCTCTATATGTGCTTAGATTAGTTGAATAATTTATCTAAAGATATTTTATGTCTAACATTAAACATGTAATAATTTTAATTTGTCTTAAAAAGTAAGAGAGTATTCTCATACTCTCTACTAGAAAAACATGAAGAAAATTTATTACATTATAAGGGTTTTAAGGGGGAGACAGTTTCGTTATTCCGTACTTTAACGAAACTGTCAGTATAAATAAAATGGGGGAGAGGCTATTATAAGATTGAAGCTTATTGCCTCAGTAAATAGTATTAACAGTATTATTTTTTTTATACAATTTATATAAAAATATTTTGATTTTTTTAGGGATAGATATTTGGAGAAAGTTTTATCAATAAGATACATGTCATACATAAATAGAGTATGATTTTTGAAAAGATTAGTTACTATAAATTTTTATGATTTCATAATGGATTTCAAAGTGAACTACATAATATGCTTAAGAAGGTAATAATATTGTTATATGAGATTAAATCAAAAATTAATTAATTAGTAATATAAGATAAGTTATAATGTGGTATATTTTATAATGAAGAAATATGTTTTTACATATTAAATTTGGAATTATAATAAGATTTTAATTTATGTTTATGAAGGGAGAGTAGGTATGAAACCTATATTTAGAGTAAGCTTATACTTTTTAGTCGTATTAGTTGTATCGATATTAGGACAGGGATATTTGGCAAGAGGACTTTCTAGTCTAGGAATAATTCCGCCAATTACTTTAATGATAGTACATGGAGTATTTTTCATAATACCAGCAATTATATATATAATGGTTACAAAAAGTAATTATAAAAAAGTACTTAGTTTTAAGAAACCAAAAGGAAAAGATGTATTTTTTGCATTATTAATAGCAGCACTATCACAACCTGTTATGGCATTTTTCTCATATTTATCAAGTTTATTTTATACTAATGATGTTGCAATAATGTTAGAACAGATGAATTCATATCCACTTTGGTTAATGATTTTAGTTATAGGGGTTACTCCTGCTATAACTGAAGAAATAACAATAAGAGGAATTGTATTATCAGGATATGAGTTTAAAAGTAAACATATAGCTGCTATAATGACAGGGCTTATGTTTGGAATACTACATTTAAATGCCCATCAATTTTTATATGCTACTGTTATGGGGATGATTTTAGCTTATGTTGTAAGAGCTACAGGAAGTATATTCTTATCAATGTTAATACATTTTTCAATTAACACATGGAATTTAGTAGTACAGAGAATAACTAGCCAGGGTGTGCCAATGGAAGATCTTCTTCATCAGATGGATCTTATACAAACTATGCCTATAGAAGTAAAAATACAGTTTTTCTTCTATTATTTATTTGTAGCTATTATTTGTGGATTCCTAATAAGTTATTTAATAAGAAAAATGGAGAAGAGAAACTTAAATATAACTTTAGATGAGTTAGATGTGGCAACAAGAGTTTCATATAAAGAAGAGAAAGTAATAAATATACCATTTGTACTAAGTGTTTTAGTATTTATAGTGTATACATTCTTCTTTGCGATTTAAGAATAAAATAGCTTAAAAATATAAAAAAGAGCTGTCTTGGGAATGACAGCTCTTTTTCTATTTAGTTGTGTGGTTAACTTAAGAGTGTATTAAGCTATTTATAGTATTAACCAAAAAATATAATATTATTCATATTAATACACTTTAAATTTACGTCCTAAAATTGTGTTTTTATATTCTAGTGTTGCATCAGTAAAGAAGTGAGATATCTTCTTATCTGCAACAATTTTTATTCCATTATCTATTACAACATCATCATTATCTTTTTGTTCATCCAGAACAACTTCAATATTTAAACCTGCTCAGCCAGCAGAACATGCTTGTATTCTTACGGCATCTTTATCACTTTTTGAAAGCATATCTTTAATTAAGTCTATAGTATTTTCATGTATTTTTACTTTCATTTTATAATCTCCTTTCAGATATGTAGTTTTATATTAAATATCTTAGTTTTATTATACCCTAATAAGATTATTGAATTATTTATTAGGAATATATTTTTAAAGAAAATATTAATTTTAGTTTACAAAATGTTTAAAAAAGCCTTGAACTTTTATGAGAAAGTGATACAATAATAGTTGTAAGAAATAACTATTATTATTTAATAAGGATTGGAAATCATTTATTTGTTTAAATAGTTTATCTCATGTTTAGGTAAATAAGTGATTTGTAGGAGGGTTTATTATGAAAAGTTTAAAAGGAACTAAAACTGCAGAAAACTTAATGAAATCATTCGCTGGAGAATGTCAAGCAAGAACAAGATATACTTATTTCTCAAGTACAGCTAGAAAAGAAGGATATGTTCAAATATCAAACATATTTATGGAAACAGCTGAAAATGAAAAAGAACATGCTAAAAGATTCTATAAATTTTTAAAAGATGATTTACAAGGTGAAATGGTAGAAATTAATGCTGCTTATCCAGTAGAATTACCTACAGATACTTTAACTAACTTAAAATTCGCTGCTGAAGGTGAACATGATGAATTAAGTAATCTTTATCCATCATTTGCAGATGTAGCTGATGAAGAAGGATTCCCAGAAGTAGCTGGTGCTTTCAGAATGATAGCTAAAGCTGAAACAGCTCATTTTAATAGATTTACTAAATTAGCTAAAAACATAGAAGAAGGAAAAGTATTCAAAAAAGATGAAGTAACTTTATGGAAATGTGGAAACTGTGGATTCATATGGGAAGGTGCTGAAGCTCCAATCAAATGTCCAGCTTGTTTACATCCACAAGCTTACTTCGAAGTTTTCCATGAAAACTACTAAGATTAAGAATTTAAAATATTACTCTAGCCATTTTTATGGATTAAGTTAATAAATATTTATATAACCCTAGTAGGTGTAAGTTTACTCTACAAAGCTAGTAGCCTTGTAAGATAAGCTTACACCTTTTCGTTTTACTTATTAAAAAAAGGGATTATATCAAGTTATGACATAATCCCTTTGATTTATAAGATTTAATTCATTTATATGTTTTATTTTAATGGATAATCAAAGACTACCATTTTACTTTCATCATTAATTGGTCTCCAAAATTGAATGTCATCTATTAGAAGCTCTTTATTGAAACCATCTTTATCTAGTTTAGTGCAAGCAGATTCAAACTCATCCTCTCCCCATATTCTTTGGGCAAAGTAAGGATTGGCTATTGAAACATGAAGTTGCCATGTATCAGGACAAGATGTCAGTTTGAAGCCTTCTCTTGTTAAATTATCATAAAGAGTTCTAGATAAATTTTTTATTATGCCACTTTCCTCATCAACCTTAAGGTTTACTGACTTATATGGATCACCAAAGCAGATAACTCCATTTAAATGTACATCAAATTTTTTATATGATTTTAAAGTGTTTTTAACAATCTCATTTAATTTATCCATATCAGGATCTTCAATTACAGCTAGGGTAATATGAAGCATCGGGAGATGGTCATATAGCTTATATTCATCAGATAGAGATTCTTGTAATGGCTTTATTAAAGCATAGGAATCTTTATCAAATAATGCAACTAAATAATATAGCATAAATAACCCCTTTCTTCTAAATGTACAAATTTATACCAAGTTTATAATTTATTATATCATAGATATAAAGTTGAGGTGAAAACCTGCTATTTATTTAATTTGTGTAATGTATGATTTAAAAGTATATAAGAGATATATCAGAATCCAAAATAGTGTATTATGCTTATAAAACCTAAGAAAGGTAAAAAGGATAAGCCGGTTGTTATTAAAAAAATCTTAGATGTTTTAATTGAAATTGAAATCTTGTTTGATTCTTTTAAATATAAATATGATAGAAAATTTAATAGGTTTAAAAGTGTTAAAACTGGAGCAAATAAAAAGCTGAATCCGTTAGTGTAAGTATATATTGATTCTGGAATTAAATTGAAAGATGACATTGCTGTGCTTGTAATAATAAATATACTCAAACAAGCAAAAATAATAGAAAATAGAAAATTGAATTTAAATAAAGTTTTCATGTAAAAACCTCCTAATTTATATTAAGTAGTAGTATACATGCTGTCTTATTAATATTATAACATTAGTGGAGAAAAAAGAGGAACGTTATAAATAGGGTAAGTATATATTAGTTTATTGAGGACAGAAATGAAATAGAATTTTTTGTGAGTAAATTAAGAGTAAATAAGGAATGAATTTTGTTTGGTGGAAAGAAAAATATATTTGAAAAAGTAATCTGAGATAATATACTATATATAATGTGCATATTTAAATTTGAAATAATTTTTTATATAAAAATTTTTAAAAAGGTGGAATAGGGAAATGGTAGAAAGTAGAGTAAGTAGATTAAACAAGAAAAAATCAAAAAAATCATCAGTATTATATAACATAGTTGGAATTTGTGTTTTAGCCCTAATTATATTTGTTGGTGGTCAATTATTCTTTTAATTAGTTTGTCTATATAGTTGGATTTCTAAAGGTGCAAACTTTTGAGAGGCTTGAGTAGAAGAATTCCAGCTTGTATTAGGAGATTTACATAATGATTTTTAAGTTAGATTATGTTTAAAATAAGAGTTAACTCTTAAGTAGAGCAGTAGAAAAATAGAGGGTTTAACAGTTAATAAAAATATAATTTAAGTTAGTATAGAGAAATTAAATTTCTAGCATTAGGCTAGTTAATAGTTTTTAGTATAAATTTATATTGATAATAAGGAGAGATTTAAGTTACATGAGTGTTTTAATAGTAAAAAATATTAATCATGGCTTTGGAGATAGAGCTATATTTGAAGATGTTTCTTTCAGACTTTTAAAGGGGGAGCACGTTGGTCTTATTGGAGCTAATGGAGAAGGTAAGTCAACTTTCATGAATATAATAACAGGTAAACTTATGCCAGACGAAGGAAATATTCAATGGAGCAATAAGGTTAGAGTTGGTTACATGGATCAGCATGCTGAACTTGAAAAGGGAAAAAGCATAAGAGATGTTTTAAGAGGAGCATTCCAATATCTATTTGATATGGAGATAGAGATGAATGGTCTTTATGAGAGAATGGGTGAGATGTCTGAAGATGAGATGACTAAGGCATTAGAGAGAACTGCTACTATTCAAGATATGTTAGATCATAATGGATTTTATATGATAGATGCTAAGGTTGAAGAGGTTGCTGCAGGTCTTGGACTTAGAGATGTAGGATTAGATAAAGATGTTACTGATTTAAGTGGTGGACAAAGAACTAAGGTTTTATTAGCTAAACTTTTATTAGAAACACCAGACATATTACTTTTAGACGAGCCTACAAACTATCTTGATGAGGAGCATATAGCTTGGCTTAAGAACTACTTAATAGGATATGAGAATGCATTTATATTAATATCACATGATATTCCATTCTTAAATAGCGTAGTAAATGTAATCTACCATGTTGAAAATAGAGCATTAACTAGATACACAGGAGATTATGATAATTTCAGAAGAGTATATGAAGCAAATAAGAAGCAATTAGAGGCTGCTTATGAAAGACAACAAGCTGAGATTGCTAAACTAGAAGACTTCGTTGCTAGAAATAAGGCTAGAGTTGCTACAACAGGTATGGCAAGAGCTAGACAAAAGAAATTAGATAAAATTGATAGAATAGAACTTGCAGGAGAAAAACCAAAACCAGAGTTCAACTTTAAGCAAGGAAGAACTTCAGGAAAGTTAATATTTGAAGCAAGAGATTTAGTAATAGGATATGATGAGCCGCTATGTAAGCCTCTAAACCTAAGAATGGAAAGAGGACAGAAGATAGCTTTAGTTGGAGCTAACGGACTTGGAAAATCAACACTTCTAAAAAGCTTAATGGGATTAATTAAACCAATAAGTGGAGAGGTTGAAACAGGAGATTACCAAAGCATAGGATACTTCGAGCAAGAGATAAAAGAAGCAAACTATAACTCATGTATAGAAGAAGTATGGCAAGAGTTCCCTGGATACACTCAATATGAGGTAAGAAGCGCACTAGCTAAATGTGGATTAACAACTAAGCACATAGAAAGCTCAGTAGCCGTATTAAGTGGGGGAGAACAAGCTAAGGTAAGACTTTGTAAACTAATAAACAAAGAAACAAACATACTTATCCTAGACGAGCCTACAAACCACTTAGACGTTGAAGCTAAGGATGAATTAAAGAGAGCAATAAAAGAATATAAAGGAAGCATACTTTTAGTTTGCCATGAACCTGAATTCTATAGAGATGTAGTAACAGATGTATGGAATTGTGAAGAGTGGACAACTAAGATTGTGTAAAAACATGGTAAAAGAGTTGGCGTAAAAGCTAACTCTTTTTTATGTACTAGGAAATTTTTAAGAAGTGCCTTAACTAAATGTGGATTAACAAACTTTGGTTATTTGATAATCTAAGACTTATGTATATTTATTTCCGGTCAATTGATTATCCTTTGGGTTTTGCTAAAAAAGTAGCAGAGGTTTTAATGGAGTTAATAAGATAAAATATAATTAAAATGGTTATTAAATTTATTAATTGTGACGGACTTTTATGTTTTGGTGACGGAGTTGTGACGGACTTAAAACCGGAGTTTTTCTAGTGATATCAATGCTTGTGACGGAGTTGACGGACTTTTCCTATTGAGACAGTATACAGAAAAAAATAATATTATTATATATAAACAGAAAATATATTATATGTATATATATAGAAATAGAAAAAGTCCGTCATTTTAGGCAAAGTCCGTCATAATTAAGGTATATCAAGGGTTTGAGGGGTGCTGTTTTTTTGAAAAGTCCGTCACAGGTCCGTCAAAGTCCGTCACAAGACTCTTGAAAATGAGATTTAGAGATGAATTTTACATAGTTTAAGCAATTTAAGAGAGCTATTTATGATAGAATTCTATTATGAAAAAGCAATGATATGAAGAAGTTAAAACCTATTTTTGAAGATAATTTAATAAGTATTTTATTAGTTTAAGTTAAAGGCTCTGTCTTAGACCAGTGTTGATTTCTAAATATAAATTAAGTTAGGTCTGAAGATATAGCTAGAAAGCAACACTCACTTAAAACAGAGCCTAAGTTAAAAATATCATATAAAATAAGGGGCAATTGAGTATGAAAAATAGTGATACAAAGATAAGTAAATATATAAGTTTAATATTAAGACATAAACCAGAAGAAATCGGATTAAAGTTAGATGAGTATGGGTATTTAAATGTTTCAGATTTGATAAATGGGTTAAATAAATCTTATGAAGGCTTTAATATGGACGACTTAGAAAGAATAGTTATGGAAGACTCAAAACAAAGGTATTCTTTTAATGAAGAGAAAAGCAAGATAAGAGCCAATCAAGGTCATTCAATTCCTGTAAATCTAGAATTACAAGCTATTAAGCCACCTAATAAATTATATCATGGTACAGGAAGAAAATTTTTAGATTCTATTTTAAAAAATGGACTTATAAAAAAGGAAAGACAATATGTTCATTTATCAAGGGATTTAGAAACAGCAAGTATTGTAGGTAAAAGACATGGAGATTTAGTTGTTTTAGAAATAGATGCAGAAAGTATGTTTAATAAAGGGATTAAGTTTTATTTATCTAATAATAATGTATGGCTTTGTGATTATGTACCGGTAGAATATGTAAAAGAATTAAGAGTGGATTAACAACGAATTATATAGAAAGCTCAGTAGCCGTATTAAGTGGGGGATTATATAAGTTATATAAAGAATAGAGCGTTAAACATGAGCCAAAAATATGTATAGATTGTAAAAGTGCTAATGAATAAAAAAATAAAGATAATTATGAAAATAGTAAATATATGAATGCAAGTAAATTATATTATCTAATTTACTTGCATTTATTTTATGTACAAATAATTAAATAGATTTAAAGGTGATTGAAATCAAAATACTAATATGCTAGTATACTAGTTGAGGGGTGGATTTTATTATTAAAATCAAACTACTAAATAAAATATAATGTTCAAGTAAAAGTATTAATACTAACTACAAAGAAGTCTTAAAATAACTAATAGTAGGTGGAATAAATGAGTAATATTTTAAGTGAATTTAATAAGCAAAAAGACTTTTTAATTTGTATAGATTCTGATGGATGTGCAATAGATACTATGGATATAAAGCATATAAAGTGCTTTGGACCATGTATGATAAGAGAATGGAATCTTGAAGAGTGGAAAGAAACTATATTAGTGAGATGGAATGAAGTTAATCTTTATACATTAACTAGAGGAATAAATAGATTTAAAGGGTTAGCAGTAGCACTTATAGAAATTAATGAAAAACACACAACAATAGAAGGATTGGATGAATTTATAAGATGGGTTGAAGAAACTAAGGAGCTTTCAAATGAATCCTTAGAAACTGAAATAGAAAAAACAAATAATATTTGTGCAAAAAAGGCTTTAGAATGGTCTAAGTCAGTAAATAAATCAATTGATTTATTAAGTGATGATGAAAAGCGCCCATTTGAAGGGGTAGAAGAAGCCATTATATCGGCTAAAAAAGTTGCAGATATAGCAATAGTTTCATCTGCCAATGAAAAGGCAGTTTTAGATGAGTGGAATAAACATGGTCTTTTAGAAAATGTTGATATAGTTTTAACTCAAAATATTGGATCAAAAGCTTATTGTATAAACAAACTTATTGAAAAAGGATACAGTAGAAATAATGTATTAATGGTTGGAGATGCTTTAGGAGATCTTAAAGCGGCTGAAGAAAATGAAGCTTTATATTATCCAATAATGGTTAGAAAAGAAAAAGAATCATGGAGCAGATTTACTACGGATGTTTTAGAAAGATTTACTAGCAATTTATATTATGGTGAATACCAAGAGAAAGTTATAGATGAATTTAAGACAAATTTATCTAAATAAAGCTATTTAACAAGGGGATAGAATAAGGATGAGGGAGTTAGGATTTAGAAGTAAAAAGGTTTTGGGATTTGGGGAGATAATGTTAAGGCTTACTCCTCCTAATAACCAAAAAATAATACAAGCAAATTCCTTTGAAGCTGTATATTCCGGGGGAGAAGCAAATGTAATAGCAAGTCTTGCTATATTAGGACATGATACTAAATTTGTAACTAAACTTCCTGATAATTATCTAGGAAAGAAGGTTATTAGCAAGTTTAGAGGCTATAATGTTGATGTAAACTATGTTGTAGTAGGGGAAGGTAGATTAGGAGTATACTATTCTGAAATTGGACATGGTCTTAGAAGTACTGAAGTTATATATGATAGAAAATATTCTGCAATAGCTATGGCATCAAAAGATGAATTTAACGTAGAGAATATGTTAAAAGGTGTTGGAATTGTTCATCTATCAGGAATAACTCCAGCTTTAAGTAGTGATTTAAAGAAACTTATAATAGAGATTTCAAAGGAATGCAAAAAACAAGGAATTTTAGTTTCTTATGATTCAAATTATAGATCAAAATTATGGTCTATAGATGAAGCTAAAGAAGTATTAGAAGAAATATTACCGTATATAGATTTTGCTTTTTTAGGATATCTAGATATGGTTAATATATTAAAATTTGAGGATAACAACTTGGATTTCGAGGAAAAGTTACAATATCACTATGAAATACTATTTAAAAAATATCCAAACTTAAGATATGCGGCGTGTACTCGAAGAAATGTAAATTCAATTAATAATAATACCTTAAAAGGATACCTATTTAATGGAAAGGAATTATTAAAATCAAACTCATATACTTTTGATATATTAGATAGAGTTGGTGGCGGAGATGCATTTACAGCAGGAGTATTACATGGAATTTTAAATGAGATGCCAAAGGAAAGAATTATAGAATTTGGGACATGTGCTAGTTCATTAAAGCATTCAATAATAGGTGATATAAATATAATTGATGAAGATACTATTAATTCAGTTATAGATAATGGATTATGTAATGTAAAAAGATAATAAATTTATATATTTTTATAATTTATAATAAATAAAAAGGGTTGAAAATTTATATTTTAGGAGGAATTAATATGTTATATCCAATAATGACAGAATCAAGACAATTAATAGACTTAAATGGAATCTGGAAATTTAAATTAAATGAGGGAAATAGTTTAACAGAAGAGTTAAGTAAAACACCATTAAAAGATACTATAGAGATGGCTGTACCATCATCATATAATGATTTAGTAGAAAGTCAAGAGGTTAGAGATCATGTTGGATGGGTATGGTATGAAAGAAATTTTACTATTCCTAAAACATTACTTAATGAAAGAATAGTATTAAGATTTGGATCAGCAACACATGAAGCAAAGGTGTATTTAAATGGACAATTATTAGTTGAACATAAGGGTGGATTTACTCCTTTTGAGGCTGAGATAAATAATTTATTGGTAACAGGTGAAAATAGATTAACTGTAGCAGTAAATAATATAATTGATGAAACTACTTTACCAGTAGGGTTAGTAAAAGAAGTAGAAGTAAATGGGAAAAAAACTATAAAAAATTCAGTTAACTTTGATTTCTTTAACTATGCAGGTATACACAGACCAGTTAAAATATATACGACACCAAAGAATTATATAGAAGATATAACTATTGTTACAGATTTTGAAGAAAACAATGGATATGTTAACTATGAAGTAAAAACTGTGGGTGAAGGTAATGTTAAAGTAACTATAATTGATGAAGAAAATAATATAATTGCAGAAGATGTAGGAGAGACAGGAAAGCTTACTATAAATAATGTTCATTTATGGGAGCCTATGAATGCATATCTTTATAAGTTAAAAGTAGATTTGGTAAATTGTGAAGAAATTGTTGATACTTATTCTGAGGAATTTGGAGTAAGAACTGTTGAAGTAAAAGACGGAAAATTCTTAATCAATAATAAACCTTTTTATTTTAAGGGTTTTGGTAAACATGAAGATTCTTATGTTAATGGAAGAGGAATAAATGAAGCTGTAAATATAAAAGACTTTAACTTAATGAAATGGATTGGAGCAAATTCTTTCAGAACAGCTCATTATCCATATTCTGAAGAAATAATGAGACTTGCAGATAGAGAGGGAATAGTTGTAATTGATGAGACACCAGCTGTTGGGTTACATCTGAATTTTATGGCAACACTTCTTAATGGCGATAGTATTAAGAGAGATACATGGCAAGAAATTGGAACTAAAGAAGCTCATGAAAGAATTTTAAGAGAGCTAGTTGCAAGAGATAAGAATCATCCATGTGTTGTAATGTGGTCTGTAGCAAATGAGCCAGATTCAGATTCAGAAGGAGCAAAAGAATATTTTGAACCGTTAATAAAATTAACAAAAGAATTAGATCCACAAAAGAGACCTGTTACTGTAGTTACTTATTTAATGTCTACACCAGATAAGTGCAAGGTTGGAGACATAGTAGATGTATTATGTTTAAATAGATACTATGGATGGTATGTAGCTGGAGGAGATTTAGAGGAAGCTAAGAGAATGTTAGATGATGAATTAAAAGGATGGGAAGAGAGATGTCCTAATACTCCTATAATGTTTACTGAATATGGAGCAGATACTGTTGCAGGGCTTCATGACACAGTTCCAGTTATGTTTACTGAAGAATACCAAGTAGAATATTATAAAGCAAACCATGAGGTTATAGATAAATGCAAAAACTTTGTTGGGGAGCAAGTGTGGAATTTTGCTGATTTTGCTACAAGTCAGGGCATTATAAGAGTTCAAGGAAATAAAAAGGGTATATTTACTAGAGAAAGAAAGCCTAAAATGATAGCACATTCTTTACGTGAAAGATGGAGAAATATACCGGAATTTGGATATAAAAAATAAAATTTTATTAAATTTTATTTTTTAAATTAGGTATATAATGTATACCTAATTTTTTTTATGTTATAATGTGATATACTAGCGCACTAGACTGGAGAGTTTGAAATTAATTTTTATATAAATTAATAGGAGGAATTTTAAGATGATTCTTTATGAAAAATTGGATAAGGAAACTGGTAAGGATTATGTTTATAGAGTATTAAAAGATAATATTATGTGCTTAGAGCTAAAGCCTGGTGAGTTATTAAGTGAATCTGATTTATCAAAAAAATTAAATGTATCGAGAACACCTATAAGAGAAGTATTAATAAAGCTTAAGGCTGAAAAATTAATAGAGGTTAAGCCACAAGCAGGTACCTATGTTTCTCCAATAGATTGGAATTTAATAGAAGAAGCTGTTTTTATTAGATATAATTTAGAAAAAGAAGCACTAAGAGAAGCATGCGAAAATTTCTCAGAAGATATATTGATGGAAATGGAAAAATGTTTATTTGCTCAAAAGTTAGTTGCACAAAAGGGCAATAATTTATTAGAGTTTCATAATTTAGATAAAGAATTTCATAAGTTATTATTTGTTGGCATAAATAAATCTAATGTATGGGAATCTATTTGTAATATAAGCACTCATTACAATAGGATGAGATTATTAGCAGAAATGAAATTAAATAAAGAGTTTTTAGTAGATCAACATATAACATATTTAGATATTATAAAAAATAAAGATATTGATATTATTGATGAAGTTGTATCACAGCATATAAAAGCACCAGTTGAACAGTGGAAGAGACTAATAAAAGAAGAGCCTGAAATATCTAAATATATGTTACAGTAAAAA
This sequence comes from Clostridium sp. B9, assembly GCF_050509515.1. NCBI lineage: Bacteria > Bacillati > Bacillota > Clostridia > Eubacteriales > Clostridiaceae > Clostridium > Clostridium sp. B9. The sequence goes on from NZ_JBNWKA010000003.1 coordinate 231,510, forward strand.
AATATTATGAAATAATAAGTTTATAAATAAAATACACAGTATAGTTAAAGGTCATATAATATTAAATTAATATTATATGACTTTTTTATTAAAGAAAAAATTTAAATGTTTTCAAAAAATCCATTGTAGTACATATATTAATATGCTAGTATACAAGTATAGTAGTTGCAAGGAGGAATGGAAAGTGAAATTACCGTTTAATATTGATTTAAAAGATAAGGTTTGTGTTGTGACAGGTGGAACAGGAATTCTATGTGGAGCAATGGTAGACGCACTTGCAGAATGTGGAGCAAAAGTTGCGGTTTTAGCATTAGGACAAGAAGAATGTGACAATAAAGCTAAAGAGATAAATGAAAAGGGCGGTATAGCAATAGGAATTGAAACTAATGTTTTAGATAAAGAAAGTTTAAAAAAGGCCCATGAAATAATTCTTGAAAAATTTGGAACAGTTGATATATTAGTAAATGGTGCTGGAGGAAATCATCCAAAAGGAACTACAACTAAGGAATACTTAGAAGTTGAGGATTTAGAAAATGAAGAGTTAACAACATTTTTTGATTTAGATTCAAAGGGTGTGGAATTTGTATTTAACTTAAATTTCTTAGGAACTTTACTTCCATCACAAGAGTTTAGTAAAGATATGATTAATAAAAAAGGTGCAACAATCATTAATATTTCATCAATGAATGCATTTACACCACTTACTAAAATACCTGCATATTCAGGGGCAAAGGCTGCAGTAAGTAACTTTACTCAGTGGCTTGCAGTACATATGTCTAAAGTAGGAGTAAGAGTTAATGCTATAGCACCAGGATTCTTCGTAACAGCTCAAAATCAAAAGTTATTATTTAATGAAGATGGAACACCAACAGCAAGAACGGAAAAGATATTAAATAGTACACCTATGAGAAGATTTGGAGAAGCTAATGAACTAATAGGAACATTATTATACTTAGTATCAGAAGAAGCATCAGGATTTGTAAATGGAGTAGTTATTCCAGTTGATGGAGCATTTTCAGCTTATTCAGGAGTATAGGAGGAAAGGGAGCAATGATTTTAGAGAAATTAAAAGCAAATGGAATTGTAGCTGTAGTTAGAGGTAAAAGTCATGAAGAAGCTAGGGGATACATGGAAGCTTGTTTAAGAGGTGGAATTAAATCATTAGAACTTACTTATACAGTACCAAATGTATGTGAGCTTATAAAAGAATATAGCTCACATAAAGAAGCATTAATTGGAGTAGGAAGTGTTTTAAATGGTAAAATGGCTTCAGATGCCATTGAAGCAGGGGCAAAGTATGTTGTAAGTCCAGGATATAGTGAAGAAGTTAATAATGTGTGTAAGGAAATGAACGTTCTTTATTTACCAGGTTGTATGACCGTAAGTGAAATAATGAAAGCCATAGATGCTGGAAATAAAATGGTTAAATTATTCCCAGGAGATGCTTTTGGTGCAAAATATGTAAAAGCTATAAAGGCACCTATTCCAAATGTTGAAATAATGCCAACTGGTGGAGTTTCGGTAGATAATATTGAAGAGTGGTTTGAAAATGGAGTTGCTTGTGTTGGCGTTGGAAGTTCATTAATTAAAGGATCACTTGAGGATATAGAGAGTACAGCTAAAGCTTTTATGAAAAAGATTAAAAAAATTCAATGTTAAAAATTTTTTTAGGTGGACTGGTATACTAGTATTTCAGAGGTTCGCTAAGAGGGTTAAAAAATAAAGTCTTATTTATTAGAGGGAGGAAAAAATCATGGAAATGACGTTCAGATGGTATGGTAAAGATGATCCAGTTAAAATTGAATACATCAAACAAATACCAGGAATGAAGGGAATAGTTACGGCTATATATGACATTCCAGTTGGAGAAGTATGGCCACTAGAAAGAATTTTAGAATTAAAAAAAGAAATAGAAAGTCACGGATTAAAACTTTCAGTAATAGAAAGTGTACCAGTACATGAAGATATAAAACTTGGTTTACCAACAAGAGATAAATATATAGATAATTATATAGAAACAATTAGAAACTTAGCAGAAGCAGGTGTAGATACAATATGTTATAACTTTATGCCAGTATTTGATTGGACAAGATCTGATTTAAATTATAAATTAGAAGACGGATCAACATGTTTAATTTATGATGAAAAACAAGTTGAAAGGATGGATCCAGCTTTAGGAGAATTAGAATTACCAGGATGGGATACATCTTATGGAGAAGGTGGACTTAAAGGTTTATTAGAACAATATAAAGATATAGATGAGGAAATGTTATGGAGTAACTTAAATTACTTTATACAAAGAGTAATGAAGGTTGCCGACGAAGTAAGAATGAAAATGGCAATACATCCGGATGATCCACCATGGGGAATATTTGGATTACCAAGAATAATAACTAATTTTGATAATTTAAAAAGATTTATAGATTTATATGATAGTCCATATCATGGAGTAACTTTATGTACAGGCTCTTTAGGGTGTACAAAGGTAAATGACATGGTTAAAATGATTAACTATTTCGGTAAGGAAAGAAATAGAATACACTTTGCTCATCTTAGAAATGTTAAGATAACTGGAGATAGTAGTTTTAACGAAGTTGCACATTTATCAGAAGCTGGGTCATTAGATTTCTATGAAATAGTAAAAGCATACTGTGATTATGACTTTGCAGGTCCATACAGACCAGATCATGGAAGAATGATCTGGGGAGAAACAGGTAGACCAGGATATGGTTTATATGATAGAGCTTTAGGTGCAGTTTATATAAATGGATTAATTGAGGCAATTAAAAAGAATAAGAAAAATTAATTTGTAAGGGGATAATGAAATGAAGAACTTTATGGATAAAGACTTTTTACTAGAAAATGAAGTAGCAAAGATTTTATACCATAATTATGCTTCAAAGATGCCGGTGTTTGATTATCACTGTCACCTAGTGCCTATGGAAATAGCCACAAATCATAAGTTTAAAAATTTAACTGAAATGTGGCTATACCATGATCACTATAAGTGGAGGGCTATGAGAAGCTTTGGTATAGATGAAAAATATATAACAGGAAATGCAAGTGATTACGATAAATTTTATCAGTTTGCAAAAATGATGCCATATTTAATTGGAAATCCTATTTATCATTGGTCTCATTTGGAGCTTAAAAGATTCTTTGGAGTAGATGAAACTTTAAGTGAAAAAACAGCTCATATTATATGGGAAAAATGTAATAAAGCAATAGAAAATAATAATTTGACTGCAAAGAAATTAATTGAAATGGCTGATGTAGTTTATATTGGAACTACTGATGATCCTATAGATGATTTAAGGTATCATAAACAAGTAAAAGAAGATAGTAATTTTAAGTGTTCTGTTAATCCAAGTTTTAGGCCTGAAAAAGCAATGAAGATACAAAATAAAGGATTTAAAGAGTATATAGGTAAGTTATCTGAAGTTAGTAATATTGAAATTAAATCTTTTGATGATTTAAAGAAAGCATTAGAAATAAGAATAGATTACTTTTATGAAAATGGATGTATGATTACAGACCATAGTTTAGAGAGGGTTAAATTTTATACATTTTTATATGAAGAAATTAATGAAATATTTATTAAAGCATTAAATGGAGAAAACATAACTAATGAAGAAGCATCAAAATATTCAGTAGCTTTATTAATATCACTTGGGAAAATGTATGCTGAAAGAAAAATGGTAATGCAATTGCATATAGGTGCATTAAGAAATAATAATACAAGAATGTTTAATAAAGTTGGTGCAGATTCAGGATTTGATAGTATTGATGATGGGGAAATAGCATATTCACTTTCAAGAATATTAGATGAGTTAGATAAGGAAGACAAACTTCCAAAAACAATTTTATACTGTTTAAATCCTAAAGATAACGAAGTAATTGGAACAATGATTGGTAATTTCCAAGGTGGAAGTATAGGTGGAAAGATTCAATTTGGATCAGGATGGTGGTTTAATGACCAAAAGGACGGAATGGAAAGACAAATGATGGCATTATCACAACTTGGGCTTATAAGTCAATTTGTAGGTATGGTAACTGATTCAAGAAGCTTTTTATCTTATACAAGACATGAGTATTTTAGAAGAATATTATGTAATTACTTAGGTAATGTAGTTGAGTCAGGGCAGTACCCTTATGACGAAGAAATACTAGGTGAAATTGTTCAAAATATTTGTTATAAAAATTCAGTTAAATATTTTGAAAGATAATAATTGATAATATAGGATGGAAATATTATTTAATTTAAATTTCCATTCTATATAAGATATATAAAGATTTTTGAGTAAATTTATTCATTGGTGAGAATTTATGATTGCTGGAGGGGAAATATAATGGTTCTTGATTTAATAAGTAAAAAAGAAGAACAGGTGAAAACGTTTAATATAGGGGATAAGATTGGATATGCATTTGGAGATTTTGGATGTGCAACATTCTTTGCTTTTGTAAGTAGTTATTTAATGGTATTTTACACAGATGTGTTAGGAATTAGTGCAGCAGCAGTTGGTACACTATTTATAGTAGCTAGATTTTGGGATGCCATTAATGATCCTATAATGGGAGTACTTTTAGATAAGGCAGAAGCTACTAGACATGGTAAGTTTAGACCTTATGTTGTTAGATTTGGGGTGCCAATGGTTATTGTTGGAATATTAGCTTTTACAGCAATACCAGGATTACCAGATAATATGAAATTACCATACGCATATGTAACATATATTTTATATGGTATGTTATACACTGCTGTTAATATACCTTATGGATCATTAGCTTCAGTAATGACTAATGATTCTGATGAAAGAACTGCGTTATCAACTTTTAGAAATCTTGGATCTATGTTGGCTAATGTTTTAGTAATGATATTAGTTCCTAAGATAATCTTTAATGCACAAGGTGAAGTTACAGCAGAAGGATTTGTAACTTGTGCTGTAATATTAGCAATTATTTCAACTGTGTCATTTTTCTTTAACTTTAGATTAACTAGAGAAAGAATAGTTCATAAAGTAAATAATAACAAAAAAAGTATTGGACAAACAATTGCATTATTATTTAAGAATAGAGCTTTTTTAGGGGTTGCAATAGCTTCATTTTTAATGTTAGGTGGTTCATTAGCATTAAGTAGTTTAAATGTATATATATTTAAGGATTACTTTAAAGCGCCTGGTCTTACTGCTTTTGGTGGGATGATTGGTATGGTAGCATCTATAATTGTTATACCATTTGCTGGATCAATAGTTAGAAAGTTAGGTAAGAAAGAGTCAGCAATATTAGGATCAGCTTTTGCAGCTTGTATGTATACAGTAATGTTATTAATACCTAATTTATCAGTAATGATATTTCTTGTATTATCATTCTTAGCAGGACTAGGATCAGGATTAGTAAACACAATAATTTGGGCATTAGTTTCAGATGTTATTGATTATCAAGAGTACACTACAGGTGAAAGAAACGAAGGTACAGTTTATTCTTCATATTCATTAGCTAGAAAGTTAGGTCAAGTTATATCTGGTGGTATGGGTGGATTTGCCTTATCTTTATTAGGATATCAATCAGGAGCTACAGTACAAGCGGAAAGTATTGGTGTTGGTATTAAAAATATAGGAATAGGAATGGCTGCTGGAGGATTTATATTAACTACAATAGTGTTAATATTTGTATATAATCTTTCTAAGAATAAAGTAAATGAAATGAATCAAGAATTAGAAGCGAGAAGAGCATCATAATAAAATTTTAAAATATCTAATAAGTATATGAATAATTAGACAGTTTAAAATATAGGGAGAGAGTAAAATGATAAATTTAAGAGTGAAGCCGTATAATTTAGATGAAGAAGCGGTAAAATGGGTAGAAGATACAATAGAAAATATGTCTATAGAAGAAAAAATAGGACAATTATTTGTAAATATGGGATCAAGTCGTGATGAAGAATATTTAAAAGGTGTTTTAGATAATTATCATATTGGAGCTGTTCGTTACAACCCAGGTAAGGCTGAAGAAGTATATGAACAAAATAGAGTATTACAAGAGAATTCTAAAATTCCACTATTAATAGCAGCTAATACAGAGATGGGTGGAAATGGAGCTTGTACAGATGGAACATATGTTGGTAATGAGGTTAAAATTGCTGCTACTCAAGATCCACACTATGCTTATGAGTTGGGAAGAATATCAGGTGTTGAAGCATCTGCTATAGGATGTAATTGGAGTTTTGCTCCAATTGTTGATATAAACAGAAACTGGAGAAATCCAATAATATCTACGAGAACTTGGTCTGCAGATGCTGATCAAACTTTAGAGTTATCTTTAGAATATATGAGAGGTATAATGGAATCTGGAATTTTACCAGCTGCTAAGCATTTTCCAGGGGATGGTATAGATGAGAGAGATCAGCATTTATCATTTGCTCCAAATACTTTATCAGTTGAAGAGTGGAATGCTACTTTCGGAAAAGTATACTCTGGATTAATTGAAGCAGGTCTTCCATCAATAATGGCTGGGCATATTGCTTTACCAGAATACGTAAAACATTTTAATCCAGAGGCTACAATTCAAGAAATGAATATGCCTGCAACTTTAAGTAAATATGTATTAACAGATTTATTAAAAGGTCAAATGGGATTCAATGGATTGGTTGTAACTGATGCGTCTCACATGGTTGCTATGACTTCAGCTATGAAGCGTAAAGATATGTTACCAACTGCAATTGCTGCAGGTAGTGATTTATTCTTATTCTTCAATGATCCAGATGAAGATTTTCAATGGATGATGGAAGGATATAAGAATGGAGTTATAACTGAAGAAAGACTTCATGATGCATTAACTAGAATATTAGGTTTAAAGGCATCTTTAGGACTTCATAAGAAAGCTAAGACTGAAATATTACAACCAAAAGAAGAAGCTCTGAATAAGATTGGTTTAGAAGAGAATAAAAAAATAGCTTTAGAAGTAGCTGATAAGGGAATAACTTTAGTTAAAAATAATCAAGAAATATTTCCAATTTCACCAGATAAGACTAAGAAGGTATTACTTGTAAATGTCAAGGGTTTCGATGGTGGATTTGGTAAATTCATAGCTCTTATGCAAGGAGCACAAAAGGGACCTATAGATATAATGAAAGAATTATTAGAACAAGAAGGATTCCAAGTAGAAGTATATGAATCACCAATAGATAAGCTTATGAAATTACCAAAAGAAGAACTAGGGGCAGCTCTTGGAAATGTTTATGCTAGTAAGCGTCCAATAGCTGAATTAACTTCAAAATATGATTTAATTATAAACTTAGCTGACGTGGGAGCAAGTGTTGATCAACGTCTTCAATGGCCACCAAGTAAAGGTACACCAGATATTCCATTCTATGTTAATGAAATACCGACTATCTTTATATCTTTACAATGTCCATTCCATTTAGCTGATGTTCCACAAGTTAAAACTTATATAAATGCCTATGATTCTAAAGAGTTTAATATCAAATCTTTAGTTGATAAAATGGTTGGGCGCTCAGAATTTAAAGGGATTAGCTCAGTAGATGCTTTCTGTGGACTTGAAGATACTAGATACTAATATAATAAGTTTAAACACTTAAAATATTATAGATAAAGAACCAATAAAAAAGCATTTTCTTAAACAATAAGAAAATGCTTTTCTGCTATTATTGATAGAAATATGAAAAAGTTCGACATTTTGAGCAAAGTCTGATAAAAGCAAGTGATACCAAGGGCTTGAGGCTATGTCAGACTTTTTAAAAGTCTGACATTATTTATTAAAGTCTGACAGAAATTAAAGAAATATCTTTAGATAAGTGAAAATAAGCTTAAAAGAGGCTTATTCATTGATGTAAATTCCTAATATAAATATAAAGCATTCTTTGCCAAATAATTCAGAATGCAATTCTTTGAAGCCACATTCTTTTATGGTCTTAAAAGTTTCTCTATTTATGTTGCACTTACCAATCTTATGCCAAGTACTATTAAATCTATTGGCTATATTTTGATATTTTTTAGAGTTAGGTGGAATTATATGTTCAATACTTATAAACTTCCCTTTGGGTTTTAAAACTCTTTTGAATTCACTTAATGCTTTTTTAGGATTATCTACAGAGCATAAAGATAAAGTAGATACTATGCAGTCAAAGTGATTATCCTCAAAAGGCATACTTTCCATATTACCTTCAATATAATTTATTTTTATAGATTTATTCAGATCTTTATTTTTTATGAATTTATTAAACTCCAAGTCTAATAGTGTAAGTGAATCTATATTGTCTATATTGTAATAATCAAGGTTTACACCTGTTCCAGCAGCAACTTCTAATATATTTCCTTTAGCTTGTGAAATTAAATTTTTTCTTCTTTTCTTAAGAAAAAACGCCTCAAATGGGGTCATAAAAGTATTGAAAATTATAGCTTTTATATTATTAAACATCTCATTTTTTACCTTTCAAATTTATTTTATAATTAATGATATTAGTTTATGTTATTTTAAAGTAAAAAGTATGGAGTTAATCTATATAAATGAAAATAAGTTAAAAACTTATAGGCGTAGCGTATATAAGTTTTGATAAGTCGTTTTAAGTTTAGTAAGTTATTGGATATAATAAAGATTGAAATTGAAGTATAAGATGATATTGATTATGATATAATTATTAAAAGAAATGAGAGTTGGAGTGATATTTTATGATGAGAATTAACTCTATGAGATTACAAAGGATATATAATAATTTTACAGAAATATTAGATGAGTTTAATAAATTTATGGGAGATAGACTTTCAGAATTGGTTAAAAATAATAGAAGGGATCTGTTATCTTTATATGATGAGTAATGATGAGATAAAAAAAGAAATTATAAGAATACTTGATAGAAAAGATATAGATGCAGTATATATTTTCGGAAGCTTTTTAACTAAAAGATTTCAGGAGTCTTCAGATATAGATATAGCTATTTTGGGTGAAATTTCATTAGAGGATACACTTTATATGGAGTCAGTATTAGAAGAAGCGCTTTCAAGAGAAATAGACTTGGTAAAGCTTGAAGACTTGGAAAAGCCAATACAATTACAAGTTATAAGTAGAAATAAGAGACTTGTATTCAAAGAAACTGAACTAGTAAAGAACTTCCTAAATGAATTAGATAAATGGTATAAATAAGATTATCCTTTTTGGTTAAAGATGCAAAGAGAAATTGGATATGAAATATAGAGTAAAGTTACTTAAGGTAACTAAAGCTAATATTCTTTGTTTTTTAGAGTATTAGCTTATTTATTTTGAGTTAAATTTTAAGGAAAATGTAATTCAAACTTAATAATATTAGAATTCATAAGAGATAAAATTGTATTAAGGCTTATAAAATGGTTGAATTTTCAATATAAAAAGTAAACATAAAATTTTGTTTATATAAAGTATTAGAAAAAAATAATAAGATAAACTAAGTTTATAAGCTATAAACTACTAAGAAAATAAGAGGGTTAACTTATGAATAAGAAAAAAATATTTATAATTTTAGGTTTATTGATTTTAATATTTAGTGGAATAACTCTTTATTTAACGCGTGAATATGTTATGATTTTTTATAAAGCAATAACTAATGGAGAGGTTGTAAGGAGCTACTTTCAAAGATTTGGAGCTTGGTCAGCTGTAATTTTCTTTTTATTTCAAGTTGTTCAAGTTGTTATATTCTTTATTCCAGGAGAGGTTATTCAAGCAGCAGGTGGATATCTTTTTGGGACAATAGGAGGAACTTTACTTTCATTCTTTGGAATAGCTGTTGGATCAGCAGTCTTATTTTACATATGTCAAAAATTCGGGAAAAAATTAGTTCAAAGATTTGTGCCTAAGGATATGTTTGATAGGTTAGAAAAAATATTAAACAGTCCTAAATTTAAATTAATATTAGTTATTCTATTCTTCGTACCTGGTGCACCAAAGGATTCACTTATTATGGTTTGTGCATTAAGTAACATAACATTAAAACATTTTATAATATTTTCAATGATAGGAAGAATACCTGCTTTAACAGCATCATCACTTGTGGGAGCAAATTTAGCCCAAGGTAATATGGCTATTGTTATTATAGTCAGTATTATTGCTTTAATAGCCTGTGGATTGGGTGTTATATTCAGAAAAGATATATATAAATACGTAGAAAAAATTTAATTTTATAGCTTTGTTTTAATAAGTATATGTTTTTCAAGAATTATATAAATTTTAAAGCAACGCCAATTTTATAAAAAATAGCATCTTCTTAAGATTAAATCTTAAGAAGATGCTATTTTTTATTATGATAATATTTCAAATAACTTAGTAAACTTATTTAATTTAGTAAAAAGTTAATATTATAAAGTTTTTCTTTCAATATTATTAAGCTACTGATTTAGCTGAAAATTTAGCTTTAACAACGCATATTATTGCAGGTAAAACAGAAACAACTATTATTCCTATAATAATGAGTGAAAAATTAGTCTTAAAGAATACTCCAGGAACATTAAATGATGAGGAATTTAATGAAACAAATAAAATGTTTGAGAAAATAAATATGCATCCAAGAGAAAATATAGATTTATTAAAAAATAATATTTTTAGGATTTAGTTTTTTTATTTTCATTTAATATTGATGTACAATTAGGACATCTTGTAGCTTCTATATTTATTTTGCTAAAGCAGTAAGGACATTCTTTTTCAGTAGCTTTAACTTCTTGCTTTTCTTTATTTCCTGCAAAATTCCTAAGTTTATTAATTTGACGTATTACTAAAAATATTGAAAATGCTATTATTAAAAAGTTCAGTAGATTATTTAAAAATAGACCATAGTTTATAGTTACAGCACCAGCAGCTTGAGCTACTTGCAATGAAGGATATGATTTTCCACTTAGATTAATATATAGGTTTGAAAAATCAACATTTCCAACTAATAAGCCAACCACAGGCATTATAATATCATTTACTAATGAGGTTACAATTTTACCAAAAGCACCTCCAACAACAACACCCACAGCCATGTCTACAACATTGCCTTTCATGGCAAATTCTTTAAACTCTTTCCACATATTTCACACTCCTTTTAAATTATATACAACTAAAATTTTTGTATAAGTGAACGTTATCTTGTGTAGTATTTACAATAAACTTAATTAATATTAGTATTTAGTTATTAATAAGTAAGGGGAGAGAAGTTTTATGAGGTATTCGGTAGAAAAGATTTGTGAGAAATTTGAATTAGAACAAAATTTAGAGTTTATATTCTTTTGGGGTCACACGAAAAATAAAAAAGGTAAGATAACTAAAGCTTGCTTTAGCCAATGGTATCTTTCAGATTTCATTGTTAATGAAGTTTTATACAATTGTGCAGAAAAATATATGATGGCTGAAAAGGCTAGGTTATTTAAAGACTATGAAACTTTAGAGCAGATATTAAATGCTAATGATCAATCAGAGATAAAAGCTTTAGGAAGAAAAATAAGAAATTTTGAGGAGGAGCTTTGGAATAAGGAGAAATACAACATAGTTAAGAAAGGGAACTTAGCTAAGTTTTCTCAAAGTGAAGAGCTTAAGAAATTTTTATTGGGTACAGAAGAGAAAATAATTGTTGAAGCAAGTCCATATGACTGCATATGGGGAGTTGGATTGAGTGCTAGTGAAGAATGTATAAACAATCCTAAAGAGTGGAAAGGTGAAAATCTTTTAGGGTTTGCTTTGATGGAAGTTAGAGATTTATTGAAAGAAGAGTAAATTAAAGTTTATTTATTAATAAGACATTAGTTTGATGGTTATAATATTATGTAGAGAAGCTATATCAAAATAGTGTTGTTAAATATTTTGATATAGCTTTTTTATATTATTATTTTGTCTAAAAGAATATTATAGAAGTTGTTTATACCAATATTTATGAATATAATATACCTTTAATTTCTAGTTATGGATTTAATGTTATAATTGAGAATCCAGTTATTCACGTTAAATGACCAGTTGTGCAAAGGGCATTGAAATACAAGGGCTTGTCTGATATATTGATATCAATTATTAATTGATTAATTTCTAGAAAATAATAAGTAGAAAATTATTGATTTTTTGAAAGCTACGTTAAACTTTCGTTTATAGTAAGTATACTAACTTGTTTAGGGTTAAATTAATCACTTAATAAATACGTTACAATCAGATAAGTTTATAACAAATTTATTTAGTCTTTATCTAAGTAATAATGTTATAAAAAAAGGGGGCTTATATTATGAAAAAATTTAATGAATTAAAACAAAAAAACTCTCTAAGAAAGACAAAGGTTATGGCAAGTATGGCTATTGCTTTAAGTTTATTTGCTCAACCAGTAGTTACATTTGCTACACCAATTAATACTAGCAATAATGAGCAAAGTATTGATTGGGGAATATCAAATTTAAATTACAACAGAAATGAAGTTTTAGCTGTAAATGGTGATACTGTTCAGAGTTTTGTTCCAAAAGAGGGAAAGAAAGCAGGAAATAAATTTGTTGTTGTAGAGCGTAAGAAAAAATCACTAACTACAGCACCAATAGATATTTCAATAGTTGATTCTGTAAATGATCGTACATATCCAGGAGCATTACAACTTGCAGATGATGCTTTTGTTGAAAATAGACCAACACTTGTAACTTGTAAAAGAAAACCTATAAATATTAGTATAGATTTACCAGGATTAAAGAATGAGAATACTGTGAAAGTAGACAACCCTACTTATGGGAATGTATCAGGAGCTGTTGATAGTTTAGTATCAAAATGGATAAATGAAAATTCAGGAACACATACTTTACCAGCAAGAACTCAATATTCAGAATCCATGGTTTATAGCAAATCACAAATAGCTAGTGCTCTTAATGTTAATGTTAAGACACTTCAAAATTCATTAGGAATAGATTTTAATGCTATAGTAAATAATGAGAAAAAAGTTATGATTTTAGCTTATAAACAAATATTCTACACAGTAAGTGCTGAATTACCAAATAACCCATCAGATGTTTTTGATGAAAGTGTTACTTTTGATGAGTTAAGTAGAAAAGGTGTAAGTAATGATGCACCACCACTTATGGTTTCAAATGTAGCTTATGGTAGAACTATTTATGTTAAGTTAGAAACATCATCAAACAGTAAAGATGTACAAGCTGCATTTAAAGCTCTTATCAAAGGAAATAGTGTAAGTAGTAATAATCAATACAAAGATATTTATGAAAATAGTAATTATACAGCTGTGGTTTTAGGTGGAGATGCTCAAGAGCATAACAAGATAGTAACTAAAGATTTTGATGAAATAAGAAATGTAATTAGAGATAATGCAACATTTAGTGCTAAGAATCCAGCTTACCCAATTTCTTATACTAGTGTTTTCTTAAAAGATAATTCAATAGCTGCTGTTCATAATAAAACAGATTATATAGAAACAACTTCTACTGAATATTCTAAAGGAAAATTAACTCTAGATCATAGTGGAGCTTATGTTGCTCAATTTGAAGTATCTTGGGATGAAGTTTCTTATGATGAAAAAGGGAATGAAGTATTAACTCATAGAACTTGGGATGGAAACTATCAAGATAAAACAGCTCATTACTCTACAGTTATACCATTAGAAGCAAATGTTAGAAATATAAGAGTTAAGGCTAGAGAATGTACAGGCCTTGCTTGGGAATGGTGGAGAACTATAATAGATGAGTATAATGTTCCATTAACAAATAATATAGAGGTTTCAATATGGGGAACCACACTATACCCAAGAAGTAGTGTTAGTTACACTTAAAGATATATACAAGGATTTGTATCAGTAAGTTATATAGGATTATTTGAAATAGGATTTGATTTTTCAAGTAATAGAGAACTTTATAACTGTATATGTGCTCTTATGATTTCTATTGGAGTATATATTATGGGATATTTTTATTCTTTAATGGAAGCCTATGAGATTATAGTTAATAATGAAGAGTATACTGATAAATTTACTTTTAGAATATTAAGAAAGTTAAGAGAGAAAGGTAAAAGTATATAAAATCCATATTAAAAGAAGGTAAGTTTTAACTTACCTTCTTTTAATATGAATTTTTAGAAAAATAGGTTGATTTACATGTGAATTTATACTTTAAAGTAAAAAAATGAGAAATTTTTTGAGAAAAATATTCATAGAATATGCATAGTATATTCATTAATTTTATCGAAAAAAATATTGTTATGAAATATTGAATTTACAAAAATTGATTGATTAATCGGTTTATTAATATTTTTTATAGGTGAATAAAAATTAATTATTATATGCATAAATTTCCAATAAATGTAATTGTAATCGTTTAAAAATGGGTGTATAACATAGTTGTGGAGAGGAAAGAGCTTCACAAAGCGAAATGTATAAAAGGAGGAAGGGTATATTATGAGAGACAACAGAGGATTAAACGTTACTTCTGAAATTGGAAGATTAAAAACAGTTCTATTACATAGACCTGGGGAAGAAATTGAGAATTTAACACCAGATCTACTAGATAGATTATTATTTGATGACATTCCGTTTTTAAAGGTTGCAAGAGAAGAACATGACGCTTTTGCACAAACTTTAAGAGATGCTGGAGTAGAAGTACTTTATTTAGAAGTTCTTGCTGCTGAAGCAATCGATAATAATGAAGAGGTTAAACAAGAATTTATAAGTGAATTTATTGATGAAGCTGGAGTTAAGAGTGAACACTTAAAAGAAGCTTTAACAGAATATTTTAATTCATTTAATGATAATAAATGTATGGTTGATAAAATGATGGCTGGGGTTAGAAAAGAAGAACTTAAGGATTATCATAGAGAATCATTATATGATCAAGTTAATAATGAATATCCATTTGTTTGTGATCCAATGCCAAACTTATATTTTACAAGAGACCCATTTGCAACAATTGGACATGGTATAACATTAAATCATATGAGAACAGATACAAGAAACAGAGAAACAATATTTGCTAAATATATATTTAGATATCATCCAAGATTTGAAGATAAGGATATACCATTCTGGTTTAATAGAGATGAAAAAACTTCTATAGAAGGTGGAGATGAATTAATACTTTCAAAAGATGTACTAGCAGTTGGTATTTCTCAAAGAACTGATTCAGCTTCAGTTGATAAATTAGCAAAGAGATTACTTTACTATCCAGATACAACTTTTAAAACTGTATTAGCATTTAAAATACCTGCAACAAGAGCATTTATGCATTTAGATACAGTATTTACTCAAGTTGATTATGATAAGTTTACAGTTCATCCAGGTATAGTTGGACCATTAGAAGTTTTTGCACTAACTAAAGATCCTGAAAATGATGGTGAATTATTAGTAACAGAGGAATTAGATACTTTAGAAAATATATTAAAAAAATATTTAGATAGAGATATTAAATTAATAAAATGTGGTGGCGGAGATGAAATAGCAGCTGCTAGAGAACAATGGAATGACGGTTCTAATACACTTGCTATTGCGCCAGGAGAAGTTGTAGTTTATTCAAGAAACTATATAACAAATGCAATATTAGAAAAAGAGGGTATTAAATTACATGTTATCCCTTCATCAGAGCTATCAAGAGGTAGAGGTGGCCCAAGATGTATGTCAATGCCACTAGTAAGAGAGAATTTATAATTTATATTTTGAGAATAAGAGAGAATTTAAAAATAAATAAATTACTTTTTGTATAGAGCGAAAAGTTGATATTGGGAGGAATTAAAAATGGCAGTTAACTTAAAAGGAAGAAGTTTCTTAACATTAAAGGATTTTACACCAGCAGAAATTAGATATTTATTAGATCTTTCTCATGATTTAAAAGCTAAGAAAAGAGCAGGAATATTAGGAGATAGCTTAAGAGGTAAAAACGTAGTTTTATTATTTGAAAAAACTTCAACTAGAACAAGATGTGCTTTTGAATGTGGAGCTGCTGAGGAAGGTGCTCATGTAACATTCTTAACTAACTCACAAATGGGTAAAAAAGAATCAATAGAAGATACAGCAAAAGTTCTTGGAAGAATGTATGATGGTATTGAATTCAGAGGATTTAAGCAATCAACAGTTGAAGAATTAGCTAAACATGCAGGAGTTCCAGTATGGAATGGATTAACTGATGCAGATCACCCAACTCAAATATTAGCTGATTTCTTAACAATAGAGGAACATGCACATAAACCATTAAGTGAAATAAAATTAGTGTTTACTGGTGATACAAGAAATAATATGAGTTATGCATTAATGTATGGTGCAGCTAAGATGGGAATGCACTTTGTAGCTCTTGGACCAGAAAGTTTAAAACCAGATGAAGATATTCTTAAAGAAATGCAAGAATATTCAAAACAAACTGGAGCAATTATAGAATTCTGTTCAGATGTTGATGAAGCAGTTAAAGATGCTGATGTTATATACACTGATATATGGGTATCTATGGGAGAAGATGAAAGTTTATATCCAGAAAGAGTTAAATTATTAACTCCATACAAAGTAACTAAAGAAATGATGAATAAAACAGGAAATAAAAATACTTTATTTATGCATTGTTTACCATCATTCCATGATGAAGATACAGTAGTATGCAGGGATATGATAGATAGATTAGGACTTGATATAAGAGAAGTTGAAGATGAAGTATTCAGAAGTAAAAATTCAGTTGTGTTTGATGAAGCTGAAAATAGAATGCATACAATTAAAGCAGTTATGGTAGCTACTGCTGGAAGATAATAAATTTTCTTAATGGGCTGTATTTATAATATCATCTAAGGAAAATGCATAGCATTTATAATTCAATAATCGAATTTTCCTTTCATTGTATTATAAATGCTGCCCTATTATTTTTAAAATAGGTAAAGGTGGGTGAATATATATGGCAGAACAAAATGAACCAAAGAAATTAGGGTTTGCTCAGTTAGCAGCATTAATAGTTGGATCTATGATTGGAGGGGGAGCGTTTAATCTTCCATCAGATATGGCAAGAGGAGCTGGAACAGGTGCAATTATAATAGGATGGATTATAACTGGTATAGGAATGATATCTTTAGCTTTTGTATACCAATCACTAGCTAATAGAAAGCCAGAATTAACCGGTGGAGTTTATAGTTATGCTAAGGCTGGATTTGGAGAGTATATAGGATTTAACTCTGCTTGGGGATATTGGTTAAGCGCGTGGATAGGTAATGTATCTTATTCAGTACTTTTATTTGGAGCTTTAGGGTACTTTTTCCCAGTCTTTGGAGAAGGAAACAATGTAGCATCAATTATTGGAGCTTCCATATTATTATGGGCGTTTACAGCTTTGATTTTAAATGGTGTAAGCGGTGCCGCACTTATAAATCTTGTAACTACTATAGCTAAGTTAGTTCCTATTTGCTTATTTATTGTTATTGCTTTATTTATGTTTAACTTTCATAAATTTACTTTCCAATTTTGGGGCTCAACTGATTTAGGTGGAATTGTATCACAAGTAAAAAGTACAATGCTAGTAACATTATGGTGCTTTATAGGTATTGAAGGTGCTGTAGTTGTTTCAGGTAGAGCTAAAAAGCAAAGCGATGTAGGAAAGGCAACTGTATTAGGTCTTATTGGTACACTTATAATTTACATGTTAATAACATTGATGTCTCTTGGTGTTATGGATAGAGTAAATCTTTCAGGTCTTGAAAATCCTTCAATGGCATATGTATTAGAATTTGCTGTTGGAAAATGGGGTGCAGTTCTTATAAATTTAGGGTTAATAATTTCATTATTTGGATCACTTCTTGGATGGGCATTGCTTGCGGCTGAGATACCTTACGTAGCAGCTCAAGACGGAGTATTACCTAAGATTTTTGGTAAATTAAATAAAAAAGGAACACCAAGCGGTTCATTAATAATTACAAACATGTTAGTTCAGATATTTTTGATATTAACTTTGGTTGCTAGTAGTACATATCAAGCCTTGTATTCAGTAGCTAGTACAGCAATTTTAGTTCCTTATCTTCTAAGTGCTATGTATGGACTTAAATTAGCTATAACAGGAGAAACTTATGATAAGGATCCTAATGGTAGAACTAAAGATAAAATTTTTGGTTGGATATCAACAATTTATGCTATATGGCTTTGTTATGCTGCAGGAATTAAATATTTATTATTATGTTTCATATTATATGCAGTTGGAATAATATTCTTCTACATTGGTAAAAAACAAAAGAATAAGGAAGAAAAAGTATTTGTTGGAGTAGAAAAGATATTAGCCATAGCAGTACTTGTTATAGCAATAATAGCTATAGTAATGCTTGTAAATGGAACTATAACTATATAAGAAATAAATAGAGAGAATATATAAAAGGTTAATAAAAGGATTATATTGAGATGAATGAAGGAGGAGTAAACAATGAAGATTGTTTTAGCATTAGGTGGAAACGCACTACAAAAGGATTCAAAGGATAAAAGTGCGGAGGGTCAATTACAAACTTGTAGAAAAACAGCAATTTCAGTAGCTGATTTAATAGAGGATGGACATGAAGTTTCAATAGTTCATGGGAATGGGCCTCAAGTAGGACAAATTTTAGCGAGCATTGAGGCAGCTCATAAAGTTAATAATGATAATCCATTATTTCCTTTTGATGTAGTTGATGCATTTTCAGAGGGGTATATAGGATATCATCTTCAAAATACAATAAGAGAAGAACTTTTAAAAAGAGGAATAGAAAAATCTGTGGATACAATAACAACTCAAGTAATTGTTGATAAAAATGATCCAGGATTTAAAAATCCAACTAAGCCAATAGGATCATTTTATTCAAAAGAGGAAGCAGAGAAATTAGAAAGAGAAAATGGATATACAATGAAAGAAGATGCTGGTAGAGGATATAGAAGAGTAGTTGCTTCACCAAAACCTGTAGATATAGTAGAGAAAGAAGCTATAAAAACTATGGTTGATAATGGCTTTGTTGTAATCGCTTGCGGTGGTGGTGGAATACCTGTAATACAAGAAGGAGATAGACTTACAGGGGTTCCAGCAGTTATAGATAAAGATTTTGCGGCAGAAAAGTTATCTGAAATATTAGATGCAGATGCATTATTAATATTAACTGCTGTTGATAGAGTTTGTGTAAACTTTAATAAACCAGATCAGAAGGCTTTAGATGAAATAAATTTAGAAATAGTAGACAAGTATATAGAAGAAGGTCAGTTTGCACCAGGAAGTATGCTTCCTAAAGTAGAGGCTTGTAAGAAGTTTGTGCAAAGTGGAGAGAATAAGATTGCAATAATCTCATCATTAAGCAAAGCTAGGGAAGCGCTTACAGGAAAAGCTGGCACTAGAATAATTAAGTAATTTTTAATACGGTTAAACTTAATTGATTTATTTTAGCATATGATGGTTTAATAGCAAAGGAGAAACTACCATGAACAATTTAGATAAAAATTTAAGACAGCAAGCGATATTGGACATAGTAGAAAATAAGTGTATATGTAAACAAGATGAATTAATAATAGAGTTAAAATCTCGTGGAATAAGAGTAGCACAAGCAACTTTATCAAGAGATTTACATGAATTAAATATAGTTAGAAAATCATTGCCAAATAAAGATGTGAGATATGTTGCTATTAGAAAAGATGAATTTATTAGAAGATATAGAGGGATTTTTAAGAGATCAATCTTAAGAATATATACTCAAGATAAGTTTATAGCTATTAATACATTAGATGGAAGAGCAGATATGATTGGAGAGTTTTTGGATGGACTTGAAGATAATAGAATAGCAGGAACCGTTGCTAGAAAAAATCATATATTGGTTCTTTGTAGAAATACTAGTTTTACACATCAGGTATTTAGAGAATTAGAATCATTAAGATTATAATATTTTTATATTTAAATCTTGCCTCTTTTAGTGCATGAGGAGGCAAAAAACAATTTTATAATATTACTACCCCAAAATGTTGCTTTTATATTAAAAAGTGTTTTATATAGAATTTTTATATAGAGCATCCTAAACAATTACCTTAAAGAATACCATAACCTTTTATGTAAAGGTTATGGTATTCTGTTTTAACTAATATATTTAATTATTTTTGTGCATTCTAACAGAAAAATAATTAAATATATTAGATAAAATACTCAGTATAAGTGATATTATAATTATAGATATTTTTTAGTTTGGTATTGATTTATAGTAGTGATGAGGGGGATGCTTTTGAAACTTATGCTCATATTTTTTCTGATTTCTTTTATAACTATAATCGGAACAAGTTTTTTTAATGGATATATGGTAAAGAAGAGAGAAGAAGTTAAAGTAATTGGCGATGAAGATTTAATTAAATTAGGAAAACATAAAATAGTAGCAAGAAAAGAACTAGGTTCTAGAACAGTATTTTCAACAATGGGACTTATATTTATTGCATTTGGATTGGTATTAAGAGTTAAATTAATTATGATTCTAGGCGTAATAGTGATTTTAGGACAATCTACATATTTTTTATTAGATATATATAATTTCATGAGATTATATATATCTAACAAATGAAACTTTAGATTTAAAATAATTATATAAAAAATAAGCTATACAATATTGTATAGCTTATTTTATTAACTATTTTTCGTAGCTGCAACTTCTTTAAGCACTGCGTTATTATTTTCTTCATTTAATATTGAAGTACAATGTGGACATCTAGTAGCTTCAATTTTTATTTTAGATAAACAGAAAGGACAGTCTTTTTCTGTAACCTTAACTTCTTCTTCATTCTTTTTAATTGCAAAGTTTTTAAATCTGTTAACTTCTCTTATTGCAATAAATATTGAGAATGCAATGATTAAGAAGTTTATTAAATTGTTTAAAAATAGTCCGTAATTTATAGTCGCTGCACCAGCTGCCTTAGCTGCTTGTAGTGAAGGATATTCTTTACCACTTAGATTTATGTAAAGATTAGAAAAATCTATTTTTCCAAGTAAAAGTCCAACTAGTGGCATTATTATGTCGTTAACTAATGAAGTTACTATTTTACCAAAAGCTCCTCCGATAACGACCCCTACTG
Source organism: Clostridium sp. B9 (assembly GCF_050509515.1). Lineage (NCBI taxonomy): Bacteria > Bacillati > Bacillota > Clostridia > Eubacteriales > Clostridiaceae > Clostridium > Clostridium sp. B9. The sequence continues at coordinate 252,514 of NZ_JBNWKA010000003.1, forward strand.
CCATATCAATTACATTTCCCTTCATAGCAAAGGCTTTAAAATCTTTCCACATATGCTTGTCTCCTTTCAATAATTATATCCTTAATTTGTATTTATATATTTATTATATATTTTAATAAATATTATGTTAAAACAGTGAATAAATTGTAACAGAGCAAGGGCTAGAAAGTCAATTATATAAGCGTAAACTTTAGAGTTTTGTGTGGTTATAATAAAAATTTTAATGATAAGAAATTTATGTATAAAAATTAATTGTGTGGTTAAAATTGTAAAAGTAGATATTGAAATCATAATTAACTTTGATTTATTAATAGAAGTTAAAAATAAATATATTGGTGGAGGGTTAAAATGAATAATCAAAAAATAAAATCTATACTCACAAGCAAAATAACAGTTGGAATATCATGTTTTATTCTAGGAGGATTAGCTTTAGGGGGGACAACTCCTGAGGTTGATGTAACAAAGGAGAGATACGAACAGTTACTTGAGTTTGAAAAGTTGGCATTAAATAAAGAAGCTATAGGTAAAAGTAATGATATTTTAGAGACAAGTAATAATAGCGAAGAAAGTTCAGAATTAAGTAATGGAGATGGGGTTAAAACAAGTAATAATGAAAGTTTAACAGAAGAAGTGTCTATTAATGAAGGTTTGGGAGTTGGTGAAACTTTTTATTTAAAGAAAGCTAGTGGGGTTAAGTTAATGGGATTAACCATTAATAGTGTGAAACTTATTGATGATAGAAATCAGTTTTCAGATAAAGAAGCTAATAAAGTTGTAGAAATAGAATATACATATGAGAACTTAGGGTATGACGAAAACTTAAATGTTTTTGATTCGAATTTTAAAATATATGATGATTCAGGAAAGATTTTAGAAAGATATCCTGCTGGTAGTAATAAATTTCCACAAGCTATAAGTAGAGGGAAAAAGTGTACTGCTAGTATGGCATTTGCTCTTAACAATGAATCAAATAATTTAGAAATTGAGTTTTATGAAAATATGTTTAGTGATAAATCAGAATGTATTTTTAAGGTAGTAGCTGAATAGTTAAATAGGCTTTAATTTTATAGAAAAGAGTGATTTAATAATATTCGCTACGCCAGTTTTTGTTTATCATGTTACTGGCCAAATGAAAACATTGCTTGATCACTTTGCTTTTCAGTGGATGATACATAGACCTAATGAAAAAATGTTTAAGAAGCAAGCACTAATAATACCATCAATTAAAGTTAAAGGATTGTTCTATGCTATGAGGTTAATGCATAAAAAGATTGAACTTAGTAAAATCGATAAAGACTATTGGGCTGAAAAAGGATGGTTGGGTAAAAAAAGACCTTGGAAATAACACTTTTCATTAATGAAAAGTGTTATTTTCTTTTATTAATATAAAATAAATGTAATAAAATGTTTTAGTTGACTTTTAAATGGAAAAGGTTTAACATTTAATACGAACATATGTTCGTATTAAAAGGAGCAATTTAGAAATATTAGTAATTTACATAAAAATAAATGACATAAAAAATACTATTAAATCTTAATGAAATTAGATTGGAGGAATTAGGTATGGAAAATGAGATGATTAAATTAATAGCGACACAAGGAGTTTTTGCTTTATTATTTTCATATTTGTTGACCTATGTTCTAAAAGAAAATAGTAAGAGAGAAGATAACTATAATCATGTAGTTAAAGAGCTAACAGAACTATTACCAGCTATGAAGAAGGATATAGAGGATATCAAAGATAGATTAAATTAAAATTTCTGTTTTAAGTGAGTTTAAATTTAAAACAGAGCCTAATTTAAAAGCAAAAAAGGCCATATAAAAGATATGAGCTTGTACTGGGAAAATACAGTCTCATTTTATTTTTATATGGTCTTAAAATAAGGATAGTGGTGTATTAAATTTCAGGTTTTAAAATAGGTTATTTAATCATTTCAGCTAATGCGCCTAAAAGGATTCTTATATCAAATTCACCTTTATAAATAGGGGTTACTTCTTTGTAGTTTAATCCTAATAAGCCGTAAACAGCCATTTGAGCTGATCTAACTGAGTAGTCAACAGTAAATACTGTATCATCTTTTATTTCACAGAACTGACCTAAGAATGCTAAGTTGTATGATGATTTTGGTATAACAGCAGGTCTATCACCAGGCATTCTAGTTAAGAACTGACTTGTTATAAATGGCATTACACAAGGTCTACATATAGCTGAAGCTAATATTTCATCTTTATATTCTTCAAAGCCCATTAGGCCGATAATTTCTTCGAGGATTTCTCTTCCGTTACAATCATACATTTTTTTATGAACAAAGTTACCTTCTTTGTCTGGGTGTAATGCATATCCCCAAGCAACTTGTACATCTTTAGATTGATTTTTAAAGTATGGTTGATGAGGTAAAACTAATGATAAGAACCAGTTAGAATCTTTAAAAGTAAACTCAGTTCCAGTACCACTACAGAATTCACGAACTAAATCGAAGAATAATGGTGTTTTGAAAGTTAGAGTTATTGATTCCCAAAGTGATTCTTTAACACGAGTGTTGAATACTTCTGGGTGTCCAAATTGATCATCTTTTTTAGCTATGTTTTCCCATAAGCTCCATGAACCATCTTTATATTTATCATTTATAACGGTTGCAGTTTCATTGTCACCAACATCGAAACAAGCTGTCATAGAACCATTTGTTACTAAAACAAGATCTTCTGGTCTAACTTGTATTTCATCAGGGTGACCATTTTGAGTGTATTTTATAGCACTAACTGCTTTTTTATTATCAATCATTTGGAAGTCTAGGTCATTAACTTGAACTCCCATAGTAAAATTAACTCCCTCTTTTTGAAGGTATTTAATTATTGGTTCAATCATTGAATCATACTGAATGTATCTTGAGTGTCTAACACCAGCCATATCAGTAACATGTGGGAATTCATGAATAAATCTATGAAGGTATCTTTTGAATTCAACAGCACTATGCCATGGTTGGAATGCAAAAGTTGTAGCCCACATATACCAGAAATTTGTTTTAAAAAATTCTGGTGTAAAGCAGTCTGAAATTCTTTTTTCATAGAATTTAAATTCAGGTCCCATAATCATACCTGATAAAGCAAGTTGATCTGCTTTTGAAAGCTGGAATGAAAGAACATCTATTTTTTCGGCATTTTCTCCAACAAGTCTTACTACAGATCTATTGAATTTTGTTTCTTTATTAAATTTATTAAAGTCATCTAGAACAGTCATATTAGGATTATCAGTATATGGGACTCTTGATAATAAATCGTATGTACATGCATAAGCTTCTTTATCGAACATTCTAGCACCATGAGCTACGAATCCGTTAATATTATCTCCAGAACCATCCATACTACCACCTAAGCAGTTTTGCTGTTCGAATATATAAATATTCTCTGCTGGGATATGTCCTTCTTGAATAAAGTAAACAGCACTAGCTAAAGAGGCTATACCTCCTCCAACTAGATAAACCTTCCTAGTTTTGTTTAAATCTTTTTCCATATATAAAACCTTCTTTCAAAATATAAAAATAGTTTATATGAATCATAAATTTCACCGAAGTAATTTCTAAGATGCTTTTATATTGGATGGAATTTATAATTTAAAGAACAAAATCAATATTAAGTTTTGTAAAAATAGTTTACTTTTGAACAATTATTTAATGAAATTATTATACCATAAGCAAATAAAAATTGCTTATAGTAGGATTATTATTATTAAGATTTAAGTTATGTTTTAATAAAAAAATTAAAATAAAGTATGGGAGTTTTATGAAGGAAATTAGATTATGAGTGAATTAAAATAATAAAACGTTAAAAGTAAAAATATTATCTACAATTACATAATATTAAAATTTTAGGAATTATGAACTACAATATATAGGTATTGGATTAAAAGGAATAAATAAATTTTAATAAGATTATGTCAGATGAAAAATAGGGGTATATAATATAATTAGATATAATATTTGTATAGGGCGACTTTTAAGGATGTGAAGAAAATGACTATTAAAAATTTATATTATAAAGCTATAAATGTATCATCTAATATTATGGAAAAATTAACAACATGTAATGTTGCAGTTGAAATTTATAAGATTATTTTTCAATTAGGGGTATTCCCTAAACCTAAAAATTATAAAAAGATAATAGGAAACTTAAATATAGAAGAAAATTTGGACTATGAATCATCGATAGATAATAACAATAAGCTTGATATATATTATCCTAAAAATACAAATGGTAAATTACCGGTAATAATGTGGATTCATGGAGGTGGATACATATCAAATAGCAAAGAAACAGTAAAGAACTACATGCTTACATTAGCAAATGAAGGATTTGTAGTTGTGAATATAGATTATGCGCTATCTCCTAAGTATAGATATCCAAGTCAAATAATTCAAAGTAATGATGCACTTAATTATGTATTTGAAAATATAGAAAAATATAATGGAGACAAAAATAAAATATTTATTGGGGGCGATTCAGCTGGTGCTCAGATAGCAAGTCAACTTGGAGCATTAATAAGTAATAGAAATTTTGCTGATAGAATGAATATAGAACCAAGTATAAAGAGAGAGTTATTAAAGGGAATAGTATTATTTTGTGGATTATATGATATGGATACAGTAAGAGCTACAAAATTTCCTGGAATCCAGACTTATATGCAAGCATTAACAGGAACTAAAGAGTTTGAAAAATATGAAAAGATAAATGAACTTTCAACTATAAAGAATATAACTAAAGATTATCCAAATACATTTATAACTGTTGGAGATGCAGACCCATTTGAAATTCAGAGTAAGGAGCTATCTAGTGAGTTAGTTAAATTAGGAGTTAAAGTGAAAAATAAATTTTTTAAGGATTCTGGGCTTTGGCATGAATATCAATTTAAACTTTCAATTCCAGAAGCTAAGGAGAATTTTGAAAGTTTAGTTGAATTTATAGAAGCGAGTGCGTAATATTATTTTAGTTTAATCATCTGTCTTAAGTATATTTTAATTTATAGATATATATTAAGACTTAACTTAACTTTGAAATATAATTATAAAAGGAAAGAAGATGGGTTTATGTGGGAAAGGATTTAAAGAGATATAATAGGAAAAAGATTGTACATTTAATTATTTTTTTACTTAGCATAGCATTCATTGCCCTAGGAATTTGTAAGGTAATGACTTATAGTTTGAATTTAGGGATAACATGGACACTAGTCTTCTTAGTGGTTCTTATAGCAAGTTTAATTAATTTAACTAAGCCAAGAGATTTGAATGAAGAAATTAGGGTAAATAATGACATAGACAAATATGGTGGGATGGATGAAGAACCAAATATAGAGTTTGAACTTAAAGAATTAAATAGATTAAGAATTGAAAGAATTATAACTGAAGAAGAATATGATTTAAGAAAGAAAGAAGTTTTGAAAAAAATAAAGTAGATATTTTAAGGGAGTGTATCAAATTTTTTTGATACACTCCCTTTTGTTTTTTATATATTAATAACTAAATATAATAGGTTTAGTTACCAGCACTTTCATATGAGGAAATTCCTTTTAACCATATCATATAAGCAACTAATAATGAGATAATACCAACAACTAAGGTTAGAATAACTCCAAATAAAAAGCTACCTTTGCCAAGAAGATAAGTTGCTGGGTAGTATCCTGTGAAAGCGAAAGGGATTATAAATGTCAGTAGTCCTCTAACTCCACCTGGATAAATACTTATAGGATATTTTGAAAAATCACTTAAACCATAGGCTATTTGGACTAGTCTAAAGCTATCTTTAGTCCAGAACGCTACAGAAGTAGTGGCTAATTTTACTGCTGTGTATATAAAAGAACCACCTATTACAGCAATTATAAATCCTAGAATCCAAGTAGGGGTAATGGTTACTCCTATTTTTGTACCAGAATAAATTACAAGTATTAATCCAATAACAAGCTCTCCGAAACCATCAGGTTGAAATCTTTGTGCAATTACCTGAAATAGTGGATTAAGTGGTCTTAATAGGAATCTATCAAACTCTCCATAGACCATACTCTTCCAACAGAAAAGCCAAAGATAATCAGTAAATAGATGATCAAGTCCTCTAGGAATTTGAGAAAATCCATATATAAATATTATTTCATAAAAGCTCCATCCATGAAGGCTTGGTATATTAGTGAATATAAGAGATATAAATATTATTGAAGTTGCTTGAACAAGAAAAAATCCAAATATTCCAAAGAAGAAGTCTTCTTTATACTCAATTAGAGTTTTTAAGTATTGCTTTAAAAATTGCATATAAATTTTATAATATCTCTTCATGATTTTAACCTCCTTGAATAGTTAGTTTATCAATTATTTTATTCCACATAACTTTAGATAAAAATAAAAGTATAACTACCCAAAGTATTTGCAAGCCAATAGATTTAGCTATTTCAATAGGACTTAATTTATTAAGGTAAATCATAGCTGGAGTATAAATTATTGAACTAAATGGTAGAAAATTAAAAGCTTTTTGAATTATTTCAGGAAAGAATGTTAATGGAATCATAGCTCCTGAAACAAGCATTATAACAGCTCTTGCAATTTGGCTTATTCCCCATATGTTATAGAATTTAAAAGCTAACATACCAAACATATAGGAATAGTAAATATTAATTAAAAATCCTAAAATTATACTTATTAAAAATAAAATTATTGAAGTAATGGTAATGTTAACTCCATTATAGAGTGCATAAATACTTACAATTATAGCTCCAGGTAAGAATAGTGTTAAAAATGAGAATATAAAAGAACCTAATCCCATAAAAACTATTCTTGCTCTATAATTTATGGGTTTTATAAGGTTCATTGATATAGAACCATCTTTAACTTCATTAGAAATATCACGACTTACATCACTACCGGTAACGATTCCAATTAATAGAGAAATCATAACATAAGCAAGCATTTCTTTTAGGGTAAATCCCTTCATAACACCTTCAGATGAACTACTATATATAGCAATCCACAAAAAGTATGTAACACTTACAAGCAGCAATTGTCCTATTAATCCCATAAAAAGGTTAGCTTTATAGGTTACAAGTTTTTTAAAACTACCCCTAGAGAAGGAACTATAAACTTTTATTGTTTTTAAAAAATCCATAGCTACACCTCATTTCTATAGATTTTCTTTATGATATCTTCTATGCTACTTTCTTTTAATACAAAATCTAAAACTTCAAAGTTTTCCATAACTTTTGAAAGAATTTTAGAAGAAGTAATTTTATTTTTATTAAAAGTTACTATAAGTTTTCCATTTTCAATGCCTTCACTAAGTTCTTCTTCAGATAGGTTATGAAGTTCTAGATTTTTATCTTCTTTAAATAATTCCTTAAGATTTAAAGGAGAAGTAAAATCATTTTTGCATTGAATCTCTAAAGTTGTCATATAGCCATATTTCTTTTTGATATCATCTAAACTACCATCATATATTTTGGTACCTTGGTCTATTATTATGATTCTTTTACAAAGCTCTTCAATATCACTTAAATCGTGAGTTGTAAGAATTATTGTTGTACCAAATTTTTGGTTTATTTCCTTAATTGATGATCTTACTTTTTCTTTTACAACAACATCTAAGCCAATAGTTGGTTCATCAAGATATAGAATTTTAGGACTATGTAGAAGGGATGCAGCAAGGTCACCTCTCATTCTTTGCCCTAGGGATAATGTTCTAACAGGTCTGTCCATAAATTCTTCTAAATCTAATGTTTGATTTAAGAACTTCATATTACTTTCATATAAATCATCAGGAATAGAATATATATCTTTTAAAATAGTAAATGTTTCTCTAAGGGCTAAGTCCCACCAAAGCTGAGTTCTCTGACCAAAAACAACGCCTATATCCTTAGCATTTTCCTGACGATTTTCATATGGAACTCGTCCATTAACAATAACCTTACCTGATGTAGGAATAAGTATTCCTGTCATCATCTTAATTGTTGTTGATTTACCAGCACCATTTGAGCCAATGTATCCAACAACTTCTCCAGCATCTATTTCAAAAGAAATATCTGAAACAGCTGTCTTGACATCAAATTCGTTAGAAAAAAGTGATTTTATAGCTCCAGAAAAGCCAGGTTCCTTTTTTCTCAGTTTAAATTCTTTTGTTAAGTTTTCAACCTTAATCAAAAAATCACCTCCTAAAATGTTCTCAATGATCCTTTATTTATAGCATTTTTTAACCTTATGAATACGATTAACAAAAGATGCTTATTACATTTTACTACTTTTACAATAAAATTACAATTTGAAATCAATTGGTAATTAGAAAATGAAAGTTTAAGCTGAATATAATATTTTAATAGTAAATATTAGATAAGTTAGGAGAGAATTTTATGAGAAAAAATATTAGAGGAAAAGTGGCAACTAAAATATATCCTTATTAAAACTCATTTTATAATATATCAGAGTAATAAGATGGGAATTGTAGTATAATTAAAATATAATAAATTTTTATTTATTAGAAGATAATAAAGTGGAGTAAAAAAAGACAATAAGGAGATTAGAAAGATGAATATTAATAGAGAAGACATTATAGATATATTTAATTTTAGATTTGCTACAAAGGAGTTTACAGGAAAAATCATACCACAAGAAGATATGAATACAATTGCTGAAACAGCAAGATTATCACCAAGTTCATTTGGACTTGAGCCATGGAAGTTCCTTGTAGTAGAGAATAAAGACTTAATAAAAGAAATAGCAGAGGTTTCATGGGGATTCCAAAGACAAGCAACAACTACAAGTCATCTTATAATTGCATTGACTAAGGCTGGTAGTGAAGTAAGATATGATTCAGAATATGTTAAAAATCTTTGGATTAATTCAAAAGGGGTTAATGAGGAATTCTTTGAGGGATTAAAAGATGTATTAAAAAATTTCCAAGTAGGAAAGTTAGAAGCTGATGAAACTAATGAAAAATTACTTGAATGGTCAAAAAGACAGTCTTATATAGCTATGGGAAATATGATGACATCTGCAGCAATGCTAGGTATAGATTCATGTGCTATTGAAGGATTTGATAAGGAAAAAGTAGAAGGAATCTTAGTTAATAAGGGGCTTTTAGATAAATCCAAATATGATTTAACTTATTTAATAGCATTTGGATATAGAAAAGAAGAACCACATAGAGAAAAAGCTAGACTTTCAGCAGAAGAAGTTATTCAGTGGGTTAAATAGTTTAGTTATATAAAACATATTTTTATTAGGTTTTGTTGATCTTTATTAAGAGGGACTTTTATCTATAAATAAAAACAAATACTGTTTAAAAATAGAGCTAACAAATTAAAGAAGAGAGTTATCTAAGATAACTCTCTTAATTTTTTTTTTTTTTTTTTTTTTTTTTTTTTTTTTTTTTTTTTTTGAAATAAATTTTCAAAACATAAATTTTTTGAAAGTAAAGTGAAAAAAATATGAAATAAATATGACGAAATAGAATAATAAGACTATAAATAAAATTAAAAGAGAAATAAATGGAAAAATATTTTCAAAAATGTATTGCAATTTTTGAAGAAAATGATTACAATAAAATCATAAAGAAAATAATTTTCAAAAAGAAAAAGGTGATGATATGTTAAGTAGGGTGAAAGGGAAGTTGATAGTTTCTTGCCAAGCCTTGGCAGATGAGCCTTTGCATAGTCCATTTATAATGGGCAGAATGGCTTTAGCTGCAAAAGAAGGTGGAGCAGTAGCAATCAGAGCTCAAGGCGTAGATGATATAAAAGAAATAAAAAGAATCACTAAATTACCTATAATAGGAATAATTAAAAGGTGTTATGAGGATTCAGATATTTATATAACGCCTACTTTAAAAGAAGTGGACGAGCTTTTAGAAACAGAGTGTGAAATGATAGCATTGGATGCTACAAAAAGAAAAAGACCACATGATGAACATGTAAAGGTTTTGGTAGATAGAATTCATGAAAAAGGAATACTTGCTATGGCTGATATATCAACTTTAGAGGAAGGAATTGAGGCTGAAAAGTTAGGCTTTGATTGTATTTCTACTACTTTATCAGGTTATACACCATATTCAAAACAAAGTAAACATGTAGATTTTGAATTACTAAGAGAATTACTAAATAAGGTTAGTATTCCAGTAATTTGTGAAGGTAAAATAAATACGCCAGAGGAGCTTAAAGAAGCTTTTGATATAGGAGCTTATTCAGCTGTTGTTGGAGGAGCAATAACTAGACCACAACAAATAACTGAAAGATTTACTGAGATTTTAGAATAATATATTTTTCAGAAGGTACTAGTTAAGAAAAGGTAATTGATGAATTAGTACCGTTTTGAAAGATAGTTTAAAGAAATAAATATTAAGAGAATAAGAGAGATTTGGGAGGAAAGAAAAATGAAAGGGATTTATTCAGCATTATTAGTTTCATTTGACAAGGAAGGAAATATCAATGAGAAGGGATTAAGAGAAATAATAAGACATAATATTGATGTTTGTAAAATTGATGGTCTTTATGTAGGAGGAAGTACAGGAGAGAACTTCATGCTTTCAACTGATGAGAAGAAAAAGATCTTTGAAATTGCTATGGATGAAGTAAAAGGACAAGTTAAATTAATAGCACAAGTAGGATCAGTTAATTTAAAGGAAGCTGTAGAGTTAGCTAAATTCACAACAGATTTAGGATATGATGCAATCTCAGCAGTTACACCATTCTACTATAAATTTGATTTTAATGAAATAAAACATTACTACGAGACAATAATAAATTCTGTAGATAATAAGCTTATAATTTATTCAATACCATTCTTAACAGGAGTAAATATGTCAATAGAGCAATTTGCTGAGCTTTTTGAAAACGATAAGATTATAGGTGTTAAGTTTACAGCAGCAGATTTCTATTTATTAGAGCGTATGAGAAAGGCATTCCCAGATAAATTAATATTTGCTGGATTTGATGAAATGATGCTACCTGCTACTGTACTTGGTGTTGATGGAGCTATAGGTTCAACATTCAATGTAAATGGAGTTAGAGCAAGACAAATTTTTGAGGCAGCTCAAAAAGGTGATATAAATACAGCTTTAGAAGTTCAACATGTTACTAATGATTTAATAACTGACATTTTAAATAATGGTCTTTACCAAACAATTAAATTAATCCTTGAAGAGCAAGGTGTTGATGCTGGTTATTGTAGACAGCCTATGAAGGAAGCAACAGAGGAAATGGTTAAAAAGGCTAAAGAAATAAATGCAAAATATTTCTAAAGGTTAAATGGTATAAGGTTTAAAGTAGGCTAATTCTTTCGAGGTTAGCCTACTGATTAAATAAAGAGGGGAGAATTGGTATGCAAGGCTTTACAAAATTTGATTTGGTTGTTCTTGTTGTTTATTTAGGACTTGTTCTTTATGCAGGATTGAAGTTTTCTAAAAAAGAAATGAAGGGAAAAGAGTTCTTCAGAGGTGATGGAACTATTCCTTGGTGGGTTACTTCAGTTTCTATATTTGCAACTTTATTAAGCCCAATTTCATTCTTATCATTGGCTGGTAACTCTTATAAGGGAACCTGGATTATGTGGTTTGCCCAACTTGGAATGTTTGTAGCAGTACCACTTACTATAAAATTCTTTTTACCAGTTTACAGTAGATTAGATATTGATACAGCTTATGAATATCTAGAAATAAGATATAAAGATAAGGGACTTAGAATTCTTGGAGCTATAATGTTCATAATTTATCAAATAGGACGTATGGCAATCATAATGTACTTACCATCAATGGTATTAGCAAATCTTACAGGAATAAATGTTTATTTACTTATTGTAGCTATGGGTGTTATTGCAATAATTTATTCATACACAGGTGGATTAAAGTCAGTATTATGGACAGACTTTATTCAAGGATGTGTACTTATAGCAGGTATTATTTTCTCATTAATATTCTTAATTTCAACAATAGATGGTGGCTTTGGATCTATTATGAGTGAATTAACAGAAGGCGGTAAATTCTTAGCATCTACTGAACCAATATTTGATGCTAACATATTTAAGACAAGTGTATTCTTATTAATAGTTGGTGGAGGGTTAAACACATTTTCATCATATATTTCAAGTCAGGATATAGTGCAAAGGTTTACTACAACTACTGATATAAAACAATTAAAGAAAATGACTTATGGTAACTTAGTTTTATCATTATTTGTAGCAACTATATTCTATTTAATAGGAACAGCTTTATATGTATTCTATAATCAAAATCCACAGTTATTACAAACTGCTCAACAAGATCAGATTTTTGCATCATATATAGCATTCCAATTACCAGTAGGTATAACAGGTATAGTTTTAGCAGCTATCTATGCAGCAGCTCAATCAACATTATCAACTGGATTAAACTCAGTTGCAACAAGCTGGACTTTAGATATTCAAAACTTCATAACAAAAGATATGTCAATGGAGAGACAAACAAAGGTTGCTCAATATATATCTTTAGGTGTTGGAATAGCTTCAATAGCAATGGCAGTTATTCTTGCAAATGGCGGAGTAAACTCAGCTTATGAATGGTTCAATGGATTTATGGGACTTGTTCTTGGAGTTTTAGCAGGAATATTTGTATTAGGAATATTCTTTAAGAAAGCTACAAAGGCAGGAGCATATGCAGGATTTATAGCATCAGCAATAGCTGTTATAGTATGTAAATACGGCGGATTTGATGTAAGCATATGGTCATACTCAATAATTTCAATTGGAGTTTCAGTTATAGTTGGAATGATAGTTTCATTAATGACTCAATCTCAATTAGTTGATGAAAAAACTTTAAATAGAGCAACAGTTTACTACAATAAAAACGAAGTTACAAATGGATAGTATAGATGAAAATATAATATTTTAATTAAAGTAAGTGTTGATTTTTAAATAGTTCCTACCATCTATTTAAAGGTCAACACTACTTTAAAATTAATTGTTTTTAGAGGTGGATGAAATGATATTCGGCAATTTAATAAATTTAGAAAGTTATGATTATTTACCAAAGCTTGTTAAGGAAGCTTTATTACATGCAAAAAATAACAATGTAATAGAATTTGAACCAGGTACTCATGAAATAAAAGGTGAAGAGCTGTTCTTTAATAGAGTTAATTACAATACAAAAAATAAGGAAGATCGTTTTTGGGAAGGTCATAAAAAATATATAGATGTTCATGTAGTTTTTAGTGGAAGAGAAAGAATAAACCTTAACTTTAAAGAGAATTTAGAGTTTAAAGATTACATTGAAAATGATGATTTTTTAGCTTTTGATGGAGATGAAAATTCATCAGTAGTTCTTGAAGAGGGAGATTTTCTAATCTGCTATCCAGATGATATTCACATGACTTGTTTAATAGCAGATGATAAGCCTTCTGAAGTTAAAAAAGCTATTTATAAAGTGATTTTATAAATCACAAGAAGGTTTTATAAAAAGAAAGTTGAAATTTATACCCTGTGATATATTATTTATCACAGGGTATTATTAGCTAAATAGAGAATTGTGTTTGGAGGAGATTTTATGAGAGAATTTGCAGTTATAGATATAGGTGGAACTGGTATTAAGTATGGAGTAATAAAAGAAAATGGAGAAATACTAGAGAAATTTACAACTAATACAGAGGCTCATAAAGGCGGAATGAGTATAATAAATAAAGTTAAGGGTTTGATAAAATCGATACAAGATAAATATGAAATAAAAGGTATATGCGTTTCTACAGCTGGTATGGTTTGTCCTAAAGAGGGGAAGATAGTATATGCAGGACCAACGATTCCTAATTATACAGGTATTGAAGTCAAGAAGATTTTAGAAGAGGAGTTTTCTTTACCTTGTTGTGTAGAGAATGATGTAAACTGTGCAGCTTTAGGCGAGTTTAATAAAGGGGCTGCAAAGGGAGCAAAATCAATGGCTTGCTTAACTATTGGAACTGGAATTGGTGGAGCGTTGATATTAGATGGAAAGATAGTACATGGATTTAGTAACTCAGCTGGAGAAATAGGATATATGTTAGTTAATGGTGAACAAATTCAAAATATTGCATCAACTACTGCCTTAGTGAGAAATGTTGCTACCAGAAAGAATATATCTGAAGGTGAGTTAAGTGGAAAAGATATATTAGATGCATATAATAGAGGAGATAAAATTTGTGTAGAAGAAGTAAATAAATTAGCTGATAATTTAGCTTTAGGAATATCTAATATAGCTTATTTAATAAATCCAGAAGTAATAGTTTTAGGGGGAGGGATTATGGCTAGAGAAGAAGTGTTTAGACCTCTTATTGAAACTTACTTAAAGAAATATTTAATAGAATCAGTTTTTAATAATACAAAAATAGAGTTTGCAAAGTTAAAGAATACAGCAGGTATGATAGGTGCTTTTTATAGTTTAAAATTAAATGAACTATAAAATCTTCTTATTTTGTAATTCTATTTCTAATAGTGATATACTTAAATTAAGTAATTAACAGAACAAGAGGTATTTTATGGGGATATTAGAACAATTAGAAAATCCAAAATTTAAGGCTACGAAGTCTGAGAAAACTTTAATGGAGTATATAAAGTCAGATTTAGATAATTTTATATATAAGTCAATTTCTATAATAGCTAAAGAATCAGGTGTAGGGGAAGCTACAATAACTAGATTTACAAAGAAAATAGGATTTAGTGGTTTTCAAGATTTCAAGGTTACTCTAGCAAAAGAACTTTCAAATAAAAGGAATACAAGTATCATAAATCTTCATGTTCATAGAGATGAAGGTGTTAAAGAGACAGCTAATAAACTTCTAAAGTCATCTATAAATATTCTAGATCAAACAGTAAAAAATATAGATGTTGACATAATAAATCAGTGTAAAAACTTAATAATGAATGCAAAAAGAGTTTATTTTATAGGAATAGGATATTCGGGAATAGCTGCTACTGATATAAACTATAAGTTTATGAGGATAGGATTTAATACTATACCGATAACAGATAGTCATACTATGGTTATTATGTCATCTATAATGGATAAAGATGATGTGATATTAGCTATATCAAATTCAGGTACAACAAAAGAGGTAATAAAAACTGTAAAACAGGCAAAAGAAAATGGAGTTAACATAATAACATTAACAGAAGACAGTGATAATCCTTTGAGAAAACTTGCTGATTATGAGTTGAAATATACTTCAGCAGAAACAATTTTTGAAACTGGATCAATTTCATCAAAAATACCGCAGATATTTTTATTAGACTTATTGTACACAGAGGTAATTAAAGAAATGTTTAATGAGGCTGTTGAAAGAAAGATAAAAACTACTAGTGCAATAGAAGTTTTAAATGACTAAATAAAAAAATATTAAAAAACACTTCATTAAAAGGTGTTAGTTTTAATTTGTTAGATTATATAAAAATAGATCACAGTATATTTACTGTGATCTATTATTTTGCCTTTTTTAAAAAAACTACATCAAAACAAACTAATCCAAAGGCAATAATTAATGAACTAGGGATTGTACTTAAAAGCCTTATGTTAGGTGCTGAGAATATACGGCTACTAACAAATTGTAAGGTTATTAATACTATAGAAATAGCTAAAAATTTTATAGTTTCTTGTTTAACTTCATAAGAATTAAAGCGCTTAACAGTAAACATAACTCTTATTAAAATATAAAATGGAATTATAATTGCAAAAACAGCATAGGCTGTAACGAAATTTAGTACTCCTCTACTAGGTATATCCTTATAAAGTATAAAAAGTATTATTGTAGTCATTATAAAAAATGTTGAATATATTAATCCATCTAATAAACGTATATCTTTTTTCATTTTATCTCCCTCCAATTGATTTCCTAGAATATGATTATACACAAAATTTTAACAAATTAGTTAACTTAGTGAATTACATTGAAGTTACAAATTACTTAAATGAAACATAAATATTTCTAAAGAATTTCTAAAGAGTTTATATTGTATATATAAGAAAACAACACTAATTTAAAAAATATAATAAAGAAGTAAATAAATTGCATGTACTAAGCTAAAAAAATGTAATACAATTTAAGTTATAAATGTTAAATGTTAGAAAATTTGGTTTTGGTGAAACTTTAGCATATTTGTAGGGAAATATGCTTTAATTCAACATTTAACTATAATAAAAAAGTTTTTATATATTAGGGGGAGAGGTATGAAAAAACATATTCAAAAAATAGTAGCTTCGACTGTTTTAGCAGCTATGACTATAAGTGCTTTACCGTGTAATTTAGTAGTATTTGCAACTGATGGCACTAGTGAAAACGTTTATGAAATTTATCCTAAGCCACAAGATATTAATTATAAGGGTGGTGGATTCCAATTAAGCGATGAAATAAATATCGTATATGATGAGGGAATCGATATTTACACTAAAAATCGTGTTAATGAGGTTTTAGAGTCTAAGAATCTAGAGGCTACTGTTTCTAATGAAATAGTACAAGGAAAAACAAACTTTTTAGTAGGAATAAATGAATCAGGTGGATTTGTTGATACTTATTTCAATGAGAATGTTCCTCACGAAGAGACTTTCTTTGATGAAAATATGGATTCACACATAGTAAGCGTTAATGATGGAGTAATAGGGGTAATTGGTGAGGACCCAGATAGTGCTTTCTATGGAGTTACAACTTTAAAACATGTATTTAATCAGGTTGAAGAAGATAATATGATTCAAAACTTCAGGGTTGATGATTATGCTGAAGTTGCTCATAGAGGATTTATAGAAGGATATTATGGAAATCCATGGTCAAATGAAGATAGAGCAGAGCTTATGAAATTTGGAGGAGATTATAAGTTAAATCAATATGTTTTTGCGCCTAAGGATGATCCTTATCACAATAGTAAGTGGAGAGAATTATATCCAGAAGAAAAATTATCTGAAATTAAAAAGTTAGCTCAAGTTGGTAATGAAACTAAAAATAGATATGTATATGCATTACATCCATTCATGCATAGTCCAGTTAGATTTGATACAGAGGAAAATTATCAAGCTGACTTACAAGTAATAAAAGAAAAGTTTACTCAGCTTCTAGAAAATGATGTTAGACAATTTGCTATATTAGCAGATGATGCTGCAGCACCAGCTCAAGGGGCTTCAATGTATGTTAAGCTTCTTACAGACTTAACAAGATGGTTAGAGGAACAGCAGAATACTTATCCAGATTTAAAAACTGATCTTATGTTCTGTCCATCAGACTATTATGGAAATGGATCATCTCAGCAGTTAAAAGAGCTAAATAAGGCTGAAGAGAATGTAAGTATAGTAATGACTGGAGGAAGAATCTGGGGAGAAGTTGATGAAAACTTTGCAGATAACTTTATGAATAACATAGCTACTGAGGGTAACCCTGGAAGAGCACCTTTCTACTGGATTAACTGGCCTTGTTCAGATAACTCAAAGCAGCATTTAATTATGGGAGGAAATGATACTTTCTTACATCCAGGAGTAGATCCGAGTAAGATAGATGGTATAGTTTTGAATCCAATGCAACAAGCCGAGGCTAACAAATCAGCATTATTTGCAGTTGCAGATTACGCTTGGAATGTATGGGATAATAAAGAGCAAGCAGATGAAAACTGGCACGACTCATTTAAATATATGGATCATGGAACTGCTGAAGATACAAACTCTTCACTTGCTTTAAGAGAAATCAGTAAGCACATGATAAACCAAAACATGGACGGAAGAGTTAGACCATTACAGGAGTCTATTGAATTAGCTCCAAAATTAGATGCATTTAAGCAAAAATATGATGCAGGATTAAGTATAAAGGCAGAAGCTTTAGATTTAATAGAAGAGTTTACTAACCTTCAAAAGGCAGCAGACTATTATAAAAATAATCCAGGAAATGAGAGAACAAGAGACCAAATAATCTATTGGTTAAATTGTTGGGAAGACACTACAAATGCAGTTATTTCTTATTTAAAATCAGCAATAGCTGTAGAAGAGGGGGATGATGATGCAGCATGGGCTAATTACTCAGCTGGACAGACTGCCTTCGAAAAGTCAAAAACTTATGGTTTCCACTATGTAAATCATACTGAATATGCTGAGGTTGGAGTTCAACATATTGTTCCATTTATAAAGCATATGGGAGAAAATTTAGCTTCAGTAGTTGGATCTATAATAGACCCTAACAAGGTTTATGCAACTTATATAACTAATCGTGAAGATACACCATCAGGAAATAAAGATAATATATTTGATGGAAATGCTGGAACTGAATTGGTTTATAAAAATCCAACTAGTATAGCTGTAGGAACTTATGTAGGAATTAAATACAGTAATCCTATAAAGCTAAACTCTGTTGAGTTCTTAATGGGAGCTAACTCAAACTTGAATGACACAATGCAAAAGGCTAAGATTCAATATACAGTTGACGGAAAAGAATGGGTTGACCTAGAAGGTGGAAAAGAATACTCAATGCCAAGAGAAGTCAAGGTTGAAGGGCTAGATTTAGAAGTAAAAGGAATTCGTTTAATAGCTACAGAGGCAAGAAGTAATACTTGGCTTGGTGTTAGAGATATAAATGTAAATAAAAAGGATGATTCAAATTCAGGTGTTGAGTTTAATCCAACTCTTATAAGAAGTTCAGCTTGGAAAGTTTATGAGGGAAGTGAGTCAAGTCTTTTAGATGGAGATGAGGATACTGGAGTTTGGTATAAAACTGCTAATGGTGATACTTCATTAGCTGGTGAATTTATAGGATTAGATTTAGGTAAAGAAATTAACCTTGATGGAGTTAGATTTGTAATAGGTAAAAGTGGCGGTGGAGCTTCAGATAAATGGAATAAGTTTAAGCTTGAATATTCATTAGACAATGAAACTTGGACAACTATTAAAGAATATGATAGAACAGGGGCTCCTGCTGGTAAGGATGTCATAGAAGAAGATTTTGAAACACCTATAGCAGCTAAGTATGTAAGACTTACTAATATGGAGAATGTTCATAAGTGGGTTACTTTCTCAGAGTTTGCTATAAAGAGTAATGAACTTGAGAATGCAGGAAATAAGGATAACATCTACACTAATACAAGTGCAGATCTTTTATCAAGAGCTGAAGAGGACAAAACTATATTATTACCTTTAAATGATATAACTTTAAATAATGGAGAATATATTGGAGTTAAATTAGATCGTATTAAAGATTTAAGTAGCTTAAATATAGAGCTTTCAGACAATACAGGATTAACTCTTCAAAGCTCTGCAAATGGAGTTGAGTGGGTTGATATAACTGATACAAGTACTTTAGAAGACGGAAGATATGTAAGAGCTATAAACAATGGAAATGATGCTGTTACTTTCAATTTAACTAAATTTGAAGTTAATTCAACAGAGGTTTATGAGCCATCATTAGTGGAGGCATATGTTGGTGATGATGGATCAAAGAAGGCTGTAGATGGAAATTTAAAAACAAGTGTTAAGTTCTTAGGAGCTCCTAATACTGGTGATTCAATAGTTTATGATTTAGGACAAGATATATTAGTTGATAACTTAAAGTATGTTGTACTAGACACAGAGGTAGACCACGTAAGAGATGGTAAGATTCAATTATCATTAGACGGTGAAAATTGGACAGATGCTATAACTATTGGTGATGGAATTGAAAATGGTGTAGATGATATATATGCTAAGCCATTAGAAAATGGATATATTCATGGAAATCAATCAGGTGGAGTAGTTCCGATAGATAGCGCTTATGTTGAAGGAACAAATCTAAACAAAAAAGCTAGATATGTAAGAATCGTATTTACAGCTCCATATAGACATAGATGGACTGTAATAAATGAGCTTATGATTAATAATGGAGCATATATTCCAACTGTTAATGATCCAACTTATATTTCAAACCCAATTGAAGAAAAAGGATTTGCACCAAGTAATTTAAGAGATGGAGATTTAACAACATCTTATAAACCAAATACAAATAATGGGGAAATAACAGAAGGTAGTTTAACTTATAAGTTATCAGAGAAGACTGATGTTAGAAAGGTTACTATTGTTCAGGACGGAAGTTCTATTTCTAGCGCTATAGTTAAAGTGAGAATTGGTGCTGATGAATGGGTTGAATTAGGTACTTTAAGTAATAGTTTAAATGAGTTCATAAATAGAGATTATGAAAATATATTTGAAATTAAGATAGAATGGAATGGTATAGCACCAAATATTTATGAAATAATAACTTTAAATGATGAATTTGAGTTCCCAGTAAATGACTCATTACAAGCTAAGTATGATGAGTTAGTTTCATTAAATGGTGATGAATATACAGTAAGTTCATTTGCTAGCTTAGAAGAGGCTTTAGAGAATGCAAAAGCTATACTAGATGATTCAAATGCTTCTCAGAAGAAGATCGATAAAGCTTTAGAAAAGTTAACAGAGGCTGAAGAAGGATTAGCTTTAAGAGCATCTGATTTCGCTAAGTTTGATGAAGTTTTAGCTTTAGGAAATTCTTTAGTAGCAGAAGATTATACTCCAGAATCATGGACTGTATTTGAAGAGAAGTTAGCAATAGCTAATGAAGCTAATGGAAACAAAGCTGATTATACTCAAGAGCAAGTAAATACAATAGTAACTGAATTAGAAACTGCTATAAATGACTTAGTTGAAGTAGTTCCAGAAGTTGATAAGGGTGCTTTAGAAACTTTGGTTAACGATGGTAAAGCTTTAGTTGAGGCTGCGGTAGAAGGAATGAATGTTGGTGAGTATCATGAAGGTGCTAAATCTTTATTAAGTTCAGAGATTGATAAAGCTGAAGCTGTAATTGCAAATAGTGATGCTACTCAAGATGAAGTTGATTCAGCTAAGAGTGAGTTAACTAATGTAATTGAAAGATTCAATTCATTATTAATTACTGAAACTACTGGTGACTTCAATAACAGTGGAAAGATTGATATTGGTGATTTAGCTATGGTTTCTAAGAATTTTGGAAGCAATGATGAAAATCTTGATTTAAATAAAGATGGCGTTGTTGATGAATATGAAATAAGATTCATAAATCATAGAATATTAAACTAATAAGAAGGTTTTTCTTAGTATAATTTAATAATTTTAAGACTATATGTTAAGTTCTTTACTTACATATAGTCTTTTTATTTTAGTCCATATTTTAAGTGCGTGATGATTTCTAGTTATATATTCAGACATAATTTAATTTTACAAAGGGTTTCTATTATTTATTCAATAATAAAAAATGGTTAGCTAAAATAAGAACAGTGATAAATAGTTTAATTGTAAATCAATTCTAAGTGTAATATACTTATAATATATATTATAAAATTTTAAGATTCGAGCTATATTAATTTAGTGATTTATTCTTTAGATGAATTTAGATTAGTTTATATGTTTATTTAAAGGTTAACATTAACTTATAATATGGCTAATATTTAAGAATAGGTTAAATAAATTGTATGTATTTATTTATTAAAAGGGAAGTTGGGTTTAAATCCCACGCGGTCCCGCCGCTGTAATAGAAGAGTTTTTTGTAACTTAAGCCACTGAAATATAGAATTTTGGGAAGGCTACAAAAAATGATGACACTTGAGCCAGAAGACCTGCCTATTTTTAAAACATCAAGATCCTACGGGAAATAGGAGGTGTTGTGCTTTGGTAAGTTATATTTTTTTTGAATTTGTATAACCCCTAGATGCAATGTCTAGGGGTTATTATTTTTAGAGTCAATTTTTTAAATTAGGCTATGTCTTAGATAAATGTTGATTATTTTACAATGGGGATACAAAAATAAAATATAATTTAAGGAGTAGAATTATTATGTCAAAAAAGAATCAAGTATTTATAGGATTTTTATTAATGTTTTTATTAATACCTACAAGTGTTTCAGCTATGCATATTATGGAAGGGTTTTTACAACCTAAGTGGTGTATAGCATGGGGAGTTATAACTATACCATTTATTGTCTTAGGAATTTTCTCAATAAAGAAAACGGTTAGTAACAATCCAAGGTTGAAGATATTATTAGCTATGGCAGGCGCATATGCTTTTGTTTTATCAGCTCTTAAATTGCCATCAGTTACAGGAAGTTGTTCTCACCCAACAGGGGTCGGCCTTGCAGCTATATTATTTGGCCCTACAGCGGCTTCAGTTTTAGGACTTATAGTTCTTTTATTCCAGGCATTACTTTTAGCACATGGTGGACTTACTACTCTTGGTGCAAATACTTTTTCAATGGCAGTAGTTGGACCTTTAGTATCATATGGACTTTATAAGTTAGTGAAGAAACTAAATGGACCAACTTGGTTAGGTGTATTTTTAGCTGCATCTCTTGGGGACTTAGCAACATATATGGTTACATCAATTCAATTAGGATTAGCATTCCCAGCAGAAGTTGGAGGTATCATGGCTTCAGTTATGAAGTTTATGGGTATATTTGCAGTTACACAAATTCCTTTAGCTATAAGTGAGGGAATATTAACAGTAGTAATATTTAATGCAATAGAGAACTATGCAAAAGATGATTTAATGGACCTTAATATTCTTTCAAGGGAGGTAAAGTAATGAAAAATAAAAGAGTGTTAACTAATGTCATATTAATTTTATTAGTAGTAGCTATTACTATAATTCCTTTCTTTGTAACTAAGGATGCTGAGTTTGGTGGAGCTGATGGACAAGCTGAAGAAGCTATAACTCAAATAGATGAAAATTATGAACCTTGGTTTTCACCAATGTTTGAGCCAGCCAGTGGAGAAATAGAAAGCTTATTATTTGCGCTTCAAGCAGCTATAGGAGCAGGAGTAATTGGGTTTGGTTTTGGATATTTAAAGGGTAAAAAGAAAGTAGAAGAAGAATCTAAATGATAAATATTGATAAATATGCTTATGCATCTAAACTAAAGAATATTAATCCTATGGAAAAAATATTTTTTGCAATATTAACTCTAAGCGTATGTTTATGGGCTAATAATTTAGTCGTTTCATTGTTTATAATAACAATAATGGCTTTCCTAATTATAAGAATAGGGGGAACTAATTGGAAAGAATTTTTGAGACTTATGATAATTCCGACAGGATTTTTAGTAATTAGTATTATTACTATAGTAATAAATTATTCCTCTAATAGAGGAGATTTAATATATTCTATTAAGCTTTTTCATGGGTGGATTGGAATTTCTAAAAATGGTGTCTATGAAGGAATAAATATGTTTTTTAAGGTACTAGGAGCTTTAAGTTCACTTTACTTTATATCATTAACAACTCCAATGATTGATGTTATATCAGTTTTAAAGAAATTTAGAATTCCAGATTTTCTAATAGAAATAATAGGATTAGTATATAGATTTATATTTATTCTTCTAGAAACTTCTCAAACAATGTTTATATCTCAAAATTCTAGATTAGGATATAGAGATACAAGAACATCATTTAAGTCACTAGGAGCATTAGCTGCTACTCTTTTTATACGTTCATTTAAGAGAGCTAATGATTTATATATATCTTTAGAATCAAGAGGATACAACGGAGAATTAAATGTTTTGCAAGAACAATTTAAAAAGAGAAATTATTTATATGGTGTAGCTATAGCAATTAATTTAATATTAATAATAATAACTATTTTTATTAATTAGAGCAGGAGGAAGTTATGGAGGAATATATACTACAAATACAAGAATTAAATTATAACTATTCAGATGGTACTCATGCTCTAAAAGGCATAAACATGAATATAAAAAAAGGTGAAATAACTGCTATACTTGGAGGCAATGGAGTTGGTAAGTCTACTTTGTTTCAAAACTTGAATGGAATATTGAAACCTTCTTCAGGAAAAATATTATTTGAAGGAAAGCCTATTGAATACTCTAGAAAAAGTCTTATGAAATTAAGAGAGAATGTAGGGATTGTTTTTCAAGATCCAGATAATCAGCTTTTTTCAGCAAGTGTTTATCAAGATGTGTCTTTTGGAGCTGTAAACATGAAGCTACCTGAGGATATAGTAAGAAAAAGAGTTGAAAATGCTTTGAAAAGGACAGGGATAGAAAGTTTGAAGGATAAGCCAACTCATTGTTTAAGCTTTGGACAAAAGAAGAGGGTGGCCATTGCTGGAGTTTTAGTTATGGAGCCTAAGGTGTTAATTCTAGATGAGCCAACTGCTGGACTAGATCCTATGGGAGTTTCTGAAATAATGAAGCTACTAGTTGAAATGCAGAAGGAATTAGGTATAACAATAATAATAGCTACACACGACATAGATATAGTACCTCTATATTGTAAAAACGTATATGTCATGAAAGAGGGAAAAGTAATTTTAAGTGGAAGTCCAAGTAAGGTATTTGGTCAAAAAGAAACTATACGAAAAGTAAATCTCAGATTACCTAGAATAGGACATTTAATTGAGATATTAAGTGAAAAAGACGACTTTGCACTTGATAAGTTGTCCCTAACAATAGGGGAAGCAAGAAAGTCATTAAATAACTGGAAAGATAAAGTCTTAATGAAATAGAAAAAGAGCTATATCAAAACTTAATAATAAAATTTGCAAACACATATTATTTGCAAGTTTTATTAAAAGGTTGTTTTGATATAGCTCTTTATTTATTAAAAATATTGATTTCATTATGTTATTTGAAACTTAAGAAACCTAACTATCACTAGTAATTCCATCTTTATATTTTATTTTATAGAATAAAATTATTACTGCAAAAACTAAAGTACATATATTAGCTAGAATTACTGCTGAATCATCTATTATTAAACCATGTATTATCCAAAGAAACACTCCAACAGTAAATAATGAATACATTATAAGTGATATACCTGATGTGTCCTTTGTTTTTATAATCTTTATAGCTTGAGGAACAAAGGATACTGTAGTCAATATGGCAGCTATTGAACCAATCATAAAAAATCTCCTTACCATTTAATAAATTTATTACCCACTATTAATCTATAGATTTAAGATATGTAAGTCAATAATAATTCATGTGTGAAATTTCACGAGTTTTGGGAAAAAGTTGCAGTCTTATGAAATAAGGCACAGAGTGAATTTGAAGTATTGTAAATGTTATCATGAGTTGATATTATTTAATTAACAAATCGTACAAGAAAAGTTCATCAAAATAAATAATATATGAACTGTACTTGGACTTATAAAAATATAACTTAAGTATTTATATCAAATACTTAAGTTAAAGGGTAATAATAGGATTTATAAAATTTGTGAGGTGGTAAAGGTATGATGCAAAAAATTCAAAGATTTGGAGCTGCGATGTTTACACCAGTTTTACTATTTGCTTTCGCAGGTATAACAGTAGGACTTTGTATTCTATTCAAGAATCCAGAGATAATTGGACCAATTGCAAATGAAGGTACTTTATGGTATCAAATTTGGACTCTTATTGAAGAGGGTGGATGGACAGTATTTAGACAACTTCCATTGTTATTCGTTGTTGGATTACCAATAGCGTTAGCTAAAAAGGCTCAAGCAAGAGCATGTATGGAAGCTTTAGTCATATATTTAACTTTCAACTATTTTGTTGCTTCAATGTTAACTATGTGGGGTGGATTCTTCGGAGTTGATTTTGCACAAGAAGTTGGAGGAGTAAGTGGATTAACTACTATTGCAGGTATCAAGACTTTTGATACAGGTATGATAGGAGCAATTATTATTGCTGGAATAGCAGTATGGGTACATAATCGTTTCTTTGATACAGAATTACCAGAATGGTTAGGAATATTTAGAGGATCAACTTTTGTATATATGATTGGATTCTTTGTAATGATTCCAGTTGCATTTATATTCTGTTTATTATGGCCAAAAGTTCAAGCAGGTATAAACTCACTACAAGGGTTCTTGGCTTCATCAGGTATAGTAGGGGTTTGGATATACACATTCCTTGAACGTATATTAATTCCAACAGGATTACATCACTTTATATATGGACCATTTATTTTTGGACCAGCTGTTGTAGATGGTGGAATAGCTACATATTGGCCACAACATTTAGCTCAATATGCTATGTCACAACAAAGCTTAACAGAATTATTCCCAGCAGGGGCATTTGCATTACATGGTCATTCAAAAATCTTTGGATCAATTGGTATAGCATTAGCACTTTATGTAACTGCTAAACCAAATAAAAAGAAAGTTGTTGCAGGTTTATTAATTCCAGCAACATTAACAGCAATCTTAGCTGGTATTACAGAACCACTTGAGTTTACATTCTTATTCGTAGCACCAATATTATTTGCTATACATGCAGCATTAGCAGCTACATTAGCAGCTACAGAGTTTGCATTTGGAGTTTCAGGTAACTTTGGTGGAGGAATAATAGACTGGTTAGCTCAAAACTGGATACCACTAGCTCAAAATCATTGGCAAACATACTTAATTCAAATAGCTATAGGGTTATGTTTCTCAGCAATATACTTCTTCGTATTTAGATTTGTAATCTTAAAAATGAACTTAAAAACTCCAGGTAGAGAAGATGATGATGAAGAAACTAAATTATATACTAAAGCTGATTACAAAGCTAAAAAAGGTGATGACTCAAATGGAGGTAACTCAGGTAAGAGCAAAACAGCCCAAAAAGCAGAGTTAATATTAATAGCTTTAGGTGGAAAAGAAAATATAGTAGATGTCACAAACTGTGCAACTCGTCTTCGTTTAACAGTTAAGGATGAAACGAAGTTAGATAAAGATGCAGCATTTAAGGCTGCTGGAGCACATGGTATTGTTAGAAATGGTAAGGCTATTCAAGTAATAATCGGATTATCAGTACCAGAAGTAAGAGATGAATTTGAATCTTTACTTTAATATAAATTAAAATAAGCTAGTTATAAAATTTTATATAATTAAATTAAACTCAAATACCTAAACACCACAGAGATAAATTCTCCGTGGTGTTTTACTTTAAATATATATGAGAAAATTACACTATATTGATATTTATTAAGTTACTTATAAAAATTTATATTTTTAGCCAAAGTTTGTATAAACTATAGAGATAGAGAGATTTTATTAGTATTTTTAAATAGAGTGTTATTACATTATGATTCAAAAATGGAAGAACTATGTTATCATATAAGTTAAGAATATAGTTTATAAAAATATATTTAAGTGTTTTGTTTGGATATATTATTTTTATATTAAAAGAGTTTGCGTTGAAGGTTAGACATATTATTGTTGGAGGTATATTATGAGGTTAGAAGAGCTTGTTAATAAACATTATGACAAATTAAATCATAGTGATTTACACATTTGGAAATATGTATATAATCATAAAAAAGACTGCTGTAACTTAACCATTGATGAGTTAGCTAATAGGTGTAATGTCTCTAGAACTACGGTTTTAAGATTTGCACAAAAACTTTCCTTAAAGGGATATAGTGAATTGAAAATTTATTTAAAATGGGAAAGTGAAGATAAGGAGACTGGTGAGCAAGATTATTTAAAAGTAGTTTGTAATGATATTACAAAGTTTATAAATGATATGCAGGAAAAGGATTTTTCAAGTGTATGTAGTCTTATCTATAGTTCTAAAAGAATATTTGTTTATGGTACAGGGGCAGTTCAATCAGCAGTGGCAGCTGAACTTAAAAGAATATTTTTATCAGGGCAAGAATGTATATATAATATACAAGGCGAAGCAGAGGCTGATATGATTTTAAATACAATTAGTGATGATGACTTAATAATATTGATATCATTAACAGGTGAATCTGATCATATAAAAAGATTGGCCAAGCAATTTAAATTAAGAAATGTACCTATAATTTCAATAACAAAACTAAAGAATAACGCTTTAGCTAGGTTAAGTGATGAAAATTTATACATAAATACATCAATGCATGATTTAGGTGGGGGTAAGGAGTATGAATCAACAGCTTTATTCTTTACTTTAGCAGAGATGATATTTTTAAGATACTCAATGTATAAGAATGATATTGAGGCAGAAAATAAGGAATAGAACTTTAGTGCATATTAAATCATTGAGTTATTTTAGAGTATAATTTTGATGTTTTAATATGCCTTTTTATTTTAGCAGTTGTTTTAAGTTAGTGTTGATTTCTAGCTATATCTTTAGGACTAAATTAATTTCACAAAGAGTTTCTATTGCCTAGCTTTTTCTACGATTAAGGGTAGGTGGTTTTTAGGAAGCTTAATTATAAAAATTTAATGGTTAAAGGAGAGAGAATTATGAGAATATTTGAGATTGTTATTGAAGGGTTAGTTTGCATAGCACCTATTATTGCATCTATTTCACTTTTTTATGTTTATAAAAATAGAGTACATAATAAGCGATAATAGACCTAAAATTTAAAGGGAAATTTCACATTTAATGTGACTAATAACAACAAAGAGAGAAAAGTACCTAAAGCCTTCAAATTCGTTGAAAACGTTTTGTAGAATTGTTATTATTCTCTTACAGAAATATTAAGGGAAAAAATGTATATATGAAAATAGGGGGTATAAGGGTTTATGATGCAAAAAATTCAAAGATTTGGGGGCGCAATGTTTACGCCTGTATTACTGTTTGCTTTCTCTGGAATAATGGTAGGCTTAGCAATATTATTTAAGAATCCAGAGATTATGGGAAGTATAGCAGCAGAGGGGAGCACTTGGGTACAAGTATGGACATTGCTAGAAGAAGGTGCTTGGACTGTATTTAGACAGCTACCATTGTTGTTTGTTATTGGTTTACCGATTGGGTTAGCAAAGAAACAGCAAGCTCGTGCTTGTATGGAAGCTTTAGTGGTTTACTTAACGTTCAACTATTTCTTAAGCGCAATTCTTACTATGTGGGGACCGAGTTTTGGAGTTGACTTCGCTCAAGAGGTAGGTGGAAGTTCAGGACTAGCTATGATAGCTGGAATCAAGACTTTAGATACTGGAATGGTTGGTTCAATACTTATTGCAGGGATTGTTGTGTATTTACATGATAAGTTTTTTGATTTTAAGTTACCTGAGTTTTTAGGAACTTTCAAAGGTTCGTCCTTCGTAGTTATGATTTCATTTTTTGTTATGATACCTGTTGCATTTTTAATGGCATTTATTTGGCCAAAAGTTCAAGGTGGAATTGCTCTAATGCAAGGATTTTTAACTTCATCTGGAGTAATAGGAGTTTGGGTTTACACATTCTTAGAAAGATTCTTAATTCCAACGGGATTACATCATTTCATTTATTCACCATTTATATTTGACTCAGCAGTGGTTCAAGGGGGAATAAATGTTTATTGGGCAACTAACTTAGGCGAGTTTGCAAATTCTGCTCAAAGTTTAAGAGAAATGTTCCCAGCAGGTGGATTTGCTCTTCATGGATTATCAAAGGTATTTGGATGTATGGGTATAGCATTAGCTATCTATGCAACTGCTAAGCCTAATAAGAAAAAGGTAGTGGCAGGATTGCTTATTCCAGCTACTCTAACAGCTGTGGTAGCAGGGATAACTGAACCATTAGAGTTTACATTCTTATTTATAGCACCAGCTTTATTCCTAGTTCATTCATTATTAGCAGCAACACTTTCAGCGGTTTCTTTTGCATTTGGTGTTTCAGGTAACTTTGGAGGTGGACTTATAGATTGGGCTGCACTTAACTGGATTCCTTTATTTAAGTATCATGGAGACACATATATAACTCAAATTGTTATTGGTCTAATTTTTGTAGCTATATATTTCTTTATATTTAGATTCTTAATACTTAAATTTAACTTTAAAACTCCAGGTAGAGAAGATGAGAATGAAGAAGCTAAGTTATATACTAAAGCTGATTATAAAAATAGGAAGAATGGAGAGATAAAAGGTGATGATAAAGCTGCTCTGTTCTTAGAGGCCTTGGGTGGAAGTGAAAATATAGTTGATGTTACAAATTGTGCTACTAGATTAAGAATATCTGTTAATGATCCTGATAAAGTTCAAGATCAATCTGTATTTAAACAAGCAGGTGCACATGGGTTGGTTAAGAAGGGAAAGGCTATTCAAGTTATAGTTGGACTTTCTGTACCAAGTGTTAGAGAAGAGTTTGAAAAGTTATTAACTCAAACTAATAAGTAGATATTTCTGTTTTAGTTTTAGAAATTGATAAGTTTTATATAAATAAGGGGGCAGAGTGTAACTTTGCGCTCTTTATTTTTTATATAGAAAAGATATACGAGGAGTTGATTACATGAGAAAATTTGAATTATTACAAAACATTATTGAAGATAATAGAGTTAAGAGCGAAAAAATGGTTGAGTTAATAGATAGAGGTATGTGTGAAAACTTTGTTGAACAAATAAGTAAGAGTAATAGAATATTTATATATGGGAAGGAAATAAGCTCAAATATTATAGGGCAAGAGCTTAAACGAGCATTTACTGCTTTAGGAAAATATGTTTTTGATTTTTACAAAGCTGATGAAATGGATGCAGTATTAAGTCTAATAAGCAAAGATGATTGCATAATAATGATTTCATCAGAAAATACAAATGATTATTTAGAGGAGATAAATGAAAGAGTATCAGGAGAAGATATAGGTAAATTCTTTATTGGAAAAGATAGAGAGAATAGTGTACCAATTTGCACTCCACGCTTAGAAAAAATCGATACATGTCATGATGATTCATATGAAAATGTAAAAGAATATTGTATGTTGGTTGACTTCTTATATGAGTTATGTAGAATGTGAAAAAATAATATATCAGTTTTTAAAAAGAGTATTTATTTTGTGTAAATACTCTTTCTTTTGGCTTAATTACTAAGTTTATACACTGTTAAGTATTTATGTGAAATTTCACATGAAATGAGAGGAGTTACTTATAAGTGATACTATTCCCTAAAGAGTGTGAAAACGTTGTATGTAATAAAAAGCTTTGTTATTATTAAGCCATGGAAAAGAAATAACGAATTTTTAAATAAAACAAATACGTTTTTGAGGGGGAGATTTTTATGAAGAAATTTTCAATTGTTATAGCAGGTGGCGGAAGTACATTTACTCCAGGAATAGTTTTAATGTTATTAGATAACTTAGATAAGTTCCCAATTAGAAAGATTAAATTTTATGACAATGATGCAGAAAGACAAGATACTATAGCTAAAGCTTGTGAAATCTTACTAAGAGAAAGAGCGCCAGAAATTGAGTTCTTAGCAACTGTAGATCCAGAAGAAGCATTTACTGATATAGATTTTGTAATGGCTCATATAAGAGTTGGTAAATATGCCATGAGAGAATTAGATGAGAAAATTCCACTAAGACATGGTGTAGTTGGTCAAGAAACTTGTGGACCAGGAGGAATAGCTTATGGTATGAGATCTATTGGGGGAATATTAGAAATCATAGATTACATGGAAAAATATTCACCAAATGCTTGGATGCTTAACTATTCAAACCCAGCAGCTATAGTTGCTGAAGCTACAAGAAAGTTAAAACCAAATTCAAAGGTTTTAAATATATGTGATATGCCAATAGGCATAGAAACTCATATGGCTCAAATCTTAGGACTAGAATCAAGAAAAGATATGATTGTTAAATACTATGGATTAAATCACTTTGGATGGTGGTCAAGCATAAGAGATAAAGATGGTAATGATTTAATGCCTAGATTAAAAGAGCATGTAGCTAAACATGGTTATATTGTTGATATAGATGAAAATCAACATTCAGAAGCAAGTTGGAATGATACTTTTGCTAAAGCTAAGGATATTTTAGCTGTAGATCCAACTCATTTACCAAACACTTATTTAAAATACTACTTATTCCAAGATTACGTAGTAAATCATTCAGATAAGGAATACACTAGAGCTAATGAAGTTATGGATGGAAGAGAAAAGTTCGTATTTGGAGAATGTAGAAAAGTTGTAGAAAATGGTACTGCTGAAGGTTCAGGATTACACATTGATGAGCATGCTTCATATATAGTTGACTTAGCAAGAGCTATAGCATTCAATACTCAAGAAAGAATGTTATTAATAGTTGAAAATAACGGAGCTATAGAAAACTTTGATAAAACAGCAATGGTTGAAATACCTTGTATAGTTGGTTCAAATGGACCAGAACCATTAGTTATGGGAGATATACCAAGATTCCAAAAAGGATTAATGGAACAACAAGTAGCTGTTGAAAAATTAACTGTTGAAGCTTGGGCTGAACACTCATATCAAAAATTATGGCAAGCAATTACTTTATCAAAAACTGTACCAAGTGCAACAGTTGCAAAAGCTATCTTAGATGATTTAATAGAAGCTAATAAAGACTTTTGGCCAGAATTAAAATAGTTATATGATTCCTTAAAATTTAAAATAAAGTTTTAAAAAAAACACTCGTTTTACAAAAAACGAGTGTTTTCTTTTTTCTTATCCTAAAATGTGAAAAAAATATATATCAAAGTACAAGGATTATATGTAAAATATTACATTTAATGGTATAATATTATTTATAGGGATTTTTAGGGGGGGAGGTTCATGCGATTTAGAGTTATAGAAAATATTGATGATTATTATTGGAAACAAGTATGGGATATTTATAATAGTAATTTTCAAGGTTATCAAAAAAGAAGTTTAGAAATGCAGATAGAAGCTATGAAAAATGAGGATTTTAATTGCCTAGCTGTTTTAGAGAAAAAGAGGGTAATAGGTATTGTATTTTACTGGGATTTAGAAAGTATTAGGTATATAGAACATATAGCTTGGAACTTGAATCTAAAAGGAACTGGGTATGAAAAAAGAATAATCTCTAAGCTTTGCGAAGATAGAATACCAATGATAATAGAATTTGAAAAAAAAGTGGATGATAGTTCCTTAGAGAGATTTTCTAATTATGAGGAGCTTGGATTTAAAAGAAATATTTTTGAGCATAAGAGACCTTGTTATAATAAAGAACATAATGACAAGAGTTTAATTGTTTTGAGTTATCCAAGTAATTTGATATTTGAGGATTATTTATATTTTGATAATATACTAATAAATGAGATAATGAATTATAGAGATGTTTAATATTAGTCTAATCTAATGATAAAATAGATTCAGAAAACCTTGTTAAGGTTAGTGAGTTTTAGGGGTGATTACTATATTTAATATAAATGTATCAGAATTAAATAATTTAGAAATTGATATATATAAATATATATTAAATAATAAAGAGAAAGTAGTATACATGACCATAAGAGAGTTGGCAGATGAAATACATGTTTCAACAGCTACTATATTAAGATTCTGCAAGAAGAATGGGTTTAGTGGTTTTTCTGAATTTAAAACATATATAAAAAACGTAATAAAGGAAGAAAGAACCTCAACTGCTTTTGAAAAAATAGATTCTTTTGATGAATTTTTAAATAATTTAGAAGATATTAATAGTCAGATTGAAAGATTGAGAAAAGTTATAAAGAATAAAGAAACTATATTATTTATTGGAATAGGAAGTTCAGGTGCTATGGCTGCATATGCAGCTAAGTATATGTCTTATTTTGGAAAGTTTTCTATACATATTGACGATCCATTTTATCCGATAAATACTAAGAGTTTAGAAAATACATTAGCAGTAGCTATATCAGTTTCTGGTGAAAATCCATCAGTTATAGGTATGGTTGAAAAGCTAAAGAGTCTAGGGGTAGAAACACTTAGTATAACGAATAAAAAGACTAATACTTTAGCAAGACTTACTGATTACACAATAAATTATTATATAAGTCAGGAAAGATATTATTACGAAAGAGGAAGTTCTTTAGAATATAGTGATATTACATCTCATCTTCCAACGGTGTATATAATTGAAAAAATGGCTAGGCTTTGTAAAGGTAACAAGGTGTTTTAGAAGTGTTACAAGTAACAAAAGAGAGTTACTTGTAACACTTCTTTTTTATACAAACAATTTTAAAACTCTTTGTGATATTATTGCCTTAAGAGATGAAAGGGAGTGTTTTCTTATGAAATATTTAAACCTTGATAGTTTTAATAAAGATTTTTTATGGGGGTCTGCATCTGCTGCTTATCAAGTAGAAGGTGCATGGGATAAAGATGGAAAAGGACCTTCAGTTTGGGATATATATACGAAGATACCAGGAACTACTTTTAAGGGGACAAATGGTGATAAAGCTGTTGATCACTATAATAGATATAAAGAAGATGTAGCTTTAATGAAGGAGATGGGATTGAAGGCATATAGATTTTCTATAAGTTGGTCAAGAATATTTCCAAAGGGATATGGAGAGATAAATGAAAAGGGATTAGAATTCTATAATAATTTAATAGATGAACTTATAAAAAATGATATAGAACCTATTATAACGTTATATCATTGGGATTTACCACAGGCACTTATGGATGAGTATAATGGCTGGGAATCTAGAAAAAT
Source organism: Clostridium sp. B9 (assembly GCF_050509515.1). NCBI lineage: Bacteria > Bacillati > Bacillota > Clostridia > Eubacteriales > Clostridiaceae > Clostridium > Clostridium sp. B9. Next base: position 286,817 of record NZ_JBNWKA010000003.1, read on the forward strand.
AATAGATGACTTTAATAATTATGCTGTCACTTTATTTAAGGCTTTTGGAGATAAAGTAAAGTATTGGGTTACTTTAAATGAGCAAAATGTATTTATAAAGTTAGGTTATGAAATAGCTCTTCACCCTCCTGGAGTTAAGGATGCTAAGAGGATGTATGAGGCAAACCATATAGCAAATTTAGCTAATGCTAAAGTGATAGATTCATTTAGACAACTTGGATTAAAAGGAATGATAGGACCAAGCTTTGCTTATTCTCCAGCATATTATAATTCTCCAAACCCAGAAGATGTTTTAGCAGGAGAAAATGCTGAACTTTTAAATAATGATTGGTGGCTAGAAGTTTATTGTAATGGTAAGTATCCTAAGATAGGTTGGAAATACTTGGCTGAAAGAGGGTTAACACCTACAATAGAAGAGGGAGATTTAGAGCTTCTTAGCAAGGGAAGACCAGATTTTATGGGAGTTAACTACTATCAAACTACTAATTATGAAGAGAATCCTATAGAGGGTGGAACAGGAGTTGGGAACTTTAATACAACAGGAAAAAAAGGAACTACTAAGGATAGTGGAATTCCAGGAGTTTATAAGACTGTTAAGAATAAATACTTAGAAGCAACTGATTGGGATTGGACAATAGACCCAGAGGGATTAAGAATAGGGCTAAGAAGGATAACAGACAGATATGGATTACCTATATTAATAACTGAAAATGGATTAGGAGCTTTTGATACTTTAGAAGATGGCAATGAAATACATGATAAATACAGAATAGATTATTTAGAAGCTCATGTTAAAGCTTGTAAGGAAGCTATAACTGATGGAGTTGATTTAATAGGATATTGTACATGGTCATTTACAGATTTATTAAGTTGGTTAAATGGCTATCAAAAAAGATATGGATTTGTTTATATTGATAGAGATGAAACTGAAAATGGTACCTTAAATAGATATAAGAAAGATAGCTTCTATTGGTATAAGAGTGTTATAGAGAATAATGGAGAAAATATAAAGTAATTAAGTTAAAATTAACAGTAGTTTAAAATCGAGCCAGTAATTAAAAGAAAAATATTAAAAAATTATAAGCCTATAGATATATTTAATTAGTAGTTAGATGTATCTATAGGTTTTATAATTATTATGATTAGAAATTAATGTAAGTAATTGTTGGGATTAACATAAATTTTACACAATTTCTAGTATAATGAAACTATATAATTATGAAGAGGTTATTGATATTTATTATGGAATTTTAAGGGCATGATTATTTAATGGCCATAAATTAAGCTTCATAAATTAATGGTATGGGAGGATTTGTTATGAAAAATATAGATATTGGTAAAAGTGGGTTATTAGCTTCTGAAATATCTTTAGGATGTATGAGAATATCAGAAATGAGTAAGCAAGATGCTAATATACTAATAAATACAGCGTTAGAAGAAGGAATAACTCTTTTTGATCATGCTGATATATATGGAAAGGGAAAATCAGAAGAGGTTTTCTCTAATGCAATTGATATGAATTCAAGTATTAGAGAAAAAATGATAATACAAAGTAAGTGCGGAATTAGACCAGGATTTTTTGATTTTTCTAAGGAGCATATTTTAAATTCTGTTGATGGAATATTAAAAAGATTAAATACAGATTATTTAGATATATTACTACTACATAGACCAGATACGTTAATGGAACCAGAAGAGGTTGCAGAAGCTTTTGAAATATTAAGGGCTAGTGGAAAGGTAAGAAAATTTGGAGTTAGCAATCAAAATCCTATGCAAATTCAGCTTTTAAATAAATATTTAAAAGATAAGATAATAGCTAATCAACTTCAATTAAGTTTAACTAATACAGGAATGATAGATTCAGGGTTAAATGTAAACATGGAGATAGCACCATCAATAGATAGGGATGGAAGCATATTAGAGTTTTGTAGACTAAATGATATAACAATACAACCATGGTCACCATTCCAATATGGATTCTTTGAGGGCGTTTTTTTAGACAATCCTAAATTCAAAGAGTTAAATGATAAAATTGATCAGCTAGCTAATAAATATGAAGTTACTAAAGAAGCTATAGCTATAGCTTGGATATTAAGACATCCTGCTAAGATGCAGCCTATCATAGGAACTACTAATAAGGAGAGAGTTAAAGCCATATGTAAGGCTTCAGAGATAAAATTGAGTAGAGAAGAGTGGTATGAACTCTATAGAGCAGCTGGTAATAAATTACCATAAAGTTTTATTTAAGAATTAAAGAGTTTTTCTATTAATAAACATGAATTTTAAATTTTATTTTTAAATTTTTTAAATAAAAGGATATAAAAAGTATTAAAAATTAAGTAAAAATGAAATAATTTTCCAAAAGATGGTGCTTTATTTAATTAAAGCAATAAAATTTATTTGAAAAATAAATAAATTTTATAAAGTTAACTGGATTAATTATAAAATACTCTTGTGAAATTAATACTTTCTTAATAAGTTGTTGTTTTTTTAGAAAAAATAATATTAAAGTATACTTTATTTTAATAAATACTTATGGTCGAATTTTGTAGTTTGAATATTATTTACTAATTCAATTAATGATTTTAAAATATAATAAAAGACAATTTATTATTTAAAGTTCTATAATTAACCAGTTTATTTTATTTTAGAAAAAATCATTTATAACTTAAAAAAGGTTAATTTGTAAAACTATAATACTATAGGACACTATTAGTTTTAAAAGTGGGGGATGATATTAAAATTAAAAAGGGAGAGTACGATGATATGTTTACAAAGGAGTTAAAAGATCTGTTAGCCGGTTTATATCAAAAATATGGTTGCACTCAGGAAGTTCTTACTCTTAGCAAAATAATTGATAAGATAGTGGTAGAAGAACAAAGCCAAATGTTTGAAAAGTATAAAATGAAAAATAAAAGAGTTTAATCTTATTTAGTAAACCAACATGCCTTGTTAACTCTATTTTAGCTGAATTTTAGGGATGATTTTATTTAGCTAAATATTAAAATTTAGATTAGAGTTTTATAATGATTTTAAATAAAAAGCTATACCAGTGTGGATGAATGGTATAGCTTTAATTTTTTTATTTAAAAGATTTTATGCTATTTAGTCTATCTTGAAGTTTTTGTTCAGGAGATTTTTTAAAATCATATCCATAAACAGCATTTTCAAAGTCACCATAAGTTGGGTTTGGAAGCATTATATATTTAGTTCCAAAGAAATCTTTATTTTCTTTAACTATAGTGTTTCTTTCTTCATTAGACTTTTTATCGTAGCCATTAGGGAAGTCACCTAAGTTATCTCCGCAGTACATAACAAGATTATGATTTTCTCTTATTTTATTCCATCTTTCATCTTTGTTACTTGTATCGGTTTTTAATAATACATGGTCTTTATCAGCATTTACAAAGCCAAGGTCTTGCATATTTTTTAAAGTTGCATCTAATTCTGTTTTTTCACTTCTGTTAGAAACGTAATAAACTTCAAATCCTTTACTTTTGGCGTAATCAGTAAATTCTTTTGCTCCAGCTATTGCAGAAGCATCAGCTTCTTGAACCCATTCACCCCAGTTTTCTTTAGTGTATGTCTCATTATGCTTTATTTGATATCCAGCATGTTTTGAGTTATCAAGTATAGTTTCATCTATATCTAGGGTAACTGCATATGGTTTATCTGTTGGTTCTTTTACGAGTTCATCAACGTATTTCATAGCGGAATTATAAGCTTCATATCTTAATGCATTAACTTCACCAGAATTTTGTTGCCATAAAGTAGCTAGTACATTTCCTCTAACTAATTGTTCAGTAGCATTTTCCTTTGATGTAGCTTCAATTTTAGCTAATTGAGCAGCATCTTGATGATTTTCATATACAAGTGTTCCACCAGTACCAATACCTAAACCTATAATCGCTGATATTACAATTGAAGTAACTTTAGTATTTTTCATAAAATCTCCCTTTCTTTTGTAAAAAATAATATGTATAAAAAGTAAAATTTGTTTACTGTATGTTAACGCTTTCATTATATTGTATGTTTATGGTAAAATCAAGTAGTAAGATTAAAATGCCATAAAATATTTTTATTGTTAGTTTATATTTAATATCATTAAGTGTATAATTATAAAGTATATATTTGTTATTAATGTTATTACTTGAGAAAAATTGGCGTATTAACAGGAGGTTGAAATGAGAAGAGAAACTATAAAAAAAGCTATCATACCAGCAGCTGGACTGGGAACAAGATTTTTACCAGCAACTAAAGCACAGCCAAAGGAAATGTTGCCTATAGTTGATAAGCCAACTATTCAGTACATTATTGAGGAAGCAGTAGCTTCGGGAATAGAAGAAATATTAATAGTAACAGGAAGAAATAAAAAATGTATTGAAGATCATTTTGATAAGTCAGTAGAACTTGAATATGAACTTGAGAAAGCTGGCAAAAGTGAGCTTTTAGATTTAGTTAAAGATATTACTGATTTAGTTGATATACATTATATAAGACAAAAGGAGCCAAGAGGTTTAGGGCATGCTATAAATTGTGCTAGAACATTTGTAGGTGATGAGCCATTTGCAGTACTTTTAGGGGATGACGTAGTTTATAATGAGAATAAGCCATGTCTAAAGCAATTAATAGATTGTTATAGTGAATACCATACAAGTATATTAGGTGTACAAACTGTACCAGAAAATGATGTTAATAAATATGGTATAGTTAATGGAATACATATTGAAGACGATGTATATAAAGTTACTGGATTAGTAGAAAAACCAGATGTAGATAAAGCACCATCTAATATAGCTATATTAGGTAGATATATTTTAACACCAAAAATATTTGAGATATTAGAAAGTACAGAGCCAGGAAAAGGTGGAGAAATTCAGCTTACAGATGCATTATTAAAACTTTTAGATTATGAGGCTATATATGCATATAATTTCGAAGGAAAGAGATATGATGTTGGTGATAAATTAGGGTTCTTAAAAGCAACAGTAGAGTATGCTTTAAGAAAACCAGAGCTTAAGGATGGATTTACTGATTATTTAAGAGGAATAATAGAATAACTAATTTAGAAATTAGTGTAGAGAAAAGACTAGTTGATTATATACTGAATTAATTTATGTATAATCGACTAGTCTTTATTATTATTTGGTTATATGTAATTCATTGGATTTACATGTTGACCGTTTATTCTTATTTCAAAGTGGGCATGAGGTCCAGTACTGTATCCAGTTGAACCAACTAAAGACACTACTTGTCCTTGTTTTACCCTTTGTCCTGCTGAAACATTAAGTGAAGAGGCATGAGCATATAATGTACTATATCCACCACCGTGGTCTATAATGACCATATTTCCATAGGCAGGATGATATTCAGCAGTTGTAACTATACCATCCTTAGAAGCATAGAATGGAGCGCCAGCAGGGGCAGCGAAGTCTACACCTGTATGAACTTTATATTGGCCTGTTACAGGATGAACTCTAGGACCATAAGAACTTGTTATTGTTGAAGAATCAACAGGTCTTATGAAACCACTAGAAACATTATTAGATGATCCATCAGTAGATGAACCGCCTGAATTATCAACACTTCCTGAATTAGTAGCGTCATCACTTGTAGATGAAGTTGAGAAATATGATTGTATTTCCTTTTCAATTTCATCTTCCCTATTAGCTAATTCTCTTAACTCAGCATTTTTATCAGATTCTAAACTTTCTAATTCATCTAGTTGTGACTTATAAGTATTAAGAGTTTCTTCGTGTTCAGCTTTTACAACATTTAAACTTTCTTCTTTAGATACAAGTTCATTTTTCTTTTGATCTAAAGTTTTTTTAGAACTTTCAAGTTGAGCTTGTCTACTTTCTAATTCTGATTGAAGAGCTTCAACTTCAGCAATCAATTCATTGTCGGTTTTAACAAGCAATTGTATATTAGTTATGTTAGATAATAGCTCACTAATACTTTGAGATTCTAAAACTATGTAAAGAAATTTGTTGCTTAAATTTGATTTATAAACATTTCTAAGTCTTTCGCCTAATATGTCTTGTTTAAGTTGTTTTTCCTTCTCAGCAGAAGCTATTTCTTTAGTGTTTTCTTCTATTGAGTTTTTTACTTGATTTATTTCTGAATCTGTTTCTGAAATTTCATTATGTAAAGTATCAATTTTATTTTCATATTCATTAACTTTAGCTTGGGCAGAATTAACTTCTGTCTCTTTAGCAGCTATTTTATCTTTTATTTCATCGAGTTTTCCCTTTTGAACTTTTTTCTCTTCTGTAATATGTCTTTTCTCTTCCTGCAATTTATTAACTTCGGGATTAGCTTTTACATGTATAGGAGCAGCAAGTGCACTAACAATTAAAAAGCTACTCATAAACAAAGATATTACCTTAAGTTTATTCATTTAATCACCTATCTTTAATATATTTTTCGAGAATTTAATAGCAATTTCATCAAATTATACCCTAAAAATAAGTGGTATAACCACAAACATTTTGAAAACATTTATAAATAAAATTAATAAACAATGAATATTTTTTTAAATTAACCTTATTTGTGTAAAAATATTTAATAAATGTAAAATTAATACATAAGATGGTAATGAATTTGCATGTTTTATTTTATGTGAAACCAATAAAATATTTATGTAAAGGTTTTATAATACTTACATAAAAAGGGGGAGTGACTCGTGAATAAGAAAATAGCATTGATAATAGCTGCGGCATTAGCAGTTGGTCAAATACCTACTGGGGTTTTAGCTGATGAAATTAAGGCTAATGATAGTGAAGTAAAAATTGAAGAAGGTTCTAATATTGATTTAGATAAAAGTGTAGAGCTTTATGAGCAGGTATATGATAGACCAGAAGGAATAACATGGACTGGAATAAGTGGAAATGGAACTCCAGAGGTTTCAGATGGTTTTTTAAGAATTACTAATAGTGGGGATTATAGATTTTATGAAAATGAATCACCAATTTTAGAAGATGGTGAGTTGGAAGTAAGGTTCCAAATAAGTGACGAGGAAGCTCAAGGTCAATTTGGGGTTTTATTTAGAGCTGATGCTAATGGACATGCTGGTGTTGCTTATGATACAGGAACTAAGTGGGTTATCCATAAGAATGGTGGATATGAACTTTTTGAAGGACCAGAAGTTCAAGCTGGAGACTGGGTAACATTAAAGGTTGTTTTTGTTGGAAATCACCTTACTATAAGCATTAATGGTGAAGAGTATTATAACAAAGCCAATAATACAATTCCTGTTAAGTCAGGGCATGTAGGGTATAGAAGTTGGTTTAGCAATAAGACTAGTACTGTAGATTATATAAAGTATGGACCAGTTGGTTCTATAGGAGGGGTAACTCCAGAGTACGTTGTTGAAAGCATAGAAGATACTCATGTAGAAACTTTCCCAAGACTTAAACCAGAGCTTCCTACTAAAGTTAGAGTTAAATATACAAATGGTTCAGCAGGTAATGCTAATGTTATTTGGGATGGAATAAGTAAAGAGCAATATCAAGAGCCAGGTGAGTTTATAGTTGAAGGGACTATTGAAGGTAGTGAAATAAAAGCTAAGGCATATGTAACTGTAAGAGGAGAAGCTATATCATATGAAACAAACTTTGATACTGCAGAGACACAAGGTAATTGGCAAGTAGTAAGTGGTGGCGGAGATGTTAATTATGTAGATGGTACAGTTCAAGTAGGAATGAATGGCGTGTCATTAGCTTATGATGAAGCTTCACCAGATGTTAAGAATTTTATATATGAAACTGAGTTTACAACTAATAATGATAATGGAAGAATAGGATTAATGTTTAGATATAAATCTCCAACGGAGTGGGGAGGTATATGTTATGACGCTGGTTCATGGGTTTGGAAAACTGGAGCTAAACAATATGGAAGTTTCCCAAGTTCATTTAAGTTAGAAGCTAATACAACTTATAAAATGAAAGTTAAAGTAGAAGATAATAATGTATCTTTATGGATAAATGATGAGTTGCAAGGAACTCAAACGATTGCTAATTTGCCTCAGGATGCTGGGAAAATAGGACTAACAGGTTGGCATGGAAATAAGACTATAACTTTGGATAATGTAAAGGTTAACGAAATAACACCTCCGGCTCCGCCTATTGTTGAAGAAAGATATGAAACAATAGAGTCAGAATTAATGGAAGTTACTTTAGATGCTAATTATCCAAGAGTTCTTAATTATACTTGGAAGGATGATGGCAAGGTATTAGCTGGGGAAGATGAGCAACTTTATATTGTTGAAATAAATGGAGATAAATATATTCCAGAAATAATAAGTGAGTTTGCTGGCAATAAAGCTACTTATACTATAAGTATTCCAGAAATAAATGTTACTTTGGTGGTTGATATGATTGCTGAAGGAAACAAGATAAGAATGGAGTTTAAAGAAATAAGAGAAGAGGGAGATTTTAAAGTTCAAAAGATTAATTTCCCAAATCATAATTTAGCTTCAGTTAAGAATATTGAAAATGGACAAATAGCATCAGTGCTAACAACTGGGGACTGGAATAATATTATAGAAGAGTTTACTACTGTTGATGAAATTAAACCAGGAATATCAGGAAAGACATATGGATTTATCTCTAATGATGATTTTGCTATAACAGTTAATTCAAATGTTATAGAAGGTGGAAATAGAGTTAGTCTATCAACATCAAGTAGGAATGGTTATATTCAGACAGGTATAGGAAGTGGTGCTTGGACATATAGAGAAGTTCTAGATTGGAATGCCAAAGATTCTGACGGAAATCCTATGGCGGTAGAGGAAGAGTTACCATGGGCTGAGGTTATGATTGCTAGAGATGAAAATGGCAATTCTAAAGTGGATTGGCAGGATGCTGCTATATTATATAGAGAAAATATGGATATGATTAAGGGTGGAGATGAGATTAAAAATCAACTTTCATATATAGCAATGAATATTGGATATACTCAAAACCCATTTTTAAGATCATTAGATATGATTAAAAAAGTTAGTAATATGACTGATGGTTTTGGTCAGTTAGTTCTTCATAAAGGATATCAAGCAGAGGGACATGATGATTCGCATCCAGACTATGGTGGACACATTGGTATGAGACAAGGTGGTAAAGAAGATTTCAATACTCTTATAGAAGAAGGGAAAAAATATGGAGCAGAAATAGGGGTTCATATTAATGCCACCGAATATATGATGGATGCTTTTGAATATCCAGCAGAAATTGTTAATGAAAATGCACCAGGATGGGGATGGATGGATAAGTCTTATTATGTAGATCAAAGAGCAGATGTTACAACTGGTGAATTGTTCAGAAGACTTGATATGCTAAAGGAAGATGCTCCAGATTTAGGATGGATTTATGTAGATGTTTATACTGGCAATGGATGGAATGCTCATGAATTAGCAAATAAGATTCATGAATTAGATTACACTCTTGCAACTGAAATGAATGGACCATTAGAGCAAGATGTTGTTTGGACTCACTGGGGAGGAGACCCTGCATATCCAAACAAGGGAAATGCAAGTAAGATTATGAGATTCATGAAAAATGGAACTCAAGACACATTCTTAGCTGACCCATTATTAAAAGGTAACAAGCATATGTTATCTGGTGGATGGGGAGATAGACATAATATAGAAGGTAAATATGCGGAAGAAGTATTTTATAATCAAATATTACCTACTAAGTATATGCAACACTTTGATATTGTTGATATGAGCGAAGATGAAATAAACTTTGAAAATGGTTTAAAGGCTATTAGAGAAGGCGAAAATATAAATTACTATAGAGATGGTAGATTAGTAGCTACAACTCCAGAGTCGTCAATTGATGATAGAGGTGTTGGTGATACTCAACTATTCTTACCATGGAATCCAGTTGAAGAAGATGAGAAGATTTACCACTGGAATCCACTTGGTACAACTTCTACTTGGGATTTACCAGAATCATGGGCCTCACAAGAAAAGGTATACCTATATGAGTTATCAGATTTAGGAAGAACTTTTGTTAAGGAAGTACCTGTAGTTAATGGAGAAGTAACTTTAGAGGTTGATCAAGATACTGCATATATAGTTCTTAAGGAAAAGGTTGAAGTGGAAAGAGTTGAAGATTGGGGATATGGTTCAGGAATAAATGATCCTGGATTTGATTCACAAACTTTTGATGCATGGGAAGTTGAATCAGAATCGGATTCTACAGAGCATATAAATATAATAAATGAAACTCATGAGAGAAGAGCTGGAAATGATATTGTTGAAATTGGAGCTAAAGATGCCGAAATTTCTCAAAAAATAGAGAATTTAGAATCAGGAAAAACTTATTCAGTATCAGTTTGGGTTAAGAATGAATTTAATAGAAATGTAAATCTAAATGTTGAATGTGGAGATGAAGAGGTTTCTAACTATGTTGATAGAGGTTCATTAGAAAGATCTGGACAAGCGGTTAAGTTTAGAAATGATAAATTTACAAGATTAGAAGTTGAGTTTACTGTTCCAGAGGGAGAAGATTCAGCTGAAATAAAGTTAAGTGTTAATGCGGGGGAAGAAGGATCTTTAGTTTACATTGATGACTTTAGATTATGGGAAACTCCTGGACATACAAATAAAGATGGTTATGTATTGTATGAAGACTTTGAGAATGTAGATGAAGGAATACATCCATTATTCTTAGCACCGGGTAGAGGAAATTCAAATAGAACTCACCTAGCTGAGAAAGATATATCTATAGATGCAAATCAAAGAATGAATTGGGTACTTGATGGTAGATTCTCATTAAAGTCTAATCAAAAGGATGAAGAGACAGGAACAATACTTGTAACCGATGCTGGAACTTTAAATTTAGAACCTAATAAGACTTATGAATTAGGATTCTTATACTCATTAGCTAATTCAGCGCCAAATTACTCAGTTAATATAATGTCTAAATCATCAAATGAGCCAGTTGCTACTATAAGTTTAGAAGCTACAGGTTCAGATTATAGTCAAGATGTATTCACAGTTAAAGAGGAGAAAACTTTAGAATTCTCTACTGGTGACAAGAATGATTACTATATTGCTATAAATAAGGGAAGTAGAGGATATAGTGAATTAATTTTAGATAACTTATACATCAAAGAAATAGATAAAAGTATAGAAACGCCAGAATTAGCTTATGTAAATTTAAATACAAGTGTTAATAATTTGGAAGTTGGTCAAGCTGTTGAGTTTAATGTTAATGCATTAATGAATAGTGGAGATAAAGTTGATTTAGAAAAGGCTAAAGTTGAATATAAAATAGCTAACTCAGAAGCAATAAGCATAGAAAATGGTGTTATGACTGGATTAAAAGAAGGAATTAGTAATGTAACAGTTGATGTAACGGTTGATGGTAAAAGAGTTTCTTCAAATACAGTTAAGATAATTGTTGGAAATCCAGAAGTTGAAGAAGAGATAATAGTATCACCTGTAGAAGACTTCGAGGTTATAGATAAAGAAAAGAGAAGCATAAGTGTAAGTTGGGATGAGCCAGAACACACTTATGGATTAGAAGGATATGTTCTTTATAAAGATGGTAAGAAGGTAGAGGAGATTTCAGTTGATGAAAATGAATATACTTTCAAAAACTTAAAGAGACATACAATATATAATTTTAAAATAGCAGCTAAATATTCTAATGGAGAGATTTCAGCTAAGGAATCAATCACTGTTAGAACAGAAAGATAGTTAATATATACAATTACTAGAACGATTGTTACAAATTTAAAGTCTATTCAACCAAAAGCTCAAGAGTGAGCAACGTTAAAAAGCTACCTCATATTAATTTATTTTAAAGGTCTATTCAGGTAAATATCATCCTGGATAGACCTTATTTAAATTAGACTACATTTCAAGTGAGTGTTGATTTCTATCTATATCTTTAAGCCTAACTTAAAAATTATTATAAAAAAATACGGGATGATGATTAAATTTTAGAGGCTTGTCAATACTTTAAGTAAGTTCATTTAGGGGGTATTGATTATGGGGAGAAAATCATCAAAAAAGTATTTAAAGGAAGTAAATGCACAAATAATATTATTTGTATTGATAATGATAATAATGAGAATGGTAGTTTTGAATTTTATGAGTGAGTTGTCAGGTATGGAGTTTGAACAATTATCAAAGGCTAGAATATATAATGGGAATATTACTGCTGGTGTGTTTTTAGAAAGTTTAGTAGATTTCTTTGGTACATTTACTTTAGAAACTTATAAAGGAATAACTTTAATTGTGATTATAAATATAATCGTAGCTTCTTATATATTAAGTAAGAAAGATTTAACAGGTAATTTTTATTTTAATATAGTAATAGCATATGTATTTTCATCAATTATAACAGTATTCTTATTATTAGCAGGAATATTGCTATTCTTTTCAATAATGCAAGGTATGGTTGTAGTAAATTCATTTAAAATAGACGTATCATCTGAAATATTATGGTTAGTTTCATCTATAATGCTTGGAGTTCTATTTATAAAATACCTAAGAAAAAATGTAGTTTTTTCATTAATAGCATTCTTTCTAATATCAGTATGTACTTCATGCTATATGGATATAGGAAGAGATGCAATAGATACTGATGATATAAAATATTCATTAGAGGAGTTTTCATATAAGTTAAGTAGTAAGTAAGAGTAGAGTATCCTAATTAGGATACTCTTTATTGTTTCTTTAAGAGAATATTAAATGAGGAGGTGGATCTTCAATGAATCTAAGTTGGTTATATTTGAGGTAGTAAGAGAAAGATTAAAATAGAATTTAGAGATTAACTTATAATTAGACATATATGAATTTGCTATTTGATTAAAATTAGTATAAAAACTATGCCTTTTTGACCTAAAAACTTAATATTTATAGTTTTTTACTTGCAAAAGTAAGCAAAAATTTAAAGTTAGACTTTGAAAATAATACTATTTACTACATAAAAGTATATTAATTGAAATTTTATAATAAACACTACTCCTAGTGTATCTATAATAGAAAAGTATAGCATTATTAAGAATAATATAGAAAATAGACTGTGGTTTACTTAAATAGTAAATTTATATGAAAATAAATATGTAATAGGTGGTAAGATAAATCTCGTCAGCAAGAGACACGGCAACAAAACATCAAACGAAAAGTTTGAAGAAAAATGTTGACAAAGTTTCTTAAAGATGTTAAACTAAACAAGTCGCTTGAGGGCGACGAAGAAATGGTCTTTGAAAATTAAACAGAAGATATTAACATAAACCAGCAATTCTTTTAACAAGTAATATGAGTATAGATTAAACTTTTAAATTGAGAGTTTGATCCTGGCTCAGGATGAACGCTGGCGGCGTGCTTAACACATGCAAGTCGAGCGATGAAGTTTCCTTCGGGAAACGGATTAGCGGCGGACGGGTGAGTAACACGTGGGTAACCTGCCTCATAGAGTGGAATAGCCTTTCGAAAGGAAGATTAATACCGCATAACATTGAGAGATGGCATCATCACTCAATCAAAGGAGCAATCCGCTATGAGATGGACCCGCGGCGCATTAGCTAGTTGGTGGGGTAACGGCCTACCAAGGCGACGATGCGTAGCCGACCTGAGAGGGTGATCGGCCACATTGGGACTGAGACACGGCCCAGACTCCTACGGGAGGCAGCAGTGGGGAATATTGCACAATGGGGGAAACCCTGATGCAGCAACGCCGCGTGAGTGATGAAGGTTTTCGGATCGTAAAGCTCTGTCTTTGGGGAAGATAATGACGGTACCCAAGGAGGAAGCCACGGCTAACTACGTGCCAGCAGCCGCGGTAATACGTAGGTGGCAAGCGTTATCCGGATTTACTGGGCGTAAAGGGAGCGTAGGCGGACAATTAAGTGGGATGTGAAATACCCGGGCTCAACCTGGGTGCTGCATTCCAAACTGGTTGTCTAGAGTGCAGGAGAGGAGAGTGGAATTCCTAGTGTAGCGGTGAAATGCGTAGAGATTAGGAAGAACACCAGTGGCGAAGGCGACTCTCTGGACTGTAACTGACGCTGAGGCTCGAAAGCGTGGGGAGCAAACAGGATTAGATACCCTGGTAGTCCACGCCGTAAACGATGAATACTAGGTGTGGGGGTTTCAACACCTCCGTGCCGCCGCTAACGCATTAAGTATTCCGCCTGGGGAGTACGGTCGCAAGATTAAAACTCAAAGGAATTGACGGGGACCCGCACAAGTAGCGGAGCATGTGGTTTAATTCGAAGCAACGCGAAGAACCTTACCTACACTTGACATCCCTTGCATTACTCTTAATCGAGGAAATCCCTTCGGGGACAAGGTGACAGGTGGTGCATGGTTGTCGTCAGCTCGTGTCGTGAGATGTTGGGTTAAGTCCCGCAACGAGCGCAACCCTTGTCGTTAGTTACTACCATTAAGTTGAGGACTCTAGCGAGACTGCCTGGGTTAACCAGGAGGAAGGTGGGGATGACGTCAAATCATCATGCCCCTTATGTGTAGGGCTACACACGTGCTACAATGGCTGGTACAGAGAGATGCAATACCGCGAGGTGGAGCCAAACTTTAAAACCAGTCTCAGTTCGGATTGTAGGCTGAAACTCGCCTACATGAAGCTGGAGTTACTAGTAATCGCGAATCAGAATGTCGCGGTGAATACGTTCCCGGGTCTTGTACACACCGCCCGTCACACCATGAGAGTTGGCAATACCCGAAGTCCGTGAGCTAACGCGTAAGCGAGGCAGCGGCCGAAGGTAGGGTCAGCGATTGGGGTGAAGTCGTAACAAGGTAGCCGTAGGAGAACCTGCGGCTGGATCACCTCCTTTCTAAGGAATACATCTTAGGATAACTAAGATGACAAAAAGAATCTGGATAATATCTCTGTTTAATTTTGAGAGACTATCTCTCAAAATTGTTCTTTGAAAATTGCACATAATAATTTAATTTATAGAAAACAACAAAGCCAAATTGGCAAACCAATTTCTATTCTTTGTAAAATGAGAACTATAACTAATATAGGTCAAGCTACAAAGGGCGCATGGTGAATGCCTTGGCATCAGGAGCCGATGAAGGACGTGATAAGCTGCGATAAGCTTCGGGTAGACGCACATAGTCTGAGATCCGAAGATTTCCGAATGAGGAAACTCATATGGGAAACCCCATGTATCCATAAGTGAATACATAGCTTATGGAGGGTAACCTAGGGAACTGAAACATCTAAGTACCTAGAGGAAGAGAAAGAAAAATCGATTTTCTTAGTAGCGGCGAGCGAAAGGGAAAGAGCCCAAACCGGAAACTTGTTTCCGGGGTTGCGGACATAGCATCAAAGTGGAGGCTATTGTAACTGAAGAGAGCTGGAAAGTTCCACCGTAGAAGGTAATAGTCCTGTAAGTGAAACGAGAAGACCACGAGTTATGATCCAGAGTACCACGAGACACGTGAAACCTTGTGGGAAGCAGGGAGGACCACCTCCCAAGGCTAAATACTACCTGATGACCGATAGTGAAGCAGTACCGTGAGGGAAAGGTGAAAAGAACCCCGGGAGGGGAGTGAAATAGAACCTGAAACCGTGTGCCTACAACCGTTCAAAGCCCCTTATGAGGGTGATGAAGTGCTTTTTGTAGAACGAGCCAACGAGTTACGGTATGTAGCAAGGTTAAGTACTTAAGGTACGGAGCCGAAGGGAAACCGAGTCTGAATAGGGCGACTAGTTGCATGCTGTAGACCCGAAACCGGGTGACCTATCCATGGCCAGGTTGAAGCGAGGGTAAAACCTCGTGGAGGACCGAACCACGTTGCTGTTGAAAAAGCATGGGATGAGCTGTGGATAGCGGAGAAATTCCAATCGAACCCGGAGATAGCTGGTTCTCTCCGAAATAGCTTTAGGGCTAGCGTCGAGTATGAGTAGTGGAGGTAGAGCACTGAATGGGCTAGGGGGCATAGCGCTTACCGAACCTTATCAAACTCCGAATGCCACATACTATGAGCTCGGCAGTCAGACTGCGAATGATAAGATCCGTAGTCAAAAGGGAAACAGCCCAGATCGTCAGCTAAGGTCCCAAAGTGTAAGTTAAGTGGGAAAGGATGTGAGATTTCTAAGACAACTAGGATGTTGGCTTAGAAGCAGCCACTCATTAAAAGAGTGCGTAATAGCTCACTAGTCGAGAGATCTTGCGCCGAAAATGTAACGGGGCTAAACTTACCACCGAAGCTACGGGCTTGAATTTAATTCAAGCGGTAGGAGAGCGTCGTAATCGGGCTGAAGTCGTACCGTAAGGAGCGGTGGACTGATTACGAGTGAGAATGTTGGCATCAGTAGCGAGATGTGGGTGAGAATCCCACAGGCCGAAAACCTAAGGTTTCCTCAGGAAGGTTCGTCCGCTGAGGGTTAGTCGGGACCTAAGCCGAGGCCGAAAGGCGTAGGTGATGGACAACTGGTTGATATTCCAGTACCACTACCATCGTTATTATCGATGGCGTGACGCAGGAGGATAGTGTGTGCTAGCTATTGGATGCTAGTCTAAGCACTTAGGCAGTGAAAGTAGGCAAATCCGCTTTCATAATGCTGAGGTGTGATGGGGAAGGTTCTACGGAACCGAAGTACATGATTCCACGCTGCCAAGAAAAGCGTCTAGAGAGAGAAGTAGTGCCCGTACCGCAAACCGACACAGGTAGGTGAGGAGAGAATCCTAAGGCCGGCGGAAGAATTACAGTTAAGGAACTCGGCAAATTGACCCCGTAAGTTCGCGAGAAGGGGTGCCTACGAGAGTAGGCCGCAGAGAATAGGCCCAAGCAACTGTTTAGCAAAAACACAGGTCTCTGCTAAAGCGTAAGCTGATGTATAGGGGCTGACGCCTGCCCGGTGCTGGAAGGTTAAGGGGAATACTTAGCGCAAGCGAAGGTATGAACTTAAGCCCCAGTAAACGGCGGCCGTAACTATAACGGTCCTAAGGTAGCGAAATTCCTTGTCAGGTAAGTTCTGACCCGCACGAATGGCGTAATGACTTGGGCACTGTCTCAACTGTAAATCCGGCGAAGTTGTAGTGCGAGTGAAGATGCTCGCTACCCGCGATTGGACGGAAAGACCCCGTAGAGCTTTACTGTAGCTTAGCATTGAGTTTTGGTATTGTCTGTACAGGATAGGTGGGAGACTAGGAAACTAGGGCGTCAGCCTTAGTGGAGTCATCCTTGGGATACCACCCTGACAGTACTGAAATTCTAACTGGCGGCCATGAATCTGGTCACAGGACATTGTTAGGTGGGCAGTTTGACTGGGGCGGTCGCCTCCTAAAAAGTAACGGAGGCGCCCAAAGGTTCCCTCAGAACGGTCGGAAATCGTTCGAAGAGTGCAAAGGCAGAAGGGAGCCTGACTGCGACACCCACAAGTGGAGCAGGGACGAAAGTCGGGCTTAGTGATCCGGTGGTACCTCGTGGGAGGGCCATCGCTCAACGGATAAAAGCTACCTCGGGGATAACAGGCTGATCTCCCCCAAGAGTCCACATCGACGGGGAGGTTTGGCACCTCGATGTCGGCTCGTCGCATCCTGGGGCTGAAGTAGGTCCCAAGGGTTGGGCTGTTCGCCCATTAAAGCGGCACGCGAGCTGGGTTCAGAACGTCGTGAGACAGTTCGGTCCCTATCCGTCGCGGGCGTAGGAAATTTGAGAGGAGCTGTCCTTAGTACGAGAGGACCGGGATGGACTGACCTCTGGTGTACCAGTTGTTCCGCCAGGAGCACAGCTGGGTAGCTAAGTCGGGAATGGATAAACGCTGAAAGCATCTAAGCGTGAAGCCAACCTCAAGATGAGATTTCCCATAGCGTAAGCTAGTAAGATCCCTTGAAGAACACAAGGTTGATAGGTCGGGGGTGTAAGCATGGTAACATGTTCAGCTGACCGATACTAATAGATCGAGGGCTTGACCAAATTATAGTAAATTAAGTATTATGTGCAATTTTGAAAGAACAATCTTTCTAAATACATCTGGTGATGATGTTCTTTAGGGTAACACCCGTTCCCATTCCGAACACGACGGTTAAGCCTTTAGAAGCCGATGGTACTGCACGGGAGACTGTGTGGGAGAGTAGGTGGTCGCCAGGTTTTTGTTTTATGGCTCGATAGCTCAGTCGGTAGAGCAGAGGACTGAAAATCCTCGTGTCGCTGGTTCGATTCCTGCTCGAGCCACCAAAAAGCTTAGTGAAAATTCACTAAGCTTTTTTTACGTAATAAATAAATTACTATATAAAAAGACTCACTAATTTAGTGAGTCTTTTTTCTTTATATAATAAATTTAAATATACATTATAAATATATATAAAAAATCCACAAATAAGTAGTTCTTAGCTTAAAACAAAAGGGGAATTTGATTAAAGATATATGGGGGAAGTATCAATAAACTATATATTAGCTAAGAAAATATCTACTTATTAATAGTGGATATTTTAATTATGGACAAATATCAATTTATTATACATATTTTGTAAAAATATTTAATAATTAGAATAAATATATATCCAATATAATAGGATTTAATATATGTCAGTAAATATAGAGTAGGAGAGAGGTTAATGAAAAGTGTAATTATTATTGGTACAGGGACTATAGCTAGAGAAGTAATACGTATAATAGAAAATATCAATTCAAAAAGAGAAACTTGGAAGATTGTTGGATTAGTAAGTACTACAAATGAAATAGAGGAAGAAAATGTTGAAGGATATAGAGTTATTAGTATGATAGATTCTATATATAATTATTTTGATAACAAGAAAAAGGATAGGTTTAATTTTTTTAAGAAGCTAGAAAGTGAAAATGAATTATATGTTAGTGTGGCTATAGATAATTATGAAATTAAAAAAGATATAGTTACAAAGTTAAATGGAAAAGTTAAATTTGCTACTATAGTCCATCCAGATATAAATTACATGGAAAAGAATAAAATTGGTGAGGGAAGTATAGTATATCCAGGAATGATTAATGTTGGATTTTTTGATGTAGGAAAGCATGTTATTATTAAGCAAAGAGTTTCTTTGGGGAATAATGTTAAAATAGGGGATTATGCATTTGTCTCATTGAATAGTAATATAGATAGTAATGTAATTATTGATGATGGAGTTTATATAGAAGCTAATACAACTATTTTGGCTAATAATAAGATTGATAAAGAAACATATATAAAAACTGGGAGTTTAATTTTTTAGAAGATGCATTTTAAAATGCATCTTCTTTTATTATTACAGAGTTGTTTCCTTCATTAAAATTATCAATAATTAAAGAATATTTTATTTTGAAATTATTTAAAAAATATATCTCTATTCTTCCTACATTTTTAAATGATTTTAAATTGGATGATAGTTTTTCAATAAATTCTTTGCATTGCTCTTCTGAGTAATTTGTATCATCAAATAATAATGATATTGTATATGTACCATCAGAATTAATTAAAAAGTCTTTAGTATATTTAAAGTTTTCTCCAAATTCATCTGACACCACATTGTAAACTATAGATTTTACTTCATCATTAAGTGTAAATTCTTTATTATCTGGATTAACATTATTATTTATATTAAATTCTTTCACTGAAGATGGCTTATCAGAAATATATTTTTCATATTCAGGTGAAGTAGTAATATTATTTAAATAAATTACTGAAGATACTAATCCTAGAAGAGATAATATAAATATTATAAGCAAGGAATTAATAAGTTTTCTCTTTGAGTTTATTTTTATATTAATAATAAGTAGTAATATTAACAATAATATGTTTATAGTTATCAAGGAAAATAGAATAATTGATATTTTGCTCATTAATTTAAACTCCTTATTTAAGTTATTTTAATTTTAATATATTAAAATAACTAAATGACAATAGCAAATATGAATTAAATGTTAATAAAGTTAATTAAAAGTTTAAAAATAGTATTGACATGCGGAATTTATAGGCGTA
Organism: Clostridium sp. B9; assembly: GCF_050509515.1. Taxonomy (NCBI): domain Bacteria; kingdom Bacillati; phylum Bacillota; class Clostridia; order Eubacteriales; family Clostridiaceae; genus Clostridium; species Clostridium sp. B9. The sequence continues at coordinate 306,742 of NZ_JBNWKA010000003.1, forward strand.
ATATATAAATGTAATCCCCCCATGGGGGTGGTAATGTATGAAATATGCTAGGGAGTGATACATAATGAATGCAGAAAAAAAGAAAGCATTGCAGTGTTTAAAAACTGCAAGAGGTCAAATTGAGGGAATAATTAAAATGATTGAGGATGGGAGATATTGTATAGATATTTCTAATCAAATAATGGCCTCACAGGCATTATTAAAAAAATCTAACAAATTAATATTAGAGCAACATATGCATAATTGTGTTAATAGTGCATTTGAAGATAAAGACTCTAAAGAAGAAAAAATAGATGAGATATTAAGTGTACTTAATAAATTAATTGATAAGTAAAAAGATATATTCTAATGGTGTGTAGTGATTTATATTTATATAAATTTCTATGGATCTGTTATTTTAAGAGTTTCAACATTAATGTGTTGAGAGGCTTAAAGTGAATTTAGAATAAAAGTAGTTAATTTGTTTTTTGGTATATTTAAATATAAATTAAATGAATACTAAGGAGGCGAAATTATGGAGCGTGTACTCAAGGTAAAAGGAATGACTTGTGCATCATGTGCTGCGGCTATTGAAAAAGGCGTAGGTAAAATGGATGGCGTTGAGAGTTCTAATGTTAATTATGCCACAGAAGAACTAAAGGTAAATTATGATAAGGATAAGGTTAATTTAGAGCAGATTAGACAAAAAGTCGAAAAGCTTGGCTATTCTGTAGAGAATAATAGCAAGAAAGAAACATTCAAAGTAGAAGGAATGACTTGTGCATCATGTGCAGCAGCTATTGAAAAAGGTGTAGGAAGAATTGATGGTGTTGAAAAGGCTAATGTAAACTTTGCAACAGAAACATTAAATGTAGAGTTTGATAGAGATAAGGTTAGTTTTGATGACATCAATAGTAAAGTAAGTAAACTTGGTTATAAGATAAAAAGAGATGAAAAACAGTTAACTTACAAAGTAGAGGGAATGACTTGTGCATCTTGTGCAGCGGCCATTGAAAAAGGTCTAAATAGAATGGATGGTGTAGAGAATGCAAATGTAAACTTTGCTGCAGAAACTGTAACTTTTGCCTATAATCCAGAAAAAGTTACAACAAGCGATATTAAATCAAAAGTTGAAAAACTAGGTTACAAGCTTGTAGAAGACCCAGATAATACTGGAGACAATGAGGAATCTAATAAACCAAGTGAAGCAGATGTAATGAAAAAAAGACTTATATGGTCAGCAATATTTACTATTCCAGTATTTATAGTTGCAATGGGAAGTATGATGGGAATGATGTTACCAACATGGTTAGAGCCTAATACAAGTCCTATGAACTATGCACTATTTTTATTAATATTAACTACATTTGTATTTATAATAGGTAGACAATTCTTCATTATTGGATATAGAAGTTTATTTGTTGGAAGTCCTAATATGGATACATTGATTGCTATTGGAGCTAGTGCAGCCTATTTATATGGATTATTTGCTATTTATAAAATTGCCATTGGTCAAGTTCATTATGTACATGAATTATACTTTGAATCAGCAGCTACAATAATTACATTAGTTATGCTAGGTAAATATCTAGAAGCTATAACTAAAGGAAAAACTTCTGATGCTATTAAAAAACTTATGGGATTAGCACCTAAAACAGCTACTATATTAGTTAATGGTAAGGAAGAAGTTATATCAATTGATGATGTTAAAGTTGGAGATTTAATAGTTGTAAAACCAGGCGAAAAACTTCCAGTAGATGGAGAAGTAACTGAAGGTTATACATCAGTAGAAGAGAGTATGTTAACTGGTGAAAGTATTCCAGTAGAAAAGAAAGTTGGAGATACTGTCTACGGAGCAAGTATCAATAAAAATGGTAGAATAATTTACAAAGCTACTAAAGTAGGTAAAGATACTGTAATATCTCAAATAGTTAAGCTTGTTAAGGATGCTCAAGGATCAAAGGCTCCTATAGCTAGAACAGCTGACATAATTGCTGGTTATTTTGTGCCAGTAGTAATAGTAATGGCTATATTAGCCGCTTTAGCATGGCACTTCTTAGGTGGAGAAAACTTAGAGTTTACATTAACAATATTTATTTCTGTACTTGTAATAGCTTGTCCTTGCGCTTTAGGATTAGCTACACCTACAGCTATCATGGTTGGTACTGGTAAAGGAGCAGAAAATGGAGTATTAATTAAGAGTGGTGAAGCTTTAGAAGGTGCTGCTAATATAAATACAATAATATTTGATAAAACAGGAACTTTAACTGAAGGTAAACCAAAAGTAACAGATGTTATTGCTGAAAATTATTCAGAAGATGAAATTTTAGCATTAGCAGCTTCAGCAGAAAAAGCTTCTGAACATCCACTAGGTGAAGCAATAGTTAAATCAGCTGAAGATAAGAATTTAGAACTTTTTGATGTTAAAGAGTTTATTGCTATTCCTGGTAAAGGAATAGAAGTTACAGTTGGAGATAAGGATATACTTTTAGGTAATAAGGCTCTTTTAGAAGAGAAAAATATAGCTTTTGGAGATTTAGTTGATAAAGCGCAAAAGCTTGCAGCACAAGGAAAAACTCCAATGTTTATTGTTATAGACGGTGCTTTAGAGGGAATAGTAGCTGTTGCAGATACTTTAAAACCTACAAGTAAGAAGGCTGTTAAAGAACTTCATAAGATGGGAATAGAAGTTGTTATGGTTACAGGAGATAATGAAAAAACTGCTAAGGCTATAGCTAGTGATATTGGAATAGATAGAGTTGTAGCAGATGTATTACCTCAACAAAAAGCAGAAAAAGTTAAAGAACTTCAAGGTGAAGGAAAAAAAGTATTAATGGTTGGTGATGGTATAAATGATGCACCTGCATTAGCAAGTGCTGACATAGGAATGGCTATAGGATCAGGTACTGATATAGCTATGGAATCAGCAGATATAGTACTTATGAGAAGTGACATAATGGATGTTATTGGAGCAATTCAATTAAGTAAGAAAACTATGATTAATATTAAAGAAAACTTATTCTGGGCATTAATATACAATGGAATTGGTATTCCGGTTGCCATGGGAGTTTTACATTTATTTGGAGGGACCTTTTACTAAATCCAATGCTTGCTGCTTTAGCAATGAGCTTTAGTTCAGTATCAGTATTATTAAACGCTTTAAGATTAAAAACTTTTAAACCTAAATATAGTGAAGCATAAAATGATTTAAAATCTGCTATAAGATATTAATTTTATAGCAGATTAAGATAAATAAACCTTTTCTTTTAGAAATTTATTTGATTTATAAATAGGTTTCTAGATAAATTAAATTTAAAAATAGGAGTGATAGAAATGAGTAAAATAATAACAATTGAAGGAATGTCATGTCAAAACTGTGTAAATCATGTTAAATCAGCACTAGAAGATGTAAAAGGATTAACAAAAATAGATGTTGAAGTTGGTAAAGCAGTAGTAGATGGAGAAGCTTCTGATAAAGATATAAAAGATGCTATAGAAGATATGGGATATGATGTAACTTCTATAAAATAGTATGTAAGTAAAGGTATTATATAAGGCATAATTATGTTAAGTCTTATATAATACCTTTAATTCGCGTTAATATAAAAATATAACTAAGGTAAAAATTTATAAAAACTTGTGTATAAATAATAAAGGTGGGATAATTTTGGTTAGTATATTAGTATTTGCAATAGCTGGAATATTGGCTGGAATAGGAATTGGTTTAGTTGGGTTATCAGCAGCTACAATAATAACTCCTATGCTGGTTGTAATATTAGGAATGAATGCGTATAAAACCATTGGTATATCTTTAGCTGCAGATGTTTTATCAGCGGGTATATCAGCTTATACTTATCATAAAAATAAAAATATAGATATAAAAAATGGTATAGTTATGATGATATCTACTATGGTATTTACTTGGTTAGCGAGTTATCTAGCTAAAGATATACCCAATAATATATTAGGTGGAGTAACTATATATACAACAATATTACTTGGACTAAAATTAATATTTAAACCAATTAAGGGTAAAGATAGCAATGATATTAAGAAAAGAAAAAAAGGAAAACAAATTTTCTTATCAATTTTATGTGGAGCAGTAATTGGTATAATATGTGGAGCAATAGGTGTTGGTGGAGGAGTAATGTTATTATTAGTTTTAACAAGCGTTTTAGGATATGATCTTAAAACTGCAGTTGGAACTAGCGTTTTCATAATGACATTTACTGCATTGACAGGTGCTACAGCACATATAATACATGGGGGTACTGATATTGTAGGTCTTATTATTTGTGGAGGTTTTGCATTAATATTTTCAAGAATATCAGCTAAATTTGCTAATAAAATAGATGATATTAAATTAAATAAAATATCAGGATTATTTTTAATAGCTTTTGGAGTAATATTATTATTACTTAAATATTTTGGGCATGTAATTTAAGTAATATAATAAATAGAAAAATTTGACTAAATAAATGAATGAGAGTATTATTTATTTTAATAATTAATTTCATACAAGATATTTAAACATATGAGAGGAAGTAAATTTATGAGAAATTTAAAATTATTTTTAAGTTATTTATGTGGAGAATTTAATAATGATGAGCAAATATTTGAAGAAAATGAAAGTGGACAAGTTTCTCATCCAAAGGCAAAACATATAACGGGTATTTGCAATGATAAGATTAAAAATTTACCAAATAACTTTAATGGATATTTTGTTATAGAAGAAAGCTACTATGAGCAAGGAAAGTTTAAAAATATATTGCCTCATTTATTTTTATTTACTGAAAATGAAGATAAAAATGTTGTTTTAACTTCTTATGATTTACCAAGCAATATTTCAAAAGAAGAGTTTAGAAATGATAATGAATCATTAATTATGGATTATAAAGAACTTAAAATATCAGAAAAATTTACTCCTATGATTTATAAGTTTAAAAATGATGGCTTTGAAGGTGAGAGTATAAGTCATTTTACTCCAGAAACTACATTTAAGTTAAAAGAAAGAACTGAAGATGGAACTTTATATGTAAGTGAAGTCTTTGAGAAAAATGGAAAAATTACATTTGGATTTGTTAATCCTATAATATATAAAAAAATAAAATAATAATTTGATAAAGGTTGTTATCTAAAATTAGGTAACAACCTTTATTTGATTTCTAAATGTAAAATATTTACAAAAATATGCAAAAATAAAGAAATAGGGCTTTAGTTCTATTTAATTTGAATAAATGAGCTAAAATGCGATTTTATTTTTTAAATGAAAAAGTATATACTAATTATATGGTAAATATTTACAATATAATGGTGATTTAAGTTATATTATATAGAATTATATGTTATTAAATTGGGGGGAAGTTAAAATGGAGAGGCTATTAAAAGAATATTCAAATGAGGAAGTATTTAAAGCACTTAAGATAGTAACGGAATTAAAACTAGAGAGAGAACATGGAATTCTACCAGAATTCATAAGAGGAAGAGTATCAGAGATTTCAGAAGAAGATTTTGATTTAATACAAGCATATAATTATTATATGAGAGAACTAAGAAGGGGATCAGTTCTCTTAAGTGAAGAGGAAGTAGAAAAATGTGGATTTAAAAGCCGTCTAGCAATAGATGTTGAAATAAAGGATTTAATAATATTTTTAAATACTCAACCTAATATAGAAACTTTATATTCTTGTTCTGGACATCAGTTTGTTAGAGGACAAATAACATTTAAAGGATTATTAAAATTTCCTCAAGTTGAAGATTTTAAAGTAGAGTATGCAGATGAGAGAGATGAAACTAAAGTTAGTTTTGATATACCAGAGAGAAGTTATGACTATTTAAATAAGCTTAGAAAATTATATAATTATTTTTATTTGATAAATTATAATAATTTAAAAACTTTAACTAGAGATGAAGTTAACAATATAAAAATAAAAGAAAGTAAAGCGGTTTAAAAGTAATATTGTTTTAAAATATAAATAAAAAGGCTAAACAAATATAAATTTAGTTTAGCCTTTTTATTTTAGTTTTAATATCATTATTTAATGAACTTCATAAATATCTGAAAGTTCTAATTCTATATTTTTATCATCAGTTATATAGTCAACCAAATTATTACTATCTTCAGTATGATCAAGTCTTATATTAGGTAGCCAAACTATAAATTCGGTGCCAGAGGTATCATCACTTATTAATTCAACTTTCCCTCCATGTAAATCTGCAATAGACTTAACTATACTAAGTCCAATACCACTACCTTCATTTCTTCTTTTTAAAGATTTATCAGCTTGAACGAAGCGATCAAATATAGAGGCTTGCATTTCCTTTGGAATTCCCATTCCGTTATCTTTTACACTAATTTTAACCCAATCATCTAAAGCTATTAAATCAACAAATATTTCACCATGATTTGAGGTGAATTTTATTGAATTAGAAAGTAAATTCAAAATAAGTCTTTCAAGTTTAACAGGGTCACATTTTATAATATTTTCTTCTACATTTGTATCAAATATTATTGATATAAACTTGTTTTCAGCATGTGGAATCACCGATGAAACAATATTTTCAACAAGTGATACTATATCTCTATTTGTAAAATCTGCATTTAAAAAGCCAACGTCTATTTTACTAACATCAATTAAGTTATTGATAAGTCTAAGCATTCTATAGCAATTCATTTTTAAGCCTTTTTTATATTTATCATAAAAATCATTGAAGTTAAGTGGCTCTTTTTCATGTTTTGAGTTAAGTAATTGAACTGTAGAATATATTATATTAAGTGGAGTTCTAAGTTCATGAGATATATTAGCAAAGAATTCATTTTTTACTTGTTCATATGCTTTAGCTTCTCTAAATTTAACAGTTAAATTTTCAAGTTTTCTTTTTGATGTAAGGTTTTTAGCAACTATAACTTTTCCATAAGGAATACCATTGTCATCTGTTAATGACCTTATAATAGATTCTACGTAAACAACAGAATGTTTTCCAATGAGTTTGCATTTAACATTATCATCATCATTTTCTTTAAGTTGATTTATAATTTCATCATTTTTACCTAAAAGGTTTCTTATATGAAGTCCGTAGATTTCATCATAAGTATAATTAAGTACTTTCAGGACAGAGTGATTTACATAAGTTATATTTCCTTTTGGATCAACACTTATTATTAAATCCTGAATATTATTATTTATACAACTTAAAAGTTGTTCATTTTTCTTTATATTTTGTGAAAGTACGAATTCTTCTGTTATATCTTTTAAATTTAAAGCATAATAATTTTTACCTTCAACTGATAAAACTTGTGCATATAGGTTAACTATTTTATTAGTTTTTAATTTTAATTTACCTTCCCAGCTACCTTTAGTAAGTAATGATTTAATAGCATAAGCTTCATTAAGGTTATCTATAAAGACTGCATTATCAAAAAGGCTTTCTACTTCTTTTAATTGTTCCTCTAATGAGTTTGTTTTACAATAACGATCTCTAATAGTTTTATTTGTATATATAACTTTCTTGTTTCTATCATATAAAATTATAGAACTGCTAGTATTGAATTCAACTAAATGATAGAAAACCTGAAGTTCTTTTTGAAGTAGAGCACCATTTCTATTTTTTGTTATTATTTCATTAAAAACACCACTTATAGCAAGTAAAAATGAAAATATTGTAAGTAGTAATACTAAGTTATTATTAGCTTTATATAATGAAATAGTAGGGAATAATACTTCGCATATCCAGTAGATTCCTCTTAAAGCTATAAGAAGCATACTACCAACAATAAATGAGTATATAAGCTCTCTATCTTTTAAGCTTTTTATAGAAATAAATATACAAGCTATTATATATAGTAGTACTATTATGCTCATTAATTCTGCATATAAAAATACGTTATTTACAAAGAGATTATCAAAAAAGATTTTATAATTAATCATAGGAACTATAGTTGAAAATATAAAAACTAAAATAGAAGTAGTTACCTTATGTTTAATTAATATTTTTGCGATTCCGTTCTTATTAAAAGCAACATAAAAAAGAATACATATTCTAAAAATTGAATGTATGAATATAAATTTATCAAAAATTATTAGATTATGACCTTGTGTTACTAAAAGTTCAACAGATAAATTCATATAAATTAAGGAGATTATAAAAAAATCATCCTTTTTAGTGCTTGTATAATAAACAAGTGCACTTAGGTACGCCATAGCTCCTAGGATTAAAGCTAAATGCAATGCAAATGATGGTATACTACTTGTATTAACTATATTGGTAGGAGTAGTAGAATTGTAAATTTTATAAATAATATTTGTTAAAAATAGTCCGAACATAGAAAAAATCAAAAATATCGAGAATTTAATCTTTCTTCTAGTATTGTCTTTATCTTTATAATCATTAAAAATATGAAAAAATATTTGATTATCCATGTTTTTTAATCTCCTTAGTAAGAATCTGAACTTATATTTTATCTTATATTATCAATTTTATCATAATTAAATACAAATATTTACACTAAGTTTAATAAATATAAGTCTAATTTCTTCATAAATATTAATTACAATTAATTTGTTATTCTTAATTTGTTGAATTAAAGGTTCAAAAGTTTTAGTTATTTTAAAATTTTTAATTACTTTTGAATTAATATTTAGTGAAAAATAATAATAGGGAATATTTAGAGATTTTAAATTACAACTTAAGATAAATAAATGAAAAAAAATAACTGATTTTTAATATAAGATTATTTCAAAAAAGATAGTTATTTATTTTTATATTATCACTTATAAAAAAATATATTGAGATTATTTTGTAAAAAATATGTTTATTTTTAATAAATATATAATTAGGTTTTATTTGTTTATAATATTTAATACTAGGTAGTAGTTAAAATTAATTTATTATAAATAGATTTTAATTGACAAAAAACGACATATGATATATCATACATAAGTATTTAAATATATTTTATATTTTGATAATATTTTTTTTACATTTAAGATGAATAATTTAATTAACAAACGAAAATATAATAATTAACAATAGTAATGATGACATATATCCTTTATTTGGGCATCTGGGATATATTGAGTTAGTGATGCAACCGACTATTCTTTATAAATAAAATTATAAAGTTTTAGTCGTTTTTTTTTATTTGGATATTCAAATAATATGATAAAGGAGTGATTAAATGAGAGGAAGGAAGAAACAGATTTTTATTATTGCCATAGTAGCTTTTATTGCAATGGTGGTAAACATAATATCACCTGGAGTTATTGCATTCGGTCAGAGTTCAACTTCATTACAAAATAATAGTGCAGTTGAAATAACAAGTGTTAGCTTTGATAACAACGATGTAAGAGATGGGATGATAAAAACACTAAATATTCAATATAAAATTTTGGATAGAACTAAGTTGCAAGCTGGGGACAAAATAACAGTACAGCTCCCAGATATATTTAAGGATATAACGCCCAAATATCCAAAGGAGCACTTTTCAAGTGCTAGTGTAAATAATGGATTAGTTACTTTAATATTTAATGAGAATGTAGGAAGTGCAGTTCAAGGATACATAAATATAGAAATGACTGGAGATTCAAATATTGAAGACAAGACTTATCCAGTTGTTATTAAACTAGGAAATCAAACTGAAACTTTAGAATTAAATGGTCAAGGTAGAGGAACTGAGGGCGGTTCAGGAACATCTCCAGTTATGTATAAAGGTTCATATTTACCAATGGACTATACAGGTACAGGAATAATAAGTGATAGAAATGAACCTATTAAATATTACGTTGAAATTAATAGAGATAAGATACCTGAATTAAACAATGCAAGGTTTGTTGACAATATTCCTAAAGGAATGGTTTTAGATGTAAATAGCATATCAATAATAAAAAATGACTATTATGGTATTTCAACAGATGTTACTAAGGATTTCTTTGAAAGAGGTATAGCAAAAGCAACGAATAATTCTTTAGAAATAAACTTTGGAAATATACCATATGAGCAATATTCATTAACATATAATACATTAGTAATATCTAATGAACCAAGTTATGTTAATAATGCAACTTTATATCATGACAATACAGAGTCAAATTCAAGTTCAACTGCTAAGCTTGGATCAGATGCAGGAGCATTAAATGTTCACAAGATGGTAAATAAGACAAATGTCACAAATAATGCTGATGACCAAAATATTGAGTATCAGATAAAATTTGATTCTTATGGAACTTTTATAAAGGGAACTATGAGTATTACAGATACTTTAGATTCAAGATTAGCTGATATAAAAATTACTTCTACAAATCAATTTACTACATCATATGATAAGAATACTAGGGTATTAACTATTATTAATGATAAATCAAATATAAATCCTGGGGATGATGCTCATATTACAATAGAAGCTAGTATGAGGAATGTTCAACCTGGAGATACAGTGACAAATGTTGCTTATGTAAATGGAAATCCTACAGAAGAGGTTTCTACTAAAAAGAATCCAAAAGTGAATATAATTAAAATTGAAAAAGGTGATAAAACTCAAACAATGTTGGCTGGAGCTGTTTATTCAGTACAAAATAGTGAAGGTCAATCAGTAAAAGATGTTTATGGAAATATTGTTGGAGATATTACAACATTATCAACGGAACCAATAATATTAGAGTTACCTTATGGAAGTTATCAATTAGTTGAGAAAAAGGCACCAGAAGGATATAAAATAAATAATACTCCTATAACATTTCAAGTTACTGAGAATAGTAAAACAGTTAATGTAGTAGCTGAAGATGAATTAGTACCGACTACAGGTAATTTGATAATTAAAAAAACTGATGAAAATGGAAATTTACTTGATGGAGCTAAGTTTAGCTTAATGCAGGGTGATAAAGTTATCGTAACTGGAATAAGTCAAGATGGTTTAGTTAGCTTTAATAATATTAAAGCTGGAACTTATACAATTGTTGAAAATGAAGCACCTAAAGGATATATTGTAGCATCTGATGAAAATGTTGATATAGTTGCTGGTGAGACTTTAAACAAGACTATAGTCAATAATAAAATTAAGGGTAATATCCAGATAACAAAAGTAGATTCTACAGACAATAATAAGAAGTTACAAGGAGCAGAATTTACAGTTAAAAGTTTAGATGGAAAAATATCTGAGACAAAAGAAACAAATGGAGATGGATTAGTAGAATTTGATAATCTACCTTATGGAAGTTATACATATGAAGAAACAAAAGCACCAGAGGGCTATGTTTTAGATACAACTAAAGTTAACTTTGAAGTAACTGAAAATGGTAAGCTATTAACTTTTACTGCTGAGGATGATCCAATACAAGGGGATATTCAAATAAATAAGGTTGATTCAGAAACAGGAGATGAATTAGTAGGTGCTAAGTTTGAAATAAGAGATTCAGAAAATAACTTAGTTGATACTATAACAACAGATAAGCAAGGTGTTGCTACCTTATCTGGATTAAAGTACGGAGACTATACATTCCAAGAAGTAAAGGCACCAATTGGTTATGGAATTGACTCATCAAAAATTCCTTTTACAGTATCAGAGCATGGAAAAACATTAGAATTTACAGCTAAGAATACTAAAATAAAGGGCGGAATAAAAATAACTAAAGTAGACTCAGAAACTAAAAAGGTCTTAGAGGGAGCAATTTTCAACGTTAAGGATTCAAATGGAAATGTAGTTGGAACACAAGCTACTGGAGAAGATGGAATTGCAGAATTTAACAATTTACCTTTTGGTGAATATACATTTGAGGAAACAAAGGCACCGATAGGATATCAATTAAATAGTACACCAGTTAGTTTTTCTATAGCAGAAAATAATAAGATTGTAGAATTTACAGCTAATAATAATCTTATAAAAGGTGGAATAAAAATAACTAAGGTAGATTCTAAAACTGGAGATGTTTTAGAAAATGCTACATTCCAAATAAAAAATTCAGAGGGAGTTGTAGTAGGTACACAGACTACAGGTAAAGAGGGAATAGTTGAGTTTGATAATTTACCATATGGAAATTATACGTATGTGGAAACAAAAGCTCCAAAAGGCTATGTTTTAAACCCTACGGCAGTTAAATTTTCTATAACAGAAAATGATAAGGTACTAGAGTTTAAAGCAGAAAATAATAATATAGTTGGAGGAATCAAAATATTAAAAATTGATTCTTTAAATAAGAATCCTCTTAAGGGTGCAGAGTTTATGATTGAAACTGCTAATGGTGATTTAGTTGAAACACAGACTACTGGAGACAATGGAGCAGTAGAGTTTAACAATTTACCATATGGTGATTATACGTTCAGAGAGATAACTGCACCTATAGGATATATTTTAGATGAAACACCAGTTAAGTTTTCAATAACAGAGAATGATAAAATAATAGAATTTACGGCTGAAAATAATATCATTAAAGGTGGTATCAAAATAACAAAATATGATTCTGAAACTAACAAGATTTTAGAAGGAGCGACTTTTGTAGTTAAAGATTCAAGTGGAAATGTTGTTGATACAAAGATTACAGATGAAAATGGAGTTGTAGAATTTAATAATTTACCATATGGAACTTATACATATGAGGAAACAAAAGCCCCAAGTGGATATTTATTAAATACAAATCCTGTTACCTTTAAGATAAGTCAAAACAATGAAATTTCTTCATATAGAGCTTACAATAATAAGGATCAATGTGAAGTACAAATTACAAAGGTTGATTTAGCAAATGCTAATATAAAATTAGAAGGTGCTAAGTTTGAAGTGGTTAATAAATTAACTAATAATGTTGATGGAATATTAGTTACAAATGCTGATGGAGTAGCATCAATAAAGCTAGTGCCAGGAACCTATAAATTAGTTGAAGTTGATGCACCAATAGGATACATAAAAAGTGATATTGAAAAAGAATTTACTATTATTTCAGGAGAAACTACACCAATAAATATACAAGTTGCTAACGGAAAAATACATGGTGGAGTGAAGATAACAAAAGTTGATTCAGAAACAGGTGCAGTTTTAAGTGGAGCAGAATTTGAAGTTAAAAATGGTTCAGGAATATCAATGGGAATAAAAACTACTGATGAGAATGGAGTAGTTGATTTTGGTGATTTACCATATGGAGATTATACATTTACAGAAATAAAAGCTCCAGAAGGATATTTACTAGACAAAACACCTGTTGAATTTTCAATACTAGAAAACGGTAGAGTAATTGAATTTACAGCTAAAGATGATCCAATAAAAGGTAATATGCAAATAACAAAGGTTGATTCAGAGACAGGAGATAATTTAGCAGGGGCCAAGTTTGATATAAAAGATTCAATAGGAAAGTTAGTTCAAACAGTAACTACTGATGCACAAGGAATAGCTACTATATCAGGTTTAACTTATGGAGATTATACATTCCAAGAGGTTGTGGCTCCAACTGGGTATATATTAAGCACAGAGGTAGTTCCATTTAAGGTTTCAGAGCATGGTAAAACATTAGAGTTTACTGCTAAAAATACTGAGATAAAAGGTGGAATTAAAATAACAAAAGTAGACTCTGAAAATAATAAAGTTTTAGAAGGGGCTACTTTCCAAGTAAAAGATTCTAATGGTAATGTAGTAAATACACAAGATACAAATGAATTAGGTATTGCCGAGTTTAATAATTTACCATATGGTGATTACACATTTGTAGAGACAAAGGCACCAACAGGATATCAATTAGATAGTACACCGGTTAATTTTTCAATAGCAAAAAATAATAAGATTTTAGAGTTTACTGCTAAGAATAATATTATAAAAGGTGGAGTTAACATAACTAAGATTGATTCTGAAACTGGAAATCCTCTTGAAGGAGCAGAATTTACTATAAAGAATTCAGATGGAAAGGTAATTTCTACACAATCTACTAATAAGGATGGACTCGTAGAATTTAATAACCTACCATATGGAGATTACACATATGAAGAAACAAAAGCTCCAGAAGGATATTTAATTAATTCAACAAAAGTAAATTTCTCAATAGTTGATAATAATAAAGTTTTAAGTTTTACAGCTAAGAATGATCTAATAAAAGGTGATATTCAAATAACTAAAGTAGATTCAGAGACAGGAAATGCTTTGGCAGGAGCTATATTTGCGATAAGAGACTCACAAGGTGATTTAATGCAAACAGTAACTACTGACGAACAAGGAGTAGCAACTGTATCAGGATTAGCATATGGAGATTATACATATGAAGAGGTTAAAGCACCAATAGGATATATATTAAATTCACAAGGTGTTCCATTTGAGTTAACAGAGCATGGAAAAACATTAGAATTTACAGCTAAAAATGCTATTATCAAAGGTGGAATCAAAATAATAAAAGTAGACTCTGAGAATAATAAACTTCTTGAAGGTGCAGAGTTTGTTGTTAAAAATTCAGAAGGAAAAGTTGTAGATACACAAACTACTAATAAAGAGGGAATTGTAGAATTTAACAACCTACCATATGGAAATTACACTTACGAGGAAACAAAGGCGCCAAAAGGATATTTATTAAATAATACACCAGTTAAATTCGAAATAACTGATAATGAAAAAATCTTAGAATTTACAGCTAAGAATGATATGATAAAAGGTGGAATCAAAATAGTTAAGGTTGATTCTGAAAGTAATAAAGTACTTGAAGGGGCAGAGTTCACTATTAAAGATTCTATAGGAAATATAGTTGCTACAGGAATGACTGATAAAGATGGAATTCTAGAGTTTGATAATTTATCATATGGAAACTATACATATGAAGAAACAAAAGCTCCAAATGGATATACTTTAGACAAGACAGCTATTAAATTTGAAGTTAAAGAAGATAATCAAAAGTTAGAATTTACAGTTAAAAACACAAAAGCTCCAGGGGATAAAATCATAGAGACTCCTCATACTGAAGATAAAAGTGATGATAATATTACAACTCTTCCTAAGACAGGAGGATTATTATCAGAAAGAGTAATTTTAATTTTGGGTATTGGATTAATGATACTAAGCTTAGTCTTAGCAGTTATTGTTAATAAAAAGATAGTAAAATAAATAGTTTATAAATAACAAGTTCTATATGGTTTAACAAGCTATATAGAGCTTGTTTTTTTTATATATACTATAAAGTTTATATTTATTTAAATTAAAATTCATATAAATTTCAAACTAAAGTTCCAATATAAAAGTATTATATTAATTGTTTAATTATTTTTAGATTATTAATTGATATATTTTCATATTTATATAAATTACGGGCAAAATAAATAGGGGGTAATATCAATATTATAATTATGAGTAGGAGAAAAAATATGAACACTGATTTAAAACAAAAGAAAAGATTAGACTATTTAGATATAGCAAAAGGAATTCTTATAATAAGTGTTGTGTTATGTCATGCACCTTTTGATCCAGCATGGTATTTATATTGGTTCCATATGCCTGCATTCTTTATAATAAGTGGGATGCTTTATAAGAGAGGAATATCTGTTAAGGAACAAGCAATAAAGTTTTTTGTTCCATATGCAATATTCTCATTAGTTGATATAGGATTTAATTATATGATGTATTATCATGGACACTTTGGTATAGATGGATTTATTCAGGAAATAGCTAAGTATGCTTATGGTGGAAAGGCTACTTGGGGAGTATTTTGGTTTATACCGGTTATGTTTGTAACAAAAGTATTGTTTGATAAATTAAATAAGCATCTAAAGCCAAGAATGTTATTTGTTGTATGTACATTAAGTTATATTGTAGCGCATATGTACTCAATGAAATTTGTGCCTTCAGATATAACAGATATAACTCACAAACAATTTGTTATTTGGAATCTTGATACTGTATTAATAACTTTACCTTATTATGCTATAGGATATTATATAACTAAGAAAAATATTCAAAAGATATTTGAGTCTACAATGACTCTTATAGCATCTTTTATTGGAATTGTTGTTTTATGCGTAATCAATATAGATAAAGGTGTTTACTATTACTTAAACATAAAATATTCTTTATATCAAAATCCAATATTTGATTTATTAATGCCAGTTACAATAACAGTATTTATACTTTCAATAAGCTATCAACTTAGTAATTTAAAATACAAAAGGTTGTTTACCATAATAGGTGCAAATTCGCTTATAATAATGTATCTTCATAAGCAAGTAGCAACACTATTTATGGATATGTTCGGATTTGGATATATTATGTTTACTATAATAGGTGTATTAATACCATTGCTTATGGTTGTACTTATTAATAAGAGCTTACTAACTAAGTTTTTGTTTAAGGGAGATTTGACTTTATATAGAAGACATAAAGATCAATTAAGATCTATAGAGATGATAAAACCTAAGGATATAATAGTAGAAAATAAATAAATTTAAAAGACTTAGATTTTTTATAGATCTAGGCCTTTTTTGTACTAATTTATGTATGTAAAGAATATAATCTACACAAGAAATATATAATTGGGGGGCTATATATGCTTAGAATGAGAGAAGCGTGTATTAAAGAGTTTTATCTAAACAACAGAAGAGGGTTGATAGATACTGATGGATGTATATACCTAGATGGTAGATATGCAGGAGTTATGGCACCCAATGGAATTGTATATATAGAAGGCAAAAGAGGATTTATAGGAAAACGTGGAGAGATGTATCTAGATGGAGAAAAAATAGGTTTTTTAAATAATTATAGTGTTGCTTACTAACACTAGGTTTAGTAGTAAAAGTTATGGGGTAGTATCATAGTTACTTCATAACTTTTTTTCTATGTTAAATATTTTAACAATAAATCTAAAGGTATATAATATATATTAGAGTTTACAAAATATTTATAAACTTGTAAGGATGGAGGTGGCGTATGAATATAGAGCAAAAACGATTTAGTACATATAAAGAAATATCTATATTAATAATATTAATACCTATGTTATTTATAATATTAGATACTATTGGAAGAATGAATGCTAGTATAAATAACAAAAACTTTTTAGAAGAGATATTTAATTTTGCGTTTATACATAGAGAGATAATTGTGAAGACAGTATTACTTTTACTGGTAGTTTTTATAGTATCTAAGATAAAAATAATAAAAGAGAAATTTATATTAGGAGATTTTAAAGTTATAATAGGATATACCGTACTAGGAGTAATTGGGTATAAGTTTTTTGGAAGTGATTATGGTCTTCATAAATCGTTAGACATATATATTATGAGTATAATAGCTTTATTTTTAGTTGTATCTGGAATAAATGATATGGTTTCTTCTGTTGATAGTATAGATACTACTTATGAAGAAAAATCATCCTTTGAAAAACTTATATATTCTAGAATTAAATGTTTAGGTATAGCATATTTTATAATTTATGTAGTATTAATATCAATTGAAAATATAAAAACAATATTAACAAGTAGTTTTATAGCTAGAATGATTGAAGATTATAGTCAGTATTATAACAATACTGCTAGAATTATTTCTGTATTAGGAATAATAATAGCTTTAGTTCTAATATTTATGATTAGAAAATCATTTCACACTTTAAATTTATGTTATGAAGAATATAATTATATAATTAAACATAAAACTTTCATTGAGGACATAAAAAAGGATATAAATAGAATAAATAATAGAATTAATTCTACTAATAAATATTTTAATAATAAGTTTAGAAAGCTTGAGGATAAAAAAGCGCAAGTTTTCTTAAAGGGCATGTTTGATTTATTCAAGGATAATAAGAAATAATATTTTAAAAATTTTAAGACCTAGAGGGGAAATTATGGAGAGTAAAAGAAGTACAAACTTTGATTTTATATTAAAAACAAGTATTGAAAAATATTATGACCTATTAAAGAACGCTGAGAAAGCATGGGAGACTCATGCTCTTTTAACGTATGTAGGTTCTAGAATGGTAGTTGAAGATTTGTGCGTGAAATTAGAAGAAAAATATGAACTTAGAAGTGATGATAATAAAGAGGTTAATTTTAGAAAAACCTTAAATAATTTAAAGGATCATGTGCCAAGTTGGGTAATTGAATATGGAGATTATTTAAGAGTTAAGGGCGATAAAAGTGCTAATAAAGAGTTAGACTTTAATTTAGAAGAGGAGCATGAGACTTTATCAGCTTTAAAAAAGGTTCATGAAATACTTATTTGGTATTTGAAAAATGTTACAAAAGAGATAAGTCTAGAAGAAAGCTACAACTTTATAACTCCAGAGAGTTTAAAGGAAAGTGAATGTGATTTAGCTATTGATAAAAAAATATTAGAAAATAAAGAAAAGTTTATAATTAGCTTAGAAAAACAGATTAAGACTAACAAAGGTGATGAAAAAAAATTAGAGGAACTTGAAGACTTATTGAAAAATGTTAAAGAAGAAAAAGAGGGGTTAGCATTTGCTCTAGCTCTAAAGGAAAAAGAATTGCAGGATGCTTTAAATAATTTTAAAGAACTTCAAACAAAGCTTATGAAGTATGTAGAGAAAGATGATTCTTTAGAAGGGAGTAATAGTAAATATCCTGACTTTTATAAGGGTTTTTTATCTCTTCAAGGATATGAGTTAAGAGTTGTATATGCTTTTTTAAAGAGTATGAGTCTAGGAAGTATAATTTTAAATAAATCAAAGAGTATTTTTTTAAAGTCACAAAGAAAAGAATTTATAAAATTTGTTGAAAAAGAAGTTGAGGAGCTTAAAAAATATTCAGATAGTTATTTAAAACTTAAGTTATATTATATATTATTAAAGCTTACAAATACTCCATCTGCTGCTGTAAATGATAAGGCTACATTCAATAAGTCATTAGATAGTATAGTAGAAAAGGCATACTTTACTATTGAGAGAAGAGATGGATTTAATGGAAAGGTTGATAAGTTAGAAGCAATAATAAACTATTACCTTATAGTTATAATGAATAGTTTATCATCTGATATAAATAAGGTTGAAGATAATAGTATTAAGGTTACAAATATAATTTATGAAGCATTAAGAACAGTACCCTTAGATGAGAGAAAAGTTATATTAAATAAGATGAATTTTTCGGATATATCTGAAGGGGCTATAAAGGAGAATATAAGGATTAATCAGGTTAATTTTTTAAAGGCTGCTTTAGATTGTGGAGCTAATGAAAGCTCTGAGTTTGTTATAAAATCTATTTTTTCGATATATGTAGCTTTTCAAAAGGACTTTGATTTTTATGAATTTAGAACTCGCCATGATATGTTAAGAGCATATATAGGACCTTTATTATTGGTAATTTTATTAAAGGAATTTAAGCTTACAAGAGAAATATTAGTACCTATATTTGTTATGGAAATTAGTATATCAAATAAAATATTAAGAAAAGAACGAAGAGAAAAAGTATATTATAATCAGCTAGTTGAAGCTTGGGTAGAGGAAAAAGAAAAATTTGATAAAATTCTATCTGAGAAAAATAATCTTGAGAAGAACTTAAATGAGTTTAAGGAAGAAAAAGAAATATTAATTTCAAATGAGAGAAAATTTGTAGCAGAGAAGGACAATACTGAAAAATCTATAAAGGCTCATTGGGATATGTTTAAAGAGTGTGTTTTTAATTCTGAAAATATAAAGGAATTTGAGGGATATGAAGAGTATAACAGAGCAATAAATCAGAAGAATCTTATAGAGGTTTCTGAGGAACATAGCCTAAAAGATAGAGGGTTTATAAAGAATATTTTCTCAATGGATACATGGAAATATAAATTAAATAAATTAGAAGTTAATAAAAATATAAAGAGCTTGGAAGAAAAATTATTAGAAGAAGCAAAGGAATCTGAAGCTTTTGAGGGAGAGTTAGAGGCAATTGCTGAATTGGAAGAAATTTTAGCTGATAAAGAAAGTGGTTTAGAAGATATAAAAGAAGCTATGAAGAAAAATGATGAAAGTATTGAAAGATTAGAGAAACTAATAAGAAATACTTATAAACATATGGAGAGCTTTAAAGAAGATAATTTTGATTTTGCTAAATAGTAAACAAGGGGTTGTATCAAAATTTAACAATAAAACTTACAAACATATTCTCTTCATACTGTTTGTAAGCTTTATTAAAAAGTTATTTTGATACAACTCCTTTAAAATTTATTTTGAAATAGGCTTGTAAATAAAGATGATTTATTCTAAGGAAGAAGTAAGATGGAGGAAGCGAAGGTGAATAAAAAACAGTTAAAGAAAAGAGTGAGTATAATTACTATAGTAGTGTTGATAGTAGGAGTTTCTTATTTGCTTTTTAGAAAAGATATAATGTATGATTACTATGTTATGAGAGGGAAGAAAGCTGATATTGAAAGAAGTCAGTTGGAATATTATAATAAAGCCTTAGGTTTAAAATATACTACTGGTGTTGTTGATGATATTTATGATAGTTTAGAGGGAAATGATAATGTTGAAAAAGTTATTCCTTATGTGAGTAATTTAAAGGCAGATGATAAGAAAAGAATAGTTATGAAAGTATATAAGGATAAAGCTGAAGATGCTTTTGATATGAATAATTATAGTCAATGTGCATATTATTTGAGACAAGCCGAAAATAGTGGTTATAATATAAAAGAATATAAGAATTATGATAAATTAAAAGAAGCATTAGAGGAAAGTGGAAAAGATACTTTACCTAGTGAATTTAGAAGTGGTAATTCAGCAGATGCGTATTTTAAGGATGATGCAAAGTATAATGAGCTTATAGGGTATATAATTCCAGATAGTTATAGTAGAAATTTAACTAAGGAAGAACTTGAGAAGTATGATAATTATACTTAGGGTTAATAAAGGCAGAGATATTAGCAAGACATGGTTTTGTCTTTAAAGATAATAAGTATAAGAATTATTTCGAAGGTAAGGATTGGTATGTAAAAGATTTGACTTTTAAGGGTACAAATTCAGAAATGAATAATTATGAGGATAACAATATAAAACTAATAGAAGAAGTGCAACGAGAAAAATAGCATAAATATACTGTGATAAAAGTGGGGGATAAAAATGAAAAAATTCCTTCTAATAGGAATAATAAGTGTTTTAGTTGCTAGTATAGCTGTAGTCGGCAAAGGTGATTTGAAAAATTCAAAAATTAAGGATTTGGAAGCTAAAGTATTTGAAGCAAAAACTTACATAAATCATGATGATTTAGGAAATGCAGAAATAGTTGTTAATATCTTAAAAAGAGAAAATAAGAAGCTAGGAGATAATAATATAGCGGAAGATATTGAAGATATTGAAAAGAGTATAGAATTAAAGAGAAACTTTGGAGAAGTTGGGGAAGATAAAAGTTTAAGCAATCTAAGTTCTGATGAAAAGAATTTAGCGCTTCTTAATATATACTTAGAGAATAATGAAGTTGCATCTGATGTTAGAAGTATACAGAAGGCTGGAAAAGAATATTATGTTCAGTATAGAAGAAATAAGGGATTAGAGTATGATGAAAATAAAGATTTTAGTAATTCAGCAGGTTATATAGTTAAGCCAATAAGTACTACTAAAAGATTTCATGAGGATACTTGTTTAATTTTTGATAATGAAAGCTCTTATTGTATAAACGGAAAAACTTATTATAAATTTACTGAAATACCTGTAGGAAGTTACTTTGGAGATGAAAATGAAGCAACATGGTTTCTAGCAGACTTAAATTTTAATATAATAAGTAAGGAGAATTTAGAGTTTTATATTCATAATGGTGAAGTTATAGATTATAATGATAAACTTTTAAGTAGTTACGATTTAACAAGATATATAGAAGATATGTATTTGTATTAAAGTTTTAAAGTGAGATTAAATAAATTAAAAATAAACTATGTCAATATTTTGAATTTAAATATTGACAAGCATCTTTGAAAACGTTATAATGAAATCAAGATAATCTTTAGGATTTAGTGTGGTAGGATTGATAAAAGCCTAAACTAAATGCATTAATTGGTGCATTTAGTTTAGGCTTTTTTCATTTATAATTATTTAGTTAAATGTACATCCATTTGAGGATATGGAATACTAATTTTTTCATCATCAAATCTTAGTTTAACCTGTTCTAATAGATCAAAATAGATTGTCCAATAATCTTCTTTTTTACACCACACTCTAACTGCAAAGTTAACTGAGCTAGCTCCATGTTCACTTATACCAACGAAAGGTTCTGGATTTTTTAAGATTAATTCATTTTTATTTATTACATCCCATAAAACATTTTTTACTTTTATAATATCGTCATCATAACCAACACCAAAGACTAAATCAACTCTTCTAGTTTCTTTAGCAGAGTAGTTTATAAGACTTCCATTAGCTAAAGTTCCATTTGGAATTAATATTTCCTTATTATCTGGAGTTGCTAAATGAGTATAGAAAACAGTTATTTTTTCAACTGTTCCAGTATATCCAGCAGCCTCTATAAAATCTCCAACTCTGAAAGGTCTAAGTAAAAGAATTATTACTCCACCTGCAAAGTTTGATAAACTTCCTTGTAAGGCAAGTCCAACTGCTAATCCAGCTGAGGCGATAAGAGCAGCTAATCCAGCGACATCAAATCCAACGTAACTCATTAAAGTAATTACTAAGAGAATTTTTAATGATATGTCACAGAATGCTTCAGCAAATGATGTTAGTGTAGCATCTATATTTCTTTGCTTAAGTATTTTAACTAAGATTTTAACTAGTTTGTTTATAAGTTTCCATCCAATATAAAGTAAAACAAGACCTATAACTAATTTAACACCATTAGTAGTTAACCAAGTTAATACTTTTTCGTATGTAGCACTAAGATTAAATTTCATAAAGATAACCTCCTAATAATTTTATTCTTTTTTAGCAAAATCTATTATAAACAGTAGTTTAAAAAATATCAATAAAAAGTCAATATTATTTACAAATACTTATCTTAAAACATGAAAATATAAATAAAATTATTATAATTTTATTTATCAAATATGATTATAAATTTTGAAAATAGGGAAGTATACAAATGAAAAGACCTCATAAAAAATATTACCGATAGGTAACGGGCATAATCAATCGGTAGAGGGCATTACTAGGGTAAGAGCTATGATTTTAAATCATAGCTCTAAATTAGTTCACTATAGATATGATATTAAGTTGTACTTATTTTTATGAAATAAAAAGTAAGCTAGATTTTAAAATCTAGCTTACTTAAGAAATTAGTTTGAAATTTTGTTGGCTATATATTAGTTATTATATTTAACAAAATCTAATTCATTAGAAATAGAAATATTATAAATATAAGAATTAGCAACTTCGTTTATGAATTTTTCTTTCATTTGGTCATTTAGCTCAATAGTATTAAGTTTATTATGATAATCCATTATGAAACCTTTCATACCTTCTCCTTCTTCAAGAGCCTCATATTGATAGTAGTTTAAACCTTCATCTTCTATTTTATAGAAATCTTTTATCATTTTATATATTGTTCTACCACCAAATAAATCAGCAAGGTATCTTGTGTAAGCATGAGCAACTAAAAGTTCTGGAGAAATTTCACCTAATTCATTTATTCTAGCTACATAAGCTTTTGTTGAAGGTAATGGTCTTATAGTATGAAGACCTTCACCTAATAAGAAAGTTAAATCTTTATATATTGCTTCTGAACGATAAACTTCTTTGGTAGTAAAATTTTTAACTACTTCATTTTTATCATTTTTTTCTAAATTAATTTCAATTGCTTTATAAATTTCATAAAGGTTAAAAAGATATTCGGCATAAGATTCTTTTGAAGCTTTTCCTTCTAATAATCTTTTTAAGAAACCTGTTTTTTCAGCTACATCATGTAAATCGTTACTATTATTTTTTATATCCATCATGAATGAATTCATTTGAATCACCTCTTAAATTTATTTAAAGGCTCTATAAGATATTAGGTAAATAACTTAATAAGTTGTAGCAACCTCATTTATGTTTTTAATATACTCCTAAGAAGATTAACTATCAAATTTGAGAAATTAACGAATTGTGTTCATAAAAGGGATAAAACTTTAAATTTATCAAGAAAAGTACTTATAAATTAAATTTTGGACTAGTTGTTATTTAAAAATAATTACTATTAATAAAACTATTATAACAATTAGTGATTTTATTAATAATAATTAAATATATTATCTAAAATTAAATGATAACTATTTATACAAGAGGTTAGGCTTCTCTAATAAATTATTATATAATTTTTATAAAGATAATTTTTAATTAAGTTTTAGTAATTATAAAGTTTTATATTAGATAAATGAATATAGGTTGTTTAAATAAATTAAATTTATTACGAATAAGGAGCGAGGAGTATGAGAATACTGCATACTGCCGATTGGCATTTAGGAAAAAATTTAGAAGGACTAAGTCGTATGGATGAGCAAGAAGAATTCTTAAATGACTTTGTTGAAATAGTGAAAAATAATGATATTGATTTAGTAATAATAGCTGGAGATGTTTATGATTCAAGTAACCCACCGGCTAGAGCAGAAAAAATGTTTTATGAGACATTAAAAAAGATATCTTCAAATGGAGAAAGAATGATTTTGATTATATCAGGGAATCATGATAATCCAGAAAGGCTAGTTGCTGCGGGACCTTTAGCAAGAGAACATGGAATTATGATGGTTGGTACTCCAAAGAGTGTTATTGAAATTGGAGAATATGGAGAAAATAAGGTTTTAAATTCTGGTGAAGGTTTTGTTGAAATTGAAATTGGCGGGGAGAAAGCAGTTATTTTAACAGTTCCATATCCAAGTGAGAAGAGATTAAATGAAGTTTTATATGGAGCTATGGATGAAACAGAAGATAGGGTTAAGAGTTATAGTGAGAGAATAAAGAATTTATTTGATTCATTAAAAGTGAATTTTAGGGAAGATACTATAAACTTGGCAGTTTCACATTTGTTTACTACAGGTGCTGAGAATACTGGTTCTGAGAGAAATATAGAGCTTGGAGGAAGCTTTATAGTTGATAAGGAATGCTTACCTTTAGAAGAGGCTCAGTATATTGCTTTAGGCCACATTCATAAGCCGATGATTTTACCAGGAACAGATCGAAAGGTTAGATATGCTGGATCACCAATTCAATACAATAAAAAAGAAATAAGTTTTCAAAAGAAATGCTTTATTGTGGATGTAAGGGCTAATGAGGAAGCTAATATAGAGGATATTGACTTAAAAGTTTATAAGCCAATAGAGATTTGGAAATGCAATAGTATAGAGGAAGCTATTGATATGTGTGATGAAAATAAAGGAAGAAGCTGTTGGGTTTATTTAGAGATTAAAACAGATAGATATATTAGAGAAGATGAGATAAAAGCTATGAAAAAGCTTAAGGATGATATTATAGAAATAATTCCAAAGATAACATTAGAGGAAGAAGAGTTAGAGGAAAATAATTTCTCAGAAAAGTCATTCCAAGAATTATTTGTTGATTTTTATGTTAAGGAAAGAGGCGTTAAACCTCAGGAGGATTTATTAGAACTATTACTTGATATTGTTAAGGAAGAGGGGGATGAGGATGAAGCCAATTAAGCTTGAGATAAAGGGATTAAATAGTTTTATAGATAAGCAAACTATAGATTTTGAAAAGTTAACAGAGAGAGGGCTTTTTGGTATATTTGGTCCTACTGGAAGTGGTAAATCTACAATTTTAGATGGAATTACACTAGCTCTATATGGAGATATAGCTAGAAAGAGCTCAAATTATATAAATACAAACTGTGATGGAGTTTATGTAAGTTATGAATTTCAGATTGCAGGAAAAGAAGTAAAAAAATATAGAGTTGATAGAGAGTTTAAAAGAGATAATAAGACCGGTGGAATAAGAAATAAATCTTCTAAAATAATAGATATAACCAATGGATTAGATGAGGTTTTAGAGGATAAAGCAAAGGCTGTGACAGCTAAGTGTGAAGAAATAATAGGACTAAAATTAGATGATTTCATGAGAACTGTTGTATTGCCACAAGGAAAGTTTAGTGAGTTTCTTAAGTTAGAAGGTAAAGAAAGAAGAAATATGCTTGAAAGATTATTTAACTTAAGAAAATATGGAGATGATCTTAGCGTAAAGTTAAATTCTGAAATAAGAAAAGAAAAAGATAAAATGAATGTTTTAGAAGGACAACTTAAAGGCTATGAAGGAGTTAGTGAAGAGGCATTAAAGGAAAAGTCAGAAGAAATAGATAAATTAAATGGTGAAATAGTAAAGCAAGAAAAAGAGTTTAAAAAACTAATAAAAGAATTTGAGGCTGCAGAGAAACTTTGGCATACTCAGATAGAGCTTGAGGCTAAGAAGAAAGAAGAAGAGGATCTAATTTCTAGAGAGAAAGAAATTACGAGTATTAAAGTAAAGGTTGATGCTGGAGAAAGAGCTGAAAGAATAGCTGTTTTTATAGAAAGTTTTGAGGAAATTTTAGAGACCATAAAGAAATCACAATTTAAACTTGAAAACTTACAAAAAAGTTTAAATCAATTAGAAGAGCTGAAAAAAGAAAGTCTTGAAAAGTTTGAAATCGCTAAAAAAACTAGAGAAGAAGTATTACCGAGCTTAAATTTAAAAAGAGAAAAATTAATTGAAAGTGAAAAAGAAAAAAATATTTTACTTCAAATAAAAAATGAAGGCGTACAGATAAAAGCTAAATATAAGGCCACATTAGAAGAGTTTAATAAAAATAAGATTAAATTTGATGAGTTAGATGCAAAAGAAAAGCAAATAGCAGAGGGATTAAAGATAAGAGAGGATAGAATTGATGAGCTTTTTGTTGAAGAAACATTTAAAGAGAAAATAAACAGAGGATTATTTATTTTAAATGATTACGAAAAAGAATTAAATCAGAAAAGTGAATTGATAAAGGAAGAAGAAGAATTAATTTCATATATAAAAGAAGCTACAAGTAAAAAAGAAAAAGCATCAAATATATTGAATGAGAAAGTTGGCTTAATAAATAGAACTTCTAAGGCTTTAGAGGAGCTTATTAAAGGGTGTCCAGGAGATCAGAATAAGATTTTAGAAATGCAAAGTAAGGTTTCAACTTATAAAGAAGGATTATGTAAATATACTGATTTAAAAATTAATTTAAATGAAGCTTTGAAGAAAAAAAATCAGTATGAAAAATCTCTAAATGTATTTGGAGCTAAGAGAGAATTATTAGATAAAGAAGTTGTGGAGCTAAAGGATTATGTTAAAAAATTGGAGATTGAAGAGTTAGCTCATAAGTTAAGAGAAGATTTAGGTGAAGGAGAGGCATGTCCAGTTTGTGGATCCATTCACCATGAATTAGAAAATATAGATAAGTTAAGTCTAGAACTTTCAAACGAGAAAAGAGAATTACTTGAGAGTAAAGATGAAAAGCTAAGAGAACTTACTTTAGAGTTATCTAAAATAGAGTATGGCTTAGAATATGAAGATAAAAATATAAGTGAGATAAATAAGACAATAGAAAATTTAGGTGAATTTAAAGTTGAGGAGTTAAATAAATTAGAAAAAGAATTTATTAGGTTAAAAGAAGAAATAGATAAATATAATGAATCTAAAAGTAGTCTGGAAAACTCATTAGAAAAGCTAAAAGAAGAAAAAAATGAGCTTCAGCAAGAGTTTGGTAAATTAGAAGTAAGTTTATGTGAGAAAATAATAAGTAAAGAAGGAGTAGGAGCTAAGAGAAAGGTAATATCAAAGAGTATAGAAGAGAAAAGCTCTAAGCTTGAAGCAATAAAAGAGGAACTTAATATAAATGACATCAAGAGCGAAAATGAAAGTATCATAAAAAAAGATAGAGAAAAGTCAGCTTTAGAAAAAGAAGTAAAATCATTAAGAGAAAGTGTTAATAGATTATTAGATGAAAAAGAAGTTTTAAGGAAAACAGTAGAAGAACTAAAGGATAAATATGCTGAAGAGAAATCTCTTTTAGAAAGTAAGGTTCAAGTATATAAAGAAAAAGAGCGAATGATTAGGGAATCCTTAAAAGGAATAATATCTGAAGATAAATCAGTAGAAAACATTAACTTTAAACTATTGTTAGAGACAATAGAAAAAGAAATAGAAAGTATAGATAAAAATTATTTAAGCTTAGAAAAGCAGAAAGATGAAGTAGATAAAAAGTTCCAAGAAGTGCATCAGGAACTTGCTGTGACCACAGAATCATTAAATGATTTAGTAGATAGAAAAATAAAGGCTGAGGGCAGGGTTAAAATTTCTTTAGAAGAAGAGAACTTTACTTCTATAGAGGAGGCCAAAAATAGCAAAATTAAAAGATCAGAGATAGTTGAGTTAAAGAAAACTATTGAGGAGTACAATAATTCCTTAATTAAGGTTAGAGGTAATATAGAGCTTTTATCTAAGAAGTTAGATGGAAAGAATTTATCTAAAGATCAGTGGAATGAGATTCTAGAGAAAAAAGAATTTGGAGAAAAGGAATTAAAAGATATTCAAGAATTTAGAGTTAAGCTTATGACAGAATTGGAGAATATAAGGGTTAAGCTTGAGGAGCAAAAAGAAATTCTTGAAATAAGAGCGAAGCAAGAACACAAACTAGCACTTCTAAGTGATTTAGAAAAATTATTTAAAGGTAAGAGATTTGTGGAATTTATAGCAGCAAATCAGCTTAAATATATTTCAATAGAAGCTTCTAAAAAGCTTAAGGATATAACAAATGGAGTTTATGGATTAGAGGTAGATGAGAATGGTAAGTTTATAATAAGAGATTATAAGAATGGGGGAGCTGAGAGAGATGCATCAACATTATCTGGTGGTGAGACATTCTTAGCTTCATTAGCTTTAGCCTTATCACTATCATCACAGATACAGTTAAAGGGTACTGCACCATTAGAGTTATTCTTCTTAGATGAGGGATTTGGAACTTTAGATGACAACCTTCTTGATGTTGTTATGAGTTCATTAGAGAGATTACATCATGAGAGGTTATCTGTTGGTATAATAAGTCATGTTGAATCTATAAAGAATAGAGTCCCAGTAAAACTTATGCTAACTTCAGCAGAAGCAGGGCTTGGTGGAAGCAAGGTTAAAATAGAACGAAGTTAAAAATATATATTTTTTTAGTTTTCGTAGTGAATATTTATAGTTTTATTAAGAATAGATTCCTTTGGAGTTGTATTAAATTTTATTTTGATACAGCTCCATATTTTATATAAAAATACTTCTTATAGTGCTCATTTTACAGTTTGTTTTGTATTATAGTAATAAAATATTTTGATTAGTACAAATATAGTAAGAATTTACAAAAAATCTTTTTATTTATTATTGAAAACAATTAGATTTCCATATAAAATTGAATATAAGATTGATGTAGTTTAAACGTTTAAATTAATTTTAGGTTTAGGAGAAGGAAAGACATGAAAATACTTATAATAAATTGTGGAAGTTCATCATTAAAGTATAAATTAATTGATATGGTTAATGAAAAGGATATCATAAGTGGTTTGGTTGAAAGAATAGGGCTTGACCAATCAAGATTAGTTCAAAAAAATACTATAGGGGAAAAATATATAATTGAAAAGGAAATAGCTGATCATAAAGAAGCTATTGATATAGTATTGGATACCTTAAAAGATTCAAAGGTTGGAGTTATTGAATCTACAGATGAAATTGTGGCAGTAGGTCATAGAGTTGTTCATGGGGGAGAAAAGTATTCTTCTTCAGTAGTAATAGATGAAGATGTTTTAGAATATTTAAATGAATGTAGCAAATTAGCGCCATTACATAATCCAGCAAATATAACTGGAATAAGGGCATGTCAAAGTGTTATGCCAGATAAGAAAATGGTAGCAGTATTTGATACAGCATTTCATGGAACATTACCAGAAAAAGCATATGTATATGCCATAGATTATAACTTATACAAAAAGCATAAAATAAGAAAATATGGATTCCATGGAACTTCACATAAGTATGTATCACAAAAGGTTTCAGAAGCAATGGAAAGAGATATAAAAGATTTAAAAATAATAACATGCCATTTAGGAAATGGAGCTAGTATATCTGCAATTAAAGGGGGAGAGTGTATAGACACAACTATGGGATTCACTCCACTTGCAGGAATTCCTATGGGAACTAGATCAGGTAATATAGATCCATCTATAATTCCTTTCTTAATTGAAGAATGTGGGTACAGTATAGAAGAAGTTTCAGAAAACTTAAATAAAAAATCAGGAGTTTTAGGAATTTCAGGTGTTAGTTCAGACTTTAGAGACATAGAGGATGCTGCTGCAGAAGGAGATAAAAGAGCACAATTAGCATTAGATATATTCCATTATAGAATAAGAGCTGAGATAGGTTCATTTATAGTAAATATGGGGGGCGTAGATGCAATAGTATTTACTGCTGGTGTAGGAGAAAATTCTCCGGAGACTAGAGAAGAGTGCTTAAAGAATTTAGAGTTCTTAGGCTTAACTTTAGATAGAGAAAAAAATAAGGTTAGAGGAAAACTTGCAGAAATATCAACTTCTGATTCAAAAATCAAAGCTTATGTTGTTCCAACAAATGAAGAGCTTATGATAGCTAAGGAAACAGTAGAATTAGTAAAATAAATAAATTTCAATATAAAAAATACTACTAGATACTCTAGTAGTATTTTTTGTCCAACATATTAATTTTTAAATAAGGATTCCCTGTATTTTAAAGGTGTTTGGTTAGTAAATTTTTTAAATACAGTACAATAATAGCTCTGATTAGTAAATCCAATCTGGTTAGCTATATCTAATAGTGACAAATCTAAATTCTTTAATAATTCTTTACTTTTTTCAATTTTATAGTTGTTTAAAAAGCTAATAAATGTTTTTCCGGTTTCATTTTTAAAAATATTACAAAAGTAAGTTTTATTAATTTTAAACTCTGAGCATAAAGAGTCTATTGAGATATCTTTAAAATAGTTTTCTTCTATATATTCTATAGCACGAGATACATAAGGAGAATATGAAATATTAGAATAATCCTGCATTTTATCATCTAAGATAATATTTAAAAGTTTATTGTAGTATTTTAAAGATTGTTTATTCTTTAAACCGATAGTAGGATACAACTCTAAATTATCAGAAGTGTTTAAATTCTCTTTAAGATACAAAGGTCCTATTATAAAGATTAGGTTTTTATCAATTGAACTATAGTTTAGTAATGAGTAAAAGGAAATATTGTTTTCAAAGGTAAGTAATAAGCTATCATTTTCTTCATGTTTTTTATAAGAACGAGTAAATTTACTATTTAGATTAAGTTCATTAAATATGTAGTCGTAAAATGAAGAATAGCCAACTTCACACAAAATATTCATGTTATTATCAACTACTCGTATGGGCATTTCACAACAATTATAAAAATCTATAAGTGCAGATTTTAAAAATATCACAAAAAATCCCCCTTTTTAAAGCTAATATATTGAAAAAAATCCGAATATAGAGAAAAACATTCGTAAAAATCTATGATAATATAAGTATATTAACATTAATGATAATTATTTTCAATAGAAAGTGAAAATCAAACAGACAGAGGGGGATTAAATTTTGGGTAGAAAGAAAATTAATAAAATTTTAGGATATGCACTTGTCACATCTATGTTATTAGGGGGAATTACAGATACTATATATGCAGCAACAAGAGGTGATGAAACTGATAATATTGCTATAGTTCAGAATGATGGGCTTAGTAATGGAATATATGAAGTGAAAAATATTACTTCATATATAGAACCAGGTAATGAAACGGGAGAAAATATGGCTAGAAATGCTATAAAAGAACAAAGTAGATTTAGAGTTGATAATGGAAAAACGACTATGACTGTTTACTTTAATCCTAGTCTTTATGGCTTTATGAATGGTTTCGAAGTTAGTGTTGGTGAGAGTAAACTTCCAGTAACAGAAAATAAAGAAGAGAAGTCAATTACTTTTGAGGTTCCATCACCTAATACAAAAGTTAAGATAGGACTAAATATATCTATAATGGGAAGAAAAGTTGAGTTATTTTTAGCAAATGATATGAGTACAGTAACTTTAATAGATGGAGCTCCAGTTATAAATAATGCTAAGGATATTGTAGTTACTGAAGGAGATCCTATAGATTTATTAGATGGAATTACTAGCACAGATAATGAAGAGGGAAATTTATCTGTAGAAGTAAAAGGAGATACTTCTTTTATTGAAAATGGAAAAGCAATAAAGGCAGGGGTGTACCCAATAACTTATAGAGTGACTGATTCTAAGGGACAATTTGATGAAAAAAATGTAAAGGTTGAAGTTAATAAAAAAGTTAGTTTAGCTGATGGGAATTATATTCTTAAAAATGAAGTTAAATATGTTGGACAAGGCAATGCTGAAACTGGAAACTCTATGGCTAGAAAAGTATTAGCTAAAGATTCAAAAATAGATATAAAAAATGGTGAAAATATAGTTACTTTAATATTTAATAAAGAAATGTATGAATATTTAAAGGATTTTGAGGTAAGCGTTGATGGTTCAAAAGTTAATACTGAGATTAATAAAGAAGAAAGAACTTTAAAGTTTAATATTCCTAATTTAAATTCAAATATCAATGTATCAATGTTAGTTAGCATGATGGGAAAAAGGGTTAGCTTTAATACTATTTTAGATTATGATACAGCTAAATTAATTGATATGGGAACAGAGGGAAATGGCGGAAGCAATGGAAATGAAGAAACTGGTGGAAATAATGAGAATAATGGAGATGAAAATATAGGTAATGGTAATGAAACTGGTGGGAATGAAGAATCTAATAACAACGGTAATACAAGTGAAGGAGGAAGCAATGGAAATGGAAGTGTTGATGAAAATAATGATGGAATAATTGATAACAGTTCATTAAAAGATGGTATTTACAACATAGAAAATAGCGTTCTGTATATTGGTAATGGAAATCAAGAAACAGGAAATGATATGGCTAGAAAAGCTTTAGCTAAAGAAAGTAAGTTGGAAGTTAAAGATAATAAGAAAATACTTACATTAAAATTCAATGAAGAGCAATTTAGTTTCTTTAAAGATTTTAGAGTAACTGTAAATGGAAAAGATGTAGTGGTAACACCAAATGAAGCTAATAGAACAATGACATTTGAAATACCTAGTTTAGATTCTGAAATAATAGTTACTGCTTTGGTAACTGTTATGGGTAGAGATGTTAGTTTTAAAACAATACTTAAAAAAGATACTTTAGAGCTTGTTAGTGAGGGGGCAAAACCAGAGATAGATAAGCCAGATACTAATAATCCGAGTACTGATGGAAATAATAGCTCTAATAGTGGTAATAATGGAAATGAATCAACTAGTGGAAATAATAATGCTGGAATTTCTACAAATCAAGAAAATCAAGTGAAAAAGGGAAAACTTTATACTATTGAAAATAAGGTAAGTCATGAAAGTCAAACAGGTGTTGATATGGCTAGAAAATATTTAAATAAAATATCTGATCTTGAAGTTATTGATGGTAAGAATTATTTAACTCTTACATTTACAGGGCAAAAATTCATGAAAGATCACAAAATAATTGTAAATGGTAAAAATGCTAATTATAGAGTTGTTTCTAAGGACGGAGACACAATCAAATTAAGATTTGAAATACCTAATTTAGATGCTGATATGAAAGTTAGTTTATATGTAGTTCCTATGGGAAGAAATGTTGAATTTGATGTAGAGCTTCTTAAAAATACAAAGAAATTTGTTAAGGACTTTACAGTTTCAAGCTTACCACAAACAGGCGGATTATTAGGTGGTAACTCAGTTGCTCTTCTTGGAATGACGCTTATGGGAGCATCCACACTAATAAGAAAAAAAGAAGATTAATAATGGATTTTAGTTTGAGGGGGGCTTTTCCTCTCAAGCTATTTTTAAGTAAATGGAGGGAAATTAAATGAGCTTTTTAAAATCTGTTTTTATAGGATTTTTAGGAATAATACTTTCAATGACTGGGATTTTTGGGAATGCACAAGTTTTAGCTGTTGAGAAAATAGAAAGTGGTATATATGAAATTAAAAATGATGTTTATCATGACTCAGAAATAGGAATATCTATGGCTAGAAACTATCTAAATGAAACTATGCAGCTTAAAGTACTAGGGGATGAAATTGAATATATAATAGGATTTTCAGGAACTGAATATATGGAGAATTTTAGAATATTGGTAGATGGTGAAGATAGTAATGCTGAAATTATAGAAGAAAATAAGGAAAATGGAATAATAAAACTTAAAGTTAAAGTTCCAAATAAAGATTCTGAAATGGAAGCAAAAATTTATGTTGGACCCATGGAGAGAGATGTTCAATTTAAAGTGATTCCAAAGTTTGATACATTAACTCTTGTTGAAAAATTAGAGTACCCTAATAAAGAACTAAAAGAAGAGGAAAAATCAACAAGCAGTGAAACAGAAGACATAGCTAATGAAGTTGATATAACTACCATAGCAAGTGATGGCGAAGAAAAAAGCAATATAGGAATATATGTTGGTGGTGGAGTAATATTAGTGGCTTTAATAGCTGTATTAGTAATTGCTAAAAGGAAGAAATAGTATGAGAAATAAGATATCTAAATTAGTTTTCTTTATTGGATTAAGTTTAGTTTCTATAGTTCTTATAAGTAAGATTTATACAAATAATATTGAAAATAAAGCAATTAATTCTTTTAAGGAAAAGATAAATTCTTCACAGAATGAAAAAGAAGAATTTTTAAAAAAAGAAATTAAAATTGGAGATGAAATTGCATTAATTGATATAGAAAAAATAGATGTACATTCGGTTATTGTTGAGGGGAGCAGTCTTGAAGTATTAAAACATAACATAGGTCATTTTGAAAATACTGCTATGCCAGGAGACGCAGGTAATTTTGGAATTGCAGGTCACAGAAACAATATAAATAATGAGGTTTTTAGAAATATAGACAAGTTAGAAGTCGGAGATAAAATTAAGATTACTACTATTGAAAAAGCATTCGAATATGAGGTGGATGATATTTTAGTAATTTCACCAGAAGAAGTTGAAGTTTTATCTCAAAATATCGAAAAGAAAGAGATGACTATAGTCACTTGTACTAATAGAGGGAAAGATAGGCATATAGTTAGAGCTAAATTAGTAAGTTAGTGAGGGAAAAAAGGTGTTTTTAAGAAAAGGTATTATAACTGGATTACTTTGTATCTTTGGATTAGGTATGGTTGGATGTTCAAATAGTACTACCAACAAATCAAAGGAAGTTAGTAATAGTAAAGGAAATGGAGAAGAGATTGTTGTTGCCACATCTGTTGCAGTAACGGAAATACTAGATGAGTTAGGAGTAAAAATAAGCGGAGTACCAACAAGCTCTTATGACTTACCAGAAAGCACAAAAGGAGCTATTGAGGTTGGAAACCCAATGAATCCAGATTTAGAGATAATAAAGTCTTTAAATCCAGATGTTGTTGTATCTGTTGATACTTTAGGTGAAGATTTTAAAAAGTTATTCACTGATAATAATATACCAAGTGAATTTATTGATTTGACTACATTAGAGGGATTAAAAACAAGTGTAAAAACTTTAGGTGATAGATTTAATAAGACAGAAAAAGCTGATGAAATATTAAATGAATTCAATAGTAAAGAAGAAGAATTTAAAAATTTATCTAAAGAAAATGAGATAAAGGATATATTAGTAATATTTGCTGCACCGGGTAGTATGATGCTAGCTACACCTTCATCATATATAGGAAATTTAGTTGAGATAGTTGGAGGAAATAACATTATTAAGGATGATAAATTACCTTTTGTTTCTTATGGTAATGAGGAGATTGTTAAATTAGATCCAGATATGGTATTAGTTATGACTCATGGAATGCCAGAAGAGGCTAAAAAAATGGCTGAAGAAAAATTTAACTCAGATCCGGCTTGGAGCAGAATTAGTGCAATAAAAAAAGGAAATGTACATTACTTAGAAAATGGATATTTTGGAATGAGCGCAAATTTAAAGGGGATAGAAGCTTTAGATAAGTTAGGTGAAATAATATATGGTAAAGAACAATAGTTTAAAAAAAGTATATATAGGAGTATCAATTATAGCTGTTTTAGCTTTAATGATAATTTCTTTAAAACTAGGAAGTATTGAGATAACATTTAAAGAGTTAATTTTAGGATTATTTAGTGGAGAAACTGAAGGAAGTATTGGAATAATAAGAGACTTAAGAATGCCTAGAGTGCTTATTGCCGCATTAGTTGGGGGTAATCTTGCCCTTGCAGGAGTATTACTTCAAGCAGTAATAAGAAATCCATTAGCTGATCCTCAAGTTACTGGTATATCTTCAGGAGCATGTTTAGTTTCATTGATATTCATAATTTTTATACCGTCATCAGGAATAGTAAGACCGATATTAGGTTTTCTTGGAGGTCTCGTATCTTGTGCAGTGGTTTATTTAATGGCTTATAAAAAAGGGTTAGATACTATGAGAATTGTCTTAGCAGGTGCTGCAATGAATGCATTATTAGGAGGAATATCTCAAATTTTAACCATTGGAAGTGGGCCTAGTGCTGGGAATATACAATCTTGGATAAGTGGAAGTTTAGCGGCCACTTCATGGGAGGAAGTTAAAATATTAGCTATATATTCTCTTATTGGAATGGGGAGTGCATTAGTACTTGCTAAGGGTTGTAATGTAATTGTATTAGGGAATAAAAATGCTAAAAGTTTAGGATTTAATGCAGATTTATATATGATTTTAATAACAGTAGTAGCCGTTTTTTTAGGAAGTGTGGCTACATCTATTGTTGGAATAATAGCTTTTGTAGGATTAGTAGTTCCTCACATTTGTAGAATATTGATTGGATCAGATCATAAGTATCTTATTCCTTTTTCAATATTTGTTGGAGGAGCATTAGTTTTACTTGCAGATACTTTAGGAAGAATGTTAGTTAAACCATATGAAATACCAGCTGGTATAGTTATGGCAGTCATTGGAGCACCATTCTTCTTATATTTATTAAGAAGGAGTGATATGTAGATGATTAAGGGAAAAGAACTATCATTCAATTATAGCGGAGAAAAAAATATCATTACTGATTTAAATATAGAAATAAAAGAGGGAGAAATAACAACAATAATAGGACCAAATGGGTGTGGGAAATCTACATTATTAAGTCTTTTATGTGCTTTGAATAAAAGTAAAGGTGGAAATGTCTATTTGGAAAATTTAGATGTGAATAACCTTAAATATAAGGATATAGCTAAGATATTAGCAACAGTACATCAGCAAAATAGTGTACCTAAAGATATAAAGGTTGAAGAACTAGTTAGCTATGGTAGATACCCACATAAAAGTTACTTCAAAGGAAGTAATGATGAGGATAAAGAGATTGTGGAATGGGCATTAAATTCTACAGGACTTATTAATTTGAAAAATAAGGGTGTTATGAATCTTTCAGGAGGGGAAAGGCAGAGAGCATTTATATCAATGGCTTTAGCTCAAAAACCAAGAATATTATTCTTGGATGAACCTACTACATACTTAGATATATTTCACCAAATAGAGATTTTAGAGATTGTAAGAAAATTAAATAAAGAAAGTGGGCTAACAGTAGTTATGGTTTTACATGATATAAATCAAGCTATTAAATATAGTCACAATATTGTTGTTATGAAAGAGGGAAAGATAGTCAAAGAGGGTAAGTCAGACTTAATAATTGATAAGGACTTGCTTAAAGAGGTTTATAGAGTTGATGGAATAATTAATAAATGTGAGGAAACTGGAGAGGTTTATTTTATTCCAAAGGCTATTTGTTAGCTATAGTAGGAGAGGAGTGACTTATTATGATGATAGACAAAAGACTTTTGAATTTATGTAAGAAGTCTAAAAAATACATAGTATTAACAGTACTAATGAATTGGATTTCTGTAATATGTAATTTGCTTACTATAGTAATTATAGGATTTAGTATTGAAGAGTTGTTTAGTGGAGGCAATATTGAGGCATTGGGAAATAAGATACTAATAGTTGGCTTATTATTAGTAGCAAGGTTTGGGGTTAACTTACTTAGTGGATATTTTTCTTATAAATCTTCTGAGGAAGTAAAAATAAAACTTAGAGATATGATATATAGAAAGCTTTTGAAGCTTGGACTTAGATATTATGAAGTTGATTCTACTTCATCAATAGTACAAATGTCTGTTGAAGGTGTTGAGGCTTTAGAAATTTATTTTAGTAAATATCTACCACAGCTTATTTATTCAATATTAGCGCCATTAACATTATTTTGTGCTTTAGCATTTATATCCTTGAAGTCAGCTTTAGTTTTCATTATATGCTTACCATTAATACCAATATCAATAATCTTAATAATGAAAATAGCAAAGAAAATTTTAAAGGATTATTGGGGTAAGTATTCAAATCTTGGGAATACATTTTTAGAGAACCTTCAAGGACTTACTACATTAAAGGTATTTGATGTTGATCAAGAAAGACATGAAATGATGAATGAAGAGGCTGAAGGATTTAGAAAAATAACAATGAAAGTTTTAAGTATGCAGTTGAATTCAATAAATGTTATGGATTTAATTGCATTTGGAGGGGCAGCCCTTGGGAGCATAGTGGCGTTACTTCAATTTAGAGATGGAACTGTTTCTCTTGGAGGGATGATAGTTATTCTTTTAATATCAGCAGAATTCTTTATTCCACTTAGATTGTTAGGTTCATATTTCCATATAGCTATGAATGGTATGGCTGCTGCAGATAGAATATTTAATGTTTTAGAGGCAAAGGAAGATGAGTGCTTATTACAAAATAAAATTAAAGAGGTAAACGGAGTATCGCTTGAAAATGTGAGTTTCTCATATGATGGAAAAAGAGAAGTACTAAGTGATATTTCAATAAACATAGATAAAGGAGAATATGTAGCCATTGTTGGAGAAAGCGGAAGTGGAAAGAGCACAATAGCTTCATTGATATTAAATAACTATAGAGTTTCAAAAGGAAGTGTTAAGATAAATGGAATTGATGTTAATACAGTACCATTTGAAGATTTTTATAATAGAGTATCAATAATATCAACAAACAGTTATATATTTAATGGAACTATAAAAGATAACTTACTTATAGCTAAAAAGAATGCTACATTAAGTGAAATAAATTATGCATTAGAAAAGGCTAATCTTTTAGATTTCGTGAATTCTAAAAAAGAAAAGTTAGATCTAGAAGTCGGAGAAGGTGGATCAAAGCTTTCTGGTGGACAAAAACAAAGACTTGCCTTAGCAAGAACTATATTAGGAAATAGAGAAGTAATAATATTTGATGAAGCTACTTCAAATATCGATGTTGAAAGTGAAAATATGATTTGGAAGTCAATAGAGGAAATTTCAAAGGAAAAAACTGTTATAGTAATATCTCATAGATTAGCAAATGTTAAAAATGCAGATAAGATTTATTTACTTGATAGAGGAAAGCTAGTTGAAGAGGGTAACCATAATGAACTTATGGATAAAAAGAATAAGTACTATGATATGGTTAACTATCAGAATGAACTAGAATTAGGAGGTGTGATTTAGATGAGAAAGTCAGGGTTTTCCATAATGAAGAGGCTAATAGTAGAACTAAAGCCATTAGCTCCAGTTATGTTTATTACTGTGTTTATGGGAGTTTTAGGATTTTTAGCAGCTATAGGAATAACGTTCTTTGGAAGTGTTGCTATAGCAACTTTAATAGATAACAGTATAAACTTTTCATTTAAATTAGCACTTGTTTTAATGATTATATTTGGGTTATTAAGGGGACCTTTAAGATATGGAGAACAATTAAGTGGACATTATATAGCATTTAAAATATTAGTTATTCTTAGAGATAAAGTATTTACTGTACTTAGAAAGCTTGCACCAGCAAAGTTAGAAAGTATGGAAAAAGGTAATTTAATATCTATGATAACTTCAGATATTGAACTTTTAGAAGTATTTTATGCTCATACTATAGCTCCTATAAGTATAGCTATAATAACAAATACCATAATAGCTTTCATATTATTAAGTATAAATATTAAAGTTGGAGTAGTTGGAATTATTGGATATTTACTTATTGGATTTGGAGTACCTTATATAAGTAGTAGTTTTGGTAAGGAAGCAGGTGTTCAATATAGAGATGCCTTTGGAAAAGCCAATTCTTATATATTAGATTCTCTTAGAGGGA
This sequence comes from Clostridium sp. B9, assembly GCF_050509515.1. Classification (NCBI taxonomy): domain Bacteria; kingdom Bacillati; phylum Bacillota; class Clostridia; order Eubacteriales; family Clostridiaceae; genus Clostridium; species Clostridium sp. B9. The sequence goes on from NZ_JBNWKA010000003.1 coordinate 346,836, forward strand.
TAAAGGAAGTATTAATATTTAATAATGGAGAAGAAAGAAGACAAAGTATAAAAAACTTATCAGAAGATTTAAATGAGAAGCAAAAAGGAATTAAAATTCACGAAGGAATAATAAGAGCCTTTGCAGATTTAATAATAATGTTAACTATTCTTGTTGCTTTATACGTAGCATACATAGAAATTTTAAATGGGAATATGACTATAGGACAACTAGTTATAGCTGTTACATTAGTTTCATCTTCATTTGGTCCAGTAGTTGCATTAAGTAATCTTTCTAATAATCTTTTACTAACATTTGCATCTGCTCAAAGAATATTTGATATTTTAGATGAGAAGCCTTGTGTAGATGAAGTACTAGGAGAAGGAATGAAGGTTTATAGTGATATAGACTATAAGAAGGTTTCATTTGAATATAAAAATGGAGAAAAGATTCTGGAGAATGTAGATATAAAGATAAATAAGGGAGATAAGATAGCTATTATAGGAGAAAGTGGAACAGGAAAAAGTACTTTTGTTAAGCTTCTTATGAGATTTTGGGATGTTACAAAGGGTGAAATCAACTTAGGAAATAATAACTTAAAGGATATTCAAACTAAGGAATTAAGAAAAAAGATGGCCCTTATGGGACAAGAAACAAGCTTGTTTAATATGAGTATTGAAGGAAATATTAAGATAGGAAAGTTAGATGCTACTTTAGAAGAAGTTAAGGATGCTGCTAAGAAAGCAGGGATTCATGAGTTTATAGAAACTCTAGATGATGGATATAAAACTAATGTTGGAGAACTTGGGGGAAACCTTTCATCAGGTGAGAAGCAGAGAATTGGACTAGCTAGAGTTTTCCTAAGAGATAGTGATATTGTAATTTTAGATGAACCAACAAGTAATTTAGATACTCTAAATGAAGGGATAATATTAAAATCTATAAGAAAATATTTAAAATATAAAACTGTAATATTAATAACTCATAGAAAATCTACAACTAAAGTATGTGAAAAAATATTTAGAATTGAAAAAGGGAATTTAATTGAGTTTGGGGATGTTTAATATGAATTTAGTAAAAGGTTTTTATGTAGTTTTAGGATTTATTTCATTAGGGTTAGGCATGATAGGAATAATATTACCAATACTGCCTACAACACCATTTTTGCTTTTAACAGGATTTTGTTTTGTAAAAGGGTCTGATAGATTTGATAAGTGGTTTAAGGGTACAAAGATTTATAAAAATCATTTAGAAAGTTTTGAAAAGAATAGATCTATGACATTAAAAACAAAGATATGCATATTAGCTACTGCTGATTTAATGTTATTATTCCCACTAATTTTATCAGATAGTCTACATTTAAAGATATTTATAGTTTTACTTATGATATTTAAGTTCTATTACTTTATTTTTAGAATAAGGACAGTAAAAGTAGGTGAGAGTTTTGAACAGAATAGATAAAGAAAAAGAAATAATAACATTAATGATAAAGCTTTATTGTAAGAAAAAACATAATAATTCATCAGAGACCTTGTGTGATGAATGTAAAGAACTTGAAGAGTATGCTCATAAAAGATTAAATTATTGTAAGTTTGGAAATGAGAAGTCATCGTGCAAAAAGTGTCCTATACATTGTTATAAAAAGGATATGAGAGAAAAGGTAAAAGAGGTTATGAAATTCTCAGGACCTAGAATACTTATATATAATCCTAAAGAATATATAAGGCATATATTTAAATAAAGCTTTGTTTTAAATGGCGGTTGATTTCTAACTAGATTTTCAGACCTAGCTTAATTTCATAAAGAATTGCTACAAATAGTTAAATAAATATTATAAAAGCCATGCAAATCACAAAATAATTTGCATGGCTTTTTAAATATGGTAAGCTAGTAATAAATTAATTTTACTTTAATTAATAAATAAGTTTTATAGAAATCTATTTGGTTGAAATAATATCTATTACTAAAGTAATTAAACGAGGGGATGAATATTTTGAGTAACATAAATGAAGAGAGAATCGTATGTAGATGTAAAAGAGTAACAGAAAAAACAATAGTAGATGCAATTAAAAATGGAGCCGATACTTATGAGAAGATTAAAAAAGAAACTGGAGCTAATACATATGGGTGTTTTGCTTGTAGATTAGAAATTAAGAAGTTAATAGAAGAAAATAAATAACTAGGTACTCTTTATTTTAGGTAAGTGTTGATTTTTAGATATATCTTCAGACATAACTTAATTTCGCAAAGAGTTTCTATTGTATATTCCATAATAATAGCTAAAGCGAAGAACTCCCTTTGGTCAAACAGCTTCGCTTCTTAACGCTATTATTATTCCATATACAATGAAACTCTAATTGCTCATTAAGATGGTCTTTCATCTATATCTAGAAATCAACACTATTTTAAATTAGAGAATTATTTAACCTGTTTTATATACTTAAGTGTTTTAGAGAATAGCTAAAAATAATCAATAAATCTGTAAAAATAGACAATCTACATTGAGGTATGAAAAGGTTATAATATAGTTATATTTTAAAAACTATGATTTGAAAAAATGGGGGAATTAGAGATGAAGCCAAATATTATTTTAATAATGGTTGATCAGATGAGAGGAGATTGTTTAGGGGTTAATGGTAACGAGTTTATAGAAACTCCTAATCTAGATATGATGGCTAGTCAAGGATATAACTTTGAAAATGCATATACAGCTGTACCAAGTTGTATTGCGGCTAGAGCATCAGTTTTAACTGGTATGAGTCAAAGAAGTCATGGAAGAGTTGGATATGAGGATGGAGTTAAGTGGAATTATGAAAATACCATAGCTTCAGAATTTTCCAAGGCAGGATATCACACTCAATGTATAGGGAAAATGCATGTTTATCCTGAGAGAAATCTTTGTGGGTTCCATAATATTATGTTGCATGATGGATATCTTCATTTTGCTAGAAATAAAGATGGAAAGTTAGCAACACAGGAAGAACAATGCGATGATTATTTGAAGTGGTTTAGAGAGAAACAAGGTCATAATGTTGATTTAGTTGATATTGGACTTGATTGTAATTCATGGGTTGCTAGACCGTGGGGATATGATGAACAATTACATCCAACAAATTGGGTTGTTAATGAATCAATAGACTTTTTGAGAAGAAGAGATCCAAGCAAACCATTTTTCTTAAAAATGTCATTTGTTAGACCACATTCACCATTAGATCCACCACAATTCTATTATGATATGTATAAAGATGAAGAATTACCAGAACCATTAATGGGAGATTGGGCAAAGCAGACTGACGAAGATAATAGAGGAAAAGATATAAATTGTATAAAAGGTTTAGTTAATAAGAAGGCATTAAAGAGAGCTAAAGCAGCCTATTATGGAGCTATAACACATATAGATCATCAGATAGGAAGATTTTTAATTTCACTAGGAGAATATAATCAACTTAACAATACTATATTCTTGTTTGTATCAGACCACGGTGATATGATGGGAGATCATAATTGGTTTAGAAAAGCTATTCCATATGAGGGAAGTGCTAGAGTTCCATTCTTCATATATGACCCAGGTAATTTATTAAATGGAAATAAAGGACAAACTTTTAAAGAAGTTTTAGAGCTTAGAGATATAATGCCTACGCTTTTAGACTTTGCTGATATAGAGATACCAGATACTGTAGATGGTTTAAGTTTAAAGGACTTAATAATAGGTGAAGATGAAACTTGGAGAGAGTATGTTCATGGAGAACATTCTTTTGGTGATGATTCAAATCACTATATAGTAACTGAAAAAGATAAGTTTTTATGGTTCTCTCAAAGAGAAGAGGAACAGTATTTTGATTTAGAAAAAGACCCAGATGAGTTAGTTAATCTTATAAATAATGAAGAATATAAAGAAAGAATTGATTACTTAAGAAGTCTTCTTATAAAAGAATTAGAAGGTAGAGAAGAAGGCTATACTGATGGGAAAGTTTTATTAAAAGGAAATCCTGTTGGGTCATTAAAACATATAAAAAGCTAGTTTAAGTGAAAAAATAGGAAACTAAATGGGGGAGCCCTTTAGTTTCCTATTTTATATTTGTGCTAATTTTTTCACTGAATAATTATATTTTTATAATAAGCTAAGAATTAAACAAGAAAATCTCTCAAGTGTTTCATAAATGTAACATTTGAGAGATTTAAATTATACGTTTGAATTTTTTAGGTTAGATAAGATATTCATTATAGTTTTTCTATCTTCAGCAGCTAAGAAAAAGTTGTATTTATCATAAATTTTAAATTGGCTATTATCAAACTTTTTAGTTGATATTGCTTTTGAAAATTTAGGCATATTATCAGAAACATAGTCTGATAATACGAAGTCTATAAATTTCTTGGCCATTTTTTCATGCTTTGAGCCTTTTATTAAGGCGATTGAATCTACATTCCATCCAGCATTATCTGGAACTATGCTAACTAAGTTGTTAGAAGACTTATCTTCTATAAGTTGGTCACTTAGAAAATTAACAGTTAATAAATATTCTCCTGATGCAACTCTTTGAATTGAGTTAAATCCACTTACGGTAGTAGATGCTACATTATTGTTAAGTGACTTTATAAACTCTATAAACTTTTCTTTACCTAATTCTTGGTATAAAGATGCCATTAAGGTGTAACCTGTACCAGATGTTTGAGGATTAGGAAGTATTATCTTTCCTTTAAATTCTGGATTAAGCAAATCAGAAAGTTTTGTTGGATATTTCATAGAGCTACCAAATTCTGTTTCCCATAGGTTTTTATTTAGGCCTATTGAAAGAGGAGTAATTTGAAAGCCTGTCCAGTATCCTCTTAAATCTTTGTATCTAGCTGGAATATTATTAGCTGATGGAGAAGAATAAGGCTCAAGAGCATCATTCTTCTTTAAAATTTCATAGCCATCACAGGTTCCACCTATAAAAATGTCTCCTTCTGGATTACCTTTTGTATCAAGTATTCTTTCAACGGCTTCTTCAGTAGGAAGTTTTATATATTCATATGTACAGCCATATTTGTTTTTGAAATTTTCAAGAAGATATTTACCTTCTTCTTCTCTAAGAGAACCATAAACAACAATATGATTCATGTCGGCAGTTCTATTTATAGCCTTTTCTTTCTTTAATTCAGATAAATATACAAAAGAGAGAATTAATATTATTCCTAAAAGAAGTAAAAATTTCTTATTTAAATATTTCTTCATTTAAATCCCCCTTTAGATAAATATTTTTTCCGTTTTCATCACCAAGATATTGTATGATTACATAGTCATCATAAACATCTATGTAGAATGTATTATTTGATATCCCTCCTAAATCAGCATATCTATACATAACTAGATGATTTTTAGGAGGTTCGCTTAAATCTGTTTTTAAAAAGTCTTTGTTATCCTTCATTATTCTTAATTTTTTAAAGCTTTCAATAAGTAGTGTTTTTGATTCTGGGGATAGTATTTTTAATTCCCCATCTTGTCTAAATTTTATTAAGCTATCAGAACTAGCCAATAATGAAGTAAGGTTATTTACAGTATAAAAAGCATCTTTAAGATTATTTCTTAAAATATTTATTAAGTAGGAGTCATTTGAGTAACTCTTATCATTAATTTTAAGATTATTAGAAATCTCAAAAGAAGTCTTTTCCCCATTTAAATAATAAATTTCTCCTGATATAGAAAATGTGTTTTCTAGTGGTAAGCTATTATCTTTAGTATTATGGTCTGAGGAAATTTTATTAAAGTAATGAAGTAGTTCATTTAACTCAGACTTATTTAATATAGAAGTTGTCCCTAAATATTTATTAGTTAGGGTTATTTTATCAGGTATTTTAATGTTAAGTTCAACCTTATTTTCCTGAGGACTTTTTATTACAGTTAAATTATTATAAAGACTTTTAGAATAATGCATATAAGCTATGAAAATAAGTACAACGAAAAATAGGTATATAATTAATGTATTTTTAAAGTTCTTAATCATTATTCTCCTCCTTACCTGACAAGTTTTTTGAAGTAAAGAAGGAGAGGGTAGCTTTAGTACCAACATCTAAAGTACTTTCGATATTGAAATCATAGTTTTGACTTTGCATTATATCCTTGCAAATTTTAAGTCCTAATCCATTTCCCTTTTTGCTTTTATATTCATCTTTTATCAAGAAGCCAGTCCCATCATCTTCAATGATAACATCAACTTTATCTTGAAATCTTTCAGAACGTATAGTTAGGGTTTCGCACCCACTATATTTTATAGCATTATCTATTATATTTATAAAAACTTGTTTAGTCTTATTGTAGTCACCATAGATAAAGAAAGATTCATAGTTTCTTTCAACCTTTATGTCATAGTTATCAAGTTTTATTTTAAGTATTTTTAAACACTCATCTATTAAAGCTTTGATATCTATATATGTATATTCTATTTCAAAGTTATCTTTATTACTTTTAGCTAAAAGTAGGATTTCTTCAACTAAAGTCAGAAGTCTTTTACCTTCTTTCTCTATAAGCTTAGAGCTTTGATCTACTCTTTCTTTATCATTAAGTTTTGGTATTATTTCAGAAAAGCCTATTATGGCTGTAAGTGGTGTTTTAAATTCATGAGATACATTATCAAAAAAGTTTTTTTGGCGAAGTTTAGCAGACTTTATTTCATTTATGTATTTATCCAGATTTTCACTCATTAAGTTAAAAGTATTTGCTAAATCCTCAACTTCATCACCACTTTTTATATGTAATTCTTCTTTAAAATTACCTTCAGAAATATTTTTAGACTTCTGTTTAAGAATAATTAAAGGACTAACTAATTCTTTAGCAAAGGTATTTATTAAGAAGATTGCTAAAATAATAGCTGCAATACCACTTATAAGGAATATAGTTAAGGTATTATTTAGTATCTCGGCAGATTCTGTATCTGATAATATTAATCTTAAAGCACCATATTCTTTACCCTCATAAAAAATAGGACTAGATAAAAATATGGTTGGAGTATCATTTATTTCTTTTACTATGTATGCTGTTTTCCCTTTTAAAGCTTCATTTATATCTGTTTCAAACATTGATACTTCATTTGAAGATGAGTCATATATAATTTGGGCAGAGTCACTTATTAGTTGAATTCGCACATTATATTTTTCACTTAGATTAGAAGCTATAAAGGGCGCATTATCTCTTATAATATCTTCCTTAGTAGGGTCTTGGTTTGAAGAAAGTAGATTAAGTATATAGGATTCTGTAGTTCTACTTTTATCAAGTAAGTATTCAATCGAATTATTTAATAAGTTCTTATTTAAAGCATTATATGTAATAAGAAATATAAAAAATATTATGGGCATGATTATAGCTAAATTTGTTAGAATGATTTTTTGTTTTAAGTTTAACTTGCTATTCTTTATCATCTAATTTATAACCAGCCTTATAAAGTGTTTTTATGTAATTTTGACAAGGACCTAATTTTTTTCTAAGTCTCTGTATAAGTATATCAACAGCTCTTGTGGTACCTTCAAAGTCATATCCCCAAATTTTACTTAAAAGTTCTTCCCTCGAAAAAACTTTATTTTTATTTTGGCAAAGACATTTTAGCACTTCAAATTCTTTAAAAGTTAAGTTAACGTATTCTGAGTCAATTAAAGCTTTTCTTTCATCCAGTAGAAGAGTTAAATCTCCAACTATTAAATCCTTTACTTCTTTCTTTGAAGAAGTTGAAATATGCTTACTAACTATATTTATTCTTAATAGTAATTCAGTACTATTAAATGGTTTTGTAATGTAATCCTCAGCTCCAAGTTGAAGACCTAAAAGTTTATCATTGATATCACTTTTAGCAGTTAACATTATTATTGGTATATCATCAATATTTTTGATTTTAGGAATTAGATTAAAGCCACTTATATCCGGAAGCATAGCATCTAATATTATTATGTCTGGTTTTTCTTTAATGACTAATTCTAAAGCATCTAGAGCATTTTCAGCTGTAATAGGAGTATGTCCTTCTATTTCTAGATTCATTTTTATTAGTTGTAAAATACTAACTTCATCATCTACAACTAGTATTTTCATAAATATTCCCTCCTTATGGTTAGAATATAATTTATCACATACCTTTAATTTTAACATAAAATTTAGTTGTTAATGAGAAAATGTGATTTTATTTTATTAAAAATGTCTTTGGATAATCTTTATAATGATTAGAACATATATTAGTATTAATACTTTAATTAGAAATTTTATATTTTTAAAAATTGTAAGAATTCTACGATTTAATTGAGAAAAATCATATTAATCAAATTAAACATTGAAATTCACTCTTAATCTTTGAGAAAATGATTTGAAATATATTGAAATAAATACTATAATTGGTTTTAAATGCATGATGGGATAGGGGGACTTAATAATGTTATCTTATGAATTTTTATTTGATCTTGCGCTTATATTAATAAGCACGAAGCTGTTTGGATTAATAACTAAAAAGGTTCATATGCCACAAGTTGTAGGGGCTTTGGTGGCAGGAGTTGTTTTAGGGCCAGCAGTATTAAATGTTTTATCAGAAACTGAATTTATTCAGCAACTTGCAGAGCTAGGAGTAATAGTACTAATGTTTACAGCTGGCTTAGAAACTGATATTAAACAATTAAAAAGAACTGGAAAGGCATCATTTATAATTGCTGTACTTGGAGTAATTATTCCTTTGGTAGGAGGATTTTTTATTGCAAGTATATTTAATAAGGGTGCAGATATAAATACAGTTTTACAAAATATATTTATTGGTATTATACTTACAGCTACATCTGTTAGTATTACAGTTGAGACTCTTAAAGAAATGGGAAAACTTAGTACAAGAGCAGGAAATGCAATATTAGGAGCTGCTATAATAGACGATATTTTAGGAATTGTAGCTTTGACAATAACAACAAGTTTAGCAGATCCTTCAATAAATGTATTACTTGTTCTGGGGAAAATTGTATTATTCTTTGTTGTATCAGGAATTGGGGGTTACCTTTTCCACTGGGCATTTAATAAGCTTGATGAAAGATATCAAAGAGATATGAGAAGGTTTGTTATTTTAGCATTTGTTTTTTGCTTACTATTATCATTTATGGCAGAAGAATTCTTTGGAGTAGCTGATATTACCGGAGCATTTATAGCGGGATTAGTAATATCAGATTCAAATAGAACAAAATACTTAAATTCTAGGTTTGAGACTTTATCTTATATGTTATTATCACCGATATTTTTTGCTAGTATAGGAATAAAAGTAGAGCTTACAACTATGTCTAAAACAATACTTATTTTTACGGTCTTATTACTATTAGTTGCTATATTAAGCAAGATTATTGGGTGTGGTATTGGAGCGAAGATTTGTAGATATAGTAATAGAGAAGCAATACAGATAGGAACTGGTATGGTTTCGAGAGGGGAAGTTGCTTTAATAGTTGCTAATAAGGGAATTGCTATGGGGCTCATGCTTCCAGAATTTTTAGCTCCAATAGTAATTGTTGTAGTTATAACAACAATAATTACACCTATATTATTAAAAATAGCTTTTAGAGATAAGAGTAAAAATACAATTAGAATTTAATTATATATTAATAAAAATAATGGTGAATCTTAAATAAACTAAAATATATAAGTATATTTATATGTTTTAGTTTATTTTTTTATGGCAAAAAAGTGAAAATTAACAACTTGTGATGAAAGTCCTTCTAAATTTGTTTTATTAGTATTATTATAAAAACATAAATTATTAGGTATATAAATACTAATGGCTTGAGTGTAGAGGTATATCTACATTGAAACGATGGTATTTGTGTTTAATCTTAGGAGGTAATACAGATGAGTAAAGAAATTTTAGATATTGAATTAGAAGAAATCATTCCCTTTAATGATGCAGCTGATATGGAAGAATTCAAAAAATTCCTTAGACAATACGGAATAGAAAGTGAATTAGAAGATACTACATTAGAATATACTAAGAAAAAATTAGAAATGTTAGTTGCTTTAGCTGAAGAGGGAGAAAATCTTACTTTAGCTAAAAATAAAAATGTATTAAAAAGAATATTAGATAATTTAAAAGGTAAAAAAGAAGAAAGAGAAGCTATGAAAGCTTTAAGAGAAGTCTTCAAAGAGTATGAAGAATCTTTAGGTGAAGAATGTGGAGATTTAATTGATACTAAAGAGCTTGATGAAAAAATTAAAGAAGCTTTAAAAGAGTTTAAAAAATATGAACATTTCAAAGCTCATGAAGAACAAATAGCTCAAAAGTGGATTAGAGAAGTAGAAAGAGAAGCTAGGGATGCAAAAAAGCTGCTAGAGTTGAAAAAAGAGAAATTAGAAGAGAACTTAAAAGAGAAGAATAATTATATAAAAAAATAATCATCTAAATATTTAGATGATTATTTTTTTGTATTTTAATATATTTAAATTATAAACTTTGTTTAAAAAAGAATTAAATTATAAAATAAAAAAAGAGTTCTGTTTTTACAGAACTCTTTGTGGTTGCGGGAGCAGGACTTGAACCTACGACCTTCGGGTTATGAGCCCGACGAGCTACCAACTGCTCCATCCCGCGTCATTAAATTGTATCTACTACTCTTTAACTATACGTTAATATCAGGATTAAGTCAAGGAATATTAATATTTATTTTATTAAAAAGCAATATTCCACTTAGAAGTTTTAGGTTTGTGATATATAATGGTTATATAGGGAACGTATATAGAGTTTAGTTGTAGTTCAGGAGGAGAAATGTTTACCAAAGGTTTTGATGAAGCATATGGCAGGGCCTTAGAACTGAAGGATATGTTTTCTTTTGAAAAAGAAAAATATAATGAGGAACTAAAAGTTGAGAATAGAGATATAAAGCATTTAGTTAATAAAATAAATGAAGAAAAAATTTATATCTTAGAAACTCTAATACCTAAATATGCTAGAAATATGAGTATATTGAATAGAAAAGCTATAAAAGCAACTTTAGGAGAAGAAGTTAGTAGCGAATATATGATAAATAATTATGATATGCGACCTATTAAGGAACTATTGTTAGTAGATGATGACGAAAAAACATTAATGTATAATTTAAAAGCACCTTTTATTAAGGTTTTTAAAGTTAATTCAATAAATAAAAATTTAGATGAAGAGATGATGGAAATTCAAGCATCTATAGATGAGATGAAAAAAGTTGTAGAAAATGCAAAAGAAGATAAACAAAAGCTTATAGGTATTTATAAACTTTTATGTTTAGCTACTAATTTAGGGGAAGCTATAGAACAGAGGTTTAGAGATTTTATACCTATGATAGAAAGCAGTAGATTAATATATGGAGATACAGATATAGAGAAGCGTAGTTATAGGATAGCAAATGTTTTGAAATGCTATGAAGGTGTAACTTTGCTTCTTGTTAAGGTTTGTGAAACTAGGTATAGAAAATGTAAAGTAAATAATGCAGTATATGTCAATGAAGTTTTGATCAATGAACACCTAGAAGAATTAAATATGTGGAAAGAATATTTTTATGAGATATAAAAATAGAGATATACTTATAATTTATTATTACCATAATTATTTCTAATTAATAATTATCGTATATTATGATAAAATATAAAATATGAAATTATGGAAAAAATAGAATTTATTAATAAAAGAGGATGTGTGAATATGAATGTATTAGTAACAGGTGGATTAGGTTATATAGGAAGCCACACTTGTGTTGAACTTCTAGAAGAGGGACATAATGTAATAGTTATAGATAATCTTTCAAATAGTAAGGAGTTAGTTAAAGATAGAATTAAAGAAATTACAGGAAAAGATATTAAGTTTTATAAAATGGACTTACTTGACGCAGCTGGAGTTGAAAGCGTGTTTACAGAAAATAATATAGATTCAGTTATTCACTTTGCTGCATTAAAAGCTGTTGGAGAATCAACTATAATACCGTTAGATTATTACAATAATAACTTAGTTAGTACATTAGTACTATTAGAAACTATGAAAAAACACAATGTTAAAAAATTCGTGTTTAGTTCATCAGCTACTGTATATGGAGATTGCAAGATAGTACCTTGCCATGAAGAATGTCCATTATCAGTAACAAATCCATATGGTAGAACAAAACTAATGATAGAAGATATTTTAAGAGACTTATATAAATCAGATAATACTTGGGATATATGCATCTTAAGATATTTTAACCCAGTAGGAGCACATAAGAGTGGGTTAATAGGAGAAGATCCAAGTGGAATACCAAATAATTTAATGCCATATATAACTAAGGTTGCTATTGGTGAATTAAAGGAGTTAAGTGTATTTGGAAATGATTATCCAACTCATGATGGAACAGGTGTTAGAGATTATATACATGTAGTCGATTTAGCTAAAGGACACACTAAAGCTTTAGATAAATTAGTTGAAAATCCAGGTCTTGTAACTTATAATTTAGGAACTGGCAATGGATATAGTGTTTTAGATTTAGTTAAAGCCTTTTCAGAAGCTAGCGGAAGAGAAGTTCCTTATAAAATTGTTGAAAGAAGACCAGGTGATGTAGCAGAATGTTATGCAGACCCAAGTAAGGCTAATAGAGAATTAGGATGGAAGGCAGAATTTGCTATAGAAAATATGTGTGAAGATTCATGGAGATGGCAAAGCAAAAATCCTAAAGGATACAATATTTAATAATCAATTTGAATTTATTTTCCAATTGAATAACATTAAAGTAAATTAATTCAAAGAATCATGAGAAAATTGTTAAACTATAGAGAAAAATATGTAGATTTTATTGAATTTTTAACTAGAATGTGATAATGTCTACATATAGTAAATACTTTAGCGTGTTGGTATTTATTTTGGAATTGGTTGGAGAAGTTTTTCTTCAGCCTTTATTCTTTTTATAGAGAAATTTAATTAATTTATTATCATTGAATTAGTTAAATATATAAAGACTTATAGCAACAAATATTAAATAAAACTTATAAATAATATTAAGAGAAATTCTCAGAAATATATTTGTAAGTTTTATTTTTTTGCTATTTTTTAAAACAAGTCTTTTTTAATTTACATTAATATTTATTATGAAACTCATTATAAATATAGTCTTCTAAACATATATTTTCATATGGAGATTAATAATTTTAGGAGGAATATATTTTATTATGGAAACTATGAATAATATCCTACAATCCTTTTTAACTCAAAATATTTTAGGTTACTTAGGGATTGGTTTAATTTTAGTGGTTATAGTCATTGGTGTTATTTATAACATAAGAGTTAAGAGTAAATACGAGAGATTGATTGAGGATTTTGAAGAAAGTAAATATGTTGAGGTAATTGATGGGGAAATTTCTAATGATGGAAGGATAAAAAGAGAAAGAAAATTTTTAAATAGTGAACTTAAATCAATAGCTGATGATTTTAAGGAAAGTGCAAGAAAAGGAACTGGAAACATAAATACTGAAGTAATAATTCAGAAGAGACTAAATAATAAGGTGTTGATGGAAGAGAACATATCTAACATATTACCATCTATATCTATAGCATTAGGGCTTATAGGTACATTTTTAGGGCTTACAATAGCTATTATGACAACTACTGGTGTATTGTCTTTAGGGACTCAGAGTATGGCTGATTTCTCAAGAGGGATGAATGCACCTTTAGCAAGTATGTCTAGTGCTTTTTGGACAAGTATCTTAGGGGTTATAGGTTCTGTAATACTAAACACTATAAATATAAAAATGAAAAGATCTAAGGAAGATTTTTATGATATATTTGAAGATTATTTAGATAATGAGTTGTTTTCAGTTTATTCTAAGACGGACAAGGATGTAATGGATGATGTTATGAATAAATTAACTAAAAGATTAGATGAATTATTTAATAAAGGAATAAATAATTTGGTTAATGGAGTAAATAGAAATACATTAGATATGACATCTACTTTGAAAGGAATGAATGAGCATATTAAGGGCATGAATAATCATATGAAAGACTTAGAAAATCTTGTATCAGATTTTAGAATTTCAGTAGTGGGAATAAAAACTCCAATAAAGAATTTTGGAGAAAATATAGAGACTTTTAGCAAGATAAGTAATGAATTCTGTAGATCAGTAAGTGTGAGTAATAATAAATTTGGAGTTAATGCTAATAACTTAGAGAAAGGATTTAATGAGCTTTCAAAGTCTATGATGGATAATAGAAGAGAGATGAATAAGTTATGCATGAGATTAGAAGCCCAAAGCAATGAAGTTAAGAGAGGATATAATGCTTTTAATGATGCTTTTAAAGTTATTAAAGAAGAGCAAAATAAAAACAATGATATTGTTTCTAGACAAATAGATAAGCTTAATAATGGATATAGGGAGTTTGAAAAAGGGGTTAATAAGTTTGCGGACAATGTTTCAAATATGAAAAACGAAGTAGCAAATGGTATTTATTATGCACTTCAGAGAGAAACAGAAAGTATTTCTAGCAGTATAGTTAATAAGTTAGATGTTCCATTAAGGGACATAAGCATTGCAACACAAGAACTAAGCAAGAGTACAGATAGAATGAGAGAGATGGGAAAAGTAAGTAATGATTGGCAGAAAAATGATAAAGAAATAGGTAGGTGTTAATCATGAAGGTTAGAAGAAGAAAATATAAGACGGAGCAAGAAGTACCTTCTTATTGGCCTTCATTTGTAGATATGATGACTACTGTTACTTTGGTTTTTTTCTTTATAATGCTTACATCTATTGGAGTATCTAGTATATTTGTAGATAATATTGCAGCTGAAAGAGAAACTATTTATGATACCATTCAAAATGAATTAAATGAGTATGCAGTAGAAGGAGATATAATGAAGTTCAATAGAGAAGAAGGAAAAATTGATATAAAAACTGAAACCTTCTTTGATAGTGATAGTGCTGTTTTAAAGAATGATGGAAAAGAACTTGCTAATGAGCTTGGAAATATATTTTTTAAGCTTTTATCAAATGAGAAAATAAAGGAAGAGATTGAGTATATAGAGATAGTTGGTCATACTGATTTTGCTGGAGGAACTATTCACGGAAGAAGGCTTTCAACTGATAGAGCCATAAGCTTTTTAAATCAAATGATGCCAGAAAATAGTGAACTTGAAAATCTGCATGGAGAAAAGTTCAAAGCTTCTGGTATGTCTGAATTTGAAAATTATGAGACAAAAGAGGAGAGAGACAGAGGTTATTCTGAATATGATATTGAGGAAACTAAAGAGGATAGAAGAATTGAGGTTAGAATGGTATTTAGTAATGAAGATTTAGAAGATGCTATAAAGGAAAGAGAGACAGAATAAAAAAGAGTAGATAGTTTTAACTATCTACTCTTTTTTCATGTTCATCTAAATCTACAAATTGAGTTTTGTTAGTTGTAATAACATATTCTATAAGCTCATTCTGAGTTAGAGGTTTAGAGAAATAATATCCTTGAACTATTTGAAATCCTAGGCTGCTAAACAATTTGAAGTCATCAAAGCTTTCAACTCCTTCTATTACAGAGGTTACATTAAGAGTTTTAGCCATAATAGATATAGATTGTATAATAGCTATTTTTTTGGGAGTTCTAGCATTAATGACAAATTCTCTAGGAACTTTTAGTTCATCAAAGTTAATATTTGAAATTTGGCTAAGAGATGAGTATCCTGTACCAAAATCATCTATAGATATATTAATACCATTTTCTCTAAGTATATTTATGTTTTTAATAGTCTTTTGGTTATTGCCTAATGACACATTTTCTAATATCTCAGTAGTTATTAGATGGTTAGGTATTTCATATTTATGATAAATGTGAAGTATATCACAAATCTTTTCATAAGACTTTATGGTATTTAGTGACAGATTAACACTACATTTTAAATTTATACCTTGGTCTAATAAGTTTCTTTGAAATATGCATGCCTTTTTAAAAACATAAAGATCTAAAGCAGATATTTCTCCTAAATTTTCTGCTATTGGAACAAATTTTGAAGGGGGAATTTTCCCTAATTCATCATGATTCCAACGTAATAAGCTTTCAAAACCAACGACCTTTAAAGTTTCAACAGATATTTTGGGCTGAAAAACTAAATCAAATTTATTATTTAGCAGGTCTGTTTTGAAGTCTTTTTTTAATATGTTTATATGTTCTAAATCAATTTTTAAATTTTCATCATACATAAGAATAGAATTATTAGTTGTATTTATAAGTTTAGATCTCATAAGAGCATAGTCAGTCTCTTGAATTAACAAATCTAAGTTTATTTTTGATGTATTTAATGAATAACCTATATTAAAGTTTATATGTATAATATCTGAATTATGTTTTATGCTTATATCTTCGAAGCTATTAAAGAATTCAATAATTGAATCTATTTGATCAGGTCTAGATATTAATGCAAATCTATTTCCACTATATCTACAGTATAAAATATCTTTTCCAAGTAGAGATTTTAATTCTTTTAGTTTATTAGAAACAGTGATTAATACTTTATCACCTGCAATATGTCCAAATATATTATTTATATCCTTAAAGCTTTTTATATCAATAAAAAATAAAGCATAGTCTCCCTTTTGGTTTTCAAGCTTTTTTAAGAAATAATTTCTACTATATATATTAGTTAGAAAATCAATTTCATTAGCTCTTTTAACACTTTCAATAAGCTTTAAATTATCTTTTCTTAAAATAATATCCCTAGATACAAGGAGTATCATTATTAAAAGAAGAATAATTAAACTCTCTAATCCATTTAAATCTTTATTTATTATAGATGAAGAAATTATGTATATTGCTGCGAAAGTTACAGGAAATATACCTATTGTTAAACTTACCCAAGAGTTATTTATATTCATATAAGAATCATCAAGTAAAGTTTTGCTTATTTCTTTCTCATTATATTTTTCAAGTGTTGAGAAATAGATACTAAGCATAAGTAATAAAGGACAAATAAAGTCTAATGTTATTCCTTGATATAAATAATGTTTATAGAATACTTCACTATTAAAATAAGATATAATGTAGTAATTTAAATTAGAAAAATAAAAATATAATAAAAGTAAAAAACTACTTTTTTTATCACTTCTCAAATAAATTGTTTCCACAAATAAAAGAATTATAAGAAATCCCTTTAAAAAAATATATATACTATTCATGTTTAAGAGAATTAAGCTATAAATTGAGTCATCTAAAAAGTAAAAAGATGAAATAAAGTATTTAGAATTCTCATAAATAATAAATGCAAAAGGAATAAAAGTAAAAAATGTGTCTCTGATTATGTAATCTTTTAAGACGCTATATTTAAACATATCCTTTATAAGCAAATAAATCATTACTGATAATATAATGGATAATATAAGTATTTTTATGCATTTTAATAAGATTATCTGTGAAACAGGGACCTGATCTAAAAATCCTAGTAGATTAACAATTAAAATAAAAAGTAATTGTAGGCTTTGTAACAATATAAAACTTAACCTAATAGTATTTAATAAGTTTTTTGACTGTCTGTTTTTCAATGAATATATTACTCCAATAATGGATTGGGAAATCCAAAATACCAGTGATACAGCCCAGACAAGATAATCCGGAAATATATCTGAACAAGTAAATATAGTAGTCAAAGTAAGACATAAAACTATAAAACTTAAGATAATTTGAATAGCAAAAAATCGTTTTATTTTATAAAAAGGGTTTTCTATCATAGAAACCTCCAAAACTCGATTTAATTTAAAATTTTAAAGTTAATTATAATATAATTTAATATTTCATTAACATTTTATTAATAAGTGCTTATGAGTGTCAAATAGAGCAATGTCAAAATAAAGTAAAGAAACGAAGTAATCAAGAGTATACTAAGTTTTTAAATAAATTAGAAGTAGAAATGAATATTATTGGATACTATGAAATAAAGTTAAGATATAGAGATATATTATGTAAGTTTAGCATAAATGGAGAGGATATATATGATAGATTATTTTAAAGAATTAGGTATTGAAATGGATGCATATGAGGATGAAATTAAGAATGCGTATTTCAATATGACTAAGAAGTATCCGCCAGAAAAATATCCGGATAGATACAGGGTTATAAGGGATGCTTATGAAACTTTAATAGATAATTCAAAAAGGGACGAGTATATATTAGAAATTTTTGATACAAGATTTAAGGAAATTTTAAATGCGGGATTAGATTTAGCTAAGAGTGAGAAATATGATTTAGCAATCGCTAACTTTGAAAAAGTATTAGAAAAATATCCTGAAAATATTAAGGTGAAAAAGGACTTGGCATTATGTCTTATGAGAGAAAAAGATTATAAAAGAAGTTCTAAAGTTCTAAAGGAATTAGTTTTAAGAGAACCTAACAATATTGAATATTATAAGCTTTTAATGACATCATATTTAGAAGGTAATGAAGTGAAAAAATTAGAAAATGTATTAATAAAGGGAATAAGATTAAAGAATGCCGAGGTAGATTTTTATCTAAAACTTTTCGATATTTATACAGATAGTGAATATAGGGATTATTTAAAGGCTATAGATATTTTAAAAGATGGAATAGGAAATAAAAATATAAACTCTCAAAGATATAAGTTATACCTAAAATTAATTGATATATCAGATAAATTAGATTGTAAAAATGATTTTACAGAAACTTGTTCTTTAATTTCTCAATTAAATTTGAGTAATGATAATTATGAAGATGTGAAGGTTAAGATAACAGAGTTATGCTATAGAATACTAAAAGAATTTCATTTTAAAAATGGTATTAAATTAACTACAACAGCATTAACTTTAATAGATGAAAATAAAGATGAAATTGTACTAAATGAAATAATATCCCTTAGAAGATTATTCATAGAGCTATATGAACTTGAGTATGATGAAACAATAGAGAATGATTTTAAAAGGCCATTATATTATAGCGTTATAAATAAATTTTTAGGTGATGATATTGAAATTAGGGAAGGATTTAAAAAAGTTTATAGCAACTTTTTAGTTAGCATTGACCACGATAAAGTAAATTTATTAGATTCCATAACAAATTTAAAGAAAAATCATAAAGAGATTTATGGAATAACTAAGGGATTTTGTAATGACATTTTGAGTGTATACAGTAAAGCTAAAAAGATGGAAAGTAGGACAGAAAGTATTAAGGGAAAAGATTTTGGTAGGAGAGAAGAGAGTAAGGTTAAATCTCTAATTAAAAAAGTTTTAAAGGGAATAGTAGATAAATAGTTTAGGGGGGCCTTATGTGAATTATGAAGAAGAGTTAATGAGAATTTGTCAAAGAAAAGAACAGAGAGAGGTATTTGTAGAGAATAAAGGAATTAGAGAAATAAAGAATTCTATAAAGAAGTTAGCTATACAGAATGAAAATATTAATCAAGATTATATGGATGAGATTTATAAGATATCTTTGGGATTAGAAAGTATAAATAATTATATAAAAGAAAAGACAGATGAAGATGAAAAGAGAAATAAAAGAATTAGTAGAGAATTAGAAATAAGAGAGAAACGGTTTGTAAAAAGTATAATAAGTATTTTAGATAATATAAAATACATCTATGATTTTAGCTTAAAGTCTAATAATGAAGTGTTAAATGAAGCTATGCTTAGACTATTTAACATAGTAAAGAAGACAATTATTAATGTTGACATACTTATTATTGATGGGAAGGAAAACTTTTTTGATGAAAACTTACATGAATGTGTAGGAACTATTTGGGATAAAGATCGCCAAGATTATGAAATAACAGAAGTTTTAAAATTAGGATACATATATAAAGGTAAGGTCGAGAGAGAGGCTCAAGTAGTAGTAGTTAAAAATAAGGAGGATATGAAATGGGAAGAATAATAGGTATTGATTTAGGGACAACTACTTCAGAAATAGCTTATGTTAAGGATGGAAAGCCATGTATTATAAGGAATATAGAAGAAGGAGACGAACATGTGATTCCATCTGTGGTATCAATTGATGGTGATGAAATTAAGGTTGGAAAGAAAGCTAAAAACCAACTTTTATTAAAACCGGAATTCACAGTTTCAGAGGTAAAAAGGATTATGGGAACTGATGAAATCATAAAAATTCAAGATAAAGAATATAAACCAGAAGAGATTTCTGCATTTGTTCTTAAAAAGTTAAAAGAGGTTGCTGAATATTTCTTAGGAGAAGAAGTTGAGGAAGCAGTTATAACTGTACCGGCTAACTTTAATGATATTCAAAGAAAAGCAACTAAAAATGCAGGTGAAATAGCAGGATTTAAAGTAGAAAGAATAATAAATGAGCCAACAGCAGCAGCTATGGCTTATGGAGTGGAGAATATAAATAAGAATGGTAACATTTTAGTTTATGACTTTGGTGGAGGAACTTTTGATGTTACTATTTTAGAAATGTTTGATGGAGTTTTGGACGTTAAAGTTAGTAGAGGAAATAACTATTTAGGTGGAAAAGATATAGATAATAAAATAATAGATTATGTTGTAAGTGAATTTGAAAAATCAACTGGATTTAAGCTTGATTCTTCAGATAGTAGAACTTTAGCTAGACTTAAGGAAGGTGTTGAAGAAGCTAAGAAAGCTTTATCAAGTTCAAAAATGGCGGAGATAGTTCTGCCTTATATAGGTGCTGATAAGGATAATAATCCTATAAATCTAGAGATGGTTTTAACTAGAGAAGAGTTTGAAAGCAATGTTAAAGAAATTATAGATTCAACAGAAGATATAGTAAATGAAGCATTGGAGGATGCTAAGATTTTAGATGATGAAATAGATGTAGTTTTATTAGTTGGAGGATCTAGTAGAATTCCTTATGTAAGAAATATGCTTGAGAAGAGATTTAAGGGTAAGATTGCTAGAGGAGTAAATCCTGATGAAGCTGTAGCTTTGGGTGCAGCAGTTCAAGCAGCTATAAAAAATGATATTCCTGTAGGAGAAACAGGAGCGATTATTGTAACTGATACTTGTAACTATACTTTGGGGGTAGCTCTTAAGGGAGGAATTTTTGATCCTATTATAGATAGAGACTCAAAGTTACCTTCTAATGTAACTAAAAGATATTGTACAGTAACTGATAATCAAACAGAGGTTTTAGTTAGTGTATATGAAGGTGAAAGTAGGTATGTAGGTGATAATACTTTAATAGATGAGTTCATACTATCTGGAATCCCAAGAGCTGAGCTGGGAAAAGAAAAAATTGATATAACATTTGCTTATGATTTAAATGGAATATTAAATGTTTCAGCAGAGATATTATCTACTGGTGAAGAGGTTTCTAAGATAATGTCTACAAAGGGATTATCTAAAGAAGAAGTGAAAGAATTAAAAGAAGTAATTTCTAAAAATGATAATAAAGGGAATCTTGTTCCGTGGAAGGAAGCTAATTTATTTAGATTAGTTGAGCCAAACTTTAGATTAGCAGAAAGAAAAATACCAATGCTACCTAGTGCAGATAGAGAGAAATTACAAGAAATTATGAGTGATATGAAAGAGGCAATTGTTGAAAATGATAAGATGGCATTGATGAAGTTAGATGAGGAATTAACAGATTTTTTATTTGATTTTGTTAACTAGTATGGAGATTATTTATATGAATAGTAAAGATGACAACTTTAGTTTTTTATATGAAAAAGCATTAGAGTTAATATCAAAAAGAAGATTGCAAGAAGGTAAATTGATTTTAGATAGGCTATATAGTTTAGGGAATATAAATAAAGGCATACTCAATATATTAGGTATTTTAAGCTATTTGTATTGTAATTTTGAAAGTGCTAAAAATTATTGGAGTGAAAGTTTAGAATTAGATGATTATGAAAATGAAGCAGCTAAATTTTTAGATGATATGGATAGTAAAGAGTTTAATGTTTTAGAAAATAGCTATTATGAAAGTATAAAACTTATAGAGGATAAAAATTATAAAGAAGCAATAAAGGTTTTAGAGAGTATTGAGGAAAAAAGAAGTGGATTAGTTGAAGTAAAAGAAATGCTTTCTCTTTTGTATATGATAGAAAATAAGAGTTATATGGCCTTGGATAAAATAAAGATAGCAACTAAGATTGATAAATCTAATGAAAAGTTAAATTTAATATATGAAAATATAGAGTCAACTATAAATAAAAATAGTGATTTCAATGATAATAGCGATGAAATTATAGAGCGGTTCACTGTATCTGAAGTTATATTGAATCTAATAATGATATTAAATTATAAAATAAATGATATTTATGAAGATGAATATAAAGCTGGGAATGAAGAAATTTCCAGGTTGAATCAATTGTTAGAAAAAAAAGAAGAGGAAGTATTAAGATTAAAGTTAGAAAATGAAGAGGCACTAGCTATTATTGAGGAAGTTAGATTTAGAAATGAAAGTGCATATACAGAGGAATTAGATACTGAATAACATGTTAAGTAGATATGTGTAGAAGTAATTAACTAGCATATCTACTTATTTTTATATATTAATAAAATAAGTAATATTAATGTTGATTTTGTAGGAAGATTATTTAAAATCAATATAATATTTAGATATTATATAGAAATAACAAAAAAGTTAACATAGTATTTCTACAATTGTAAAAATGTGTTTAGAGATTTTATATACAATATTATTTATAAGGGGAGGGTGCGTATGAATAAAGGAAAAGTTATAAAAATAACCTGCTTAACTATATTTTTCTTGATGTTAGGGGGCGTAGGATTAGGTATGTGGAGTATATCTAATTTTATAGGTAAGATGGAAAAAGTGGAATTAGATGAATCTAGGTTAGATGCAAATGAGGAAGTTACAAAAAATATAGTTAATATAGCACTACTAGGTATAGATAATGAGGGAGGCAAAGGCAGATCTGATTCTATTATGATACTTACGATAGATGAGCTCAACAAGAAGCTTAAATTAACATCAATTATGAGGGATTCATATGTAGAAATTCCTGGTAAGGAAGGAAAGGATAAAATAAATCATGCTTATGCATTTGGTGGAGCAGAACTTACTATAAAAACATTAAATAATAATTTTGGACTTAATATAAAAGATTTTATGGCTGTAAAAATGGAGTCACTTCCAACTATAATAGATAAATTAGGTGGAGTTGATATTAACATAGCTGAAGATGAAGTTGGAATGATAGATGGAGTTGACTCCGTTGGGGTATATACTTTAAATGGAGAGCAAGCATTAGCGTATGCAAGAATAAGATACACAGATGGTGGTGATGCTAGAAGAACTTCTAGACATAGAAACATATTAAACTCTATATTTGAAAAATTAAAATTAACACCATTAGAAGAGTATCCAGATTTAATAAGCGAATTTTTACCTTACGTACAGAGTAGTTTAGATACATCTGAAGTTTTATCTTTAGGAGCTAAGTTTGCTACACTAATACCAAATGGATTAGAGCAAGAAAGATTTCCAAGAGATAAGGATATAAAAAATATTGAGGTTGATGGAATTTATTATTTAGATTTTGATAATGAAATAGTTAGAAATGAAATTAAAGGATATATATTTGATGATAAATTAGAGAAATAAGGATTTCTTAATAGAAATCCTTATTTTTTAACAAATTATAAATAAAAGTATACTTAAAAATGCAAGTGATATATTAATTGCATTCATGTTATGGTAAAATATTCATGTGAACTTTGTAAAATTTAGTTAACTAAGGGTGAATATAATGAATGTACTAATATTAGAAGGACATGGATATATAGAGAAAAAACTAGCTAACAAATTAATTGGAGAGGGAAATAATGTGCATGTTTTAGGAAAAATATGTGATAGAGATTTAAATGTTCATGATATCAAAATAGGGGATAATAGATTTGAAGAATTAATGGAAAAAGAAAAATTTGATATTATAATAGATGTCTCTAAAATCAGTAGTGATAAAAAAGCGTTTGATATAAGTGTAAAAGAAATAGAAAATTTGTTTGAATTATCAAAGAAGTATAGTGTTAAGAAAATGATTTTGCTATCAACAACTGATGTTTATATTGAGGGAAAAGAAATTAATGAGAAAAGTAGAATTATTCCCAAAACTGCATATGGCATAAGTATGTTAGCTTATGAGGAGTATTATAATATTTATAAGAATATTTATGAGGCTGACTTAGGAATATTAAGGATATCGAATATATATGGATCAAATTTAAAGAATAGTGATGAGTATATAAGGACTATAATTGAAAAATTTTTAAAAAACGAGAATTTGAATGAAGAACTTCTTAGAAGTTGCAAAGATTACATATGTGTTAATGATGTTGTTAATGGAGTTTACAAATCAGTTTTTAAAGAAGGAAGCTTTATATACAATTTGTCTTATGGAAGAAGCTATACAGGAAATGATATTTTAGAAATACTTAAACTTATAATATTTAAAGAAAAATATTCTAGAATAGAGAAAGAATATGGGGAAAGTATAAGTAATAAATTGGCTAAGAAAGAGTTAGGTTGGTCTCCTACTATGAATTTTGAAGAGGGAATTTATCTTTTTATAAATGATTTAAAGAATAAAGAAGCAGGAAATAAACAAAATAGAAATTTTATTATTTTCTTAATTATTGATTTACTTATATTTTTAGTTATATATTTTGGAAGTAGTATAATAAACAATGAATATGAAATACATATATTAAATTTAATAATGTTTTCTTTAGTTTTAGTAGCATCTATACTAGGATTAAAAGAAGGGATTGTTACAGGTGTGTTATCGTCAGTTATATTAGTTTCAAATGCTGTTGCTGAATTTAATATTAATGGAAAATCAAATACTATATGTTTAGATGGTGTAATAGTAAATGTATCAATATATATTATTACAAGTTTATTGATAGGAAGTATAATTGATAAGAATAAAAGAGAGTTTAAAAGATTAGAAAAGAAATATAATAATTTATATGATAAATTAAATTTTGTATATAGGCTTTATAAGGATGAATAAAGCTATTTAAGTTTGTGAAGTTTTGGAGGAAAGAGATGATAGATATACATTCACACATAATACCCAATATAGATGATGGTTCAAAAAATATAGATATTACTTTAGCTATGTTAAAAAGAGCCAATGAATCTGGAACAAAAAAGATTATGGCAACACCACACTTTTTTAAAGGATATTGGGCTGAAAAATATGAGGTGGTTAAAGCTAAAGTTGAAGAAATAAACGAATTGGCAAAGAAACATAATTTAGATATTGAAGTATTTGCAGGACAAGAGGTTTTCTTTAATAAATACTTACTAGATGATTATCTTAATGGTGATATTGGCACTTTAAATGGGACAAGATATATGCTCATAGAATTTCCTATGGATAAAATAAATTTTTCTAGAGCAATAGATGTTTTATATGAGCTTAAAATTAGAAAAATAGTACCAGTCATAGCACACCCAGAAAGATATATAGATTTTATAAATAATCCTGAGAAGGTTAATGAATTTATAGATGAAGGATATTTATTTCAGTTAAATAGCGGTAGTATAACGGGTCTTTTTGGCAAAGATGTTCAAAAAACAGCAGAAATATTTTTAGAAAACAATTTATATAGTTTTTTAGGTTCTGATGCACATGGCGAAGGAAATAGAAACACTGATTTAAGTGAGGCATGTTCAAAAATAAATCAACTAAGTAGAGGTATGAGCAAAGAATTTGAGTATAACGGCTTAGCTTTACTTAATAATGAAGAAGTTAATTTTAGAGGTGCTCATGTTAAAAAGAAAAAGAAAGGGTTATTTTCTTTCTTAAAAAGATAATTTATATGATAGAAATATAAAGAATATATATAATAAGTAATGGATTATATTAAGGCCAACCTTAAATGTAGGAGGCTAAGTATAGTCCATTTTTTAGGTGGATAAAATGAATAATAAGTTAATTAAATTAATTAAAAATGAATTAATTTAACAGAATTTTTAATAAAGTGCTGTTTATTATGTAAAAAATTGCTATAATGATATAAAGAGTAGTGTTAACGTTTGCAATAAAGGGGAGGGGGAAATATAAAATTAGTGTTAGTAGCTAACGTATATACTGTTTGGGTTAAATTATAGTTTAAAAGGTATAAAATACTGTAGGGGTGACATTATGAGAAATTTAAAAAATTTAATAGCGGGTATTACTTTAGTATCGTTAATGAGCTTTTCATTAACAGCTTGTGGAGAGAAAGTAGCAGAGAGTGCTTCTTCAAGTGTAAATACAAATGTAGAACAAAAGGAAAAGGGAAAATCAGAATACGGTTTAGAAAAGCTAAATTGGGATACTGATAATTATAATGCTTTAGTAAATGTTATAAAGGAGTATGGAAAAGATAGTAAAAACTATGATGAAAAACAGAAACCTTATGCTGTTTTTGATTGGGATAATACAACTATAATGAATGATGTTGAGGAGGCATTACTTACTTATCAATTAATGAATTTAGAATTTAAAATGACACCAGAGGAATTAAATGTTGTTATGAAGACTAATATTCCAAAAGATAACTTTGTTAAAGAGTGTAATAACAAGGAGGACAAGGCTGTAAATATAGATATGATTACAGAGGATATAACTAATGATTATACATACCTATATGAAAATTATGAAGGTTTCAAAGGGGACAAGTCATTAGAAGAAATAAAGAAGACTAAAGAATATGATGATTTTAAGGCAAAGTTAAGATATCTTTATGGAGCAATAGGAAAATCATTTAGTTCAGATGTTAGTTATCCTTGGGTTACATATTTATTCAATGGCATGACTTCAGAAGAAGTTGCTAAACTTACTGAAAAGTCTAATGATTATTGGCTAAATGAGAAGTTAGGAGAAGAAACTTGGACTAGTAGTGAAGAAATACCAGGAAAGGCAGGTGTTGTTTCCGTTACTTTTGATACAGGAATAAGAACTGTCAAAGAGCAACAAAATTTATATAAGACTTTAGTTAAAAATGGTATAGATGTTTACATATGCTCAGCATCTTATATTGATGTTGTTAGAGAGTTTGCAACAAATCCTAAGTATGGATATGAATTACCTGCTAAAAATGTATATGCAATGGAACTTTTAAAAACAGATGATGGTAAGATAAAAGCTGAACTTAATCCAGAATATTATCAAACCCAAGGAAAAGGCAAAACAGAAACTATTAAAAAGTTTTTAGTGCCAAATCATGGACATGGTCCAGTTATTGTTGGAGGAGATAGTAGTGGTGATTTTTATATGTTATCAGATTTTGAAGATACAAAGGTTAGTTTAATTATTAATAGATGTAAGGATGGAAAAATAGGAGAACTTTGTACAATAGCTATTGATACCATGGGAAAACCAGATCAAAGATATTTTTTACAAGGAAGAAATAATAATACTGGAGAGTTTATTCCAAGTGAAAAAACAATATTATTAGGAGAAACAGCAGAAAAGCTTAAGTAATCTATGAATTAGTGGGAGGTGTATTAAAATTTATCTTATACACCTCCCTTACTAATTATAAATAAATTAAAGTTTAAATTTTAGTATTTATTTTTGAGTGGATCTAAGTTGCTAGTATCCTCCATAAGCATTGAAAATTGGCTTTTTTTAATCCAACCGTTACAGTTGATTTTAGATTCGGTATTTAATAAAGAGTAATACCAAATTTCATTGTTTAATTCTGCTTCATCAATTATTTTAACTTGTGATTTTTCCTTAAGGCGATTAATTGCAATTGATTCTTCAGATGGAGCTAAAAAAATAGATGTATAAGGAAGGACAATTCCGTAAGTGAATTCGGGTTTATTATAATTTATAATTAAGTTTTTTTTGTTTACATCATTAGATTTTTTATAAGTTGTATTTTTATATTTTGAAAGTTGATTGTTTAAGGTTAAAATTTGTCTCTTATATTCATTAACTTTAATATTACATTGATATAATATAAATGCAGTAGCACCTAAAGCTGTAAGAACTATTAGAAGAGTAAAAATAACAGCAACCATGTGAACTCCTTTAAAAAAGTATTTGTTATAATATATTTAAAAAAGAGATGATTAATTACATAATTAATCATCTCTTTTTATATAATAATTTTATTTTTTTATACATAATGAAAATATACTTTGTTTTATGTTTATTAATTAAAATGAAAATTAATACTATATAAAACAACAGTTGATTTTATATTTTATATTACACTAAATTAATAATTAAAGTAACTATGTTTAATACAAACAAAATAAATGTTGGTATTATAGTAGCTGATATTCTTAATTCATCTCTAAATTTATTGTATGCAGTAATTAATCCAATAACTACAGGTGTGAAAAACACAAATAATAACTTAGGAATATGATTAGCTAATTCTCCATTTGTACCAATTTGTAAAGCTATTTTACTAGGTAAGTTTTTAAATAAAATAAGGTTTATAGCCAAGCATATAAATAATAATGCTATATTTATTTTTAGTGTGTTTTTCTCGCTTAAAATTTTTGGTGTAACCATAGTAAAACTCAACCCCTTAACCAATTTAGATATTTTAAAGTAAGTATATATTAAACAATTGATTTAAAGTTGCTTTTCACAAAAAATTAATAGGAATAGAATAATTTATTTAACAACTTCACTTAAAACTTTTCCTATGGAATCATTTATAACTAAGTTAGCTTTAGAGTCAGCAGAAGTAGAACTTTTATTTATTAAAACTAAGTTTTTACCTTTAAAATAGTTTATAAGTCCTGCAGCAGGATATACAACTAATGAAGTTCCACCAATTATAAGGGTATCTGCTTTAGAAATGGCATCAACAGCACCTCTAATAACATTATTATCTAAGGCTTCTTCATATAAGACAACATCAGGTTTTACTGTTCCTCCACATTTAGGGCAAGTAGGAATTCCTTTAGATTCCAATATGAATTTTTCATCATAGAAAGCATGACATTTTGTACAATAGTTTCTAAGAACTGATCCATGAAGTTCAAAAACATTTTTACTTCCTGCCATTTGGTGAAGTCCATCTATATTTTGAGTTATAACCGCCTTTAATTTACCCAGTTCTTCAAGTTTAGCTAAGGCTATATGTGCAGCATTTGGTTTAGCCTCAGGATAAATAAGTTTAGCTTTATAGAAGTTAAAAAACTCTTCGGGATATCTTTCAAAAAAGCTATGAGAAACTAATTGCTCTGGAGTAAAAGTTATATTAAGTTTTTCGTTAAATAATCCATTTGCACTTCTAAAGTCGGGTATGCCAGATTCTGTAGAAAATTAATTATAAACCCTATAAAATATAGTTAGAAAGATTAATTTTTTAAGATTAAAAGTAAAATGTTTAATAACGTGTACAAGCTATTAATACAGTTAATAAGTGCTTTTATCATTAGAATATTAATTAAGAGAATTACATATTATTTAAGAAATGGTAATTAGATAATTAGCTAACAAATTATTGCATATATAAGTAAAAAATACTATAATAATACTTAATATGATAAAATTTGTTAGGTGAGAAGTGGAAAGTGTGAAAAGGATAAAAGAGATTTCTGATAGCTGTATTGAAAGATGGGGAACTGAGGACAAAAATACAAAGAATTTATCAAATAAAATAGGAAAATTTATATCTCAATTAGGAGATAATGTAGAAACTGGAGAAATATTATTGAGTTTATTAGAAAATTATAATTATTACTCTAGAGAAAAAGTAAATAATATATTAATTTCATTTTATAGTAAGATTAAAGAATTAGATGTTCCTAAATATAGAACAATATATTCAAGGATAGAAAAGGATCATAAAATAAATAGTTCAAGTAATTTATTAGAAGAGTTTAAAATTATAAATAATATAGGTAATAGCTTTTCTCATGATTTAACAAAATTACAATCAAATGATTTGAAAGATATTGATGTTATTATTTTTATGGATGATATTATTGGAAGTGGAAAAACTATAATAAAATTTTTAAAAGATAATAAAGAAAAATTAAAAGATAAAAGTATAATAATATTTGTTATAGAAATCATGGAGGATGGTTACATAAATCTAAAAGAATATTTGAAATCTATAGGTTGTGATCATCTTATCTGTTTTTATAATAAAACAGATAAAGCTTTTTCGGAGAATGGAGTATTTAAAGAGAAATCGTCTGAAAAAAGATTAATATTACATGGTTTTGAAGCAAATAATGTAAAAGCAAAAAATTATGTTTTAGGCTTTCAAGAATCAGAAGCACTAGTATCATTTTATAGAAATACTCCCAATAATACATTAAGTAGTTATTGGTATTCATTAAATCAAAATTGGAAGCCTTTATTTCCAAGAGATTTAGATAAACCAGATTTTATGAAGGCTTCAAAAGGAAAAAAGAATATAAAATATAATTTAGCTAAAAAACTCAAAGAAAAAGGAATAGATACAAAATGCAATATGATTTAAAAAAAATATTAGCCATTATATATTTAAATACGTATTCTGATGCCTATGAATTAAATGAATTAAAAGAACTATTAGGATTAAATATTTCACAATTGAAAGAGTTTATAAGTTCTTTAATATCAGAAGACTTAATTAAAAATGAAGAAACATTACATTTAACCGATAAGAGTATTAATATACTATTAAAAATGGGACTAGAGGATGTCGATATAAATTCATTAATGGATGATAAGAAGACTATTAATGTTTCACATGATAAGCTTACTTTTGATGATATATATATTCCTAAAAATTTTAAATTGTAATAAAAGATTAGAATTGAAAAGCGAGTCGCTTTTCGTGAAGCAATGTCTCTAAGTTATCAACATGCTACTATATTTTGGTAGCGTGAATCTAGAGAAAGCAAAATATAGTAGCATGAGACAAGTCTCAGTCAAGTCTAAATTATCTAGGTAGAGTAATTTAAACTTGACTGTTGATTTAATGAAAGTATTTGGTAATCTTTTATTAATACATAAGGTGATAATAAATGGACATAAGTAAATTAAAAACTACTATGATTAATTTAAGCTATGATTATGAATACATAGAGTTATGTGTAGATTATGCAAAAAAATTAGAAAATAATAATGTTCCAATAATATTTGATGTTAATCATTTATGTAAATTAATTGGAATTAGTCAATTTGAATTTTTTAAAATTTATTCAGCATTAAAATATCAATATTCTATTAGTAGTATAGAAAAAAAATCTGGAGGGATAAGAAAATTAAATATACCTTCTGAGAATTTAAAGTATATTCAAAGATGGATATTAGACAATATTT
This sequence comes from Clostridium sp. B9, assembly GCF_050509515.1. Lineage (NCBI taxonomy): Bacteria > Bacillati > Bacillota > Clostridia > Eubacteriales > Clostridiaceae > Clostridium > Clostridium sp. B9. Next base: position 377,997 of record NZ_JBNWKA010000003.1, read on the forward strand.
TATATAATATATCATGTTGTGATAATGTTACAGGATTTATTCCAAGTAAATCTACTGTAGATAATGCAAGAGTATATGTCAATAAAGAATGTATTGTTGGATTAGATTTGGAAAATTTTTTTCCAACTATTCATTTTGGTAGAGTTCAAGGTATGTTTCAAAGATTGGGATATACTAAACATTTATCAATTATTTTAGCAAATTTATGTACTTATAAAGGAGAATTACCACAGGGTTCACCAGCAAGTCCATATATAGCTAATTTAGTTTGCAGAAAAATGGATTATAGAATTGTGAAATTATGTAAAAAGATTGAAGCGAATTATACAAGATATGCAGATGATATAACTATTTCAGGAAATAAAGGAATAGAAAATTATATTTGTACAATTAACAAAATTATTAAAAGTGAAGGATTTAAATCAAATAAAAAAAAAGAAAGAGTTTTATTTCAATATCATTCACAAAAAGTAACTGGTATTATTGTAAATAAAAAATTATCACCACCTAAAGAAATGAAAAAATATTTAAGACAAAATATATATTATATTAATAAGTATGGATTAAAATCACATTTAAAAAAGATAAATTGTTATGAAAAGTCTAATTTTAAAGAACATTTATATGGACTTGCTTATTATATAAAAATGATTGATAAGGAAGTAGGAATTTCTTTTTTAAAAAAATTAGATAAAATAGAGTGGCAAGTTTGGTAATTTAAAACTAAAGTAGATTCAATATATAATGAATCTGCTTTTTTTGTTAAATAAAACTAATTACTATATAAATGTATTTAGATAAGCTTTAATGATGCATTAACAAAAGGCGAGTTTAAATAGATATAAACAATTTAATATACACGAAATGAAAGTTTAAATATAATATAGTTTTTATACCGAAATACAGAGTAAAGAAATATCTGTAGAGAAAATAACATATTAAGACAACTTTGTGAATGTAAAGGAATTATCATAGTTGAATATTACTTTTAAATAAATCAGATACGCATTCTTATTGAATATCATTTAAAATGAATGCTTCAAGTTTTGTTGCTTTTTGAAAAAAGAGTAGTCTTATTATTGGAGTAAATTTGAAATATAAATATGAAAACAGAAATTTATTGTGCAGAGCATTTTACATCAATACCGTATAAAAAATAAATAGGAAATTGAAAAACATATAACAAATAAAAAAACAAGAACATATGATAACCAATTAAATTACTTTAAAAGAATACATTGAGCCTTTTAATGTTAGCAAATAAAGTAGTATATTAATGACAGAGTGATTCAAGCATCTTAAGGCGCAATATAGTTAGTGTGAAAATTAACTTAAAAAGTTACAACTTAATTTAAATGGTATTCAAAAATAAATACTTTTGAAGTTTTTAAATATTTTAAGCAAAATATATGTATTAATTTAAAAGTAAATAGTTTGTAAAATTGTATCAATAACTAATATTTAACTATTAATGAAAATACAGTATAATTAATTAAGTTATAAATACTAAAGTAATAATTTTATATTTTAATTGTGGGGTGTGTAATAATATGGGGAATTATAATGAATATTTAAGTGAGAGATTTAAACAATTAAAAACTAATATGTATGATAGCGGATGTAGGCCAATACTGTTTGTTGGAACTGGTATTAGTAGAAGATATATAAATGCACCAGATTGGAAAGGATTATTAGATATACTAATTAAAAAGAATCCTAACATAAGATATCCATTAGGATATTATTTACAAGATTCTTCTGATTTGTCAGAAGTTGCTTCTAAAATAATAGAAGATTATTTTAATTTTGCTTGGGAAAAAAAGGAAGGTAATGAATATCCTAATGAATTATATGAATATCCAGATAAGAGTATATTTTTAAAATATACTATAGCTGAAGAAATAAGTAAATACATGGACGGATTTGAAATAGAAAAAAATTTATATAAAGAAGAATTGAATCTGTTAAGAAATTTAAAGCCTCATGCGATAATAACTACAAATTATGATAAGTTATTAGAAAAGATATTTAATGAAAAATATAAATCAGTAATAGGGCAGCAAGTTATAAAAAAATCAGAAGTTAATAAGATAGGACAAATTTTTAAAATACATGGTTGTGTTTCAAAACCAGAAGAGATAATTATATCTAAAAATGATTATACTAATTTTAAAAAAAAGCAAAAATATTTATCGGCTAAACTATTAACTTATTTCATTGAGCATCCAATAATATTTATAGGTTATTCATTATCAGATGAAAATATAGTTGGAATATTAAATGATATCGCAGATATGATATCTGTTGAGGATAATTTAGTTGAAAATATATGGTTAATAGACTGGAATAAAGATACAATTGATGAAGAAAAAAGGCCCCCATCAGAAAAGGTTATAAACTTAGGTGAAAACACAACAATTAGGATAAATTATATTGAAGTTAATGATTTTATTGAATTGTTTAAAACTTTACAGCAAGGATCAAGTGTAGAAATTGATGAACTATTAAATCTACAAGATACTATTTATAATATAGTAAAAAGCAAAACTATAACTAATTTAGAGGTAGATTCTATAAGCTTTAAAGATATTTGGACTGAAAATAATATTATAGATAAATTAGGGTTAAAGGATATTGTAGGAAAGCCAGATACAAGCAATATTAATGGAAAGGAAGCATTCCTTAATTTAAGTATAATGAATGATCCAGAACAAGTATTAACTGAGTACCCATATAGAATTAGTGATATAGCTAGTAAAATTGGAGATGATCATTGGTATAGAGCTAATAAAATAATAAATGAAATTGAAAGAAAATATAATATAGAAATTAAAACAAGTAATAATATTTATCATTTGGATGTTGGGGTTAATGGAAGTAATCATAGATATTCAAATAAATTATTAGATTTAATAACAAAATATATTAATGGCGAAGAAATAGAAGAAAAAACACAACAAATTTAATATAATTAACTATATTAATAAAAGAGTAATTTATTTAGGTGATAAATTACTCTTTTATTTTGCAAAAAAACTATAACTTTCTTATTATTTCAAGAAATATTTTTGAAATATCATAATTTATAACTAAATCAGCTTTGGAATCGGCAGGAGTTGAACTTTTATTTATTAAAACTAAATTTTTTCCTCTGAAACAGTTTATAAGTCCTGCAGCAGGATAAACAACTAATGAAGTTCCACCAATTATAAGCGTATCTGCTTTTGATATGGCATCTACAGCACCCCTAATAACATTATCGTCTAAGGCTTCTTCATATAAAACTACATCAGGTTTTACTTTTCCTCCACATTTAGGACAAGTAGGTACTCCTTTAGATTCAAGTATAAACTTTTCATCATAGAACGCATGACATTTTGTACAATAATTTCTAAGAACAGATCCATGAAGCTCAAAAACATTTTTACTTCCTGCCATTTGATGAAGTCCATCTATATTTTGAGTTATAACGGCCTTCAATTTACCTATTTCTTCAAGTTTAGCTAAGGCAATATGTGCAGCATTTGGTTTAGCATCAGGGTAAATAAGTTTAGCTTTATAGAAATTAAAAAACTCATTTGGATATCTTTCAAAAAAGCTATGAGAAACTAATTGTTCTGGAGTAAAAGTTATATTTAGTTTTTCATTAAATAAACCATTTGAACTTCTAAAGTCAGGTATATTTGAGTCAGTACTTACACCAGCGCCACCAAAGAAAACAATATTTGTACTATTTCTTATTATTTCAGTCAATTTGTCTATTTTACTTCTCATTAAAATCGTCTCCTATAATAAGTTTATAATATTATTATTTCATAGTTGGTAAAAAAAATAAATGTTTATAAATATTGTTATATAAAATAATGAAATGATATAATTGAATTTATTAGAAATAAAAGTTAGAGAGGAGTAAATATGGGACATAATATATCATCAAAACTTGGTAAAGTGGGTAAAAATAGAAATAAAACTTCGAAGGTAGAGGGAGAAGCCGAGAGTGATGAATTTAAGTCAGCTTCAGTGGCACTTACAACTATTATGGATGAATACACTAAGGAGAGAGAGCGTGGTGGGATAATTGATAATAAAGCAGTTGCATTAATTACAATATTATTAGCATTAGTTACAGTATATATGCCAATTATTCCATTTGATAAAATACATAAAATATATGAAGCAAGTAATAAAAATCAATTAATTATAATAACTATTGCAGGGTTAATTTTTTTGTTAGCTTTAATTATAGCTATTATTACTTTTATTATATTAATAAATATAGTTAAGCTTAAAATTTATAAGAGAGTAGACGTCGATATGTTAATAAAGGAGGAATTCCTTAAGGTTGATAAAAATGTTTATCAAAAAGCATTATGTACACATTATGGAAAATTAATCATTCAAAATAGTGAAGTTAATGATAATAAGTCTAAAAATTTAAGTATATGTTATATATTAACTATAGTCTTATTTGTACTTTTATTAATATCATGTATTTCTATGAAATTATTATAAAATATTGGAGGTGAAAAAAATGAGTTTTCAAGATGATATGTTAAAAGCTATACAACAAAGTAATACTTCTAAAGATATAGAAAATAAATCTGTAAATATTTCTCAAAATATAGATTTTGGAGATGGAGTATCTACAAGATATACTAAATATAAAGGAAGACCTGTAAGTGAGGGTACTGATTTGACAAGTAATGTTGAAAATGAAAAATAATTAATATGTATAAGCTAGCTATTTATATAGTTAGCTTATTGTTTTGGTATTAATGAATACAATAGGTTTTACCTGTGGTTCTGAAAGAAGATATCATGTGAAGAAAAATAATTTTAAAGAGAAATATATTGGGGTTTATTAGCATATTTAAGAACTTGAAAAATTAACAAAGAATAGACTTTAATATTTATTTAAATTAGATTTAAGAGGATTTATATAGTAATTTTAATGAAATTCTGTATATGTTATAAGTTTCAGAGCATAAACGTGCTATTATAGGTTAGAGAAGGACATCCACTTTATTGGTGGTTATGATTTTATTGAAAGTTAATTTATAGCAATTTTGATTCGAAAAACTTATGGACTAAATATATAGTTAATTATCCCAACCAAGTAACTGTTTCTCAAGAATATCATAATCATAGTCTCTACAAGTAAAATTATTAAATTTTGATTTCTTAGATTGATATCTAAGAATTGAATTCTTTATATATTTAAAAGAATAAATACTTGTTTCATCTATATTATTTAGTGATAATTTTAAATCGCTACTATTTATAGAATCAATAAATTCTATATCAGAGTTTGTTAGTTTTAGTGAGGGGTAACGACTAGTTACCATAGAAATCTTTTTATCAAGAGTTATAAGTAAATTAGAATCATTATTTTCTATTGTTTTAGGTGTGATTTCTGAGGATATAATAGTAGGTTTAATTTTTACAGTAGAATCAATTTTATGCTTAGTTTTAGGTTTATTTTTATTAATAGTATTTTTATATTCAATAGACTTAAGCAAATGTGTAAGTTTAAAATATGTATATGCTCCTTTACCAATAATTCTTATGATCTTTCTTTTTAAAAAACCACATTTTATTAATTTAGTAACTATCTTTTTGAAGGTATCTTCCTTATCTGAAATGATTGGAAGGTTTTCAACAAGTAAAGAATATTTTATCCAAGTATATTCAGAATTATCAAAGAGTTTTGTTTCCAAAGAATTTCTATTTATCATATCTACTATATTTCTTAAAACAAGCAAGTCATTGCTATTTAATTTTATTTTCTTAGTATTCATTATTTCTAAAAGCATTTCTTGATTAAACCCAAGTACATTAAAATTCATTATAATTACCTCACTAAAATATTAATATGAGATAATATTAACATAAGTGTTTTGTTTTCGCAACACTTGTTTAGAAAATAAATAGAGATAATAATCTCTATTTCCAAAAATATTGTTTGTTTAGTTGAAATGTATTTTTTCTATCTATTGGTTCAAGTTTACTTATATAGCCGTTTTCTATTAAGATATTTAAATAACCTAATACAGTTTCTTTATTTTTGCATTTAACCAAGTCCATAAGCTCTTTACCAGATAGAGTTACAATTCCATTTTCAGATTTATTTACTAATTGTAAAAATGTATAAACATGTTGAGCTTTTAAGTTTGAATTTAAGATTTCTTCATTTATGGTAATACTCACTAAAAAGTTACCTCCAAAATAAAATATTAAATTTATTATATCATAGAAATAAAAATATTATTAAGATAATGAAATTTAATATAAAAAGATGTATTATATTAATAGATGAATAAAATTAATAGAATAGTATGTAAGTGAAAAAAATCCTTGCATTACAGTGAAAAAAATCATTGTTTGATAATGAAAAATTTCATTATCTTATTTTAAAGTTTAAAAGAAGGTTAATAGTAAAATTTATGAGTGGTTTAAGAAGAAAATTAATATATAATATAATATTTAGAAAAATTTTAATCAGTACCTAGAAAATAGGTGCTGATTTTTTTTTTTTTGAAAGTTAACTTTCAAAAGTGAAAGGAGAAAAAATGATTAATATAAGTAAAGAGAAAAAATACTACGTTTATGAATGGTTTAATGTAGAATCAGGAGAGATATTTTATATAGGAAAGGGGTGCAGAAATAGATATTGTCAGTTAAGTGGAAGAAATAAGTTTTTTATGGATTATTATAAAACACATAAGTGTGAAAGTAGAAAAGTTTATACGAACCTTTCAGAGAAAGAATCATTTGAAAAAGAAATAGAATTAATAGCATTTTATAAAGAACAGTATAATTTTAGGTTGACTAATATGACGGAAGGTGGAGATGGACATCCTTTTAAATTTGGTAATGAAAATCCTAAGTATGGAAAAGGTTATTTAATTAAAGGTAAGAATAATCCATTTTACGGTAAAAAACATTCTCAAAGAACTAGAAAACTTCTTAGTAGGGAGGCAGCTAATAGAATAGGTAAGCTTAATCCGTTTTATGGTAAGAAGCATTCAGAAGAAACTAGAAGAAGATTATCTATAAAAGCTAAGGAAAGGTTCTTAAATGAAAAAAATCCGATGGAGGGGAGAAATCATTCAGAAGAAACTAAGAGGCGAATTAGTGAAATGAATAGAGGTAAAATTTTAAGTGAGCAAACAAAACTTAAAATTAGCAAAACTCTAAAAGGTAAATATCTTGGTGAGAATAGTTGGAATTATGGTAGAAAACATTCAGAAGAGACTAGAAGAAAATGTAGAGAAAGAAGTCTAGGAGAAAATAATCCTAACTGGGGGAATGGAGATAAAATAAGAGGAGAGAAGAATCCTATGTATGGTAAAAAACATTCAGAAGAGACTAGAAGAAAAATTAGTGAAAAGATGAAAAATAGAAAGTTTAATTGTCTATGTAAAATATGTGGTAGGAATTTTGAAGGGAGATCATGGAATAGTGGTAAATGTGATGAATGTAAAGATATCAACAAAAAATAAATAAATATCAATGAATTCTATAATTTATATCAAAATAAAAATGAAAATACTACAAGTATATATTAAATATAATATATATGTAGTAATAGAAATAGTAATAGAAACAGTAATAAAGAATAGAAAAATAGAATATTAAGAAAAATTCATTTTCTTAATAATGAAAGTTTAAGTAGATATAATTAAAATCTCAATTAATAATATTAATACTTTAAATATAAATATAAAAAAAGAAGTAGTTTTAGCTACTTCTTTTTACGTTTTAAGTAAGAAAGACCAATAATATGAAAAGTATTTAGAAGAGGTGTTAATTATGGAGATAATGGCTATTTTAGAAAAAATCAATAATTATGAAAGAAATAGCAAAATACAAGAAAAAAGAAATTATAAAAAAACCAATAATGAAAGATTATTACCTACAGAAGGCTTGTTTTTAGAGGATAAAAGATTTTCATATGGTCTTTGGATATACTTACAAAGTATATCTAAGGGTAATCATGTAGATGAATATAGATATGTGAGTGTTAAGGAGGTTAAATTAAATAATTTAGTAAATTATATATTCAATTTAACTAAGAACAAAGAGAGAAATTACTATTTAAATAAAAAGATTAGTAAACCTAAATTGAAAAAAGATTTAGAGTATTTAAAAGAAATAGGATTAATTATAGATATTGTTGATGGTAATGAGGTTATGGAGGGGTGCAGAGGTAAATATTATAGGCTTAAAAATAAATTTAAAAGATATATTCTTATGGAAAATAATTATTTGAAGATACTTTTAAGATATTTATCACAGGATTCTATAAAAGTATATTTGTTGTATTATTCTTTTAGTAATCAGTATGGAGAAAGTATTTGTTTTCTAAATCAAGAAAGTATATTAGAAAGAATTGGGTTGAGTGTTAGTGGACAGAATTTTAAGAAGTTATGGCACATAAATAATGAACTAGAAAAGTTTAGTTTAATCGTAAAGTATCAAAAAATATATAAAAGAGACGGTAAAGAATTTAAAAGAAAAAATATTATTAAAGCTAAGTGGTATTGGGAAACAGAGTTATATCATACTATGCAGAAAGAATTAAAGGAGAAAGGAGAAATAACAGATATAGAAAGTGAAATTATAAGAATTATTTAGTTAAAATTATAAAAATATTTTACGTTTAGCTAATTAAAAGTCAATAATAAATTGCGGGTTAGGGATTTTGTTTTAACAGATATTTTTTTATATGACTATATATAGAGTTCAGTCCTACCTATGCATAAAAAATTCACACTATTTCCAAATGAATATAGTGTAAGACAATGAAAAGGAGATAAAGTTATGAAATTAACTAGTAAAATAACCATTAGGTTAAATCAAAATGAAGAGAAGTTTCTCAAAGGAATGAGTAATGAGTATGAAATGAATATAACTGATTTCATAAAAAATGCTTTAAATATTTGTTATGATACAGATGTTTTTATATTAAGTCAAGCGCGAAGATTAAGAAAGTGGGGAGTTTATTAATGAATAATAGTGAACTAAATGATGAAATAGATTTATATTTTAGTGCAATAGGATATGACCTTGCAGAAAAAGAATCTCATTTAAATTTATTAATTACACCAGATGAAAAAAAGTATTTTAGGATTTTAGTTAGGATGATTCCTAACATATCCAATATAGATATTTTAAGCATATGTAATTTAGCTACTCTACTGGCAACATTTAAGAAACTTAATGAGTATATAAGCAAAGTGGAAGAGAACATAGAACTATATCTTAAATTAGTATCTAAGAGAAATGATACAGTAACTAAAATAGATAAGATATTGACTAGTTTTGGATTTACTGCGATAAGCAGAAATAAAATAAAAATAACATATGCTACAAATGAAAATGATAAAGGAGATATTACTAATGGCAAAGATGATTAAACGAAATATAAAAGATGAGTTTGCTGATAATCAAGTATACAAATTGTTAGAAAAAATTATTCCTAAAGAGAAGTTAGATGTGTACAAGCAAAGAGGTAGGGAGCAGAGAGAAAAAGAAGAAAGGAATAAAAGATTTAAGAAAAGAGGTAGATATAATGGAATATAAGGTTGAAAAAATTTTAAAAAGTGTAAGTTTAAAGGAAAGATATGATTATATTGAGAGGTTTATTTTTTCAGTACCTAGTGTTACAAATGAGGGAATGCCAGAATTAGCAGGAAGAAATCCAATACTGAGCAATCTAGTATTAAATGAATTAAAGATTATTGAGAAAATTGTTGAGGTAGATAAGAAAAATATAAAACCTGAAGATATTGACATAGAAGATATAGCTATAACTAGGAATAGCAAACTCTCAGAGAGTATTAATTCGTTTTTAATAATAAAATATCAATATAAATATCAAGAACTAAAAGATGCCTTTGAAAAATATAAGAAGATGAAAGAATTAGAAAAAATAAGTTCTTTAGAAGAAAGAACAAATAAACTAAAGTCTTTAGAAAGTGAAATAAATAATCTAAATAATATAATATCAGCTTCATATGAAGTTGAAAAAGATATAGGTTATTTTTACTTTGATACTTTAAAAAGAAAGCAGAAAGAATATGAAGCCTTAAAAAGGTTAGTATTTTTCAAGAGTGTAGAAGAAATAAATGAAGAAATCTATAATAAAATGATTTATATATTAGATGATCTACATGTAAGAATTAAAAATAAAATTGAATTTTTAAAGAAATATTGCTAAGAGGTGTAATATGATAAAAAATATAGAACTAGCAAATGATGTAGAGGTAAGGTATTTTGAAGATGAAATCGAAATAAAAGGAATTATACCGATTAATGATTTTAGTGAAATACTGTTTTCAAAAGAAAAGAATATATTTTTTAGAGAACGTATATTATTTGGAGCATTCAACGGTATATTGCAAAAGGGGAATTTACCTAAGTTAATATTAAATCATGATTATAGTTTAGAACTCAAAGGAAGATTTGAGAAAATAAAAGAAACCTATAAAGGGTTGGAGTTTACAGCTATAGTTAAAGATGATTTTAACTTAAGAAAAAAAGTTCAATTAATAAAGGGGTTATCGTTTGGTTTTGTAGTTGGAATAGATAGATTCCATAAAATTAATTCTTTTAATATACGAGATATTTATTCGTTTAAAGAACTTAAGGAGATAAGTATATTAATTGATAAAGAGCCATGCTATAGCTCAACTAAGGTAAGTATAGAACCTTTAGAAGAAAGCATGAAGTTAATATACAAATTTGAAGAGTATAGAGCATTGATTAGAGAGCAGAAAGAACAGACATATATTTAAAATTTATATTTGATAGAAATAGATAGATAAATTTAGGTTTATGCTATCTATTTTTATTAAAATAAATTTAGGAGGAAATACGAATGAAAAATTATTTAAATTTAAGAATACGAAGTGAATACAGCAAAGTAGCGATTAATAAATCGCTATTAGCCAAGTTAATGTGTGATATAATTGAGAAAAAAATTTCTGAGGAGGTCTATATTAATGAAGAAAAAAATAGTTGTGCTTAATAGAGTATCTACTAGTATGCAAGATTTTGAAAGTCAAAATAATGCTATTAATAAATATATTAATGAAAATGCTATATTAGTTGATGAATGGATTGTTGAAGAAGGAGTATCGGGTTATAGTAATAAATTATATGATAGAGTAGCTATAAGAAAAATAGAGGAGCTGGCTTTAAATAGACAACTTGATACTTTAATTATTTTTAATTTAGATAGAATAGGAAGAACGACAGAAGCAAATCAGTTTATAAATAAAATGACATTTTCTAATGTAAAAGTTATTTCAGTTACAGAAGGATTAATTAATGGTGGGAAAGATACTGATGAACTTGTTAATTTATTTAAGTTTTGGTCTGCACAACAAGAAAGCAAAAAAATATCTATTAGAAGTAAAAATGGAAAAGAAGCAACTAATAAGAAAGGATTATTTTGTGGAGGAAGAATTAATTTTGGATATAGAGTTGATAAACAAAGAATGTATATAGTAGAAGATGAAGCAGAGATTGTTAGATTAATATTTGATTTGTATATAAGAAATGGTAAGAATGAAACTGTTAGGTATTTACAAGAAAATAATTTTACTAAAAGAGGAAGAAAGTTTAGTCAGCATATGGTTCACGATATTTTAAAAGATACAATATATATTGGGTTGAAACGATATAACCATTATACAAGGATATCAAATGATCCAACTAATAAAAAGCGTAGATTCAATAAGAATACTATGAAGTATCAAGAATATAAAGAAGAATTAAGGATAATATCAGATGATGTCTTTTTTAGAGTACAAGAGCTAATAGAAAAGCGTAGAAGTTCTAAAGGTAAAATAAGATATACAAATAGGACAAGTGCTTTGTTTGAAGGTTTATTGTATCATCAATGTGGTGATGGTGAAGTTAGAAAACTTCACTTAGATAATAAAAAAGATAAGTATGGCAACATAATTTATAGTTATAGATGTAGTCATTGTAAGAGGAATTTTTATAAGAATATAAGAAAAACATATGGTTCCAAAAAATATAACAAGTTTTTAGAAGAAAGTATATTAGAATTAATGAAGAATATGTCTATAAATGAATTAGAAGATGAAATTAAAAATAAACAGGTTGAAGAAGAAAAGCATCTATTAATGGTTAGAAAACAACTTGATAAAGATATAAATAAGAAGCAGCAAGCAATTAAGGGATTAGAGAAGGAGCTTATAGATATATTTTCAGGAGATAGTAATTTAGATAAAAGTATCATAATGGAAATGATTGTTAATACTAAAAAAGAATTTGAAAAACTAAAAATACAATTAGATGAATATAATAAAAGGTCAGATGAATTTAAGATAAATGATAATATAAATAAAGAGTTGATAAATAAGTACAAGAAGTTTAATAATACATATAAAATAGCAGATGCTAATCAAAAAAAGCTGCTATTACAATCTGTGATTGAAAAAATAACTTTTTTTGGAGATGAAGTAAAATTCACATTATTTTTAGAATAATAAAAAACAATATGAATTTTACAAGTTGGGGTGATTATAGGAATATTTATTCGTTGTAAAACTGATTATAAGCATCTTTTTTAAACTCTTCTAGTGCAGTTCTAAGCAAATTCCTATCGCTTTCAAGTTTTTTTATTTCAACAGAGTTACTACCATTTGAATTAGATTTTTCTAATTTAAGTATTCTATCACGAACTTCTCGCCATTTTTCACTAAGAACTTCACTACGAATTTTTGATCTATCGTGTGCATAGATTAGACCTTGATTCTTTCTTTCAAATTCTTTAATTTGTTCTTTAACTTTATCTAATAAATTAAATTTTTCTAATACATCATATTTGTCCATAAAAACACTCCTTTAAATTTATATTAGTGGGTTTATATTCTAATTTCAGTACTAACACCCGCACCACCAAAGAAAACAATGTTATTACTATTTTGTATTATTTCAGCTAGTTTTTCTATTTTATTTTCCATGAAAATCATCTCCAAATATATGTTTATAATTTTATTATAATTTATTTACAAAAATATACAACTATTTGTTGAGTAAATTATTGACAAGTTTACTTGGCTGAACATATAATGAAATTGACAATAAAACTTTGCATAATGACAAGTAAATTTGTTTTGAGGAGAGAGGTAATATGGATAAAAACTCTATTTTAGAAAAAAGTCGTAAATCAAGAAAAGATGAGGGGATAGAATATGTTGAAGAGAAGGGACGGAAGATAGGATATATTATCTTTTGTTTTATATTTCTTTTTATTGGTATTTTTAATTTATTATATTCAAATGGGAGTAATGAAGTATTTTATGCTACTTCATCAATGTTTTGGGTGTTTATTGCAACTGATTCATTCCAAAAATTTAAGTTTACAGATAAAAAAGTTGATTTAGTTACTACAATTTTCGCTTCTATTGCAACTGTTGGATTTCTTGTAAACTTCATTATATGTACTTTAAAATAAAATTATTAAAATAATAAGAAAAGGATATTAAAAAATGAAAGAAGAATTAATTTTAAAAAATAGATTGAAAATTGCAAGAGCGGAGAAGAGTTTATCACAACAAGCACTAGCGGATTTAGTTGGAGTTTCACGTAATACAATTAGCTCTATTGAAACTGGACAATTTAATCCAACAGCTAAACTCGCTCTAATATTATGTATTGCTCTAGATAAAAAGTTTGAAGAATTATTTTATTTTGATTAATAAAAAATCAACTTAACAACTAAAATTACAGTATTGGTAGCAATAAGGATGTTTTCATAGAAATTCCTTAAGTAGCTATGATAAATCGAGGTAATAAGCTTTAAATAAAAGTTTTGTTTACATTGAAATCTTTTTATGTGGTAAAATATAAATATACAGCGAGTAGTTTTAATAACGTAATTCCAGTTGTTAGAACTACTTTTTTTATTACAAAAAAGTATTATTACTAACTACTTTAGGTAAAATATATGGAAATAACAATTGAATAAAAGTAAATTTTGAGAAGGTGAATTTTAGTGTTTAAAATAAACGACTATATAATGTATGGAAACGTTGGAGTTTGTAAAGTGATGGATATTACCAATGAAACTATTATGAATTCTGAGGAAAAAGAATATTATGTATTGAATCCAATTTACTCTAAGTATTCTAAAAATACTGTGATTAAGATTCCGACTGACAATGATAAAATTGCTATGAGAGAATTAATGACTAAGACTGAAGTGGATACATTAATTAATGATATGGCTACTAAGGATATAGTATGGATAGAAGATGATAGAGAAAGAATAGAAGAATTTAAATCCATGCTTAAGACTGGTAAATCTGATGACTTAATGATGATAGTAAAAAGTATATACTCAGATAAGAAGAATAAAAAAGCAAAAGGTAAAAAGACTCATAAGGGTAATGATGATATAATGCAAACTGCAGAAAAACTAATAAACCAAGAGTTTGCAACTATATTAGATATAAAACCAGAGGAAGTAAGAAAATATATAACTAGTCATATGAAAAAATAAAAGAACTAAAGAGTTAGCTAATGCTTTATTGAATAATAAATAAGGCTGATATTTGGCAGAAAAAATAAAAAGATATGGAATATTATTATTAATAATTTAAAATTCGATAATTAATAAAATATAGACTATTAAAGATATATAAATGTATTAAGTTAGTATTTATATATCTTTATTTTTTTATTTATTATATTAAAAATTCCCAAGAAAAGTATGAGTAGATATTTTAATTGAGATATGAATATACAAAATGAGTAAGTTAACAAATAAATTCATAACTTCATGGGAAAGATAATAAGTAGAAAAATCTTTTTGAGGTGGGGTATGAAAGAAATTGATAGGCTTTTTGGAAGATTAGCACTTATTAACTTAAATGAAATATTAGTAATCTTAGTTGTTCTAACTATGGTTTTAATTATAAATAAAGTTATTATAAGAAACTTATTTAAGGTTTTAAGAGCACTAACTAGAAAAACAAAGAACTATTTTGATAATAGTGTAGTTAGAGCTTTAGAAAATCCATTAAAACTTTTAGTAGCTTTTATAGGGATATATTCAATATTTAAGTTTATAAATATTGATTCTTTGAGCTTAGAAGCTTTATCTACATATAAAATAATTAGGGTGGGGATAATAGCTTCTTTTATTTATTTTGCATATAATTTAACTCTTGAGAATTCATTATTATATTCAAGACTACATAAAAATGATAAAGGAAATACAATAGTATTTCCTTTTGTATCAATAATTATTAGGTTGATAATACTTTTAATTGGAATAATTATAATAGCTAATGAATTTGGATTAACTGGTTTTATTGCTGGTCTTGGAGTTAGTGGAGTTGCTTTTGCATTAGCAGCTCAAGATACTTTTTCTAATTTGTTTGGAGGAATGGTTATTGTTTTAGACAGACCTTTTTCAATAGGGGATTGGATTCAAGCTGAAGAAGTTGAGGGAGTAGTTGAGGAAATAACTTTTAGAAGTACGAAGATAAGGACTTTTTCTATGGCTTTAGCTACCGTACCAAACTCTAAGCTTGCAAATAGCAGTATTATAAATTGGACTCAAAGAAAATTAAGAAGAATACATTTTAAATTCACAATAGATTGCAAAACAAAAGTAGAAAGTATAAAAAATTCTGTTAACAAAATAGAGAATATGCTTAAGGCTCATGATAAAATAGATAAAAATCTAATAATAGTAAGTTTCAATGAATTATCGACTTATGGTTTTGGAATCTTTGTTTATTTTTACACAGATCAGTTTGAGTATTTAAATTACGAAAAATTAAAAGAAGATATAAATCTAAATATACTAGCAATATTGCAAGAAGAAAATGTTGATTTAATGTTTTTAAGATTTGATTTTAATACTTTTGGAAAGTGTGGGGAAAACACAGGATTTGAAAGTCGGGATTTAGAATCAATAAGAAATATTACTGAGGAGGAGAGAGGTATATGACAATAAAATTAGAAGCATGTGTAGGAAGTTATAAAGAGGGAAAAAGGGCTGAAGAACTAGGTGCAAATAGAATAGAGCTTTGCGATAACTTAGGCCAAGGTGGAACAACCCCTAGTTATGGAACTATACTTCAGTGTAAAAAAGATTTAAATATAGATATAAACGTAATAATCCGTCCAAGAGGAGGAGACTTTGTTTATTCAAGTGAAGAGTTAGAAATAATGAAAAGTGATATAGAGCTTTGTAAGAAGAGTGGAGTAAATGGAGTGGTTTTTGGTTTTTTAAAAGAAGATAACACTTTAGATTTTGAAATAACTAAGGAGTTTGTAGAGTTTTCAAAACCATTAAGCGTAACATTTCACATGGCATTTGATGAAATTGAAGATAAGTTAGGAACCATAGATTTACTAGCTAGTTTAGATATAGATAGGATTTTGACTAAAGGTGGAGATATTAGTGCTTTTAATAATGTGGAAAAGTTAAGGGAATTAATTGAATATGCTGGAGATAGAATTATAATTCTTCCAGGTGGAGGAGTTACTTCTGAAAATTATTTGGAATTAAAGGAAAAAACTTTAGCAAAAGAGTTTCATGGTAGCAAAATAGTTGGGGTTTTATAAAATAGGTTGGAAGTAATTAGAAATAACTCTTTATGTATATTAAAAATCTTCTTAAACAGTAAAAAATAACTCTTTACAAAGTAAGATAAATGGTTTAGTATTATAAGTAACAACACAAATATCATACCAAAGAAGAATAATTTAGTAATTTTAAAAAGTAATCAATACTTAAATTTGATGTAAGTATTTTGTAATAAATGGATTGTATAATTAAATTATGGATTATCTATTTGGGAGTGATAAGGGTGTTAGAGAAGATGATATTAAGTGATAAAGAATGTGAAAATATTACTAAAAGTATAGCAGGTGGAGTTGGCATAGGGTTATCTTTAGGTGCTATATTTAATAATCCTCAGTTTGGATTTGCTTTAGGTGGAGTTGTAGGAGTTATAGCTTCATTAGTATATTCATTAGTAAAAAGAAGCAAAGAAAATAAGGGGAGAAAAGAGATTATCAATATAGATTAATTAGTTTGTCCGGGTTATAGTACAAAATTAACAATAGTGTTAATCCCCCTACTTAAACTATAATCCCTTTTAATATAAAATTTATAGATGTAATAAAAAAGAAGCAGAGATTTTCTGCTTCTTTTTTATTTGTTTCTATGTTTTAGGTAAATAATGATTTTTTATGGTTTTAAAGGTTATTTAAAATCATCATTAATTTTAATATATGTTTATTTATATAGGTTTATAGGTGGATTTTTATAACATCCTTTTGTGTTATTTTCTTTATGAGCTTTTTGTAATGATTCTATTACTGGAACTATTAGTGCTGCTACAAATCCACCAGCTAAACCATTATTATAAAGATTTAATCCGCCATGAAGTTCACCTATGTTAAATACCATAAATATGTGTAAAAATCCTGCTATTATTCCATAAGGCCAACCATAATACCCTGATATTGGAGCGAGTCCTGTACTAAATAATATACAAACTACAGTAACTGGTGAGTTTATGTCAGCAATACTTAATAAAGAGGCTAAGGAAGCTCCGATTATAAGAGGTACTGAATTTGATAAATTTTTTCCATAGCATCCAAAGCCGGCCATTGAAAATATAGCTCCAATTGTAGGACCGTTTAAATCTCCATTTATAAGTAAAACAAACAAGGTAGAGAAGATACACAGAATCCCCATATTAAAATAGCAGCTACTGCCATAGATAGAAAAAAAGTCGCTAGGAAATATTCCATGTTCTCTATTAATTCCTATCTGATCTTTAAGTACACTTCTTTTAGATTTATCTAGTATAAAACTACAGATTATAAAATAAATACTAATAGCTAAAAGAAAAATCATATAAAAATTATTATTTCCTTTATGCCATATAGAATTTGTTTCAAAGTCATGGCCAACAGCTCTCATGAGAGACATAACAGCTATGGCTATAATTCCCCCAGCAAACCCAACATTGTAAAGTGAAAAACCAGAATGTAATTTAGATGCATTTTTAGCTATTGGAGGAAGAATAAATCCGATTATTATACCAACTAATGTACCCATTATTATTCCAGAAAGAGGATGAATACCAGGAAAGAATGAAAATTGGCTTACAGTAGGGGCTAAGGCTGTACCAAGAGAGGCAACAACCAAGTAATCTTTAAAGGCTCTCTTTTTAACTTTTGTATATATCCATGTACCTAAAATTATTGGCCAAACATTTAATATATTTTTACCGAACATTCCAAAACCAGTTAAGAACCAAAGTGACATTATGCTTCTACCAGTGGATTTGGTATCAGTTATATAGAATAAGAATAGAAATACTAAACCTAATATAGCGCAATTGACTAAGGTTGCTCCGAATCCGCCTATACTTATATAATCTGTTATTAAAATGTCTGAGTTTAAAATTATCCTGTAAAGTCCATTTATTATTTCTTTTGGGCTTTCTAGAAAAAAGGCAAGTATAATAAAAGAAATATATAAAATTGAATGTATGAGGTATTCATGTGGTAACCTTTTCAACAAAAGCAACACTCCTTTAAAATAAATATATAAATTTCATATTTTTAGTTATGAAAGGTTGAATAACAATAAAATATTATTAACGTAAGTAGATTATATAATAGAAAAGATTAAAAAAATAGATGGTTACAGTAATCGTAATAAAATAGAAACAAATAAGCCACCATTGGCTAAAATTTTTATAGCAGTTCAATGGTGGCATTCCATATGTAATGATATGGATTAGTCAAATAGTTCAGATTTCTTTTTAACTGTAATTAAAGTTTTAACCATCATATCATCCATGTTCCCAGGAAATAATATTCCAGTGTCATAGTGGTTTGATGGAGAACATTGGGGATGCATTAAGTTGTGGTTATGCATACAACAACAATTATGATTAGGGTAGTAATTATATTTATTCATCATGTTACTGTTCATGTTATAGTTCATCTTTTCATATGGATTTTTCTTTTTCATAGGCATGAAAGCATATTCGGGACTGAATTTCATATTCATTGGAACTAGTTTGAAATCATCATCTTCTTTATAATTTTTCATAAGAAAACACTCCTAACTAAATTATTACTCATAATAGAGTATATTAAGTTAGAAGTGTAAAGTTTCCTAAAAGCTTTAATTTATAATTAATTTTACTTTAAACTTATGTTTTTTAATTCAAACTAAAGATTAGATATTTGCCAGTCTATAGGTTCTTTATTGACTGACTTTAAGAAGTCGTTTGTTTGTGAAAATGGTTTTGAACCAAAGAATCCACGAGTAGCTGAAAGTGGACTAGGATGGACTGACTTAATTATTTTATGTATAGGATTTGTCAATATTGATTCTTTTGAAATTGCATTTCTTCCCCATAGAATGAATACTATAGGTTCATTTCTTTGGTTTAATAATTCAATAATCTTATCAGTGAATATCTCCCAGCCTTTTCCTTTATGAGAGTTTGCTTGACCTTCTCTTACAGTTAAAACTGTATTAAGTAAGAAAACTCCCTGCTTTGCCCATTCTTCTAAGAATCCATTATTTGGTATATAACATCCAAGGTCTGAATTAAGTTCTTTATATATATTTCTAAGTGAAGGTGGAGTTTGTACTCCAGGCTTGACAGAAAAACTAAATCCATGAGCTTGATTTGGACCATGGTATGGATCCTGACCTAAAATCACAACTTTAACCTTATTATAAGGAGTGAATTTTAAAGCGTTAAATATATCATGCATATTTGGATGAATAATTTGAGTTTTATATTCATTTATTAGAAACTTTCTTAAGTTTAAGTAATAGTCCTTTTCAAATTCTTCTTTTAAAAGATTATCCCAATCATTATTAAATTCAGCAGCCATAAACATAGTAGCCTCCTTTTATTTTTATTATAATTAAATTTTATACTTAATAATTTTTTATAACAAGGGTGAGAGGTAGCAAATTATTCTTGAGATATTAGGTTGATGGAATATGTGATTAGTAAATGGATTAATAGATTTACTTTAGCTTAATCACTATAAAAAGAGTTTATTCAATTAAAAAACTCTAAGAAGAAATCATAAAAAGAATAGGTTAATATCATATCACTATATATACTTACTATAATAATTCTTTTGTAAATAGCATATACATATATGGGCAAATAATGTTTATGAATATTACTTATTAGTAAAAGATAAACTTTAGTTTTTAGGGGGATGGGTTTATGTTATTAAAGAAGATTGCTGCAATATTAATGGCAGCAACAATAGTAAGTACTACTTTTTTACTTCCAAATAAAGAAGTTATGGCAATTGATTCAGGTGTTAAAGCTAAGGATATTGTTGCAAATATGACTTTAGAAGAAAAGTTAGGACAAATGATAATGCCAGATTTCAGGAAGTGGCAAGAGGAGGGTCAAGAGTCTCAGCAAGATTTAACAAAAGTTAATGATGAAATAGCTGCGATTATAGATAAATATGATTTAGGTGGAGTTATCTTATTTGCTGAGAATGTTAAAAAGGCTGATCAGACAACTACATTAATACATGATTTGCAACAAGTTGCTATAAATGACGAGGATGGAAACTTACCATTACTTATAACTTTAGATCAAGAAGGTGGAATAGTAACAAGATTAGGAGAAGGTACTAATTTGCCAGGTAATATGGCTTTAGGTGCTACAAGAAATGAAAAGGCTTCATATGATGCAGGGTATGTTATAGGAAAAGAATTAAATGCTTTAGGTGTAAATGTTAATTTTGGACCTGTTTTAGATACAAATAATAATCCTCAAAATCCTGTTATAGGGGTAAGGTCTATATCAAGTAATCCTGAACTTGTAGGAACTTTAGGCGCAAATATTGCGAAAGGAATTCAAGAACAAGGAGTTGCTGCTACGGCTAAACACTTCCCAGGACATGGAGATACTGCAACAGATTCACATTATGGATTACCTGTGGTTGACAAGTCAATTGAGGAATTAAGAAAAACTGAACTTAAGCCATTTCAAATAGCAGTTAATAATGGAATAGATATGATAATGACAGCCCACATACAATTTCCACAGGTAGAGAAGGATACGGTTACTTCTAAATTAGATGGAAGTGAGATAGGAATTCCAGCAACATTATCAGATGATATTATAACTGGGGTATTAAGAAATGAAATGGGATATGATGGGGTTGTTATAACTGATGCCATGAATATGAAAGCCATAGCAGACCATTTTGGAGAATTAGAATCAACTAAGATGGCTATAAATGCAGGTATAGATATAGTGCTCATGCCTACTATATTAAGAAGTAATGCTGATGTTGAGAAATTAGATCATATAATGAATGGAGTTTTAGAGGCTGTTAAATCAGGTGAGATTAAAGAAGAGGAAATAACTGATTCAGCAGAAAGAATAGTTAAGTTAAAAATAGATAGAGGCATAATTGATTTAAAGGATAGCGATATATCATTAGAAGATAAATTAAATAAGGCAAAAGAAGTTGTTGGCTCAAAAGAAAATAGGGAAATAGAAAGGAGAATTTCTGAAGAAGCAATAACTGTTACTAAGAATGAAAATAATATTCTCCCATTAAATCCAGTTGAAGGTGAGAAAGTATTATTCATAGCTCCAAATGATAGTCAACTTCAAAGCATGAAGTTTGGTATAAACAGATTGGTTCATGAAGAAAAGTTGAATGCTGTGGAATTAGATACTTATTCCTACACTGGGATTGGCTCTATCAATGAGATATTAAAAGGGAAGATTGAAGAGGCTGATTATGTAATAGTAGCTTCATTAGCTAGTAATGCTAGTCATTTAAAACCAGGTAGTTGGAGTAGAGATTTGCCAAGCTTAGTAATTGATTATGGAAATGAATTAGGGAAGGATACTGTATTAGTAAGTTTAAGAAACCCATATGATGTGGCAGCTTATGATAATGCTAATGCTCAGGTCATAGCTTATGGATTTAAAGGTATGGATCCAACAGAAGGAGATACACTTTACCCAACTAAATCTTCAGGACCTAATATACCAGCTGCTATTAGTGTAATATTTGGTGGTGCTGAGGCAAAAGGTAAATTACCAGTAGATATTCCTGTATTAAATGAAGATGGAACTATGGATACTACAAATAACTATTATGATTATGATTATGGAATTACTTATTTAAATAATTTAGGAAATATAAAATTAGAGATTGATGATGAGATAGAAGAAGGATGTGGGTTTGATATAGAAGTTGAATTAGATAACTTTAATGAAATAGTTGCTAATCAATATAAATTCAAAGTTAAATTTGAGGGAGAAACTGTAGAGTTTATCTCCGGAGAATTTAATGAGGAAGATGGAACTATAGAATGTAAGTTGTTAGATAAGAATACTTTAGAAGTTATAGTTAATGTAAAAAAAGAAAACATGAAAGCCAATGAACTAGAAGTAGAATTAGAATTTAAAGCTTTAAATTCTATAGAAAAAACTAATCTTGAGATTCTAGATTCTGAACTTATAGATAGTAAGGGTAGAAGTTTCTATCAAGATGGAGTTAATGGTGAGTTTGTAATAGAAGAAGGAAAAGATAAAGACGACGAAGATGATAACGATGGTGATGACACAAGTAAGCCGGTAGATCCAGATGAAGATAAGGATGACGAAGAAGAACCAGATATGGATGGAGATGATGAGGAAGAAGATAAAGATGAAGGTGAGCTTCCTCAAACAGGCTCAAGTGTTAATAGAGGATTTATATTAGGATTAGGTTCTATATCTTTATTAGCAGGTATAGGCTTAAATAGTAAAAAGTTCAGAAGAAAAGAAAATTAGTATAATGTAGATATATTGATATCTATATTTATTAATATATCTACATTATATGATTTTTAAAGTTTTAGTTTAAGTTGTGATGAGTAAATTATTAATTTAAGTGATAAGAGAATTAAATTAATGATAGTGATTTGGAATATTTAAATTAAAAAGTATAATTTATTTGTTAGTAAGACCATACTTAATTCATTTTTAAGTATGGTTTTCTTATAGTTTAGAATGTTTTTCTAAACTACTAACTTGATATTTTACAGGTTATTACATATTTTTAGAGAAAACTTTACCTAGTGTATCAATATAAGTATTTTAATGAATAATGATGAAAAACTAAGATAAATTAGGATAGTTTTTCTAATCATACCAATTAAAATATAGGAGAAGGATATATACATGGTAAGATAAATCTCGTCGCTAAGAGACACGCAAACAACTTAACAAAATAAATTAAAAGTTTTGAAAAATGGTTGTTGACAAAGTTTCTAAGTGATGTTAAACTAAGAAAGTCGCTTGAGGGCGACTAAGAAATGGTCTTTGAAAATTAAACAGAAGATATTAACATAAACCAGCAATTCTTTTAACAAGTAATATGAGTATAGATTAAACTTTTAAATTGAGAGTTTGATCCTGGCTCAGGATGAACGCTGGCGGCGTGCTTAACACATGCAAGTCGAGCGATGAAGTTTCCTTCGGGAAACGGATTAGCGGCGGACGGGTGAGTAACACGTGGGTAACCTGCCTCATAGAGTGGAATAGCCTTTCGAAAGGAAGATTAATACCGCATAACATTGAGAGATGGCATCATCATTCAATCAAAGGAGCAATCCGCTATGAGATGGACCCGCGGCGCATTAGCTAGTTGGTGGGGTAACGGCCTACCAAGGCGACGATGCGTAGCCGACCTGAGAGGGTGATCGGCCACATTGGGACTGAGACACGGCCCAGACTCCTACGGGAGGCAGCAGTGGGGAATATTGCACAATGGGGGAAACCCTGATGCAGCAACGCCGCGTGAGTGATGAAGGTTTTCGGATCGTAAAGCTCTGTCTTTGGGGAAGATAATGACGGTACCCAAGGAGGAAGCCACGGCTAACTACGTGCCAGCAGCCGCGGTAATACGTAGGTGGCAAGCGTTATCCGGATTTACTGGGCGTAAAGGGAGCGTAGGCGGACAATTAAGTGGGATGTGAAATACCCGGGCTCAACCTGGGTGCTGCATTCCAAACTGGTTGTCTAGAGTGCAGGAGAGGAGAGTGGAATTCCTAGTGTAGCGGTGAAATGCGTAGAGATTAGGAAGAACACCAGTGGCGAAGGCGACTCTCTGGACTGTAACTGACGCTGAGGCTCGAAAGCGTGGGGAGCAAACAGGATTAGATACCCTGGTAGTCCACGCCGTAAACGATGAATACTAGGTGTGGGGGTTTCAACACCTCCGTGCCGCCGCTAACGCATTAAGTATTCCGCCTGGGGAGTACGGTCGCAAGATTAAAACTCAAAGGAATTGACGGGGCCCCGCACAAGTAGCGGAGCATGTGGTTTAATTCGAAGCAACGCGAAGAACCTTACCTACACTTGACATCCCTTGCATTACTCTTAATCGAGGAAATCCCTTCGGGGACAAGGTGACAGGTGGTGCATGGTTGTCGTCAGCTCGTGTCGTGAGATGTTGGGTTAAGTCCCGCAACGAGCGCAACCCTTGTCGTTAGTTACTACCATTAAGTTGAGGACTCTAGCGAGACTGCCTGGGTTAACCAGGAGGAAGGTGGGGATGACGTCAAATCATCATGCCCCTTATGTGTAGGGCTACACACGTGCTACAATGGCTGGTACAGAGAGATGCAATACCGCGAGGTGGAGCCAAACTTTAAAACCAGTCTCAGTTCGGATTGTAGGCTGAAACTCGCCTACATGAAGCTGGAGTTACTAGTAATCGCGAATCAGAATGTCGCGGTGAATACGTTCCCGGGTCTTGTACACACCGCCCGTCACACCATGAGAGTTGGCAATACCCGAAGTCCGTGAGCTAACGCGTAAGCGAGGCAGCGGCCGAAGGTAGGGTCAGCGATTGGGGTGAAGTCGTAACAAGGTAGCCGTAGGAGAACCTGCGGCTGGATCACCTCCTTTCTAAGGAATACATCTTAGGACAACTAAGATGATAAAAAGAATCTGGATAATATCTCTGTTTAATTTTGAGAGACTATCTCTCAAAATTGTTCTTTGAAAATTGCACATAATAATTTAATTTATAGAAAACAACAAAGCCAAATTGGCAAACCAATTTCTATTCTTTGTAAAATGAGAACTATAACTAATATAGGTCAAGCTACAAAGGGCGCATGGTGAATGCCTTGGCATCAGGAGCCGATGAAGGACGTGATAAGCTGCGATAAGCTTCGGGTAGACGCACATAGTCTGAGATCCGAAGATTTCCGAATGAGGAAACTCACATGGGAAACCCCATGTATCCATAAGTGAATACATAGCTTATGGAAGGTAACCTAGGGAACTGAAACATCTAAGTACCTAGAGGAAGAGAAAGAAAAATCGATTTTCTTAGTAGCGGCGAGCGAAAGGGAAAGAGCCCAAACCGGAAACTTGTTTCCGGGGTTGTGGACATAACATAAAGAGAAGTAATGGCTAACTGAAGAGAGCTGGAAAGCTCCACCGTAGAAGGTAATAGTCCTGTAAGTGAAAGTTAGTATAATCGAGTTATGATCCAGAGTACCACGAGACACGTGAAACCTTGTGGGAAGCAGGGAGGACCACCTCCCAAGGCTAAATACTACCTGATGACCGATAGTGAAGCAGTACCGTGAGGGAAAGGTGAAAAGAACCCCGGGAGGGGAGTGAAATAGAACCTGAAACCGTGTGCCTACAACCGTTCAAAGCCCCTTATGAGGGTGATGAAGTGCTTTTTGTAGAACGAGCCAACGAGTTACGGTATGTAGCAAGGTTAAGTACTTAAGGTACGGAGCCGAAGGGAAACCGAGTCTGAATAGGGCGACTAGTTGCATGCCGTAGACCCGAAACCGGGTGACCTATCCATGGCCAGGTTGAAGCGAGGGTAAAACCTCGTGGAGGACCGAACCACGTTGCTGTTGAAAAAGCATGGGATGAGCTGTGGATAGCGGAGAAATTCCAATCGAACCCGGAGATAGCTGGTTCTCTCCGAAATAGCTTTAGGGCTAGCGTCGAGTATGAGTAGTGGAGGTAGAGCACTGAATGGGCTAGGGGGCATAGCGCTTACCGAACCTTATCAAACTCCGAATGCCACATACTATGAGCTCGGCAGTCAGACTGCGAATGATAAGATCCGTAGTCAAAAGGGAAACAGCCCAGATCGTCAGCTAAGGTCCCAAAGTGTAAGTTAAGTGGGAAAGGATGTGAGATTTCTAAGACAACTAGGATGTTGGCTTAGAAGCAGCCACTCATTAAAAGAGTGCGTAATAGCTCACTAGTCGAGAGATCTTGCGCCGAAAATGTAACGGGGCTAAACTTACCACCGAAGCTACGGGCTTGAATTTAATTCAAGCGGTAGGAGAGCGTCGTAATCGGGCTGAAGTCGTACCGTAAGGAGCGGTGGACTGATTACGAGTGAGAATGTTGGCATCAGTAGCGAGATGTGGGTGAGAATCCCACAGGCCGAAAACCTAAGGTTTCCTCAGGAAGGTTCGTCCGCTGAGGGTTAGTCGGGACCTAAGCCGAGGCCGAAAGGCGTAGGTGATGGACAACTGGTTGATATTCCAGTACCACTACCATCGTTATTATCGATGGCGTGACGCAGGAGGATAGTGTGTGCTAGCTATTGGATGCTAGTCTAAGCACTTAGGCAGTGAAAGTAGGCAAATCCGCTTTCATAATGCTGAGGTGTGATGGGGAAGGTTCCACGGAACCGAAGTACATGATTCCACGCTGCCAAGAAAAGCGTCTAGAGAGAGAAGTAGTGCCCGTACCGCAAACCGACACAGGTAGGTGAGGAGAGAATCCTAAGGCCGGCGGAAGAATTACAGTTAAGGAACTCGGCAAATTGACCCCGTAAGTTCGCGAGAAGGGGTGCCTACGAGAGTAGGCCGCAGAGAATAGGCCCAAGCAACTGTTTAGCAAAAACACAGGTCTCTGCTAAAGCGTAAGCTGATGTATAGGGGCTGACGCCTGCCCGGTGCTGGAAGGTTAAGGGGAATACTTAGCGCAAGCGAAGGTATGAACTTAAGCCCCAGTAAACGGCGGCCGTAACTATAACGGTCCTAAGGTAGCGAAATTCCTTGTCAGGTAAGTTCTGACCCGCACGAATGGCGTAATGACTTGGGCACTGTCTCAACTGTAAATCCGGCGAAGTTGTAGTGCGAGTGAAGATGCTCGCTACCCGCGATTGGACGGAAAGACCCCGTAGAGCTTTACTGTAGCTTAGCATTGAGTTTTGGTATTGTCTGTACAGGATAGGTGGGAGACTAGGAAACTAGGGCGTCAGCCTTAGTGGAGTCATCCTTGGGATACCACCCTGACAGTACTGAAATTCTAACTGGCGGCCATGAATCTGGTCACAGGACATTGTTAGGTGGGCAGTTTGACTGGGGCGGTCGCCTCCTAAAAAGTAACGGAGGCGCCCAAAGGTTCCCTCAGAACGGTCGGAAATCGTTCGAAGAGTGCAAAGGCAGAAGGGAGCCTGACTGCGACACCCACAAGTGGAGCAGGGACGAAAGTCGGGCTTAGTGATCCGGTGGTACCTCGTGGGAGGGCCATCGCTCAACGGATAAAAGCTACCTCGGGGATAACAGGCTGATCTCCCCCAAGAGTCCACATCGACGGGGAGGTTTGGCACCTCGATGTCGGCTCGTCGCATCCTGGGGCTGAAGTAGGTCCCAAGGGTTGGGCTGTTCGCCCATTAAAGCGGCACGCGAGCTGGGTTCAGAACGTCGTGAGACAGTTCGGTCCCTATCCGTCGCGGGCGTAGGAAATTTGAGAGGAGCTGTCCTTAGTACGAGAGGACCGGGATGGACTGACCTCTGGTGTACCAGTTGTTCCGCCAGGAGCACAGCTGGGTAGCTAAGTCGGGAATGGATAAACGCTGAAAGCATCTAAGCGTGAAGCCAACCTCAAGATGAGATTTCCCATAGCGTAAGCTAGTAAGATCCCTTGAAGAACACAAGGTTGATAGGTCGGGGGTGTAAGCATGGTAACATGTTCAGCTGACCGATACTAATAGATCGAGGGCTTGACCAAATTATAGTAAATTAAGTATTATGTGCAATTTTGAAAGAACAATCTTTCTAAATACATCTGGTGATGATGTTCTTTAGGGTAACACCCGTTCCCATTCCGAACACGACGGTTAAGCCTTTAGAAGCCGATGGTACTGCACGGGAGACTGTGTGGGAGAGTAGGTGGTCGCCAGGTTTTTATTTTATGGCTCGATAGCTCAGTCGGTAGAGCAGAGGACTGAAAATCCTCGTGTCGCTGGTTCGATTCCTGCTCGAGCCACCAAAAAGCTTAGTGAATTTTCACTAAGCTTTTTATTTTTTTATAATAAATTAAGTAAACAAATTTCATTATTTTAATATTATATAATAGGGAAATCGACTTTTTATTATATTTTATGTAAAGTAGTGATTTTATGAATAAACAGAGAAAAGGCTATATATTAAGTATAATATTTTTATCAAGTGTATCAACTATGCTATATTTGATACACTTTATATTTTTTAAAGAGCCAATAAATACTATAGCTAATATAATTACAAGTTTAGCGTTTGCTCCAATACAAATGATTTTTGATTTATTAGTTATAGATAAAATTATGGAAATAAGAGAAAATGCTAAAAAGGCAAAGAAAATAAATATGATAATAGGAAGTTTTTATAATGTTATAGGAAATGATATTTTAACAATGTTGGTTAAGGCAGATCCTGATAATCCTAGTATAAAATCAATGGCTAGAGTATCCAAGCACTGTTGTGAAGAAGATTTCTGGCAGCTAAAGAATGATTTAATGAATTATGATTTTAAAATTGATATTAATGAATTAAATTTAAATGATTTAAATCTAATATTAGAAAAAAATAAAAACTTTTTAATAGACTTAATGATCAGTTCAGTTATAGATGAAGATGAAGAATTTAGTATAATGGTTATGGCTGTAGTTCATTTAAGAGATGAATTTGCTACAAGAAGAAGCAACGGGTTAGAGGAATATGAGGTGCTTCATATTAAGAAGGATGTGGAAAATGCATACAGGTTATTAACTTATCAATGGGTTGATTATATGAAGCATTTGAAAGAGTTTTATATGCAGCTATTTGCTAAGGCCTTAATTCAATCTCCTTTTGATGATAGAAGTAACCTTGAAAAAGATAAAGAATTCTTATGTTAATTCTTTAGTAAGACTTTAAAATATATTACTTTAGTGAAAATCATTTAAGAATATATGTTAAGTTGTAATTAAGATAAAAAGGACTAAATTAATTTATAATTTAGTCCTTTTTAGGATAAGCTTTATTTTACGGATTCTAAAACTTTTTCTACATGTCCTTTAACTCTAACTTTTCTAAATTCGGCTATCAATATTCCTTCTGTATTTATTACAAAAGTACTTCTTTCTACGCCCATATATTTTTTACCGTACATATTTTTTTCTTTTATTACATCATATAAGTTACATGCAACTTCATTTGGATCACTAAGTAATACAAATGGAAGTGATAATTTAGTTATAAATTTATCATGTGATACTAATGAATCTCTAGAAACTCCTAAAACAACTGCATTTAAATCTCTGAAACTTTCTATATTATCTCTAAAATCACAAGCTTCTGTTGTACATCCTGCAGTATTATCCTTTGGGTAGAAGTATAATATAACATTTTTTCCTCTATAATCACTTAATGAGTGTTCTTTCCCGTCTGATCCCATAAGTTTAAAATCTGGAGCTAATTTATTTAATTCGATTGACATAATAATCCCTCCTCTAAATTATATTTATTATATAATAATTAATATTTATTATCAAGAAATCTCTTTTCAATATTATAAACTTAACTTAAGTTTTTTTGATATTTATAAGTATTTATTAAATTTATATTTTGAGATTAAATATAAATTTAATATTAGAGTTTAGGTGTATAAAGTAAGTATAATTGAATTATGTACAATTACACTGAAATTAAGTCTATGATTTTGATATAAATTAATTTGAGAAAGTAGCATTAGGTTAGTATATTTTCATAGAATAGAGCAATTAGGAAAATATTAGAGAAAATCTTTGTAATTCAATAAATGTATGTTAATATATGAAGTATAGGAAATTAAAACTTTAACTGAAAAGGAGATAATATAAATGGAAAACAAAGTTTTAGCAACAGTTGGAAACACTGAAATAACTTCAAACTACATAGATGAGATAATAGCAAGATACCCAGCTCAACAACAAGCTATGTTATCAAGCGAAGAAGGTAGAAGACAAGTTTTAGAGCAAGCAATCGCTTTTGAATTAATGTCTGAGTTCGCAAAAGAAACTGGATTAGATAAAACAGAAGAATATACTGATCAATTAAATAAATTTGCTAAAGAATTATTAGCTCAAATGGTTATGAAAAAGACTTTAGATTCAGTTACTGTAACTGATGAAGAAGCAAAAGCTTTCTATGAAGAGCATAAAGAAAACTTCGTTGAATTAGAAACTGTAACAGCTAAACACATATTAGTTGCTTCAGAAGAAGAAGCTAAAAATGTAGAAAAAGAAATAGCTGAAGGCGTTATGTCATTCGAAGAAGCTGCAAGCAAATATTCAACTTGTCCTTCAAAAGAGCAAGGTGGAAACTTAGGTGCATTCTCAAGAGGAATGATGGTTCCAGAATTTGAAGAAGCTGCATTCAACTTAGAATTAGGAGTTGTTAGTGCTCCAGTTCAAACTCAATTTGGATATCACTTAATAAAAGTTGAAGATAAAACAGAAGCTACAACTAAGGCTTTCGAAGAAGTTAAAGATCAAGTTGTTGGAATGTTAATACAAGAAAGACAACAAAAGAAATACTTAGAATTAGTTAAAGAATTAAGAGAAAAATATGGAGTTAAATTAGCTTAGTTTTAGCTTTAATTTGACTTAAGACTAGGTAGGGGTAAACCTCTATCTAGTCTTTTTTATATTTTATAGCTTTATTATTTATTAAATTGGAGAATACTTAAAGTAATATAGGTAAAATATAAATTATAGATATATTTCATTACTTTGTAAGATAAATGTATAAATCTTTTTATAGTATTTGTGGTATAATTAGGTTTAGTTATTTTACATAATAAATAGAAGATAAGCAGAGGTGAACAACTTGAAGGATTGGCTTGAGATTGAGAAAAGTATTTTTTCTCATTGGAGAATGGTATTTAGTATATCCAAGAAGGAATTTAAAAAAGAGTTTGCTGGTTCAAAATTAGGAATGGCTTGGGCTATAATTAGACCACTAGCTATGATTGCTGTTTTTTGGATGATTTTTTCAACTGGAATGAGATCAGTTAGTGGAGGAGTACAAGTTAATTATTTAGTTTGGCTGGTTTCAGCATATATACCTTGGATATTTATTTCAGATGTAATTGTTTCAGGAGCAAGTTCCATAAGGGTTAACTCATTCTTGGTTAAGAAGGTTAAATTCCCTGTAGAGATATTACCTACAATAAGGATAGTAATTAGTTTTTACACATTTTTGATCTTATTAGGAATAAGTTTTATAATTTTTGCGGCTAATGGAAATTTAGGATTGATTAACATACCGAAATTAATTTATGCGATTGTAATATCTGTGATATTTTTAGCAGCTTTATCAAGACTATTATCTGCATGGGTAGTAATGTCAATTGATATACTACATGGAATATCTGTATTTATGCAGTTCTTATTCTGGATGTGTCCAGTAATGTGGCAAGTAGGATCATTACCAGCCGGTCAAAGTATGCCTTGGATCGAAAAAATTTTAAAATTAAATCCATTGTATTATTTATCAGCATTATTTAGAGATGCATATTTAGGTACTCATACTGTAAGTTGGCAGTATGGAATTTATTTCTGGGTAGTAACAATAATATTATTTATATTCGCATCTAAAGTATTTAATAGATTTAGACCAGAATTTGATGATGTTTTATAAAAAGAGAGGTACAGAAAATGTCTGTTGCTATAAAGGTTAAAAACTTAAGTAAAAAATATAAGTTATACCAAAAGAGATCTCAAAGATTAGCAAATGCTATAGGAAGAGAGAAAAACATAAAAGAATTTTATGCTCTTAAAGGAGTTTCTTTTGAAATAGGCAAAGGCGAATGTGTTGGTATTATCGGTCATAATGGGGCCGGTAAATCAACACTTTTAAAATTGCTAACAGGTGTTGCTTTTCCAACATCAGGTGAAATTGAGATAAATGGAAGATTAGCTTCTATGCTAGAACTTGGTTCAGGATTTAACCCGGAACTTACAGGTATGGAAAACATTTATTTTAATGGTAGCTTAAATGGATTAACTAAGGAAGATATAGATGGAAAACTTAAGGATATATTAGACTTTGCTGATATAGGAAAGTTTATAGATCAACCTGTTAAAAACTATTCTAGTGGTATGTTTGCTAGATTAGCTTTCGCAGTAGCTATAAATGTTGATCCAGATATATTAATAGTCGATGAAATTTTATCTGTTGGAGATGTTGGTTTCCAAGTTAAGTGCATGGAAAAGTTTAATGATTTCAAGAAAAAAGGTAAAACCATACTTTATGTTTCGCATGGACTTGGTACAGTTAAAAAGTTTTGTGATAGAGCTATATGGCTTCAAAAAGGAGAGGTTGTTGATGATGGTAACTCTGTAATAGTTGTAGAGAGATACTATAATATAAACTTTAATCCAGCTAACATAGAACAATTAAAAGATCACAAAAGTGACATAATAAATAGTATAAAAATAGATGCAAATAAGGATGAACTTGATTATCTTGATAGATTAGATTTAGAAGTTAAATATGATATTTTAAAGAATGATTTAGAGAATCCTAATATAGTATTAGAATTTAGAAAAACTGACTATGAGCCAGGCACAACTAGAGGAAATGACCAATTTGTTTGTGGTTTAAATAGTAATGATAATATGAAATGTATTCCTTTTAATAAAGGAATGAATAAGTTAAATGTAACTTTAAATAAAGTCAATCTAGTGGCAGGAGTTTATTATATTGATTTTGTTTTAAGAGATGGAGACGAAGAAGTATTTAGAAAGATTAATGCATTTAGTTTTACTTTGAATGACAAGTATAGAGGAGAAGGTTTCTTAATACTAGGACATTCTTGGGGTAATTAAGCGGAGGAATAATATGAGTATAGGTAGAATTGCTAAGAGAGCTACGGAAGTTCTTAAGGAAGATGGTTTGGTTGAGGTTATAAAAAGAATTTTAAGATACATAAAAAGACGTATTAAAGGAAAAGTAAACAATAGTAACTTAGTTTATACCAGAAATTATGAGGAAGCTAATGCTATTTTTCATAAGATTTTAAATGAGGAAAAATATAAAGCCATTGTAGTTTTTGATTCTAGAGTTGGATGGAATATTCCTTTATTTCAACGTTCTCAACATATGGCAAATGAATTAACTGATGATGGATATCTTTATTTTTATAGAACTTCAGAGCAGTTTGATCCACATATAAAAACTGTAGAAAAATTAAAAGATAGATTATATTTAGTTAATATGGCTAACTTTGCTTTACAGAATGCTATGTTTGATATTTTAAATGAGTATAAAGGTCATAAATTCTTATCTCTTTACTCAACTGATGTTTATTTAGATGAGGAATATATAAAAGAAAAATATACTGATAATGGATTTAAAATAATTTATGAGTATATAGATGAGCTTTCAGATGAGATTTCAGGACATTTACCTGACTTTGTATATGACAGACATAAACATGTAATTGAGGATAAAAGCAATATAGCTGTTGGTTCAGCTGATAAGCTTATTGAAGAAATAGAAGAAATAAGAGGAACTGAGAATGTTGCTATGATAACAAATGGGGTTCAATATGATCACTGGAAATATAGAAGTGATGAGGTTCCTGATAAGCTTAAAGATATAGTAAGTAAAGGAAATCCTATAATAGGATACTTTGGTGCTTTAGCAAAATGGTTTGATTATGAATTAGTTAAAAAAGTTGCCAAGGAAAGACCAAATTATGAAATAGTATTAATAGGATTTTTATATGATAATAGCTTTAAAGATAGTAAAGTTGATGAATTTGATAACGTGCATTACTTAGGAGTCGTTGATTATAAAGAATTAAACAAGTATTCTAAATACTTTACAATATCAACTATTCCATTCTTATTAAATGATATAACTGAGTCAACAAGTCCTGTTAAGTTATTTGAGTATATGGCTATGGGACATCCGATAGTTACTACAGATATGAGAGAGTGCAGAAAATATAAGTCTGTATTAATAGGAAAAGATAATGAGGACTTTGTAGAAAAACTAGATTATGCATTAACTTTAGATAAGAAAGATGAGTATTACACTTATCTTGAAGAAGAAGCTTTAGCTAACACTTGGAGAGAAAAAGCTGCAATATTAGATAGATTAGTACAAAAAAACATTTAATATGAGAGGGTAATGGTATGAGTTTAAAAAGACAATTAAAGAATTTATTAAGACCAATAGTAAAACCTATGTTACTTAAATATAGAGAAAAAGGACATGAGGATCAAAAACAAGTATTCTTTGATGAAATAACAGGAGCTATAAAGAACGGAAATTATGATGCTATAGTTATTTTTGATGTTTATTTTGGATTTGAAGTTAAGATGTTCCAAAGACCTCAACATATAGCTTTAAATTTAGCAAAAGAGAATGTTTTATATTTTTATAAAGCATCTCCATATGTTGATAAAGATATAAAAACTTATAAGAAAATGGCAGATAATCTTTATTTAGTAAATACTGATTTATACTGGCTTCAAGAGTGTTTAATAGATATAGTTTCACAAAGTGGAGTTCCTGCCTTTGGACAAATATACTCAACTTCATTTGTTGAATATGATAGTTGGTTAAAGAAATTTACTGATAGAAACTTCAAGATAATATATGAATATGTTGACGATTTATCAGACGACATAGCTGGATTCAAGATTTCAGATGAAATTAAAGCGAGTCATAAGAGGATGCTTGAGGATACAGAGAAGGTATATGTTGTAACAACTGCAGATAAATTATATCAAGAAGCAAAAGAGTTAAGAGGAGACAATAAATTGGCTCTTGTAACTAATGGAGTTCAATATGAACATTTTGCAGATATTGATTGCAATAAGGTTCCAGATAAGATGAAGAAAATAGTTAAGAGCAAAAAGAAAGTAATAGGATATTTTGGAGCATTAGCAAAGTGGTTTGATTATGAGTTAATAAAAGAACTTGCTAATGAATTCAAAGATGATTATGAAATAGTTCTTATAGGAATAGATTATGATCAATCTTTAGGTAAAAGTGGAATATTAAACTTAGATAATGTTCATTATTTAGGAACTGTAAACTATAATGAACTTCCAACATACTCTAAATTCTTTAATGTTTCTATAATTCCATTTGTAGTTAATGATATAACTGAAGCTACTTCTCCAGTTAAATTATTTGAGTACATGGCATTAGGTAAACCAATTGTTACAACAGCTTTACCAGAGTGTAGAAAATATGAATCACCATTAGTAAGTGATTCTCATGAAGATTTCATAAATAACATTAAGAAGGCTGCTGAATTAGAGCATTCATCAGAGTATATTGAGTTATTAAGAAAAGAAGGAAATCAGAATACTTGGAGACAAAAGGCTAGAGACATTAAGGAGCTTATACTAAACTCTTAATGGGGGAGAAGTACATGGAAAAAGCAATAGAGGTAAATAGACTTTGTAAAAACTACAAGGTTTATGATTCAAAATCAAGTAGAATAAAAAGTATAATAAATCCTTTTGGAAAGAAAGAAACTAAAGACTTTAGGGCTTTAACAGATGTTTCTTTCTATGTTAATAGAGGAGAGATTGTTGGTATAATAGGAAATAATGGAGCTGGTAAATCAACTTTATTAAAAATACTAACAGGAGTTTCTTATCCATCTGCTGGAGAAATAAAGGTGAATGGAAGAGTATCTTCTCTTTTAGAATTAGGAACTGGATTTAATCCGGAACTTACAGGAGAAGAGAATATATATTTTAATGGAAGTTTAATGGGATTAACTCATGAAGAGATAGAAAATGTTAAAGATGAAATAATGTCATTTGCTGATATTGGAGAGTTTATATATCAACCAGTAAAAAGCTATTCAAGTGGTATGTATGCAAGATTAGCATTTGCAGTTGCTATAAACATAAACCCAGATATTCTTATAGTGGATGAGATTCTATCTGTAGGTGATGTAGGTTTCCAAAAGAAGTGTGTAGATAAATTTAATGAGTTTAAAGAAGCTGGTAAAACAGTTCTTTATGTATCTCATGGTCTAGAGACTGTTCAAAGCTTTTGTGAAAGAGCCGTATGGCTTGAAAAAGGAAAAGTTATGGAGGTTGGACCAGCCTTTGATGTAGTTGAAAAATACTATGATAAACTTATGAAAAGTGAAGAAAAAGAAGAAGAAGCTACGGAACCTGGTAAGTTTGTAGAACTTAAAAATGTAGGGATAATAGATGAAAAGAAATCATATAAAAAGGGAGATTCTATAGAGTTTTCAGTTGAGTATGAGGTTTTTAATCCCAAGGTTAAGAATGCAGGTATTACTATAGAAATGAGAAGAGCTTATAGAGAGCCTTGTGAATATAGAAATGCTGACCAATTTATATTCTCAGTTAATAGTAATGTTGATGAATATATTATTCCTTGGGAAAAAGGAATCAATAAAATAACATTTAAAATTGACTCTTTAGATGTTAAAGAGGGAACGTATTACTTAGACACTATATTTTCAGAGAGTCAGAATCTTGTTGCTTTAGAAACACAAGAAGATGTTGTTTCATTTAAAGTTGAAAATGAAGATGAAGCTCAAGGATTTATATTCTTAGAATCTACATGGTCATAAAAAAAGAGGATATAGCCATAAATTATATGGTTAATATCCTCTTTTGTGTACTAATTAAGTAAAAATGTGTTAATAATGTAGAAGTGTGAGAGTCTTTTAATAAGGAGAAGTTTTATGAAGAATATTTTTGAAGTTATGTTAGAAAAAAATATTGGTGAATTTACTTATGAAGAAAAAGTACAATTGAATAATTGGATTATAGATAATCTTAATTTAAAAGAACTTATATATTCAAATCTTCAGGGGAAAAAGGTTAGCGATGAAGAAGGAAATGAGTCTTTAGAATTTAATGATGATATAATTTCAGGAAAAATGAGTCAGGTTTGCCTTAAGACATCAAAATATATAGATGATGCTATAAGTTCAATATTATTTGATGCTCAATTTAATTGTTTTTATAAAGAAATAAAAAATATATTAGAGTTAGAAGAATATGATGAAATTGTGGTTTTTCATGCTTCTTTTGGATGGAATATTGAGATGAAGCAAAGACCTCAACATTTAGCAGAAGCATTAAGTGATAAAAAGATTTTATATATTTATAGAAGTGATATAAAGAATGACAATATATATTCAATAGAAAAGATAAAAGAAAATTTATATGTCTTAAATTTAGATATGTATAGTTTAAATGTAGCTTTCTTTGAGGCTCTAAAAGATATAAATAAGCCTAAATTTGTACATGTATATGCTACTTGCTTAAATTCAGTTGACTATGAAAAAATAAAATCATATATAGATAAAGGCTTTAAGGTTATATATGATTTTGTTGATGAACTATCAAGTGAGATAAGTGGATATGCAGTAACTGATAAAATGATATCAGATCATGAAAAGCTATTAGGAGATACGGACAATGTACTAGTTGTTTCTACAGCTAGGAAGTTAAAGAAAATAGCAGATTCTTATAGAGGACAAGACGATAATAATATTTTGGTACCTAATGGGGTTAACTTAGACGACTTCAAAAAAAGTGGGCGCGAAATAGGAGAGAAAATAATACCTATAGTTAAGAAGAAGAAACCTATAATAGGATATTATGGAGCACTAGCTAAGTGGTTTGACTATAAGCTTATTGAAGACTTAGCTAAAAATAGAGGAAATTATGAAATAGTGCTTATAGGAATGGATTATGATGGTTCTTATGAGCAAAGTAATTTAAAGAATTATCCTAATGTATCTTATTTGGGAATGATTGATTACAATGAACTTATAAATTATTCAAAGTATTTTGATGTATGTATGGTTCCGTTTATAAAGAATGATATAACAGATTCTACATCACCACTAAAGGTATTTGAATATATGGCATTAGAAAAGCCGATAGTAACTACTGATATAAATGAATGTAAAAATTATGAGTCATGTATTATATCAAAGTCAAATGAAGAGTTTATAGATAATATTGATAGGGCCACTAAGATTGGAATATTCAATATAAAATATACAAGAACGCTTAAAAGAGAAGCGGAAGAGAATACTTGGGACAATAGAGCTAATATAATAAAAGAAGCAATTGATAATTTTAAAAGTTAATATATAAGCTTTAATTAATGTTTTGCACATAACTTAAATGCTAATTAATATGGTATTTCATCTATAGCTAGAAATCAATACTAGTTTAAACCTAATAATTAAGTTTAAATGTTTTAAATCATAAAAATAGATTTGTATTAAAATAAGTTATTAATAAAACTTATAAATATTAAGAATAGAATTCAGAACTTTTGTTTATATAAGGAATTCTAATCATATATTTATAAGTTTTATTTTGAGTTTATATATTTTTTTATCTTACATTATATTATTACATTACAAGTAATTCATTGTAAGTTTCTATGTATTCATGAGCTTGTTCTTTAAGTTGTGCTTTTTCTTCTTCTGATGTTGTATGATCTTCTATAGCAAATACCTTCATACCAGCGCTAAGAGCTCCTTTTACAGCAGGTAAAATATCTTCAAATACGGCACATTCTTCTGGAGCTAAATTAAGTCTTTCGGCAGCTAAAAGATATACATCTGGGAAATCTTTACCTCTAGAAACCTCTCCAGTTACAGTGATTGAATCAAATAAATCATAGATACCATTTGATTTTAATGAAACCTCTAGAAGAGGATATGAATTACTAGTAGCTAGTCCTAATTTAAAACCTGAATCTTTTAGGTAATGAAGAAATTCTTTTGCACCAGGTTTTAATTTTATATTATCCCTATACTCTTTATAGGCCATTTCATGCCAAGTATTCATTATTTCTTCTTCTGAATCCTCTATATTAAATCTGTTCTTGAAATATTTAGCTACTTCTTCAAATCCTAAATGAGTTATTTCTTCTTTAAGATTTTTTGGAACAGCATGTCCTAGGTTTGCAAGATAATCAACATCTATTTTAGCCCAAACACCCATAGAATCTACTAATGTTCCATCTAAGTCAAATATTACACCTTTTATATTGTTAAGCATTTATGTCTCACCCCCAATACAGTTTATCACATGATTTGTTAGATATAAACTATATTGAGGAAAGACATAATGATTTAAAATTCTCTTTCGAATATTTCTATTTTTTCTTTTTCCTCAAAAGATTTTAAAGAATTTATTCCTAAACGTGAAAGGACTTCATCCATTGTGTGGCTGTGAGTTGCTACTTTAATAGGAGAGTCATAAGCAACCTTATCAACGCATTTCTTTCCTATAGAAGCATCTACTATTCTTTTAGGACCACCAACACATCCACCAATACAACCCATTCCTTCTATAAATGTTGCATTAATTTCTCCGTTTTGAAGATTAGTAAGTAACTCTTTACATTCCTTAACACCATTAGCTTGAACAGCGGTAAATAGTTTATCTTTCTCAGGGTAAAGTTCCTTTACAACATCATGAATTGCCTCAGAAACACCACCAGTCCTTGCATAGAGCCTTCCACCACGAGAAGTATATTCTATTGAGGGAACTCCTTTGAAACTTGAAGGATCTATTTTTAATACATCAAATATACCCTTAAGCTCCTCAAAGGTTAAAACATAATCTACTGATCCTACTAAATCTTTTTCACGAGCTTCAGCTTTCTTAGCAATACAGGGGCCTATAAATACTACTTTTGCATCAGGACTAAGTTTTTTTATCACTCTTGCAGCAGCAATCATTGGAGAAACTGATGGAGATACATCTTTAACTAAATCATTGTAGCATTTTCTTAACATTCCTACCCACATAGGACAGCAGCAAGATGTTATTAAGACATCACCTGTTTTTTCAACATGATGATTGAATTCCACAGCTTCTTTTATTGAAAGCATATCAGCAGCAAATGCAACTTCAATCATGTCAGCAAAGCCGATTTTTATAAAAGCTTCTCTAAGCATATCTAAAGTAACATTCTCTCCAAACTGACCAGCAATAGCAGGGGCTACAGCTGCTATCACCTTTTCATTGTTTTTTAGTAAATCAACGATTGGAATAATTTCTATTCTGTCTAGGAAATGACCATTTTCACATACTTGAACACATATACCACAACTTTCACAAAGGTTAGGGTCAATATATTTTCCGTTATCTATAGGATTTGTTAGTATTGCATCAAATGGACAAAGACTTTGACATTTTGCTTTACCATTATCTTGGTGGCAGTCCTCAGTGCAAAGAGAAACCTTACTAACTAAATTATTTTTTACTTTATGAGATGTTATTGCTTTTTTTAGAGCGTAGGAAATATTTTTTGACTTATTATCTATATCAACACCACACAAAGATGAAAGTATTTCTATAGCTTCTTCTCTATTATTGAAATCGTGCTCTATTATATTATTTAGCTTTTTATCGAAATCATCATTTGAATAGTAAGATGATATAAGCTCTTTAAGAAGAGGTTCATACTTTTTATTCATAAATTAATCCTCCTAACTATATATGTAATTAATTAATCAACTTATTATGTGCACAAAGTTACGGTTATATTAGTAAAAGGGTATAAATTTTTATAAATTGGAAAGTATTTTATATAGATAATAAATTTAGAAAAGGTGATATTTATGAAATATATATTTTTTAGTGTAGTAGTTATATTAATTTACATGTTTTATTTAGCTTTATTCAAGGCAGCAGCCAAGGAAGATAGATATTTAGAAGAGGAATTCAATCAATTTCTAAATGATGAAGTTAAAGATAATTTAGAATAAAAAGGTAACAGTAGAATATACTTTAGTGATAGCATTTTATAATAGGGGATAGTAATGATTGAGGTGATTTTAGATCCTGGCCATGGAGGACATGATGTTGGAGCAAGTGGTATAAATGGCATAAAGGAGAAAGAATGTACTCTATATGTATGTAAGGCTTGTGAAGCTATTCTAAAAAAACATAATATATCAGTTAAGCTTACTAGAAGAGATGATATGTACTTAACTGATAATGAAAGAAATAAAATAGCTAAAAGTCTAAGTTCTAAGTGTTTTATTTCTGTTCATTTCAATAGTAGTAATGACTTAATGAAGGAAGGAACAGAAATATTTTTCCTTAAATCTTCAGAGGAAGGAAGAAGGATAAGTGAACATATAAAATATAGTTTGAGTAAGGAAACTAATTTGCCTAGTATTGGGATTAATAATGAAAAGTATAGAGAGATAGAGGGCTTAAGTAATGCAGCCACTTTAGTAAAAGTATGTTTTTTAAGCAATCCTAAAGAGGAAAATTTACTTAAAGACTATAATTTTAAAGAAAAAATTGCTCAGGGATTAGCAAATGGAATTTTAGAGTATTTAGGCAAGGGACAAGTATTAAATATTAATAGTAATGCTATAAGTGAGGGATATGAGATGTCTGATATAAAAACTAATATAATAAATGAGCCTTTAGAAAGTAAAAATCAAGCTAAGCAATGGGCTAAGGATAGGGGTGCTACGAAAACTTTTATTGGACTAGCTGATTTGTATTGGAAGCTATATAAAGAATGTGGAGGAGTAAATCCAGTTATGGCTTATGCACAGGCTGCATTGGAAACTGGATATGGAAAATTTGGTGGAGTGGTGAAGGAGTCATTTAAGAACCCTTGTGGATTAAAGACAGCTGTGGCTACGGAGGATTCATCAGAGGCGCATGCTAAATTTTCAACGTGGAAAGAAGGAATCTATGCACATTTAGATCATCTGGCTCTATATGCAGGAGCAATAGGATATCCTAAAACTAATACTACTGATCCTAAGCATTTTCAATATCTTTTTGGTGTTTGTAAATATGTTGAGGATTTATCTGGATTATGGGCTCCAGGAGATGAGTACTCATTAAAGGTTTTGACTCTTATGGATAGTATTTCAGAAACAACAGTAGTTGATGAGTTTGATGATAATTATATAGAGAATGAAATTGATAAGCCAGAAGATATTATAAATGTAGAAGAAAAGGTTGAGAGTCTTAATGATATGCTTGTTAAATTAAAGGAAGAGTATTTAACCTTATTTAAGATTATAGATGAAGGAAATAAGGAGTTAGAGAAATTAAAAGAAGAAAATAATGATTTAAGAGAAGAAAATAAAGAATACAGAGAAAAGTTATTAGAGTATAAGAAAATAATAGAAAGTATATATACATTAGTAGATATAAAATAGAATGATTTAATATAGGCTATATTAAATCTATGTTTATAGAGTAGATTTATTTTACTTTATAAATTAGGTTTGCTATAGTCTTAATTTTATGCTCTTGTTTTGAGTTCATGGTATTTCTAAATATATTTTCAGATATAAGTTTGCTAAAATAAAAAAAAGGAATTGCTTTTGCAATTCCTTTATGGTCGGGGTGACAGGGATCGAACCTGCGACCTCATGGTCCCAAACCACGCGCGCTCCCATCTGCGCCACACCCCGGCGACATTTATTATTATAAGGGCAAATAAATATAATGTCAACAGAAAAAATAAAAAAAGTTTAAAAAATTTAAAATAAGCACAAAGACATTATATTTCATTAAAATATAGGATATTTTGATTATGGTGTTATAATGATATATAGTGATTTAAAATAATAAAGATGAGGTGAAACAAATGAGTATGGCATCAATAGTTATGCTAGCAGCTAGTTTCTTATTAATAGTTGTTGGGATAGTTTTATTTGCAAACAAGAAGAGATTTGATGGTGAAAAGCAAGTAGGAAAATATAATGCAAAGTACATACAAGTTAATGCTCTTGGAAACATATTTATAGGATTTTTAGGTACTATTTTAGGGGCGATTGAAAATTTCGTTAGTGGTAATTCTGTTAAAATAGCCTTTGTTGTTGTTATAATTGGTGGTTCTATAATTCAAAGAATAATAGCTAATAGAGCATCTAAATAGGATAAAAATGTAAGAAAAAGTTAAATAACTGTAAAAAAAGTGAGAAAAATCTATGTATTTAAGCTAAAAGTGACAATTTTATATTGTTACAAAAAGGTTTCAAATGCTATAATAAGATGTATAAAACTTTTAACATAGGGGAGGGATGAGTTCCTATTTTTCATTAAATGGGAGCAAGTTGATATGAAGAAGAAAATAATTTCAACAGTTCTTGCTGCTACAATGACATTCGGGGTAGGACAAAGTGTATTCGCAACTCCACTTACGGATAGTCAAAAGCAACAAATGGAACAAAGCCAAGATAAATATGCAGAAATAAATGATAAAATAAGAGAATTAGAAAATAAAATAGATGGTTTAACAGCGAAA
This sequence comes from Clostridium sp. B9, assembly GCF_050509515.1. Classification (NCBI taxonomy): domain Bacteria; kingdom Bacillati; phylum Bacillota; class Clostridia; order Eubacteriales; family Clostridiaceae; genus Clostridium; species Clostridium sp. B9. The sequence continues at coordinate 421,636 of NZ_JBNWKA010000003.1, forward strand.
ATAGAACCTTTATTCTTCCAAGTTCAGAAGAATGAAGATGAAATGAAAAAAACTGAAGAAGAAATTTCAACAGTTAAGGTTCAAATAGAAGAATCTAAAAAGAAAATAGAAAAGCAACAAGAAGTTTTAGGCCAAAGAATAAGAGCTACTTATAAAAGTGGTGGACAAGCAAACTACTTAGGAGCTTTATTGGATTCTAATGGAATTGGCGATTTCTTATCAAAAGTACAAGCTATAAGTAAAGTTATGGGTATGGATAAGCAAGTTATCGATGAGTTAAGTACTGAAAAGTCAAAGTTAGATAACCAAGTTAAAGAGTTAGAAGATAAGACTGCTGAGTTAGAAAAGCTTAACAAGGATACTAAAGCTCAAATAGCTGAGTTAGATAAAATGAAAGCTGAACAAGAAGGCGTTATTAAAGAAATGAAAACTGAGCAAGAGAAGGTTGTTGGAGAGTTAGCTCCATTAGAAAGACAATTAATAGAACCTTGGGTTGCTAAAATAAACTCAGATAGTTCAATAAACGACTTAAACCAAGCTGTTACTGCTTTAAAAGGGTTAAGAAATCAAATAAAAACTCCAGCAGTAGATGAGGAATGTGTTCAAGCTATAGAAAAAGCTAAGAACTTAATTTCAGAGAAACAAGCAGCTGCTGATTCAAGTAATGCACCTAATAGAGGTGGAGATGTAAATAATGGTGGAAACTCATCAAGTGGTGGTAATACATCAGGTGGTGGAACAGTAACACCTCCAGATTCTGGTTCAGCATCAAGCATAATTTCTTATGCATATCAATTCATAGGAAGACCTTATGTATTTGGAGCAACAGGTCCTGATGCATTTGACTGTTCAGGATTTACTAGTTATGTTTATAGACATGCCGCAGGTATGGAAATAACAAGAACTACTTATACACAGGTAAATCAAGGTAGATATGTATCAAGAGATCAATTACAACCAGGTGACTTAGTATTTACTAATGGTCCAGCATCATCTCCAGGACACGTTGGAATATATGTTGGAAACGGACAAATGATTCATGCTGCTAGACCAGGAGTTGGGGTAGTAGTAGGACCAATCTATAATTACACAACAGCTAGAAGATTATTATAATTAGAATATATTTATGCCAAACAGTATGCTTAATTGTAAACTGTTTGGCATATTTTTTTGTATTTGAATTAGTATTTATTTTAATAGTTTTTTAGTAATAGTACAAAATTAATGTTAAATTCAATAAGCAATTTAAGGTATAAGTTTGTTTTTGATTAGTGAGACTGTTATAATCTTTCTGGATAGGATTAAGAACATTAACTATATGCTATAATATAGACTATGATAATTAACTAAATCTCATAAAAATATTATGAGGTTTACATATAAATATAAAGGTGAGTGTGAAAGATGAGTGAAACTTTTAATGAGTTAGATTTAACTTTAGTTAATGAAGATGAAACTCTAGATGATTTACAGTTAAATGGGTTACATTTAATTCAGAAAAAAGAAGGGTTTAGATTCGGAGTAGATGCTGTTTTGTTAGCTAATTTTGCTAATGTAAATAAAAAACATTCTGTATTAGATTTATGTACAGGAACAGGAATAATTCCTTTTGTTATCTACGGTAAGAAAAATCCAAAAGAAGTTATGGGAATAGAGATTCAAGAAGAGTTTGCTGAAATGGCTCAAAGAAGCGTAAAGATTAATAAGGTTGAGGAGAGAGTTTCTTTTGTTTGTGGGGATTTAAAAGATAAAGAGCTTAGCAAATCATTACCTAAATTTGATGTTGTTACAGTGAATCCACCATATAAATTAAGTAATGCTGGTATAGTTAATCCGCATGATAAGCTTGCTATAGCTAGACATGAGATAATGTGTACATTAGAAGATGTAATAGCTTCAAGCAGAAGATTTTTAAAGGATAATGGAAGACTATACATGGTACATAGACCAGAAAGGTTAGCAGATATATTTTGTCTTATGAGAAAATATAAAATAGAGCCTAAGAGAGTTAGAATGGTTCATCCTAATACTAAGAAAGCAGCCAATATTGTTTTGGTTGAAGGACAAAGAGATGGAGGGGCATTTTTAAAGTGGGAACCACCTCTATATGTTTATAAAGATGAAGGTGGATATAGCGAAGAAATAGATAGAATATATGGAAGGGAGAACAAATAAATGAGTAAGGTTTATTTAGTACCAACACCTATAGGGAATTTAGGAGATATAACATTAAGAGCTTTAGAGGTGCTTAAAAATGCTGATTTAATAGCTGCTGAGGATACAAGACAGACTTTAAAGCTTTTAAACCATTTTGAGATAAAAAAGCCTTTAATGAGTTATCACAAGCATAATGAGCAAGGAAAAGGTGATGAAATACTTAGAAGAGTAAAGGATGGTCTTAATGTAGCTATAGTAAGTGATGCAGGCACACCAGGTATTTCAGATCCAGGTAGTGTTGTAGTTGAGAAATGTATAGAGGAAGGAATAGAATTTGAGGTTCTTCCTGGAGCTACAGCATTTACAACTGCACTTATATATTCAGGATTAGATACAAGTAAATTTATGTTTAAAGGGTTTTTCCCAAGAGAGAATAAAGATAAAAGAGCATTTATTGAAGATATAAAAGATAGAACAGAGACTATTATAATATATGAATCACCATATAGAATAATAGATACATTAGATAATTTAAAAGAAGGTTTAGGAAATAGAAAAGTAGCGGTTTGTAGAGAGTTAACTAAGTTACATGAAGAAATCTATAGAGGAACTATGGAAGAGGCTAAACTTTATTTTGAAGAAAATGCTCCAAAGGGAGAGTTTGTTTGTGTAATATCAGGGAAAACAGAAGAAGAAATAGAGGCTGAAAATACAGCTAAATGGAGTGATATGACAATAGAAGAGCATATTATTCACTATATAGATAATGAAGGTATGAAGAAAAAAGATGCTATAAAGCAAGTTGCTAAAGATAGAGGAGTTGCTAAGTCAGAAATTTATAAATTTTCATTAGATATATAATGAGATAAATGGTACAGAGTTAATAAAGAGAGGGCTTTGTACCGTTTTTTTTTTAAACATGGCCTAATAAAAAAATAAAGCACTTCATAGGGGATTATGAAGTGCTTTAACACTATAAGGGGATATAGTGTTAAAAAATTATTATTGGTTAGGGTTAAAATGGTTAATTAATTATTTATTTAAATAAGTTAATTACTATTTTTTTAATTCATCTAAACATTTTTGGCAGATGTTTTTACCTTTGTAGTTAACAACATCTCTTGCATCTCCACAGAAGATACATGCTGGCTCATATTTCTTTAATATGATTTGCTCTCCATCTACATAGATTTCTAAAGCATCTTTCTCTGCGATATCTAATGTTCTTCTTAACTCTATAGGAATAACTATTCTTCCTAATTCGTCTACTCTTCTTACTACACCTGTTGATTTCATTATACTTCCTCCTTGCATTTTACAACTTTCGACAAAACGCATTATAATATTAACAAACTTGTAATATTAAGTCAACATGTTTTGTCAAAAAAAATGTTTGTTTACAATTTTTTTATTCTCAACCAATTATATATTCAATATACTACCATTTTTTTGAAAAGTCAAGGTAAAGATGAATTATTTTTACATATTACAACTTACTTTCTTTTAACATAATTTCAAAAAAATGCAATAATAGTTTATAAATTAATATGAAATTTGTTGAAATATATATTAATTAATTTCATTGAATAGATATATGAAATAAAATTGGAAAAAAATAATAAAAATGTCGTATGACAATTTATTTATTATATATAATATTCTATGATTGAGTATATAGTTTGTTTATCGTAATTTAAAAAAATAAAAAAATATTATGAAAATATCAAAAAAATAGAAAAATTAACATTTTTAATTTTATAGAATGAATATTTAAATGTACAAAAATAAAATATATTTAAATTTCTTTAAAAAAACATTGAATATTTTTTACTTTAATAGGATTAAATATAAGATAAGAGTACTTTATTTTGAGAAAAATTATTTTAAATTATGAATTTTATTAACCAATATGTGCATTGCAAGATAAAAGAGAGGGTATTAACTTGTAATGTGATTATAAATACTATATAATACATATTAAGGGTTTACAACGAAATTTGAGGTGTGCTTATGGAAATTAATAATTTTAATGCTGATCAAATAAAAATTCTTGCTGAAGAAATGTCAAAGAGTAGTATGGTTTCTTATGATGAGTTACCAAAGTATGATTTATTTCTATCACAAGTTATAGATTATCTTAATGATAAGTTTACAGAAGATAAATTCACTAATAATATAGTACAAAATTATATTAAAAGTGAAGTGATATCAAAACCAGAGGATGGCAAAAAACGCGGATATACAAAAGTTCATTTGGCTCAATTAGTTTTATTAAGCTATATGAGACCATTATTAAAAACTGATGAAATAAAAAAAGTATTTGCTCTAGCATTTAATGATATTAATGACAGAACTGATGACATAATATCATGGGAAACGGCTTATAAAATGTTTGGAGAAGTACAAGAAGAAAGCATCAAGAGATTCTTAGATACTCCAATAGTTGATAACGATAAAATAGAAGAAATTATTAAAGTCTCTGATATAAAAGAAGAAGAAAGAGATTGTATAGAAACTTTTTTAACTGTTATGGCTTTAATTGCACATGCTAGCGTTGTAAAAAAGATAGTGCAAAAAATAGTTAATGGATATCATAAAGAAGAAGAATAAAAAAAGTTGAAGTAAAGACTTCAACTTTTTTTATTTTATTCAAAGAATGATATGTTATAACTACATGAGAATGATTTATTAGGCATAAGTGATTGTATTCCAGCTTTATCTTTAAACTCACCTTGGAATCCATCAAAGTCTGCATGTCCAAACCAAGGCTCTATACAAACAAATGGAGCACCAGTAGCTTTTGTCCATAAGCCTAAATATGGGAAGTTATTGAAGTCAAACTCTAAATATTTATTATGATTTTTTGATTTTAATGATATTTTAGTTGAATTTAAGTTTTTGAATACTAAAGCATCATTTTTAAATAAATCAAATGAAAGGTTTATTTTATTTTCATTTTCTAAGAATGGAATTTCTTCCTTTGAAAAATATCCAGTATTAGTTAATTGCATTAAACTAGCATTTTCTTTTTTATCAAATTCGAAGTAATAATCTTCAAAATTATCATTTTCTATAGGGCACATAAATGCTGGATGTGCACCTACTGAGAAGAACATTTCTTTATTATCTAAGTTTTTAACTATATAATCTATTTTTAAGTTTTTATCATTTAGAGTATATTTTATCACTAGTGAAAACTTAAAAGGATATACTTTTAATGTATCTTCAGAATATTTAAGTTCAAATGATACTGAGTTAGAAGTTTTTTCTATCATTTCAAAGTCACGAACTCTAGCAAGTCCATGTTGAGGCAGTTCATAAGTTTGTCCATCAACTATATATTTACCATCAAATACTTTACCAACTATAGGGAATAATATTGGTGCGTGATATTTCCAGTATGCTTCATCTCCAGTCCATAAGAATTCTGTGTTATCCTTTTTACCTTTTATGCTATGTAATTCACCACCATGATTACTTAAGGATATATTTAAGTGTTCGTTTTCAAGATTGTAAATCATAATCTCATCCTTTCAGAATAGTTCTATTTTTATATATTATATCACTATTAAGGTATAGTAAAAAAGCTAGAAAACAATCTGTTAAAGATTATTTTCTAGCTAGTTAATTATTAAACTATTTTGCTTGTGGTTTTATATCTTTATATATATAATTTTGAATTTGTTCTTTTGTTGCAGCTTCATCAAATGTTAAGTACCATGTACCATCAATCATTTCGCCTTTACAATATCCATCAAGTGGGAATCTCATATTTTCTACAGGTGGGATTCCAGTAGAAGCAACTTCCTTAGCAATATCAAGTATTTTTGATGGTGTAAGGTTTGTCTCAACATAAGGCATAAGCTTGCTGATTGTTGCTGGGTACTCAGTAACACTTAGGCTAGAAAGCTTTTTGATTATTCCATCTAAAACATTTCTTTGTCTTTGAGTTCTTTCATAATCTCCATCACCAACATAACGAACTCTAGAATATCCAACTGCTTGAACACCATCTAAAGTTTGTTCACCTTCATGGACTGGATTATATTGTTCACCAGTTATTTGAGCAACATTTTGTATGTATTTATTAACTTCATTAACTTCGTAAGATTTTATATTTATTTGTATACCACCAATATCATCAATTATTTTTGTTAAATTATCGAAGTTAACAGAAACATAATCTTTTATATTAAGTCCAAAGTTTTGATTTATAGTTTTTATAGCTAAAGTAGGGCCGCCATATGCATAAGCATGTGTTAATTTAGTTTTTCCATGCCCATCTACATCAACATAGCTATCTCTCATTAAAGAAGTAAGCTTTATTTTATTATGTTTAGTATCAATAGTTGCAACCATAACAGCATCTGATCTACCTACAAAGTTATGATCTCTACTATCTATTCCAAAAAGTGCAATATTAAGTATACCATCATTGAATAAGTCCTTATTATTTTCATCGATACCTAAAGATTTATCATCTTGTGCAATCTCTTTTATATCCATTTTATTAAGTGTAGAGTACACATATGCTGCTCCTAATCCTATACTAATAAGTAAAATGAAGAATAATGATAACACTATTATTTTAGTTTTACTTTTTTTCTTAGCTGGATTATTCTCTTGTGTGTGTTTGCCTTTCGACATTAGTTTCACCAACCTTCATAAATTTTTACATATTTAACTATTTTAATTGTATTCCTATTCATTAACAGAAAAGTTACATTTTTATTAATTATACATCTTAATTAGAAATATGTATAATTAAAAGAGTTAATGCTAATAGTTAATATTGGTACTATTTTATAAGGAGTAGGTTATGAAAGCAAAATCAAAAAGTTTTTTAAGAAAAGCCATAATATTTATTGCTATGTTTATAAAAAAAATAAACGAAGACGATATATTTGCTTTAGGTGCGCAATTAGCTTATTATATCATTCTAGCATTTATACCTTTTTTAATGTTTTTAATGACTTTGATAGGCTTTAGTCATTTGAATAGTGATTACATACTTCACATGTTAAGCAATATAATGCCAACGGCTGCTTATGAATTAATACAAAGTACAGTTATAGAAATTGTGGATGGAGAGCAAGCTGGATTGTTATGGATAAGTATAGGCTTAGCTATCTGGGTATCTTCATCAGGATTTAAAGCTGTTATAAAAGGATTGAATAAGGCATATGGAGTAAAAGAAACTAGGTCTTATATTAAATTAAAAATAATTTCAATTATCTATACTATATTTTTAGCTGTAGTAGTAGTAGCAACATTATTTTTATTTGTATTTGGAGATGTAATAGGAGATTTTTTACTGAGAGTCTTTGAACATCCAGATATATTATATTTCTTATGGAACCTTTTAAGATATATAATAGTTATTTTTATAATGATACTATTCTTTATGTTTTTATACAATGCAACGCCATGCATAAGATTAGGATGGCTTGAGGTTATTCCAGGTGCAGTCATAACAACCTTAGGATGGATATCGGTATCTTATATATTTGCTTATTATGTAAATAATTTTAGTAATTATTCAAGGTTATATGGAAGTTTGGGAGCTGTATTTATGTTTATGACATGGATGTTCATAACTTCTCTAATATTAATATTAGGAGGAGAAATAAATGCAGTTCTAGCGGAGAAGAATAAACTAAATTATTAAATAACAAAAAAGACATCTGAAAAGATGTCTTTTTTGTTTGAAAAAATTATTTTTCGTATCCATTTGGATGGTTTTTATGCCAATTCCAAGCAGTATCTATAATAGTTTCTAAAGAGTTGAATTTAGGTTTCCAGTTTAACTCTTCTATAGCCTTATCGGATGATGCTATTAATGTAGCTGGGTCACCAGCTCTTCTAGGAGCAACTTCAGCAGGAATAGGGTGTCCAGTTACTTTCCTAGCTACATCCACAACTTCTTTAACAGTAAAACCAGTACCATTACCAAGGTTATATATTCTACTTTCGCCACCGTTCATAAGTCTTTCTAAAGCTAATGAGTGTGCAGAAGCTAAGTCGGAAACGTGGATATAGTCTCTTACACAAGTACCATCTTTAGTATTATAATCATCACCAAACATCATGATTTTATCTCTTTTTCCTAAAGCAACTTGTAATATTAATGGAATTAAATGAGTCTCAGGAGAATGATCTTCACCAATTTTACCGTTTATGTGAGCACCAGCTGCATTAAAGTATCTTAAAGCAGTATATTTAATACCATAGCAAGTGTCACACCATTTTAAAATCTTTTCAACAAGAAGTTTTGACTCTCCGTAAGCATTAGTTGGAATATTTTTATCACTTTCTAATATTGGAATGTTTTCAGGCTCCCCATAAGTAGCAGCTGTAGAAGAGAATACAATATATTTAACATTGTGATCTCTCATAGCTTCTAAAAGAGAAATAGTTCCTGAAACATTGTTATTAAAGTACTTTAATGGTTCTGTCATACTTTCACCAACAAGAGAGTATGCAGCAAAGTCTATAACAGCTTCGATATCATTTTCGGTAAATACCTTATCTAATATAGATCTGTCTCTTAAATCACCTTTATATAATTTGCCGCCAAGAATAGCATCTTCATGTCCTTTTTCAAAGTTATCTAAAATAACGACCTCTTTATTATTTTCAAGTAGTTCTGCAACCATATGGCTACCAATGTAACCAGCACCACCGCAAACTAAAATTGCCATAATAATACCTCCAAATTTTATTATTCTAATAATATTATAAGTAAAAATTTTACTAAAAGAAATAGATTAAATTTATTTTGTGGTATAAATTTTACTTTTATGGTTAAAATATCAAATAGTTTTATATAGGAGGATATATTGTATGAATAAAATAGTTTTATTAGGTCGTTTAGTAAAAGATCCAGAATTAAGATATGTTGAGGGTGGAGAAAAGGTATATACCAAATTCACCATAGCAGTTTCAAGAAATTTTAAATCGTCAAATGGAGAAAGAAAAAAAGATTTTATACCTATAATAATGTGGGAGAAAAAAGCTGAGATAGCTTGTAAATACTTAAAAAAGGGAGATTTGCTTAGTGTAAGTGGAAGACTTATAACAAGAAGTTTTGAGGATAATGAAGGTAAGAGGAGATACATTATTGAAGTATCTGTTGAAGATTTTAAATCGGTTAATTTTACAAATGATAGAGTAGATCATGAATTTTAATTGATTTATTATATAAATAAAAAAGCATTAGTAAAACATTCAAATATTTTACTAATGCTTTTTGTTAGATTTAAAATATTATTTTAAAGCATTTCCTATTTCAGCACCAAAATCGAAAGCTTTTTTAGCTTCTTCTTCAGACGCTCTAAATTTAACTTTTAATCCTTCAACAGGCATTTTCATTCTTAATTCTTTTAATCTAGTCTCAATTCTTGGTACAGCCTCACCGCTCCATCCATATGAACCGAAAGCACCGGCTATTTTTCCACCATGAACAACTGGGTTAAGTTTACTCATTAAATCTCTTACAGGCTCAACAAGTTCATTTACGATTGTTGGAGAACCAAATAATATAGCATCTGATGAACCAACTTCACCGACTAATTCAGCCATATCATGTTCGATTATATTATATAGGTTAACATTTATATTTCCAGTTGATTTTATTCCTTCAGCTATTTTCTCAGCTAATTCTTTAGTATAGCCATAAGCTGATACGTAGAATATTGAAGCTTTTTTAACTTCGTTAGCTGGAGCTGGAGTACTCCATTCTTTGTAAAGATCAACTATTTTTTGTGGGTTAGATCTTAAGATTGGACCATGTCCAGGACAAATAACATCGATATCTAAATCTTTTATTTTGTCAATTGCTTTTAAAACAAATGGTTTGAAAGGTCCCATTATGCAATCATAATAGTATCTTAAAGCTTCCATGTAATTTTCTTGATTTGGAATTAAATCATCAAACATTTCTTCACAAGAATAGTGGCTTCCAAATGAGTCACAAGTAATAAGAGCTTTATCTTCTTCTACATAAGTGTAGATTGTATCAGGCCAATGTAATTGAGGAACTGACATGAATTTTAAAGTTTTATTTCCAAGTGATAATGTATCTCCTTCTTTTACAGGAATTGATTCAAAGTCTCTGTTTATGATTTCTTTGATATATCCTATAGCAGTTGGTGATGCAACGATTTTAGCATTTGGAGCTAAATCTAATAATTTTCCAATAGAACCAGCATGGTCAGGTTCAGTGTGGCTTACCACGATATAGTCAATTTCTGAAGGCTCAACACCTAAGTCTTTTAATCTTGATGTATACTGATCAAAGAACTCAGCCTTTACTGTTTCAAAAACAGCAGTTTTTTCGCTACCTTTAACAACATATGAGTTATATGTTGTTCCATAAGGTGTGTACATTATTATGTCAAATACTCTAAGGTTTGGATCTAATGCCCCAACCCAAAATAAATCTTCTTTAATATTTAAGTGCTTCACTACATACGCTACATATTTTTTGTAGAATAATATGCAGCTACCTCCCTTCAAAATTATAATATTTTTTATTAATTAAGAATTATAATACAATTAAAATTATAAAATAAACAAATAAATCTAGCTTTAGTATATAGGGTTACCAATAAATAATTCTAGTATGTTAAATAATAGAATAAAAAATTATTGAATCTATATAAATTAAGCATAAAAACCTTTAATTAATTAATAATATCAAGTAATATTATTTATTAATTGACACTATTAATTATACACTTTTAGATTTAAAAGTAAATAGAATTTATGCAGTGTTAACCCAATTTTAAACTAAAAGATAATTGGGAATTTTCAGACAATTTTCAAGGTGAATTGAACGATTTTTGCAAGTGCATTTTGATATTTTTCATGATAAATATTACTGAAGAATAAAAATATTTTATTAAAACTTGTAAATGTTTTCTTAATATGATATTCTAAAGTGGGATAACTTTATCAATAAAATAAATGAATAATATAAAATGGTTAAGAGATTATGAGAGAAAACCACAGAAATATATTTAAGGCTATATTTCTGTGGTTTTTTATTTAGGGTATACAGAGAAAGGTGAGAGATATGTTAGAATTTTTAAAACCAGCCAAACCTATTGAAAGACTACCAAAAGATAAGATAGATTCTACATATAAAAGATATAGAATATAGGTTTTTTTAAGTATTTACATTGGGTATATGACATATTATATATGATATTTGCAAAGGATACTCCTCAATCTGTTGGATTACCTCCAATTGAGGAATATAAAGATGATTATCCGAAGGTAAATGTTGATGATAGAGAAAGAGAGTTATCAGGAAAAGAAATATTATTTAAATATGTTTTAAATAACAAATATTTATGGGCAATAGCAATAGCGAATATATTTGTTTATTTAGTTAGATATGGAGTTATAAATTGGGTTCCAACATACTTAGAAGAAGTAAGACACTTTAGTATGAAACAATCATCTGTAGCATTTGCATTATTTGAATATGCAGCGATACCAGGAACTATATTAATTGGATGGCTTAGTGATAAGGTTTTTCATGGCAGAAGAGCACCACTTGGTATCTTCTGTATGGTGGGTGTTTGTATTGGAGTATTTATTTATTGGAAGAGTGCAGATCCATTTGTAATAAATTGTGCTTTAGCATCAATTGGTGCATTAATATATGGTCCTGTTATGTTAATAGGGGTAAGCGCATTAGACTTGGTTCCTAAAAAAGCCGCAGGTACAGCAGCTGGATTTACTGGACTATTTGGATATATGGGTGGACAAGTATTAGCAGAGGTTGCTATTGGAGCTGTAGTTGATAAATTTAGTTGGAATGGTGGATTTATTGTGCTTATGATTTCAAGTATACTAGCAATTATATTTTTATCATTTACTTGGAATGTTCACGATAGATCAAAAGCATAGATCATATTATAAAAAATACACATAGGAACATTAATTCCTATGTGTATTTTTATGGTTATTTTTTCTTTTTCTTTAATGTTAAGAAAGCACCTAGAGCAGATATAGCAACTCCAGTAGTAGCTAAAGCACCAGCACCTATTGGTGAGCCTGTGTTAGGAAGGCTACCATCTTTCTTGTTAGTAGTAACTTCTAAAGCAGTTTTATCTGACTCGTTACCATTTTTATCGAAAGAAGATACTTCGAATTTGTATTTAGTATTAGGAGCTAAATCTTTAGCCAAGAATTCAAGTGGTTTATCAGCTGGAATTCTTCCAAGTTCTTTACCATCTTGGTAAACTGCATACTCTTGAATTGCATCGGCATTTTCAGGGGCTTTCCAGCTTAATAAAGCACTGTTATGAGAAACTTCTTTACTTATTAAGTTAGTTGGAGAAACTGGCTTCTCAGATGGAGGTTCTGGTTTTTCAGGCTCCACAGGAGGCTCAGGCTTTTCAGGGTCTACAGGTGGTTCAGGTTTTCCAGGATCAACTGGAGGATCTGGATTGCCTGGATCAACTGGAGGTTCCACTGGAGGCTCTACAGGTGGTTCAGGATTCTCTGGATCAACCACAGGAGGTAATTCAACATTTTCGTCTAATCCTTTAACAGCTACTTCATAGATTCTAGCCGCAGAGTCTGCTCCTTGAGTAGGCTGAATAACATTTAATCTAACATATCTAGCTTTTGTAACAGGGAATGCATCATTGCTTGTTCCTTTAGTGTTGTCTGTTACATTCAATACTGGAGTAAAGTTTTCGCCATCATTACTAACTTCTAAAGAATAAGCTTTACTATTCATGCCGCTACTTTCACCACCAGCTTGAGCGTGGTTTATTTCTAATTCTCCTATAGTTTTAACATCTCCTAAATCTATAGTTAAAGTATGAGGAGCTGATCCAACAGCACACCATTTAGTTTTAACGTCGCCATCTAGAGCAAATTGAGGAGCTTCATTATCATTAACAAAGCTTGAAGCCGTAGCAGGCTTGTTTAATGATAAGTTAACTAAACCATCCTTGGCTGCATTAGTAACAGTGATAAGTTCAGTTTTAGTCTCAACATTTTCACCTGAAGAGTTTTTAGCAGTAAGAATTACTGGGTAAACTCCTTCTTTTTCATAAGTTACAGTTGGATTTTGCTCTGTGCTAGTTTCAACTGTAGCACCAGGGAATTTCCATTCGATGGCTTCTGTAACTTCTGAACTTGTATTTTTGAATGTTACTGATTGTCCAGGAGCTATTAAAGTATTTGAAACTTCAAATGAAGCTGTTGGAGCAGGATAATCAGGCCATTCCATATTAACTGTTTGACCATTTCCTCTATTGTAGTTTTTGTTAACAGCAACTACTTCAAATGTAGTAGATTTTTCTTTTCCGTTTCTTCTTAGGTCTCCAACATAGTAATTAGTATTTGGAGTAGCACCCAATAATACTTTGCTTCCATCTTCCATTACTCTGTAAACTTCATAGTGATGAACATCAGAAGCAGTTCCTTCTGGGCTCCATGAAAGTCTAGTACCTGCATAGATTCCATCCTTGAAGTCAACATCATCTATTTTAGTGTTTGATATATTAACTAATGAGCTTGAATTAGGTGTTTCAATAGTTATATTACCTAAATTAGCTGAGAAGTTATCAACACATACAGGGCTTGATACTTTATAAGAAATAGTTTTTACTGATTTTCCTACATAAGGTGATACATCATAAGTAACCTTTGACCAATCAGTTCCTAGTTTTTTATCTCCAGCTATAGTAGCTTCAGTACCATCATGGAATGTAAGAACTAAGTCCATACTTACAGTGTCTCCACTAGCCTTAGCAGTAGTAGTGAATTGTACTCCTTCAGGTAAAGATAAATCAGCACTATAAAGTTTTATAGTAGAAGATTTTCCTTCAGCTAAATATCCTGAAAGTTTAATTGAGTTACCACCATAGTAAGCAGTAGTGTAGTCTATATCAGCTTTTACATTATTATTTTCTTCGTTGGATATAACCCATCTATAAGTTGGCATTATGTCATTTAAACTTCTATTGTTCCAATCTTGGGTAGTTACTTTATTACCATCAACGTAGAAGTCATATCCATTACCCATATTGAAGTTTGTTGTGAATGGTAAGTTTGTTACAGCACTTTTCTCAACAGCATAAGTTGATATTCCTCTCCAATGAAATCCTTCAGCATTAGTAGGAATTGCTGGATTGCCATGCTCATTAACCCATAATCTACTTTCATTTTCTTGGAATTGCTCTGGAGTTTTAGAATCAAAGTAAGTCCAACTTGGGCAATATAATCCTAATGAAGTAAATGGGGCTTGGTTATCTCTTTGATAGTGAGTCCATCTAAGAGGTGTTTTATATCCATTTGCTTGAACATCTATTCCAGCATAAAGATCATAAGGATTTATTCCTATTTCTTTAGCTTTTTCATTAGATACTCTTAATAAATCTTTATCTTTTAAACTATTGTATGTCCACCAAAAGTTTAGGAACATACTATCAGCAACTTTATTCTTGTCTCCATCTAATAAGAAGTATTCATTCTTATCAGTTAAAGCATTCTGCCAATCCATTTCTCCTTCTTTAGTCATTGAATCATACCACATGATTTCAAATTTATCATTAGATTTAGCTTTAAATTGTTTTATTAGTTCTTGCATAAGCTGTGCATGTTCTGGTGTTAAAGGTTCTTTTTCAGTTCCTTCAGTTTCTTGGTTTATGAACCAACCATCAAAACCATAAGTTTCAGCAACTTCTATTAGCTTATCAACGATAGGGAAGTTACCATTTGCATCTTTTTGAAGGAATTGATCAAGCCATTCCATTTTTCCACCATGAGCAGTCATAGGGAAGAATACAGTACCTAAAACAGGAACACCATTTCTATGAGCAGAATCAGTAACATCTGGACTTGGAGGAACTATTAATCCTTCACCAGCTGATCCTCCCCAATAAACTAACTTGTCTATGTATTGCCAGTAAGAGAATGTGTTAGAGCTAAACTTATTTGAGCCTTGTGATGGGTTACCACTAGTATTAGCATTCATTATTGATATTGCCACAACTTTGACATCTTTATTTTGAGTGTCATTGATAGTATCTAATTTCTCCTTTTCGACTCTTTGTGCTAAAGGTACAGTACTTTTGTTGAAGTTTACGTCATTATCTGTGCTAGCACTCCATTTTAATAAATCTTCTGGATACCAATAAGATGAGATTGGTTGGTTCTGAATTGAGTTTGAAGCTTCTTTTTGAGTTTGTACGTAGTTAACAGCATTTGTAGTATGTTTTGGCGTTGCGTAAGTTATTTTTCCAAGTGCGTTAAATGAAAATGCAAATGCTGCAAAAACTGATAATAACGCTCTTCTACGCTTACGATTTTTTTGTTTGTTTGCCATAGAAAATCCCCCTCATATTAACCTTTTATATAACGATTACAAAAAGAATTATTACATAATTATATAATTCGATAAATATTGCTAATTATATAAAAAGTGGATAAATTTCAGTTATTATATCGTTTTCATAAAGTTTGTTGTATTTTTATTCTTAAATAAAAAAATATAAATAAAAAAATATAAATATTCTCAGAAAAATACAAATAAAAACAATTTTGGAACCATATTATGAGAGTTATGTCGTTAAATAACGATAAAAAAATATATTTCAGATTCAGGATTTGACATGTTTTTTCAAATAAAGATGATAATATAAAGATAATTGATGTGTACATGCATATAAAGTGGGGAAATAAGGAGGATATTCATGAGGGTTATAAGAAATTTGTGTAAAGAAGTAATTTTAGAAGATATGTGTTACAAATTTTGTTATAGATTAATAGAAACCTGTTTAAGAGATACTAAGGTTTATGGTATCGAGGTTGAAAGAAAAGACTTTAGAGATGAAGTTTTAACTAATATAGAGAGAGATGTAGTAGAAATTATATCTCCGAATGTGGACAAGGTAGAAGAGTTAGTTAGTAAACTGTATAAATTTGAAGTTTCACCTATACATCTAATAGATGTTATAGGTGAAGATGTAGATATGTGTGTAGCTGATTTTGCTTGGTAGTAGTATCATATGAGATAGATTATAAGTTTATAGGAGGATCTCTATGATAGTAGGTATAGGCGTTGACATAATAGAAATAGAAAGAATAGGAAAGGCTATTCAGAATACTAAAAGCTTCATTAATAAAATTTTTACAGAAAATGAAAGAGCATATTTTTCAAGTAGATCAATGAATAGTGAAGTTATAGCTGGTAACTTTGCAGCAAAAGAAGCTATAAGTAAAGCACTAGGAACTGGAATAAGGGGATTCTCTTTTAAAGATATAGAAGTTTTAAGGGATAGCAAGGGGAAACCTATTGTTACTTTACATAATGGAGCTAAGCTTATAGGAAATGAGTTAGCAGGAAATAATACTTTAAGAATACATTTAAGTATTTCTCATAATAATAGCAGTGCAGTTGCATATGCTATGTTGGAGGTTTAGTATTATGGAAATATGCAGCTCAAATAGTATAAGGAGTATGGATAGAGAATATATAGAAGCGTTTAATATGCCAAGTATAGTTTTGATGGAGAATGCTGTTATTAAATTCTTAGACAGTATTGATTTAACTAAAGAAAGTTTTACTATTATTTCTGGAAGAGGTAATAATGGTGGTGATGCATTAGGCATTGCAAGACATCTGTTAAATAAGGGTAAAAAGATTTATGTACATATATTAGAAAAGAAAAAGTGTGGATCAGAGGATTATCAGATAAATCTTAATATATTAGAAAGTCTAGGTGTAGAGATTAAAAATATTTCTAAAGTTAGCGATATAGAAAGATTAGAACATGACATAATAAAAAGCCAGGTTATTATAGATGGGATTTTTGGAACAGGGCTTAAAAGAGTGGTATCTGGGATATATTCAGAAGTTATTGAATGCATAAATAGAAGTAGTAAAATTACTATTTCAATAGATGTGCCTTCAGGAGTAGACTCAGATACTGGAGAAGTTTTAGGTTGTGCAGTTAAAGCAGATAAAACCGTAACGTTCCAAGTTTATAAGAAAGGGTTCTTAAATTATAAGGCTTTTGAATATACTGGTGAAATAGAAACTGTTGACATAGGAATTCCAAAGGAAATAATTTATAAAAACTCAGATAAGATGAGATTTACAGATATACAATATGTAAGAGAAAAGTTTCCTTTAAGAGATAAGTTTGGACATAAAGGTACATATGGTAAATGTTTGGTAATAGCAGGGCATAAGGGGTTTATAGGAGCTGCATACATGACTACTAAAGCAGCAATAAAAAGTGGAAGTGGATTGGTTACTTTATTAACTCATGAAGATGTTCAAAGTGAATTAGCAATAAAGTTAAATGAAGCTATGACTGGAAGATATACATTTTGGGATGAATACAAAAATTTAGTTGAAAGTGCTGATGTGATTGCATTTGGTCCTGGAATGGGGAATGATGACTTAACATTACAAAAGTTAAGTGAAATTCTAGAAGTTTATAAAGGTAATATAGTAATTGATGCAGATGGAATAAATGCATTGGCGAAAGACAAAAAGCTAATAGAGAAAAATAAAGGTAAGATAGTTATAACTCCTCACCCTGGGGAAATGGCAAGATTAATAAATACATCAATTAAAGAGGTTGAAAGCAATCGTATAGAAGTTGCTAAAAGCTATGCAAAGAAAAATAAAGTGGTAGTTCTTTTAAAAGGATATAATACAGTAATTACAGATGGAGAAAATGTGTTTATAAATACTACTGGAAATAGTGCAATGGCATCTGGTGGTATGGGAGATACTTTAACAGGAATAATAGCATCTCTAATAGGGCAAGGATTAAATGTTTTTGATGGAGCTATTTTAGGTGCTTATATACATGGGTATATAGGAGAAGAGTTATCTAATAATCATTTTTCAGTTTGTGCAACTGAAATTATAGAGAATATTCCTAATAAAATGAAAGAATTAATCAGCTTTTAGAATAAATAAGATTACTAATTAATAGTATGTAAGGTATAAGGTTTCGATAGGAGGAAATGATGAAGGACAAACGGAATACTATACTTATTATGCTATTAGTTATAATCTTAATAGTTGTAGGTGGACTAGCTACTTACCAGAAGTTTTATGATGTAACACCAGAAGAAATACTAGAAGAAATGTTCTCTATTAAGTCTTATGAGACAGATGTAACATATGATGTGAAAAATTCTAGAGGTCAGTTCCAAGAAAAGGGTAGAATCTATTACGATGAAGAAATGGGAACAAAAATAGTTCTAGATGACAGAGAACAGTTATTCAAAGAGGATAAAATAATAATAAATTACTTTAAAGATGATAAAACTTATGAAGTTGCTGAAGATTACGATGAATTCTATAGATTTATGTTTATAAATAAGTTGAAAGACTTATGTAATCAAGAACATAATATTACGTATAGATGGAGTGATGAAAATGAAAAGTCAGAAGTTATATTAGAGCTTAAGGACCTAAATGGCAATGAAAATTTTGCAAGAGAAGTAATAATTATAGATGCGAAGAAAAAGGTTCCGAATAAAGCTATAATTTATGGAAGAAATGATGCTGAGAGTGTTGTTATAAAATTCAATAACTTCAATAAAATTAAAGGGTAGGTTTAATTTGAGGTTGTACAATTTTAAAAATGAACAACCTCAAAAATTCAATAAAATAAATAATAATGCTGTTATTTTACATATTAATATATAAAAAATTTATTAAATAGAAATTTGTAGAAGAAAAATAGAATTTTGTGTCAAAAAATATCGTTTACTTAAGAGGAAGTCTTTGACAAAGTGGCATATTTTGTAATATAATCAATACATAATTAAACTCTTTTTACATTTAGGAGTGATGTTCATGTCAAAGTCAAAGATTAATAAACAAGATTTAAAAAAAGAAAAAAAAGTTGAAAATTTTAGTCAATTAAAAGGACAAAAGCTAATAACATATAGTAAGGACAAAAATGAAAAAGATTTTTATGAAGTTATGAAAGAAGGGTATAAAGCTATGGCTTTAATAAATTCTCAATATGCCGAAGAGGCAACTTCAGTAGAATACTTTGATCAAATAGAATATGAGGCGTGGCTTTGCGGAGTGTGATATAAATGGCTAGTTTGAATGTAAAAAGAGGCGATATATTTTATGCTGACCTTAGTCCAGTTGTTGGATCAGAGCAA
This sequence comes from Clostridium sp. B9, assembly GCF_050509515.1. Lineage (NCBI taxonomy): Bacteria > Bacillati > Bacillota > Clostridia > Eubacteriales > Clostridiaceae > Clostridium > Clostridium sp. B9. Next base: position 440,965 of record NZ_JBNWKA010000003.1, read on the forward strand.
GGTGGAATAAGACCAGTAATAATTATACAAAACGATATAGGAAATAGATATAGTCCAACTGTAATCGTTGCGGCTATAACTTCTCAAATAAATAAAGCAAAATTACCTACACATGTAGAGATTTCATCAGAAGAATATGGTCTAAATAGAGATTCTGTTGTTCTTTTAGAACAGATAAGAACTTTAGATAAAAGAAGACTTAAAGAAAAAATTGGACATATGACAGAAGTTGATATGAAAAAGGTGAATAAATCTCTACTAATTAGTTTAAATTTATAATAATAAGAGAAATATATTTTGGCTATGATTAAAATTTTAATCATAGCCTTTAATTTTATATAATAATTAAAATAAACATAGAAATTTGGAGTGATTTTTTTATATAGCAAGAATTAAATTAAAAAAAATTTTATGTAATCGATATAATTTTTTGTATAGTATTAAAGCGAGAAATAAGATACTCTATTTAAAACTTTTTCATAGAAAAAAATATCCAGGATATACTATTATAGACTTAATTCTATGAAAAATCTCTTGAAAAGATTAAAAACAACACTAAATAGAGTAGTCTAATTACATTATGTGATATGCTTAATGAAAGTAAAAAAGGTAAAAAGATTAGCATAATTATAAAATTGCTATAGGAAAAGTACTTTTTTTGTGATAGAATTAACTTGGCAAAAAGATAAGATAATATTTAAAAAAAGTTTACATAAATGTACAGGAGGTCATTATGAGCAACAAGATACAAGAGTTAACAAGCATGGCTAAAATTATAAGAAAAGACATAGTAACTATGCTTACTGAGTCAGCATCAGGACATCCAGGTGGATCACTATCAATAGCAGATATAGTTACAACACTATACTTCAAAGAAATGAATATTGATCCAAAGAATCCTAAAGATCCTAACAGAGATAGATTCGTTTTATCAAAAGGACATGCAGCACCAGTTTTATACAGTGCTTTAGCAAGAAGAGGATACTTTGATCCAGCTGAATTAACTACATTAAGAAAATTTGGTTCAAACCTTCAAGGACATCCAAATATGAACGATTTACCAGGAATCGACATGTCAACTGGTTCTTTAGGTCAAGGTATATCAGCAGCTGTAGGTATGGCTTTAGCTGGTAAATTAGATAACAAAGATTACAGAGTATTCACAATCCTAGGAGATGGAGAGTTAGAAGAAGGTCAAGTTTGGGAAGCAGCTATGTCAGCAGCTCATTACAGACTAGATAACTTAACTGCTTTCGTTGACTTCAATGGATTACAAATAGATGGAGACATAAAAGAAGTTATGAGCCCATGTCCTATAGACAAGAAATTCGAAGCTTTTGGATGGAATGTAATAGTTATAAATGGACATAACTTTGATGAGATAATAGATGCTATACAAAAAGCAAGAAGTACAAAAGGTGCACCAACTTGCATAGTTTGTAACACAGTTAAAGGAAAAGGTGTTTCATTCATGGAAAACGAAGCAGCTTGGCATGGAACAGCTCCAACTAAAGAGCAATGTGAGCAAGCTATAAAAGAGATCGGAGGGGACAACTAATGGCAAAAAAAATAGCAACTAGAGAAGCATACGGAAAAGCATTAGCTGCATTAGCTAACGAAAATCCAAACGTAGTAGTTTTAGATGCAGACCTTTCAAAATCAACTAAAACTGCAGATTTCAAGAAAAACTGCCCAGAAAGATTTATAAACATGGGTATAGCAGAAGGAAACATGATGTCAGTAGCAGCTGGATTATCAACTTGTGGAAAAATCCCATTTGCTAGTACATTTGCTATGTTCGCTGCTGGAAGAGCATTTGAGCAAATTAGAAACTCAATATGTTACCCAAGATTAAACGTAAAAGTATGTGCTACTCATGCTGGTTTAACAGTTGGTGAAGATGGAGCATCTCACCAAGCAATAGAAGACTTATCATTAATGAGAAGTATTCCAAACATGACAGTAATATGTCCATCAGATGCTATTGAAACAGAAGCTGTTATAAAAGCAATTGCTGAATTCAATGGCCCTTGCTATGTAAGATTAGGAAGAGCTGGTGTTAATGTAATAAATGACAGACCTGATTACAAGTTTGAAATTGGAAAAGGTATAGAATTAAAAGAAGGTACTGATGTAACTCTATTCGCTACTGGAATAATGGTAGACGTTGCTATAGAAGCTGTTGAAGCTTTAGCAAAAGAGGGAATTAATGCTAGATTAATAAACATTCATACTATTAAACCAATAGACCAAGAGCTTATAATAAAAGCTGCTAAAGAAACTGGTGCAATAGTTACATTAGAAGAGCATAATATAATCGGTGGATTAGGATCAGCTGTAGCTGAGGTTGTTGGAGAAGAATATCCAGTACCTGTAGTTAAAGTTGGTGTTAAAGATACATTCGGAGAGAGTGGTAAACCAGACGAATTATTAAAAGCTTATGGATTAACTTCAGAAGAAGCAGTTAAAGCTGCTAAGAAAGCAATGAGTTTAAAGAAATAATCCAATTACTTCTATAATATAGTGATTAAAGCAGCATGAGTAAATTTCTCATGTTGCTTTTTTTATAGTATTTGAAAGTTATTTAAAATATAGTAGAGCTTTTAAATATATTGGGGTAATAATAACTTGAAAATTTATCTTCAAAATATTATGATTTATATTATTTATGATTAATGATAATGGATTTAAATTGCCAAAATATGAATAAAGATGGTAATATTAAAAATTGAGGGTAATAAATTAATTACGTGAAAGAGTTAATATAAATATTACTAAATCTAATAAAAGGGGGAATTTAAGTGAAAATTAGTATGAAAACATTAAAAGAGTATGGAATAATTACTTTAGGAGTAATTCTTTTAGCTGTATCTTTAGAGTATTTCTACTATCCTAATGATATTGCCGCAGGTGGTATATCTGGTTTAGCCTTAGTTATAAACAAGGTTACTGGCATGTCACAAGGGATGTTTATGAATATTGCTAATGTAATATTGTTTGCTTTAGCCTTTTGGCTTATTGGAGGAAACTTTGGAGGGCGTAGTATTTATGCAGCATTTGGGTTATCATTTGCTATAAGTTTAATAGAAAGCTTTTTACCTACATTTGCGGTTACTGAAAATATGCTGTTAGCTACTATATTTGGAAGTGCTGTAGCTGCATTAGGGATAGCATTAGTGTTTAGTCAAAATTCATCAACAGGTGGAACTGCGATTATTGCTAAGATTTTAAATAAATATGTACACATTGATATTGGTAAATCACTTTTATGTGCTGACTGTGTTGTAGTTGTATGTGCACTTTTAGTTTTTGGAGTTGATAAAGCATTATTTGGATTGATTGGTGTAGTTATAATGGGTACATTAATCGACAAAATAATAGAAGGATTTAATTCTTGTAAGCAACTTCTAATAATAAGTGAGAAAAGTGATGAGATTTCCCAGGTAATAATGAAAGAAATAGAAAGAGGTTGTACTAAGATTCAAGGAACAGGTGCATACTCAAATGAACCAGTTACAATGCTTTATGCAGTGGTAAATAGAAGACAATTTATAAGTTTAAAAACTAAAATAAAAGAGATTGATCCTAAAGCATTTATCACAGTAAATGATGCTAAAGAGGTCTTTGGAGAGGGATTTCTTGACCTGGTAGAAATTTAGAAGTTTATTATGATATAATTAAGATGCTTTACATTAACACATAAAATTTTAACAAAAATTAAGTAGATTAATGTAGAAAAATAGAGTAAAATAGAAAAATAGATTAGTGTTGATAGCAATTGGGTAAATTTAAATATATGTTACATCTAAACGGGGGTTTAGATTATTATTTTGTTGAGTTAGAAAAAGTTATTAAGGAGTGTTAACAATGATAGAATTTAAGAATGTTAGCAAGGTCTATAACAAGAATGTAAAAGCTTTGTCAAATGTTAACTTAAACATTGATAAGGGTGAGTTTGTATTCTTAGTGGGACCTAGTGGAGCTGGTAAATCAACTTTCATAAAGATGCTGTTAAAAGAAGTTGAACCAACTACTGGAAACATCGTTATGGGAAATGAAGATTTATCACAAATAAAGAGAAGGCAAGTACCTTATCATAGAAGAAAGATAGGTATGGTATTCCAAGACTTTAGATTAATACCAACTTTAAATGTTTACGAGAATGTTGCTTTCGCAATGAGAGTTGTAGGAGCTACACCTAAGGAAATCAGAAAAAGAGTTCCAATGGTATTATCATTAGTTGGATTATCTAATAAGTACAAAATGTTCCCTAGTGAGTTATCAGGAGGAGAACAACAAAGGGTATCAATAGCAAGAGCTATAGTAAATAATCCAAAAGTTTTAATAGCTGACGAACCAACAGGAAACTTAGACCCAGATACAGCTAAAGAGATTATGGAATTAATAGATGATATAAACATGGCTGGAACAACAGTTGTTATGGCTACTCATGCTAAGGAAATAGTTAACTCAATGAAGAAGAGAGTTATAGCTATAGACAAGGGAGAAGTAGTTAGTGACGTTCAGAAGGGAGGATATGAATATGAAGTTTAGTACGGTAGGATATTTCATATCAGATGCTTTCAAAAGTTTAAAGAGAAATAGAACAATAAGTATTGCTTCTGTGGCAACTGTTCTTACAACATTATTTATATTTGGAGCATTCTTATTAACTGCTTTAAATGTAAAAGCTGGTGTAACAGATGTTCAAGATAAAGTAGAGGTTAAGGTATTCCTTAAAGATGACATAAAACAAGATCAGCAAAAAGCTATAGAAGACAAGTTAAAAACAATCAGTGGTGTTAAAGAAGTAGTTTTTGAATCAAAAGATCAAGCTTTTGAAAATATGGAAAACACAAGTGATTATAATAAAGAAATTTTAGCTGGATATAGTAAAGAGAATAACCCATTACCAGCATCATACATAGTAAGATTAACTAGCTCAGATATTGCAACTTCAGTTGAAGAGGGAGTTAAGGTTGACGGAAAATTCATGCCTGGTATAGAAGATGTGGGAAATGATGAGCAACTTCTAGGAACTATAAATGCTTTCGTTAAGATAATAAACACTGTAGGATTAGTTTTAGGAGTAATCTTCATAGGTGTATCATTATTCTTAATCGTAAATACTATAAAGATAACTGTTTACTCAAGAAGAAGAGAAGTTGGAATAATGAAATTCGTTGGAGCTACTGACTGGTTTATAAGATGGCCATTCGTAATAGAAGGTGTTATCATTGGATTGATTGGTGCAGTATTATCAACAGGGCTTTTATATGGTGGATATCACTGGCTATATGGAAAAATTATGGCTGGATCATCATTATACATGCCTCAACTTGTAGCACCAAGTTATGTATTAACAACAATGTCATGGCAGTTTATACTAGCAGGTATCGTAATCGGTGCTTTAGGTAGTATAATAGCTTTAAGAAAATTCTTAGACGTTTAATATTTAATATAGAATATAAAAAGCTTAAAATACGTAAACTATTTAAATATAGCGTATTTTAAGCTTTTTTTTGAAAGGGTGGGTTTTTGTGAGTAACAGAGATGATAATAACTTGGATATTAAGAATAATAAGGGTAACAAAAAGAAAAAGGGGTTAAGAGCACTTGCTATGTGGTTAGGATTAACACTTATGGTTGGGGTATCTGTTTATGCGGGAAATAGATTAACGGCATTGGGAGTACTACCTTTAACTAGTGTAAGTGCAGTTCAATCCTCTTTAGAAAAGGTAAATGATACTGAAAATTTTAAAAAGGTATTAGAAGTTAGAGAAATGCTTTATAGGTGGTATGATGGAGAAATTGATGACAGTAAGCTTGCAGAAGGTGCTATAAAGGGAATGGTAGCTTCTTTAGGTGATCAGTATTCATACTATATGAATGAAAAAGAATTTAAAGATTTTAAAGAGAAGAGCCAAGGCAATTACATGGGAGTAGGAATTCAAGTTGGTGTTAAAGATAATAAAATAGTAGTTGTAGCACCTATTGAAGGAGGACCAGCTGAGAAGGCAGGAATACAAACAGGTGATGTCATAGTAAAAATAAATGATGTTCCTGTTTCTGGAGAAGAATTGGATAAAGCAGTTTCTATGATGAAGGGAACTACGAAAGAAAACATAAAGTTAACATTATATAGAGAAGGTAAAGGCGAATTTGACGTAAATGTCATGAGAGATGAGATTAAGACTGTCAATGTAAAAAGTGAGATGATTAATGGCGATATTGGATACATTGAAGTTTTAGCCTTTGATGAAGGTACAGCTAAAGAATTTGAAACACAATTAAAAGCTTTAGAAGAAAAGGGTATGAAGGGGTTAATATTAGATTTAAGAGGAAATCCAGGTGGTTTCATGAAAGAGTGTGTGGATTTAGTTTCAAACTTCGTTCCTAAAGATAAAGTTGTAGTATCCACAATAGATAAGTATGGAAACAAGGAAGAAAGTGTATCTAAAGGTGGAATAGCACAAGGTATGCCTCTAGTAGTATTAATAGATGGTGGTACAGCATCAGCATCTGAAATAGTAGCAGGAGCTATAAGAGATTATGATTTAGGAACATTAGTTGGAACAACAAGCTTTGGAAAAGGTATAGTTCAGGTTGTTTTAGACAAAATAGGAAATGAGAAAGATGGAACAGCATTAAAGGTTACAATTTCTAAATACTATACTCCAAATGGTGAAAATATTCATAAGAAAGGAATATCACCAGATATAACTGTTGAATATCCAGCAGAGCTTAAAGAAAAGCCATATATGAGAAGCACTGATCCTCAATTTGAGAAAGCTTTAGAGGTTATAGAGGGTGAAATAAACAATAAATAATATAATCAGAAACTTGGAGGACTTGAAATGAATCTTGTTATAGAAACATTAAGAGCAGTATCTTATGCACTGGTAAGTCCTACCTTAGCTTTAATGTTAATAGTAATAGGTATCTTATTCTACTTTAAGAATAGAAAAATTGCATTTATGCAAAAATTAATGCTTGGGAGGAGTGTTTATACTCCTCTTGAGCTAACATTATCACAAATTTTAATAGGTATTTTAGGAGGAATAATAGCAAGTTTAATTCTAAGTTTTTTAGGTATAACCTTTGAAAATAGTTCATTAGTTGATGTAATATTAACGGCATCAATATTTTCAATTGTTTATAAAAATAAATTTCTTAAAATACCATACATAGCAATGATTTTAGGAATAATAGGTGTTGTTTTAGGCATCAATTCTACTTATATTGCTAAAGGATTTAATTTTTCAATAAATTTAACAGCAATAATTACACTAGTTGGAGTTATTTCAATAACTGAAGGAATTTTAATAATGGTAGATGGGAAAAAGGGATATCTACCTATATTTACACAGAAGGATGGAAATTTAGTAGGAGGATTTAGCTTTAGGAGATTCTGGGCGTTACCTATAGGACTTTTAGTTATATTAGGAGTTAATGGCGGAAGTTCATTTGTTAATGAGATTAATTCTTTACCTCAATGGTTACCATTCTTAGGATTAGAAAACATAGCTACCATAGTTGGTGGTGCAACTATAGTAAGTGTAGCATCTTATGGAGTTATATCTTATGATTCAACAACATTTACAAGAGATAAGAATAGTAAGATTTTAGCATCAGGAATAAGTGATATAATATATGGTGTAGTTATAGTAATATTAGCTTACATATTAAATTACAGTTACATATTAACCATTATTTTAATTATAGTAGTTCCTTTTTTATATGAGATTAAGATTAGATTAGAGGATAAACTTGAAAGTAAAAGGGAGCCTTTATATTTTTCAAGTGAAGAAGATATATGTATATTAGATGTTCTTCCTAATTCATCAGCTTATGAAAAGGGATTAAGAAGTGGAGATAGAATAATTAAAATAAATGGTGAAACTCCAAAAAGTGAAAAAGATGTATTCATGGCAATAAAGAAGAATTATTATGGAGTCACTATTAAAATAAGGAAAAAAGATGGTAAAATAGAAGAGCATAATATTCCAAGTAAAAATAGAGGAGAACTTTTTGGAGTGGTATTAGTTCCAAAAGGAGTTTCATTTGATAGAGAAGTAAATGAGCTTATAGAAAAATTGAAAAAGGCTTCTCAAGAGGAAGAACAAAAAATAGATAAAAATAAATAGGTATAACTTAATAGATATTAAAAAGGGTTGTAAAATAAACTTATATATTAAAAATTGTTAGTTTTCGAATGTAGTAACAGGTTTTATAAGTAGGTTATTATGCAATCCTTTTGTAACAAGGAGGGAAAAGAATGGGAGAATTTAAGATAAAATCAAAGTTTAAGCCTACAGGGGATCAACCTATGGCTATTGATAAATTGGTTAAATCACTTGAGGATGGAAATAGAGGACAGACTCTTTTAGGGGTTACAGGTTCAGGTAAGACTTTTACTATGGCTAATATAATAGAGAGAACTCAAAAACCTACACTTATACTAGCACACAATAAGACATTAGCAGCTCAGCTTTGCGCAGAGTTTAAAGAGTTCTTTCCAGACAATATAGTAGAATATTTTGTTTCATATTATGATTATTATCAACCAGAAGCCTATGTACCTCAAACTGATACCTTTATAGAAAAGGATGCATCTATAAATGACGAGATAGATAAACTTCGTCACTCAGCAACATCAGCACTTTTAGAGAGAAGAGATGTAATTATAGTTGCTTCTGTTTCATGTATATATGGTCTTGGTAATCCTGAAGAATATAAAAAACTTACTATTTCTTTAAGACCGGGAATGGAAAAAGATAGAGATGAAGTTATTAAAAAGCTTATAGAAATACAATATGAAAGAAATGATATAGATTTTTCAAGAGGAACATTTAGAGTAAGGGGAGATAATTTAGATATTATTCCTTCATCATCTTCATCAAAGGGGATAAGAGTAGAGTTCTTTGGAGATGAAATTGATAGGATTAGAGAATTTGATGTTTTAACAGGTAATATAATAGGAGAATTAAAGCATGTTCTTATTACTCCAGCATCTCACTTTGCTGCTTCTCAAGAAACCTTAGAGAAATCAATAGGTGTAATAGAAGATGAACTTGAAGAGAGATTAAAAGTTCTTACTGCTGAGGATAAAATTTTAGAGGCTCAAAGACTTAAGCAGAGAACTAACTATGATATAGAAATGATTAGAGAAATGGGGTACTGTCAAGGAATAGAGAACTATTCAAGAATATTAGATGGTAGAGCACCAGGAACTCCACCTCAAACTTTATTAGATTACTTTCCAGATGATTTCTTAATGTTTATAGATGAAAGTCACGTTACATTACCACAGGTTAGAGCTATGTATGCTGGGGATAGATCAAGGAAGACTTCATTAGTTGATTTTGGATTTAGACTTCCATGTGCTTTTGATAATAGACCACTTAAATTTACTGAGTTTGAAAATAAAATAAACCAAGTTGTATTTGTAAGTGCTACTCCTGGTGATTATGAATTAGAACATTCAGAAGTTATTGCGGAGCAGATAATAAGACCAACAGGGCTTTTAGACCCAGTAATAGAAATAAGACCAATACAAGGACAAATTGATGATCTTTATGGAGAAATACAAAAAACTGTTCAAAGAGGCTTTAGAATTCTTATAACAACTCTTACAAAGAGAATGGCAGAAGACCTAACTAAGTATCTTAAGGATTTAAATGTTAAGGCCACATATATGCATTCAGATATAGATACCATTGAAAGAATGAAGATAATAAGGGAACTTAGACTTGGAGAAGTTGATGTATTAATAGGTATAAACCTTTTAAGAGAAGGATTAGATATACCAGAGGTAGCATTAGTCGCTATTTTAGATGCAGACAAAGAAGGATTTTTAAGATCAGAAACATCTTTAATTCAGACTATAGGTAGAGCAGCTAGAAATGCTGATAGTAGAGTTATAATGTACGCAGATAATATAACTAAATCTATGAATAATTCAATCAAGGAAACTGAAAGAAGAAGAGTAATTCAGATGGAATACAATGAGGAGCATGGAATTACTCCTACTACTGTAATCAAAGGTATAAGAGATGTTATAGAGGTTACAAAGGTTTCAGAGGAGAAAGCGGATTATAAGGCAGAAGTTAAAAATGCTACTAAGAAAGATATTCCACTAGATAAACTTATAAAGCAATATATGGATGAAATGAAAGAAGCGGCTAAGAATCTTCAGTTTGAAAGAGCGGCAGAGCTTAGAGATATAATAAAAGATCTAAAGGAAAACAAAGATAAATAGAATATGAATAGACTATATCAGATAAGTGTTTGATATGGTTTATTTATATGTAGAAAATTACAAAAAATAATTTTAAATCCAGTTCCGTATTGAAAAAAGTTTTACAAAATTGAATTAGATGTTAAAATGAATAATATATTGTTAAAAAATAGTTGTTGTTAATATGAATTTAAGAAAAGAAATATTGACAATTCAATATAAGATTAGTTGTAAAAGCATAAATATAGTTATATAGATAAAGCTTATTACGAGAAGTAAATTAAAAATTTAGCATTTTATTGTATAGATAATTTAAATGCTAAAATAATGTATTTAAATTTTAGGAGGAATATATGGCTGTTAAAGTAATTACAGATAGTACTAGTTGTATACCAAAAGAATTAGCTGAGAAGTACGGAATAGAGATAGTATCTTTAAGCGTTATAATGAATGGAGAAAGTTATAAGGAAGTTGAGATAGATAGTGAGGCTTTTTATGCTGAATTAGACAAGTGTGATAAACTTCCAACATCTTCACAACCTTCAATGGAAGAGTTTTATAATGCTTTTGAGAAGTTTGCTAAGGATGGTCATGATATAGTTGCAGCGTTTATATCATCTAAATTAAGTGGAACGTATACCACTTCACATATTATAAAAAGTATGATATTAGAAAATTATCCAGATACAAAGATTGATCTTATTGATTCACATACATCAGTAATGGCTCTTGGAATTGGAGTAATAGAAGGAGCTAAAGCTGCTCAAGAAGGAAAAGATTTTGATGAAGTTTCAAGAATTGTTAGAGAAACTATAGAGGAATCAGAAATAGTATTTATTCCAGGAACTTTAGATAATCTTAAAAAAGGTGGAAGAATAGGTGGAGCTGCCGCATTGTTTGGAAAAGTTCTAAAAATAAATCCAATACTAACAGTTAAAGAAGGTGCTGTTGTTGTAATGGATAAGGTTAGAACTAAGAAAAGAGCCATAGATAAAATAGTAGATACAGTTAGTCATGAGATAAAAGAGCACGGAATCAAAAAGGCAGTTGTATGTCACATATTAGCTGAAGATGAAGCTATTGATCTTGCTAAAAGATTAAAAGATGAGCTAGATTTAGATACTATGATTGGTGAAATAAGTGCCGTTATAGGTGTACATGTAGGGGTTAAAAGTGTAGGAATAGCTTATGCTAGAGAATCTTAGTCTAGATAATCAAAAAAGCAGTCTGCAAATCTGAATAGGGTTTGTAGACTGCTTTTTTTGATTCGGCCATATTTAAATTTATTATTGATTTCTAAATATTATTAAAATACAGCTTAATAAAAAATAAAATTAAAAGTTTTTTAAGGGAAAATTAAGGCTAATATTGGTATATAAACTATAATATGTATTAATGGTATGTTAAAATAATGTTAAAAAAGCGTTAGGGGGTAAGGTTTTGATTAGTTTAAAAGATGTAAATAAAGAATATACAGCAGGAATAAAGGCTGTGGAGAATTTGAATTTAGAGATTAAGGATGGAGAAATATTTGGTATATTAGGACCAAATGGAGCAGGTAAAACAACTACAATAAGTATGATTACTGGAATAGCAGAACCAACTTCAGGAGAGATAACAATAAATAACATAGACATAAGCAAAAGTCCTGTAGAAGCTAAGATGCAGTTTGGATATGTTCCAGATAGTCCAGATATGTTTTTAAGATACAAAGGTATTGAATATCTTAACTTCATGGGGGACGTGTATGAGGTTAGCCAAGAGGATAGGAAGTCAAGAATAGAAGATTTAGCTAAAAGGTTTGAAATGGAGAATGCTTTAGGAGATAAAATACAAAGTTATTCTCATGGTATGAGACAAAAGATTATAATAATGGGAGTTTTGATTCATAATCCTAAGGTTTGGATATTAGATGAGCCACTTACAGGATTAGATCCAAAATCGTCTTATTTATTAAAAGAAATGATGAGAGAACATGCTGATGCTGGGAATACGGTTTTATTTTCAACTCACGTATTAGAAGTTGCTGAAAAGGTTTGTGATAGAGTCGGAATAATTAAAAAAGGAAAATTAATATTTGTTGGTACATTAGAAGAGTTAAGAGAAGAGTTTAAAGGTAATGATTCATTAGAAGAAATGTTCTTGGAGATTACAGGAAATGAAGAGAATTAGATTACTATTAAAATATTTTGTAGGAAATTCATTTAATAACTCTTCAACAGGAATAAAAAATAAAAATTTAGCTATGCTTTTTTATGTATTTATTATCATAGCCATATCTATGCCAATAGCTGGATTAGTAGATTCTATGTATCCAACTTTTGCAGCCATAGGACAAGAAGGATATGTTTTATCATTCATATTTTTAATAGGATCACTAACTTTATTAATATTAGGTATATACGATATATTAGATTCGTTTTTCTTTTCACAAGATATAGAACCTATGATGTCACTACCTTTTACAAGTAGTGAAATTATGATCTGTAAGTTTATAACATGTTTAATAGATATGTATGTTTATTTATTGATAACAATATTACCATTGATATCATTTGGGTTAAATTCAAATGGTGGTTTATCATATTTCTTAATGGCTATACCTGTATATTTATTTGCACCAATAGTAGTAATAATACTTTGTATATTGATAATTATGGTTTTGATGAGTTTTATAAATATATCAAAGTATCAAAATGTATTTAAAGGTATATTTGGAACACTTGGAATAGTTTTTATGGCTGGTATTTACTTGTTAAATTCAGCTGGAATTAGCCAAGAAAATGTTACATTAGCTATGTCAGAAAAAAATGGCCTTGTAGAATTGACTAATAAGGCATTAATAACTAATACTTTTAGTGTTAAGGCTTTATTATATAGTGATTCTTCCGTTGGATTAATGAATTTAGGCTTACTTATAATAGTATCAGTGATGGCTTTAATTATTGCTTATATGTTAGGGAAAATAATGTACAATAAAATACTCAGCAAAAACTTAAGTGTTTATAGCGAAAGAGAAAATATATTTGAAAAACATGGTGATAAAGTCATTGTAAGTAATTCTAAGAAAAAAGCTATTGTATTAAAAGAACTTAGAACTATTTTTAGAGATCCAAGTAACTTTATAAATTGTGTTGTAATGCTTATTTATATGCCTGTTTTATTATTTGTTTTCTTATTGAAAGGAGATCTGTTAAGTGATAAAAGTCAAGAATTTAGGGATATTATAATATTAGGAGTAACATTTTTGGCAACAGCTTTAACTATAAGTGGGAATGCAGCTGCAGCTACGGCTCTAAGTAGAGAGGGTAAGGAAATATTTGTGTCAAAATATATTCCAGTTGATTATAAAACACAGATTCATGCAAAAATCATTGTATCCCTAATGATAAATGGATTAGTTCTTATTTTAGGTATTATTCTAACAATATATCTAAAGGCTTCACCAACAGTAATTATAATGAGTTTATTGATACAAATAGTTACTATAATTCTTATATCATTAGCAGGTATTCTTTTAGATTATTCTTCACCTAAATTAGATTGGGTAGATACAAAAAACTTATATAGTAAAAATTTTAAACCGTTAATAATAATGTTTGCATGTCTACTTGTTGGTTTAGCAAACTTAGGATTAATGGTAACTAAAAGTATAATTATAATTTTTTTAGTAGATATAATACTTTTAAGTGTAGTAAGTTTTATTCTATATAAGATTCTTATGAAAACAGGCTTAAACTTATATAAAAAAGTTTGATTTTAACAAAAGTTTGGCGGTTAAGTAAATATAAAATTTAAAAGTGTTAAAATAATGATTTTAGTAGTGGGAGATATTAGATAAATTTTTGATATCTCCCACTATTTTTATGTATAAATAGTATTTTATAATGATAAAATAAAAAACGTAACTTTTTTATAAATAATAGTATAAAAAAGTTTGATATTATCTTAATAAAGAGTAATTTTTTATATGGTCTATTTTGATCACTTAAAATATGTGTTTGAGGGGGAGTAGGATGAAAAAGTTTTTAAAAGTATTGGGGGTAATATTTTTAAGTTTAATAATTGTATTAGGAGTAGTAGCCTATTCATTTAGAGCGCAGATAGGCTTTTATATAAACATAGGAAAAGAATATTTGGCATTAAAAGAAAATCCACCTACTATAGAGGAATTACAGAATATGAGTATGAGTAAGGATATGGATTACAAGGATATAGTTTATAAAGATACTCATGGAAAAACTCAGACTTTAGATATATATGGACCAGAGAAGAAATTGAAAAATGGTTCACCTGTAATTCTTTATGTACATGGAGGAAGTTGGGTTTATGGAAATAAAGAAATTCCAGAGGTTATAGCTCCTCTTTTAGATGCATTTAGAAAAGAAGGATATACGGTTATAAGTGTTGGATATGAACTAGCAAGGGACAAGGTTGACTTCTATAAGCAAACCGCAGATGTTAAAGATGCTATAAGGTGGGTTTATAAAAATAAAGATACTTATGGATTTAACACAGATGAGATTGGCGTAATAGGAGCATCAGCAGGAGCTCATTTATCTTTATTAGCTACATATAGTGGAAATGATGACTTTGTAGATGATAAAGAACTAGCTAAGTATCCATCAGAGGTTAAATATGTTGTGGATTTCTTTGGACCTACAGAATTAGATACATTAGATATGAGTAGTGCATCATGGGATTTAAACAGGTCTATAGAAAGAACTGAAAGTCAATTAAACGGGGAAGAAAGTATAAGTGGATATATGGATAAGTATAGTCCTATAAACTATGTTAAACCTAACTTACCAAAGACACTAATAGTTCATGGGCGCCAAGATAAGTTAGTTCCATATAGCAATTCGCTTGACTTATACAATAAGAGTAAAGAAGAGGGGAATGAAGTTCAGATCTTAACATTAGAGAATAGTGGACATGATTTCTCACAGATTGATGTTAATGAAGTTTTTGAATTAGGATTAAAGGTTCTAAACTTTATACTTTTTAATACTAGGTTTTAAGCTCGTATTGGGTTCTATCTATATATTCATACCTAATTTAGTTTCGTAAAGATGTTATATTAGCTACATTTAAGAATTAACAACGGTTTAAAATAGAGCTTAATATTTTAAATAGTTATATCAGCTTGATTTAATATATCGTCTGATATAACTATTTTTTTGTTGAAATTAATTTCCATATGAAGGAAAACGATATATAATTAAATACAATAAATATTTATGTAAATAGGGAGTAGGGAAAATGGTTTATAAAAATGATAAAACATTATGGGTCTGGGTTAAAGAGCAATTTTTTCCTAGGCTTAGAACATTGAGATTAATCAGATATGATTATGCAGAAGAAATGGATAAAAAGAGAAAGTTCAATAACATAAGAAAGCTATATGATATGAGTGAAAAAGGGGAATACCATATAGATGATCAAACTTGGCACGATTTAGATTTAGATAAGGTTTATGAAAAGGTAGATAGAACTTACAGTAGTGTTGGAGAAGCAGGACTTTATTCCATGCTTAGAAATCCATTGAATGATGAAAAAAAGCTAAAAGAAAGAACAAAAATAATAGAACACTACAAAGAAAATGAGAAAATAAGAACAAAAATATTGGGGATTTTCTTTGATTTAGGAATGGATAAGAAGAATAGCCTGTTAGATATGGTAGATGAGAAGTTAATAGAATCTAACAAGAAAAAATATTTTTTATATACAATTTTAGGTAAGATAATACCTTTAATACTCATATTTTTAGCTATATTTGTTGATGTTAGAGCAATGCTAGTATTTATGTTTTTAACATTTTTTAATATGTATATAAACAATATAGAAAGAGAACGAATTAAAGCTAATGGGCTTATTTATTTAAGAAAAATCATTAAGGCTTCTAGGAAATTGCTTTTAATAAGAGATGAAGGGTTGGAACCATATAAAAAAAGTATAAAATTAAGCTTGGAAAATTTGAAATCTATTGATAGGAACACAAGAATAATTGCCTTTACAAATATGTGGGGAGGAGTATTTGAGTTTATTTCAGTTTTGTTTTTATTGGAGGAAACAGCTTACTATAAAATTGCTGATTCAATAGAGAAGAATAAAGAGTCGTTTTTAAATCTTTATAGAGATTTAGGAGAAATTGAAGCCTTAATATCTATGGGAAGTTATGAAACTCAATGCAAAAGTAAAATAAGTACTCCAATATTTATAAAAGAGACTACCCTAAGAGTTAAAAATGGAATACATCCAATCATAGAGAAACCTGTAGCAAACTCAATAGATATGAATAAGAGAGGTATTGTACTTACAGGAACAAATATGTCAGGTAAATCTACTTTTCTAAGAATGATAGGTGTTAATATGCTTTTTGCTCAGTGTTTTAACTTTGTATTAGCCGATAAATATGAAGCGCCTATTTTTAATATAGTAACCTCAATAAGTCCTAATGATGACTTAAGTAGTGGAAAGAGCTTCTACATGGCAGAAGCTGAAGCAATATTGAGAGTTATTAAGGCTTTGGATAAGAAGTTACCAGTATTTTGTGCAATAGATGAAATATTTAGAGGAACAAATCCTGTTGAGAGAATATCATCTTCGGCAGAGATTTTAGATTATATAAATAAGGGAAACACTATATCAATAGTTGCTACACATGATAGAGAATTAGTTGATATAGTAAAGAATAACTATGAATTCTATTATTTTAGTGAAAGAGTAGATAGCAAAGAAGGATTAAGTTTTGATTATAAGCTTAAAAGAGGAGTTTCTAAGACTAGAAATGCTATAAAACTTCTAGACTATATAGGTTACCCAAAGGAGATAGTAAATAAAGCTTACAATAGGTCTGAAAAATTAGAAGGCTTTATTTAAATCAGCGAATTATTTTAAATAGATTTAGTTGTTTAATTAGATTAATTTCCATTTTAGTATAAAAAACTATATAATTAAAACATGAATTTTATCTAAAATTTAGAAAACTTGTTTGTTTTACAAGTGAGAATTAAAGTAAGGAGTAATGAAATGGATAGAAGCAGCTTACTAAAATCAATAAAATATGACTATGCAAAAGACTTAGATAAAAAAAGGAATTTTAAAAATATAAGAACCCTATATGATATGAGTGAAAAAAGCGAGTATCATATAGATGATCAGACTTGGCATGACCTAGACTTAGATAAGGTTTATGAAAAAATTGATAGAACTTATAGTAGTGTTGGGGAAGCAGGGCTTTATTCAATGCTAAGGAATCCATTAAATAATGAAGAACAGTTAAAAGAAAGAAGTAGGGTTATAGAATATTATAAGGAAAATCCAGATGTAAGAACTAGAATATTAGGAGAATTTTATGATTTAGGAACAGATAAGAAAAACACCTTATTAAACATGGTAAATGAGAAATTAATAGAATCTAATAAGACAAAGTATTATGCGTACACAATTATAGGAAAGGTACTACCTTTAATATGTATACTAACAGCTATATTTTATAATGTTAGCGCTATGCTTGGAGTTATGCTTTTATTATTTGTTAATTTATACATAAATAGCAAAGAGAGAGATCGTATTAAGGCTAATGGTTTAATTTATTTAAGAAGAGTTATAAAAACTTCTAAAAAGCTTATGACGATAAAAGATAAAGGCTTAGATGAATACAGAAAAAGAATAGAATCAAACTTAGAAGCTTTGAAATCTATTGATAGAAATACAAAAGTTATTTCATTTATAAATATGTGGGGTGGAGTATTTGAGTTCGTTTCAGTAATATTCCTTTTAGAGGAAACTGCTTATTATAAAATAGCTGATTCAATAGAGAAAAATAAAGAGTCGTTTTTAAGTCTTTATAGAGATTTAGGTGAAATTGAGGCGTTAATATCTATAGGAAGCTATGAAACTCAATACAAAGATAAAATAAGTACTCCTAAGTTTATAAAAGAAACTACTTTAAAAGTTAAAAATGGAATACATCCAATTATACAAAAGCCTGTTGCAAACTCAATAGATATGAGAAAAAGAGGAATTGTACTTACAGGAACCAATATGTCAGGTAAATCTACATTTTTGAGAATGTTAGGAGTTAATATGCTATTTGCTCAATGCTTTGATTTTGTATTAGCAGATAAATATGAGGCACCAATTTTTAATATTGTAACTTCAATAAGTCCAAATGATGACTTGAGTAGTGGTAAAAGTTTTTATATGGCAGAAGCTGAATCTATATTAAGAATAATTAAAGCTTTAGATAAGAAATTACCTGTATTCTGTGCAATAGATGAAATATTTAGAGGCACCAATCCTATTGAGAGAATATCCTCATCAGCAGAGATTTTAGAATATATAAATAAGAAAAATACTATATCAATAGTGGCTACTCATGATAGAGAGCTAGTTGATATATTAAAAGATAGCTATGAATTCTATTACTTTAGTGAAAGTGTTAATAACAAAGATGGATTAAGCTTTGACTATAAGCTTAAAAAAGGAGTTTCTAGAACTAGAAATGCAATAAAACTGTTAAGTTATATAGGATATCCTAAAGAGATAACAGAGAAAGCATATAGAAGATCGGAAAAGCTAGAAGGTTTTATTTAGAAAGGACTGTTAGTTTGAATGTTTAAACCAGTGAAAAATACAAAGGTCTATGAACAGGTTGTAGATCAGATAAAGGAAATGGTTAGGGTAGGACAGATAAAAAAAGGGGATAAGCTTCCTACAGAGAGAGTAATGGCAGAAGAATTGCAGGTTAGTCGAACTTCTATAAGAGAAGCAATGAGAGCACTTGAGGTTGTTGGTCTAATAGAAAGTAGACAGGGAGCTGGAAATTATATAAGGGAAGAATTTGATAATGTTTTATTGGAGCCACTTTCAATAGTATTTATGCTTCAAAATGGAACTAACAAAGACATACTTGAATTAAGAGAGGTTCTAGAGTTATCAACAATATTTTTATCAGTAATGAGAATATCAGAGAATGATTTAGAAAATTTAGGAGAATTAATAGAAAGATTTAAATATTCAACTAGTGAAGAAGAAAGTTCTATAATAGATAGCGAGTTCCACAGTATTATTGTTAAGGGTGCAAATAACGTTCTTATTACAAATCTACTAGAGGGTGTTTCAGAGTTAGTAGATAAATTTATAAGTGAAGGAAGAAGAGCTATTTTAAGTCATAATAATGGTAAAGAAAAATTATTTGAATACCATGAAAAAATTTATTTAGCCATAAAAGAAAGAGATGGATATAAGGCTTATAAGGCTATGCAGGAGCATTTCGAATTATTAAAGGAAAATATTTAGAATAAATTTAATTTAATTTTAGAAAAGGGGCGTAATGCCCTTTTTTACTTATATATGATGAAATGGGAAATTTGACTAAACGTTTTCAGTGGTATAAGGTTAAATTAGAGTATTAAATGTGAGTTTGGTATTAAAGTTTTATACAATAAAATTTATGAAGAGAGTAGATGTCACTTGGTAATCTTTATAGATTTTATTGTATTTTACTTTAAAGATAAATTAATTTATATTCTTAAATTGGTATTACCAATATAGGGCATCATAATATTATTATGAGGGGTGAGAAAATGAACAATTATATTATGTTTTTCATTGCTCTTATACCTATAGTAGTTCTTATTATAGGACTTGGAGCTCTTAAAATCCCAGGTCATAAAATATGTCCCATAGGATTAGCTATTACCATAATACTTTCGATTTTCTTTTGGAAGATGTCGGTTATGGACTCTATGACGGCTGCCTTAGAAGGCGTAGTTCTAGGGATTTGGCCTATAATGCTTGTTATTATAGCAGCAGTATTTACTTATAATTTAGTAGTTCATACAAAGGCTATGGAAACCATAAAAACCTTACTAACAGGAGTTAGTGATGATAAAAGAATTTTAGTTCTTATATTGGCATGGGGGTTTGGAGGATTTTTAGAGGCAGTAGCTGGCTTTGGAACAGCTGTAGCAATACCTGTTGGTATAATGGCAGCCTTAGGATTTAATCCTCTATTTGCAGCGATTATATGCTTAGTAGCTAATACGACACCTACAGCCTTCGGAGCTATTGGACTTCCTGTAATAACCTTATCTAATGTGTCAGGAGTACCCATAGAACCATTAAGCTATTATGTTGTTATTCAACTATTCCTCTTCGTAGTGTTTATTCCATTTGTTTTAGTAGCTTTAACTGAAAGAAGTATAAAGGGAATTAAAGGTGTGTTTGGAATAACATTAGCATCAGGGCTTTCTTTTGGAATTGTACAAGTATTAGTAGCAAAGTTTTTAGGTCCAGAACTTCCAGCAGTTCTAGGATCAATAGTTTCTTTATTAGTTACAATATTTATTGCTAAAAAATTTTATAAGAAAAATGAAGATGTGAAAGATGAAGAAAAAATTGATTTTAAGAAAGCTTTAATAGCATTTTCACCATTTATATTAATACTAGTAATAATAATTGGAATAAGTCCATTATTTCCTGCACTGTATAATAAGCTTTCAGCAATAAAAACTTCCTTACATATTTACACAGGGATAGGAGCTAAACCATATACTTTTGTTTGGATAACCACACCTGGAGTCTTAATATTAATAGCAGCTTTTATTGGAGGATTTATACAAAAAGCTTCCTTTAGAGAAATGAGTGGGATATTAATAAGCACATTGAAACAGATGAGCAAATCATCAATAACCATTCTTTCAATAATAGCCTTAGCAAAGGTTATGGGGTATAGCGGAATGGTTGAATCAATAGCTACGGTACTGGTAGCAGTAACTGGAGGATTCTATGCATTTATAGCACCATTCATAGGAGCTTTAGGAACCTTTGTAACAGGAAGTGATACCTCAGCTAATGTATTATTTGGTTCATTGCAAGCGGAAGCAGCAAATTCATTGGGAATAAATCCAGCATGGTTAACAGCTGCCAACACATGTGGAGCCACAGCAGGTAAGATGATATCACCACAGAGTATAGCAGTAGCCACAGCTGCTACAGGGCTTGCTGGAAAAGAAGGAAAAATACTAAATTCAACATTAAAGGTATGTATTTTCTATGTAACAGTACTAGGTTTAATAAGTTATATAGGAAGTTTAGTAATTTTATGAGCAACTAGATTTTGTGAAAACGTTATAAATATTAACTGTGTTTTAAATTGGTATTGATTTATAGAGGTATCTAAAAATTAACACTGGTTTAAAATATAGAAAAATTTTTAAATAGAGTTAAAGAGTGGAGTGATTTTTATGAGAATGATGGTTTGTATTAAACAAGTTCCGGGAACTTCAAAGGTTGAGGTTGATGAAAAAACAGGAGTTTTAAAAAGGGATGGGGTTGATTCAAAGATGAACCCTTATGACCTATATGCTTTAGAAACTGCTTTAAGAATAAAAGAGAAGAAGGGGGGAGAAATAAAGGTAATAAGTATGGGGCCTCCACAAGCTAAGGCTGTAATTAAAGAAGCTTATTCTATGGGAGCTGATGAAGGAACACTGGTTTCAGATAGAAAGTTTGCTGGTGCAGATGTTTTAGCTACTTCTTATACATTATCACAAGGTGTTAGAAAATGTGGAGAGTTTGATATTATACTTTGTGGAAAACAAACTACAGATGGAGATACTGCACAGGTAGGCCCTGAAATGGCTGAATACCTTGGTATTCCTCATGTAGCTAATGTCAGAAGTATATTGGATATAAATGAAGATTTTATAAAGGTAGAAATGGATATGCCAAATACAATAGAAGTTTTAGAAGTTAAGTATCCTTGTCTTTTAACTGTTGATAAAGATATTTTTCAACCTAGATTGCCATCTTATAAAAAGAAAGTAGCAACAGAGGAGAGGGAAATAAATGTTATATCTTTAAGTGATTTTGAAGATAAAGATGAGAAGAAATATGGGTTAAATGGCTCACCAACTCAGGTTGAAAGAATATTCCCACCAAGTAATAATGACAAGCATGAAATTTGGACAGGTGATTCAGTAGAGCTTAGTGAAAAGATGGAAGATAAATTAAGAGAGCTTAAATTCATTTAGGGGGTAAGAGTTATGGGAAGATTAATTGTTCATCAAGATAAAATAGATGATATAAATAGTGTAATAAAGATATGTCCTCTTGGAGCTATGGAAATAGTTGATGGAAAGGTAGAGATAAATGCAAGCTGTAGAATGTGTAAAGTTTGTGTTAGAAAAGGACCAAAGGGAGCTTTTGAGTTTATAGAGGATGAGGATAAGGTTTTAGTTAATAAGGATGAATGGAGTGGTATAGCAGTATATGTTGATCATGTTAATGGAGAAATTCATCCAGTAACCTTAGAACTTATAGGAAAAGCTAGAGAGTTAGCAGATAAAGTTGGACAAAAGGTTTATTGCTTATTCATGGGTAAGGGAATAAAAGACAAGGCTGGAGAACTTTTGCACTATGGAGTAGATGAAGTTATTGTTTATGATTATAAAGAACTTGAGAACTTTAGGATAGAGCCATATACAGCTGTTTTTTATGACTTTATAAGTAGAATAAAACCTTGTTCAATATTGGTTGGAGCAACAACTTTAGGTAGATCATTAGCTCCTAGGGTGGCAGCTAGATGTAGAACAGGACTTACAGCAGATTGTACTATTTTAGATATAAAAGAAAATACAGATTTAGTACAAATAAGACCAGCTTTTGGTGGAAATATAATGGCTCAAATAGTAACACCAAATTCAAGACCTCAGATGGCTACTGTTAGATATAAGGTTATGTCTGCACCTGAGAGAAATGAAGAATGTACAGGAGAAATAAAATATTTTGAAATAGATGAAGAAAAATTAAAGTCAAATATAGATGTTAAAGAAATTAAAGAGAAGGCTAAAGAGCATAGTATTTCTGATGCTGAAGTTATAGTAGTAGCTGGAAGAGGAGTAAAAGCAGAAAAAGATCTTGCTATGATTAAGGAGCTAGCCGATTTATTAGGCGGAGAACTAGCAACTACAAGACCTTTAATTGAGGCAGGTTGGGTAGATGCTAATAAACAAGTTGGATTAAGTGGAAGAACAGTAAGACCAAAGCTTATTATTACTTGTGGAGTATCTGGGGCAATTCAATTTGTGGCAGGAATGAATAACTCAGACTATATATTTTCTATAAACAAAGATGAAAAGGCTCCAATATTTAAAGTAGCTCACTATGGAATAGTTGGAGACATTTATGAGGTTGTACCTAAACTTATTGAAAAGATAAAAGGGGAAGGGGTGCTTTAATATGGAATACAACAAATTAAGTAATGAAGGAATTGATTATATTAAAAAAGTTATAAATGATGAAGAGAGAGTTTTTTTAGGATCTGACATAAATGAAGATTACTCACATGATGAGCTAGGCTCTGAGAAGCATATGCCAGATATTGTGGTTAAAGTTATGGATAGAGATGAGATAGTAGTAATAATGAAGTATGCTAATGAAAATAAAATTCCTGTAACAGTAAGAGGAGCAGGTACAGGGCTTGTAGGAGCAGCAGTTCCTATATTTGGAGGGATTTTATTAGATTTAAGTGGAATGAATAAGATTTTAGAATTAGATGAGGATAACTTAACTCTTACAGTGGAACCAGGAGTTTTACTTATGGAAATAGCTAAGTTTGTTGAGGAACATGACTTTTTCTATCCTCCAGATCCAGGAGAAAAAACAGCTACTATAGGTGGTAATGTTAGTACAAATGCAGGTGGAATGAGGGCTGTTAAGTATGGAGTAACAAGAGATTATGTAAGAGGTATGGAGGTAGTTTTACCAACCGGTGAAGTCTTAGAACTTGGTGGAAAAGTGGTTAAAAATAGTTCAGGATATAGTTTGAAAGATTTAATGGTTGGCTCAGAAGGAACATTAGGAATAATAACTAAGATTGTATTAAAACTATTACCACTCCCTAAGAAGGTAATAAGTCTTTTGGTCCCATTTAAAGATTTAGATAGTGCAATAGAAACAGTTCCTAAAATTATAAAATCAAAGAATATTCCAACAGCTATAGAGTTCATGCAAAGAGAAGTAATAATATCAGCAGAGGAATTCTTAGGTAAGAAGTTTCCAGATAGCTCAGCTGATGCTTATTTAATTTTAAGTTTTGATGGAAACTCTAAAGAAGAGGTTGAGGGATATTATGAAAAAGTAGCTGATATATGTTTAAAAGAAGGAGCTTTAGATGTATTTATATCAGATACAGAAGAGAGACAAGAATCTATATGGTCAGCTAGAGGAGCTTTCCTAGAAGCTATAAAAGCATCTACAAGTGAAATGGATGAGGTAGACGTTGTTGTACCAAGAAATAAGGTTGCTGAGTTTGTAAAATTTACTCATGAAGTAGAGAAAAAACTAAATGTTAGAATAAGAAGTTTTGGACATGCTGGCGATGGGAACCTACACATTTATATATTAAGAGATGAATTAAATGAAGAAGAATGGAAACTTAAATTAAATGAAGCTATGGAAATACTATACAGAAAACAAAGAGAACTTTGTGGACAGGTTTCAGGAGAACATGGTATAGGGCTAGCAAAAAGACAATATTTAAATGAGTCTCTAAATAAAGCTACTATGGATATTATGAAGGGGATAAAACTAGCTTTTGATCCTAATAATGTTTTGAATCCAGGTAAGGTTTGTGAATAAAAAGTTAAAGAGTCTGAAATAATTCAGACTCTTTAACTTTTTATGATGTCATTCCTATGTACATTCCAACGAAGTAAGGAATTAACCAGATAAACCAAACTACTAAACTAAATTTGTGGAATATAGCCTTAGCTTTTTCGCTACCTTTGTTTAGTACAATAGTTGCCCATACAGCATGTATAAGCATTAAAATAATAGCAAGCATACCAGTTGATTGATGGATTAATAAATCAGTAGATGAAATAGCATGATCAGTTCCTGAAGCTACTATTCTGCTCATTGTATAAGTTCCAAGAGTATCACATACTAAACCACACCAAAATATTATTACATGTTTTTTCTTTAAGATACCTGCTCTATGTTCACTCCAAACACCTATAGTATAGAAGATAAGTGCTAATGTTATAAATATAATAGCAGGAATTAATAATTTAGGCATAAAAAATCCTTCTTTCTATAAAAATTTGATTTTTAAGCCTGTCCAAATTTAAGGTTTTCATATAGTAAAAGAAATCCATTTACAGATTTATTTTACTATGTGAAAAAGATTAAATTTATTATGGACAAGGTTCATATTAATAATATCACATTTTAATAATAAGTATACCTCTAATCAGAAAGATTTGTTTACAAAATATTTAAAAATTTTGAGTTTAATTAAAGTTATTTAATTTTTAAAGTAAGAATCAATTTATTAAGAAAGAAATTGTATTTATAAAGAATTAAATGAAAAAAATGTATTTTCGTATATAATAAATATAAAGGGAAAGGAGAGTGAATAATGAGTTACTTTAAAAATATAAAATCAAATAAGCTTCTAAATGTCATGGGAGAATATATAGTAATTATAGGAATCGCATTAATATTAGCTTTGCTTGTTAATAGATTTCTACTTTTTAAAATAAAAGTTCCTACAGGTTCTATGAAGCCTATTATTGAGCCAGGAGATCAGTTGTTTGCTACTAGAATTTATAATTTTTCTAATATAGAAAGAGGAGATATGTTGGTTTTTTATTCAAAAGAATATGATGAAAAAATGATTAAGAGAGCTATAGGACTCCCAGGAGATGAAGTAGAAATAAAGAAGAATGGAGAAGTTTATGTTAATGGTGAAAAGCTAAATGAACCTTATGTAAAGTATCCAGGAGGTAAAACAGATATTACTTTTGAAGTACCAGAAGGACAATATCTTATGATAGGAGATAATAGGAATGGTAGTGAAGATGCAAGGTACTGGAAAAATAAATATATAGATAGTAATGATATTTTAGGTAAGGCAAGGATAACTGTATGGCCATTAAGTAGGTTTGGAACTGTTAGTTAAGATGTGAAAATAAATGTGAAATTAACTCTTGATATATAATAAAACCTCAAATTTATTATTGTTGGTTCTCTAAAAATAATAACAAATTTGAAGCCTTAAATAATTTAATTACCACATTCCAATTTTAATTGGAGTTAAGAAGTTCATTTAGAGTTTTTAATACATTATTTTTTTCATCTTGAAAGGCCTTAGGGTTATTATATTCTATATTCCAAACATAAGAATCTATTAAACTGTATAAAAGTTTATAGATTTTTCTTCTAATAACTCTTTTATGTGAAATCTCATCAGATACACCATAACCTTTAAAGAAATAAGAATTCGTTATCCATTGGTTTGCAAATTCAAAGTCGGGGTCTCCAAATAAAGATCTATCCATATCAATAATAGCAGCTAGTTTAGGTGTATTATTTTTATAATTTACAAGAACATTACCAGCCCATAAATCTGCATGAACTAGACTAGCTACTGTTATTTCATCAAGTAAATTACTGTTACTATGTAATATATCTTCACATTTATCTAGTTCATCTTGATTAAATAGATTAAATTCTATAAGTCTATTTTTTACATCATTAAATTCATTAATTATGAACTCACTCCAAGAATTGAATCCTTTATTATTGTTGATATCATAGGCTCTTCCAAACTTGTTATTTGTTATCTTGTGAAGTTTATTTACTACTTTGCCAAGATATTCATATAACTCAGGTTGTATGTCTTCATCAGATGATATTTCAGATAGAGGTTTATTATCTATAAATTTTACAATCATGTAATCACGAGTGATTAATTTTTTTGATGTATCACACTTTAGAATTTCAGGACAAGGAACATCACTGTTTTCACAAAGAGAATAAGCATAGCGCTCACCTTTCATCAAGTTTTCTTCAAAAGGTAGGAGTAGATGAATATTAATAGGGCCAACTCTCAAAATTAAAATTTCATTAGTATCTAGAATTTCTACGCGGTAAGTTGTGTTAAAAAGCCCACCTGTCATAAGTTGATATTTAAAAGTAATTTTCTTACCAAAAAATTCTGATATTATTTTATTGATATCAGAAAAACTTAATTCTTTAAATAAATTAGAATTTTTATTCATAACATAAATCCCTTCAGTCTATATAGATTTATTTAATTTTACATTGATTAAGTAAAGAGTTTATAGAGGGAGAAATGTAGGTTTATTAGAGAAATTTTAGATTTGTATTATAAGGATGGGGGAGAGTATATGAGTATTTGGGTAGCTATAGATATGGTACTTATACTTTTAATTGTTTGGTGGACATATCAGCTGTTAAAAAAGGAGTTTTTAATAAATAAATTGGGTGCTAAAGCAAGTTTTGTATGGCTAGTTGGAATTGTTATAGTTTCAAGTTTGATAATTTTTATAACTCTTCCATTAGCTAAGAATACCTATGAAATTAAGCAATATATTAAAGGTACAGAATTAAGTAAATATATAGATAGTTATGAATTAGAAGGGTTTATGGACTCTATAGTTATAGCTAAAGGTAATGAAAAATTTAAAGAACTTGATAATAAAACTAAATTTGAATATATGGATTCAATACAATCACATATATCTTCTATAGCTTCATCAAATGTTGGAATTGGGGATGGAGGATATAATGAGGTTCATGAAATGATAGGAGATATGAAGGTTGAAGTCAATGTAAATGGTGATAATTATGTGTGCAAAAATAATAAGTTGATTTTGAATGGAGGAGTAATTTATGGTAATATTTTAAGTCTAAATTATGGAGGTTATGGAGAAGGTAACGGTTTTAGTTTTTCAGATAATAATGACTATAGAGATGAAAAAAATGATGGATGGGTAAATATATTTCTTAATATTACTGCAACAAACGTTTCTAATGATGCTTTTATAAAAGACATAAAATTTAAACTTGTGTTTCCAGACAATGCGAAAATTGATACTATAAAAAGTGGAAAATTAGAATTTTTAGGAGAAACTAAAGATTATAATTTAGCCCCTGAAGAAATTGGAGAGTATGAATATAATATCTTATTTAAAAAGGATGAATTTACAAAAGAGGAAATAGAAGAGATAGTTAAAGATATTAAGTTTAAAGTTACATATACAAAAGTTTATGAAAATAATACTGAAGAGGATTATACATATTGGCAACCGTAACTATATAATTGATTTTATAAAAACTTAATAATAAAATATGCAAGCATAAAAGGCTCTATTTAAACTAGTTTTAAATAGAGCCTATTAAAAAATTAATTTTTTAATAGTTAATATTAGTCTCTTTTTAGAGTCTCTTGCAGTGAGATTTTATTTATTTTTCTCTTTGCACTAAATGTTCCAAGATAGAATATTATTAAGACAATAATAAATCCTAGAATGCCTTGCAATAGGCTAAGTTTTACAGGAAGAATCATTCCAAACTCAGAAGCAAGATATTGCATTCCAATATCCATGCTTAATATTGTTAGGGGTAAACCTATTAGGTAAGCTACTATTGTATAAATCTTATAGCTATCTAAAATCATTGTATTAACCTCTTTTTTGCTGTAACCCATAACTTTTAATAGAGATATGCTGTAGCTATTATCTTCAATGGTTAAGGATGTTAATACAAACATTATTATTACTGCAATAAAGATAGCACTTGCTATCATAGCATACATTGAAACTCTAACAAAGCCTTGCATTGACTTGCTTTGTTCAGGTATAGTATTTTTATTTACAACACTTATATAATCATCACTATTTAGTTTTTCTTTAGAAAATACACCATTATAAAGTGAGGAATCCTTTCCATCACTTAGAATATCACTAAGTTTTTCTCTTGAAATATATAGTTTATCTCC
Source organism: Clostridium sp. B9 (assembly GCF_050509515.1). Classification (NCBI taxonomy): domain Bacteria; kingdom Bacillati; phylum Bacillota; class Clostridia; order Eubacteriales; family Clostridiaceae; genus Clostridium; species Clostridium sp. B9. The sequence goes on from NZ_JBNWKA010000003.1 coordinate 470,025, forward strand.
ACTATACTCATCATTTTCACCAACTATTTTTAAGTTCTCTTCTTTATCACCAATTTGAACTTTTATTGTATCACCAACTTTTATATCATTTTTAAGAGCAAAGCTAGCAGTCATAACAACTCCATCATTTAAATCACTGGTAATATCTTTATTAGCTTCATTATAAAGTTTATGAAGTTTATTATCTTCAGATAAACCAAATAGAGTTATCATTTCATCCTTGTATAAAGCACTTGGATATTGCAAGAACTTTTCTTCACCTTTCATAAGTTTAGGAAGTTCCTTAGTATTATCTATAAAACCTTCATAGTTGTAAGCAACACTTTCATAATACTTAGTTCCAAGATTGTTAAATACGCTACTCATCATTAAAGCCATGACTATTAAAATAGTTGAAAATAGTACTCCAAAAAAGAAGACTAAGAATTTAGCTGTATTTTTAAAGATGAAAGAGTACTTAAATTTAGTTTTACCCTTAGCATTTTTGAGAACTTTACTTGTAAGTTTATTTAAGAAGGAAACCTTGCTTGTATCAGACTTTCTAAGTAAATCTAAAGCTTTTTTAGAAAGCATCTTTATTATTAATATTGATGAAAGTCCAACAAAGAAAATTAATGGCACTATAATAGCAGTTAATGCAACAATTAGATTACCTTGTATAGGGACGGAAGGTAACAGATAAAACATTAAGTACATATTTTTAAGGGGTTCAGCAGTAAGCCACCCACCAATATATCCTAAAATAAGCATAGGCAGAGATATTAATAAAATAAGCACTATATAAGGTTTAGCTATTTCTATATTCTTATATCCTAAGGCTTTAAGTACACCTATTTGTCCCTTTTCTTCATTTAAAATTTTATAGATAAGAATTGCGACAATCATAATAGCGATAGAAGAAATAACTATGCTTAATCCAAGGCTCATAGCCTTACCACCTTTAAGCTCCATATATATTCCACCACTTCTCAATTGATTTGGTGTTGATATTATATTAGTTATATATTTAAGGTTATCTTTAGTTGTATAGGTATCTAACACATCATTCTTAAATTTACTTTCATCCCATTGGGCACTAGATCTACCAGCGAAGTGGAAGTTTTCATCACCATTTAAATTTTCAAAAGCTTCATCTGTCATAACAATAAGGCTTTGAGTTTTATTATCTATAATAAAATCTGTTCCAAACAAAGGTAGGTTATAATCAGGAAGAAGTGAGTAGCCTACTATTTTATATTCTTTGTCATTTAATTTTAAAGAATCGCCTATATTAAGATCATTATACTTAGCATAAGTTTTATCAATAGTTATCTCATCATTTTTTTCAGCTTTTTTTCCTTCCTCAATATAAGTAAGATTCATAGTCTTACCATTTTTGAAGACTCTACCTTTATTCCCTTTTCCATTGAGAGTGTAGTCAATATCTTTATAATCTCTAAGCTCTAATTCATATCCACTATAGTCAGAAAGAAACTCATCCTTTCTGTTATCAATTATCTTATTAAACAAATTCTCGTCTAATCTTTTTATATCGCTTAAATAAAAACTACTTCCTAGTTTAGAAGCTATGGTAGGACTAGTTTTAATAAGGTATTCCATTTCCTTTGGAGTTAGTCCATTGTACATATCAATAGAGAAGTCTTCAAGTTTACTTTTTTCTAAAAATTCTTCCGTAGGTTTTTTTAACCCATCAATAGCGTATGCCATTACAGTATAGATAAAGGAGCTTATAAAAATAACTATACCAATGGCTAGGATTTGAGCCCATTTTTTCTTAAATGTTTTTAATACATTTTTATATAGCATAGTATCCTCCTATGACCACTTAAGCTCATTAGCAGTAAGCTTTTCTTTATTCTTATAAGTTTCTTCAATGTTACCAGAATTCATTCTTATGACAGTATCAGCCATTTTAGCTATATTAGGGTTGTGAGTAATTATAACAGTAGTAGTTTTAAGTTCTTGGTTTAATTTCTGCAATAGATTTAAGACTTGCTTAGCAGTTTCTTCATCTAAGGCACCTGTTGGTTCATCACAAAACATTATGCTAGGATTCTTAACAATGCTTCTTGCAATAGAAACTCTTTGTTGTTGACCACCAGAAAGTTGAGAAGGATATTTATTTCTTGAATCATTTAATCCAACATGAGTTATAATTTCATTTATATCTAATGGGTTTTTGCTAATATCAGCTCCCATTTGGATATTTTCATAAACTGTTAGATTTTGGAGTAAATTATACTGTTGAAAGATGAATCCTAAATTATCTCTTCTAAACTTAGTAAGTTCATTTTCTTTATATTTGCTTATTTCTTTTTTATCAAACTTTATACTTCCAGATGTTATTGTATCAAGACCGCTAATAACATTTAAAAGCGTACTTTTTCCACTTCCGCTAGGACCAAGTATAACAATGAACTCACCATCATTTATTGTTAAGCTGATTCCTCTTAAAGCATGAGTTTCCACATCGCCACTTTTATAAGTTTTAAATACATTTTCTAAAGTAATCATAATATTTTCTAGTGAAATTTTATAAAAAATAGTTCACTAACTCCTCCTTTTTATATTTATTCTTATTATATACTCTAATTATCTCAATATGATATGAAGAATTAATAGATGATTTATTTATTAGTGATATTTTAGAATTAAGGCGAATATATTATAAATAGAGTTTCAATAAAACTTTAGTGGGTAGGCAGAGAAAAATAATGATTAAGAAATTTTACAAGTATTATGTAAACGTTTATAAAGGTCAATTGACTTAATCTTATATCAATTTAATAGGAGGAGATACAGATGGACCTTATGATTTTGGTGCCAATATGTTCAATAGTGGCACTGTTATTTGCTGCTTACTTAGGAAGAAAAATAATGAAATGCGATGAGGGTGACAGTGAAATAAGAGCTGTTGCAGAGAAAATTAAGAGAGGATCTAATGCCTTTTTAATAAGACAATATAAAGGTGTGGCATTATTCTTTTTAGGAATGTTTATACTTTTAATGGTTCTAAGTTTTTTAGGGTACTTATCGATGTTTGTTCCTTTTGCTTTTGTAACAGGGGGCTTATTTTCAGGTCTTAGTGGTTATCTTGGTATGAAAACTGCAACTAACGCAAACTCAAGAACAACCACAGCAGCTAAAAAAAGTCTAAATGGAGCATTGAAAATAGCATTTTCTAGTGGAGCTATAATGGGGTTAGTAGTTGTAGGGTTAGCTCTTCTTCATTTAGGAGTTTGGTATTATATTTTAGATTGGTATTATGCTGCATTACCTGAGGCTGAAAAAATAGCTCAAATTACTTCAGCTATGCTTACTTTTGGTATGGGAGCTTCTTCAATGGCTTTGTTTGCTAGAGTAGGTGGAGGTATATTTACAAAGGCAGCTGATGTAGGTGCTGATTTAGTAGGGAAGGTTGAAGCTGGTATTCCAGAGGATGATCATAGAAACCCAGCAGTTATAGCTGATAACGTTGGAGATAATGTAGGCGATGTAGCAGGACTTGGAGCTGACCTTTATGAATCATATGTAGGCTCATTAGTTTCAGCTTGTGCCTTAGCAGTCTCTGCAGGATTAGGCTTAGATGGTGTTGTGCTTCCTTTAACTATTGCATCAGTAGGAGCAATTGCATGTATAATTGGAACTTTCTTTGTTAAGGCGAAAGAGGATGCTAGTCAGAAGGCACTTCTTGGAGCTTTAAGAAGAGGAACATATATATCAGCTATATTAGTGGCAGTATCAGCATTTTTTATAGTTAAGCTGGTACTTGGTGGAGAGAACTTAGGAATTTATTTTAGTATTTTATCAGGATTAGTAGCTGGTATATTGATTGGATATTTTACAGAGTATTATACAAGTGATAACTATAAACCAACTAGAAAGCTAGCTGAAATGACTAAAACAGGTTCAGCTACAACAATAATTGGTGGATTATCCTTAGGTATGGTTTCAACAGCTTTACCAGTAATAATCATAGGAATATCTATAATTATTAGTTTCTTAGTATCAGGTGGATCAGAAGATTTTAGTTTAGGTCTTTATGGAATAGCTATCTCAGCTGTAGGTATGCTTTCTACTTTAGGAATAACTTTAGCTACAGACGCTTATGGCCCAGTTGCAGATAATGCTGGAGGAATAGCAGAGATGACAGAGCAGGACCCTGAAGTTAGAAAGAGGACTGATGCATTAGATGCATTAGGAAATACTACTGCGGCTACAGGAAAAGGATTTGCTATAGGTTCAGCTGCATTAACTGCTTTAGCTTTTATAGCGGCATATAAAGACTCTGTTGAGAATATAGTTAAAACAGAAGGGTTAGATTTTACATTTAATCTCTCAATAATAAATCCTCAGGTTTTAATTGGGTTATTTATTGGTGGAATGGTTACATTTGTTTTCTCAGCTTTAACAATGGATGCCGTTGGAAGGGCAGCTTCTGAAATTGTTGTAGAAGTTAGGAGACAATTTAAAGAAATAAAAGGCCTTATGGAAGGTGAGGCAGAGGCTGATTTTGAGAAATGTGTAGATATATGTACAAAATCATCTCAAAGAGAATTGATACCAATAGCTTTAGTAGCTATATTAACACCATTAATAACTGGTGTTTTACTGGGACCAAATGGTGTTGCAGGGCTTTTAGCAGGGTCTACAGTAACTGGATTTGTACTAGCTGTAATGATGGCTAATGCAGGTGGTGCTTGGGACAATGCTAAGAAATACATTGAAAGTGGAGTATTAGGTGGAAAAGGATCAGATTGCCATAAGGCAGCAGTAGTTGGGGACACCGTAGGGGATCCATTTAAGGATACAACAGGTCCATCAATAGACATTCTTATAAAGTTAATGTCTATGATTTCAATAGTATTTGCATCTTTAATACTTGCAATAGGAATACTTTAATTAAGAAGTGAAATTTAAGCTAATAACAATTTGAAGTCTGCCGCTTTGAATTGATTATTATAAAACTTTTGTCATTTGTAGATACCTCTATTTTGCCCTAAGGCTTTTGATACTCCTTAGGGCTTTTTTTATTATTAGAGGTTAACTTCTAACTTAAGTTAAGTCTTAATGTATAGTTATAAAGCAAAATTTATTTTATAGTAGCCATAATAATGGTGTTTTGTAGATTTAATATGGTTATACAAGATATTCCCCAAAGCAATACTGAACAAAATAATTGCTTATCTTTAAGCACTAATTCTGTAGGACTACCACCTTCATTATCGGAGTACATTATATAGTAATATCTTGTTATTCCCCAAATTACGAAGATACTTGTCCAAATAAATAAATTTATGGATGTACCTAAAACACAATATATTGAGTAAAAGACTATTGTACATGTTAGGGATATATTAATTATTTTATCTAAAAATGTAACAGTATATTTTGATAAGTTTTTTCTATGACTACTTGCATCTTTACCAAGAGAAAGAACTTCATTTCTTCTTTTACCAAAACCTAAGAATAAGGATAAGAATAGTGTACATAAAATTATCCAATTTGATGCAGGGACACCGGTTGCAAAGCTACCAGCTAATACCCTGAAAATAAATCCTAGAGCTATAGAGAAGACATCTATAATAACTAAATTTTTTATCTTAAATGAGTATGCTACGTTATTTATTAAATAAAGAATTATAATAACTAATATAGAAGTTTTTAAACTAAAGGCTATAGCCAAGGAACTTATACAAAGTAGAATTCCAATTGATATGGCTTTGGGAATACTAACTTTTCCACTTGCTATAGGTCGTTTACATTTCTTTGGATGCTTTTTATCCTTTTCTACATCTACAATATCATTCATTATGTAAACTGTAGAAGATATAAAGCAAAATGCTATAAATGTAAGTATGTTATTTTTTATAATATCAATATTTAAAAAGTTATTTGAAAAAATTATTGGACCAAATATAAATAGATTTTTTATCCAGTGATTTGGTCTAAGTAGTTTGATTATGTATTTAATATTATTCATAATCTAAAGCCTCCTCATCTTCTTTTGAATTAAAAGCAGTCATAGCAAGAATTATAAATATCCATGCTAAAGGATACGTATATCTATCTTGGTACTCTATAAGTAACAATTGTAGTGACATACCGCCAAAAAGTATATAAAGAAGATCAATTAAGTTTTTTCTTTTTGATTTGTTTACATATAATCCAATATATGACAATGCCAGGAGTATAATATAGAAACCTTGAGTATAGAAAACACCTTCTTCACTAATTCTTATAGTCATATTTCCATTTTCTTTACCTAGCATTTTCAGATAATCAGCTTTATTATAAGCTTCATCCAATCCTGCCTCAGACCAGTAGGCACCAGAAAAGCTTCCATTACTCCAAAAGTTTGTGAATTTTAAGATATAGAATTTAGCAAGTTCTAACTTAGGGGTAGTGAGTAATCTTTCTTTTATTATTTCTTTAGCTGCATTATCTACTTTTTCATAATCTTCATTATATTTCCCAAATACTTTAGCATCTTCCTCATTCCATCTACCACCAGAAGAGATATTTGTTCCTTTTAGCATAGAAATGCTTGGTGGTTCTGAACCGTGCCAAAGAGGATATTCAGTTATATTAAGCTTCATAAGTAGTGTGCTAACTAGCATGAAAGGAGTTATAAATGAAACTATTATAACTAGAAGCTTTTTAAGCTTAACAGTAAGTTTTTCTTTAAAATAAAGACATAGATACATTACGTAAGCTATGATAAAAACATATCCGTTAGGTCTAAATAAGTGAGATAAGCTTAAGAAGATTCCAGATAGACATAAGTATGATAAATTTTGTTTATTATTTATTGATTTGAAAAACATAAATACACTAAGTAATAATAGTGGCAAAGCTAAGTTTTCAGAACAATAAACATTGTTGTATAGTATCATAGGTGGATATAATGCACTAATTAATAAAACCCAAATACCTTTTTTTTCGTCTTTAAATAGTTCTTTTGAAATAAAGTAAAGTATGATGACATTAAACATTGAAAGTACTAAGTTTATAAGACGTATAACTACTAAGGGATTAGAAAAAAAGTTCCTTATTAATGCAAAATAAAGTACTGTTAGTGTCATATGTGGAAATCTTCCGAAATAAGCGGTTCCCTTAAACATATAGCTGGTTCCATTGAGAAAATCGCCTGCAGATATAAACATTCTATTAAAGTCTCCTATAGGAATGCTATCTATATTTAGAAACCAGAGAATTCGAAATAGTAGACCTATTAATATAATAATATAAAATAGGAGTTTGGTATTGAAACCTTTTTTCAAGTAAAAAAATACAAATGTTATTAGAAGTATTGCTATTATAGAAAATATTAATGAAGTAACTGAAAATTTATAATACATATTTAGAAAAATAAGGCTTCCAATTAAGATTAAAAAAAATAAGAATCTTAATGAGATGTTTAAAAAGCTACTGAGTGATACATTTTTTTTCATTATAAAACCTCCAATTCGTATATTTTTATGTAAATTGAATGTGTTAACTTTAAGTTAATAAATTAATTATAGAACTAAAAAGTAAAGAAATACTTTATAAAAAAATTAATAATTTCTAAATATTTACTTTGAAATAATTATATTCTAAATAAGTAATTATATAGCTATTAATACTGAGCCTAGGATTATTAATATAGTACCTATGATTTTATTACGAGTTATTTTTTCATATAAAGCTATTTTAGCTATAATCATAGTCCATATATAAGTCATAGCAGTAAGTGGAAGTACAATGCTATAAGGTAGATATTTAAGTACCAGAATATTTAATAGAGCAGCTGTTAAATAGAAAATTCCTCCGATATAAATTTTCCAGTTTAATATTAGCGATAGAAAGTTTTCTATATTTTGGGAACCTTTTTTAAAGAAGAAGCCTCCCAGTGCGCCTAGAAATGTCATTATTGGAAAAATTAAATAGATATTATTCATCAGATCCACCTCTTGCTATAAAAATAACTCCTATTATGATAATTATAATTCCTAAAAATTGAATTAATGAAATTCTTTCTTTTAAGAAAAAATAACCATTAATTAATGCAAATATGTAGCCTGTACACATTAAAGGGTGAAGAATTGAAAGCTCTCCAAACTTTAAAGCTATTATCATACTAAGAGCTCCTATTCCATATAGAACAAATCCTATAAACAATAAAAATAGGTTGGAATTAACTCCTATTTTCCAAAGTAGTTGCCCAAAAGAAGTACATAATGCAGAGAAAAGTATTAAAATTATTCCTTTAGTCAGATTTTTATTCTTCAAATTTATTACCTACTTCCATTTTAATATTTCATACTCAGTATTTGAATTTTTACTATTAATAAGATATGCCTTATTAACTAGGTTAAACATTGGAACATCTGATAAAGAGTCAGAATAAGCAATAGAATTCTCTTTATCAATTATTAAATTATGTTCTTCTAAAAATTTATTTATTCTTGAAACTTTTTCTTCGCCTTTGCAATTAAATCCACTTATTTTATTTATAAATCTATCATTCATAAATTCAAGTTTAGTTCCTATTACACCATCGACAAAGTCCTCATCTTTAAAATATTTCAAATAGCATTCTGGAGAAGCTGAAATTAATAATATATAGTAACCTTTACTTTTCAAGTCTTTAATTTTAGCTAAGGCATCTTTATAAATCTTAGGTTTTAGTATTGTATTATAAAAATCTTTTAAATCATCTTCGTATAAATAATTTAATGTATAAAACATGGTTTCTTTTGCTTTAGTAGTATCTATTATTTTAGCCTTATATGCTACTAATTTTATAAATAATATAGGCAAATTAAGGGCTAAATAAGGTTTTTTCTTTATCGTGTACTTAAGTAAATCAAACATAGAATCACCATGTATCAATGTTTTATCTACATCAAATAAAGCTATTTTGGTAAGGTTCATATTTTTCACTCCTAATTTTTCTTATTAGATTATTTATCTTAAGCCTTAATATAGATTTTGAAATTTTATATTAATCTATATTAGGATAGTCAAAGTTAGTTTTTATTTTTAAATAGTATAATGCTTTAACATTAACATTTACTTAAGAAATACATTAAATAAAAATAAATCAATGAAAAATGCTAATAATATTCCAGTTGTATAGCATATTAAATCGCTCCAAAGGAAACCGTGACCTAAAACTAATGATCCTAAAGTGGTTGCTCTTATGCTGTTTATCCATTGAGCTTGATAGAGCTGACTAATTTCTATTCCATAAGAGAAAATAATGGCAATTAGGATTCCTTTTTGTTTCTTAATTTTAGGAAAAAGAAATCTAAATCCAAAGTAAACCATAGTGGCCCAAAGAATATCTCCTAAGTAGGGAGCTATAGAGCTAGGTAGATAAATCAAGAACTTTCTAGACAGCAATCCTAAAATCATAGTTAGGACTGTTAAACAAAAATACTGTATTCTCATAATATAAATAATCCCTTCAAAATATATATTTCACTAAGATTATATCAAATTTGTAGAATATTATTGATATATTAACAAAAAATAGATAAAATATAGAGTATATATTAACAAAGGGGTAATAAAATGTAAAGAAATTTTACCTAAAATTAAAAGGAGTGTTTAAAAATGGAAAGAGCCATGAGTAAGATAAAAGCTAAAGAGCTTTTAAGTGGAAGATGGGCTAATGCTGTAGGGGCAGTTGCGTTATTCTTTATAGTAGCAGCATTTGGGAATGCTATATTAGCAATATTACCTTTTATAGGATTTATATTAGGAGGTCTTTTAGCATATTATTTTAAGCTATCATTCAATAAGTATTGTGTTAAGCTAAATGAGACTGATGAGAGAGTAAAATATAATGAGTGTTTCTTAGATGCTTTAACTTTCTTTAAGACTATGGGAGCACAAATATTAACTGGTATTGTAGTATTCATAATTCCTTTCATAATAATTATGGTTGGAATGTTCCAAATGATGTCATCATTTGATGGAACTTTTGGAATGGTTATAGTTGTTATAGGAGTTATAGTAGAATTGATTTTTGCTATATATTATAGTTTAACTTTCTTTACAATTCCTTTTATCTTCATAGAAGATGACGAAATTGGAGTGATTGATGGGATAAAGAGAGCAATGGCTATATCAAAAGGATTTAAGTGGAAATATTTTGTATTCTTACTAAGCTTTATAGGTTGGTACTTATTAGCATGTATTACTTTTGGAATAGGATTATTATGGTTATCACCATACTTTGTTTTATCAACATTCTTATTCTACAAACATATGACAGAAAAGAAAACAATATAGTTTAATTTTAATAAGGAATCTACAGATGTAGATTCCTTTAATTTTATGTAAAATTTCACAAAAATGTATTTCCTCTATAATCTTTTTCCTTGATAAATAGTATACTAATAGTAATTTATTCTAATGTTTAGGGGGACATAGTATTATGTTAGATAGAATAGAATGTAAAACTAAAGCTAAGGAGCTTCTAAGGGGAAGATGGGGAAATGCTGCTGGAATGAGCTTATTTATAGGTGTGATATCAATAATAGCATCTTCTGTATTAGCTATAATACCAATTTTAGGAATTATATTAGTTGGAGCAGTTTCAGCATTTTTATCAGGAAGTGCATTGAATTATTGTATAAAGCTAAATGAAACAGATGAAAGAATAAGATATATGGAGTGCTTCATTACTCTTGGACAAGCTTTAAAGATATTTATATTTGAATTCTTAATGGGTGTTATATTGATAGGCGTTGTGATAGTAACATTGCCAATAACATTACTTTTAGAATCAGCTTTAGCCATTGCAGTACTTATATTACCAATATTTATGATGGTGTTATCAATAATTATTGAAGCAGGATTCTTTGCTGTACCAATGTTTATAGTAGAAAATCCTGATATGGGCATAATGGAGTCTGTAAGCAATAGTTGGAATTTAACTAAAGGATTTAAGTTTGATTATTTTATAATGAGTTTAAGTTTTATAGGTTGGGTTTTATTAGCAGGATTAACATTTGGAATAGGTTCCTTATGGTTACAACCATATATGACACTTACTTTTTATATATTTTATAAAGGCTTATTAAATAAAGATACTATTAAAGTTTAAGGAGAATATAGGCCTCTTATAATTTGATTGAAGGTAGTGGGAAATGTAATTGTAAATATAGAATTGAAGTTAATATAATTTAGAGAAGCTATATAAAAAGTAGATAATAAAACTTTTTATATAGCTTATTTTATTTGTAATGAGATTTATTATTTATTCTTATTCTTTTTATAGAATTTAAAATATAGAAATATGATAATGGATAGAATTATTATGCCAATAGTTGCGAAAGTATATTTTTCCATTATAGAATTTATAAGTTCTAAATTATCACCTATAAAGTATCCAAGAGATACAAGTACTGTATTCCATAGGGCTATACCAATAGTTGAATAGGTAATAAAGTATTTTAAACTGAAATTTTCAGCACCAGCTAAAAGTGATACATATGTACGTGTCAATGGCACAATTCTAGCTAGTAGCACAGCAGGTTTTCCATATTTTTTAAACCATTTATTTAAGGCTAACATACTTTTTTGACTGCTAGGAAGCTTCTTAGCTAGCCAGTTCTGAAGTGGAACACCACCATAAAATCCAATAGCATAACATATTAATGAACCTAATATACCACCTATTATGCTGAATATTAATACTCCAGCAAATGAGAACTCACCTTGGGCAGCACTAAGTCCTAAGAAGGTTAATACAACTTCACTTGGTAGAGGAAAACAAGCATATTCTAATCCAACAACTAATAAAATACCTAGGTAACCAAATGAACCAATTGTATCTATTAAAAAAGTCAATATAGACCCTAAAATTTCCATAAAAAACCTCCGATGTTAAAATGTATTTTGGGTAAAGTTAGAGACCATGCTAATGCACCACATTAACATGGTCTCTCAAAAAAACATATATAAATTAATTGGTGTAAACTTTTATTAAGCGGCTTTATTTACTGAATTACTATTAGAAGTTGATTTTCCACTTTTAATCTTTTCTACTATGAATTTGCCAGCTTGTACAATTACGAAAGTACAGAATGATAATCCATATATAGTTAATAAGTTATTTAATGTAAGTGGAGCAACTTGGAATAATCCTTCAAATATAGGAACTAGAAGTACAATGTTTAAAAGTACAAATCCTATACCAAAAGCACCCCATAAATATTTATTAGAGAATAATTCTTTTGATACAACATGTTTTTTAGACTTACTATTAAATCCATGAACAAGTCTTGATAAACATAGAGTAGCGAAAGCCATTGTACTAGCTAATGCAGGGCCACCTTGATTTAATCCAATATGGAATGCTGCCATAGTAACAATAGTGATAACTATTCCCTCAAATATTACATCAGTAACAAAGTCTTTAGTTAAGATAGATTCTTTTGCATTTCTAGGTTTTTCTTTCATAATATCTTTCTTATGAGGTTCAAGACCTAAAGCAATAGCAGGTAAACTATCTGTTAAAAGGTTTATAAATAATAAGTGTACAGCTGCGAAAGGTACTGGTAATGCTAATATTGAAGCATAAAGCACTGATAATATACCAGCTGTGTTACCTGATAATAGGAACTTAATAGCATTTTTAATGTTTCCGTAAATATTTCTACCATTTTCAATAGCTTTTACTATAGTAGCAAAGTTATCATCAGTTAATACCATTGAAGCAGCATCTTTAGCAACTTCTGATCCTGTGATTCCCATTGCAACACCGATATCAGCTTGTTTTAATGCAGGAGCATCATTAACTCCATCACCAGTCATGGCAACTACATTACCTTTTTCTTGCCAAGCTCTTACTATTCTTATCTTGTGCTCAGGAGAAACTCTTGCATATACAGAGATATGATCTACCATATTTTTAAGTTCATCATCACTCATTTTATCAAGTGCAGCACCTTCAATAGCTTCACTTTCATCTTTTAAAATACCTATTTGTTTAGCAATAGCAGAAGCCGTTATTTTATGGTCTCCTGTTATCATTACTGGTTTGATACCTGCTTCGATACAAGCTCTAACAGCTTCAGCAGATTCTTCTCTAGGTGGGTCCATCATTGATATAAGACCGATAAATGTTAAATCATCTTCATCTGAAAGTTTTATATCAGTTCTACTTTCAATATTTTTATAAGCAAATGATAAAACTCTTAATCCAGTTTTAGAGAAGTTCTGGTTTATTTCTTCTATTTTAGCTATATCTTCTTTAGTTATAGGTCTTACCCCTTCAGAAGTTTCAATCTTAGTAGATCTCTTTAAAAGTACGTCAACAGCACCTTTAGTAGCTATTATATTTTCACCATGAATGTTATAAACAACACTCATAAGCTTTCTATCAGAGTCAAATGGAATTTCTCCAAGTCTTTTATAGTTTTCTCTTTCAACTAGTTCATCGACACCATATATGTCTCCTAAGTTTACAAGAGCAACTTCTGTAGGATCACCAATTTCTTTTTCACAATCAGTAACTGCATCGTTACAAAGTAAACTCATAAGAAGTAGGTCATTATCTATTTTCTTTTCTAGATTTAAATCATTAGATTCAATAACTTGTCCATCAACAAAAATTTTCTTAACAGTCATTTTATTTTGAGTAAGTGTACCAGTTTTATCTGAACAGATTATAGATACACTACCTAAACCTTCAACTGCTTGTAATTTTCTTATAATAGCATTTTCTTTAGCCATTTTTTGAGTTCCTAAAGAAAGAACTATAGTTACTATTGAACTTAAAGCTTCTGGAATAGCTGCAACTGCTAAGGCAACAGCAAACATAAATGCATCTATAAGAGCTTCGCCTCTATACATACTAAGAGCAAATACTACAGCACATATAATAAGAATTGCTATGGCTAACTTTTTACCGAAATTATCTAAGTTAACCTGTAGAGGAGTTTTCTTTTCTTGAGTATCATTTAATAATTGAGCGATTTTACCTATTTCAGTATCCATACCAACTGAAGTAGCTAAAACAGTAGCCCTACCATAAGTTACTAAGCTTCCAGAGAAGACCATGTTTTTTCTATCACCAACAGGAACTTCATCACCTCTAATTATTTCAGACATTTTTATAATACTTTCAGATTCACCAGTTAGTGAACTTTCATTGACTTGTAGACTATAGTTTTCAAGGATTCTACCATCAACAGGAACATAGTCTCCAGCTTCTAAGAATATGATGTCTCCCACTACAACATCCTTAGAATCTATTTCAATTTTTTCACCATTTCTAAGAACTTTAGTAGATGGTGAAGAGAGTGCTTTTAAACTACTTAAAGATTGTTCAGCTTTTACATGTTGAACTGTACCTAGAGTAGCATTAACTATTAGTACGAATATAATAACTGCAGCACTTTCAATATCGCCTAAGAACATTGATATACCAGCAGCTACTAAAAGAATTATGATAAGCATATCCTTAAATTGATCAAGGAATACTTGAAATGTAGATTTCTTTTTACCTTCTACCAATTCGTTTTTACCATATTTTTCTTTCATGCTTTGAACTTGAGAGTCATTAAGGCCGTCCTTGTTTACTCCAAGTTCTTTAAAAAGTTCTTCTTTTGATTTTGAATAAACTTTTTTCATACTATTATCTCCTTTCAATTTTATAAATTATTAGTTAATGATGATTTCTAAGAAATAATATCTATGTATAGGAATCCAAAAAAATAAGACTCCTAATATAATCTAAGGTATAAAAATAGATAAATTATCTATAAAATAAAATCCCTTAGATTATATTAAAAGTCTTGTAACCAAAAATATTGGTGCATAATACCAGGTAACTTTTCGTTAACCGCGTTGTTGATATTATAACTTGTAACTACTCCCTCTTAACACAATAGATACTAAATATTAGGTTTAATATCATATTATATCTCTTTGAGTTATGTGTCAACAGATTTTTGTTAAAATTTTTCAAAAAGTATTCGACTTTATATTCCTAATTTTAAAAATCATCTTAATAAATACTATGTTTAAAGTTATTACAATGTGAATATAGATTTGGATTAAAGCCTATATTTAAAAAAGAAGAATATAATAACTTGTGTAGAATTAAATATTTATGATAGGATAATTTAAAATAATCGGCGAAATAAAATTGTGAAGGAGATATTTATTATGAATGCACATGAAATTGATTTTAAACTTTATGGAGATGATATGCAGTTTGTTGAGATTGAATTAGATCCTAGGGAAACTGTAGTAGCTGAAGCTGGTGCTATGATGATGATGGATAACAATATTGAAATGGAAACTATTTTTGGTGATGGAAGTGGAAAACAGGGTGGTTTGTTTGGAAAGTTAGGTGGAGCTGCTAAGAGAGTACTTACCGGAGAGAGCTTGTTTATGACAGCTTTTACAAATGTGGGAGGAACAAAAGAGAAAGTTGCTTTTGCATCACCTTATCCAGGGAAGATAATTCCTGTTGATTTAAGGAACTATAGTGGAAAATTAATATGTCAAAAAGATGCATTTTTATGCGCTGCTAAGGGCGTTAGTATAGGAATAGATTTTAGAAAGAAGTTAGGAACAGGTTTCTTTGGTGGAGAAGGATTTATTCTTCAAAAATTAGAAGGCGATGGATTAGCTTTTATACATGCTGGAGGAACTATTGTAAGGAAGCTGCTTTTACCAGGACAAAAATTAAAAGTTGATACTGGATGTTTAGTAGCTATGACAAGAGATATTAGCTATGATATTGAATATGTTAAAGGAGTTAAAAATGCTTTGTTTGGTGGGGAAGGTATATTCTTTGCTAGCTTGGTTGGACCTGGTGAAGTCTGGATTCAAAGTTTGCCATTTAGTAGATTAGCATCTAAAGTATTTGCATCAGCGCCACAGGTTCCAGGTTCTAGAGATGTTGGTGAAGGTAGTATTTTAGGTGGGCTTGGAAACTTATTTCAAGACTAATTAAATTATTTTAGTGAATTATACATTAGAGTGGAATTATAGGTTGTAATAAATTAAAATTCTAGTTATTTATTCATTAAAAATGTATATTAATAACTAGAATTTTAGATAGAAATATTGTTTAAAAATTATCATTAAAATTTATTGATAGATATGCCTTTACATTGAGAGAATAAGTAGTTATAATACTACTTAATAACTTAATATGTACTTGTTTTAAGTATATCGTATATGCTCGACAATATGGGTTGAGTGTTTCTACTAGGAGGCCGTAAACATCCTAACTACGAATATATTGGTGATTTCTATAATTTTATGAGATTGTTATATATTCCTAGGCCTTTTTTAGGTCTAGGTTTTTTGTTTGGTATATTTTACATAGTTAGAATTTTAATAGTTAAAGGGATTATTAATTGTACGTTGGGATAAATAAGATTATTAGGGGGAGAAAATAAGATGGAAGCATTAAAAGAGAAGATATTAAGAGAAGGAAAAGTTAGAGAAGGTAATATTTTAAAGGTTGATTGTTTCTTAAACCACCAAATGGATATAAGATTTTTAAATGAAATCGGTAAAGAATTTAAAAAGAGATTTGAAGGTGAAAAGATTGATAAGATACTTACAATAGAAGCTTCAGGTATTGCTATAGCTGGAATTACATCACAGTATTTTGATTATGTGCCAGTTGTGTTTGCTAAGAAAACAGAGAGCTTAAACTTAGATAAAGATGTTTATGAGTCAAATGTACACTCATTTACAAAGAAGAAGGATTACAAAGTTAGAGTAGGAAAGCAATTTTTAAATAAAGGTGAAAAAGTTTTAATTATAGATGACTTTTTAGCTCAAGGGTGTGCAACTAAAGGAATGATAGATTTAGTTCAGCAAGCAGGAGCTGATCTTGTAGGAGTTGGAATAGTTATAGAAAAAGGATTCCAAGATGGAAGAAAAGTGTTAGAAGATTTAGGGGTAAGAGTTGAATCTTTAGCTATAATAGATAAGTTAGATAATAACAAAGTTTATTTTAAGTAAGCAATTAATTAGTTTAAATTAGATTTTATTTTTAGTGCGTGTTGATTTCTAGATATATCATTATAATAACTCAATTTTAAAAAGAGTAATTATTGGCTATATCTAGAAATAAACATTGGTTTAAACATAGTAAAATAGTAAAGGACTTTTTGATACAAGATATCTTAAACTTGTATCTTTTTTATGGCTAAAATAAGGTAGTTAGTGTCCTAAGTATTATTTCGATAATGCTTAGGACAAGTCTTTGTCTAAAACTAGGAGTTTACTGATTATTTACTACAAAGTATTTTGAATAGTTTAAAAATATTTGTCTTAGGATTGAAATTTTGATTTTGAAGTACTTAATTTAAGTGGTGCTTTGAGATAATAGAAAAATTAATGAATGGAGTGTGGAAATGAAGGAAAGAAAAAAAGAATTAAAAGGAATTTACTTAGTTCTAATAGCAACATTCTTTTGGGGCTTTTTAGGGATAAGTAGTAGAATACTTCATAATGGAGGTATTAGTGTAACTGCAATAACATTTTTTAGATGTTTCTTATCTGTAATAGGTATAGTTGTATGGAGTGCTCTGTATAATAGAAGTGCTTTCAAAATTAGCAAAAGAGGACTATTAGCAGCACTTTTTTATGGGATAGTAGGATTTATAGGATGTTTCTTCTTTTACAATTTTGCTGTAAGTAGAATACCAGTATCAGTTGTAACGGTATTATTATTTACAGGAACAGTATGGGTTATATTGTTTGATGCTTTATTATTCAAAGAGCCAATAACACCTAAAAAGATTGTTGTAATGGTAGTTACAATAGTTGGATGTATATTAGTTGCAAATTTATTAAATAGTAAAGTAAGATTAGATTTAATAGGTATAATTGCAGGGCTAATTACAGGAGTATGTTTCTGTTTGCAACTGGTAATACCAAAATATTTTGAGAAGAAATATAAAAAGGACTCTTTAATAATTTATGGATACATATTTGCAAGTATTTTTATAGGACTATTTACTGATTTTGGAGACACATTTAAAGTATTATCAAATAGCAATAATATTTGGCCATTAGTTTTTAATATATTATCAATAGGATTTTTAAGTACATTTATATCAAATACTTTTTATGTAAAATCAACAGAATACATATCAGCAAGCTTAGCTTCAATACTTGCAGCTATGGAACCAGTTTTATCTAGCATATTTGCATGGATATTACTTGGGGAAGTAATGAATCTAGCTCAAATAATAGGGGCTTTCTTAGTTATATTAGCAGCATTAATTTTAGAAACTGACTTTGAAGCAATGAAAAATAAGATATTTAATAAAGAAAATGCTAGGGGTGGACTAGCTTAGTTTAAGAATGTGTAATTAATTAAAAGACCATAATGAGAACTGTATCAAAAAGAAAGCATTTGATACAGTTTTTTTATTTGATGAATAAAATGATGTGTATAATTTCAAAAAAAGCTATCAAACTGACAACTTAATATTGAGTATAAAGTTTCTAATTTTGTCTTTAAATTAGATTATAAGCTAATTTGAGTAAAACTGAGTTAGAGATATTAAAACAAAGCAATATGATAGAAAATGAAAGTTAACAAATTAAAAATGTCATTTTTAGAACTTTTAAAAAAACTTAATAAGTATATAATAGAATTTGTGTTAAAAACTTAGAAGAAGAGGAATTTATTATGAGCAATAAAGAAAAAGGAGTAGGATTAGTTTTAATAGCAACATTGTTTTGGGGCATAATGGGAATAAGTAGCAGGATATTGTATCAAGCAGGATTAAGTACAATGTTCATAGCTTTTTGTAGAAGTTTTTTATCGGCTATTTGTTTCTTAATATGGGTATTGATGACTGATAGAGAGATTTTGAAAATAGATTTTAAAGGCCTAGCTGTAGCCGCTTTATATGGTGTAGGAACATTTGCTTTATGCTTTGTAGGATACAATTTATCTGTAGAATATATTCCTATATCTGTAGCAACAGTACTTATGTTTACAAACTCAATATGGGTTACAGTCTTTGGAATTTTATTCTTCAGTGAGAAGTTTAACTTAAAGAAAGGCGTTGTAATAATACTAACTTTATTAGGATGTATCATGGTTTCAAATATGTCTTTTGGTCATTTAAGCATGAGTGCAATTGGAATAGTAGCTGGTCTAGGTACAGGCTTCCTATTCGCTTTCCAAATAATATTTCCTAAATTCTTTTCAGACTATAGAAAAGATACACTGCTTGTTTATGGATATATATTTGCCAGTGTGTTTTTAGGAGTTTTTACAGATTTTAAAGAATCCTTTAGTATAGTAATGAATTCACCTAATATTTATATGGTGATTTTAAATATACTATCTATAGGTATTTTAAGCACATTTATTTCTAATACATTCTACATAAAATCAACAGAGTACATAGAGGCTAGTGTTACAAGCATACTAGCTTCATTAGAACCTGTTTTATCAAGTGTATTTGCATTTTTAATATTCAGAGAGATGATGAATACTAAACAAGTATTAGGTGCAGTAATGATAGTTATTGCAGCAATATTATTAGAAGTAAATTTAGATAAAATCAATATAAATAATATTTCTAGAATTATGAATTCTAGAAAATCTAAAATGGTTAGTAGATAATTTATAATATGTATTTTAAAAAATCCCTGACTTAAAATAATTTATTATAATTTTCTAATAGGTCTCCTGTATATATAAATATATGGGAGATTTTTTTGATTAATATATTTTATAAAAATGAATAAAGTGTTAACATGGTGATGTGGAGTAATTGTATGAATCTTTAGGGAAAGTTAATTTTATGTGAGTTTAGGCTTTAAGAAATTAATAATTAAAAAAGGGTGATTGATTCATGAAAATTTTCAGGAAACAAAATTTGAAGAATTTACTGAGTAAGGCAAGTGAAAATAAAGAAAGATCATTAAGTGCTTTAGATTTAACTCTTATGAGTGTAGGTTCTGTAATAGGTACAGGTGTTATGGTTTTAACAGGAATAGTTGCGGCTAAACAGTCTGGGCCAGCTACTTCAGTAGCTTTTATAGGGGGAGGAATAGCTGCTGCTATAATAGTTTTATGTTATGCAGAGTTTAGTTCAAGCATACCTAGTGCTGGCGGATCATATTCATTTACTTATGTATCTTTAGGGGAGATTATTGCATATATAGCAGGTCTTTGCATAGTAATTGGATATACACTATCTACAGCAACGGTTGCTTCTGGATGGGGAGCATATCTTATGAGTTTGTTAAATACCTTAGGAATAAAGTTACCAAAGACTTTTACTGCTATTCCTAGTGATGGAGGAATAGTAAATTTACCAGCAATGTTATCAATATTATTAATAGTATTTATTATATCCTTAGGAACTAGTGAAAGTAAGAGAGTAAATGACATTATGGTTTTTATTAAGATTGCAGTCATTGTACTATTTATAGGAGTTGGTGCATTTCATGTAAATCCAAGCAACTGGCATCCATTTGCTCCATTTGGAACTAAGGGGATAATAACAGGAACAGCCTCATTATTCTTTGCTTATTGTGGATTTGATGCTACGGCATCAGCAGCAGAGGATGTTAAAAATCCTCAGAAGGCACTACCATTAGGATTAATAAGTTCATTAATTATTTGTACAGTGATATACATAGCAGTTTCTTTAGTTCTAACAGGAGTTACTTCTTATACAAATTTAGATGTAGGAGATGCATTATCTTATGCTCTAAAATTGACTGGAGAAAATGGAGTAGCCTTTGTAGTATCTTTAGGAACAGTAATTGGAATACTTGCAGTAATATTTGCAGGAAACTTTACCACATCACATATACTTTTGGCTATGAGTAGAGATGGATTATTACCAAAACCATTTAGCAAGGTAAACAAGAAGGATGTTCCATATGTAGCATTATGGACAGTAGGAATAATAGGTGCATTTTTAGCTGGATTCTTTAATCTTGGACAATTAGCTAACTTTGCTAATATAGCATTCTTACTTACATATACTTTGGTTTGTATATCATTAATTGCTTTTAGAAAGAAATATCCAGATGTTAAGAGAGGATTCAAAACACCTTTGGTACCATTAATACCAATATTAGGTGCAGGAAGTTGTTTGTTTTTAATGGCAAATTTAACAAAAGAAACTTGGATTATATTTTTAGTTGTTTTGGTAATTTTAATAATTAGCTACTTAATTTACGGAAGGAAACATTCTTTAGTAAATGAGGGCAACTCAAATTCATAGAGTCATAAATAATAAAACTTATAAATTCTTTAAAATATATTAGAATTTATAAGTTTTATTTATATTTTACTAATCGGTTTTTAGTTTTTTTAATCTAAATATACTTATTACAATGCAAATAATAGTTATTAAAATTAGCAATAATAGGTTCATTGAAAATGAAGAACTACACATGGATTTAAAAGCTATGGTACTAGGTAATATTGAACCAAGTTTTTCAAGAAAGCTTGGAAGCATTTCAGTTGGAAACATAATTCCAGAAAGCATTATTGAAGGTAAAAAAACTATTTGTGATATCATTGTTAGCTTTGAGATACTTTTAATAAACAAGCCTAAAACTAAACCTATGCTTAGTGAGGAAATTATAAGTAAAGCTAGTGATAAAAAGTAATTTGACAAGTTTAATGGAACAGTTGCTTTGAAGGTTATAGGTGCAACAAAAAATATTAGTGTTGAAACTATAAAAAGGTGTATAAAAGCTGAAATGAAATTATTAATTAATTCAATCCAAAGAGGAATATTTCCAACTACATACATTTTCTTTATATCACTATTAAAAAATTCAACCAATGGATTTGGAAATCCTATTATAGCTCCCATTGTAATAGCAAATATAGTCATTGATGGAATTAGGGTCTTATATGCATTAGGGTCAATAGAGGTAAAGATTCCACTCATGAATGTGAAAAATATTAATGGAACAACGTAATAAACTAATAATATATTTTTATTTCTTAAGTCAAGTTTAAAGTTAAGAAGTATTCCGTGCAAAATTTTATTCATTATCTTCACCTCTTGTAATATTAATAAAGCATTCTTCTAAGGACGCTTGTTCTATCTGCATATCTTTTAATATTAAATTTTCTTCTTTTATTAGGGAAAGTAATTCAATAAGAGCTTCATGGATGTTATTTGTTTCAAAACAATAATAATTTTGATTTAATCCTAGGTATTTGGAGTGTAGTAAATATTTTGGAGATAAAGGTGAATTTAGAAAGATTTTTATCTTATGAAGTTTATTTAGAGTAGTTGTAAGGTCTAATGGACTTCCATTAAAAATTATATTTCCATCCTTTAAGATAGCTATTTTATCACATAAAGCCTCAACTTCTGCCATATCGTGACTAGCTATTATCAATGTCTTTCCTTGAGATTTAAGCTTTCTAATAGTTTCATGCAAAGATATTCTGCTTTCTACATCTAAACCTGCCGTTGGCTCATCAAGTATTATAATATCAGGATTTCCTACAAGAGCTAAGGCTAAATGTAGTCTTCGTTTTTGACCAGTAGAAAGTTCTTTATATTCTTTGTTTAAAAGCTTTGTAAGTTCAAAGCTTTCTATGAGTGATTTATCAAGTATTGTATTATTCCATCTTGAAAAAAGATGGAGGGCTTCAATACATTTTAAATTGTTGTGAAGGGATGAATTTTGAAGCTGGACTCCTAGTTTTCCATTTATAGATATTGAACCACTATCATAACTTTTAATGCCTTCAATACATTCTAGAGTAGTTGTTTTACCAGCACCATTAGTTCCTAGTAAAGCAAAGATACTTCCTTCCGTAACTTCAAAGGATATTTCATTTAACACTAAGCTATTTCCATAACTTTTTTTCAAGTTGGATACTTTAAGTTTATTATTCATATTTTTAGCTAACTCTCCAACAGTAAATAGATTTTTACATTTCATAAAATCACCTCAAAAATTCTCTTTGTAATATTATGCTATCATATGACCTTACGTCATAAACAATAACTATTTGTAAAAAATGTAAATTTTATTTATTTTTGGAAAGCAAAAAAGGGCATTGACAAGATGCCCTTTAACAACAGAAAACAGTTAACACAAAAAGTGTATCAACATGAATACAATTTTCATTAACTTACAGAATTAGTATATCATCATTTGAAGTAAATATAAATAATTTTAATCAGGATTTTTGGATGTAGAATTTGTCTCAGAATTTACAGTATCCTGGTTGTATTTCTCAAAGTAAACTTTGGTTCCTTTAAGAGTGTCATTAGAAAGAATATAATTCTTTATTTCATCTTGATTTATGTTATCACTTGAATACTCAATAATCATTACAGGTAGTTCATTATCTAAAACACCACTATATATTTGTTTTATATCTTTATAATTTTTATATAGATAAATTGTAGTGGATTGAAGGTTTTTGCTAATAGCGCTATTTGAACCAGTATTTGTTTGATTATTTGAATTAGCATCTTTATTTATTTCTAAATCTCCTATAAAACCTGAATTTTGTTCTTTTATTTTTTCTAGGTAGGATTGAATATCTGCAACTGGATTATCCTCCTGCTGAATTCTAAGTCTATAATCTTCAAAACCATAATTAGTAAGTGAGTTTTGTAATTTTTCCTCTTGAGCCTTACTAATTATATTACCTATAACGACAATATCAATAGTTTTAGTTTTGGTATCTATACTCTTATTAAGCACATATTGAGATGGCATTTCATTTTGTATGAAATTACTTAAATTTGAGTTGTTTATAGATTCTTTTACCATGTTTGCAGCAGAAATAGCACTTGGAATAGTAACTATTATTGTAGCCGTAATAATTAATTTCTTAAATTTCTTTGCTTTTTCAGGGCTTAGAGTTGTTCTTGTAGGAATTCTCATAAGCTTAACACCTATTAAAGTTGAAAGTGCTATGAAAAATGAATTAATAAAAAATAAATATCCAGCCCCTAAAAATATATCCATGTTTCTTGTAGCTAATCCATATCCACTTGTACAAAGTGGAGGCATTAAGGCAGTAGCAATTGCAACTCCAGGAACTACATTACTAGATTTTTTTCTTGTTACTCCAACTATTCCAGCTAAGCCACCAAAAAATGCAATTAATACATCCCAAATATTTGGAGTTGTTCTAGAGAGAATCTCACTACCAGCACTTGAGATTGGACTAAGATGAAAATAAAGTGTAGCAGTAGTTATACTTATTAGGATTTCTATAGATAGTATAAATAGTGATTTTTTTAGTAGTTTTAAATTATATATACCAACAGAGTAACCTATGCTTATTATGGGCCCCATAAGGGGTGAAATAAGCATTGCTCCTATTATGACAGCTGTAGCGTTCATATTTAATCCTATTGAGGCGATTAGTATTGCACACATTAGGATTATAAAATTAGCTCCACCAATATTGACTCCTTCAATCATTGTTTCATGAATGTCATCAAAACTTGCTTGATCCTTGGTAAATTGTTTGAAAAAATTTTCCTTAGTAAATGACATAATAAATCCTCTTTTCTTAACAGTAAATTTATTAATTTTACTATATTTTAATAGAAAAATTATATTATGTCGATTAGTGTTTTAATAATAAAGCTTTCAAGTTAAAGATAATTTTAGAATTAATATATATTTCAGGTGTAAAGTGAGCCATATTTATAAACCTTTTTTCATGTTAATATTATTTTATTTATGGGAAATTATTCATAATAGAATTACAATGTAAATAAACATTTTAGAGTTAATATTAATTGATAAAATGTTATTTATACTAATTTGGGGAGGGATTTGATTTCATGTTAAACAAAGATAAGATTAAAAAAGTTCTTTCTGTAGCACTTAGTACAGGGGGAGACTTTGCAGAAATTTTTGTTGAAGACAAAATAAGTAATAATATTGTTTTAACTTCAGGAATTGTAAAAGATATTGTTTCAGGAAAAGATTATGGAGTTGGAATAAGAATATTCAAGGGGCTAAAGTGCATATATGCATACACAAATGATGATTCACTTACAAGTTTAATAAATACAGCCCAAAAAGCTGCACTAGCTTTAGGAGATGTATTGGATGGACAAACTATTAATTTAAACTTAGTTGAAAGAATAAATACTAATATACATCCAGTTATATATGTACCATCTTCAATAGAAACAGCTAAGAAAATAGAAAAGATGAAAGAAATATATAGTGGAGCTAAAAATTATAGTGATGAAATAGTTCAAGCTACAGTATCAATGGGTGATGTGGATCAGAAAGTATTAATAGCAAACAGTGAAGGGCTATTTACTGAAGATAGAAGAATAAGAACAAGAGTATCAGTTAACTCTATAGCTTCAAATGGAATAGATAATCAATCAGGAATGAGAGCTCCAGGTGCATCTATGGGATTTGAGTTTTATGATACATTGGATTTAAATAAGCTTGGAGAAGAAGCTTCTAAGACAGCTGTAACAATGCTTCATGCAGATTATTGTCCAGCAGGAAAAATGACTGTTGCCATAGAAAATGGATTTGGTGGAGTTATATTTCATGAAGCCTGTGGACATTCACTTGAGGCGACATCAGTAGCT
The DNA here is from genome assembly GCF_050509515.1 of Clostridium sp. B9. Taxonomy (NCBI): domain Bacteria; kingdom Bacillati; phylum Bacillota; class Clostridia; order Eubacteriales; family Clostridiaceae; genus Clostridium; species Clostridium sp. B9. The sequence continues at coordinate 495,599 of NZ_JBNWKA010000003.1, forward strand.
AAAGGTAACTCTATATTCTGTGGTAAGCTAGGAAATCAAATAGCTTCTACTAAGGTTACAGCTATAGATGATGGAACAATAGCTAATGCTTGGGGTTCAACTAATATAGATGATGAAGGTGGATTAGCACAAAGAAAAGTTTTAATTGAAAATGGAATATTAAAATCATATATGATAGATAAATTTAATTCAAGAAGTATGGGAATGGCTCCTACGGGAAGTGGTAGAAGAGAATCTTATAAATATGCACCAACTTCAAGAATGACTAATACATTTATAGCTCCAGGAGATGATGATAATGAAGCTATAATAAAATCTATAGAAAATGGATTATATGCAAAGCAAATGGGTGGTGGCTCAGTTAATCCTATAACTGGAGACTTTAACTTCAATGTTTTAGAAGGATATTTAATTAAAAATGGAGTTATAGATAGAGCTGTAAGAGGTGCTAGTTTAATAGGAAATGGTGCTGACATTCTAATGAATATAGATATGGTTGGAAAGAATTTGGAGCACGGTCAAGGTGTCTGTGGATCAGTTAGTGGAGCAGTTCCAACTAATGTAGGTCAACCTCTGTTAAGAGTAAAAGAAATTACTGTAGGTGGAAGATAAGGAGGGAGATATTTATGGAATTTAATGATTTTAAAGTTGCTTTATTTAATAAGGCTAAGGAAGCTGGTTTTGAAAAATATGAATTATATTATGGGAAGAATGAGTCTCTTAGCATAGGAACAAGAGATGGGGAAGTTGATAAATATTCTTTGAGCACTACGGCAGGAGTATCTTTTAGAGGGATTCTTAATGGGAAGATGGGATGTTCATACACTGAAAAGTTAGATGAAGAATCAGTAAAGATGTTAGTTGAAAAAGCTAAAGAGTGTGCTGAGCTAATTGAAGGTGATGATGATGAATTCATATTTGAAGGGGGATTGCCTTACACAGAATTTAATTCTTATGATGAAAAGATAGCTAATTTAAACCCTCAAACTCAAATTGAAGAGTCTATAAAATTAAATACTGAACCTAGCAAAATAAACAATGAAATAATAAAATCTGAATATACTGGAATTGGTACTTCAAAGGTTGAGAGAATTATAATAAATTCAGAAGGAATAGATTTAAGAGAAGAAGGTACTGTGATTAGTGCTTCAGTTTATCCAATTGCTAAAGATGGAGAAAATATGATAGTAGATGGAGAGAGTGTTATGTCTACTAGATTAAGTAATATAAAGCTTGATGAAATTATAGAAAAAGGAATAAAGAAAACCTTAAGAAAAAAAGGAGCTTATCCAGTTAAGTCAGGAAAATATAAGGTTATTATTGAGAATGATATTATGGGAGCTTTGCTTAAGACTATGGCAGACAACTTCTTAGGCCATATTGCTGAGGAGGGTAAAACTCTTCTTAAAGATAAAATAGGAAAGAAAATTGCCTCTGAAAAGGTTACTTTAGTTGATAATCCATTTTTAGAAGGTGCAATAGCAAGTTGCTCTTTTGATGATGAAGGAGTACCAACTATGTTTAAAAATATAGTTGAAAATGGTGTGTTTAATGGATTTTTACACAGCTTAAAAACAGCTAAGAAAGCTGGGGTAGAGCCAACAGGAAATGGATTTAAGGAAAGTTTCAAATCATCAGTTAAACCAAAAGCAACAAACCTTTGTATAAAAGAGGGAGATAAATCTTTTGATGAACTTTTAAACATTGTTGGAAATGGATTGCTTATAACTGATTTAGATGGACTTCATTCTGGAGCAAATTCTATAACAGGAGATTTTTCATTGGCAGCAGAGGGATTAACAGTAGAAAACGGTAAATTAGGTAGGGCAGTTAAGCAAATAACTGTGGCAGGAAACTTTTTTGACTTGTTAAAAAATATAGAAGAAGTAGGTAATGACTTTAAGGAAAGTAGCTTGATTCCAGGGGTTGGAAGTCCAAGTTTGGTAATAAAAGAATTATCTGTAGCTGGAGAATAGTGTTATAGTGGGTTAAGTTAAATTTAAAAGGCTAATACTAATTTTTAAATTTAGTATTAGCCTTTTCATATAAGATTTTTAGAGATATTAAAGTTAAAATTTACTCTATTTATTTTTTATAAGTTAGTTTGTTAAAGGGTTTAAATTATTTATGCTAGTTGAAATTTCTAAAATATTGCTTAATAATAGTTTTTCTTCAAAGTTAACTGATTTTTTTATAAAGTTCTCTACCTTAGCGCTATAATTTTTAGTTGAAAGACATTTTCTTAAATCATGCAATGATACTTTTAAGTTTGAGTCTTTAATATTACTGTTAGAAAGTTGAATGTATAGTTGGTATATACTACAAATAAGCATTCTTTCATTATCAATAATTTTTACTAAATTATTGTCATTTAGTATATTATCTGCCTTTAATCTATCTTCTATAAATGATGTGACAATAAATAGGTTGTCCATTTTTGTTCTTGATTTATTAGAATAAACTTCCTCAAGACTTTCTACCATTTCATTTATAACATTAGTGTACATAGTTTTTAAAATTGCTATATCTTTTTCTAAACTATAAGGTAATATTAGTTTATTTATCAATATGGCAAGAACTGCTCCTATACATACAAATAATAATCTATTTAATGCAAATGAATTTGGACTTCCTAACAAGGAAGCAGCACCAATTGCAGAAATTGTTGTACAAATTGTTGAATATCTATATTCCTTCAAGTAACTACTTATATAACCAGCTAACATTAATATAAGAGTTCTTGTAATAACATCTTTAAAGATAAGGAATAAAACTTCAAGTATAATTACACCTATGATTGTAGCAAATATCCTATCTTTAGTTTTAGTTTTAGAAACCTCATATATTGGGTTTATAAGGGAAAGCATTGTGAAAACTATCCACCTACCTTCGCTTAAGTGGAAGTAATCCATTATAAATGCAGCTAATGATACTCCAATAGCAACACGGACTGCATAAGAAAATTTAGCAGATTTTGCTTTGTAATTCAATGCAAAATTATGATTAAGTTTAAAGGTTTTTGGGATAGATTCCATTTCATTAATTAAATTATAGTGTTTAATACCAAGTTTATTTAATTCATATAGTGATTCATAAATAAATAAAATATTACTGATGATTTGTAAATCAGTTGAATCTGTTAAATTGTCTAAATATTCATTACGATAATTTTTCATTTCATCAAAAGAAACCTTGTCTAATGTTTCTTCATTATTTAAAAGGTTACTTATTTTACTTAATGATTGCTCTAATATTGATAATAAGTTTTCATTTTTTGAATAATCAAGTTGATCTAATAGTAAAGAAATTTTTTCTAAAGCAACTGAAATGTTAAGCTTTATTTTACTTTCTTCAGTTAAATAAAATCTTTTTTCACGTTTATTATAAATTATAGATCTAAAAGTTCCTATGCTTTGTTTTATTGATTCACTAAGTAAATTTCTGTTTTCTAAGTTGGAAACAGTAATTTTATCAATAATATCATTACAAATTTTTACTAACAATTTGTTTCCTTTTTTTGATACATTATTTCTATTAGCAAGGAGTTGAACAAGCATAATTATTATTGCACCAACAATTAAGGATAAGAATCTCATAGGAAGTTCATCTGGTTTTACTGGAGTTACTAATATAAATAGGTACTGAAGTGAAAATGGTAAGTACATTGGATTTCTAAGGTTATAGCATAATGAGTAACTTAGTATAAACATTGCTATAAAGTTTACTGGAATCCCAATCCACATATTCATACTTGCTAAGGTTGCAGAAGCTCCTATGAATAGATTTAAAAGAATAAGTAATAATGTATTTTTTATTGGAGATAAAGTTAAGTCTTTTTGTAATAACATGAGCATAGCTGTTGCAGTAGTTACTCCAATAAGAGTATTTGCATCACCAAAAATAATTTTAAAAACGACAATAAAAATAACCATAAATATAAACATTATGGTATTTGAAAAAATGACCTTTTTGTTCATGTTGAAACATCCTTTCTAAAATTGTTAAAAATATATAAACAAATTTCAAACTTATTTCTAAATAGTACTCTTAAATGACAAAAAATTCAATATGGTTGTAAGGTGAAGTTAAAGCTAAGTATTAATTATATATTTTATATTAGAATTTATTTTAAATTAAAATGGTTATATTTGTAAGAATTTATAGGGGGAATATGGTATTGAATATATAGATAGAAATTAAGAGTTCTTTGATAGGGTGGGTTATACTAAAAAGTTGCTTTGAAAATTACAGTCACTTGAAAAGGCGCAATAAAAAAAGAAAGTATTTGTAGTATAATAATATAATGTTATAAAAGATAGAAATACTGTGAATAATTTAAAATACAAATTTATTTAAGGAGAAAGAATGAGTATATGAATATAGGTTATTATAATTCTCCAATTGGAATAATTGAGATAAGTGAAATTAATAAAGAAATAGTAGGAATTAAGTTTGTTGAAGATATAAATTTAAGCGAAGAAAAAGAAAACGAATGTATTTTAAATTGTAAGAAAGAATTAAGTGAATATTTTCAAGGAGAGCGAAAAGAATTTTCTATTAAGATAAATTTTATAAAAGGTACAGACTTTCAAAAATCTGTTTGGAATGCGCTTAAGGAAATAAAGTATGGTGAAAAGGTAAGTTATAAGGATATTGCAGAAAAAATAGGGAATCCAAAGGCTGTAAGAGCTGTTGGAGGAGCCAACAATAAAAATCCTATAGGTATAATAGTACCTTGTCATAGAGTTATTGGTAAGAATGGAAATTTGGTTGGATATGCTGGAGGACTTAATGCAAAAGAATTTCTACTTAATTTAGAAAATAAAAACAGTTAGCTTTTATTATTATATTGAAAGATACAATAATAAAAATATTTAATAATAATTTGATGCATTACTTATACTCAAATTAAAGAGCGATTAGAAGGAGAGGAATATTGAATAGAGCAAAAGAAATTTTAAAAAGTTTTTATGGATATAGTGAGTTTAGAAAAGGGCAAGAAGACATAATAAATGAAATTATAAGTGGAAATGATGTAGTTGCAATAATGCCTACTGGTGGTGGAAAGTCAATCTGTTATCAGATTCCTGCTTTGATTTTAGAGGGAGTCACAGTAGTTATTTCTCCACTTATTTCTCTTATGAAGGATCAAGTTGATGCCATAAATAGTATGGGAATAGAGTCAGCTTATATAAACTCAACACTTAGCAATCAAGAAATAAATAATATATTTGAAAATATAAAAGATGGAAGCATAAAAATTCTTTATGTAGCACCAGAGAGATTAGAATCTATGGACTTCTTAAATCTTATTTCAAATGTGGACGTTGCACAGGTTGCTGTTGATGAGGCTCACTGTGTATCTCAATGGGGACATGATTTTAGAAGTAGTTATAAGTTTATAGGAAAGTTTATAAATCTTCTTAGAAAAAGACCGGTGGTATCAGCATTTACAGCTACTGCAACAGAAGAGGTTAGAAAAGATATTGTAAAGTTATTAGAGCTAAATAATCCTAAAGTTTTTATATCAGGATTTGATAGAGATAACTTAAAGATAATAATAGAAAAAGGGGTTAATAAGGATCATTATATTTTAGATTATTTAAAAGCAAATAAAGATTCATCAGGAATAATATATTGTGCAACTAGGAAAGAAGTTGATTCATTATGCGACCTTATTAATTCAAGAGGAATAGAGTGTACAAAGTATCATGCAGGTCTTTCTGATGTTGAAAGAAAACAAAATCAAGAGGATTTTGTTTATGATAAGATTGGCGTAATGGTAGCTACAAATGCTTTTGGTATGGGAATAGATAAGCCTAATATAAGATATGTAATTCATAACAATATGCCAAGAAATATTGAAGGTTACTATCAGGAAATAGGTAGAGCAGGTAGAGATGGAGAGGGTTCAGAGTGTATTCTTCTTTTCTCACCAGGAGATGTACAAACTCAAAAATATATTATAGAAACAGGAACTTTAAACCCACAAAGAAAAGCAAATGAGTTAAGCAAGCTTCAAACTATGATGGATTTAGTATACTCAAATGGATGTTATAGAAAATTTATATTAAATTACTTTGGTGAAGAGTTAGAAGAGGACTGTAATAACTGTAGTAACTGTGAGATGGAAGGGGAGCTTGTTGATAAGACTGTAGATGCTCAAAAGGTTCTTTCTTGTGTTTATAGAATGAAAAGACCATTTGGAATTGGAGTTATTATTGATGTTTTAAGAGCCTCTAAAAATAAAAAAATATTAGATTTAAAACTAGATGAATTGAGTACTTATGGGATAATGAAAGACTATTCTAAGGAAGGACTTAAAGATTTTATAAATACATTGATTTCTCATAGATATATAGACTATGTTGGAGAGTTCCCTGTTGTAACATTAAATCAAAGCTCAAGAGATATTCTTATGGGGAAAACTAAAGTTATGTTTAAGGAGCAAAGAAAGATTGAAAAAGTTTCTACTAATAATGAATTATTCGATATATTAAGAAGTTTAAGAAGAGAAATTGCTTCAGAAGAAGGGGTTCCTCCTTACATTGTATTTGGTGATAATACTTTAAAAGAAATGAGTATAAGAATGCCAATAAATGAATCACAACTTTCAGAAGTAAGTGGTGTTGGTGAAAAGAAAATACTTAAGTATGGAGAGAAATTCTTAGAAAAGATTAAGGAATATGTTGGAGTAAATGATATAGAATTAGAGTGGAAATCAGAAAAACTTAGTAAAGATCAGGTCGAAGAAAAGTTTAAGAAGACTAGAAAGGGTAATGGAAAGAAAAAATCATTTGAAATAACTATAGATATGTTAAGAGAAGGAGATAAATTTCATACAATTTCTAAGGAAAGAGAGATTGCAACAACAACAATACTTTCTCATATTCAACAATATCTTGAAGAGGGAAATAAAATAGACTTTGAAATAGATTTTGATTCTTTATTCTCTAAAAAAGAAGAAAAACTTGTCTTAGAAGCTATAGAAAAAGTGGGTTATAGCAAGCTTAAGCCTATAAAAGAGAAGTTAGAAGAAGACGTTTCTTATGAAAAAATAAGGTTTATAGTAACAAAATTAACTATAGAGAATATGAATAACGGATTATAATAACATAACTACTAAGAAGTGAATAAGTAGAAATAAATTAAGCTATTTAACATAAAAAGCTTAATTTAAAGATTGGCGTAAAATAATGTTACTATTGGTGAGATTATTTTACGCCTTATTACTTTGTATTTAAATAATGTGGATGTTTTAAATATAAACATTAAATTTATTTTAAAGTAGTACTAGTTTAAAAAGGAGTCAAAAAAATAAACAGGTTTTAAAAGTATTTTTTTGTTATAACTAAATACTTATGTTTATGATAATGTTTGCATATAATGAATTATATGTAAATAATGTTAAAATTAAATAAAGGATATGAATTTTTGAAGTTCGCGAAATTCGAAAGTTTTCTCATTCTTACTAAAAATGAGGGGATGATTTTATGAGTATAATTTATTTTTTTGTTTGTCTTATTTCATGTATAGTAGGAGCCATAAGTGGTATCGGTGGAGGAGTTATTATTAAGCCGGTATTAGATGCTTTAGGAATGTTGAATGTTTCAACAATAAGTTTTTTATCAGGGTGTACTGTATTGGCTATGACTAGTATGACTTTATATAGAAGTAGAAATTCTACTGTAAAGGTTGACAAAAGAAAGGGTACTTTGTTAGCTTTGGGTGGAGCGATAGGTGGAATAATTGGGAAATACATTTTTGATTATATTAAAGTTTCTTCAGGCGAAGAGGCAGTAGTTGGTGCTGCTCAGTCCATGCTTCTAGCAATAGTGACTATTGGAGTACTAATATTTGTATTAAATAAAAGTAAATTTAAAAGATATAATGTTGAAAATGCAACTGCATGTTTAGGAATTGGATTTTTATTAGGATCAATTTCAGCTTTTATGGGAATTGGAGGAGGTCCAATCAATTTAGCAATTTTATTTTTATTCTTCTCAATGGATAGTAAGACTGCAGCTTTGAACTCAATTTACATAATATTTTTTTCACAACTTACTAGTCTATTGTTTACAGTTTTTAGAGGAAAAGTTCCGAGTTTTGAATGGGCAGTATGCTTATTTATGTTAGCAGGTGGATTATTAGGTGGTACTATTGGTCCAATGATATCTAAAAAGTTATCACTAAAAGGTGTAGATAAAGTTTATACTACATTAGTTATTGTTGTAATATGTATAAGTTTATATAATTTTGTAGGTTATGTAGGAAAAATTTAAGCGAAAGAAGGAGTTTTATTATGAGTATATGTGCAAAATGTCCAACAATGGGATGTACAACTAAGGATGAGAGCAAAATGCCTAAAAAACTTTGTCCAAGTAGAGATTTAGAATTACAAGAAAAGGCTAAATCTTTATATATTGATGAGAATTTAAAAATTGAAAAAGAAGCTACTTTGGTTGAAGGTGAAGGTAAGTGCAATTGGACCCGTGTTCAAGAAATAATAGTTTTTGCAAAGAAAATGGGCTATAAGAAAGTTGGAGTAGCTTTTTGTATGGGATTACATGAAGAGGCTAAAACTTTCGTTAAAATATTAGAATATCATGGTTTAGAAGTTGTATCTATTGGCTGTAAAAATGGAGCTACCTTAAAAGGCTTCCTAGGAATTCCACAGGAAGAGAAAGAGCATTATGTTAAAAATGATATGATGTGCAATCCTATTGGGCAAGCATTATATCTAAATAAACAAGATATTGATTTAGCAATTTTATTAGGTTTATGTGTTGGTCATGATACTTTATTCTTAAAGTATGCAGAAATGCCAATAACAATATTTGCTGTTAAAGATCGTGTTTTATGTCATAATCCATTAGGGGCTATTTATCAAGCCGATGCTTATTACAAGAAAAAATGTTTAATGATGAATATTAAATTTTATATATTAGCTTTAGATTAAAAAAGATAGTGTCAATTTTAACATTGACACTATCTTTTTTTATATTTTTATATAAGTTTAACAATAATAACAATAGAGTTTAGAATTTATATGAGGTGAATTATGAAGATAAGTCATAAAAATAGATATGAAAAATTAGGAACTTTAATAATGTGCTATCCAAGTAATTTCAAAGTTAGTGGGGAAGTAGAGGTTAATTATAACCTTGTGTATGAGCAGTATAATAATTTTATTAATTTTATGATTAGTGAAGGAGTTAATGTGCAATTTTTAGATCCTATATATGGATCAAATCAAGTGTTTACAAGAGATGTTGGGTTTGTTATTGATGATGTTATGTTCATTGCGAAGATGAGCAATGAAGAAAGAGAAAATGAGCCGAGAGCTTTAAAGAAATATATAAAAAAACACCATTCCAAAATATATGAGATGAAAAATAATATAGAGGGTGGAGATGTAATAATACATGATAATTATATATTCATTGGATTAAGCAAAAGAACAAATATGGAAGCTGTTAATGAACTAAAAGGCTATATAGAAGAAAACAATATGAATTATGAAATTATTACAATAAAATTTAATAAAGAAAAAATGCTACATTTAGATTGTGTTTTTAATATATTAGATAAAGATGAATGTATAATAAGCGAATATCTTTATGATAAAGAAAAAATAGAAAAGATAATAAGTAAGAGAATATATATAGATAAAGAAACTTCTGAAGAATTAGGAACTAACATAGTATGTTTAGGTGAGCGTAAGATTATAACTTCAAATAAAAAAGTATTTAAACTATTAAAAGAAAATGATTTTAATGTCTTTTATATGGATTATTCTGAAATTTTAAAAGGTGGAGGTGGATTTACTTGTAGTACATTGCCTATATATAGAACTTAAATTTTATAAATATTTTTTCTTTCTATAAGACTTATGTCATAGGATAAATGATGATATTATGATATAGTATGTTCTGTTTGAGCACTAAATAATAAGTGAGGGGGAGATAGTTTGTTTGGACTTTCACCAATGTATTTTGGAGTTTATTTCTTTATAGTAGCAATGATTGTTTTAGGAGCAACTTTGTTTTTAAGAAATAAGTTAAAAGGAAAAGATAAAGAATTTTATAAGGTATTATTAGTTTTATGTATTCCTATAATAATTCAAAACTTTATATCAACATCAGTTAATGTTATTGATACTGTTATGATTAGTAGTTTAGGAGAAGAATCTATAGCAGCAGTAGGAGTTGCTAACCAAGTATTTTTCTTATTCAATATGGGATTAATAGGACTAACAGGGGCTACAGGACTTTTTATATCACAATTTTATGGAAGTAACGATAGAGAAAATATTAAAAAAGTAATGAGCTTAAGCACAATTCTATCCGTTGGATTTAGTTTAGTATTTTTTGTGGTAGCTTTCTTTGTACCAGAGCTTATAATAAACATATTTTCAACTGACCCAGAAGTTGTAGCACTTTGTAAGGACTATCTTGTAGTTATTGCTCTTTCATATCCATTAACTGCTATCAGTATGGTTATAAGTGCAGGAGCTAGGGCCGTAAGAAATCCGCAACTTGGCATGTTTTGTAGTGGAGCATCTCTTATAATAAATATTATCTTTAACTATTGTTTAATATTTGGAGTAGGAATTTTCCCGGCTTTAGGAGTAAAAGGAGCAGCTATTTCAACTGTTTTTGCAAGAATAATAGAATGTCTACTATTGGTTGGATATGTTCTTTTAAAAGATAAGGATTATATAATTAAGTTTAATGTTTTTGAAGTTAGAAAAATAAATAAGGAATTCTTTAATGTTTATATGTCTAAAGGAATGCCTATTTTTATAAATGACTTTGGCTGGGCTATAGGATCAGTTTCATATGCTGTAGCTTATGCCATGATTGGAACAGAAGCAATAGCAGCTAGCCAAATTGCTACTAGTACGGCTAACTTATTCATAATGCTTGCTATGTGTATTGGAGTTGGAGCCGCTATAATGCTTGGAAATGAGCTTGGTGCTGATAATAAAGAAAATGCAATAGACTATGCTAGTAAGTTTTCTAAGCTTGTATTTGCAGTAGGAAGTATATTAGGAGGAATGTTAATTTTAAGTATTCCTATACTTTTAAAAATATATAGTACATCACCAGGTATGGAAGGTGATTTAACTAAAATATTTATAATTATGGGACTTTTAATGGGATTGAAATCATTCAATATTTTGGTTATAGTTGGAATTCTTAGAAGTGGTGGAGATACTAAATATGCTTTTGGACTTGAATTTGGATGTATGTGGCTTGTTTCAATACCTCTAACATTCTTTGGTGCAATGCATGGATTCCCTATATACATGTTAGTTTTATTTACTTATTCAGAAGAAATAGTTAAATGTATATTTGGATTACCTAGAGTGTTATCAAGGAAATGGGTTGTTAATTTAACCAAGAATATGGAAGTTGTTGGTTAATATTATCTTTGTAATATTAGAGTGTATAAAAATTGACATTTTACTATATTAACACCATTTGAACTTTAGAATTAAAGTGTTTAAAAGGTTGAATATAAAAACATAAAGTAGAAGTGAATAATGTATAAGGAGGATATGATATGGCTTTAGGAATACTATTAATTTTCGAAATTGTATTACTTATATTATTCTTAATGTGTATAGGAGCATTAGTTTACGATGGTGGAAAATTAGCCAAGAAACCAATAATTTTTGGGATTATAATAGTCTATGCATTAATACTAGCATTTTTATCATTTACAGCATTGCCAAGTAACTTTATTGGACAAAGGATAGGCGTAATAATATCAGGAATTATAGGAATAGTTTCTATAGGATTATGGAAAAAGAAATTCTCATGGGCAAGAATACTTATAACAATTTCTATGATTTCAAGTCTATTAATAATGAATATTTAAGCTTTTTTAATTGAAAAAATAGTAGGCACTTATAATATAAAAGAGGTGTTTAACAAAAATGTTAAGCATCTTTTTTTAGTTAATATAAAAATATTTAAAAGATAGAAGGAAACTATTGACCCTGACATTGTGTTAAGGATTATTATGAAGTTGTGGAGGTGATACAGGTGTATAAGGTTAAAGAAGTTTCAGATTTAACGGGAATTTCAATTAGGATGCTACATCATTATGATAAAATAAATCTTCTTAAGCCAAGTAATTTAAGTGAAGCAGGATATCGATTATATAGTGATGGGGATTTAGAAGTTTTACAACAGATTTTAATTTATAGAGAATTAGATTTTTCTCTTAAAGAAATAAGGGAAATACTAGATGATAAGAATTTCGATTTAAAAGATGCTTTGATATCTCAAAAGAAATTAATAATAGAGAAAAGAAACAGGTTAAATAAAATAATTGATACTATAGAAAATACTATTAAACATGTTGAGGAGGAAACAAGTATGAGCAAAAAAGGAATGTTTGAAGGGTTAAATGTCAATAAGCACATTAAAAAATATGAAAAAGAAGTTGAAGAAAAATATGGAGAAAATGAAGCTTATAAAGAATCTAAGAAAAGAACAGTTAAATATTCAAAAGAGGATTGGAATAATATTAATAGTGAAATAGATATTCTTTATAAAGAGTTGGCTAAACTGAAAGATAGAGATGTTTCAGATGAAAATGTGCAGGAACTTGTTAATCAATGGAGAATGTTAATAAGTAATAATTTTTATAATTGTACTATAGAGATTTTTAAGGGATTAGCAGATATGTATATCTATGATGAAAGGTTTACTAAAAATATTGATAAGTATGGCGAAGGATTTACTGAGTTTTTAAGTGAAGCAATGAAGTATTATTGTGATAAAAACAAGTAATTAATTTATTTAATATAAATAAATTAATTTTAAGATTGATGTTTAAATTAAAAGCCTCTTAACTCTATTATTTTTCCATAGACAATGAAACTCTAAATTGCTCATTAAGATGGTCTTACAGTTCTAGCTAAAATCAACACTAGTTTAAAACAGAGCCAATTAAAAAATTTAACTTTAAAATCAAATTTGCAAATCGAAATTAAAAATATTAATACTAATATTGATAAAATCAATATATAAATTAAAAATATTAATTTATATATTGATTTTTGTTAATTTTATGATATATAATATAGAAAAAGGAGGTGCTTTTTTGAAATACGTAAGACCAAGCAAATGTCCAGTTTGTAATAGTGAACTAAAAATAGTTAAGTTAGAGTGTGAAAAATGCAATACAAAAATAGAGGGTGATTTCAGAGGCTGCGATTTCTGTAATTTAACTCAAGAGGAACAATACTTCTTAAAAATATTTGTTAAGTGTAAAGGAAGCATCAAAGAGATTGAAAAAGAGTTAGATATATCTTACCCAACTGTAAAAAGTAGATTAAATCAGCTTATAACAGCATTAGGATTTGAAGATAAAGAAACTGAAGAAGAGAAGCTAGATAAGAAGAAAAGCAGAGCATTAATTCTTGAAAAGTTAGATAGAGGTGAAATATCATCAACAGAAGCTTTAAAAGAATTAGAGAAGTTTAAATAAATATTAATGGTATTAAAAGGAGAATTTATTATGGATGAAAAGAAAAAAATATTGGAAATGATAAGTGAAGGAAAAATAAGCGCTGAAGAGGGGATGAAGTTATTAGATGCTTTAGGAGAACAAAAGGAAGAAATTCATATAAAGAAAAAGGTTTATAAGACATTAAAGGTCAAGGTTGAGGTTGAAAATGATGAAGTTAGGGTTAATCTAAGTATTCCTTTAAGTATAATAAAAATAGCTAGTGGATTTACTAAGTTTATACCTGAAGAGGCTATGAATGATATAGAGAAGAATGGGGTTAATTTAAAGGAGATTGATTTTAAAGAGATATTAGAAAAAATTGAAAATGGCGAATTAGATGACCCAACTATTTGTGATATAGATATAAATGATAAAGAGTCTGGAAAAGTTATAGTGAAGATTTATGTTGACTAAGAAGAATTTTATTTATATAAAACTAGTACTTCCTAAAATAAACTGGCTTAGATTAACAGTTCCTATTGCATTAGCAAATCAATTTTTAAATGATGCTATAGATTTATTGGGTTTTATAAAGTGGATGATAAGGGTTAGAAATATTGAGAATTATATTGCCTATCTCTATAAGGGGCTAGAACTCTTAAAAGAATTTAGAAATTGTGAAGACGGTGAATTTATGGATATGCATTTAGGTAAAGAGAATATAGGAATTAAGATAAAGCTAATATAGGAGGGGAAAATGGTAAGAATAATTACTAACTTTATTATCAATGCTTCAGTTATATTTATACTAAGCATTTTCACAGGTTTGATAGATAAGAGTAATATAATAAGTATAGTATTGTTTTCAGGGGTTTTTACAATATTATGCTTTACTTTAAGACCAATTTTACAGATTATATCCTTACCTCTTACAGCACTTACATTTGGAGTTTTTGCTATTTTAGTAAATACGTTTATAGTTTATGCAGCAGATATTATTACATGGGGATTTAATATAAGAGGGTTTTTAAATACCTTAATAGTATCTATAATGCTATACATAGCAAGTAGCTTATTAAATAGCTATAGATTGAGGAGCGAGAAGAATAATTTATAATATACAAAAGAGTAGTTTAAGAAATCCATATTTTAGATAGATTAAGTTTTATCTAATTTATATGGATTTTTTTATTTATATAAATCACCAGAAAGAGTTTTTAGTTCTTTTTTATTTAAAATTTTTATGCAGTTTTTATCTTTTACTATAATTTCTTTCTCAGATAATTTATTTAGAACTCTATTAAGATGACGGTAGCTTGCACCTAATAAATCAGCTAAATTGGAGTAATTAGGTATTAAAACTACATTTTTATTATTAACCTTTAAAAGATAAGTTGCTAATTTAGTTTCTAATGGATAAACAATGGTTATTGAGCTATTTATGGATTGAGAGGCAAGCTTATCAGCTAAGCTTTTAGTTATATACATTAAGAAGTTAGAGTCATTAAGAGCTATTGAATTTACAGTGTTTATAGGAATTGCTATACAAATACTAGATTTTAATGCTTGTACACTACAGTTGGCATTAATTTTGTTTATGATTTCAATATCACCAACTAATTGAACTGGCTCATAGAATTTGATGAGAGTAGATTTTCCATTAGGCAGAGTTTTATATACCTTGGCACTACCTTCAACAAAGAAGTAAAAGTACTTTAGTTCCTCTCCCATTGAGCATATGTGTTCATTTTTTTTAAACATATGAAGCTCAAGTTTAGGCAATAAATCCTCTGAAAAAATACTTTTTAAGCTATGTTTATGTATAAGTTCATATAACTTTTCTTTGTTTTTTATCTTTATCATTTGTTTTGCCCCCTAAAATAAGTATTTACATAAGACATATGTCCTACTTATATAAATAGTATACATGATAAAATAGGCGTAGTAGTAAACATAGTTAAAATGTTTTCTAAATTTGTTGTAAAATTGCCTTAATACTTTAAATTCTATATAAAAAGAGAGGGTAGCAGTGATCAATGCTAACCTCTCTTATTTTATTTTAATTAAGAAATTAGGGCTAATTTAAGTAACTTAATTCAAAAAACAAGTCATCATTTGAATTAAAATCATAAATGTAATTTGAATTACACCAATCATTTATATCATTCATGTTCTTACAAGAATATGAATTAGAATAGTCATCTAAAATATCAGAGCAGATATTTTTAGGTGATTCTAATTGGCTGTTTTTAAGTAATTCTATAATATCCTCAAAGTAATTTTCAACATAAGGAGTTATAAAAGGATAAATATCACATTGGTTATTCAGATAGTCATAAATAGGCTCTTTTTTATAATCCCAATCTACGTAAAGTTCAATTAATTTTTTACTAACACTAAAAGGTATTTTAGACTTTATAAGATCACAATTTATAAAGTTATCATCAAATTTAAGAACTCTAATCATACAACCACCGTTTCCTTTCATAATAATCCCCCTAATAGAATTGATTTAATGAATATTTATATTATTAATTTAGGCATTAATAGAATTTTTTTGTTTTGGAGGAGTACTTTTGTTAAAACATAAAAGGTAACTATTAATGCCTAAATGAGATGGCTTTTAAATATCTGATTAGTATATGATATGATGAAATATAAGTAATTATTCTGAATTATCAGAAAATTTAGAAAATAATTTAAATGAATAATAATTATTAGAAAAAAAGAATTTGACATATAAAAGAAGGAGAATTAAAATAGTAATATGCGAACTTATGTTTGCATATTGCTATTTTAAAAATTAAGAATAAATAACTTGTTTGGGAGAAATCCAAGTAAATACTTTTAGAATATATTAAGGTATTTTATTAAGAAATCTATACTTATTAAATACTTAGTATTAGAAAAGATAATAAATGGAGAGTATTATATAAAAATATATTGATATAAATTTATAGGTTTGATTAAGAAATATTGAGAGTGTTAAGGAGGTTAATATGAAGGATAAAATAATAGTAAAAGGCGCTAAGGTACATAACTTAAAAAATGTTAGTTTAGAAATTCCAAGAGATAAACTTATTGTATTTACTGGTCTTTCAGGGTCAGGTAAAAGTTCTTTAGCTTTTGATACAATTTATGCAGAAGGACAAAGAAGATACGTTGAATCTCTATCATCATATGCAAGACAATTCTTAGGTCAAATGGATAAGCCAGATGTTGAATCTATTGAAGGGCTTTCACCAGCTATATCAATAGACCAAAAAACTACATCAAGAAATCCAAGATCTACTGTGGGTACTGTAACAGAGATTTATGATTATTTAAGACTTTTATTTGCTAGAGTTGGAGTTCCTCATTGTCCTAAATGTGGAAAAGAAATAACTCAACAATCTGTGGATCAAATAGTAGATCAAATTATGGAGCTACCGGAGAGAAGTAAAATAATGATTTTAGCTCCTATAATAAGAGGAAGAAAAGGAACTCATGAGAAGATTCTTGAAAATATAAAGAAACAAGGTTTTGTTAGAGCTAGAATAGATGGAGAAATATATGATTTAACTGAAGAAGAAGTTAAGTTAGAAAAGAATATAAAACATAATATAGAAGCTGTTGTAGATAGAATAGTTGTTAAAGATGGAATTGAAGGAAGATTAACAGATTCTATTGAAACTTCATTAAAAATGGCAGAGGGACTTGTATTAGTTAATATAATTGGTGGAGAAGATAGACTTTATAGTGAGCACTTTGCTTGTGCAGATTGTGGAATAAGCATAGAGGAACTTGCTCCAAGAATGTTTTCATTTAACTCTCCTTTTGGAAAGTGTGAAAGGTGTGATGGGCTTGGAACTTTAATGGAGATAGATGAAAATCTAGTTGTTCCAAATAAAAATTTAAGTATAAGAGCTGGTGCAATTTCAACTTGGGGAGATTCAAGGATGAAGCAAGAATCATGGACTTTCTGTATTCTTCAAGCTTTAATGAAAAGATATAATTTTGACCTTGATACTCCATATAAAGACTTACCTAAAAAGGTTAGAGAGGTTCTAATGTATGGTGATCCAGAAAAGCTTAAGGTTAAATATACTAAAGAAAATGTTTCAGCAGTTTACAATCATTCTTTTGAAGGAGAGATAAACGGACTAAGAAGAAGATATATGGAAACAGGTTCAGATGCTATGAAGGCTGAAATAGAAAAATATATGAGTGATAATCCATGTCCTAAATGTAAGGGGGCTAGATTAAAGCCAGAAGCTTTAGCTGTTACAGTAGGAGATAAAAATATATTTGAGTTTACGAGTATGTCTATAAGAGATGAATTAGAATTTATAAATTCAGTTGAGTTTTCAGAAAAAGATAAAATAATCAGCAATCAGATAATAAAAGAAATTCAATCAAGATTAAGTTTCTTAATAAATGTTGGATTAGATTACTTAGATTTAGCAAGAAAAGCTGGAACTTTATCAGGTGGAGAGGCACAGAGAATAAGACTTGCAACTCAGATAGGGTCACAGTTGATGGGGGTTTTATACATTTTAGATGAGCCTTCCATAGGACTTCACCAAAGAGATAATGATAGATTAATAGCCACTTTAAAACAGCTTAGAGATGTTGGAAATACTCTTATAGTAGTTGAACATGATGAAGATACTATGAGAGAAGCAGATTTCATAGTTGATATTGGTCCTGGAGCAGGAGAACATGGTGGAAAGATTGTTGGTGCTGGTACACTAGAAGAAATTATGGAAAACAAAGATTCATTAACTGGACAATACTTAACTGGAAAGAAAAAAGTTGATGTTCCTACTGAAAGAAGAAAAGGAAATGGAAACTTTATAACAGTTAAGGGTGCTAAAGAAAACAATCTTAAGAATGTTAATGCTAAATTCCCACTAGGAACTTTAACTATGGTTACTGGTGTTTCTGGTTCAGGAAAGAGTACATTAATCAATGAAATTCTTTATAAAGGATTAAATAAAATAGTTAATAAAGCTAAGGATTTACCAGGTAACTTTAAAGAAATAACTGGATATGAAAACATAGATAAAATAATTGATATAGATCAAAGTCCAATAGGAAGAACACCTAGAAGTAATCCTGCAACATACACAGGTACTTTTGATATTATAAGAGAACTTTTCTCTCAAACTCAAGAAGCTAAGATGAGAGGATATAAGCCAGGAAGATTTTCATTTAATGTAAAAGGTGGAAGATGTGAGGCTTGTAGTGGTGATGGTATCATAAAAATAGAGATGCAATTCCTATCAGATGTTTATGTTCCTTGTGAAGTTTGTAAAGGAAAGAGATATAATAGAGAAACTTTAGAAGTTAAGTATAAGGGTAAAAATATAGCTGATGTATTAAATATGACTGTTGAAGATGCTCTAGAGTTCTTCGAAAATATTCCAAGAATTAAAAATAAACTTCAAACTTTAATGGATGTTGGATTAGGCTATATAAGATTAGGTCAACCATCAACTCAATTATCTGGTGGAGAAGCTCAAAGAATTAAACTTGCGTATGAATTATCTAAGAGAAGTACAGGGAAGACTTTATACATTTTAGATGAGCCAACAACAGGGCTACATATACATGATGTAAATAGACTTGTTAAGATACTTCAAAGGTTAGTTGATGGAGGAAATACTGTTATAGTAATAGAGCATAACTTAGATATGATTAAATGTGCAGATTATATTGTTGATTTACGGACCAGAAGGTGGAGATAAAGGTGGCACAATAGTTGCAACAGGTACTCCAGAAAAAATAACTACTGTAGAGGAATCTTATACAGGTAAGTATTTAAAAAAATACCTAGAGAGCAATATTATATAGAATGGAATTTAAAGTGTTCATTAAAAGAGGATTTCATCTATGTATAGAAATTAACATTGTTTAAAAACAGCAACCAATAAAAAATTAGTTTAGGATTCATATAGTTAGTTGTTAAAAAAAGGTTTATACTTATAACAACTAACTATTATTTTCTGTTAAATTAGATTTTTATAACAATTTTAGGAATATACATAAGGGAAAAAATATATATTAAAGTTAAAAAGATTAAAAATAACATATAAATATAACAAATTTACCTTTTTGAGGTGATATAATAGTTAAGAGTTTCTAATTATTAATTATGAAATTGTAATCTTTTATTGTATAATCAATTTATTAAATGAAGTAAAATATAAAAGAAATATAAAAAAATGTAGAGGTGAAGCAATGTTTTCTAAACTAATGACATGGGTTTTTGGAATAATATTTTTAGTAATACTATATTCCATAATTTATTATGCATTAAAGATAATGTATAAAGATGTTAAAGGCGGAAAGAAGAAGAAAGCCCCTGGAAAGAAAGCACATGGATTAGAAGTCTTAAAAACAATATCCAATGGAACTTTAGGAATCGGCTCAGTAATACCAGTGTCGAGCACTATATCTATTGGTAGAAGAGAAGATAATTCAATTGTGTTAAATGATCAATTTGTATCATCTTATCATGCTAAAATTTATGTTAAAAATAATGATTTTTACTTAGAGGATTTAGCTAGTACAAATGGTACATTTATAAATGATACAAAAGTTGAGGGTAGAGTAAGATTAAAAGTTAATGATCAAATAAGAATGGGAAGTACAGTGTTTAAGGTTATAGGATAGAAGAAGAGGTGATAATATGAATACTACTTTAAAGTATGAGAAAAGGATGTTGCTATTAGTCTATCTTCTATGTTTAGCCTTATTTACAAACATAGCTATAAAGCAGACGCCTATAGATAAAATGGCGTTTATAATAGCAGGTATATTAATAGTTATTATTGGATTTTCACATTTCATAATAAGAAAATTCTATCCCGATGGAGATAAGTATATGCTTATATTTGCATCGGTTTTAGCAGTTGTGGGAATAGCTGTTCTTTACAGATTAGATCCTAAACTAGCTATGAAGCAGTTAGTTTGGTTCAGTTTAGGAATAGCAGTCTACATGGGCATAGTAATAGTGTTGCCAGATCTTAAGAGTTTTGCTAAATATAAGTATGTTTATATGGGTGGAACTTTAATATTTATGGCTATGGCTATGGTTATAGGTAAAACAGTAAATGGAGCTAAGAACTGGGTTTACATAGGTGGATTTGGGTTCCAACCTTCAGAGATAGGTAAGATATTCTTAATACTATATTTAGCATCAGCACTTATGAAGTATGAAAAAAAGAATACTTTAAAGGAAGAATTTAAACAGCTTTTAGAGCCTGCTTTAGTTGTAATGTATTCTTTAGGATTTATGGTTCTTCAAAGAGATTTGGGTTCTGCACTAATGTTCTTCTTTGTATCAGTAACCATGCTTTATATGGCTACATGTAACTGGAAGTATGTTGCCACTGGACTAGGTCTTTTTGCAGTTGGTGGAACAGCCAGTTATTTCTTATTTGGACACGTTAGAAGAAGAATTATGGTTTGGAAAGATGTTTGGAAGTATGCTAATGATCAAAGTTATCAAATAGTTCAAGGTTTTTATGCTATGTCTTTAGGAGGAATGTTTGGGGTTGGTCTTTATAATGGTTATCCAAAGCTAGTACCATTTATATCTACAGACTTTATATTCACTTTGATAGCTCAAGAACTAGGTCTTATGTTTGGTATAGGTTTATTACTTCTATACTTCCTATTATTCTATAGAGGAATAAGAGCTGCATTAAATACAGATGATCCGTTCTCACAATTAAATGCAGTTGGATTTAGTACGCTTATAGTTGCTCAAGTTTTAGTTATTATAGGTGGAGTGTTTGCGGTAATTCCATTAACAGGTATAACATTACCTTTAGTTAGTTATGGTGGAACATCTATGCTTACAGTGTTCATCGCCTTAGGAATACTTCAGAAAATTTCAGAGGAGGGACTAAGATAGATGGCAAAGAAAAAAGATTTATCAGAAAGTATAAAGAAAGTTATGTTTGTCTATCTAGTACTACTTGTTGGACTTATAAGTTACATAGCATATTTCCAACTTGTAAAGGTGCCAAAGATAGCTGAGATGGATAGTAATACTGCTGTTATGGCTTCAAGAAATGAGGTTATAAGAGGAGATATAAAAGATAGGGATGGAAATGTTATTGCAAAGAGTACTAAGAGTGGAGATTTAACTCAGAAGAGAGAATATCCTTATGGAGAATTATATTCTCATCCAATTGGATACTCAAGTAATATATATGGAAATTCAGGGTTGGAAGGTGCTTATACAAAAGACCTTACTACTTATCAAAATATATCATTAAAATCATTCTTAAAATCATTTAATTTCAAAAATGAATTCAAAGATAGAGATAGTAGTGATTCTAAATATGGTAATAGTATTGTAACAACTTTAGATACAGACTTACAAAAAGAAGCATATGCTGCTTTAGGAGCTAACAGAGGGTCTGTAGTAGCTATAAACCCTAAAACAGGGGAAGTATTAGCAAGTGTATCTAAACCTGGTTTTAATCCGAATGACTTAAAGACAACGTATGAAACAGCTAATAATCCAAATGGAAATCCAAAGGATGCAATATTAGTTGATAGAGCAATAAATGGGCAATATCCACCTGGATCAACTTTTAAAGTTGTAACATTAACTTCAGCATTAGAAAATTTACCAGGAGTGACTAATAGAACATTTAATGATACAGGATCAATTAATGTTGGAACCAAAGACTTACCAAATGAAAATGGAGTTGCTTATGGAAACATAAGTTTAAGAAAAGCTCTATCAGTTTCAAGTAACGTAGTGTTTGGTGGTATATTAGGAGAAGAGTTAGGAAATAAAAATTTAAGAGAAACAGCTGAAAAATATGGTTTTAATCAAGACTTAACAGTTGGTAATCTTAAAGCATTCTCAGGAAAATTCCCAGACAGAAAAACTGTTGATAAAGGACTTATAGCTTATGATGCTATTGGTCAAGGGGATGTGCTATCAAGCCCGTTAGAAATGGCTTTAGTAGCAGCTACTGTAGCTAATAATGGAGTTATGATGGAGCCTTATATGGTTAGTAAAATTGTTGATAAAGATGGAGATACTGTTAAAGAGTTTAAGCCATCTAAAAAAGATACAGTTATGACTAAGGATCAAGCTCAAATTATAAATGAATATATGCAAGGTGTAACTCAAGATAGAATAAATAATAACTGGGGTTACTTTAGAGGAATGAATGTAGCGGCTAAAACAGGTACTGCACAAGTTCCAGATGGAACTTCACATGCATGGTTAATAGCCTTCGCACCAGCTGATGACCCACAGATTGCTGTGGCCACAATAGTTGAAAATGGTGGCTCAGGTTCAAGAGTTGCAGCACCAGTTACTGCTAGAGTAATGCAAGCATATTTCAATAAATAATTTGAATTTATAAAGCAAAACTTAATTATAATAAAAAATACAGCCCTAACAAGCTAAAAATAAGTTTGTTAGGGCTTATTATTTATATTATTAATAATTTTGTTGCTTTAATTTAAAAAATATATGTTATTTTATATTGGGAATAAATTTATTATAAAATAATACTTCTTGATAAAGCACAAAATAAATTATATTTATAATATGGTTTAGAATATTTGAAGTAAATCATTTTTTTAAGGATAACTTAGGAATATAATAGAGATGTAAATGTTACTTTAAGTGTGAAATGACAGATAAGAGGTGATATTATGTTTGATTTTCAACATCAGTTAAAGATTTTACCAGAGAAGCCTGGAGTTTATATAATGAAAAACTCCTTAGGTGAGGTTATTTATGTTGGGAAAGCAAAAATTTTAAAAAATAGAGTAAGACAATATTTTCAGAGTTCTAAAAACCATACTGAAAAAGTTAGAAATATGGTTAAAAACATAGCTGAATTTGAATACATAGTTACAGATTCTGAGATGGAGGCATTAATCTTAGAGTGCAATCTTATAAAGAAATATAGCCCTAAATATAACATAGCTTTGAAGGATGATAAGTTTTATCCTTTTATAAAAATAACTACAAATGAGGATTTTCCAAGAGTTTATGTTACTAGAAATTATGCTAAGGATGGAAATAGATATTTTGGACCATATACTAATGGAACAGCAGTTTATGAGGTTATGGGACTTATTAAAAAGTTATTTCCACTTAGAACTTGTAAGAAGGCTATAGTAGAGGGTGGAGAGCCAACTAGAGCCTGTCTAAATTATCATATAAACCTTTGTAAGGCACCTTGTGCTGGATATATTTCAAAGGCGGAATATTGGAAGATGATAGATGATATCATAAACATACTAAATGGAACTGGACCATTCTATAACTAAAAAGCTTAAGGTGGAAATGGAAGAGGCTGCTGAGGAATTAGAGTTTGAACGGGCAGCTAAACTCAGAGATAGAATGCTTGCTATAGACTCTATTGTTGAAAAGCAAAAAATGTTTACTGTAAAAGAAGGTGATGAGGACTTTATTCATCTATATACTGATGAAAAAGATGGATGTGCTCAAATTTTCTTTGTTAGGGAAGGAAAAGTTACAGGAAGAGAACATTTCATGCTAGAGAATGTCAGTGGAGAACCAGTTGGTGAAGTAATAAGCTCATTCATAGCTTCATTTTATGGTGGAACTGCACAGATTCCTAAAACTATTTATGTTCCAGAGGAACTTGAAGATCAAGAGCTTATAGAGAAGTTTCTAACAGATAAGAGAGGTTCTAAAGTTTGGATTAAAGTGCCTAAAAAAGGTGATAAAAAGAATCTTTTAGATATGGTACAAAACAATGCAAAGATTACACTAGAGCAATTTAAAGAGAAAATGGTTGAAGAAAAAGAGTTGAATACTGTGGCATTAACTGAGCTAGCAGAGATTTTATCTTTAGATTCCTTACCAACTAGAATAGAGGCTTATGATATATCAAATATACAAGGTGTAGATTCTGTTGGAACAATGGTTGTCTTTGAAAATGGAAAGGCTAAAAATTCTGATTACAGAAGGTTTAAGATAAAAACAGTACAAGGACCTAATGACTATGATAGTATGAGGGAAATTTTAAGTAGAAGATTTGCTCATGGATTAGATGAGGTAAATAAGATCAAAGAAAGAAACTTAGAATATTCAAAGGGTAAGTTTTGTATCTTCCCAGACCTTATAATGATGGATGGGGGAAAGGGACAAGTGAATATAGCCTTAGAGGTTCTTAGAGAGTTTGGTGTAGAAATACCAGTTTGTGGGCTTGTTAAGGACGATAAACATAGAACTAGAGGGATAATATATGGCAATGAAGAAATTCTTGTTAGAAGAGGTTCTGGGCTTATGAATCTTATAACTAGGATACAAGACGAGGTTCACAGATATGCAATTACATATCATAGAAGTTTAAGGGATAAAAGAACTCTTCATTCAATTCTAGAAGACATACCTAGAGTTGGGGAGAAGAGAAGAAGAAATCTTCTTATTAAGTTTGGAAGTGTTGATAACATAAAGAAAGCTACTTTTGAAGAATTACTTGAAACACCAGGTATAGATAGAAAAGCAGCTGAAAGTATAAAAACTTACTTTTCAAACTAGAGTTTTAATAGCAAAAATTGACTTTAATTAATATATATAATATTATGACATAGAAAAAAGTGAAAAAATTTGTACTAACTTATTGAAAAGATGTCAAGAATTAATTTATACTATTAAATTAGGAAATCAAAATTAAAATTGAGGAGTTTGGGTATGAATCAGTACATGGAGTTTTATAAATTATTAGGTGAATTTTATAATGAAGAAGATATTAGTGTGGATTCTCCAATGAGCGAACATATTTATTTTAAAGTGGGACGAACCAGCAGATATACTAGTAACTCCTGTTGAAGAAGAGCAAGTTGTTAAGACTTTAAAACTTTGTAAAGAATATAACGTACCGTATTTCATATTAGGAAACGGGTCAAATATTTTAGTTAAAGATGGTGGGATATCTGGAGTTGTAATTAAGTTTAATAAACTAAATAAAGTTACTTCAGAAGGAAACTGTGTAACAGCACAGAGTGGAACACTATTAAAAGATGTATCAAAGGCTGCCTTAGAAAATAATTTAAGAGGCTTTGAGTTTGCATGTGGAATACCAGGAAGTATTGGTGGAGCGGTATTTATGAATGCTGGAGCTTATGATGGGGAAATGGCACATGTAATAAAATCAGCAAAGGTAATTGATGAAAATTGTAATATTAAAACTTTAACTAAAGAGGAATTAGAACTTGGATATAGAAGTTCAGCAGTTATGAAAAATGGTTACGTGGTTTTAGAAGCTACAGTTGAACTTGAAAGCGGAGAATATGCTAGTATAAAAGACAGGATTGATGACCTTACAAACAAGAGAGAAAGTAAACAACCTCTAGAGTATCCATCAGCAGGTAGTACATTTAAGAGACCTGTTGGATATTTTGCAGGAAAATTAATTCAAGATTCAGGGTTAAAAGGTTTCTCAATAGGGGGAGCCGCTGTTTCAGAAAAACACTCAGGTTTTGTTATAAACAAGGGTGGAGCTACAGCTAAGGATGTCTTAGATGTTATAGCTCATGTTCAGAAAACAGTTAAAGAAAATTTTGACGTTGAACTTCATACTGAAGTTAGAATAATCGGTAGAGATGAAGAATAAAAAAAGAGTGTGCTTATGCACACTCTTTTTGTTTAATTTAATATTTGTTTAAGTTTTTTTATTAGGCGTTGATTTCTAAATATATATGAAGCTTAAAATGGCCACTACATATTTAGAGAGAATAGATATTCAGAGAGTTTAGGAAAGTTATTTGACCCAGTGAGAAAACTGAATAAAACCCATAAAAACAATGCTAAAAATGCAAGGTTAAAAATCCAAAAAGTAATTTTCCCAATAGGAAATTTAAGTTTTCTATAATTTTTTATTCCAAGTGATTTTAAAACATCTAAGAATGCATTTAAGTCAGCATCATTATGACCTCTTGTGCCTCTTAACATATATTCACTAGGAATATTTAGGTCATTTTTACCAAGTCTATTAAATTCTATAAAAAGAGTGTTTTTGCTGAATTCCATAAAATCTCTAATACTTTTATCTGCAATAAAGACTGTTTTTATATATTTAAGAGGAACCGTTGTTACATCTATAAGTCTAAAGTAATTATCTAAGTTATAGAATAAAATTTTTGTTTTAGTTACATAAATTCTATGAGAAGTAGTAGTACCAGAAAAAGCTAGTGGTGCTACCTTGTATGAATAATCATCAAATGTATATAAAGTTGTTTTATAGACAAGTTCATCTTCAGGAATAGGACACTCCTTGTCCAAAGCTTCTACAACTAAATCACGCAATACCTTTCCACCTTTAACATAGAACAATACATCATCAGTTTCCTCACCAAGATTATTAGTTACTTTTATTATATTTTCAAGGGATAGGTCAACAGGTATAGTATCTTTTTTATTTGCTACATAAGGTCTTAAAGTAGATTTTAAAAATTTTCTTATTCTTTCTTTTTGTTCATTTGAAAGATTTACATTTGGAAGTTCTTTTTCATTAATATCAAGCAATTCAAAATAGTTTTTCATACAGTTAGGATTAATCTAAATAAATTTAATAAGTTTTAATATCAAAAAGTAGAGTTAGAGTAAAACTACTTAGTTGATATTAAGTTTTATTAATTTATGCTTAGATTATATCCATTCACCTCCTTAATCAATTAGTTATTTTAAAGTTCGAATAATAAGAATTCTTTTATTGATATTTATAAAAATAATAATCTTTGAGTATTAACCTGCAGATTCTGAATTTCCTTTAAAATGTTTAG
Organism: Clostridium sp. B9; assembly: GCF_050509515.1. Lineage (NCBI taxonomy): Bacteria > Bacillati > Bacillota > Clostridia > Eubacteriales > Clostridiaceae > Clostridium > Clostridium sp. B9. The sequence continues at coordinate 522,848 of NZ_JBNWKA010000003.1, forward strand.
ATAATTTTTCACGTCCTCTTAATATTCTGAGACTTACAGCTTTAGGGGTCATACCTAAAGCACTTGCTATATCTTTAACACTTTTGTTCAAGAAAAAGCGTTGGATAAAGATACTTTTATCAGGCTCCTTAAAAGATATAATTTCTTCTTTGATTTTTTCTAATTCACGTCTTGTTATAACTTTGTCTTCAATAGAATTTGAATTGTCTTTATTCTCTTCATTAAGCTCTGTATTTTCAAAATGTTTTTTTTCTTTTCTAAGAATATCTATTGCACTATATTTTGTTATAGCTGCTAACCAATTTTTAAATTTACTTTTCTCGTAGTCATACCCATCTATATTCTCCCAAACTTTTAGAAGAACATCATTTACACATTCCTCACTAAGTTCTTTTGAGTTTAGCTGCATATATGCTAATTTATATATTAAATTCCCAAAGGCATCTAAAACATATTCTAAAGCCTTAGGATTTTTATTTTTAAGTTCATCTATGAATATATTTTCCATAATATCCTCTCCTAAATATCTTATTATCGTTTCCCTTATATTTAATTACTTTGAAATTTATGTGTTCAATATTGGAACAACAATAGTAATAAATAAATAGATAATAAATAAAAATGTTGCTACACTTACTATCCATAAAAAATATTTGTCAAAAGATTTATCATTATCTTTCTTTACTTTAATGCCAACTGAAGATAGTGAGTTTAAAAGTCCAGTTAAATTAGAATCCCCTTCACCATTTTCATCTCTTAGATAATAGACTTCTGGTAATTGAAGATTAGTTTCTTCATTTTGGTTTAGTTTTAATGTTAAGACATTACAACTAAATGGTATGAAATCAGTTCTATTGTTATTATCAATATATGCAGAGTGTATAGCGGTGATAGGAAGTTTAGTTGAATTTACAAGCCTAAAGTAATTATCCAGGTTATACATGAACACATAATCTTTAGTAACATATATTCTATGCGAAAAGACTGATTCGGAGAATAAAATACCAGCAACTTTGAAGCTATAATCCTTAGGTATATATAGTAATGTTTTATATAAGATTTCTTCTTCTTTTATTGGACACTCTTTGTCTAGAGCTTCAAGAACAAGGTTTCTAAGTATCTTTCCGCCTTTTACATAATTAAGAACATCATTACTTTCTTCTCTAAGATTATTTGTAACCTCATATAAGTTTGAACTTGATAGATTAACATCAATAGGGTTTTTATTTAATAGTAAATAAGGCTCAATTAAATTTTTAAAAATATTTTTTAAATGTTTTTTCTGATCTTCAGAAAGGTTTATATTTGGTAAGTTATCTTCATCTATATCAATTAAATCGAAATGTTTAGTCATTTTATTTAGATTAATTATGATATTTTTAAATTTACATAAAAATATTCTAAATTAATCAATACACCTCCCTTATGGTGAATTTAATATTTGAATATGTTATTGGAATACTTATAAGTAGTTTTCAATAAATATAAATTTAATGAGATTAAAGATTAAAAATTATAAAGTACATTAATCCGATTAGAGAAATTATTCCTATAATATAAAATCCAATATTGGAAATGGAATAATGATTGATTCTATCTTCTTTAACTCCTAATTTAAGAAGAACTTTTAAGAATTCTTCAAGTTCAGGAGAAAACTCACCATTTTCATTAATTAAAAAATATACACTTGGAAGAGATGAGTCATTTTTTTCTGAGTTATCTAAAGTTATTGTTAAAGTATTTTTACTTAGAGGAAGATAGTTTGTTTTATAAGTTTTATCTATAAATGCTGATTTTATATACTTAATTGGTAAGATTGTTTTATCTATTAATCTGAAATAGTTATCTAAATTATAAATAAACAACTCATTTTTAGTTATATATATTCTTTGTGCAAATACAGTGTTTGAATGTAAGAGTAACTCTGATTTAAAACAATAATCTACTGGAATATAGAATAGAGCTTTATATAAAATATCTTCTTTTGGAATAGGGCAATCTGCATCTAAAGCTGGTACTACCAAGTCTCTAAGGATTTTGCCCCCTTTAATGTAATTAAGGATTTCTTCTGATTGATCTCCAAGATTATCAACAGTTTTCAAAATATTTGAAGATTTTAAATTAATATCAATAGGGTTATTGTTTTTAGACAAATATGGTTTAATATTATTCTTCAAAACACTTTTTAATTTGTTCTTTTGCTCATGAGAAAGTTCAACATTGGGTAGATTATCTTCATCTATATCAATTAATTCAAATTTTTTCAAAGCATTAACCTCCTTTGTGTACCTTCTTAGTAATATATTTCTTATGATATACTTTTTGTAAATTTATAACAAATAAATTTAAATATACACTTATAAATAAAGTTACGTAATAGCTGTTCTATTAATTAGTTCGTAATAAAAAAGAAAATGCTTCAACTTTTTTCAAAATTTCTCAAAAAAAGTTTTTCTAAGTTTATTTTAGATAGATATTTGCTTTTGCTTAGTAAGTAGGACTTGCTTAATTGATTGGATAATATAGTTGATTATTTAAAGGCTTATAGAAGTTTTTAAGAAGCATATGCATTCATTAAAAAATTTTTAAATATAGTTAGGAGATATATTGAATTGTATAATTACATAAAACCTTTAGTAAGGATTAATTTTTGGTTTTAAGGGGGAGGGTAAAATGAGTTTTAAAGTTAGAGATGAAGTTTTAAGAATTGAGAAGTATGTGGCTGGGAAGCCAATAGCAGAGGTTAAAAGAGAACTGGGACTTGAAAAGGTGGTTAAGATGGCATCTAATGAGAATCCATTAGGCTGTTCACCTAAGGTTAAGACAGCCTTGAGAGAACTAGTTGAAGAAACGTTTTTATACCCTGATGCTAATAATTTTGAATTGAAAAATATTTTGGCAAAGAAATTGGGAGTAAAAGAAAATCAGGTTTTTTGTGGTGCTGGATCAGATTCTTTAATAAGAGTTTTGTGTAACACATTGATAAATCAAGGAGATGAAAATATAATAGGGGAAATAACCTTTCCAAGATATGAAACTAATATAGAACTTATGGGTGGAAAAGTTATTAAGGTTCCTATGAAGAATATGAAGCTTGACTTAGAAGAAATGGTAAGTAAAATTACTGATAAGACCAAGACTATATGGTTTTGTAACCCTAATAATCCTACAGGAAGTACCTTTGGAATTAATGATATAAGAGGACTTCTAAAAATGATACCTACTAGTGTATATATAATAATGGATGAGGCTTATGTAGAGTATGTTTCAAGAGCGGATTATCCAGATTCATTAGAACTTTTAAAAGAATATGAGAATATTATTATCTTAAGAACTTTTTCAAAAGCTTACGGACTAGCCTCCTTAAGAGTAGGTTATGGAATAGCTAGAGAAGAACTTGTGGATTATTTTAATAGAGTTGTGAATTCTTTTGATGTTAATCTTTATGCACAGGTTGGGGCTGTAGCAGCATTAAAGGATAATGAATTTTTAGATAAAGTGAAAATATTTAATAGAGAACAAAGAGAGTATATGGAAAATGCCTTTAAGGATATGAGGTTAGAATATGTTAAATCAGATGCTAATTTCATAATGGTAAATGTTAAATGCGATGACAAAAAGTTTTTTAACTATTTACTTCAAAATGGGTATATAATTAGACCAGGTTATTTATTGGGTTGTCCAGGTTGGATGAGAATAAGTATTGGAAAAGAAGAAGAAAATAAGGAATTAATCAAACTTATGAAGGTTTATTTAGGTAATAATTTGTAAAATTGTACTTTCATAAATTAAGTAATTATTCCCTTTTTTATGTTATAATTTATCTATAAAATTGATTATAGTATGGGGCTGTATCAAGATTGGAAATAATGAAACTTATAAATAGTATTTCTAGCATATATTTATAAGTTTTCTTTTCTGTTAATTTTGATTTAGTACCCTTTCTTATGTTTAAGATTTAAGGTTATTTATGATTTAGCTAGGAAAATGAACTTATAAGGATTTACGAGTTAATTCTAAATGAAGTATAAATATATTTAGGAGGATTAAGATGAGATTTGTAATAGTAACTGGACTTTCAGGAGCGGGAAAAACAGAAGCAACTAGAAGCTTAGAAGATTTAGGATATTTTTGTGTGGATAACTTACCACCTAAGTTAATACCTAAATTTGCAGAGGCTTGTGTTCAAAGTGAAGGGAAAATAGATAAAATAGCTCTAGTAATAGATATCAGAGGAGGAATTTTCTTTGATGATTTATTTGAAAGTATAGAGTATTTAAAAACTAACAATTTTAATTATGAAATATTATTCTTAGAAGCTTCAGATGAGGTCTTAGTTAAGAGATTTAAGGAGACAAGAAGAAGTCATCCACTTTCACCAGATGGAAGAATTATAACTGGTATTAGTGAAGAGAGAATGAGACTTAGAGAGCTTAAGGATAGAGCTGATAATATAATAGACACTTCAAACTATCCAATAAGAAATTTAAGAGAGAAGATAAATCTTTTATATGGAGATGGTAAGCCAGTTGAACAAAATCTATCAATAACTGTTTTATCATTTGGATTTAAGTATGGTATTCCATCAGATTCAGATTTAGTATTTGATGTTAGATTTATACCAAATCCATTCTATATACCAGAATTAAAGCCATTCTCAGGTGAAGATGAACCAGTTAAGAACTATGTTCTTGAGCAAGAGGAAACTAAAGGGTTCCTAACAAGACTTACAGATATGACTGAGTTCTTAATTCCTAATTATATAAAAGAAGGAAAAAGACAAATGATAATATCAATAGGATGTACTGGTGGAAGACACAGATCAGTAGCTATTGCTAATGCTTTATATAAAGAACTTTTAGGAAAAAACTTTAATGTTAGTTTAGAGCATAGAGATATTAACGAGGACATAAATAGAGGGGATAGAAAACTATGATAATGAAGAAAATGCTTAAGCCTGGTATCAAAGTTAAGAGATACATTTTTATGGCTTTAGCATCTACTATAACTATGGCAATTGCCATAGCTCAGCTTATAGATGATAGACATGTAACAACTATTCAGGATAAGGCTATATTTATAATACTTATATTCTTTTCTGGATTAGTAGGTTATAAATCTATTGTTTGGTGTGTTAAATCAATAGTTTCATTGGTTAATACGGGTTATATAAATTTATCGATTGAAGAGGATGAATTAGAAGATCTTATAGAGGATGATAGACTTCTAATTAAGGGGCCAAAGATTGTTGTTATTGGAGGGGGAACAGGTCTATCCACAATGCTTAGAGGACTTAAACATTATACTTCAAATATAACGGCAGTTGTTACAGTTGGTGATGATGGAGGTGGCTCTGGAATTCTTAGAGAAGACCTAGGTATACTTCCACCAGGGGATATCAGAAACTGTATATTAGCATTAGCTAATACAGAGCCTTTAATGAATGAATTATTGCAATATAGATTCAATGATGGTAGACTAAAGGGCCAGAGTTTTGGTAACTTATTTTTAGCTGCTATGGATGGTATATCTGAAAATTTTGAAGATGCAGTTCAAAAAATGAGTTCAGTACTTGCTGTAAAAGGTGAAGTTTTGCCAGTAACTTTAGAAAATATGATTCTAGAAGCAGAGCTTACCAACGGGCATAGAGTAAGAGGAGAGTCTGTAATTGGAGAAGAGGTTATAGACCAGAGCAGTCCTATAAAAAAATTAAGGATAATTCCAGAGGATGCTAAGGCTCTAGGTAGAGCTTTAGAAGCAATTGAAGAGGCTGATGCTATAGTTTTAGGGCCAGGAAGTCTTTATACTAGTGTACTTCCTAATCTCTTGGTAAAAGATATAACTAAGGCTATTAAGAAGAGTAAAGCTTTTAAAATATATAACTGTAATATTATGACACAACCAGGAGAGACAGATGGATTTAATGTATCAGATCATGTTCAAGTGATATTAGATCACTGTGGAAAAGATATGATTGATTGTGTTATAGCAAATTCTAAGGACATATCAGATAAATTAAAGAAAAAATATTTAGAGAAAAATTCAGAGCTTGTTGAACTAGATTTAAATAAGCTTAAAAAGATGGGGTTATGCGTGGTTGAAGGTGATTTAACAAGAGTCAAAGGAGACTATATAAGACATAATTCAGAATATTTGGCACAACTTCTCATTGAAACCATCATGGAAAAGCATTTATTATATGATAGGAAGAAAATTTTAGAGTATATATACTTATCACAAAGAATTAAGAAAAGAGAAAGTTCAAACAGGAAGGAGCAAACATGTCATTTTCAGCAAAAGTAAAGGGAGAAATATGTAGATATATTGATATATCAAAGGAAGAAGCTCTTGCTCAAATATCAGCCATAATGAAAGTTTGTGGAACACTTGCTTTTAGTGGTAGACAAATAAGCTTCAAAATGACAACAGAAAATCCTGCATCTGCAAGATTAATGTTTACCATATTAAAGGACTACTTCGATATACATGCAAAGCTTATGGTAAAGAAGAGTAATTCTTTAAAAAAGAATAACATATATATGGTTGTTATAACTGAAGATATGGGAGTTAAGAATTTACTTGAGATAACAGGAATCCTAAGAGAAGTAGAAGGAATAATGTCTTTGGACTATCATATAGATGAAGATTTAGTTGATACAGAAGAAAAGAAAAAGGCATATATAAGAGGAGCATTCATTGGGGGAGGAAGTATAAGTAATCCAGAAAAAACTTATCACCTAGAGTTTGTTACTCATTCGCAAGAATATGCTGAGGACTTAGGAAAACTTGTAAATACTTTTGGATTAAAATCAAAGGTTATTCAAAGAAAAAATAGCTATATAGTTTACATAAAAGAAGGGGAGCAGATAGTAGACTTATTAAATATAATAGGTGCTCATACTGCACTTTTAGAGCTTGAAAACATTAGAATCATGAAAGAGATGAGAAACAATGTTAATAGACTTGTAAACTGTGAAACAGCAAACTTAAGTAAGACTGTAAATGCAGCGGTTAGACAAGTTGAAAGTATAAAGCTTATAGAGAAAGAAATCGGGCTTGCTAGACTTCCTAAAAATTTAAGAGAAGTTGCAGAGCTAAGATTAAATTACCCTGAGGAGTCATTAAAGGAGCTTGGTGAAATGCTAGAGCCACCTGTAGGAAAATCAGGAGTAAACCATAGATTAAGAAAAATCGAAAAAATAGCTGAAGAGCTTAGAACAGGAAACTTTTAGGTTTTAAACCTAAAAGTTTTTTTGTTATGTAGATTATGATTTATAGCTATACCTTCAGACCTAACTTAATTTCGCAAAGAGTTTCTATTGTCTATTTCAGAATAATTACTAAAGCTCAGAACTCCCGTTGGTCAAACAACTTCGCTTCTTAACGCAATTATTCTTCCATAGACAATGAAACTCTAAATCGCTCATTAAGATGGTCTTTCAGTTATATCTATAAATCACAACTACCTAAAAGATAAAAATTTAAATATTAAAATTAAAAATTTATGATATTTAAAAGTATAAAATTCATCTAAATATTTTTCTCATAATATTTATAGTTTTATTTTATTAGCTTTTTTTAGGTATAAATATTGATTGATATATCGTGATGTTTATTTTAAGTAATTAGTATGGTTAATATTGGAATGATATTTATTTGCTTAGTGGAGAAGATAAGAGTAAAAGTAATGTTAATTGATATTGGAGGTAGTGATATGGGAAAGAAATTTAAAAGTCTTATTTTCGCACTAGTAGGAGTTATGATGTTTGGTATTGTAGGAATGGTTGGATGTACTAAGAATTCTACTGAGATGCCAACTGAGCCAATTAGTCCAGAGGATAAGGCTATGACAAAACCAGAAGAATATAAGAATATGTTAGATGAAAAGATTAAGACTTACATGGGAGACATTAAATTAAGTACGGAGTATGATTTTTCCGATGTAACTGATGATAGCAAGAAGGAAGTTTATGATGCTTACAAAAAATACTACACAAATTTAGATACTGAACTTACAAATTTAGAAAATGAACTTAAAACTAATGTTGTTAAGGGTGATGCTATTGTTGATAAAGCAAATCAACAAATAATTAATAACATTGGTAACTTAAAAGATGTAATTAATAAGAATTTAAATGAGTTAGATACTAATATGGATTCTATACTTAATATGTCTAAAGAAGATTTTACAAATAAGATGAAAGAATTAGAAAAGTCATCATATGATGCTAGAGTTAAGCTTCAAAATTCTATAGAAGAAGCTCAAAATAGTTTATAATTTATAATAAAAATATCAACTAAGGAAATGTTAAATATCAATAACAAATCCAAAGTTGATATTTTTATTTTATTAAGTTAATAATTAGAAAGATTGTATTAAAAATTTTTAGTGTAGTTTGACTTATTATGATAGAATTAATATATTACTCTAAACTTAAAACATAATTTATTAAGAGTAATTTAAATAGCGAAAAAGCTAGTGAAATAGCGATTTATATAATAATTAGATATGTTTATTAGAAGCATATTTAGGAAAGGATGTGAAAGAAATGGGGGATAAAAAGTTTTGTCATTTACATCTTCACTCAGGATATAGTTTGCTTGATGGTTCTGGTAAGATAAAACCACTTATTAGCAAGGCAAAAGACCTTGGAATGGAAAGTATAGCTTTAACTGACCATGGTGTAATGTACGGGTGTGTTGACTTATACAAAGAAGCTAAAGCGCAGGGGATAAAACCTATACTTGGATGTGAAGTTTATGTTGTACCAAAGTCTAGAAAGATAAAGAGTAATGATGAAGATAATAAAACATATCACTTAGTTCTTCTTGTTAAGAATGAAAAAGGGTATGAGAACCTTATGAAGATTGTTTCTGTAGCGTCTATTGAAGGATTTTACTATAAACCAAGAGTTGATAGAGAATATTTAAAGGAACATTCAGAAGGGATTATAGCTTTAAGTGCTTGTCTTGGAGGAGAAGTACAGAAAGCTATTTTAAATGGAAATATAGAAAAGGCAAAAGAAGCAGCTATTTTTTATAGAGATACATTTAAAGATGGATTTTATTTAGAACTTCAAAATCATGGTATGGAGGAACAAAAGAAGGTTAATGAGGTGAATATACAACTAGCTAAGGAGTTAAATATTCCTTTAGTTGCAACAAATGATGTTCACTACATAAATCAAGAGGATTCGAAGGCACATGACATATTAATGTGCATTCAGACAGGAAAAACTGTTGATGATCCCAATAGAAGAAGATATCCTTCAGACCAATTCTATTTGAAATCACCTAAAGAAATGTGGGATATGTTTGACTACATTCCAGAAGCTTTAGAAAATACATTAAAAATAGCTGAAGAATGTAATTTTGACTATGAATTCCATGTTTCAAAGCTTCCTAAGTTCCCATTGCCAGAAGGGGTAGAACCTTTTGATTACTTAAGAAAAACTTGTTTTGATGGTCTTATAGATAGACTTGATGAGTTAAAGGAGCTTAAGGAAAATGGGGATTATGATATAGATAAGGTCTATAAAATCGGAGAAACAAATGAAGTTGTAAAAGAAGATATAGATAGACTAGAATATGAGCTTGGAGTAATCAAGCAAATGGGATATGTAGATTACTTCTTAATTGTTTGGGACTTCATTAAGTATGCTAATGATAATGGAATTCCAACAGGACCTGGAAGGGGTTCTGCCGCAGGGGCTCTAGTTGCCTATACACTAGGAATTACAAAAATAGACCCTATGAAATACAGCTTACTCTTCGAGCGTTTTCTTAATCCGGAGAGAGTAAGTATGCCAGATATCGACTCTGACTTCTGCTATGAGGGAAGACAGAGGGTTATAGACTATGTTGTTGAAAAGTATGGTCATGATAATGTATCACAGATTATAACTTTTGGAACAATGGCAGCAAGAGCTTGTATTAGAGACGTAGGTAGAGCTATGAATTATACTTATGCAGAAGTTGATAGAATAGCTAAGCAAATACCTACAGTTCTTGGGGTAACAATAGATAAGGCTTTAGATTTAAATCCAGAGCTTAAAACAATATATGATACTGAAGAGAGAGTAAAAGAACTTATAGATGTAAGTAGGAGACTAGAAGGTCTTCCAAGACATTCCTCTACTCATGCAGCTGGGGTTGTTATAGCATCTCAGCCTTTAGTTGAGTATGTTCCACTTCAAAAGAATGATGAATCAATAGTAACTCAATTTGATATGACTACTCTTGAAGAGTTAGGTCTTTTAAAGATGGACTTCTTAGGTCTTAGAACATTAACTGTTATGCGTGATGCTGTTGATATGATTAAATACAATAGAGGCGTAGATGTAGATATAGATGATTTAGACTTTGATGATAAAGAAGTTTATAAGATGATTGGAGAAGGGAATACTGTAGGGGTATTCCAGTTAGAATCGGCTGGTATGACTTCTTTCATGAAGGAATTAAAACCAGATAATCTTGAGGATATCATAGCTGGAATTTCTCTTTATAGACCAGGTCCAATGGCTGAAATTCCTAAATATATAAATGGTAAGAGAGATCCTAAATCAGTTGAATATATAGTTCCAGAACTTGAAAGTATATTAAATGTAACTTATGGTGTCATGGTTTATCAAGGTGCGACACGTTTCTAAGTGAAAAGCTTAGACATTACAACAAAGTAATTGTAATAGAACTAATAATCAAAGCGAGCAGAATGATGGGGTAACGCCCTGAAATGTTCCCTCTAATACTCCGACTAGCAGAAACCTAATTAAGTAGGTTGATGTTAGAAGCTCGGTGAAGACGGCTGAGAGTGTACCGTAAATTGACAGTTAAGTCAATACGAAAAGCGAACCAGAGGTGGTCGAGTACATGATAGGCCGGGAGTCCATAAAATGCTCATGGTGAGTATGACTAATTGAGTAGTCTGACAAAGTTTCGAAATTAAGGGTCTATAATACCAAATGAACAGAAATGTCATTTGATTCAAGAGAATCGTTAGTGGGGTAAAGTAAAATTCTTGGTTATGAAATACCCTATATTGTTAAAGGCAATATCCAGCTAACAGGCTCATAGAAACCACCTAAAAGCATATGATACGGATATAGATTATTGGAACGTGGTAAGCCAGTAACATGGAGAACTTAATTTCTGAGAAGTGTTTGTAAGGAAATAATCAAATAACTTACATTAATACTGGTGAAAGTGGTGCCACAGTACCTACGAAGTCATGATAATAAATGATGGAGGGATAGGCACTAGTCAAATTGATTAGAAAATATTTTAATAGCGGTTTAGTAATTTTAAATAAAATTACTCATAAAGTTCGTGTATGACTAAAAGAGAGAGGAGAGTTCGCAAGAACCGAATTTCGATTTATGACAACTAAAACAAAAGATAACCTAAAGAACCAATTACTAAGAAATACTGAATACTATAACTTTCAAAAAGAATTAGACGCACTATATGAGAATAGTAAAAACAATCAAAAGTTTACAAATCTCATAAATAAAATCACTGATGAAAGAAATATCATGCTCGCATACAGAAATATTAAAAATAATAAAGGCAGCAAAACTCCAGGAGTTAACGGTAGAACCATAGAACACTTAAATTCATGGGATACAGACAAAATAATTAATTATGTCAGAACAAGAATATCAAACTTCAAACCCATGAAAGTTAAATTCAAAGAAATACCAAAACCAAACGGAAAACTAAGGCCTTTAGGTATTCCTACCATAGAGGATAGACTAGTTCAACAATGTATAAAACAAATACTTGAACCAATATGTGAAGCTAAATTTCACAAACACTCGTATGGGTTCAGACCCAACAGGAGTACCAAACATGCTATAGCGAGAATGAACGTTTTAATCAACAAGAGTAAACTACATTATGCAGTTGATATAGATATCAAAGGATTCTTTGATAATGTCAACCATGCTAAATTACTCAAACAAATGTGGAGCCTAGGTATTAGAGATAAAAACTTACTCTCAATAGTCTCAAAAATGCTAAAAGCAGAAATAGAAACTAAAGGTATACCAACCAAAGGGACTCCACAAGGTGGAATACTTAGTCCACTTCTCTCTAACATAGTATTAAATGAACTAGACTGGTGGATAAGCAACCAGTGGGAAACATTTAAAACAAACCATGAATATGGAAGGATTGCTCAGGGGAGAATGGACTATAGTCATAAATACCGAGCGCTAAGAACCAACTCGCAACTCAAGGAGATTTGGATAATAAGATACGCAGATGATTTTAAAATCATGTGTAAGGATTACAAGAGCGCTCAGAAAATATTTATTGCTACTAAAAATTGGTTAAACGAGAGGCTCGGTCTTGAAATTAGCTCAGAGAAATCAAAAGTGGTTAACCTTAGGAAAAACTACTCCGAATTCCTTGGACTAAAGATTAAAGCAAGAATAAAAGGTAACAAATATGTTGTTAAATCACATATCAGTGATAAATCAGTGCAGAAAATTAAAAAAGAATTAAAAAGGAAGATAAATTATATTAAAACAGATCCTATTAAAGTGCAAATGTATAACGCTACTATATTAGGACTACACAACTATTACAATATGGCTACTAATGCCAGTAAAGATTTTTATCGAATAGGTTATGATTTATCTAAAACATTATACAGCCAACTTAGAGGACAATACAGCCTCAGAGGTGTAAAAACAAAAGCGTACACGAAATTTTATAGTAATTACAATTTCAAAACAATTTATATACAGAATATAGCACTCTATCCAATACAAGGAGTACGGTATGAAAACCCGAGAGCTTTCACCCAGGAAACGTGTAATTACACATCGCTCGGCAGAAGTCTCATTTATAACAAGCTAACTACAATAGATATGAGAATCCTAAGATATATTATGACTAACCCCATCAGGGGAAGAAGCCATGAATATAACGACAACAGAGTCTCACTATATTGCGGTCAACAAGGTAAATGTTACATCACTGGCAAGAAACTGGATATAGATAACATGGAAGTTCATCACAAAATCCAAATTAAGAACGGGGGTACGGACTCGTACAACAACCTAGTATACATAACAAAGAATGTACACAAGCTAATACATGCTAAAAACGAGCATATATTAAACAAGTATATAAATGAAATTAACCTCAATGAGAAAGAGGTTGGCAAATTAAACAAACTCAGAAAATTAGTTGGAAACCACGCTATTTAAATTAAATAATCAATTGATGGAACGCCGTGTGAGTAGGAAACTCTCATGCACGGTGTGAAGGAGGGGAAAAGATGGCGATAATTTCAAAGTCTTACCTATTCCTATAGCAGGTTATGGAGATTGTTAGAAAGTTAGCTGGATATTCAATGGGAAGAAGTGACCTTGTTAGAAGAGCTATGTCTAAGAAAAAGCATAAGGTCATGGAAGAGGAAAGAAAGAACTTTATATATGGAGTTGAAGATGAAAATGGAAATATAGAAGTTCCAGGATGTTTAAGAAATGGTATTTCAGCAGAAGCTGCAAATAAGATTTTTGACTCTATGATGGACTTTGCATCTTATGCATTCAATAAGAGTCATGCTGCTGCTTATGCTATTATTGGATTCCAAACAGCATACCTTATGAAATATTATCCTGTGGAGTTTTTAGCTGCAATGCTTAACTCAGTTATGGGTAACAGTGATAAGGTATCAGAGTATATAAGAAGTGCTGAGAAGCTTGGTATTCAAGTTTTACCACCAGATATAAATGAAAGTTATACTAAGTTTACGGTTAAAGGTGATACTATAAGATTTGGTATGGGGGCAATCAAGAACGTTGGAGTTAACGTTGTTGCTAATATATCAAAATCAAGGGATGAAAAAGGTAAATTCACATCTCTTATGGATTTCTGTAACAAAATAGACTTAAGTATTGTAAATAAGAGAGCTGTGGAGAGTTTAATCAAAGCAGGAACATTTGATAGCTTAAAGGTTTATAGATCACAATTACTATCTGTATTTGAAAAGATAATGGATGGAGTTTACTCTCAAAGAAAGAAAAATATTGATGGTCAAATGTCATTGTTTGGAGCTATTCAAGAGGAAAGTGAAAGCTTAGAAATAAGCTATCCAAATATAAAAGAGTTCAACAAAAAATATATGCTTGCTATGGAAAAAGAGATGACTGGACTTTATATGAGTGGACACCCACTTGATGATTATGAAAAGGCATTGCAAAATCAAACATCAATATCCATAGAAAAAATAGTTGAAGCTCAGAAAAATTTAAGTGAACAAAAGGACGTAGAACTTGAAGAATTGGTGATAGACAACTCACTAACCGATGGAACAAGAGTTATAGTAGGGGGTATCCTTACAAGTGTTTCTAGAAAAGTAACTAGAAATAATACTTTAATGGCATTTGCAAAGATAGAGGATCTAACAGGTTATTTAGAATGTGTTATCTTCCCTAAAACTTTAGAAAAATGCAATACATTAGTAAATGAAGATGCTTTTGTTATTATTAGAGGAAGAGTTTCACTTAAAGAGGATGAAGAACCTAAGATTCTTTGTGAAGATATTCAACCTTTAGAAAATATGGATTCTTCAAAGGTTTATATAAAGGTTGAAGATAAAGAAAAAGCGAATATGATTACTAAACCATTAAGAGTTTTATTATCAGAATACAAAGGAGATTCTCCAGTATATATATTTACAGCTAAGGAAAGGGCTTCATTTAGACTTGCAAGAGATATGTGGGTTAACTTAGATAGTAATGTTATAGAATTTTTAAAGGGAAAATTCGGAGAAGAGAATGTTAAGGTGGTTGAATCATAAATAACTTATGTTTAATTTTTAACAATTATTTAGTCTTTTTATGTAAAACTCATTGTTGTAGTGAGTTTTAGTAGTTTTTTATTAATATATGTAAGTTTAAAGTTTAATCAAATTTTTATAAGAAAAACATATTTTATATATAAAAAAATACATTAAAGGAAATATATATCCATCTAAGGAGAGCTCTGGTTTAAGGTTAAAATATTTTTATAATACTTAAGTAGTAACGATTACTTATAAAGCTTTAAAGAGATATTTTACATATTAGACTAAAAAAACTCTTTCTTTAGGTGGACTTTTTTTAAAAACATGATAAAATAAATTTGTAAATTTTCTTAAAATTAAAAAAATATATTTTATTTGCATAATTTAATATAATTTATACAGAAAAATATGTTTTTTTAGTTTTAAATGGGCGGTTTAGACAAATTTTAAAATATAACTTTTAGCATTTGGTTAAATATAAAAAATAATTTAGAGCATAATAATATTGATAAAATTATCAAATATCGAGTTTTTTTTCTTCAATTCTACATAAAAAGGTTGAAAATGGACACTACTTTAAGTACAATTAATTGTGGTAGAATAGTATTAACAAAGTTACGTAGGGTATTTTAATTTTGAGATAAAATTTTACATAGTTTAAAAATGATAAACATTTAACATATATAAATAATATCTTAGAAATGTGGGTAATATTTGGCACTGTTGGGAGCAAAGTTGTCCCAGGTGGTGTAGAGGAGGAAAATATTATGAAAAAGATTGCTGTTTTAACAAGTGGTGGAGATGCACCAGGAATGAATGCTGCATTAAGAGCAGTAACAAGAATGGCTTTACACAATGGACTTGAAGTAATGGGAGTTCAAAGAGGGTACGCTGGTTTAATAAATGGAGAACTATTCAAAATGGATAGAAAATCTGTTTCAGAAATAATAAACAGAGGTGGTACAATCTTAAGAACTGCTAGATGTTTAGAATTCAAGCAAGAAGAAGTAAGAGAAAAAGCTGCACAAATATTAAAAGCTTATGGTGTTGAAGCTTTAGTAGTTATCGGTGGAGATGGATCATTCATGGGAGCTAAACTTCTTTCAAAATTAGGAGTTAAGACTGTTGGATTACCAGGAACAATAGATAACGACTTATCTTACACAGATTATACTATAGGATTTGATACTGCATTAAACACTATAGTTGACGCTATAAACAAGTTAAGAGATACATCAACTTCACACGAAAGAGTATCAATCGTAGAAGTTATGGGAAGAAACTGTGGAGACCTTGCTTTATATGCTGGTATCGCAGGTGGAGCTGAAGCTATAATAGTTCCAGAAATGCCATTTGATAAAGATGAATTAATTAAAACTATATTAGAAGGTAAAGCTCATGGAAAAACTCACAGCATAATAGTTGTTGCTGAAGGAGTTGGAGGATCAGATGCTTTAGCTAAAGAAATTGAATCTGTAACAGGAATAGAAACTAGAGCTACAATTTTAGGACACATTCAAAGAGGTGGAACACCTACTGCTGATGATATAGTATTAGCATCAAGAATGGGAGCTAAAGCTGTAGAAGTTCTTCTAGAAGGAAAAACTTCAAAAGTTATAGGTATTAAAGATGGAAGCATATTCGATATGGACATAGACGAAGCTTTAGATGTAGAAAGAAGCTTTGACGAAAGTTTATATGAAATGGCTAAAGCTATCAATAAATAATTTTTAATTACGTTAATGACATAATAAATTTTTAAATTTATTATTTATTATATATTTTAAACTTAGGGTTAATTTTTTACGAGGGAGTGTTTTTTAAATGAGAAGAACAAAATTAGTATGTACTATTGGACCAGCTAGTGAAAATGAAGAATTATTAACAAAAATAATTGAAGCAGGTATGAACGCTTCAAGACACAATTTCTCACATGGTGACCACGAAGAGCACAAAGGAAGAATGGTTAAAGTAAGAGAAATAGCAAAAAAATTAGGTAAAGAAGTAGCTATATTATTAGATACTAAAGGACCAGAAATAAGAACAGGAAAATTCGAGCCAAGCAAAGTTGAATTAACTGCTGGATCAGAATTTACTATATATGCTGGAGGAGATGTAGTAGGAGATACTACTCAATGTTCAGTTACTTACGCTGGATTAGCTAAAGACGTTAAAGCTGGAGATACTATCTTAATAGACGACGGTTTAGTTGGATTAGAAGTTGTATCTGTAGAAGGAGACGCTGTTAAGTGTATCGTAAGAAACACTGGATTAGTTGGAACTCACAAAGGAGTTAACGTTCCTGGAGTATCAATAAAATTACCAGCTATGACTGATAAAGACAGAGCTGACTTAGTATTCGGTTGTGAAATGGGAGTTAACATGGTTGCTGCTTCATTCATCAGAAAAGCAGAAGACGTTAACGCTATAAGAGAAGTATTAGTTGCTAATGGTGGAGCTGATATACAAATATTCTCAAAAATCGAAAACCAAGAAGGTGTTGATAACATAGATTCAATACTTGAAGCTTCAGATGGTATTATGGTAGCTAGAGGAGACCTTGGAGTTGAAATTCCAATGGAAGATGTTCCTTCAGTTCAAAAAATGATCATCGAAAAATGTAACGAAGCTGGAAAACCAGTTATAACTGCTACACAAATGTTAGACTCAATGATGAGAAACCCAAGACCAACTAGAGCAGAAGTTTCAGACGTAACTAACGCTATCTTAGATGGTACTGACGCTGTAATGTTAAGTGGTGAGTCAGCAAACGGAAGCTGGCCAGTAGAAGCTGTTGAGACTATGGTTAAAATAGCTACTAAAGCTGAAGAAATGTTAAGCTACGAGTTAGCTGCTTCAAAAGCTAAGAAACACATACCAGCTGTTCCAGGAGTTATCTCAAGAGCTGCTTGTAATGCTGCACACGAGTTAAAGTCAGCTGCTATAGTTTCATTAACTCAATCAGGAGCTACTGCTAAGAGAATATCTCAATGCAGACCAGATGCACCAATCGTTACTGTAACTCCAAATGAAAGAGTTGCTAAGAAAGTTGCATTATGCTTCGGAGTTTACCCAGTAGTTGCTGAAAATGCTACAATGGAAAACGCTGTTGAAATAGCTAAAAACGCTGGATTCGTTAAAGCTAATGATACTGCTGTAGTTGTTGCAGGTGTACCAGCTAACGAAGGAAACACTAACATAGTAAAAGTTGAAGTTGTAAAATAATTTTATAACTTGTTATGAAAATAGGTAGTCTAGGCTACCTATTTTTTTTATGCAATTTAATATTTTAGACTATATATTTTAATTGAATGTTGGTTTTAGAGAGTCTAAAGGTTTTAATAGTTTAAAATAAACACAAATATTAAATTAGTAGTAAAAAATAAATATTAACAAATTGTAAATAAAAAAAGTTAAGTTTTAAAATGTAAATATTATTTGTTTTTATTTAATATAGAGTGGTTTAAATTAAATAAAAACATAAAATTAGTTAATTCACAAAAAGTTAACAAAATTCTTATGACAAGGAGAACAAAATAGTGTATATTATATATTGCTTATGAAATAATATAAGTAGAATCAAAATGGCAACTGATTCCAAACTTTAAAAGTGCTTAATGACTGATAACATTAAGTGCTCTTTTTTTGTTTAAAATTAGTATGTGGATTTTGAGTAATAGATTTTATTGTTAAAAAAAATTACTATATGGAAAATCAATATATAAAGTTTTATAATACTTTATGAATAAATAATGACTATTTAGAGGATAAATTGTGTTTAGAGTTTAATAAATTAAGATTAAAAAAAGTACTTGTCTATAATTAGTAAGTTGGTTATTAATGTATAAATTATATTTAAATACAAAAGATAATTTTAAATAACTAATGAGGAGTTGGGATTTATGACAAGATTAGCGTGTTCAGCACATAATTGTGTTAATCATGTAAATGGTATGTGTACGGCTCTAACTATCACTGTTGATGGAGAGAAGGCTGAAAACAGAGAGGAAACATGTTGTGAGACATTTGCACCTAGAACCTTTGTTAACGCTGTAAAAAGTGCTTTTAATACTAATTATGCAGGAACTATAATACAAGCTTTAGATAGTCAAGCAGATGTAGATCATAAAATAAAGTGTTCTGCATTAAATTGTACATATAATGTTGGTATGACCTGTACATCTACAGATATACAAATTTTTGGTCCAGAGGCTAGTGCTTCAACATCTACAGAGTGTGAAACATTCTATAAAGAATAAATAAATTAAGAAGGGCTAGAAGATAAAGAAATGACTTTGTCTTCTAGCTTTTTTATTATATAATAAATTATATTTACAAAAAATTGTTAGATTTAAGATTATTATAAGATTATAAAAAAGTTACTTTAAGATTTTAGTTATAAAATTAAAGTTGGCTTTATAATAATTCTATAAATCAATATAATTTAGGTGTAAATATTTTTTTATTATACAATCAAAAAAAGGGGGATGTATGAAAAAAACTGCTGTAATAACAGGTGCTACTAGCGGGATTGGTAAAGAATTTGCTTTTAGACTAGCTAGTAAAGGTTACAACTTAATCATAGTTGGGAGAAGGGAAGATAAACTTAAAGAAGTCGCTAGAGAAATAGAAGAAAATTTAAAAGTTAATGTTGCGGTTAATATTTTAGATTTAACTAATGATATTGAATTTAATAAATTTGTTTCAGAATTAGAATTAAGAGAAGATATTGAGTTTTTAGTTAATAATGCAGGGTATGGAGCTGATGATGCTTTTACAAGAGATCAATATTCAAAACAATTAGGTATGGCTAAAGTTCATATGTTGGTTACTATGAGGCTTTGTCATAGTTTAAGTAAGCAGATGAAAAGAAATAAAAAAGGGTACATAATTAATGTAAGTTCAATGGCTGGTTTTAATGTTTTTCCAAGTTCAGCTATGTATTGTTCAACAAAAGCTTTTTTAATAAGTTTTTCTCAGTGCTTAGCAATGGAGCTTATAGGAGATAACATTAAGGTTCAATGTCTTTGTCCTGGATTTACAAGGACTGATTTTCATAGTAAGTTAGAAATGGAAGAAAGTAAACTTCAGAATAAGGGACTTGTAAGATGGATGAGCACAAGTGAAGTTGTTAATATAAGTTTAAAAAATATAGATAAGAGATTAAAGGTCATTGTTATACCTGGTTTTTGTAATAAGATTCTTTATTTCGTAAGCAAACTAACTCCTAAGTGGTTATATTATAAAGTAGCTATTAAGGGGTGGGAGCTTATGGATTAGTGTTAGAAGAGTTATTTTATAGGGTTTTAAAGGAGGAAAAATGGAGAAACTTTTAAAGCGATTACTTAGTAGAACTTTTATAGTTGGATTTCTAATATTCGTACAATTTGTTATTTTAATGGCTGGAATATGGAAATTAAGTGAAGACTTTGTTTATCTATACTTTTTATTCATTGCAATAAGTATAGTGGTATTTATTTATATTGTAAGTAGAAAAGACAATCCATCATATAAGTTGGCATGGGCAGTACCGGTTTTATTAGTACCTGTCTTTGGTGGACTATTTTATTTAATATTTGGGGGGAATAAAACAAGTAAGACTTTTAGAAAGCAAATACAGGCATCTTATGATGAAACGGAACATCTTTTATATAATGATGGTAAAGTTCTAGAGGAATTAGAAAGGATAGATAAAAGTATTGCAAATCAATCTAGATATATTGCTGATTATTCACAATTTCCAGTATATAAAAATACAATAACAGAGTATCTATCGCCGGGAGAAGAGTTCTTTGAGAGACTAAAAGAAGAACTTAAGAAGGCCAAACACTATATTTTTATGGAATATTTTATAGTTCATGAAGGTGTGATGTGGAATAGTATTTTGAATATACTAGAAGAAAAGGTTAAAGAAGGGGTAGAGGTTAGGTTTGTATATGATGATATGGGGTGTTTGAGTACACTACCATATAAGTATAATGAGGTTTTAGAATCTAAGGGTATTAAGTGTATGGTGTTCAATCCATTTGTGCCATTATTATCATTAAGAATGAATAATCGTGATCATAGAAAGATTACAGTTATAGATGGACATACAGGGTTTACTGGTGGAATAAATTTAGGTGATGAATACATAAATGAGATTGTTAGATTTGGACATTGGAAAGATGCATCTATAATGCTTAAGGGAGATGCTGTTTGGAATCTCACGGTAATGTTTCTACAAACTTGGAATTTTAACAATATAGATGATAGAGAAAGAGAATCTTATGAAAAATATTATCCATATTTTTATCATGAGGAAGAGTTTGAGAGTGATGGGTATGTTCAACCTTATGGAGATAGCCCATTAGATGATGAAATTGTTGGAGAAAATGTTTATCTAAATATTATAAATAAGGCTAAGGATTATGTTTATATAAATACTCCTTACTTTATCGTAGATAATGAGCTTGTAACGGCTTTAACACTTGCAGCTAAGAGTGGAGTGGATGTTAGAGTTGTAACACCTCATATAGAAGATAAATGGTATGCGCATATAGTTACAAGAGCCTATTACCCTCAACTTATAGAGGCTGGAGTTAAGGTTTATGAATATACTCCAGGGTTTATACATTCAAAGACATTTGTATCAGATGATGAGGTTGGTACAGTAGGATCTATTAATATGGATTATAGAAGTTTATATCTTCATTTTGAATGTGGAGTTTGGCTATATAAGACTAAATCTGTTATGCAGATTAAGAAAGATTATTTAGAGACTTTAGAAAAGTGTCAGCGAATAACAATGAACGATTGCAGTAAAATTAAATTACCAACAAGAATATTAAGAGCGGTAATAAGAGTATTTGCACCGCTTATGTAGAAAAAAGGAGGCTAAATTTAGCCTCCTTTTTGGTGTTAAAAACGAATGTGAGTTTTAATTATTTTTTCTCAAAGCTTCCACAATCTGTACACTCTGCACATTTAGGATCAGCAGTGTTTTTTACAACTTGAATTTGGTTTAGAGTACAATAATTGTCCTCATTACAATGGTGCTTACATTCAATAACTGTACATCCGATACTTGAATTATGTTTCATAACAAACAAACCTCCTTAAGTTAAGAACCTCTTGTTGAAAAATCAACATTTATAGGATGTGTATTAACTTAAAAATTTATACTGGAAGTTATATGGTAAGTATGTATATAAAAAAAATCATATGTGATAAAATTTATTTAGTCTAAAGATTTGAGATGATGATAAGAATTTTAAGTGATATATCTATGAAGTTAGAGCTTTATAGTGATGATCTTGGAGGAAGTTATGTTTAAAAATTTGACTTTTAGTGGAGAAAAGAAAAAATACATAGAGATAGCTGATTATATTAGAGGTCTTATAAGTAGAGGAGTTCTAATAGAAGGTAGCAAGCTTCCTTCATCAAGAGAGATAAGTAGTGTGTTATCAATTGGAAGAAATACTGTTATGGCTGCTTATGAGATTTTAGAGAGTGAAGGTTTAATTGAAACTACCAAGGGAAAAGGGACTTTTGTTAAAAGTGGAGTTTCTAATATAGTTAATTATGAGAATTCAAAAATTAAATTAGTTTCTAATAAGAATAATAAAGGTGAAAATAATTCTTGGGAAATTGATTGGAGTAAATCAACTAATGAATATGGAAAGCTTGCAGAGAAATTTGATATTTTAAAAAGTGAATATAAGTGGGAAAAAGGTATGATTTCTTTTAAAAGTATTGCTCCAGAAGGAGATCTATTTAATATAGAAGAACTTAAAAGAGCTTTTTTAAATAGAATTGCCTTAGAGAAACATAAGATAGTGAACTATGGTTATGCTGTTGGATATAAGCCATTTATAGATTATTTAAAGGAGTATATGGGAGATAAAGGAGCTTATTCTTATGATAAGGAAATAATAGTCACAAATGGCTTTACAGAAGGATTAGACATGATATTATCATCTTTCACCGAAGAAGGTGATTATATACTTTGTGAAAATCCAACTCATAATACTGCTTTAAAAATAATGAAAACTCACAAACTAAATATAATAGGCGTCAATATGACTAGAGACGGAATGAATATTGATGATTTAAAAGAAAAAATTAAAAATAAGAAAATTAAATTTGCTTATTTAATACCTTCATATCACAATCCAACAGGGATTGTAGCATCTATAAAAAAAAGGGAAGAAGTATATAAAATTTTAAAAGAGGCTGGAATTCCAATAATAGAAGATGGATTTAATGAGGAACTTCTATATGAGAGTGCCCCAACAATTCCACTTGCTTCATTAGATAGAGAGAGTAATGGAGTTATTTATATAGGAAGTTTTTCAAAGATATTATTTCCAGGGCTTAGAATAGGATGGGTTTATGGAGATAAAAGAATAATAGAAGTATTAGAAAGTGTGAAAAGATGTAGAAATATTCATAGCTCATTTTTGGATCAAGGAATTCTTTATGATTTTATGATAAGTGGAGCTTTTGAAAAATATATAAAAAAGGTTAGAAAAGTTTATAAGCAAAAATATAAATTTACAAAGAAGGTTATAGAAAAGTATATACCTCAAGCGGAGATTTGGGGTGAAGGTGGACTTCATATTTTTATAAAAATAAAAGGGGTAGATACAAGAGAACTTTTAGATAAGTGCTATAAAAGAGGAGTTCTTTTTATGCCTGGAGATTTATTTTATGTAGAAAGCTTCAAAAATAGAGTTTGTGAAGAAAAAGATATTGCTATAGAAATTTTCCAAGAGAAAAACTTAAATATAGGAAAATTTGAAGATAAGAATATAGGCCATGAAAATAATGCAAAGGATACATTAAGGCTTGGATTTACAAGAGTATCAAAAGAAGATATAGAAAAAGGTATAAAGATAATAGGCGAAGAGGTTGATAATAACTTAAAGTAGTATTTATTTTTTAGATAAACTTCAAAATCTACTTAACTTCACAACGTATTTCTATTATCTATTCCAGAATAATAGCTAATACTTTTAAACTCGCTAACGCTCAGACAGAAAAAGTATCTTAACGCTATCATTCTTACATAGATAATGAAATACTAATTGCTTGTTAAGATGATTTTTCCGTATTATCTAAAAAATAAATAAGCCTTTAAGTTATTAGTAGGTCAATAGTTAATAAGCAATATAGTTATGCATTTAGCTTTGGAGTATTGTATAGGAATGATGCGTTGTAAAAGCTTATATCATATGATAAGCTATATAAGTTAGTTGTAACTTGATTTTAGAACTTAGTATTAGATTTTATAATTTGAAAAATTAAAGAAAGGTCTATTTAAAGATTAGATTTTTATTTACTAAGTAAAAATTAAGTTTATATAAGTGAAAACTAGTTTTGAAATGATGAACATAATATAGATGATAAAAATATACATAAGGGAGTTTTGGTGCATGGTTGAAAAGAATAAAGAATATGTTTTTGATATAATTTCTCAAGGTTATGAGGGGGAAGGAATAGCTAAGATTGATAATAAGTTTCCTATATTCATTGAAGGAGCTTTAACTGGAGAAAAGGTTAAGGTTAGAATAGTAAAGGTTAATAAAAACTTTGCTTATGGAAAACTTCTTGAAGTTGTAGAAGCTTCTCCTGAGAGAGTTAACCCAGCTTGTGCTATTTATAAAAGATGTGGTGGATGTAAGCTTCAACATGCTTCTTATAAAGCTCAGTTAGATTTTAAATGGGATAGAGTTAAGGATTGTGTTAGCAAAATAGGAAAGCTTGATTCTAGCATAGTTAAGTATCCTTTAGGAATGGAAGATCCTTGGAGATATAGAAATAAGGTTCAGCTTCCAATAGGTTTAATAAATGGAGAAGTTAAAATTGGATTCTTTGCTCCAAGAAGTCATGACATTATTGATATGGAATCTTGTTTAATTCAAGATGAAATAGGGGATAAAGTTGTTAAGCTTACTAGAGAGTGGATAGAGAAATTTAATATAAGACCATATAATGTGGATGGACAATATGATGAAAAGGGAATAGTAAGACACATAATGATAAGAAGAGGATTCACTACTAATGAAGTTATGGTTGTCTTAGTTACTAATGGAGAAAAACTTCCTCATAAAGAAGAGTTTGTAGAATTAATGGTTAAGAATATTCCAGGAATAAAGAGCGTTATACAAAATATAAACTCAAAGAAAACTAATGTAATATTAGGATTAGAAAGTAAAACTCTATGGGGAGAAGATACAATATCAGACTACATAGGCGATTTCAGATTTAATATATCTCCATTATCATTCTTCCAAGTAAATCCTGTTCAAACTGAAGTTTTATATGGTAAGGCTTTAGAATATGCAGAACTTACAGGAAATGAAGAAGTATTTGATGCATATTGTGGAACAGGAACAATAACATTATTCCTATCACAAAAAGCTAAAAAAGTTTATGGAGTAGAAATAATTCCACAAGCAATAGATAATGCATGGATAAATGCAAAAGAAAATAATGTAGAAAATGTAGAATTCTTTGTTGGTGAATCAGAAGTAGTAATCCCAGACTTAATAAATAATGGAGTAAAAGCTGATGTGGTTGTAGTAGACCCACCAAGAAAAGGATGCGATAAAAAATTATTAGATGCAATAACTCACATAAATGCTAAGAAAATAGTATATGTAAGTTGTGACCCAAGTACATTAGGAAGAGACTTAGCAATATTAGAAGAGAATGGCTATAAAACTTTAGAAGTACAGCCTGTTGATATGTTCCCTAACACAGCACATATTGAAAATGTTGCGAAGTTAATTAAGAAATAATGTAAAGAGACATAAAACTCGAAAAAATACTTTGAAAGCTTAACCGGAACCAAGAAAGTCGAAATAGAATAGATTTTTTTAGGATAGCTTACAAGGAAATAAAAAGAAAAATAAGTACCCTCTGGAGGAATAAAAGATATCCTTTGGAGGGTTTTTTGTGTGAAAAAATGGGGAGGGAATTAAGCGGAAAGGTGCGAGGGTATTTGGGGATAGCTTACATGATATAAGTGCTTAGATGAAGATGAGCTTTGATATATCAGGGATAGATAGGTCAGAGACGTGATAGAAAAGATATAATTGGGGAGTAAGATTGTGACGGTAGGTTGAAAAGACCGGTTTGTTTTGGGCGGTTTTTTTGTGGGAGAAATTTGGGATGAAAATTAAGATGAATAGCGATAAATCCAGTTAGACAATTAAGGAAATCTCTAAAAGTAGAAAAAGAAAAAGGGTAATGAAAACCATGAGAAAAAGGGGAGAAAAGTAGTTCGATAATTTGGGGAGTGTACCAAGACAAGCGAGGTGTAGGGGGATGTTTTGGGGTGACTTTTTGGGGTGAGTACAATAATTGTAAAGTTACATTAAACTCGAAAAAATACCTTGAAAGCTTAACCGGAACCAAGAAAGTCGAAATAGAATAGATTTTTTAGGATAGCTTATAAGGAAATAAAAAGAAAAAAATAAGTACCCTCTGGAGGAATAAAAGAATATCCTTTGGAGGGTTTTTTGCGTGAAAAAATGGGGAGGGAATTAAGCGGAAAGGTGCGGGTTTTTTGTGGGAGAAATTTGGAATGAGAATTAAGATGAATAGCTATAAATCCAGTTAGACAATTAAGTAAATCTCTAAAAGTCGAAAAAGAAAAAGGGTAATGAAAACCATGAGAAAAAGGGGAGAAAAGTAGTTCGATTTTTTTTGGTGAGTATATAGTAAGAAGTTAATTTTATATAAAATTTATGTGTATAAAATTAAATTTACTTTAACTGGGAATAGTTTGGATTAATACAATAATATAAAGTGCTTGAGTAAAGGTTGATGCAAAGGAAAATAATTTGAAGGTTATTCTTAAACAAGAAATTATCAATAAGGAAAATCAAAAAACTATATTAGGTGTGATAAAAACAGAATACGCTAGTGATTTAAATGTAGATATAGAATATTATATGTTTTAAATTAATGCATTGATTATTATAATGCTATAGTTGATTTGTTTGAAGAAATATATAATGGAATTTATCCTAATTGTATCATAAACAATACATCAAAATTAAATATTAATAAAAGTAAAAATAAATTAGATTTAAATAATTACTTTATTATAACTTAGTATAAAAATGACTTAATAGCCGTTTTTATTATTATATTTAGAAAATCCAACGTTAGACATGGGATTCAAAAGAGCGTATAGCTTGAGGATAATAAAAAACTCCTTCTGGTATAATAAAAATGCTATCTGGCAACTGTATAAAATATCAGAAGTAGGACATTCAAAATGAATAATGTACATAGTTTATTACATACAAAATGGAACTGTAAATATAAGAGAAGCTGAGGTGTGTGTTAATCACATACATATGCTTATAGAAATTCCACAAAAGATTAGTGTAGCAAGTTTTATGGGATTTTTAAATGGAAAAAGTAGTTTAATGATATACGAAAATAGGGAGACTGTGTAATAAAAATGAATAAATAGAAAATTGTGGTTTAGAAGATATTGTGTTGATACGGTTGGAAAAAATACAAAGAAAATAAAAGAATATATAGAGCAATAATTGCAAGAAGACAAACTTTCAGAACAACTTACAATTGATGATATAAACTCTTTCAAGGATGACAAGTAGAAATATCGCATGTGTCTGACCGAACATACGACTTTAGGCGTAGCTAGTAAAAAAGGACCGTGCCCGAAAATGACAAACCTCCAGCTGAGCCGAAGACTATTTATTTTAAGTGGATTTAGCATTGATAAATAAAAAATATATTTATCATATATTTAAAGTTATAAGTATAAAGTTAATAAAATATATTATATAGAATAATATGTTTATGAGGTATTTTAATGAATGAGACTTTAGAAAATCAAGTTCAAGACTTTATTTCTAAAAAAGAAGTGAGTAGTGAAGAAGCAATTGAATTATATGATAAGATTCTTAAAGAAAAATCTTCTTTTAAATTGGAAAAAATATATTTCAATAATTTAAAGGAGAAGATTCAAGCTTTGAAAAGTGAAGAAAAAGATAGGTTGGTAAATTCTTTGGAAATAGCTTTAGATAAATTAGTTCAGAAAGAGCTAGAAAATAATATATCAAATGTCAAAGAGTTTGTACATTGTTTTGAAAAGAATATTAACTATTTTAAGTTTTTTAATTTATTAGAAATAGAGAATGAGTCTTATAAAAAGAAAATCGAAGAAGTTAGTTTATATTATTTAAGTGAATCAGACAAGATTATAGAAATAAAATATAACTATCTATATGATTTTGAATATATTTTTGATGATATAATTCATCTTTTAATTATAAAAATTATTTGTTATAGAAAGCTTATATTAAATAATAAAAGAGTAGAATTTTTAAAAAATTATATTGATGATATTAATAGGATTAAAAAATCTATATCAAGTAGGTATTGTGATATCATGTTAGAAGACTATGCAACAAATTTCGATGAATTGGGTCTTTGTGGAAATATAAATCAATTAGAAAACGAGTTTTGGAAATGCATAGAAAAAGGGAGAGGTGATTATAAAGTATGTAATATGCTATCTAAAATTTACTATGATATAAGTAATAAATATCTTTTGGAAAATAATAACTATGAAAGTTGCCTAAAAAAAGCATTGATTTATGCTAATAAATCAATTGATAAAAAAAATGATGATAGTGTATTATATTTAAATAGAGCTATATTAAATGTAAAATTATTAAATTATAAAGAAGCATTTAAAGACATAGAATTAGCATTAAAAGGTAAATATATTGAAAAAAGTGACTTATATAATTTTGATAAGATATCAAAATTATATTATAAAAATAATATCATATATAAATTTTTAGAATCTATGAGTAGCCTTGGAGAATCACCTAAATTATATAGACTTATAGGACAATTTATACTTAAATTCGTAGTTGATGAAAATTTAAAGAAAACTCAAGATAGTCAAGGACATAGATTAAATCTTGGAATTTATGATGAATTTAAGGAGGAGGCAGCAGGCTGGTTTAATAAAGCATATAATTTAAAACCTAGAATTAGATACCTAAATAAGATTGTAGAATGTAAGTTGTTGATTAATAAAAGCAATGAAGAAGCATTAAAAATATGCGAGGAATTCTTAAAAACAGATGAATTTAAAAATAATAAAGAAAATTTAGATAGATTTAATTATTTATATGCATATTCATTATACTATAACAATAAATTTAGAGAAGCTAGAGATATATTTTATAAATTATGTGAAAAGTTGAAGAATAAGAAAAAAGTTTATAATGAGTATTTAAGGATGTATTTTAATTGTTTATTTAAGTTAAAGGAATATAATGTTTTGTTAGAGCATTATAAAATTGAATCCCCATTTAATGAAGAAACAACTAAAAACAATATTAAAGTTTTAGAAAAAATTAAAGATAATAAATTTGGTAGTATTTATGCTGAATCTATATATGAGATTAATAATAAAGAAGTTAAAAAGATAGATAAAAATGAAGGCGTTAAAAAATATTATACTTATAAAGATAATAAATATGATAAAGAATATGAAAGTTTATATGTAGAATATGAATGTTTTGATTTAAGTAATAGAAATAAAGAAGCGGAAAAGCCAGATTGGTTAGGTGGACAAGAGACAGAAGAGGAGTATTGGGAGCACACTGAATAATTATTAAATTGAAAAAGTTGAAATTTTAGGAAAAAAGAATTATAAAGGCAGTTAGACTTAGAATGTCAATCATTAGATCAGGAATTAAATTTAATTTCTATAATAATTGGATTAACTGAAGAAGAGATATTAAGAATTAAAAAGATATTTAAAGTAGCTTTTTAATAATAAGTATATTAAATATATTTTATTATTTTGATCTTAAAAAGATAGATTCCGTAATTTGGTGTTTCAATCTTGATTAGATGTTTTTATTTATACAAAAAATATCATTCTATTAGGCTAATCAGAAAATAAATTTACACAAATTAAAGTATTATCTCTCTAAAATCACTCTAAAGGAAAATAGTTACTTTAGAGCGATTTTCAATTAATAAATCATCTTTTGTAAATATAAAAATAGATTAATATAATCTAGTAATTATTTGCAAGGTATAAATCAAAATAACCAAGCTTACCATTTGAATCAGTCCAATATAAGGCGTTAGTAGCTATATGGTCACCTTCATGAATAGGGAATATTAGAACATCATTAGGTTTTAACTCTTTTAATAAATTTCCGTTACCTTGGACGTTTATACCAACTAAGTAAGGATAAGTTTTCATTTCATAAGTTGAATAGTATTCATCTTCTAAAGGCTGAACTCCTATATCTTTAATTATTTCTTTTGTTTCTACTATAGCAATTCTATGAGCAAAACCTTGGGAATCTACATTTACAACTATTGGATTTTTCCCTTTTTCTTTTTCAGATTTAACTACGGAGTTTAAAAACTCTTTTTCTTTAGACTCATCTGGTATATAACCGCCATTAGAAATTGTAACTATTGAAGGTTCTTCTCTTTCATCAGTACTTAAATTTTCAGTTTTATCTTTTGATTCAATAGTGTTATTTTCTAAACTATCTGTATTTTGTTTTTTAGATGAATTTTTACTGGTTGTTTCGGAATTTGAATTATTTACAATATTTGTAGCTAAGATTTTGTTTTCTAATTCTTTTACCTCAAAATGTTTTTTTACTCCATAAGATAGTGATAATACTGTTACAACTATTAAAGAGCTTATTAATATTTTTTTCATTATGTCTCCCCCTTGAGCTAATCTGTTTAAACAATAACGTTAACATTTTACACAGTAAATGTAAAAAAGTCTATAATTTACTGAGAGGTTTGAGTAATTTACCTACTTAAAAAAGAAATGTTTTTAAATAATTCAAATAAAGTTAATAATAAAAAATAATGTTGTATTACAATTTTTATTAATATATTCTTTATCAATTTAATTTTATAATTATAATATAAACTTTTTTAGATATCTGGTAGAGTATTTAAATTAGATTATTAAAACTAGAACTATTCAAAAAATTTACAATAATTTAAGAAAATTGAAAGAGTTTGATTTAAACTATAAAATAATATAGAGGATAAGGAAATGGGGAGAGAATATTGAGTATTAGTTTAGAAAATTTAATTAATATAAAACAAGGAGAGGTTATATCAGTTGTTGGTTCAGGTGGAAAAACTACTTTTGTATATAATTTAGCTAATGAGCTTAAAGATAAAAAAGTTCTTATATCCACAACAACAAAGATGTTTTTTCCTAAAGAGAATCAAGTAGATTATTTTTTTTGCTTAGATGAAAATGATAAGGTTAATATCAAAATTGGAAGAACATTTATTGCTGGAGAGAAAGTAAGTGGTAATAAAGTTTCCGGAGATATACTAGGGATAAAGAAATATATTAGTGATTTTGACTATATAATCCTTGAAAGTGATGGATCAAAACGAAAACCACTTAAAGGATGGAATGATACTGAGCCAGTAATTTTAAATGAAACTACTAAAACTATAGGAATAATACCAATGCATATTATTGGTGAAAAAATTAGTGAGGAAAATATTCATAGGATTGAGATATTCAATGAGGTATGTAAATGTAAAATTGGTGATGAAATAACACCAGAAATTATTGCAAAGATAATAAAAAGTCCAAAGGGATTATTTAAGAATTCAATAGGAGAGAAAATACTATTTTTAAACAGAATTGAGGATGAAAAAAGTAAACGAGTGGCATTAAATTTGCTTGAAATATTAGGTAGTAAAAGCAATAATTCACTTAAGATTATTGGAGGTAGTTTAAGAAAAAAAGAGTATTTTAACTTTTCTATTGGAGGTGACTAAAATATTAGCAATAATTTTGGCATCTGGGCAAGGTAAAAGAATGGGAAAAAATAAGCTTTTATTAGATTTCTATGGAAAACCACTAGTTGAATGGGTTGTAGAAAGTGTAAAATCTATAGGATTCAAAAAGATTATTTTAGTTTATAAAGATAATAAGGTAAAAGAAATTGGAATAAAACACGACGTATTTACTTTATACAATAAAAATGCTCATTATGGGCAGAGTGAAGGAATAAAAATTTCTTTGAAGCATTCTCCAATATTAAGTGAAGGATATATGTTTTTTACTGGTGACCAACCTCTATTAAAAAAGGAAACAATAAAAAAACTCATGCAAACGTTTAATGAAAATGGAGGCATAATTGTGCCAAAAGTTAATGGGAAAAATAAAAGTCCTGTAATATTTTCAAGTGATTTTAAGAATGAATTAATGTCATTAAGTGGAGATATTGGAGGAAGGCCTGTCATAAGAAATAATTTGGACAAGGTAACCTTTGTAACTTTTGATTCAGATTTTGAGTTTTTTGATGTTGATACAGTAGAGGATTTGAGTAATTTAAGTAAGTTATGTAAGGAGAGAATGCAATGGATGAAATAGTGGTAGTGAGAGGTGCAGGAGATATTGCAACAGGTGCAATTCAAAAATTACATAGATCAGGATTTAAGGTTGTTGCTTTAGAAATAGAGAAACCTACATCTATAAGAAGAAGAGTGTGTTTAAGTGAAGCAATATATGAGAAGGAGTTTCAAGTTGAAGATATTATTGGTAAGAGAGCTGATTCATATGAAGAAATTTTTGGTATATTAAATGAGAATAAGGTTTGCGTTATCAATGATACTTCAGGTGACATAATAAAAAAGCTAAAACCAATGGCTGTTGTGGATGCAACTCTTTGTAAAAAGAATATAGGAACAAATAAGGGTATGGCTGATATAACTGTAGCCTTAGGACCTGGTTATGTAGCTGGTGAGGATGTTGATATAGTAATTGAAACCAATAGAGGACATAACTTAGGAAGATTAATTTTTAATGGACCAGCTGCTAAAAATACTGGGATTCCAGGAATAATAGAAGGTTATGGAATTGAAAGAGTAGTATATTCTCCTTGTGAAGGAAAGCTAAAAATAATAAAAGATATTGGAGAGATAGCTGAAAAGGGAGAGACTATATGTATTGTTGGTGATAATCCTGTTAAGGCATCATTAACTGGTGTAATAAGAGGCATGATAAGAGATGGGTTTTATGTAAAGAAAGGTCTTAAAATAGCAGATATAGATCCAAGGACTAACCAAAAGAAAAATTGTGATTTAATTTCTGACAAGGCAAGATGTATAGGTGGAGCAGTTTTAGAAGGTATAATGATTGGGAAACAATGGAGGAATAAGTAATGGATGAGAAGGTATTAAAGAGTATTATAGATGGATTAGAAAATGGAAGAAAGATGGCTTTAGTTACTATAACCATGGCTAATGGGTCAACACCGAGAAAAAATGGGTCTATGATGAGTGTTGATGAATATGGAAAAATAGTTGGTTCAATTGGAGGGGGAGCAATAGAGCACGTTGTTACCAATAGAGCTGTAGAATGCTTAGAAATAGGTAAAGGTGAGAAGTTTGAATATGATTTAAATGCTGGTGGAAAGGTTAAAATGGTATGTGGTGGAGCAGTAGAAGGGTATATAAAAGTCTTTGAGCCTAAACCAAGCTTAATTATATTTGGTGGTGGACATATATCTCAAAGTATATGTAGATTAACTGATAGCATGAATTTTAGAAGAATTGTGATTGAGGATAGAGAAGAATTAAAGGATTATGATGCTTTTAAAAATATAGATAAGTTTATAATTGCTAATGATATAAATGAGTTAAGTGGTTTGAATTTTAATAATAGTTATATAGTAGTGGCTACAAGAGGTCATAAGAGCGATACTTATTGGGCTAAGAATTTAATTGATAAAAATTATAATTATCTTGGTGTAGTTGGTAGTATGAAGAAAGTGCTAGAATTAAAGGAAGTAATATTACAAGAAGGGTTTTCTGAATATTTAATAGAAGGAATGCATGCACCAATTGGACTTGATATATCAGATGGTACACCAGAAGAGATTGCTTTAAGTATTTTATCAGAAATATTATTGGTTAAAAACAATGGGACTTTAGCACATTTACAGGATGTGAAGAAGAAGGCATTACAAAATTCATAGAAAAGGGGAACTAACTTTAATGATGCAGATAAATTTAAAAGATATTTCAGATGTAGTAAATAAATATGCAAACTTATTATCTAACATATTAAAATTGGATGTAGAAATCGTTGATTATGATATGCAGAGAATAGCAGGTACAGGAATATATAAAGATGGAGTAGGAGAAAATATCGAATCTGCAGGTTATGTTTACAAAGAAGCATTATATACTGGAGAAGCAAAAATTATAGAGGAGCCAGGAGAGGATTTTCTTTGTAAGGATTGTATGAATAAAGGGAATTGTAAAGAACATATGGAAATATGTGTTCCAATAAAATATGAAAATTTAATATTTGGAGTAATAGGGTTTGTATGTTCAACAGAAAAGCAAAAGAAGCACTTAATATCAAATTTTGATACTATAATGAGCTTTTTGGAGCAAATAGCAGAGTTTATTGCAATAAAATTAATAGAACAAAATGAGATATTAAAGAATAAAAGACATTTAGAATTTTTTAAGGATATAGTAAATTCAGTTAATGATGGAATTATAACTATAGATGGAATGAATAATATAAAGATAATAAATAATAAAGCTCTTAGGACTTTAAATTTAAAGCCAGAGGTAGTTGGAGAATATATTCAAGTAAAAGAGATAACTGGAGATTATTTTCCCGGGGGAAATATATTTGAATTATATATAAGGGGAGTTCCTTATAAAGTTGTTGGAAAAATGGTACACAATTATATAAATAGAAATAATTGTGAAAAAATATTGATTTTTAATGAGTTGAAGCACCTAAAAGATGATGTAGTTAATTTAACTTATGGAAATAATAAAATAAATTGTGATGAAATAGTTGGAGAATCAATAGTGATGACACAACTTAAGAAAAAAATAAAAAAGATAGCATACTCTAAATCTACAGTGCTTATAAATGGTGAAAGTGGAACAGGAAAAGAGTTAGTAGCAAGGGCTATACATGCAGAGGGAAGTCGTAAAAATAAGCCCTTTATAGCTATAAACTGTGGAGCAATACCAGAAAGTCTTCTTGAAAGTGAACTTTTTGGATATGTCAAAGGAGCTTTCTCTGGAGCTAGTTCAAGCGGGCGTGTAGGTAAGTTTGAGCTTGCAAACAAAGGAGTAATATTTTTAGATGAAATTGGAGACATGCCTCTTTATCTTCAAGTAAAATTGCTTAGAGTTCTGCAAGAGAGATCAATAGTTAAGATTGGTTCGAATGAACTTATAAATCTTGATATAAGAGTAGTAGCAGCTACTAATAAAGATTTGAAAAAGTTAGTTGAAGAAGGTAAGTTTAGAGAGGATTTATATTATAGATTAAATGTTATACCTATTGAAGTACCACCACTTAGGAAAAGAGATGGGGATATTGAGCTTATTATGTATGAGCTTATAAAAAAATACAATAAAATATTTAATAAGTATGTTCATACGGTAAGTGAAGAGGTAATAGAAAAGCTAAAGTCTTATGAGTGGAAGGGAAATGTTAGAGAGTTAGAAAATGTTGTTGAATTTATGGTTAATCTAAGTGGAGATGATGGAATTGTTACATTAGACATGCTGCCTCAAACAGTATTAGATTATATTGATGAAGAAAAAACAAGTCTTAATAATATAACAGAAACATCAGAAGAAATAAGAGAACTTAAGGATATAGAAAGTGAATATATAAATAAAGCACTGGATATCTATGGATGGGATACCGCTGGTAAGAAAAAAGCAGCAAAAAAATTAGGAATAGGTATTGCAACTTTATATAGAAAAATAGGTGAACAATAAGAAAAAGCAACAATCATTATCAAAATGATAATGATTGTTGCTTTTTTCTTGTTTATTAACCATAAATTCACTAATTTGAATAGATTATCAAAATGATAATGGATTTATCATTTTGATAATAAATTATTTTAGATAGCGAATAAAGAAGAAATTACTGTATAAGTTCGTGTAAACATATACAAAAACTTTTGGAATTAAGTAAGAATAGGAAGAAATATATCGGAAATTCATATAAAAAATAGTAAAAGTTGGCACAAGGATTGCTTTTAAAATAAGCATAGAGATAAATTTTGAAAATAGAAGAGGATACGGGAGGAAGCATAATGGAAAAAATATTATGGAAACTAAATACATTACCAAAAACAGATAAAGAAGGCTGTATAGAATTTTTAAGTAAAGAAGAAGTATCAAGAGCAAAAAACTTTCATGAAAGTTTTCCTGAATATGATAAAACACCATTAGTTGAATTAGATAATTTAGCTGAGAAAATTGGTCTTAAAGGAATATATTTAAAAGATGAATCTTATAGATTTGGATTAAATGCATTTAAGGTTCTAGGTGGATCTTTTGCAATGGGAAGACACCTAGCAGATACATTAGGTGAAGATATAAAAGATTTACCTTATGAAAAGTTAACTTCAGATGAGGTTAAAGATAGATTAGGAGAAATTACATTTGTTACGGCAACAGATGGTAACCATGGAAGAGGAGTTGCATGGACTGCTAATAGATTAAAACAAAAATCAGTTGTATACATGCCAAAGGGATCATCACTTGAAAGATTAAATAATATTAAAGCTGAAGGTGCTGATGCTAGTATTACTGAGTTAAACTACGATGATGCTGTTAGATTAGCTGCTAAATATGCAGATGAACATAATGGATTAATGGTACAAGATACTGCTTGGGAAGGATATGAAAAAATCCCAGCATGGATAATGCAAGGGTATGGAACAATGGCATTAGAAGCGTTAGATCAATTAAATGCTATTAAAGTACTTAAACCAACACATATATTTGTACAAGCTGGTGTAGGTTCACTTGCAGGTGCTGTTCAAGGATTCTTTGCATCACAATTTGGAGATGAGTGTCCAAAAACAGTTATTGTTGAGTCAAACTTAGCCGATTGCTTCTATAAATCAGCAATAGCAGATGATGGAGAACCAAGATTTGTTGGAGGAGACATGCAAACAATAATGGCAGGACTTGCTTGTGGAGAACCAAACACTATTGGATGGGAAGTTCTAAAAAATCACTCAACAGCTTTCGTATCATGTCCAGATTGGGTATCAGCTAAAGGTATGAGAATACTTGGTAACCCATTAAAAGGAGATGAAAAAGTAACTTCTGGAGAATCTGGTGCAGTTACAACAGGTCTTTTATATGAAATCATGACAAATGAAGATTATAAAGACTTAAAAGAAGCTTTAGAGTTAGATGAAAATTCAAGAGTTCTTTTATTTAGTACAGAAGGGGATACAGATCCTGAAAAATATAGAGAAATCGTTTGGAATAGCGAATGCTAATAAAGAGAGTTATAGGAGGAGAAAAGATGCTTACTAATCAAAGAAAAGAAACATTAACTAAATTATGCCAAGATTTAATCAGAAATCAATCAGTTTCAGGAGAAGAAGGAAACGTAGTAGAAGCTATTAAAAAAGGATTTAAAGAATTAGGATATGATGAGTGCTTTGTAGATAGCTATGGAAATGTAATTGGACATATAAAAGGTAGCAAACCAGGAAAAACAATACTTTTTGATGGACATATTGATACTGTTCCGGTACCAGATGATTCAAAATGGACTCATGCACCATTTGGTGGAGAAATAGTTGATGGAAAAATATATGGTAGAGGCGCTTCAGATATGAAAGGACAAACATCAGCTATGATAGCAGCTGCGGCTTACTTTGCAGAAGATTTCAAAAAAGATTTTGAAGGAGATATTTTTGTTGCTGGTGTTGTTCATGAAGAAATATTTGAAGGTGTGTCAGCTAGAAAGATAAGTGAAGCTGTTAAACCAGACTACGTAGT
Source organism: Clostridium sp. B9 (assembly GCF_050509515.1). Taxonomy (NCBI): domain Bacteria; kingdom Bacillati; phylum Bacillota; class Clostridia; order Eubacteriales; family Clostridiaceae; genus Clostridium; species Clostridium sp. B9. The sequence continues at coordinate 560,505 of NZ_JBNWKA010000003.1, forward strand.
TATTGGTGAATCTTCAGAATTAAATTTAAAAATTGGACAAAGAGGAAGAGCTGAAATAGTTATTGAGACTTTCGGAAAACCAGCTCACTCAGCTAACCCAGAAAAGGGAGTAAATGCAGTATATAAAATGTCAAAAATAATTGAAAGAATTCAAGATATAGAAACTCCTGTACATGATGTACTTGGAAAAGGAATTCTTGTATTAACTGATATTAAATCATCACCATATCCTGGTGCATCTGTAGTTCCAGACTATTGCAGAGCAACATTTGATAGAAGACTTTTAGTTGGAGAAACTAAAGAAGAAGTTTTAGCTCCAATCCAAAAGATTATAGACGAGCTTATGAAAGAAGATAAAGAATTAAATGCTAAGGTTTCATATGCAATAGGTAGAGAAACTTGTTACACAGGTGAAGTAATTGAAGGCGAAAGATTCTTCCCAGCTTGGTTATATAGTGAAGATGATGAGTTTGTACAAGCTGCTTATAAAGGGTTAAAGCGTGCAGGTATAAATCCAGAAATAACTCAATATTCATTCTGTACAAATGGTTCACATTATGCTGGTGAAGCAGGAATAAGAACAATTGGTTTTGGACCATCAAAAGAAAACTTAGCTCATACAATTGATGAATATATAGAACAAGAGCAATTATTTATTGGGGCAGAAGGATACTATGGAATATTAGAATCAGTTTATAACAAATAAAAGGTGGTTTTTAAGATGAAGATATTAATAAAAAATGGTTTTATAGCTGATGGAAGTGGCAATAAAGGATACATTGGAGATATCTTGATCTGTGATGAGAGAATAGAAAAAATTGGACATGGACTTTGTGAAGATAATATAGATAGAACAATAGATGCTAGGGGCTTAGTTATAGCCCCAGGCTTTATTGATACTCACTCACACAGTGACCTTAAGATATTAGAAAATCCATTTAATGAGATAAAAATTAGACAGGGAATTACTACTGAATTATTAGGACAAGATGGAATATCAATGGCACCATTGCCAAAAGAATATATATCACCTTGGAGAAAGAACATAGCAGGTTTAGATGGTGAATCAGATGAAATAGACTGGGAATATGAAATAACTGACAACTATCTAAAAATGATGGAAGACAATGGAGTAGGACTAAATGAAGCGTACTTAGTGCCACATGGAAATGTAAGAATGGAAGTAGTTGGACTTGGAAATGTACCAGCAACTAAGGATGACATAAAAAAAATGTGTGAAATAACAAGAAGAGAGATGGAAGCAGGAGCTTATGGTCTTTCAACTGGTCTTATATATATGCCTTGTGCTTATTCACACACTGAAGAGCTTATAGAAATGTGTAAGGTTGTTGCAGAGTTTGATGGAGTATTTGTAGTTCATCAAAGAAGCGAAGCTGATACTATTATAAAATCAATGAAAGAAATAATTGAGATTGGAGAAAAATCAGGTGTAAGAGTTCACTTCTCACACTTTAAAGTATGTGGTAAGAAAAACTGGAAATACATTGATGAAGTAATTGAACTATTTAATGAAGCTAAGAAAAAGGGTATAAGAGTTACTTTTGACCAATATCCATATGCAGCAGGAAGTACAATGCTTGGTGTTATATTACCTCCATGGGCTCATGATGGTGGAACAGATAATCTTATGGAAAGACTTGCTTCACAAGAGATGAGAGAAAAAATGATCTATGACATGGAGCATGGTATTGAAGGATGGGATAACTTTGTTGACTTTGCTGGATTAGATGCTATATATGTAACGTCAGTTAGAAATAAGAAAAATGAAGATGCTATAGGTAAAAATCTAGTGGAGCTTGGAGAGCTAAGAGGAAAAGACCCTTATAATGCTACTTTTGATCTTTTACTTGAAGAAGAAAATGCGGTTGGTATGGTTGATTACTATGGAATGGAAGAACATATAATAAAGTTTATGAAGCTTGCAGAACAAAATGTTTGTACTGATGGGCTTTTAGCGGGAAGACCACACCCTAGAGCTTACGGATCATTCCCAAGAATACTTGGAAGATTTGTAAGAGAACTTGGAGTTTTAACTCTTGAAGAAGGAGTTATGAAGATGACAAGTAAGGCTGCTAGTGCATTTAGCATAAAAGATAGAGGACTTTTAAAAGAAGGATATTTTGCAGATATAGTTTTATTTAATAAAGATGAGGTTAAAGACCTTGGAACTTTTGAAGATCCAATTAAATTCCCAGAAGGAATAAATTACGTACTTATAAATGGTCAAGTAGTAATAGATAATGGGGAATATAAAAAGTTAAAAGCAGGTAAGGTATTGAGAAAAAAATAGGGGGAATTTGTGTGGTAGTAGTAGGTAATGGAAGGTTAATAACTCAGAACAAGGAAATCCCATTTTTCGAAGATGGGGCTGTGGCTATAGATAATGGAAAAATAATAGACTTTGGTCACACTAAGGATATATTAGATAGATATAAAGAATGTGAGTATATAGATGCAAACCACAAGGTTATAATGCCTGGACTTATAAATACACATGGTCATATTTATAGTGCCTTTGCAAGGGGTATGAATTTAGATGGACCTACATCAGAAGATTTCTTAGATATATTAAATAACCTATGGTGGAGACTTGATAAGAGTTTATCACTTGAAGATGTAAGATATAGTGCCTATAGTACTTTAATGGATAGCTTAAAGTATGGAGTTACAACATTTTTTGATCACCATGCTAGTCCAAATGCAATTAAAGGAAGCTTATTTACTATAGGTGAGGTAGCAGAAGAGCTTGGAATAAGAACTTCACTTTGTTATGAGGTATCTGACAGAGATGGAGAAGAGATTTTACTTGAAGGTATAAAAGAAAATGTAGATTATATAAAACATTGTAATGAAAGTAATAGCAATATGAAATCAGGAATGTTTGGAATGCATGCTAGTTTCACACTTTCAGATGAATCATTAGAAAAATGTGTGAAAGCAACAGAAGGGTTAGGATGTGGATATCACATTCATGTTGCAGAAGGATTAGCAGATGAAGAAAAATGCTTAAAAGAGCATGGTATAAGGGTAGTAGAGAGATTAAACAAATTTAATATATTAGGTGAAAAAACAATTGCAGTTCATTGTATTCATGCAGATGAAAATGAACAAGATTTAATTCTAAAAACTGGTACAACAGTTGTTCATAACCCAGAATCTAATATGGGAAATGCAGTTGGAGTATCACCAGCTATTAAGCTTATAGAAAAAGGTATAACAGTAGGGCTTGGAACTGATGGTTACACATCAGATATGTTTGAATCAATGAAGGTTGCAAACATAATCCACAAACATCATTTAAAGAATCCATCAGTAGCTTGGGGAGAAACTCCAATGATGCTATTTGAAAATAATAGAAAGATTGCAGAAAAACATTTTGATGGAACTTTTGGAATAATTGAAAAGGGTGCAGTAGGTGATGTGATTATAGTAGATTACAATCCACTAACACCAATGAATGGAAGTAATTTAAATTCACATATTCTATTTGGAATGATGGGTAAATCAGTAGATACTACTATAGTTAATGGAAAAATTTTAGTTAGAGAAGGCAAGCTTCTTAATATAAACGAAGAAGAAATCTTAGCTAAATCTAGAGAAGTTAGTAGCAAGTTGTGGAATAGAATCTAAGGCGAAAGGGTTTGTTTGTTATGAGAGAGGAAATTGGAAAGGAAAAAGTAGCTCCAGTTGATGAAAAAATATCATTTTCAAAGGCGTGGATATTTTCACTTCAACATGTTATGGCAATGTGTGCAGGAGCAGTTGCAGTTCCTTTGATGGTAGGGGAAGCTGCAGGACTTAATCACTCAGAAATAGTATTTCTTATAAGTGCTGGTCTTTTTATGGCTGGTATAGGAACTTTAATTCAAAGTATGGGACTTAAGAGGATTGCAGGAGCTAAAATCCCAATAATAGAGGGTACAAGCTTTGCAGCTGTTTCGGGAATATTAGCAATAATTGCAGGAACAACCGGTAGCAAAGAGTTAGCTATGACCAATGTGTTTGGTGCTGTAATAGTAGCTGGATTGTTTTGCATATTAATTGCTCCGATATTCGGTAAATTAATAAAGTTTTTTCCTAAGGTTGTTACAGGTACTGTTGTTTTAGTAATTGGTATATCTATAATGCCTGTAGGTATAAAATGGATAACTAATAGTAAAGTACAACCAGTAGATCCAAAAGATTTGGCACTTTCAATGACAGTTTTAGTAATAACATTAGTATTATTCAAATACTTAAAAGGAATTTGGAATAGTGCAGCAATTTTATTCTCAATAGTTATAGGAACAATAATCGCAATGATATTTGGAATGGCTGATTTTAGTGCAGTAAGTGGTGCAGGATGGTTTAGTGTGAATTTTCCATTAGAATTTGGAGCACCTACATTTGAACCTTCAGCAATACTTTCAATGGTATTAATTATGTTAGTTTTAATGACAGAGTCAGTTGGAAATATGATAGCTATTCATGAAATGACTGATAAAGAAGTTACAGAAGAAAATATTAAAAAAGGCTTAAAAGCAGATGGTATATCAACATTATTAGCAGGATTTTTTAATACATTCCCAATTACTCCATTTGCACAGAATACTGGATTAGTTGGACTAACAGGTATTAAATCAAGATTTGTTGCTGTATATGCAGGGATAATACTTTTATTATTAAGTTTTGTACCTAAGTTTGCAGCTATTATAGGAGCAATACCAAAACAGGTTTTAGGTGGCGTTGGTTTTGCAATGTTTGGAATGGTTTTAGTTGGTGGAATAAGAACTTTAAGTAAAGTTGAATTTAATGGTACTAAGAATGGAGTAATAGTGGCTGTAAGCGTTGGGCTTGCAATGATTCCACTTGCTAATCCAGGATTTTATCACAATTTCCCATCATGGGTAGAAACAATATTTGATAGTGGAATTACAACAGGAAGTTTATCCGCTGTAATTTTAAATATATTCTTTAACGTCTTAGGTAATAAAGAACATGCTCAAGATGCTATAGAAGAGGAAGTTAGAGAAATTGAAGAAGAAATAAGAGAAGATGATTTAGTTATTGAAGGAAGTAATTAAGAGAAATTAATTGATTAAGAGGAGTGTTTGTTATGTCAAAATTAAACGTTAACATTTTAGGAATGGAATTTGCTAACCCAATATTCACAGCTGCTGGTCCAGGAGCTAAAGATGGAGATCTTTGTATAGAAGCAGTAAAAGGTGGAGCAGGTGGATTAGTTACAAAAACTATTTCAGTAGATCCAGCACCAGTACCAAGACCTTGTATGGGAAGAACAAATTCAGGATTTTTAAATACAGAGCTTTGGTCAGAATTACCAAAAGAGCAATGGATTAAAGAAGAATATAAAAAAGCCAAGTCAGCAGGAGTTCCTATGATAGTGAGTATGGGATATTCAGCAGATCAAATAAGAGAAGTTGCACCACTTGTAAAACCTTATGCAGATGCTGTTGAATTATCAACTCACTATGTTGGAACAGATGTAACTCCAATAGTAGAAGCTATGAAGGCTGCTAAAGCTGCTTTAGATTGCCCAGTATTCATGAAAATGAGCCCACATACAGATATACAAAAAATAGCAAAAGCTTTAGAAGAAGCTGGTGCTGATGGACTTGTAATGATCAACTCTTTAGGACCATGTATGGCAATAGATGTTGAAAGTGGATATCCAATAATGGGAAGTAAAACAGGATATGGATGGTTATCAGGAGCTCCAATAAGACCTGTAGCTATAAGAAATATTTATGATGCTGCTCAAGCAGTTAATATTCCAATAATAGGAGTAGGTGGAGTAACTTGTGGAAGAGATGCAGCTGAAATGTTAATGGCAGGAGCATCAGCAGTTCAAGTTTGTACAGAAGCTATCTTAAAAGGACCTGGAATATATGGAAAGATAGCTAAAGAATTAAATGAATTCTTAGATAGCCATGGTTATAAAGATGTAAATGAAATAATTGGACTAGCTCATAAAAAGATGGAAGATAGAAACTTTAGAACAGAAGCAATAGCTCCAGTAGTGGATCAAGATGCTTGTATTAAATGTGGTCAATGTAAAACAAGTTGTGTATATGATGCAATTGAAGTTGGAGAAGAACTTGTAATAGATGTAGATAAATGTTTTGGTTGTGGACTATGTGTAACAAGATGTCCAAAACATGCATTATCAATTCAATATAAATAGTAGGAAAGAGGTATGAGTTATGGGTAGGGTTTTAAAAGGAGGTTATATAGTAACCACTGAAGAGACATTTAAAAGTGATTTAAGAATTGACGGTGAAAGGATTGAATCTATAGGTTTTTCATTAGAAAAAGATGGTGATGAAGTAATAGATTTAAAAGGAAGCTATATACTTCCTGGTGGGATTGATGCCCATACTCATTTTGATCTAGAACTACCAAATATAAAAACATCTGATGATTTTAAAAGTGGTACTAAGGCAGCTATTGCCGGAGGTACCACAACCATAATAGATTTTGTAAATTGTCATAGAGGTGAAAGTCTAAGCGATGAGTTAAAGATTTATGAAGAAAAAACAAGAGATAAGTGTTATTCAGATTATGGATTCCACATGACTTTATGTGAATGGAATGAAAAAGTTGAGTCTGAAATGGAGGATATGGTAAGACAAGGAATAACAACATTTAAAATGTATATGGCGTATAAAGATACTCTTCAGGTCAATGAGGAAGAGATTGAAAAGGCATTAAAAAAGGCTAAAGAACTTGGAGCGCTAATTTCATTTCATTGTGAAAATGGCGATAAAATTTTAAAAAATATAGAAGACTTATTAAGTGAAGGGCACTCCGCCGTAAAATATCATGAAGACTCAAGGGACTCCCAAATCGAACTTGAGTCAGTAAATACGTTAATTAAAATAGCTACAAAAACAAATTACCCTGTGTTTATAGTACATCTAAGTTCAAAAATAGCACTTGATGCTGTAATAAAGGCCAGACAGGAAGGCATTAAAATTTTTGTTGAGACATGTCCTCATTATCTTTTGTTAAATAAAAAAAGGTATGAAATTAAGGGGGAGGATGGTTTAGAGGGTTCTAAATATGTCATGTCCCCACCTCTAAGAGAAATGAAAGATAATAATGCTTTATGGGAAGGTATTAAATTAGGAGAAATAGATACAATCGCAACAGATCATTGTTCATTTAATTACAAAGATAAGATAGCTGGAGCAAAGATTGACTTTTCTAAGATACCTAATGGAATACCAAGTGTTGAACATAGAATGAAATTAATATTTAGTTATGGAGTAGAGGATAAAATAATATCCTTAAATGAAATGGTTAAGCTAACATCTACTAATCCAGCTAAAATTTTTGGATTATATCCTAAAAAAGGAGCAATTAAGATTGGTAGTGATGCAGATTTATTAGTTATAGAAAAAGGATACGAAGATATCATTAGACATGATAATAGCATACAAGATGTCGATTATACTCCATATGAAGGTTTTAAAGATAATATGAGAATTAAAAAGGTGTTTTTAAGAGGAAAAGAATTGGTTAAGGATGGAGAATTCATAGGAAAAGAGCCAACTGGCCAATATATCTCAAGAAAGAAATGGAATTATGAGAGGGGATAATTATGTTTGAATTTATTCTTAACGGTGAAAAAAAGGTTGTAGATGAAAATAAAAAGCTTCTTAAATATTTAAGAGAAGATTGTAATATAACATCAGTTAAAAATGGATGCTCAGAGGGTGCCTGTGGAACATGTATGGTTATTGTTGATGGAAAAGCAATAAAAGCATGTATTCTTACAACTGAAAAAGTTAATGGAAAAGAAATAACAACTATAGAAGGATTTACAGAAAGAGAAAGAGATGTTTTTGCTTATGCATTTACTGAGGCAGGAGCAGTTCAATGTGGATTCTGTATTCCAGGTATGGTTATTAGTGCAAAGGCACTTTTCAATAGAACATTAGATCCAACAAGTGAAGAAGTTAAAAAAGCTTTAATAGGTAATATATGTAGATGTACTGGATATGTGAAAATAGAAAAAGCTATCATGATGGCAGCAGAAATCTTTAGAGAGAACAAGGATGTTCCAAAGGTTGCTTGTAAAGGGCTTGTTGGAGAAAGAATGGGCAGAGTTGATGCTAGAGATAAGACATTAGGTGTGGCTGAGTACACTGATGATATAAGAATTGAGGGAATGCTACATGGGGTTGCGCTTAGAAGTAAATACCCAAGAGCTTTAGTTAAGAGCATAGATTTTAGTGAAGCAGAAAAGTTAGAAGGAGTAGTTAAAATTGTTACTGCTGAGGATATTCCAGGAGAGAGGTATTTAGGTCATATACAAAAAGATACTCCTGCCTTAATAAAAGTTGGTGAGGAAACAAGATATCTTGGTGATGCTTTAGTTTTAGTGGCAGCTGAAACTGAGGAGATTGCAAGAGAAGCTTTAAAGCTTATAAAAGTTGACTATGAAGAATTAAAACCAGTAACTTCACCACAAGAAGCTTTAGCAGAGGATGCTCCAAAGATTCATGAAAAAGGAAATCTTTTAACTCATGAACATTTAGTTAGAGGAAATGCAGATGAAGCTATAAAAAATTCAAAGTATGTTGTTACTTATAAGTACAGAGTTCCATTTACAGAGCATGCATTTTTAGAGCCAGAGTGTGCTGTAGCTGTTCCAGATGGTGATGGGATAATTGTTTATACAGGAACACAAAGTGTATATGATGATCTTCGTGAAATAGAATCACTTTTAGGACTTGGAGATGATAAGGTTAGAATAATTTCCAAGTATGTTGGTGGAGGTTTTGGTGGAAAAGAGGATATGAGTTGTCAACATCATACAGCACTACTTGCATATCTACTTAAGAAGCCAGTTAAGATGGTATTACCAAGACAAGAGAGTATTATAGTTGATACTAAAAGACATGCTATGGATATGGAATTTACCACAGCTTGTGATGAAAATGGAAGATTAACAGCAATGAAGGCTGTAATCCTTGCAGATACAGGTGCTTATGCATCACTTGGAGGACCAGTTCTTCAAAGAGCATGTACACATGCTGCAGGACCATATAATTATCAAAACATGGATATTGATGGGAAGGCGTTATACACAAATAATACTCCAGGGGGAGCATTTAGAGGATTTGGAGTTACTCAGTCAGCTTTTGCAACAGAGTGTAACTTAAATAAACTTGCTGAAATGGTAGGTATAGATCCATTTGAGATAAGAAGAATAAATGCAATAAAGCCAGGAGAAGTACTTCCAAATGGACAGATAGCCGATGAAGGAACAGCATTGATTGAAACTTTAGAAGCTGTAAGAGATGTTTACTATGCAAATAAAGATAGAGCTGGAATAGCATGTGCATTTAAGAATGCAGGTGTTGGAGTAGGATTGCCAGACACAGGTAGATGTAAAGTTAAAGTTATTGATGGAAAAGTTCATATAAGAACATCTGCAGCTTGTATAGGACAAGGACTTGGAACAATAGTAGTTCAAATTGTTGGACAGGTTTTAGGAATACCAGCATCAGAAATTGTATATGAATCTCCAGATACAAAAATAACTCCAAACTCAGGTACTACAACAGCTTCAAGACAAACTGTATTTACAGGGGAAGCAACAAAAATTGCTGCAATGAAGCTTAAAGAGGCTTTAAAAGAGAAGTCATTAGATGATTTAGAAGGTGAAGAATTCTGCGGGGAATATTTAGGAGTTACAGATAAGATGGGTAGCCCTAAAGAAAATCCAGTAAGCCACGTTGCATATGGTTATGCTACACAAGTTGTTATTTTAGATGACCAAGGAAAGGTTATTAAAGTTGTTGCCGCTCATGATGTAGGAAAAGCAATAAACCCTAAGAATGTAGAAGGTCAAATTGAAGGTGGCGTAGCTATGGGACTTGGATATGGTTTGACAGAAGACTATATTATAGAAAATTCAATACCAAAGGTTAAGTTTGGTACACTTGGACTTCTAAGAGCAACTCAAGTTCCAGAAATAGAAGCCATAATAATAGAAAAAAATACACAAGACTTGTCATTTGGAGCTAAAGGTGTTGGAGAAATCACTTGTATCCCAACAGCACCAGCTGTACAAGGAGCATATTACAAATTAGATGGTGAGTTCAGAACTGAACTTCCACTTAAAAATACATTTTATAAAAAAGCAAAAAAATAAAAAGATAGAAAGAAGGAATTTAAGATGAAAAAAATAATTAATACAGAACATGCACCAGCTGCAATAGGACCATACTCACAAGGAATAGTAATAGGAGATTTAATATTCACTTCTGGACAATTACCATTAAACCCAGAAACTAAGGTTTTAGAAACTGAAATAAAGGCTGCAACTAAGCAAAGCTTAGAAAACTGTAAAGCTATCCTAGAAAATGCAGGAGCATCACTTGATAAAGTATTCAAAACAACTGTTTTTGTAAAAGATTTAAATGATTTTGCTGCAGTGAATGAAGTTTATGGAACATATTTTAGTGAAAATCCACCAGCAAGAAGCTGTGTACAAGTAGCTAAATTACCAATGGATGCACCAATTGAAATTGAAGTAATAGCTAAATTATAAGATGAAAATTGATAAAGTAGGGAGCATATAGTTTCCTACTTTATTGAGATTTTAAGGGTTTATAAGGAGAAGATATGAAGTACAAAAATATACTTATAACTGGAGCAAGAAATTGTGGTAAGAGTACACTTATAAATAATATGTTAGAAGATTTGAACTTGGATTATGTAGGATATAGAACACTCCCTTATTATATAAATGGATATGAGCAGGGTTATTATATTCATGGATACTTAGATGGAGTCAGAAAAGAAAAATTATATAGTCCAATATCTATAAAAATTAGTGGTAATAGGTGTTTAAGCGTTATAGAAACATTTGAAACATTAGGTGTTTATATATTAAGAGAAAGTCGTAGAAATAAGAATACAAGTTTTATTTTATTAGATGAAATTGGGTTTTTAGAAGAGGAATCAGAGAAGTTTAAAGAAGAGATACATAAGTGTTTAGATAGTACAAAATTTTGTTTAGGCGTTTTAAAACTTAAAGAAAGTAAATTCCTAAATTCTATAAAGTTTAGGGAGGATACTTTGGTTATAAATATAGAAGATATAAGCTATAAAGATAGAAAATTTATTAAGGATGAAATAGAAAATTATATAAATTTATATAGATTAAAGGGGGATAAATAAGATATGCAAGGTTTAAAAAAAATAATATCAGTTATGCTTGCTTTTTTGATGAGTATGACATTGTTTATAGGATGTTCTAGTGAAGCTAAAGTTAAGGAAAGTGATAACAAGACAATTATTGTTGAGGATCAACTTGGAAGAAAAGTTGAACTAAAAGGGGTAGCAAATAGGATAATATCAAGCTACTATATTTCAACTTCAATATTAGTTAGTTTAGGAGTACAGAATAAGGTAGTTGGAGTAGAGGCTAAGGCTAAGAATAGAGAGATGTATAAGAAAGTTGCTAAAGAATTTTTGGATTTACCAGCAGTTGGTACAGGAAAAGAAATTAATGTTGAGGAATGTATGAAATTAAAACCAGATGTAGTTATTATACCTACTAGACTTAAGAGTTTTATTCCTCAATTTGAAAAGTTGAATATACCAGTTATAGCAATAGAACCAGAGACATTAGATGGATTTAAAAGTTGTGTAGAGCTTCTTGGAAAAGTTTCAGGTTCAGAGGAGAGATCAAGTGAACTTTTAAAATATTATGATGATACAATGGATAAGGTTCAGGATATGACAAAAGATATTAAGGATAAACCATCGGTATACTTATCAGGTAGTAGTGATGTTCTTAGAACTTGTACATCTAAAATGTATCAAAATTATATTATAGATGTAGCTGGTGGAAAAAATGTAACTGGAAACATAGATGAGGGGTATTGGACTAATATATCAGTGGAACAATTAGTAGATTATAACCCTGAGGTTATGTATATTGTAGAATATGCAAAATACAATGTTGATGATGTATTAAATGATGATAGATTAAAAGGAATAAAGGCAATTGAAAATAAAAAGGTTTATATGTTCCCTTCAAAATTAGAGCCTTGGGATTTTCCAACACCATCATCAATTTTAGGAGTACTTTGGATATTGAATAATCTTCATCCAGAGGTGTATAGTACTGATGAGTTTAAGGAAGATGCTAAAGGTTTTTATAAAGAGTTCTATGATTTAGATGTAACTGATGAGGAAATTGGACTATGATAAAGAAATACTCAATTTGGCCATACGTAATAATTTTACTTGTTTTATCAATAGTATCATTATGTGTTGGAAGATATAGTATTAAGTTAGATGAAATAGTTAATATTATTTTTAATAATGCTGATAAAGTACAAGAGGCGAATCTTTTATTAAATATAAGACTTCCAAGAATATTATTAGTAATAATTAGTGGAGCTGCTCTTGCTTTATCAGGTATGGTTTTTCAGAGTATATTTCAAAATCCTTTAATATCCCCAGATGTATTAGGGGTTAGTTCTGGGTGTTCCTTAGGGGCTGCTATTGGAATTGTATTTTTAGCAGCCTCTCCAATAATGATACAAGGATTATCATTTATATTTGGTATATGTGCAGTTATTTTTTCAATGATTTTATCAAAGAGGATGAGAAGTAATAGAGTACTAGCTCTTGTTATTTCAGGAATAGTTACAGGAGCTTTAACCTCTTCTTTCATTATGATAATAAAGTATTTTGCAGATCCATACAAAGAACTTCCTGCTATAGATTTTTGGCTTATGGGTGGGTTTTATAATAGTGATTGGAAAGGCGTAATAAATGTTTTTATATTAGTTCTAATATCAACATTTGTTTTATTATTATTTAGATGGAAGTTAAAAGTACTTACAATGGGTGATGACCAAGCAAGACTTTTAGGGGTTAATGTTAAAAATGTTAGAATGATAGCTATATTTGCATCAACATTATTGGTTTCTTCAGTTGTATCAGTTGCAGGGCTAATAAGTTGGATTGGAATATTAGCACCTCATATAGTTAAATCATTTGTTAGAGATGATATATCAAAAATTATGCCTTTAACTATGGTTGTTGGGGCTATTATATTGCTAATTGCAGATACATTTGCTAGAACAATAACTACAACAGAGATACCAATAAGCATATTAACATCATTATTTGGAGCCCCATTTCTTGTATATCTTCTTAATAAAAAAGGAGTTGATATGAGATGAATAAATCATTAGAAGTTAGAAATTTAGTGGTTTCTTATGGGGAAAAGAAAGTGCTTGATGATATAAACATAGATATAAAGCCAGGAGAAGTAACTGTGCTTTTAGGATTAAATGGAGCAGGAAAAACTACTTTTCTTAAATCAATAGCAAATCTAAACCATATAGAAAGTGGAGAAATATTGTATGGTAATAAGGATCTATTAAATATGTCAGATAAGGAAAGAGGTAAATTAATATCATATATTCCTCAGCATATTCATACAAATCAAAATTATAGTGTGGAAGATATTATATTGATGGGTATAACACCTTACCTTGGAATGTTTGAAATGCCAAATAAGGAACATTATAAACTTGTAGACGACGTATTAAGAGAACTTAATATATTGTATTTAAAAAATAAGTTAATAGGAGAATTAAGTGGTGGAGAAAGAAGATTAGTTTATTTAGGGAGAGTTCTAATACAGAAATGTAGCATAGTGCTTTTAGATGAGCCTAATACATTTTTGGACTATGTCAAACAGCATGATTTCTTTAAATTCATGAAAAAATTAATAGTAGAAAAGCAATTAACAACATTAATAACATTACATGATATTAACTTAGCTTTAAGGTATGGAGACAGAATAATAATTTTAAATAATAATAAAATAGTGGAATCAATAGATTGCAATGAAGAAAATTACGAAGTGAGGTTTCTGAAAGTAATGGAAGATATATATGAGCGTAAATTAGATATACTTCATACAGAGGTTGGACCTTTTATAATGTGTTAAATAAATGAGTAGTTTAAGATTGTATCAAAGTGTAGAGAGTTTGATACAATCTATTTTTATATAAATTTTTATTGTTTATAGAAGTGAATAGATTGAGAATATTGCAATTAATATGAGAAAAAGTTCTTACATGAGGTGTGAGATTAAGTATATAATATATCTATAAGAAAATATTTTAAATTTAAAGAGGTTGTATCAAAATAAGTTTTATTATTAGGCCATGTTTTAAACACTAATTTAAAACAAAGCCTATTATTAAGTTTTGATGCAGCCCCTTTATATATGAAAAATAAGGGAGGAGGTATAGTAATGAAATTAATACTAAAATATTTAAAGAATTATAAATTAATTCTTATTCTAAATGTAATATCTGTTTTTGGATTTGCTTTAGTAGAGCTTGGTATCCCAACTATTATGGCAAAAGTAATAGATATAGGAATTATACAAAATGATGTTAGTTACATAAAAAGAATGGGATTAGTAATGGTAGCTATTTCTATATTAGGTGTACTTGGAACCATATTATTAGGATATTGTTCTTCTAAGATATCAACAGGAATAACTCGAGATATTAGAAATGACATATTCAAAAAAGCACAGGAGTTTTCTCATACAGAGTATGATAAGTTTGGAGTTTCTTCAATGATAACAAGAACAACAAATGATCCATTTGTTATTTTACAGTTCACTAATACACTTCTAAGATTAGCTTTAATAACTCCAGTAATGTTTACTATCAGTTTAATTATGATACTTAGAACAAGTCTTTCTTTATCACTTGTACTAGCTGTAGTAATTCCAATAATAATTTTAGGGGTTGTTATAATAGCTAGGACTTCAGAGCCATTATCTGAAAAGATGCAAAAGACATTAGATAAGTTAAATAGAATATCTAGAGAAAATTTAACGGGAATAAGAGTAATAAGGGCTTTTTGTAATGAAAAATATGAGAGCGAGAGATTTGAAGGAAGCAATGAGGAATATACAGAAATATCTAAGAAATTAAATAAGATTATGATTGTTTCTCAACCACTTTTCTTTTTCCTACTGAACATTGCTATTATAGCTATCTTTTGGATAGCAAGTAACATGATAAATGTTGGAACACTTCAAATTGGACAGTTAGTTGCGTTTATTGAGTACTTGTTCCATGCAATGTTTTCAATAATGTTATTCTCAATGGTTTTTGTTATGTATCCAAAAGCACAGGTATCAGCTAACAGAATTATGGAGGTACTTAATGAAGAACCAATAATAAAAAATCCTACAGATGGAGTGAAAGAAACTAATAATGAAGGTTCAATAGAATTTGATAATGTATCATTTACTTATCCAAATGGAGAAGAGCCAGTTATTAAAAATGTATCTTTTAAAGGAAATAAAGGTGAGGTTATAGCTTTTATAGGAAGTACAGGAAGTGGTAAAAGTACCTTAATAAACTTAATACCAAGATTTTATGATGTTACTAAAGGGTCTATAAAAATAGATGGAGTAGATGTAAGAGATTATGATTTAAAATACTTACGTCAAAAGATAGGATTTATTCCTCAAAAGACTCTTTTATTTACTGGAAGTATAGCAAGTAATATAAAGTTTGGTAAAAAGGATGCTGAATATGATGAAGTTGAACATTCAGCTAAGATTGCACAAGCTTATGAATTTATTTCTGATAAGCCTAATAAGTTTGATGAGCAAATAACAGAGGGTGGTTCTAACGTATCAGGAGGTCAAAAACAAAGACTTTCTATTGCAAGGGCAATAGTTAGAAGACCAGATATTTATGTTTTTGATGATAGTTTTTCTGCATTGGATTTTAAGACTGATGCTATTTTAAGAAAAGAGCTTAGAAAAGAGACAAAAGATGCTGTTGTTTTAATAGTTGCTCAAAGAATTGGATCTATAATGGATGCAGATAAGATTATAGTATTAAATGAAGGTGAGGTAGTTGGAATGGGAACTCACAAAGAATTATTAAAAAATTGTGAGGTTTATCATGAAATAGCTACATCTCAGCTTACAGAGGAGGAGTTAGCAAATGAATAAGTTTAAATCAGTTGTAAAAAAGATTTCTCCTTTTGTTAGTAAATATAAATTGTCTTTCTTTGGTGCTATTTTCTTTATAATTTCAGCAGCAGTTTTTACTGCCTTAGCACCAGTAACAGAGGGGTTAATAATAACTCAATTAACTAATGATTGTGAGGAACTTTTTAGAGGAGTAGTAGGTGCTTCAGTTAACTTTGACTATATAATAAAGGTTTTAATTATGCTATTTATGGTTTATGCTTTTGGTACAGGATCAACACTTATAGCAGGTTTCTTATTAACTAATGCAATTCAAAGTACTATGAAAGATATTAGAAATGCAGTTGAAAATAAGATAAATAGACTTCCTATAAGATATTTTGATAGTAATAGTTATGGGGATGTTTTAAGTAGAATTACTAATGATGTTGATACTATTGCAAATGCATTACAACAAAGTTTTGTACAAGTAATAAATGCTTTCTTATCAATAAGTTTAGCTTTAATAATGATGTATTCTTTAGATGTTAAATTAGCATTATTAGCTACTTTAATAATTCCAGCAAGTATAATTATCACCAAGTTAATTGTAAGTAGGTCACAAAAATTATTTAATAGGCAACAAAAAGCTTTAGGTAATTTAAATGGAAAAGTACAAGAAATGTATAACGGATTTAATGAACTAAAATTATATGGAAAAGAAGATGATGCTTTAGATGAGTTTATGGAGGTTAATGGAGATTTATGCCAAGTTGGATTTAAAGCACAGTTTATATCAAGTATAATGTCACCTTTAATAAGTTTAGTGACTTACTTAGGAATAGCAGTTATAGGAGTAGTAGGTGCTATATCTGCTATATCAGGTATAATTACTGTTGGTAACTTACAAGCTTTTATACGTTATATTTGGCAAATAAACCAACCCCTATCTCAGGTAACTCAGTTATCTTCAGCAATACAGTCAGCTGTGGCTGCAGCAAATAGAGTTTTTGAGTTTTTGGATGAAAAAGAAGAAGTTAAAGACAAAGAAAATTCTATTAAACTTGAAAATCCAAAAGGAAATGTTTCTTTTGAGCATGTTAAGTTTGGATATAAAAAAGATACTGAGCTAATAGAAGATTTAAATGTAGAAGTAAAAAGTGGACAAATGGTTGCAATAGTTGGAAAGACTGGAGCAGGTAAGACAACACTTATAAATCTTTTAATGAGGTTCTATGATGTTGATAGTGGAGCTATAAAAATAGACGGTGTAGATATTAGAGAGATGAAGCGTGATGATTTAAGAGGAATGTTTGGTATGGTTCTTCAAGATACTTGGTTATTTAAAGGAAGTATTTATGAAAATATCAAATATGGTAGATTTGATGCTACTAAAGAAGAGGTAATAAAAGCTGCTAAAATAGCTAACGTTCATCACTTTATTAAAACTTTACCTGGGGGATATGACATGGTTTTAAATGAAGAGGCATCAAACATATCTCAAGGAGAAAAACAACTTATAACAATAGCAAGAGCAATACTTAAAAATCCAGAAATATTAATTCTAGATGAGGCAACAAGTTCAGTTGATACTAGATTAGAGTTATTACTTCAAAAAGCTATGAAAAATGTAATGAGTGGAAGAACAAGCTTCGTTATAGCACATAGGCTTTCAACTATAAGAAGTGCAGATTTAATTCTAGTAATGAATGATGGAAGAATAATTGAGCAGGGAACTCATGAAGAATTGATGAAGCAGGGTGGATATTATGAAACACTTTATAATAGCCAGTTTGCAGATAAAGAAGATGAATAAGTTCAAATAATAGAGGAGCTATACAAAGACTAAATAATAAGACTTGCAAACATATTCTATTTACAAGTTTTATTAAAAGGTGTCTAGGTATAGCTCCTCTTACTATAGTCAATATTTTAAACCAGTATTGATTTCTAGATATAGTTAGAAATCAATACTCATCTAAAAATAGACTTATTATACATTAGTATGTGATTTCTATAAAAGTTTGGATATCTCCTGTAAAGAAGATAAGATTAATCTATTGTAATAATCCTTTTAATAAGTTTCCATGTTTTATTTCATCTTTTGCTATATCTTTAAATTTAGGGAAGTTTTCTCCAAGTTTTTCATATACAGGACCACCATTAAGTTCAGCTCCTATTAACATCTCAAACACTTTTTTTCTTCCTAAATTTTTGTATGCTGCTTCTATTTCTTCAGCAGATTTGCTAATTGGTTTTAAAACTTCATTTGAATATTCCTTTATTATTGAAGCATGTCTTCCTTCATCAGCAGCTATTCCTAATAATATTTCTTTTTCTTCTTGTGAATTAGCTAATTCAGCTAGTTTTTTATAAACTAAAACTGCATCTAATTCTCCTTGTTGTAATTTTAATAACATTTCTCTTCCATTCTGTTCCATAAAAAAATCCTCCTAAGTAATTATTAATTTAAATTTTTTAAAATAAATTTTGTTAAATTAAATTGCATACAATTTAATTGATGAATTTATTTTAAGGTTTTTATAATTATATGTCAACTAAATTTTAAAAACAGAGCAAAGAAATAAGATAGTTTTGTTTAAAGCAAAACTATCTAAGGTTGTAAAAATTTTTTTCTATAAAGTAAACTATAACCATCCATGTCTTCTATATAAATAATATCAAAGTTATTTATATCATATATTTTTTGAGCTACAGCCTCTTTAGATTCTGTAGAAGTATAGAGATATAAATATTTTTTACCTTGTCTTTTTGCTTCTTCAATAGCAAACTCAAGTAGAGTTTTTCCTATTTTTTTTCCTCTATAATCTGGAGAAACACAATACCAACCAAGCCATATATTATCTTTTGAGTCGTTTTTTATAGTATATAATCCAATAATTCCTATAATAGATTTTAAATTATCTATGGCAATATAGTATTTTAGAGATAAAACATCACTATCATGATGTTTTTGGAATTTTTTTAAGTATTTTTTAGAAAGACTTGCTTTTAGTTCTTTAGATGGAGTGTAATCTTCATCAAAAAAGACAGAATCAACTAATTTACTTGCTTTTTTATAATATTTTTTTGATAAAGGTATGATTTTCATCAATATATACCTCCTAGATTAAAGCTTTTTATTATTGAATTTCACATGATGATAATATAATATTCAAATAAGTTGATATTATTGAAGGATAATATAAAAAATGTATGTTTTATAAATAATCACTGCTTCAAATAGAGTTTATAAATAAAAAATAGTATCACAAAAATTGATACTATTTTTTACTATTTGCAAACTTTATTTTTATAAAAGACACTACTATTAATAAGAGTATTATTAATAATAATATAATAATTATTATAAGTTTTTTATTTGTATGAGCGAATATATTCGTATTTTTTTGTGCAACTTCTATTTCTTTTTCAATTTGAGGAGTGATATCAGTTCTTTCTCCACGAACTAGCAATCTTTCAGTATTTATTCCATATGGATAACAAGTTAAAAGAGTAACGTAATCTTTTCCTTTTATTATTTTTAACTCATCAATTTGATCAGGATGAACAACTTTAATTTGATTTACTTTGTAAGCCATTTTTTTCTTAAAAATATGAATGAAAAAAATATCACCTTTTTTTAGTTTATCAATATCAGTAAATAGTTTTTGATTTGTTAATCCTGTGTGAGCAGCTAAAACAGAATGAGTACTTTCTCCCCCAACTGGGAATGAGGTACCTTCTAACATTCCAATACCTTTAGTTAAGGTATTAGGATCAGTACCAAAATATATAGGTAAATTTAATTTTATACTAGGAACTTCTAGGTAGCCAAGTATATCACCTTGTTTTATACCTAAGTTAGATGGTAATTCATTTAGTGCAATTCCATAAATAAAATTAAAGGTTTTTATAAAATAGCCGGTTGCATCACTAACTCAATATACCCCAGATGCCCAAACACAGGATATATGTCAACGTTTCTATATAAATATTAAGTTATTCTTTTATTGTGATTTATTACTAATTTTGTAGCGATATGTATATTATAATATAGAAAATATTTTGTCAAATTTAATAAAATATTATTTTTATTAAAATAATATTTTATAACGTATACAATTAATGAGTGTTTTTTTTATTATATAATTATTTGATGAAATTATAAAAAAAATCAAATAATTTGTAAATTGTTTGAAGTAAAACTATTATATTAAAAATAAAGAAAAATTTAATATAAATTTAAATAATTGGATTAAGTGAAAAAATAAATATATTATTAATATTAAATTATAAAAAAAGTAACTTAAATATTAATAATACTACAATTATAAAATGTATACTATATTATATTGAGAAATATGTCAAATGATGGTTTAAAACTGTTTTTATAAAATTATTAATTTTAACAATTAATAATAAAAAATTAACATTTATAAAAGCAATTATACGGAATAAAATAATTTTAAAGAAGAAATATTCGGAAATTTATATATTATATTACTTTAAACATTATAATTAATATAAAGTTTTGAGTAGATTTTTCTATTAGAGAATATAAAAATATGTTGAAACTTTATATTCTATTTAATATACTAGAATAGTTGTGCTTAAAGAAAGCTAAGTAAGTTCAATAAGATTTTACTTAGTTATTTTTAGTATTTAGATTATTTTAATAACAGAGAAAAAGGCAATTCCTTAATACCATTTAATAAAGGATAGATTAATATATTCAGATGTTAATTATTATTAATGCAATGTTAAGTAGAATTAGAAGAAAATAAGTTATTAGATAATGAGCGGATTTTAAAAATCTATATAATAGATAAAACAAATGAAAAATTTAGCATTTATATATGTTGAATAAACAAAGGAAGGTGTTTATGGAAAAATTAAAAAAAGAGTGGTTTGGAAATGTTAGAAAAGAGTTAATAGCAGGTATAGTTGTTTGTATGGCTCTTATTCCAGAAGCCATAGGCTTTACTATAGTGGCAGGGGTTGATCCTATGGTAGGAGTTTACTCATGTTTTTGTATTTCTGTTATTATTTCTATATTTGGTGGAAGAACAGGGATGATATCGGCAGCAGCAGGGTCAATGGCTTTAGTTCTTGCTAGTTTGGTTAGGGAATATGGAGTAGAGTATATGTTACTTGCAACAATACTTACTGGAGTATTTCAAGTTATATTTGGATTTTTAAAGATAGGAAAACTATTAAAGTTTATTCCAAAGCCAGTTATGATAGGTTTTGTTAATTCATTAGGGATAATGATGTTTATGGCTCAAGTGGATCATTTTAAAGGTGACTATATGTTACTTGTTCTTGGAGCAATAGGAATAGCTATAATATATATATTACCAAAATTTACAAAGGTTATTCCATCACCAATAGTTGCAATCATAGTTATTAGCACAATAGTTTTAGGAACAGGAATGGATGTTACTAGTTTAGGTGACATGGGAAGAATAACTAAGGAGTTACCAACTTTTTTAATTCCTGATGTACCATTAAATCTTGAAACTTTAAAAATAATATTACCTTATTCAATTTCACTTTCAATAGTTGGATTAGTTGAATCATTATTAACAGCTCAGCTAGTTGATGATATAAATGATGATCCTAGTGATAAAAATAAGGAATGTGTTGGGCAAGGTTTGGCTAATATAGTAACAGGTTTCTTTGGAGGAATTGCAGGATGTGGAATGATTGGACAAACCGTAATTAACCAAGAGTATGGTGGAAAAGGAAGACTATCTACTTTTACAGCAGGAGCTTCAATGCTTATATTTGTAATTTTATTTAACGGACTATTCTTAAGAATACCAGTAGTAGCCTTAGCTACAGTTATGGTAGTTGTTTCAATAACAACATTCAATTGGGGTTCATTAAAGAGAATGAAGCATGTACCAGTTACAGACACTATTGTTATGTTAACAACAGTGGGAATAGTGTTATTGACACATAACTTAGCTTATGGGGTAGTGGCTGGAGTAATTCTTAGCGCAGTATTCTTTACAGCTAAGATTTCACATGTTCATGTTGAAAAAATAATTAAAGATAATAATGTTAGATATAAGTGTAATGGACCTTTATTTTTTGCCTCAACAACAGCATTTATCAATAAATTTGATTATTATGAAGATGTAAAAGAAATTGATATAGATTTAGCTCACATGAAAATATGGGATGAGTCAGCAGTTGATGCTATAGATAAAGTAGTTATAAAATTCCATAAGAATGGTACAAAAGTTAACTTAATAGGAATGCATAGAGATTGTGAACAGCTATTAGAGAAAATAGCAATACATAATAAACCTAATGGCTTAAATGCTGAATTAGGTCACTAAAATAGAGAAAGACTTATAAAGAGGATTTTAAGTTTAAATAGATTAAAATCTTTATTTGTAGGTCTTTTTTTAAAATAGATATAATTTACAATAAAGGTTTGTGATGGTATTCTGTATACATACTATTAGTATGTATAAGTAAGAAGTATGATGATATTAAAATAAGCATGAAGTTTATTTTGAATGAAAAACCAGTTTTATTTAAAGCGATTTTAATAATTTCAGCTTTAAACTTATTCTTAAGTTCTATGATAGTTGTTGGAATGCCTGCATTAATAACACAAACTTTAAAATTAAGTGATAGTTTATATGGAATATCACAAGGAGTTTTAGCTATAGGATCAGTTTTAGGAGGAATATCAGTTGGAATATTTCATAAAAAGCTAAATATTAAAAACTCAAATATCTTAGTGTTATTTGCATCAATAGCATTACTACCAATGGTAATTGTATTTTTAATTCCAGTTCCAGAATTCATAAGTTATGTAGTAGTTTCAGCAATGGGATTCTTAATTATGACATTTGCTACTATGTTTAGTATTCAAATGATGACATTTATACAAATACAAACTCCACCTGAAATAGTTGGAAAAGTTATATCATGTCTATTAGGAGTATCTTTATGTGCAATGCCAATAGGGCAGGCTTTATATGGATTCTTATTTCAAAAATATGGAGCAGCTCCTTGGAAAGTATTATTAGGAGCTATGATTTGTTCAACTATAATATCAGTTGTTTCAAAAAATATATTCAATAGATTACAAGAAGATAAAGAGACATCTAATGAAGCAGTAAATAAATAGAGTATTATAGAACTTTAGTAAGTTTCTATAATAAAAATTAAAGCTGTATAATATTAAATTTATACAGCTTTAATTTTACTCTTCAGAAACTATATCTATGCTTTGGAATTTGCTTTTT
Source organism: Clostridium sp. B9 (assembly GCF_050509515.1). Lineage (NCBI taxonomy): Bacteria > Bacillati > Bacillota > Clostridia > Eubacteriales > Clostridiaceae > Clostridium > Clostridium sp. B9. The sequence continues at coordinate 583,791 of NZ_JBNWKA010000003.1, forward strand.
AAAACAAGTTTACGTAATAAAGAGTTATACATAAACGGGCATTTAAATAGTTTTGAAAAAACTTTAAGTCTTATTTTAAAAGTTTTTGCTCTATATTTTTTGTTTGGATTTTTGCTGTGTGAGTTTAATATTTTACTTAGATATTCAGCACTGTTTATAGCTGAACTTATTCCTTCTAGGGAACTTGGACTTATGAATCCAGCAGATTCTCCAATTAAGAAAGCATTATCTTTTCCACAACAAAAATCGGAGTATTTAGAAGGTCTTAGTACAAGACAAGCTTCAGTTTTTATAGGTTGTCCAAATTTAAAACCTAATTTTTCTAGTTTTTCTTTTTGCATTTCAAATCTTTCTCTGGCATTATCTAAGGGATAGGCACCACCAAATATAAAGTGGGAATCCTTTGAGATTGACCATGAACAACAATCAGTTATTTCATTATCAAATATACAAGAGTAGAATGGATTTTCATGCTCTTCAGAGAACCATTGTTGAATAGACATATAGGTTCTTATTTTTTTATTTGGATAAATAGTACGACGAACTAATGAATTAGCTCCATCAGCACCAACTAAATACTTAGTTAAAATAGTATGTTTCTCTCCATTTTCAGAAAAGGTAACTTTATATCCTTCAGCGACTTTTTCTATTTTAGTACAAGCAGAGTTATTATAAATATCAACGTTACTTGGAATGAGTGATTTAAGCCATAAATCAAATTTATGACGATTAAGGTTTATATAAAATCTTTGGTAATGACGAATTAAATTATGTTTTACATCTATGGTTTTTACTGCAAAAATTTGAGGATCAACTAGAATATCCTTTGGAAGAGTCATATCAAACTTTGCAAAAACTTTTTGTGCATCTGAGGATAGTAACCCTCCACAAGGTTTTTGAAATCCATCTTCAAGAGTATTCTTTTTATCTATAGCAATAATTTTAAATTCTTTAGAAAGTAGTCTTGCTAAAGTAGACCCAGCAGGTCCTAATCCTATAATTGCAATATCATACATGGTGTTCATAAAAATTTCCTTCCTTTTAATCATACTTAGTAAAAAATAATTCTAATAAAATCTAGTTTTTAAAACTATTAATTTCAAATAATTTACTAATTAATTTATGGATAGTATAGCATCTCTAAAATGAAAAATCAACAATTATTTATTGTTTTTCGATATTAAAATATTGTATTGGTTGTGTAGGAGGTGTTTTGAATTAGTATGTAAATAAATTGATTTTATTAATATGATTTAAACATTTTTTGAAGTTAATCAATTAAATAGTCTCTGTTTTAAATCAACACGTACTTAAAACAGAGACATAAATTAAAGAGTAAGTTATTTTCCTTTAAGCCTATCTTCAAATTTTTGTATTGAATAATTATTGCTAACATAAATTCTATCAATGTTATAATTATTATCACTTCTATCAGCAAACTCTCCATTTAAATTGAAACCAAGTTTGTAACCCGCTTTTTCTGCAGCAATTCTTGTACTTGGATTATGTCTTCCAAATGGATAAGCTATAAATTCAATAGGCTCTTTAATAATTTCTTCTAAGACTTCTTTAGAGTTTTTAAAAGTCTCTAACTGACTAGCTTCATCAAGTGTTGATAAATCTTCATGTTTTGCAGTATGACTTTCTATATCTATTCCGTTATCAGACATTTCCTTTATTTCTTCAGCTGTCATGAAATCTGGTGATCCAATAAAGTTTGAAATTATAAAAAATGTAGCTGGAAAATTAAATTCTTTTAAAATTGGGTAGGCATATTCATAATTACCTTTATATCCATCATCAAAAGTTATTAATACAGATTTTTCAGGAACAGGTTCACTCTTTTTTAGATAATTATAAAACTCATTTAAAGTAAGTGGAGCATAATCATTATCTTTTAAATATTGAAGTTGCTCTCTAAATTTTTCTGGACTAAGTAAAAGTTCATTGTTATCAGGATTATTTGGAGTTACATCATGATAGCATAAAACTGGTATATTCATGTCTTCAATAGTAGTCTTTAATCCTTCAAATCTATTTTTATTCTCATCATTTTCAATCTCACCAGTTGAAACTTTTTCTTCTTTATTAGAAGTTTCTAAATTAGTATTTTCTTTAGTAGGAACTTCTTCTGTGGAATTTTTCTTATTTTGTGTACTAACTTCTTCATTAGGATTATTTTCAGAGTTATTACTATTAGATTCAGTATTAGTTTTATTTTTACTTTCCTCAGCATTTGTTCCACAAGATATAAATGATGAACCAACGATTAATATTGAGGCTAAAGCAATAACAAATCCTTTGTTTCTAAATTTTTTCATATTTCTCAATCTCCTAAATACCAAATTATGTTTACGATATATTACCATATAAAATTATATAGAACAATTCTTTTAAAATATTTATAAAATAAATTTTAAATATTATTTTTATATAGTTATAGATAAATTAAATTTCTTAATAATTAAAGTTAAAAAGATAAGAAAAATTATTTTGTGTCCTTTGATAAAACACAGTTGATTTTATTAGAAGAACAGTATATTATATCAAAAAAGGATTAATGTAATAAAATGGAATTATATTATTTTTAGAATGGAGGGATATTATGGAGCAAATTTTTAAAAGTACAAGAGGAGGAGAAAAAAGAATAAAATCTTCTCAAGGAATATTAAAAGGTATATCAAGTGATGGAGGGCTTTATGTGCCTGAGATTTTTCCAAGTTTAAAAAGTGACTTTGATAAATTAAAAGGTATGAATTATAAAGAGTGTGCTTTTTATATATTAAAAAAATATTTTGTTGATTTTACTGATGATGAGCTTAAAGAGTGTATTGATAAAGCTTATGATTCTAAGTTTAGCAGTGAGGAAATTATTTCTTTAGCTGCAGTTGAAAATATTTATTTTTTAGAGCTTTATCGTGGTAAGACCTTAGCTTTTAAGGATATGGCTTTATCAATATTACCTCATTTAATAAAATGTGCTAGTGATAAAAGTGAGAATAAAAAAGAAATAGTTATTTTAACAGCTACTTCAGGAGATACTGGGAAGGCAGCTCTTGAAGGTTTTGCTAATGTAAATGGAATAAAGATAATAGTTTTTTATCCAGAGAAAGGAATAAGCGAAGTTCAGAAAAGGCAGATGCAGACTCAAGAAGGTAAAAATACATTTGTTATAGGAGTTAATGGGAATTTTGATGATGCTCAGAGAGCTATAAAAGAAGTGTTGAATGATGATGAATTTAAAAATCTTTTAGAGAAAAATGATTATATGTTTTCTTCGGCTAACTCAATAAATATAGGTAGGTTAATTCCTCAGATAGTTTATTATGTGTATTCTTATTTTAAACTCCTTAGAGAAAATAGAATAGATAGTGGTGAAGAAATAAATATAGTTGTCCCAACAGGTAATTTTGGAAATATTTTAGCAGCTTACTACTCTAAGAAGATGGGGTTGCCTATAGACAAGCTTATTTGTGCATCAAATGAAAATAATGTATTAACTGATTTTATAAATACAGGAATTTATGATTGTGAAAGAAATTTTTTAATAACAAATTCGCCATCTATGGATATACTAATTTCAAGTAACTTAGAAAGATTCTTATATGATATAAGTGGACAAGACTCAAAGGTTATAAATAAGCTTATGAAAGATTTAAAAGAGAATAGTAAGTATGAAATAAATGACTATATGAAAAGTAATATGAAAGATTTATACGGGGATTTTGCTAATGATAATGAGGTTCTTAAAGGAATAAAAGAAATTTACGAAGAATGCAATTATCTTATTGATACACATACTTCTGTTGGATATATGGTTTATAAAAAATATAAAGAAAAGACAGGAGATAATAAGAAAACTATTATTGTATCAACGGCAAGTCCATTTAAATTTACTAAGAGTATAAATGATGCCTTAGAGTTAAGTGATGAGAATGATGAATTTAAGCTCATAAAAGAATTATCAGAAATTATTAAAATAGAAATTCCAAAAGGGGTTAAAGATTTAGAAGATAAAGAGAAGATTCATAATGAAATATGTAATAAAGATGAAATAAAGAATGTTATAAAAAATATATTAAAAGCGTAGGTGAATATGATGATAAAAGTTCGAGTTCCAGCAACAACTGCAAATATGGGGGCAGGATTTGACTGCTTAGGGATAGCTTTAGGAGTTTATAACACTTTTACTATAGAGGAAATTGAAGAAGGATTAATAATTGAAGGATGTAGAAAAAAATATAGAAATAAGGATAATATGATTTATTGTGCATTACAAGAATGTTTTGAAAAATTAGGGTATAAGGGTAAAGGGATTAGAATAAAAGTTGAAGGAGAAATTCCAGAATCAAGAGGGCTTGGAAGTAGTGCAAGCTGTATTTTAGGAGGAATAATTGGAGGAAATGAACTTTTAGGTGGTCAGTTAAGTAAGCATGAAATTTTAGAATTAGCTACAATAATTGAGGGTCATCCAGATAATATTGCACCTGCATTATTTGGAGGAATGACCGTTGCTATTCAAGAGGGGAATAGTGTTTACCACAATGAAATTGATATTAAGGATGATTTGAAATTTTGTGCCTTAATTCCAAACTTTACCTTATCTACTGAAGAATCAAGAAGTGTTCTTCCAAAGAAGATAGATTATAAAGATGGAGTTTTTAATACTGGAAGAGTTGCTCTTATGCTTTCAGCATTTGCAAATGGTAGATTTGATTTAGTAAAGCATGGGTGTCAAGATAGGCTTCATCAACAATATAGGGGAAAACTTATAGAAAATTATGATGAAATAATAAGAGTATGTAGCAAACAGAGCATAGGAACTTTTTTAAGTGGAGCAGGACCGACAATAATGAATGTAATCTCAAAGGAGGATAATAAATTTAATGAGATTATGAAAGAATTTGTTGAGCCTATGAATGGAGTATGGCAAGTAAAAGAGTTTGATGTTGACTTCAAAGGGGCAACTGTAGAATTATAAACATCTTTTATAGAGTTTTTGATTAAGGTTAAATATAAAAAGGTATATTTATTAATACTTATAGACCGAAATAGATATTGAGTTTGTTAATTCAATATCTATTTTTATAATAAATCAGGTTGATTTATATAGATAAATTTCAATTATTAAATTATTAAGATAAAAATCAAATAAACTAAGTGATTTACATAAATTAAAAAATTTTTTATACATATTAATTTGTTAGATTAAATATAAAACATTCTTTATGAAGTGAATATTTTCTTTGGTTTAATATGAAATATATTTTATGAGACAAACATACGGTTTGAATCAAAGAGAAATAGATAAATAAGTTAGATATACTAATATTGACATTGTTATTTAAAGATAATATATTACTTAATAATATGAAAGATTAGAAGAATTTAGAAAATATTATTGAGGAGGTGAGATATTACCATTGAGTAATTTGTAGAAAGAGTTACTTAATAGTAATAGAAATTTATGGGTGAAATAATTAATGGAAGATTTATGGACAAGGTAATGGTGGTTACAGGAGCAGCTGGAGGGATTGGTAAAGCCGTAGCCTTAAGAGCAGCTAAAGAAGGAGCTAAATTAGTTTTAGCTGATAGAAAAGAGGAAATGAGTAAAGAAACTTTAGAAGAAATAAAAGAGATAACTCCTAATGTTGAATTTTTAATATGTGATTTAAGAGAGGGAGAAAACTGTAAGAAGGTTATTGATACTGCTATAAATAAATTTGGTAGATTAGATATTTTAATAAATAATGCTGGAATTACAGGTACACCAGCGCCGGTTCATGAAATGTCAGAAGAGATGTTTAGAAATGTATTAGATTGTAATATAATGACTGCATTCCATTGTTCTCATTATGGAATCAAAGAAATGATTAAACAAAACAAAGGTGGAGCAGTTGTAAATGTATCTTCAGTTGCTGGATTAACAGGCTTTCCAGGACATTCAGCTTATGTAACATCTAAACATGGATTAAATGGATTAACTAGAAATATGGCCTTAGACTATGCTAAATATGGCATAAGAGTAAATGCAGTTAATCCAGGAACTACAGACACTCCAATGTATCATGAAGCTTTAGAATTTTTAAGGAAGAAAAGAGAGGCAGCTGAGAAAGCTGGTGTTAAAATAGAAGGTGGAATAGTATCTGGAAAGGTCACATCACCTCAAAATAGAGTAGCAAAAGCAGAGGAAGTATCAAATGCAATATTATTCTTAGCATCTAATGAAGCTAGTAATATAACAGGAATATTTATGCCTGTAGATGGAGGGTTTACAGCTTTTTAATTATAATTATATAGGGATAAAGGTTACTTTTCTAATATTTTTTTCATAGAATGGTTATTTAGCTTTAATTAATTTATTTTATTTAAAAGCTTTGTTTTAAAATAAGGCTTATGTTTTAAAGTAGTATTGATTTTTAGATATAGCTAGAAATCAATATAACTTTAAATAGAGCCTAAAATAAAGTTAATTTTAGATAGAACTGTAAAACTATTTAAAATACACTAATTTAAAATATAGTTTTTAAAAAAGAATATTTTATTAGGAGTATAAATATTATGAGAAAAAATAATAAAAAATTTTATTATATTTTAGCATTACTATTCTTAGTAGGATGTGCAACATTTATTTTAATTTCTAATTTTAATTTATTTCATAAATCTGAATATGATAGTTGTATAAATGATACTTATAAAAATAGATTGGTTAAGGTTGGATTTTATGAGTATGGAGAATATTACTTTTTTGATAAAAACTTAGAACAAAGTGGATATTATAATGATTTATTAAAAGAACTTTCTAGAAAAATTGGCTTTAAGTATGAATATGTAAATTGTGGGATAACCGATGCTTTAAATGATTTGAAAGAAGGAAAGATTGATTTATTATTTGGAATAAATAAAACTATTGAGAGAGAAAAGTATTATGCATATACAAATCAGTATATAGCAACTGAAAATTATGCTATTTATTTAAATAAGAAGATAAAATATCATAATCTAGAAAGTCTTAATGGATTGAGGTTTGCGTATATAGAAAATGAAGCAAATAATGAGTATATATTAAATTTTTTTAAGGAAAAAGATATAAATATAAAGTTAGTAAATGTAAGGTCATATAAGGAAGCAGAAGAATATCTAGAAAGTGGAAAAGTTGATTTTATAGTATCAACGGTTAGTAGTAATTTAGAAAAACGACATATGAAAAGAGTATTTGAATTTTCTTGTGGACCAGTATATATAGTAGCTGAAAAAAAGAATAAGGAACTTATAGATCAGATAGATGAGGTATTGGCTCATAATAAAGAGAAAAATAAGAATTTGCTTTATAATAAATATTTCAATGAATATATTTATAAAAATAAATTCAAGAATACTATAATACTGATGTTATTGATTATTCTAGGGTATTTCTTTATATATAAAAAAGTAAAAATCAAAAAAAAGCAGAAAGAAATAAAAAATAATATAAAAAATGAAAATTATATATTGGTTTATCAGCCAATAGTGAATCCTAAAAATAATAAAATTGTAGGGTTAGAATCGCTTTTAAGGATGAAATCTAAAAATGGCATTTTAGGACCAAATAAGTTTATTGCAGATATAGAAAATAGTAATATGCTATTTGATATTTCTATATGGATAATAAATAAAACCTTAGAAGATTATAAAATTTTAAGTCAATTTAATAATCTTAAAAATAATAAATTCTATATTTCAGTTAATATTTCATTTTTAGAAATTGAAAATAAAAAATTTATAGAAGAATTAATACATATTAGTAAAAGTACAAACTTTGTTCAAAAGTTAATTTGCTTAGAGATTGTGGAGAGAGTTAAGGCAAAGGATATAGAAAAAATAAAAGAATCAATATCAATTTTGAGAGAAAATGGTTTTATCGTTGCTATAGATGATTTTGGAATAGAATATTCAAACTTAGATCTATTAAATAAAATTGATTTTGATGTAATTAAGTTAGATAAATATTTTATAGATGATATAAAAACTAATATATTAAAAAGAAAAATAATTGAATTCATATGTGAAATATGTGAACCGGAAGGTAGATCAATAGTATGTGAAGGTGTAGAACACTATAATCAGGTTGAAGTCATAAAAAATATAAATTACAAAAAAATTTATATACAAGGGTATTTTTATTCAGAACCAGTTTTTATAGAGCAACTAAAAAATTTTAAAATAGAGAACATTAATAATTAATAGAGTTTTTTTAGAAATTAAAGAAATGAATACAATTAGAATGATTAGTTTTTTATTAAGAATATTTATAAGTCCTATGAAATAATTTATTTCATAGGACTTATTTTTAGTGTACTTTGATCTACAGGTAAATAATGTTTATTAAATATTATTGGAAATTGTGAGTTGTTATAAATAGCTTCATCAATAAGATAAAATTGTGTTTCATTACTTATTGGATGATTCTTTGTAACAAAACTACCTGCAGTTGTAAGTTTGATTTTACTTTCTATGCCAGTGCAGTCTATGTAGCTTTTTTCTTCAATAAAGCTTAGAATACTTTTTTCTTTATTCAAATCTATATTGAATAAAGAGATTGCCTCTATTGGAATTATTGAATAAGTGTAGGCTATTGCTGAACCAGCAGCCCAATACCATCTATCTATACATACAGTTGCTACTGACTTTTCACCTAGTATCTTTTTATAGTAATCAGAAGGGGGATCTATCTTAAGATTAATTTCAACTTTATCAATATCAATGTCTAAGCATTTATAAACAGGATGTCCTATTTTTTCTAAGCCTGTTAACTTAGTTTTATTTTCTTTTATTATAAAATTACCTTTTCCCCTTATATTTTTTATAAGTCCATCATCTTGCAGAAGTGCTAAAGCTTGTCTTAGCGTACTTCTACTAACGCCTAACCTTTTTGCTAAATCTGGTTCAGATGGTAATCTGCTATCATCTGAAAAATTACCTTCGCTAATCATTTTGAAAAGCTTATCATAAACTGTAACGTATAATGGTTGTTTTTGCTTTGTTGTAGTAAGAATATCCATAGCATCACCTTTCTAATAGTAGACAAGTTATAAAACAAGTTGTACCGAAATATTTAGTTTTATACTTAAATTATAAGATATTTAGCTCTAATAACCAATAATTAATGAAAAAAACTTTTTGTAAACGTTTGATAATTTTAAAAAAGTGTAGTATTATAAAAACATAACATACAAGTAAGTAGACAAGTTTAAAAATTTATATATTAATGGGTATTAATAGGAGGAATTCAATATGATTTATTCACAAGGTTCAGAAAAACAATATCACATAGATGTAGCACCAGGAGAAGTTGGTAGATACGTAATAATGCCAGGGGATCCAAAAAGATGTGCTAAAATAGCAAAATATTTAGATAATGCAGAATTAGTAGCAGATAAAAGAGAATATGTTACATACACAGGATATTTAGATGGAGAAAAAGTAAGCGTTACCTCAACTGGTATAGGCGGACCTTCAGCAGCTATTGCTTTAGAAGAATTAGTTAAGTGTGGAGCAGATACTTTCATCAGAGTAGGAACTTGTGGTGGAATTGATTTAGATGTTAAAGGTGGAGACCTTATAGTAGCAACTGGTTCAATAAGAGCAGAGGGAACTTCAAGAGAATATGCTCCAATTGAATTCCCAGCGGTAGCAAACTTAGATGTAATAAATGCATTGGTTAAAGGAGCTAAAGAATTAAAAGTTCCATATCACGCTGGCGTAGTTCAATCAAAAGATTCATTCTATGGACAACATTCACCAGAAATAAAACCTGTAAGCTACGATTTATTAAATAAATGGGAAGCATGGAAAAGATGTGGATGCTTAGGATCAGAGATGGAAGGAGCTGCATTATTCATAGTAGGAAGCTACTTAAGAGTAAGAGTAGGAGCTGTTTTCCTAACTATAGCTAACCAAGAAAGAGAAAAAGCTGGATTAGATAATCCACAAGTACATGATACAGAGCTTGCAATAAAAGCTGGTATCGAAGGAATTAGAAACTTAATAAAAGAAGATAGAGAAAATGGAAAAATAAAATAAAAAATTTATTCTGGAAATTAAAGATTTTTAGGTAGGTAAAAAAGTACTTACCTAAAAATCAACTTTAAAAGTTTGAATTAAAATCTTAAAAAATCTTTGAAAATTAAAATCTTAAAAATTATAATAGATATACGGAAATACAACAGGGGGTTCTAAAATGAGCAAGAAGTATAAAAGAATTTTCACAATAGTAATAGATTCATTAGGTGTTGGACAAATGAAGGATTCAAAGGAATATGGAGATGTTAATGTTGATACATTAGGACATATAGCTGAGTCAGTAGATACATTTAATATACCAAACCTTCAAAAAATGGGTATAGCAAACTTACATCCAATTAAACATGTTGGACCAGTAGCTAATCCTTTAGGATACCAAATGAAAATGGAAGAGGCTAGTGTTGGTAAAGATACAATGACTGGACATTGGGAGATGATGGGTTTACACATAACTAAACCATTCCAAACTTTCACTGATACTGGATTCCCTAAAGAATTATTAGATGAGTTAAGTGAAAAAACAGGTCATAAAATAGTAGGAAACAAGAGTGCTAGTGGAACTGAGATTCTAGATGAATTAGGAGAGCACCAAATAGCTACTGGTGATATGATAGTTTACACATCAGCAGACTCAGTTTTACAAATCTGTGGTCAAGAAGAAACTTTCGGATTAGATGAATTATACAGATGTTGTGAAATTGCAAGAGAATTAACTCTTAAAGATGAGTGGAAAGTTGGAAGAATCATAGCAAGACCTTATTTAGGAACTAAAAAAGGTGAGTTCAAAAGAACAAGTAATAGACATGACTATGCTTTAAAACCATACGGAAGAACTGTTCTTAATGAATTAAAAGATAATAACTATGACGTTATATCAGTTGGTAAAATCAAAGATATATTTGATGGTGAAGGAATAACTGAAGGAAATAAATCTAAGAGTTCAGTTCATGGAATGGAGCAAACATTAGAAATAATGGATAGAGATTTCACAGGATTCTGTTTTGTTAATTTAGTTGACTTTGATGCTTTATGGGGACACAGAAGAAATCCTCAAGGATATGCTGAAGAATTAGAAAAATTCGATGTTAACTTAGGAAAAGTATTAGATAAATTAAATGAAGATGATTTATTAATCATAACTGCTGACCATGGTAATGATCCAACTTACACAGGAACAGACCATACTCGTGAGTATGTACCATTCTTAGCTTATTCACCTTCAATGAAAGGTCATGGACAATTAGAAACACCTAAAACTTTTGCTACAATAGGAGCAACAATTGCTGATAACTTTGGATTAAAAATGCCAGAGGGAACAATTGGAGAATCAGTTTTAGATAAATTAGTTTGATAAGAATTTAAAAGATGCTATATCAAGTTTTGATATAGCATCTTTTTTTTAGTTATTATTCGCATTGTGGATTTATAAATTCAAATCTCTCTTCATCAGCATTTTTTTCTCCCCATTCGCACATAAGCTCTAAAATAGGAAATAAGGATTCACCTTTTTTAGTAGCAGTGTATTCAACTTTTGGAGGGACTACTGCATAAACTTTTCTTTCAACAAGACCATCTCTTTCTAACTCTCTAAGTTGATTTGTTAGAGTTTTTTGAGAAACATTAGATATAAATGATTTTATTTCTCCAAATCTCTTTGTACCTTCCTCTATAAGATAGTATAAAATTAATGGTTTCCATTTACCACCTATAGCCATCAAAGTTATTTCCATTTCACAAGTTACTTTAATTTTATCCATTAATATCATCCTTATATTTTTTTAATATATAAATAATCAAGAAATAAATAGCACAAAAAATAAAAATATTTTGTGCTATATAGAAAACACTACCAATTAATTCGTTTTTTTCATCAAGCAAATGAGAAACTGGCCAAAATGACATAAAACAACAAACTCCATAGATACTTATTAAAATACGTAAAATCAAATGCCAATCTTCTCCATACATCCAAGCTAATAAGCAAAAACTTAAAAATAATGAAAAAACTAAATTTAGTATTTGAATAAAAATATTAGGTTTTTCTACATCTTGCCAGATCCAGTATTTTAAAATAGATTTTAAAATATAAAATATTTTATTCATAAAATACACCTCGACAATATAAAAAATTCTATCTAAATATAATGATATCATATAAAATAAATATTTAATTAAAATATAGAATGAAATTAAAGTGGGAGAAGCTATATAGAGAAGATTTATATATTAAGTTCTTAAATAAGCTTGGATTTGTAGCAAGAAACTCTTGGACAAATGTCCTTGAAAACATTTACTTAATATTCGATAATAAGCTTGTAAGGAACAAAGAGAGAGGGGAGAACTTAAGATGAATTTATCAAAAGAAATTAAAGAAGCTTATGAATATATAAAATCTAGAAGCAAATATTCTCCTAAAATAGGGATAGTTTTAGGAACTGGTTTAGGAGAGCTAGCTAATGAAATAAAGGATGCTGAATATTATAAATACATGGATATACCTAATTTTCCAGTACCAACTATAGATGGACATGAGGGGACACTAATAATAGGAAAGTTACATGGAAAAGAAGTTATTGCTATGAAGGGAAGATGTCATTATTATGAGGGGCATTCAATGCAAAGGATAACATTGCCTATTAGAGTGATGAAACTTTTAGGGGTTGAAACTCTTATAGTTACCAATTGCTCAGGACAAGCTAAAGAATCTATTGAAGCTGGTGATTTAGTAGTTATAAGAAATCATATAAACTTAACTGGAGATAATCCTTTAAGAGGAGAAAATTTACCAGAGTTTGGAGAACGATTCCCAGATTTAGCTTATCCATATGATAAGGAATTAAGAGAAAATATAAAAAATATTGCAAGAAATTTAAATATAGATTTAAAAGAAGGGGTATATGCAATGTTTCCTGGACCAAGCTATGAAACAGCTACAGAAACATTGATGGCAGCTGCTTTAGGAGCAGATGTAGTTGGAATGTCTACCGTACCAGAGGTTATAGTTGCAAATCATTGTGGAATGAAAGTCTTAGGATTTTCAGGAGTGCCTTGTTTAGCAGCGGCATATTCAGATGAAGAAATAACTCATGAATCTGTTATGGCTAACTTTGAAAGTATAGCTAAAAAGTGTACAAGCATTGTGAATGAGTTTTTAAAACAATATTAAGGTAAAGAACTAAGGAGGAGAATTTTATGGAATTAATGAAAAAGTGTACTGCATATACTTGTAGTCCATTATTTGTAGTGATAGCTTGTGCTATATGCTTAGTGGTTGGGGTTGCAATAGATTCAAGCCTAATAGAAATTTTTGCATCAGTAATGGGAATAATAAATGTATGGTTATTATCAAGAGAGAAGGTATCAAATTTTATCTTTGGAATAATTACAGTTTTAGCTTATTTATACATATACTACAACACAGGTTTATATGCTTTAGCAATATTAGCTTGCTTCCAAGTAGGATTTAATATATTTGGATGGTATTATTGGGTTAAAAATTCAGATCAAGAGGATAAGGTGGTAACATCAGGATTAACTAAAAAAGGACAAGTTATTTGGACTATAGTTATTTTAGCAGCTTGGGCAGTGTGGGGATATGTAGAGATAAATATATTACATGCTCAAAATGCAGTATTAGATAGTTTAGGAGCTGTACTTGGATTAGTAGCTCAATATTGGTTAAGTAAAAAATTATATGAAAACTGGATACTATGGATATTAAGCAACATATTATTTATAATTATATATATACTAAATGGATACTATGTAATGTTAATATTGGTTGCTATTCAATTAATCTTATCAGTTTCAGGATTACTAGAATGGTATGCTAGCTATAAAGAGCAAGGAGAAAATAAATTAACTGCATAGAAAATATTTTTATGGGTGTGATTTAAGATGAAAAGTTGTGAATTAATAAATTTTATAAATAATTGTCCAAATGAAATAAAAAAAGAGCTTAAAGATAGAATTTTTAAATATGGAGAGAAATTATTAATTCAAAATGAAAGATGTGATTTTGTTTATATCTTAATAGAAGGAAAAATAAAAACATATCACTCAGATTTTACAGGAGCAATATATTTAGAGGATATTGATAGTGAAGCAACAATCTTTGGAGAATTAGAAGCATTAATTGATGAAGAGGTTGTTACTACAGTAGAGGCAATATCTGATTGCAAAACATTAGAAATAAGTAAAGAGTCTTTTGTAAAATGGATGGAGTTAGATAATAAGTTTTCAATGTTTATAAGTAAACTTATAGCAGAGAGAAATTATGAGTGTTGTAAAAGAGAGCGAGTAAATGCCTTCTATAATTTGAGATATAGAGTAATGTACATAATATTAAATACACTTTATAAAAATAATTTGGGAATAACAAAGGATTTGCTAGTTGAAGGGGTAGGATCAAATATTAGAAGTATAAATAGAATAATAAATCAGCTAGTAGATGAGGGGATTTTAGATTATAAATCAGGAAAAATAACTGTTAAATCAATAGAGAAACTAAAAGAAGAAGTAAATTATTATAAGCCTTAAAATAAATATGGGGCTGTATCAAAACTTATTAATAAAATTTGTTTTGATGCAGCCTTTTGTTTTTATGTAAAAATATATTTAACCTTTTGCTATATAGTTAGGTTAAAGTAGTTGTATAATTAGTAGAAATATATATGGATATATGTATTGATTTTAGTATATATTAAAATGTAATAAATGTGATTTTTAGATAGAACTCTTTAATAAGAGCTCTACTTTTCATAGTGAAAGCTATTCAATAAAAGTAATTTTAGTTAGAGAGGTTTATGATGGGATTTTTACTAGGTGCATTAGGAGCAATATCTATAGCTGGATTTTGTTATTATGAGAACAATTGGATAAGTACAACAAGTTATGAGGTTGATTTAGGGCTTGAAGAAGAGATAATAGTGGTTCATTTATCAGATCTTCATAGTAAACAGTATGGAAAAAACAATAAAAAACTTAAGAAATTAATATTAGATGAAAAACCGGATTTAATTGTTTCAACTGGAGATATTATAGATTCAAATCTTGAGAATATGGATGAAACAATAAACTTTTTAAGTGATTTAAATAAAGATGTTAAGGTAATATTTATTTTAGGAAATAATGAGCAAAGGTGTGAGAAGGCTGATTATATTTATGAGACTTTAAAAGCAAAAGGCGTTACTGCTTTAGAGAATGAAATCACTACATTTACATTAAGAGATATTAAAATAAATATATTAGGTATGTTGGAACTACCTGTTGGAATTTTAAATTCTCCATTTAAAAAGGTGAAGGGAAGATATGTTTGTAGCTATGCCGATAGTTTATTTAAAAAATTAGAAAATTTAGAGGGAGTAAAGATTGCTTTAAGTCATTATCCTGAAAAATTTGAAGAAGAATATTCAAAGTATGATTTTGATGTTATGTTTTCTGGGCATGCACATGGAGGTCAGTTTGTAATTCCAGTGATTAGAAGAGGATTAATTGCACCAGGGCAAGGGTTCTTCCCTAAGTACACGGAAGGTATGCATGGAAGTAAAAATAAACTTATTATTAGTAGAGGGCTTGGAAGCAGTGGAATACCACTAAGGTTATTTAACAGACCTGAGATTGTAAAAGTAAAGATAAAATAGAATTTTTTATTATATTAATTGTATTAAAGTTATAAAAGAATAATTATAAAATATTAAAAATATGTCGTTAAAATTTGTATTATATCATATTAATATTGGTAAAAATAGTTAAATAATAAAAATCACTTAAAAAGTTGACGTATGGAAAAATAAGATATAATATACATATAAATTAAAAAATAAATTCTATGAAGAGAAAAAGTAAGAAATATTTATTGATCCACAGAGAGTTGACAATTTGCTGAAAGTCAATGTTCAAGGTATATCTGAAAATCATCTCGGAGAAGTAAAACTGAAGCTATTTTAGTAAGTTTTATCGGATTTTCACCGTTAAATGAAAAGCGTATTATTTAGTACGTATTTTGAGAGTGCTATAAATTAAATATATAGATTTTAACTATATATTTATTTATAGAATTAGGGTGGTAACGCGATTTAACCTCGTCCCTTTTATAGGGACGGGGTATTTTTATTTTTAAATAGCTTTTAAAGTGAAATTAATCAAAAAGGGGGATTTTTTTATGGACATAGACATAGAGGGAGAAATTATAATTTTTGAGAGAGAAAAAAGGCTATGTTTTTATCTAGGGTAAAACAAAAAATAGGTTGGTATTTAAATTAATTATAATTTTTAAAAATATTTAAGTTAGTATTTATAAATATAACCTTAAAGTAAAGTGATAACCTTATTTAAAATTCATAGTTAATAAAAAAAAGAAATGGGGCAATTAATTATGAAAGAGTTATCAAGAAAAGATTTATTATTAGTAAGTTTAATGTTATTTTCACTATTTTTTGGAGCAGGAAATTTAATATTTCCTCCTTTTTTAGGACAGGCAGCAGGGGGAGCAACTTGGATTACAATCTTAGGGTTCTTTGTTACAGCAGTTGGTTTCCCTGTATTAGGAGTAATAGCTGTTGCAAAATCAGGAGGATTACATTCATTAGCAAGTAGGGTTAATCCTACATTTGCAACTATATTTACAGTACTTATTTATATTTCAATAGGGCCAGGACTTGGAATACCAAGAGCAGGAAGTCTACCATTTGAAATGGCAGTTGCACCTTTTTTACCAGAAGGGTTAATATCAAATAATTTAGCATTATTTATATATACATTTATATTTTTTGCAGTGGCATACTGGCTTTCATTATCTCCAGCAAAACTAGTTGATCGTATGGGAAAAGTTTTGACACCAAGTTTACTTGTTCTTATCAGCATAGTTTTTTTAGCTAGTATTTTTAAACCGTTAGGTGGATATGGAGAAGTAACAGGAGTTTACAAAGAATCTCCAATTATAAGTGGATTTTTAGATGGATATATGACTATGGATACAATTGCAGCATTAAACTTTGGAATAGTAATAGCTTTAGTAATAAAATCTAAAGGTGTAAAAGAAGAAAAGTTTGTTGTAAAAACCTCAATAAAAGCAGGAATTATAGCAGGAAGTTTATTGATTTTAATTTATTCAATGTTAGCACATCTAGGAGCAACTAGTGGAGGAAGATTTGGATTAACAGAAAACGGAGCTCAAACTTTAGGAAATATATTTAATTATATATTTGGTAAACCAGGAGCTATTTTATTAGCAGTACTATTTACTTTAGCATGCTTAACTACTTGCGTAGGATTAATTACGTCTTGTAGTCAATACTTTCAAACATTAACTAAAAAAATAAATTATATTTCTTGGGTTAGAATATTAACATTAACAAGCATGTTTTTAGCAAATATGGGATTAAACAAAATACTATCTATATCAGTTCCAGTTCTAAATGCAATATATCCAATAGCAATAATGCTGATTGTTTTAGCTATGATGGATAAGTTTATAGGAGAAAGTTCAATTGTATATGTAATGACAATAACTTTTACTGGAGTAGTAAGTATTTTTCATGCTTTAAGTGGTGCAGGAATAAATATAGAGTTTTTAAATAATATCTTTAATAGACTACCTTTTTATTCTAAAGGATTAGGATGGGTTATCCCTGCCTTAGTAGGTTTATTTATTGGTATAGCTTTTAAAGCATTAAATGAGAAATTAAAGGTAGAAGAGAGAGAAAAAGTTCTTAATATAAATTAGGCTAATAGTTACCTCCATTACACTATGGGAAAATAAAGTGCGTACTTGAAAGAATGGCTAAAAGTGATAGCATATAGTCTGTGGAAAATACTTTTATAATATATTGAAAGATGGATATATTAAATAAGAATAAAAACTTAAAGGATATTTTAAAATAGGAAGTTTATCTTTTATAAGTTTTAATAAGAGTATTTTAGCATTATAGATAGAAGTTTTAAGTATTTTATATAAATAGTTATTTGGAGGTATTAAGTATGAATAAAGGACTAGTAGTTGTTACAGGGGCAAGCTCAGGAATAGGAGCTAAAATAGCAGAAACAATGAGTAAACAAGGTCACCCAGTATTATTATTATCAAGAAGGTTAGATCCAATGGAAGCTTTAAATTTACCAAATTCATTATGCAAATCAGTTGATGTTTCTGATTTAGAAGGAATGAGAGCTGCTATAGTAGAAGCTGAGGAGAAGTTTGGTAAAGTTGATTTACTTGTAAACTGTGCAGGAATAATGTTATTAGGACATCCTGAAATACAAGATTTCAAAGAGTGGAATGATATGATTGATGTTAATATAAAAGGTATATTAACAGGAACTAATATTGTTTTAAAAGATATGGTAGAAAGAAATGAAGGAACAATAGTTAATATCAGTTCAATAGCTGGACGTAAAACTTTTGATAACCATGCTGTTTATTGTGGAACTAAGTTTGCAGTGCATGCAATAACTGAAAATATAAGAAAAGAAGTTTCAGGAAGCAACGTACGTATGATAACAATAGCACCTGGAGTAGTTGAAACACCATTATTAAGCCACACAAGTGACAAGGGAATAGTTGAAGATTATAATGAATGGAAGAAAACTATAGAATCAGGTTTGGAACCACAAAAAATAGCAGACTGTGTATCATTTGCTTACAATCAACCACAGGATGTTTGTATAAGAGAGATTGTTATAGCTAAGACTAAGCAAGCTGATTAATTAAAAATTAAATTTATATTTTAATATAGTGTTAATTTCTAGATAGAAATCAACACTATTTTTTATTTAGCTAAGATTAAATGATGTTATGAACAAAAGTTATTTATAAAATAATCTAAAAAACTTAAATCATCAGTTAATTCAGGGTGGAATGATGAAACAAGCATATTTTTTTCTTTTGCAGCTACTATTACATTGTTCACTTTGCAAAGAATATCTACATTTTCATCATATTCTGAAATATAAGGAGCTCTTATAAAGACTAACCTTATAGGTTCTTTAATACCTTTTACCTTTTCAAAGGTTTCAAAGCTATTTATTTGTCTTCCAAAAGCATTTCTTTTAACTTTTATGTTCATAAGCCCAAGGTGAGGAGTTTCCTCATTTTCAATTTCTTTAGCTAAAAGAATCATTCCAGCACAAGTTCCCCATACAGGAAGACCACTTTTAATTTTTGATTTTAAAGGTTCTATAAGTCCTGTTATTCTTAAGAGTTTTCCTATAGTTGTACTTTCACCACCAGGAAATATTATTCCATCTAGTTTATCTAAATTAGATGGAGATTTTACTTCTATAGCCTCATGACCTAGTGCTTGAATACTTTTAATATGTTCAATAACATCCCCTTGAAAAGCTAGTACACCTATTAGCATATTACCATCCTCTTTCCTCATATCTTACATCAAGTTCTTCACAGGCTATGCCTTTCATAGCATCTCCTAAGTCTTCTGAAATCTCAGCTAATTTTACTGGATCATTATAGAAAGTTGTTGCTAAAACTATTGCTCTAGCCCTTTTTTCAGGATTATTTGATTTAAATATTCCAGAGCCAACAAATACACCCTCACTTCCAAGCTTCATCATAAGTGCAGCATCAGCAGGAGTAGCAATTCCACCTGCAGCAAAGTTTACAACTGGTAATTTTCCATATTCATGAACATATTTTATTAAATCATATGGAGCATTAAAATCATTTGCAATAGTCATAAGTTCTTCAGGTGATGAATTTTTAACATATGTTATTTCACTCATAATTTGTCTCATATGAGTTACTGCTTGTACAACATCACCAGTACCAGCTTCTCCTTTAGTTCTAATCATTGAAGCACCTTCACCAATTCTTCTTAAAGCTTCTCCAAGATTTCTAGCACCACATACAAATGGAGCTTTAAATTGATTTTTATCAATGTGATATTTATTATCTGCTGGTGTTAAAACTTCACTTTCATCAATAAAATCTATATCTAAAGCTTGTAATATTTCAGCCTCAACAAAATGACCAATTCTAACTTTTGCCATAACGGGAATGGAAACTGCTTCTTGAATTTCCTTAATCATTTTAGGATCAGACATTCTAGCAACTCCACCTTCTTTTCTAATATCAGATGGAACTCTTTCAAGAGCCATAACTGCACACGCACCTGCTTTTTCTGCAATTATTGCTTCTTCTTTATTGGTAACATCCATTATTACTCCACCTTTTAACATTTGCGCTAAGTTTTTATTAATCTCATTTCTACTCATTCTCAATACCTCCCAATTTTTACAAGATGTTATGAGTAAAATACTAATATTAAGCTAAAAAAAAGGCAAATATATCGATACAATTAGCTATAATTATATCTGTGTAGACTTAAGCCATTGAAAAAGAATATAATAAAAAATAGTATATAAGAGACTTGAATTATTTATCAATGAATTAAATATTAAGGGTTAGTAGCTTGAAGGAAAGGTAAGAATTTTATGATTTATGAGGTTAATGATGGTAGAGAAAAGTTAAGAAGTTTATTTGAAGATTTTAATGATACAATGATTGATTCATATATAGATGGATATATGGGTGAGGCTTGGGTTGATAACATTAAAAATCCTAAAGTAGCTCAAATAAAAGTAGGTGTTTTTAACTTTTTTTCTGGAGATTCAAATATTACAGAAGCTAGAGAATTAGTAGAAAATATTCGTGAAGAAGCTTTAATTATTTTGGAAGCTGATGAATGGTTAGATATTATAAAAGAAGTTTATAATGAAAATTTATATGAATTAAAGAGATATGCATTTGAAAGAAGCTTTGAGAACTTTAATATAGAGGATCTAAAGAAAAATGTTGAAAGACTTCCTAAAGAGTATGAGCTTAGAAAAATTGATAAAGAAATTGCTTATAGCAAATCACTTCAAGAATTAACAGAGGACTTTACAAGTCAGTTTGATTCTATAGAGCATTATTTAGAAAGAGGAATAGGGTTTTGTATATTACATAATGGAAAAGTAGTATCTGGAGCATCCTCTTATAACTCTTATAAAGGTGGAATTGAAGTTGAGATTGATACTCTTGAAGAGTATAGACGAAAAGGCTTAGCACAAATAGTAGCATCTGCATTAATTTTATATTGTATAGAAAATAATATATATCCTAATTGGGATGCAGCAAATCTTGAGTCAGTTGCTTTAGCTGAGAAGCTAGGATATAAAATGAAAAAAATATATAATGCTTATTATATAAATAATAAATTTAAAGTTTACACAGATTAAGCTTATGATTTATCATAAATAATGATTATAGAATTTGCACTAGAATAGGAGAAATAAATTATGAACAAGAATATGGAAATGATGAAAAAACTTATAGAAGAGAAAAAGAACAAAGGAAAAAATTTAGGTGGAAATGTTAGGGCAGCAAAATCAATTGGAACTGTCCAACATGGAAGAAAGAAAAATAATGGTGGAGGCTTATTCGATAAATAAGCTTAATAAATATTAAAATAGGGAGTGAGGATTTTATGAAGAAAATAGCATTTGTTGGTGTAGGAATAATGGGAAAATCTATGGTTAGAAACCTTATGAAAGCTGGTTTTCTAGTAAATATTTTTGCTAGAAATAAATCTAAGGTTTTAGATGTTATTGAAGAGGGCGCAAAATTTCACCCAAGCATAGCAGAATGTGTTAAAGATTGTGATGTAGTTATTACAATAGTAGGTTTTCCAAAGGATGTTGAGGAAGTTTATTTTGATGAGAGTGGAATACTTAACAACGTAAAAGAAGGAACATATTTAATAGATATGACTACTTCTAGTCCGGAGCTTGCTAAGAAGATATATGATGAAAGTAAGAGAAGGAGAATAAAAGCTTTAGATGCTCCTGTTACTGGCGGAGATATTGGTGCCAAAAATGGAACTTTAAGCATATTAGTTGGTGGAGATGAGGAAGACTTTAACAAGTGTATGCCTATCTTTGAGGCTATGGGAAATAATATTCATTATGAAGGGCAAGCAGGATTTGGTCAACATACTAAACTTGCTAATCAAATAATGATAGCAGGAGCTATATCAGGAGTTTGTGAAGCTATGGCTTATGCAGAAGAAAAGGGGTTAAATATTCAAAAAATGTTAGACTCAGTTTCAAAGGGAGCTGCAGGGAGTAGACAGTTAGAACTAGTAGCACCAAAAGTTATTGTAGAAGATTTTGAGCCAGGATTCTTTATTAAACATTTTATAAAGGATATGAAATTAGCTAAAGAAGAATCAGAAAAAAGTGGGTTAAGTCTGGATATTTTAAGTGATGTCCTAGAGAACTATGAAGCTTTAGAAAAAGAAGGCTTTGGAGATCTAGGAACACAAGCTTTAATTAAGCATTATGAAAAATAAAGATTTGATACCAATTTAAAATAAAAATTTACCATAATAATTTAATAGAATTTTCAATAGAAAACTAGAGTTTATAGATAGAAATTTTAAGGTGGCTATTCTATAAGTTCTAGTTTTATTTTATTAAATTTTAGTGCTATTTATTGAAATAGGATTTTATTGATGATATTATAAAGTAAAATTTATCCATAAAAGATACAAAATGGGGGTTATAAGGTGATGAATTTAAAGGAAGAAATTTTGAATTTAAAAAAGAAAAAGAATGCAGTTATATTAGCGCATTATTATCAGATTCCTGAAATTCAAGATATAGCAGATTATGTTGGGGATTCATATTACTTAAGTAAAATAGCTAAGGACTGTAGTGAACAAACAATTGTTTTTTGTGGTGTTAAGTTTATGGCTGAAAGTGCAAAGATACTCTCACCAAACAAAACAGTTATATTACCAGTTATGGAGGCAGGTTGCTCAATGGCTGATATGGCAACATCTCATAAAGTAAACATATTAAAGCAAAATTATCCTAATGCTAAAGTAGTTTGTTATATAAATTCCTCAGCTGAAGTTAAGGCGGTATCAGACGTTTGTTGTACTTCATCAAATGCTTTAAATATTATAAGAAATATAAAGGAAGAGGAAATTATATTTTTACCAGATAAAAATTTAGGATCATATATACAAGAACAAATACCAGAAAAAAATATAATATTATGGGATGGATATTGTACTATTCATGAAAGAATTAAAAAAGAAGAGATAGAGAAATTTAGAAAAAATCATGAGGGAATATTAATTGTTGTTCATCCAGAGTGCAATAAAGATATAAGAGATGAAGCTGATTTTATAGGAAGTACAGGAGAAATAATAAGCTTTGTTAATAATTCAGATGAGAAAAAATTTCTTATAGTAACAGAGCAAGGGGTAATTCATCAATTAAGAAAAAATAATAGTGAAAAAGAATTTTATACGCCATATGGAAGTATGGTTTGTCCAAGTATGAAGATAACCACTTTAGAACACTTATATGATTGTCTTTTAAATACAAAGAATGCAATTGAAATAGATGAAGAATTAAGAAAAAATGCTTATAATTCATTAGAAAATATGCATAGACTTGGAGAGTAGAATATGGATTTTATAACTGATGTTTTAATAGTTGGAACAGGGGTTGCAGGTTTATATGCAGCTCTTAATTTAAGAAAAGATTTAAAGATAACTATGATTTCTAAAAGTAAAATTAGTGAATGTAATTCATCTCTAGCACAAGGAGGAATTTCTGTAGCTAGAGGAGAGGATGACTTTGAGTTATTTATTGAAGATACTTTAAGAGCAGGAAAGTATGAGAATAAAATAGATTCTCTTGAGGTGTTGGTTGAAGAATCTATGGAAAATGTAGAGGAACTTATTAAGCTTGGTGTTGATTTTGAAGAGGATGAAAATGGATTATGTTTTACAAAGGAAGCAGCGCATAGCATAAATAGAATTGTTCATCACAAGGATATTACTGGGAAAAGAGTTCATGAAGTTCTTTTAGAAAATGTTCTTGAAAAAGGTAATATTGAGATAATAGAAGAATGTGAACTAGTGGAGTTATTAGAAAAAGATAATTCATGTAGTGGAGCAGTTTTTATTAAAGATGAAAAAAGAGTGAATATATATTCAAAGAAAGTTATATTAGCTACAGGAGGATTAGGAGGACTATTTAGAAATTCAACTAACGAGAGAATAATAACTGGAGATAGTATAGGGATAGCTTTAAGGAAAGGTATTAAAGTTAAAAATCTTGAATATATTCAATTTCATCCAACATCTTTTTTCAATAAAAATAAGAATGAGAAAAAATTCTTGATTTCTGAGTCTGTTAGAGGAGAAGGTGGAAAATTAATTAATTGTTATGGTGAAAGATTTGTAGATGAGCTATTACCAAGAGATGTAGTTACAAAACACATATATGAAGAGATGAAAAGAACTAAATCTGAAAATGTATTTTTAGATGTTTCATTTATGGATAAAGGTTTCTTAAAAAATAGATTTCCTAATATATATAAAGAATGTTTAGAGGCTGGAATTGATATAAGTAAAGAGCCCATACCAGTTGTGCCAGCCCAACATTATTTTATGGGAGGAATTGAAGTTAATTTAGAGGGGAAAACTTCAATGGAAAATTTATATGCTTTTGGTGAAGTAAGTTGTACAGGAGTACATGGAGCAAATAGACTTGCTAGTAACTCACTTTTAGAAGCATTAGTATTTTCAAGAAGAGGAGCCTTTTATATAAATAAAATTATTGATGATTTAGAAATTAAGAAAGTAAATGAAGAGTATATAGATTTAGAGTATTTAAAAGAGATAAATAAAAAAGTTTTATTAAAAGAAATCTGTAATTTGAGAGGGGATATTATAAATGAATTGGTTACTTGCAGAGGAGAATATAAGAAGAGCTCTTAATGAGGATTTACAGTATGGAGATATAACAACAGAGTCAGTTGTATTTGAAGATAGATTAGCAAAGGTTGATATAATAGCTAAGGAAGATGGAGTGGTAGCTGGAATAGAAGTCTTTAAAATGGTCTTTAAGATTCTTGGGAAGGTAGATGTAAGTTTCTATATAAAGGATGGAGAAGAAGTCAAAAAAGGAGAAAAATTTGGAGAAGTTTATGGAGATGCTAAAAATATCTTAAGTGGAGAAAGAGTTGCTTTAAATTACATGCAGAGAATGTGTGGAATAGCAACTTTAACTAGAGCATTTACAAAAAAGTTAGAAGGTACAAGGACTAAACTATTAGATACAAGAAAAACAACTCCTAATATGAGATTATTTGAGAAATACGCAGTAAAGGTTGGGGGAGGAACCAACCATAGATTTGGATTAAATGACGGAGTTATGATAAAGGATAATCATATAGAAGCGGCAGGAGGAATAAAAAATGCTGTATTTCTAGCAAGAAAAAATTCTCCTTTTGTAAGAAAAATAGAGGTTGAAGTTGAAAATATAGATCAGTTAAAAGAAGCACTTGAGGCAAAAGCAGATATTATAATGCTGGATAATATGAACATAGATATGTTAAAAGAATCTGTAGAATTAATAGGAGATAAAGCAGAAATAGAAGCTTCAGGAAATGTAACTTTAGAGACTATAGAAGAAATTGCTAAGACGGGAGTAGATTTTATTTCGACAGGAGCAGTTACTCATTCATTTAAAGTGTTAGATATAAGTATGAAAAATTTTAAATATGTAAATTAAAAAAACACATTCTAGTTAAAAGCTAGAATGTGTTTTTATTTAAAATAAATTAAATTATCATAGGAATAATAAAATTTAAAATACGTATATTATAGTAAATATGTGCTTTAGGAGGGTATAAGTGAAGAAAAAAAGTAAATTTATTGTTTTTATATTATTTAGTATATTTATTTTCATTAGTCTATTTTCAATAAAGACTTTAAGTGCAAAAGAAAAAATTATGTCTATAGAATATTATTTTTATAATCCTTGCAAATCATGTAATGATGGTGAAAAATTTGTAGAAGATTTAAAAGCTAAGATAAAAGAAAAAAATTTACATGAAGAAGAATTTAAAATAACAACTAGAAATATAGCAGAAAAAGAGAATGATGATTTATTTAAAAAAATAACAAAAGATATAGAGAACTCTGATGAATTAGAGACAAGCGTACCATTACTTAAAGTAAATAATGTATTTATCTTTGGAACAGAAGCAATTGCAAAGGAGGGAATTGGGGTAATAGAAAAAGAGTCTATGAAATAATGGAATAAATCAGTTCTAAACATATAGGGGGATAGGGCATGAATATTAAAAAGATAGCTATGTTTATATGTGGATTAATGGTAACTCAAGTTTGTCATGAAAATATTGTCTTTGCTCAAGATGATATAACTGTAATAACAGAACAAAAAAGAAGTACAGAATGGGTTAAAAAAGGTAATGATGAGATTTATGATAATGGAGTAGGGTTAACACCACAAATGGGATGGTCTAGTTGGAATTATTTTAAAGAGAAGATTAATGAAGAAGAAATATTAGAAATAGCAGATGCCATGGAGAAATCAGGATTAGTAGAATTAGGTTATGAGTATTTAAACTTAGATGATTGTTGGCAATCATCTATGAGAGATGAAGATGGAAGACTACAGTCAGATTTAACTAATTTTCCAAGTGGTATGAAAGAGTTAGTAAGAATGGTAAATGAAAGAGGAATGAAGTTAGGGTTATATACATCTAATGGAACTTTTACATGTGAAGATTTACCAGCTAGCTTGGGTAATGAAAAAATTGATGCTAAAACTTTTGCTGAATGGGGCATTGAATATTTTAAATATGATTTCTGTCATAATGTGCCATTACCAACTAAAGCACCTGAGATTGATCGTCTTTATATTGGAAAGAAAGGTGAAAAAGATTCTATAATAATAGAAGCTGAAGATGCAAATTTACATGGCAATGCACAAGTAATCAATGCAAGCAATTCTTATGGTGGAAAATATGTTACTGGGTTAGATGCAAATGGAGGGTATATAGAATTTGACAATATAAATGTTGAAGAAGCAGGAGAATATGTTTTGACTATAGGACTTAAAAAGAGTGGTAACTTTGAAAAGTATGCACATGTTCTAATAAATGAAGATAAGTCATATGAAGCTTTAGTACCACCAACATCAGCATGGAATCCAACAGGAAGACATCAGCTTATTGTAGAACTAAAAGAAGGAAATAATAAAGTTAAAATATATAATCCAATAGCAACAGCTAAAGATAGTGCTATTGCCTTATACAACAGAATGGGACAAGAGTTAAAGAAAGCAACAAAAGTCCAAGCAGAAAAAACTGGTGAGAATGAAAGACCTATATTTTTCTCAATATGTGAATGGGGAAATAATAAGCCTTGGGAATGGGGAAAAGGTATAGGGAATTCTTGGAGAACTACTCCAGATATATCTGCAAATTGGGGAAGAATTGTAGATATATATAATAAAAATATAAAGTTACATGAATATGCAGGACCAGGACATTTCAATGATCCTGATATGCTAGAAGTTGGAAATGGGAATTTAACTTATGAAGAAAATAAGTCACATTTTACTTTGTGGTGCATGATGGCAGCTCCTTTAATATTAGGAAATGACATTAGAACATTTATAAATGAAGATGGTACTGTAGATACAGATAATCAAACTTATGAAATTATAACAAATAAAGATTTGATTGATATAGACCAAGATAAAAGAGGAATTCAAGGACGTATTTATAAGGTAGATGGCAATGTAGATATAATAGTAAAACCTTTAGAAAATAATGAATTAGCATTATGTTTCTTTAACAAAGGAAATTCTTCCACTTCATCAAGTGTTTCTTTAAATGAATTAACAGATGAAGAGTATATTGATTTACCTAAAAGTAGTGCATATAGAGCTTATGATTTATGGGAAAAAGGAATAGAGAGAGTTACAGATGAGATTAATGTTAATATTCCAGCTCATGGGGTAAAAGTTTTTAGAGTTTCTGAGGCTAGTATGGGGGAAGTTGATAAGGAGCAAAGTATAACATTAAAAATTGAAGATATAGTACCTACAGAGAGTGAAATTATAGTATCAACTGAAGTGCAAAACACAGGTAAAGAAACTATGAAAAATATTAATGCATATTTAGAAGTTCCAGAGGGATTTACTATAGAATCTATGGATACAGAAATTGAACAGTTAGCGACTGGTGAAGTGTTTGTAGGTAAATGGAAGGTAACAACTCCTAAAGAAAAAGGAGACTTTAGTATTAGAACAAATGTAGCTTTTGAATATGATTCAGAATCAAGTAGTTTTGAGAAAGAATCTATAAAGAATATTAAAACTATGGATAAGCCTAGAGATGGAGAAAAATTAGGTGATATGGAATGGGTTTCTTCAACTGTAGGATGGGGAGGAGAAGCAAAAAGAAATAAAAATATAAAGAATGGTCCTATTGTTATAAATGGCAAAACTTATACATCAGGTTTAGGAACACATGCTAATGGGGAAACTATTGTATTTTTAGGTGGAGATTCTTATAACTTTACATCAGTAATAGGAATTGATGATGAAACTAATGGTGGATCAGAACAATGGGGTTATCCTTCAGCAACATTTGAGGTTTGGGCAGATAAAGAAAAAATTTATGATAGTGGAAGAATGGGTTATAAAGATGAAAAAACTATAGATTTAGATATACATGGAGCTCAAGTTTTAACTTTAAAAGTTACTGATTTTGGTGATGGAAATTCTTATGATGAATGTAACTGGGCAAATGGAACATTTAATATAATAGAAAGCAAAGAAGTAGATAAAACAGAATTAAAAGAAAAGATAGATTATGCAAATGAGTTATTAAATTCTTCAGAAGAAGGAATTGAAAATGGTCAATATCATTTAGGAGCAAAGTTGATTTTAGAAGAAGAATTGCTTATTTCAAATAAAGTTTTAGAAAATAAACTTTCAACTATAGAAGAGGTTGAAGTTGCAATTGATAATTTAGAAAAATCGATAAATAAGTTTAAAACTCTTCTAATAACAAGTGAAACTGATGATATAAACAATAATGGAAAAGTTGATTCTGGAGATTTGGGAATTATATCAAAAAGTTATGGGAAATCAATTGAAGATGATGATTTTAATAAATCTTTAGATATAAATAAAGATGGTGTAATAGATTTATTAGACATAGATTTTGTTACAAAACGTATATTGAAATAAGGATAAATAAAGTAAAAAAAGATACATGAATAATTTCATGTATCTTTTTGTTATTCCACTTTTACTTCATCAGTGTCATACATATTTTCAAATTCCATTGATTTGGAATTATCTTTTAAAGCGACATTTAATATTAGTGCTGCTATTGTTCCAGTAGAGATTCCAGAAGAGAATACCATTCTTATTGCTTCTGGAAGGTTCTGAATTACATCAGGTCTAAATGTAACTCCAAGCCCAAGTCCCATTGATATAGCGATTATTAAAAGATTACGTTCTGTTAAGTTTATATTACTTAAAGTTCTTATACCAGCAGCAGCTACAGTTCCGAACATCATTATTCCAACACCACCAAGCACTGGGTCAGGAATACCTGTAATTATAGCAGAGATTTTTGGTAAAAAGCCTAGTACAGCTAGTAGTACACCAGCCATAATAGCTACATGACGGCTAGCTACTTTGGTAAGAGAAATTATACCTATATTTTGGCTAAATGAAGTATTAGGAAATGCTCCGACTAATCCACCAATAGCACTTCCAACACCATCTGCAAGTACTCCTGATGCAATTTTTTTACCATCTACATCTATGTTAGAAGTTTCTCCTATAGCTTTTAAACAACCAACTGTTCCTATTGCTGAAACAAAGTAAGCTGGTAGGAAGGCTATAACAGATTTTATATCAAAAGTAACTCCATATCCTAAGATATTGGGTAAGGAGAACCAGCTTGCTTCTTTTACAGGAGTAAAATCAACTAACCCTAAAGGAATACAAACTATATATCCGATTATTATTCCAATTAATATAGAGGCACTACTTAAAATTCCTTTTCCATAGTTATTAAGTAATAAAGTTATTACTAAGACAAACATTGCAACACCTAAGTTTTGTAAGCTACCATAGTCAGCAGAACCAACTCCACCTGCTGCCCAATCAATAGAAACAGGAAGTAGAGTAAGCCCTATTAAAGCAACTACAGTTCCAGTAACAAGTGGTGGGAAGAATTTCATTAATGGTTTTATAAAGAAACTTAAGATAACTTCAAATAATGATCCTAAAATAGTAGCGCCAATTATTCCAGGAAGTCCAAGAACTGACCCAACAGAAATAGATGGTGATACAAATGTAAAATCAGTACCCATTATACAAGCAACTTTTGCTCCTACTTTACCAAGTCCTCGAGCTTGGATTATAGTAGCTAGTCCAGAAGCAAGTATGGAAGCACTTATTAAAGCTGTAGTAGTTTTACTATCAAACCCAAGAGAAGTAGCAATAACTAGTGGTACTACGATTATTCCTCCAAATGCAGCGAAGATATGTTGAAGACCAAATAAAAATTTTTTAGGTAGGTCTAAATTATCATCTACACCATAGACTAAGTTAACTTCCGTATTCTTTAAATTTTCTTTTTCCATATTAACATCTCCTTATAATTTTTCATTTGAAATTCTCATTATAAGATTCTAGAGAAGATAAACTTTCGATAAAACTTTTCTGTTATATAAAAAGAAAATAAATAGTAGTTCTGAAATGGAACATTAGAATAAGTTTTATTGAAAATTTAATTAAATAAAATCTTATAAAACTCATATAAAAAGTTTGCTATAGGTTCACTTAGAGAAAAAAGCTTAGTACTAACTTAAAAGAATATAAAAGTGAGTACTAATTTTTAAGAACCTAGGAAGTTATACTTAATAAAAAAAGCAACACCTTATATGAGGTGTTGCTTAGTTATCTACTATCTCTATAGAGAGTATATATCTTGTACAACTCCTCGTAGTCTGCTATTTTACGGTTAGCAGGTAGAAACTTTCGGACCATATTACCGATTATATACGAGTTAAATTTATTATGATTATTATAACACGAAAAATTTAAAAATCAAGAGTGTTTAATATTCGTTATGTTGAAAGAAGAAAATATATTTGCAACTTAACATAAAATTAACATTCATGCAATAAAATATTATTTATCGCTAAATATTTTGTAGGTGAATTTAATAGTTTTTACATTGCATAAAAGTTAAAATGAATTTTATGGTTTCGTTTCTTTCAAAAATGGTTTTTAAAACCTTGTATGATAGTTTTAAAACAGTATAAATGAAAGAAAATAAAAAAAACTTGCAAATATTAAAGATATACTATAAAATTAATAAAAAGTTTAAAAACGGAGGATGAAGGTATGGAATTATTAAACAAATTAATATCTAATGTAAATGATTTATTGTGGAGTTATATTTTAATCGTTTTACTTATAGCTTTAGGAATTTATTTTTCGGTAAAAACAAAATTTGTTCAATTTAGATATTTTAAAGAAATGGTAAGATTATTAGGAGATGGTCTTACAAGTTCAAGTAGAAAGAAAGGTGGAATTTCATCATTCCAAGCATTCTGTATAAGTACAGCTTCAAGAGTTGGTACTGGAAATATAGCAGGGATAGCTATAGCCATTTCAGTTGGAGGACCAGGTGCAGTATTTTGGATGTGGTTAATAGCTTTAATAGGAGCAGCTTCAAGTTTTGTTGAATCAACATTAGCTCAAGTATATAAGGAAAAAAATCCAGATGGTACATTTAGAGGTGGTCCAGCTTATTACATGGAAAGAGGACTTAAGAAAAGATGGATGGGAGTAGCATTCTCAATTCTCATTTCAATTTGTTTTGGATTAATATTTAATTCTGTACAAGCTAATACAATAACAATTGCTTTTAATAATG
Organism: Clostridium sp. B9; assembly: GCF_050509515.1. Lineage (NCBI taxonomy): Bacteria > Bacillati > Bacillota > Clostridia > Eubacteriales > Clostridiaceae > Clostridium > Clostridium sp. B9. The sequence goes on from NZ_JBNWKA010000003.1 coordinate 615,652, forward strand.
CTTTTGGTACAGATAGATTACTAGTTGGAATAATAATAACAATAATAACTTGTTTTGTAATATTTGGTGGAGTTACAAGAGTAGCTAAAGTTTCAGAGATAATAGTACCTGTAATGGCAGTTGCATATATAGGAATAGCAATATTTATAGTATTTACTAATATAGATAAATTACCATCAGTTTTAGCTTTAATATTTGAAAATGCTTTTGGATTTAGAGAAATTGTAGGGGGAACAATTGGAGGCGCTGTTCTTATGGGAATAAAAAGAGGACTTTTCTCAAATGAAGCTGGTATGGGAAGTGCACCCAATGCGGCTGCAACAGCAGATGTAAGTCATCCTGTGAAGCAAGGTCTTATACAAACATTAGGGGTATTTACAGATACATTATTAATATGTAGTTGCACAGCATTTATGATTTTATTATCAGATGTAAATTATATGGATAAATCACAGACTGGAATATCACTTGCTCAAAATGCATTAACAAGTGAGCTTGGATCTTGGGCTGGAGTATTTTTAGCAATATGTATATTATTATTTGCATTTAGTTCAATAGTCGGTAACTATTATTATGGAGAGTCAAATATAGAATTCTTAAATAGCAAAAAAATATACTTAGTTATGTATAGAATATTGGTTATTGGAATGGTTTTATTTGGTTCAATAGCAGAAATACAAATTGTTTGGAATTTGGCAGATCTTTTCATGGGACTTATGGCAATATTAAACTTAATAGCAATTGCTTTATTAAGTAAAAAAGCTTTCTTAGTTTTACAAGATTATACAAAGCAAAAGAATGAAGGAATAAAAGAACCTGTATTTAAAGCATCATCTATACCAGGCCTAGATGATGTTTCAGAGTGGAAATAAAATAAAAAATTAAGTTGCATCAAAATATGATTTAGTGTACTTTGATGCAACTTATTTTTTATTCAGTAATTATATTATCCATAATAAGTTTTATAAGTTCTTCAGAATTATTTAAAGGTCCTCTTGATGAATCTGTATAACCATTAGTAGAAGTTCCATATTGGAAGCAATTTTCTATAGAGCTTTCATTATAGTTTGATTCGTCATTAAGGATTAGAGGAAAGAATAGTTTATTATATTTAATTGGTGTAAGAGTAGAATCTTTTAAAGTCATTTCGTGTTCTTCTTCATATAAGAATTCTATAGCTAAGTTTTCTTTTTTTAGTGAGTCTACATACTGTTCAGTAACCACATCTTGAATTGTAGATATCTTTTCTTCATCAATTCTTTTATTAGTTAATTCAACTAGTTCTTTAAATGCCTTATTATCTTTTGAAACTTCAATTGGAGTCATATCATAGTAAACAAAAATTTTATTGGGTAATTTAATTAATTCATCATTAAGTTTATTATTACAACCTAAGAAAATAGTTGTAGATAGAATAAAAGTTAGTAGTAAGAATGTAATAAATTTTTTCATAAATCCTCCAAAATTAAACTTTTATAATATAGGAATGTATAGATAATAAAAATTATATAACAAAATATCAGTTAAAAAGTTACAAAAAAAGGATTATAATCAATAAAAAGGATACAAAATATTAACAAAATATGATAAACTGAAAACGGATACTTACTTAGGAGGAGAGAATTTATGGATTATTATGATAGATTTGATTGTGAGGATAATAATGATAATGAAAAAAAGAGCCTGATTAGAAGAATTGGTGGACAAATATTCTGGTTTATAATTTTGGTTATGTTTTTTTCATTAGCATTTAGTTTTTTACAACCTATTGTTAGACATAGTAAAACAGATTATTTGTCAGCAAAAAAAGCTAGACTGGAGATTGAACAAACTAGAAATCAAGATAAAATAAATTTAGAAAAAGAAAAAGAAGATTTAGTTTCAGAAGGAAAAGATTTAGAAAAGAGAAATGATACTCTTGAGGAACAGTTAAAAAATTTAGATGAAGAAATTAATAGTTTGAAATAGAGGTATAAATAAATGGGTAAGGTTTTAAAATTTATAAAAACTCATAAGATAGTGCTTGTTTTAGCAATTATTATAGGGATTTTTCCAAACTTATTAGTTACTGATTATTCAAAACAGTACAATGAAGAGGTTGCGAAAATTAAAAGTATAAAACTTGAAATTAAAGGGATGGCCAATACTGAGGATATGGATGATCTTAGAAAAAGTGTAAATACACTTAAAAATGAAAATTCAAAATTAGAAAAAGAAGTACAAGCCAAACAGGCTGAGTTAGATAAATTAAAAAATAATTAGTTTTATTAACTTAAATTCTTTTGATAAAATATTTATTATATAGACTTAAATATATTAAGATAAAAATATTTTATAAGGGAGTTTAATATGAACGAGAAAAAATTATTTTCAGTAAAAACTTCTATTGATAAGAAAGATTATCATAAGTTTTTATACATTGCTACTTTTTTAAGAAGAAAACTAATGATTCCAATGATTATAATAGTTTCTGCTATTATGGCTGGAGTAGTAGCCTTTAATAAGGAGGTATTTCAATTTACTGATTTCTTTATTTATTGGGCAATATTGTTAGGGATAACTTTGTTTGCAATAGTTGTAAAAGTTGAAACAAGAAATAGGGAAAAAATAAAGGCTGATAAGATAAATGGAAGCTTAAAAGCACATGAAACTTTAGAATTTTATGATGATTTTGTTGTTATAAAAAGTACTGCTTTTAAAAGTAAGAGTAAGCTAAAGTATTATAAGTTTCATGAAATTATAGAAACTAAGAATTATTTTATTATATATTTCAATAGACAACAAGCTTCAATAATAAGAAAAGTAGATTTAGATAATGAAACTATTGAAAATTTAAAGAAGCTATTTATTGAAAAATTAAAAGGTAAATATAGAAGGATTTAATTAGAATGGGTTGTATTAAATGACTTTTTAGTGGAATTTATAAGTATTATTATGACAATAAATTATAAGTTTTGCTATAAAGTTTTTATACAACTCATTTTTGATTTGAAAGAAATAGAATTTCTATTTAAGATGGATAAAATATGAGTTTTACAAAAGAAAAGTTAATAATTTGCAGATTGCTTCAAGAGGTATAAATAAAGCATCAAAAAATATTAAAAAAGGATTAGGTAAGCTTTTAAATGAGAAACATAAAGCTACTAAGAAATGTAACATTAAGTAAAAACACTTTTTTATCCGTTATGAATGTTTTAAGTTATTTGAAGAGAAAATAATAAATAGTTAGTAAAAAGTGTGAAATATAATAAATTGTAAAAATAGTAATTAAAACTCTTTAAAAGAAATTAATTGGTGATATAATGAATTAAACAAATTTTCGCAAAATAATAAATTATTTCAAAATAACTTTGAACGGAGTGAAAAGCGTGAATAAAAAGAACAAAAGTTTATATCAGATTGCCTATAGAATTACTGCTATAATTCTTTTTGGGGCTTTAGCTGGGATTGGGGTTAACTTTTTCCTTACACCTGCACATATATATTCATCAGGAGTAACGGGAATATCACAGCTATTATCTTCAATTGGTGGGGATTTTTTTAATATCAATATTGATATATCAACATGGGTATTAATTCTTAACTTACCACTTGCATTTTTATCCTTTAAAAAACTTGGAAAGAAATTTACTTTGTATAGTTTCCTTTCAATTTTATCCTTGTCATTCTTTATAGGTGTTATTCCACAAAAAGTTGTTACTAATAACCAGCTTTTAGATGCAATCTTTGGTGGTGTTCTTATGGGGGCTGGAGTAGGAATGTGCTTTAGAGCAGGATTTTCTACTGGTGGAACAGATATAATAGTTTTAGTTGTTCAAAAAATGACTGGAAAATCAGTAGGTCAGCTTGGATTCTTGGTTAATGGGGCAATACTTTTAGTAGCTGGACTAGTGTATGGATGGGAACTTGCCTTATATAGTTTAGTTTCAATATATGTAACAACTAAGGTAATAGATTTGTTCTATATACAACAATATAAGCTTACAGTAACTATTTATACTAAAAAAGAAAAAGAAATTGTTGATAGTTTACTTAAAGGAAGAACTAGAGGTGTTACTGTTGGAAGAAATCTTTATGGTGGATACACAAATGAACCGGTAAGTTCGGTTGTTACAGTAATTTCTAAGCATGAATTATTATTACTTAAAAAAAATGTTATGGATATAGATCCAGATGCCTTTGTAAATGTACAACCAACAGTTGAGGTTATAGGGAAATTCTATGATAATTCATTAATATAGTTTCAATTTAAAAAACTCAGTAATGTATTTAAAGATACTACTGAGTTTTTTAGTGTTTTTAATATATTATATTGACAAAAAAGTAATTATAAGAGGTTATTGAATTAAAATTTTATAGTAGTAATATTATGTATATATTGGAACAATTGATTTAATAAACTTAAGGAGGAGTTAAAATGAAGAAACAGTCATCAATTATTTTAAATAAAGATAAATATGATTCCTATTTTGATAATACTGTTAAAAATGAAATTATACATCACATTAAATTAATACTATTAGGTATAATTACTTTAGGGTTAGCATATCCGTGGATTATTTGTATGAAAGAAAATATGAAATGTGAGCATACAGTTATTTGTGGTAAAAGGCTAAAGTTTATTGGAGATCCTAAAGAGTTAATAGGACATTGGATACTTTGGTGGATATTAATGGTAATAACTTTAGGGATTTATGGACTTGTTGTTAAAGTCAGATTTGATCAATGGATAACTGCAAATACGATTTTTGAAGATGTTAAAGAAATTAAAGATTAATATAATGGTAGAAATAAGGTTAAGTTTGAAATTAATTTTATTTCTACTATTTTTATATGATAAATAGGTTCTATGTAATAAAACATATAACTAAATACCTATTTTAATTATAAAAAATAGGTATTTAACTTATTAAATTTAAAGTTTTATAATCAATATGTAAAAGTAATTGACAAGAAAGAAGTGTTTAAGATGAGTATAAAATTAATTTGCATTGATATGGATGGAACTTTATTAATGGATCAACAAAGGGTTGCAGATGAAGATAAACAAGCAATAAAGGAAGCTGTAGAAAAGGGAATAACTGTGGCAATAACAACAGGTAGAGTTTATGATTGTGCAAGATTGTACTCAGAAACAATAGGATTAAAGACTCCAATAATAGCTTGTAATGGAGCTTATATAGGTGGAGCTAATGATGAGGAAATATATAATAATCCTCTTAGATTTGAAGATTTAGAGGATTTTAATAGAGTAACAAAGAAGAATAATTTATTTACATATGTTAATACAAACTGGGGAATTATTTCAACTAAAGAATTACCAGAAAATCATGTTTATAAGGTGTTAAACAGAACTCTACCAGAAGAACAAAAAGTAAGACTTGAGGTAGTAAAAGATTTAGATGAAGCATTTAAAAAGTATGATGGTGAGATATTAAAAGGGGTTTGTGTAGAAAAAGAATTTAAAGATAATTTAAGAGAAGCGAAGGAAGAATTAATTTCATGCACAGATGATTTAGAAATTGTATCTTCATGGGATGATAATTTTGAGATAATGAAAAAAGGAAGCTCTAAAGGAGAAGCAGTAAAAATGCTTGCTAAGCATTTAGGAGTTTCACAAGAAGAAGTTATGTGTATTGGAGATAGTGAAAATGATCTTTCAATGATAACTTGGGCAGGAACTGGAGTAGCTATGGGAAATGCTATAGATGATGTTAAGAAAAGTGCAAATTATGTAACTTCAGATAATAAACATGCAGGTGTAGCAGAAGCTATAAGAAAATTTGCATTATAATTTAAAAAATAACCAAGAAAGATATTAAAAATGATTTAAAGACTTGTTTTACATATATAGATTAAAGTTTTATATTTCATTAAAAGGAGATACATGGTATGAAAGATATTATAGTTATTGGTGCAGGAGTAATTGGTTGCTCTATTGCTAGAGAATTATCAAAATATGATTTAGATGTTGTTGTATTAGAGAAAAATAGTGATATTTCTGAAGGAATATCAAAAGGAAATAGTGGAATTATACATGCTGGATATAATGAAAAGGAAGGCACATTAAAAGCAAAATTAAATTTGGAAGGAAATAAAATGTTTGATGATTTATCAAAAGATTTAGATTTTCCTTTTAAGAGAAATGGAGCATTAATTTTAGCTTTTTCAAATGAAGAAATGGACAAGTTAAAAGAATTAAAAGCTAATGGAGAGAAATTAGGTATTGAAGGATTAACTTTGTTAGCTAAAGAAGAAGCTTTAAGAATTGAAGAGAATTTAAGTGAAGAAATAATTGGAGCTTTAAGTGTTGAAACTTCAGGAATAGTAAGTCCATATGAAATGACAATAGCATTAGGAGAAAATGCTGCTGAAAATGGAGTAGAATTTAAATTGAATTCTAATGTTACTAATATAGAAAAGTATGAAAATGGATATAGAGTTACTATAAATGGTACTGAAATATTAGAAGGAAGTATGATTATAAATGCTTCTGGATTAGAAGGTGCAGTATTAAATAATATAATAAGCATGGATAAAAAAGAGATAAAACTAGTTAAAGGAGAGTATTGTCTTTTTGATAAAGTAGCAGGTTCTATGATTAAAAAGACAATATTCCAAGTTCCAGATAAGTTAAGTAAGGGAATTTTAGTAACTCCAACAGCTGATGGGAACTTATTAGTGGGTCCAAATGCAGAAGAAAATTCAAATTTAGAAACTTCAAGAGAAGGTCTAGATGAAATTTTAGATAAAGGAAAAAAATCAGTAAAAGAGTTACCAGTAGCTAGAGTAATAAGCACATTTTCTGGGGTAAGACCTAAAATAGAAGGTGGCGACTTTATAATAGAAGAAGCAAAAGATGCGAAAAACTTTATAAATGTAATTGGAATTGATTCACCTGGTTTAACAGCAGCACCAGCTATAGCGGTTTATGTTGTAGATATTATTAAAGAAAAATTAGATTTAAAAGAGAAAAAAGATTTCAATGGAATAAGAAAGGGTATAGTTAGATTTGCACAACTTTCTTTAGATGAAAAAAATAAATTAATAGCTAAAAATCCAGCTTATGGACATATGGTTTGTAAGTGTGAGTTAGTTACTGAAGGAGAAATAATAGAAGCAATAAAAAGACCAATACCAGCTACTACTATTGATGGCATAAAGAGAAGAACTCGTGCTTCAATGGGGGGATGTCAAGGTGTTGGGTGCACAATTCCTATAGGGAAGATTTTAAGTAGAGAACTAGGTATTAAAATTAGTGAAATAAATAAGAATAATGAAAGCTCACCAGTTATTGGTTTTGAGGAGGCGTAATATTATGAGAGAATATGATTTAGTTGTAATTGGGGGAGGAGCTTCAGGTCTTCTTTCAGCTATTGAAGGTAAAAAAAGAGGTATAGAAAATATTCTTGTAATAGAGAAGGATCCAATACTAGGTGGTGCTTTAAATTTAGCTGATTATAATATAAGTAAAGATGGAAATTTAATTGGTAAACAGTATAAAGAAGAGTTAATTAAAGAATTTAGTGAATTAAACATAGAAAGTCAATTAGATACTATGGTTTTAAACATAAATGGAGAGAATTCAACAGTTATTTGTACAAGTAGTAATAATGGAGTTGAAGAGATAAAGGGTAAAAACATAATTATCGCTAATGGTGGAAAAGAAAGAGGAAGAAGTGCTTTAAATATTCCAGGATCTCGTACTGCAGGGGTTTTAACTATTGGTATGGCTAAAAAGATTTTCGGAATGGATAAAATGATTCCAGGAAAAGAAATTTTCATTGTTGGTGATGATACACTTTATATGATAGAAAAAGATCTGAAGAAACATAATATAGATGTTGTTGGAATAATAACAGATAAGTCAAAAAACGATGTTTTTGATTTAAGTAAAAATCTATATAGTGGATATGAAGTAGTTTCAATTAAAGGAAATGGAAGAGTTGAAAGTATAATTATTAAAAATGGTGATGATGAAAAAGTTATAGAATGTGATACAGTCATATTCTCATATCCAATGCTTTCAGATGGATTAGTAGCTTTAAGAAGTGGAATAAAATTAAACCCTAAAACAACTGGTCCAGATGTTAATGAAAACTTAAAGACTTCATGTGATACGGTTTATGCCTGTGGTAATGCAATTCATATTCATAAATATATAGAAGATATTAAGGAAGAATGCAAAAATTTAATAAATGATATAGTTTCTTTAAAGGATAAAAAAGTAACGAAGAAATAAAAGGTATTACTCCACTAAAATATTTTAGTGGAGTTAATTTGTGGAATTGTGTTACAATAAATTAACAAAATAGAATGCTATTGGATAATATATTGTAATAATAAGGATAAAAAAAGGTGGAGATTATATGGTTTATTTTGCTTATGGAAGTAATTTAAGTTTGAAACAAATGAAAATAAGATGTCCAGAAGCTATTCCTATGGTTAGAGTTAGGTTAAAGAACTATAAGTTAGTTTATAATAAATATGCTGATATAATACCTTGTGATGGATCAGAAGTTTATGGAGCTATTTATGAGCTTTCTTTAAAAGATTTAGAGAATTTAGATGAGTATGAGGGATATCCTAATTTATATAAAAAAATAGATTTAAAGGTAGAGGATAATAAGGGGATATGCTATGAGGCCTTTGCTTATGTTATGGTTGAAAAAGGTGATGAAAAACCAGATGAAAATTACGTTGAAATAATTAAAATAGGGTATGAAAATTGGGGAATACCTATTACTGAGTTTATAAAAATGTAACAAAATTCATGTTATTTAAGTTTTTCTTGTGTTATAGTATTATAAAATATTAGTCTTGAAAAAATAGAATTATATTGTAAATAATAATGGACTAAATTTAGAGGTGTAAAGTATGGAGAAAAACTTAAGTAGATTAGATGAGATTTTATTTTTTAATGAAAAATTTGTTCATGAGAAATTATATGAAGAATATGCGGCCACAAAAAGGCCAGAAAAGAAATTGGTAATATTATCATGTATGGATACTAGACTTACGGAATTATTACCAAAGGCAATGAATATAAAGAATGGTGATGCAAAGATAATAAAGAATGCAGGTGCAACAATTATGCACCCATTTGGAAGTATTGTTAGAAGTATATTAGTAGCTATTTATGAGTTTAACGCTGAAGATGTTTTAATAGTTGGGCATCATGGATGTGGAATGAGTAATTTAAATTCTAGTGATATGATTGGAAAGATAAAAGAAAGAGGAATATCAGAAGATACTATTTCAACAATAAAACATTGTGGAATAGATGTTGATAAATGGCTTCATGGATTTGGATCTGTAGAAGATTCTGTTAAAGAGAGTGTTCAAGCTTTAAAAGAGCATCCATTGATTCCAGAAGGAGTAAATATTCATGGGCTTATAATAGATCCTTATACAGGTAAACTAGAAGTAGTAGTTAATGGATATAAATAATTATTAATAATAAGGAGATGTGTTGTAAATTTTTATTATGAATTTAAGTTTATAACTCATCTTTATTTTTAATTTAGATAAATAATTTAAATATTTATAATTAATTATAGATTGGAGTTGTATAAAATGTTTGATATTAGTAATCCAGTAAACATATACAAGATAATTTGGATTTTTACAATTGGATCCATATTAGGTTATTGTGTTGAAATGATTTGGTGCTACATAAGAAATGGGCATTTTGAAAGTAGAAAAGGATTAATTTACGGTCCTATTAGTCCAGTATATGGTATTGGAGGGATAGCCCTTACTTTATTGCTGTATAGATTTATTGATTATAATGGAATAATAATATTTTTCATAAGTGCAGTAATAGGTGGTATTTTTGAATATCTATGTTCATGGGTACAAGAAAAAGTTTTTGGAAGTGTTTCATGGGAATATGGTAGCAAAGCTCTTAGTATACATGGAAGAACTAGTATTGAGTACTGTGTATTTTGGGGGATACTTGGAGTATTCTTTTTAAAAGATATTTATCCTTTATTTGATGAATTTATGGGATACTTTTCAAATGAAACAATACAAGTATTATCAGTCTTGTTTTTAGTGTTTTTAATACCTGATATAATCATCTCTTCATTAGCTGTAAAAAGAGAGCATTTAAGAATAAGAGGTGTACAAGCTAAGAGTTCCTTAGATAGATTTTTAGATAAAAAATATCCAGATGAATTTCTTAAAAAAATATATCCTAATATGGTGTTTAAGTAATTAGGAATTTTATAATTAGGCTCTGTTTTAAGTGTGTTTTGAGTTTAGGTGATTTTTTCATGTTATAACTAAAATCAAAACAATTTTAAAATAGAGCCTATAATTAAATTATAAGTATAATTTATGGGGAAAATTTTATATACAAATTATTTTTAGTCAACTGGTGTAAATATATAATTAGTTGGCACTGTTCTATGAAATTTTTATTTGTTTGCCCCCTTTGTATTCTATAATAAATTATTAGGAGTTATTATTATATAATTAAAGAGTAGTGTTATGAAAATTTATCAAATAAAAGGTGTTAAAAATGATAAATATTTAAAAAGTTGGAATTATAATTAATAAAAGATAAAAAACTCGCGTTTTTATGAATGAAAATAATTTTTGAGATTATAAATTGAATTTATATTATAAAAATAGTTTATTATTAAGAGTTTATAAAGGGAGGAGCTTTAGAATAATATAGAAATAAAATCAGAAAATATGATACTTTAATTAAGTGAGTAGGAGATTTATGAGTATTAAAAATATAACGTATTGACATTAATTTGTAAAAGTGGTATATATAAATTATGCGATTAGCACTCGTTGGCTAAGAGTGCTAACAAGAAATGTTTTTGTTTTGAAGGGAGTAATTTAAAATGCAAAAAAGAGAATTTAAAGCAGAATCAAAAAGATTATTAGACATTGTAATTAATTCAATCTATACAAATAGAGAGATTTTTTTAAGAGAATTAATTTCAAATGCCAGTGATGCAACAGATAAGATTTATTACAAAACTTTAGGGGATAGTTCTTTAACTTTCAATAAAGATGATTATTATATAAAACTAATACCGAATAAAGAAGAAAGAACTTTAACAATATCAGATAAGGGTATTGGTATGACTGAAGAGGAATTAGATGAAAACTTAGGGGTAATAGCTAAGAGTGGTTCTTTAAAGTTTAAACAAGAAAATGAATTAAAAGATGGATTTGATATTATAGGACAATTTGGGGTTGGATTTTATTCTGGATTCCTAGTTGCAGACAAAATAACTGTAATAACAAAAGCTTTTGGATCAGATAAGGCTTATAAATGGGAGTCAAATGGAGTTGATGGATACACAATTTCAGATGCTGAAAAAGAAAGTTTTGGTACTGATATAATACTACACTTAAAAGAAAATAATGAAGATGAAAATTATGATGAATTTTTACAAGAATATAAATTAAGAAGCTTAATCAAGAAGTATTCAGATTTTATAAGATATCCAATCAAGCTTGATATTACAAAATCAAGAATAAAAGATGGAACAGAAAATGAACATGAGGAATATGTTGAAGAGGATACAATAAATAGCATGGTTCCTTTATGGAGAAGAAACAAAAATGAGCTTACTGATGATGACTACAATAATTTCTACAGTGAAAAAAGATTTGGGTTTGACAAGCCTTTAAGACACATGCATATAAGTGTTGATGGGATGATAAGTTATAATTCAATTTTATATATTCCAGAAAATATTCCTTACGATTATTACACAAAAGAGTATGAAAAAGGCTTAGAGCTATATTCTAATGGAGTATTAATCATGGATAAATGTTCTGAACTTTTACCTGATTACTTTGGATTTGTAAAAGGTATAGTAGATTCTCAAGATTTATCATTAAATATTTCAAGAGAAATGCTACAACATGATAGACAATTAAGCCGTATTGCTAAAAACATAAAAACTAAGATAAAAAATGAATTAGAGTCAATGCTTAAAAATGATAGAGAAAGCTATGAAAAATTCTATAAATCATTTGGAAGACAATTAAAGTACGGAGTATATGATGATTTTGGAATGAATAAAGATGACTTAAAAGATTTATTAATGTTCTATTCTTCAAAAGAAAAGAAAATGGTAACTTTAGATGAGTATGTAAGCAGAATGGCAGAAGATCAAAAGTATATTTACTATGCAGTTGGTGAGTCTAATGAAAGAATAGAAAAAATGCCACAAACAGAAATGGTATTAGATAAAGGATATGAGATTCTTTATTTCACAGAAGATGTAGATGAGTTTGCAATAAAAATGCTAATGAACTATAAAGAAAAAGAATTTAAATCAGTATCAAGTGGTGATTTAGGAATAGAGTCAGAAGAAGAAAATAAAAAGGAAAATGAAGAAAACAAAGGAATATTCCAAGGAATGAAGGAAGCTTTAGGAGAAAAAATAAAAGAGGTTAAAGCTTCAAGTAGATTAAAAAATTATCCAGTATGCTTATCAGCTGAGGGAGAAGTTTCAATAGAAATGGAAAAAATCTTAAGTGCTATGCCAAATAATCAAGAAGTAAAGGCACAAAAGATTTTAGAAGTGAATACAAACCATGAGGTATTTAATTCATTAAAAGATGCTTTTGAAAATGACAAAGATAAGTTCAATTTATATACAACTTTACTTTATAATCAAGCATTACTTGTTGAAGGGTTAAGTATAGAAGATCCAGTTGAATTTACAAATGATATATGTAAGTTAATGAAATAGTATAGGCAAGTCCATATTTATAAAAATATGGGCTTGTTTTGTTTTTTGTATTAGGTAATTGCTTTTATTATATAATGTACTTATTTTTAACATGAAACTTTAAAATAAAGTTTTGAAAATTTTAATGGGTTTTATATTAAAATAATAACGAAATGGTTATTTTATAAATATAATAATAATAAAACAAAAATAAAAATAATATTTTTATAAAAAATACTTGAAATTATTAATAGATTGTAATATTATTATAAAAACGAAATGGGAAATAAAGAGAGAAAAGGGGGCAATGAAAATGGATGAAAAAAGAGAACAGTGGGGGTCGAAAGTTGGATTTATTTTAGCAGCTATAGGATCAGCTGTTGGATTAGGAAACATTTGGAGATTTCCATATGTAGCATATACCAATGGAGGAGGGGCATTCCTCATACCATACTTTTTTGCAATATTTACAGCAGGTATTCCGTTACTTATTTTAGAATATTCTCTTGGACATAAGTATAGAGGTTCAACTCCACTTGCAGTAGCAAGAGCTTCTAAGAAATGGGAGTGGATAGGTTGGTGGCCAACAATAACTTCAGCAATTATAGTAGCATATTATTCAATGATTCTAAGTTGGGCAGTAAACTATTTTACATTAAGTTTTACTAAAGGTTGGGGAAGTGATTCAAATGCATTTTTCCACAATGATTTTTTACATTTAAGTGCATCACCTTTTGAATTTGGGGGAATTGTTTGGTATGTACTTGGTGGAATAGCACTTATTTGGGTTATAAATTGGATTATCTGTTATAAAGGTATTAAAAAAGGTATTGAAAAAGCTAATAAGGTGCTTTTGCCAACATTAGTTTTAATTATGATAATAATAGCAGTAAAATCAGTTACTTTAGATGGTGCTGTTGAAGGATTAAATACTTTATTTACTCCAGATTGGTCAATGGTTATGAAACCATCTGTTTGGATAGCAGCTTATGGACAAGTGTTTTATTCTCTTAGCTTAGCTATAGGAATAATGATGACTTATTCAAGTTATCTACCTAGAAAAACAGATATAAATAATAGTGCATTTGTTACAGCTTTTGCAAACTGTAGCTTTGAATTCTTATCAGCTATAGCAGTTTTTGCAATACTAGGTTTTATGGCAACGGCACAAGGAGTACCAGTTTCTGAAGTTGTATCAAGTGGAGTTGGACTAGCTTTCGTAGCTTTCCCACAAATATTCAGTGAAATGGGAACGGTAGGTTCATTACTTGGACCATTATTCTTCTTATGTTTAATTTTTGCAGGAATAACATCTTCAGTTTCCCTAACAGAAGCCGTTTCAGCACCATTTAGAGAAAAGTTTGGATGGAGTAGAAAAAAAGTTGTAACTGGAATGTGTTTAATAGGATTTTTAATAAGTTCAGCTTTTGCAACAGGGGCAGGACTTTATATGTTAGATATAGTTGATGCTTTCATAAATAACTATGGCATAGTAGTTGTTGGATTATTAGAAGTTATTTTAATTGGATGGATTGTTACACCAGAGAAGGTAAGAGAGCATTCAAATAAAATATCTCATTTCAAAGTAGGAAAATGGTGGGATATTGCAGTTAAGTTTGTAACACCAGCTTTATTAATATATATGATTATTCAAAATATAATTACAGAGATAAAAACTCCATATGGTGGATATGAGCTTTCAGCATTATTTGCTTATGGATGGAGCATAATAGCCTTCGGAATAATTTGTGCTTTAGTAATTTCAAGAAAACCTTGGAAGGACAAAAAGATTGAAGATTATGTTGATGAGGATGAGAGCTTAGTAGAAAATTAATTAAGTAGTTAATATAGAACTAAAGTGTAATATAAAATGTATATTAAAGAAAATAAGAATATAAATCAAAAAGGAGGAGAAAATTATGACTCCAACATCAATAGTATTTTTTTTAATAGGAGCAACTGTATTATGGGGTGGCCTTGCAGTAACCCTTGGTATGCTTTTAAAAAATGAAAGAAATTCAGTACAAAATTAATTAGGTAGCATTTAATTTTATCATAAAATGATGGCTCACGAATCTAAATTTTAGGTTTGTGAGCTATTTTTATACTAATAATTACAAATAATTTAATTTATGTTAAAATACAGTTGTAAATAATTTGTTAATAGAAGGTGAGATAATGGGTCATAATTTATCATTTATAGTTGGGATTGTTTCGATTTTACTTGGAATATGGATTCTTGGATCCATTTTGCTAGGTAAAAAGGATATATTAAAAGAATTTGATAACTTTGATAAACATTTATATTATGTTAAAGATATGGTTTCTTATGAAAGCCTATTAACTAAAAAAAGTATTGTTAATGGTATTGTTTTTTTAGTATTAGGAATTTTTATTACAATAACAAAAAATAATGTTAGTTTATTAGTATTTTTAATTATCTTTAATATCATTTGTGATAGAAAAGCAAAAAAGTATTTAGAAGAAAGAATATAGTAGCTAAAATTATTAGAGAAATAAAGGGATGATAAGATGAGTACACTAAGGTTAATAGCAGGTTTATTTGGAATTTTATCTGGTATTTTCTTAATTTTTGATGGATATAAAAAGAAAAATGATATGCCGGAAAAAGTTTTTGGATTAAAAGAAGGTGATTTTTCAGTAAGAGATAAAGAGAATTTTAATAAAATAATGACAAAGAAATACATTGGAATAGGGACATTTTTATTAGTATCTGGATTTATAGTAATGATAAATAGTGAAAGTACATGGCTTTATATGTTTCCTATGGTTATGAATATATTAGCTGATAATAATGCTAGAAAATATTTAGTTATATATAACTCTTAATTAATTTAAAAAAAGCCCACTGGCAAGATGGGCTTAATATAAACATAAATTAAATATGAGAGAGGAGAAGAATAATTTTACCAAACGGATTCGATAGGATGGGCATTAGCTTTCTGGCAGTCAGCGAAATCTTTATCATAGTTACAAGGGTCGTAAATATCAGTTCTAGGGTCTTTGCAACAACAATTAAATATAGTGCAAGAAAAAATTTCTTTGTCAGCGGCGAGTTTTTTAGCAGCTCCATCAAGAAGTTGTGCTATTGAATTTTCTTTAGCAGAGTAAGAATCTAATATACTTCCAAACCAGTAAATTTTTTCGTCAAGAGTTCCAAAGCTTCTAATCATATCAACTGCACCACCAGGTGAGCAGAAGAAATCTGCCATACAGTCTAAGATTCCAGATTCGGCTTCAACTATAGCTTGTATTGAAATTTCATCGGGCTGAGGATCGACTACTTTAACTTCGGCTATTGTAGAGGTTAAATCATAATCTATTGGAATGCCACCATCTACTGGGTTGTACTGAAAGGTTACGTTTGAGGTGTTTTGGATTGGATTTGGATCAGGAGGTGCATCAACTGTAACTTGGAATGATATTGTGACTGTGGCTCCAGCTGCCAAGTCTGGAAGTGGGAATCCTACTTCAGGATCTAGACCAAGTTGTTGAACGCCATTTATTTCAACAGTATCAGGAATAAAGTTTATATTTGCAGGAAGAATATCCTGGAAGATAAGGTTGGTGAATGGATTATCACATGGATTAGTTAATGTGGTCGTATAAGTGATAGTACTTCCTTGGGTAACAAGGCAGTTGCTAGACTCTTTAATGAGTTCAAAATCAGGTAGTGAAACTTCCCTTAATTGTATATCATCAATTGCGAAGTCATTTCCGGTGGCTGCAGGTCCTTCACTTCTAAATCTAACTGTTAACTGATTATTTGCTCCAGAGTTTATTACAGAGCCGAGTTCTTTCCATTCTGGAGCTAATAGTGAAGCGGGAATAGAATTTCCTAAAGATTGAAGGTAGATTACATTATTGAATTCATCTAATATTTCAATCCCTAACAAAGGAGGTGCAAATCCATTTTGTCTTATTAAGTTTGTTATCCATGCAGAAAATAGATAGTTAGTATTAGGTGTTACATTTACTGTGTCTTCAAAGAAAGTAGCACCAGGGTTTGAGCCACCAATTGCTTGGAATCTACCAGTTTCATCACCGATTGTATGGTCTGCTAATCTCCACCAAACATTAGCATTGTTGATGGTCATATTTGTCATTATATTTTGGATTGTAAAGCTACCATCAAAAGGTCTAGTTGCTGGTGGATTAGGGATTGTATAAACAAATCCAGGGGAAACAGCTGGATAGGGATTTAAGCCAGGACCAGTTTCAACTGGAGTTCCAGCGGTAAAGGTTCCAAAAGTTCCATTAGCTGCTTCTGTTATAATATTTGAACCTGTAATAGAAAGACAAGAATCGAGTAAAGTATCAATAGGTGTGTTTATGATAGGGCCATCAAAGAAATTTATATTTGTTACATCAGAATTATTAACTGTTATAAATTGAGTGTTAGGATTTAATGAGTCAAGATCAGTTGAACCAGCTGGAGCGCCAGTTACAAAGCTTATAGGTGGATCTCCACCTGTAGGTTGTGGTCCAACAGAGGATGCAGGATAGTTACCAGGTGTTGGTATGCCACCTGTAGTTCCATAGCTTTCAACTATTATATAATTACCATTTGGTACATTCAAGAAAAGATAGTCTCCATTGGAATCTGTTAGAATTGTGAGTCTCTCATTAGTAGATAGGTTTTGAAGCACTACTGGTACATTGGGAATACCAGTATCACCAGGCGTAATAGTACCGGTCCTATCTACATCGAAAATAACTCGACCAGATACTCTTGCCATAAAATCAAATCCTTTTTGATAAATTTGAGCTTTAATATTGCTCTTAATATAATGTATTCACATAATAAGAAAAATGTGAATGTAAACTTCAAAAAGTAGTATTAAAGATTGGTGGGTAGCATTTACATAATAATTTACATAATTTAAAAGTTTAAAATAGAGTCAAATTAAAAAACACAAAGTGTTTAGTTAAGAGTATTTTACTTAAGCTTTGTAGAACAAAAAAAGTTTTTATGGTATATTCTAGGTAAACAAGTAGAGAAGGAGTGATTTCATGAAAGTTACTATTAAAGATGTGGCAAGAGAAGCCAATGTAGCCCCTTCTACTGTTTCAAGGGTTTTATCTAATAGTCCTAAAATAAGTGAGGAAACTAAGATAAAGGTCAACAAAGCCATAGAAAAACTAAATTATAAACCTAATGCAATAGCAAGAAGTCTTGTTAGTAATAAGACAAAAATATTAGGCGTTGTATTACCTAATGAAGCAGATGATTTATTTAAAAATCCTTTTTTCGTTGAGGCAATGAGAGGAATGAGCATATCTGCTGAAGAAAGTGGATATCACATTATGTATGCATTTAGCAAAAATGATGAGGATGAGTTGAAAATAATAAAGGAGTTTGCAACTAATAATCTTTTAGAAGGGCTATGCTTACTTTCAGTTAGAGAGGAAGATAAGGCTATAAAGTATTTAAAAGATATTAATTTCCCTTTCGTTGTTATTGGGAGACCTGATGAAGAGGGGGTCTTATGGGTTGATAATGATAACTTTGAAGCTATGTTTAAAATTGTAAGAGATTTTATAAAAAATGGTGAGAATGATATAGCTTTCATTGGAGGAAAGAAAAAGTGGAATGTTTCCAAGGATAGATTAAATGGGTTTAAAGAAGCATTTAAGGTTAATGGTTTAAATTATGATCAAGATATGGTTATTGAAGGGGAAGATTTCACAGAGGAATGTGGATATGAAGCTATGAGGGATATTACTAAAATTAGAGTTCCTAAAATAGTTATTACAACAGATGATTTTCTTGCTTTTGGAGCAAATAGATTTTTAAATGAGCAAGGATTAGAAGGTGTAAAGGTAATAGGATTTAATAATACACCTATGACAAAATATCAAAATCCACCAATATCATCAATTGATATAAATGCTAGAGAACTTGGGTATGAGGCAACGAAACTACTTATAGAGTATTTAGGTAATAAAGTTTTAACTAGAGAAAACTATTGTATAGTCGATACTGAGTTTATTGATAGAGGATAGGATGTCCTCATGAAAAATGGGCAAACGTTTGCACAAAATAAAGAG
Organism: Clostridium sp. B9; assembly: GCF_050509515.1. Lineage (NCBI taxonomy): Bacteria > Bacillati > Bacillota > Clostridia > Eubacteriales > Clostridiaceae > Clostridium > Clostridium sp. B9. The sequence goes on from NZ_JBNWKA010000003.1 coordinate 634,434, forward strand.
AATTTAAGAGGAATAAAAAGAATTAATGAGAAAAACTCATGAAAATCTAGTTAAACAGGTTTTGTAAAGGGTTTAACAATCTGATATTATAATTATAAATTAGAATTAATTATAAAAAATTATGTTTTTTAGGTAAAACTAAAAAACAAATTTTTTACAAGTTTGGGCAAACGTTTGCACAAATTTCAATACATTCAGTAATACATAAGGGAAAAACAAAAGGAGTTAATATGAAAAAGAAATGGTGGAAAGAACTTGTTGCATATCAGATTTATCCTAAAAGTTTTATGGATTCAAATGGTGATGGAATAGGTGATATTCAAGGAATTATTTCAAAATTAGATTATTTAAAAGACTTAGGTATAGATTTAATCTGGTTATGTCCAATGTATAAATCTCCAAATCATGATAATGGTTATGACATAAGTGATTATGAAGATATTTTAGAAGAATTTGGTACTATGGATGACTTTAATCAGTTACTTAATGAGGTTCATAATAGAGGGATGAAGCTTATTATAGACTTAGTAATAAATCACACAAGTGATGAACATCCGTGGTTTATAGAATCAAAATCTTCTAAGGATAATCCAAAGAGAGATTGGTATATTTGGAAAGACGGAAAAGAAGGGAAAGAGCCTAACAATTGGGAGAGCATTTTTAAAGGTTCAGCTTGGGAATTTTGTGAGGATAGAGAACAATATTATCTTCATTTATTTGCTAAAGAACAACCAGATTTAAACTGGGAGAATGAAGAAGTAAGAAATGAATTATATAAAATGATAAATTGGTGGCTTGATAAAGGTATTGATGGATTTAGAGTTGATGCTATAAGTCACATAAAAAAAGATGAAGAATTTGAAGATGGTCACAATCCAGATGGTTTAGAACATGTTCTAGCTTTAGAAAAGTATATGAATGTTGAGGGAATAACAAATCATCTTAAAGAACTTAAAGATGAGACTTTTTCAAAGTACGATATAGTAACTGTTGGAGAAGCAAATGGCGTAAGCTCTGATGATGCAGATTATTGGGTTTCAGAAGATGAGGGTGCTTTCAATATGATATTCCAATTTGAACATTTACAGCTTTGGAATCATGAGGATGAAGGAGATTTCAATGTAAAAGCATATAAGGATGTTTTAACTAACTGGCAAAAGTCTTTAGAAGGAAAAGGCTGGAATGCACTATTTGTTGAAAATCACGATATTCCAAGAGTTGTTTCAACTTGGGGAAATGATGAGGAATTTTTAACAGAAGCATCAAAGTCTTTTGGAACAGTTTACTTCCTGCAAAAGGGAACACCATTTATATATCAAGGTCAAGAACTTGGTATGACAAATGTTAAGTATAAGAGTATAAAAGAGTATGATGATGTAAGTACAATAAATACTTATAATCAAAAGATTCAAAATGGGGTTTCAGAAGAAAAGGCATTAAGTGATGCATGGGCGACTTCAAGAGATAATTCAAGAACACCAATGCAGTGGGATTCAAGTAAAAATGCAGGTTTCACAGAAGGAACGCCTTGGCTTCAAGTAAATGAAAATTATAAGACTATAAATGTAGAAAATCAAGAAAAGGATGAAAATTCAGTTCTTAATTTCTACAAAAAGCTTATAAAACTTAAAAAGTCTAATGGGGCTTTAATCTATGGTGTATATGATTTAATTCTTGAAGATGATTCTAGAATATACGCATATACAAGAACTTTAGGAAATGAAAAGTTTTTAATAATAGGTAACTTAACAGGTGAGAAGGCAAACTATGTTTATGAGGATGAGAAACTTAAATATGAAAACTTACTTCTTAACAACTACGAAGTTGAAGAACATGATGAGTTAGTAGAATTTATTTTAAAACCTTATGAGTGTAGAGTATATAAAATTTAGCAATGAAATTAAAGTGGAATTTAGAGGGAGTGAGTTACCTCTAAATTCAACTAAATTTATATAAAATTTTAGAACTAAGAGCTATTGTATTAATAATGGAGGTATTTGAGAATGAGAAAATTTAAACTAGGATCCTTTGATTTCTGGCAAAAGTTTGGTAAAGCATTACTTGTTGTTGTAGCTGTAATGCCAGCCGCTGGGCTTATGATTTCAATAGGAAAGGTAATGGGAATTTATATTGATGTTGATTTCATCAGGACTATAGCGAGAGTTATGGAGGATATAGGTTGGGCAATAATTGGTAACCTAAACTTACTATTTGCTGTGGCAATAGGGGGTTCATGGGCTAAAGAACGTGCAGGAGGAGCTTTTGCAGGAACCATAGCATTCGTTCTTATTAATAGAATTACAGGGGTAATTTTCAGTGTTGGAAATGATATGTTGGCTAAGACATCAGATGCTACAGTTCAGTCATTTACAGGACAAACCCTTTTAGTAAAAGATTATTTCGTATCAGTACTTGGTGCACCAGCACTTAATATGGGAGTATTTGTAGGTATTATAGCAGGTTTCTTAGGAGCTGCTCTTTATAATAAGTATTATAATTACAATAAGTTACCTAATGCATTAGCATTCTTTAATGGTAAACGTTTTGTTCCTTTCATGGTTATAATAGGTTCAACAATTACAGCAATCATACTAGCTTTTGTATGGCCTTTCGTACAATATGGATTAAATACTTTTGGACAATGGATAGCAACATCTAAGGATACTGCTCCAATCGTAGCTCCATTTTTATATGGTACATTAGAACGTTTATTATTACCATTTGGATTACATCATATGCTTACAGTTCCAATAAACTATACAGAGCTTGGTGGAGTATATCATATATTAACTGGTCCAACAGCTGGACAAGTAGTTGCAGGACAAGATCCACTATGGCTTGCTTGGATAACAGATTTAAATAACTTTAAACAAGCAGGGGACATTACTTCTTATAACCAATTAATAGGTTCTGTAGTACCAGCTCGTTTCAAAGCAGGACAAGTTATTTTATCTAGTGCATCATTAATAGGTGTTGCATTAGCAATGTATAAAAATGTTGATCCAGATAAGAAAAAGAAATATAAATCAGTATTTTTCTCAGCTGCCATTGCAGTATTTTTAACTGGTGTAACTGAACCAATAGAGTTTATGTTCATGTTCATATCACCAATACTTTACGTAGTATATGCAGTAATAGCAGGTTTAGGATTTGCTATAGCTGATATAATAAATTTAAGAGTACATGCTTTTGGATTTATAGAACTTATAACTCGTTCACCACTTATGATAAATGCAGGTTTAACTAAAGATTTAATAAACTTTGTGATTGTAGCAGTTATATTCTTCTTCCTTAATTACTTTGTATTTAGTTTCTTAATTAAGAAATTTAAAATAGCTACTCCAGGACGTATGGGTAACTATATTGATAGTGAAGATGAAAACACAGGCTCAACAAATAGCAAAGCTTCAATGGATGAATTAGCAGTTAAAGCTATAGAGCTGTTAGGTGGAAGAGAAAATATAGTAGATGTTGATGCTTGTATGACAAGACTTCGTGTTACTGTTAAGGATATAGAAAAAGTTGGGGATGAAAAATCTTGGAAAGATAATAAAGCACTTGGTCTTATTGTTAAAGATAAAGGTGTACAAGCTATATATGGTCCTAAGGCTGATGTATTAAAATCAGATATTCAAGATATCTTAGGTATTTAGGAGTTTATAAAATGAAATTACTTACTTTAAACTGCCATTCTTGGCAAGAGAAAGAACAAATAGAAAAGATAAAATATCTAGCAAAGACAGTAGTTGAAGAGGATTATGACGTTATTGCACTTCAAGAAGCTAGCCAAAGCATAGAGGCAGAAGTTAAATATGACAATATAAAAGAAGATAACTATGGATTATTATTAATAGAAGAAATAGAAAAGCTAGGTGGAGCTAAATACCACTTAGCTTGGGATTTCTCTCATATAGGATATGATATATATGAAGAGGGATCTTGTATAATAACAAAGCATAAAATAGTAGATTCTAAAAGTTTTTATATATCTCAAAATGAGTCAAAAACTTTTTGGAAATCTAGAAAAATTATAAAAGCAACTGTTGAAATTGAAGAGGAAAATATAGACTTCTATTCTTGTCACATGGGATGGTGGAAAGATGAAGAAGAAAGTTTTGTGGTACAGGTTAAGAATTTACTTTCTCAGGCAACAGAAAGTAAAAATAGAGCATTCTTTATGGGGGATTTCAACAATAATGCTTTTCTTAAAAATGAAGGATATGATTTTCTTAAAAGTAATGGATTAATTGATACCTTTAACTTAGCTAAGGTTAAAGACTCTGGAGTAACAGTAAAAGAAAATATTGCTGGATGGGATGATAATACAGAGGAATTAAGAATAGATATAATATTTACTAATAAAGAGACGGATGTGGAAGAAAGTAAAGTTATATTTAATGGAGAAAATAAGAAAATTATTTCAGATCATTTTGGTGTGTATATTTTATTAAAATAAATAGATTTTAACTTTGATTTCAATTGCTAGAATCAATGTTTAAATAAAAATTATATATCCTACCTTTTATTTTAGAAAAAGACTATGATAAAAGTCAGAAAATAAAAATCCGCAACTATTTTTATTTCAGACTCTATCATAGTCTTTTTAAGTTTTAGCTCTCTTTTTATTTAGTATTGATTTGTCTTTATATATTAGTAACTCTAGAGATACTTCCTTTTAGTATTTTGGAGATGCTCTTAGTTATTTCTTCAGTGGATTCTTGCATTCCATTTTCAATCCATTGAATTAGTATGCCAGTGAAGCTTATGCTATAGAAGTTACAAAGAAACTTTTCATCTTTTTCAGAAAGATTGAAGTCTTTATTATTTTCATTTAGTACTTTTAATATTATAGTATTTGAAAAATTACATATAAATATTTCTAAAAGTTTTCTGTTAGATAGTCGTATTATTGAATTACTTATTTCTTTATTGTCATGAAAGTAGTTTAGTAATTTATATAGACAGACTTGCCAATGTTCAAAGTCTAGTGAATCCTTTAATATATCTTCAAGCTCAGATATACAAATCCATTCTAATAAATCATAGATATCCTTAAAGTGTCTATAAAATGTTCTTCTATTTAATCTACATTCTTCTGAAATTTCTTTAACTGAAATTTTGTCTATAGGCTTTTCTTTAATTTTATTTTTAAGGGCATTAGCAAATAATTGTTTTGTAGCTTTTGAAATTGCTTCGCTTTTCATAACTCACCTCTTAAGAATACTATACACAAATTTTATCAAGTGTGACATTATGTCTCAAAACTAAATACTTGATTATTTAAATCATATTATTCTAGGAATATAATGTCAATATAGAATGAGAGTACTTAGAAAGGAAGTTGATTTTATGGAAAATTATCAAAGAATAAAAACTAATATTCCAGAAGGAATAGAAGATCGTAAGGCTTACTTAGTAGGTGGAGGAATAGCTTCTTTGGCAGCAGCTTTCTATTTAATTCGTGATGGTCATATGCCAGGAAAAAATATAACTATATTTGAAAAGTTAGATATTGAAGGTGGATCAATGGATGCTGCTGGAGATCCTGAGCATGGATATGTTTGCCGTGGAGGAAGAGAATTAGAATCACATTACGAATGTACATGGGATCTTTTTGGAGAAATTCCTTCATTAGAAAAGAAAGGTTATTCTGTATTGGATGAGTTCAAAGAACTTAATGATGAAGATCCAAATAGTTCAAATTGTAGGTTAATCAAAAACTGTGGTGAGAAAATTAATCTAGATGATTTAGGACTTAATCATCATGATATTAAAAAAATAATAAAATTATTTATGGCTAAAGAAGAGGCTTTAGATAATGTTACAATAGAGCAATTTTTTGACCCAAGTTTCTTTGAAACAAACTTTTGGCGTTTATGGTATTCAATGTTTGCATTTAATCCATGGCATAGTGTATTAGAAATGAAGAGATATATGGAACGTTTTATACATGCATTTCCTGGATTTGCAAAAATGGATTGCTTAGTATTTACAAAATATAATCAATATGAATCATTTATATTACCACTTACAACTTATTTAAAAGATAATGGGGTAAATTTTGAGTATAATACAGATGTAAAAGACTTAGATATTGAAGTAGTAGATAATCAAAAAACAGTTACAGGAATTCATTTGGTTAAAAATGGAGAAACAAAAGTTCATATAAATATACTTCCAAAAGATTTAGTTATGGTTACTAATGGATCAATGACTGAATCTACAGGATATGGAGATTTTGATAAGGTTCCTGAATTAATAAGAGAACCAGGTTCAGTTTGGACATTGTGGGAAAATATAGCTGAAAATTCATCTGACTTTGGACATCCTGAAAAGTTCTGTGGAGATATAGATAAATCAAAATGGGAATCATTTACTATAACTTGTAAAAAGTCTAAACTTACAGATAAAATACATGAATTAAGTGGAAGAGATCCATTTGCAAGACATAAAACAGTTACTGGTGGAGTAATTACAATGACTGATTCTAATTGGTTAATGAGTGTAACTTGTAATAGACAACCTCAATTTAAAGACCAACCAGAAGATGTAGTTATTTTATGGGCATATGGTTTAATGCTTGAAAAAGAAGGTAACTTTATTAAGAAAAAAATGCAAGATTGTACAGGAAAAGAACTTCTTGAAGAACTTCTTTATCATTTAGGTCTTGAAAAAGATAGTGAAGAAATAATGAAAACTGTTAAGGTAATTCCAACAATGATGCCTTATATAACAGCTCAATTTATGCCAAGAGCTAAAGGTGATCGTCCACAAGTTGTTCCAGATGGATCTGTAAACTTAGCATTTTTAGGACAATTTGCAGAAATACCAGGAGATGTTATATTTACAGTTGAATATTCAATACGTTCAGCTATGATGGCTACTTATAAATTACTTAATATAAATAAAGAACCACCTATAGTATTCCCTTCACAATATGATATTCGTTATGTAGCTCAATCAATGAAGACTTTAAATAACGGAAAACCAATAGCTGGAGAAGGGTTATTAGAAAAAATGCTTAAAGGAACAAATTACGAAGGTATTTTTTAAATTAGAATAAGTAAAAATATAAATTAAGGTATATCATAATTAGAAGTAGTATGATTCAATATTTTATTGGATTATACTACTTTTATTTTTTATTATTAGTTAATAAGTTGAATTTAATTTAAAATAGCTACATGAATTAATATGCAACTAAGAAGTTTATATGGAATATAAGTTAGATTGAATCTATAAGTTATAATATTTATAGTTAAAGGGGCAAAAAGTTATAAGAATTTAGATGTGGTATCATAAATCTTGTATTAGAATAATACATATAAAGTTAAATTGTAAAAATGAGTTTTAAAATAATATAGATAAATATTTTTATTAATTGGAAAGGGGGATATTATGAGTAATTTAAATGTAGAACAATTAAAAGTTGTAAATGAGCAAAAGGAAAATATTATTTTGCTTGCTTCTGCTGGTACTGGAAAAACAAATACTCTGTCTGAAAGAATAGCATCAATTATTAATAATAAGAATGCTAAAGGGTCAGAAATATTAGGTATAACTTTTACTAATAAGGCATGTAAAGAAATGAGTGATAGAGTAGACCAAATAGTTGGTAAAGAAGCTAAGGATATAACTATAAGAACTTTTCATAGCTTTTGTTTTGATGTTATAAAAACTTATGCTAAGAGGAATACTGATATTTTTTCTGACTTTGTTATATTTGATGAAGATGATTGTAAAGAAGTAATAAGTAAATTAAATTACTTCTATGCCTCAAGTAATTTAATGGCCAATTCAAGTCAGATTCAAAGGGTTATAGATTTTATAAAGGTTGAGAAGGTAAGAAAAGAAGTGTTAGGTAATAGTTCATTAAATGATTATAGAGCAGTTATTGAAGATTTATTTAGATTTAATATAGAGAAGATAAATCAAGCCTGTAGCGATAGAGGAACTTTAAATCCAAAGCTTAGAGATTATTTAAGACTTCATGGTCATGAACTTGTAACTTTATATGATTCAAGGCTTAAAGAAAATCATGCTTTAGATTTTAATGATTTAATAATACTAACTAAAGACCTTTTTAATGACACAGAAGTTGTACAAGCTTTAAGAAATAAATTTAAATATATAAATATAGATGAGGTACAGGACACAAGCATTGTTGAATATTCAATAGTAGAAAAGCTTTTTGAAGGAAATAACGTTTTAATCTGTGGAGACTTTTTCCAAACTATATACACATGGAGAGGTTCAGACCCAGAGAGAATATTTAATAACTTTAAAGAAAAATATAATCCAGTAGAAATAGTATTTTCTAAAAATTATAGAGCTACAAAAAATCTAACAGGTGCTTCATTAGATTTTTTAAAGGTTGCTTTTAATCATAAGGTTTCAGATTTATATGAAGAGGGAATTACAGCGGAGTCAAAAATTGAGGGAGAAAAGATAATAGTTAAAGGAGCCAGTACTCCTAGAGAAGAGGCAAGGTTTATTTTTAATACCGTAAATGAATTAGCAAGAAGAGGTGAAGACTTAAGTAAAGTATGTGTATTAACTAGAGATAATAGATATAATATTTCTTTAAGTGAAGAGTTATATAAAATAGGAGCTTATGAAGGGAATGAATTTGAATTTATACTAGTAGATCAATTTAAATTCTTTAGAAGACAAGAAGTTAAAGATATATTAGCTTTCTTAAAATTAATAGTAAATAGATATGATTCATTAAGTTTAAAAAGAATAGTTGATAGGCTTCCTACAGGAATAGGAATGACAACTTTATCCCATATAGATTCGGCAATATATAAAAGTAAGGGGATAAGTTTAGTAGATTACATTGATCCTGTAGTTAGAGAGTATGGAGAAAAATACGCTTTATTAATTAATGAGTTTGAAAAAGAAAATATAATAGTTTTTGATGTTGAAAGTACTGGAGTAGATGTAACTGAGGACGAAATAATACAAATTGCAGCTATAAAGATAAATAAAAAAGGTGAAATAGTAGATAGATTCGAAAAGCTACTGAAAAATAAAAAGCCGGTAGGAAATTCTTTCTACGTACATGGATTCTCGGATGAAAGACTAGCTGAAGATGGAGAAGATAAGGATACAGTTTTAAAGGAGTTTATTGAATACTCAAAGGATTCTATAATAGTAGGGCACAACGTCCAATATGATATAAATATTTTAACTAGTGAATTATCTAGAGCGAAGTTAGGAAAGCCTAAATTTAAAGCTTTTTATGATACTTTAGATATATATAGAAGATTCTATCCAGGAAATATAAATTATAAATTAGAACATTTAAGTAATGTTTATGAGACAAAGCATAAGCCAAGTCACGATGCTATGGATGATATTATAGCAACTGGAGAACTATTAGTGAGAGCTATAAATGAAAAAATTATTCCAACATCTATGGAGAGAATATCATTAATGAATAAGCATTTAAAAGCTTTTACTAATATATCAAAAAAGCTAAATGGATTATTTGAATATGCTGAAAATAATAGACCACATGATATAGTTGCATATGTAATGAATACATTCAATATAAAAAGTATGTATTCTGGAGAGGCAAATATTGAAAAGATAAATAGATTAAGAGATTTATATGCTTTGTTTAGAGATTTAGATGATAAGGATAAAAGTAATAGAGATTCACTTTTAGATATTGTAAGGATAACAGGGCTTTCAAATGGGGAGTTAGAGTCATTAATAATAAATAGAACTAAGAAGCCAAGAATACCAATAATAACAGTTCATCAAGCTAAAGGTTTAGAATTTGATACTGTATTTTTGGCTGGTATTCAAGATGGTACATTTCCATCATATATGGCAATAAAAAGTGGGAATTTAGATGAAGAAAAAAGAATTTTTTATGTTGCAATAACGAGAGCTAAAAAAAGATTAGCAATAACATATAATTTGCAAGGAAAATATGGAAGAAATCGTGAAGCAAGTGAATTTATAAAGTATATTCCAAGTGAATATATTAAATATGTGGATTAAACGTATTAGTAGGTATTTAGTATATTAAAAGATATAAAAAATAAACAGCTATGATTATTAAGAAAAAATCATAGCTGTTTATTTTTTATAATAAGTACTTAATCCAACTTTGTTAATACAACACCAGTAAGTTTCTTGAGTTAATCTAATATTTATCATCTTTGATTATGTGGATTATTCTTTCCATACCCGTAAGCATAAGGGTTATGTGGTGGACAATTATTACTTACAGGGTTGTAGTGTTTCCTATAACAATCGTAATATTGAGATTTTATTATAGGACATATGATAAAGATTATGCAGACATCTATAAATCTGCAGTCACAGTTATTTATACAAACATGCTCTACGCCTACAAATAAGTCATGTATTAAAGAAAGACAATTATCATATGAAAGGTCTTTAATTAATATAAAATCACAAAATGGAAGCTCCCATTCAGATGAATGGACTGATTGCTTACAGTTATTGGCCGTATATATTATCTTAACACTTTTAGTTCCATTTAATATAATTTTAGGTCCCAATATTGTGTTGATTATGTGAAAGTCATCTATGCAAATACTGACTTTTATATCGTTTATTGATTCAATATCTGGCTTTTCACATGGGACGACCAGTAGATTTGTATGAAGGCATTGTTTGCAGTGATGAGGACAATTAATTTTAGGATATTTATGCAAATCTGTAATACCAGAAATAGATATAGTATCAAACATCTCCAATCACCATTACGAATTAATTCATTAATATACTATGCAACTTGCTAATTTAAGTGTGAATATAAAAAATATTTAAGAAAATGAAAAAAGTAACAAAAATTGGAAGAGGGAATAGAATGAACTATGAGAAAATACAAATAAGGAGATTTGAAAAATGAAGTCTAACTCTAATACTTGTAATTGTGATTTAATTGATATCATAGGACTTTGTACTCCAGAAAATACTACAGCAGTTATAAAAGATTTCCCTTACTGGAAACAAATGTACGTATCAGAAACTTTAGAAGTACCACCTCAAAAGCCAGATATGGAGCAAATAAACTCAGTAGACATATCTGTAAGTATATTCAGACAAAAGGTTATAAAAACACCTAGATCTTATGATGATACAACAACACCTCCAACAGAAACTCCTAATTTAGAAGGAAAATTATTAACAGGAAGAAAACTTATAATAGAAGGACAATTATGTCAGAAGATAGTTTATACAGCAGATGAAGATGAGCAACCAGTTCACTCAGTACATTTTTACGTTCCATTTTCTTCATATGTAGTTGTTCCTAAAGAATATACCTTTACTAATTCAGATGGTTCAACATATACTATTGATTCGTTAAATATAACTTATGAAGTTAATAGTTGCATAGAAGACGTGGCTATTTGTATGTTAGATGAAAGAAGATTATTAAAACAGGTTACATTGCTATTATATGCAGTGCCAACTCAATGTTAGGAAAAGGGGGCGTAGAGTATGCTAAATTGTGATTACACTAATGGAACAGAATATCTATTTAACAATGAATGCTGTGAAGGCAGCGACAATTTAAATGTTGTTGGTTTGTATCCAGAAGATAAGCTTGAGAAAGCTTTACAATGTAGTCCTGTATCAGATAAATGGGTTCAATTCTTTATTCCAGAAATAGTTGATATACCACCTCAAAAGCCTGATATGGAAGGCATAGTTGGTGTTAACTCTTGCATAGAAATAATTTCTCAAAGAGTTATAAAAACTCCAGAAGTTCAAGGTTATACAAAGACTGATGGTACAGTAGTTGAGGGTGTAGATATACCTAATGCGGAGTGTACAAATCTTACTGGAAGAAAACTTATAATAGAAGGATTACTAAAGCAAAAAGTAATATATACTGCTCTTGTTGATGAGCAATCATTACATTCGGCTTCATTCTCAATACCATTCTCAGTATTTATTATCATTGATAAGGATACACCGTTAAGCAAGACATTTAAATTATATCCTTATATAGAAGATATATATGCATGTATGTTGTCAGAAAGAAGTGTATTTAAAAATACTACTATATTTATTAAAGCAGCACCAGTTTGTTAGAGTTTGAGAAAGGATGTGAAGAGATGTATTGTAATTTTAAGAAAGATAATTGTGTTAGATGTAAATTTAACTTAAAAAGTTTCGGTACCTATGATCCTGCAAGAGTTATTATAGATGGTAGTGATAGAACTCAATTAAACTGGAGTGAAATATCAGTTCCAGAAGTATTACCAATTCCTATTCAAAAACCTGATATGGAGCAGTTAGATCAAGTTTATGTTGATGCTAAATTAACTTGTGTTAAACTTATAGAAACTCCATTTGCATATAATAGCTATGATAGATTAGCTACAACTTATGAAATAGATTCAGCTACAGCTGCTTTGGCAGATGCATCAGCTATAGATGCCGATGTCCAAACTGTATTGACAGATGCTGATGCTGTTTTAGCAGTTCCACCACCAGTAGTTCCAGAAGTTACTGCTTTCCAAATGGCTAGGGATGCTGTTGAAGCTGCTAATACTAATCTTACTAATGCTATAGCTGATGCTACAGCTGTATTAGGTGGAACTTGCGTATGTGCTGCAGATGTAGTCGCAGCTATGGAGGCTGTAATTTCTGCAACGCAGGTTTTAGAAACTACATTAAATGACTTAGTTACAGCAGGAGCTAATTTAGATGCGGCTTCTAATGATGCTGCAGTAACAACAGCTATCGCTACAATGAATGCTGATATAATAATTGCTATAGCAACTATAGATACAGCACAAGCAAGTCTTGCAGATGTAATTACGTTAGTTGGAAATACTAAGTATTTTGAAATAATAGAAAATGAAGAAGGCGTATGTTTAAGTGGAAGAAAATTAGTTATAGAAGGAGTTTTAAGCCAAAAGGTTGTTTATACTGGACTAGTTACAACTCAATCTGTTCACTCTGCATGTTATGAAGTTCCTTTCACAGCATATATAATTCCATATGCCAAATTTGAAGGATTAACTTATGAAGAGGATGTAGAAGTTATTACAGATAAGGCGACTTGTACAACTACAACTATTAATGGATTTGCTTATAATCCAGATGAGCCAATTCAAGTAGACATATGCGAAGAGTTCTGTGTTGATGCACTAGTTGAAGATATATTTGCTACAATGTTAAACTGTAGAACAATATTTAAGAATGTAACAGTATTCTTAATAGCTAAACCAGTACCACCATGTTAAAATAGAGAAAAAGTTTAGTTAAAGAAAACACCTTAGAATTTTTAAGATTCTAAGGTGTTTTCTTTGATTTATTTGATTAAGTATTTTAGCTTTTCATAAAGTTTAAATGTTTTTATTGCATCAACAAAATTCACAGATGACTCTTCATTTATTTCTTCAATTTCCTCATTACTTAGGAAATGTCTTAAACAAACATATAAATTCATAGTATCGGGTTTGGAAATATTTAGCTTTGAGCAAAGCTTTAAATAGGAGTTTCTAGTACATATGAATTTATTATTTATATAAATTCCTTTTACTTTTGAAAATGATGATTTTAAGTTACTTATAGTAAAATTAGCATTATGGGTTACTAGCATCATATTATCTATAAATTTTGTGAACCTAAAAGATACATCTTCTAAAGTATCTAATTCGCTATTTAAGTTTTTAATACTATATTTGCTATAGAAGTTATCTATTATCTTTCCATAGCAGATTTTAACTGCTGATAATATATATATATCATCATCTTCTTTTATAAGAGAAAATGAGACGTAATTGAAAAAGTTAAATAAATCAAATGCTGGCTTATTTATTAATTTAAGAAGTTGTTTTTCTTTTTTAGATATAAACTTATTTAAGTTAACATTATCTATTTGGTAGATTCCTTCTTTATATAATTCAGAAGAGTAATTTTTAAGAACTTCTAGGTTATATCCTTTTTCTTCTGGCGAGAGAGTATCATCCCCTAAAATTAACATGCTATCACGAGCTAAATCTTTAATTGATTTTTTTTCTATAGTTTGGATTTTTTCTTCTTTCTCTTGATAAAGATCAAGAGATGGTTGTTTAGCTGCTATGTCTGTGTAATTAGATTCTTTAGTTTCAGAATTTATTTTAATTTGCTCTGTATTATTAAATTCATTATCAGTTGGTTGGGTATTAGTTTTGTTAATTGATTTATTAAAGTTTGAATCGTTCAATGACTTTTCTATATTATCAAGCAACTTTCTTAGTTCATCTAAAGGCTTACTAACATTTATTATTTCTTCTTCAATTGGGACTTTTTCATCAACACATTCTTCTTTAAAATCTATGTTTTCAAATGAGTTTTTATCAGCACCTTCATTATTAGCTTCTACTTGCTTTATGATAACTTCTTGTTCTTCTAAGTTATTTGAGCTTAGGTTTTGTATTTTATCTTCATCTAAAACTATAGTATCTGGAATAGTAAATGAATTATCAATTGGTTCATTGATTGAAGGTTCAACTTCATCTTTTTCTTTTAAAATTTGAGTTGTATTTTCTGTAACTTCAATATTTTCTAATGAATTAGTTGTAACATTATTAAGTTTTGATATTTCATTGTTAACATCTTCTTCAATAGTTTCAGTTGACATTTTATTAAGGGTAATTTCAGGTGAAGTTATATTATTTTTTTCGTATTCTTCTGGATATATATATATTGGTTCCATTTCATCTTCAAGATCTTCATCTATTAGAAGGTTTTCCATCAAGGATATAACCTCTAGGCAAATGGATTTTCTTATGGGAGTATATGTGTTTTGGAATTTATCAATATTATTTAATATAATTTTGGCTTGTTCTATAATTTCATTTGGATTGTTTATCTCTAGAGAGTCGCTCAGTATGTTTTCTATTTTATAGTATTGTTTTTCAAGGAAGTTAAGTTCATCTGCACATTCTTGGCACAATCCTTTGTATAGTTTTAAAAACACTCCTTTCTTTTCACATGACTTACATTGCTTAATTATTGCCATAAAATCATCACCTATAAAATTATTCATAATATTATATTATTAAGAATTTGGTGAATGTGTTAATAATATTAGATAAATACTAAGGTTGATATAGTTTATATAAATCTGTATAATAGTTCTGAAACTAAACAATGGAGTGGATTAGAAATGAGAATGAGAAGAAAGCCTTGGGCTAGACCAGAATTAGAAGCATGTGACTTCTTTGTAGCTAACCCAAAAGATAATAAAGGAAACTGGAAGAATACTTTTAAGAATACAGAAAACCCAATACATTTAGAGCTTGGATGTGGAAAAGGTACATTCATGGCTGTTAAAGGTTCAGAGAATCTTGATACAAACTTTATAGCAATAGACATAAAGGATGAGGTTATTGTTTTAGCTAAGAGAAACATAGAAAAGGCTTACGAAGAGAAAAATGAGTCAATAGATAATGTTAAAATAATGCCACAAGAAATATTACTAATAGATACAATGTTAGATAGTAGTGATAAAATAGAGAGAATTTACATAAACTTCTGTAACCCATGGCCTAAGGATAGACATAAGAAGAGAAGATTAACTCATACAAGACAGTTAACTAATTACAGAAACTTCTTAGTTGATGGTGGAGAAATACACTTTAAGACTGATGATGACGAACTTTTTGAGGAGTCATTAGAGTATTTTAAAGAGTGTAACTTCGAGATTAAATATATAACTTATGATTTACATAATAGTGGTTATGAAGGAAATATAGTAACAGAGCATGAAGAGATGTTCTCAAAAAAAGGAATAAAAATAAAGTTCTTGATTGCTAAGAAATTATAATTTCTTAATTCTAATGGGTCTATATCAAAATTTTGATATAGACCCATTTATTCATTTGATATGCTTGTCTAGTTTCTAGATTTAGGTGATAAATTTTAGAAAAATCAATAAGTTTAAAAAAGTATATTTATTACCTTGGTGAAATGGTATACAATGTATCTGAAGTTGATATAAACTTTATTAAGGTTTTCTTTTTTATGAAAAAATCTTGAAAGTTTTATTAGCTAAATAGTTTTGAAAAGTAAAGCATTCAAAATAATTTATTTAAACTTGGGGGTAAGGGAAATGAGTTTATCAACTAATGAATTAAAAGAAATAGTAAGAAAAATCGGTAAAGATTTATCAACTAAAATAGATGACAAAGAGTTACAAGAATTATTTTATAACTGTTTTATAAATACAATGGATACAACAGTTGAGGTTTCAGAAGGTGATGCTTTCGTAATAACAGGAGATATTCCTGCTATGTGGCTTAGAGATTCTACATCTCAAATAGAGCATTACTTACCATTTGTCAATGAGCATCCAGAGTTAAAACAAATTTTTGTAGGTTTAATAAATAGACAAGTTAAGTGTATATTCATAGATCCATATGCAAATGCATTTAATAAAGAGCCAAATGGACAAAAATGGGATAATGATATAACTAAGGATAGCCCATGGGTTTGGGAGAGAAAATATGAAATAGATTCTCTTTGCTATCCAGTTAGATTAATGTATAAATATTGGAAAGAGTCAGGGGATGAGACTTTCTTCAATGAAGATATTAAAAAAGTTTTTGAAACTATAATAGAGCTTTGGAGAGTAGAGCAATATCATAGAGAGAAATCAGATTATAGCTTCCAAAGATTAAACTGTTCAGTAACTGATACTTTAAGTCATGAAGGGTTAGGAACTCCAGTTGAGTATACAGGTATGACATGGTCAGGATTTAGACCAAGTGATGATGCTTGTGAATATGGATACTTAGTTCCAGCTAACATGTTTGCTGTAGTTGTTTTAGGATATATTTCTGAAATTGCAGAAAAAGTGTATAAGGATATGGAACTTAAAGAAAAAGCTGATAGTTTAAGAGAAGAAATAGATAATGCCATAGAAAAGTATGGAAAAGTTTATCAAGAAGGATTTGGAGAGGTTTATGCATACGAGACAGATGGTATGGGTAACTATAACTTCATGGATGATGCAAACGTACCAAGTCTTCTATCAATACCATACTTAGAGTACAAAGGTATTGATGATGAAGTTTACCAAAATACTAGAAAATTCATCTTAAGCAAAAATAATAGATTCTTCTTTGAAGGAAAAGCAGCTAAAGGTATAGGTAGTCCGCATACTCCAGATCAATATATCTGGCATATAGCATTAAGTATGCAAGGATTAACTACAAATAACCAAGAAGAAATAGATGGATTAGTTAAATTATTAAAAGAGACTCATGCTGGTACAGGATACATGCATGAAGGATTCCATGTTGATAATCCAGCTCAGTTTACAAGAGACTGGTTTGCATGGTCAAACTCACTATTTTCACATTTCATATATGAGAAAGTTATAAACAAAAAATAAGCATTCACCTAAACTGGTTTAGAGGAGATTTAGGACTTTATGATTTTTGCATATTAATCTCCGTTGTTGTTTAAAGTATTAAATTTTATAAGTTTTAAATAATCCTCTAAATTAAATAATTTATATATTTAAGGCAGTATCGAATTGATACTGCTTTTTTAGTTTAGTTTAAAGTAGATGATAGTAAGAGTAGTCTTTAAGCTAGATATTAAAACTTATAAATAAAACATGAAACTAAAATTTGAATTATAGATATCTAATTAGGAATAAGCACAAAAATAAGAATAAAGTTGGGTTAAAAGGTAAAAATATACTGAGGTGATTCTATATGAAAACACTAAGTATATTTTTTATAAGTATCCTTATAACATTAAATTTTCTAGCCTGTGGTTCAGATGGAAAAGAAATAGTTATAAATATGATAGACAATGAAATAGAAATTGAGGAAAATGAATCTAAAAATATAACTATACAATCAAAGGATAAATATAAGCAATTTAGAAATAGTAAAAAGAAAATAGCAAAAGAAGATTTGAAAAGTTATTATAAAAATGATTCAACTTTAAAAAAATTTGAAGTTCCTAAGAAAACAATAGAAGATTATGAAAGCTGGTTTATAGGAATGGCTAGAGATAGAGGCGAAAGTGCTCAAAGGATATCAGATGCCTTTAGATCTGTAGATATTTTACTTGGAGAAGATATAGTAAAATATCCAGTTATAATAGACACTATTATTTACAATGGTAAAGAAGCATATGCAATAGCTTATCTATGTGAAGAAGGTAATGATTTAGATATGGAAGCTCAAGAGGCAATAGAGTTACGACGTTTTAGAGATGTTTTAGTAATTGGTGTTTACAAAGATTCAGCAGACATATTTTATGAAAACAAATATAAATTTTAATTAAAACAGAACTATAAAAAGTCTAAGTTAAGTAGTAATTGTACTTAATTTAGGCTTTTTTGAGATTATTTTGTCATTATAATATTTGGTTTAATGAGAAAAATAAGTAGGAAGAAACTTAAAGGAGTGATTGATATGCCAAAAGATAGTCAACCCGATAATAAGTTTGCTAGAATGGAGAAATGCAATTGGCAAACTCCTATAACTAGTGAAGAGGGAAAGAATCATAATAGAACAGCTAAAAAGCATTCGGTTAAGAGAGAAGGATTCCAAAGTCCACACATAAATTAATATTATATATGACAATAAAGGAATTAGAAGCAAAAAATGTTTATTTTTTGAAAAAACACTTGCAAAATGATTAACAGTATGTTAATATAATGTTAACAGGTTAAAGCATAAACCTAATTTCCCTATATTTCATATATATATGCATTTGTCCTATAAGTATCCCTTAGCTTATAGGACTTTTTGTTATGTTGTGAAGATATTGGAGGTGTATTTACTTATGATAAGTAAAAAAATTGGAATTTTAGCTAAGATAATTTTATTACTTATAATATTAATACCTATAACATTTAGAGTTTATAATCTTTATTATGCTAATGCTAATTGGGATATAAATTCAAAGTATATTAGTAGAGATGAAATTTATAGAAATTATAATAGCGAAAAGAAAGCATATGGAATTCCAAATGTGTATTATAAATATAAGAAATTAACTCCTGAAGAAATGATGACATTAGAGGTTTTGGCAAATGAAAAAGGGTATGATGTGGAAAAGATTATTCCCAATATAGAAAAGTTTGTATTATATCAACATGAAAAGAATCCAACTTCTAAACTTACTGAAAGTGAAAAGGTTGAAGTAGATAAATATGTAGATCAAGTTAAATTAAGTGTTGAAAATTCGTTAGAAGAAAATTCTACTTACATTTTTTCAATGAAAATAATACTATCAGTATCTACAGCACTAATGGTTGTTTTAAGTATTTATGCTATATGCATGATGGTTATATTTATAAATGAAAAATAATAGACTTTAACATTAAAATATATTCAAAAAGGTTATGTAGGAAATGACTTTTAAAAGATTCCATACATAACCTTTATTTATAATTATTTTAAGATAGTGTTGATTTTAGATAAAACTTTTTGTGATCTTAAGTACTATGATTAAGATGGCTAAAAGCAAAACTGACTTAAAACTTAGCCTTTTATTCTAATATCCCAATTCGTTCATGTGGATATATAGTAAATAAAGCTTTTCCTTCTAAATTTTCTTTTGACACATAAGGATTTTCCCATTTTCTAGCGTCTTCAGAACGTGCTCTATTATCTCCAAAAAACAAGTAATGTCCTTCAGGAACATTAAAAGTTTTGTTTAGAATTTCATTATTTTTTACATAAGGTTCATCAATTAAATTTCCGTTTGCGTACACATCACCATTTTTTATCTCTATTTTTTCTCCAGGAAGTCCAATAACTCTTTTTATCAGTAGTTCTTCTGAAGACTCATGGCTAAAAACAATTATATCTCCTCTCTTTACAGAAAGAAAAAATTTATTTACAAAAACTTCATCGCCTTCCATTATTGCAGGCTTCATTGAGCCTGTTGGAATATATGCTTTAAAAAACAGAAAGTTATTTGTAAACCATGAGATTCCTAAAACTATGATGAAAAAAATCACTATATCTTTTATCTTTGAGTGAGCCTTCTTTTCAGTAGTAAGTATATTTTCTTCAGATAATGAATTCATGAAATAGAGGCACCTCCTATCTTAATATCAATAATACCATAAAAAGTAAAATTTTAAAATAAAAGTAAAACAAAGTTTTTAAATTTGGATAAAGTCATATATATATATTATAGAAGAAATATTAAAAGAGGTTTTTATGGAAGAAGTTTCGGATTTAATAAAGGTTACATCTACATTAGCTCTTACTGCTGCTATTTACTTAGTTTACGAAAATAACAGTATATCTATAAAGGAGTATGATTTATTTACAAGAAAGACTCCGAAAGCATTTAAAGGTTTTAAAATACTTCATTTAAATAATTTATATGGAAAAAATTTTGGAGCAGAAAATTTTAGGTTGTTAGAAAAAATATATGAATTAAATCCAGATATTATAGTTACAAGTGGAAATATGTTAACTATTTCTTTAGATAAGGGATGGGTTTTTCTAGAACTATGCAAAAATTTAAGAAGGTTTTATCCAATTTATTATTCAGTTGAGAAATCTTTAAGTATTGATAATGATAAGTATAATTGCTATAGAAAATATTTAGAGGAGCTTAGAAATTCAGGAGTAATACTTTTAAAAAATGATAAGGTTTCACTGATAAAAAAGGATGAGAGATTAAATATATATGGAGTATTTATTGATGATGATGAAATAAAAGCATCAAATTATAGAGAAAAAAATGGTGAGATAAATTTTTCAAAAGATAGAATAGAAAAAATTTTAGGTAGACCCAATAAAAGTGAGTTTAATATAGTATTAACTAATGAAGTTATAAATTTTGATTCATATGTAAAGTGGGGAAGTGATATAACTTTTTCGGGATATACAAGAAATATAAATAGATATATATTTAATAATTTAATAGAAAAAAAGAGGGGAATATTTATAGAGCATGATTCATCTATGGTTTTAAGTAGAGGATTGGGAAATAAGTTTTTGAGGGTTAGAATTATAAATAGACCTGAAATAACGCTAATAACAATAAGGTAATATGGCATAGATTTAAATAATGTGAATGGGATGTAAAATTTTGTTCAACTATCATAGACTTTAAGAAATTTCCAGTAAAAAGGTGATAAAATTAAAAAAATAAACTGTGGAAAAAGCTTTGGAAAATCAGAATATTAAGGAGTGTAATAAATGCTATATTATAAAGTAGTAAATAATAAATATCTCCACAATGATAAAGAATGGATTCTGATGCTTCATGGGATAGGTGGAAACTTAAATATATTTAAAAAGCAAATAGATAGATTTTCAGAAAACTACAATCTGCTTTTAATAGACCTTCATGGCCATGGAAATTCACAAAATCACACTTTAGAAGATATGAAGAAACGTAAGGGAAAGATAGACTTCAAATACATTTGTGAGGATATTATAGAAGTAATAGATGAATTGGGTATAGACAAAGTCAATGTTTTAGGGATATCTCTTGGTACTATAGTTGCCATGCAACTTGAGAGATTTTTCCCAAATAGAATATCAACTATGATTTTGGGGGGAGGAATAGTTGGTATGAACTTAAAGTCTAAGGTTTGTCTAAACTTAGCTATATGTACTAAAAGTTTTATTCCTAGAAAGTTATTTTATAAGATTGTTGCATACACATCAATGCCATGCAAAAATCATAAACTTTCGAGAAATATTTTCTTAAAGGCTTCAGAGAAACTAGATATGAATGAGTGTTTTAGATGGGTTGAATTGATGAAGGAACATTTAGAAAAATATAAATATAAAAAAAGTGAAATTAAGAAACTTTTTATTATGGGTGATCAAGATCATGTTTTTTTACCAACAATTAAAAAGTTTGTACCAAATGGTGATGTTGTTGTCCTAAAAAGCTGTGGTCATATATGTAATATAGATTCTTTTGAGGCTTTTAATAATTTAAGTTTAAGCTTTTTAGTAAATAATCACGGTTATATGCCTTCTGAATTAAGAGGGACTAAATATTTATGCAATTACAACTTTACATAAGGGGTTTAATGTAATTTAGAAATGAAATAATGGATAAAGATTTTAATAGACAAAAGCTTAATTAAAAATTATATATGGTATCTTTAAGGGAGAGTTTAATTATGAGACTAAAAAGTATTTCTTTATTAGCAATGAGTACTATTTTAAGTGCATCTATTTTAACTGGATGTGGCGGAAGTAGTAGTGCTATGGAAAAATCAAATGAAGAGCTTTATATTGTAACTGAAGATAAGTCTACAAAATCTTTAAGAAATGCTAAACCAGGTATGTTTGGAGTAACAGAAGAAGGCGAAATTCTCATGGATAAGGGCTATGAGGGGAAAGTTGGATATATAGATAAAAAGGGAAAAAGTGCTATAGACTTTGAGTTTGATAAGGGAACAGAATTTTCTTATGGTATGGCAGGAATAAAAGTTGGTGATACTTATAAGATAATCAATTCAAAAGGGAAGGCCATAGTTGAAAAGAAAGATGGAATTTTAAGTCCATTAAGTGAGAATTTAATTAGATATGAAAAACTAGCTAATGAGATTCTAGAAAATGAAAATACTACTGAGGCTATAGAAATATTAGCAGATGCAGGTAAGACTTTGAAATCAACAGGTATTTTAAATACTAATGGAGAACTTGTTGTTGAACAGGGAACTTATGATGCGGTAATAGAGGAAGTAGGCGAAGGCTATATATTAGTAAAGAAAAATGAAATGTATGGGTTACTAGATCCAAATGGGAAGGAAATAGTACCTTGTGAGTATACATCAATAGGTATAATGAATGAAGGATTTATACCGGTTTCTAAGGGAAATAAATGTGGAGCTTTAAACAATAAGGGAGAAGTTATAGTTCCAATAGAATATCTTTATATAGGACCAATGAATGAGGGAATGGCTCCTGCAAGAATGGATGAATCAGGAATAGGTTTTATAGACAATCAAGGGACTTGGGTTATAGAACCTAATTTTGAGGGAGTAACTGCTATGAATAATGGCGTTGCTTTTGCAAGAAAAGATAAAAAGCATATATTAATTGATAAAGAAGGAAAAGTAATAGAAACTGAATTAAACTTTGAAAATAGTGTATCTATAAATGGTTTTACTGATAGTGGTCTTGCTGTTGTAGATATATTAGATGGAAGTACAAAATACATGTCAATCATAAATGATAAGGGAAAAGAGATTGAAAAGCTTGAGAAAAAGCAGTATGCTGCACTGGAAATATCTCAAAGTGGATTAATAGTTTCTGTTAATATGGAAGGGAAAAAAGGTCTGCTTAACAAAGACGGAAGTGTAATCTTAGAGGAAGAGTACAACGATATAAGAGTTATTGCAGAAGATGTTATTTTAGTAGACAAAGATGGCTTCTATTCATATATGAATTCTAAGGGAGAAGCATTATACTAATATTGCAGTTAGGTGTATAGGTAATTATTTGAGGTTTTATCTTAAAATAATTACTTATGCACTTTTTTATTATTTTATCTTAGATTCTTTTTTTAGTTAGTGTTTATTTAAAACATAATATTATCTTAAAAAACAACTTTTATTAAACAACCTAGATTAACGTATAAAGACAAAGCTAAATACATAATATAAATATTCATGACTTATAACAGTATATTGAAAATTGGAAATAACAATAAAAGAATTCTATAATTTAATATAAATGATAATTAAGTAATTTATATATTTTTATTGTGCATATAAATATAATCAGATTTATTAAAATATTAAATTTGTAGGAGGGATAATATGGAGAGTAAAGAAAATAGTAATAAGTCTTTTATGGTTAAAAATAAACTAGATAAAATAAATAGTACCTCCCTACCTATTGGGTATAGATTTACTAATTTTAGACCAGGTGATGAAAACAACTGGGCATATATACAATACAAAGCTGGAATTTTCAAGGATTATCAAATAGCCATAAGAACAATATTTAAGGTAGCAAAGTCATTTGGAAATGGATTTGGAGAAGTATGCTTATTCTTAGAAAATGAAGTTGGTGAAAGAATAGGAACTATAATGATTTTACCAAGTTCTTCAGAAGATGATGTTCAACAAATAAAATATTTAGCATTAAATCCTAAATGGCAAGGACAAGGATTAGGGAAAGTATTAATGTCAAAAGCCTATAAAGTTATTAATGATATGGATGGAGCAAATAGAATAAATTTAGAGATAAGTGGGGACAAAGCTAAAGGCTTCTTCGAGAGTTTAGGCTTTGAAAAGCTAGTTCAAGAAAATATATAGATTAAGTTAGGTCAGAAGAATAGCTAGAAATCAACGCACACTTAAAGCATAGCCATTTATTCAAACTAAAAAACTCATTTCACCTTATAAAGTGAAATGAGTTTTTATTACTTCTTAAAGAAAACTTGGCTAATTATTTTAGCTATTTCTGTTATTGTTTCAACATTAGATGTTAGGTTTTCCTTAGCAACTATTAAGTCAGCTGTAGTTTCAGTAGCTACATCAGAAATATCCTTAATGTTTTGACAAGCATCATTTACGTTATTAGCTATAGCAGGAAGATCAGAAATAGTTTGATTTAAATTATCTTTATTTTGTTCTAATAAACTATTAACGTTAGTTATTAGCTTTAAAACTTTGTTTAAAGTCATTATTAAATAAACTATAGCGACACAACCTAGGATTGCTAATATAAGATAAATTACATTTAAATCTATGTACATAAATTTACCTATTAGTTATTTTCTTTAACTTCTTCTTCAGTAGCAGCAGCTTCTTCAGCAACTTCTACTGGAGCTTCTAATAAGTTTTCTTCTACAGCTTCTTCATTGCTTGTACCTTTTTTGCTAGCTAAATATTCTTTTATTTTGCTTTTAGCTTCGCAGATATTATCTTTTCCTTTAACAACTTGAGTGTTTAAATTATCTTTTAATTCAACAGTCTTATCATTAATTTTTTGAACGGCTTTTTTTGAACCTTCTTTTATATCATTTCTAGTTTCTTTCCCTGATTTAGGAGCAAATAATAATCCACCTAAAACACCAGCTAATGTACCAACGGCAGCACCAGTTACAGCTACTTTAGCTTTTTTATTTCTTTCAACTCTTGCTTTAGCTTTTCTTTTTTCTTCGATTAATCTTGATAAACTCATATTCCGTACCTCCTAGTTATTAACCTTTTGTATAATTAAATTATACTATACAGTACAAAAAAATCAATAATAATTATTAGTTAATATAGGTATTTAAATTATTTATTGGAATTTAAGAGATATAAGCTAAAGTTAAAAAATATCTATAGGATATAAGATCATATTTTCAAAGGAAAACGATTTTTATTAATAATTGCAAAAAGTAGAAAATATATATGAACATACCTATAGATATTTATTTAGAAAGCTTTTGTTTAAAATCATTTGTTTTTAATTTATTTCCTTCTGTATAATCTTGCTCTAAATTTGGTCTTAGTGAATCTAAATGCATTTAAAATTATAGCTTTACTAGTATTACATAAGAGTATGGTTGTTCCAAGAATAAATCTTAAGATATTCCAATTTTCTTTCACAATAAATCACCTTACTCATATTATTTATTATAAGAAAATAAGGGGGTGTTTCTTATCATATAGTATATGTGCACTTGGCTATAATAGTTAAATTTATAAGTATTATATTTGAAATATATGTAATAAATAATATAAGTGACTTAAATTATTTATTTAGTATAATTTAGGCTAAATTGTGCATATTATATAATTGAATAAAAAGTATTCTTATGGTATTATGGTCTAAAAATTATTTATTTTAGAGGAGGAATTTCAGGATGGACCCGAGTCCCAGTATTTTACCCAAAATTATTCTAATATTAGTTCTTATCTTAATTAATGCATTCTTTGCAGCTGCGGAGATGGCTATGGTATCTGTAAACAAGTCAAAGATAAAAATGCTTGCAGAGAAAGGGAATAAAAAGGCCCTTTTACTAAGAAAGGTGTTAAAATCACCAAGTAACTTTTTATCTACTATACAAATAGGAATAACGTTTGCGGGATTTTTTGCCAGTGCATCAGCAGCAACTAGCATTTCAGAAACTCTAGCTCAGTTTATGAACAAGCTAAACATTCCCTATGGCAATGAAATATCAGTTATACTTATAACTATGCTTTTGTCTTATGTAACTTTAGTTTTTGGAGAATTACTTCCAAAGAGAATTGCATTACAAAAGCCAGAAGAGATAGCTTTAATGGCAATAAAGCCAATATCTTTTATATCTAAAATATCTACACCATTTGTAAAACTTCTTTCAGCTTCAACAAATTTCTTTATTAAGATATTTGGATTAAATAAAGCTGAAGAGGAAGAAACAGTTTCAAAAGCAGAAATAATGTCTATGATTAGTATTGGACAAGAAAATGGTGTTATTGATAAAACAGAAAAAGATATGCTAGATGGTATATTTGAGTTTGACCACAAAGTTGTTAAAGAAGTTATGACTCCAAGAGGTGAAGTTTTTGCAATAAAATCTTCAACTCCAAATGATGTTATAGCTAAAAAACTTATAAGCGAACAGTTTTCAAGAGTCCCTGTTTATAGTGAAAATAAAGATAATATAATAGGTATTCTTTATTTAAAAGACTTTTTTGAAGCTGTTGTTAAGGTTGGAGTGGACAACATCAAATTAGATCAATTAATACGTCCAGCTTACTTTGTTCTTGAAAATAAAGTTATTGATGATTTATTTAAAGAACTTCAAGATAGTAAGCAACATATGGCTGTAATAATAGATGAGTATGGCGGTTTTTCTGGAATTGTTACTATAGAAGACTTAATTGAAGAAGTTATGGGAGATATATTAGATGAATATGACGACTCAGAAAACTTCATAGATAAAATAGATAATAACACGTATTTAGTAGATGGTTTATTATCATTAGACAAGCTGAATGATAGTTTGAATTTAAATTTAGAAAGTCAAGACATAGAGACAATTGGTGGTTTTGTGGTTAACCTAATGGGAAGAATCCCACAAAATGAAAATCAAATGATTGAATATAATGATCTTTCTTTCCAAGTTTGTAAAACAAATAAAAAGAGAATAGAAAAGCTTAAAATTTGTTTGAAAAATCAAACTAATGTTTTTAAATCAGATGTTATATTAAATAGTTAAAAGAAAAAATTAATATGTAAATAACAAGGGCAATGAACTAATAAAGTTCATTGCCCTTTAAAGTTTTGGTTTAAATTTCATTAAGTAAAAAAATTAATAGTTTTAATCAAAAAAATCTATTTATAAATTATTTTTCTTGGTATAAAATGGAAGTGTAAGTATGGTTTATAAACTAACTATACTTAAGGTGTATGGAGTGGATAAAAAGGAGATATATAGGATTTATAGTTACTTAGAAGTTAGAGTAATAACTATATATTATATAATAATAGCCTCAAATCTTATTTAAATATATATAAAGTCTTATGCAGATTAAATCTACACAAGACTTTTTTTCTTTGTTAAGAATGTTATATTTAAAATTTATTTTTTTTTACTATACATATTCCTTGAGTCATAGTGCCCATTGGACAGTAAGTACACCATGAACGTGGCTTATATAGAATACCAGTTACAATGCCTAATATTGTTGAAGTTAGCATAAGACTATAAAATCCAAAAGCGAATTGAGCAATCCAAGGAGTTACATTTGTTAAGTCATTAAAATTCCATGGTAATTTAAAGGTCCAAAGTAGAGTAATAACTTCCTTTAATGAGTTAGTTCCATTAAAAACAAGGTAAGTTGATAATAGCATATTAAAAAACATAAATAGAAAGAATATTAAGAAACCATATCTAAAATATTTACTTACAAAAAAACGAGGTATAGGTTTATTTCTAGAGATTTTAAGTTTTGTTCCTAATAAGCTTAAAAGCTGCCCTCTCCCACAAAATTCATTACAATACTTCTTTCCACCACCAAATAGTGATATTAAAAGCGGAGTAACAAAGCAAATAAGTCCAAGCCATGCAAACATTATGTTAAACAGACCAAGAACTAAATATAAGCTTGATAATATCCACAGATAATCTCTAAATCTTTTTTTCTTTTTCATATGTAAATCCCCCTATAATTCTACATTAAATAATTATTTTTATTAATATTAGTTATTTTTCCATTAACTAAGTTTGGTATATCAAAGTTCTAGACTTTGTTTTAAACTATTGTTGATTTTAGATAGAACAGTAAGACTATCTTAATGAGCAGTTTAGAGTTTCATTATCTATGGAGAAATAATAGCGTTAAGAGGCTTTTTCTGTTTGAGCGATAGCGAGTTTAAAAGCCTTAGTTATTATTTTGGAATAGATAATAGAAACTCTTTGTGAAATTAAGTAAGTCTGAGGGGCTAGCTAAAATCAACACTTACTTAAAATAAAGTTTATATAGCTTCACTTTCATTAATTTCGATTATTGAAGCAGGGCATTCCCCTGCACATTTTGAGCAACCTACACATTTATTTAAATCTATTTCTGCATGAATTCCTTTATTTATGGTTATAGCACTTAATGGACAAACTTTAGTACAAGCTCCACAAGCTACACAAAGAGAAGTGTCTACAAATGCTTTCTTTTTTATAAATTTTCTTTGTGATGTTGTATTCATTAAAAAACCTCCATGTATTTAGCTAAGTTATGGCTTAATTATATTAAAATTTATAATTAGGTTAAGTGACTAAGTTACAAAAGAGGGAATTGGTAAAAATGAATTATAAAAGAAAAAATAACCAATAATGTGTACTAAGTGAAAATTTATATTAATTAATAAAGAAAATCATTGACATTATTAATGATAATCGATATCATTAACTTAATAAATTTTGAAGAAATTTTAATTTACATAAAGATAAAGTCGAGGGGGACGAGAAAATGTTAAAAAGAAAGAAATTATTAGCCTTAGCACTAACTGCTATAGTATCAATGGGAGTTTTAGCTGGATGCGGATCTAAAAATGCTGAAGCTCAAGAAGGAACAAGTGAATCGGGAGATAAGGTTGTTAATGTTTATTCATCAAGACATTATGATGTAGACAAGCAATTATTTAAAGACTTTGAAGCTGATACTGGAATAAAAGTAAATTTAGTTGATGGTAAGAGTGATGAACTTATAGAAAGAATGGCAAGAGAAGGTGAAAATTCACCAGCTGATGTATTCTTAACTGTAGGAGCTGAGAATATAGCACAACTTAAGGAAAAAGATTTAATAAAAGAAATAACATCAGAGAAAATTGATAGAAATATACCAGAAGAATATAGAGGGAAAGATTGGGTTGGATTAACTTCAAGAGCAAGAATAATTGTTTACAACAAAGATAAAGTAAATCCAGAAACAATAAAAACATATGAAGATTTAACTAAGGAAGAATTTAAAGGAAAAGTTTTAACTAGAAGTTCAAGCTCATCATACAATGTAGCTTTACTTTCATCATTTATTCAATTAGATGGTGCTGAAGAGGCTAAAGAGTGGGCTCAAGGTATGGTTAATAACTTTGCTAGAAAACCAGAAGGAAATGATAGAGACCAAGCTAAGGCTATTATGGCTGGTATAGGTGATGTTGGAATAATGAACTCATACTATATTTCAAAAATGATAAACTCATCAGATGCGGAAGAAGCTAAAGTTGGTAAGGAAATAGGAGTTTTATTCCCAGAAAATACTCACTTAAACTTAAGCTTTGGTGCAGTAACTAAGAGTGCTAAGAATGAAGAAAATGCTGTGGCGTTATTAGAATACTTAACTGAAGAGAAAGCTCAAAAAGCATATGTTGATGAAAATGGAGAATTTGCTTTAAATCCTTCAGTAGGAAAGAGTGAATTACAAAAATCATGGGGAGACTTTACAGTTCAAGATTTAAACTATGAGACTTTAGGGGAGTCTAAGCAAGAAGCTACATTAATCTTTGACCAAGTAGGATGGAAATAATGAAAAAAATTAAATTTAATGGATGGGCAATTTTAAGTACAATCATCAGTTTGATGATTGTACTTCCAAATATAGATATACTTATTCATTTATTTCAGAAACCAAATAAAACCTGGTATCACATAAAGGAATATTTATTAAAAGACTATGTAATGACTTCTATAATAGTAGTTGTCTTTACAGTTTTATTAACAGTGATTATAGGGGTAACCCTAGCATGGCTTGTTTCAGCTTATGACTTTCCATTTAGAAAGTTTTTTAGATGGGCTTTGATACTTCCATTAGCAATACCACCATATATAGGTGCTTATACTTATGCAGGGATGGTTAGTTATACTGGAGTAGTACAGAGATTTTTCAGAAATACTTTAGGACTAGAGATTGACCAAAAGTATTTTGATATTATGTCAGTTGAAGGAGCTATCTTTATATTTACATTATTCCTATTTCCATATGTTTATATGGTAACTAGAGCTTTTTTAGAAAAACAATCAGCAGGATTAATAGAGAGTGCTAGGCTTTTAGGAAGTAATTCTATAGAAATATTCTTTAGAGTTATAATGCCAGTAAGTCGAGGTGCTATAGTGGCTGGTGCTACTTTAGTAGCTTTAGAAGTTTTAAGTGATTATGGAGTTGTATCATATCTAGGTGTACAAACATTTAGTTCAGCTATATTTAAAAGTTGGATATCATTAGGTGATGTTGATTCGGCTATAAGATTAGCAGGAATACTTATGGCAGTAGTATTTATACTTCTTTCTGGAGAAAAAGCTTTAAGAGGAAGAAGAAAATATAGTTTTACAAATACAAAAGTTAGACCTATAAAGAGAAAAAAACTTACAGGGTGGGCTAAGGTTTTAGCTACATCATATGTGATAATAATATTTGCTATAGGATTTATGATACCTGTAATGCAAATGATAGCTTGGGCAATTGTAAGTTATAAGAATATATATTATAGCCAATTTTTAAGTATGATATTTAATTCGGTAATGCTTGCAGCAGGATGCAGTTTACTTATAGTTATTATGGCTTTAATAGTTGCAAACTATGTGAGAACTAGAAATGGATTATTATCAAAAATATATGCAAAAGTAACCTTAATAGGGTATTCAATTCCAGGTGCTGTCGTTGCAATAACTATGATTTTATTCTTTGTAGATATTGATAACAGAATAAAAGGACTTGCCTTAAGTACAAGCATAATAATGTTGGTATTTGCTTATGTGGTAAGATTCTTAGCAATAGGGTATCAAAATATCGAAGGTGGATTTGAAAAGATAGGTAATAAATTTACTGAAGCTTCAAGAACTTTAGGTTATGGAGTTACTAAGACTTTCTTCAAAGTTGATATACATATGTTAAAACCAGCAATTTTAGGAGCTTTTGCCTTAACATTTGTTGATATTATAAAGGAATTACCTTTAGTTTTAACTTTAAGACCATTTAATTTCTATACATTATCAACAAAGGTTTTTGAATATGCAAATGATGAGATGATACCAGAGTCAGCAATACCATCTCTAATAATAGTTTTTGTTAGTTTTGTAGCTATATATGTTTTATATAAGGTTGCTGACAAGGAGGAAGCATAATATGTTTATTGAGATAAAAGAATTACATTTTAAGTATCCTAATGCAAAGGTGGATACAATAGATAATTTTAATATGAGTTTAAAAAAAGGTGAGATTCTATCTATTCTAGGTGAAAGTGGAAGCGGAAAAAGTACAATGCTTAGAATAATAGCAGGGCTAGAAGAATCATATAAAGGGACTATTAAGATTGGAGAAAAAGTAGTTTGTTCTAATAATAGTTTTGTTGAACCTGAAAATAGAGGAATAGGAATGGTTTTTCAAGATTATGCCTTATTTCCTCATATGACTGTTAAGAAAAATATTCAATATGGATTAAAAGGAAAGAGTAAGTCAGAAAAAGAAGAAATAGCTATAGAAATGCTTAAACTTGTTAACTTACTAGAACATAAAGATAAATATCCTTATGAATTAAGTGGTGGTCAACAGCAAAGGGTGGCAATAGCTAGAGCAATAGCTCCAAAACCATCAGTTCTTTTACTAGATGAACCTTTTTCAAACTTAGATGCAGATCTTCAAGAGAAAATAAGAGGGGAAATAAAAGAAATTCTTTTAAAGGCAGGTATTACATCTATATTTGTAACTCATGATAGAAGTGATGCGAAGGCATTAGCAGATAAATTTATAGAATTAAAAGACGGAAAAATGACTAGATTTGGCTTAATATCAGATTTAGAGTCATAATTATAATTACGAATATTTCTAGTATGACAAAAGTTTTATCTTTTTTACAAAAAAAGATAAAACTTTTTTTCTTTGTGTAACAAAAAAAGGGGTTATGCAATACTATGTATTATGAAGAAAAACAAAATAAAAAAACCTAAAATTAAGGAGGAATAATCGATGGCATATCCAGCAAACCCACCGGTTTTAACTAATCAACAATCAATAGACGTAATTATAGAATCAGAAGCTAGTATCCTTCAAGGATTAAACGATTTATATTGTAATGACTTCGTAGTAGATATATTAGCAAGTGGAGATACTCCAGAAAACCAACTTACAGCTATGTCAAACATTTTAAATATCATGGCTTGTAAAGAATGTACAATAGCTAAGATATTATCAGCTGCATCTAAAGTTTTAGTAGTAGATAAAGGAATAATCGACCAAGGTGGAACAAACGGCGGATTCGATTGTAGTTATTGTCAATAATTAATAAGAAATTTTAATGAAAAATATTTATATAAATAATTTTAGAAATAAAAAATAAATTTAAAGAGGAGATGGAATATTATGGCATTCCCACCAGTACCAGCGAATTTATCAGATCAAGAATCAATTCAAGCTATTTTAGAAGCAGAATCAGGTATAATAGATTGTATGGCAGCTTTCTTCTGTGGACCAGGCGGAGTTGTAGAATTAGTTAAAGGTGGAGCTGATATAGCTGAGAAAATCGAATTATTCAGCGCAATCTTACCAGCATACGCAAATAAAGAAAACTCAATAGCTAACGTTATGGTTGGAGCAGCTGAGAAATTAGCAGCAGATAAGAATATAGATCCTGCATTAGTTACTTGTCCAGCAGCTTGTAAATAAATATTAGCAAATAAGAGTAAGTGATTTAATATAAAGACTCTAGGTCAGATATAGCCTGGAGTCCTTAATTTTGCAAAAAATTACTTAGCAGTATTTTGATTATTATTTATAAGTAACTAAAGTTACTTATATTTCAATAAATTTGGTATATAATAGTTAAAAGTGCAAGATAAATTTTAAGATATGTTTATATAAAATTTATTTTAAATTATAAAAGAATTTTAGATTAATAAAATCACTTTTGAGATATAGTAAAATTAAGATATAAATTTTTAGGAGGAGTTATGGATAAGATAGGAATAGGAATACCTAATATGGTTAGTGGAACTCACTATGGAAACCTACAAAAAATAAGAAATGGAAAAAGAACTTTTGGAATAACACCACATATACCAGGTGGATTTGTGACTCCAGAACAATTAGAAAAAATAGCGAAAGTAGCTAGAAAGTATAATGGAGCAATAAAAATTACTTCAGGTCAAAGATTACTTATAACTAATCTTAAAGGAGAGGATTTGCCTCAAATATGGGAAGAACTTGGCATGGAACCAGCTGTAAAAAAACAAAATTCAGTTAAAAATGTAGAAATGTGTCCAGCAGGATTTTGTAAAAGATCAAAGTATAATACTATAGGAATAGGTATGAAATTACTAAATAAGTATAAACATATGGATATGCCCTGTAGAACAAAAATTGGAGTAGCTGGGTGTAAAAATGCTTGTGGTAGTGTGCATTCTAAGGATGTTGGGGTAATAGCAGATAAAACTGGGTTTATGATAACAGTAGGTGGCTCAGCAGGTTACAATCCTAGGTTAGCAGATATACTTATACAAGATATAGATGAAAAAGAAGCTCTAAGAATAGTAGATAAGGTTTTTGAGGTTTATAAAAATGAAGCTAATCCAGGAGAAAAGCTTGGAGAATTTATAGATAGAATTGGAATTGATAGCTTTAAAGAGAAAACTATAGAATAAAAGAGGAAATATATTTATATATGACTAAAACAATCTGAAATAAACTAAAATGTAGAGTGCAATATTTATATATATTTGATATTATTATCTCGTAAAGAATAATAATTATTAATAGAGAATAAAAATTGATTATGATAAATAACTATTAATGAGAGGAGATTTTAATTATGTCAAATGTTTGTTTATGTAAAGGTGTTTCAGAAGAGAAAATAGTAGAGGTTATCAAAGAGGGAGCTCTTTCATTTGAAGCTGTTGGAGAAAAAACTGGAGCAGGAAAAGGTGCTTGCTGCGGAGCAAGATGCAAATGTAAAATTGAAGAGTTAATAGAAGAAAATAAATAATATATTACATAGTCTACAAGAGGTACACAGTGTGTGCCTCTTTTTTTGTTTTAGGGCTATATCAAAACTTATTTTGATATAGCTCCTTTTTGATTTTAAAATTTTTTTGTAAAATACTGAAAAATATATTGACACTAAATGGTAAAGGTGTATATACTGTATATAAAGAATATATACAGTATATACACGGAGGAGAGGTGGAATTTTGAATATAATTGTTTCAAACACTTCAGGGGTACCCATATATGAACAAATATCTAAAGCTATAAAGAATGAGATTTTATCAGGAGCGTTAAAAGAAAATTCTTCATTACCTTCAATAAGAAGTTTAGCATCAGAGCTTAGAGTAAGTGTTATTACAACAAAAAGGGCATATGAGGAGCTAGAGAGAGAGGGATTTATATATACTTTACCTGGAAAAGGATCATATGTAGCTGAACAAAACAAGGAGCTTTTAATAGAAGAAAAGCTTAGAGAGATAGAAGAGAAGTTTAGTGAAGCATTAGATATTGCAAACAGTATTGGATTGGACTTTCAGGAGTTAGTAAAAATCTTAGAAACATTAAAGGAAGTTTAAGGAGGGTTGTTTACATGAAAAATTATGAAAATGCTTTGGAAGTAAAAAATATAACTAAAAGCTATAAGGAATTTGAATTAAAAGATGTTAGTTTTAACATACCAAAAGGGTTTGTTATGGGGCTTATTGGGCCAAATGGAGCAGGTAAAACAACTACTATAAAGGCCATAATGAACTTAGTACGTTTAGATGGTGGAGAAATAAAGGTCTTTGAAGAAAGTTTGAAAGAAAATGAAATTGAGATAAAGAATAGAATTGGATTTGTTTATGATGATTGTTGTGCTTTTGAAGATTTCACAATAAAAGAAAATAAAAAGGTAATAGCTTCATTTTATTCAAATTGGGATGAGGCAAAATTTAATTGTTATTTAGATAAATTTGAGTTGAATGATAAGAAAAAGGTTAAAGAGCTATCTAAAGGACAAAAAATGAGATTCTCATTAGCAATAGCACTTTCTCATAATGCAGAGCTTTTAATTTTAGATGAGCCTACATCAGGATTGGACCCAGTATTCAGAAGTGAAATGCTTGATATTTTATTTGAAATAATAGCAAATGGAGAGGTATCAGTTTTGTATTCAACTCATATAACAACAGATCTTGAAAAATTAGCTGATTATATAACTTTCTTAAATAGAGGAAAGGTTCAATTTTCTATGGAGAAAGATTTATTATTAGAAAAATATATGGTTGTTAAGGGAGGTTTAGATGACTTAAGTAAAGAGCTAGAGAAAGAGTTAATTGGAGTTAGAAAGAGTAGATATAACTTTGAGGCTTTAACAAGCGATATGAGTAAAGTAAGAAAGATATGTGGGGATAAGGTTATTTTTGAAAAGGCGACTTTAGATGATATTGTTGTTTATTATTCAAAGAGAGGTGTGAATTAGTATGAAAAATTTAATAGCATTAGATTTTTTTATACAAAAGAAATTCTTAAAAACTTTGATTTTAGTTTTTGCTTTCCTAGGCATATCTTATGGTGCTATTTATGGGGTTGAATTTTTATATCCAGCAGGAATATTCGTAGTGTTTTATCTTATGATAATTCCAATTGAGTATGAAAAAAGAAATGGATTCACAAAGGGAATAAAATCGCTTCCTGTAAAACCAATTGACTATGTAGGTGCTAAATATATAACTAATTTAATTTATATATTTATAGTAAATGTTACTTTGATTTTAATAAGCTTTGTAATTGCAAAGACTACAGGGCATAATATGGGAATAACTTCTGGAATAGTATTATCAACAATAACTGTTCAATTAATATATATGGCAGTAACTCAACCAATATATATAGCTATAAGTTATAAATATTTTAGAGTTGTTAATATTATATTTGTTATTGTATCAATGTTTGGGAGTGTAGGATTCTTCACAGGAATACAAAATATGAAATTGGGGTTTTTATTTCAAAAATACACAAGCTTATACTGCTTTATAATGGGAATAATAATTTTCATCATATCATTCATCATATCATTAATCATCTATGGTAAAAAGGAGGAGAGATAGGATGAAGACTTTAATTTTAAGAGATATAAGAAGTATTAAGTCTGTATTGATATTTTTATCATTAGGAGGACTATTAATATATGTGCCATTTTTCATGGCTATTAAAACAGGAGAACTTGATGATGTAGGAGGGATTCCTAATATTATATTAGGATACTATCTGTTGATAGCTTCCATGGGATGTATAAATTGGATTATTGCTAAAAATACCAATAAAGGAGCAGGAACAAATAAGTTATTAAGATCTCTTCCTATTAATCCAAAGAAAATAGTTATAAGTAGATTTTTAGAGCCATCATTTATTTATGGAATATTTTTAATCGTTAATTTGTTGATGATTGGAGTAAGTTCAATAATATTAGGTATTCAGCTTAATATTTCAATAAGTACAATGGGGTTATGTTTTTTAGTATCACAAATTTATGGAGTTATTTCACTTGGAATGGATTTAGCATATCCAGAAAGCAGTTATGTTAGCTATGTTAGAACCATACCTTTTTTTGTAATAACACTTTTCTTTTCAGTAGGGTCAAAGTTTTTTGAAAAGTATGGGGCAGCAATTAATATAGATATGAATTCAGTATTAATATGGGCTACAGGACTACTGATAGTAGTAGCTTTAGTAATAACATTTGTAATGTATAAGTTCACCTTAAGGAAATTCATAGTTAAAGAGTTATAAGGTTAGGATAGTAATTTTGAAAATTTTAGATATATTTTTAGTTAAGTAGTGATTTAGAATTAATTTAGTAAAGAGTTTCTATTATTCATTAAAAAGTAATTGATAAACCTTTAGTAAGGTGTTTTATATAAAAAAGCAAAGGAGCTCTTTAGGTTACAAGAAAAATATGCTGAATAAAAAATACAGAAAAAAATAATATGAATTAAGATTATAAGTCTTTATTTATATTATAGAAATATAAGGCTGTAGATGATAATATGTAATAAAGCTTATAAAATTTAGAGTGAAAAATAATAGCTTTTAATATTAGGAGGGCTTAAAATGGCAAGTAAAATGTTACACACATGCATAAGAATAAAGGACTTAGATAAATCTTTAAAGTTTTATAAAGATGCATTAGGTCTTATAGAAACAAGAAGAATGGATTATCCAGAATATAAATTCTCATTAGTATATCTATCAGATAAAGAAGATGGGTATGAGGTGGAATTAACTTATAACTACGATCAAGAAACTCCATATGACTTAGGAAATGGATTCAGCCATATAGCTGTTGGAGTAGAAGATATAGAAGCTGAAAGAGAAAGACATTTAGCTTTAGGCTATGAAGTAACACCAATCAAAGGTCTTTCAGATGGTGCTGCAACATTTTACTTCGTAACAGATCCA
Source organism: Clostridium sp. B9 (assembly GCF_050509515.1). Lineage (NCBI taxonomy): Bacteria > Bacillati > Bacillota > Clostridia > Eubacteriales > Clostridiaceae > Clostridium > Clostridium sp. B9. The sequence goes on from NZ_JBNWKA010000003.1 coordinate 672,271, forward strand.
GACGGATACAAAGTAGAGGTAATAAAACTTTAAAATATATTTTAAAGCTGTATAATGAGCAAAACTCGTTATACAGCTTTAAATATAAGGTCCTTTATTCACTTTTAGAGTTTGTTAGTGAGTATTGTTTAGGGGTTAGGCCAAACTTCTTTTTGAAGAGGGTTATGAAGTGGGATATGTTTTCATAGCCTAAATCATAAGCAACTTCAGTAACTGACTTTGTCCTAAGAAGTCTTTTAGCCTCATCAAGCTTTAGGTTCTTTAAATAATCATTAGGTGTCATTCCAATAAGCTTCTTAAACTTAGAAGAGTAGTTTGGTAGAGACATATTTAATTTATAAGCAATTTCAGATACTGTTATGTTATTTTTTAAGTTTGCTTTCATAATTTGAATAGAGCGTTTTATAGGGTTATTTAAATCACTAGATAGAATTTCTTGTGCTCCCTTCGTATTAAGTAGGCTATATGTAATTTCTTGTGCATATAAATCAAGTAAAAATTCTTTATGACTAGTATCTTGGTTTGCAGTTTCAACAATTCTCTTAGTAGTTAATTCTATTAATTCATTATTAGCACTAAAGAAAGGTTGCTCCATTTTAATCTTTGTAATATCAAAATCTAAATCATAACTTATCTTTTCAGATACATTATTTATTAAATCTTCATTTAATTCTAAAACTAAAGCCTTTGTTGGCTTTTCTATCTTCATTTCTACACTTGAATTAGGAGGAAGTAGCATATATTGAGAAGAATCATAAGTAAAACTTTCTCCATCATTTATTCTTACATTTTTTTCTCCATCGACTATTGTGCATAATCTTTTGTATTCATAAGATCTATAAGTATCACTATAGTTTTTGTCAAAGGTGTAGTACAGAATTCTTAAATACTCAGTTTCTATACCATTTGCTAACTCAAGCTGTCTGTCAAATCTGTCCATAAATTCACCTCATAATAAATAATATAAAAGTAAAGTATACGTTGTCAATTCGTAAAATTAAAAATGAGATATTTTTTAAAAAAATAGATTAGTTAAATTTTTAACATAGGAATAAAATAGAGTTACAACAGATGATAAACAGAGGTTGAGAATTCAATTGAGAGGGACATACACGGGAGGAAAAGAATATGAGTTATAAATTTTTTATGCCAGCTATAAGTTTAATGGGAGCAAACTGCTTAGAGGATGCTGGTAATCAAGTAGCAGAATTAGGATTTAAGAAAGCTTTAATCGTAACAGATAAAGTTTTAGGACAAATAGGGATAGTTAAAAAAGTAACAGATGTTTTGGAAAGTAAAAACATTGAATTTGCAATATATGATGAGACTAAACCAAACCCAACAGTTAAAAATGTTAATGATGGATTATCAGTATTAAAAGAAAATAACTGTGATTTCGTTATTTCATTAGGTGGAGGTTCAGCTCACGACTGTGCTAAAGGAATAGCCTTATTAGCAACTAATGGTGGAGAGATAAAAGATTATGAGGGAGTAGATCAATCTAAAAAACCTCAATTACCAATGGTAGGAATAAATACAACTGCTGGAACTGGTAGTGAAATGACTTTATTTGCAATCATTACAGATGAAGAAAGACATATAAAAATGGCTTTAGTAGACAAGCATTTAACTCCAATAATAGCAGTAAATGATCCAATGTTAATGCTTGCTATGCCAAAATCATTAACAGCAGCTACAGGAATGGATGCTTTAACTCATGCAGTAGAGGCTTACGTTTCAACAATAGCTACACCAATAACTGATGCCTGTGCAGAGAAAGCTATAGAGCTTATAAGTGAGTATCTAGTAAAGGCTGTTGAAAATGGAGAAGATGTAGAAGCTAGAGATATGATGGCTTATGCTGAATATTTAGCTGGTATGGCATTTAATAATGCTAGCTTAGGATATGTACATGCTATGGCTCACCAATTAGGTGGCTTCTACAACTTACCTCATGGAGTATGTAATGCAATATTATTACCTCATGTTCAGGAATATAACAAAGCTGTAAGTGCTAAGAGATTAGCTAAAGTAGCTAAAATAATGGGTGGAAATATAGACGGATTAACAGATGAGCAAGGTGCTGATCTTTGCATAGATATGATTAAATCATTATCACAAACTGTTGGAATCCCAGAAGGTCTTAATGTTTTAGGAGTAAAAGAAAGTGATTTTGAAACTTTATCAACTAATGCATTAAAGGATGCTTGTGGATTAACAAACCCTAAACAAGCTAGCTTAGAAGAAATAATAGCTATATTTAAAGCAGCTATGTAATTAAGTCACCACTTTAAATTTTCATAAATTCATAATATATGAGGATAGACGATATATGAAATAGTTATTTTAATATATCGTCTATCTTATTTTTATAGATAAATTAATCCTATGTTATAATTTAAAAAACAACAAAATTGGAGGAGACTATATGAGTATAGCAATAATGGCATGCAGAAAAATGATTGGAAAGTGTGCAGCATCAGGCTGTTTTAAAGCTTATAATACTTCAACAGCTGCATTTACTGAGTATGGAGAAAATAAAGAGGATTTAGCTAGTTTCTTTTATTGCTGTGGGTGTAAAGATACCTTAGTAGAGGGAGAAAATTGGATTCATAAGGTTAAACAATTAAAGAAAAATGGAGTTGAAAGAATACATATCTCTAAGTGTATAAAGGTAGAGTGCGATAACTATGAAAAGCATGAGAAAATTTTGAGTAAAGAAGGCTTTAAAGTAGTTCATGGAACTCATGAATAATAATTTTTCAGTAGGTGGTATAAATGAATTTAGAAAAGATACATCATGTTGCTATAATAGCTTCAGATTATGAGAAATCAAAGAATTTTTATGTTAATATATTGGGTCTAAAAGTTATAAGAGAAGTTTATAGAGAAGAAAGAGAATCATATAAATTAGATTTAGAAATTGGAGATTCACAGATTGAATTATTTTCATTTAAGAATCCACCTAAAAGACCAAGCTATCCAGAAGCATGTGGACTGAGGCATTTGGCTTTTGAGGTTACTAATATAGAGAAAGAAGTGGCTTACTTAAAAGAGAAAGATATACCTGTAGAAGACATAAGAATAGATGAATTTACAGGGAAAAAATTCACTTTTTTTAGTGATCCAGATGATTTACCTATTGAGTTATATGAAATTTAATTTTAGTAATTTTAATATTATATTGAAATTATATTTCTTTGGTAATATAATGTTTATATAGTAAAAAATGGATGGAGAGTTTATGAGAGTTAATTTGAATGAGTTAACAACAGAAAATAGAAATTTAAATACTATGAATATAGATAAAGTTTCAACTATTGAAATGCTTAAGATGATAAATAATGAAGATAAAATAGTTCCATTAGCTGTTGAGAAAGAAATTTCTAAAATTACAGAACTTATTGACTTATCTGTTGAAAGAATGAAATTAGGTGGAAGATTGATTTATATAGGGGCAGGAACATCTGGTAGGCTAGGTGTTTTAGATGCTTCAGAATGTCCACCAACATATGGTGTTTCTAGTGAGCTTGTACAAGGTATAATAGCTGGTGGATATTCTGCTATGTTTAAATCTAAAGAGGGAGCAGAAGATTCAGAAGAATTTGGAGCTAAAGATTTAGAAGAAATAAGCTTAAATGAAAATGATATAGTAATAGGAATAGCTGCATCAGGAAGAACTCCTTATGTAATAGGTGCTTTAAGATATGCTAATAAAGTTGGAGCACTGACTTCTTCAATAGCATGTAATAAAGATTCTTTAATAGCTAGAGAAGCAAAGGTTGAAATATCACCAATAGTAGGAGCAGAAGCTATTACAGGTTCTACTAGAATGAAATCAGGGACAGCTCAAAAGTTAATTTTAAATATGATTTCTACAGGTGTAATGATTAAGCTTGGTAAGGTTTATGAAAATCTTATGGTTGATGTAAAGGCAAGCAATGAAAAGCTTATAGAGAGAAGCAAAAGAATAGTTATGGAAGCAACAGGTTCTTCAAGAGAAGAAGCTGAAAAAGTATTAAGTGATACTGAATTTGATATTAAGCTAAGTATATTAATTATATTATCTAAGCTAAGCAAAGAAGAGGCTAGGGAGTTATTGAAAAAAAGTGAGGGATATGTAGCAAAGGCACTAAGTAGTATATAGTTTTTTACGTAGGATATATATTAAAAATAATTTTAAAATAAAACTTACAAATAGTATGAAAAGGATAACTATAGAGTTTACAAAAGATAGTTATTCTAGGATTTTATTTGTAAGTTTTTTATTAATTTGCGATATTAGCTTATTTTATTTAAATATCATAACTAGAGAAAGCTAAAAATATATTTAAGGTATTTAGGGAGTTGAGAAGGATGAGTTTAGGCATATCGATATATTTTGGGTTAGATAATACTAGAGAAGAAAATTTAGGTTTATTAAGACTGGCAAGAAGTTTTGGATACGAAAGGATTTTTACATCATTACATATACCTGAAGCCAATTATGATATTTTAAAGCAAGAAATCAATGAATTTTTAGTTGAAGCTAAAAAGTTAAATATGGATGTAGTTTGTGACGTATCTCCAAAAACTTTTGAATTTTTAGGGTTAAATAATATGGATTTATTAAGTTTAATAGATATTGGTATACGCACTATAAGGATAGACTACGGATATACTTCAAAAGAGATAGCTAATTTAAGTAAAAATAAATATGGAATAAAAATTCAGATAAATGCATCTACAGTCAGCGAAGAGATTATTAATGAGTTAGTTGAAAATAATGCTGATTTTAAAAATATAGAGGCACTTCATAATTTTTATCCAAGAAAAGATACGGGAATATCTATAGAGCATATGGTAGCTTGTAATGAAATATTAAAGAGTAAAGAAATTAGGATTGGGGCTTTTATTCAAAGTAATAATAGGAAAAGAAGTACATTTAAAGAGGGGCTTCCAACCTTAGAAGATCATAGAGGATTACATGTTTCAATAGCTGAAACGGAACTTTATGCTTTAGGATGTGATGATATATTTATAGGTGATTCACTACCAAGCTCTAAGGAAATTATAAGTTTAACAAAAGTAAGTAAAAATACTAAAGTGTTAAATAATAATGTTAATCGGTATATAGGAAGAGATGAATCTTTAAATTTAGCAGGAAATGAAAAAGAAATTATCTTAAGAATAGAGATTTTAACTGATGATGAAATTTCATTAGAATTATTAAAAAAGAAGTATACGGCTAGACAAGATGAAGCTAGGGATGTTATTAGAACAAATGAAAGTAGAGCTTATTTAGAAGATAATATTATAAATGACGATGGAAAAAAAGATGGATTAAGGAAATCAGGAGATATAACAATAGATAATTTAAATTACGGAAGATACATGGGAGAGATTCAATTAGTGAAAAATGAATGCTACTTAGATTCAAAATCGAATTTAGTTGCAAGAGTAATTAAAGAAGATTTGGGTCTTTTAGGAAATATACTTGGGGGTAGAAATTTCTCTTTTAAAATAGTTTATTAATTATAGTACAAGTTGTAGCAAATTTTATAAAAGGGAGTTAACAAAAATGAATTGTTTATATAAAATTAAACAGGGCATGATACATTTTACTCAAAAAGAAAAGCAAATAGCAGAGTACGTTATAGAAAATAAGGAAGAAATAGTTACATTATCAGCTAAAGAATTAGCGAAGAAAGTTGAATCATCACCAGCCGGAATAATACGGTTTTCAAAAAAATGTGGATTTAAAGGATTTATAAATTTAAAATTAGAACTTGCTAAGAATATAGAAAAAGATAAAACTTGGGATATTAATGACATGATTAGTGATACTGATAGCATAGAAATAATGGTTAAAAAGTCTATAGCATCAGATATTGCAACTTTAGAAAAAACAAAAAATCTTATGAATTATAATGATATAGAAGAAGCTATAAATTGGATAAAAAAAGCAAATAAAATATACTTGTATGGAGTAGGAGCATCTGGTTTAATTGCAGCTGATTTTCAATATAAACTTCTAAGAATTAGAAAAAATGTTGAATATAATTTTGACTCTCATATACAGTTATCCACAGCTGCAATGATTGATAAGAATGATATAGCAATTGCAATAAGCTATAGTGGAGATAAAAAAGAAGTGAATTTAGCAATAAAAGAAGCAAAGGAAAAAGGGGCTAAAATTATTGCAATAACAAGGTATAATGGAAATAGTACATTATCTAAGATTTCTGATATATGCCTTAACATACCAAATGAAGAAAAAGAATTCAGATTAGGGGCAATAGCATCTAGAGTTTCTGCATTAAGTATTATAGATGTCCTTTATTTAGGAATAGTAAGAGATAATATAGATGATACAAAGAAGTGTATAATAGAAACAAGGGATATAGTTACAAAATTAATATAGAATTGAAGTTGTTTTATAAATAATTGAAAATTAAAATAAAATTAATAATAAACAAAAAGGAATCATAAAGTTAATTTATGATTCCTTTTTTGTTCTATAATACGAATAAACTACATATATTTTATATAAGAGTGAATTTCTTTGTCAAAATAATACATGTATTAAAATTATTAATTTAACGGAGATTTACACTTAAATTTAAATAGGTTTGAGGGGGAATAAAATTTGAAACTAAAATCAATTTTATCAAGTATTTTAGTTGGAACGTTAGGGGTGAGTATGTTTGTTACAAGCTCACGTCCTATGGAGGTTTATGCAAAGGAAAATAAAACTGATAATGGGATATTTCAGTTTTCAGGAGGATTTTCAGGGAATCAAGGTGAGAATGGGTGGTATTACAAGGAAAACGTTAACAATGATTATTCCGATATGACTTTTTCAAATGGAATTTGGAGTGGTTCACATGTATGGAGTAGAATATACAGACCGGCTTCAATACATCCAGGTCCAACACAGGATGCTGTATTAGCTTTTAGGGCACCTAGAGATGGAAATGTTATGATTAATGGTAACGTTAAAAAAGAATTAAATGGAGGAGATGGCGTTAAAGTACAAATCAAGCACAATGATAATAAGGTTTGGCCAGCTAATAGTCAGTGGCAAGAAATAGAGTCACACGATTCTACTGGTTATGACCACGAGATATCATTAAGTGTAAAAGAGGGGGATTATATTTATTTCGCTGTAAATAATAATGGAGCTGGTAATATATCAGCGGATAATACGAGTTGGAATCCAGTTATAATTTATGATGATGCTGAAATTGAAGCTGGATTAATGGGAGGATTTGCTTCTAAGGACAAGCATTATATGCAGGAAGACTTTTATGGAATAAGATATGAAGTTACAGATAAGTCATGGCAGGCATCAGCTTGGAAAAATGAAAAATTATCTACAGAAATAGTTTTAACTACTGATGAAGCCTTAACAGGATTAACTTTAGAGGCATCAGATTTAGTTGATGGAAATGGAAATACTATAGATTCTGAAAACATAGAACTTAATTTTATGGAGTATGTTTTAGCAGAAGGTGCTATGATGCCAGATATGATAGATATAGCTGAAAGTGTAGATATGACTGATAATGGGGTACAACCAGTTTGGGTTACTGTAAATGTGCCAGAGACTGCTATAGCAGGAAATTACACTGGAACTATAAGAGCAAATGCAGCAGATGGAAAATCATTAGAATTTAATGTTAACTTAGAAGTTTTAGATATAGCCTTGCCAAGTCCAGATGATTGGTCATTCCACTTAGATTTATGGCAGAATCCATACTCAGTGGCTAGATACTATGATGTGCCAGAGTGGTCAAATGAGCATATGGAACTTTTAAGACCTCACTTAGAGAGATTACAACAGGCAGGACAAAAAGTTATAACTACAACTATAGTTAAGGATCCATGGAATGGACAAACTTATGATGCTTATGGTTCAATGGTAGACTGGACTAAGAAAGCAGATGGAACATTTGAGTTTGACTTTACTAACTTTGATAAATATGTAGAGCTTTGCTTAGAAATTGGTATTGATGAGCAAATAAACTGTTATACTATGGTTCCTTGGGAAAATAGAATATTCTACTATGATGAGAGTTTAGGAAGAGAAGTAGAAGAAAGATTAGAGCCAGGTAGTGCAAAATGGAATGAATATTGGAGACAATTTATTGATGATTTAGTAGTTCATGTTGAAGAAAAAGGATGGACAGACATAACTTATATAGCTATGGATGAAAGACCAGTTTATACAATGGAGGCAGTATTTGATATTTTAGAGGGAACTCCATTAAAGGTTTCAGGAGCTATGAACTATGCTGGTGTAGGTGATTTAGTTGATAATGTTGATGATATGTCTATGGCAATCCATCACGTAAATGATAGCTTTGAAGAGATAATAGATCATAGAAAAGAATTAGGACATAATACAACTTACTATGTTTGTACTGGATTATATCCTAATACATTTACTAAAAGATCACTTCCTTCAGAGGCTGCTTGGCTTGGATGGTATGCCGCTAAGATAGATGCTGATGGATTCTTAAGATGGGCATATGATTCATGGGTAGAAAATCCATTAGAGACAACAGACCATGTATTATTTGAGTCTGGAGATTGTTTCATGGTTTATCCAGAAAGAAGCTCTATAAGATTTGAAAGATTAGTTGAAGGTATCCAAGATAATGAAAAGATGAGATACATCGATGAGCACCATAGTGAGTGGTCATTAGAGATAGATAAGATACTTGAGGAATTACAAAAAGGACATTATAGTGGTGATGGTGTTGATTTTGCTGTGGAGGTTAACGATGCTAAGGCTGAGTTAGAAACTGTAGTTAGAAAGATAATCAATGGGGAAGAGCCACCAAGAGGAAATGTTACTGCAAGTATTGAGTGGGAATCTATAGTTGAGGCTGGAAAAGGATTTGACTATGCATTAAATCTTTCAGGATTAGTTGGTATGAATGGATTAAATGCTACTTTAACTTATGATTCTGAATCATTAAGTATAGCTAAATTAGAAGATGCTATAAATATGACTGTAAATGAAAAGTTAGAAGTTGCCGAATTAGTAGAAGTTGAGCCCGGTAAAGTTTCAATAAAACTACAAGCTAAAGAGGGAACTACTTTAACTGATGATGCTGTTGAAATATTTAAGTTAAGCTTTGAATCATTGGGAAAAACTACTAGTGACATAGTATTATCAGATATTGAAGTATTATTCAAAAATGGTAGTCCTGTAGTATTAGAAGATATAGTATCTAATATTAAAGTTGTATCTCAAAATGTTGCAGAAGGGAAGCCAGCTATAGCTAGTACTTCAGAAGCTTCATATGGAAGAGGTCCCTGAAAAAGGAAATGATGGAGATGATTCAACTAGATGGTGTGCAGGTACTGCAAGCGCTAATCAGTGGTGGCAAGTAGACTTAGGTGAAAACCACAAGGTTGAAGGTGTTAAGATTGATTGGGAGCAAACTGCAGGTTATGGATTCAGATTAAAAGTTTCAGAAGACGGAACTAACTGGAAGACTGTTTACGACAATGATGGCAATATAGAAACTACTAAAGAGTCATTAGTTGATTTAGATGAATCAAATGTTAGGTATGTTAGATTTGAAAGTCATACACTACCAAATAGCGGCACTTGGGTATCTTTCTTCGAATTAAAAGTATTTGGAGAAGTTCAAGGTAATGAAGGTGATGCTTTAAAAGAAAGCTTAAAAGAAGTCATCGATGAAGCTAAAACTTTAGTTGACGGTGCTGTTGAAGGGGTAGAAAATGGAAACTATCATTTAGGTGCTATAGAAGGATTAACAACTTCTACTACAGAGGCAGAAAGAGTTTATAATGATGAAGCTGTTGAGGCAGAGGTTGTACAAGGAGCTATTGATGATTTGCAGTCTGCTATAGAGAAATTTAGAAGCCTAATTATAACTGAAACTACTGGTGATGTTAATAATGATGGTATTATAAATCTTGGAGATTTAGCTCTAGTTTCTAAATATCAAGGTGAGGTTAATGCTGACAATGAGTTAAGTATAAATAGCGACTTAAACCTTGATGGAGTAGTGGATAGCTATGAAGTTGAATTTATAAGTGAAAGAATATTAAAATAGCATGGATATTTAATTTTATATATACTTTATACGTGAACTCCTCTTTAGAGGAGTTCTTTTTGTATTGGTTATATTAACTAATTGATTACTTAAAACAAATAAAACTAAAAATTAATTTAGAAACTCTTTAGAAAATCTTTAGATTTATCTGAGGAGTTTCTTTATTTTTAGCCTTTATTATAAGAGTATAGCAAATGAGCGGAAGAAAAAGTTGAAAATTTGGTATCAACTTAGATAAAAATTTATTTGGTTTAGGAGAGTTAAAAATGGATTTCGCAGCAATAACAAATTATTTTGCAGAGTATGGATTATTATTTTTATTCTTAATAATTCTTTTAGAATATATGAATTTACCAGGGTTTCCAGCAGGAATAATAATGCCAGCAGCAGGGGTATTCATAGCTAAAAGTGAAATGAACTTTATGACAGCACTTATTGTTTCAGTAATAGCGGGACTTATAGGGAGCTGGATACTTTACTGTATAGGAAGATTTGGAGGAGATTTAATTCTTAAAAAATATCTTAAGAAATTTCCAAGTCACGAAGATTTTATAAATAAGAAAATAGATTACTTAAGAGAAAAAGGATATATGGGAATATTAATAAGCAAGTTAATTCCAATGGCTAGAACTGTAATAGCAATACCAGCAGGAGTATTAAAATTGGATTTTATAAAGTATAGTGCTTATTCAGCTTTGGGAATTTTTATATGGAACGGAGTTTTAATTTCATCAGGGTATTTCTTAGGAGAAAGCGTACTAAAGTTTCTAGGATAGAGTTAATTATAAAAATATTTAAGAAAGGAGATAAATGAAGTGAAGATAGCTATGTTTACAAATAACTATAAGCCTTTTGTAGGAGGTGTTCCAATATCTATAGAAAGATTATCTAAAGGATTAAGGGAGTTAGGTCATGATGTATATATATTTGCACCAAGTTATGATGAAAACTTACATGGAGAAAATGAAGATTATAGCGAAAATGTTATAAGATATAGATCACTTAAGAATAAAAGTTTAAATGGGGAAATGATTATCCCAAATATGTTTGATTCGGAAATAGAAAAAAACTTTAGAGATTTAGAAATAGACTTAATACATGTTCATCATCCAATGCTTGTAGGAAACACAGCTCAATATTTAAGTAAGAAATATGATATACCGCTAGTTTTTACTTATCACACTAGATATGAGCAATACCTTCATAAGATAAAGGCATATGAAAAGTTAGAGAAAAGACAGGCTAAAGAAAATAACCCTTTAAGAAAGGCTGAAGGAAAAATACTAGAATACACAAAAGAGAGTATGGTTCCAGGATATATAAAGTTATTTTCAAATAGTTGTGATTTAGTTTTTGCACCTACTAAACTTATAAAGGATTACCTTGAAGATAAAGGGGTAAAGTCAGATATTGAAGTTGTGCCAACGGGATTAGAGGGTTCATATTTCAATGAAAATACTGAAGTAGTAGAAGAAATAAGAAGTACATATAAAGGAGATAAAGAATATTTATTTTGTACAGTTGCAAGAATAACTAAGGAAAAGAATTTTGATTTCTTAGTAAATGGATTAAAAGAGCTTAAAGATAGAATAGGAAACAATTTTAGACTTATGGTTATAGGGGAAGGGCCCTATAGAGAAGAGGTTGAAAAATTAATAGTAGAATTAGATTTAGAGGACAATATAGTTTTCTTAAATAATATAGATAATAAATTAATATCAAATTATTATAGAGCATCAGATTTATTTCTTTTCGCATCAAAATCAGAGACTCAAGGAATAGTTTTACTAGAAGCTATGGCTGCCAAAACACCAGTAATAGCGGTAAGAGCAAGTGGAGTAGTAGAAGTTTTAGAAAATGGAGAAAATGGATTTATGACATATGAAAATACTTCTACGTGGGCTGCAAAAATAGAAGAAGTATTAAATGATGATAATCTTAAGAAAAGTTTAGAAGAGAATTCTTATAAAACTGCACTAAGATATATGAGTTCAAATGTTGCTAAAATGGCGGAAGTATTTTATAAGAATGCAATTCATAGAAAAAAGGTTAAGCTAAGGTGTAAAGAGATATATGGTGGATATAGCAATTATATGAACTTATCGACAATTTTAAAAAGAGTGAATCTACGAGGGTAATATTTAAAATATAGGTGGAGGAAAATAAAGTGAAGGCTGTTGTTAAAAGAGCTTATAGAGCTTATTTGGAGTTAGTATTGAAAACAAGTACAGTAAGCTTTGAGAATTTTTATGAGATAGATGATGAAATAATGGATAACTGTATATTAGGGTTTTGGCATGGAGATAGTTATTCAATGAATCTTCTTCTTAAAAAGCTAAATAAGTATTACAAGGTGAAAAAACATAAAGATATAGATGTAAATGTAGTTGTTACAGCAGATGAAAGAGGGGAATATATAGAGTATATGTTAAATTCATATGGAGCACATGCTTTAAGAATGCCTGATGGAGTAAAGATGAAGAGTTTTTTAAAAGAATTAAGAGATAAAAGTAGAGAAGAGTCAGTAGTAGTACTAGCATTAGATGGACCAATTGGTCCGTTACATGAACCTAAGAAGATAGCATTCTCTTTGGCTAAGGATTCAGAAAAGCCTTTTGTAGGAATTAAGGTTGAACATTCTAAAAAGATAAGACTTACAAAAAGATGGGATAATTATGGTATTCCACTTCCTTTTACAAATATAAAGTTTTCAGCAGATGTTTTTGGAAAAATTGATAAAGAAGTTTTAACAAACTTTAAAGAATATAAGGAAGAAGTAAAAGAAAGGCTTTGTTCTTAACAGCTTAAAAGCTTTCTGTGATATTATTATATTGAAATTATTGGATGAAATTTTAACTGATTATTGCTTAAAAGTTGAAAATGATAGGTTAAGATATATAAGTAAAGTAGTTTAATAAAAATATAGTAATAGAAGAGGGAGTAGTTGGAATATGGAAAAGTATAATATTTTAGTTGTTGAAGATGAGAAAGAGATAGCAGATGCTATTGAGATATATTTAAAAAATCAAGGATATAATGTTTTTAAAGGAAGTAATGGAATAGAAGGGCTAGAAATTGTTGAGAGAGAAGACATTCATTTAGCTATAGCAGATATAATGATGCCTAAGATGGATGGAGCTACAATGGTTATGAAAATAAGAGAAAATCACGAGTTTCCTATAATAATGCTATCTGCAAAGTCAGAAGATATGGATAAGATTTTAGGGCTAAATATAGGGGCTGATGATTATGTTACAAAGCCGTTTAATGCTTTAGAGCTTTTAGCAAGAGTAAATTCTCAGATAAGAAGATATTCAAAATATTTGAAAATGGTTAAGAGAGATGATGTTAAAACTAATTCTTATACAATAGGAGGATTAGAATTAAATCTTGACAGAAAAGAAGTTACCTTAGATGGAGAAGGAATAAAGATAACTCCAATAGAATTTAAGATACTTCAATTATTAATGAAAAGTCCAGGAAGAGTTTTTTCAGCAGAAGAAATTTATGAAAGAGTATGGAATGAAAATGCAGTAAACACAGACACTGTAATGGTCCATGTTAGAAATATAAGAGAAAAGATAGAGATAGATCCAAAGAATCCAAAATATTTAAAGGTGGTGTGGGGCGTTGGCTATAAGATGGAGAAGCAATAAAAAGAAAAAAGAGGATAAAAATTTAGAGTTTACAGAGAATTATGATGATTATAGAGAAGAGGATAAATTTGAAGAAGTGCTTGAAGAAACTGTAGAAAATAATAATGAAATGCCTCTAGAAAATGAGTTTAATAAGAAAAAAATAAAGAATGAAAAAGTTAAGAAAGAGAGTAGTATGGAAAATAAAACACATAAGGTTAATTGGACTATTACTTTAATAATAGCTACATTATTAAGTATACTATCAGTAGGATTGGTTTCCACTTACCCATTAATAGAAAAAAATGCCAATGAATATGCAAAAGAAAATTACAGTATGTTCAATAATGGTAATTTAAGAGATGAGATATATGGAACTACTTATGGAATATACTTTGATATGATTGAAAAACAAGCACATAATGAAGGGAAAGTCATAAATCCAGCAACAGAATTCTTTACATTAACACAGAATCACTACAGTAAAGAGGAATCAAATTATGATGATATTATGAAAGAGGATGAAAATACTTTAAATAGCTATGTTAAAGATAAAATTGATAGTTTAAATACTTTAGGAAATTTAAATGTATATGCTATGAATTCGGCTAGTGATACAGTATTTACTACCAATACAGATCAAGCTTGGTTACTTGAGACTTTAGCTAAAAATCCTGCAGCAGGTGATGTAAGTAGAGCAAAAGAGTATTTTAGATTCTATGTTGTTATGAGGTTTGATGATAGAGGAAAGCTTACTATAGGGGATACTTATGGAGAAGATGATTTTAGAGTTAGACAAGAGCTAATCCATTATTCAAATGAATTTTCAGCTTATAGAAATATTTATAATGAGTATGAAATTAAGCCAGTAAAGAATATGACATATGTGTATGCTGTGCCAAAGGTACTAAAGTATGAGGATAGCATTTATTATAATGACATTAATAGAGATGATAATATAATAAATATGATTAGTCCGGGTTTTATATCAATAGGTTTAGCAATAACATTCTTACTTGGATTAATAATACCATTTAAATATTCAAGAAATATATTAGGATTTAATAAATTTAGAAAGATTCCATTAGAAATTAATTTGTTAGGTGTATTCTTCTATGTACCGATAATAGTAAGCAGTGGATATATGATTATAGCTCCAACAATAGAAGGAGTATTTCAACAGAATTTCTTGGGAACAAATGTTTCTTACCTAAATAGCTTAGTTTATATTATAAATCTAGCATTTTGGTTTGCTATATATGGCTTCTTATTCTTTGAATTAGTTTATATTAAATATATGTTCAATACAGGATTTAAAAATTACTTGAATAAGCATGTATTGATTTATAAGTTTAAAGAAGTAATATTCGCTAGAATTAAAAAGTTTGCTAGATATGTTAAGAGTATAGATTTAAATAAGAAGAGTGATAAATTCCTTCTAATACTTATAGGAATAAACTTTGTTATAGTATCGTTGCTTTGTTCAGTATGGTTCTTTGGAATATTAGGAGTATTTGTTTACTCAGCATTACTGTTCTACTTTGGAAGAAAGTATATTAACAAATGGAAAAAAGATTATAATAAAGTATTAGAAAAAACTAAAAGTATAGCTGATGGAAATTTAGAAGAGGTTAAAAAAGATAAAAAAGATGATTATGGATTCTTCAATCCTTTGGCAGAAGAATTAAATGATATACAAAGAGGCTTTAAGAATGCTGTTGATGAAGAGGTTAAGAGTCAAAGAATGAAGACAGAGCTTATATCAAATGTTTCTCATGATTTAAAGACTCCTTTAACTTCAATAATAGCTTATGTTGATTTATTAAAAGATGAACAGGACGAAGATAAGAGAAGAGCATATTTAGAGACTTTAGATAAGAAATCTCAAAGATTGAAATTCTTAATAGAAGATTTATTTGAGGTAAGTAAGGCTACAAGTGGAAATGTAAGCTTAAATATAATGAATGTTGATATCTCATATCTTATGAAGCAAGCTATAGTAGAACTAGATGATAAGATAAGTGAAGCAGGATTAGATGTAAGATTAAACTTACCAGATCATAAAGTAATATTACCACTAGATAGTCAAAGAACTTACAGAGTGTTTGAAAATCTAATAGTAAATGTAGTTAAATATGCTATGCCAAACTCAAGAGTATATGTGGATCTTAATGATAGTGAAACTGATGTTGAGATTACAATAAAGAATATATCAGCAGATGAGATTACATTTAATGTGAATGAAATTTCAGATAGATTTGTAAGAGGAGATAAATCTCGTAATACAGAAGGCTCAGGGCTAGGACTTGCAATAGTTAAGAGCTTCATTGAACTTCAAGGTGGAAGCTTTAAAGTAGATGTAGATGGAGATTTGTTTAAAGCAATAATAAACTTCAAAAAGAATTAGAAAAAGTTTGGATGTATTAAAACTCATATATAAAACTTATAAATAGTATGAAGAGAATATCTGGATGAACTTTAGAATTTAAGCTATTACGTAGAAGGTTTTACGTTAATAAGCGAAACTGTTTGACCGAAGGGAGTTTTTCGCTTTAGTAAAACCTTCGGAGTAATTGCTATAAATTCTTAGTGAAATCCAGTAATTCTCGGAATATATTTATAAGTTTTATTAATGATTGTTAATACATCCTTATTTTTATGGCTAGAAATAAAGATTAATTAGGCTTTGTTTTAAGTGAATTTTGATTTTAGATAGTCTTTAGATTCAACTTAATTTTGTAAGGGTTTCATTGTCTGTTCCAAAATAATAGACAATGAAACTCTAAATTGTTTATTAATAGAATCTTATAGTTCTATCTAAAATTAACACTAGTTTAAAACAGAGCCTTAAATTTTAATTAATAGACTGTGAAATGAATGGAATTTAACCAAAGTAATATTGACTTTAATTTTAAAATGTGAGAATTATTAATATAAGTTATAAATTTGGGGGGATTGTATGAAAAAAAGCGAGCAGGGTCAGGAGAAAATTTTAGATATAACAAGAAGAGTTGCAAAAGATAAAAATAATAAAGAAAATTTATCTTATGCCGTAAATTTATGCTCAAAATTATTAAAAAATAGAATGAATAAAGAACTTGAAAAGGAAGGAATAACAGCAGCTCAATTTACTATTTTAAGAGATATTGAATTGCACCTTTCATTAGATAAACAAGAAGAACTAACGCCTGTATTAATTGCTTCACGATTAGATATGGATAAGCCTACTATATCTGGAATAATAAGCAGGTTAGTTGCTAAGGGATATTTAGAGAAGATTGAAAATGAAGAGGATAAAAGATCGTACTTGGTTACTTTAACTGAAAAAGCAAAAATAAAGATGGAAGACTTTTCTAGAGTGAATGTTGAAATCG
This sequence comes from Clostridium sp. B9, assembly GCF_050509515.1. Taxonomy (NCBI): domain Bacteria; kingdom Bacillati; phylum Bacillota; class Clostridia; order Eubacteriales; family Clostridiaceae; genus Clostridium; species Clostridium sp. B9. The sequence continues at coordinate 689,356 of NZ_JBNWKA010000003.1, forward strand.
TTGATTTAGCTATAGATGGAATTGAAAGCGAAAAGCTTCATGTATTTGGAGATGTATTGTTAAGCATGATGAATAATCTTAGATAAGATTTATATAAAACTAAAAAGTATGCTAGAATTTTTATAATTATTTTATGTTTAGCATACAGAAAAATATTATAACACTAGTAAATGATTTGTAAAAGAGGATAGCATAAGTATCTAATAAGAATTTTATTGTTTAAATAAGAAAAATTTATATTTTTACGAAAAAATGTGTTTTTATAAATTTTCCAGATACTTTTCATTATGATATAATTCTTCACTGAAGAATTATATGAAAAGAGGGAAAATAATGAAAGGAAAGAAAATTACAGGTAAATTACTTATAAGCAATTTAATATTAATAATAGCTGTGGTTGCATTTGTTACTTTATATACAAAAGTATTTGGAAGTGCAAATAATCTTATTGGTGTATGTGTAATAACAGCAATGTTAATGTTTGTTGGTGTTCATTTGAGTTTAAAATTAAATGAGGCTATTTTAACTACTATAGGAACTTTTGTTTTTATGGGTATTTCTACTCAGATAAGTTCAATAAATCCATTTTTAGGACTAGTAGTAAATTTCGTAAGTATATTTATTATTTCATATTTAGTGACAAATAAAACTGAAACCAAGGCATATTTACCATTTATGCTTTGTTATGTTTTTATTGAAGGAACACCTATTACTTGGAGTGAATTACCAGTTAGGTTAATGGCACTGTTAGTTGGTGGAATATTAATTTCATTAGTTTATTATATTAGTCATAGAAAAAAAGACGATTCAGATCACATGAATATATCAGGTATGATAAAAAGTATTGATAAGAATAGTCTACAGTTTAACTTTTCGTTAAGAATGGCAATTTCGGTTTCCTTAGCTATGTTTTTAGGGAGTATAATGGGAGTAGAAAAGTCAATGTGGATAAGCCTTACTGCTATGTCAATAACACAACCTCATTATGAGGAGACTAAAACAAGAGTAAAGGAAAGATTTTTTGGAACATTAATAGGATCAGTTATATTTATAGTATTATTTGGATACATTTTCCCACCAGAATATAGTACATTAGTATTATTATTATTAAGTTATGTATATACATTTGTAAATGAATATAAAATAAAAATTATCTTTATAACAATGAATGCATTAGGTGCAGCTATGATTTTATTTAATCCTAGTGAGTCTATTCCTATGAGAATAGCATTTATAGCTATTGGAATAGGTATAGCATTAATTGTAAATAAAATTATTTATGGATGGTATAGGTTAGCAGAAGAAAATAAGGCTATAGAGGATGAATTAAAAAGTAATTATGCAAGAGAGTTGGACAAAGTTTCAAATGACTTTTAAGTTATAAAATCATTAAGTTTATTAATATACTTAATGATTTTTATTTTTACTCTAATAATGGAATCTTAGTAATATTTTTAGGTATTATTAAAAGCTACTTTTATATATTAATTGATAAAGTTCATGATATAGCTTATTAGTGATATTAAATATAAGTTTTTCATATTAAGATTATACTAATTTACAAAAGTTAATAAAAAGAATAAGTGTTATAATTATTTTAGTTATAACATTTCACATAATTTTAGAATAGCCATTGTTTTAAAATCATATTGATTTTAGATAGAACTGCAAAGTTGTAGTAAGTTTAGGGTTTAATTTAAAACAAAGATAGAAAATTTATATTATTAGGCTATTATGAAAAGTATTTTAGGAGGATTTTTTATGATAGGCAAAGAATTAGAGAATTATAGAGCTTATGAAGAAATAACAGATGATATGAGTTTAAGGGATAAGTTAGCAGTTGATAGAACAGTCCTAGCAAAGGAAAGAACTGATTTAGCATATTTTAGAACAGCTATAAGCTTTGTAGTAGCTGCCATAACATTATATAAATTATTTGAAGGAAATTCATGGGGAGTAACAATAGGGGGAATACTATTGATAAGTGCAGCCTATGTTGCATTCAGAGGAGTAAGAGTTTCTCTTATTATGAAAAAGAGATTAAAAATAAAATAGTAAAGTTTTATTTTAAAAGCTAAACTAATTAAGTTTAGCTTTATTTTTTTATTCTTTATTTTAAAATTTAATAAATTATTTTTATTGAATTAAGTTATATAATCTTAAAAAAATGTATATAAGTTTAAAATATAAATTTGATTAATATGTATAAAAAAGTAAAAAAATATTTTAATGTTTTCAATTCTATAATAATAGAAATAAAAATAATATATTTTTATGAAAAAATATAGAGAGTTAATATTAACAAAAAAAAAAGAAAGAAAATTTACTATTAATAAAAAAAATATAAAGTATTAAGTTTAACGAATTGTGAAGAATAATTATGTTTTTACGCTTCTAAAAGTGTCGAATTAAGCATAAAATCTATTCTTTAAAGGGAAAAACAATGATGATATAATTACATTAATTAACTATAAATGGTTAATATAGTATAAAATGGAGGGGAGTTATGGGTAAAGAAAAAAAGATAAAATCAATGCTCTTGTTAGTAGTTGATACACTAATTATAATTTTATCTTATCTTTTATCATTTTTTATAAGGTTTGATACCAATATTCCTAAGGGGTATCAAAATGCTTTTTTTGTATTTTTACCTTTTATAGTTTTTATTTATTTAGTATCCTTATCACTTTTTAAGATGTATAAAAGTATATGGAAAATTGCTGGAATAGATGAAGTTGTATATGGTTTTTTAGCATGCTTTATATCAACAACAATAAATTTTATAGTAATGACATTAATACCAGATAGGATACCGTACATAGTTATAATATTGGCTGGTTTTTTCATAACTATTGGTGTTGTTGCATTAAGGATATCATTTAGAATTTACAGAAGAATGGCTATATATGGGGAGTTATTAATAAGAAGTAATAAGAATGAAGAACTAGAGAGTGTGCTAATCGTAGGAGCTGGAGCTTGTGGACATCTTATATTAGATGAAATAAGAGATAAACCTAACAATAAGCAAAAAATTGTTGGTTTTATAGATGATAACCTAAATAAGGTTGGAACATACTTAAGTGGAGTAAAAGTTTTAGGTGATAGAAGTAAAATTGAAGAAATATCAGAACTTTACAACATTGATTTAATATTAATAGCAATGCCTTCTGTAAGTGCAGAAGAAAAAAAGAAGATTATAGATATATGTCAAGCAACTAAAAGGAAAATAAAAATAATCCCAGGAATGTATGAATTAATAGATGGAAAAGTAAGTTTAAGTAAGATGAGGGATGTTGATTTAAGAGATCTTTTAGGACGAGAACAGGTTGAGTTAGATAAAAATGAAATAAAAAAATATATAGAAGATAAAATAATATTAGTAACTGGAGGGGGAGGATCAATTGGATCAGAGTTATGTAGGCAGATTTCAAGATTTTCACCTAAATTACTTTTAATACTAGATATTTATGAAAATAATGCTTATGAATTAGAAAATGAATTAAAAAGAAAATTTCCTGAATTAAATATGAAAGTTTTAATTGCATCAGTGAGAGATGAGAAAAGAATTAATAATATATTCTCTATATATAATCCACAAGTAGTTTTTCATGCAGCAGCACATAAACATGTACCTTTAATGGAAGATAGTCCAGGAGAGGCAATAAAAAACAATGTTTTAGGAACTTTAAATGTAGCAGAATGCTCTAGAAGACATGGGGTGGAAAGGTTTGTTTTAATTTCTACAGATAAAGCTGTAAACCCAACAAATGTAATGGGGGCTTCAAAAAGGCTTTGTGAAATGATAGTACAGGCCATAAATAAAGAGTGTAGCACCGAGTTTGCAGCTGTTAGATTTGGAAATGTACTTGGAAGTAATGGGTCAGTAATTCCATTATTTAAAAAGCAAATAGCAGAGGGTGGACCTATAACATTAACACATAAAGAAATAACAAGATATTTTATGTTAATACCAGAGGCAGCTCAACTTGTGTTGCAGGCAGGAGTATATGCCAATGGAGGAGAAATCTTTGTACTTGATATGGGAAAGCCAGTTAAAATATATGATTTAGCAAGTGAGTTAATAAAGTTATCAGGATTTGAACCCAATGTAGATATAGATATAAAAGTTACAGGACTAAGACCAGGTGAAAAGCTTTATGAAGAACTTCTTATGGACGAAGAAGGACTAAAGGAAACAAGGCATAAAAAAATATTTATAGGCAAGCCTGGGGAATATGATTTAGATAGACTAAAGCTAGGTATAACAGCTTTATTAGATATATCTAAGTTAGGAGACGATGAAATGCTAAAAACAGCATTACAGTTTATAGTTAAAACATATAAGAGAGACGAGGATATAAAAAAAGAAAATACATTAGATGAAGTAGCATATACTGATTCTATAGTTTCTTAATATTTAAAATTTATATTTAAATTTACTTTATAGTTATGGTTTGGTAGGGGGACTTATTGTGGGAAAAAATAAGATATATTTATCATCACCTCATATGGGAGGTTTAGAGGAAGAGTTTGTAAAGGCAGCCTTTGAAAGTAATTGGATTGCGCCTTTAGGTCCGAATGTTACTTCTTTTGAAAGTGAATTAGCAGAATATGTCGGCGTAAGTGGAGCATCTGCTATGGTGTCTGGAACGGCAGCAATACACATGGCTCTTAAATGTGTGGGAGTAACAGAAGGAGATAAGGTTTTTTGTTCAAGCCTAACATTTGCAGCAAGCTGTAATCCTATTATATATGAAAAGGGAATTCCTGTTTTTATAGATTCAGAGCCATATAGTTATAATATGTCCTCTATTGCTTTAGAAAAGGCTTTTAAAGAGTGTGAAGAAAATGGCGATTTTCCGAAAGCGGTAATTGTTGTGAATTTATATGGGCAAAGTGCAGATATGGACAAGATAAAAGAAATATGTGATAGCTATAATGTACCCATAATAGAGGATGCAGCTGAGTCTTTAGGTGCTACTTATAAAGGGAAAATGAGTGGTACTATAGGAGAATATGGCATATATTCATTTAATGGTAATAAGATAATAACTACATCAGGTGGTGGAATGTTAGTTTCTAATAACTTGGATATGATAGAAAAGACAAGGTTTTGGTGTACGCAATCTAGAGAGAATGAAAGACATTATGAGCATAAAGAGCTTGGATATAATTATAGAATGAGCAATATAGTAGCTGGAATAGGTAGAGGTCAGCTAAGAGTGCTTGATAAAAGAATAGAGAATAAAAGAAATATTTTTAATCACTATAAAGAAAGCTTTAAAAATATTAAAGAGATTGAAATGGCACCAGTATGCAATTATGGAGAGCCAAATTATTGGTTAAGTGTAATTACTATTGATGAAGCATCAAAAATAAAGCCTATAGATATAATAAAAAGATTAGAAAGTGAAAATATTGAGGCACGTCCAGTTTGGAAACCAATGCATATGCAGCCCTTTTATAAAAAGTTTGAATTTTTTAATCATAATGACCATGGAATAAGTGTTAGTGAGGATATATTTAATAGGGGATTATGCTTACCAAGTGATACAAAAATGACTAAAGATGATTTGAAAAGAGTAACAAGTATTGTAAGTGAAATTTTTAATTAAATTATACTTTCTTTTAAACAAATAATTGCGTATAAGATATGTATTTTTATTACAGAATTTTTAAATTTACTTTTTTTCTACTTATATTAGAAGTATAATTGACTAATTGATAAAATTTGATTGTATTTATTGATAGTTTATAATTAGAAGTGATTTTATATTCATTTGTGTATAATTTTTATAAAATACAATCTTTTGACAATGAGAATTGCATAACTTATAATCAAAACGCAAATTAAAGATTTTATAAAATCTTTAATTTGCGTTTTTTAACTTTTTTTCTTCTATGATTAAATAAGAAACATAATTTAAAAGCAGTAAATTCCATCGAATATATACTTGTCTAGATATATAGAACTGTATATACTTGGTGTTTACATATATGTGATTATTAAGTAGAAGGGGGAAAATATTTGAAACAAAAAACTAAATATAAGTTGAGAAAAGCTCTAGTACTATTTCTTACACTTACAATGGTTACTTGGGAGGCATTGCCTATAAGTAATGTTTTTGCTTATACACCAGAGAGTGAACTAACTAGCTTAGGCAATATAGAACATTACAATGCTGTTATTTTTGGAAATCAAACATCAGGAAGAGCCGACTCTGAAGGAGCCTTGGCTATTCAAGGAAATTTGATTGCGCCAAATAGTGCTGGGTATGGATATTCAGTATGTGCAGCAGGGAATAAGATGGGTAAGTACATGGGATTTAATTACGAAAGTAATGGGATGCCATCTTTATTACTTGGAGGTACTTTAAGCAAAGGTGCTAATACGAAGGAATTAACTATAGAAGCTGGCCCAGTTGTTATAAGTAACGAACAAAGTGATCCAAATGGGAACACTATGAAACTTATAAATAGAGCTGGACAGACGCCAATTACAAAGTCTCATAGTGAGATAATGAATCAATTCCAAGTATTTAAAGCTCAAACTGATAAGTTTATAAGTCAAGCAGCTACATTGAAAACCAATAAGCCTATAAAAGAATCTGCTTCATGGGCAAATTATTTAGGGTTAGGTTATGATGAGACACATAATAACATACTTGTATCATCTGGATTAAGTGAAAATGATGATGATTTTGGACCTATATATCTTCCAAAGGAAGCTGGAACAGCAGATTTTGTTGTTATTTATTCAAAAGCTAAAAATATAACTTTTGATCAACAATCAATTTGCTATGATGGAGAGGCTATAAATCCAGGTGATGTTTATAATGGAAGCGTTGATACTGGTAAACCAGAGAATGCTACTTTACATATGCTTGCTAAAAAACTTATATGGGTGTTCCCTAATGCTGAAACAGTAGCTGTAAACCATAAAGGAGTTATAGGAAGTGTTATAGCACCAAATGCTACAGTTAATGCTGATGGAGGTTCTATAAATGGACAACTTATAGCTAAGAATTTCAATCAATATGGTGGAATGGAAATGCATAACTTCTTCTTCAACTGGGACAAGTGGAATAACACCAATTTTGCTCAAGAACTTGGAGAAGTAAAACTTATAAAATCTGATAGTGAAAATTCAAAGGAGTTTTTATCAGGGGCAGAGTTTGAAATCGTAAGAGCAAACAATAATGTCGTAGATAAGAATCAAGTTATAAAAAGTGGGTTAACTACAGATAAAAATGGTGAAATAAGTTATGGTGAATTACCATTTGGACAATATGCATTTATAGAGACTAAAGCACCAACAGGATATGTTTTAAATAGCAATCCTATATTCTTTACAGTAAGCGAAGCAAATCCTTCAGTTACAGTTAATGCAACTAATGAGAAGGAAATTTCAGCAAAGCTTATAAAGAGTGATTTAGCTAATTCAAATATTAAGCTAGAAGGAGCTATTTTTAATGTTGTAAGCATACTTGATGGACAGCCAGATTTTAAAAATCCAGTTCAAACAAATCTTGTAACTGATAAGAATGGAGAGATAATTGTCCATTCATTAAAACCTGGGAAATATGCTTTTGTTGAAACTAAAGCACCAGAGAAATACGAAATAATTGGTGATTCTGAGAGCAACATATATAAATTTGATGTAGTTAATGATGGAAATCAAAGTACATATGAAACTGTAAATGTAAGTAATAAGAAAATACCAGTTGGAACTGTTGTATTAACAAAGACTGATGAGGCTAATGGTAAAAAGTTAGAGGGTGTAACTTTTAATCTTTTAAAGGACGGAGTTGTAGTTAAGTCAGGATTAAAGACTGATTCAAAGGGCCAAATAACTGTTACAAAGTTAGAGTCTGGAAATTATTCTTTTAAAGAAACTGCCACTATAGATGGATATGTTTTAGATACAAAGGCTACTGAAGAAAAAGCAGTGGATTCAAACAATTCTACTCCAGTAGAATTTACTATGACTAATAAGGAAAAAACAGGTGGAGCAATTCTTACAAAAACTGATGAAGCTAATAATAATGCTTTAGCAGGAGCAACATTTAGCGTTGTTCAAACAATAAAAGAAGCAGATGGAACCCTAAAAGCTGGAAAGGTTATTAAAGCAGGATTAGTAACAAATTCAGAAGGAAAAATAACTGTAGATGGATTAGCTCCAGGTGAATATGCATTTTTAGAAACTGAGGCTCCAGAAGGTTATACAATAGGTAACAAAGGAAGTTTATATCCTTTCACAGTTGTGTTTAACCAAAAGGATAAGGTTAATGTGAGTGCAACAAACAAGAAAATTCCAGTAGGAAATATAGTTTTAACTAAAACAAGTGAAGGCACAAATAGACCATTAAAAGGAGTAACATTCAAATTATTAGATGGCAAAGGCAATAAAGTGGATTTAAGTGGACACGCTGATGCTAGTAGTATTGATAAGAATGGAAATTTAGTTACAGATGCCAATGGAGAGATTAAAGTTTATGCATTAGATTCAGGTGAATATAGCTTTGTTGAAGTAAGTACTTTAGATGGATATGTTTTAGACAAAAAGCCAACTAAAGCAGTAAAGGTAGATTCAAATGATAATACTCCAGTACCAGTTAATGTGACAAACAAAGAAAGGACTGGTAAGGCATCACTCCTAAAAACTGATGCAGATACAGGAAAAGTTCTAAGTGGAGCTACATTTAAAGTTGTTAATGTTATTGATGGAAAAGTTCAGCCTGAAAGTATAGTTAAAGTGAACGGTAAGGAGTTAATAGGAACAACTGATGAGAATGGAAAGTTAACTGTTTCAGGATTAATTCCAGGAAACTATGCATTTATGGAAACTGCTGCACCAAAGGGATATAGCTTTGATAAGAATAAGGCATATCCATTCACTATAGATTTTAACCAACAGGAAGCGAATATACCTACAGTTAAGGTTTCAAATAGTGAAATAAGAGGAGCAGTTGAATTAACTAAGGTTGATTCAGATACTGGATTAACAATACCAGGAGCAGAGTTTAAAATAGTTAAGGCAGAGAATGGAAAAGTTTTAGAACCAGAGCAAATTGTTCAAGAAGGTTTAAAAGTAGGGGTAACAGGAACACTAACTGCTACTAATCTTTTACCAGGACAATATGCCTTCATAGAAACAGCTGCACCAACAGGATATGAATTAAGCAAAGAAGTTAAGATATTTAACATAGAATTTAATCCTCAAAGCAATGCAACTGTTGAATTTTCAAATACTAAGAAAAAAGGTTCAGCTTTGTTAACAAAGAAAGATGATTTAACAAAAGAAGCCTTAAAAGGTGTTAAGTTTAATTTGTTAGATGAATCTGGAAAGATTATTAAATCAAAGCTTGAAACAGATATAAATGGACAAATAAAAGTAGATGGATTAAATCCAGGAACTTATTATTTTGAGGAGCAAGAAGCTTTACCAGGATATAATTTAAACAAAGAAAAAATTAAAGTTGTTATAAACTTTAACCCTTCAGATGAACCTGTAAAAGTAGATGCATACAATACTGAAAAAACTGGAGGAGCTATATTACAAAAAACAGATAGCAATAATGGAAAAGTTATAGAAAATGCAACATTTAATCTTGTTAATGTTATAAATGGAAAAGCAGACTTAGAAAATCCAATTAAATCAGGGTTAAAAACTGATAAGAATGGACAAATATCTGTTAGTGATTTAAATCCAGGAAAATATGCTTTCATAGAGACTAAAGCAGCAGATGGGTATGATATAGGAGAAAAAACTGAATTTGATTTTACAGTAGATTTTAATCAAGCTAAACCTATATTAGTAAAAGCTACTAATGAAGAAAAAAGAGGAGAGGCTTTACTTGTTAAAACAGATTTAGAAACAGGAAAAGTTTTAGCAGGAGCTACATTTAAAGTTGTTCAATATGTAGGAAATTCAGAGAATTTAATAGCTGAAAAACTAGTAACAAATTCAAAGGGTGAAATCTATATAGACAACTTACTTCCAGGGAATTATGCATTTATAGAAACAGATGCACCGGATGGATATGACTTAGATATAACTCCTCATAGATTCACAGTAGACTTTAATCCAAGTAAAGTAGTGACTGTTAATGTAACAAATGCTGAAACTGCAGGATCTGTAATATTAACTAAGAAAGATGCTTTAATGACAAGCAAGGTTATTCAAGGAGCTACTTTTAGTGTCTATAAGGCTACAGAAGTTAGTGGAGAAACTAAATTAGGTGATTTAGTTCAAGAGGGATTAGTGACAAATGAAAAAGGTCAAATATCAGTAGGTGGATTAAAGCCAGGAACATATGCTTTTGTAGAAACGAGTGCAGCTGATGGGTACAAGTTAGATAAGACTCCAATTCCTTTCACAATTGAGTTAAATCAACAAAAGGCAGTAGAGGTAGAAGCTTTAAATGAACAAATACCAGGTTCAGTAGTTTTAACTAAAATAGATAGTTTAACTAAAAAGCCTATAGAAGGAGTTAAGTTTAACTTAGTAGATAAGGCTACAAATAAAGCTGTTAATACACAACCTTTAATAACAAATGCCAAAGGTAAAATTACTGTTGAAAACTTAAAACCAGGTAAGTATGAATTCGTGGAAATTGAAGCTAAAGAAGGGTATGACTTAAATAACACACCAGTGGAAGCTGATGTTACATTTAATCAAAAAGCTCCAACTGAAGTTTCAATGGAAAATTCACAGAAGACAGGTGGAGTTATTCTTACTAAGAATGATGCTCAAACAAGTGATATTGTAAGTGGAGCAAAATTCAACTTAGTACAAGTTACTATGAATGATGGAAAAGAAGATTTCACTAATGTTATCCAAAAAGGTTTAATAACAAATGATAGTGGACAAATCACAGTTGATGGATTAACTCCAGGAAAATATGCTTTCATAGAAACATATGCACCAGAAGGATATGAATTAGATAGCACACCTTTAAAATTTACTATTGATTTTAATCAAAAAGAGTTAGTAAAGGTTAATGCCTTAAATAATGAAGAGACAGGAACTCTTATTTTAGAGAAAACTGATTCATTAACTAAGAAAGCTATAAAGGGTGCTAAGTTTAATTTAATTAACTCTAAAGGAGTTTTAGTAGGTGAGGGATTAGAAACAGATGAAAATGGAAAAATCACTGTAGATAATTTACTTCCAGATACTTATAAGTTCATTGAAACATATACTCCAGATGGATATGTGCTTGATAGTACACCTGTTATGGGAGAAGTAGTATTTAATCAAAAAACTCCTAAAACAGTTGTTATGACTAATGATGAAAAAGCAGGTGGAGCAATTCTTACTAAAACTGATAAGCAAACTAAGAATGTTGTGCCAGGAGCTACATTCAATGTTGTTAAGGTGGTAGATGGGCAAGCTAATTTAAATAATGCTGTTCAAGTAAATGGAGTAGATTTAGAAAAAGTAACAGATATTAGTGGACAGATATCTGTTGATGGATTAACTCCAGGAGAATATGCTTTCATAGAAACTAATGCACCAGATGGATATGAATTAGATCAAACTCCAGTTAAATTTACTATTAGCTTTAATCAGCAAGAACCAGTTAGGGTTAGTACAACTAACTCAGAAAAAACTGGAGGAGCAATCCTTACTAAAACTGATTCTGATACAGGAAAAGTATTAAAAGGAGCTACATTTAAGGTTGTTAAAGTAGTAAATGGAGAAGTGGATTTGAATAACACTGTTCAAGTCCAAGGAAAAGATTTAATAAAAACTACTGATGAGGATGGACAGATAAAGGTAGAGGGATTACTTCCAGGAGAATATGCATTTGTGGAAACTTCTGCACCAGAAGGATATGAATTAGACAAAACTCCAATTAACTTTACTGTTGATTTCAATCAACAAGAATTATGCAAGGTAAATGCTTCAAATAAAGAGATTAGAGGTTCTGTAGTTCTTACTAAAAAGGATGGAAATACAGGACTTAATGTGCCAGGAGCAGTGGTTAAAATAGTAAAAGTTATAAATGGAGAAGTGAATTTTGAGCAAGTAGTTCAAAGTAATCTTACTACAGGGGTTACAGGTACACTTATTGCTTCAAACCTTGTGCCAGGAGAGTATGCATTTGTAGAAACTTCTGCACCAAAGGGATATGAGTTAAATGAAACTCCAGTTAAATTTACTATAGGATTTAATCAAAAAGAAAGTGCAAAAGCAACACTTGTTAATAATCAAAGAGAAGGATCTATAATATTAACAAAGACAGATGCTCAAACTAATAGTCCTTTAGCAGGAGTTAAGTTTGATTTACTTGATTCAAAAGGAAATGTAGTAAATAAAGAGCCATTAGTTACAGATCAAAATGGAACTATAACAGTTAATAACTTAGCTCCAGGAGATTACAGCTTTGAAGAGGTAGAAGCTTTACCAGGATATATTAAGTCAACTGATAAAGTTAAAGCTAAAGTAGAGTTTAATCCACAAGGACCGACTAAAGTTTCTATGAAAAACAATGAGAAAACGGGAGCTCTAGTCCTAACTAAGCTTGATGGATTAACAAAAAAAGCTCTTGAAGGTGTTAAGTTTAACTTATTAGATTCAAAGGGCAATACAATAAGAGAGAATTTAGAAACAGATAAGAATGGCCAAATTAAGGTGAACGGATTAATCCCAGGAGATTATAGTTTTGTTGAAACTAAAGAGTTAGCTGGATATGTAATAGATAAAACTCCAGTTAAGGCTACTGTTGATTTCAATCAAAGTGAGCCAAAAGAGATTCAGGTTATTAATGCACAAAAGCAAGGTGGAGCTATCTTAATAAAGAAGGATAGTAACAATGGAAAGTTTGTTAAAGATGCTGTTTTTGAAGTAGTTAAAATGGTTTCTGGAAAAGCAGATTTAGAAAATCCAGTAAAAACAGGATTAATAACTAATGAAAATGGACAAATAATAGTTGATGGATTAAATCCAGGAGATTATGCATTTGTAGAAACAAAGGCTCCAGAAGGATATGTTTTAAATCAAAAACCTTATACATTTACTGTAGATTTCAATCAAGCAAAACCTATAACTGTTAATGCTGAAAATGCAGAGAAAACAGGGGGAGCAGTTCTTACTAAGAGTGACTTAGATACAGGAAAAGTATTAGAGGGAGCTACATTTAAGGTTGTTAAAGTAGTAAATGGAGAAGTGGATTTAAGTTCTATTGTTCAAGTTGCTGGACAAGAATTAGTAAAAACTACTGATAAAAATGGACAAATAACAGTTAATGGATTAGTACCAGGAGAATATGCCTTTGTGGAAACTAAAGCGCCAGAAGGATATGTTCTAGATACAACTCCAATAAAATTCACAGTAGATTTTAACCAACAAAGCCTAGCAAAAGTTGAGGCGAAAAATGCTGAGATAGCAGGTTCTGTAATCTTAACTAAGAAGGATGCTTCAGATAAGAATATTGTTATTCAAGGAGCAGTATTTAACTTAGTTAAAATGGAGAACGGAAAAGCTGACTTAAAGCAAGTTGTTAAAGAAGGATTAGTTACTGATAATAATGGAAAAATCACAGTAGGTGGATTAAAACCAGGTGATTATGCTTTTGTAGAAACAATAGCACCAGATGGTTATAAGTTAGATAGCAATCCAATAGCCTTCAACATAGCATTTAATCAGAAACAACCAACTGAGGTTGAAGCATTAAACGATCAAGTACCAGGTTCAGTAATATTAACTAAAACTGATAGCTTAACTAAAAAGCCTCTAGAAGGAGTTAAATTCAACTTACTTGATTCTAAAGGAAACATAGTTAAGGAAGGATTAGTTACTGACAAAGATGGTAAGATTGTTGTGGAAAACCTACATCCAGGGGATTATAATTTCGTAGAAGTTGAAGCTTTAGAGGGATATGTTAAAGATACAAATCCAGTTAAAGCAACTATAACATTTAGCCAAGATGCTCCAGTACAAGTTTCAATGGAAAATGCAGAGAAAACAGGTGGAGCAATACTTGTTAAAACTGATAAACAGACTGGAAAAACTCTTAAGGGAGCAAGTTTTAATGTTGTTCAAGTAGTTGATGGACAAGCTGATTTAACTAAAATAGTTAAAGAAAACTTAGTAACAGATGAAAATGGACAGATTAAAGTTGAAGGATTAAATCCTGGGGATTATGCTTTTGTGGAAACTAAAGCGCCAGCAGGATATGAATTAGATAAAACTCCGATTAAGTTTACAGTACAGTTTAATCAGGAAGAGCTAGTTCAAGTAAATGCAACTAACTCAGAAAAAACAGGAGTGGCTATATTAACAAAAGTTGATGCACAAAGCAAAAAGCCACTAAAAGGAGTAACATTTAATCTTGTTAATTCTAAGGGAACTTTAGTTCAAGAAGGATTAGTAACAGATGAAAATGGACAAATCAAAGTAGAAGGGTTATTACCAGGAGAGTATAGTTTTATAGAAACAAAAACTTTAGATGGATATGTTCTAGATAGAACACCAGTTAATGTAACTATAGAGTTAAATCAACAGGAACCAGCTGAGGTTACTATGACTAATACTAAAGAACTAGGAGGAGTACTTCTTACTAAGATAGATTCATCAACTAAGAATCCATTAGAAGGAGTAACATTCAATTTACTAAACTCAAAAGGAGAAATAGTAAAAGAAGGATTAGTTACAAATAAAAATGGAGAAATAAGTGTTAATGGATTAGTTCCAGGAGAATATAGCTTTGTTGAAACAAAGGCCTTAGAAGGGTATGTTTTAAATAATGCACCAACTAAATTTACTATTAACTTTAACCAAAAGAAAATAGTAAATGTAACAGTAGAAAATGCTAAGAAACAAATTAGCACAGTGGAAAAAGTTATTGATACTATTATTCCTCATACAGGAGACGGTAGTATATTAGGATATTTAGCTGTAATAGTAGTAGCAATAGTTGCTTTATTAGCAGTTAATTTAAGAAGAAAAAGAAGTTAAAAACAATAAGAGAGCCTAAGAGGATAATAACCTTTTAGGCTCTTTTTTGTTTTCTAAGTTTAGTTTAGCTTTGAGTTCTAGCTATCTCTTCGGACCTAACTTAATTTCGCAGAGAGTTTCTATTATCTATTCCAGAATAATTACTAAAGCTCAGAACTCACTTCGTTCAAACAGCTTCGCTTCTTAACGCTATTATTTTTCCATATACAATGAAACTCTAAGTGCTCATTAAGATAAGCCTACAGTTCTATCTAAAATAAAAACTAGCTAAAACAGAAAAAGCTTAAAAATAGTATTTTACTTAAGTTTATAGTTATTACTCCGAAGATATTGCTAAAGCTTCGAAACTTGCTACGCTTCAAACAATCTCAGCTTCTTAACACAATATCTTCTACGTAATAACTTAAATTCTAAAGCTCATCTAAATATTCTCTTCATACTGTTTATAAGTTTTATAAAGCTTTTATATGTATATTTCAAAATAATAGCTAAAGCTCAGAGCTCCCTTCGGTCAAACAGCTTCGCTTCTTAAGGCTATTATTTTTCCATATACAATGAAACTCTAAGTGCTCATTAAGATAAGCCTATAGTTCTATCTAAAATAAAAACTAGCTAAAACAGAAAAAGCTTAAAGAGTATTTTCTGTTTACTAAAAATTAACGAATCTAAAATTGCTCTAAATTACAATTAAATTTAAAAAACTAAAAACTTTTTTTGAATAAAATTTTACTAATCGTTTTATAAAATGTTAATAATATGAATTTAATATTAAAATTAAATTATATTTTAAAAAGTTACAAAAAAGATGTATAAATATAGAAAAATAATATACTTCATGTTACAAAATGTAAAACGAATTAAATTTACCTACAAAAGCATCTTTGATAATATGAAAATAAATTATTATGAAATTTTTAGGGGAATTTTATTATTTAAAATTAGAAAAGCAAAATTAATTAAGAAAATGATTAAAAAGTTAAATTTTAGGGAAAGAGGAGTTTGCTTTTATGAGTTTATGTAAGGGACAAGTAAAAATAGGAAGAAAAAAGATAAAAAGAGGGTCATGGAGATTTTTTTGCAAGAGATATTTAAAAAGAAATTACAATTTTGTTGAATCAGAATTTAAAAATAGACATAAATATGAAATATTAGAAAATATAAAAATAGATAACTTAGATTTCAATGTAGACATAGAATTTAATGGAGTTAAACCAAAAGAAATAGAATTAAGAAGTATTGATAATGTAGATAATCATAGTATTGAATTATATAAAAATTGGGTTGGAAAAGAATTAAATATTGATATGGTAAAGAACACTTGGAGTAAACGTTCTTTTAAATGGGGAAATATAAGTGTTAAATTAACAAAAATTAGTGAACAAGATATAGGGTGTTTAACATTAAAAATTAGATATAAATAATCAAAAGTAGGAGGAAATATGGAAGAAAATTTTACTTTAAAAGAAGTGTATTTTTGCTTACTTAAAAGGTGGAAAATTATATTTTTTACAGTGATAGCATTTCTTTTGATATCAATAGCATTGAGTTTCTTTATAATAGATCCAAAATACGAAGCAAAGACCAAGTTATTTATAGGTAAACAAGAGGTGAATTCTCAAGAGAGTGACTACAGTAGTAGTGACATAACAATGTATCAAAAATTGATGAAAACATATGCTGAAGTTTTAGAAACACCTGATTTAATAGAAAAATCATTAAAAGATGCGAATATGGAGTATGATGAAGAAAAAGTAGAGCATATACTGGAAAACTTAAAAGTAGAGCCAAGTACAGATACACAAATACTAGAGGTTAAGTTCCAAGGGAAAGAGGCACTTGAGACTTTAAAAATAACAGAGATAATAACAGAAGCATTTATAAATGAAGCAAAGGATCTAATTCCAAATGGAAATATAAAAATTATTCAAAGACCTAAATTACCTAAAGAACCCATAAGTCCAAATAAAGTAAAAATAATTTCAATTGCTTTTTTAGGAGGACTTATTATAAGTGTGGGGCTAGTTTTCTTAGCTGAATATCTGGAAGGAACATTCAAGTCTAGAGAAGAAATAGAAAATTTATCAAAGTTACCTATAATTGGCACAATACCAAATTTTGATGAGGTTTAGGAGATGGAACATGCTTATTTTAGAAAATAAACCTAAATCCGTAGCATCGGAGTACTATAGAATACTTAGGACAAATCTACAATACACATCTATTGATAATCCAATAAAAACAATTTTGATTACGAGTTCAGAAGCAGGGGATGGAAAATCAACTACAAGTTCGAATTTAGCACTTTCCTTTGCTGATGCTGATAAAAAAACATTACTTATAGATTGTGACTTAAGAAAACCAAAAATTCATAAAATTTTTGGTATAAGCAATTTAACAGGTCTTTCAGATTTTTTAATAGACGAAAAAAAAGAAGTGAAAAATTTTATTTATGAACATCAGTCAGGATTAAATATAATGACCTCTGGAAGTATACCACCAAATCCAGCAGAAATATTATCATCTAAGAGACTTGAAACATTATTAGAAGATTTTAAAAAAATATATGATTATATAATTTTAGATACACCACCAGTAAACTTTGTTGCTGATTCAAAAATTCTTTCAACAAAGGTAGATGGAACATTAATTGTTATTAGGCATGGAAAAAGTAAAAAAGATGGTGTTTTAGAAGCTATAAGAAATTTAAAGGAAGTAAATGCAAATATTTTAGGTACTGTTTTAAATGGTGAAAGCAAAAAGTCAGCTGGATATAAATCTTATTACAAAGAACAAAAGTAAGTGATTAAAGATCAATAAAATAGATAGAGAGGGTGTTGTTTATTATTTGATATGGTTAAGAAGAATATTTATATAAAAAGAATAATTGATATAATAATCGCAATGATGGGATTATTTTTTTTGAGTCCTTTAATACTTATTTTAACAATTTTGATAAAAAATAGAATGGGAAGTCCCGTTTTTTTTATTCAAAAAAGGATAGGTAAAAATAACAAGGAATTTAACCTTATAAAGTTTAGAACTATGAAGGATTTGAGAGATGAAGAAGGAGAGCTTTTACCAGAAGAAAAAAGAAGAAGTAGACTTGGTAATAAATTAAGAGAGTTGAGTTTAGATGAAATTCCAGAACTTATAAATATCTTAAAAGGAGATATGAGCTTAGTTGGACCAAGACCATTACTTGTGGATTACCTGCCTTTATATAATGAAGAGGAAATTAGAAGACATGATGTTCTACCAGGTTTAACTGGTTGGGCTCAAATAAATGGGCGTAATAATACAACTTGGAAAAAGAGGTTTCAGTTAGATTTGTGGTATGTTGACAATTGGAGTATATTTTTAGATTTTAAAATAATATTTCTTACATTTTTTAAAGTAATAAAAAAAGAAGGAGTAGACCAAAGTGGAGAGGTAACAATGCAGCGGTTTACTGGTAGCAATTAGGGAGAATATATTATGAAAGCAAATATATTATTTTCAAGCGTAGGAAGAAGGGTTGAGTTAGTTAAAGCATTTAGAGAGGCAAAAGAAAGTTTAGCGATAAGTGGAAACTTAATAGGAGTTGATATGGATGATCTAGCTCCTGCAATGAGATTTGTAGATAAGGGGTATAGGGTTCCACGTATAAATAGTAAAGATTTTATAAGGGAAATAATTGAAGTTTGCAAGAGAGAAGAAGTTGATTTAATAATACCAACACTAGATACAGAGCTTAAAACTTATTCAGAGAATAAAGAATTAATAGAAAAAGAAAGTGGAGCAAAAGTATTAGTTGGAAATAAAGAAATAATTTCTATTATAAGAAATAAAGAAAAAACCTGTGAGTATTTAGAGAAAAATGGATTTCTTGTACCTAAGGTAATAAAGGAAGAGGATATATTAAATAAGAAAGTAAACTTTCCGTTATTTATAAAGCCTTTAGATGGAAGTTCAAGTATAAGTAACTTTAAGGTTGAAAATTATAGAGAACTAATATTTTTTAAAGAATATGTGAAAAATCCAATAATACAAGAGTTTATTGAAGGGGAAGAATATTGCATTGATGTCTTTAATGATTTTAGTGGAAATGTTATAACTGTTGTTCCTAAGCTTAGAATAGGACACCGTGCTGGAGAAATAACAAAAGCTAAGGTTGTTAAAGATAAAGATTTGATTGATCTTGGAATAAAGCTTGGCAGAAAATTGAAAATCATTGGAGAATTTAATTTCGATTGTATCAAAAATAGTGATGGAATAAAGATTTTAGAGATAAATGGAAGGTTTGCAGGAGGTGCTCCTATTAGTTTCAAGGCAGGAGCAAATTCAGCAAAGAATATATACAAGCTACTTATTGGAGAGAAATTAGAATACAATGAAGATTTTAAGGATAAATTCATAGCATTAAGGTTTGATGATGCTATTTTCATAGAAGATTAAAAGTAGGAGGAGTAATGAAGATAGTTCAGATAAGTGCAATAGATTCAACTATGGATACTTTATTAGGGCGGTTAAATGCTATTTCTTTAGAAGAAGGATATGAAGTTATAGGAATATGTTCAGTAGGTGATAGAGCTGAAAAAATAAAAACTTCAGGGGTAAACTTAATAAATACAAATATTGATAGAAGCATAAATCCAATTTCAAATTTAAAAACAATAATAGCTATATATAAAATCTTGAAAAGAGAAAGGCCAGAAATAGTTCATGTTCATACTCCAATTGCAGCAGTTTTAGGAAGAATTGCTGGTAAATTAGCAAATGTACCAATCATAGTTTATACAGCACATGGCTTTTATTTTCATGAAAATATGAAGAAAAATATATATAGGTTGTGTTTCAATATTGAAAAGTATATGGGGAAATTTTTTACTGATTTTATATTTACCCAAAGTGAAGAAGATGCAATAGTAGCAAAAAGAGGAAAGTTTTTGAGAGAAGATAGAATATTGCAAATTGGCAATGGAGTGGATACAGTAGGGATATTTAATAAAAGAAATATAAAAGAAATAGAAGTTAAAAGTATTAAAGAAAGCTTGATTATACAAAATGATGAAATTGTAATTTCATTTATAGGAAGGCTTGTTGAGGAAAAGGGAGTTCTAGATCTTTTAGAAGCTTTCAAAATGTTGGACAAGGATAAATTCAAGCTTTTAATAATAGGAGACTTGGACAATGGGGAAAGAGATTTAAAGTGTAAAGAGATTTTAAAAAAGTATAAAGAGGAAAAAAATATATATTTCTTGGGAAATAGAAGAGACATAAATTTACTTTTGCACATAACTGATATTTTCTGTTTACCTTCATATAGGGAAGGTATGCCAAGAAGTATAATTGAGGCAATGGCAATGGAGTGTGCTGTAATTGCTACTAATATACGAGGGTCAAGAGAAGAAGTTGTTCATGGGGAAACAGGGTTTTTAGTGCCTTTAAAGTCACCAGAGGAGATAGCAGAAAAGTTTTCTCTATTAGAAAAGGATAGAGAGTTATTAAAGCATATGAAAGAACAGGGAAGAAAAAGAGCCGAGCAATTATATGATGAGAAAAAAGTGGTTTATAAGCAACTAAAGATTTTTGAAAATTTACTTAAAGAAAAAGGATTAGATGATTCTTTGAGAGAAAATGAGAGAAAAAATAATGTTTATGGAAGAGGAAATAGATAGATGCTATATAAAAAGCTTATTGAGAAAAAAGAAAGATTATCTGTAATTGGATTAGGCTATGTGGGTATGCCTATAGCAATATCCTTTGGAAAAAGTCTTAATGTAGTAGGATTCGATATTAATGAAGAAAAAATTAAAAAATATAAATTAGGAATAGATGAGACTAAGGAAGTTGGAGATGAAGAAATTAAGAAATCAAAAGTTATATTTACTTCAGAGGAAAGTGAACTGAATAAGTGTAAATTTCACATAGTAGCTGTTCCAACACCTATAAATGAAGATAAATCTCCAAATTTAGGTCCGATTATTGGAGCAAGTAAAATATTAGGTAGAAATTTGAAATCAGGCTCTATAATTGTGTATGAATCCACAGTTTATCCAGGGGTAACAGAGGAAGTGTGTGTACCAATATTAGAAGCTGAATCAGGATTGACTTGTGGAAAAGATTTTTTTGTTGGGTATTCACCAGAAAGGATAAATCCAGGTGATAAGGTTCATAGACTTGAAAATATAGTGAAAATAGTATCAGGAATGGATAATTACACTTTAGAAAATATAGCGAAAACTTATGAAATTATAGTAAAAGCAGGGGTGTACAGAGCAGAAAGCATAAAAGTTGCTGAAGCAGCCAAAGTTATAGAAAATTCTCAAAGAGATATAAATATTGCTTTTATGAATGAACTTTCAATTATCTTTAATAAAATGGGAATAGACTCAAAAGAAGTTTTAAATGCAGCAAAAACAAAGTGGAATTTTTTAGAGTTCACACCTGGATTAGTTGGAGGACATTGCATAGGTGTGGATCCATATTATTTAACTTATAAAGCTGAAAAGTTAGGATATCACTCTCAAGTAATTTTATCAGGAAGAAGAATAAATGATAATATGGGGAAATATGTAGCTGAAAATACAGTTAAAAATCTTATCAAAGCAAATAGACACATAAATGGAGCTAAGGTTGGTATTTTAGGGTTTACTTTTAAAGAAAACTGTCCAGATATAAGAAACACAAAAGTAATTGATATAGTAAATGAACTTTTAGAGTATGGAATAGAACCTATATTAACAGATCCTCTAGCAAGTAAGGAAGAACTAAAAGCAGAATATGGACTAGAACTTAAAGAACTTCATGAATTAAAAGGATTAGATGCTTTAATTTTAGCTGTACCTCATAGGGAATACAAGAAACTAAATTTATTAGAAATAGAAAGCTTTTTTAAAGAAGCAGAGGATTCATTTGAAGAAATTGCAGCAACTTCACAATTTATTAGCAAAAAGGTAGTAATAGATGTTAAAGGAATTATAAATAAGAATGAGCTTTTGAAAAATGGTTTTTTATATTGGAGATTATAATAGAGAAAAATTATATTTAATGAAATTTTAAAGAGGGAGAAAAAGTAATATGGGATATAAGCATTTAAAGTTTCCTAAAGATAGCATGTTTTTAATAACCGGAGGTGCTGGTTTTATAGGTTCTAATCTTTGTGAAGCAATATTGGACATGGGATATAGGGTTCGTGTTTTAGATAATTTTTCAATAGGAAAAAGAGAAAATATAGAAACTTTCTTAGAAAATGATAAATTTCAACTTATTGAAGGAGATATAAGAGATTTTGAAGTTTGTAAAAAAGCTTGTGAAGGAGTAGATTATGTGCTTCATCAAGCAGCTTGGGGCTCAGTTCCAAGAAGTATAGAATTACCACTATTATATGAAGAGATAAATATAAAGGGAACTTTAAATATGTTAGAAGCAAGTAAAGAAGCTTCAGTGAAGAGATTTGTATATGCTTCATCTTCATCAGTTTATGGAGATGATAAAAGGCTTCCTAAAGTTGAAGGAAATGAAGGAAGAGTATTATCGCCCTATGCTTTAACTAAAAAGACTAATGAAGAGTATGCTTTTTTATACAAAAATCTTTATGGACTTAATACTGTAGGCTTAAGGTATTTTAATGTGTTTGGAAGAAGGCAGAATCCAGATGGCTATTACGCAGCAGTAATACCTAAGTTTGTAAAGGCTCTTTTAACTAATGAAGCACCTATTATCAATGGAGATGGAACTCAATCAAGAGATTTTACTTATATTGAGAATGTAATAGAGGGAAATTTAAAAGCTTGTTACTCTAAAAAGGATATTGGGGGAGAAACTTTTAATATTGCTTATGGAGGAAGAGTAAGTCTTTTATCACTATATGAAACACTTAGCGTATTACTAGAAAAGGATATAGAGCCTTCTTTTGTTAATGAGAGAAAAGGTGATATAAAACATTCAAATGCTAATATTGAAAAGGCAAAAAGGCTATTAGATTTTAATCCAGAGTATGATTTTAAAAAAGGAATAGAAGAGGCTGTAAATTGGTATAAAGGATATTTTGGAGAATAGGTAAATGAAGATATTATATGTAATACCTAGTTTGAACTTAGGAGGAGCTGAAACTTTAGTTTATAGTATTACAAAAGAATTAAAAGAGAATATTGACATAAGTATATATGTATTAAAGTCAAGCCATAGCTATTTAGAAGTTGAACTCAAAAATTTAGGAATAAAAATAATAGAAGCTAAAAGTGGGAAAAATGTGAGTTTTGGTAATATAAAGGAATTATTAAAACTTTCAAAAGAATATGATATGGTTCATACCCATCTTTCTTATGCACAGTATTATGGTGCTTTAATCACTTTGTTCAATAGAAAAAGTATTTTTATTACAACAGAGCACAGTACAAATAATAAGAGAAGAAAAGGCATTTTATTTAAAGGGTTAGATTATTTTGTTTATGGAAGATATAAAAAGATAATTGCTATAAGTAGAGGAGCAAAAAAAGCATTAGAAATTTGGCAACCAAAAATGAAAAATAAAATAGTGCTTTTAGAAAATGGAATAGATTTAAAGAAATTTAAGGAATATAAATTATCAAAAGAAGAGTTGAAAAAAGAAGGTTACTTAGAAATTTTTAATAAAGAAAATAAAAACTTGCTTATGGTGG
Source organism: Clostridium sp. B9 (assembly GCF_050509515.1). Classification (NCBI taxonomy): domain Bacteria; kingdom Bacillati; phylum Bacillota; class Clostridia; order Eubacteriales; family Clostridiaceae; genus Clostridium; species Clostridium sp. B9. The sequence goes on from NZ_JBNWKA010000003.1 coordinate 712,963, forward strand.
GTTCTTTTAGAAAAGAAAAAGATCAGAAAACCTTAATAGAGGCTCTTTCAATGTTAGAGAGTGAGTATAGAGTTATCCTAGTTGGTGATGGGGAGTTAAGAGAGTACTTAAAAGATTTAAGTAGAAAACTAGGTGTTGAAGATAGAGTTGAGTTTTTGGGGAAAAGAGAAGATGTACCAAACCTCATGAACTTAGCCCATGTATTCATACTCTCTTCAAATTGGGAAGGATTTGGACTGGTTGCAATTGAAAGCATGGCCTGTGGCACTCCAGTTATAGCAAGTAAAGTAGAGGGCTTATCAGAGGTTGTTGGAAATTCAGCTTTGTTATTTGAAAAAAATAAGGCTGATGATTTGAAAAATAAAATAGATATGATTTTTAATGAAGAGGGCCTTTATGAAAAGCTAAAATCTTCTGGAAAAGAACACTGTAAAAGGTATGACATAAAAAATAAAGCTAAAGAGCATTTAAAACTTTATAGGGAGTTATTACAGAGTTGAAAAAAGAGCTTTAAATTTAAGTTTTTTTAGGGAGTGTTGATTTTAGCTAGCCCTTCAGACCTACTTAATTTCGCAAAGAGTTTCTATTATCTATTCCAAAATAATAGCTAAGGCTTTTAAACTCGCCAAGGCTCAAACAGAAAAAGCCTCTTAACGCTATTCTTTTTCCATAGATAATGAAACTCTAAATAGCTCATTAAGATGGTCTTACAGTCCTATCTAAAATCAACACTTGTAAAAAAAAGAGCTTTAAATTTAAGTTTTGTTTTAAGAGAGTGTTAAAAACAGGGCTTTAAATTTAGGCGGTGTTTTAATTAAGAGGTGATTTTAGCTAGCTCTTCAGACCTACTTAATTTTGCAAAGAGCCTTAGAAAAAATAGTTAAGGGAATTAGTTGGATTATGATGATATGTAAGTCTAGATATATTTATAGGATTGATGATATAACAGAAGATATGAATTGGAGTAATTTTAATAGATGTATAAGTATATTTTCAAAATACAAGGTTGTTCCATTAATAGGTGTTGTTCCTGAAAATAATGATGAGGATTTAAAGATAGAAAAGATTAATAAAGATTTTTGGAAAATAATAAAGCATTTAAAAGATCAGGGGACAGTAGAGGTTTGTCAGCATGGATATACACATGTTTTAGATAGTGAGGGAGAAAGTATATTAAAGAGCAACTTTGGTTTCAAAAGGGAATCTGAATTTACTGGAAAAGATTATTGTGAACAGCTTAAGAGGATAAGAAGGGGAAAAGAAATCTTATCTGAAAATGGAATAGAAACAGAAACTTTTATGGCACCTTCTCATACCTTTGATATAAATACATTAAAGGCTTTGAAGGAGTTAGGATTTAAAAATATAACTGATGGAATAGGATTAACACCATATGAAATTTGTGGAATAAAATTAGTTCCTCAGCAATTTGGAAGACCAAGAGAATTTCCAATAGGATTGATAACAATATGTATGCATATAAATGCTTATTCAGAAAAAGATTTTGAGATATTAGAAAATCATGTGAAGAGAAATCAAAGAAGCGCTATAAGATTTTCAGATGGAATAAAGATAAAAGAAAATAGAGGGTTAAATAATATATTTAAGATTAATTATTTAGCACTAAGAAAAATAAAGAAAATATTCATATATAAGTGATATGGTATTTAGTTTAATGTTTATATTTATATTTAAGGAAATTAGGTACAACTTAATTTCGTAAATAATAGGGAGCAAGGGGAAGTTATGACTATTTATGTGTTTATATATCTTATAGTGATGGTTTTAGCAATAATAAATATAACTTATGTTAAAAAAGAAAAACTTAGGTTTTTTTACGTATTAGTATGTATATATCTAGTTATGTTTACAGGATTAAGAGATGGTCTAGGAGGATACGATTATTTTCAATATAAAGCTTACTTTGATGCAATACCTCCTTTGGAAGATATAAATTTATTGAATTTAGACTTTTATAAGTATGAAAGTGGATATACGTTATTAAATAGTTTGTTAAAATCTTTTACAGAAAATAGTCATGTCTTGTTTATAGTTGTATCAATTATAACTCTAGGAGGAATATTGATACTAAATTACAAGTATTCAAGATATCCATTCTTTACTCTTCAATTTTTTTTCTACAAGATGTTTCTATATAACAACTTCGTTGCCTTAAGACAAAGTTTTGTTATTGTAATTTTTATCTTTGCAATAAAGTTTATAGAGAAAAGAAACTTTAAAAAGTATATTCTTTGCATAATTGTTTCTATGCTTTTTCACTTGTCAGCCATAGTATTGATTCCAGTTTATTTTATAAATAGAGTTGATTTAAGAAAAGTAGAAATAAAAAAAATACTCCTAGTCTGCATTGGAGGATTTTTATTTTCAGATATTATGTTTGATTTAATAATGAGCTTAGTTTCATTATTCGGAAAAACAAGATATATGAATTATTCATCGGGTTCTACAATGGCATTCTATTTGAATATACTTGAGGGGTTAATGTTCTTGTTTTTAATAAAGAAGTTTAACAAAATGGATAAGGAATTAGAGAAAATAAACTACAACCTAGTTGTGCTATATTTTGCAATAACTGTTATATTTATGAATTATAGTTTTATGGCTAGAGTTACCATGAATTTTATATTTCCAATGATACTTTTATTTGGTGATACTTTAAAGTATATGGATGGAAGAAAGAAAAAGATAGCTTTTTTCTTGCTTTTTAGCTTTTTATTTTTTGCAGGATATATTAGAGAGTTATTAACCTTTGATGGTGGAAGTCTAAAAATATATTCTAGCATTTTATTTAAGTAGGTATCTGTTTTAATAGAGTATTGATTTTAGCTATCCTTTAAGACTTGTCTAAAATCAAAATTAGTTTAAAAAGAGAACCTTAAGTAAAAATAAAGGGGGAGAAAGATTGGTGAATATTGAGAAGAGATTAACTATATTTACACCTACTTATAATAGGGGATATATTTTAAAGCAGTTGTATTCATCATTGATTAATCAAAATAATAAGGAATTTATATGGCTTATTGTTGATGATGGGTCAGAAGATTGTACATCTGAATTAGTTAATGAATGGATAGGTGAAAATCAAATAGAAATACAATATATTAAACAAGAAAATCAAGGGAAGCATATAGCTCATAACAGTGGGGTGAAAAACTGCAAAACAGAGTTTTTCTTTTGTGTGGATTCTGACGACTACTTACTTAAAAATGCTGTTCAAGATATTCTAGATGAAATTCAGTACTTGAATAGAAGTGATGTTGCTGGAATAGTAGCACCTAGAATTTATAAAGATGGAACTACCATAGGAAAAGAGATGGTAAAAGGAATTAAATATAGTACTTTGAGTAAATTAGAAGATAAATATGGTGTAAAAGGAGATACTGCATTAATTTTTAAAACTAATATCTTAAAAAAGTATAAATTTCCTAAGATAAATGGAGAGAATTTTCTTGGAGAAGGATATATATATAGTCAGATAGACCAAAATTATAAGCTATATATTTCTAATAAAAAATATTATGTATGTGAGTATTTAGATGATGGTTATACAAAAAATGTTATTTCGCTTATTATAAAAAATCCTAAAGGCTATACCTTATTGAAGAAAGAGAGAATTAAGGTTAGCTATGGGTTAAGAGCAAAATTAAAGGAAGCTTCTTTATATTATGCTGGAGGCTTGTTAAGCAAAGAAAAAAGAATAATAAAAAATTCTCCAAAGAAGATAGTAACCTTTTTTTCGATTCCATTAGCATTGCTTATATATAATATAAGATTTAAGAGGTTAAATAAATTTTAATGGGGGAGGGATGGAATGAATAAGGTGATAGAGTTTATTAAAACTTCTGGCGTTTATTTTATAGGAAGTGTGCTAAATAAACTATCCATTGTTATACTTGTTCCACTTTATACAAATAAAATAAGTCCAAATGATTATGGGACTTATGATTTGACAATGACTTATGTTACTTTATTGACTTCTATAATTTTTATAGATATTTGGACTGTTATAATGAGAGAAATGTTAGGGGTAAATAAAGAAAGGGACAAGGAAAAGTTTTTAACTAATGGTTTTATTGTGTTTTTAGGGTGTTCAGTTTTATATACAGTTTTAGTATTTGCCTTTCAACAGGTTTTTCCTATTAAATACATAATTTTAGTTTATATTTATGGAATACTTGTTTGCTTACAAAATGTTTATTCGGCTTCCATAAGAGGATTTGACTTAAATAAGGTTTATATTATTTCAGGCATATCAAACACCTTAATAACTTTAAGCTTAAATTTAATATTCTTAAATATATTTTCTCTTGGATATGAATCGCTTTATATAGCAGCTATAATAGGAGAATTTTCTCAGATAATTATTATAGAGTTAAAGGGAAAGCTCCTAAAGAAAATAAGTTTAAAGCATTTTGATTATGCTGTGGTAAAGAAGATGTTCTTAATAGCTCTTCCTCTAGGATTAAATTCAGGATTCTATTGGATTTTATTTAATTATAATAGGATTTTGATATCAGTAACCTTAGGAACTTATGAAAATGGATTATATGCTATAGGAACAAAATTCTCTTCTATATTAAGTTTGGTAACAACTTGCTTTTCCTTAGCTTGGCAAGAGATGGCATTTAAGAATGATGAGGGGAACAATGAGCTTTACACAAAAGCAAGTAACTTATATATAAATATGCTTTTAACAGGGGTAATTTTAAGCCTACCTCTAATAAGCATTGTATTTCCTATAATGGTAGGCAATGAATATTCTATGGCAAAGGATATTGTGCCATGGAGTATATTGGCAAGTGTAATGAGCATATTTAGCAGTTTTTTATCAACGATCTTTGGAGCAATAAGAGACTATAAAAGCATAATGATAGCTACTAGTATTGGAAGTGTTGTTAACATAATAGTTGTGCATTCACTAATAGGTAAAGTAGGAGTTAATGCAGCAAGCATAGCTATTTTTATAGGATTTTTAGTTAATGTAATAGTTAGAGTATATATATTAAGAAGAAGAATAAACATGAGAATAGATTTTAAGAAAATTTTAAAGTATATTCCTATTATTTTAGGTGTATCATATGTTTATTTGAATAGAGGAATGGTGGCTAATGGGATTTTACTAATACTTTCACTTGGGTTTATTTTGTATATTATGAGAAAAGAAATCATTTTTATAGGGAAAAAAATCATGAAGAAGGTTGGTAGAAGTAAGGAGGAAGAGTATTTTGAAGAGGGATGCTAAGCTTAAAAGAATACAACAAATAAGTTTAGATATATTGAAAGAAATAATAAGAGTTTGTGATGAAAATAATATAGATTATCAGCTTTGTAGAGGGAGTTTGCTTGGAGCAATAAGGCATAAAGGGATAATTCCTTGGGATGATGATATTGATATATCTATGAAAAGGAAGGATTTTGATAGATTTTTAGAAATTGCACCAAGTAAACTTCCAATGGAAATGGAAGTATTAAGCTATAAATCAGAAAAAGTATATCCTTTTGTATTTGCTAAGGTTTTTAATAAAAATACTTCTGTAGTGGAACATTATTTAGAATCAAGTGGATATAGATCAGGTGTGTATGTAGATATATTTCCTATAGATGGAACTCCTAACAATAGAATTTTAAGAAGATTACACATAGGCAAAGTTAGTTTCTATGAAAATGCATTAACGCTATCATATTTAGATGAAAATAGACATAAAGAGTGGTGGAAAAGGCTTCTTATAAAAGTTGGAAAGAAGGTTATCAACAAAGAAAAAACTCATAAAAAGGTACAGAATCTTCTAAGGAAATATGATTTGGAAAAGTCAGAACTTGTTACCATAATGGGACGGAGAAGAAGCGAACTTTTAATGCCAAAATGGATATTTGAAACAAGAATGGTTGACTTTGAGGGAATGAAAGTTAAGGGTACTAAAGAATTTGATTTGTATTTAAGTAAATTATATGGAGATTATATGAAAATTCCTGATGTGGAAAATCAAATTCAACACATGTCATATATGGATTTTAATATATAATAGCAAGAATATAGAGAGGATTAGAAGTGTAAAAAGAAAAGTTTACAAAAAGTTCACATAAGGAGATATTTGTAGAAAAAAGTCAAGTATAATTTAGGGTTAATTTGGAATATAAGTTTATTTTAGGAGTGTTGGTTCATAAATTATGAGAAAAATCAATTGTTTTTCCCATAATTTATTTTTTTTGTAATATAACAAGAAAAAGTAAAAAAAGTTTCTTGAAAAAAAAGGGATATTTTTAAAATATAATTAATATTAAATTAATTGTAAATGTATTCTTTTATGAAAAAAAGAATGGCTTAATAGGATTATTTTTACATGGTAGAGAATTCAAAAGACTTTAAGAATTTCAAATAATATTATATTATAGTTTAGTAAGATTAATTTGTTAAGAAATATTAAGTAGGAATTTTATGGAAAAGTAGGAGGGTTCATGGAAGAAAATACTATAAGTTTGCAAGAAATTGCTTATTCCCTGAAAAAGAGATGGAAGTTAATAGCATTAATAACACTTTCAGCTACTTTGGTTGCGGCAATATTAAGTTTTTTTGTAATAAAACCTCAATATGAAGCAACAACTAAGCTTTTCATAGGTAAGCAAGAGACACAAGAGAGCAATAATTACGATAATAATGATGTAATGATGTATCAAAAACTTATGAAGACTTATGCAGAAATCGTTAAAACATCTGACTTGGTTACAAAGGCTACAAAAAACGCAGATTTAAGTTACAATTCTAAAGAGATACAAGGATTGTTAGCTAATTTAACAGTAACTCCAAGTGCTGATACACAGATTTTAGATCTTAAGTTTAAGGGTGGAAATCCTAAGGAAGTTTTAGAGATAACAGAAGCCATAACAAATGAGTTTATTAAGGAATCAAAGGAACTTATACCAAATGGAAATGTTCAAATAATACAAGCTCCTCAGCTTCCAGAACATCCAGTTAGTCCAAATAAGAAATTAAATATTCTTATTGCCTTTGTTTTAGGACTTATGGTTGGAGTTGGAGTAGTTCTTTTACTTGAATATTTAGATAACACATTTAAATCTAGAGATGAATTAGAAAAAGCTTTAGATTTACCTATAATAGGAACAATACCAGATTATAATGATATGGATAATTAAAAGGAGGAGAGTTTAAATGTTAATATTAGAAAGTAAGCCACAATCAGTTGCAGCTGAAAGTTATAGAACTTTAAGAACAAATATACAATATTCTTCTTTTGATAATCCAGTAAAATCAATAGTTGTAACTAGTTCAGAACCAGGAGAAGGTAAATCTACAACTAGTGCAAACCTTGCTCTTTCTTTCGCAACAGATGGAAAGAAAGTTATAATAATAGACTGTGATTTAAGAAAACCAGTTGTACATAAAGAGTTTGGAATAAGTAATTCAGTAGGATTATCAGAGTTTTTACTAGGAAAGGTTGAGTTTGGAAAGGTAGTTTACAAGCATGAATCAGGACTTCATGTATTACCATCAGGAAAAATTCCTCCAAACCCAGCAGAGATGTTAGCTTCAAGGGCTATGGAGCATCTTATAACTCAATTAGAAGAAAAATATGATTATATAATCCTAGATACTCCTCCAGTTAATGCTGTAACAGATTCAAAAATACTTTCAACAAAGGTTGATGGAACAATACTTGTTGTAAAGTATGGTTACACAAAAAAAGAGGGTGTAGTTGAGGCAGCTAAAGCATTAAGAGCAGTAAAGGCAAATATAATAGGAACTGTTTTTAATGGGGAGGAAAGCCAAAGAGGAAAATATTATCATTATTATAAAAAAGATTAATAAAATAGAGAAAAAGCAGCTTATTACCTGATTTAAGGGTAATAAGTTGTCCTTTGTCATGTAAAAAAATTATAAAAAAGGAATTATATTTAAGTTTATAGTGTTTATGTTTATTTATTAATATACTGAGATTTAGATTACTTAAAATGAACAAGTAAAGTGATTTGAAGTAATTTGGTTAGGGGGAAAGAAAAAAGTGTCCAAAATAAGTAAGATAAAGGGAATTTTATTATTACTGATTGATATAGTTCTTATAAACATAGCTTATATATTTAGCATGCTTGTAAGATTTGCATTTAATGGACCAGTATTAGGAGATATCCCTACAGAACAATGGCATTTATATTTTAAATGGATGCCTATGATTGTAGTTATATATGTTTTATTACTTGCTGTCTTTAGAATGTATAGAAGCCTTTGGAGTTTTGCTGGATTAGATGAGGTTATGAAGGGTGTTGCAGCTTGTATAATAGGCTGTTTAATAAATGTTTTTATTATGTTTTTTGTAAATCCTAGAATACCAATGATGGTTACTTTATCAGCAGGAATTTTAACGATGGTATTTACCATTGGTTTTAGACTTTCTTTTAGAATGTACAGAAGATTAGTTATCTATGGAACATTAAAAGGAGTTAAAGAGAAAACTAAGGTTTTAATAGTTGGAGCCGGTTCTTGTGGAAGACTTGTCATTAACGAAATGAAAAGAGAGACTGGAGCAGGGTTTAAGCCTATTGGAGTTATAGATGATGATAGAAGTAAACTTGGAACCTATATAAATGGAGTAAAGGTCCTAGGAACTAGAAAAGATATAAAGAGTATTGTTGATAATGAAGATGTGGATTTGATTTTAATTGCAATAGCATCAATAACTTCTGATGAAAAGAAAAGAATAATAGAAGCTTGTCATGAAACGAAGGTTAAGGTGAAGATAATGCCTGGAGTTTATGAGATGATAGGTGGAAAAGTTAACTTAACTAAAATGAGAGATGTTGACTTAAGAGATCTTTTAGGAAGAGAAGAAGTTAAACTTGGTAAGGATGAAATAGCTAAGTACCTAAAAGGAAAGAGAGTTCTTGTAACTGGTGGAGGTGGATCTATTGGGTCAGAGCTTTGTAGACAAATAGCTTTATTTAATCCAAAGGAATTGATGATTTTGGATATTTATGAAAATAATGCTTATGATTTGGAGATGGAGTTAAATAGAACTCATCCAGAACTTAAAAAGCAAGTTATTATAGCTTCAGTTAGAGATAAGGAAAAGTTGGATTCTATATTTAATGAGTTTAGACCACAGGTAGTATTCCATGCAGCAGCTCATAAACATGTTCCTTTAATGGAGACAAGCCCAGGGGAAGCTATAAAAAACAATGTAGGTGGAACTTTAAATACAGCAGAGTGTGCTGATAAATATGGAGTAGAGAAATTTGTATTAATTTCAACAGATAAGGCTGTTAACCCAACAAATGTAATGGGTGCCACAAAGAGAATGTGTGAAATGATAATACAATCCATAAATAGAGAAAGTAAAACTGATTTTGTAGCGGTTAGATTTGGAAATGTTCTTGGAAGTAACGGTTCAGTAATTCCATTATTTAAGAAACAGATAGCAGAAGGGGGACCAGTTACACTAACAAATAAGTATATAACAAGATACTTTATGCTTATTCCAGAGGCAGCTCAACTTGTTCTTCAAGCAGGGGCTTATGCTAAGGGAGGAGAAATATTTGTTTTAGACATGGGTAAACCAGTAAAAATATATGACTTAGCTAAGAACTTAATAAAACTATCAGGATATGAGCCATTTGAAGATATAGATATTAAAATAGTTGGATTAAGACCAGGAGAAAAGCTTTATGAAGAGCTTCTTATGGATGAAGAAGGATTAACGGAAACAAAGCATGAGAAAATTTTCATTGGTAAACCTGGAGATTTTGATTTTGAAGATATAAAGAGAAATATAGAAGAGCTTATAAGTATAAGCACATTTGGAACAGGAGAAGAAATAAGGAGCAAAGTTGAAGAATTTGTTCCAACGTATAATAGATTAGACAAAAAAGAAGAAGTTGATTCAGAAGTTGCTGTTAGTAAGGCTTAAAAGGAGGTGTATAGATGAAAAGAATATTTGATTTTACTATGAGTCTTATTGCAATAGTAGTTTTTTCACCAATAATACTAATACTTTCAATAATAATAAAGTTAACATCAAAAGGGCCTGTATTCTTTAAACAAAGAAGAATAGGAAAAGATAATGAAGAATTTGATATATTGAAATTTAGAACTATGAGAGTAGATACACCTAATGTAGCAACTCACCTTTTAAAAGATCCTTCTATATTTATAACACCAGTAGGTAAGTTTTTAAGAAAAACAAGCTTAGATGAACTTCCTCAACTTATAAATATATTAAGGGGAGAAATGAGTATAGTTGGACCAAGACCTGCACTTTATAATCAGTATGATCTAAAAGATATGAGAACGGAAGTTGGGGTTCATAAATTAGTACCAGGATTAACAGGATGGGCTCAAATAAATGGAAGAGATGAGATTCCACTAGAAGAAAAGGTTGCCTTAGATAAAGAATATATGGATATTCAGAGCTTTTGGATGGATATAAAAATAATATTTATGACAGTATTTAAGGTAGCAAAAAGTGAAGGCGTTAGTGAAGGTGGACCTTCAAAGATTTTAGAATAACTTTTCTAAATGGTATGTAATTTATTATAAATTATTTTGATTGAGTTAAAAAACATAAAAGTTAATAAGAAAAATATTAGGGATTATAGGAAAATTGATTGATAAAATTAAATTCTTACTATAATTTATCTGTGTATTAGATTAAGTCAATTTATTAACTTTGTATGTTTAGTTAGAAATAATACTTAATTTAAAGTTAGTTAGTCATGTAATAGTAAGTAAAAGTTGTTTGATATGACATGACACTAATATTGGTAATTATTAATATATACTTTGAGAAATTAATTTTTTAGGTTACGCTGTAGTAGAAGACGAACGTTTGGTCGGAATTGGAGAAAAATATGTAGAGGGAGATAGTTAATGAAAGATTTATCAATTTTAATAGTAAATTATAACTCGGGTGAATTGACAAATAATTGTATAGACTCTATAAAAAAAACAGTTAAAAGAACTAATTATGAGATTATTGTAGTAGATAATGCTTCACCAGATAAAAGTGGAAAAATAATAAAAACGGGGGAAAACATAAAGTTAATTGAGTTAGATAAAAATATAGGATTCTCAGGAGGAAATAATGTAGCAATTAAGCATGCAACTGGTAAATATATATTATTATTAAATCCAGACACAATTGTATTAGATAATACAATTGATGAAATATTTAATTTTTATGAAGAAAACAATCAGAAAATAGGTGCTATAGGCTGTAAATTAATAAATTTAAATGGAGATTTAGATAAAGGATGTAAAAGATCATTTCCAACAATAACAAGTTCTATATGTCACTTTACAAAGTTAGATAAAATATTTCCAAGCAATAAAGTTTGTGGTGCTTATAATTTAACATATATAGATGAAGATACCCAAACTTTAGTTGAGTGTATATCAGGAGCATTTATGTTTATGAAACGTGAAGTAATTGATAAAGTTGGGCTTTTAGATGAAAGATATTTTATGCATGCAGAGGATATTGATTTATGTTTTAGAATAATCGAAGCAGGATATAATATTTTATATTATCCAAAGGTTAAAACAATTCATCTAAAAGGGCAAAGTAGTAAAACAAATAGTAACTTTGTAGTTAATCATTTTTTTAATTCAATGTGGCTATTTTACGAAAAGCATTATTATAATAAGAAAAATAAAGTATCTAATTATTTAGCTAAGATTGGTATTTTATCGATAAAGAAAATAATATTATTGAAAAATATAATTATAAAGTAAATTTCAAAGTATTAATATAAGATTTTTATATAAATAACATATAAAGGTTTTATTGGTAAAATTAGAGTTAATTAGGGCGTGGCATAAGTATTTATTATGGTAATAATATTATTAAGGAGTTTTAAGATTTATTATGAAAAATATATATGGATTTGGAGAAATATACAAAAATATTATCTCACTTATATATACAAAGATCTTTTATAAAGGAGCACGTTTAATACGTAGACCTATATATGTAAGAGGTAAGAAGTTTTTAAAATATGGTTCTGGTTTTAGCACAGGATATAATTGTAGAATAGAGATGTTTGATACAGAACAAGGAGAAAAGAAAAAACTTATTTTGGGGGAAAATTGTAAAATTGGAGATTATGTACATATAGCGGTTGCTGAAAAGATAATTATAGGAAACAATGTATTGTTAGGATCTAAAGTTTTAATAAGTGATTTAAATCATGGAAATTATAGCGATAATGATTTTCAGAGTTCTCCAGATATTCCACCAGATAATAGACCTATTTACTCAAAGCCTATCTATATAGGTGACAATGTTTGGATAGGAGATAATGTATGTATTTTACAAGGTGTAAATATTGGAAAGGGCTGCATTATAGGGGCAAATTCTGTAGTGAATAAAAATTTCCCGGATAATTGTATTATTGCAGGATCTCCTGCAAAAATTATTAAAATTTACAATGAAAATGAGAAAAAATGGGAATTTTTTAATGGTGATATAAAGAATTAAAATATTAATTAATATAGGTGATATAATGATTGGATTATTTAGTTTTGATGGACCGATGTATCGTGATTGTAACGGTGTTTATTGTAATACAACAATTACTGCTGAAATGTTTTCGAGATATTTCAGTGTTGTAGATAAATTAATTGTAGTAATTCGTACATTCAATTTAGATAAGACATATAAAGAAGCTAAATTGAAAAAGGTTGAATTAGAAGGGTTAGAGTTTGTTGAAATTGGTAATTTAAATTCTGTTAAGGGATTATTAATAGAAAGACCAAAATATAAAAGGGTAATTAAAGAATATGTGGAAAATACAGATATGATTTTTGCAAGAATGCCAAGTATTATTAGTGATATAACTATAAGTATTGCAAGGAGTATGGGAAAAAAATATATGGTTGAAGTCGGAGGATGTGCTTGGGATGCATATTGGAATCATGGAATTAGTGGTAAATTAGTTGCTCCTTATATGTTTTGGAATGAATTAAAAGGTATAAGAAATGCCGATTTTGCAACTTATGTGACTGAAAAATGGCTTCAAAATCGTTATCCTTGCAAATGTCCATCAATATCGGCATCAAATGTTTATTTGGAGCCAGTTGATGAGTCTGTTTTAGAAAAACGATTAAAAAAAATTCAATTTAAGAACAATAATGATGCTATTGTATTAGGAACGGCAGCAGCTGTAAATGTTAGGTATAAGGGACAAGAATATATAATAAGAGCTATATCAATTTTAAATAAGCAAGGGTATAATTTTGAATATGAATTAGTAGGTGGAGGAGATAATTCATATTTGAAGAATTTAGCGAAAAAACTTGGAGTTGAGGAGAAAGTAAGATTTAAAGGTTTATTACTACATGAGAATGTGATTAAATGGATTGATTCAATAGATATATATGTTCAACCAAGTAAACAAGAAGGACTACCTCGTGCTTTAATTGAAGCATTAAGTAGAGCTTGTCCAGCTATTGGTTCAACAACTGCTGGAATACCGGAATTAATTCAAAAAGATAATGTATTTAAAAGTGGAAATATAAATGATATTTTAAATAAACTAAAGAGTATAGTTTCTGTGGATCTTTCGGAAATAGCAAAGTGTAATTTTCAAAAAGCAAAGGAATATGAATTAGTTATATTAAATAATAAAAGAAATGAAATTTATAGAAAATATAGAGAATTTGTTTAATATAAGATGTAAGAACTGTCATTAATGAATAATTTGTTATAGGGAAGATGGAGGAAATTTATGAAAACAATAATCGAGATTAAGCAAAAACTTAATCAAAATATAATTGGTAAAATTTTTATTAAAATATATCATTATATTATTGCAATACCAGTTGCAAAAATTTATTCTTTAAAGTTTTATTTAATAAAAAACAAATTAAAAGATGTAAAATTTTATTCAATTGAAAATACATTTAGTATGTTAAAAGATAAAAATAAATCTTTATGTAGATTTGGAGATGGTGAAATATCTTGGATATATCAAGATTCAAAAGGATATTTTGGACAGGAAAATTCTAAGGAATTAAGTAATAGGTTACATAGTATAATAAGTTCAGAAAGGGATAATATACTTATTGCAGTACCTGACTTTTTTGGCTCTATGAAATCTTATAGTAAAAAACGTAGAGAATCAAGGAATACACATTTGGCTAAATATTATAAAAGATGGAATGAACTTTTGGACGAAAATAGATTTTATTCAGATGCATTAATAACAAGAGTGTATTATGGTTGTGTTGACAACAGGAGTAAATGGATGTTTAAAAGATGGAAAGATATATGGGAAAATAAAAATCTAATAATCATAGAAGGAAGTCAGACAAGATTTGGTGTAGGAAATGATTTGTTAAGTAATGCAAAGAATATTAAAAGAATTATAGCACCAGCAGAAAATGCTTTTGCAAAGTATAATGAAATATTAGATAGTTCAAAAAAATATATATCAGAAGATGTTATATTTTTAATTTCATTAGGTCCTACAGCAACCGTATTAGCATATGACATTGGAATTTGTGGTGGCCAAGCAATTGATATTGGACATTTAGACATAGAATATGAATGGTATTTATCTGGGACAATTAAAAAGAAACCTATAGCAGGTAAATATGTTAATGAAGCAGGAGGCGCATCAAGTATTGAAATAGATAAGAAAATTTTAGATAAATATAAGTCTGAAATAATAAAATATATAGTATAAAAAATTATAAGGAGAGACTACTATTTTGTATAATTTTGTTTTTTATAATGACAGCTTTAAAGAATTAGATAGATTGTTTTTTTTAGATATTGAGGAGTATAGTAATGTAAAGATAGTTAAAAGGGATAAGTTATTTAAATATAAGATTATTAATTTTATTTGTAAATGTCATTTATCTCATAGAATCAATTCAAAAATCAATTTACCATTAAAATGGATTTGGTATAAGGCACTATTTAAAAATGATTTTCCAACAAATAAAATATTATGTTTTGTGTTTACACCTGGGTGGTATTATCCGAAATTTTTTGAATATTTAAAGAGAAACTTTAATGATAGTAAATTTATATTTTATTTTAGCGATACAATTGAATCAAAATTAAAAGCTATACCTTCATTGGATATAGATTATTTAAAAGAAAATTTTGATTTGGTTTTATCATATAATCCTAAAGATGTTGAAAAATATAATTTGAAATATACATCTATATATTATTCAAAAATACCTAAATCATCTCTTGAATTAGTACCTAAATATGATGAGGTTGATGTATTGTTTATTGGTGCTGCACGAAATAGATTAAATGAAATTAAAGAAGCTTATAGTAAACTGACAAATGCTGGTTTGAAGTGTTTTTTTTATGTTGTATCAAATAAAGAAAAAAGAGAGTTTGATGATAATGGTATTTTTTACAATAAAAATGCTATGCCATTTAATGAATATATAGGACATACTATGTCTGCAAAATGTATTTTAGAAATTGTTGATAATAATACTTCAGGATGTACGCTAAGATTTTGGGAAGCTATTATGTATAATAAAAAGTTAATTACTAATTATATTGGAGTAAAAGATAATATTTTTTATAATTCTTCATACATGCAATATTTCGATTCTGTGGAAAATATAGAACCAAATTTTGTGAGTGAAAAAAATGAGGTTTTTTATAATTATAAAGGAGAAAATTCACCGGTGAATTTTTTGAAAACAATAGAAAATTATTTAATAGAAAAAGAAATATAAGGAGGATTAATTAATGACTTTATTTTTTTATCTAGAAGTAATTTTAATGAATATATTCACTGGTATTTTTTATGGGAAAAGAAATAAAAAAAAATATAGCGTTGTAATTTTATTTTTTTCATTTATACTTATATATTTATTAATGGCTGGATATAGAAATACATCTGGATTTTCTAATGATTTATTGTATAGTGAAATTGAGTTTAATAACATAAATAGTGGAGTACATTCAAATTATGAAGTGGGATATGTTTTATTGATTAAATTAGGTGGAATATTTACTAATGATTTTTATACTTTTAGAGCTGGTATAATTGCAATATTTTTGTTAATTTTATTTTGGACTATAATAAAATGGTCTCCAAGCCCACATTATGTTATCGCCTTTTTTTCTTCATATTTAGTAATATTAAGCTCAGAACAACTTAGATATTTTTTAGGGTTTGTTATTTTTGAAATTGGTTTATGTATTCTTATATATTCAGAAAATAAGCGGAAAAGATTAATTTATAGTATATTTTTATTAATTGCTTCAACTATTCATTTTTCTTTTTTAATATATTTTATATTTTTATTCAATAGTACTTCAGTAAAAAGTAAAAAAGAAAAAAATATTGCAATTTTAACTTGTGTGTTTTGTGTAATTATATTTATAAACAATAATAAAATACCAGGTTTATCTGAATTATTAAAGTATGTAAATAATGATAAGATGAATATATATATGTCTCAATCTACAAATTTAGGTTTTTTATATCCATTTTTATTACACACATCTTCACTTATTTTAACATTTTGGTCTTTGAAGTTGAGTAGTAAGTTAAGAAATAATAAAGATCAGTCAATTATTAAATATATATATAGGTTAGATTTACTAGCAATTATATTTTTTCCATTATATATGTTACAGATATCATTTTATCGTCTTGCTAGAAGTTTGCTAATAATTAATTATAATGTTTATTCAGAGATAAGAATATCGAAAAAAATTGATATTGGGGAAAGAATTTTATTTATTTTTATCGTTTGGCTTAGTGTTATACTTTGGATTATTATAGATTTAACTATAAAAACACCAGCTCAGAGTTTATTAATTCCTTTTTTTGAAGGAAATGTGTACTTGAATTTTTAGTTGATATAAAGGAGAAGTAAGTGAACAATAAAATAAGTAAACTAATAAAAAATTTTTCATATAGTGTTTCGGTTAATATAGTTGTTATGGGAACAACACTCTTATTAAATTTGATAGCACCTAAATTTTTAGGGGTAAAAGATTATTCATATTGGCAACTATATATTTTTTATTTATCTTATGTTGGTTTTTTTCATTTGGGATGGGCTGATGGAATTTATTTGCGATATGGAGGTAAAAGATATAGTGATTTAGATAAAAATAATATTAGGACACAGTTTTGGATGTTATTTATAGTACAAATAATCTTTGGAATAATATTATTTTTTATAATATGCAATAATAACGATAATAATTTTCTATTTATAATGGTTATGACTATAATATATGGTATTATTGCAAATCCTAGGTATATTATTTTGTTTGTGTTACAAGCCACTAACAAGATAAAGGAATACTCCAAAATTATGTTAGTAGATAGATTTGTATTCTGTGGATTTATGCTAATAGTATTTATTTTAAAATTTGAAAGTTATAAAATTTTAATTGTACTGGATATTTTATCTAGGATTATATCAATGATATATGCTATGCTAATATGCAAAGATATTATATTTGGAAAATTAATTAAAGTCAAAGAAGGTATTTTTCAAGCATACAAAAATATTAGTATAGGAAGTAAATTAATGTTTGCTAATATTGCAAGTAATTTAATTATAGGAATTGTTAGAATAGGAGTTCAAATAAGATGGTCTATAGAAGTATTTGGTAAGCTTTCTTTTACTATAAGCATATCAAATATAATTCTTAATTTTATAAATTCAATATCATTAGTTATATTTCCTATGTTAAGAAATATAGATAATCGTAAATTAAAAAATATATATTGTGAAATAAGGACGATGTTGATGGTTATTGTTTTAGGCACATTAATATTATATCAGCCATTAAAAGTAATACTTGAATTATGGCTTCCACAATATAGTGAAAGTTTATTCTATATGGGTATTTTATTTCCTATTTTTGTTTTTGAAAGTAAAACTTCAATGTTAACAAATACATTTTTAAAAACATTAAGAAAGGAAAAGGAGATACTAATTGTTAATTTGGTATCAATAATTCTTAGCCTAATTTTAAGTGTAATAAATATATATTTACTGGATAGTTTTATGCTAACAGTAATATCTATATTAGTTTTGATTGGGTTTAAAAGTATATATTCTGAAATAATACTATCTAAATATATAGATATAAAAATTTTAAAAGATATTATGTTAGAAGTTTCTCTTGTAATAATATTTGTTAGTATAAATTTTCTACTAGAACCGATATGTGCGATAATAACTTACTTAGTGTTTTATATAATATATATTTTTATAAAAAGAAAAGAAATAATAAAAGTATTAAATGAAACTAAATTTATGATTAAAAATAAATATTAAAAGGAGAAATTAGTATGAAAGGTATTATATTAGCAGGGGGAAGTGGAACAAGACTTTACCCAGTAACAAAAGCAATGTCAAAGCAGATGGTTCCAATATATGATAAACCAATGATATATTATCCAATGTCAGTTTTGATGTTAGCAGGAATAAAGGACATATTAATAATATCAACAGAGAGAGACTTACCTAATTTTAAGGAATTGTTCAAAGACGGAAGTGAACTAGGGTTAAATATAGAATATAAGGTTCAAGAAGCTCCAAATGGACTAGCAGAAGCCTTTATAATAGGAGAAGAGTTCATAGGAGATGATAATGTTGCTATGATTTTAGGTGATAATATATTCTATGGACAAAACTTCTCAAATAATTTAAAAGAAGCAGCAGCTTTAGAAAATGGAGCAATGGTATTTGGATATTATGTTCAAGATCCAAAAGCATTTGGTGTTGTTGAATTTGATGAAAATGGAAAAGTTATTTCTTTAGAAGAAAAACCAGAACACCCAAAATCAAAATATGCAGTACCAGGATTATATTTCTATGACAACTCAGTAATAGAAAAAGCTAAAGGACTAAAGCCATCAGTTAGAGGCGAGTTAGAAATAACAGACTTAAATAGATTATATATGGAAGAAGGAACTCTAAAAGTTAATCTATTTGGTAGAGGAATGGCTTGGCTTGATACAGGAACACATGGATCAATGTTACAAGCATCTAACTTTGTTGAAGCTGTACAAAATACACAGGGAACATATATAGCTTGTTTAGAAGAAATAGCATATAGAAAAGGATGGATAACAGCTGGACAAGTTATTAATCTTGCAAAACCATTAATGAAAACTGGTTATGGAAAATATTTAATTGATATAATTGAAGAAGTGGAAAATAAGAGAGCCTTAGAAGAAGTTGCAGCTACAAAGATTTAAGGAGTGGTAATTGTGAGTAATTTTAATTTTATTAAGACAAAAATAAAAGATTTATATATTATAGAACCAAAAGTGTTTGGAGATGAAAGAGGATATTTCATGGAAACATATAGTCAAAAAGCTTTTGAGGAAGCAGGACTTACCATGAAATTTGTTCAAGATAATGAATCAAAGTCAAAAAAAGGTGTTTTAAGAGGATTACACTTCCAAACTAAACACACTCAAGGAAAACTTGTTAGAGTTACTCAAGGAGAAGTTTGGGATGTTGCAGTTGATTTAAGAAAAGGATCACCTACTTTTGGACAATGGGAAGGTGTTTTCTTAAGTGCTGAAAACAAGAGACAATTCTATGTTCCAGAAGGATTTGCTCATGGATTTGTAGTTACATCAGATGAAGCTGTATTTAATTATAAATGTACAGACTTTTATGCTCCAGAATATGATAGTGGACTTCTTTGGAATGATAAAGATGTTAATGTAGAATGGCCTATTGATGGAATTGAGGAAATACTTTTATCAGAGAAAGATAAAAAACAAAAAACTTTAAAAGAGTTAGATATTCCTTTTATATATGAAGGCTAATCAGGAGGGTACCCATGAAAATATTAATAACAGGTTCAAATGGACAGCTAGGAAATGAACTTCAATCAATTATAAAGAGGGGAAAATCAGAAATTGGATTTGTGAGTAAAGCAATAAAAGATGCAGAAGTAGTAGCTTTAGATGTAGCAGATTTAGATATAACAGATTTAGAGCAAGTAAAAAAAGTTTTAAATGATGTAAAACCAGATGTTGTTATAAACTGTGCTGCTGCAACAAATGTTGATGGCTGCGAAAGCAATGAGGACTTTGCATTTAAAGTTAATGCTATTGGAGCAAGAAATTTAGCTATGATTTCTGAAGAAATAGGTGCTAAATTGGTTCAGGTTTCAACAGACTATGTATTTAGTGGTGTAGGAGAAAAACCATTAACTGAATTTGATTTAACTGCACCGTATAGCGTATATGGAAAAACTAAACTTTTAGGAGAAAATTATGTAAGAGAGTTTTCTTCAAAATATTATATAGTTAGAACAGCTTGGTTATATGGTTATGTTGGACATAATTTTGTCTATACAATGATGAGACTTGGAAAAGAAAGAGACAAGTTAAGCGTTGTAAATGATCAAAAGGGAAATCCAACTCATGCAAATGATTTAGCTCACCACATATTAAAACTTATAGAAACAGAAGAATATGGAGTATATCATTGTACAGGAAAAGGGGAATGTACTTGGTATGATTTTGCTACAGAAATAATGAAATTAGCAGGAAACACATGCGAAGTATCACCATGTACTTCAGATGAGTATAAAACTCCAGCTAAAAGACCGGAGTATTCATCATTAGACAATATGATGCTAAGATGCACTATTGGTGATGAGATGAGAGACTGGAAAGAAGCACTAAAAAGCTTTTTCGAAAATCAAAGAAATAATTAATAATAGAACTTAAGAGTATTGATTAATCAATATAAATGATAGTATAAACTAAAGTTACTTTTGAGAAACTTAGGAATTAAATATAAAGTTATTAAAGTTAGGAGAGAATTTCATGAAAACTTATTTAGTTACAGGTGGAGCAGGATTTATAGGATCAAACTTTGTATTATATATGTTAGATAAATACGAGGATATAAAAATAATAAACTTAGACAAGTTAACTTATGCAGGAAACCTAGAAAACTTAAAATCAATAGAAAATGATGAAAGACATATATTTGTACAAGGAGATATATGTGATCAAGAATTAGTTTCAAGTTTATTTGAAAAATATGAGATAGATTATGTAGCTCACTTTGCAGCTGAATCACATGTTGATAGAAGTATAAAAGAACCAGAAATATTTGCAAAAACAAACGTATTAGGAACAGTAAACTTACTTAACTGTGCAAAAAATGCATGGGAAACAGAAGATGGATGGAAAGAAGGAGTTAAATTCCTTCACGTTTCAACAGACGAGGTTTATGGTTCATTAGGAGAAACAGGATACTTCATGGAAACAACTCCATTAGATCCTCATAGCCCATATTCAGCAAGTAAAGCGGGATCAGACTTAATGGTAAAAGCATATGCAGATACATATAAAATGCCAGTAAACATAACAAGATGTTCAAATAACTATGGACCATTCCAATTTCCAGAGAAGTTAATACCTCTTTTAATAAATAACTGTTTACAACATAAGGATTTACCAGTTTACGGAGACGGAATGAACATAAGAGACTGGTTATTCGTTGAAGATCATGCAAAAGCAATTGATATGGTAATCAATGGAGGAAGACTTGGGGAAGTTTACAATGTTGGTGGACATAATGAAAGAACAAACATACAAATAGTAAAAACAGTTATAGAATACTTAAATGAAAATGTAGATAAAGAAATAACTGAAAACTTAATAAAGTATGTTGAAGATAGAAAAGGACACGATAGAAGATACGGAATAGATCCAACTAAAATAAAAGAAGAATTAGGATGGTATCCAGAAACGACTTTTGAAGTTGGAATAAAGAAAACAATAAAATGGTACTTAGATAATAAAGAGTGGATGAATAATGTAACATCAGGTGATTATCAAAAATATTATGAAAAGATGTATAAATAGTTTAAATATCATAATTTAATATTTAATGTTATAGGAGAGAGGCGAGATATATGAAGAGAATTTTAGTAACTGGTGTTGCTGGTTTTATTGGTAGTAATTTAGTTTTAGAATTATTAAAAACAGAGGAGTCAGTACACATTGTAGGAATAGATACTATGAATGATTACTATGATGTTAGTATAAAAGAATGGAGACTTAAAGAAATTGAAAAGGAAGTTAAAAAGCATAAAGACTCTACTTGGAAATTTGTTAAAGGTTCCATTGCAGATAAGTCTTTAATAGATGATATTTTTTCTACATATAAACCAGATATAGTGGTGAATTTAGCAGCACAGGCAGGGGTTCGTTACTCAATTACAAATCCAGATGCTTATGTTGAAGCTAATTTAATTGGTTTTTATAACTTATTAGAAGCTTGTCGTCATTCTTATGATAATGGTGAAAAAGGTGTTGATCATTTTGTATATGCATCTTCATCATCTGTATATGGATCTAATAAGAAAGTACCATATTCTACAGATGATAAAGTGGACAATCCAGTATCTTTATATGCAGCGACTAAAAAATCTAATGAGTTAATGGCTCATGCTTATAGTAAGCTTTATAATATTCCATCTACAGGACTTCGTTTCTTTACAGTATATGGTCCAGCAGGAAGACCTGATATGGCGTATTTTGGATTTACAAATAAGCTTTTAAAAGGTGAAACTATAGAGATATTTAACTATGGAAATTGCAAACGTGATTTTACATACATAGATGATATAGTTGAAGGAGTAAAACGTGTTATGCAAGCTCCACCAGAGAAGAAAAATGGAGAAGATGGATTACCAATACCTCCATATGCAGTATATAACATAGGTAATAGTAATCCGGAAAATCTACTTGACTTTGTGACAATTCTTCAGGAAGAGTTAATTAGAGCAGGAGTACTTTCTAAAGACTATGACTTTGAAGCTCATAAGAAGCTTGTACCTATGCAACCTGGAGATGTACCAGTTACATATGCTGATACAACACCTTTAGAAAGAGAATTTGGATTTAAGCCAAGTACTGATTTAAGAACTGGATTAAGAAAATTTGCCGAGTGGTATAAAGAATTTTATAATGTTTAAAGTATTTAAAAAGCCTCAGAATTGAAATTTCAATTCTGAGGCTTAAGTTTTTATTAATCTCTTTGGAATAAATCTCTTGTATAAACTTTTTCTTTTACATCATCTAAACAGTCATCATATCTATTAGCTATAATACTATTACTTAATTCCTTAAACTTATTAAGATCATTTACTATTTTTGAACCAAAGAATGTAGTTTCATTTTCTAATGTAGGCTCATAAATAATTACAGTAGCACCTTTAGCTTTTAAACGTTTCATAACTCCTTGGATACTACTTTGACGGAAGTTATCAGAATTACTCTTCATAGTTAATCTATAAACACCGATTATAACTTCTTTTTCTCTTGAAGCATCCCATGAGCTGTTTGCCTCATATGCACCAGCAAGTTCTAAAACTCTATCTGCAATAAAGTCTTTTCTTGTACGATTACTTTCAACTATAGCACTCATCATGTTTTGAGGAACATCGTCATAGTTTGCAAGTAATTGTTTTGTATCCTTTGGTAAGCAGTATCCACCGTATCCAAAGCTTGGATTATTATAGTGAGTTCCTATTCTTGGATCTAAGCATACCCCATCAATAATTGCTTTAGTATCTAATCCTTTCATCTCAGAATAAGTATCTAATTCGTTGAAATAAGATACACGTAGAGCTAAATATGTATTGGCAAATAATTTTACAGCCTCAGCTTCAGTGAATCCCATAAATAAAGTAGGGATATTTTCTTTTATAGCACCTTCTTGAAGAAGTGAAGCAAAAGTGTGAGCTGCATTTACTAATCTTTCATTATTAGTATCAGTAGATACTATAATACGGCTTGGATAAAGATTATCATATAATGCTTTTGATTCTCTTAAGAATTCAGGGCTGAATATAATATTCTCAGTATTATATTTTTTACGTACACTAGCTGTGTAACCAACAGGAATTGTAGATTTTATAACCATTATTGCATTTGGATTTACCTTTAAAACTAATTCAATAACAGACTCTACAGCAGATGTATCAAAATAATTTTTCTTGCTATCATAGTTAGTTGGAGCAGCAATTACAACAAAGTCTGCATCTTTATATGCAGCTTTTCCATCAGTAGTAGCTACTAAGTCTAATTCTTTTTCGGCAAGATATTTTTCAATATAATCATCTTGGATTGGTGATTGCTTATCATTAATCATTTGAACCTTTTCAGGAATAATATCAACTGCTACTACATGATTGTGCTGTGCTAATAAGGTTGCAATAGATAATCCAACGTAACCAGTACCGGCTACTGCAATATTAAGAGGAGAGTATTTTTCTAAAGAAGAATCTTTAGTTTCCTCACTTACAAATAATGAAATAGGTTCAAAATCAAGAACTTCACCTAACTTTTCTAATTGAGGAATTGATGGTATATAATCCATAGATTCTAAACGACTAATCATCGCACGGTTTATATTAGTTAAATCTGCTAATTGTTGTTGTGTAATATTTTTTTCTTTTCTAGCTTCTGTAACCTTTTTTGCTAGAAGAGATGGTGATAATTTCTTCATGTTTATGTATCTTCCTTTCAAAAATCCACAATTGTTATTTAAAATAACAATTGTGGAATTGAGTTTTATATTTAGAATACTATTATTATACTAAATATGGTTTTAAATTACAATAAAAAATAAAAATAGAATATTTATGTTGTTTAAAATAACACAAACGTGATGGGATGGATTTTGTAATTAAATAAGTGTTATTATTTAGGAACAATAAAGCTTGAAATAAAAGTAAAATAAAGTAGAATATTGAATGGTTTGACTTACTATAAATTTTATTTCATGATATAATTTAATATGAGATTCCTAAAATGGAAAAGATTAAAAGTGGAAAAAGGGGATATCATGAGAAAAGATAGTAAACACCAGAAGAAAAAAAGTAAAAAAGTTATTTATATTGTAAGTAGTATAGTGTTGATATTGCTTATAGCACTAGGTGGAGGATATTATTACATAAACTCTAAACTTAACAAAGTTCAAAAAGTTGAAGTTAACAAGGATAATTTATCCATAGATAAAGTAAAAGT
This sequence comes from Clostridium sp. B9, assembly GCF_050509515.1. NCBI lineage: Bacteria > Bacillati > Bacillota > Clostridia > Eubacteriales > Clostridiaceae > Clostridium > Clostridium sp. B9. The sequence continues at coordinate 738,016 of NZ_JBNWKA010000003.1, forward strand.
TGAGGAAGAAAAGCATATAAAGAATATTGCTTTATTTGGTATTGATGCTCCTCAAGGCAAAAGAGGTAGAAGTGATGCTATTATGATTCTTACTTTAGATGAGCAACATAAAGTTATGAAGTTAACTTCTATTATGAGAGATTCTTATGTTGATATACCAGGTCATGGAGATGATAAGATAACTCATGCTTATGCTTTTGGTGGGCCAGAGCTTGCAATGAAAACTTTAAATGAGAATTTTAAGGTTAATGTTGAAGATTTTATGGCTGTTAATTTCACTTCTCTTCCTAAGATTATTGATAAAATTGGAGGAGTTCAGATTAACATAACTCAAGAGGAAATTTCTCATATACCAGGAATAACTTCAGCTGGAGAGCAAACTTTAAATGGAGCTGAAGCTTTAGCTTATTCAAGAATAAGACATGCTACTGGTGGGGATTATAAGAGAACGGAAAGACAGAGAGTTGTTTTAGAAGCAATTTTTGAAAAGTTAAAATCAACACCAACAAGTGAGTACCCTTCATTAATAGATGAGTTTTTACCTTATGTAGAAACCAATATGTCTTCTATGGATATGATTAAATTAGCTACAGATGCAGCACCATTAATAAAAGGAAACTTAGAGCTTGCTAGATTCCCATTAGATGGTTATTGTGAAGGAAAAATGATTAATGGAGTTTGGTATTTAGTATACGATAGACAAGCTACCTTAGATCAAATACAAGAGTATATTTATGATAATAAGAGCTTAGATTCATTTAAAAAGCAATAAGAGAATTATATATAAATAAAGTTGTAAAATTAGTTTTTATATTTTACAACTTTATTTTTATTATAAGCTTAATAACTATTGAGCTAATCTAAGCTCAACTAACTCCAAAGGAATTCCTTCACATTCAGCTAGTCTTTCAACCTTTTCCCCTGCATACTTTTCAAGCATCTCATCAGAAATAAGCAAATGAGCCATAAACATTTTTATATATTTTTCAAAGTCAGGGTTTTTGCTTGTTGATAAATCAAGTACTACATGACAAGTTGATTTTGGGTATAGTAATAAATAAGCTAGTTCATGAGCACAAACAAGCCTTTGTGTTTCTTCTTCATAATTTGAATTTATGTGTATGGACATTGCTCTTTTATAATAGCTTGAATAACCATACAGAATATTTCCTAAGTTTTCTTTACATACAAGTATTCCTCTAGCTTTTGCTAAGATGAATGGGTCTCTTGTTCCATATTTATTTACTAATTGCTGTACTATTTCTTTTATTTCCATAATGATTGTTTGAACTTAATGGTTATTCCATTAAGATATCAAACTCCCTCCCTCCAAATAATAAATTATTCATTATCTGAAGGATAATAGTGTTATGTGTGAATTTAAAGTGTGTAGTGTGTTTATTAATTTTCTATTTTCTATTAAGATTCAAAAAATGTTTTTTAGCTTTGTTTTATATTAAACTTAATTTAAAACAAAGCCAGTGGTTTAATTTCTAGATAAAATTTATATTTATTTTAGATTAGTATTTAAGAAAACTTTGATTAAATATCAAATTAATTCTTAGATAAACTAACCACTAAACCAAACTTATCTAAAAATTAATAGCAGTAAGCATTATTTTCTTTTAGGATTAAACTTGCTTTTAGCAATAACTTTTGCTACCTGCATTGAGTGCCTTAGGCTATTTTTAAGTATTTCTCTAGTTTCTAAGTCTAGCACATTTTCACCAATCATCAATTCATTTTCTAAATCATCTAAATGGGTAAGTGCTATATTTAAGTCATCTTCAATGTTTCTTAATTCTTTATCTGATAAACAGGAAATATTTAAAGGTTGTGCTATTTCCTTTTCAAGAATTTTATTATCAGAAAGTTCTTCAATATCATTATCTAGTAGTTCTTTAACTTCTTCAGTTTCTTCATTAAGTGGTTTTAAGTAATATGAATCCTCTAAAAGATTATCATCAAAGAAGGATTTTATATCTAGTTTTAAGGCGGTTGCAAGTGATTCTATGGTATCTAAGCTAGGATTATATCTGTTGTGTTCTACATCTGCAAGATATGAACTTGATATACCAGCTCTTTTTGCCAACACCTTTTGAGTTAATTTTCTTTTTTTTCTTAATTTTTGTAACCTATAGCCAATAAACATAATAGCCCTCCTTTATATAAATGCTTTAATAAGCTAAGTTAACTAAATTAGCTGTATTTCAAGAGATTAAATATTAAGCTAGCCTCAAGTTTTTATCTACTATATCAAATTTTAATAATAATTAAAGAAAATTGATAAGTAGATATTAGCTTAATTTTATGCTTTTAACCACAGTAATTCTCTTAAAATTCTATAAATGTAAAATAGTTACAACTTAATTGTATCAGTAAGACAAGGAGAAAGCAATAATTAATTTAGGGGAAATACAAGTACTGTTAGTAATTGTAAGAAAAAGGGATAAATATAGAGCTTTTAAAGGATAATTAAATATTTTGGGGAAAAATAAGATTTTATATATGGTAAAAAAAGGTATATAATGAAATTAAATACAGGAAGTAAGTGATATACAATATGTGAAACATTGATGATTTAAATGGAGATAGTTGTATAACACTTAGATTATTTAAAGAAGGATAGTAGTGATAATAAAATGTGTGTGTTAATCAAAAGAATTTGAAAAGCAGAGCAAATAATAGTATTTAAAAACTTTAAGAGAAATTGAAGAGATAAGAAATAAGGGGATAGCATACTAAAATAGTGGGAGTAACTTTAGAGCGTAAGTAAAATATTGAAAGTAACAACAGAGAGTTTAAGAGTAACAATAAGAATGTTAAGACTAATGAAATTTTGTTATATAAGGAGAGAAAAGTATGGAAAAGTATAAATCTGTTTTTACTATTAGTGAGGCTATGAAGTATTTAAACATTCATGATAACAAGGTTATTGCCTTTGATATTGAGTGTGCACCAAAGAATGAGTGGCTTAGATTAAATGATAAGAAGGCTGCTTTAGATCCAAATAAGGGACACATAGTTGGTATTTCCCTTTCTGTTAAGGAAGGTACTGGTATTTACATTCCTTTGAGACATAGAAACGGACGAAATGTTCAACATGTGGATAGAATGATAGCTTGGCTTAAGGGCTTTATTTTTCACAATGAGAGCCTTATAAAGGTTGCTCACAACATTGCTTATGAATCTTCCTTCCTTTATGAGTATGGAATTGTGATTAAAGAACCCGTTTTTGACACTATGATGGCTAGTATGCTAACTTTAAAAAATTCTTTTGGAGAGTTTAGGACTTTAAGAGATAGTGGACTTAAAACCTTAGCAAGAGAGATATTTAATGAGGATTTACCTTGCTTTTTGGATGTGGTTAATGGAACACACTTTGATAATTTAAATTCTGAGCATAAGGAAACCATAAGGTATGCCTGTGCTGATAGTGATTTTACTTTGAGACTTTATAACTGGTTTAACCAGTGGTTCCTGACTTATATACCCGAACATAAGCTTGTGTGTGAAAGGGTGGAAAGTCCAGCAGCAGTTTACACTGGCATTATGAAAAAGAATGGTATTGCCCTTAATAAGGAACTTTTGCAGGAGTTTAACAGGAGAGCAGAGGAAGAGATTGAATTTTGTAAGAGAGAGATTTTAAACTTTGCAAATAGGGATATTAACCTTGGTAGTAATCTTCAAACACAGGATTTTAAGGACTTTATATTTAAGGATTTGAGCCTTCCAGTTCTTAAGGTATCTGAAAAGGGGGAGCCTTCATTAGATGATGAGAGCTTGATTCTTCTTGGGAATTGGTGTGTTAAAAACTTTCCAAAGGGTGATTACCTTATAGATTGTATAAAGAGGCACAAGAGAGTTAGTAAGCTTAAATCTACTTATATAGAAGCTTTAGGGAAACTTTTGAATTCTGAGACAGATAGGATTCATACAGACTTCTTTTCCATGGGAACTGAGACTGGTAGATTTTCTAGCAAGAATCCAAATCTTCAGAACCTTCCTAGAAAGGACAATGATCATTTGGGTATTAGAAAGCTTTTTATTCCTTCACCTAACCATGTTTTCTTGGATTTTGACTTTTCTCAGATTGAACTTAGGGTTGGAGCTTATTATTGTAAGGATAGAAAGATGATTAACGCTTTTATGGAGGATAGAGATATTCATGCAATAACAACTTCTATTATATATAATATTCCCTTAGAGGAGGCTATGGACAAGAATCATGAGGAGTTTAAGAAGAGAAGAACCATAGCAAAGAACTGTAACTTTGGTGTTTTCTTTGGATTGTTTCCTAGAGGTCTTCAAAAGACACTTATGTACAAGGGTGGAATCAATATAAGTGAAAGAGACTGCGAAAAGATTATAAGAAGCATAAAAGACGGATATCCAAGGCTTTCAACTTGGCAAAATAACACAAAGCAAATTGTGGGATATAGGAGATATGCAAGTAGTAGAACTGGTAGAAGACGTTATTTAATGGATATAAGGTCTAAGGATTGGAATAAGAGAGCTGTGGCAGAAAGATGTGCCTTAAACACTCCAATACAAGGAACAGCAGCAGACATAATAAAAATAGCCATGGGGAGAATACTAAGGGAATTACCAGAAAGAGACTATATAAAACCACTACTACAAATACATGATGAACTATTATTTGAAGTTAGAGAGGACAAGGTGCAGGATGCCATAGCATTTATAAAGGATTGTATGGAAAGACCTCCATTTAAGGATTTTAATATACCACTAAAGGTTGAGTATTCTGTGGGATATAACTTTGATGAGGTTTAAGGAGATGGCTTTGTTTTAAGTATGTGATGATTTAAAACATAGCATAAGGAATAAATAGTGTGGAAAGGCTAGCTAAAATGAAATAAGACCTAAAACAGAGTAATAAAGGGGTGTTGAAAAATTGAATAAAGATGGTTTTAGGAAGTGGGACTTAAATGAGGCTAAAAGGTTTCTTGAATGTTTTACTAAAGGTGACAACTCTAAGGAGCCTAGTGAGAGGATTAATATCAGGGTCTTTTCAGATAAGAAGGGGACAGACTTTAAAGGAAAGAACCTAAGTTTTGATATTAAGGAGTTTTCTTCTAGGAGTAAGGTTTTAATGGCTCATAATGAGGCTGAGAGAGGAATATTCTTTGTGGTTAACTCTGGAGGGAATAGTGATAGTAAGATAAAGAAGATTAATGCTCAGTTCTTTGAGTGTGATACTCTTTCCTTAGAAGAGCAGTTAGATAATATAAGTAAGTTTCCCATAGAGCCTAGCATAATAGTGCAAACTAGAAAATCTCTTCATGTGTATTTTCTAATAAAGGATGGAGAGGTAGAAAGGTTTAGGGGAATACAGAAGAAATTGGCCAAGTATTTCAATGGAGATGGAAGCTGTATAAATGAAAGCAGAGTAATGAGAGTTCCAGGTTTCTATCATTGTAAAGAGGAACCAGTAAGGGTGAAATGCATAAAGCTTAATCCAAGCCTAGTATATACCCAAGATGAATTAGAAAAAGAGCTTAGTTATAGCGAAAGTGAGTTTAGCGTAAATGATGATAAAATCATAAAGAGTGAAAAAATCAAAGGTCATTATAATAAAGAAGAAAGAGATTCAGAAATAGAGTGGATATATGATGGGCAAGAAAAAATAAGAGCTGAAGGTGTATGGTGGACAAGCACTCATTTAAATACTGATGCTTTAGAAGTAGCAGAGTGGACAACCTATTCTTTAGGTGAAATCAGTATAGGAAAAACTAATTGGACAAGCATAAATCTACATGATAAAAATATTTCACTGATATCATGGAATGAAATTCAGTTAGGTGATTTTAAAAGGGATATAGAAGAATTATGCCAGGTAGGTATTGAAAACAATAATAAGAATTTAGAGAGTTACATTTCAAATTATCATAGTGATTTACAAGAGAGTACATTAATAAACAGAGATAACATTTCAATAAGTAGTGAAGAAAATCTAAATAACAAATCTAAAGAGCAAGTTTCATATAAGAATGAAGATAACTTGCATAGCATGTCAGATGATAATATTTCAGAGAATAAACCAATTAACATAATAGATGGAGAGTTAACTAATAAGAAACAACAAGAATCATATAGTTGTTCAAATGAGTTTATTGGACAGGTACCATCAATAAGTAGCAATATTTATAAAGCAAGTGCATTAAGTGGAGAATCACATCCAATAAGTGATGATGTTCACAAAAGAAGTGAATTAAATGGACAAGCATCATTAATAAGTAATGGCGGGGAAGAAGGACTAAATACTCAGAATGGATTAGAGGTTATTTGTTTTAAGTGTGATTTTATAAAGCACTGCAAGAATAATTCAAAAACTCTTTCTGAACCTTTATGGCATGGAATGATTACTAACCTTGCTCTTTTTAGTGGAGGAAGTGAAAGAATTCATGAGTTTAGTAAGGGTTATAAGACCTATAGTGAGAGGGAAACTAATGGCAAGATAAGTAATTTTCTAAAGTCTGGGACAGGCCCTATGACTTGTGAAACACTTAAGGATAGGGGATATACCTGCAAGAAGTTAGGAAAGACCTGTAATTGTAAAAGTCCAGCATCCTTAGCTTTTAAGCCTTTAACTGTGAAGGAGCTTAGAGCGTGTATAAAAACCTTAAAAGTTAGTGAGGTTTCTAATGCCACAAATGTGGATACTGCTCTTAAATTCATAGAGAATTATATGTATAACATTGGAGCAGCCCTAGGGAAGAGTCTTATTGAGGAGGACTTGGCTAATTATTTAAAGATTAAGAATCCAAAGGATCTTATTGCATTTTATAGGGAGATTATTAGGAAGTTTAAGAAGGATAAGGGTAATGAAGCTAAGGGGAAGAAGGATAATAAGCAAAAGAATGGTGGTAATCTTCCATGGTATGAGGAGCAGGACAAAGGGCTTAAGTTTCTACCCTTTGTTTTGGCAAAGCATTTAAGTGAAACTAGGCATGTTTACTATGGAGGAGAATCATTTTTGATATATGAAAATGGAGTTTATAACATTAGTGGGGAGAAGGAAGCAGGAAGGATAATCATGGATTATATGCTACCTAATTATTGCACTATGGGGACTATTAGAGATTGTAGGAATCAATGGGACATACTTGTTTCTAGAGATTTTGATGATTTTAATAGGAATCCTTATATAGTTAATACAAGAAATGGGCTTTTGGACATTAGAGATGGGAGCTTTAAGGAGCATACACCTAGCTATTTAAGTACAGTTCAGCTTAATGTAGAGTATAATCCTCATGCTGATTGTCCCCAATTTAAGAAATTTTTAAGTGAAGTTTTAGATTGTAGGCTAATTCCCTTAGTTCAGGAGATAGTAGGGTATTTACTTACCACTAATACTGCTGCTCAAAAGTCCTTTGTATTTTGGGGGCCAGCTAGAACAGGTAAAAGTACACTTTTATGGGTGGTGGAATACTTACTACTTGGGAAAATCAATGTAAGTAATATACCCTGGCAAGATATTGGAGACAAGTTTAAAACAGCAGAGCTTCTAGGGAAACTAGCCAATGTATTCTCAGATCTTCCAAGTAAATCAATAGATGATACAGGTATATTTAAGGTGGTAACAGGAGAGGACTACTTGATGGCAGAAAAGAAAAATAAGAATCCATTTAAATTTAAGCCATTCTCAAGACTTGTCTTTAGTTGTAATGAATTACCTAGAAACTATGTGGATAGGACGGAAGGGTTCTATAGAAGGCTTATAATTGTTCCATTTACTAGGCAAATAGAAAAAAGTAAGGTGGACAAGCATCTAAAAGCTAAGTTCCAAAAGGAAAAGGAAGGCATATTAAATTGGGCTTTAGAAGGGTTAAAAAGATTATATGAAAATAACTTTGAGTTTAGTGAGAATAAGATAACAGATGATATTAAAAAGGATTATAAGCGCGATAACAATAATGTTATTTCTTTTGTTGAAGAGTGTTGTGAGCTTGATGAAAAGTTTCAATGCGTTAGACGTGAATTTTATGATAGTTATAAGGAGTTTTGTGAAGAAGCAGGGTTTAAAGCATTATCACAAATAAAGTTTAATAGGGAGTTAGAGAGTAATTTTCAGGTTGAGAGGGCTAGGGCTGAGCTTAGATTTTGGAAAGGAATAAGGACTAAATATGCAGAGGTGATTTTAACATAATCTATATTGATGAAGTTATAATGACAGAGTTTAGTCAAACTTTTGACAGAATGAAAACCAGAGGTTTTTTAGCAATTTCAATACTTTCGACTTAATTGACGTACTTTTTCTATTTATATAGTATGTAAAAAATACTTAAATTAAAATAATAAAAAATAAGTAATGTATATAACATAGTATACAAAATAAGAAAAAGTATGTCATTTTGAGCAGACTATGTCTAAAACAAGTAATATCAATGGTTAAAGGGTAAGACTGAGTTTTTTAGGTGTGTCAGATAATTAAAAGTCAGTCAAATTTAATATATGGGTTAGGGGATATGGTTTATGAATAAAGAAATGGTAGATATTTTATTAATAGAGGGGAAAAATGGAAATAAAGAAGCCGTGGAAAAGCTTTTTGAGATTCACAAAGGATTGATATATAAGTATTCAACTAAGTATTTCATAAAGGGTTATGATAGGGAAGATTTAGAGCAGATAGGGTGGCTTGAATTTATGGATGGGGTTAAGAAGTATGATGGAAGCTTTGGAATAGATTTTGTAGCATTCATAACTATTCTTTTGAGAAATAAATATGGAAGTATGTTAAGAAGAAAAGAGTTTGCTATGAAGTTTTCAAGTTTGGACACACCAATAGGGGAGGATATCACAATTAAGGACACTTTGGAGGACGATTTTTCAATGGAAAAGGATTTTGAGGATAGAGAGGAGATTGGATTGTTACTAAGTGCTATGGCAAGTTTAAGTGAGGAAGAAAGAGCGTTTATCTTCTATATTAATGAGGAGAGAGGAAACTTGCAGAAGTATTATGAAGCACATAAGGATGAAATGAGTTTTGGAGCTGTTAGGTATAAGAAGAAAAAGATTATGGAGAAGATTGAGAAGGAACTTAAAAATATGATTTGCAACAAAAAAGAACAAAATACGACACTCAAAAAATGATATTATATATATGGTGAAAATGTATGATCAAAATGATTAGTTTACAAACGTTAATTAGCCTTTTTTTTAATACATTTTAGCATGATAATATATTATAGAAGATAATAAAAATAAAGTTTTTACTTAATAAAGGGGATATGGAAATGAACAAAAAGATAAGAAAAGCAATTATACCAGCAGCAGGTCTTGGAACTAGATTCTTACCCGCAACAAAGGCCCAACCTAAGGAGATGCTTCCTATAGTGGATAAGCCTACTATTCAGTACATTATTGAGGAAGCTATAGCTTCTGGAATTGAAGAGATTCTTATAATAACAGGAAGAAGTAAGAAATGCATTGAAGATCACTTCGACAAATCTGTTGAGCTTGAAATGGAGCTTGAAAAGGCTGGTAAAACTGAGCTTTTAGACTTAGTTAGGGATATATCAGATATGGTTGATATTCACTATATAAGACAAAAAGAGCCAAGAGGACTTGGACATGCTATTCATTGTGCTAAGACTTTTGTAGGGGATGAACCTTTTGCCATATTACTTGGTGATGATGTAGTTTATAATGAGGAAAAACCTTGTTTAAAACAACTTATAGATTGTTATAATGAGTATAGAACTAGTGTATTAGGTGTACAAACTGTTCCTCATGAAGATGTTTCTAAGTATGGAATTGTTAATGGAAAACACATTGAAGGAAATGTTTATAAGGTTAAAGGATTAGTTGAAAAACCTTCTAAAGAAGAAGCTCCTTCAAATGTTGCTATACTTGGAAGATATATAGTAACACCTAGAATATTTGAGATATTAGAAAACACTAAACCTGGAAAGGGTGGAGAAATCCAATTAACAGATGCTCTTTTAGAACTTATGGGTCAAGAAGCTATGTATGCTTATGACTTTGAAGGAAGAAGATATGATGTTGGAGATAAGCTTGGATTCTTAGAAGCTACAGTTGAATATGCTTTAAGAAGACCAGAGCTTAGAGAGGGCTTTGTTGAGTATTTAAAAGGTTTATCAGAGAAAGAAATTTTTACAGGAAAAGAAACTGAAAAAAAGGATGAAAAGAAGGCTGAAAAAAAGCCTAAAAAATAATTGCAACTTATATGTAATTGTATGTTTGTTTTTTATATATGTTGTAAATGAAAAACTACATTATATAGACTCTATTCTTTAAATGAACTATTGAGCCTAATAGTTAAGAAATAAATGCAGTTTTTTTGATACAACATATATAATTAATTTTGAAAGTTTAAATTAACTTATGCTACAATTTAAACTATATTTTATGTTTAGGAGCGATTAAAATGAATATATTACTAACTGGTGGAATTGGATATATAGGAAGCCATACAATAATAGAGTTATTAAAAGATAATAGTAATTCTGTTGTTGTTATTGATAACTTAGTGAATAGTAGAAAAGAAGTTAAGGGTATAGTTGAAGATATAACAGGGAAAAAAATTAAGTTCTATGAAGGGGATTTAGTAAACTTTGAAGATATAGATTCTGTTTTTAGAAATGAAAAGATTGATGCTGTTATACATTTTGCTTCACTTAAGGCAGTTGGAGAATCTGTTGAAAAGCCTTTAGAATATTATAATAACAATATTATATGAACTTTAAATCTTTTAACAGCTATGAAAAATCATAATGTTAAGAAGTTTATATTCAGTTCTTCAGCTACAGTTTATGGAGAAAGTGAGATTGTCCCTGTACATGAAGGGCTTCAATCAGGTTTTGCAACAAATCCTTATGGCAGATGCAAGACAATGACAGAGGATATTTTGAGAGATATATATGTATCAGATAATTCATGGGACATTGTATTACTTAGATATTTTAATCCAGTTGGAGCTCATGAGAGTGGGTTAATTGGGGAGTTACCTAATGGAATACCAAATAATCTTATGCCTTATGTTTCAAAGGTTGCTGATGGTGAGTTAGAGTATGTAAGAGTCTTTGGAAATGATTATAATACTCCAGATGGAACTGGTGTAAGAGATTATATACATGTTGTGGATTTAGCCAAAGGGCATGTGGCTGCTATGAAAAAGTTAAAGGATGGTTCAGGAGTTAGCACATATAACTTAGGAACTGGTCAAGGATATTCTGTATTAGAAATAATTAATGCTTTTTCAAAGGCATCAGGCAAGGAGATTCCTTATAAGATAGTTGAGAGAAGAGCAGGAGATATTGCTATTAGCTTTGCTGATCCATTAAAGGCTGAAAAGGAGTTAGGATGGAAGGCTGAGAAAAACTTAGAAGATATGTGTAAAGACTTCTGGAAATGGCAATGTGTTGGAATGAAAAACTTTAAATAGATTGGCTATGTTTTAAGTGGGGTTGATTTCTAGCTATATATTCAGAGCTAACTTAATTTCACAAAGAGTTTCTATTGTTTACTCCAGAATAATATCTAAAGCGAAGAACTCCCTTCGGTCAAACAGCTTCGCTTCTTAACGCTATTATTCTTACGTAAACAATGAAACTCTAATTGCTCATTAAGATGGTCTTTCATCTATAGCTAGAAATTAACCTAGTTTAAAATAATATTTAGGTATATAAATAGGAAAAAAGTCTTTAAGTTAAAGATGGTGAAATTAATAAGCTTAAGAATCCAGTAGAATTTTATTTTATCAATTTTAACTCTTAATTCGCTTAGAGTTTTTCCTCAACTTTAATCATAATTTTTGTTATATAATCTTCTTCTTTGGAGATAGCAAATTCATTCATACCTATTTCATAAGCATATCCTGTGCATATTAAATTATTTTCCTTTGCAAAAGAAAGCATCTTTTTGTATGCCTGTGGCAAGGTATCCCATGTCCCTTTGTGATAATAGCAAATATAGTCTCCTTCTGGTTTATAAAAAATATTTTCCTTTGGAGTATTTTTTAATGCTGGTGTGTAGATTCCATCATATTTTGTAAAGTCATTGTTTATAACTTTTTTAACAGAAATCACTCCTCCAACCCCCATGCGTATTTCTTCAATATTCCAAAGAGTCTTAATATGTGAAAACAGGGTAGATATATCATCCTCTGAAAAGTCATAAGGTAAAAAATTTAACTTTTCCTTTTTGCATTTAATTAGTTTAACTTGTGAGTTGTTTATTGTTTTGCATAATTCTATTTGATTTTTTTTCTTTTGTATTATTTTTTTTATATATGTCAATTTTCTTATGTGCTGATCTATTTCTTCTTCTTTAATATTTGCCAGATCTATAAATTTTTCAGGGGTAGGGTTTTTCATATACTTTGTGATTTCTTCAATACTCATATTTAGCTCCTTTAACATGAGTATATATTCAAAATCCATACTTTGTGATAAATCATAATATCTATATCCATTTTCCCCCTTTGAGTTAGGGGAAAATAGACCAATACTATCATAATAGTGCAGTGTTCTCTTGTTTACATTGTGTAATTTAGCAAATTGTGCTGTGGTTAACTTAATAGAATTTTTATTCATTTTTTCTCCTTTTATTTGTTGACGTTACAGTTACTGTATACCTTATTATAGAAAATGTTCAAATAAACAACAAGGAGATGGTAGGGTATGCAAATTATATTAAGAGAATATAAAAAAGAAGATTTTAAAGCTTTAGAAAATATTATTAGGGAAACTTGGCATTATGATGACTTTAGTAGTCCAGAAACTGCTTGTAAATTAGCTAGAGTTTTTTTGAGCAGTTGTTTAACAAGATATACCTTTTCTTGTGTAGCGCTTCATAATGGAAAGCCAGTGGGAATTATTCTTGCAAATAACAAAGCTAAGCATAAGTGTCCTCTTGAATTAAAATTTCAACATATAAAGCATGTTACATCATTACTTCTTTCTAAAGAAGGAAGAAAGGTTTCAAAGATTTTTGAAAGTGTAAATGGAATAGATAAAGAACTTTTACAAGAGTGTGGAAAAGAATATCCAGCAGAATTGGCATTGTTTGCTATAGATTCTTCATGTCGTGGTAAAGGGATAGGAAAAATGCTATTTGAAAAAGTTATTGATTATATGAAAAAAGAAAAACTTCAGGAGTTTTATCTCTTTACTGACACAAGCTGTAATTATGGTTTTTATGAGCATAAAGGAATGATAAGACGAAAGGAAAAAGAACATATATTTAATATTAATGGACAAAGAGCAAAAATGAATTTTTTTATTTATGATTATAAGCTATAAATGAATAAAAATTTAAATTTTTATGAAGAATCAAATATTTTTTATAGAAAAAAATTGAAAAAAAGTAATTCTGTTTATTTTATTTTTTTAACTCCTATTTAAATTTTAAATTTAAATAGGAGTTTTATTATTAAAATTTGATGGATTAAGATTTAGTTATATAATATATAATTATTTCATTATTTTGCCTGGATAGAAGTGGTATATTATAATTAATGAAAAATTATTATTAAATAAAATATATCAATTGCAATTAAACTACAACAGTAAATATAAATTACTGTACTGAAATTAAGTGAAGATTATTTATTAAAAGATATATTAATATTTAGCTTTGTTTTAAGTGGAGGTTGATTTCTAGCTATATTTCGCTTATATCTATAAATCAATTATGTTTTAAAAATAGAGCCTAATATTTAGTTTTGGAGGAATTATGGATAACAAAAAGAAAATTTGTGGATTTTTAACTGGATGTTTGATTACTTCTCTTCCATTACAGGATTCAAGTGTTGTTTTGGCAAAGGAAAGTGTTAAAAACAATCCAATAGTACGTAATCAAAATGATAAAAATAATGAAAATTATTTATTTTTATCAGATTTGGAATATGTAAAAGATATGTCTAATACTTCATGGGGAAGCATTAGAATAAATCAAAATATTGATGGTGGAAAAATAACTTTAAATGTTGATGGAGAAGCTCTTCAGTTTGACAAGGGAATTGGAGCACATGCTAATTCAAATGTTGTTTATGATGTTTCTAAGTATTCTCAAGAGTACTCAAGGTTTACTACCTACGTAGGAATTGATAGATCTCAGTGGGATAAAGGAAATGGAATAAAGGTTACAGTTTCTATATCTAATGATGGGAAAATATGGACAGAATTAGCTAGAACAGATGTTTTAAAGGGTAATAAAAATGCAGCTTTTATTGATGTAGACATTAAAGGAGCTAAATATTTAAAGCTAACAGCAAATGATAATGGATCTAATGGAAATGATCATGCTGTTTATGGCTCACCAAGAATTATGAAACCTAATTATGATATTAGTAGTGAGTATTTAGCTGGTGTTAAAAAGGTTGAATATTATGATCAGCTTATAAAGAGTAAGTATGATATTAATGCACCTATAACTGGAGAGTATGAAAAGTTATTACTACAGAGAACCTTTGTAAAGAGAGTTGGATTTAATACTATTCAGTCAGTTGCAAAAATAGGTTCAAAATATGAAAATGCTATTAATTGGTTTGTGAATGATGATAAGGCGCTTAAACTTTATATTACTGGAGGAGAAATTGAAGGTGGCGGAAGTTATGCTACTTCAATGAAGGCTTTTGCTGATATTTATGAAAAGCATAAGAGTGATTTTGAAGATCAAGCAAATGGAGAATTATATTTAAAAATGGCCATTTCTACATCAATTAGCCATGCAAAAACTATAAGATTTTGGACTGGAGATGCAAAGCCTTCTGATCCATGCACAAGATATGAGATTTACAAAAATCTTTATACTAGTGGATTAATGGCTCAAGGTGGAAATACTGATTTGTTCAAGAATTTACCAGTAGAGCTTATGAGATGGGTAATGGATAATAAAATTGATGATGAGGAAATCAATTGGTTAGTAAATCATGCATTGGCTAATAAAGCTAATGGAGGTAATTATTTAGATGCCTATACATATATAACATACACATCAGGATTTAACTATAATAAGGACAAGTATTATGAAGAAGCTAATTATGATAAATGGAATCAAAAATATAATATAAGTTCTTTAAGTGATTATGGTAAAAGAGGAGTACATAAACTATGGATGGTATTTGAAGAAGGGTCAGTATGTGGAGGATTAGCTAAAACTTATGCAAATCTTTCTCAGGTCTTTGGAATGCCAGCTGCTGTTGTAGGACAACCAGGTCATGCAGCTACTTTAACTTATAGCCAAAATTCAGAAGGTAAAGGAATATGGAATATTAGAAATGATATTTCAGGATGGGTACAGTCTGAAAAAGGAGAAAGATTACCATTAGGTTGGGGATCTAAGGACTGGGATTCATACTATTCAGTAAGCTACATACTTTTAGCTCAAAAAGCTCTTGATGATTATGATAATTTAATAAAAGCTCAGTATTATAATTATCTTGCAGATGTTTATAAAAATGATGCAGAAAAGCAAATAGAAATCTACAATAAAGCACTTGGAGTTCAAAATTATAATCTTGATTCTCTTGTTGGTCTTATAAATGCATATAAACAGGCTGGTAATAAGACAAGCAGCGACTATTTAGAACTTTCTAAAAGAGTTGCAGAGGGCCTTGCTTTCTTCCCATTACCATTTGTAGATGTTATGAAGCTTATTGAACCAAATATAACTAATGCATCAGATAAAGTTATTTTTGATATGCTTAAAACAAAGACCCTAAAAAATGCTACTATGGCTACAGATAAGGATACAGTTCAACCTAATGCATGTAAAACTATGGCAAAGCATTTGTTGGGAGAAAACAACATAGAGCTTGCAACATTCTCATTTGACGGAGAAAATGCAGGTAAGATTAAAATTAATGACATTTATTCAAATTCATCAATAAGATGGGAATATAGTTTAGATGGATGGCAAACTAAAAAAGAAACTGATGCAAAGGAAATAACTTTAAGTAAAGAAGAACTTGAAAAAATAAATAAAGATGATGATATTCAAATTTCCCTTGTTGGAACTTCAGAAATATACAAAATTGATATAACTCAATATGAAGCACCTAGAAATTTATATGTTAATGACCTTGAAAATCAATTTAGAGGCTTTAATGGAAATTTAGAATATAGTGAAGATAATGGGGCAACATGGAATAAATATGATGCAGAAAACACTAGAATACTTGGAAATAAAAAGGTTCTTGTAAGATATATTGCCTCTGGAACAAAGATGCAAAGTGAGCCAGTGGAGTATAGTTTTACAGAAGATAATCAGCCAGCTAATAGAAAGTATATACAACTAAAAAATGTATCACTTTATAAGTATTCATCTCAAGAGAATAATGGGGATGCAGCTGCTAAAAATATGATAGATGGAAATATAAATACAGGGTGGCATAATACTTGGAAGGGAGAAAGTGATAAGTTCTATGCTGTAGAATTTGATAAACCAAGATATGTTACTTCTATAGAGTATAAACCAAGTGGACATAATGGAATATTGAAGAATGTAGATATTTATACAAGTATGGATGGAGTTAACTGGGAGAAGTCTGGAGAAGTAAGAAACTTAAGAAATGACTATAACCTTAAGGTTTTAAATTTATCTAAGCCAACAAAAGCTAAGTTTGTTAAACTTCAAGCTGTTAATACTTATGGAAATCCTAATGATGTTTTCTTTACAGGAAGAATGCTTAATTTCTTTGAAGATACAACAAAAGAGAATATGCCGGTAATAAGTGGAGCTGAGGATTTAGTTCTAAAAGAAGGAACAGCCTTTGATCCTATGACAGGAGTTTCTGCTAAGGACACTGAGGATGGAGATTTAACATCAGAAGTTAAGGTAAGTGGAACTGTAGATGTAAACAAGCCTGGCGAGTATGAGTTATTATACACAGTAGTAGATAAAGATGGAAACAAAACAGAGGTTAAAAGAATAGTAAAAGTTAACCCTAAATTAGTTGAAATCAATAATGTTCCAACAATAAGTGTTGAAGACAAAACAATAAAAGCTGGAGAAGACTTCGACCCATTAACTGGAGTTTCTGCTAGTGACAAGGAAGATGGAGACTTAACATCAAGCTTAAAGGTGGTAACTAACGAGATTAACACAAAGGTTCCTGGAACATACAAAGTTGTATATGAGGTTACAGACAAGGGTGGAGCTAAAACAAGCAAAACAATAACTGTAACTGTGGTTAGTAACGATTCACCAGTAATAAGTGGAGCTGAGGATTTAGTTCTAAAAGAAGGAACAACTTTTGACCCTATGGCTGGAGTTACTGCTAAGGACACTGAGGACGGAGATTTAACATCAAAGGTTCAAGTAAAAGGGGCTGTAGATGTAAACAAGCCTGGCGAGTATGAGCTATTATACACAGTAGTGGACAAAGATGGAAACAAAACAGAGGTTAAAAGAATAGTAAAAGTTAACCCTAAATTAGTTGAAATCAATAATGTTCCAACAATAAGTGTTGAAGACAAAACAATAAAAGCTGGAGAAGACTTCGACCCATTAACTGGAGTTTCTGCTAGTGACAAGGAAGATGGAGACTTAACATCAAGCTTAAAGGTGGTAACTAACGAGATTAACACAAAGGTTCCTGGAACATACAAAGTTGTATATGAGGTTACAGACAAGGGTGGAGCTAAAACAAGTAAAACAATAACTGTAACTGTGGTTAGTAACGATTCACCAGTAATAAGTGGAGCTGAGGATTTAGTTCTAAAAGAAGGAACAACTTTTGACCCTATGGCTGGAGTTACTGCTAAGGACACTGAGGACGGAGATTTAACATCAAAGGTTCAAGTAAAAGGGGCTGTAGATGTCAATAAGCCTGGCGGGTATGAGCTATTATACACAGTAGTGGACAAGGATGGAAACAAAACAGAGGTTAAAAGAATAGTAAAAGTTAACCCTAAATTAGTTGAAATCAATAATGTTCCAACAATAAGTGTTGAAGACAAAACAATAAAAGCTGGAGAGGACTTCGATCCATTAGCTGGAGTTACTGCTAAGGAGAAGGAAGATGGAGACTTAACATCAAGCTTAAAGGTGGTAACTAATGAGGTTAACACAAAGGTTCCTGGAAAATATAAAGTTGTGTATGAAGTTACAGATAAGGGTGGAGCTAAGGCTAATAAGACAATAACTGTAACTGTAGTTACCAACGATTCACCAGTAATAAGTGGATTAGATAACTTAGAAATAAAAGAAGGAACAGCCTTTGATCCTATGGCTGGAGTTACTGCTAAGGACACTGAAGATGGAGATTTAACATCAAAGGTTCAAGTGAAAGGGGCTGTAGATGTAAACAAGCCTGGCGAGTATGAGCTAGTATATTCAGTAGTGGACAAAGATGGAAACAAAACAGAGGTTAAAAGAATAGTAAAAGTTAACCCTAAATTAGTTGAGAACAATAATAAATTACCTAATACTGGACTTCCGGTTAGATTACCATATATAGGAGCTGCGCTTATAGCATTAGGATCATTATTAAAATTTAAAAAGAAAAATAAAAGAAATAAGTAATATAAAATGAAAAAGCGTTATATTGAAACTTTTAAGTTTTAATATAACGCTTTTTTATTAGCTCTATTTTAAGTTAAAATAGAGCTAATAAGAGATTTTTCAATAAACTGAAAAATTTTTTGAAGTAGCAATGAAGCTATTAGGAGCTTAGAGCATTATGCTTTGATATGGAATATATTTATTTTGACTAAAATACCCAATTTATGTTTATAATTAACATATAAGTTTTTATTTGAATTAAATGGTATAAAAGGAGAATAGATGATTGTAATTTCTCAGAATCAAATTTTATTTTTAGGAATCTTAGTTTTTATTTTTATAAGAGCATGTATATTAAATGAAGATAAAAAAAATGCAGTTTTATTTGGCAAAACTAAAAAAGCATATAGCTTTGATAATTTTATTTTTGATTTGTTTTGTATATATTTAATAGGTGTTGCATCAAAAATATATTTTCCTTTGGAGTTTGCTTGGGGAAATGAATTACATTATAATATGCCTAAAATATGGTTAAGACCAATATGGAGCTTAATGGAGATATATAAAGCTGGTGGTGCATCTGGACTAATATATCAGGTAGTTGGAAATTCAATTATATTAACACCAATGGCATTTTTTCTATGTTATTTTAATCAGAATTCATTGCTTTATCAAAGAGGGAATAAAATTATCTGTATTATAAATAAGTTTTGGAAAAATGGATTCAGTATTAATTTTTCCAAGAAATTAAATTTGAAAGATATAATTAAAATATGTTTTGTAATAGCTCTTTTTATGGAGACTTCTCAATTAGTTTTATCATTAGTAATTCCAAATACAGCAAGATTTTTTGAAATAAATGATATAATATTAAATACTATGAGTGGAGTATGGGGATATTATTTATTTTATATATTCACAGATGTGAGAAGGATATTATTAAGCAATTATGGAAGTTACATTGATAAGAGAACAAAGAAAAATATTAGGGCTTAAGTAAAATATGTTAAGATATAATAGAAATATCTCTAAAATTAAAAAAAGTTTTAATAAAGGTAATGGGGCTATAGGCGCCTCTTAGTTGTATTAAGCTTGATAAGGAATATATTTCTTGAAAATAACCTTTGACATATGCTGATATTAGGCATATACTAAGTACATACCAAAGAGGTAACTTAATATCGCGGGATGGAGCAGTTGGTAGCTCGTCGGGCTCATAACCCGAAGGTCGTAGGTTCAAGTCCTGCTCCCGCAACCATAAATAAAGAGTTCTAGTTTTACTAGAACTCTTTTTCTGTATAAATTATAAACTGATTTTTACCTGAATTTTTAGCTTCATACATAGCTAAATCAGCTTTTTTGTATAAGGTTTCGTATGAAGAATCTTTACAATCTTTTGAAAGTGCAATACCAATACTACATGTTACTTCAATTTTTTCTTCTTCAGAATGTACATAAATAGGAAAAGAGTTTATTATTTCTTTAGCCTTATTAATTACATACTCTTCATCTTTAAAAGTAGGTATGAAAATCATGAATTCATCTCCGCCTAATCTAGATATACAATCCGTATCTTTAAATATTTTTTTTAGATTAGAAGAAACTTCTTTAAGTAGATCATCACCTTTCATATGTCCAAAATTATCATTTACTAGTTTGAAATTATCAAGATCTAGTATTAACATAGCAGAATCATTGCCCATTTTAGAATTTTTATTAACAAAATTTTTGGCAGCCTGTCTGTTAAGAAGTTTTGTTAATCCGTCAGTCTCACTTAGATAAGTTAGTTCATTTTTAAGTTTTATATCAGTATATTTTATTTTGCAAAAGAACATATTTATCCAGGTTGAAAAGCTTAAGACAAAAATATTGTCTAGTATGTAATTAAAAATATGTAGAGCTGATACTGTATTACCGTAATGCATAATAGTAATAAAAGTATCTATAGATAAAATAGCTAAAATAGTAAAAAAGAAATATACACTTGGTCCCATTATAGTAACTGTAGTAGCCATTATTATGCATATAATTAAGGTATATGAATTAAAATATTGAAATTCTAAAAAAAACAATATGAGAAATATGTTTAAATACGAACTTATAAATGCATATTTCTTATTTTTTTTAAAGTAAAAACCAAAAAGGTAATATCCTAATAATGAAATTATGCATTCTAAAAAATACACAATTTTGTTAGGAATTATTAGTACACTTGTATTAATATCAAGCATAAAAGCTATAATACCATAAGAGATAAAGAAAATAAAAATCCATTTAGATAGCATTTTCTGAGATTTTATTATGTAGCTTAAAACATCATCTGAATAATCTTTAAAATTTTTTAAAAGCAAAATAGTCATCTCCTTATTATTTTTATATATCTATAAAATTAATAATATAAATAGAAAAATACTATTAATAAACAATGTTTTTAGTATAACTATCATTATAAACCAATGAAATGTTTATTTACAAATATCTAAGAATTTAAAAAAACATATATTTAACTTTTTTTTATTAATTTTGTAAAGTATAAAATATTGAAGTTTAATAATTGAACTTTTAATAATTAATAATATAGAAATTAATAAAAATGCGTAAAATCTTAACATAACCTTAAAAATAATTAAATTTTATTGAATTTTTAAAATAAATATGATATTTTTTTCTATATTGTTTATAAATGTAAGAAAATATGAGTTTAAAATAATAAAAATAAAGAGTATTAGACAATTTCAAAAATGGAATTGTTTCTTTATGAGGAGAAATTATGAAAAATTCACTATCAAAAAACATAATATTCAAATTTTTATTAAATATTTTTAATGTTGTAGTTCCAATAATTATAGGGCCATATACCCTTAGAGTTTTTGGACCTGACTTAATAGGAACAGTAAATTATTCTCAAACAATATATGGATATTTTTTTATATTTGCTACTTTTGGAGTTTATCAATATGGATTGAGAGAAATAAGTAGAGTTAGAGATGACCCCAAAAAGCTATCACAGGTATATACTAGTTTATTTACCCTAACTTTTATAACAAATATATTAACAACTATTGTATATATAGTATTTGTTCAATTAAATTATTCTGGAACAGAAATATATGTTACATGCATGATATTAACTTTTAATTTATTATCTAATATCTTTTATACAGAATGGGTAAATGAGGGCTTAGAAAATTATGATTTCATAACAATAAAGACTATAATAATTAGAATTATTTATGTGATTTTCTTATTTATGCTTGTTAGAACTTCAAATAATTTAAAAGAATATATGATTCTTTTAGTTTTATCTACCTTTTTAAATAATATTGTAAGTTTTATATATATAAGAAAAAGAATACCTTTTGATTTTTCTGATTTAAAACTACTAAAACATATAAAACCTATGTTTTTAGTTGTTATATTGTCTAATGCTAATGTTTTATACACACAACTTGATAAATATTTTATTGGTCAATACATAGGAATGGATTCAGTTGCTTATTATACAACAGCACAAAGTATAAGCAATATAATAAATACTCTGTTACTTACAGTTATTTATGCAACTATTCCAAGAATGTCAAATTATATAGCAAATCAAGGTCATGATCAATATAGAACTTTATTGGATAAAATTTCAAGAATGTATTTTTTAATTCTTTTTCCTGCTTCTATTGGGATATTTGTTTTAGCAAAAGAAATAATACTAATATATGGTGGAAGTAAATATTTGGATGCTATTCCAATACTTAAAGTTTTTGCTATATACATAGTTACTATAGGGATTGAAGCTATTTTAGTTAATCAAATTATGTATATAAAAGGGAAAGAAAAAGAACAAGTAAAAATAACATTTATAGGTGGTTTTATAAATTTAGTATTAAACATAGTATTAATTTGGACAAACTACTTCAATGAGACAAATGCAGTTATTACAACATTATTAGCTAATATAGTTGTTATTTCATTAGAATATTTATATATAAGGTTTATTATGAAATTAAATTTCAATATTTTTAGTATAGATAAGATTAAATATTTAGCTATATCATTATTATTCATACCTATAACGTATTTTATAGGTAAATTTATAAGTGGAGTCTTATTATTTACTTTAGCTGTAGTGATTATAAATTCATTGATTTATTTTTTGATTTTATTAATTATTAAAGATAAATCTTTATTAGAGATAATAAATAAATTTAAAATTAAAATTTAAAAGGAGTATTTTATGAAAATATATAAGAATTCAATTTTTATTTTTATTTACATGCTTTTGATATTACTTTTCCCTAAAACGCCTCTATTGGAAATGATATTTAAAGATAATGAATTATTAATAAAAGCATCATTATATACCTTCTGTTTATTTCATATATTTGTACTTTTAATTGGAGTATATTTTTATAAAGATATTTATATAAGGGGTTTTTTAAAAATAAAAGAAAAGCCATTAAAGTTTATATTTTTTCTAATAATAGGTATTGTAGCTATATATATGTCAAATATATTTTTTGATATGTTTATAAAACAACAGAGTAGTAATCAAGAATCATTAATATCAACACAAAAATATATAACTGGATTAACAGCTGTTTTTTATTATATAACAACAATAATAATTGGTCCTTTAAATGAGGAATTAATTTTTAGAAATATACTTATGGGAAATTTAAAAAAATATATTCCAACAATCAGTACATTGATAATATCATCACTTCTTTTTGGATTAATTCATATACATTCTTTTTCAGAAATAATTCAAGTATTACCTTATATAGGGTCAGGAGTGATTTTTGGATTAATCTATTGGAAATCAGATTTTAATTTAGTGTACTCATCAAGTCTACATATATTAAATAATTTATTAGGGATCTTAGCGATACAAATTTCTTAATACTATAAACATAAAGCTAAATAAGAGAAGATAGGGTATATCTTCTCTTATTTTATAAATTAAACCTCTTTAGCTACTACAACTATTCTTGCATCATCAAAATCATAGCCACAAGTTACTAAAGTTATGATTTTATCTTCTGGAGTAAACTCTATATCTCTTTTAAATATTGATTTTTCAGCTTGTTCTTTTTCATAATCGTAGAACTCTTCATTATTTGAAAACTTAGGAACAAGTTTTAAATCTTTAGCATTGGTTAAGTAAATAGAGAATATTTCATATTGTTTTTTTACTCCATGTCTATATAAAGTTATATATTTGTTTGCATTAAAGAAATTTTCGTTTTTAAATTGTTTCATTTGGGCAAACATTGTATCATTTCTCATGTTATGTCCATATATTATTAAGTTTTGGTCTTCATTTATATCATTTCTATAGTCAACGAATATAGATCCAGAAAAGCTCTTTTCTTTGTTAAAGTCATGTTTTAAGTAAAAATCATTATCTTTTCCTTGAACAACAGGAAAATCTATGTTTGTCCCATCAACTTTTATCCAAAAGGCATAATCACTATTTATATTCTTTAAATTCTTTTCATGTGTTGAATCTTCTTGATTTTCATTTGGATTTGCATTTAAAGCAGAATCAGTTAAGGGAGAAAGTGTTTTTAAGTTCTCATAGTTTTTTGAATCTACATAATAACCACGATATTTTTGAAAAATTTTTAGTCCACAAAAGACTATTATAATAATTAAAACTATACTAATTATTTTTCTGCTTCTGTTATTTTTCATTTTTTTCACCTCTAAAATAATATCTTTTATTTGATAAGTTTATAATTTGTTTCAATTAAGTATTAGTTTATATATGTTATCTTAATTGATTGTTTTAGAAATATTAATAAAAATTACGTGTTTTTCAGAGTTCTTTTTTACTTAAACAGGCTGTTTGAACTACGATAAATTCAATATTACACCAATTTAAATAGGAATACAATAAGAATAAAGTATGAATAATTTATTTACATTTACGTAATAAAAATGGTAATTGGCGCCAAAAATATGTTAAAGATGTAAAAATGGTGGTATAAATACAGTGCTAGGCAGAAAATAAATTAGAAAAGGATTATCTTATGAAAAAAGGTATAAATATTTTTTATAATATTATATTTTATGGAGTATTAACACTGCTTATGGTGTTTTTATTAATAGGATTTGTTTCAAAGAAAAGTGGAAATGGATTTAGTGTAGGTGGGTATAAAGCATTTGATATTTTAACAGGAAGTATGAATCCAACTATTAAACCAGGAAGTTTAGTTATTGTTAAGGAGATTAATCCTAGTGACATAAAGAAAGATGATGTTATAACTTTTAGAAGTGATATTACTGGTAATATAACAACTCATAGAGCTATAGAAATTGATAAAGTTAATGGGAATCTAGAGTTTACTACAAAAGGAGATGCAAATAACGTTCAAGATCCAGTTAAGCTTGAGGCAAGTAATGTTGTTGGAAAAGTTATTTTTCAGATACCTTATGTTGGTGGAATATCAAGAACAATTCAAGAAAATAAGGTAGTTTGTATAATAGGAGTTCTTGTATTTATAACATTAATAAGTATTATTTCAAAAAAACATTTTAAATTAGAAAAAGCTTAATTTAAAAATTAAATTAGTCTTAAATATAGAAATAACATAAATTATAAAATGAAATTTTAAGTTGAAATGTTAGGAGGGTATTATTTTGAGTAAGAAAAAAATTATAGGACTATGTATCGCAGGAGCATTAGCAATAGGCTGTGTAGGAGGTTCATTAGCTTGGTTTACTTCAAGTGATTCAGTAACAAACCCATTTTCTACTGCAAGTACTGATAATTCTAATAATCCTGATTCAGGAATAAAAATAGAAGAGGATTTCGATCATGAACATGCAGGAAATTTATTGCCAGGAGATACAGTGAAAAAAGATGTTGCAGTAACAAATAAAGCTACATATGATCAATTAATTAGAGTAAAAATAACTAAAGTTTGGAAAGATGGAGAAGGCAAAGTACAAGGTGATGACTTAAGTACTGATAATATAAAATTAAACTTTAGCAAAAATTTAGGAGAGCAAAGTGGTCAATGGATAAAAGGCACAGATGGATATTATTATTACAATGGGATAGTTAAATCAAATAAAACTACACCAAATCTTTTAGAGAGTGTAACTTTTGCATCATCAGGTACTGAAAGTGATACAAGCATTAACACTGATAATAAATATAAGGGATTAAAATTCGATGTAATAGTAGATTCAGAAGGTATACAAGCAGCTAATGGAGCAGCAGCAGATGCATGGAAATCAGCTCCACAAGCAATTAAAGATTTAGGCGCTGGAAGCAATACAAATTCAACAGACACTCAACCAGAAGCTAATAATCAATAAATAAATAGCTAATAAGTAAACTGCAAGGGAGTGAAAAGGATGAAAAAAGTAATGAAGTCCTTTTTATTTACCATGGCATTTCTTTTAATAATATGTAATCAGGGGGGAGCAAATGTTTTTGCTGCCCCCAATGTTAAATTAGAGGGAAATGCAGATGGTATAGTGTTTATTCCAGGTGATGGACCTTTTTTAAGTTCTATGAATATGTTGCCTGGGGATAAAGTGGAGAGGAATATTATATTAAAAAATAGAAGTGATGTTCCATATAAAGTATTTATGAGAGCAGAACGCCAAACTAAAGAGGAAAAATATGATTTATTAAAAAAAATAGATCTTTCAATAGATTATGAAAAAAGTCATGTGTATGATGGTCCAATAACTGGTGAAAATGGGTTAACTGAAAATATATGTTTAGGGGTTGTTAATCCAGAAGAAACAAAAGTTTTGGAGGCAATAGCACAGTTAGATGGAAAAGCAACAGGAAATGAGTATAAAAATAAAAATGGAAGAGTAGATTGGATATTTACTGCAGTTAAATTAAATAATGGAATTGATAAGAAAGAAGCTAATGATGAAAATACTAAAGAATATTCTAAGAAGGTTGATAAAGGATATTCAATTGACAATAAAGATATAAAAAATGAAGAAGGTATTCCATATACTGGAGATAATGGGGTTGAAGAATATGTAGCTATTTTATTAATCTCTTTAATAGCACTTCTTATATTAAATAGAAATTTTAAGCTCAATAAATAATATTTGAAGAAAGAGGAATAAAGATGAAAAGTAGAAGAGTTTTTAAAGTTTTAATAGGCTTTTTAGTTGTAACTAGTATATTCTCTATTACAGTATTTGCAAATTACTTCACATCTTCAGATAGTGTAACTAATAATTTTGAAACTGGAAGTATTGAGGTTGGAATAGCTGAGAAGTTTACGCCAATGGAAAACTGGGATGGTAAAGAAGTAAGTAAGAAGGTTAAGATTAAAAATACTGGGGAAAATGGAGAGTTGGTTAGAGTAAGTATAATACCACGATGGGTTGATGAAAATGGAGATCCATGGATAGGTGATACTAATTTCGTGAAATTAAATTTAGAAAATATAGTTAGTTTAAATGAGTTAAAATCAGATGATAAAAATTTATGGATAGATGGTGGGGATGGTTATTACTATTATTCAAATATTTTAGAAAATGGAGAGGCTGAAAATAGTAAAAATCCTATGAGTTCATCTGAAAGATATGATGAATCACTAACTCCAAATAAGGATGGAAGTGAGAGAACTAATTATACATCAGAAATATTAAGTTCTGTAAGTTTGGATATGAGCAAATTAAGTGCAGAAGATAAGGCTAGATATATTGGAAAGAAGTTAATAGTTGATGTAAATACAGAGGCTATAACTCCCAGAAAAGATGAAATTTCTGATAAGTGGAATAATATAAGTGGTTCTCTTAAAGCATATTTAGATGGAATTTGTAATGCAAAGACAGGTGATGAAGTAAATGAAAAAAATTAAAAAAATATTAATAGCATTAACTGCTGTGGCTTTTACAATGAACTTTCCCATGACAACAACTAAAGCTGTAGGTCAAGAGAGTGAAAATGGTATATCTTGGCGACAAACAGATAGTGGACTATCAATAATGAAAACTGCTAAAGCAATTGGTGATGATAAATATGAGATATCCTTAAAAGTTAAAGGAATTCCAAGAGAAGTAAAAAATCCAGCAGACATAATTCTTGTTATGGATAACTCAGGAAGTATGAAAAATGATATGTATAATTTAAAGAATGCCATGACTAAATTTGTTAATGAAATAAGTAGTTTTTATAAAAATAAAAATATACCTTTAAATATGACATTAATAAGCTTTTCAGGTCCAAAAGAATATATCAAAGTATATAATAGAGATTATCATTATAATTATTATCATCATTATTATCATTATTATGAAATTGGAGATGTGTCAAAGGGAAGTTATGATGATGCTAAAGTATTATATGACACTATAAGTGGGGTAAATGTCTCAAGTATTAATAAAGAGATAGATCAAGTAAATTCAGGTGGAGGAACTGATACAAAAGCAGCATTAAAGTTGGTGAATAAGAAATTGGATGAGAAAAAAAATGATGGTCATGATAAATATGTAGTATTTTTTACAGATGGTCTTCCGACAGCTCTACCAGATAAAGCATTGCTATATAATTATGGAAATATAAATTCAGATGAAACATTGAGTTTCAGTGATACGAAATATGATATATTATATGATTATTATTATACTAAAGTAAGCAATAATTATTACTACTATAATATTAAGGATAGTTTATATGATGAGTATAGATTAAGCAATTATTACTCAATTGGACCAGAAGGGAATAAAAATTATAATGAAAATCTAACAAATGCTATGTATAAAATGGCATTGCCTGATACCATAGATTATTTTAAAAGTTTAAAATTAAAAGAAAATTATAAAGCTAAAGTATTTTCAATAGGTTTATTTAAAGGGTTAAATGATAATGAAAAGAAATATGCAAAATGTTTATTAAATTCTATAAAAAATACTCCAGATCCAGCTTATATAATAGATAGTGGGGATGAAATTTCTTCGGTATATACAAAGATTGAAAATGAAATAGAAAAAGAGTATAGAATATCAGAAGACACCCAAATAACTGATTTTGTACCAAAGAATTTTAAGATTGTAAAGAATGCTTATGGTGAAGAAAAAATATCTAAAGTTATTGAATTAGATACAGAGACAAGTGTTCCAGAAGCTAAAATGGATTTGAGTAATGTTAAACAACCTTCCATTGTTGAGGAAAAAGATGGTTCTAGCTCTTTGAAGTGGGATATTGGAGAAATCACATCAAATGGTATAGAAGTAAAATTTGTAATAGAGCCTAAAGATTATTATTTTGGAGGAGATAATATTCCAACTAATACTAAGGCTATAGCTGAGTTTTATGATCCATTAGATAAGGACAAAACTAAATTAAAAGAGGAATTTAATATTCCTCATGTTGATATACCTTATAAAAAGGGAAGTATAAGTATTAGTAAAAATATTATTGATGGGAATGAAAAAAAAATTGATTCTGATAAAAAAGAGTTTACTATATGCTTAGATGGTGGTGAAAAAGGTAAGTATTATATAAAAGTTAAGGCAAATGGACAAGCTAAAACTATGAATTTTTATATGAGAGATAAGGATACAGATATATCTAATAACAAAGATACTTCTTTAAATTATCTTATGGTTGGGGATTATACTGTAAAAGAACTAGATTCATTAAATTGTGATACAAAATCTATAAAGATAAATGGGAAAAATATTTCTTTAGATGGTGAAAGTTTTACAGTTGGCAAGGATAATCCAAATATAGAAATAGAAATAACTAATATGGAGAAAAATAATACAAGCTTCAATGACCAGGATAATAAGGAAAATAGTTTTGGAGCATTAAAATTATAATTAAATTTTTAAATAGTTCATCCTTTAAAAATTTATAATTTAGAAGGGAGAAGTATCAAAATAAGTTTTATTATTAAGTTTTGATACTGCTCCTTTTTATTTTTGAATTTGAGCGCGGTTTACGCCTTGAAAATGCATTTTGCGCTTAATATGTATTAAAAAAAAACAATTGGAAGTATTATATTAATAGTATATTAACAAAAAATTACATAAATAGAAAAGCAGGTTATTAATTGAAAAAGTTGAATATAAACTATATTTAAGTAAAATAATTACTAATAAATTGTATTTTATTTGAAAAAGTTTGAATAAATTATTATAATTTACATAGAATGTTAATTGTAACAAGGGGATGATGGTATGATAAACATAGCTATATGTGATGATGAAAAAATTCAAATAAGTATAGTAAAAGAAATGATTACTAACATATGTAAAAATAATAATATGGAAATGGTGATTGATGGGTTTAACAATGGAAAAGAATTGCTTAATATATATAAAAGAAATGTTAAAAAATATAGTATAATTTTTTGCGATATAATTATGGATGAAATGAATGGAATAGAGTTAATAAAAAGTATTAGAAAATATGACTCTTCTGTACAAGCTATAATAATTACTGGTAGCGAGGAATATGTTTTTGATGGATATGATGTAGGTGCTTTGAATTATTTAATGAAACCTATTTCTTTTCAAAAATTAGAAAGAGAGATTTTAAGAGCAATAAAAAATTTGAATCTTACAAGTCCAGCGCTTTATCCAATAAATAACAATGGTAAAACCACATTTATAAATTTATCAGAAATTTTCTTTTTTGAAGTTAATAATAAAACAATAACTGCAAATTTAGAAAATGAACAGATAGATTTTAATATGAAGATTAAAGATTTAGAGGAAGAATTGAAAAATAAAAACTTTTTTAGGTGTCATAGAAGTTATCTAGTAAATATGTCTCATATTGATTCAATAGTACCAGGTAAAATTATTCTTAAAAATGAAGTGGAAATTCCTATAGGAAGAAATTATAGAAAAGCTCTAAAAGAATATATATTAAAAAAATCTATTGGAGTATAAAAATATGTATTTAATAGATTTTATAAAAATATTCTATATTATATATTTAATAGCTATAGGTGGCGTTATATTTTATCAATTAAAAAATAGTGTCAATTTAAATAGAAGAATCTTTTTTTTCTTAGGTTCAACTCTATCAATGATTATAATTAATTTTTTTATAGGAATAAAAGTTTTTTCTTGTGTCTTAGAGTTTTTTATACTATTATTTCTAGTTTATTCTATGAAGCTTGCAACTTTAAATAGAACCATACTTGTAACATCTCTGTATGCGCTTACAGTTTACTTAAGTAGATATATTCTAATACTAACTTATTCAGCGATGTTTTATGATTTAAATGTTCTTAAGATTTTAGGATATAATATGATTTGGAAATTCTTTTTCTTTTTAGTTATTACGCTTGTGGCAATTTTATATTTTTTAATAGAGGTAATTAAAGATATAGTAGAAAAGAGAGTTGTTTCTATAGCTAGATACACTAAAATGATTATGACTATAGGAATAATAATATTTTTATCAGAGATAATTTTCGATAATGTTAAAATAGATTCCAATATAGTTTATGAAGCCTCAATGATATCTATAAATATATCTTTTTATTTAGGTATAACTTATGTATGTCTTTATAAAAAGTGTAGAGATTTTAATACAGGGGTAAAGGTTAATCTTTTAGAAAGGCAACTTGATTATCAAAAAAAGTATTATGAGGGAATAATAAATAATTATGATAATACTAGAAAGACTTTACATGATATGAATAATCATATGAGTGTAATAAAATATCTGATTCAAAATAATGATTATGATGGATTGGGAAATTATTTGGAGAATTTTAAAAGTCATATGCCTAGTAATGGGAAGAAAAATATATGTGAGAATAGAATTGTTAATGCTATTTGTTTGGAGAAATTAGGAGTATGTAATGAAAAAGGTATTGATATAAGTTTTGATATGAATATTCCAAGTTCTATTAAAATAGAATTAGTTGATTTATGTATTGTTTTTGGAAATTTACTAGATAATGCTATAGAGGCTTGTGAAAGAATTAAGAATTTGGAAATGAAAAGATTTATAAAAGTTAGTTCTAAGGTTTATTTAAATCAACTTCATATAAGTATTTTGAATTCAAAAGATAATATAATAAAAAAACATAATGATAATTTTATAACCAGTAAAAGGAATAAGAAAAAACACGGTATAGGCTTAGAAAATGTTAAATATGTTGTAAATAAAAATAAAGGGTACATAGACTTTAAGGATTCTAAAGAAAGTTTTCAAGTTAATCTTTATATGAGTTTAAAGAGATAGCAAGTATATTACTTGCTATTTTTTATTATTTTACAATTTTTTATTACAAAAATAAGCTATTTTTGGTAAAATAGGATATATGACAAATTAATCTTACAAATAAAAAAATGGAGGATACTAATGGAAAATAGCAAAAGAAGAAATAGATCTAAGAAAAAAATTTCTAGTAAAGATAGATCTAAATTTCTAAATATTGCGCTTATAGTACTTTCTGTGGCTTTAGTTTTGGTTTTAGTTTTAGGAATATTAAAAGATAAAAAAGTTTTAGCAAATAATAAAAGTGAATATCAAGAGTCCACTGATAGCAAAGAAAGTACATCAAATAGTGATAAAACTAAAGAGGAAGCACCTGAAAATGCTTATGAAAAAATAAAAGCAGGTAAAGAGATTAATATATTGGTTTTAGGTGACGGAATAGGGCTTAGTGAAGGAAAATCAAATGAGGATGGAGCTTGGACAAGTTTATTATCTAATTGGATAAAAGAAACATACAATTCAAGTGCGAATATAACCAATTTATCTGAAAATAAAGGGAATGTAAAAGATGGATTAAAAGCTTTAGAAGGAAATAAGGATAGTTTTGATTTAGTTTACATAATGTTTGGTCAAAATGATCAAAAAACATTAAGTACAAAAGAGTTTAAGGAAAATTATGAGCAGATAATTGAGAATCTTAAAGAAAGAAATGAAAAAACTACTATAATTCCTGTAATAGAAAATTCTATGAGAAAGAAAAATGATTATACTAATATTATAGAAGAATTAGCTAATTCTAATAATTTAACAGTTTTAGACATGGCTACAAGCTTTACAAAAGATCCAGCACCATATTCTAAACTAACTACAAAGGGTGGAATATATCCAAATGATTTAGGATATAGTGTTTATTTTGCAGATATGAAGAGTTCAATAGAAGCGCATATAGCAGAATTAAAATAATAAGTTTATTTAGAATATACATACATGATTAGTATGTATAGGAATTTTTAGTAGAACTTACAAACATGGTAAGAGAGTTAATGATATTCTCTTAATATTGCTTGTAAGTTCTATTTTGTTTTACTATGTTTTAAAAAGGTCGCATTCTATACATATATACATAAATGAATAATGATTTGAAAAAGAATACTATTTTAAAAATCCTTTTGAAAACATATAGGCAGTTATTTGCTCTCCATGCTCCTGCTCATCTTTTTGAATATGATTTAAGACCTTTCTAAGATCTGTGTTTATACAGTCAAAGATTGAAGTATTATATGTTGAAGACACATATTTTTCAGAGGTTAGTGCATCCTCACATAAAGTAAAATCATTTTTTCTAGAGTTCTCAGGTGCTAATTCATTTCCAAATTCAGTTGCTATTCTAACATTCATTTCATTTTGAAACATATTAAGTTGAGTTCCATTAAAGGTACTTCCAGAATCTTTTGTAGGAAGATTTTGAATTAAGTTATTTGAATTACTATTACTAGCTTGATTATTTGGTCCACTATTGCTTTGATTATTTGTTCCTTGGCTATTAGAACTCCCTTGATTACTTTGAGCATTATTTGATTGTGCTGATGATTGTGTGCTTTGATTGTTGCTACCACTATTACTGTTAGATTGATTTTGACTTTCTTGTTGAAGGTCAGGTATATCACCTCTTAAGCATCTATTTAATGTTTTTAAATGCTCTTTTTCATGCTCAAGTATAGCTGAAAATAGTTGTTTTAATTCAGGGTCATTTGCTTCTTTTGCCCCTTTTTCATATTTAACAATACAAAGTTCTTCTTGTGCTATTTCATCTTTGATTAATGATGTTTCCTTAGCTGTTAAAGTAGCCATAATTTTCACCTCATTTTAATAAGTAATAAAATTAAATTAATAGTTATATTTGATTTTATATATAGTAAGATTAATTTTATATTTTTAGTATCGGGATAAAAATATAAAATATACTGGAAATAATAACTGATAAAACTTTGTTAACAAAATTGACTAAAAATGACTCGTAATGATAATATACATAAGTAATTATTTAGAAAGTTGGTGGATTTTATTAATAGTTTTTTAAGTGAGGATAGGATTATTCTCA
Source organism: Clostridium sp. B9 (assembly GCF_050509515.1). Lineage (NCBI taxonomy): Bacteria > Bacillati > Bacillota > Clostridia > Eubacteriales > Clostridiaceae > Clostridium > Clostridium sp. B9. The sequence continues at coordinate 771,774 of NZ_JBNWKA010000003.1, forward strand.
ATAAAAATGTTTTAAATAGAGAAGAGGCTATAAGGTTAGCAGCAAAACCTCTTTTAGAAAGAGGTGATATCAAAGAAGAGTATGTTGATGACATACTTAGTAAGCTGGAAGAGTTACGGACCATATATGGCTATAATGCCAGGTGTTGTTATTGCTCATTCAAGACCTGGAGCATATGTTGAAAAAGAATGTATGAGTATGATGACTTTAGATAAACCAGTAGAATTTGGACATGATGCTAATGATCCAATAGAAATAATTTTTGTAATTGCAGCTAAGGAGAATAATAGTCATTTAGATTCTCTTCAGGATTTAGCTAGGATATTAATAGACGATGAAGCAGTAAGCAAGATTAAAGGAGCAACAAGGGTCGAAGAAGTTTTGGAGCTTTTTAATAAGTAAAAGCTATTAAAATTAAAACTTTTGGATGTATTATATTTATAAACAATAAACTTAAATTTATATGGAGGGGATTAAAGGTGAAAATCTTAACAGTATGTGGATTTGGTGTAGGAACTAGTTTGCTTTTGAAAATGACAGTTGACTCTGTTTTGGAAGAGCAAGGAATATGTGGAGAGGTTGAGGCATTAGATATGACAAGTGCTTGTGGAGGTAATGCTGATTTAATTTTGACTTCTAAAGAAATTGGAGAGCAGATCAAGGAACAAGTATCAGGAAAAATGATTTATATTTCTAATTTTATGGATAAAGAGGAAATAAAAATTAAAATCTTAGAGAATATTAAATAGTTTTTAGACTTTATTTTAAAGGGGGGTTGATTTTCATCTATATCTAAAAATTAACCATGGTTTAAAACAAAGTCAAAAATTAAAATAAGTTTATAGAAAGGAGAGGATGAGAGTGAAAGAAGTTTTAGATTTTCTAGTGAGTTTTTTTAGAAATCCAGCTTTATTTATTGGACTTGTAGCAGCTATTGGTTTAATACTTCAGAGAAAATCAGGGGATATAGTTCTAAAGGGAATGTTTAAAAGTATAATTGGAATGGTTATTTTACTAAAGGGTGTTGATATAGTAGTTTCATCAATAACGCCTTTGGCTAATGCCTTTTCAAGTATTTTTAATACTCAAAGCAATGCTTCACTTGGGGATTTTAACGTATTTTTAGGTGAGTATGGAAGTTATGTTGGACTTATATTACTTTGTGGATTTGTAATTAATATACTTATAGCAAGATATACTAGGTTTAAAACAATATATTTAACTGGTAATATACTTTTTTGGTATCCAATGCTTTTCTGGGCAGTTGGAATTGAAAATAATATGAGTGGAGTTGGATTATTTATATTTTCATTATTCATGTATGTGTTAGTAATAACAATATTCCCTTACATACTTAGAAAGCATGTGCCATATGTTACAGGAAATGATAGCTTTACTATTGGACATACTGCTTCAATATATTGTTTAATGGGTTCGTACATTGGTAAATGGATAGGTAAAAAGGATAAAAATCTTGAAAAATTAAATTTACCAAAATCATTAAGTTTCTTTAGAGATACCAATATAACAGCAGGGATTATTATGTTTATTATGTATTTATTAGTTGGTATTTTTATAGGAAAAGAGTTAAGGACTAATATATATGGAAATGAGCCGTTAATAACATATTCTTTAATTCAAGGAGTTACTTTTGCAGCAGGAATGATAATACTTTTAACTGGAGTTAGGATGATACTTGGAGAAATAATACCATCATTTAAAGGAATAGCAGATAAATTTGCAAAAGGAGCAATTCCAGCTTTGGATATTCCTATGATATTTCCTTATGGACCAAATTCATTATTAGTTGGATTTATAATTTCATTAATAACAAGTATTATAACCTTATTTTTATTAGGAGCTTCAGGAGTTTTAAGCTTTGCTTTAATACCTTTAGTGGTGGCTTGTTATTTTGATGTGGCACCAGGAGCTATATTTGCAAATAGCAGGGGAGGATGGCCAGCTGTAATAATAACAAGTGCGTTAGGTGGAATAGTACTTATGATTTTAGCAGCTATTTCCTTAAATTTAGTAAGTGGAACTGTAGGAAACTTTATTCAGACTTATGGAGGGAATGAATTCTCTATTTGGGTAATAATAAGTGACTTTATAGGAAAACTTTTTAGTTTGGCTATGTTTTAAGTAAGTGTTGATTACAAAACTAAAGAACTGTTTTAAATTGAATATAAAATCAATAAAGTATAAAGTAGAGTCTAATATATATGTGATTTTAGGTTTTAATATACTTGTCAGTTTTAGTAAATAACTATGTCAAGTAACAAAGATTGATTTAAAGTTAAGAAAAATAAAGCATGTTTGAAATACAGTTATTAGATTAATACTAAGATGTATGAAAAGGTTTATAAAAGGTATAGGAAGTGTGCTATTATATAGTAAGAAAAATGGACAAGCACATAAATTACATGCAGTTTATGTGTGAAATATAATTTTGTATTGTGATATACATGAGATATATAAGGATGGTGGCAATTATGGAGAATTTAAAAGGAATAGTATTTTTTGATGTTGATGGGACACTTATAGATTATAATAATAAGATTTCAAAACCATCTCAAAAGACTAAAGAGGCTATTACTAAATTAAAAGAAAATGGTTATCTTACAATGCTTGCAACAGGAAGACCAATGAGCTTTGTTGATGATGGATTAAAAGATTTAAATTTTGATGGGTACATAGCATCAAATGGAACATATATAGAGCTAAATGGAAAAACAGTAATAAATAATGATATACAATTAGAGAAGCTAAAGGAAATAATGGATTATTGTAATGAAGCAGAAATAAACTTCATTTTAGAAGGACAAGAAACAAGTTACGCAATGAATAGTGAAGTTGTAGATTTACTTGTTGAAATGTTTGCACTTCCAGCAGAAAAGTTCAAAGTAGATTGGAAAGATGATGATATATCAGCTAACAAGCTTGTTGTTATTGATAATGGCAAGGAAAACTTTAAGGATATTTTTGATAAATATAAAGATGAATTTGTATTTATGCAGCATCCAGGAGCAAATTCATATGATATGTATAGAGTAGGATGCACAAAAGGCCATGGAATAGAGCATTTTATAAAGGAATTAGGGCTAGAGGATAAGGATACATATGCTTTTGGAGATGGAGAAAATGATATAGAGATGTTCCAAACAGTTAAATATGGAATAGCTATGGGGGATGCCCATGAAACTCTTATACCTCATGCATACAAGCAAACAGAGAATGTTCCTAATGATGGAATTTATAAAGCTCTTGTTGAATTAGAATTAATTTAAAATAGAGTATTTTAATTGAAGCTTACAAATATTATTAAGAGAATATCTAGTGATTCTCTTGATATATTTGTAAGCTTTATTATTAAGTTTTTATACAGCACATTTATATAAAATAATTAGATGAATTAACTATTTTATATATGCAACAACATCTTCAAAACTTTGTCTAGTTTTTGCTCTAGGCTCTTCTTTTCTATAACCAAAGGCAACTGTTGTTCCTATTTCAAATTCTTCTTTATCTAATACACCTTCTTTGATAAGTATATCTTCTAAAGTTTTTCTATCAAACCCACCAATAGCACATGAGTCTATTTTTAATAATGCAGCAGTGTACATCATATTCATAAGTGCCATGTGACTTTGAGTGTTTGAATACATTAAAATTAAATCATCTCTATTTTCTATATCAAATCTAGTTATTTCAAGTTCTTTTAATGTATTTTTCATTTGAACTTCAATTTCTTCAGGAACTTTTTTTATGTCTTTTAATAGGTGATCTATATATTTTGAGTCATACTTAAGTGATTTTCCATTTCTAGTAAGTATAACAACGAATTTGCTACATGTAGGTATTTGTCTTCTTCCACCCCATGATGCAGCACCTAACTCATCTTTATATTTTTGATTATCTATAACAACAAATTTCCAAGGCTCAAGTCCCATTGAACTTGGAGCAAGTCTACCAGACTCAAGGATTAATTTAAAATCTTCATCGCTTATTTGCTTTGTTTCATCAAAGACTTTGCATGCATGTCTAAATTCTAATGATTCTATAATTTCTTCTTTCATAAAAAAACAACTCCCTTAAATTTGATTGTGTAAAATATAATTTTATTAAATATATATTAACACTTTTAAATAGTTTTAACAAGTAAAACAAAAAAATCTGTAATTTAGATTTAAAATAACTAGGTTTAATATCTAGTTTATCTAATATTACAGATTTATTTTGTAGAAAATTTGAATTTATATTTATTATATATTGAATTTATTAAAATACTGGACCAGTATAATCAGTTTTCTCTAATTTATCAAAATCATAAGTTTTTAATGCTTCTAAAGAGTCTATGTAAGAAGTTAAGCTATCACTTATCATTAAGTTGACAGGTTTTCCAGTCAAGTTAACTATTATAACTGGTTTACCAGTAGCATAAGCATATCCACACTCCCAAGCAGTTCCACTATCTGAATAGTTACCATTACTTATTATAGCAACCATAAGGTCAGCATTTGATATTCCATTTAAATCAGCATTGAAAGTTTCAGTTCTCCATTCCTTTGAACCAAATTCAAGATCGCTTTTTAATTCAAATGGTGCAAATACTTCAAACCCTCTATCTTCTCTTAATACTTTAAGAACTCCATGCATTCTTTCAAGTTCAGCATCATTAAAAAATGGACTAGCTAAATAAACTTTTTTCATTTGTTTACCTCCAAATTAATTTTTATAGTAAATTTTATTATAAAGGTTAATTGTAAATTTGTCATTTTTATAGTGAAAAAGAATGATATTACACCGTGTAAAAAAGATGCAAAATATGAACTATTTTGAAGAGGTTTGTATATAATACTATCAGAAACTATGTTTTTATGGCGAATGTGTTGTTTTCTTAGACTTATTGTGACAATAAATCTAATAGCACATTATCACATAGAAGAATATAAGAAGAGGATGGATGATATGTGGATAAATGTAACCCAACATTACTGTAAATCTCTAAATCAGATATTGGAATATGAAGCACATTTAACTGAATGTCTGAACTGTTTTATGTGCAAGGTTATAGAAGAAGAATTAGATAAGATAGAAGAAGTTGATAAACGTATAGTTGTATTTAAAGGATTATTGGACTCTTATAATAATAGAACTTGTGCAGTAAGTAAACTTATATCATCATCAGGGTGTTTATTAGAAGGGTGTGATTACAAATGTTACTCTCAACAGGGATGCTATGATAACATATTAGATAAAATTTCTGATAATCATGAGGTGTATGATATAAATTATTTTTCTAAATGCCTTCCTTGTTCATCGTATGGTTGTAAATACGGATGCTCAAGACATTGTAAATGTAAGAAGCCATGTAAACACCCACATTTTAAGACAAGCAAACCTGGAATAGCTAAACCTGATAGAGAGAGTTATAGATTTAATTATATGGATAATAAAGAGGAGAATGAATATATGAATAGAATAGGGTATATGAATAATGAAGGTTATGGAATGGATTACGTAGACAGTGAAGCATATGAGACAGATTATATGAATGATGAAGAATATGGATTTGGTTATATGGATGATGAGGAATATGGAATGGATTATATGGATGAAGAATATGAAGAGATTATGGAAAAACCAAGTCACAATTCAATGCATAAGAAACCATTTGGGAGACCACCATTTAGTAAACCATCATTTGGAAGACCACCGTTTGGAAGACCACCGTTTGGAAGACCTCCAGTTGGAAGACCCCCATTTGTAGGAAAACCACCAGTGGGTAAACCATGCTGTAAGCCATGCGAAGAACCACACTGCAAGCCACATTGCTGCAAACCATGCTGTAAGCCATGTGAAGAACCGCACTGCAAGCCACATTGCTATAAACCATGTTGTAAGCCATGTGAAGAACCACACTGCAAGCCACATTGCTGCAGACCATGTTGTAAGCCATGTGAAGAACCACACTGCAAGCCACATTGCTGCAGACCATGTTGTAAGCCATGTGAAGAACCATGTTGCAAGCCACATTGCTATAAACCATGCTGTAAGCCATGTGAAGAACCACACTGCAAGCCACATTGCTATAAACCATGCTATAAGCCATGTGAAGAACCATGCTACAATCCACATTGTTGTAAACCATGTTATAAGCCATGTGAAGAACCATGTTGCAATCCACATTGCTGTAAACCATGTTATAAGCCATGTGAAGAATCATGTTGTTACAAACCATGTGAGTGTCCATGCTGTAAACCATGTGAAAAGCCACATATAGAGACATTAGATGGTATATATGAATATGACAATATGGAAAGAGAAGTTAGGCCATTCGAAGGTACTTCAAAATTTATAGATGAAATAGAAAGCATAGAAGGAAGAATAGCTAGAGATTTATTTGGTAAAGAAGCCAATCATAGAGAATTAGATGGATTAGATACTAAATTTGATTGTAATGATGATGAAAAATTTAATGCAAAGCATATAGGAAACAAAGTTTATTATTTAGGAAAGGTTAGGATTATTGACTCTTGTAATAAGATAATTGTTTGTAATCACATGCTTTACGATGCAAAAATTAAAAAATTATATTTTTGTAAAGCAAACAATTGTAAAAATGTAAGAGCCACTTATTGGGTTTAATTAAAAATGTTGAAGAGTAAATAAGCACATGCAACCATTCGGTTGTATGTGCTTAAATTTTAATCTAATTTTGTAATTATTAAATTTAATTGTTTTGCAAGTTTAGCTAATTTTTCTAAGTCGTTTGGTGGAAGAACAGAAATTTTTTCTTTAAGGTCACTTTTCGCTCTTTGTCTTTGCTCTTTAGAAAATTCATGGCCTTTTTGGGTTATTTTTACTCTAATAACTCTTCTATCATTAGGGTCAGTAAATCTTTCTACTAAATCCTCTTTTATTAGTTTATCTATTATTGGTGTCATATTTGATTTTGATATTGATAAATTTTTTGCAATATCAGAAACTGAAACAGCCTCGTTTTCACTATGTAGTAAATAAAAGATAACTTTAGCATGAGATGGTGGAATAGACAATCTTTTTATAATTTCTTCGTGGTTAAATACTCTTCTATTTAAGTACAATAATAGTGAGTAAAGTTCATCAGATGCTTCTTTTAAATTTTCTATGGTATTCATTTTAACCTCCTATTTATTAAAGATTAAATTTAAATATTGTAAATAACATTAAATTAATGTAATGAATTATTAGATTAATATGTAGCTAAAACCTAATATAATTATATTTAAATTAATTAATATGCTTTTTAAAATTTTATTTTTAACTTGTATATTTTATATTTTAACCATATAAGTCTATTATACACTAAAAATAGTTATTGACATAGAATAGTTATAAAAATATAATTAATATAAAATCATAACTAAAAAGAAGCGTTAAATTTGAAATTATACACAGAAAAGAGGGAAATAAATGTCAAAGCTAATTAAATACTTAAAACCATTCACGGCATCAATTTTAGCTGTTATAGTACTTCTTTTTGCTCAAGCTATGTTTGACTTATCTTTACCAGATTATATGTCAAATATAGTTAATGTAGGAATTCAGCAAGGTGGTATCGAAAATGCTGTTCCGGAAGTTATTAGTCAATCTGAATTTGATAGACTAACACTTTTTATGAGCAAAGATGAAAAGGCTAAGGTAGAGAAGAACTATACTTTATTAGAAAAAGATAAACTTTCACAGAGCGAATATGATGAATATGTAAAAGATTATCCAGCTTTAAAAAGTGAGGCGTTATACAAATTAAATACAACTGATGAAACTATTATTGATGAATTAAATCCAATAATGGGTAAATCAATACTTATAGTTGGGGGCATTGAGTCAAAAGGACTACAAGCTTTAGAAGCAAACAATGCTCAAGCACCAACAGGGGTCCAAATGAAAACAGAGGATACTGGAAATAATGCTAGTAAAGCACAATTAGGCTTGCCAGCAAATACAGATCCATTTTTTATGATTAAAAATATGCCCGAATCTCAAAAAACAGATATGTTAAAGAAGATAAATGATAAGGTTGATGCAATGCCAGAGAGTATTGTAACTCAGTCAGCTGTTACATATATTCAACAACAATACACTGATTTAGGTATGAACATAGAAAAAATTCAAAGTTCATATATATTAAAAACTGGTGGAATAATGGTGCTTTTAGCATTTGGTAGTATGATTGCAGCGGTATCAGTTACATTAATAGCTGCTAGAGTAGCCGCGGGGTTTGGAAGAAATCTTCGTGGTATGGTCTTTGGAAAAGTTGTTAGATTCTCAAATGCTGAATTTGATAAATTTTCAACTGCATCATTAATAACTCGTAGTACAAATGATATTCAACAAATCCAAACCTTAATGGTAATGTTACTTAGAATAGTAATTTATGCTCCAATCTTAGGAATTGGTGGGATATTCAGAGTGGTTAGAACTGACACAGGGATGTCTTGGATAATAGCAGTAGCTTTAGCTGCCATATTATCATTAGTAATAGTAATGTTTGGTCTTGCTATTCCTAAGTTCAAGATGATTCAAAAGCTTGTGGATAAATTAAACTTAGTATCTAGAGAATCACTTACAGGAATGTTAGTAATTCGTGCATTTAATACTCAAAAATATCAAGAGGATAAGTTTGATGGAGTAAATAAAGATCTTACAAGAACAAATCTTTTTGTTAATAGAGTAATGGGTGGAATGATGCCACTTATGATGCTTATAATGAATCTTATAACTGTACTTATTGTATGGATAGGAGCACATAATATAGATAGTGGAGTTATGCAAGTTGGGGATATGATGGCATTTATTCAATATACAATGCAAATAATCATGGCATTTTTAATGATTTCAATAGTATCAGTAATGCTTCCAAGAGCATCAGTTTCAGCAAAACGTGTAGCTGAGGTTATAGAAACTAAAGAAAGCATACATGACCCAGAAAAAAATAATGAATTCGACCCTTCAAAGAGAGGATATGTTGAATTTAAAGATGTTTCATTTAAATATCCAGGTGCAGAAGAATATGTATTAAAAGACATTACATTTACTGCTAAACCAGGAGAAACAACAGCTTTCATAGGAGGAACAGGAAGTGGTAAATCAACTCTTGTAAACTTAATACCACGTTTCTATGATGTCACAGAGGGTGAAATACTAGTTGATGGAACTGATATAAGAAAGGTTTCTCAACATGATTTAAGAGAGAAAATAGGATATGTTCCTCAAAAAGGAATATTATTCTCAGGAACAATTGAAAGTAACTTGAAATATGGGAATGAAGATGCTTTAATGGAAACTTTAGAAGAAGCAGCTAATATAGCTCAAGCAAGCGAATTTATAGATGCTAAAGAATTAAAATATGCAGAAGAAATATCACAAGGTGGTACTAATGTATCTGGTGGACAAAAACAAAGACTTTCAATAGCAAGAGCTTTAGTTAAAAATCCAGATGTGTTTATATTTGATGATAGTTTCTCAGCTTTAGACTTTAAAACAGATGCGGCTGTTAGAAAAGCACTTAACGAAAAAACATCACATAGTACAATGCTTATAGTAGCTCAAAGAATAAGTACAATTATGGGTGCAAATCAAATAATAGTAATTGATGAAGGTAAGATTGTAGGAAAAGGAACTCATAAAGAGCTTCTAGAAAATTGTGAAGTTTACAAGCAAATAGCTTTATCTCAACTTTCAAAGGAGGAGCTAGGCAATGAGTAAGGAAAGAAAACAAGGTGGCATGGGTGGCCCAATGAGAGGAATGGGTGGCGGCCCAAGAAGCGTTGAAAAAGCAAAAAACTTTAAAGGTACAATGAAAAAACTTATAGAATATTTAAAGCCATATAGATTATCTATGCTAATAGTTTTATTATTTGCTATAGGTAGTGCAGCATTCTCAATTGTTGGACCTAAAATACTAGGTAAAGCAACAACAAAAATATTCGAAGGCTTAATGAATAAGATAACTGGTGTTCCTGGAGCTTCAATGGATTTTGGATACATTGGAAAGATTGCAATAGCTTTAGTTGTTCTATATTTAATTAGTGCATTATTTGGGTTTATTCAATCATTCATAATGTCTGGAGTAGCTCAAAAGGTTTCTTATAATTTAAGAAAACAAATATCAGAAAAAATAGATACTTTACCACTAAAGTATTTTGATACAAGAACAAATGGTGAAGTTTTATCAAGAATAACAAATGATGTTGATACAGTGAGCCAAACTTTAAACCAAAGTTTATCTCAAATAATAACATCAATTACAACATTAATAGGTGTATTAATAATGATGTTCTCTATAAGTTGGATAATGACTGTAGCAACATTTTTAATACTTCCAGTTTCAATGTTCCTTATATCTTTAGTTGTTAAAAAGTCACAAAAATACTTCAAATCTCAACAAGAGTACCTTGGTCATTTAAATGGTCAAGTAGAAGAGGTTTATGGTGGCCATAATATTATGAAAGCTTTCAATAGAGAAGAAGCTTCAACTAAAGAATTTGATGAATTAAATAATACTTTATATAAATCAGCTTGGAAATCACAATTCTTATCAGGTATGATGATGCCAATAATGTCTTTCGTAGGTAACTTAGGATATGTTTTAGTTTCAATACTTGGTGGATGGTTAACAATTAAAAATGTTATACAAGTTGGAGATATACAAGCATTTATTCAATATGTACGTTCATTTAACCAACCAATATCTCAGATTGCTCAGATTGCTAACGTAATGCAATCAACAGCAGCTGCTGCTGAAAGAGTATTTGAATTCTTAGATGAAAAAGATGAGGTTAAGGACTCAGATAAATCAATTGATTTATCAAAAATAAATGGAGAAGTTGATTTTGAGAATGTCCACTTTGGATATAATCCAGAGAAGACTATAATAAATGACTTCTCAGTAGATGTTAAACCAGGTCAAAAGGTAGCAATTGTTGGACCTACAGGAGCTGGTAAAACAACTATAGTTAAACTTTTAATGAGATTCTACGATGTAAATAGTGGAAGCATTAAAATTGATGGTCATGATATAAGAGACTTTAAGCGTAAAGATTTAAGAAGTCTATTTGGAATGGTTCTTCAAGATACATGGCTATTTAATGGAACTATAATGGAAAACTTAAGATATGGTAGATTAGATGCTACTGACGCTGAGGTTAAAGAAGCTGCTAAAGCTGCTCACGTTGATCATTTTGTAAAAACTTTACCAGATGGATACAATATGGAGCTTAATGAAGAAGCAAGTAATATATCACAGGGACAAAAACAACTTTTAACTATTGCTAGAGCATTCTTAAAAGATCCTAAGTTATTAATACTTGACGAGGCTACAAGCTCAGTTGATACTCGTACAGAGCTTCTAATACAAAAGGCTATGGAAAAGCTTATGGAAGGTAGAACAAGTTTCATAATAGCTCATAGACTTTCAACAATACGTGATGCTGATATAATCCTTGTTATGAAAGATGGAGACATAGTAGAACAAGGAAATCATGAAGAGCTATTAAAGAAAGGCGGATTCTATGCAAGTCTTTATAATAGCCAATTTGAACAAAGTGACGCATCATAATTAAGATAAAGGTACTTTAAAAGACTTTTAACAAAGTGGTTGTATCAAAACTTAATAAAACTTGCAAACATATTCTGAGAATTACTAGATTTCGCTAAGAATTTATAGTTATTGTTCCGAAAATATTACTAAAGCTTCGAAAGTTAAGTGAAAGTCCAAATTTTAAATTTGGTTTCTTGAACTTATGCAATCGAACTTTGGTGAGATTGTATTCCTTAGAAAATAACAGTCTCAGCTTCTTAACGTAATATTTTCTCCACAATAACTTAAATTCTAAAGCTTATCTAGATATTCTCTTCATACTGTTTGCAGGTTTTATTAAAAAGTAATTTTGATACAACTTTTTATTATTAGCTTTTAAAGTACCTTTTATTATTAGGCTATTAAGAAATAAATACTCAATTAAAACCTACAAACATATTCTGAGAATTACTGGATTTCGCTAAGAATTTATAGTTATTGTTATTGGCTTTCAGAGTACTTTTTATTATTAGGTTATAAATAAGGCGAGCTGATAAGTATTTATTTGAAATTTAGCTATGTTTTAAAACAGTATTGATTTTAGAGAGAACTGTAAAACCATATTAATGAGCAATTTAGAGTTTCATTATCTATGAAAAAATAATAGAGTTAAGAGGCTTTTTCTGTTTGAAGCGTAGCGAGTTTAAAAGTCTTAGCTAAAATCAACACTCACTTAAAACAGAGATTAAGATTTAAAAGGTGAAATAGTGAAATGGGGGAATATGGTATAATAGGTTTTGTGAATTGTATTAATTAATAGGATGATGAGGTTATTATGAAGTTTAAGTTTTTATATTTGGGGAATAAAACTTTAGAAGAGGATAAAAACAATGCTTTTAGAGTTTTAAATTGTGAAGAAGATTTAAGTGAAGAAATAGAAAAAAAAGATTGTTTTAATGATGGAGATATTAATTGGGAAAGTAGAATTTGCTTCAATAGAAATGGACAGTTTGTAGATTTTTTAGGGGTTAGTTATGGGCAGTTTATAAATAAGATTAGATATGAGATAAACTCATTTGAAAAATATATTTATAATAAATCTAATAATGAAGAGTTTAATGTTGTTTTTTTAGATTTATTAAATGAAGCGAATTATGTATATGAAAAAGAATTAACAGCTCTAATAGATGAAATAGAAGAGAAGATTGAAGTTGGATGTTTAAATAAAACATTATTTCTAATAGCAGATGGTGAATTGTTTAATCATATAAAAAATTTAGGAAATAAGATTGAATCAAAAATGGTTAAGATTAATGGAGGAGAAGAAACTCTTAATTGCATAATTGAAACTTTAGTTGATTTTATATCATATAGTGAATTGATTTATAGTAAGTCTTCCTTTGAAAATAAATTTGGAGAGATAAGTGTTATGCTTGGAGAAGCTAAAGGAGAAAATTACTCAGGTGAAATAATAATGAGTATTTTAAGTAGGCTTTCTTTAGTTCAAAGTGATAGTTTTTTTGAGTTGATTTTACTTAGTGCAGATAATTTGAACTTAGAGGATGTAGCTTTGATTGAAGATGCTTTAAGAGAGTACATGCCCTTTAATAGTGAATTAATAATTAAACAATTAACAAACAAAGTTTTGGGTGAAAAGATTACTTTTATGCTTTTTTCTAAATAAAAATATATAATTAAGTTATTGATATAGCGCTACACATGGCTTAAAAAGCCGTTTGTAGTGCTATTTTTATTTTGAGGATTATAAAAGTGATTGTTAATTATTTAACTTAAATAACTTAAATAATTATTTAAAAACTTAAATAAATTGTTTCGATAGGGGGTAGCTTGTACAATAATTCTTGTAAGAAAAAGTTCGACAAAAAATGACATGGTTTTAAATGTTAAAAAAAACACAAGTAGGAGGAAGGTTTAGGATGTTAGAAATTATTCAAAAAACGCTTACTGACAATGCTATCATAGGTGCAATATTCTCATCAATGGCAATTATATTTTTAGGTTTTTATGTTAGAAAAAAGGGAATATTACCAGATTCAGCGTCAAAGATATTAACTAAGGTTGTATTAACGTTAGCAATCCCTGCATTAGCTTTCAATTCATTCATGAAAGATATTAATCAGAAAGACTTACAACAAGGTCTTAATATTTTAGTATGGGGATTCGTAATTTACATATTATTAATTGTATTAACTAAGTTCATGTTTGCAAAAGTAAAAGGTGACAAACAAGACGTATTTAGAGTATTAACTATATTTGGATCAACAACTTTCTTTGGTATTCCAATAGTTAAGGCAGTTTATGGTTCAGTTGGAGCTATGTACTCATCATTATTCAATATTGCTTATAGAGTTTTCTTATACTCATATGGATACATCAAAATGTCTGGTGTAAAAATGGACAAGGAAAACATGAAGAAGAACTTAAAAGAAATGTTCTTAAATCCAATAATTATAGCTACTTTCTTAGGATTATTTATATGGTTATTCCAAGATATGTTACCACAAGTACAAGTTGGAGATAAGAGTTATGCATTCTTAAGAATAGACCAAACAGTACCATGGTTATATCAACCATTAACTTACTTATCAAAGTTATGTTCACCATTAGCATGGATTTCAATTGGTGTTAAATTAGCAGATGTTCCATTAAAAGAAGCTGTAGAGCAAAAAGATGCTTGGGTTTACAGTTTTGTAAAGATACTATTAGTACCTGCTATAAACTTAGGATTATTAGTATTAGTTACTAAAACAGGAATATTACCAGTATCATTCGAAGGAATGGCTACTACAGTTATCATGTTAGCTACACCTACTGCTACAGTAGCAGCAGCATACGCTATAAGCTTTGATAAAGAGGCATTATTTACATCAAACTGTTCATTATTATCAACAGTGGCAGCCGTAGTTGCAATGCCATTCTGGATAGTAATCTTAGAAATAGTTAGAAACATAGGATTATTCGCATAGTAAAAAGTTGAAAAGTAAGGCATTGTTTTAAGTGAAAGTTGATTTCTAGATATATCTTCAGACCTTACTTAATTTCGCAAAGAATTTCTATTGTTTATTCCAGAATAATAGCTAAGGCTTTTAAACTCGCTAGCGCTCAAACAGAAAAAGCCTCTTAACGCTATTATTCTTACATAAACAATGAAACTCTAATTGCTCATTAAGATGGTCTTTCATCTATATCTAGAAATCAACTATGCTTTAAAACAAAGCTGAAATTTTTCATGCTAGATATAGTTCCATAATTATTTCACCTATATCTAATATTGAAAAATTTAAATTAAAGCTTTTTAAATATAGAGGAATATTAATTAACAAACAAGCTATAAATCTTAAAATGTAGATCTTAGCTTAAAAATAAGATGGGGAAAAGAGGAGGATTTTCATATGACAAAATTAGTATGTTATGGAGTAAGAGAAACAGAGGTACCATATTTCCACAAGTTAAATGAGGATTTCGGATATGAGTTAACTTTAGTAGAGAAAAACTTAAACCATGAGAATGTAGAGGAAGCTATAGGAGCTGAGGCTATAATGGTTAGAGGAAACTGTAAGGCTGATAGACAAAACTTAGAGTTACTAAAAAGTAAGGGACTTAAATATGTTTTAACTAGAACTGTTGGATTTGACCACGTTGATTTAGAAGCTGCTAAAGATTTAGGATTACATGTTGCTAGAGTTCCAGGATACTCACCAAATGCTATTGGAGAGTTAGCAATATCATTAGCTATGATGCTTTTAAGACACACAGCATACACAGTTAACAGAACAAGCAACAAGAACTTCTTAGTAGATGGATTTATGTTCAGTAAAGAAATCAGAAACTGTACAGTTGGAATATTAGGGGCTGGTAGAATCGGATTAACAGCTGCTAAGTTATTCAAAGGATTAGGAGCTAAAGTAGTAGCTTTTGATGTATTCCAAAGTGATGCAGCTAAAGAAATAGTTGAATTCATGCCTTTAGATGAGGTATTAAAAGTATCAGATGTTATATCAGTACACATGCCATACATAAAAGGACAAAACTATCATATAATAAATGAAGAGTTCTTAGGAAAAATGAAGGATGGTGCAATCCTAGTTAATACTGCAAGAGGAGAATTACAAGATATAGAAGCTATAGTAAAAGCTCTTGAATCAGGTAAATTAGGTGGATTCGGAACTGACGTATTAGAAGGTGAGTCAGCAGTATTCTTCAAAGACTTAGAAGGACAAAAGCTTGAAAATGAAGCTTATGACAAACTTATAGGTCTTTACCCAAGAGCATTAGTAACTCCTCATATGGGTTCATACACAGATGAGGCTTTAAGAAACATGATAGGAATATCATATGAAAACCTTAAAGAGTATTTAGAAGAAAATACTTGTAAGAATGCAATAGCATAATTAAAGAGATTAGTTTTTAAATATATATTTAGTTTATATTAGGGGCTATATTAAAACCTTAAACAATAGAACTCGAAAGAAAGTTCTATTTTACAGGTCTTAATATAGTTCCTTTTTAATTTAGACAAGTGTTTAAATATATAGACCTTTTAAAAATTTTGCATTTAAAGAACTACAACAATCTTTATAGATACTTATTCTGGAATATTCAATAGAAACTCTCTGCGAAATTAAGTAGGTCTGAAGGGATATCTATAAATCATCACTAACTAAACAAAGCTAAATCAAACTATGTGGTTAATTTTTGAAGAGGTTACTAAATAAGTATTTGGTCTAGTTTTTTTAATATGTTATAATGCTTTGATGGTGGTGAAACTATGAAAATAAAGTTTGAAAATAAGATACTACTTTGGGCTATATTAATTGCATTTATTCCTTTAGCATTATCCTTTACGTTGTTTATAGAGGATAAGTTATCTTATATGGACAATGATGTAAGAAATACATTAAAGGAAACAGCTTTTAGCATTAGTCAGACTCCTTTTGTTCAAGAGGATCTTAGTAAACAAGAATTAAATTACAGAATACAAGAATATACAAGTGAATTTATAGATGTATTAGATGATGTAGATATTATAGTAGTTGCAGATATGAGGGGAGTAAAATATTCTCACTTAGATGAAAGTCAAATAGGGCAAGTTTTTGTAAATAATGATAAAAAAGAAGTTTTAGAAAAAGGCACAAGCTACTATTCTTTAATGAAAGGTTCTATGGGAGAGACATTAAGATGGTTTGAGCCAATTATGTATAATGGAAAACAAGTTGGATTTGTTATGGTAGGGAAGTATTATAATGAGATTCAGCTTTTAACACATAAAACATTAATAAAATATATTTGGCTATTCATAATAGTTCTTTCAATAACAGTTATAATATCAAAACTTTTCTCTAAAGAAGTTAAAAAGGCTATTTTAGGAATGGAACCAGAAGAAATAGCAGCTTTATATAAGGAAAAGAAGATAATATTAAATACAGTTAGTGAAGGGGTAATTGCATTAAATAAGAATAATGAGATTACTGAAGTCAATAAAAATTGTTATAAGCTTATTGATGGTTTTTCAGAAGAAAAGGCATTGATTAAGTTGTTGCCTTATATAGAAAAAAATGAAGTTGTTGAAATGAAGGAAATCATAGTTCAAGGGAAAAAAGTATTTATGAATATACAGCCTATTAGTAAAAATGGAGATTATTTAGGGGCTGTAATTACACTTATGGATAGAAATGATATTAGAAAAATTGCTAAGGAGATAACAGGAGTAGATGAAGTTGTTAAGAACCTTAGAGCTAATGTCCATGAATTTAGGAATAACCTTCATGTTATCTTGGGGTTAATTCAGCTTGGAGAACATGAAGAAGCTAGAAAGTACATACTTAAAACTCAAAAGATGCATGAAACTAATTCTTTAAAGTTTTCTTCTATAGAAGATTATTATGTTAGAGGATTGCTTTTAAGTAGAGAGTTAGTTGCTAAAGAAAGAGGAGTTGATTTTATTCTTACAGAAGAGTCATTCCTTTTTGGTAATCATAACTATGTAGATTCATATGACATAGTAACTATTTTAGGGAACCTTGTTGAAAATGCATTTGATTCATGTTCAGCTTCAGATAAGAGTGAAAAGTTTGTTGAAGTAACTTTATATGAAGATGATGAAAAAATAGAAATGCAGGTTAGAGATAATGGGAAAGCTATAGATAAAAAAATAAAAGACAGTATGTTTGAAGTTGGAGTTTCATCTAAAGGTGAGGGACGAGGAACAGGCTTGTCATTAGTTAAAAATAGAGTAGAACTTTATGATGGAACAATTGATATAGAAGAGTTTAATGATGAAAAGATATTTATAGTAACACTTTTAAAAGGAGGAAATACTTATGAAGAAAATACTAATAGTTGAAGATGATCCTATGGTAGCTCTTATAAATAAAAGATACTTAGAGAATATGGGATTTAAAGATATTTTAGGGCCGGTACAAACAGAGGATGAGATAATAAAAGTATTAGATTCAGAAGAGGTAGATTTAATACTTTTAGATGTTTATCTTCCAAAGAAGAATGGAATAGATATATTAAAGAGTTTGAGATATAAAAAATACCTAACTGATGTAATCATGATAACAGCAGCAAATAGTGTTGAGGAAGTAAAGAGAGCCTTTGCATATGGAGTTACAGATTATTTAGTTAAGCCTTTTGAGTTTGAAAGGTTTGAGGAAGCTATAAATAAATATAAACAAAAACATAGCATGCTTAATAAAAAGAAAGAACTAAGTCAGAATGATATAGATATTATATCTAAATTAGCTGAGGAAAAGATGGAGTTACCAAAGGGATTGAATGAGAAAACTTTAGAAAGAGTTTTGGATTTCCTAAAGGAAACTCAAGGAAATGTTTGGACTTTAAGAGAAATTGCATGTGAATTAAAAATAAGTAATGTTACCATAAAAAAGTATATGGATTACTTAGAGGCAATAAAGAAAGTAAATGTAACATTAACTAGTGGAAATGTGGGAAGACCAGAGTATAAATACACCTTAAGCTAAAATATGATGTTTTTATTTGGAAAAAAATCATAATAACCATAGTATAATTAAAATATGGATTATTTTACTTGGGAGGGTTATTATGGAATATAACAAGCATAGATATTTAGGATTTTTAGGACTATTATCTTTAATAGGATTAAAGGGGATAACAACAGGAAATTCAATGTGGTATATTTTCTTTTTAAATTTCCTTTGGTTTACACTATTTTATGAAAATAGTTGGCTTTATGTTGGGAGCCCAATTAAATTAAATAAATAATTGATTATAGTATGTAAGGGAATGTGTCAAAATTTTGTTGAAAAGCTATTTTGATATATTCCCTTTTTATAAATACATTTTAAAACAAGGCTCTGTTTACATATACAATGAAACTCTAATGCTCATTAAGATGGTCTTTCATCTATATCTAGAAATCAACCATGGTTTAAAACAAAGCCTAAAATAATAAAAATCTATTTTGTAATATATATTTATTAAATATGTATTATAATTGCATATATGTAATGCTATACTATTACATAATAGGGAAAATAAACACATAAGAAAAATTAATCGGGGGAGAATGCTGATGAAAAGGAAAAAAGTATTGGCTAGTTTAGTTGCTTGCTCTTTATTAGTTGTTTCACTTGTTGGTTGTAATAATCCTAATGAAGCAAGTAATAATTCAAAGGGAAATACTAAGGTTGAAGAGAAGGCGCAAAATGAAGGCAATATTAATGAATTAAGTGATTATTTAGGAGAAACTTATCAACAACTAATTGAAGCTAAAGGCCATGGAAGTGATCATGTAGAAGATGTTGAAGGTAAGGAAGTTATTGTTTCTTCAACTTATGAAGTGAGAATGTTTAACTACAATGCAAGTTTAATTTTTGATTTAGATGATTCAAAAAATATAAGTGCTGTAAGTGTTCATTTCAAGGGTATAGTTCCAGATGATATCTTAAATAATGTAAAAGATATTTTAGGAAATCCAACAGAAGTTGTTGATAATAAAGAAGAAGATTCAAAAGTTTATCAATGGAAAACTGATAAGTACCAATTTAAACTTGAAGAGGTTGGAGAAGAAACTGTAATAAGCATAAATAAAAGTGCTATTTAATTTGATTTTAAAGAAACTCATAGATTAACAACTATGAGTTTCTTATTTTTTTATAATAATATTATGACTTATTATCATCAATAGAGTATTATTTTAATATTATTTACATCAAAATATAATTAATTTTATTAGTAATATCAATAACAAAGAAAATAGGAGTAAATGAGAGAATAGTTATTATAAATTGGTAAAAACATAGGGTTTCTTTAAAATATAACTTAGAATAAAGAAGCTTTGCTTTTTACAGCTTATTATCAAAGGAGTAATATGAAAACAAGGTAAGGAATTGTATTTATATAGCTTAGTTCCTTTCTTGTAGAGCAGAGATTTACCTATGCAAAATTTTTATAAGAAGGTGTTATTATGGCAAAAAATCATCAAGTAAATCATTGTAGTTGTGAACATACAATGAAAATAGAAAAAGAAAAAATTGCTGAAGTCAGAAGAGAAGAAGAAAAAATGGCTAATAAAATAAAATCTCATGAAAAACATTGTGGGAAATAATTTTATAAATCATGAAAAATAATAGAAATTAGGATATAGATGAGTTTATAATTATGAACTTAGCTATATCCTTATTTTTTTAGGTTCTGTTTTAAGTTAAAGAGCATAAGACATTATTTTAAAGCAGAGTTTAAAATAAATATATTTTTATGTGTTGGTGATTAGGTAATAAAAATGTTGTAGATAATTATTTAATAAGGCCATATTTATATATTAATAAAGGAAATATTAAAAGCTAAAAGAATTTAATATATTAATGTGAAATAAAATAATATGCTGGGGTGAATTTATGAGGAAAAAATTAATAACTTTTCTATCGATTATGCTTATACCTATGTTTTTAGGAGGGTGTTTTAACAAAGATACTGAGCCTAATAAGGACAATACAACTAATCAAGAGGAAGTTGAGGATAATAATTCATCAGTTGAGAATGATATATCAACCGATGAAAATGATAAGTTAACAGAAGGCCATAACACCAATGAAGAAACTGATGAAAATAATAAGGATAACAATAAGGGTAACAATAGTACTAATAATAGCAATAATAATAGCAATAATAATAGTGGAAGTAATTCTAATGATAATAAAGATGAGGTCAAAGAAGAGCTTGTTAAGGAAAAAATGACTTTAAGAATTTTTTATCAAGATATAAATAATAATATATATTATAAGGATAAAGAGGTTTTAGTTGAGGATAAGGCAGTGGTAAAGGCTGTTACTGAAGAACTTAAGAAGGACTATAATGGTGAAATACAAAGTAAGGCCCCTGATAATCTTCAGGTTAGAAATGCTAAGGTTGAAGAGGGGATTTTAACAGTTGATTTTGGCGAAGGTGCTTTTAGTAATATAAATTTAGGTAGTTCCTTTGAGTTGGGGATGATTAACTGTATTGTAAACTCATATGGATACAATTTAGGGGTGGATAAAGTTATCTTAAAAGTTAATGGGCAAAATTATGCAAGTGGACATATTATTTTAGATGAAGGAGATTATTTTAGTGTCAATTATGATGGTACACAGAAATTAGAATAGAATATTAATATATTGATTTTTATTAATTAGTATGATAAAGTTTTAAAGTATTAACTTTTCCATATAGGGGAGTAGTTAGCTCAGATTAAATGAGTGAATAAGTCAACAAATTGATCAAAGAGATTTGATCTGGCTTATTCTTAAATAGCGAGACTTATATGCAGTTTTTTTGCTGCATATAAGTCTCTTTTTATGTGCATTTTAATTAAATAGGAGGATTGTTTGTTATGGGTTTTTTATCAATTTTTTTAACTGGAATAGGGCTTGCAATGGATGCATTTGCAGTATCTGTTGCTAAAGGAATAACTCTTTCAAAAATAAGAATTAAAGATGCTTTAAAGGTAGCTTTTTTCTTTGGAGGATTTCAAGCAATAATGCCACTAATCGGATGGGGAGCTGGAATATATTTTGCTGATTATATAAAGGCTTTTGATCATTGGATAGCATTTATACTTTTAAGCTTTATAGGAGGAAAAATGCTTTTAGAAGCAATTAAGGAAAGAAGAGAAGAAGGCGATATAAGTATAGAAACTAATGAAATTATTAAAGAAGAGCTAGCGATAAAAAGAGATAAAGAGGAGTTAAGTGCAAAAAGTTTAACGATATTAGCTATTGCAACTAGCATAGATGCCTTAGCAGTTGGGGTAAGCTTTGCTTTCTTAGGAATATCAATATTTAAATCAATAATAATTATAGGAATAATAACTTTTGTTCTATGTTTTATAGGAGTTTTAATAGGAGAAAAGTTAGGTGATATATTTAAAAATTATGCAGAGATTATTGGTGGAATTATTTTAATTCTTATAGGGTTAAATATATTGTTAGAACACACAGGTTTGATTGAAAAGTTCTTTTTTTAGTAGCATACTTAAATAAAAGAGAAAATATTTCTTGTAATTTAGAATAAACAAGTGTTATAAATATATAGGTGGATTTTAAGACATCATTGAATTATTATGAGTGATAATGATTTAAATAAATATATTTATATATAGGAGGTTATTTATATGTACGTTGCTTTTGGAAATAGAGTTTTAGATAGTCAGGAAATAAAGAGAGATATAGAACAAAATACGGATGCAAAAGTTGTAAGTGATTTATGTAAGAGTTCAAAGAGGGAAGATATAGTAGCTTATAAGTTAAGTATAGATATGGAAATCTTAAGAGGACTTATAAAGGAAAATATGCAGTTAAAAGAGCTTAATGATGAGGAACTTTTTGAAGATTATTTAGATTTAGCTGAAGAGGTTTCAGGATTAATATTTGAATACATGCCAGATGATGCTGTTCTAGATATAAGATCATATAAATGGGATATGGTTGATGATGATGTTAAATTAATCATGGTAATGGCTCATGAAGATTTAGGAATGGCAAAAGTTAATGATGTAATGAAAAGATTATTAAGACAGGTAGACTAATCTTATTTAAGGCTATGTTTTAAGTGCTGGGTATGTATCAAAATAATTCATTAATAAAACTTAGAAATATATTCCGAGAATTACTGGATTTCACTAAGAATTTATAGCAATTACTTCGAAGGTTTTACTAAAGCGAAAAAACTCCCTTCGGTCAAACAGTTTCGCTTATTAACGTAAAACCTTCTACGTAATAGCTTAAATTCTAAAGTTCATCCAGATATTCTCTTCATACTATTTCTAAGTTTTATATATGAGTTTTGATACATCCCAAGGTTTTAAAACACAGCCTTATTTAGAAAGTTTTTGAGTTTGTGATATAGCTATGATTTTTTTGAAAAGTCATAGCTATATATTTTTTGTGCGAAAATATAACTGCAAATTAGCAGCCACTTAAAATATGGTTTTAAATTAGGTCTGAAGATATATCTAGAAATCACTTACTACTTAAAATAGAGTCTGAAAATAAGTAAGTTTTAAGTGATAGCTAAGATAGTGATATGGAATTTATGTTGGAGTAAAGCTTAAAAGTTTAGTATAATGAATTTGTTAATAGTATGTTAATAAAAACTTTTGGCAAATTTAAGTAAGTCTGAGTTAATAGTTAAAATCAGTACTCATTTAAAATAGAGACTTAAGTTAATACTATATTAATTTTTAGTAGGTGATTTATATGAAGCTTTTTGGATTAAAAACAGAAATGTTTATATTTAATGGTGCAAAGGAATTTTCAGAAGCATTAAATTTAAATAAAAATGACTTAATATTTACTAATAGAAGAATTTTTGAAGGGAATTTTAAGGAACTAAACTTAAATTGTAATTATGTTTTAAAGGATAAGTATGACTTTAATGAGCCAAATGATGAAGTGGTTGACTTAATATTAAAAGATATAAGAGATATTAAGTTCAATAGAGTTATTGCTATTGGTGGTGGTTCTATCTTAGATGTTGGTAAGCTTTTAGCTTTAAAAGATGTGGAGAGCACAAGAAAATTATTTAAAAAAGAAATACCTGTGATTAGAGATAAAGAATTAGTAATAGTTCCTACTACTTGTGGTACAGGTAGTGAAGTTACTAATATTTCTATTGTGGAGATAAAGAGCGAAGGAACTAAAATGGGCTTAGCTGTAGAGGAGCTATATGCAGACAAGGGAGTATTAATTCCAGAACTTTGTAAAACTATGCCGTATAAAGCTTTTGTTTATAGTTCTATAGATGCATTAATACATAGTATAGAAGGATTTTTATCCCCTAATTCAACACCATATACAGATTTATTTGCTTTAAAGGCTATAGAAATGATTTTAAGTGGATATATGGAGATAATTGCAAGAGGAGAAGAGTATAGAAATGAAATAATAAAAGACTTCTTAATTGCTAGTAACTATGCTGGAATAGCTTTTGGAAATGCAGGTGTAGGGGCAGTACATGCTCTTTCATATCCTTTAGGTGGGAAATATCATGTTCCTCATGGAGAGGCAAATTATGAATTTTTAATGAGTGTTTTAAATTATTACAATGAAAATAATGATAAAGGTAAAATTAGGGAATTAAATTCTGTTATTAGTAAAGTTATTTCTTCAAGTGAAGAGGAATGCTACAAAAACTTAGAAAAGTTATTAAACAATCTTATAAGAAGAAAAGATTTAAGAGAATATGGAATGAAAATAGAAGAGATTGAGTTGTTTAGTGATAGTGTTATTAAAAACCAACAAAGATTGCTTAAAAACAATTATGTGCCAATGAAGAGAGAAGATATAATAAAAATTTATAAAGAATTATATTAGGAGGGCTATTATGAAATTTATAAGAATGGTTATAATAGCATGTGAAATTTTACTGGTTATATTATTATCTTTAGGAGTTGTATCAAAGGTTTTAGGATACGATATGTCATCAAACAAACATGGAGACAATTCGATTAAAATTGATAGAGAATTAGAGGAAAAGTTAGTTTCTTCTATAATATAAGAATATATACTTTAGGGAGGATAGAAAAGATGGTTTTAGTACTTACATTTATTTTATTTTTAATGATATTCTTAATTGTTGTAGACTTTTTTGCAATATTATTTAGACTTACAGGAGTTCCAATAGATAAAGCTAGATTTCAAGTTACCTCTCTTTTAACAGGAACAGGGTTTACTACTAAAGAAAGTGAAATAATAGTTCAACATCCAACAAGAAGGAAGCTTGCTGTTTGGCTTATGGGATTCAGTTATGCCAGTACAGCCACAATAATATCCTTTGCCGTAAATATAATAACAAGCAGTGTTCTTGATATAGGATCATTAGCTATAATTATTTTGTTTGTAATTTTTGTTATGTTCTTTCATAAAAGTTCTTTATTAGAGAAGGTAGAGAATAAGATTGAAAAATTTATTGTACAATCTAAAATTTGGGATAAAATAAATTCTAAGCATTTAACTTTGGTAACAAAAACAAAGGGCTTTGGTGTTTATGAAATTTATTTATCAAATAAAACAATGTTAATAGGAAAAAGCATTAGAGATAGTGGATTAAAGGCTTTAGAGATTGAAGTTCTAAATATAGATAAGGGAGATAAATTTGTTAATTTCCCAAGTCCAGATTATATGTTTGAGGTTTGTGATAAAATTACTGTTTATGGAAATATAAAAAATATAAAAAGTACATTTAAACACATAAATGAAGTTAAATAGAAATAATTATAAAAGGATGGCTATATTCAAATATAAGTTATATTATATCTGAATATAGCCATCTTTTGATAATTGGTTAGTATGCTATCTATATCTTTAGATTGTTTAGATTCTTTATCATCTTATTTAATATGCTATCGAAAGCTATAAGTTCTTCTTCTTGTAATCCTTCTAATAATAATTTACAAAATTCATTACTTATTTTGTTTAATATGGCCATAGTTTCGGTAGCTGATTCTGAGATGTATAGTCTAAAAATTCTTTTATCTTTTTCATCTTTTTTTATTGTAAGCATATCTTTTTTTAATAAGCTTTCTATTGATCTAGATATTAATCCTTTTGAAAGACCAGAAAATTCTACTATGTCTTTAGCTGTGTTATATTCCAAGTTTTCTTGAAGAAAAACAAGTATTTCAAACTCATTATGAGTCAAACCTAAGTCATTTAACGTAGATGATATAAATTTCTTATATGTTTTTTTAGCTTTAGTAAAAGAAACTAAAAAAGCATTTCCATTAGGATTTAGAGCGTTTAAATCCATTAACCTTCCTCCTTAAATAGTTCAATTGTAAACTTAATTTGATTATACATAAAAATAGTTCATAAGTAAACTATATCTTTAGTTTTCTTAAACACAATAGATATTATACATTCTAAAAATAGGTTTTATATATAATATTTTTAAATGTTTAGTGTATAAAAGATTAATATTTTTTATTTTTGACAATAATATAGTGATGAAGTATTAATCTTTAAGCTTATTAATGTTTGTTTAATTAATTTTTTTGAATTTATGGAGGTATATATTGGAATATATAGATAAAAGGTTTAAAAAAGCTATATTATTGGCTACTTATATATTAATATTAAGTTTTTTATTACTTAATTTTAAAGAAGTAATGTCCTTTTTAGGCACTGTTATTAGGATAATAAAGCCATTCATTTGGGGAATAGCAATTGCTTTTGTATTAAATATCCCTATGTCTTTTGTAGAAAGGCATTTAGGAAATGGTAAGTTTATTAGAGGAATGAAAAGAATAGCTTCGATTACAATAACCTTAGTTATTTTGGTTTTAGCAATTACTATATTTATATTGTTTGTAGTACCTCAGTTAGCTAAAAGCTTATCAACTTTAGTAGAAAGTATCCCCGGATATTTAAGTGCCTTTGAAAAGATGTTAGAGAGTAATGCAATAAATAATTCGCAGTCACAATTAATAATTCAAGAAGTTTGGAGTGAACTTGTTGAAATGTGGAGAGAGATTTTAAAGGTAACAAGTCAAATAATAGGAACGTCTCTTAGTTATGTTTTAGATTTCACTTTAGGATTAACCTTTGGGATTGTTAACTTTTTCTTAGCACTAATACTTGCTATATATATGTTAGCAAGTAAAGAAGTCTTAATTAGACAAATGAAGAAAATAACATATGCATTTTTAAAAAAGGATAAAGCTGATAAATTAATAGAGCTTGCGCATATGTCTGATGAGATGTTTTCTAAGTTTATTGCAGGACAATGTACAGAGGCTGTTGTCATAGGAGTACTTTGTTTTATTGGTATGATAATTTTTAGGACGCCATATGCACTATTAATAAGTGTGATTATTGGTGTAACTGCCTTAATACCTATATTTGGGGCTTTTTTAGGAACAATACCAGCAGCCTTTATTATATTTATAATTGATCCTATAAAAGCTGTTTGGTTTATATTATTTATAATAATACTTCAACAACTAGAAGGAAACTTTATTTATCCTAGAGTAGTTGGAAGCTCTATAGGACTTTCTGCATTATGGGTTATGTTTGCTATGATAGTTGGAGGAAGTTTGTTTGGTGTGATTGGAATGCTTATTGGGATTCCGATTTTTGGAATATGTTATAGAGTGCTAAATAGAGTTACAAATAGAAGGTTAAGAAATAAAGGTTTAATATAAATATATGTTTACAATGAAGAAGTAACTATAACCAATAGAGGACATAGTTACTTCTTTTTTGTTGCTTTTCTTAGGAAATAGATAAATTTACTCCTTTAAAATTACCAATATATTAATAAGCAACTTTTGAATGGGGTAATATAGCAAATGGTGTATCTCTACAAAAAACAAATGTAGCGTTATTGAATACAGAGAAAAAAGGAGTATTTGGGAGTAAATATGATGAAAATATTAATAAACTTACAATAATTTGTTAAGAGAGCGTTTGATTATAAGGAAAAATGTATTTATAATTAAAAATGTGTTAACGAAATAATAATTTTAATGATAAATTAATACAAAACAATAAGAAAATCAAAAAGCTATAAATAAAAGAGGGGGCTTAATATAAAATGGCACAGGCAAGTATAGCTGTAGATAGAGAGGCAGCTAAAGGACGATTGAAACACCCAGCAGGGTTATATTTACTATTCTTTACAGAGATGTGGGAAAGATTCAGTTACTATGGAATGAGAGCACTATTAATGCTTTATTTAACAGCATCTTTCGTAACTGGTGGACTAGGATATAATATAAGTGAGGCTGCAACTATATATGCATGGTATACAGGGCTTGTTTATTTTACACCTGTAATTGGTGGTGAAATTGCAGATAAATATTTAGGACAAAAGAAATCAATTATCCTTGGGGCAGCGATAATGATTTTAGGAAATTTATCTTTATTTGCATGGCAAACTAGATGGGCATTATATTTAGGATTAGGATGTATAATTATAGGTAATGGATTCTTCAAACCTAATATATCAACATTAGTTGGACAATTATACGAAGATGGTGATAAAAGAAAAGATTCAGCATTCACAATCTTCTACATGGGAATAAACTTAGGATCTTTAATAGCACCTATTATATGTGGATTATTAGCAGAGAATTTCTTTGCTACAAAATCAGGAGAAGCAATTCTTCATTATGGATTTAGATATGGGTTCTTAGCAGCTGCTATAGGTATTATATTAGGAGAAATAATATTTATAACTTTAGCACCTAAATATTTAGGACATGTTGGTAAGAATAAAAAGGTTGAGACTAAAAAAGAAGTTGTAAAAGAAAATAAACCTTTAACTAAGCAAGAGAAGAAGAGAATAGCAGTTATATTAATACTTGCATCATTCGTTGTATTCTTCTGGGCAGGATTTGAACAAGCAGGAACTACTTTAACATTATTTGCAGAGAATGCGACTAATAGAGAAATATTTGGATGGACAGTTCCAATAGCATTCTTCCAATCTATAAACCCATTATTTATATTACTATTAGCACCATTATTCTCAAAATTATGGTTTAAGCTTGCAAATAGTAAAAAAGGAGATTTATCAGTACCTACTAAAATGGCTATGGGTATGATAGTTCTAGGATGTGGATTCTTATTAATGGTTATTGCAACTATGTCATTAGGTGGAGATATTCAAAATCCAGCTGTTAAAGTAAGTATGTTATGGTTAGTTGGAACTTATTTATTTAACACAATAGGAGAACTTTGTTTATCACCTATAGGACTTTCAATGGTAAGTTCATTAGCACCAGCTAAATATGCTTCATTATTAATGGGAGTATGGCTTGCAAGTTCAGGAGTAGCAAACTTTTTATCAGGAAAAATAGCATCAGTTGTTGAATCATTTGGAGCTTTAGAATTATTTGCTTCAATTTCAGGAGTAAGTATAGCTTTAGGAATAGTTTTACTACTATTAAGCAAAAAGATTACAGCTATGATGGAATAATAAATAAAACAATAAAAATGGGTTTTATCAGAATAAAATTTTGATAAAACCCATTTTTTTTATTTTAAGAATTTAAGTTCTAAAGTATTCTTCGTCTAAGTACAGAAGCATTTCTTCAGTTATTGGAGCTGGTAATCCAGCATAATCAGAGAATTTTTTAGCTTCTTCTTCTCTTTCTTCTTTTTTCAACTCATGATGGTGTTTAATCTTACCATATGTTTTTTCTTCGAATTCTTTCCACTCTTTATAAGTTTTTGATAATTCTGCTTTTAATTTGCTTTCTCCCATAAAATCATCTCCTAATATAGTTTATAAATTAGTTGTACTAATTCTAGGAATACCTAGATATTCTTCTTCTAGTGCTGAAAAATCATCTTCATTTATTGGTTCTTCTAATTTAGCAAAATCAGAAAAATCATCCATAGCTAATTTTTTTTCTTCTTTAGTTAATTTTTTGAATTCATGTTTAATCTTTAATCTTTCAAAAAAGTTTTCTTCAGAGGTTCTCCATTTTCTATAAATACCTTTTAAATCGGAGTTTATAGTGCCCTTGCTCATAAAATCATCTCCTTTTAGTTCATAATATAATTATATAATATTGTAATAAAAATTAAAATTGTGTAAACAAACAAAATTTTATGTAAATAACTATATTTTCAAAAAATATAGCAAATAATATTAATATATTTACAAATAAAAACTTTTTCATCATTATATATAGATATTTGCTTATATTGTTTATAAGGAAATAATTGTTTACTTATATTTTCTATGCGCTTAGAATTATACAGAGGTGATACGTAATGAATACTTTAAATGAAATTTTTTCAAAGGAAATTGAAGAGTTTAGAGAAGCTGGACATAAGTTTTTCAATAAAGAGATGACTGTTGGAGAATTTAAGAAGCTTTCAGGTGGTATGGGAGCTTATGCACATCGTGGTGGACAAGAATTTATGGTTAGATTAAGAGTTCCATCAGGAGTTGCAGGATTAGATTTATTAAAAGAAGCGTATAATTGGGCAGAAAAGTACAATTTAGATAAAGTGCATTTAACAACTCGTGAGGCAATACAATTACATGGCATATCTATAGATGCTGTATGCGATATAATGCAAGAAGGATTAACAAAAGGAATATATACTAGAGGTGGTGGTGGAAACTTCCCTAGAAATGTAGCTTTAAATCCATTATCAGGAGTTAAAGTAGGAGAAACATTTGATGTTACACCATATGCCTTAGCAGTTAACAATTACTACATGCAAAGAATGAATACATATAAATTGCCAAGAAAAGTTAAGACTGCATTCTCAAATACTGTTGAAGATGCTGCACATTGTACAGTAACAGATATTGGCTTCTTAGCAGTAAATGAAAATGGCAAGGAGTGTTTCAAACTTTACATAGGTGGAGGATTAGGAAGAAACCCTAGAACATCTGTAGAGTATGATGAACTTATAGAAGCTAAAGATGTTTTATATTGCTGTGAAGCTATGATTAATTTATTTGTAGCAGAAGGTGATTATAAGAATCATGGAAAAGCTCGTATAAGATATATTGCTGAAAGAATGGGAGATGAAGGCTTTAGAGAATGCTTTAGAAAATACTTTGAAGAAGCAAAAGCTAAAGGTGGATTAGATCTTTCTGTTGAAGAAATAGCTTACAACAAAAAAGGTATAAAGACAGCTATAAAACATAGTAGATTAATAGAACAAAAACAAGATGGTTTATACTCAGTATTATTCCATCCAATTGGTGGACAGTTAGAGTTAAGCACTTTAAAAAAATTAATCGAAACTATAGAAAATATAGAAGAAGTTGAAGTTAGATTAGGTATGAATGAAAATTTATACATAAGAAATCTAAATGGAAAAGAAGCTGAAGAGGTATTAGAACTTACTCAAGGTAAGGGTGGAGAAACTTTAGCTGAAAGAAGTGTAGCGTGTATAGGTGTTCCAACTTGTCAAATGGGAGTATTAGAAAGCCAAAGAACTCTAAGAGAATTTGTAGAGTTATTAAAAGAAAATGCAATTAAAGAAAATTCATTACCAAGAGTACGTTTCTCAGGATGTGCAAACTCTTGTAGTATGCATGAAATTGGAGAAATTGGATTTGCTGGTAAAAAGAAAAGAGTTAATGATGTCTTATCTAACGTATTTGAATTACATTTTGGTGGAGATTTAGGTGTAGGAAAAACTTGTTTAGGTGAGTACTATGGAGATTTACTTCAAGATAAAGCACCAGAATTCTTAATAAAAGTTGCTAAGGCTGTTGAAGCTAAAAATTCAACTTTTGAAGAGTGGATAAAAGATAATAAAGAAGAATTTAAAGTTATATTTGAAGAGTATAATGTATAGGTGTTAACAAAAAGTTTACAAAACCCAAAAAAACTTCATAACGAAGTTTTTTTGGGTTTTTTTGATTTTTTATTAATTTTATCTGAAGTGGCTTTTTAAGACGGTTTAAAGTATTAATTAAGTGAAGTGTTAGTTTAGTAATACTAAGTATTTTTCTTAGTTTTTGTTAGGAGAGTATTAATTGCAACTCTTAGAATTAGCTTGATTAAACGCTTGACGTTAATTTTGTGTGGTAAAAATTTAAATAGTGATATATAATAAATTCGAATTAAATTTAAAAAGGTATTTAGAGAACTCTTAATATTTTTTTAAATGTACATTCAAATAATAGACAGATTTGTTAGAGAAAGGATTGATGTTAGGGTTGAAGGAAAAAATATGCCTTTATGGTTTTAATAATCTTACTAAGACATTAAGTTTTAATATTTATGATATTTGTTATGCAAAAACAGAAAGAGAAAAGGAAGACTATATAAAATATATAGATGAACAATATAATTCAGAGCGTCTTACTAAAATTCTTTGTGATGTTACAGAGATGATAGGAGCTCATGTCCTAAATATTTCAAAACAAGATTATGAACCTCAGGGAGCTAGTGTAAATGTTCTTATAACAGAAGAGGCATTACCAGTAGCACTGATTGACCCATCATGCAATAAGGGGGATATATCTTATTTAGAACTTAGAGATAGTGTAGTAGGACACTTAGACAAGAGTCACCTTACTGTACACACTTATCCAGAGTTTCATCCAAATAACGATATAATTTCTTTTAGAGTTGATATAGATGTATCTACTTGTGGAAAGATATCTCCACTGAATGCTTTGGATTACTTAATCGGAAGTTTTGATTCAGATGTAATCACTATTGACTATAGAGTTAGAGGATTTACAAGAGATGTAGATGGTAGAAAGTGTTACATAGACCATGACATAAGATCAATTCAAGATTATATAGATGACAAGACATTAAAAAGATATGACGCTATGGATGTTAATGTTTATCAATCAAACATCTTCCATACAAAAATGATGCTTAAGGATATTGTTTTAAACAATTATTTATTTAACGCCGATCCATATGAGTTATCACCAAATGAGAGAAGAGAAATTAGAGATAGATTATCAAAAGAAATGATTGAGATATACGGTGGTGTAAATATTTATTAAGAATAAGGAGGGATTTTTGTGAAAAAATTTTCTCAAGAAAATGCTCCTATCTATGAAGCATTAAAATGGTATAAGGGACAAAGAATAGTACCTTTCGATGTGCCAGGCCACAAGCAAGGAAGAGGAAATAAAGAACTAAGAGAATTTTTAGGAGAAGATTGTGTTTCTGTTGATGTAAATTCAATGAAGCCTTTAGATAATCTTTGTCATCCAACTTCTGTTATAAAAGAGGCTGAGGATTTAGCAGCAGAGGCTTTTGGAGCAGACAAGGCATTCTTTATGGTTAATGGTACTACATCAGCAGTACAAGCTATGATTATGAGTGTTTGTAAGGATGGGGATAAAATTATTATGCCTAGAAATGTTCATAGATCAGCTATAAATTCTTTAATAATAACAGGGGTTACTCCTGTGTATATTAATCCAGGTATAGATAAAAGATTAGGAATATCTTTAGGAATGGCTTTAGAAGATATTAAAAAAGCTATTAAAGAAAACCCAGATGCTAAGGCTATTTTTGTTAATAATCCAACTTACTACGGAATATGTTCAAATTTAAGAGAAATAGTTAAATTGGCTCATGAAAATAATATGTATGTGTTAGCTGATGAAGCTCATGGAACTCATTTTTACTTTGATAAGAGACTTCCAGTATCAGCTATGGAAGCTGGAGCAGATATGGCAGCTGTTAGCATACATAAAACAGGTGGTTCATTAACTCAGAGTTCAATGTTACTTATGAAGTGTAATGGAATAAATCCTGATTATGTTAGAACAATAATAAACTTAACTCAAACAACAAGTGCTTCATATTTACTATTATCTTCTTTAGATATAGCTAGAAGAAACTTAGCTTTAAATGGAGAAGAGATATTTGAAGAGGTTGTAAGTATTGCAGAATATGCAAGAGAGGAAGTTAATAAAATAGATGGTTACTATGCTTTTTCTAAGGAAATAGTTAATGGTGATGATATTTATGATTTTGATATAACAAAGCTTACAATAAACACTTTAGAAAGTGGACTTGCTGGCATAGAAGTATATGACATCTTAAGAGATGACTATGGAATTCAGATTGAACTTGGAGATTTAGCTAATATTCTTGCAATAATATCAGTTGGAGATACTAGATATAACATTGAGAGATTAGTTGCTGCTTTAAGTGAGATTAAGAGAATACATGAAAAAGATAAGAGAGATATCTTTGACCATGAATATATAAATCCTATAGTTAAGGTTTCACCAAGAGAGGCATTCTATGCTAAGACAAAAACTATTCCTTTAGAAGAGAGTGAAGGAAAGATTTCTGGAGAGTTTGTAATGTGTTATCCACCAGGGATACCAGTTCTTGCACCTGGTGAAGTTATAACTGATGAAATTATAGAGTATATTAAATATTCTAGAAAAAAAGGATGTTTAGTAACAGGTCCAGAAGATATGGAAATTAAGAATATAAATGTTTTAGAGTATTAGGAGGATTAAGAATATGGAATTATGGTACACAGAAGAGCATACAGATAAAGTACGTTTCTCAATTAAGGTAGATGAGCAAGTTTATAGTGGACAAAGTGATTTTCAGAGAATAGATGTTTTTAAATCACAAGAATTTGGAACTTTCTTTACATTAGATGGACTTATGATGGTAACTGAGAAGGATGAATTCATTTATCATGATATGATAGTTCACATACCAATGGCTACTAACCCTAATATCAAGAATGTATTAGTTATAGGAGCTGGAGATGGTGGTACTGTAAGAGAGCTTACTAGATACAAAACTATAGAGAAAATAGACATGGTTGAAATTGATAAGTTAGTTGTTGATGTTTGTAGAGAATATTTACCACAAACAGCTAGTCAATTAGATGATCCTAGAGTAAGTTTATTCTTTGAAGATGGGCTAAAGTTTGTTCGTTCAGTAGAAGATAAATATGATTTAATCATAGTTGACTCAACTGATCCATTTGGACCTGGTGAAGGATTATTCACAAGAGAATTCTATGGAAACTGTTTTAAAGCATTAAAAGAAGATGGAATACTTGTAAACCAACATGAAAGCCCATACTATGATGCTTATGCAAGAGGAATGAAGAGAGCTCATAAGAGAATAAAAGAGTGCTTCCCAGTTTGCAGAGTTTACCAAGCTCACATTCCAACTTACCCATCAGGCCATTGGTTATTTGGATTTGCTTCAAAGAAATATGATCCATTAACTGCTGATGTAGAAAAGTGGAATGACTTAGGATTAAAAACTAAGTACTACAATACTGATTTACACAGAGGATGTTTCGCATTACCTAACTACGTTAAGGAGATGTTAGAGAATGTTGATGAATAGAAATGTTAGCACTTTTATAGGCTGTGAGGCTGAGTATGATGAGTCAAGCATAGTTGTTTTTGGAGCACCATTTGACTCAACAACTTCATTCAGACCAGGAACAAGATTTGCAAGTCAGGTTATGAGAAGTGAATCTTGGGGATTAGAAAGCTATAGTCCATATCAAGATGAAGATCTTTATGATTATAATTTCTTTGATGGTGGAGAGTTAGAGCTTCCTTTTGGAAATTCAGAAGGAGCTTTAGCTGAAATAGAAGAGTTTTCAACTAAGGTTGTTGAAGATGGAAAAATACCAGCTATGATAGGTGGAGAGCATTTAGTAACATTAGGAGCTTTTAGAGGAGTATTTAAAAAATATCCTGATGTACATGTTATCCATTTTGATGCACATGCAGACTTAAGAGAGCATTATTTAGACCAAAAATTATCACATGCAACTGTATTACACAGAGTTTGGGATTTAGTTGGAGATAATAAGATATTCCAATTTGGAATACGTTCAGGTGAAAGAGAAGAGTTCGCTTGGGGAAAAGAGCATGTTTATACAAATAAGTTTAACTTAGATAACTTAGAATATGCTATTGATAAGGTTAAAGATAAACCAGTTTATGTAACAATAGACTTAGATGTTTTAGACCCATCAGTTTTCCCAGGAACAGGAACACCAGAACCAGGTGGAGTTCAATTCAAAGAATTATTAGCAGCTATATTAAAGCTTAAAGGGCTTAATATAGTAGGCTTTGATGTAAATGAATTATCACCTCAATATGACCCAACAGGAGCATCAACAGCTGTTGCTTGTAAGGTTCTAAGAGAAATGCTACTAATAGCAAGTAAGTAATTGTAAGCTATATAGATGTTTAAAAAACTTACAAACATATTACGAGAATTACTAGATTTCGCTAAGAATTTATAGTTATTATTCCGAAAATATTGTTAAAGCTTCGAAACTTAAGTGAAAGTCCAAATTTTTAATTTGGTATCTTGAACTTATGCAATCGAACTTTTGTGAGATTGTATTCCTTAGAAAAAACAGTCTTAGCTTCTTAAGGTAATACATTCTTCATAATAACTTAGATTCTAAAGCTTATCTAGATATTCTCTTCATACTGTTTGTAAGTTTTATTAAATAGTCTATATAGCTTTTTATGTTGTATAAGTATAGTGAAAAATTAAGAATGTATTATAGAAGTAGCTTTATTAAGTAAATAAAACTTAATAAAGCTATTTTTGTTTCGAAGTTTATTTCAAACTATAGTTAATGAGTAGTTATAATTTTAATAGGCTTTGTTTTAAAGCAGTATTGATTTCTAGATATAGATAATAGAAACTCTTTGCGAAATTAAGTTAGGTCTGAAGATATATCTAGAAATCAACACTTACCTAAAAACAGAGCCTTTTTACTTTAAAATATATAGGGCTAGAATGGCTTGGAGTACTAGGATTAAAGGTATTCCTATTGTAAATTTAGCATGCTTTGTTTTGTGACGAAAAGCATGCATTCCCCATAAGGCTCCTATGCTTCCACCTATAATGGAAACTCCAATAAGTGTATCTTCACTTATTCTCCATTTGTGTTTTTTTGCTTTTTGTTTATCTATATACATTAGTGCGAGTGCTACTAAATTAATTCCTACTAGATATACGATTATTAAATCCTTCAATTATATTCCCCCCTAAGTTTTTTTTCTTTAGTATTTATTATCCTATTAGTACTATAATTATAACTTATTTATAAAAAAGTTTTATAAATATATTTAAAAATGAAATAATGACTTTAATGTGTTTTTAGTATGATTTTGTAAGTAAGTAATAAATGGTTAATTTAGTGGTTTTATTAGGAGAGGTTTAAAAACAATAAGGTATTATATATTAAAAAGTGAATTCATTCAATAAATATATAGATGTATAAATTATGTTTTTAATGAGGGAGGGGATAGAAATGTTAAGTTAAATGTATTTGATTTAGGAAAAAAATGTATTAATTTTCAATTGTTTAAAAAAATAAATAAAAAAGGTTGCAGGGAGTTGAATACTATGTTATACTAAACTAGTAGCAAAGTAGCTAACAAAAAAGTTTCATTTAGATAAATAGTTCTCGAAATTAGAGATTATATATCCATTTAGAATCTTTAATTTCAGGAGGAATGTTTATGTCAGATAAAACATTAAAATGCAGAGATTGCGGAGAAGAATTCATATTTTCAGTAGGAGAGCAAGAATTCTACAAAGAAAAAGGATTTGAAAATGAGCCAACAAGATGTGTATCTTGTAGAAGAGCTAAAAAACAACAAAATAGAAGATAATTTTAGATTGTTAAAGGTTGTAGTTTAAACTACAACCTTTTTTTATTATAATAAAATAGATATTAAAATATAATAAATATAGTCATTAGGTGGGGGACGAGAAGTATGCAGAAGTATAATGAAAATAATCCAATGCTTGTTAACTCTATGGTGTGCACTATAGATATGTTGGGTTTTTCTCAGATGATAATAGAGTCATGCAATAATAAATACGGAAATGATTTACTTAAAGAAATTAATTTTCTTATAAATAAGAATAAACAATGTATAATTAAAAATAAGTATAGCCAAGGGAAAATAAAAATATATACTGACAATATGATTGTAGGATATCCTATAAAAGATGATGGAGAAGAAACCTTAAATGAAATATTAGATAATGTTTCAGAATATCAGTTTAATTTAGCTCTGGAAGGTTTTTTTGTTAGAGGTGGAGTTAGTGTAGGTGATTTTTATATTAATGAAGATATAGTTTTTGGTCCTGCTCTTTTAGATGCACATTATATTGAAAGTAATTTAGCATGTTATCCAAGGATTGTACTAGATGATAAAGCAGTAAGTAGGCTTAGAAAATACATAAGTAATTATGATATAGCACCGCAGCAAAATAAAATATTGATAGATAGCGATGGACAGTGGTTTTTAAATTATCTAAATACAATATTTAAATATTATACTGAATGTAATAATAAGTATGAATTTGAAAAAATGCAGATAGAATTACTTTATAAACATAAGGTTAAAATAGAGGAAATGTTAGAGTTAAACAAAGAAAATATAAGGGTTTGGGATAAATTTGTATGGGTAGCTAATTACCATAATTATTTTTGTAATATAAATTTTGAAAATGAAAAAGATCTAAGAATAGATAAGAATAAATTGCTTTCATGGCCAAGAGGGCTTTCAAGTAAAGATACTTAATCTTTTTAGATTACTATATATCTTTGAATTGTTATAGGTTGTAGTTTAAACTACAACCTTTTTTATGTAAAAAATTATTAAAAAAACATCACTTAATAATGATACATTTACTAAAGTGTTTTACCAGCTCCAGGAGGTCAAACAAGATATAAAAGTCCACCTTTTTTGATAGAAATCTTATTAGTATATTTATATTTCAAAATTTTTCATAATATTTTCAACTATGACTGTTGACATTTTAATATAAAAGAAAAAAGTGAAAATTTATATGTTTTAGTCATAATAAACAAATGTAAAACGTATACATATTAATGAGGTTAATTATTTAAAAGGAGGAGATAAGATGAAAAGTAAAAAAATAATAGCAGCTCTTATAGCTGGATTAGTTATTTCTAACATAAGTACATCTTTAGTAAAGGCTACACCTATAACTAGTGGTAATGACATTATTATAGATAATAGACAAGCTGTTGTTGAAACTGCTATTCCACAATCAGAGATGACTGCTACGGCAACTTCAGAGGAAGGACAAGACCCTGCAAGCAATGCTATTGATGGAAACACATCAACAATGTGGCATACTAAGTGGAATGGATCTGATGCACTTCCACAAAGTTTAACTGTAGATTTAGGTGGAGCTAGAAATGTTAGTTCTATAGCAGTTACACCAAGAACTAATGGTGGAAATGGAAACATAACTAAGTATGAAGTTCATGCAGTAAAAGACGGTGTTGAAACTTTAGTAGCAGAAGGAAACTGGGAAGAAAATGATTCAACTAAAACAGTTACTTTTGAAAATCCAATAGATGCAGAAAAAATAAAAGTGACTGCACTTCAAGGTGTTGGTGGCTTTGCATCAATAGCAGAGTTTAATGCTTATGAGACTCAAGGTGAGGTAACTGAACTTGCAAGTTATAGTAACTTAAAAATAACTCAAGAGAGTGAAAGAAGAGATATAACTAGTGATTTAGATAAATATGCTTCTTTAGAGCAGGGTACTATAGTTACTAGATTTAATATGGATGATACAGCAATTCAGAGTTTAATAAGTTTAAGTGATAATACTAAAGCGAATAACTATTTCTCACTATATGTAAGTGGTGGAAAAATAGGATATGAGCTTAGAAGACAAGAGGGAAATGGTGACTTTAATGTTCATCATAGTGTTAATGCAACCTTTAATAGAGGGGTTAACACAATAGCATTAAAGATTGAAAAAGGTGTAGGAGCTAAAATATTTTTAAATGGTGATTTACTACATACAGTAAGTGATCCAAATATTAAGTTCTTAAATGCTATAAATCTTAATACCGCTTATTTAGGTAAGACTGATAGAGCAAGTGGTTCAAATGAATATTTATATAGAGGAGACATAGATTTTGTGGATGTTTACGCAGAACCAATAAGTGATAATTATTTATTAAGAAAAACTGGAGAAACTAAGGCTCCAGCAGAAGATAGTTTATTACCAGAAGGAGTATATAAATCAGAGCCAGTAGATTTATTTTACCCTGGATATTTAAATTCAAGAGGATATAGAATACCAGCTTTAGAAACAACTAAAGAAGGTACAGTTATAGCTTCTGTAGATGTTAGAAATGATGGTAATCATGATGCACCAGGAAATAATATTGATGTTGGTATAAGAAGAAAAGAGTTAAATGGTGATTGGGGAGATGCCCAAGTTATAATTGACTATCCAGGAAAATCAGCTGCTATAGATACTTCAGTTATGTCAGCCATGATTGAAGAAGATGGAGTTCAAAAAGAGAGATTATTCTTGATAGTAACTCATTTCCCAGAAGGATATGGATTCCCTAACACAGGCAGTGGAAGTGGATATAAAGAAATAGATGGAAAGTATTATTTTATATTACATGATGCTAACGGTAATGAGTACACAGTTAGAGAAGAGGGAATTGTCTATGATGAGGCAGGAGTTGCAACTGACTATGTAATGGAGAATGATAAGACTCTTCTTCAAAATGGTGAGAATGTTGGAAATGCTTTATTAAGCAATGCTCCACTTAAAGCTGTTGGTACTGCATATATTCATATGACTTATAGTGATGATGATGGTAAGACATGGAGTGAAGTTGAAGATTTAAATCCAGGGCTTAAGAAGGAGTGGATGAAGTTCTTTGGAACAGCTCCAGGTAAAGGAATTCAAATAAAGAATGGAGAGCATGCTGGAAGATTAGTATTCCCAATATACTATACTAACCAAAATAATTTCCAATCAAGTGCTGTAATATACAGTGATGACTTTGGTAAGACATGGGAGCTTGGAGAATCTCCAGTAGATACAGCTTCAGTAAGTTCAGAAACCGTTTCTTCAGGAACTCAATTAACAGAGTGTCAAGTAGTTGAAATGCCAAATGGACAATTAAAGTTATTCATGAGAAATACTGGTTCATACACAAGAGTAGCAACAAGCTTTGATGGGGGAGCTACATGGCATGATGAGGTTCCAGAGGATACAGATTTAAGAGAGCCATATTGTCAGTTAAGTGTTATAAACTACAGCGGAAAAATAGATGGTAAGGATGCAATCATCTTCTCTAATCCAGATGCAGGAAGTAGAGTAAATGGTAGCGTTAAAGTTGGTTTAATAAATGAAAATGGAACTTATGAGAATGGAGAGCCAAGATATGAATTCGATTGGGTTTCTAATAAAACTGTTAAGTCAGGTTCATTCTCATACTCATGTTTAACTGAGCTTCCAGATGGAAATTTAGGATTATTCTATGAGGGTGAAGGTTCAGGTAAGGTGTCATATACAGAGTTTGATTTTGATTATCTTAACTTTGATGCAACTGAGGATTCACCTTCAGCTAATGTTACATCAGTAGAAAGCTTAGATTCAGATTTAGTTTACAATGCTGGAGAAGAAATTTCAGTTAAATTAAATCTAAATCAAGTTGCAAGTATTATTGGAGATAGAACATTAACTTTAGATATAGGTGGAGTGGATGTACCTTTAACTATGGTTGATTATGAAGGAAAATCTTCTGTTAAATTTACTGGAACTATTCCAGAGGGAATAAGTGCTGGCAACCATGAAGTTAAGGTTAAAGCTAATGAAGGAATGGAACTTTCAACAGTTTATAACAAAGTTTCTACTTTAGGGGCAATAGAATCAACTGGATTAACTGTGCAAGTTGGTGAAGTTGAGACAAGTGTTGGAAATTCAAGCT
Organism: Clostridium sp. B9; assembly: GCF_050509515.1. NCBI lineage: Bacteria > Bacillati > Bacillota > Clostridia > Eubacteriales > Clostridiaceae > Clostridium > Clostridium sp. B9. The sequence goes on from NZ_JBNWKA010000003.1 coordinate 813,087, forward strand.
TAAAGGTTCAAGAAGAAGTTGAAGTAGGAACTGCTTTCAATGCTACTTTAGGAGTTGAAGCTTTGGCAGAGGATAAAGACGCTTATTCAGCTGAGTATCTATTTGAATACAATCCAGAAGTGTTTACTTTAAATGAAGTAGCTTCAGTTGGTGAAGGAATCTTTGTTAATAGTAAAGAAGTTGAGCCAGGAAAAGTAAGAATCTTAGTGGCATCATTAGGAACTGAAATAGGAAAAACTTCAGACTTAGTAAATGTTAGTTTAACACCAAAATCTGCTTCAGAAGTTGAAACACTAGCAGTTACAACAGCTACAGTAGGTGTTGGTGATGGAAGCACTCATGACTTAGAGTTAGTTAACAAGAATATTAAGGTTAATGAAGCATCAACTGGAGAAATAGTAGTTAACCCAGTAAGAAACTTTGATATTCCTGAAATAAACAAAAAGAATGTTAAGTTAACATGGGAAGCTCCAGAGACAATAGAAGGATTAGAAGGTTATGTAATCTATAAAGATGGTAAAAAGATAAAAGAATTACCTAAAGATGCTACAGAATTTGTTGCAGGTGGATTAAGTAGACATACTATCTATAACTTTAAGATAGCTGCTAAATATTCAAATGGAGAGATTTCAACTAAGGAATCTAAGACTATTAGAACTGCGAGATAGTAGTTTATTTTATTAATTATATGTAAATAAATAAAAAATAAGTTATATTATGGGATTTAAGAGCATATAAATAGTTATGTAGTCGATTAAATATTATCGTTTAGTAATCGATTAAGTAAGCATAGAAAAATGAAATGTTTGGGGGAGAATATTTATGAAGAAAAAAGTATTAGGAATGTTATTAGCAGGTACATTAATGGTAGGAGCAGTTGGATCATACGCTTGGTTTACAGATCAAGCTAAAGTTAACGCTGACGTTAAACTTACAATGGGTACATTAGACGTTAAAGTTATAGATGCTAACAGAGGATGGACTGTTGATGATGAGACTTCAGAAATCTTAAATAAAGATAACAAGAAGGCATTCAAAAATGTTAGACCAGGAGATACTTTCTCAAGAGACTTTATAGTTCAAAACGTTGGAACTTTAAAACAAAACGTAACAGTTAAGTTAAATCCAGCATTATTAGATTATGAAATCAAAGAAGGAACAGGAATAACTGTAGACGACGTATTCAATTTAGCTTTTGAAACTGAGTTATCACCATTAGCTGAAGGAAATAAAGAAGCTACTTTCGAATTAGATTCAGTTGAAACATCTGTTGAGAACGAAATTGGTGGATTCACTGATGCTAAGAAAGTAAATGTTACTTTAGAAGTAGATCCAGAAGCTATGGGTAACGAGTTCAATGCTTTAGGAAATGAGTATAGTGAAGTTATCAACTTAAATAACTTAGTTGATGAAGATGGAAACAAAATTCCACTAATCATTGTTGATGCTCAACAAGTTAACAAGTAATAGATAGATTTAAATATAAAAGAAGAGTTAGACCTTTAATGGACTAGCTCTTCTTTTTAAATTCTTTTTAGTAATTATTTAATTAGACATTATAAATTACTTATAATTAGGTTTGAATTTTTTTAGTCTTAAAGCATTTAATAAGACTGATACTGAACTAAAGCTCATAGCAAGAGCTCCAATCATTGGGTTAAGTAATGGACCACCAAAGATATGAAGTACACCCATTGCTACTGGTATTCCTAAAGTATTGTATCCAAATGCCCAGAATAAGTTTTCTCTTATGTTTTTCATTGTCTGTCTACTTAACTGGATTGCTCCAATAACATGTAAGATATCACCTTTCATAAGAACTATATCAGCTGATTCCATTGCTATATCAGTTCCAGATCCAATAGCCATTCCTATGTCAGCTACTGCTAGGGCTGGAGCATCATTTATACCATCTCCAACCATGGCAACTTTCTTACCTTCATTTTGAAGTTCTTTTACTTTTTCAGCCTTTTCTTGAGGAAGAACCTCAGCTATAACTCTGTCTACGCCTACTTCTTTAGCTATTGCTTTAGCAGTTTTTAAGTTATCACCAGTTAACATTACAACTTCTAATCCCATTTTTTGAAGTGTTTCTATAGCTTTTTTACTTGTTTCTTTAACTGTATCTGCAACAGCTATTATTCCAGCTATTCTTCCGTTTAGAGCTATAAACATTGGCGTTTTTCCTTTAGAAGCTAATTCTTCTGAAGAATTTAAAAGACTTCCAAGAATTATATTCTTTTCATTCATAAGCTTTTTATTACCTAAAAGAATTGTTTTATTGTCTATATTACATTGAATTCCCTTACCAGGAATAGCTTCAAAGTCTGATACTTCCTTAAGTTTAAGTTTCTTTTCTTCTGCATCTCTAACTATAGCTTCACCAAGTGGATGCTCTGAACCTTTTTCAGCAGAAGCTGCTAATGCAAGTAACTCATCTTTAGAATATTCATCACAGATTATATCAGTAACCTTTGGTTTACCCTCAGTGATTGTACCAGTCTTATCAAAAACTACAGTATTTAGACTTTGAGTAGTTTCTAAAGCTTCACCACTTTTTATAAGTATTCCATTTTCAGCCCCTTTACCAGTACCAACCATGATAGCAGTTGGAGTAGCTAAACCTAAAGCGCATGGACAAGCTATTACTAAGACAGCTATAAATATTGTAAGTGAGAAAGTTTTACTTTCACCTGAAATATACCAAGCTAGACTTGCAACTAATGCTAAAGTAATAACTACTGGAACAAAGTATCCGGATATTTTATCTGCAAGCTTTGCTATAGGAGCTTTAGAACCTTGAGCATCTTCAACTAATTTAACTATTTGTGATATTACAGTATCTTTTCCTACTTTAGTAGCCTTATAAACTATTCTTCCATTCTTATTTATACTAGCTCCAAATACAGTATCTCCAATATTCTTTTCAGAAGGGATACTTTCACCAGTTAACATACTTTCATCTATGGAAGTGTATCCGTCAATAACTTCACCATCTACAGGAAGTTTTTCACCAGGTTTAACAAGGATTAAATCTCCAACTTGTACATCATCAATAGAAATAGTTTTTTCTTCTCCATTAACAATAATAGTAGCTGTTTTAGGGGCAAGTCCCATAAGTTTTTTTATTGCATCTGAAGTTTTTCCTTTTGTTAATGTTTCTAAGTATTTACCTAAACTTATAAGAGTTAATATTGTACCTGCTGATTCAAAATATAATTGCATTGCATAACTGTGGTCACCTATGTATATATGGTATATTGCAAATATTCCATATAGATAAGCAGCACCAGAGCCTATGGCAATTAATGAATCCATATTAGGACTTCTCATAAACAGATTTTTAAATCCATGAATGAAGAAATCTTTACAGATAAATATAACAATAGTTGTTAAGATAAATTGTATAAGAGCAAAGTTTAACGGGTTATGCATTGGATCAATTATTTTTGGTAAATGTAATCCAAACATGTGTCCCATAGAGATAATAAAAAGTGGAGTAGTGAATACTGCAGACCATATGAATCTACTTTTCATTTTATTTGTTTCTTTTTCTTTTGATTTTTGATGTTCATCTTCTTGAGAAGCATCTAAAAGCTTATATCCTAATTTTTCAATCTTGCTTTTTATATCATTTGTTTTTAAAATATCCTTATCAAATGAAATAGTAAGTGTTGAATTAGCAAAGTTAACATTAGAACTTTCTACACCTTCCATTTTACTAGTTATTTTTTCAATTCTAGCCGCACAAGCTGAACAAGTCATTCCTTCTACTTTATAAGAAAGAGTAGTGGAGTTTCCTTTAAGTTCGAATCCTAATTTTTTAACCGTTTCTTTTATTTCATTTAATGATATTTCATCTTGGTCATATTCTATTTGAAGGCTTTCAGAGGCAAAATTAACTGTGGCAGAATTCATTCCTTGTAATTTTGATAACACCTTCTCGATTCTAGATGCACATGCTGCACAGCTCATTCCAGAAACTTTAAAGTTTTCTTTTTTACTATTATGAATTATAGAGAAACCAAGTTTATTTAAAGTTTCTTGAATTGCTTTAAAAGTTATTTTGCTATCATCAAACTCTAAATTAAGTTTTTCAGTAGCAAAGTTAACATTAGCTTTTGATACACCATCCATTTTTCCTAGAACTTTTTCAATTCTAGCAGCACAAGCGGCGCAACTCATACCTTTAATTTTTAATGACTTATTAATCATAAATTTATTTAAAAGTAGCTATCAAGTTGAAGCTATATCACGATACTTTAAATTTTAAAGCTTATCTAGATATTCTCTTAATAATGTTTTATAAGCTTTTTATTATTAAGTTTTGATATGGCTTCTTTTGAGTTACTTTATCCTCCTTAAAATAATTTTCTACCACCCCTATGGGGAGGGGTACAACTAGAATATACTCTCAAGTTTTTAATTTGTCAATAATAAAATGAAAATTAATATCAATTAACTTCAAAATTCAATTTAAGCAAGTTGTTTTATGTAGTATATTGAATTTTATCATCTTATATAAATTGTAAGTTTAATAAATAAAGCAAATTATAAATGTCTATATCTTAATCAACGTTTATTTAAAACAAAGGTTATAAATAAATTAATAAATTTTGAGAAAAACTCACAAGATAAATTAAGAAGTATTTTAATGAGGTGATTAATATGAAAAAGTTACTTTATATTACGGTGAATTCAAAACCAGAAAAGTATTCTTCAAGTAAAACTATAGGAAGAGCTTTTGTTAGTAGATATATAGAGTTAAATCCTGAGTTTGAAATGGAAGAAGTAGATCTTTATAAAGACTTTATTCCAAGATTAGAAGATAAGCATTTTTCGGGAAGAAGTTGTTGTGTAGATCCTAATGATGAAAAGTTAGATCCAAAAACAAAAAAAGAAGTAGAGAGAATTATTGAATTAAGCAATCAATTTAAGGAAGCTGATTTATATGTAATAGCAGCTCCTTTATGGAGCTTATCATTCCCAGCTCCTTTAAAAGAATATATAGATTGTATAATACAAAATAAGATAACAATAAAAATATCACCAGAAGAAGTAAAAGGGCTTTTAGATGATAAGCAAAGAGAGATGGTGTACATACAATCTTCTGGTGGAGAAATTCCATGGCTTACTAGAAATGCATTCAATAAAGGGTTAAATTATGTTGAGGATATAATGAAATTCTTAGGAATAAAAAAATTCCATCAGTTATTAGTAGATGGTACAGGTTATAGTAAAGAAGAAAAATTTAAAGCAGAGGATAAAGCTGTAGCTAAAATGGATGATGTAATAAAGAGCATTTATTTTAGCAATAAGGGTTAAATTAAAAAATAGACTTCATAATATTAGTTTCTGTTTTAAGTGAAGGTTGATTTCTAGCTATATCTTCAGACCTAACTTAATTTTAAGTGAAAATCAAAAGTTTCAATTTTATAATTTGAACTTATACCTTCGAATGAATATGAGAAGGTGCTTCCTATTTAAATTTGTCTATTCTAGAATAATAGCTAAGGATTTTAAACTCGCTAGCGCTCAAACAGAAAAATCCTCTTAACGCTACTATTTTTTCATAGACAATGAAACTCTAATTGATTATTAAGATGATCTTTTATCTATATCTAGAAATCAACCTTGGTTTAAAACAGGGCCAAATATTAAAATCTTTTTCAGTAAAAATATATTTATAGTTTATTTAGAGGAATATTAGTTGACAGAAAAACCTTTACATTATATCATTGAGTTAACATATACGTACAAGTTTGCGTGACAGAGGAGGAGAATGGTTATGGAGAAAAAATGGTGGCATAGCTCAGTGGTATATCAAATATATCCAAGAAGTTTTAATGATAGTAATAATGATGGTATTGGTGATATTAATGGAATAAGAGAAAAGCTTGATTATTTAAAGGTGCTTGGAATTGATGTTATTTGGTTAAGTCCAGTTTATAAATCACCTAATGATGATAATGGTTATGATATAAGTAATTATTGCGACATAATGGATGAGTTTGGAACTATGGAAGATATGGACAACCTTCTTAAGGAAGCTAATGAAAGAGGAATAAAAATTCTTATGGATTTAGTTGTTAACCACACTTCAGATGAACATAAGTGGTTTATTGAGGCTAAAAAATCAAAGGATAATGAGTATAGAGATTACTATGTTTGGAGAAATCCTGTAGATGGAAAAGAGCCAAATGAATTGGGATCAACTTTTGGAGGTAGTGCTTGGGAGTATGATGAAGCTTCAGGACAATATTATCTTCATTTATTTAGTAAAAAGCAGCCAGATTTAAACTGGGAAAATGAAAAAGTACGTAAAGAAGTTTGGGATTTAATAAATTTCTGGATTGAAAAAGGAATTGGCGGATTCAGAATGGATGTTATTGATCTTATAGGTAAAATTCCTGATGAAATGATAAAGGAAAATGGACCAAAACTTCATGAGTATTTAAGAGAAATGAATGAAAAGTCTTTTGGGCAACATGATTTATTAACTGTAGGAGAAACTTGGGGAGCAACTCCAGAGGTAGCCAAGCTTTATTCAAATCCTATGAGAAATGAGTTAAGTATGGTATTCCAATTTGAACATATAAGTTTAGACAAAATTCCAGGAAAGAGAAAGTGGGATTTAAAACCTTTAGACTTAAGAGATTTAAAGAGAGTTTTATCAAAGTGGCAAACAGAGCTAGATGGAGAGGGATGGAATAGTTTATTCTGGAATAATCATGACCTACCAAGAATAGTTTCAAGATGGGGAAATGATAAGGAATATAGAGTTGAAAGTGCTAAAATGCTTGCAACACTTCTTCATGGAATGAAAGGTACTCCTTATATATATCAAGGAGAGGAACTTGGTATGACTAATATAAAATTTGAGTCTATAGATATGTATGATGATATAGAAATTCATAATATGTACAAGGAGAGAATAGCTCAAGGATATAAGCATGAAGATGTTATGGAATCTATTTATGCAAAGGGAAGAGATAATGCTAGAACTCCTATGCAATGGAATGATTCAGACTTTGGTGGTTTTTCAACTGTAGAGCCATGGCTTGGAGTAAATCCAAATTATAAAACAATAAATGCTAAGAATGCTTTAGAGGATAAAAATTCAATTTTCTATCACTATAAAAAGCTTATTGAAATAAGAAAAGAGAGTGATACTATAATTTATGGTGATTATGAGCTTTTAAATCCAGAGGATGAAAATATATTTGCATATACAAGAGAGTTAAATGGAGAAAAATTACTTATTGTATGTAATTTTAAAGAGAATCCAGCAAAGTTTGTTTTTGAAGAAAATTTAGATAAAACTCCGAAAATATTATTAAGCAATTATGAGGACTCATCTATTAATATAGATAACTTAAATTTAAGACCATATGAGGCGATAATGTATAAAATTAATTAATGTTATAGAGTTAAGGGGATTTGATTTGTAGATCTTTATAATAAGTTTAATATAATTAGTAATAAATATTAGTGAAAAAAAGAGGCTATTACCAAACTAACTTTTTAAATTAGTTTGGTGATAGTCTCTTATAAACTATAAATTAAAAATAATTAGTTGGGGTTATAAGTAACAATAACTAAGTATTATTTTTCTTCTTTAGCTTTTTCCTTCTCTTCTTTTTTTTCTTCTTTTTCTTGAGTTTTTTCAGCCTTTTCTTTAGCTTTTTCCTCTTTTTTTTCTTCTCTTTTTTCTTCTCTAGCTTCTTTCTTTTCTTCATGTTTTTCTTTTAAATCTTTGAATTCAGTTTCTATTTTGTTTTCTGCTTTTTTGAAATCTTCTTTTAAACCCATTTTAGGCTCCTCCTTTAAACATATATGTAAAAATTTTGATTGTTTTCTTTATCATAACATATTAAGAACGAAATGTTAACAAAATATTAATTATGACCTATATAAGTAAAAGATTATAATGCTTTGAAAATAAAATTGATTAAGGGATAAAATTTATATGGAATAAATATTTGCAATTATCAAGAAAATATGTTATTATTAACTTTCAGCTGATGGGTTTGATAGCTGGTATTAAAAATACAGGTATATAGACTAGAAATCATTTTCAAGTCTAAATTGGGTAAAATATTGTAATATAGTGAGGTTACAATTCGATAAATTGTAAATAACTTCGAAAAGAAGTTTTCATTTCAATGAGTTAAATATTATCTTTTTTATATCTAATTTTAATAGGCTAAAAATTGAGATATGATAATATGACACTTAAAATATTCTTATAAATCCAGTGAAATTTTAAAAAATATAATATGTATATTAGTTTTATGATTAGTATTTCATAGAACTATTTGTGGAGCAATTAAGTGCTTCTTAAAAGTAGTTAACTATAAGACTTACAAAAATAATTTTTTAGTAGGTTTAGTTTTTATGCAAAAAGCATGAGATTATATTGGTTGATAACTTATATGAGAAACTAAATAATCAGAGTGCTTTGTATAAAATATTATTAGAATTAAGATGAAATTTTATATAAATATATTAAAAGAAGGAGGGGATGACATGTTAATATACAACATTTGTAACGAGTTTAGTAAAAATAAGAAAAAACAAAATAATAGAAATACAAATAAAAATACAACAGTTAAAAAAATACTGAAAAATGCAAAAAATAAATAGATAAGTTATTTTAAGACACTATTTTAAATATGGTGTTTTTTTTATTATCTTTTTGACTATGGTTTAAGCAATTATTAATATTTATGTATCAAAATTGGTTTTAAATAAAGCATTATTTAAAAGCTTTTTTATCAGGATAACTTTGTAACATTTTATAGAGGTTCCATATATACTAGCTTATATGTGAATCTTTTAGGGATTTTAATTATGGATGAAAAGATGATTTGCATTAAATTCCAAATCATGCTATAATAAAAACTAACAACTTAAAAATTAATAAAAAGTTGTCAGAACAAAGGGGGCTTTTCATGATTGAAATAAAGAATGTATCTAAACAAATTGGGGATAGAAAAATACTAGATAATATTTCCCTAACGATAGAAAAAGGGAGCTTGGTTGTTTTAATTGGTCCTAGTGGATGTGGTAAAACAACAACTTTAAAGCTTATAAATAAGTTAATTACACCAACTTCTGGTGAAATTTTTATAAATGATAAACCATTATCAAAGGAAGATTCAATAGGGTTAAGGAGAAAAATAGGATATGTAATTCAGAATAATGGGTTATTTCCACACTTAACGATTAAGGAAAATATAGAGCTTATTCCAAGGCTCAAAAAGGATAAGGAAATAGAAAAAATAGAGCAATCTACATTAGATCTTTTAAATATGGTTGGATTAGATCCAGAAATGTATTTAAATAAATATCCAGCTGAACTTAGTGGAGGTCAGCAACAAAGGGTAGGAGTTGCAAGGGCTTTTGCAACTGACGCAGAAATAATTTTAATGGACGAGCCATTTAGTGCTTTGGATCCAATAACTCGTACTTCACTTCAAGAAGAATTATTCACACTTCAAGAGGAGTTAAGCAAAACTATTGTTTTCGTTACTCATGACATGGATGAGGCTTTAAAAATAGCTGATAAGATATGCATAATGGATGGCGGAAGAATAGCTCAATATGACACTCCAGAAAATATTCTTAGAAATCCGGCAAATGATTTTGTTAAAGACTTTATAGGTTCAGATAGAGTATGGAATAATCCAGACTTCATAAAGGCTAAGGATATAATGATAAAGAATCCAGTAGCAGTAAAGGGAAACAGAACTATACTACAAGGAATAGAAATTATGAGGAGTAGTAAGGTTGATAGTTTATTAATAGTAGATAAAGAGCAGATTCTAAAAGGAATAGTTACTTTTAAAGATATAAAAACTACTAATGAAAAATCTAAAGCACTTTCAGAGATAATGAGTGTAAAACCACTTAGAGTTAATGAAGATGATAACTTAGTAGATATTTTAAGTATAATGAATGAAAATTCAGTAGGATTTATACCAGTTGTTAACTCACAAGAGAAATTGGTTGGTCTTATAACAAGAAGTAGTTTACTTTCAATCTTAAGTGATCAGTTCTTAGATATGGAGGTGAATATATTTGAATAATTTTATAGAATATATGATTTCGCAGAAGACACAAATATTAGATTTATTATTTCAACATATATATTTAACATTTACAGCTATAATTATAGCTATATTAATAGGAGTTCCACTAGGAATACTTGTTTCAAGAGTTAAGTTTCTTAGAAAACCTATATTAGGTTTTGTTAACTTAGTACAAGCTGTTCCTTCAATGGCATTGCTAGGATTATTAATACCAATACTAGGTATAGGAAGTACACCAGCTATTTTCATGGTTGTAGTATATTCATTACTTCCAATAGTAAAAAATACTTATGCAGGTATTTCAAGTATAGATCCAGTAGTCTTAGAATCAGCTAAAGGTATTGGACTTACTAAAAATCAGAGTTTATTTAAGATTCAGTTACCATTAGCACTTCCAATAATAATGTCAGGTATTAGAATATCAGCAGTTACAGCAGTTGGACTTATGACATTAGCAGCCTTCATAGGGGCAGGTGGATTAGGATACTTAGTATTCTCAGGAGTTCAGACTGTAAATAACAGTATGATTTTAGCAGGAGCTATACCAGCTTGTATATTAGCTTTAATAGTTGACTTTATCTTTGGAAAAATAGAAGTAGCTGTTACTCCAAAGGGACTAAGCAATGTTGATAAGAAGAGAAATAACTTTGTTCTTAAGGTTATAGGAGTAATAATGGCCATAACAATTTTATTTATGGGAGTATCTTCATTACTATCAAGTAAAAAAGATAAGATAGTTATTGGGTCAAAGAATTTTACAGAGCAGCTTATATTAGGAAATATGTATGCTGATTTGGTTGAAGATAAAACAGATTTAGAAGTAGAAAGAAAACTAAATCTAGGTGGAACATCAGTTGCTTTTGGAGCTTTAGAAAAAGGTGACATAGATATGTATGTTGACTATACAGGAACATTACTTATTAATGTTATGAAGGAAAATAATATTAATAATGGAGTAGATTATTACAACACAATAAAAGATGATATGAATACAAATCATGGATTAACATTATTAAATCCAATAGGTTTTAATAACACATATCAATTAGCTATATCAAAAGAACTTTCAGATGAGTACGGAATAAACACAATATCTGATTTATCAAAGTATAGTAGTGACTTTGTATTATCTCCAACAATTGAATTCCAGAACAGAGATGATGGATTAGCAGGATTAGAAAAGTATTATGGTATTAACTTTAAAGATATTAAATCATTAGATGGAAGTTTAAGATATTCAGCATTAACTAGTGGAGAATCACAAGTTATAGATGCATTCTCTACAGATGGACTTTTAAAGAAGTTTGATTTAAAAACTTTAGAAGATGATAAACAGTTTTTTGTAAAGTATAGCGCAGTACCTCTAGTTAATAATAAAACTTTAGAAGAATATCCAGAATTAAAAGAGGTTTTAGACTCATTAAATGGAAAGATTAATGAAGATACTATGATAGAGTTAAACTATCAAGTAGACGTATTAGGAAAATCACCAGAAGAGGTTGCTAAAAACTTCTTAATTCAAGAAGGGTTGATAAAATAATTAGACTATTTTTAAAATGTATTAATTTTAGCTAGACCTTCGGACCTACTTAATTTTGCAAAAAGTTTCATTATCTATTCCAAAATAATAGCTGAGGCTTTTAAACTTGCTACGCTTCAAACAGAAAAAGCCTCTTAACGCTATTATTTTTCCATAGATAATGAAACTTTAAATTGCTCATTAAGATGGTCTTACAGTTCTATCTAAAATTCATACTGATTAAAACATAGTCAATAATTAATAAGTTTTGTATTTTAGATAGGATTTTAGTTTATATAAAATATAAAGCAATATAAAAATAACTTAAAAAGTTACATTGAAGTTTTAGACTTCGATGTGACTTTTTTGTTTTAGAAATAGATTAGAAACTATAATAGTTATTTTAGATGTTTGGATTATTTTAGTATATACTTAAAATAATTTTATAAAAGTTTGAAACTTTCTAATCACTTCCACAGTCTAATATATGCAAACATTGATGTTGAAGCCTGGGTTAGGAGGAAGGAAATGGAGAAAACTATGGATATATCATATCTAGACATAGATAATAAAAATGAAATTAATGAACATAAACTTATTAAAGAGGCCATGAAGGGGAATAAAGAATCCTTTGGGAAACTTATAAAAAGTAATAAGGAATATTTATATAAGATGGCTTTTTTATATGTTAAAGATGAGCAAGATGCAATAGAGGTATTACAGGAAACGGTATATAAAGCATTTTTGAATATAGACAAGCTAAGAAAAGCAAAGTTTTTTAATACATGGATAACTAGAATTCTAATAAATTCTTCTATGGATTTAATGAAGAAAAAAGGAAAAAATGAAGTGTTAGATGAAAGTATGCCTTTAGTAAAAGAAAAAAGTAAAATTTCTACTGAGGAAAAAATAGACTTATACAATGCTATAGATTTATTAAATGATAATTACAAGACAGTAATAATCATGATGTATTTTAATGATATGAAGATAAAGGATATATCAAAGGTTATGGAAATACCAGAAAATACAGTTAAAACTTACTTAAGAAGAGCAAAAGAAGCTTTAGGAGATATTTTAAAGGAGGGCTATTTAAATGAATAAAAAAGATTTAGATAAAATAAAATTACCAGAGAATTTAGATAATATTATAGATGATGCAATAAATAAAGCTGAAGAGGATAAAAAGAAAAATAATAAAAGGAAATGGTATAAAAAAGGATTTGGAAGTGTTGCAGCAGGACTTGCTATAGTTGCTACATTAGGAATTGGTACAACTACTTTAGTTTATGGAGTACCAGGTATAGGAAATGCATTTGAAAAAATACAAAGTTTTATGATATTTAATGGTAATTATTCTAAAAATGCAACAATAGTTGATAAAAGTATAAATAATAGTGGGTTGAAAGTAACTTTGTCAGAAATACTTTGTGATGGACAGAATCTTTATGTAACATATATGTTGGAAAGTAAAGAACCATTTAAATATTTAGATGATGATCAAATAGAAAGAATAAATAAAATAAATTCAAAGGATTATAGCAACGCATCTAAAGATGAGAAGTTATCTTGTAGAACTCAAATGTTAGATGAAGGGACAATAGCGAAGGTAAGTTTTTCAGATGAAGAATTAGATAATACAGGAACTGCTGGATTAGAAGGCAAATATTTAAATGATCGTACTTTTGTTGGAGTTGAAAAATATAATTTAAGTAGTTTAAAAACAGAAGTACCAGATGAGTTTGAGTTTGCTGTTGATTATAAAAAATTTGTTGGTATTGGAAATAAGCCAGAATACTCTGAGATGATTGGAAATTGGAGCTTTAAAGTTCCTGTTAAAGTTGATAAATCATTATTAAAGAAAATTGAGGTTAATGATATTACAGAAAATAGTGTTGGAGTTAAAGAAGTTTCAGTAACACCATTTGAAATTAGAGTATTAACAGGATATCGCAATGACAATGATGAATATTGGATAAGAATTTATGATGAAGAAGGAAACATGTTACAAGGTGGTTCTGAAGAATATATTGAAGATAGAAAAACTAATAAAAAATATTCTATGAGGATAGTTCCAAGAGGGGAAATGAAAGGAAACAAAATAAAAATTGAAATCTATAAACCTTTTGTGGAGAAGAATGGAAAAGAGCATTTAGAAGATCCTAGAGAAACAGTTCTATATTCAAAAGAGATAAATCTAGAAAAATAAATTGGAAAGCTTTGATGTTAGGTGTTGTTTCAAACATTTGTTTATAGAATTTTTTTAGATTTATATAAAATAACTATTAGCGAAAAATAGAGAAAAATTATATGTTTTATATGACTTATGTAAGCTATGGTAAATTAGGTTTGCCATAGCTTATTTTGTGTTCTAGCAAAACAATTTATAAAGTAATTCTATTAAAGATAAAACTCTAAGAAAAAACTTTTGAAAACGATAAATGAAAAGGTTGACACAACTTATACGTATATGTTAGTATTAACACATAAGATATACGTACAAGTTAAATGGAGGGGAAAAAGATGAGTAAGTTTGAGAAAGATGCAAAGTTACTAACAGAGTACATAGGTGGAAAAGAAAACGTAGCTTCAGTAACTCACTGTGCTACAAGAATGAGATTTGTTTTAAATGATACAAGCAAAGCAGATGTAGATAAGATAAAAGCTATTCCTTGTGTAAAAGGGACATTTACACAAGCTGGACAATTCCAAGTAATTATTGGACCAGAAGTTTCAACTTTCTACAATGATTTTGTTGGACAAACAGGAATAGAAGGGCAAAGTAAGGATGAAGTTAAGAAAGCTGCTAAGAAAAATATGAATATAGTTCAAAGAGCGGTGGCAGGACTTGCAGAAATATTTGCTCCATTAATACCAGCTATTATAGTTGGAGGTCTTATATTAGGTTTCCGTAATGTAATCGGAGATATGAAATTATTTGAAGACGGAACAAAGAGTTTAATAGAGATATCACAATTTTGGGCAGGAACACATAGTTTCCTTTGGTTAATAGGTGAAGCTATATTCCACTTCTTACCGGTTGGGGTTGTTTGGTCAGTTGCTAAGAAGATGGGAGCAGACCAAATGCTAGGTATAGTAATTGGTATAACATTAGTATCACCACAATTATTAAATGCATATGGTGCAGGTGGTGGAGCAGTTGCTCCAGTTTGGGACTTTGGATTTGCTCAAGTTCCAATGATAGGATACCAAGCACAAGTTTTACCTGCAATCATGGTAGGATTCACTTTTGTTTATTTAGAAAGATTCTTTAAGAAAATTACACCAGGACCTATACAGATGATAATAGTTCCTTTCTTCTCAGTAATACCAACAGTATTATTAGCTCATACAGTTTTAGGACCTATAGGTTGGAAAATCGGTAGTGTAATATCAGGTGTTATAGTAGCAGGTTTAACATCATCATTTGGATGGTTATTCGCAGGAATTTTTGGTATGATTTATGCACCATTGGTAATAACAGGATTACACCATACTTTATTACCAGTTGACTTACAACTTATAAGTGATATTGGAGGAACATTCTTATGGCCAATAGTTGCATTATCAAATATAGCTCAAGCATCAGCAGTTTTAGCTATGATATTTGTAAATAGAAAGAATGAAGAGGAAAAGCAAATTTCAATACCAGCGTGTATTTCAGGATATTTAGGAGTAACTGAGCCAGCAATGTTTGGTATTAACTTAAAATACTTATATCCATTTGTGGCTGCTATGATTGGATCAGGGGTATCAGGTATGTTCTCAATGATAACTGGCTCTATGGCAAACTCAGTAGGAGTTGGAGGATTACCAGCAATCTTATCAATGCAACCATCTAGCATGTTAATGTACTTAATAGCTATGGCAATCGCAGTAGTGGTACCATTCGTATTAACAATAGTATTTTCAAAGACAAAATTAGCTAACATGGCTTCAAAATAACATAAAAGGTGGGGGTAACTCCACCTTTTATTATCTAGACTTTTAAGATATTTATGTTATTCATAATTCAGTGATTATTGAATTTCGCTGAGAATTTCTATTATTTCTTCCACAAAAAATACTAAAGTTACATAACTTGCTTCGCTTCAAACAAATGTAACTTCTTAACGTATTTTTTGCTACAGAAACAATGAAATTCTAAACACTTATTCAAATATCACTTCATCCATGGATAACATAAATATCAAAATAACTCTAAATATTTTAGCTGCAATTATTGTTTTGATATTTAAGAGTTATTATTTAGTTTTAATTTTAGGATATGTTTTAAATCAACACTCACTTAAGACATAGCCTAATTTAAAAGAATATTGACAGGAAGAATAAATTAGAATATATTTAAGGTAACTTATACGTACAAGTTCTGAGAGGTGTGAATTATGAAAGATTTTAAGAAAAGTGTTGTTTATCAAATATACCCAAAATCATTTAAGGATTCTAATGGAGATGGACTTGGTGATTTAAGAGGAGTTATAGAGAAATTAGACTACCTACAAGGGCTAGGTGTTGATTATATATGGATGACACCATTTTATGTGTCTCCTCAGAAGGACAATGGATATGATATTGCTGATTACTATAATATAGATCCAAGATACGGAACTATGGAGGATTTTGAAGAGTTAGCAAGTGAGGCTAAGAAAAGAGGAATTGATATAATGCTTGATATGGTATTTAACCATACATCAACTGAGCATGAATGGTTCCAAAGAGCTTTAAAAGGGGAAGAAAAGTATAAGAATTACTATATCTTCAAAGAAGGCAAGAAGGATGAGCCGCCAACAAACTGGGTTTCTAAGTTTGGAGGAAATGCTTGGGAGTATGTTGAGGAAATGGGTGAGTATTATCTTCATTTATTTGATGTTACTCAAGCAGATTTAAACTGGGATAATCCAGAACTTAGAGAAGAAGTTTATAATGTGGTTAATTTCTGGATTGAAAAAGGTGTTAAAGGATTTAGACTAGATGTTATAAACCTTATTTCAAAACCAGAGAAGTTTGAAAATGATTATGAAGGTGATGGAAGAAGATTCTATACTGATGGACATAGAATACATGAATATTTAAAAGAACTTAATGAAAGAACTTTTGGTAAAGATGTAGAGATTATTACTGTTGGAGAGATGTCATCAACTTCACTTGAAAACTGTATAAAATATTCTAATCCAAATGAAAAAGAGCTAACAATGGTATTTAATTTCCACCATTTAAAAGTTGATTATAAGAATGGACAAAAATGGTCATTAATGGACTTTGATTTCTTAGAGCTTAAGAAGATATTTAATTATTGGCAAAGAGGAATTATAGAAGGCGGTGGATGGAATGCAGTATTCTGGTGTAACCATGATCAGCCAAGAGTTAATTCAAGATTTGGAGATGTTGAAAAGTATCATAATGAATCTTCAAAAATGCTTGCGACTTCAATACATATGATGAATGGAACTCCTTATATATATCAAGGGGAAGAGGTTGGAATGACTAATCCTTATTTTGATAACATAGATGAATATAAGGATATAGAATCAATAAACTACTTCAATATTTTAAAAGAAGAGGGAGTTAATGAAGAAGAAATAATTAAAATACTTAAAAGTAAATCAAGAGATAATTCAAGAACTCCAGTACAGTGGAATAAAGAAGAAAATGCTGGATTTACAACAGGAACTCCTTGGATAAATGTAGCTAAAAACTATAAGAAGATAAATGTTGAGAGTGCATTAGAAGATAAAAGTTCTGTTTACTATCACTATAAAAAGCTTATAGAGCTTAGAAAAAATGAAGATGTAATTGCATATGGTGATTACGTTCAACTTCTAGAAAATGATTCTAAGGTGTATGCATATGAAAGAAATTACAATGGAGAAAAATTAGTTGTGGTAAATAACTTCTATGGAGAAGAGTATAAAATAGATTTATCAAAAGAAGTTGAAGGATTAGATAGATTTAAAAAGAAAATCTTATTGTCTAACTACGAAGAAAGTACTTTGGATTTAAGCAATTTAACTTTAAGACCATATGAATCAATAATTTATAAGCTAGAGAAATAGTTTAAAATAAGGCATAGTAAAAAACTCTCTTACAAGCTTTTGTGAGGGAGTTTTTATTATTTAGGCTATGGCTAAAAAAAGCTATATGTTAAAATAGTATTAGTAATATGTAATGGTTTAGGAGAGTTTGAAAATATGTCTAGTAAGTATTTAAATATATATCATGAAATAGTTGGAAAAATAGATAGTGGGATATATGAGGTTAACAGTAAGCTGCCTTCAGAATCTCAGCTTATGTCAGAGTATGGAGTTTCTAGAGATACAGTAAGAAAGTCACTTAATCTTTTAGAGCAGAATGGATACATAGAGAAGTCTAGAGGAAAAGGGTCTTTTGTACTTGATGTAAATAAGTTTAATTTCCCTGTATCAGGAATAAAGAGTTTTAAGGAAATAGAAAAGAGCTTAGGAAGAAGTTGTGAGACTATAGTTGAAGAATTAACTCTAAAAAATCCAGATGATACCATGATGAAAAAGTTAGAGGTGTCTCCAAATGAATATGTATGGAGGATAGTAAGAACTAGAAATATAGATGGAGAAAAGATAATTTTAGATAAAGATTACGTTATTTCTGAATTTGTCCCAAGACTTACTGAAGAGATTTGTAAGAATTCTTTATATGATTATATAGAAGGTGAGCTTGGATTAAAAATAGCTTATGCAGAAAAGGAAATAACAGTTCAAAATGCTACAGAAGAAGATAAAAAGTTACTTGATTTAAGAGGATATGATATGGTAGCCGTGGTTAAGAGTTACACATATTTAGAAGGTAGAAATTTATTTCAATATACTGAATCAAGACATAGACCAGATAAGTTTAAGTTTGTAGATTTTGCAAGAAGATAATAGTTCATTATAAGGTTCTATTTTAGGTAAATATTGATTTTTAGATAGCCTTTTAGATCTAGCTTAATTTCGCAAAGTATTGCTCATTAAGATGGTCTTACAGTTCTATCTAAAAATCAATATTAGTTTAAAACAGAGCTTATTATAAAATTATAAAAATTCATTTTCTATTATGTGAGTAGTGGTGTTTTCAAGTGAGACTAGTCCTTCTTTTAAGAACAATGGATATATGTACAAGTCCTTTATTTCACTTAAATCTTTCCAAGTAAATGAATGTATTATTCCATCAGTATCTTTTAATTCAAATGATTCTCCTTTAGGTAATAATGAGGTGTCAATATCTATTAAGTAATAGAATCCTAATTCATGGAACTTAACTTTAGAGCCATCTTCTATAAAGAAATTTTCATCTACATAGAGTAAATGATTAATTTTACAATGAATACCCAATTCTTCTTTAATTTCTCTAGTAATTGCTTCTTTGGAATTTTCATTCATTTTAACTCTTCCCCCAGGAAGATAATAGTGTGAGTTTTTGCCATCTCTCATGATTAATAACTTATCATTATAAATAATGATACCTGCAACTCTATAATTAAATTTACCTTCATCTGTTTTAAATGTTATATCCATAATAAACCTCCCATAATAAATATACTCTCAAATATAATTATAGCTCTCAAAAAATTATTGATTGTAAATTTTGATATAGGTTATATTAAATGGATAAAAGGTTAAAAGATACAAGTCTATAATAAGAATTATTTATCCGTATTTGGATAGAATAATTTTTAATGATGAAAAAATCAGGATTAAGTTGTAGGTTAAAATACAATATATTTTATATTGAAGGAGGTGATATGGTGGAGCAGTTTTATGGACCATTAGGGCTAGAAGGATATGTTTCAAGATATGTAGATAAAAATGGATGTACTCTAGAAGAGGCTTGTAATGAACTTGGTTTAAACATAAATGACGTATTTAAATAGTTATTATATATAATGAAATAATATAGAGTTAGAGTAAAACTTATAAATTATTAGTTAAATACAGTAATTTTTGGAATATATTTATAAGTCTTATTATAGCTAAATGCATGTGAATTTTCAATGTTCTCTAAAATTTAAATAAGTGTTGATTTTACCTAGCTGTTTATATCTAGATAAAATCAACATTTATTAATATTTGAGGTGATTTATATTAAACTACTTCCGTATTAGGGGCTAGTACGTTTACTGTATCTACGCCATCAAGTTTCATAAGTCTATCTATTATTGGGTTCTCATCACAGTTTTTTAAAGTGATTTCATATACGATTTCAAATGAATCAGAAGTTATATTTTTAGCTTTAAGTTTGTTTGTTCCTTTAATTGAGTCTATTATATCCTGGATTAAACTTATGCTTGTATCTTGTCCTCTAATTACTAAAAGTAATGATTCCTTAGTATTTAAAACTTTACTAGTTGCTATCATAAATATAGCCATACCTATTGAGCCTAAGAATCCTATTAAGAAGTTATGTGTTGAAGATGAAATACCTATTGCCATACTCCAGAAAACAAAGCCTATATCTCTAGGATCTTTTACGCCAGTTCTAAATCTAACTATTGAAAGTGAGCCAAGCATTCCAAGAGATAATGCAAGGTTTGATTTTATAAGTTCCATAAGTAGGGTAGAGATAAAAGCTATCATTACTAAAGTAACATTAAACTTTGGATTGTAATTTAATTCATTATATGAATGCTTATAAGTTAAAAATAGTATTATTGAAAGTGATATAGCCACTAATACGCTTGCTAATAGTGAAGCATTAGATGTTAATTGTTCCGTTGTGTTTTGGTAAAGTCCTGAAAGGTTAAATAATGTGTTCATTTAAAAAATTCCTCCTAATTTTTAAGTATGATTTGCATTTTTATATGTAGACTGCATTTGCAGTCGATTATTTTAATAATGAAAACTTGTAAGAAGCTGTCTAGATGTTGCATATTTGCTAGGGGGTTTTCCTACAAAGTTACAATTTTTTAGAACATCTTGTATTTGACTAAATAGAAATCTATCATATTTTACTTCTAATATTGTTTGGTCTTTTGGCAAAGCTTCTTTAAAGTTAACTTTGTCACTGAATAAATCATAATCAAAATCTGTATAGATTAAATTGTTATCTAATGTGATTCTTGTATTAAAATCTTTATGAGTAAACGCTCTTCTACTGTACTGCACTAAAGAAACAGGACGATAGTTAGATGTAGTCATAACATCATAGGCATATTCAGCAAGAGGAGAGCTTTTGTATTTTAATAGAACTTCATAGTTCATATTCATTATTTCTATAGCATCTTCACGAGTTATGCTTATAGTTTCTTTTAGTTGTCTTCCAAAAGATTTTCTCTTCATCTCAAATTTAACTTTCTTATCTTCTAAAGAATAAATTCTAAGTCTTATTCTTTTTCGATGGGTTGTTTTATTCATTTTTTGAAAGTAATCTTCATTACTACAGCTATCAAAGTACAGGCTTCTAACACTATAACCATTATAGCCACCATATGCATCCGGAGTTAAAAGCTTATTCAAACAGTTTAAAAGGTACAACCTATCTTTAAGAGAAAGTAGAAACTTAAGCTCTTTTCTTGAAACTGATAAAGTTTTAGTTTTGGTTTGTGTTGGTGTTAATATCATATTTAAAATCCTTTCTTTTGTAATCTCACTAATAAATACAAAGTAGATTTTAAATTTAGGGACCTTTTTATAATTTATATTAAAAAAATTAGTATTTTTTTTAATTATTGATTAATGGAAACATGAAGTAGATTTGAAAAGTAGAATTTTATTAGAGAAAAAGAGAATAAGAGAATAAGAGAAAAAGTGATATATCAAAACTCAATAATAAAATTTGTTTTGATATATCACCTTTTATTTGTTCCGTATTATTTTATACCAAAGGGAATTGCTTTTAGGGAATTCTTTTTTTCTAAGATATTTTAAAGCTCTTTTCAATTCTTTAGTATCAAGATTTTTGAAAAGTCTTTTTTCAAAACCATCTTCTTTAATTTCAAATAAATCGGAATCTAATTTTCTTATTTCAACTTGTCTATCTTTTTTAAAACTTTTGAAGTTTACACTGTCGTTAATATCTATTTTCTTTAAAGTATATAAAGCAACATCTATAAAATCAGCTATACTTATCAATTTTGACATCTCCTTCCTATGTTAAGAGTCTAAACTCTTTGTACATTAGAGAGTTTGCTAACTAATTTGGTGAATTCATTTTTTCTAATTATATTAGACATATAGAAAAATATAATTTTTTCACCATCAAAAACATAAGCAACCCTACAGTCAAGATTAGTATCTAAAGGGATTTTGTATTCATAAATTGTTTTATTTAAATACTTGTATCCTTTTACAGTTTTTATCTTATGAGGGGCGTTGTTTATTAAATCTAGAGTAGAGTTATAAATTTTATTTTTTATATACTCTTCATATTTAAAGTTAAGTTCAAAGAACTTTTTTATATATTTGTTATCATCAATGCTTATAGTATATTTTTTCAATAATATCATCTCTCTTAATTAAATTATTTCTAACTTAATTATATAGCTTTAGATAAGAGTTGTTATATATTGATTACTTATGTTAATAATAGGATTTAGTTATTAATCAAATAAAAATTAATGAATGAGTAGGAGATGTTAGAGTATTTTTTATGATTTTATATAAAAAAAGAGCATCAACCGATTGATGCTCTTAAGAGAGTTGGAAAATACTCTCTTTAAAGGAAGAATGTTTAATACCTAAAATAGCAAAGGAAAAAGTTTCGATGTAGTAAAGGCTAATTTAGGAAAGCCATTTAAGTATTAAACAATTTTTAAAAAGTTAATAATGTTTACATATTATTTATAAACTTTTTCATGCGGATTGTCAAATAAATGAAATTAAATAATATAACTATTTAAAGGATATATTTTAATATTACTTCTGTTTTACTTAGTATTTATTATCTAAATAAGGAATGTATACATTTTACATTACCAAATCTTTAATATCCTAAGGTGAATTTGATAATTGAATTACCATCTACGACTTCATTTGGAGAAATACTTTGTTTAGTTATTGCTGGACCGTCACCTTCAAATTCTCCCTTTAAACCTAATTGATTTAATATTTTTTCAGCTGCTTCTTTAGAGTAATTTGTAAAGTCAGGAACTATTACATCACTATCTAAATTTGAACTATGACCAGCTATTAAGGTTATTTTTGTATCAATTCCTATTGGGTAGCATGGGGCAGGATTACTCTCAATTATATACTCTCCATCACCCTCAATTTCATATTGAATACCTAAATCTTTTAATATTTTTGTAGCATCTGCTATAGGTAATCCACGAATTTCTGGTACTATAATAGTTTCTTTTTCAGGAAGCTTTTCATCTAAGTTAAATTCTGTTAGGTCTATATAATTAAATATATTTTGTAATAGCATACCAGCTAGAGGAGCGGCAACTCTTCCACCATAGTATTCACCATTTTTAGGATTATCAACAGAGACCATTACAGAAATCTGAGGATTATCATAAGGTGCAAATCCTACAAATGAAGCAACATAGCCACCACCATATGTTCCTGTTTCTGGATTAACCTTTTGAGCAGTACCTGTTTTTCCTGCCACACCATAGCCATCTTTGTAAGCCCCTTTTGCAGAACCATTTTTAACTGCATTTTCTAAGGCTTTATTTATTTGATCAGCAGTTTCTTTGCTTATTAATCCTTCTGTTTTCTTTGGAACAAAAGTTTCATCAATAACCCTTTCATTATTTTCATTTATATAACTTATTTCTTTAACAACATGGGGTTGAATTAATGTTCCACCGTTTGCTACCGCATTAACAGCAGTCATAAATTGGATTGGGTTAACTGTGTTAGTTTGTCCAAATGAAATAGTAGCAAGGTCCATATCAGTTATGTTTTCAGTTTTCTTAACGATACCAGGAGATTCGCCCGGTAAATCAACTCCTGATTTTCTTCCAAGACCAAATTTTTTAATGTATTCATTAAGTTTTTCAGCACCAAGTCTTTCACCTAGATTCATAAATCCAACGTTACAAGAGTTTTGGATTATTTCTTCAAAAGTTTGAGTACCATGTCCACCCTTTTTCCAACATTTAATATATCTATCGCCTTTTTGAAGACCACCACTACAAGAATAAGTCTCATCCTTGCCGGCTAATCCTTCTTCTACAGCTGCTGATGCTGTTATTATCTTGAATATAGAACCTGGCTCAAAGGAGTCAGAAACAGCTCTGTTTCTCCACATTTTCTGAATTCTATCTGATGATGTAGCACCAGAAAAGTTCTCAGCACCATCATAAGGTTTATTAGGGTTAAAGTCTGGCTTATTAGCCATTGCTAAGATTTCTCCATTATTAGGATTCATTATTATAACAGAGGTAGCATCAGCATTATGGTGAACCATACCTATTTCAGCAATTTGTTCAGCAAAATACTGTAGCTTTTCATCAATAGTTAAAACTACATCTTTTCCATCTACTGGAGCTGTAAATCTAGATATTGTATAAGGATATTCAGCGCCATCCTTAACCATTTCAGTTATTTTTAATCCAGGCTTACCTGCTAAAACCTTGTCATATTTTAACTCGACACCATTTAAGCCAACACCATCTGAATTAGTTGTTCCTAATACATGAGATAAGAAGTTGTCATTAGTGTAGTATCTTTGAGTATCAGGAGAAACCATTACTCCTGGGATTTCTAATTCTTTAACTTTATCAGCCTTATCTTTTTCTATTCTTCTAACGAGTATAGCAGAACCTGCATTAGCTCCAGAGGGAAGTTTAAATTCTAATTTTTTAAGAACTTTATCTTTATCCATTTCTAAAGCTTTACTAATTTCTAAAGCTAATTGATCATTAGTTGTGCCTGTCTTTTTGTTATAAGACCTTATAGCATTTAAGTTAAAGTCAACTCTATAAACATTTGAACTAACTGCTAGTTCATTTAAATCTCTATCAAGTATTTTCCCTCTTCTTGCAGAAATTTTAACTTCATTAGTCCATTGTTCAACAGCTAGTGATGCATATTCAGGGCCTTTTATTATCATTACATAAGATAGTCTAAGGCTTAGAACAAAGAACATAATTAAAATAAAGGCTAAAATAAAAGAGAGACGTTTTCGTATTACAGCCATATCTCTGTATAACCTATTCAATATTTATACCTCCTTCAAAAATCTATATCTATACATAATATTAGTGAAAGAGTGATTTAATTATTAATTTTTAAAATTTTATGTCTACAATAATTTGTAAATATTTTTAATATAGGTGGAGATTGAATTTATTTTTGTTTATTATTTACATATGAGAGTTTATTTTTTATAGAAAGTAATTTGAGGAGAGAATATATATGGTCAAGGTGAAAAATAAGAAAGCTAGAAGGAGACGAAAAAGAGTAAGAAGAGTTATGACACTTGCTTTAATTGGTTTTATTATAGTTACTACTTGTTATGCATTATTTTCTTTTTTAAATAAAGAGGATAGTTATAGAGGATTTTATAATAAGAGCTTTTCTAAAAGAGAAGTAAATATTATGAAAGATGAACTAAATATACAAGAGGTTGATTATGAGTGGGGAGCTGGACTTAAGAATGGTAATAATCCAAAAAGATTAATAATTCATCATTCGGCTACAAATGCACCAGAGACTCCAGAAGCTATTCATAAGTTTCACTTAGAAAATGGATGGAGTGGAATAGGATATCATTTTTATATAAGAGAGGATGGAACTATTTATAGAGGAAGAGATGAAAATGTTATTGGTGCTCATGCAAGTAATGGAAACTATAATACTTTAGGAATATGCATTGAAGGAAATTTTGAGGAAAAAGGATTAAATGAAGCACAGAGAAATTCTCTTATAAAACTAGGAACTTATTTAAGTTTAAAGTATCCAATAAGAGATATAATTCCGCATAGAAGTGTTACAGATACTCTTTGTCCAGGGACGCTTTTTCCTATAGATGATATAAAGAGTAGCATTATTGAGGAAATAAAGAATATTTAGATTAAATAACTAATAATCAATTAAATACTCTTTGAAAGTAAGATTGACAGCTCAAATATTAAATGGTAATTTATAGATGTAAAAATTAATATAAGTTCTTCAGGGCAGGGTGTAATTCCCTACCGGCGGTAAAGCCCGCGAGCTAGTTTTAGCATGATTCGGTGAAACTCCGAGGCCGACAGTAAAGTCTGGATGAAAGAAGAATATCTAATAGCTTATTTATTTAATTGCATTTTTATGTTTTTAAATATATTAATTACGGTAGAATTTTATGCTCTGAACTTTTATGTTCAGAGTTTTTTTATTACTACTATGATATGTTTTAAATTAGTATTGATTCTTAGATAACTTTTATGAAAATCTTAATTTAGTAAAGAGTTTTTATTATATATTTCAAAATAATTAACCTCTAAACTAATAATTAGGATATTTAAATAAATCTATCTAAAATTTATTTTTAGTTTAAAAGATATTTATTACTAAAATTAGTATTAGTAATTTTTAAGAAATTTTATTTGGTTAAGTATAATAAGTTTTTAAAGCCCTGAGTTTGATATACTCGGGGCTTATTTTATTAGATTATTCTTTCAAACTCTAATTAATAAATAGCTCAAATCTATGATATGTACTGGTTTAAAATAGAACCTAAATCTAAAATAAGATTTTATTTTAGTAAGTCATGTATGTATAGCAAAAAAGAAACATTGATTTAAAAATGCTAAGAATAAGATTTTGAAGGAGGAATTAAATTGGATGAATTGTATATGAGAAGAGCTTTAGAACTTGCAATGAATGGACAGGGATATACTAATCCTAACCCTTTAGTGGGAGCAGTAATTGTCAAAGATGAAAAGATAATTGGAGAGGGTTATCATGAAATGTTTGGACAAGCACATGCAGAAGTTAATGCAGTCAATAGTTCTAAGGAAGATTTAGAAGGAGCAACCATATATGTAACATTAGAACCTTGTTGTCATTATGGGAAGACTCCACCCTGTGTAGAACTTATAAAGAAAAGGAAATTTAAGAAAGTTGTTGTTGGAGCTTTAGATCCTAATCAGCTAGTGGCTGGCAAAGGAATAAAGATTTTAGAAGATGCAGGGATAGAGGTAAAGGTTGGGGTTCTTAAAGAAGAGTGTGAAAAGTTAAATGAGATATTTAATTATTATATAGAAAATAAAAGACCTTTTGTGGGAATGAAATGGGCCATGACTTTAGATGGAAAAATAGCCACTAGAGATTTTAAATCAAAATGGATTACAAATGAAAAGTCTAGAGAGTTTGTTCATGAACTTAGAAAGAAATATAGTTCAATAATGGTTGGAATAAATACTATTTTAAAAGATAATCCAGATTTGAGGTGTAGAAAAAAGAATGAGTTGGATAATCAACTTAAAGAGCATAGAAAAAGAAATCACTTTAGAGTTGTAATAGACAGTAAGCTTAGGATACCACTAAATGCTAAGGTTTTAGAAAATCAAGAAGAATCAAAAACATTGATTTTTACTACTGATAGAAAAGATGAAGATAAAGAACTTGCACTTAGGGAAAGAGGAATTGAGGTTATAGAAATTTTATCGAATAATAGCAGAGTTGATATTTCTAAAGTCTTAGAAGTTTTAGGAGAAAAGAATATAGATTCAGTTTTAGTTGAAGGAGGGGGAACGTTGAATTTTTCTTTTTTAGAAAGTGAAGAAGTAAATAAGGTTTATGCATTTATAGCTCCAAAAATATTTGGTGGAGAAAGCGCTTTAAGTCCAATTGAAGGAATTGGAATAAGAGAAGTTATTGAAAGTTTTAAGCTTAAAAATATAGAAGTTAAAAATTTTGATAATGATGTTTTAGTAGAAGGTGTTTTAAAATAGTTTCTGTTTTAAAATAAAAAAATTGAGTTGTATGAATTTGGTGAATGGAGGTAAGGAATAAGTGTTTACTGGAATTATTGAAGAGGTTGGAGAAGTATTAAGTATAGAGGGTGGAGGGAAATCAGCCTTGCTAAAAATAAAATGTTCCAAGGTTTTAGAAGATACAAAGATTGGAGATAGCATTTCAACTAATGGGGTATGTCTTACAGTAACTTCAAAGGGAAAAGAATTTTTTACTGCATATGTAATGGCTGAGACTTTAAGAAAAAGCAATCTTGGAGTTTTAAGTAAAGGAAGTAAGGTTAATTTAGAGAGAGCTATGGGAATTAAAGATAGATTTAATGGTCATATAGTAAGTGGTCATATAGATTCTGTAGGAGAAATAACTTCTTTTAAAAATGAGGCGGAAGCTATATGGGTTGAGGTTAAAATTCCTAGTGTATTAAGCAAATATATAGTTTATAAAGGTTCTATAGCTATAGATGGAATAAGCTTAACGGTTGCAGAGGTTAATGAAGATAAGTTTAAAGTTTCACTAATACCTCATAGTCAAGAAGAGACGACCTTAATTAAAAATAAGGTTGGAGATAAGGTAAATATAGAATGTGATCAAATAGGAAAGTATGTTGAAAAGTTACTTGGTTTTAAGGGTGAAGATAATAAAAAAAACTCTTCTTTAACAGAGAACTTTCTTAAAAATAATGGATTTATGTAATTTGAAAGGTGGTGTAGGGGGCTGCTTAGCTCCTTAAGATATGAAAAAGTTTGATTTAATTGAAGATGCAATAGAAGATATAAAGAATGGAAAAATAGTAATAGTCATTGATGATGAAGGGAGAGAAAATGAAGGTGATTTAGTTATGGCTGGAGAGCTTGTAACTGGAGATGGTATAAACTTTATGGCTACTTACGGAAAAGGGTTAATATGTGCACCGGTAAGTGGGGAGATAGCCAACAAACTAAATTTAAATCCTATGGTTAAACATAACACAGATAATCATGAGACAGCATTTACAGTTTCAATAGACCATAAGGATACAACTACTGGAATATCAGCTTTTGAGAGGGCAGATACAATTTCAAAATTAGTAGATATAAGTAGTAAAGCAGATGATTTTAGAAGACCAGGACATGTATTCCCTTTAATAGCCAAGAAGGGTGGAGTTTTAAAAAGAGCAGGTCATACTGAAGATGCTGTAGATTTAGCTAAATTAGCAGGATTAAAAGAGGTTGGAGTTATTTGTGAAATCATGAAGGAAGATGGAACTATGGCTAGAACTGAAGAACTTTTAGATTTTGCTAGGGAACATGAAATGAAAATTATAACTATAGAAGATTTAATTGCTTATAGAACAGAAAGAGATAACTATGTAGAGAAGATAGTTGAAACAAAAATGCCAACCAAGCATGGGGAGTTTAAGGCTATTGGATTTATAGATAAAACAACTGGGGAGCATCATGTAGCTTTAGTAAAAGGAGAAATAGATTCAGATAGACCTGTTTTATTAAGAGTTCATTCAGAATGTTTAACTGGAGATGTTTTTGGATCCAGAAGATGTGATTGTGGAGAACAATTTGATAGAGCTATGGAAAAAATAAATGAAGAAGGAAATGGAATACTTCTTTATATGAGACAAGAAGGGAGAGGAATTGGACTTATAAATAAGCTACGAGCTTATAAGCTTCAAGATGAAGGACTAGATACAGTTGAAGCAAACTTGGCTTTAGGCTTTCCAGAAGATCTTAGAGATTATGGAGCAGGAGCACAAATATTAAAGGAGCTTGGAGTAAGAGAAATAAGACTTATGACTAATAACCCTAAAAAAATAACAGGATTAGAGGGGTATGGACTTAAAATTGTTGAGAGAGTTCCAATAGAAATAAAGTTCAATGAGAAAAATAGATTCTATTTAGAAACCAAAAAAGAAAAAATGGACCATCTAATAATGCAGTAGATTTATAACTTTCAAAGTAAAATTATTTTTTAGATATAATTCCAAGAATTATATCTAAAAAATAATAAGAACTTTGAATTTTTCTAAATAGATGCATTATTAAGCAGATATTTTAAGTGGATAATAAAACTCTAAATAGTTCATTAAGATAGTCTTACAGTTCTATCTAAAATAAACATTAGTTTAAAATATTGCTAAAACAAACAATATAGTAATCATTTAGAGAGTTAGTAAGAGTTAAATTAAATACTGACTAATCAGTAAAATATTCTTTACATTATATAAAAAATTTGAATGTTAATAACGACGTTGTCAGTAAGGGTACTGAGATTAAAAAGAAATATTTTATAAGTGAAAATAGATTTAAAGGAGAGATTAAGATGAAGGTTTTAGAAGGAAATTTAATTGGACAAGGTAAGAAATTTGCTATAGTTGCAGGAAGATTTAATGAGTTTATTGTTTCTAAGCTTATAGGAGGAGCAGTTGATGCTTTTAAGAGACATGGGGTAGAGGATGAGGATATTGAACTTGCTTGGGTTCCTGGTGCTTTTGAAATACCTTTAGTGGCTAAGAAGTTAGCTAAGTCAGGAAAATATGATGGAGTTGTTTGTTTGGGGACAGTAATAAGAGGAGCTACTAGCCATTATGATTATGTATGTGGAGAGGTTTCAAAGGGAGTAGCACATGTAGGGTTAGAGACAGAAGTTCCAGTGATTTTTGGAGTTGTTACAACTGAAAATATTGAACAAGCTATAGAAAGAGCTGGTACTAAAGCTGGAAATAAGGGATTTGATGCAGCAGTAGCAGCTATTGAAATGGCTAATCTTATAGAAAAGATATAGTTTAATTATTTGATATATCTAGCAATTAACACTAGTTTAGAAATATCATAATTATTAAGTGAGGTAATAGTAATGGGGTGTATCAAAATAGCTTTTAATACACTCACATTACATTTATAAATATTATTTTAGATATTAAAATGGTTAATTGATAATTTAGCCTTCAAGTATTTTTACATAAAAGGTTCTGTTTCTAGGACCATCAAAATCACAGAAATAAACATCTTGCCATTGTCCTAAAACAAGTCTTCCTCTATGAAGTATTAATTGCTGAGATACTCCAACAGTTGAACTTTTTAAGTGTGAATGAGAGTTTCCTTCAAAATGTCTATATTTTGAATCGTTAGTTGGATAAACTTTTTCAAATCCATAAATCAAATCTTTAACAACATCTGGGTCAGCATTTTCGTTTATTGTAATACCAGCAGTTGTGTGTGGACAATAGACAACAATAATCCCATTTTCTATTCCACTAGCCTTTATGTCTTCTCTTATATATGATGTTATCTTACTCATACTTTGAGGAGTATGAGTTGATAATGTATGTTTAAAAAAATTATTCATAAAAACACCCCTTTAATGTTAGGTAAAAAACACCTATATATAATTATTATACAATATATAAGTTCAAGTATTTATTAATTAAATATAATATTTAAAATAAGAGTTATTTTTATTTAAAACACAGGTGATTTTAAGTTGCTTTAATTATTTTTTACTACATTTCTTATAAAAATGAAAAATAGATAGTGCAAGTCCAATAAAGATTATGCATATTTGAAGGATATTGATTAGGGTATAGAAATTGTCATTTACAAATAATCCAATAATGCCTAATAGTATTACACCTAATCCAGATAGTAAAAAGTCTGTTCCAAGAAGTTTTGAAACTTTATTTTTATCATGCTTATTTTCATCAAATCCATTTATCATATCTCCAGCATTAAAATATTTAATTATTCCTCCTAAGAATGTTAAAAATCCTCCAGCTAAAAAAGCAAGTAATAATACACTAATTAAGCTACTTTCTTTCATAATACAACTCCTTCTTGTGGTTAATTGGTAGTTATTACTTATTATATTCCTATATTTAATAAGTAATATAGACATGAAAATTAAACAAAGAAAAAACTTTTTGAAAAATGATAGGTTTAAGTATTTCAATACGTATATAAATAGTGTACTAGTACTTAGAGGGAGTTTATTTGGGAGGAAGTAATATATGGATGATAGCTTGATTATAAAATACATTAAGAAGAGAAAAGAAGATGGATTAGATATGGTAATAGATAAGTACTTACCAATTATAAAGGGAGTAATAAGGAAGTACCTATTCAATATTATGGAGTATGAAGAGGAATGTTTAAATGATATACTTCTTTCAATTTGGAATAACATAAACAGTTTTGATGAAAGTAAAAATAGTTTTAAAAATTGGGTTATTTCAGTTTCTAAATATAGAGCCATAGATTATAAAAGAAAATATTTAAAGGAAACTGAAAATTTAGAAATAGATTTGAATTTGATTGAAGACAAGAATAATGTAGAGAGCAATATACTTAAAAATGAACTTAAGGAAGATGTTTATGAACTTCTAAAAAATCTTAAGCATAAGGATAGAGAGATTTTTATTAAATATTATATTGAAGAATTAGAGTTGCAGAGTATATCAAAAACAATGAATATAAAAGAATCTATTCTTTATAACAGACTTTCGAGAGGAAGAAAAAAGCTTAGGAGTTTAATGCATCTATATGAGTTTTAGGGGGAATAAAAGGTGAAAAAAGATAAATTCAACATATTAAATGGTTTAGATAATAGTAAAGATAAAATAGAAGAAGTTAAAGTTAGTGAAGAAGAAAAAGAAGTTTTAAAGAATAGGATGAGAGGATTAATAAAAGAGGGAAAAGGCAAAAAGAGTAACAATAAAAAGTTTAGAAAAAGAATAATAGCAGCTTCGGTTTCAGCTATTCTTATAGGTGGAGTAGTTATAAATAGTGAAAGTGTAATAGCTAGTATAAATAACATGGGAAAGAAGTTAGAAAGTTATTTTGGAAAAGAAGAGGACTCATTAAAACCATATAAGGAAGAGGTTTTAAAAGTTATAGAAGATAAGGGAATAAAATTCTCTTTAAATGAACTTATCTTAAATGATGAAGAATTAGTAATTAGTATGACGGTTGATTATGGTGATTTTGATTTTTCAAGCGTTGATATAAAAGAAAAGAATGTAGATAATGTAGATGTTTATCCTCATACAGGTGTTAGTATAACTTTAGATGGAAAAGAAGTTGAGGTAAATGGAGTAGGTGGGTCATACGATTACGATGAGGATAATAGGGTGACTAATATTATAATGTATTTTGATATGAAAGGTGCTAATTTAGAAAAAGATTATAATCTTAAAATTTATCTAGAAACAATTGGAATGAAAGGAGGTTTTAAGTCTGAAAAAAGAGTAGATGGAAATTGGACTTTAGATACTGATTTTAGTGGTAAGAAACTAAAAGATGAAGTTGAAGTTATTGATTTAAATGAAGTTATGGATTTAGATGAATATCTTTATCAGGATTACATCATAACAGAAGCCAGAAAAACACCTGCATCAGTAGTTATAAAGTACGAAGAAGAAAATCCACATAGAATTAGAAAAGAAGGAGAGAAATTTAATCATCTTGACTTAATATTCTTTGATGAAGATGGAGAAAAATTAGACTTTATTAGTAAAGGTGGAGGTTCAGATAGTGGATTTGCTTATGAATATAAAGGTGATAAGGAGATTACAAAAGTAAAAGTAGTTCCTGTAGTTTTTGAAGAAAGAAATGCACTTTTAAGATTTTTAGGATTCCCAATGAAAGAAAGGGTTCTAGAAGAAAAGTCTTTTGAGATTAACTTGAGTAAATAATAGGTATAGCTATATCAATTTTGGTATAGCTATTTTTTATACAGTGATTAAGATAAGTATATTTGGAGAAAATAACATATGAAGAACTTATATTGGAGGGATTTATATGTTTAATTTTATTTTTGAAAAAGAAAATAAGGATGTTAAGGAAATGAATTTATTAGAGGAGAGAAATTTTATAATGATGTTTCTAACATATATGTATATGTAAAAGGTAAACTGCTAACTGCTTATAAAAAAATAGTAGGTTTTTAGTTTCGTAAAAATAAATAGTTGTATTTTTATCTCATCTTTTTAGGTGAGTATTTTTTTGCCACAAATTTGACGCAATTATGCCACTAGTTTTCGGAGAAGTTAATTTAGAAAATTATTAGAATATGATTATAGAGTTTGAAAGTTAGTTCTACTTTAATTGAACTTTTGATTTAAAGTATTTAAAGAGAATTTAAAAATATATTTTAGGAGGGAATTAAGGGTGAAGAAAATAAAAGTTAAGCATATGAGACTAGGAATTCAAATAACTTTTTTATTTATAGTCATAATAGCTGCAAGTAGTAGTTATTTACAAAGCAACGGAATTGTTTTTCCATGGGTTTCTGAATCAACATTTCATTATATAGGTCCAATTTGTGGAGTAACTAGTATATATCAATTTTTGACATCATCAACATTATGGGTTGTAAAAATTAAAAGTGTCTTAGGAATTGTTATAGGACTTTCATTAATGTTAAGTGTTTTATTTGGGCCAGTAATATGTGGCTTTATATGTCCTTTTGGAACATTACAGGATCTTGGAGCTAAGATAGGGAGAAAGATATTTAAGGATAAGTATAATACTTTTATTCCTAAAAGATTAAATAATAAACTGAAGTATTTACGATATGTAACATTTATTCTTACGATTATTTTAACAGCAACTTCATCTATAGCTTTATTGGAAATGATAAATCCATATCATGGATTTTTAGGTATATTTAATAGAAGAATAAGTATGGTTGCTCTAGCTATGTTTACATTGATTATGAGTTTATCTCTGTTTATCCATAGACCATGGTGCAGATATCTATGTCCATATGGGGCTTACTTAGGATTATTTAATAAAATTAAGGTTTTTAGAATATTAAGAAAAAAATCAACTTGTGTTGGCTGTAAAAAGTGTTCAAAAAATTGTCCTGTTGGAATAGATGTTCATGATAAGGAAGAAGTTAGAGATTTAAATTGTATATCTTGTTTAGAATGTGTAAATAGAGGTGTTTGTCCAAAGAAAGATACACTTTTAATAACATCTAAGGATGAGGTTGAACAAAAGATATCTGAAGATATAAAAGAAAAATAAGATGTTAATTTTAGATATTTAGGGACAAGCTTAATTAAAAATCAAAATGAAAAATGTTAAAGGAGAGATTTATATATGAAAAATAATAGAAATAAGATAATAGCAGCATTGTGTTGTGGAGTAGTTATTGGCTCTGTAGGAACTGGACTATCAGGAGTATTCCAAGGGGGCGTAGGTACTTTAGGTTTAGAGGGAAAACCAGGTAGTAGACATAATGATGATACTAATTTCAAAAATAAGCAAGGATTTTTAGAATTTGATGATGATAGAGATGAGAAAAGAAAAGGTCATCATGAAGGTGAGGCTTCTTTAGATAGTACTCAATCTGTCGATGTTTCAAGTGGAAGTTATAAAGATGGGACATATGAAGGAACAGCATCGGGATATTCATCAGGACTTAAAGTTTCAGTTTCTATAGATGGCGGGAAAATAGCTAGCGTAGATATTGTTAGTCACAACGAAACACCAGGTTTTTATGAGAAAGCATTTGAAAAAGTACCAGCAGAAATTGTACAAAAACAGAGTACAAATGTTGATACAGCGTCAGGAGCAACATATAGTAGTGTTGGAATAATAAATGCTGTTAATAGTGCGTTAAGCAGTGCAAAAGCATAGGAGGAGAAGTGGATATGCAGAGGGAAGACTTTATTTTTAATACTGAGGTTTATCAATATATAGATTTAGAGAATAAAGAAGGAGAAAATATTCTAGAGGAATCTACTGATATAATGAGAGAATTGGAAGAAAAATTGAGCTTTTACAAAGATGGGAGCGAAGTCAGTTTGATTAATAAAAATGCTGGAATAAGATTTGTTTCTGTATCAGAAGAAACTTTTGAAATAGTAGAGAGAGCAAAGTATTACTCAAAAATAACAGGAGGAGCTTTTGATATAACAATAGCTCCTTTAGTTGAGACTTGGAAAATTAATAGTAAGAACCCAAGGATTCCATCTAAAGATGAAATAGGCTCTTCATTAGAGTTGATAAATTATGAAGATATTATTTTAAATTATGAGGAAAAATCTATTATGCTCTCAAAAGAGGGACAAAAAATAGATTTAGGTGGAATTGCAAAGGGATATATAGCAGACATAATAATAGAGTTTTATAAAAATAATAATGTAGAGTCAGCATTTATAAATATAGGTGGTAATGTAAAGACTTTAGGGAAAAAGGATTTAGAAATTTCATGGAAAGTTGGTATATTAGAACCTATTAAACATAGCAAAGAAAGTGTGTGTGCCATAAAATCTTTTAATGAATCTATTGTAACTTCTGGAGAATGTGAAAGAGGATTTTATTATAATGATGAATATTATCATCATATATTAAATCCTAGAACTGGAATGCCAGCTAAAAGTGATTTGAAAAGTATAACATTAATATGTGATGATTCAATAGAAGCTGATGCTTTAGCAACACCACTTTTTATTATGGGAAAAGATAATGCGTCGAATTTTATGATAGCTAATAGAATAAACGGAATAATGATTACAAATGATAACAAAATAATTGTAACAAAAAATGTATTAAAAGATTTTATTCTTATTAAGGATTATGAAGTTTTAACATTTTAAGTGTAATTTCCTCTAAGTCTTCTTTTTGTTATAATTTTAATAAATAGACTTAGGTAGGAGGAGTATTATGAGTAAGCTTATATATATAGCAGATGATGAGGAGAATATAAGAAACTTAGTAAAAACTTTTTTAGAAAGTAATGATTATGTGGTTGAAGCTTTTGAAAATGGAGATTTGCTATTAGAAAGATTTAAGAAAAAAGCATCAGATCTTGTAATTATAGATATTATGATGCCTGGATCAGATGGATTTGAGATATGCACTAAATTAAGAGAGAGAAGTATAGTTCCTATAATAATGTTAACAGCAAGAGATAGTGATATAGATTATATAAGAGGATTAACATTAGGAAGTGATGATTATTTAACTAAACCATTTAGTCCTATGGCATTAGTAATGAGAGTAAAGGCAATCTTTAGAAGAATAAATTTTGAAAAAAATCAAAAAGAAAATAATTTAAATCTTTCCTTTGGGGATATGGAGATAGATTGTAGTAATAAGATTGTTACATATAATGAAGAAGAAATGAATTTAACTCCTAATGAGTATAATCTTTTAGTTTATATGTTTGAAAATAAGGATAGAGCAGTTTCTAGAGAAGAACTTTTAAATAAAGTTTGGGGATATGAAAGTGATGTTGAAACAAGAGCTGTAGATGATACCGTTAAAAGGTTGAGAAAGAAATTAAATGAAACAAAAGTTTCTATAGAGACTGTTTGGGGATTTGGATTTAGGCTTAAGGAGAATTAAAGAAATGGCTAGGCATAAAAGAAAGATTAGTATAAGAACTAGAATGTTAATAAGTATACTAGGATTAATATTTACTATATTTTTAGGAATAGTTATTTCTTTTAATTTAACTGTTGAAAAGTATATAGAAAAGAGTTCTCATACAAAAATAGAAAAAGTTAGAGATATGGTAAAAGACATAGACGATAATATGACAAATCCAGGGTTACAACCTAAAGATAAGGGCGAACACAATGAGTTAGACTTTTTTATAAGGTTAATGAGAAAAATTGAAGAAGATGAGAAGAGGATAGGAATATCATCTGGTGCCAATTTTATGATGGTTAATGAAGATTATAAGGTTGTTTTTCCAAATCAAAATCAATTTTGGATGGAAAAAGGAAGTCAGTATGATTTAATAGCAGAGAAGCTTAAAGATGAAAAAATAGATTTAGATTCACATGATAGTTATAGATTAGCACTAGGAAAATCTAATTATTATGTTTCTTTTGTTAAGGTCGGAGAAGTAAACGGAGATTCAGATTATTATATTATTACATATATAGACATATCTAATACTCTTATTTTAGCAGAGGAAATAAATAAGGTGTTAATTATAATAATGGCTTTAGCTTCAATTTTAGCCATAATACTCTCAATAATTCTTTCAAAAAGAATAGCTAAGCCTATAGAGGAAATAAGCAGTTCGGTAGAACAGTTAGGAGAAGGTAACTTTATAAGATGTGATTATGATTTTTCAGATAAGGAATTAGATAAACTTTGTAATATAATAAATAAAACTTCAGAGCAGCTTGAAAGCTATGATAAGGAACAAAAAACATTTTTCCAAAATGTATCTCATGAATTAAGAACACCATTAATGTCTATTAAAGGGTATGCAGAAGGCATAAAATATGATGTTATAGATAAGGAATTGGCAACTAATATAATTTTAGAGGAGGGAGATAGGCTTGAAGAATTAATAGAAGAAATATTATACCTTTCTAAAATAGATAATATAACTAGAGATTATATATTAGAAGAAAGAGACTTGAGAGAAATTTTATCTAATTGTGTAATTAAGCAAAAGATGGTTGCTAATAAGAATAATATTGAATTTATTTATGACTTCGATCACAATGAAGTTTTGTATATGTGCAATGAAAAAAGTTTATATAGAGCATTTTCAAATATAATAGAAAATAGCTTAAGATATGCAAAAAGTAAGATTAAAATAACTTGTAGAAATCAAGGTGAAAATATTTTAATATCTATAGAAAATGATGGTGAGCATATAACTATAGAAGATTTGCCTAATATATTTGATAGATTTTATAAAGGGAAAAAAGGTAAACATGGAATTGGACTTTCAATCGTTAAATCAATAATAGAAAAACAGGGTGGATGTATTAGTGCAGAAAATACTGAAGAGGGCGTTAAATTTTTAATTGAGTTTAGACCTAGTATTTAAAGAAGTTCAAGTATATTATAATGATTTTTCGTTAATAATAATTAATGATTTTGTAGTAAATGCTTAGTAAAATATGTTAATATTTAATTAACAAAATATATAGGGAGGAATTATATATGTACACTATAATGGCAATAAAAATATCACCAAGAACAACTGCTGCACCAAAGGTTCAAGAAATATTAACTAGATATGGGTGTATAATTCATACAAGAATAGGATTACACGAAGCAACAGAAAATACCTGTTCAACTTCAGGTTTAATTCTTTTAAATCTTACACCTAATGCTAAAGATGAAATAGCAAAATTAGATAAAGAGTTAAATGCCATAGAGGATGTAACTGCTAAAATATTAAACTTATAAAACTGATATTATATAATACATAAGAAATTTTATTTAATTAGACTGATACAATTTAAATTGTATTGGTCTTTTTTTATTTATAAAATACTAAGTTAAACTTTTAAAATAATAGTCTATATGTAAATTAACATTAAAATTAATATACTCAAAATATTTAATAATTAAGTAAATAAATTGCATGTAAACGTTAATTGGTAGATGTTAATATTAGATTGTAAGAAAAAGGTTAGAGAGAATTTATATAGACTTTAAATTGTCGTATATGTAAAGCAAGATGGAGGAGAGAATGATGGGAGAATTAAAGGGGAGAGTAACCATACCAACTGATTCTAATATGAAAGAAGAAATTAAAAATATTATAGACAGATGGGGAGCAGATGCTCTAAGAGACTGTGATGGAACAAAACTTTCTAAGGATATAGTTGATTTAGGGGTTAAGTTATATTCTACATACTTAACAGTAAGAAGTGATCAAGAATGGGCTAGAGAAAATCAAGATGAGTTACAACAACTTTACTTAATGTCAGAGCCTGTTATTGCTAAGGAAGAGAAAACAGAAATAAAAATATTAGCTGGATATTATGATCAGCAATTTAATATAGATAAAGTTCATGATGAGAAAAAATGGTGGGAAGTTATAGATAGAACAACTGGAGAAGTAGTTCCAATTGAAAAATGGAGCTTTGATAAAGAGAGTGAAATAGTAACTGTTACTGAAACTACTCCTTATCATGAGTACACAGTAAACTTTTTAGTTTATATGATTTGGGATCCAACTCAAATGTACAACCATATAACTAATGATTGGGGCGATAAGCCACATGAAATGCCATACGATTGTAGACAAGCTAAGGCTAGTGTACATGTTAAAGAAGCGTTAAAGCAATGGATTGATGAAAATCCAGAAGTTAATGTAGTTAGATTTACAACATTCTTCTACCACTTTACTTTATGCTTCAATGAAGTTGCTAAGGAAAAGTTTGTTGACTGGTTTGGATATAGTTCATCTGTAAGTCCACTTGCTTTGGAGCAATTTGAAGAGGAAAAAGGATATAAGTTAAGATCAGAAGATATTGTTGATGCTGGATACTATAATTCAACATTTAGAGTGCCAACAAAACAATATAAAGATTTTATAGATTTCCAATGTCAGCATGTTTCAAAAATGGCTAAAGAATTAGTTGATTTATGTCATGAGAATGGAAAAGAGGCAATGATGTTCTTAGGAGACAACTGGATAGGAACTGAGCCTTATGGAAAGTACTTCCCAAGCATTGGATTAGATGCAGTAGTTGGTTCTGTAGGTAATGGAACAACTATGAGAATGATATCTGATATTCCAGGAGTTAAATATACAGAAGGAAGATTCTTACCATACTTCTTCCCAGATGTATTTAATGAAACTGGAGATCCAGTTGGAGAAGCAAGAGAAAACTGGTTACAAGCTAGAAGAGCTATCTTAAGAAGCCCACTAGACAGAATAGGATATGGTGGATACTTAGGACTTGCTGTTAAATATCCAGAGTTCGTTAAGCAAGTTGAGAGTATTTGTGACGAATTTAGAGATATCCATAACACTATAAAAGGAACAAAAGCTTATAACACTCCATTTAAAGTAGCAGTATTAAACTGTTGGGGTAAATTAAGAAGCTGGCAAACACAACAAGTTGCTCATGCATTATGGTATAAAGAAATATACTCATATGCTGGAATAGTTGAATGTTTAAGTGGTATGCCAGTAGAAGTTGAATTTATAAGCTTTGATGATATATTAGAAGGTGGAATTCCAAGTGATATTGGAGTTATCATAAATGCTGGAGATGCTTACACTGCTTGGAGTGGTGGAGAGTATTGGAAAAATCCTAAGCTAGTTTCTATGATTAGAGATTGGGTTAACAATGGCGGTGGATTCATAGGAGTTGGAGAGCCAACAGCTATTCACCATGAGAATAAGTTCTTCCAATTAGCAGATGTTTTAGGTGTTGATAAGGAAGTAGGATTCAGCTTAAGTACAAGAAAATACAATGAATTAAATCCTCATCACTTTATAACAGAAGAAATTGGAGATGCTCCAATTGATTTTGGTGAAGGTATGAGTGGAGTTTATGGTAAAGGTGCAGACTATCAGATTATAAGAATGGACTTTGGTAATGAGCATTGTGCTAAAAATAACTTTAGAGGAGATACTACTTGCGCTGTAAACACATATGGAAAAGGTAGAAGTGTTTATTTTGCAGGATTCCCATATACCCCAGTTAACTGTAGATTATTATTAAGAGCAATTTACTGGGCTGCGAATAAAGAAGATGAAATGAAGAAGTTCTATGTAACTAATGTAGATACTGAGTGTGCTGCTTTCTTAGAAGTAGGAAAGATGGCTGTAATAAACAACACTCAAGAAGAAAAAGTTACAGACGCATATATAAATGGTGTTAAGGTTGAGACATTAACTTTAGCTCCAATGGAAATAAGATGGTTAGATATTAAATAATTAAGCTTTTTCTTTTAATTCCCTTATATAAAGTTCCTTAGTATTTATACTAAGGAGCTTTTTTTAAAATTTTTTACAACAAATGGTTTTATTAACAATTTATTAGAGAAAGATTAACATAAAAATGAGTTGGAGTTATTTTCAAATAATTTCAAAAAAAATACAGTATATGATAAAATATATATTATATGTAATTATATTAACTTAAGGAGTGAGTAAAATAATAAACAAATTTCAAGAAAAATTAGGTAAAGTAACAAATGTTTTAAGAAAAGTATCTATTAAAGACAGACTTACATTATCATTTTCCATTGGAATAATATTATGCAGTATCATATTAGGAGTTTTATTATATGAAAAAGCAACTAATGTATTAAAGATAAAAGCTATTGATTATTCAGAACAAATGCTTTCTATTATCGATGAAGACATTTACAATAACAAGGAATTTTTAGAAAGAGCATCTATTGAATTAAGTCTCAATGAGGAAATAATAAATAATCTTATAAATTATAAGTTTATGGATGTTAAGGAAAAAATAGATTTTCAGAGATACATGAATGATTATTTTTCAAAAAAATTATCGCTTTTACCTAATTTAGCTGAGGTTGAGATTATTTCTAAAGATTATAACGTAGTGTATATGCAAGGATTTAAGTATTTTAAAAGGGAGGAAATTGAAAAATATGCCAAAAAAGCAGAGGCAGGATTTTTCTGGTTTTCAAGTGTATTAAATAATGAGGAACATATATGCATAGCAACTCCAGTTAAAGATGAAGGAAATACTGTTGGATATGTTTTTATGGCAATAAAAAATGAATTTTTTGCATCTTCATTCTCTTTATTAAATATGGGAGATGGTAGTGAGATATTTGTAGTTGATGAAAACAATAACATAATAATATCTCAACATAGGATTGAAGAAAATTTTATATTTAAAGAGGCCGGTTTAGAGAATTTCTTAAGAAATAAAGGTGTGAAAGGGACAAATGGAAAGATTACCGTTAATGGAGAAAATTGTGTTGTAACATATAGAAAACTAAAAGGTTTTGATTGGTATATAACATCAATAACTCCTTATAATTTCATTAATTCTGATATACAGAGCTTAAGAAGAGAAATGATAATAATTACTTTTGCTTTTACATTTATAGCTTTAATTGTTTCATATTTTTTATATTCAAGCATTAAAGTTCCTTTATATAAACTTATGAGTAAGATGAGTAGAGTTTCAGATGGAGATCTTCAAGTTGAAGTTGATGATTTCTATAATGATGAAATAGGAGTGATTTCAGATAATTTTGATTCTATGCTAAGACAAATAAATATGTTAATAGAAAAAACTAAAAATCAGGAAATAGAAAAGAGAGATTTAGAAATAAGAATGTTACAGGCTCAGATAAACCCACATTTTTTATTTAATACTCTTAATTCTTTAAAATGGACGGCACTTATGAATCAAGATTATACAGTGAGTGATGGACTAAGTTCTCTAGCTGAGCTTCTTAGAAATACAATAATAGATAAAAATGAGCTTGTAACAATAAAAGAGGAGCTAGATAACATAAAAAATTATGTTGTAATACAGAAAATAAGATATGGTAATTCATTTGAGGTTGAATATGATATTGATGAAGAACTATTAGAAAATAAAATAATAAAATTTATACTTCAGCCTATAGTTGAAAATTCAATAATACATGGAATTGATGAGAATAGGGATGATCAAAAAATAACTATTAGGGTTAAAAAAGTAAATGAGGAAATTTTGATTTCAATAGATGATAATGGAAAGGGATTCAATAGTAAAGAAAAGGCTAAAGATAATAAGTTATCAGGCATTGGGTGGAATAACGTTGATGAGAGAATAAAACTTACCTTTGGAGAGAAATATGGAACAACTATAAATAGTGAAGTAAATGTAGGGACAAATGTTAGGATTAAAATTCCTAAGAAAAATTAGGGGGATGGTTATATGTTTAAGGTTATTATCGCAGATGATGAAAAAATAGTAAGGATAGCTATGCAAAATATAATTAAGTGGGAAGAGCATGGCTTTACTATAGTTGGACTTGCTCAGGATGGAGCTGAAGTATTAGAAATTTTAGATGTGCATGGTGGTGACTTGGTAATAACAGACCTAAAAATGAAGGGGTTAGATGGTATTGAACTTATAGAAAAGTTAGGGGAAAGAGGGTTTAAAGGGAAAATACTTGTTTTAAGCAATCATGGGGAATATGAATTAGTTAGAGAGGCTATGAAGAAAGG
The DNA here is from genome assembly GCF_050509515.1 of Clostridium sp. B9. Classification (NCBI taxonomy): domain Bacteria; kingdom Bacillati; phylum Bacillota; class Clostridia; order Eubacteriales; family Clostridiaceae; genus Clostridium; species Clostridium sp. B9. The sequence continues at coordinate 856,478 of NZ_JBNWKA010000003.1, forward strand.
TGCAGATGATTATTTATTAAAGGTTACGCTTAGACCAAAGGAGTTAGAAGATATAATAGATAAGTTTTACTCAAATCTAAAAGATGAAAAAGAGAACGAAAAAATTGAGGTTAAATTTCAAAATGAATTTAATAAAACAAAGAAATTAGCTAAAGTTTCTCTAATAAGAGAATACTTAAAAGATGAAATTTCTTATGAAGAACTTATTAGTAATATTGATGATTGGAGTGAATTTAAGGGGTTTGATGAGAAACATAGTGCAGCTTGTATTTGTATAGATAATCATAAAAAAGTTTATGAAGATAAAATAAAGGATAAAAATAAATTAGCAGTAACTATAGAAAACATAATAAGAGAAGAATTTAATAGGAATAAAGTTAATATTATTCCTATAAATAATCACAAGTATATATTTGTAAGTGATTTAGAGAGAAGGGATTTAAAGCTAAAAACAACTAATATACAAAATTTAATAAAGCTTTATTTAAATATAACTGTAAGTGCTGTTATAACAAAGGAATTTAATAGTCTACAGAGTCTTAAAGCATCTTTTATGAATGCTGAAGAGATATTAAGCTTAAGATTCTATGAGCGTGAGGGAAATCTCATTTTTGAGGATGGATTCTTAGGATTTAATGATGCAATAAAGCTAAAAAAAGAATTTGTAGATGTTATAGAAGAGAATATAGATGCTGGAGAAATATCAGCCAATAAAGATTTGATTAAAGATTTTATTCGAAGGTGCTCAGATATAAATATTAAGCCTAAAAATTTATTGAATCATGTTTATTTTATATGTGAACTTATAGAAAATCATGAGTATGTTCAAGAGGAAGATTTAAGTGAGTTAAAGCTTTTAAAGAGAAATATATTAAAAAGTGAAAATAAGAGTGAACTTGTAAATAATGCAGAAATATTTATTGATTATATAAATAGAAGATATATAAAGAGTAAGGAGACGAACTATAAGAAAGAGGTTAATGAAATTATAGATTTTATTGAAAAAAATATAGACAAGAGGATTACTTTGGTTATGGTAGCTAATGCCGTAAATTTAAATGAGAGTTATTTAAGTAGAATATTTAAGAATGAAACTGGAAAAAATCTTATGTATTTTATAAATGAAGCCAAGATGAAAAAGGCAAAGGAAATGTTAAAATCACCAGATAATTTGATAAAAGAGGTTGCAAATAGTATAGGGATGACAGATCAATTTTATTTTAATAGGGTTTTTAAAAAGTTTTATGGGGTTAGTCCATCTAAATTTAAAAAAGATTATAGCAATAAAATATTGACGTAAATATAGAATATTTTTATTTTATATAAATATTGTAAAAATAATACATGTTTAAGTAAAATCCTTATATTCAAAAAAATTCCATTTGGAAGTATCATAATATTGTAAAGAAAATGTTTACACAGTAAAGAAAGTAAGGGTATTGGAGGAGAAAGATTATGAAAAGAAAATTAGTAAAAATGCTAACAGTTGCATGTGCAACAGCAATTGCTGCTTCAGTTTTCGTTGGATGTGGTGGTTCAGACAAACCTGCAGAGGGAGAAAAGCCATCTGAAGAGCAAACAGAAGGTGAAGGAGAAGAAGCTTCTGGAGAGAAAAAAGTTTTAGAAATAGCTGTTTTTGAAGGTGGATTTGGTAAAGAGTATTGGGAAGCTTGTATAGATGCTTTTGAAAAAGAGAATCCAGATGTAGAAGTTAAGATGGAAGCAAATCCTAAAATAGGAGATATCATAAGACCTAAGTTATCATCAGATAACACTCCAGATTTTATATATTTAAGTTCAAACGATCCATCAGGTATAGCTAACGCATTAATAAAAGATAAAGCATTAGCAGACTTAACTGATGTATTTGATAGAGAAGATCCAGATAATCCAGGACAAAAGCTAAAAGATAAAATATTACCTGGATTCTTAGATACACCACTTACAGCTCCATATGGAGATGGAAAAGTTCATTTAGCACCACTTTACTACAATGTAACTGGTATGTGGTATAACAAAGCTTTATTTGCAGAAAAAGGATGGGAAGTTCCAAAAACTTGGGATGAGTTCTTTGCTTTAGGAGATAAGGCTAAGGAAGAAGATATAGCTCTTTACACTTATCAAGGACAAGCTCCTGGATATAATGAAGCTATAATATTCCCAATGTTAGCAAGTGCTGCTGGAGAAGAAGCTCTAGATAAGATATTTGCTTATGAAGAGGGAGCATGGAAAGACCCTAATGTTAAGAAAGCTTTAGATGTATTCCAAAAGATGGCTGATGAAGATAGAGTTCTTAATGGAACAGTTGGTATGAGCCATACTCAAGCTCAGGTTGAGTTCTTAAATGGAAAAGCTTTATTTTTACCATGTGGTAGCTGGTTAGAAGGTGAAATGAAGGATGCTATTCCAGAAGGATTTGAATTCGGATTCATGGCTCCACCAGCATTTAAAGAGGGAGATACTCCATATGTAACTACTATGATAGAGCAAATGTATATCCCATCAAATTCAGATCAAGTTGAATTAGCTAAAGACTTCTTAGCATTCCAATACACAGATGCTATGGTTCAAAAGAATGCTGAAATAGCTAAGGCTGTAGTTCCAGTTAAGGGAGCTGTTGATAAAGCTAAAGACTCATTAGATGCGTCAGGATATGAGGCTTATAAAGTTGTTGAAGAAGGAACTCAACCAATAACATTATCATTCAAGCCAACAAACGCTAAGATTGACTTTAGACAAGATAGCTTATTCGGACCAGTAGGAAGCATCATAAACAAAGAATTAACTGTTGATGAGTGGATTGAAAACTTAGAAGCAGATTCACAAACTCTTGCTAAAGAAATTGTTGAATAATAAATAAGCAATAAAGCAATAAAGAAATTAGAAGGAGGAGAAATTCTTCTCCTTCTTTAAAATTATAGGGGGTGAAATTTCATGAATGACAATAAAAGAAAAATATTTTTAGCAATGTGTGTATTGCCTGCACTTATACTATTCACAATATTTATGCTATATCCAATAGGAAAAGGATTCATGATGTCTTTATATGAATGGAGTGGGATTTCAGGTGAACCAGTATTTGTAGGATTAGAAAACTTCCAGGCACTTTTCAGTGATAGATACTTTAAGGAAGCCTTTGGTAATACATTCTTTATACTTGTATTATTCCCAACTTTAACTATAATCCTATCATTATTCTTAGCTGTAGTAATAACTCAAAGTAAATTAAAAGAAAGAAATTTCTACAGAGTTGTATTATTTTTCCCAAATATCTTATCAATGGTTGTTATAGGGGTTTTATTTACATATGTTTATGACCCGTCAATAGGAATACTTAAAGCGTTCTTCGAAATGATTGGCTTAGATAAGTTAGCAAACCTAGCATGGCTTGGAGATTCAAAGTTAGTTTTATGGGCATTAATTATAACTATGGTATGGCAAGCAGTTGGTTATTATATGGTAATCTATATAGCTGGTTTAGATGGAATATCTCCATCACTTTACGAAGTTTGTTATTTAGAAGGAGCTTCGGCTTGGCAAAAGTTTAGATATGTAACATTACCACTTTTATGGGATGTTGTTAGGGTAACATTTGCGTTCTTCATAACAGGAGCACTTAACTTAAGTTTCATATTTGTAACTGTAATGACTAAGGGGGGACCAAATGGAAAATCAGAAGTTCTATTAACATATATGTATAAACAAGCATTTACAAACTCTCAATATGGATATGCAATGGCAGTTGGGGTAACTATATTTGCATTCGCCATGATCCTTGCAGTAATAATAAACAAATTAAGTGATTCTGATGCAAAGGAAGAGAGAAGAATAAAAAAATTACAACAGAAAGGAGTGAGGTAACATGTTAGAAACTAAGAAAAAGAAAAGTGTAGGTATGGATACTGAGAATAAAAGCAAAAAAATAATAGCGAACACATTATTAAGAATAGTATTAATTGCAGCAACAATTTTAGTTATAGTTCCAATAATATGGACAATAATGTCTTCTTTTAAAACTACTAAAGAATTCTATGCCAGTCCATGGTCTTTACCAAGTAGTTTTGGATTTGCAAACTATGTAACTGCATTTACAGAAGCTAACATGGGAGCTTACTTCTTTAATTCAATTTTAGTAACTGTGATAGCTATGACATTATCATTATGTTTAAGTGTACCAGCTTCATATGTTTTAGCTAGACAGAAGTTCTTTGGATGTAACTTTATAAAGAACTTATTCATGGCAGGATTATTCATTCAGCCAGTATATATAATAGTTCCTTTATTCACAATATTGGAGCAAATGAACTTACTAAATAATCTATTAGCTTTATCTCTTGTATACGCAGTATTAAGTTTACCATTTTCAATCTACATCATGAGTGGATTTATGAAAGGTATTGCTAAAGACTATGAAGAGGCAGCAATGATAGATGGATGTACTAATCTTCAAATATTAACAAAGATAGTTGTTCCACTAGCTAAGCCAGGTATAATCACTATTATGATCTTCAACTTCATGAACTACTGGAATGAGTATGCTATGGCTATGACTTTCATAACAGATGCAGATAAAAAGACTTTACCAGTAGGTTTACAGAACTTAATGGAAGTTCAAAAGTTTGCTACTGACTGGGGTGCATTATTTGCAGGTCTAGTTATTGTAATGGTTCCAACAATGATAATTTACTCATTAGTTCATAAAAAACTAACAGAGGGAGTTAATATTGGAGGAGTTAAGGGTTAATAATTAACTTTTATACTAAATATAAGTATTTTTTAGAAAACGAGTGTTATTTTAATAATACTCGTTTTTTTATTGCTAATAAAAAAGAATAAATTAAGAAAATTATAGTAATATATATAATGTGTTAATAAAGGGTAAAAATTGAAAAAATCCAGGGGCAGAATAATCTAGTTATAGCGTTATTAATTTATTTAATATAATCAAATTTTAAAGGAGTGATTTTATGAAGTTCAAGAAGTTTTTAGCTGCAACTTGCGCAGTAGCTATTATTGGTACAACTTTTGTTGGATGTACTAACAATAAAGAGCAGAACAATGATAAAAAGGGGGCAGTTGAAAACCAGGAATATAGTAATGATTACTTTGTAACTGCTGACTGGCTTAAAGACAATTTAGATAATGAGGATGTTGTTGTTTTAGATGGAAGAAGTGAAAAGGAATATAATAAAGGACATATACCTGGAGCTATAAATGTGGCTTGGCAAAGTTTAGCTAATATGAAAGGTAAATCAGGAGATAAGGGCTGGGGTGTAGCCTTAGATAAAGATCAGCTAAGTGAGAAATTAGGTGCCTTAGGAATAGATAAAGATACAGAAATTATAACATATGCTAATAAAAGTGGCTGGGGTGAAGATGGAAGATTAACATGGGAGCTTAAGTCAGCTGGATTAAATTCTAAAATGTTAGATGGTGGATATGATCTTTGGAGCAAAGATGAACTACCAACAACAAATGAAGTGCCTGTAGTTGTATCAAAGGATTTAACAATAGATCAGATAGATTCAAGTACAACTATAACAACAGAAGATTTATATAAAAATATGGATAAATACACAATTGTAGATTCAAGAGCTAAAGAGGAGTACGATGGAGCAACTAAGTTTGGTGAAGCTGTTGGAGGCCATATAAAGGGAGCTATATCTTTACCTTTTAATGAGGTTTACAATGAAGATGGAACTATTAAATCAGAAGCCGAGTTAAATGCAATATTTGAGAAGGCTGGATTAAGTAAAGATCAAGAAATAGTTACTTATTGTACAGCTGGTATACGTTCAGCTCATTTAGCATTAATACTAAATATGTTAGGATATCATGCTAAAAACTATGATGCTTCATATTATGAGTGGGCTACTGCACATCCAGAACTTGTAGTTAAGTAGTATAAAAATATTATTTCATAAATAGTCTAATAGGCTATATCAAAATGCTTAATAATAGGACAGTAGTAATTTTACATTATTTTAAACTAGGTGTAATTTTAAAAGTTTTGTTATTATCCATATTTTGGTATAGCCTATATTTATATAATTAATTAGATTTTAATTAAAATGAGTTTTGATATTAGCTAGCTTTTGAGAATTATTTGATTTAACGAAGAGTGTTATTATATATTTCAAGGTAATAAAACTCTAGATTGTTCATTGAAATAGTGTAGTTATTTAATATTTTTGTTATATAATTAGTTAGTATATAAAAGTTGAATGGAGGAAATAGGGTGAAAAAGAATAGAAAGCCTTGGGTTAGTACATTAATAATTCTAGTAGCTTTAATTGGAGTATATTTATTTGTGCCTAGTGTTAATAGTAAGGTTAATCAAATGATATTTTATTTAAGCAGTATGAATCTAGATATGATAAAAGAGTATATATTATCATTTGGAATATGGGCACCAATAACATCTTTTTTATTAATGGTGCTTCAATCTATACTTGCACCAATACCAGCATTTTTAATAACTTTAAGCAATGCTGCCATATTTGGATGGATTAAGGGTGCTTTGTTATCGTGGAGTAGTGCTATGGCTGGAGCTGTTTTATGTTTCTTTATAGCTAGAGGTTTAGGGAGAGAGGCTGTTGAGAAATTGACAAGTAAGTTTGCTTTAGATGATATAGATGATTTTTTTAGTAAGTATGGTAAACATACTATATTAATAGCAAGATTATTACCTTTTGTATCTTTTGATATAGTTAGTTATGCAGCTGGATTAACATCAATGAATTTTTGGTCATTTTTTATAGCTACAGGCATAGGTCAGTTGCCAGCTACAATAATTTACTCTTATGTAGGAGGAATGTTAACTGGAGGGGCACAGCTATTAGTTAGTGGATTACTGATATTATTTGCTTTGAGTATAGCAATATATGTGGGTAAGAAGGTTTGGAATGAGAAAAGAGGAAAAAATGCCAAATAATGATTTAAAGAGTAATATAGATAAATGTGTTGATTGTGGTGCTTGTTATAAAGTTTGTCCAATGATGAATTCGTTTGGAGAAAGTCCTAAAAAAATTCTTCAAGATATATATGATTATAAGATAAACTTTCAAGATATATCATATTCTTGTATGCTTTGTAATGCTTGTACAGAAGTGTGTCCAAAAGATATTGATTTAAAAGACATGTTTCATAAATTTAGAATTAGATCATATAAGCATGATATTAAGAATACTAGAAGAAAATTTAAACTTAGAGTTGTTCAGAATCATCAGAAAGGAAGTTTTTCAAAGTTATTAACAAGTAAGCACAATAATAAGAGCGTTAAAAGAGTATTTATGCCAGGGTGTAGTTTAAGTGGATATGATAATGAAATTATTTTTAAAGTTAAAGAGTATTTAGATGAGAAGCTAGGTGACACCGAAATAGTTTTAAAATGTTGTGGTAAACCATCTAAAGATATAGGAGATATAGAACTTTTTAATAATAATATAAGTAGTATTGAAGAATACTTGGAAAGTAAAAATGTTGATGAGGTTATTGTTGCTTGTGAGAATTGTTACAAAACTTTTAGCGAGAGCTTTAAAAATATAAAAGTTATAACATTATGGGAAGTTATGAGCAATGAAGGTGTTCCTGCTAGATGTTTAGGAGCATATAGTGATTTGGAAGAGGAGTTTGCTTTGCATGATCCTTGTCCAATAAAGAAAGAACCTCAAATACATGAAGCAGTACGTAATATACTTAATGATTTAGATATAAAGATTGTTGAGTTTAAAAAGAATAAGAGTAATACAGAGTGTTGTGGTAGTGGCGGCATGGTTGGAGTTACTAATAAAGAGCTTTGGGAGAAACAGAAAAATAAAAGAGCTAATTCAACAGAATGTAATAATATAATTTCTTATTGTGAATCATGTGTAAATACATTTAAAAGCTCAGGTAAAAATGTACTACATCTACTTGATTTAATATTTAATGAAGATGTTCTTATAGGAAAAAGATTGAATCAAAAAGAAGTTAGTACTATGAATCAATGGGTAAATAGAATTAAATTAGCGAATAAAGTAGGGAGAGAAAATTAATGTTAGATACTTATGGAAGAAAGTATGTTAATCCATTTATTACAGTTGGAGCAAAAGGACTTTTAAAATTAAAGTTAACTCCTAATATGGTTAGTGTAATTGCTTTGGTATTAGGAGTATTGAGTTCTATATTTATATATTTAGATATGGGGGCTTTAGCAGTAATAATTCTTTGGACATCTGGATACTTGGATTCTGTAGATGGAGCTATGGCTAGAATGATGAATAAAAGTAGTGCATGGGGAACGTTATTAGATATTACTTTTGATAGAATAGTTGAGTTAGGAATTATTTTAGTTTTAGCAATAAAGTTTCCAGAAAGTAGACTTCAACTATTAATTTTAACTATGATGATATTAATATCTATGACTATATTCTTGACAGTTGGAGCATTAGCTCAAAATAATGGAGTTAAGTCTTTTAGATATCAAGCTGGAGTAGCAGAAAGGTCAGAAGGGTTTATTTTGTTTTCCTTTATGATTTTATTATCATCAAGTTATTTAAGTTTAGCTACAAATATTTTTTCTATAATTATATTTATAACTATAATTCAAAGAGCCATAGAGGCTAAAAAATTATTAAGATAGTTTTTAATTTATATATAAATAAGACTGTTTTAAAACATATAATTAATGTGAATTTGAGAACTGTATGTATATTATCCTTATAACTAATAAGTAGGTTAGTAATAAGAGTATTACATACAGTTTTATTTTTTGAAATGTTATTTTAAAGAATTATTTTGAATAAAATATGAAGTTTTAAACGATAAATTTTAACGTTAATATGTTAATTTGTTTAACATTAAATTAACTAAAGTTATTTTGAAAAAAGGTGTTTTTGAAGAAAAAATTTAATGTAATAAATTTATTTGTTGATTTATTTCGAAAATAAAGTAAAATTATTACTTCTGTGTTAAGTGTAAGTTAATTAATTAGTACAATGTTAAAATTGAAATACTATTGTGCTATACTTAATTTGTTCAATAAAAATTCACAAAAAGAACCGGGAGATGAAAATAGATGTTTAATTTAAATCCTACAGATGATAAGTTTTATGATATGTTTATCGAGGAAGCTAAAAATACTGAAAAAGCAGCTGAATTATTAAGAGATTCGCTAGATGATCTTGAAAATAAGACAAGCTATATTGCTAGAGTGGAAGAATTAGAACATAAAGGAGATGAAATAGTTCATAACCTTATAGAAGAACTTAATAATTCTTTTATAACTCCAATAGATAGAGAAGATATATTTTCTATAACTAAAATAATGGATAATATTTTAGATTCAATAGAAAGTACAATGCATAGATTTACTATGTTCAATATAGAGGAATCAAGAGAAGGAGCTAAAGTTTTAGCTGGATTAATATTAGATTCTTCTAAAGAATTAGTAAATTTAATGGAAGATTTTAAACATATGAAAAAGAAAAATAAACAAATAACTGAAAGAGTTATTTCAATAAATAAAATAGAGAATAAGGGAGATGTTTTCTATAGACAAATAATATCAGATTTATTTGCTGAAGATGGAAAAACTCCAGTTTTAGAAATAATTAAATGGAGAGAAATTTATAAGTTCTTAGAAGCAACTTTAGATAGTTGTGAGTCAGTGGCAAATATAGTTGAGGGAGTAGTGATGAAGTATGTCTAGTACTTTAGCAGTAACGGTTGTTATAATCCTTCTAACATTAGCCTTTGATTTTATAAATGGATTTCATGATACGGCAACAGCAGTTGCTACATCAATATCAACGAGAGCTTTATCACCTAGAGCAGCTATAGCTTTATGTGCAGTATTCAACTTTGTTGGAGCATTCTTAGGAACTGAAGTTGCAAAGACTGTTGGAGATGGAATTGTAGACCAGAGCAAGATGCCTTTATGGGTAATAGCAGCAGTAATATTAGGAGCTATAATATGGAATTTAATTACTTGGTACTTTGGAATTCCTAGTAGTTCATCACATGCATTAATCGGAGCCTTAATAGGTGGAGGAATAGCTTATTCTCATAGCATTGACATAGTAAGTTGGAGTACACTTTTTGATGAAGTAATACTTTGGCTTATACTATCACCAATAATAGGTTTAATAGTTGGTTATTTCTTTATGATTGCATTAAACTGGATATTAAGAAAATGTAAACCAGGACCAGTAAATAGATTGTTCTCAAAATTACAAGTAGCATCAGGAGCTCTAATGGCATTAAACCATGGAGGAAACGATGCTCAGAAATCAATGGGTATCATAACAATGGCACTTTTAAGTGGTGGTTTCTTATCAACTTTTGAAGTTCCAACATGGGTTATAGCTTTATGTGCTATAGCTATGGCAACTGGAACATCAATAGGTGGTCAGAAAATTATAAAAACAATGGGTAGTGGTGTTGCTAAGTTAAATCCAGTTAATGGATTTGCGGCTCAAACAGGGGCTGCAGGGGTTATTGGAATAGCAACTATGTTCCATGCACCAGTAAGTACAACTCATATTATAACAACTACTATCATGGGAGTTGGAGCTTCTAAAAACCCTAAAGCAGTTAAATGGGGAGTTGCAAAAAGTATAGTTTGGGCTTGGATATTAACAATTCCAATAAGTGCTGGTATAGCAGCTTTAGTAGTAGAAGTGTTTAAGTTTGTTTTATAATAATTATGTTATAGTTTTTATAGAATTAAATAGAGTTTATATATAATAAATAGGGTATCTGAAATCAGATACCCTATTTTTGTGTTCACACAAATGTAATTACATTTAGAGTTTATTACAAAGAAATTAGGTTGAAAAGTAATTACATATATGGTAATATCTATTTAAGTAAATGTTTACAAGATTTACAAGGGGGAGAAATTATGAGAAAGAGATTTTTGGTTTTAACGTTGGCGGCAGCACTATTCACAGGGGGATTAGTTGGATGTGGCAGTAACTCAACAGGGGGCGGAGAAGCTAGTAAGGAGCCTGTTAATTTAGTATGGTACACAATTGGAGCTCCACAAGCAGATGATTCTCTTGTGGAAGAAAAAATAAATGAGTATATAGTAGACAAGATTGGGGCTACTGTAAGTATAAAGAGAATAGATTTTGGTGACTATGACCAAAAGATGAATGTAATAGTTAACTCAGGAGAGCCATATGATATAGCTTTCACTTGTTCATGGGCAAACAATTATAATGTAAATGCAAGAAAGGGTGCATTTAAACCTTTAAATGATTTAGTTGAGGAACATGGTAAAGAAGTATATGAAGCTGTAGATGAAAGATTCTGGGAGGGTACAAAGATTGATGGTGAAATTTATGGAGTACCTACTAGTAAGGAAATTGGGTTAGCACCTTACTGGATATTTAATAAAGAATTAGTAGAAAAGTATGATGTTCCATATGAAGAAATAAAGACTGCTGATGATTTAGAGCCATGGCTTAAGCTTATAAGTGAGAAAGAAAAGGATGTAGTTCCTTTATTCTTAACTAATGATTTTGGGGTGCCAGTAGCTTTTGATAAAGTATTAAAACCATTAGGAATAAACTTAGTTGATGGTGAATTAAAGGTTGAGAATATGTTTGAAACTGAAGAAACTGTTAACTTTGTTAAGAAGATGAATGAATTCTATGAGAATGGATATATAAATAAGGATGCAGCTGTAAATACTGATACTGCTAAGAGGAATACTTATGAGTGGTTTGTTACTAAGGCTGATGGACAACCTTTTGCAGAGAATATTTGGTCAGAAAACTTTGGAGTGGATGTAGTAGTAACGCCGGCTTCAGATCCATATGTTACAACTGAATCAACTACAGGAGCTATGAACGCTATATCATCTCAATCAGAGCATCCTGAAGAAGCTATGAAGTTCTTAAATCTTTTAAATACAGATGAGTATTTAAGAACATTAGCTGGATTTGGTATAGAAGGAACTCACTATAATATGGTAGATGGAAAACTAGAATTAACAGGTGCTAGGGATAGATATACAGTGCCAACATTTGCTCAAGGCAATTTATTCATAACACCTCCATTAGTTGAAGAGCCAGAGAATAAGTGGGAAGTATTTAAAGAGTTCAATGACAATTCAAAAACATCTCCTGCTTTAGGATTTAGTTTTAATACGGAAAGTGTTTCAACAGAAGTAGCTGCTATAGCTAACGTTATGAAAGAATATGAGGCTATACTTGTTACTGGAAGTGTAAATGCAGAAGAAACTCTTGCTGAAATGAATAAAAAGCTTAAGGATGTTGGATTAGATAAAGTTCAAGCTGAAATGCAAAAACAACTTGATGAGTGGAGCAAAAATAATAAATAGTTATTATTAAAATAGAGCTTTCCATAGACAATGAAACTCTAATTGCTCATTTAGATGGTTTTTCATCTATATCTAGAAATCAACACTGGTTTGAAACAGTGCCTAAAATAAAAGGGTCTGTACCAAATAAATTTTGGACAGACCTTTTTATCTTTTATTTTATAATCTTATTAGTTAGCTTCTTGTGAAACAGGTTTCTTTAAGAATCCTATTATAAGAGCTGATACAATTGAACCTAGAGCTATTGCTAATAAGTATAATAAAGGATTTCCTTCTACTATTGGAATTACAAATATTCCACCATGAGGAGCAGGTAGTCCTATTTTGAATATCATTGATAATCCACCAGCTAAAGCTGAACCAATAACGCAAGCAGGAATAACTCTGAATGGGTCAGCAGCTGCAAATGGGATAGCACCTTCTGTTATGAATGTTGCTCCCATGATATAGTTAGTTAAACCAGCATCTCTTTCATCTTTAGTAAATTTATTTTTGAAGAAAGTAGTAGCTAAAGCTGTTGCTAGAGGAGGAACCATACCACCAGCCATTATAGCTGCATGTGGATAATAGTTACCAGCTGAAATCATTGCTATACCAAATGTGAAAGCAGCCTTGTTTATAGGACCACCCATATCTATAGCCATCATTCCACCTAAAACAATTCCCATTAGTACTAGGTTTCCAGTTCCCATATTTTGAAGCCATACTGTTATTGAATTATTAAGAGCAGTAACAGGGCCAACTATTACTAAGTACATTAAAGCTCCAGTGATTAATATACCGAATAAAGGATAAAGTAAAACAGGTTTAATACCTTCTAAAGATTGAGGTAACTTACTAAATACTTTCTTTAATAATACAACAACATATCCACCAAGGAAACCAGCGATTAATCCACCAAGGAAACCAGCATTACTATTGTAAGCTATTAATCCACCAACCATAGCAGGTGCGAAACCAGGTCTATCAGCTATACTTGAACCTATGAATCCAGCAAGCACAGGAATCATAAGGAAGAAAGCATTAGCTCCACCTATATCTTTTAAAAGTTTAGCTATTGGATTGAATGTTGGATCTCCAACCTCTGCTGAGTGAATACCAAACATGAATGAGATAGCTATTAATATACCACCACCAACTACGAAAGGTAGCATGTTAGAAACACCATTCATTAAGTGTTTATAGAATCCTCTTCTCTCAGTTTTATTAGATGCTGAGTTAGATTTGTCTCCTGAATGAGAGTAGACTGGGGCAGAGCCATTTAATGCTTCATTTATAAGTTCTTTAGGTCTTTTCATAGCTTGTACAACAGGTACGATAACTACTTTTTTACCATTAAATCTAGCCATATCTACTTGTTTATCAGCTGCAACTATTATTCCATCAGCTTTTTCTATATCTTCATTAGTTATTTTATTTTTAACACCAGTTGAACCGTTTGTTTCAACTTTTATGCTTAATCCCATTTCCTTAGCAGTTTTATTAAGTGAATCTGCTGCCATATAAGTATGAGCTATACCAGTAGGGCAAGCAGTTACTGCAAGGATGTATTTTTGGTTTGAATCGTTTTCCGCTAGGGTAGAAGTTTCTTCATCAGCTTCCTTTTCTTCAAATTTATCTAAAAGATCTAATACATCTTCTGGACTATTTGCATTTAAAAGGCCAGCTTTAAATTCTGGATTCATAAGTAATACAGATAGTTTAGACAGAGTCTCTAAGTGTTCATTATTAGCACCTTCTGGAGCTGCTATCATGAATACTATATTTACAGGTTCCCCATCAAGAGAATCATAATCTACGCCATATTTATATATACCAAGAGCTAATGCAGCATTATTTACTGCAGAAGTTTTAGCGTGAGGGATAGCTATTCTTTCACCAATACCTGTTGAAGAAAGGCTTTCTCTTTTTAAGATTTCTTTTTTGTAAAGAGACTTATCATTTAGTTTTCCGGCATCCCATAAAACATCTACTAATTGATTTATTACTTCATCTTTTTTAGTCGCTGAAAGGTTAAGTTTAATTGTATCAACACTTAATAGTTGAGAAATTTTCATGTTTTAATCCTCCTTATATGGGTTTATTTCTATCATTGGTAAAAGTTCTTTTACGAATTCGTACTTTGCTAAATCTAGTGAAAATGCGCTAGCACTTCCAGATGCTATTCCATTTTTGAATGATTTTAATATATCATTAGTTTTTACGTATTCTGCTAAAAATCCTCCAACTAATGAGTCGCCAGCACCAACAGAATTTTTTACTTCTCCTTTTGGAGCATTTCCTTTAAAAATTCCATTACTATTTATTAATAGAGCACCATCTCCAGCCATTGAGATAATTACATTCTCTGCTCCAAGTTCAACTAGTTTCTTACCATAAGATATAAGTTCTTTTTCAGACTTTATTTTTACATTAAATATTTCTTCAATTTCATGATTATTTGGTTTAATTAAAAATGGTTTATTCTTTATAGCTTCTAAAAGAGCTTTTCCAGATGTATCAACAACTACTTTTACATTATTATTACAAACTCTTTTTTGAATTTGTAAGTATAAATCTTTAGGTAGAGTAGAAGGGATGCTTCCAGCAAGCACCAATATATCATCTTCTTTTAATGCGTCTAGCTTTTTAAATAGAGTATCTAAATTTTCTTTAGATATATTTGGACCAGCTCCATTTATTTCTGTTTCTTCATTAGATTTAACTTTAACATTTATTCTTGAGTCTCCGTTAACCTTTATAAAGTTTGTTGTTATTCCATAAGTTTTTAACTTGTTATTTATAAATTCACCAGTAAATCCACCTAAAAATCCTAAAGCTATGTTTTCAGTACCTTGACTACTTAACATTCTAGATACATTTATTCCTTTTCCACCAGGAAATTTAATATCTTGAGAAGTTCTATTTACTTTTCCAAGTTCAAGATTAGGTACTTCTATAACATAATCTATAGAAGGATTAAGAGTTAGAGTATAAATCATTAAATATCAACCACCTTTATTTCTGTTTTTTCTTCATATGTATTGTCTTCTGGTTTTTCGTTAGTTATAATCGTACATTTTTCTATGTTTGCAAATTTTACTGTTGATATTTCTCCAAATTTAGAATCATCAACTAGTACATAAGCTTTTCTTGAATTATTTATAGCACATTCTTTTATTATTGATTCTTCAGTATCTGGTGTAGTTAATCCAAAAGTAGGGTGTACACCATTTGCTCCTAAGAAGCATTTATCAAATCTGAATTTTGATAAGCACATTAAGGCATCACAGCCAGTTATAGCTTTTGTAGATATTTTTACATTTCCACCTATAACATAGCACTTAATATTCTTTTGAATAAGTGTATCTATATGAGATAATCCATTACTTACAACTAATATATCTTTGTTTTCTAAGTAATCGATTAATTCATAAGTAGATGTCCCTGCATCTATAAAAATACATTCACCATCTTTTATTAAGGATGCTGCATATTTTGCTATTGCTCTTTTTTCGTGAATGTTTTTGGATGATTTTTCGTTATAGCTTAATTCCTTAGCCACATTATCTAGTTCCTTAGCACCACCATGAACTCTCTTTAAAAGGTTTACAGACTCTAAATAACTAAGGTCTCTTCTTATAGTAGACTCGGAACTTTCAGTAGCTTCTAATAGTTCTGTTAAACTAACAAAACCTTTTAATTTCAATAAGTTTAGTATTATTTCATGTCTTTTTTCACTTAACATAATTACCTCCTAAAACCTTATATTTTGATTATACATCCATAAACATTCAAAATCAATAAAAAACAATCAAAAAACTTTAAAAAAGTAGATATATTTTTAGAATAGGTATCATATAAATTAATATTCAGAAAATTCTTGAAATAAGAGGTGTTTGTTATGTTAAGTAAATATAGAGGGGAAGTTCAAATTATGGCACCAAGTGATGGTACCGTTTTAGACTATGTTGTATTAAATAATAAGGCTTTTAGTATGAATGAAATTGAGGATATCATAAGTTTAAGTTCACATAATGAATTTTTCTTTTCACCTGTTGATGGAGAGGTAATTAATATTTCTAAAGAAGCTGGTATTATAGAAATAAAATTGGATGATGGAGTATATGTAATAGTTAGTACTCACGTAAATAAAAATATGAAGTCAATTGAACCTATGATTGAAATAGGTGGAGAGGTTTTAACAGGACAACCACTTATGTATTTTGAGAAAGAAGATGGATATAATATACCGGTAACTATAGCTGTGAAAAGATCAGATTCTATATTAAGATTAGTAAAATCAAAAAGTAAAAGTATTCTTACAGATGAGTTTGTAATGAAATTAAATTTAGGCTAGAATAGGTAGAGAGTGTTTCAAGAGTTGAAGCACCTCTACTTTTTTATTTAATGGAGGCAGTATGAATATAGAATTCAATATGTTTAAGTCTTTTTTTAAGATTGGGGCTTTTACTTTTGGTGGAGGATATGCAATGATTCCTTTAATTCAAAAGGAAGTAGTTGATAAACAAGGATGGCTTACAGAAGATGAATTTATGGATGCACTAATAGTTGCTCAAAGTTTACCAGGAGTAATGTCTATAAATTGTACAACTTATATTGGTTATAAAATTAGTAAATTAAGAGGAGCTATAATAGCTTTATTAGGAACAGCTCTTCCTTCAATATTAATAATACTTTCTATTGCTATGTTCTTTATGAATTTTAGACATAATTATTATGTTAATTTAGCTTTTATAGGGATATCAGCGGCAGTACCAATGCTTATTTTATCAGGGGTTTTATCTCTTTCAAAGTCTTTAAAAAAGACTACTATTAATCTTATTGTTATGGCATTAGCTGTTGTAGCCTTAACTGTATTCAATATAAATCCAATAGTTGTAATAATAGCTGGTGGAATTTATGGAGTACTTTATTACGGAAGAGGTGAAAAATAATGATAGTATTAATAGAATTGTTTTTAGCTTTCTTAAAGATAGGAGCATTTAGTTTTGGTGGTGGAATGGCAATGATTCCATTTATAGAAAGAGAAGTTGTAACTAAATACGCTTGGATTACAAAAAGTGAGTTCTTAGATATTATAGGTATTTCACAAATGACTCCAGGACCAATAGCGATAAATAGTGCAACCTTCGTTGGATATAAGGTAGGTGGAGTTGTTGGAAGCTTAATAGCATCATTAGGTGTTGTGTTAGTAGCTTTCATTTTAGTAATTATAGCAAGTAAAACTTTAGATAAATTTAAAGAAAATAAGAAAATCCAAGGTGCATTAATGGGAATGAAGCCTGTTATAATAGCCTTAGTAATAAATGCTTTTATAAGTTTATCAAAAGAATCTTATCATGATATAAAATCAATAATAATAGCTGGAATATGTATGTTTTTAATACTGGTTAAAAAGGTTCATCCAATACTAGTAATAATAATTGCAGCCTGTCTAGGTCTTGCTTTTTACATATAAATAAGGCTCTGTTTTAAGTTAGTATTGATTTCTAGCTATATCTTCAGACCTAGCTTAATTTCGCAAAGAGTTTCTATTGTTTATTAAGAGGGTCTTTCAGCTGTGTCTAGAAATCAACACTGCTTTAAAACAGAGCCATAAATAAAAAAACTTGTAAGTAAAATTAAGAGGATATTTAGCTCTTAAAATACTTGCAAGTTTTTTATTGTATATAGAATTATACTTACTTAAAAAATAGTCAATTACTCAGCTCTATATTCGAACTTGTTTATTAGTTTTTTTAGGTAGATTTTAAATACTGACATTACAGGACTTCCTAAAATCATTCCTATAGGACCATAAACAGCTCCTCCAATAGTAACACCTAAGATTACTAAGAATGGGCTTAGTCCAACTCTGTTTCCTATAAGTTTTGGATCTAAGTACCAAGCATCGAATTGTTGTAATAAGAATAAATAAATTAAAACAAATAATGCTTTTAGTGGACTTACAAAAACATTGATAAAGAAACCAACAACCATTCCTATAAATGGACCAAAGTAAGGAATCATATTTGTTATTCCTACTACAACTGATAATAATAATGTATAGTCAGATTTCATTATAGTTAATCCTATGAAAGCTAAAATACCTATTATTAAAGAGTCAATTGCCTTTATTCCAACATAAGTACCTATCTTTTCATTAAGAATTTTGACAAATCTTATTAAGCTATCTCCAATTTTTTTTCCAAAGACAACACGAGTGATTTTGCCACCAACATAAAGGAACTTGTCCTTATCAATTAAAACATATATTGATATTAAGAATCCAAATACCCAGTTAATTAATGAGCTTGTCAAACTTATAGCTGTTTCTAATAGCCAGTTTGATAATGAAGAAATCATAAGCCCCATTGAAGCTATAAATTTACTACTATCACTATGAGGTAAATAAGCATTCATACCTTCTGGAATCTTGAATTTAGCCATTATTTCAGTAAATAAATTTTGTACATAAACTGTAAATTCAGGTATATTATCAATTAATTCAACTAAACTTGTATATAATTTAGGGAATAAATAAGTTAAAGCTAGTGATATTGAGATCACAAATAATAAATAAGTCACAACTATACTTAAGCCTCTAGATAATTTAAATCTTTTATTAAATAGATTTACAATTGGATTCAATATGTAAGCTATTATAAAAGCTAAAATAAAAGGAGAAAGAATAGTTAGCATAGTATCAAGGGCAGACATAACGTCTGACATATTATCTATAAGTTTTATTGATATATAAGATACTATTACTACTAGTATTATTTTAAAGTATAAAAGATTGTTTTTAAAAAAATTGTTCAATATTAGACCTCCTTGTAATTTATTACTATTTGATTATAGTTGTTTAAAATAAATTAATCAATTAGTGAAAAAAATATTAATGAATTGTTAAGGTGAGCTTTTACTTATTGATAATATTAGGAGTTACGTAGATAATAATTTTAATAACTTGCTTAATTAATAACTATATTATGAATTTGGGGGGATTAACATGATTAATAAAGACGTTTTGTTAAAAGAAAGCAATGATATGATGGAAGGAATCTATGAAAGGTTTAAGGGATTAGAAAAACTAGATTTAGATAATTTAAAT
Source organism: Clostridium sp. B9 (assembly GCF_050509515.1). Taxonomy (NCBI): domain Bacteria; kingdom Bacillati; phylum Bacillota; class Clostridia; order Eubacteriales; family Clostridiaceae; genus Clostridium; species Clostridium sp. B9. The sequence goes on from NZ_JBNWKA010000003.1 coordinate 875,905, forward strand.
CCAGAAAAAACATTAGTTTTAATAGTTGATATAAATAAAGGATTTGCAAAATCTGGAGCGTTATATAGTCCAAGAATAGAAGCTTTAGTTAAACCAATAAGTGATTTAGCAAAAGCTTCTTTAGAAAGAGGGATTAAAGTTAAAGCATTTACAGATTATCATACAGAAGAATCAATAGAATTAAAAGCGTACCCAAAACATTGTATGGAAGATAGTGATGAATGGGAGTTAGTTGATGAACTAAATCTAGAGGGAATAGAGGTTATAAAGAAGAATTCAACAAATGGATATTTAGAAGAAAAGTTTGTTTTAGAGGAAGAGGAAATAGATAATATAATAATAGTAGGCGATTGTACAGATATATGTATTTATCAATTAGCTATAAGTCTTAGAGCAGATTTTAATAGAGTTAATAGAAGTGGAGAAATATTTGTGCCAAAAAATCTTGTAGATACTTTTGATATGGAGATGCATAGAGCAGAATTTTTAAATTATATATTCTTAAATTCAATGATGGACAATGGAATTAAGGTTGTTAGTGATATAGAGATAAAAAGAGTGTAAAACATATATAATATTTATATAGAAAACTTGCCAAATATTGCTTAAATAAATAATGGGCTAATTAGTAAAACTAGATAAAAAGTATAACTTATGATGAGGAGCTGGTTTTATGGGTGACAAACAGGGTAAGCTTAATTTGAGTCAATTAGTTCTTATGATATTTACGACAGTATTTGGTTTTGCTAATATGCCAAGAGCATTTTATTTAATGGGATATGGAGCAATATTATGGTATGTTTTAGCTGCTGTAGCCTTCTTAATTCCTTTTGCATTTATGATTGCAGAGTATGGAGCTGCCTTTAAAACAGAAAAAGGTGGAATATATTCATGGATGGAAAAATCCGTAGGAGAGAAGTATGCTTTTGTTGGAACATTTATGTGGTATGCTGCCTATTTAATATGGATGGTTAATATATCATCAAGTATATGGATACCTTTATCTAATGCAATAACAGGTAAGGATACAACAAATACTTGGGGATTTTTAGGATTAAATTCAACTCAGAGTTTAGGGGTTTTAGGATGTGTACTGATAATTGTTATAACAGCCATAGCTACAAGAGGTATAGATAAAATTAAAAAAGTTACTAGCACTGCAGGTATTTTTGTAATGCTATTAAATGTAATTTTAATTTTAGGGGCAATAATTATTTTTGTTTTAAATGATTTTACCTTAGCACAACCTATAAGCACATCTATGGATTTTATTAATTCTCCAAATCCAGATTATCAAAGTGTGATTTCTATTCTTTCATTTTCTGTTTTTGCTATATTTGCTTATGGTGGAATAGAGGTTGTTGGAGGATTAGTTGATGAAACGGAAAATCCAACAAGAACATTTCCAAAAGGAATAATACTAGCAGCAACTGTAATAGCTATTGGATATTCTTTAGGAATATTAATGTGTGGAGTATTTACAAATTGGAATGATGCTTTATCATTTAAAACTGTACATATGGGTAATGTTGCATATGTATTAATGAGAAATTTAGGATATCAATTAGGATTAGCATTGGATTTAGCAGAGTCTACTGCTTTAAACTTAGGATTATGGATATCAAGATTTGTAGGATTATCAATGTTCTTTGCTTTAGTTGGAGCATTCTTTACAGGGGTTTATTCTCCATTAAGACAATTGATAGAAGGGACTCCAGAATCAGTTTGGCCTAAGAAAATAGCCGAGCTTGAAGATGGTGTGCCAAGAAATGCAATGATAGCTCAATGTATTATAGTTGTTGTAATAATTTTATTAGTATCATTTGGTGGAGAGGGAGCATCAAGATTCTTCTCAAAACTTGTACTTATGACTAATGTTGCAATGACAATTCCATATATGTTTATAGCAGGGGCCTTCTATTCATTTAAAAGAAAGAAGGAAATTGAGAAGCCTTTTGAAATATACAAAGGTGAAGGCATAGCTTTGATAGGAACAATAGCAACAGTGTTTGTTGTTGGATTCGCTAATGTATTTACAATAATATCACCAGCAATAAATGGAGATTGGAGTTCAACACTGTGGATGATAGCAGGCCCTATATTCTTTTCTTTAGTTGCACTAATAATATATGGAAGATCAAAAAGAGTAAGATAAGTTAAAATGGTTGTTGAAAACATAGCATATTATTAAATCTTGCAAACATATTTTGAAAATTACTAGACTGTATAGTATCATTATATTGTTTGCAAGCTTTATTAAAAAGTTATTTAATAAGCTTAATTGGTATACAAGTAAAAACTTCTTAAGTACCTACCTTCATTATTTTCTATCACTCCAATATTTAAAAATCTTTTTGTTTAATAAAATACTATAATTGGATTATATAACAAATAAATACATGATTAAAGAAGAGTTATTAAATTAAATGTAGACAAGTATTCATAATTATGTTACTATTTTAAAGTAATTTTTACGGGCGATGGAGTTCGCCATTAAATGCTTTATGCTAATGACTCCTACAAAGTACAAACCATAATTATATGCTTTTGTATTTTGTAGGGGTCATTTTTTGTTTAAAAACCCCAATTAGTAGACTAAAGGAGAAGATTAATGAAGTATAAGTCGGAACAAAGATTTAATAAGTTAAGAAACAGCAATAGTAGTATTCTTTTTGGAAGAACATTTATAAAGTGGGTTCTTATAGGAAGTTTGATAGGTGTTTTTATAGGAGTAGTAATAGCATTCTTCTTAAAAAGTCTTGAATGGGCTACTGAGTATAGAATGGAACATGGATGGTTACTATTTTTATTGCCTTTGGGTGGAGCATTAGTAAGTTTCTTATATTACAAATATGGTAGAAATTCAGTTAAAGGTAATAACCTAATTATTGAAAATATAAATGATTATTGTGGAGATGTTCCTTTGCGTATGGTTCCTCTAGTATTCTTTGGAACTGTTGTAACTCATTTATTTGGAGGATCAGCAGGTAGAGAGGGAACTGGTGTTCAGATTGGGGCAAGTATTGCAGAAACTATAGGTGAAATATTTAAGTTGAATAAAGAAGATTCAAAGATAATGCTTATGGCTGGGGTTGGTGGCGGTTTTGCTGCTATATTTGGAACTCCGCTAGCAGGGACGGTATTTGGATTAGAAGTAGCTATTTTAGGAATGATGAGCTATGAAGCCTTAATACCAAGTTTCTTTGCAAGTATTGTTGGTAATGAAGTGGTTAAAATGCTTGGTGTGCATCATTCACATTATGAAGTTTTTGGAGTTCCTGAAATAACTGTTTTAGTAATTCTAAAAGTAATAATAGCTGCTATATGTTTTGGACTAGCTAGTAAATTGTTTAGTCAATTAACACATAAGTTAAAAGATGTATTCTCAAAAGGATTTGAAAATACATCTATAAAAAGCTTTGTTGGAGGATTAGTAGTTATAGCTTTAGTATATATTGTAGGAACTAGAAAATACCTAGGACTAAGTTTACCTTTATTATCTGAAGCATTTACTGGGCATGTTGCGCCTTTAGATTTCCTTGGTAAATTAGGATTCACAGCAATTACATTAGGCGCTGGATATCAAGGGGGAGAAGTTACTCCATTATTTGTTGTAGGTGCCACTTTAGGAAACACTTTATCAGGAATACTACATTTATCTCCATCATTCCTGGCAGCATTAGGATTAGTTGGGGTGTTTGCTGGTGCTACTAATACACCGATAGCATCATTTATTTTAGGTATAGAAATGTTTGGTGCAGAGGCGGCTCCATATTTATTCATGGCTTGTGCTATAAGTTATATTTTCTCAGGACATACAGGGATATATAGCTCACAAAAGATTGGCGTAAGTAAAAGTCATTTAATAGAATTTCCTAAACATACAACACTTTCTACATATAATAAGAAAGAAAAAAATAGTGGTGTAGGAGTAAATTGTTGCATTAAAGAATCAAAACATAAAGAAGAAGATAATAATGAACACAGTATAGTAGCTGGGCAAATAAAAAGACATAAAGCTATCATGCACTTAGATTGTGAAAAGGGAGAGAATACTTATTATATAGAAGTAAAAGGTGGAAAAATAAATCTTTGTCATAATTCATATAATCCAGATGGTGGACATTGGACAGCACCCCCAATTCATGGTGGAAAAATAATAAGAGAGCTTTTTGAAGGGATGAATAAAATAACTTTACATATAGGTGAGCATTTAGGAGAAATAGATAAAGTTAAAATAATAAATAAATCAATATTTAAGGATGTTAAGGTTAAAGTTACTTCAGCTAAGCAATATGAGAGTAAAATAGAAAATAAAGAGTTACAAGAATTATCTAATTAAAATACCCCTATTAAATAAATATAGTTATATTTATTTAATAGGGGATTTTAGTTTGAAATGGAGAACCATTAAAAACACAATATTAGGTGAGATACTAAAACTAAATATGAAGATTAGTTTTATTTATTATTCCCAATATGCATCTTCTCCTAATAAAGAGTTATCTAGTCCTCTAAGTTGTTCTTTTTTTGTTGTTTTTATAGGACAAATTTTATCAATTATTTTTAATAATAAGAATGTTACAACAAATGAGTATGTTGCTACTATTGCAACTCCTAAAAGTTGAATTAAAAATTGATGAAATCCTCCTTGAACTTTGTTTACAGCTAAGCTAGCAAATATTCCTACTAGTAAACTTCCAGTAAGTCCACCCATACCATGAACACCCCAAACATCAAGGGCATCATCCCATTTCATTTTGTTTTTAATATGGATACTAAAGAAACAAACAATTGGACCAACTATGCCTATAATAATTGCAGCTCTAGGATCAACATAACCTGCACATGGAGTTATTGTTGCTAATCCTGCAACTGCACCTGTAAGCAAATCGGTAAATAGTAATTTCTTATTTATTATTATAGATATTATCATCCAAACTATCATAGCAACAGAGGCTGCAATAGCTGTATTTATGAATGCTGCTGCGGCAATTTCATTTGCAGCAAGAGCTCCACCAGTATTAAATCCAAACCAACCAAACCATAATAGTCCAGTTCCTATAGCAACTATTACTAAATTATTAGGATCTAATTTTTCTCCAGGTTTAATAAATCTTTTTCCTAAATATATTACTGAGGCAAGAGCTCCAAAACCAGCACTAACGTGAATTACAGTTCCACCGGCAAAATCTATAAAGCCTAATTTACTTAGGAAACCGCCTCCCCAAATCCAATGACAAGCTGGTATATAGATTAATAGTGTCCAAAAAATTAATATTAATATGTAACCTTTTAAATTAAGTCTATCGGCAAAGGCTCCAGTCATTAAAGGTGCTGTTATTACAGCGAACATTAATTGATAAGCAAAAAACATAACAAATGGTATGCTAGCACCATAGTTAATATTAGGAGCTAAACCAACTGACTTCATAGCGAAGAATTGATTAAAACTTCCTATAATTCCGAAATGATCAGCTCCATAAGCTAAACTAAATCCTCCAAATATCCATATTAGAGTTACGATTCCCATTGATATAAAGCATTGCATCATCATAACAACAACATTTTTCTTTCTAACTAATCCACCATAAAACAAGGCTAAGCCTGGTGTCATTAAACAGACTAGCGCGGTACAGATGATCATAAATGCAGTATCACCATTATTAATTACATTCATAGTATATTTTCTCCTTTCTGAAATTACTTAAAATGTATCTATTAATAAATTATAGTATTTTTGGAGGTGATTTTAAATGATAAAAGTTAATAAATTGTTAATTAAATTTACAAAAAATACATTTTGAGTAATTGCAGTTAGTTTAAATTCATTTTCTTTTAAAAAAAGTATAATTTTGGAACGTTATTAGTAAAAAAATAAGGTTAAAATTATAGAAGTTAAAAATTTTGACTTTTGATTTTGAAAATGTAAAGTGATTATAATGGTTACAACGATAGATTTAAGAGGTGATTTTATGGACATAAATTTAGAAAAACTAGTCCAAGAAAACAAAAAATATATAAAGGAGGGACACGTTGCTACATATATACCAGCATTAGCAGAAGTTGATCCTAATCAATTAGGTGTTTGTATTTATGATTTAGAAGAGGGTAAGCAATATTCAGCAGGTGACTGTGATGTTAGATTCGCAATTGAAAGTATATCAAAAGTACCTACATTAATTCTTGCAATATTAGATAATGGAATAGAAAAAGTATTTTCAGAAGTCGGCACTGAACCATCTGGATTTGCATTTAATTCAATAATGAATATGCAAATAAACCATAAAAATAAACCATCAAACCCATTTATTAATGCAGGGGCTATAAAGGTAGTATCATTACTTAAAGCAAAAAATGATGAGGAACGTTTTGCAAGAATTTTAGATTTCTATAAAAAAGTAATGAATGATGATGGTATTACATTAAATACTGAAATTTATTTATCTGAAAAAGAAACTGGTGATATAAATAGATCACTTGCTTATTATATGAAAGGTAATGGAATTATGGAAGGCGACGTGCCAGATATATTAGATTCATATTTTAAACAATGCTCAGTTTCAGTTACTGCTAATGGATTAGCAAATTTAGGAGCCGTTTTAGCTAACGAAGGTGTTATGCCTTGGAATGGTGAAAGATTATTTTCCATAGAAACAGCAACCGTTGTTAAATCACTTATGACTACTTATGGATTATATGATGAATCAGGAACTTTTTCAGTTCATGTAGGTTTACCATCTAAGAGTGGTGTTGGCGGAGGAATATTATCTGCTGTACCTAATAAATGTGGTATAGGATTATTTAGCCCAGCATTAGATGTACCTGGAAATAGCGTAGCTAGTATTAAATTACTTAAAGAAATAACAGATAAATTAAAACTAGATATATTTAGATAAGGAATAAATTAGGTTTAAATATATTTAGACTTATCTAATCTAAATATATTTAAACCTATCTTATTATAAAAAGATAGAAAGAAGGCTTAAAAATGGATAGTAAAAGCAATGGTTTAATGCCACAGAATCCAGCAAGTACCAAAAAAACATTAACTTTATTTGGATTCTTCTCTATGACTGCTTCTATGGTTATGGCAGCATATGAATACCCAACTTTTGCAACATCAGGATTTACTTTGGTATTTTATTTATTAGCAGGTGGACTTTTATGGTTTATACCAGTAGCATTATGTGCTGCTGAAATGGCAACTGTAGATGGATGGCAAACAGGTGGGGTATTCTCTTGGGTAGGAAATACTCTTGGAGAGAAATATGGGTTTGCAGCTATAGCATTTCAATTTTTTGAAATATCTATAGGATTTGTAACAATGCTTTATTTTATATTAGGAGCATTTTCTTATGTTTTTGATTTTCCAGCTCTTAATACTGATCCTATGATAAAATTCATAGGTGCTCTAGTAGTATTTTGGATTATAACATTTACACAATTAGCAGGAACAAAATATACTGCAATAATTGCTAAAGTCGGATTTGTTGTAGGTATAGTAATACCTTCAATTATATTATTTGGATTATCAGTAGCATATGTTATATCAGGTAATCCAGTACATGTTAAGTTTAGCGCAGATACATTCTTCCCAGACTTTACAAAACTAAATACAATGGTTATATTCGTTTCATTTATACTTGCTTATATGGGAGTTGAAGCATCAGCAACTCATGCAAATGAAATGAAAAATCCTAAGAAGGAATATCCATTAGCTATTTTAATTTTAGTAATATGTGCAATTTTCTTAGATACAGTAGGTGGATTATCAGTAGCTGCTGTTATACCACAATCTGAATTAAATTTAAGTTCAGGAGTTATACAAACATTCCAAGCTTTAATATCTCATTTTACTACAAATGGAGATTGGATTGTAAAAATAATATCATTAATGATAGCTTTAGGAGTAAGTGCAGAAGTAAGTTCATGGGTTGTAGGACCTTCAAGAGGTATGTATGTTGCTGCACAAAAAGGAATACTTCCAAAAGTATTCAGAAAAGTTAATAAACATGATGTTCCAACACCATTAATAATGGTTCAAGGAGTAATAGTTTCAATATGGATAGGTATATTAACATTTGGTGGCGGTGGTAATAACGTATCATTCTTGACTGCTATGTCACTTACTGTTGTTGTTTATTTAATAACATACTTCTTATTCTTTATAGCTTATTTCAAATTAGTATTAAAGAAAAAAGAATTAAAGAGAGCTTATCAAATACCAGGCGGAACAGTTGTTAAAATGATAGTTTCAATTGTAGGGTTTATAATGTCTTTATTTGCATTCTTTATATCATTTGTACCACCATCATCATTAAATGGAAGCGGAGCTAAAGAATATGAAACTATATTAATAATATGCTTTATAGTAGTATTAATAATTCCATTTGCTATTTATGCAATTCATGACAAAAGTTCACATAAAACAATAAAAGACCCAGTTGTTATGAGTCATGATGAAGTAAGTAAATTTACACCACCAGCAGCAAGAGGTCAATATAAAATTCAACCAGAACCAGAAGATTATTTAGATCAATCACCTAATGGTTCAAATAAAAATAATAGTTCTAACACCAATAATACCTCAAAAAAATAGTTTAATAAAAAATAAAAGCCTTATATTAAGAAGTTTCTTAATATAAGGCTTTTGTTTTTTTATAAGTTTAATTATTTTTTTATAGATAGTGAAATTTTAATGTTTAATTAAAGATGATTTTATAGTTATAGTCAAATTAAAAATAACTATTATTTGAAAAATTTGAAATGATAACAACTTAATAGGAAGATATGAGCATATTTTTATATTAGATAGGAATTAAAGTAGGAGATTTATATGATATGTTATTTAACAGATAAGGAGATTATTATTAGGTTACTTTTAGCAACTATTTTCGGAGGGATTATAGGATATGAACGGGAATATAAAAATAGAGCTGCAGGATTTAGAACTCATATATTAGTATGTGTTGGAGCCTCTATAGTTTCATTAATAGAAATAGAACTAGGACAAGATGCTTTGGAATTAGTAAGTGGAAGTTATTATGCTAAAGATATAATAAAAGTAGATTATGCTAGATTAGGAGCACAGGTTATTTCTGGAATAGGGTTTTTAGGGGCTGGGACTATATTGCAAAACAAGGGCTCTGTAAAGGGATTAACGACAGCAGCATCTTTATGGGCGGTTGCATGTATTGGTCTTGCTATAGGTATGGGATATTATAATCTTGGGGTAATGGGATCGCTATTCATATTTATAACATTAGCAATACTTAAGAAGTTTCAAGATAAGTTTATAACTAAAGCTGGGGATAAGAGGCTTGAGATTTTTTATAAAAAAAATTATCAAGTTTTAGAATTTATAGATAATATTTTTACACAAAAAGGAGTTAAGATTACAAGTATAGAGTTTCAAGGAGGATATATAGACGAATTTGAAGTAAAAAGAGCTATATATAGAATAGATTTGCCTAAATATGTTGAGGTTGGTGAAGTTATAAACAAACTAAGTATAAATGATGGAATAATAAAGATAAGTGAATATATTGACTAAAAAGATTTGTGCTTTTTTATATGGATATATATTATTTTACTTTATTTCTTAGATTTTTATGATTAAATATTAATACACAAAAGAAAACATATCCTAGCGTATCGGTATGCATTAAAGTATGTAAACATAAGAAAAAATAAGTAATTTAAATATAATTTCATTAAATGAATAAGTATCATATATTGATAAAGACAATATATGATAAGATAAAACACGTCGCTGAGATGCAAAACAGCAGTTTGGAATAAAACTTAAATCAAATTAAAAAAAGATAAAAGTTTTTAAAAAAAGTTGTTGACAAAGCATTGTGGTGATGATAAACTAAGGAAGTCGCTTAAGGGCGATGGAGAAGTGGTCTTTGAAAATTAAACAGAAGATATTAACATAAACCAGCAATTCTTTTAACAAGTAATATGAGTATAGATTAAACTTTTAAATTGAGAGTTTGATCCTGGCTCAGGATGAACGCTGGCGGCGTGCTTAACACATGCAAGTCGAGCGATGAAGTTTCCTTCGGGAAACGGATTAGCGGCGGACGGGTGAGTAACACGTGGGTAACCTGCCTCATAGAGTGGAATAGCCTTTCGAAAGGAAGATTAATACCGCATAACATTGAGAGATGGCATCATCATTCAATCAAAGGAGTAATCCGCTATGAGATGGACCCGCGGCGCATTAGCTAGTTGGTGGGGTAACGGCCTACCAAGGCGACGATGCGTAGCCGACCTGAGAGGGTGATCGGCCACATTGGGACTGAGACACGGCCCAGACTCCTACGGGAGGCAGCAGTGGGGAATATTGCACAATGGGGGAAACCCTGATGCAGCAACGCCGCGTGAGTGATGAAGGTTTTCGGATCGTAAAGCTCTGTCTTTGGGGAAGATAATGACGGTACCCAAGGAGGAAGCCACGGCTAACTACGTGCCAGCAGCCGCGGTAATACGTAGGTGGCAAGCGTTATCCGGATTTACTGGGCGTAAAGGGAGCGTAGGCGGACAATTAAGTGGGATGTGAAATACCCGGGCTCAACCTGGGTGCTGCATTCCAAACTGGTTGTCTAGAGTGCAGGAGAGGAGAGTGGAATTCCTAGTGTAGCGGTGAAATGCGTAGAGATTAGGAAGAACACCAGTGGCGAAGGCGACTCTCTGGACTGTAACTGACGCTGAGGCTCGAAAGCGTGGGGAGCAAACAGGATTAGATACCCTGGTAGTCCACGCCGTAAACGATGAATACTAGGTGTAGGGGGTCATACCTCTGTGCCGCCGCTAACGCATTAAGTATTCCGCCTGGGGAGTACGGTCGCAAGATTAAAACTCAAAGGAATTGACGGGGCCCCGCACAAGTAGCGGAGCATGTGGTTTAATTCGAAGCAACGCGAAGAACCTTACCTACACTTGACATCCCTTGCATTACTCTTAATCGAGGAAATCCCTTCGGGGACAAGGTGACAGGTGGTGCATGGTTGTCGTCAGCTCGTGTCGTGAGATGTTGGGTTAAGTCCCGCAACGAGCGCAACCCTTGTCGTTAGTTACTACCATTAAGTTGAGGACTCTAGCGAGACTGCCTGGGTTAACCAGGAGGAAGGTGGGGATGACGTCAAATCATCATGCCCCTTATGTGTAGGGCTACACACGTGCTACAATGGCTGGTACAGAGAGATGCAATACCGCGAGGTGGAGCCAAACTTTAAAACCAGTCTCAGTTCGGATTGTAGGCTGAAACTCGCCTACATGAAGCTGGAGTTACTAGTAATCGCGAATCAGAATGTCGCGGTGAATACGTTCCCGGGTCTTGTACACACCGCCCGTCACACCATGAGAGTTGGCAATACCCGAAGTCCGTGAGCTAACGCGTAAGCGAGGCAGCGGCCGAAGGTAGGGTCAGCGATTGGGGTGAAGTCGTAACAAGGTAGCCGTAGGAGAACCTGCGGCTGGATCACCTCCTTTCTAAGGAATACATCTTAGGATAACTAAGATGACAAAAAGAATCTGGATAATATCTCTGTTTAATTTTGAGAGACTATCTCTCAAAATTGTTCTTTGAAAATTGCACATAATAATTTAATTTATAGAAAACAACAAAGCCAAATTGGCAAACCAATTTCTATTCTTTGTAAAATGAGAACTATAACTAATATAGGTCAAGCTACAAAGGGCGCATGGTGAATGCCTTGGCATCAGGAGCCGATGAAGGACGTGATAAGCTGCGATAAGCTTCGGGTAGACGCACATAGTCTGAGATCCGAAGATTTCCGAATGAGGAAACTCACATGGGAAACCCCATGTATCCATAAGTGAATACATAGCTTATGGAAGGTAACCTAGGGAACTGAAACATCTAAGTACCTAGAGGAAGAGAAAGAAAAATCGATTTTCTTAGTAGCGGCGAGCGAAAGGGAAAGAGCCCAAACCGGAAACTTGTTTCCGGGGTTGTGGACAGAACATTAACGATTGGTAGGACGTAATCGAAGAGAGCTGGAAAGCTCCACCGTAGGAGGTAATAGTCCTGTAGATGAAACGGGAAACCAATTAGTTCTGATCCAGAGTACCACGAGACACGTGAAACCTTGTGGGAAGCAGGGAGGACCACCTCCCAAGGCTAAATACTACCTGATGACCGATAGTGAAGCAGTACCGTGAGGGAAAGGTGAAAAGAACCCCGGGAGGGGAGTGAAATAGAACCTGAAACCGTGTGCCTACAACCGTTCAAAGCCCCTTATGAGGGTGATGAAGTGCTTTTTGTAGAACGAGCCAACGAGTTACGGTATGTAGCAAGGTTAAGTACTTAAGGTACGGAGCCGAAGGGAAACCGAGTCTGAATAGGGCGACTAGTTGCATGCCGTAGACCCGAAACCGGGTGACCTATCCATGGCCAGGTTGAAGCGAGGGTAAAACCTCGTGGAGGGACCGAACCACGTTGCTGTTGAAAAAGCATGGGATGAGCTGTGGATAGCGGAGAAATTCCAATCGAACCCGGAGATAGCTGGTTCTCTCCGAAATAGCTTTAGGGCTAGCGTCGAGTATGAGTAGTGGAGGTAGAGCACTGAATGGGCTAGGGGGCATAGCGCTTACCGAACCTTATCAAACTCCGAATGCCACATACTATGAGCTCGGCAGTCAGACTGCGAATGATAAGATCCGTAGTCAAAAGGGAAACAGCCCAGATCGTCAGCTAAGGTCCCAAAGTGTAAGTTAAGTGGGAAAGGATGTGAGATTTCTAAGACAACTAGGATGTTGGCTTAGAAGCAGCCACTCATTAAAAGAGTGCGTAATAGCTCACTAGTCGAGAGATCTTGCGCCGAAAATGTAACGGGGCTAAACTTACCACCGAAGCTACGGGCTTGAATTTAATTCAAGCGGTAGGAGAGCGTCGTAATCGGGCTGAAGTCGTACCGTAAGGAGCGGTGGACTGATTACGAGTGAGAATGTTGGCATCAGTAGCGAGATGTGGGTGAGAATCCCACAGGCCGAAAACCTAAGGTTTCCTCAGGAAGGTTCGTCCGCTGAGGGTTAGTCGGGACCTAAGCCGAGGCCGAAAGGCGTAGGTGATGGACAACTGGTTGATATTCCAGTACCACTACCATCGTTATTATCGATGGCGTGACGCAGGAGGATAGTGTGTGCTAGCTATTGGATGCTAGTCTAAGCACTTAGGCAGTGAAAGTAGGCAAATCCGCTTTCATAATGCTGAGGTGTGATGGGGAAGGTTCTACGGAACCGAAGTACATGATTCCACGCTGCCAAGAAAAGCGTCTAGAGAGAGAAGTAGTGCCCGTACCGCAAACCGACACAGGTAGGTGAGGAGAGAATCCTAAGGCCGGCGGAAGAATTACAGTTAAGGAACTCGGCAAATTGACCCCGTAAGTTCGCGAGAAGGGGTGCCTACGAGAGTAGGCCGCAGAGAATAGGCCCAAGCAACTGTTTAGCAAAAACACAGGTCTCTGCTAAAGCGTAAGCTGATGTATAGGGGCTGACGCCTGCCCGGTGCTGGAAGGTTAAGGGGAATACTTAGCGCAAGCGAAGGTATGAACTTAAGCCCCAGTAAACGGCGGCCGTAACTATAACGGTCCTAAGGTAGCGAAATTCCTTGTCAGGTAAGTTCTGACCCGCACGAATGGCGTAATGACTTGGGCACTGTCTCAACTGTAAATCCGGCGAAGTTGTAGTGCGAGTGAAGATGCTCGCTACCCGCGATTGGACGGAAAGACCCCGTAGAGCTTTACTGTAGCTTAGCATTGAGTTTTGGTATTGTCTGTACAGGATAGGTGGGAGACTAGGAAACTAGGGCGTCAGCCTTAGTGGAGTCATCCTTGGGATACCACCCTGACAGTACTGAAATTCTAACTGGCGGCCATGAATCTGGTCACAGGACATTGTTAGGTGGGCAGTTTGACTGGGGCGGTCGCCTCCTAAAAAGTAACGGAGGCGCCCAAAGGTTCCCTCAGAACGGTCGGAAATCGTTCGAAGAGTGCAAAGGCAGAAGGGAGCCTGACTGCGACACCCACAAGTGGAGCAGGGACGAAAGTCGGGCTTAGTGATCCGGTGGTACCTCGTGGGAGGGCCATCGCTCAACGGATAAAAGCTACCTCGGGGATAACAGGCTGATCTCCCCCAAGAGTCCACATCGACGGGGAGGTTTGGCACCTCGATGTCGGCTCGTCGCATCCTGGGGCTGAAGTAGGTCCCAAGGGTTGGGCTGTTCGCCCATTAAAGCGGCACGCGAGCTGGGTTCAGAACGTCGTGAGACAGTTCGGTCCCTATCCGTCGCGGGCGTAGGAAATTTGAGAGGAGCTGTCCTTAGTACGAGAGGACCGGGATGGACTGACCTCTGGTGTACCAGTTGTTCCGCCAGGAGCACAGCTGGGTAGCTAAGTCGGGAATGGATAAACGCTGAAAGCATCTAAGCGTGAAGCCAACCTCAAGATGAGATTTCCCATAGCGTAAGCTAGTAAGATCCCTTGAAGAACACAAGGTTGATAGGTCGGGGGTGTAAGCATGGTAACATGTTCAGCTGACCGATACTAATAGATCGAGGGCTTGACCAAATTATAGTAAATTAAATTTGATTATGTGCAATTTTGAAAGAACAATCTTTCTAAATATCTGGTGATGATGTTCTTTAGGGTAACACCCGTTCCCATTCCGAACACGACGGTTAAGCCTTTAGAAGCCGATGGTACTGCACGGGAGACTGTGTGGGAGAGTAGGTGGTCGCCAGGTTAGTTTGGCCCCTTGGTCAAGCGGTTAAGACACCACCCTTTCACGGTGGTAACAGGGGTTCGATTCCCCTAGGGGTCACCATAAACTCGATAAACTAAGTTTATCGAGTTTTTTTATATTTAAAAATATTATTTTTATTTGATATTGATTCTAAAAATAATTAAAAAAGTTAAAGTGATTTAACTTTCTATGAATTTAATTCAATTTTAAAGTTATACATAGAAATTAAAAAAATTCGAAGTATAACTTATGAATAGGAAAATTTAGATACCTTGTTAAGGTGAGTGTTTTTATGTAGAATTATATTAATAGATTATTTTATAAATATTTTTAGTTAAAAATAAAATTAGATAAAAGTTATTATATATTATTAAAAATGATTTATTATAAAGTATATAATATTAAATTTTGAATGGATGTATTGATTAGATTAATTAATTAGAGGTTACAATAAGATGAAATATGGTAGTGTTATAGAAAAAGCAATATTTTTAAGAAGACCTAATAGATTTCAAGCGTATGTTAATTTAAATGGTGAAGAAATTTTAGTGCATGTTCCCAATACAGGAAGATGCAGAGAGATTTTAAAGGAAGGGTGTACGGTCTTACTAAGAAAAGGAACTACACCAAATAGAAAAACTCCTTATGATCTTATAGCAGCTTATAAAGGGGATATTTTGATAAATATAGATTCGCAAATTCCTAATAAGGTTGTTGAAGAAGCTCTTAAAAATAAGAAGATAGAAAAACTAGTTAAGTTTAAACACATTATGAGAGAAAAGACTTTTGGAAATTCTAGGTTTGATTTTAAACTACAAGATGATGAAGAGAATACATATTATTTAGAAGTTAAAGGTGTTACATTAGAGGAGAGTATGGAAGCAAGATTTCCAGATGCACCTACAGATAGAGGAAGAAAACATATTCTAGAACTTATAGAAGTTAAAAATATAGGAATGGGTGCAGGGATAATATTTTTAATTCAAATAGACAATGTAAATAAATTCTATCCTAATGATGAAACAGATCCTAAGTTTGGTGAAGCACTTAGATTAGCTAAATCTAAAGGTGTAGATATATTTTCATACAATTGTAGAGTAACTGAAGAAGAAATAGAGTTACTAAATCCTGTTGAAATAATACTATAGTTGCTTTAAAATAGCGCTAATAAAATAAATATAGAGTATTTGAGAATAAGAAAGGTGGTGAACTTTAGTTAAGTGTAGTAATGTTGAATAAAGTTTCTATTTAAGAGATTTAAGATATTCTTTGCTAAAGTGTTTTAGAAAAATATATGATTGATTTTAGTGAGAAATTCAGCGTTTTAATAAACTTTTCTAAAGGTATTTATATGAAGTTTAATTATTGTCCATTATGCGGTAAGAAGTTAGAACTTAAAGATAGTTGGGATGAAGGAATGGTTCCTTATTGCAGTGAACATGATATGATGTTTTTTGATTTACCAAAACCTTGTGTTGTGGTTGCTGTTATTAAAGGTGATGAGATAATTTTATTAAAACAAAGTTATATATACAAAGATTCAAAGGTTCTTATATCTGGATATGTAGGCATTGATGAAGAAGCAGAGGATACTGTTTACAGAGAGGTTAAAGAAGAAACCGGTATAACTGTTAGAGATGTGAAATATTTAGGTAGTGATTATGTAGAGGGAAAAGAATTGCTTATGCTTACATATATAGCTTATTATGAATCAGGAGAGATTAAAAAATCTACTGAGGTCGAAGGAATAGCTTGGTATAATATAGAGGATGCTCTTTGTGAACTCAATGAAGATAAAGTAGGAAAAAGAGTTGTTAGAAAAGTTTTAAAAGAAATTGGATATAAAGGAACAAAAGCTTTTAGATGTGAGAGTGGTAAGTGTAACTTATAAAAATTAATATATTACAAGACTTATATTTATATGTTTATATTATAAATATAAGTTTTTTTTATTTGGTTATGTTTTAAGTGAGTGTTGATTTAAAACATAGCTTTTTTATTAGTATAATAGTAGTTTGTTAAAATTTCTTTAGAGATAAAATGAAATTACTAATAATTAGAATGTACAACTATTTTTATTAATAAGTTTTTAAAATAGTGTTGCAATTTTTTTTTATATTTAGTAACATTATAGTCAAATATTAATATAATAATTATTGAATAAAGTAAGAAATAGGACCAAAGTAGAGGTGCTGTGATTAAGAGTAATCATATGGAGCTGACGAGTGATGAGATATGATGAAAGGGATCATAGCCGAAGGATTAGAGATGGTAGTCGATTTTCCTGGGGATATGTAAAATATACATATAACTGTCACTTTAAAAAAAGTGGAGTGCTACAAGGTACGCTAAGTTGCTATTTGAGCAGCAAAGGTGTTCCTTTGCTGCTTTATTTATTGGAATAAAATGCCAAACTGTCAGTAGCTTTGCATACTTTTATACTCTACCACTAAAATATTATAATTGTGTGGAGGATAAGATATGAAATTATTTGGAACAATGAGAGTTGAAGAAAATGAATTATACGTGGGAGGAGTTAAAGCAAGTGCTTTAGCAAAGGAATTTGGAACTCCTTTATATGTAATTGATGAGGAATTGGTTAGAAGCAATTGTAGAAGATATTATTCTTCTATGGAGTGTGAGAAAAGAAACAACAGAGTTACTTATGCAGGTAAGGCTTTTATAAATATGGCAATGTGCAACTTAGTGAATGAAGAAAATTTATATTTAGATGTAGTTTCAGGGGGAGAGCTTTATACAGCGTACAAAGCAGGATTTCCTTTAGAAAGAATATATTTTCATGGAAATAACAAATCAAGTTATGAGATAGACTTAGGAGTTAGACTTGGTATAGGCAGATTTATAGTTGATAATTTACATGAGTTAGAAACTTTAAATTCTATAGCTAAAGAATATGGAAGAGTTCAAAAAGTTTATTTAAGAATAACTCCAGGAGTTGAGGCTCACACACATGAGTATATAAAAACTGGACAGTTAGATTCAAAATTTGGATTCCCTGTAATTGGAGATACAGTATTTGATGTAGTTAAGCATGTATTAGATTTAGAATATGTTGAATTAAGTGGATTACATTGTCATATAGGATCACAAATATTTGAACTAGAACCTTTTGAAGATACAACTGAGATAATGCTTAATCTTATAAATGAAATAAAAGAAAGACTTGGATATGAAATAAAAGAGTTAGACCTAGGTGGAGGTTTTGGTATTTATTATACTGAAGGTGATGCACCAAGAGAGATTGAGGATTATTGTTCAACTATATTAAGAAAAGCCGAGGAAGTTTGTGAAAGATTAAATATGGAAGTTCCTATATTAAGTGTAGAACCAGGAAGAAGTATTATAGGAAATGCAGGATTTACTTTATATACTGTTGGGGCTATTAAGGAAATACCTAATATAAGAAAATATGTTAGTGTAGATGGTGGAATGAGTGATAATATAAGACCAGCTTTATATAGTGCTCATTATGAATCAATAATAGCTAATAGGGTTTATGATGAATCTAGAGAAACTGTAACAGTAGCAGGAAAATGTTGTGAATCAGGAGATGTTCTCCTAAATTCAATAGAAATGCCCAAAATGGAAACAGGGGATATTTTAGCAATAATGTCTACTGGGGCATATGGACATTCAATGGCTAATAATTATAATAGGATTCCAAAAGCTGCTGTTGTTAGTATTAACAATGGGGTTTCAAGGCTTATGTGTAGAAGAGAGACTTATGAGGATATGTTAAGAAATGAATATATTTAAGTAATAAAGATATGGTGGGTTGCATAGTAAATATAATATTATGCAATCTTTTTTATTTTTATATTGAAACAAAATTGCCAATAGTAAATTTAAAAATATTTTAGTAAATGTATTTAGAATATTAGATTAAAGTATATAATAAAAGAGAGAGAAAAAATGAATATAAAAGTAAAATAGACATAAAAAAGACATAAACTACTGGTAAAATTAAAGTAAAATAATTTTAAAAGTTGAGAGTAAAAGTATGAATTAAAGTTTACAAAGTTATGGTAATTTGTGATATACTTATATGTGACACTTTTAAATTAAACATTAGTATTTATGATTCTAAAGATGTTAAGGATTAATTTAGTTAAACTTTAATATTTCTTATATAATTTGATGATGAGGAGTATAAAATGAAGGAATTAATAGTCGATAGAATTGAAGAAAATTTTATTGTATGTGAAGATGAAAATGAAAGCATTTTGGAATTGAAAAGTGACGATGTAATAGGAGCTGTAAAAGAGGGGGATGTTTTAGTAAAAGGTAAAGAAGGTAAGTTTTTGGTAGATAAAGAACTTACAATAAGAAGAAGAAAAGAGATTGAAGATTTAATGAAAGGTATGTGGGAAGAATAATGGCAAAAAATGTAGCAAAGAAGAATTCATTCTTTTTTGATTGGATAATACCAATCTTAGCAGCCTTACTATTAGCCGCTTTGATTCATAAATTTGTACTGTTTAAGATTAAGGTTCCAACAGGTTCAATGATGCCAACAGTAGAGATTGGGGATCAATTATTTGTTACAAGAATTTATAATCCTTCCAATATAAAAAGAGGAGACATAGTAGTTTTCGAGTCAGATGAACTTCATGAACCACTTCTTAAACGTGTTATTGGGTTACCAGGTGAACATGTTGAGGTGAAAAGTGATGGTTCAGTTTACATTAATGGGGAGAAACTTCAAGAAGACTATGTTAAGTACCAAGGTGGAAAAACAGATATGTCTTTTGATGTTCCAGAAGGAAAGTTTCTTATGTTAGGTGACAACAGAGATAATAGTGATGACGCTAGATATTGGAAGAATCCATATATAGATGGGAAAGATATAGAAGCAAAAGCACAGATAACAGTATATCCTTTTAATAGAATTGGATTTGTAGAATAAACATTAGAAAAGGAGGAATGAGGTATGTTTAAAGATAAAAAAATACTTAAATATATTCTTATATATGGTATCATTGCATTTGGTATAGTATTAACTTTTAATATGGTTAAAGATGAGTTATTATATGAAAAAGTAGATTACAGTACTTTTATGCAGATGGTAGATAAGAAAGAAGTTAAATCAGTTAATTTTGTGGGAAATCAAATAGAAATAACTCCTTCTGATAGCAGTAAAGCAAAAGGAAAGATATTATATACAACTAACCCAGCAGTAGCTGGTATAACTCAACCTGATTTAATAAAAGATTTAACAGCAGCAGGAGTAGGCTTTAATGTTGCTAAGCCTGAAAACTATCAGTTTGTAGGTTTACTAATGTCATGGGTATTCCCATTATTACTTATTTTCTTCTTAGGAAGAATGATGTTCTCTAAAATGAATAATAAAATGGGTGGCGGAGTGATGTCATTTGGAAAGAACAATGCCAAACTTTATGCTGAGAATGAGACTGGAATAACATTTAAAGATGTTGCAGGTCAAGAAGAAGCTAAAGAGTCTTTAGTTGAAATAGTAGACTTTTTACACGATACAAGTAAGTATGTAGCTATAGGAGCTAAACTTCCAAAGGGTGCTTTACTAGTAGGGCCTCCAGGAACAGGTAAAACTTTACTTGCTAAAGCTGTTGCAGGAGAAGCTAAAGTACCATTCTTCTCAATGTCAGGTTCAGACTTCGTTGAGATGTTTGTTGGTATGGGTGCTGCAAGAGTAAGAGATTTATTCAAGCAAGCTGAAGAAAAAGCTCCATGTATAGTATTTATAGATGAGATTGATGCTATTGGTAAAAGTAGAGAAGGTTCAATTCAAGGTAATGATGAAAGAGAACAAACTCTAAACCAATTATTAACTGAGATGGATGGTTTTGATTCTTCAAAAGGAGTTGTTATATTAGCAGCTACAAATAGACCAGAGGTTCTAGATAAAGCATTATTAAGACCAGGTAGATTTGATAGAAGAATTATAGTTGATAGACCAGATTTAATAGGTAGAGAAGAAATATTAAAAGTTCACTCTAGAGATGTTAAATTAGCAGATGACGTTTCGTTAGAAGAAGTAGCAAAATCTACTCCAGGAGCAGTTGGAGCTGACTTAGCTAACATAGTTAATGAAGCTGCCTTAAGAGCAGTTAAACATGGTAGAAAAGTAGTTATCCAAGAAGACTTGGATGAAGCTGTTGAAGTTATCATAGCTGGTCAAGAGAAGAAGGATAGAATACTTTCACCAAAAGAAAAGAAAATTGTTGCTTATCATGAAGTTGGGCACGCATTAGTTGCTGCTTTATTAAATAATACAGATCCAGTTCATAAGATAACAATAGTACCTAGAACAATGGGGGCTTTAGGATATACAATGCAGCTTCCAGAAGAAGAAAAGTATTTAGTATCTAAAGATGAGATGATAGATCAAATATCAGTTATGCTAGGTGGTAGAGCTGCTGAAGAAGTAGTATTTAATACAATAACTACAGGTGCTTCAAATGATATAGAAAGAGCCACTCAATCAGCAAGAAATATGATTACTATTTATGGTATGAGTGAAAGATTTGATATGATGGCTTTAGAAGCTATGAGTAGTAGATATTTAGATGGTAGACCAGTAAGAAACTGTTCAGAAAGTACTGCGGCAATAGCTGATGAAGAAGTATTACAAGTAATTAAGAAGGCTCATGAAAAATCAATTAAGATATTAATTGAAAATAGAGAGTTATTAGATGAAATAACAAATGTTCTTTTAGATAAAGAAACTATCATGGGTGATGAATTCATGGAAATAGTTTATGGTAAGTATCCAGAAAAGAGAGAAGCTGATGAAAAAGCTAAACAAGAGATACAAAGCTTAAGAGAGCAAGCAATGGCTAAGAGAAAAGAAAAAGAAGAAGCCATAAAGAAGGCTAGAGAAGAAGCTTTAAGACTTGAGGAAGAAGAGAGAAAGCAAGCTGAGATGAAAGCTATGATTGAAGCTCAGCAAGAAGCAGCTAAATCTTTAGAAGCTTCAAAAGAGGACTCTTTAAACTTATCAAAGGATGAGATTGCTTCTGACTCTGAAGTAAAAAAAGACACTGATTCAACAAATAAAATTGATGGTGAATAATAAAATTAAAATGTGCATGAAGCTAAAACTTCATGCACTTTTTAACTTTTAAGTTTCAGACCATATTTTAGGTGAATGTTGATTTATAATTTAAAAATATGAAATCTTATTATTATAGTTGGGTATAATGATAAGAGAAATGTAGGAAAGGAAGATTCTAATGGCTGATAATAAAGATATAGAATTTTTAGTTGAAGAGAGAAAATTAGAGGAAGTTTCTAACATATTAAATGAAGAAATGCTTTCATATATAAATAAGAGAAAATTTGTAACTCAGTATATATTAGACTATAGAAAAAATGCTTTAGAAGAGTATAAAGATGATGAAGATAAGCTAATAGAGTATTTTGATCATGAGAGATATGTGAAAGAGCAGTCATTTACAACAATAGATAGAAAATTAAAAGAGTTAACAATATTAAAGGAATCTCCTTACTTTGGAAGAGTTACTTTCAATGATTTAGAGTTAGATCAAAAGGATACTTTATATGTTGGTAGATTTGGAGTAACTCCTGAGGGAAGTTATGAGCCAGTAGTTGTAGACTGGAGAGCACCAGTTGCATCACTTTTCTATCATGGGAGTTTAGGGGAAGCTACATATAATGCACCAGATGGAGCTGTAACTTGTGATATAGAAGGAAGAAGACAAATTATAGTTAAAAAAGGTGAGTTAAAAGGTGTATTTGATTCTGCTATAGATGTAAAAGATGATATATTACAAATGGTTTTAAGTAACAATAGTTCTGATAAACTTAAAGATGTAATTATGACAATACAGCAAGAACAAGATGAGATAATAAGAAAAGATAGAACTGCTAACATAGTTGTTAATGGAGTTGCAGGTAGTGGGAAGACTACTATAGCACTTCATAGGGTTGCATATCTTTTATATAATTATAGAAAAGAATTAGAGGATAAAGTTTTAATTCTAGGACCAAACGGAATATTCATGGAATATATTTCTCAAGTTCTTCCTAGTCTTGGAGAGGTTGGAGTTAAGCAAGAAACATTTGCTAGCTTTGCCTTAAAAGAAATGAAGGAAGATTTATATGTAATGAGCTTTGATAAGTACTTAGAAAAAATTCTTTCAAAAGATGAAGAATTCATAAATGATGCTACTTATAAGAATTCATATAACATAATAACTGATTTAGATAAATTAGTTTCAGATATGGATAAAACTTATTTTAATATTGAAGATGTAAAATATTTTGATGAAGTAGTGCTTTCAAAAGAAGAGATAGAGGAACTATTTACTAAGCATTATGGATACATGCCTTTATTCAGAAGAGTTGATAAGATTAAGAGAATAATATTATCAAAGATAAAGGATAAAAGAGATGAAAAAGTTTGGGAGCTTAATGAGGAATTAAGAAAAGAAAGAGAAAAGTTAACTCCAGAAGAACTTTTAATTGAAGAAAACAATCTAGAGTTTAGAAGAAAAATAAGAATAAGAGAAATAGTTAAAGAGGTTATGCACTCAAGAGCTGCTTTAGATAGTTGGATTTCAAGAGAGAGTATAGTTGATATATATGATAGGTTTAATGGAGAAAAAGGTGAATATACAATAAATGATTTAGCACCAATATTATATTTATCAATTAAGTTAGAGGGAAAGAAAGCTTCAAGAGATTACAGACATGTAGTTATAGATGAGGCTCAAGACTATTCACCACTTCAGTTTAAGGTTGTAAGAGAATTAACTGGAACTAAATATTTCACTGTGGTTGGAGATGTTAATCAAAGACTTGTTAAATATTTAGAAGTAGCTCCTATGATGGAACTAGAAAAGATATTTGATGATGTTATTCCAGAGATACACAATTTAAATACTAGTTATAGAAGTACTTATGAGATAATGGAGTATGCAAATAGATACTTAGACGAGGATAGAATTGTTCCACTTGTTAGACATGGTAAAGAAGTTGAATGGGATGAATTTGCTGATTCAGAAGCATTTACAGAAGAAATAGTAAATACTATTAAAGATTTTACTGCAGAAGGATTAGAGAGTATAGCTTTAATAACAAGGGATAAAGAAAGTCTAGAAAAAGTTTATGGTTTAGTTAGTAACAAAGTTCATTTAGTTAAATTTGATAATGAGGATGTATTATATAAAGGTGGAAATGTAATAATACCATCATATTTTGCTAAAGGTTTAGAATTTGATGGAGTTATAATAATTGATACTGAAACTAGTAAAGAAAATGAAGACTTAATAAAATACATTATGAGTACAAGAGCTCTTCATAGATTAAAAGAAATAGAATTAAAATAGAGTTTTTATGATTATAAGTGGTTATATCAATTGAATTTGATATAACCACTTTTTTGCTATTATTTAAGTTTAGGCTTTGTTTTAAGTGAGTGTTGATTTCTAGCTATCTCTTTAGACCTAACTTAATTTCGCAAAGAGTTTCTATTGTTTACTCCAGAATAATAGCTAAGGCTTTTAAACTTGCTTCGCTTCAAACAGAAAAAGCCTTTTAACGCTATTCTTCTTACATAAACAATGAAACTCTAATTCTCATTAAGATGGTCTTTCAGATATATCTAGAAATCAACACTGGTTTAAAATAAAGCCTAAGTTTAAAAGGGAGTCTTTAATACTTTTGAATATGATATTTTATCTAATATAATAAATTTAATTTAACATAATAATAAATTGTATAAAAAATCATAAAATATACAGTAAATCAATAAAATAAATTTATAAAAAATATTGTTTAAAATTAATTTAATGGCGATATTTATAAGGGTTTTATAAATAATAAAGCTTTTTTAACTTGTTAAAATTAATTTAATATCAGAAATTATAATAAGTAGAGGTGGGTATAAAGAAAAAAATGGTTGCATTTTTATGCAATATAAACGTATAATTATACAAAGAGAAGGCGATGAGTAATAAAAATTAGGGGGTAATATAAATGAAAAAGAACTTATTTAAAAAGATAGTATCAACTTTAATGGTTGGAGGATTAGTTTTTACATTAGCAGGTTGTGGGGCAAGTGCTGCTAATGGAGAAGGAAGTAATTGGGAAGAGTCTAAAGGTAAATTAGCTGAAATAAAAGAGAATGGGAAGCTAGTTGTTGGATTAAGTGCAGATTATGCACCATATGAATTTCATATAATGAAGGATGGAAAAGATCAAGTTGTTGGTTTTGATATATCAATAGCAAATGAAATTGCAGAGAATCTTGGGGTAGAATTGGAAATTAAAGAAATGGAGTTTGGTGCTATAGTTCAATCAGTTAAGAGTGGAATGATTGATTTAGGTATATCAGGATTAACTCCAGATGAAGAGAGAAAGAAGGCCGTAGATTTCTCAGATATTTATTATGAGGCAGAACAAGGGGTTTTAATTAATAAGGATAATAAAGATTCAATAAAAGGAATTGGGGATTTATCAGGTAAGAAAGTTGGAGCACAGATTGGTTCTATACAAGCTGAAATAGCTAATGGAATTGAAGGGGCAGATGTTAAACTTTTAGATAATGTAAATACTCTAATCTTAGAACTTAAAACAGGAAAGCTTGATGCTTTAATTGTCGAGTTACCAGTTGCTAAAATTGCTACTGAAGTTAATCCAGAGTTATCTTTGGCTGATGAAACCATAAAGGATTCAGAAGGGGGTTCTGCTATAGCTATTCAAAAAGGTAATGACGATTTAGTAGAAGCAGTTAATAAGACTATTACTGAGTTAAAGGATAACGGAAAGATGGATGAGTTTGTAAATGAAGCTATTGAACTAGTACCATATCAAGAAAAAACAGAGTAATAATTTTATAATTAGGGGGCAATAAATATGGAGGGGCTAGATTTTAGTTTTTTAAAAGAGTATTTTCCAGTATTTTTGGAAGGTGCACAGTGGACATTAATAATTTCAGCAATAACAGTTATCTTGGGAACTCTATTAGGAACACTTCTATGTTTCATGAAGCGTTCCAAATTCTCAATATTTAAAGTTAGAATATTAAATATAATTTCAAGTATTTATATAGAAATTGTAAGAGGTACACCTCTTTTATTACAAATATATATAGTTTATTTTGGATTACCGTCTTTTGGAATACAATTAGATGTATTGCCATCTTGTATTATTGCTATTGCATTAAATTCAGCAGCATATGTTTCAGAGATTATAAGAGCTGGAATAGATGCTGTAGATAAGGGACAATTAGAGGCAGCTAGAAGTTTAGGTATGACAGAAGGAATGGCCATGAGACTTGTAATACTTCCACAGGCAATTAAAAATATATTACCAGCTATAGGTAATGAGTTTGTAGCTATAATTAAAGAATCTTCTATGGCATCTACAATAGGAGTAGCAGAGCTTATGTACTCAGCTAAGATAGTTACAGGAGCAACATATAAGGGGTTTGAGCCACTTATAGTTATTGCAGTATTCTATTTTGTTATGACGTTTAGTTTAGGTCGTGCTATGTCTTATTTAGAAAGGAGATTAAATAAATGATAAAAGTCAGTAATTTATATAAAAATTTTGGGGACAATGAAGTTTTAAAAGATATAAATGAAAATATAAAAAAAGGTGAAGTGGTTGTTGTTATAGGCACCTTCAGGTTCAGGAAAAAGTACTTTTTTAAGATGTTTAAATCTTTTGGAGGTACCAACTTCAGGAGATTTAAACTTTGAAGGAGAGAGCATAACAGACAAAAAGGTTGATATAAATAAGATAAGAGAAAAAATGGGGATGGTTTTTCAACAGTTTAATTTGTTTCCACATAAAACAGTAATGGAAAATTTGACTATAGGACCAACTAAAATAAAGAAGATACCTAATAGTGATGCAAAAAAGATAGCGGCAAATCTATTAGAAAAGGTTGGACTTTTAGAGAAAAAAGATGCATATCCAAATTCTCTTTCAGGTGGACAAAAACAAAGAATAGCTATAGCTAGAGCATTAGCTATGGAACCCGATGTTATGCTTTTTGATGAGCCAACATCAGCTTTGGATCCAGAGATGGTTGGAGAAGTTTTGGGAGTTATGAAATCTTTAGCTAAAGATGGTATGACTATGGTTGTGGTAACTCATGAAATGGGTTTTGCTAGAGAAGTGGGAGATAGGATATTGTTTATGGATGATGGAAAAATAATTGAGGAGGGAACTCCAAAAGATATATTTGATAATCCAAAGAATTCAAGAACAAAGGATTTTCTTTCAAAAGTTTTATAAAACAGAGCTTTAGTTTGAAATAGCTAGTATAAAATAAATCAGTAGAGTTATTGGGGAGTAAGAGGACAGGCTATATTTTTTAGTCTGTTCTTTTATGTTTTAAGAAGTTTTATAGATAGAGCTTGGGTGATTATTAAAAACGTAAGGAATTTTTAATGAAAAAAATATTGTAAATGTTATAATAGGTAGAGTACATATTATAAAAAAAGATAGTGAGGAAATTTTATGAAGGAAAAACTAAAAAGCTTTTTAAAATGCAACTGGGTTTTTATTTTTTTAGTAGTTGTTTTACAATTAAAATCCATGATGCTTTTATCAATGCTTAGAACGCCTGGATCAGCAAGTATGAACTTTGGAATAATGTACTTTACACCTCCAGCGTTATGGGCACATATAGCAATAATAACTTTAATAGCAAGCTTTATTTACCTATTTAGAGGTAAGGGGAGAGTATGGGCAGCTATAGTTATAGATATTTTAGTTACAATATTATTTGTAGCTGATATTTGGTACTACAGAGTTAATGGAACGTTCTTATCAATAAGACATATTATTGAACCAGGAATATTTAATCCTATAGGAAAGAGTTTATTTAATTTTGAACCGGTAGATTTATTTTTCTTAGTTGATTTTGTAATACTATTTTTAGTTTATAAGTTTACAGGATTAAAGAATTTAAAGTATAAAAGTAGCATAAAAACAAGATTAATAGCTTTTATAAGCGTATTTGGAATAAGTGCAATAACTATAGGGGCAACACATTATTATCTTGATATAGCTAAAAAGTCTGATAAGGTATTATTTAGAATAGCATGGGCTCCATTCCAAACATTTAGCGATATAAGTCCATTAGGATATCATGGATATGATATTTATTATTATGCCAATAGAGAACAGAAATTAAGTGAGGCCCAAAAGAATGAAATAAATCAGTGGTTTAATGAAAATAAAGAGGATTTACCAGACAATAAGTATAAAGGAATGTTTGAAGGTAAAAACCTTATAGCAATACAAGTTGAGTCACTTGAGAACTTTGTTATAGGACAAAAGGTTTATGGGCAAGAAATTACACCAAATATAAATAAGTTATTAAAAAATAGTTTGTATTTTGACAATATAAAAGAACAAAACAACTCAGGATTTAGTTCAGACTGTGACTTGATGGTTAATACATCAATGCTACCAGTTAGAAACGGAAGTACATTCTTTGGATATCCATGGACAGAGTATGGAACTCTTCAAAAATTATTAAATAGCAAGGGCTATAATACAATATCAACTCACCCAGAAGTGCCTGGAAACTGGAACTGGGCTGAGGCGCATAAGTCATTTGAGGCAGATAAAATATGGGATGCAGCTCAATTTGATCAAAGTGAAATAATTGGGCTTGGAATGTCAGATGAATCTTACTTAAAACAGGTGGGAGAAAAACTTAAGAATGAAAAACAACCATTCTATACATTCTTAGTAACTTTAACAAGTCATGGACCATTTGATATGCCAGAAGATAAACAGTTTTTAGATTTACCTAAGGATTTAAATGAGAATATGTTAGGTAAATACTTCCAAAGTGTTAGATATACAGATCAAGCAATTGGAGAATTCATAAATCAATTAAAAGAAGAGGGATTATTAGATAATACTGTAATCATGCTTTATGGAGATCATGGTGGAGTTCATAAATTCTACAATGATGAAATAAAGGATGCACCATTAGAAGGTAACTGGTGGAAAGATGATGATAAGGAAATTCCTTTCTTAATATATAATCCTAGTATTCAAGGAGAAACTATATCAAAACAAGGTGGTCAAATAGACTTTTTACCAACAGTAGCTTATCTTTTAGGATTTGATAGATCAGCTTTTGATAGCACTTCAATGGGAAGAGTATTAGTTAATACTAAGAGAGATGCAACTTTATTAAATGATGGAACAATAGTTGGAAATCCAACTCCAGAGGAAAAGAAACATTTAGAACAATCATTTAATATTTCTGATATGGTTATACAGGAAAATTACTTTAAAAATAATCAATAAAATTATTTAAGACTACTAATTAGATTTTTAATTAGTAGTCTTTTTGTTTTTTCTTAATAGAAAATATTTTAAAAATAAAATATACTAAAACTTTGAATATATGGCAAGAATATATTTGTTAGAAACTTATACAGTTATATAGGAGGACGAATGGATAAGATACTACTGATAATTCCAGCCTTTAATGAAAGTGATAATTTACCTAAGTTGGTTGAGAATATTAAGAAGGATGCAAAAGAATTTGATATATTAATCGTTAATGATTATTCAACTGATAATACGAGTGACGTAGCAAAGAATTTAGGAGTTCATGTTATAGACCTTCCTTGTAATTTAGGTATAGGTGGTGCTGTTCAGACAGGGTATAAATATGCCTATGAAAATGGATATGATTATGCAGTGCAAGTAGATGGTGACGGACAACATGATCCTAAATATTTAAATGTATTATATGAAAAAATACAAGAAGGATATAATTTCGTGATTGGATCAAGGTTTATTGAAAAAGAAGGATTTCAATCAACTTTTATTAGGAGAGTAGGAATAAATTTTTTTTACTATCTAATAAAAGTTCTTACCAGAAAAAATGTAACAGATGCTACATCTGGGTTTAGGATAGCAGATAGAAAAGTCATTAAATTATTTAGTGATTATTATCCTTCTGATTATCCAGAACCAGAAACAATAATTTTACTTATAAAAAATAATTTTAAAATAGCAGAAGTTCCTGTGATTATGAAGGAAAGAGAGAATGGAAAATCATCAATAGACTTAATAAAATCTATTTATTACATGATAAAAGTTACTTTAGCAATGATATTTTCATATTGTGGTAAAAAGAAGGGGAGTTGTATGTAGAAATGGATAGAGTATTACAGTCAATAATTTTAAGTGTTTGTATAGTTTTTACAGTTTACATAATTAAGATGATAAATAAGGAAAAATTAGAATTAAAATATGCTCTAACTTGGCTTTTTACAAGTTTTGGGCTAATTATAGTTGGAATATTTCCTAAATTACTCAATGGAATAGCAACTGTTTTACACATATTGTCACCAGTAAATGCTTTATTTTTAATAATAATATTCTTCTTGTTAGTAATAATTTTTACATTGACAGTTGCTCTATCAAAATCAAAAAAACAAATAATAGCTATATCACAAGAGGTTGGTATATTAAAAGAAAAAATAGAGGGTGGTGAGCAAAATTAAGGCTATATTTTTAGTTTTAATAAATTGTATTATGTTAGTTTCTGGACAGATTCTTTGGAAAATCGGATTAAGAGAAGCTAGCATGGGAAGTGTTAAAGAAATTATATTACTGCTATTTAATAAGTATATATTTAGTGGATTGGTTATTTATGCCTTAGCAACTATATATTGGTTTTATATAATTAAGACTAATGATTTAAGTAAAGTTTATCCAATGCAGAGCATGAGTTATATAATTTCATTATTTATGAGCTATTTTATATTAAAAGAAAATATATCATTTAATTCAGTTATAGGAACAATAGTAATACTCATAGGTGTATTTATTATAGCTATAAAATAGTTTTTAGGAGGAATTTATGACTTTTTGGGAAAAAGAAAGAAAATATAGGTATTTACTTTTTCTATGTATATTAATAATGTTTATTATTGGATTAGTTTCTACTTTAAAATATGGAAATTACTTTTTGTTAGGAGATTTAGATAAGCTTAATAATGATGATGTTAGATATTTTCATACAGCGAATGTCTTAGCTAGTCAAGGAAAGTTAGTTTATCATGGAATGGAGCCGACTATATTCATTATGCCAGGATATCCTATGTTTTTAGCTGGAATTGTTAAAATTTTTGGTGGAGGAAGTATAGGGTTAGTTGCAATAAGAGTTGCTCAATTAATACTTCAGTGTATTTCATTATATACTTTATATTTTTTAGCAAAAGAAATAATAAATAAAAAGGTTGCTATAATTTCATGTATTCTTACGGTAATATATTTACCAGAATATGTTGCAGCAAATTTGATATTAACAGAAGTCTTGTTTAAAACTCTTTATATGCTATTATTTTATTTTTCAATAATTGCTATAAAAAGAAATAAAACTAAATATTATGTTTTTTCAGGAGTTTTTTGGGGGTTAGTATGTTTAGTGAGGCCTAATGCAGCTATATTCCCATTGTTTATAATAATATTTTGGATAGTTAATAAGTATTCAATAAAAGATATGATAAAGTACACATCAATAGTATTTGTTATATTTGTTGTTTTATTTTCAACGTGGTGGGTTAGAAATTATCAATTAAAAGATAAATTTATTTTGTTTACAGAATCATCTGCGAATCCTAAATTGTTAGGGACTTTTATAAGATGGGGAGCACCAAGCTTTTATAAAGATATTCCAGAGGAGTATAAATATAATGAGTTTATAGAAGGAAAATATTTATCAGAAGATGAACAAAATAAATTAGCAAGCTACATGGTGAAGAGAGGTTTTGAAGAAGAACCTCTAAAATATACTTATTGGTATACATTGGGTAAAACTGAGGAAATGTACAATGAAGCATACTATTGGAAACCTATATTTAGAGTAAATGAGGAGAGAATAAATTTTATACATACCTCATATATAATTCTTGGTCTTTTAGGATTAATATCTATGATAAGAAGAAAAGTAAAAGGGAGCAGTATGTTGATTATATTTTTAATTATGAATACTATTTGTTATTGGCCTTTTATAACTTTTTCTAGATATGGTTATCCTAATATATTTATTTTTATAATAGGCTCTGCATATTCTTTGAATTTAATATTTTTAGGCGATGTTTTAAGTGAGTGTTAAATTGCTTTTAATAGGTTTATAAGATATGTCGATTCACTATATGATAAAAACTAACAAATACTTAATTTAATTTGTTGGTTTTTATTTCATTTTATAAAATATATTTGAAAATAATCTATAAAAAATATACAATTAAAAAGGCAAGATATACTAATATAAAATTTTATATAAATATTAACAGGAGGTTATATATGAGTGACAAGAAAAATTTCTTTAGTAAGATCAGAAATTTTTTAGGTAAGTTTCCATTAGAAATATTATTTTATATAATACTTTTGATTAAACTTACTGTTTTCTGCACAATGCTAAAGAGTAATAGTGGAATGGAATTAAACTTAGGATTTGTATTTGGATTAATAGATTATAAAATAATATACCTGTTATTCCCATTAGCATTTATAAGTTTTGGTTTCTTATTTAAGCGATGGGGAAAGTTTATTTACTTGTATATTGTAGATTTAGGAATATCAGCACTTTTAATTTTTGATTTACTTTACTATAGACTTTATGGAACTTTTCCATCAATAAAATACTTTATCTATCCAGATTTATTTAATCCGCTAGATAAAGATTTGATATTCTTTAGAAGTAGAATGATTCTTTTAGTAGCAGATTTAGTTTTATTACCTATACTGTACATATTATTTAGAAAGTACACTAAGGATTGGTATTTTGGTAAGTTAAAATATAGAGTTATAGCATTCTTATTGACATTTTTAATACCAAGTGGATGTATATTAGGAAAATATTATTTATATGATGTTAAGGATATAACCCATGGGGAAAAGGGATTTTTAAGAGTTGCATGGACACCAACAAGTGGACTTTTTAGGGCTACGCCTTTAGGGTACCATTTCTTTGACATTTATAAAACTTTAGTTCTAGATAAAGATATAGAATTAAGTAACAAAGAAAAGCAGGACGTAAGAAGTTGGCTTGATGCTAATTATGAAAACTTACCTGATAATCAATACAAAGGTGAATTAAAAGGGAAAAATCTAGTTGTTATACAGGTTGAATCTTTAGAGGATTTTGTTATTGGAAAGAGTATAAATGGACAAGAAATAACTCCGACGTTAAATGAAATGCTTAAGCATTCATATTATTTCCCTAATATATATGAGGAGAATTTAACTGGATTTAGTTCAGATGCAGATTTAATGGTTAATACAGGAATGTTACCAGTAACTAATGCAGCAACATCATTTGCGTATCCAAGTAGAACATTAACAACATTACCAACTTTATTAGAAAAGGATGGTTATACTACTGTTTCAGCGCATCCTGAAGTTGCAGGAAGTTGGAACTGGGGAGAAGTTCATCATAGTCTTTTAAAATTCCAAAAATCATATACTTTGTATGATTTTAATGAAAATGAAATTATAGGTTTAGGAATTTCAGATAAGAGTTATTTAACTCAATTAGCTGAGAAAGCTGGGAATTTAAAAGAACCATTTTATATGTTCACAGTAACATTAACAAATCATGGACCTTTTGATATCGATCCAGCACACACAACTATTGATATACCTAAAGAAATTGATGGTACATTAATTGGGCAATACTTCAAAACAGTAAGATACACAGATGAAGCTATTAAAATGTTTATGGATAAGCTAAAAGCAGAAGGTAGATATAATAATACTGTATTTGTTATATATGGTGATCATGCTGGTCCTAATAAGTATTACAAAGAACAGCTTAAAGATGTTAACTTTGACGGAAACTACTGGAAGTTAGATGAGAAGAAGGTTCCACTTATAATTTACAATCCTTCAATAGAAGGAAAGACTTTTGAAACTAAAGGTGGATTAATCGATGTTATGCCAACCGTTTCATATCTTCTTGGAGTAAATGATGGAAGTTTAAGAAATGTAATTGGTAGAAATCTATTAAATACAAATAGAAATGTAGTACCACTTCCAGGTGGACAAGTTGCAGGGGAAGCTAAATCACAAGAAGAATTAGATCATGTGAATAAAGCTTACGATATATCAACTAAAATAATAAGATCAGATTATTTCAAAAATAATGATTAAAGGCTTTTAAGTGCGTGTTGATTTTAGCTAGCACTTAAAACATATCTAAAATTAACATTAGTTTAAAACATAGTTTGATTAAAAAAAAGAGTAGAAATGAGGATTCTCATTTCTACTCTTTTTTAACATGTAAAATCTTTATCAATTGTTATTATACAGTTATATTGTGGGTGAGTTTCTTTTACAGCATCTATTATGCTACTCTTAAGTTCACTTTCAGACATAACTTTTTTTAGCTTTTCTGGATTAACAACAACATCGAATATAAGATTTTTCTTTTCTCCATGACCAACTATTCTAAAATCATGCATTGATTCTATTAGTGGATTATATTTAATTATTTTATCAATTTCTTCTTTTGTCTGTTTTATTTCTTCATCTTCAAGACAAATAGGATCCATATGAATAACTAAATATATTTTTAATGTTTTAGAAATTTCTCTTTCTGCCATATCTATAATATCATGTATTTTCATAACATTTATGTCTGATGGAATTTCAGCGTGTATAGAAGCCATACATTTTCCAACTCCATAGTTATGAATTATTAAGTCGTGAACTCCAATTATATTATCATAGGATAAAACCATTTCTCTGATATTTTTGGCAAGTTCAGGATCAGGTGCTTCTCCTAATAATGGATTTATTGTTTCTTTTATTAAAGTAAATCCAGCATATAAAATAGCTAGTGAAACAATAACACCTATATATCCGTCAATAGGGAATGTAGTGAATTTAGCTGCTAGGAATGAAATTACTACACATGTTGAAGTAAATACATCACCTAGAGCATCAACAGAAGCAGCTTTAAGAGCTGATGAATTTATTTTTTCTCCAGTAAACTTATTGAATCTACTTAACCAAAACTTAAAGAAAATTGAGATCACAAGTAGAATAAACGGAATTAATTCGAAGTTTACAGGAGTAGGATTTAAAATTCTTTCTATTGATGATTTGGTAAATTGGAATCCCACTAACATTACCATGAATGCCACTATTAGAGCAGATATATATTCAATTCTTCCATGACCAAAAGGATGTTCCTTATCAGCAGGCATTTTTGCAAGCTTAAATCCAATCATAGTTATTACAGAAGAGCCTGCATCAGAAAGATTGTTAAAAGCATCAGCAGTTATTGCTATACTTGATGCTATAAGACCAACAGAAAATTTTATTAAGAATAAAATAATATTGACGATTATACCAATAATGCTAGCTAAATAACCATACGCACTTCTGACATCATCATTTTCAGTATCATTATAATTTTTAATAAATTTCTTTATTATAAAATTTGAAAACATAAAATATCATCTCTCCATAATTAATATTAACTTAATACATTATAACACAATATTCTATATTGAAAAATATTGAAATAGAAGATAAAATAATAAGACATAATAGTATAAAATTTTCAATTGAAAGAAATATATGTAATATAGGAGAGGGAAAAAAATGAATAAAAAGAAGATAAGTGCTTTGATGCTGTCGTGTATGGTAGTAGGGAACCTTGCGATTTTTGATAAAGTTACTTTTGCTAATGAAAATAATAGCGAAAAAGGGAAGCAAAAAAGCAACTGTATAGCAGGAGATTATCATGAGGAAGATGATAATGAAATTTACTCAACAGAAAATACACCTGTTATAAATGGGATTAAAGTTAATAAAAGACTTATAGATATAAACTATTCAAAAGATGAAAGTATATCGCCTAAGTATATAGTTATTCATGATACTGATAATAGAAAAGCTGGAGCAGATGCTATGGCTAATAGAAATTATTTTGCAAATCATCCTAATGCAAAAGCTTCAGCGCATTATATAGTTGACGATGATGAAATAGTGCAGGCTTTGGAGGATACATGGAAAGGGTGGCATGTTGGAGATGGAAATAATCCTAATATAAATAATTCAACAACAATTGCTATAGAACTCTGTGTAAATAAGGGGAATGATTTTGATAAGACAGTAGAAACAGGAATAGAACTTACAAAACATTTAATGAATAAATATAATATACCAGCAGAAAATGTTGTTATGCATAGGGATGCAAGTGGTAAGACTTGTTCTAGAATGATGATTGAAGATAGACCAAGTCTTTGGCCATATTTTAAAAGTAGGGTATCTGGGGGAAATGGTGAGTTAGAAGATGATGGGGTAAAACCTAAGATGCAAGGAAAAGTTATAAATGCTTCTGCATTAAATATCAGAGAAACTCCAAGTACATCGGGGCGCATATTATACAAATTTAATAGGAATCAAGTAGTTAATATATATGAAGAAATTAATGGTTGGTATAAGGTTGATTATATAGAAGACTTAAAGAAGAAATATGGATATGTAAGTAAGGATTATATACAAGTTACTGGGCAATTACCAGATGGTAGTGGAGATTCTGGCGATGGTAATGAAGGTGACAATGGAGAGAGCATAGATAAAAAGGGGAAAGTTACAGGAATATCCAGTAAGCTTAATGTTAGAAAAGGACCAGGAACTGAATATGGGGTTATAGGTTACTTAACTAATAATGAAGAGGTTCATGTTAACTATGAGAAAGATGGATGGTACAATATAACATTTGATGGAAGTAAAAGAGGATATGTAAGTAAAAAATATATAACTTTAAATTCAGGTGGAAACCCAGTAGAACCTCCAGTTGACCCACCTGTGGATCCAGATTTACCTCCTACAAGTGAAGATAAAATAGGAGCTGTTAAAGTTGGAAGTTCATTAAATGTAAGGAGTGGTCCAGGAAGTTCTTATGGTGTAATCGGGTCTTTAAGAAATAATGATAAGGTTACAATTACAAAAGAAGTTAATGGATGGTATGAGATAAAATTTAATGGTAAAAAGGGGTATGTTTCTAAACAATATATAACTATAATACAGGAAGGTGAAACATCAAAGCCAGAACCACCAGTAGATCCTGAAATTCCACCTGTATCAGATAAGAAGATAGGTAAAGTTAGAGTTGGAAGTTCATTAAATATGAGAAGTGGTCCAGGAAGTAATTATTCTGTTGTAGGAACTTTACGTAATAATGATAAGGTAGAGATAATAAGAGAAGTTAATGGCTGGTATGAAATAATATTTGCTGGAAAGAATGGATATGCATCTAAGCAATATATTACTGTAGTTAATAATAGTACTGATAGCGGAAGTAGTTCAGAAGAAAAAGAGGGAACAGTTTATGGAATTAGTACAAGCTTAAATGTAAGAAAGGGTCCAGGGACGAATCATCAAGTAATAGGATATCTTTTATCTGGAAGTAAAGTTAATATTATTGGTGAAGAAAATGGATGGTATAAAATAAAATTTCAAAGCGGTAGTGGACAATCAATTGGATATGTAAGTAAGCAATATGTAAGAGTATAATTTGGACGTGTCAGCTATATTTTAAATTAATATAGCTGGCACTAATTTTATTTACTAGTAGTTTAAATTTAGAATTTTTTTAGATAAATATTGATTTATATATATAGATGAAAGGATAGCTTAATTGAGTAATAAGCAATT
This sequence comes from Clostridium sp. B9, assembly GCF_050509515.1. Taxonomy (NCBI): domain Bacteria; kingdom Bacillati; phylum Bacillota; class Clostridia; order Eubacteriales; family Clostridiaceae; genus Clostridium; species Clostridium sp. B9. The sequence continues at coordinate 913,369 of NZ_JBNWKA010000003.1, forward strand.
AAGTTATTTTTTCATTAGAGATATAATGTAATAGGTAATGGAAAGTTTTGAGGAAACTAAATTAAGGTTGGTTATATAACTAGAAATTAGTTTTAGGTTAGAATAGATTAGCTACATTAAAGATAATGATATTTGAAAATAAGCAATAGTTTGAATTAAAGTTAGAATTTAGATGAAAATAGAGATTTTCATTAGGTTTTAACATTTTGTTAATTATGGATTTTGTGGTAAAGTATAAGTAAAAGTATCTAGTTGATTTTGTGGATATTTCACAAAATATAGAGGAAAGGTGAGATACAAATGGAAAAAGTTATAGCAAATGAATTAATTAATTTTTTATATGAAAGTCCAACAGCTTTTCATGCTGTTAAAAATGTAAAGGATACTCTAGAGTTTGAAGGATTTAAAGAGTTAAAAGAGTCAGATAGATGGGATTTAGAAGTTGAAGGAAAGTATTATGTTACTAAAAATGATTCAGCTTTAATAGCTTTTAAAGTAGGTAAGGGAGAAATTGCTGAATGTGGATTTAAATTAATAGGTGCTCATACAGACTCACCAGGATTTAGAATAAAACCAAATGCAGAAATGACTGTTGAAAATACTTATGTCAAACTAAACACTGAAGTTTATGGAGGACCCATATTAAACACTTGGTTTGATAGACCTTTAGCTTTAGCAGGAAGAGTAACTTTAGTAAGTGAAAATCCATTAAAACCAGTTAATAGAATAATTAATATAAATAAACCAATACTTATAATTCCTAACATAGCTATTCATATGAATAGAGAAGTTAATGATGGATATAAGATAAATAGACAAAAAGATACTTTACCTTTATTATCATTAGTTAGTGATACTTTAGAAAAGGGAAGTTACTTAATGAATGCTTTAGCTAGTGAGTTACATTGTGCTAAAGAAGATATATTAGATTTTGAATTATATCCATACGAGTATGAAAAAGGATGCTTAATGGGATTAAATGAAGAGTTTATTTCAACAGGAAGATTAGATGATTTATCAATGGTTCATGCTGGAATAAAAGCTTTAATAGATGCAGAGGTTTCACAAGCTACTAATGTAATGGTATGTTTTGATAATGAAGAGGTTGGAAGTGCTACTAAACAAGGTGGAGATTCAGATTTCTTAAAAACTATATTAGAAAGAATAGTTCTTGCTTTAGGAAAAGATAGAGAAGACTTTTTAAGAGCATTATCAGAATCATTCATGATTTCAGCAGACCTTGCACATGCTGTACATCCAAACTTAGGAGAAAAGCATGACCCAGTAGTAAGACCTGTATTAGGAAAGGGACCAGTTATAAAAATAGCAGCTTCTCAAAGCTATACTAGTGATAGTGATTCAGCTGCCGTTTATGAAATGGTATGTAGAAAAGCAGGAGTTAATGTTCAGAAGTTTGTAAATAGATCAGATATGAGAGGTGGTTCAACTATAGGACCAATATCTTCAACTCATTTACCAATAAGATCTGTTGATATGGGAACTCCAATATTAGCTATGCACTCAATAAGAGAATTCGGTGCTGTAAGTGATCATTTCGATTGTATAAAATCATTTACTGAGTTCTTTAGAATTTAGTCTATTAATAAATTTTCAATATATTTTTGAGTTAATAAAATTTTCAGTTAACCATAAAAGAAAAAGATTGTATCAAAATTTATTTTGATACAATCTTTTTTAGTTTTGGCTCTGTTTTAGTGGTAAAGTTTATTCATCATCAAGTGGATTTTCTGTGTAGTCAAATTCATTATAGGATATGTTATTACAAACTATTTTATCCTTTGTAGGATCTGGAAGTTTTGTGCAAACATCACCTGAACAAGATACTAAATCTTTGGGATTAGGAGAGTAAAAAGTTCTATCTTTTGGTGGATAAACATCGCATTTTTTTTCTTTTGACATTTTAAAAACTCCTTTCATTTTAAAAATTATATTATTATTTTCTCCAAAAATAATTTCATGAACCTATGAAATTTATCCCACTATTAAATTGAATTTGGTAGTAATTGTATGAGTTATGATGTTAGATATATTATTAGTAAGTTTTAGTATGGTTATATTTATGTAAAGTCTGATTAAGAATGTTGAAAAATGTAATACTATATTTTAGGATAGGATATAAGAAGAAAAAATAGGTATTAAATGATATGTGAATTGAAGGGAGATTTTTTTGTATGGCATATAAATTAATTTGTATAGATATGGATGGAACCTTATTAAATAATAAGCATGAGGTTAGTGAAAGAAATAAAGATGCTATAAGAAAAGCTACTGAAAAAGGTGTTAAAATAGCTATTACTACAGGAAGATTATTTACTTCTGCTAAGTATTATGCTGATCTTATAGGCGTAAAAGCACCTATTATATCTTGTAATGGAGCTTTTATAAGAGAAAAGGATGAAGAGAGAGTTATATATGAGTCTGTTTTAACTGATGATCAAATAGATAGAATATATGATGTTATCAAAAAATATGATATTGAATTAGCTTACTTTAATACATCAGATACAGTTATATCTGAAAAAATAGTTCCTGAACAGCATGGATATAAGGTTATGAATCAAATGATTGGTGAATCAGGAGATAAGGTTTTATTCTCAGAAGGAATAGATTTTAGAGAATCATTTAAAAAATATAACAAGCATATACTTAAGGCTATTTGTATAGAGAATAATGAAGAAAAATTAGGTGATTTATTTAAGGCTAAAGAAGAACTGAAGAATTATGAAGACTTTGAGGTTGTAAGTTCTTTTACAAATAATTTTGAGGTTATGAATAGAGGAACTTCAAAGGGAAATGCAGTAAAAGTTTTAGCTGATATGCTAAATATAAATAGAGAAGAAGTTATGTGTTTAGGAGATAGTGAAAATGATCTTAGCATGATAGAGTATGCAGGTCTTGGAGTAGCTATGGGAAATGCTGAAGAGTTCTTAAAAGATAAGGCTGGATATGTAACGGATACAAATGAAAATGATGGAGTAGCAAAAGCTATAGAGAAATTTGTGTTATAAAAAGTGAATTTTATAAAGGGGATGTATAAAAACTTATAATAAAGCTTACAAACATATTCTTTATTAAGAAGTTGTTTGAATACATCCCCTTATATAATTAAGGTATAAATTAGTCTTCTGTTTTAGTGGATTTTGATTCTTTTTTAGTTGTGGTTGTTATTCCATTTTTAGTTGTAGTTGTTGTGGTGGTAGTAGTGGTAACCACAGTTGTTACTACAGTTACATTATCACTTGAACTAGTAGTTTCTTTGGCGATAGCTGGTTTAAATGGCCACCAGTTTAATTTTCCAAATATTTTTACCATAGCAGGTATGAATAGTGGAAGTACAAAAACTACATATAGAAGAATACCAGTTAAAACAACCATGGAAATTTCGATTAATGATAAAACGCCCGATGGAAGTAAGGCTGCAAATGTACCACTAAGGATTATTACAGCAGATATTATAACACCACCCATTGTTCTCATTGTTCTTATAATACGATCTTTTATAGAACCATTAAGATCTTGATTAAATTTTGTCATTATAAATATGGAGTAGTCTATTCCTAGTGCCATAAGAACAACAAATCCAAAGAATGAAGTAATCCATGATATGCCAGGATATTTCATTATTTTTGTAACTATAAATTGAACTACACTTATTGATGTGAAGTATGTTAATAGTAATGAAATCATTAAGTAAATTGGCATTGTCAATGATCTTAAAATTATGATTAATGTAATAAATACTCCTACAATAACAAAAATCAAGGCCTTATCATAGTCTTTATCTGCCATTTTTTTAGTTTCATAACTTGTACTAGCCATTCCGCCGACACCAATATTAGCATTTTCTAATTTAGTTCCTTTAACACTATCTTCAACAATAGATTGTAATTCTGGAATTGCATTCATAGCATCATCAGAATAAGGGTTTTTGGTAGTAATTACATTTATAACAGCAAGCTTACCATCTGGACTCATATATTGATTTAATGATTGTTTAAATTCATTATTACTAAAAACTTCTACAGGAACACATATTCCAGAAAGATTATAAGAAAGGTTTGACCAATCATTAATAAAACCATTAGCATATTTAAGTCCATTTTGTATTTCAGTTATCCCATTAGAACCAGCTTTAAGTCCCTCAGAGAGTTCATTTATTTGACCAGAAAATTGTTTGAATCCATTTTGAATTTGAGATTGACCATTAGCTATTTGACTTAAAGCATTTGAAATTTCAGGAACTTTAGAAGAAATTTCTTCACCACCAGATAAAGATTCTCCTAAACCTTTATCTAAGGCATTAAGTCCATTTTCAATTTCAGAAATTCCTGAATTGAACTTTTCTAAGTCATTTATTACGGTATCTTTTTTGTCATTTAAAGTATTTATTAAAATTTTTAGAGCACCTATACTTTCATTTATAGCCTTAACTTCAGAACTATTATTAAGAGTGCCATTTAAGTTGTTTGTATTGTTATTTAAGTTACTTACATCTTGAGAAAATTTCTTGAAGTCTTCGTCATTTGCAAGCTCAGGGTGAGATTTTGAATACTCACTTAAATGAGAATTTAATGATGAAAGTGAGTTTTTTAGTTTGCTTGTATCTACATTAACTGAAGAGGGGTCTCCACTTAGTGAACCAAGCTTATTTAAATTCTCAAGAACAGTATTTGCTGAATCAACTATAGATGTATAGTCTTTTTCAAGTTGAGCTTTACTAAGTTTTAAGGCACTAACTTTATCTAAGGCTCCATCTATAGAAGTTTTTAATTCTGTGGCACCAGCATGTTCTTCTTTTAAACTCTCAACTAGTTTATTAAGTGCGGCTTGAAGTTCTGAGACACCTTGTTCAGTTTGTTTAGTTCCATCTTGAAGTTTTTCAGTTCCTTCCTCAGCACTTTTTAATTTTCCTTTTGAGTCCGCTATTTTCTTATTAGCTTCTGTTAATCCACTATTTATTTCATTTAGAGCATTATTAGCTTTGTCTACTCCTTTGGCAACTTGACCAGCTTGGTCATTAACATATATTTCATCAATACGATCACCAGTTGGTCTAGTAACACTTAAAACAGATTTAAAATCATTACTAGAATTTTTTATGTCATTAGATAACTTTTCCATTAAGGCTACATATTCAGGTTTTCTCATATCATCATCATTTTCTATGTATATTGAAACTGGGGATGCTTGTCCGATTCCAAAATTATCTGCTATTATATTAAAACCGGCCTTAGCAGAGTAGGAATCGCCTATTTCATTTAAATTATTAAAGGATTGATTGAAATTATTAAATAAAATAGGAAATAAAAGTACTGCAAATATAATTCCTAATATAGGAATTGGTTTATTGAAAGCTTTATTAGCTAATTTAGCCCAAAGTTTATTTTCTTCAGCTTTAAATGTTCCTTTAACTGGCCAAAAAATATTCTTACCTAATATAATCATTACAGCAGGGAAAATTGTAAAAAGAGCCAATATTAAAAATAATATACCAATTGCTACGGCTACAGCACTTCTATATAGGTTAAATCCTATAAAGTTAAGTGAGGCAAAAACTACAAAGACTGGTGTAGCACTAGATAGAACTGTTTTACCAGCAGTAGTGAATGTTGTTTTCATAGCACTTAGATTATCTTCTCCATTAATTAATTCTTCTTTAAACCTATTCAAAAGTAGAATAGAGTAGTCAGTTCCTATACCAAACATGATACAAATCATAAATATTTGCGTATAGTTTGAAAGTGGGAAATTAAATTTATCTGCTAAAATTGCTACTACAGACTGAGCTCCCAAATAACTTATTCCTACTGTAAGTAAAGGAATAAATGGAGTAACAATGGATTTAAATAGTAGTATTAGCACTATAAAAATAAATATAACAGTTATAGTTTGAGTTTTATTTAAACCTTTTTGAGCAGCAACATTAACATCATTTTCTATAAGACTTTGTCCTGTTACATAAGTCTCAACACCAGAAGTTTTCAATTCTTTATTTAGAGTATCTTCTATTTTACTAACAGAGGCTCCTTTAGGGTCGATTGTCATTAAAGCTATTATTGTTTCACCATTTGAAGAATTAAGTTGGCTTTTTAACTGTGGAGTATCGAAACTGTTAGTTATGCTTTGAACATAATCTATATTTTTATTATCTTTTAGTCGGTTTATAGTATTTTTTATATTGCTTAAGTTTTCAGCTGTTAATTTTGAATCGGAATGGAAAACAGCAATATAGCTATCATTACTATTAAATTGATTATTACTATTTAATATGTCTGATATTTTTGAGGAGTAATCGTTAGGTAATTGAATTCCACCTTTTTCACTAACGAGTTTAGAAAGGGATGGTGCAGTAATTAATAAGAATCCTACTACCATACACCAAATTATTAAAATAAGAAAGCTAAATTTTTTATTGAATTTAAATTTTTTTAATATGTTTTCTTTCATGTGTTCCCTTCTTTCTTTTGACAAGAAAATATTATTAGTTAGTATTTTCTTGGGCTTCTATCAAAAAAATAGCTTTTTAAGAATCGTACTTTCATTTAATGTAATCTTTATTCTAGGTAAGAATATTTGGATTTTCTACACGAAATGAAAAATATTCCTAATGTATATAGAAATAAAATCTAACTAAAATTAATATAACATAAAATTGGTTTAAATGTGAACTAATTGTTAACGTGATAATAAACAAAAAAAGACATGATTACCAAGTTTTTTCTTGATAATCATGTCTTTGCTTTAATTTGCTATATTAGTCGTCAGATTTACCAACACCAGAAAGTATTATTCCAGGATTATGATCTATAGCCCATGAAATACCCCAGTCATTTTGGAATATAAGAAGATTTCTGTCTTTAAAGTCTTTAACCTTCTTAGTATCTGAAGTAAGATTTAAAGAATCTACATCTATATCAGCATTTTCAATCCATCTAACATATCTGAATGGAAGTCTTTCCATTTTTATATCAACATTGTATTCATTTTTTAATCTGTATTCTAAAACTTCAAACTGAAGAACACCAACAACTCCAACTATGATTTCTTCCATACCTATGTGTAATTCTTTGAAGACCTGAATAGCACCCTCTTGAGCTATTTGAGTAACACCTTTTATGAATTGTTTTCTCTTCATAGTATCTATAGGTTTAACTCTAGCAAAGTGCTCAGGAGCAAATGTAGGAATTCCTTCGAATTTGAATTTCTTTGAGTTCATACATAAAGTATCACCTATTGAGAATATACCTGGGTCAAATACACCAATGATATCTCCAGCATATGCTTCTTCAACAACCTCTCTATCTTGAGCTAAGAATTGTTGAGGTTGAGCAAGTTTAACTTTTTTACCACCTTGAACGTGGAAAACATCTTTTCCTTTTTCAAACTTTCCTGAGCATATTCTCATGAAAGCAAGTCTATCTCTATGAGCTTTATTCATGTTAGCTTGTATTTTAAATACAAAAGCTGAGAATGGTTCAGTCATAGGATCTATTTCTCCAATTGATGAATTTCTTGATAGTGGAGAAGTAGTTAATTTTAAGAAGTCATTTAAGAATGGCTCAACTCCGAAGTTTGTAAGAGCTGATCCAAAGAATACAGGAGTTAATTCTCCTTTTCTAACTTTCTCTAAATCAAATTCATCACCAGCTATATCTAAAAGTTCAACATCTTCCATTAATTTTGCGTGTAGGTCTTCACCTAAAAGCTCTTTGAACTTAGGATCTTCTAAGTCCCCAGTTATAGTTGAAACTTCACTTTGTCCATGATTTCCACCATCAAACATATGTATTGTATTTGTAGCTCTATCAAAAACTCCTTTAAAGTTGTTTCCACAACCTATTGGCCAGTTCATTGGGTATGATTTTATTCCTAATTCGCTTTCGATATCTTCTAAAAGTTGGAATGGATCTCTAGTTTCTCTATCCATTTTGTTTACGAAAGTGAATATTGGAATCTCTCTTAATGAAGCAACTTGGAATAACTTTCTTGTTTGGTCCTCGACCCCTTTAGCTCCATCGATAACCATAACAGCTGAGTCAGCAGCCATAAGTGTTCTATATGTATCCTCTGAGAAGTCTTGGTGACCAGGAGTATCAAGTATGTTTATACAGTATCCACCGTAGTTGAACTGCATAACAGATGAAGTAACAGAGATACCTCTTTGTTTCTCTATTTCCATCCAGTCAGAAACGGCATGAGTTGCAGCCTTTCTAGCCTTAACAGAACCAGCCATTCTGATAGCTCCTCCGTAAAGTAAGAACTTTTCAGTAAGAGTAGTTTTACCAGCATCAGGGTGAGAGATGATGGCAAAGGTTCTTCTTTTCTCTATTTCTTTAATTAAATCGCTCAATCTAATTGCCTCCTTGAATTTTTATGTATATTAAAATATTAATTATTTTCTACTATATAATATGAAGCTTTAAGAAAATAATTTGTTTTTCTTAAATAGACTAGACTATTATAACATAACTTTTACTTAAAGTAATAGGAGTTATATATTTATTATTAGTTAAAGTTAATTGGGTGATTGATAGCAAATTAAGTAACTTGTAAATTAGGTTTAAATTATGTAAAATTAAATAACTAAAATTAATTAGTTATAATTTTAATAACATTATTTTGTAATAAGAGGGGATATAAGGTGAATAAAAAGATAAGAAAAGCGATAATACCAGCAGCAGGTCTTGGAACACGATTTTTACCAGCAACTAAGGCGCAACCCAAAGAAATGCTTCCTATAGTAGATAAGCCTACAATACAATATATAATAGAAGAAGCTATAGCTTCTGGAATAGAAGAAATTTTAATAATTACAGGAAGAAGTAAGAAGTGTTTAGAAGATCATTTTGATAGAAGTATTGAACTAGAAATAGAGTTAGAGAAATCAGGAAAAAATGAACTTTTAGATTTAGTTAAAGATATATCTGATATGGTTGATATTCACTATATAAGACAAAAGGAGCCAAAAGGACTTGGGCATGCTATAAGTTGTGCAAAGACTTTTGTAGGCAATGAACCTTTTGCTATATTACTTGGTGATGATGTGGTTTATAATGATGAAAAACCATGTTTGAAGCAACTTATAGATTGTTATAATGAATATAGAACTAGTGTGCTTGGGGTACAAACTGTACCGGAAAGTGATGTTTCTAAATATGGAATAGTTAAAGGAAAACATATTGAGGGAAGTGTTTATAAGGTAAAGGGCTTAGTTGAAAAACCTTCTAAAGATGAAGCTCCTTCAAATGTTGCTATACTTGGAAGATATATAGTAACACCTACAATATTTGAAATATTAGAAAATACAAAGCCAGGAAAAGGCGGAGAAATACAACTTACAGATGCACTTTTAGAACTTATGAGTCAAGAAGCTATGTATGCTTATGATTTTGAAGGCAGAAGGTATGATGTAGGAGATAAATTAGGATTCTTAGAAGCTACTGTTGAATATGCTTTAAGAAGAGAGATCTTAGAGAGGGATTTATCAAATATTTAAAATCATTAGAAAGAAAATAATAAAATAAGACAAGCTTAGCTTGTCTTATTTTATTTTGAGTTTTTCTTTTTTAGTTCTTTCATAGTAGGAACAGCTTCTGTGTCATTTACACCAACAATTTCAAGAATTTGTTTAGCTCTATCTTTAGTAGAACCTTCAATAGTTGTGTATTTAACATTTTCACTATCTAAGAATTGTTTTATAGCAGTATCGACAGCTTTTGCCATTGATTCATCTTGCCATCTAACCCCGTCTTGAGCATATCCGAACTCTCTAGGAACAAAGAATATATGATCGTATTTTGGTAAATCTTTAAGTGCTAAGTGATAAAGATCTTTTAAAATTTCTATTTCTTTTTGAGATCTTGTTTTATCTCCTAACATAAATCTTCCATATATATATGGTACAAATGTTGCGTAATCAGTTAAGGCATAGTCAAACTGGTTTAGGGATTCTTCTAAACGAAGTTGACCTAAATAGATTCCATATTGCTCAGAAATAGTTTCTATCATACCTTTTTCCTTTAAATATTCAGTGCTATATTCTGTAGCAGCACCCACATCTAGTCCTCTTATTTTAAACTCAACATATAATTGCTGTATTAAAGTAGTCTTTCCACATCTTGGTCCACCAAGTATTGCAATTCTAACTGGCATATTAAACCCCCATAGTATGTATTATAAATGAATAACATTTTAATTTTTTTTCAATAAATGACAAATTTCATTATATCAACTTGATTAAGTTATTTCAATCTTTTAAATTATTAAAATAGAGAAATATAAAAACAATATTTTATAAGGCGAATAAAACAATAAATTCAAGAATCTTGTGATTATTTGAAAAAAAATAAGCATATGATATAATTTTAAGTGAATATGCCAAAAATTGATGAAATAATAATTATAGTTTGTTATAATTGTTTAGTGTTTTAGTCAATTGAACAGTATATAAATTAAGAGGTGAAGATATGTATAAGTTAGTAGCTATAGATATGGATGGAACTTTATTAAAAAAGGATAAGTCTTTATCTGAAAAGAATAAAGAGGCTATTAAAAAAGCTAGGGGGAAAAATATCAAGGTTGTGCTAGCAACAGGAAGACCTGTTGATGGTGTTAAAAAATATATAGAAGAATTAGATTTATTTCATGATAATGAATATGTTTTGACTTTTAATGGTGCGATAATAAAAGAAATTGGATCAGATAGAGTTATATGTAGAGATTCATTAAAAGGAAAAGATTTATTAGATTTATATGAAGTAAGTAAACAAATAGGTGTAAATATTCATGCTTTTTCAAAAGATGGATGTATTACTCCTAAAATGAATGAATATACAGAACTTGAAGGAAAAATAAACGGAATAGATGTATATGAAATAAACTATGAAACTATAGAACCAGAAGAAGAAATAGTTAAGGTAATGATGATTGATAAGCCAGATGTTTTAGAGGAAGGTATTAAAAAATTACCAAGAGAACTTTATGAAAAATATACTGTAGTAAGAAGTGCTCCATACTTTTTAGAGTTTTTAAGTAATACTTGTAATAAAGGAGAGGGAGTAAAATCACTTGCTGAAAGTTTAGGGATTAAAAGAGAAGAAGTAATATGCATAGGGGATGCTGGAAATGATTTGCATATGATAGAGTATGCAGGTTTAGGAGTAGCTATGGAAAATGCTTTTGATGAAGTAAAGGAAAAGGCAGACTTTATAACAAAAAGTAATGATGATGACGGAGTTGCTCATGTTTTTGAAAAGTTTGTACTATAAATTTTATATTTAAAGGAGAGTGCAAGTTTTGGTTGAAGAAAAAATTCTTATCGAAGACCAATTTTTAGATACTAAGGATAATAAATATATATATTTATTTATTAAAAGAATTATGGATATAATTGCTTCTTTTTTAGGATTAATAATTTTATCACCAATATTTTTAATAGTTTCTATAGCTATAAAGATGGATTCAAAAGGTCCAATATTCTTTGCTCAAAAAAGAATAGGACTTAGGGGAAAGCCATTTTATATGTATAAATTTAGATCTATGGTTGTTAATGCTGAGGAGATAAAAGAAAAATTAAAAGAGCAAAATGAGATGTCTGGTCCTATGTTTAAGATGAAAAATGATCCAAGAATAACTAAGGTTGGAAAGTTTATTAGAAAAACGAGTATAGATGAATTACCACAATTGTTGAATGTTTTAAGAGGTGAAATGAGTTTAGTAGGACCTAGACCAAGTCTTCCAAAAGAGGTTGAGGAATTTGAACCTTGGATGATGGAAAGATTAGCTGTTAAGCCTGGAATAACATGTTATTGGCAAGTTATGGGGAGAAATTCTATTGGTTTTGAAGATTGGATGAAATTAGATGTTAAGTATGTAAAAGATAGAAGTTTACTTTTAGATTTAAAACTTATCTTTAAAACATTCTTTGTATTATTTGGAGATGAAAATGCTAGCTAAAAGTAAGGAGAAAATTATGGTTAAAATTTTTGGACTAAATTTTTATGACAAAAGTTTAGAGGATATAACATCTGATTTAAAAAAAGATATTGAAAATAATAAGAGTGTTAGAATATACACTCCTAATGTAGATCATATTATAAATATAAAATCAGATGAAGGTGTTTTTAATAAATATAGTAAAGCTGAATATATAATAGCAGATGGATGGCCAGTTGTTGCTACTGCTAAAGCTAAGAAAACACCTATACATAAAATAACTGGTGTTGATTTAATGGACGAGCTTCTTAAAATTTCAGATGAAGAAGAATTAAATATATTCTTCTTAGGTGCGACAGACGATACACTTTTAAAATTAGAAAAGAATATTAGAAGAGATTTTAAAGGAATAAAAAATATTACTTTTAATAATGGTTATTTTAGTGAAAGTGATAATTCAAGAGTAATAGAAAAAATAAATGAATCAAAATCTAATATTCTTTTTGTTGGAATGGGATCACCTAAACAAGAAATATGGATTACTGATAATATTGATAAAATTAATGTTAATATTGCTATAGCCATAGGAGGAGCACTAAAGATATATTCTGAAGAGATAGAACGTGCACCTAAAATTGTTCAGAAAATAGGAATGGAGTGGTTCTATAGATTTTTAAAGGAACCAACGAGATTATTTTCTAGATACTTTGTAAAATATCCTAAGTTTATAAAACATTTTGTTGGAGAATTGAAGGAGTAGTTTTATGACTAAAGTATTATTGATAAATTTAGGTAGAGAATATGGTGGTGCAGAGAAAGTAATAGAGAATCTGTTTTTTTCAAATTATGAAAATTGCAGAATGTATTTGGTTGCTTTGGACAATACAAAATTTGCGGATATAATTAAAGCAAATGAAAATGGAAATAGAGTTGTTTTAATACCAAATGATAAGAAAAAAATAATAAAAAGTTTATTAAAAATAAGAAAATATATTTTAGATAATAATATTAATATTATTCATGCACATGGAGTAACATCAGAGGTTTTTGGTGTACTACTTTCATTAATTACTAAAAGAAAAGTTATTACAACCATTCATAGTAGAGCAGATTTTGACACTACTAATAAACTAAAAGGAAATATATATTGTTTTTTACAAAAGTATTTAATAAATCTTAATAAAAAATATATAGTTGTTTCAAATGAATTAGAAAAATTTTTTGTTGAAGATTTAAAGGTTAATGATGAAAAGTTGATTTTTATAAACAATGGATTAAGAGAATTAAATAATAGGGAAAGAGTAAAACATGAAGAATTTACCATTTGCAGTATAGGAAGATTAACTGCAGTAAAAGCTCATAATAAGTTAATAGAAGCTATGACAGAAATCAATGATGAAAAAATTAATTTAGAGTGTTTAATTGCTGGAAACGGAGAGTTAGAAAGCAGTCTTAAAACACAAGTTGTAAATAGTAGTTTAGAAGATAGAATTAAGTTTCTTGGTTTTATTGAAGATGTAAGAGATGTCTTTGATAAATCGGATTGTCTAATCATTCAATCTGATATGGAGGGATTACCAATGACTCTATTAGAGGCCATGAGTTACAAAATTCCAATAATAGCATATAGAGTAGGTGGAATAAAAAAACTTTTATCATCAAATGAATGTATAGAATTAAAATCTAATAAACCTAGTGATATAGCTTGTGGAATAAGAGAAGCATTTTATAAAAGTAGAGATGAATTAAGTTGTATTGCTAATAATGCTTTTGTTAAGTTTAAGAAGAATTATGATATAGAAATATTTATAAAAAAGCATGAGGCGTTGTACAGAAGCATAGAAGGAGATATCTAATGAATTTAAAAAATAGTATTAGCAATCTGTTGGATTATAGAAATTATACTAAAGCACAAAAAAATAAATTTATTGTATTAAGTATTATGACTATAATTGTAGTTTTAGTTAGAACATGGACTATTTCTACTTATTGGCTTACATTACCTATAATATTAAATTCAATATTTATGTTTTGTGGTTTTATAGATGAATTTGAATTTTTAATGTATTCAATGATAATGCCAAGTGAATTATTTAACTTTTTAGGAATTGGAATAGCTGGATTAAGTTGGATATTGAAAATTTTAAGAGGAAAAATAACGATACAGTTTGATAAAAGAGATAAGTGGTTATGCGTTTTAATTATATTTATGATTATATCTGGAATTGTCAGTTCTATAGTAAATAAAACTATATTAAGTGCAGTTCTTTCATTAGGATATATCTTTATAATGCTGTTTATTTTCAAATTAACATCAGCATGTAAGTATAGTATAGTGAATATAGCGCAAGTTTTTAAGAACATTTTAATTATACAGATATTGATGATGATAATTCAATTCTTTAATTATGGAATTTTTCAGCCTTCAGACTCTTATGCAGGAACATTTGTAAATGCTCACAGATTATGCGTATGGCTTATATGGTATTTAGTTGTAATTGCAATAATGATTAAAAATAAAAAGTATATAGATAAAAATGATATAGTAAATATATTAGTTATATTAATTATGATATATCTAACTGATGGAAAACATATAGTAGTATCTGCTATAGGAGTACTTATATTATGGTTTGTAATTGATAAAATAAAATATTTAAAAGATAGAAAAATATTAACTACTGGATTAATGATTCTTTTAACATTATACAGTATAACTAATATTTCACATATTCCTTCATTTAAAAATAATATAGAGTCTAAAAGTCAATATATTTATAGATATATATATGAACCACCATATAATAATAAATTTCATTATTTTGATAAGACGATAAATGAAGAATTAATTGGTTATGAGCTTCTTTTAGGATATGGGCCCGGTCAATATGGCAGTAGGGTAGCTAACTTAAGAGCATATGAGTATATGGCTAAAGAGGATTCGTTAGCTATAACATTATCTAAGATAATACCTCCACATATAGTTGAGCCATATAAGCAATTTGCTGAACAATATAATGAAGAGTATTTAGCTTTTGTAAAAGATATGAGTGCTGTTTTATCATATCCATTTAGTAGTATTATGGCTATTATAGGTGAACTTGGAGTTTTAGGATATTTAATTTATTTAATGTTTTTTAATAGTATAGAAAAATATTCAAACAATAAAATATATTCGATACTTCCTATGATAATGTTGGTTTTAATGATATTTGATTCTTATTTTGAAATGACAGCTATAGTTACTTTCTTTTGGATAATATTGGGGAGTAGTAGGGTTGATAAAAAGAGATATTAAAGTAAAACAGGCACAATTATTTAAATGATTGTGCCTAATTATTTATTCAGAATAAAAAAGTTAATATGAGGTGTAAAAAAGTATGCAGTTATTATTTTTAATTGATAATTTATGTGGAGGTGGAGCAGAAAAAGTTTTAATTGATATTATAAAAAATTTGAATTCAAACAAGTATGATGTAGAACTTTTTCTCATTAGAAACAAAGGAGTATATTTACAGGATGTACCTAAAAATATAAAAGTTAATTACATTTACAATGATAAACTTTACGAAAAGAAAAAAATGTATAAGATATATTATTTATTAACGAAAATTCATTTTAAAATAAATAGAATGTTAGGATTAGGAAGATTATTTAAAAAAAATATTAAAAAAAAATATGATGTTTATATTCCGTTTTTAGAAGGAGCTTGTATCCAATTAATATCAGATTCGGACTTATCTGAGAAAAAGATAGCTTGGATTCATACTGATTTAATGAAACATAATATAATGAAATTAGATAAGGAGCGTAAGGCTCTTGAAGCTATGGATAAATTGGTATGCGTATCTGAGGCTAGCAAAATATCACTTATAACAAAGCATCCTGAATTTAACAATAGAGTAACAGTGATAAATAATCCTATAGATTTGGTGTCTATAGATAAAAAAGCTAATGAAGAGATATGCTATGAAAAAATATTTAATAATAATAATCCAACATTTATTGCTATTGGAAGAGTAGAGAAAGTTAAAGGCCATGATTTGTTAATCGAGGCACATAAAAAACTTATTAATGAAGGTATTAATCATAATATTGCTATTTTAGGAACTGGTGGAGAATTAAATAATCTTGAAAAAATTATTAAGAATGAATCTTTAGAAAAAAGTTTTAAATTTTTAGGGTTTGAATCAAATCCATATAAATATTTAAAAAAAGCTGATTTTTATATTATGCCATCAAGATATGAAGGATATCCATTAAGCTTATGTGAAGCTATAGCTTTAGAAAAGCCAATTATAGCTACTAATTTTGAATCGGCTAATGATATACTTAAAAATGGGAAATTGGGATTAATAGCTGAAATAGAGGATATAGAAGATATTGCATGCAAAATGAAAGAGGTATTACAAGATAAAAATCTAGCAACTGAGCTTCAAAAAAATTGTAGAGTTTTTAAAAATAAATTAGGATTTGAAGAAAAGATAATAGAGATTGAAGATATTATAGATAATTAGTAAGGAGTTTTTACATATGGATTATAAAGAGTGTTCATTAAGAGAAGCACAAACAAGGATGCTTGAAATGCTTTGTGAAATAGATAGAATATGTAGAAAGCATAATATAAAATATTGGCTTGATGCCGGTACTTTATTAGGAGCAATAAGGCATAATGGTTTTATTCCATGGGATGATGATATAGATATAGGGATGATTAGATCAGATTATATTAATTTCAAAAAGGTAGTTGAAAATGAATTGAGTGAAAAATATTTTTGTCAGTCTCCTTTAACTGATAAGTATTCGGAAGCTCCTTGGATTAAAATAAGAGATAATAATAGCTATATAGGTGAAAAAGAATCAAAAAGTCATTCAGGATTATTCATAGATGTATTACCGTATGATGATTACAATGATTATAATATTTCTAAAAAGAAACCTATTTATAATATAATAAATTTAAAATGGAAAAGTGAATTGCCTTATAAAGATGGAGTTAAAAACATACCTAGAAATATTGCTTTAATGTTTCTTAGGATTATATTTAAAATATTACCATATAAAATGTTTATAAAAAAAGCATTCTATATTGCAGATGAAGCAAAAGATATGGGAAGTGAATATATAGATTATGGAATTGAGGGACCTTGGAACATGAAAATACTAAGGGAAGATGTATTCCCATTAAAAACTTATAAATTTGAAGATTACGAATTTATGGTTCCAAATAAATATAAAAATGTATTAAAAAGTCTTTATGGTGATTGGAGTATATTGCCTCCAAAGGATAAAAGAATACCTACACATTCAGAGAAAATATATATTAGGTAATTTAAAGTTTTAGGAGGAATTATGAGTAAATCGATTTTTAAAAATATAGCATTTAAGTTTTTGCTTAACTTGTTTAATTTAGTAGTTCCTATATTAATAGGCCCATATGTTTTAAGGAAATTAGGACCAGATCTTATGGGGGCCGTGAATTTTTCACAAACTATATTTGGATATTTCTTCATATTTGCAGGATTTGGTGTATATCAGTATGGACTTAGAGAAATAAGTAGAGTTAGACAAGATAAAGAACTATTGTCAAAAACATTCACCAGCTTATTTGTTTTTACTGGAATGACAACAATAATAACAACAATAGCGTATTTATTTTTTATAAAATTCATGTATTCTGGGACTATTGTTTATACGGCGTGTATGATTTTAACTTTTAATTTAATCGCTAATATATTTTATGTTGAGTGGATAAATGAAGCTTTAGAAAACTATGATTTTATAACAATAAAAACAATTGTTGTCAGAATTATATACATAGTATTATTATTTATGTTTGTTAAGAATGCAAAAGATTTAAAAAATTATCTATATTTATTAGTATTATCTACTATTTTAAATAATATTATAAGTTATGTTTATATTAAAAAAAGTATAAAGTTTAATTTTAAGGATATAAAAATAAAAAGACATATTAAGCCTATGTTTTTAGTTGTAATCTTATCTAATGTTAACGTATTGTATACTCAATTAGATAAATTTCTTTTAGGTGAATTTGTTGGATTAAAAGAAGTTGGATATTATGGTACTGCACAAAATATAAGTACAATAATAAGTACATTATTATTGTCTGTAATACATGTAACAATACCTAGATTATCTCATTATATTGCAAATGATAATGATGAGGAGTACATAAATTTATTAGACAAGATAACCAAAATATATTTTTTATTACTTTTCCCAGCAGCTATTGGTATGGTAGTTTTAGCTAAAGAAATAGTACTTATATATGGTGGGCAAGAGTATGTAAATGCTATTCCTATGCTTGTTGTATTTTCAATATATATGATAACTTTAGGGTATGAAACAATACTAGGTAATCAAGTTATGTATATTAAGAAAAAAGAAAAAGAACAGGTTGAAATGATATTTGTTGGAGGATTCGTCAATTTAATTTTGAACATATTATTATTAAAGATGAATTTATTAAATGGTACATATTCAATAATAACTACAATGATAGCCAATATTGTAGTTATATTATTAGAATGTATTTATATAAAGAAAAAATTGAATTTAGATTTTAATATATTTTCTCTTGATAAAAGTAAGTATTTGTTTATAGCATTATTATTTATACCTATTACTAGAGTTATAACAAATTCATTTAATAATATATTTATAGTTAGTTTATTATCAATAGTAGTTAATGGTAGTATTTATTTTGGAATATTATTGTTAATAAAAGATAATACTTTGATGCAATTATTTGATAAAGTCATTATAAAGTTTAAGAAATAATATTAAAGGTTAGACATAGTATGTTTAGCCTTTTTTAACGTGAAAATAGTGTTAAAAGATGAATAATATGGTATATTTAGAGGTGTATTAATAAAATTTTATAAAGGGGTGTAATAATGCTTGCTTCTAAGAGAAGAATTTTAAAATGTATTATAATAGGGGGGATATTAAGTACACAATTTTTTTGTTATAGCAATATTAAAGCTAAGGATGCTGTTGTAAAAGAAAATTTAAACAGTAATAATAACATAGTATTAAAAAGTAATACTTCAAACTTAAATTCTAGTGTTGGTTGGATACAAAAGGATTCTAAGTGGTATTATTTAGATTCTAACAGCAATTATCATAAAGGATGGCTAGAGTTAAATAATTATTGGTATTATTTGGATGAAAATACAGGTGAAATGAAAACTGGTTTTCAAGAAATAAATGGTAATAAGTATTTTTTTGATGATAATAATGGAAATATGAAAACTGGTTGGGTTAAATATAATGACGAATATTATTATTTTGGAAAAGATGGAGCTATGAGAACTGGATGGATAAATGATGGATGGACAGATTATTTTTTAAAGCCAGATGGAACTATTCATAAAGGTTGGTTAGATGACGGATTAAATAAATATTATATGGATGAAAATGGCCAAATGAGAACTGGTTGGGTTAAATATAATGGCGAATATTATTTCTTTGGTAAAGATGGAGCTATGAGAACTGGATGGATAAATGATGGATGGACAGATTATTTTTTAAAGCCAGATGGAACTATTCATAAAGGTTGGTTAGATGACGGATTAAATAAATATTATATGGATGAAAATGGCCAAATGAGAACTGGTTGGGTTAAATATAATGGCGAATATTATTTCTTTGGTAAAGATGGAGCTATGAGAACTGGTTGGATAAATGATGGTTGTGCATATTATTTTATGAATAAAGAAGGTAAAATATCTAAAGGTTGGTTAACTGAAGGAAATAACAAGTATTATCTAGGAAATGATGGAGCTATGAAGTTAGGCTGGCAAGAGATAGATAATTCTTGGTATTATTTTGAGCAATCAGGACTTATGTCTAGAAATAAAATTATAGGAGATTGGTATATAAATAGTGAAGGTATTGGTAGTAAATATATAGAAAAATCTACATATGGTAAAAGTGGACGTGGCAGAGATCTTGATTACTATAGAGTAGGGAGTGGAAAGAAGGTTTTAGTAGCTGTTTTTGGAGTGCACGGATACGAGGATGCTTGGGATGGTGATTCTCAAGAATTGTATTTAATAGCAAAAAAAGCGTATAATACTTTAGTTAAACAATATGAAATTGGAGCAAATGTAGATGATTTAAGTGAATGGAGTGTATATTTAATTCCATCAGCAAATCCTGATGGAAGAATTGAGGGGTGGACAAACTATGGTCCTGGTAGAACAACAATAACAACAAGAAATGATATAAATAGGTCATTTCCAATAGGATTTAGACCTTATTATAGTGCAAGAAATTATACAGGTGATAATTTCTTAGGTTCGCCAGAAGCTAGGGCATTACACAGTTTTATAAATAAAGCTATGGATGGTGCAACTAAAAAAGTATTGTTAGATGTTCATGGATGGGAAGATAAAACTATAGGTGATAGTCATATAGCTAGTTACTTTGATAGAGAATTTGGATTTTCTAATATACCAAAATACCCAGGTGGATTTGTAATAACTTATGGAAATGCAATTGGCGCTAAATCTGTATTGGTTGAGTTTCCTTTTCCAAAATCACATGAAGATATACTAAGAAGGGATTTTTCAGGGAAATTTTCAAAAGCTTTAATAAATATACTTATAAACAATTAGATGTAGAATTTGATAGTACATAGTAGTGCTATCAAATTTTATTTATTCTGAAATTTATTTTATAACTTACGAAAATATTATATAATATAATGGATATTTTATTAGGAGGATTAAGGATGATAAGAAAAACATCTGCTATATTAGCTATAGTTATAGCTCTTTCAACAACAAATGTATTTGCTACTGATGCAAAGGTGGATATTAATGCTGTTGATAATAAACAAGAAAAAAGTATAGATAATTATAATGAGAAAGTTTCTGGTGATAATACATCGGATAAAGTTAATGATAATAAAAGTATTATTCAAGATGAATCAAAAGATAAAGAGAAAAATATGGACAAGTTATCTGGAGATAAAAAAGAATTGGAAGATAAAACAGAAGATGATACTAAAAAGAAAACTGATGAAAAAAATTCAAATATTGATGTAAATAGCACTAGCAATTCTTCAGAGAAAAAAGAAAGTGTTAAAGAAGAGGATAACTCTAAAAAAATAGAAGCTGAGAATAAAGATAACTTAGTTGGAAGTGTTTATGAGAAAAAGGATATAAAAGCAGCACCTAAAGCATATCAATTTTTTAGTGTGAATAATGATGGAAAAGAATTGAAGTATGAACAAATAAGAGATTCAAATGGACTTGAGTCATTAGTGCGTTTACAACCTAAAACAGAAAAAAAATATGAGGTTGCATTAGCTAAGGATGATGGAAGTTTTGTCTATTTAGGTAGTTATGATGATTATATAGCTGCTAAGGATTCAACGGAGCATAAAAATTCAAATATTCAAAGTTTTGCTGTTACTGAAGGAATGCCTGTTGTTTTAAATGACCAAGGTAAAGTTATATATGCTGAAAAAGCATTGGGAAGAGTAGTAGGAATTAGTGGACAAAGTACGATTAATATATGTACAGATTCAAGTTTGAATGATGCTTTTACATATATAGCAGCTTCTTACATTGATGATGTTCCTATAATAAAATATGAAGGAAATGCAGCAGAGGTTGTTGTTAATGGATATAGAGGTTGGATAAGCAAAGATGCAATTGATATTGTTCCTCTAAATCAAGCTGAGAATCCAAGTAATTATGTTAATAGATATGGAGAACTAAGTCATTTTATCAGTGATAATTTAATGAGTAGTGAAGAGTATTATAGATATCCATTAGGAAAGTCTCCAAGTTATTTAAAAGAATGGGAGAAGTATTATAATTATGATGGAAAGTATTTTTATACAAGCTTAGATTTATTAATAAGTGATTTACAGAACAACACTCATGTAAATGCAGTAAATGCTAATGATCCATATTATAATTATTATTATTATTTGCCAATGAGAAGTAAAACAAGCTTTACTGCTGATCAAATAAATACATATATAAGTAATTATTCAGCATCTACTAGTAAGCTTAGAAATACAGGACAATATTTTATAGAAGCTCAAAATAAGTATGGAGTTAATGCATTGACTATGCTAGGAATAGCTATAAATGAGTCAGCATGGGGAACATCATATTATGCTAGAACTAAAAATAATTTATTTGGAATAGGAGCTGTAGATTCTAGTCCGGATGATGCTTTTTATTTTGAAAGTGTAGAACAATGTATAAATGAATTTGCTAAGTATCAAATGTCTAGAGGATATGCAGATCCATATAACTGGTCTTATAATGGAGCTGCATTGGGGAATAAAGGATTTGGAGCAAATATTCAATATGCATCTGATCCATTCTGGGGTGAAAAAGCAGCAAGTAATTTTTATAAAGTAGATTATCATGTGTCTGGTAATGGACTAGCAGGTTTAAAAGAGTATGATAAATATCAGTTAGGATTATATGTTAGAAATAGTAAAGTTACAGATGAAACAGGAACTTTACTGTATAACATAGGAAGTATGTATAGCAGTAAAGTTGGTAAAGTTGGTACTGCGGTTATAATAAATGACTTAAATAAAAATAGTATAGGCGGAAATTTAAGTTATAAAATACAACCTGATAGAACAACTCCTATAAGTAATGGGAAAATAAGTGGAGCATATGACTGGAAAGAGGGATACACTCCAGTCAATAATTTAAAATTAATAAATGAAGGTAAAGATGTAATAAAAGCATCTAATTGGATAATTAAAGACGGAAAATACTACTATCAAAATTCAGATGGGACATTAGCAAAAGGATGGATGAAAGTTGATGGGTATTGGTATTATCTAGATGTAAATACTGGTGAAATGAAAACTGGACTTCAAGAAATTGGAGGATACAAATACTATCTTGATGCAAGTGGATATATGAGAACTGGATGGGTTAATCATAATGGTGAATATTATTTCTTTGGAAAAGATGGTACTATGAAAACAGGATGGATAAATGATGGCTGGACAGATTATTATTTAAGACCTGATGGAACAATCTATAAAGGTTGGCTAGATGATGGCTTAAATAAATATTATATGGATGAAAATGGACAAATGAGAAAAGGATGGGTTAAGTATAACAATGAGTATTACTTCTTTGGAAGTGATGGAGCGATGAGGACTGGATGGATAAATGACGGTTATGCTTATTATTTCTTAAAGTCAGATGGTACAGTTTCTACTGGGTGGTTAGAAGAAGCCGGAAATAAATATTATTTAGGAACAGAAGGTGCTATGAAAACTGGTTGGTATAAAGTAGATGGAAATTGGTATTATTTTAGCAAATCAGGTGCAATGGTTACTAATCAAACAATTGATGGATGGCATATAGGTAATAATGGAATAGCGAAAAAATAATAAAAGTAAGAGTGTTTAATACACTCTTACTTTTTGTTTATCAATACTTGTCGAATTTTAATAGAAAAAATTTTTGAAAAATAAATTGCTTTATATTACAATTAAATATCATATTAGGAGGTATTAGGATGAAAAGAAAATTAATTGCAGGAGTTATTTGTAGTTTATTGCTAACTACAGGTAGTTTAAGTGTACAAGCTTCAGAAGTGAAAACAGAGAAAATTACTAATGAAATAGGCATGAAAAATAGAAATGCTGACCTTACAGAATCTATAAACATAAAAAAATTAGTAACCAATCCAACTTGGAAGAATGAAAATAATAAATGGTATTACATAAATGATAAAGGTGAAAAATTTAAGGGATGGTTAAATTTAAATAATGTTTGGTATTATTTGGATGAAGCTACTGGCGAAATGAAGACTGGATTACAAGAAATAAAAGGATACAAATATTTCTTTGATATTTCTACAGGATGTATGAAGACTGGATGGGTTAAGTATAATAATGAATATTATTTCTTTGGAAAAGATGGTACTATGAAAACAGGATGGATAAATGATGGATGGACAGATTATTATTTAAAGTCAGATGGAACAATCTATAAAGGTTGGTTAGATGATGGTTTAAACAAATATTATATGGATGAAAATGGTCAAATGAGAAAAGGTTGGGTTAAATATAATGGAGAGGACTATTTCTTTGGGCCAGATGGAGCTATGAGAACAGGATGGATAAATGATGGATGGACAGATTATTATTTGAAGTCAGATGGAACAATCTATAAAGGTTGGTTAGATGATGGCTTAAATAAATATTATATGGATGAAAATGGTCAAATGAGAAAAGGTTGGATTAAATATAATGGAGAGGACTATTTCTTTGGGCCAGATGGAGCTATGAGAACAGGATGGATAAATGATGGATGGACAGATTATTATTTAAAGTCAGATGGAACAATCTATAAAGGTTGGTTAGATGATGGCTTAAATAAATATTATATGGATGGAAATGGTCAAATGAGAAAAGGTTGGGTTAAGTATAATGGAGAGGATTATTTCTTTGGATTAGATGGTGCAATGAGATTAGGATGGCAACAGATAGATAATAATTGGTATTATTTTGATAAGAATGGAATTATGCTTACAAATACAACTATAGATGGATGGATTATTGATCAAAATGGAGTAGGAACACCTAAGAAGGATGAAGTGTTATCAATGGTATATGTAACTCCAGGTGGTAAGAGTTATCACAAAAATAAAGAATGTACAGCCCTTAAAAGAAGTAAAGAAATTTTAACAATGAATTTAGATGAGGCTAAAAAATCAGGGAAAACAGACCCTTGTAATTTATGTATAAGATAAATCAATATTTAAGATGAACTTATTAGTAAAAAATAAGTTCATTTTTTTATGTTATATTGTTAAAAGGAAAAAAATGTGATATGATATTAATGTTCAAAAAATGAACGGAAGGAGAGCGGGTATGTTAACATATGAGATTGAGATACTAAAAATATTAAATGATGAAGAAAATATAAGTCAGAGAAGATTAGCGAGTATGATAGGTATTTCTGTTGGCAAAGTAAATGCTTTACTTAAGGAATTACTGGATAGAGAATATATTACAAAGATTGACATAGATAAAAGAACTGTTAAATATGAACTAACAGAGGCGGGAGTTGCTTCATTAGAAAGATCATTAGATCAAATTAAGAAGACAAAGTTATCAATACATAAAGATAAGTTTTACAAAGTTAAAGAAGCTGTTATTTTAGGGGCTGGAGGAAAAGGAAGCTTTGGTAAACCAGCTGGATTCTTAGAAATAGAAGAGTTTAGAATTATAGATAGAATAATAGAAGCTTTAAAATCAAATGGAATAGAAAAAATAGTTATAGTAAATGGATATAAAAAAGAGTTTTATGAGGAGCTTGCAGAAAAAGATTCATCAATAGTTTGTGTAACAAATTCAGCATATAAGTGGACGGGCACTATGAGTTCTTTAGCTTTAGCAAATGAATATATAACAGATGACTTTATATTAGTAGAGAATGACCTTGTTTTTGAAAGTAGAGCAGTTGAACAAATAATAAAGAATGAAAATAGAGATTGTATATTGCTTACTAATGAAAGTGGTTCAGGAGATGAAGCTTTCGTAGAAATAAGAGATGGTTATTTATTCAAGATGTCAAAGGACATACATCAATTTAATAGAATTGATGGAGAAATGATAGGAATAAGTAAAATATCATATAAACTATTCAATATGATGTTAGAAGAATTTAAATTTAATATAAATCCATACATGAACTATGAGTATACAATGTTAGACGTTGCTAGAAATTATAAGGTTGGATATGAAAAGATAAATGATCTTGTATGGGGTGAAATAGATAATGAGGAACAATATGATAAGGTTAGAAAACATATTATTCCTATGATAAGAAGAAGAGAAATGCAATATAAGATAGAACAAGTTAGAAATGCCATAATAGAAGGATTAGACGTTTCTGAAAATGAGATAAAAGAGATACTTCCAGTTGGTGGTATGACTAATAAGAATTATAAAGCTTTTGTAAATGATAAGGCATATATAGTTAGAATACCAGGTGCTGGTACAAGCTCTATGATAAATAGAAGAGATGAGATGATAAACTCTCAATTAGCAGCTAAAAAAGGAATAGATGCTAAAATACTTTTCTTTGATGAAGAATCAGGAGTTAAGATTGCAGAGCTTATAGAAGGAGCAGAGACTTTAAATCCAGCAACTGCTAAGAAAAAAGAAAATATGGAATTAGTTGTTGGAGCTTTAAGAACTCTTCATAATTCAGAATTACCAATGGAAAATAGATTTGATGTTTTTGAAAAAATAGAGGACTATGAAAACATAGTTAAGAAAGTTAATGGAACATTGTTTGAAGATTATGATGAAACTAAAGAAAGAGTTTTAAAGTTAGAAGAAACATTAAAAGAGTATGGAATGGAAATAAAACCATGTCACAACGATACAGTGCCAGAAAATTTCGTCAAGGATATTAATGAAAGAATGTTCTTAATAGATTGGGAATACAGTGGATTAAATGATCCAATGTGGGATTTAGCAGCTCATTCAATAGAGTGTGATTTCTCAGATGATGATGAAGAATTATTCTTAGACATTTACTTTAATAACTTAATTGAAGAAAAACATAAGATTAGAATTCTTATCTATAAAATATGTCAAGACTTCTTATGGAGTATATGGACTGTTTTAAAAGAAGCACAGGGTGATGATTTTGGAACTTACGGAATTGATAGATATAATAGAGGAAAGAAAAATTTAGATTTATTAGACAGTATATTAATGGGGCAATAAAAATTAGATTTTTATTTTAAAGGAGAAAAATAATATGTTTAATAAGAATTATAAAGGTTATAGCAGTGGGATTATTTCTGCTATAGCTTGGGGGCTAGATACCGTTTTAGTTGGTGTTATTTTGGCAATGGCACCATTTATAGATAATGAAGTTGCTATAATGTTAGCACCATTTGTTAGTACATTCCTACATGATTTATTCTCAAGTATATGGATGTTTGCATATATGATTTTTACAAAACAAGTTGGAAAACTATTAAAGGCATTAAAAACAACTAGTACAAAGTATGTAGTATTAGGTGCTATAATGGGTGGACCAGTAGGTATGACAGGATACTTACTTTCTGTAAAATATATAGGACCTTCATATGCAGCAACAATTTCATCAATATATCCAGCAGTAGGGGCAGTACTTGCAGCTATATTTTTAAAAGAGAAGATTAGTAAAAAAGGATATGTTGGATTATTAGTAAGTATATTAGGGATAGCATTATTAGGAATGAATAGTGCTGGCGGAGAAACAAGTGTAATAGGATTCTTATTTGCAGGACTAAGTGTAATAGGCTGGGGATCTGAGTGTGTAATTTGTTCATATGGAATGAAAGATGATGATATTACACCGAAGCAAGCATTACAAGTTCGTCAATTTGTGTCAGCAGTATGTTCTGGGGTAATAATAATACCAATATTAAAAGCTTATCCTTTAGTGTTTGAAGCATTCAAAGGAAATGTATTATGGGTTATAATAGTAACTGCATTAATGGGGACAATTTCTTATGTATGTTATTACACTGCGATTCATAAGTTAGGACCAACAAGAGCTATGGGACTAAATATAACATACGTTGTCTGGGCTATGGTGTTTGATAGATTATTGCTTGGACGTGAAATAACCATTAAAATGATTATTTGTGCATTGATGGTTATGATAGGTTCATTTGTAGTAGCAACTCAACCGGCACATGAAGAAGAATTAACTAATGTTGAAAATGCCGTGGAAGAAATAGAAGCTTAAGTTTATTTGAAATAGAGACTATATTTTTGATATTATAAATATGGTTATTAAGATATGGAAAATATGGATAGAACATGATAACCATGTTGTTCTATCTATATTTATAATTATATTATTGGATTAGAGGAGTTAATTAATATGAGAGCAATATTATTAGCAGCAGGAATGGGAACTAGATTAAGACCATTAACACTTGGGACACCCAAATCGCTTATAGAAGTTAATGGAAAACCACTTTTAGAAAGACAAGTTGAATATTTAAAAGAAAAAGGGGTAGAAGAGATAATAGTAGTTACCGGTTATCTTGCAGAGAAGTTTGATTACTTAAAGGAAAAGTATGGAGTTAAATTAGTACATAATGATAAATACGATGTTTACAATAATATATATACTATGTATTTAGTAAGAAAATATTTAGAAGATACATATGTTGTTGATGCTGATGTTTATATTGCAGAAAACTTCTTATTAGAAAATCCTGAAACATCAATGTATTTCTCAGCAAACAAAAAAGGATTTAAAGGGGAGTGGAAACTTCATTTTGATGAAAACTTAAAGGTAACTGACATAGAAGTTGGGGATGATGAAGGATATATACTTTGTGGGGTATCATACTGGTCTAAAAAAGATACTGATATAATAGTAAAAGAACTCGAAACTATGGTTGAACAGGGAGATTTTGATAACTTATATTGGGATGATATCGTTAAAAATAACATACCTAGGCTAGATATACGTGTTCAAAAAATATCAGAAGATAGTATATATGAAATTGATAATTTAGATGAATTAAACTATGTTAAATCAATAGTAGAAAAATAATAATTAAACAAGCCATTCAGTTTTATTAAATCGAATGGCTTGTCCTTTATATAAACTACAAATTAATTTGGTAAGTAATAGAAATGAGTAGCTTTTTTAGTATCATAAACTGGGTCGTCACCAGTTATTTTCCTTTTATGAAGTACTTCTCCAAAATATTTTTTTTGATTATCAACTATATAAGCATAATCAGAATCATACCAGTGCATAAATGTAAACGCATGAGCGTAACCTGAGAACACTATATCACCTGGTTTTAGTTTAGTTAAATTAGTTGATTTTTTCCAACCTCTAGATAAAAGTTCTCTTTCAAGTTGGTAAGTGTTAGCTGTATATAAAGGTATATTTACTCCAGATCTTCTAAGGGCCTCTGAAGTAAAATAAACACAGTTGTTAGTAGTAATTCCATCATGAAGCTCTATAGAAGTAAGATGTACATCTTCTCTATTATTTTTATTTGACATATAATTGAATAATTTATATTGTGTATAAGAATGAGACATTGATGTTGATGGAGTTAAGACTATACCATTAGAATTTATATATGTTGAATTATCCCATTTGTCTTTTAACATTTCTCCATTAGAATTAAATCTATATTTATTTCCATCTATTAATTTAGTAGTATTTTTTATCATAACACCGTTACTTTCAAAATAGTACCAATTTTTATTTGATGATAACCATCCTTTTTTTATAGCACCATCATTATCTAAATAGTATTTGTTATTATCATAATCAAGCCAGCCTGTATAAACTGTTCCGTCAGCTTTTAAATAATAATCAGTCCAACCATCATTTATCCAACCGGTCTTCATTGTTCCATCTGAACCAAAGAAATAATAGTTGTTATTATATTTAACCCAACCTTTTCTCATTTGACCAGTATCATCCATGAAGTATTTGTTTAATCCATCATCAAGCCAACCTTTATAGATTGTCCCATCAGCTTTTAAATAATAATCAGTCCAACCATCATTTATCCAACCAGTCTTCATTGTTCCATCTGAACCAAAGAAATAATAGTTGTTATTATATTTAACCCAACCTTTTCTCATTTGACCAGTATCATCCATGAAGTATTTGTTTAATCCATCATCAAGCCAGCCTTTATAGATTGTTCCATCAGATTTCAAATAATAATCAGTCCAACCATCATTTATCCAACCAGTCTTCATTGTTCCATCTAAACCAAAGAAATAGTATTCATCATTATATTTAATCCAACCGGTTCGCATATTACCATTAATAGTATCAAAGAAATATTTGTATCCGTTTATTTCTTGAAGTCCTGTTTTCATTTCACTATTATTTAAATCAAAATAATACCAATATCCGTTTAGATTTAGCCATCCTTTGTGATAAGTGTTATTAGAATCTAAATAATACCACTTGGAACCTTTTTGTATCCAACCAATACTATTATTATTTAATGAATTTTCAACAGTAATATTTGGGTTAGAGTTATGTATTTCTTTGGCATAAATAAGTTTAGATGAAGCAAATATTAAAAAAGCAGATAATATTAAAGATAATTTTTTTTTGTTCATAATAACCTCCTTGTTGTTGACACAATTAATAATATACCATAAGAGGTAAAAAAAAGAAAATAAGAAAAGATAAACCATATACAAGTTTGATTTATCTTTTCTTATTTATTTTATATCTTCAAAGATATAATCATGCAATTGCTTAACAGTAGTTTCTTTATCAAATGTTAAGTAATAAACTCCATTAATCATTTCACCTTTAGAATAGTTATCCTTAGGGAATCTCTCTTGTTCTAATCCAGAACCTCCTAATGAAGCTACAGTTGTTGCTAGACTAAGCATCTCGCTAGACGAAAGATTTGTTGTAACCATAGGCATTAGATCACCTAGAATTGATGGATATTTTGTTGGAGATAATTGAGTAAACTTTTCAAATAGTTTGTTTAACACAATTCTTTGTCTTTGGGTTCTTTCTCCATCTCCACCAGCAGTATATCTTATTCTACAATATGCTAATGCTTGTGTACCATTTACATGATGAACTCCAGGTGTATTTATATTTGCTGCACTAGTACCATTTAAAGAATTTAATTCATTTATATAGTTATTTATATATTGTATTTCATCGGATCTAATATCTAAATCAATTCCTCCTACAGAATCAATTATTTTAGGTAATGATGAAAAATCAACAGTAGCAAAATCTTTAATATTTAAATCAAAGTTTTCATTCAAAGTTTTTAAAGCTAATTCATGTCCACCAAATGCATAGGCATGATTTATTTTATCCATCTTATGACCTGGAATATTAACATAAGAATCCCTCATTATTGATGTAAGTTTTAATTTTTTGTGTTTTTCATCGATGGTTGCAATCATTATAGCATCAGAACGACCCGTTTTACCATCCACTGCATCAATTCCAAATAGTGCTATGTTAGTAATACCATCGTATTGAGATAGCTTGTCATCAATTTCTTTATCAATTCCAAGATTATTTTCATTTACTTCTACTTTATTTACTTTACCAAGCATTGATAAACCATAGGCAGCACCACCACCTATTAAACCTATTATCAAAAGTCCTATAACAGAAAGTGTAATTGCAACTTTACGTTTTGTGCTAGATTTTTTTTGTTTCCCTTTTCTTTTTGCATTTCTCGTCAATTTTAGCATCCTCCCTTTTTAATTTCACAAAATAATTGTAGCATTCTATTATATAAGTTGTAAAGTTATGGATAAAATATACAAAATATACAGTTAAAATAAAATTAAATTTATATAAAAATATATAAGCTAAGTTCTAATTGTAAATTCGTATTAAGATTTTATTTTATTTCGCCTAGAAATTATCATCAACTTAAAATTTAAATTTTATTCATTTGAAACAAATGTTAGATTATAGTACAAGTTAAATAATAAAAAAGTGTATCATCTAAGATGATACACTTTGATTTCTTTTATTAAGCAGTAGCTGTACTTCTGCTAGGTAAAATAGTTGGTACTAAGAAACCTAAGAATGCAGGTAATAACCATCCAAATCCTTTAGCGTATAGTGGTAATAATGAAACTAAGCTTTCTAATCCAGGGATATAATTAGCTAATGTTATTAATACACTGAATACTAATGTTACATAAACAGTAACTTTATGAGTCATTGGGTTAGTTATTTTTTTGTGGAATAGGTTTAATAATATTAAAACTATTGTTACAGGGTAAATTACACCTAGTAAAGTAGCAGATAAAGATATTATCTTATCTAATCCCATACTAGCTACTAATATACTTGTTACAGTCATTACAAGTATATTGAATTGATATTTTAACTTTCCATTAGAAACTCTCTCAAAGAAACTACCACCAGCTGATAATAGACCAATTGAAGTAGTTAGGCAAGCTAATGCCATTGATACACCTATTAAAATAGCTCCGGCATGTCCTAAAATGTTCTCAGCAACAAAAAGTAATAATTGAGAGTTATTTAAATCTAAAGCTTGATTTCCAGTATGAGCTCCTAGGAATATTAATCCACCATAAATTATAGCTAATCCACCTATTGCGATAACAGCAGCTTTTACAAGAAGTTTTATACTTGCTTTTCCTTTGTAACCTTTTGATTTTATTGAACCTAAGATTATTGAAGAGAAAATTATAGCCGCTATAGCATCCATTGTTTGATATCCTTCTAATAATGATACTGATAAAGCGTCAGGAGTATATGAATTTGTTAAACTATCAATTGGATTCATAATTCCTTTAGCAATTAAGAAGAATAATATAGCTATTAATATTGGAGTTAAGAATTTACCTAAAACATCTATTACTTTAGATGGTTTTAATACAAATATTAAGTTTACTAAGAAATAAACAACTATTACAGCAAAGTAATTTACGTTAGGGAAGTTAGGCGCAAATGCTAACTCATATGTAGTAGCTGCTGTTCTTGGTATAGCTAATAATGGTCCTATTAGTATAAACAATGCTACTGAATATATTAATGAAAATTTCTTTCCAACTTTATCACCGAATAATTCAAATTGTCCGTTAACTCTTATTGAAGATAGTATTCCAAGTAGTGGAACTCCAACTCCTGTTACAATGAAACCTATGATTCCTAAATAGTAATCTGGTCCTAAGTTTCTTCCTAAGAAAGGAGGGAAAATAAGATTACCAGCTCCTAAAAACATTGAAAACAATGCAAAGCCGATTACTAAAAAGTCTGATCTTTTGTTATTCATAATACACCTCATCTTTCTGCAATAATCAAATTTAATAGTTATTTGATTTTCAACAAATTATTATATCTTACTTTATTATTTTTCATGTAATTTTAAATTTTATTAATAAAAGTTATATTACTATATTAACATAATGTCAAATAAAATCAAGAAAAAACTTTTATAAACAAAATAATTGTAGGATAAAATTAATATTTTAATAAAAAAAAGGTTGTTTAATTGATTAAATGGAAATCAAAGAAGGGTAAAATGAAATGTGACTGTCAAATAAATTTTTTATTGGGGTGATTTCAATCAAGGTTCTTGACTAAAATTTAAAAAGTGATAAAATAACATTAAAGTTAATAAAAAAATACCTGTGAAAAGAATTAGTAGGCTTAAAAACAAATTTACAGAGAGCTATATATTGGTGAGAATATAGTAGTTATGATTAAGTTGAATGGATCTTGGAGGTGTTTAGAGGAATATTAGTATTCTAAATCGTAAATCTTACGTTACAAGATAGAGATACAGATAAGTTAATATAAATTATCTGTAACATTAGGTGGTACCGCGATATATTCGTCCTATAGGCATTTTAGCTTATAGGGCTTTTTTATTTTATAAACTATTTGTAGTTATTTGTAATAATAACTTAATTAAGTTAATCATATGAATTAAATTATTTATAAATATAATCTTTAATTAAAATTAAAAATTAATTTGAAATATTAAATAAGAAAATAAGGGAGGTGAATCTGTTATTTCATTATAATAAATATAGTGAATGACAGAATAATAATGGAAGATAAGAAAAAAGTTATTTTCAGTGGAATAAAGCCATCAGGTGACTTAACATTAGGAAATTACCTAGGAGCTATAAAAAACTGGACTAAATTACAAGATGAGTATGATTGTTTCTTCTGTGTAGTTGATTTACATGCAATAACAGTAAAGCAATTACCAGCTGATTTAAGAAGAAGAACATTAGAAGTTTTAGCTATATACATAGCATCAGGCATAGATCCAGAGAAAAATACTTTATTTATACAATCACATGTACCAGCTCATTCAGAAGCTTCATGGCTTTTAACTTGTAACTCATATATGGGTGAGTTAAGCAGAATGACTCAATACAAAGATAAATCAAAGAAAATGGGAGATTCAATAGGTGCAGGATTATTTAATTATCCAGTTCTTATGGCTGCTGATATATTATTATACAACTCAAATCTTGTTCCAGTTGGAAAAGACCAAATGCAACATTTAGAGCTAGCTAGAGATATAGCAACTAGATTTAACAATACTTATAGCCCAACATTCACTATTCCAGAAGGATACGTTCCAAAAGAGGGAGCAAAAATAATGGACTTACAGGATCCAAGCAAGAAGATGTCAAAATCAGATGCTAATCCTAATGGTTTCATATTAATAATGGATGAACCAAATGTTATAAGAAAGAAAATTTCAAGAGCAGTAACAGATAGTATAGGTGTTGTGAATTACACAGATGAGCAACCAGGAGTTAAAAACTTAATAAACATCCTTTGTGCAATAAAAGGATATACTCCAGAGCAAGTTGTAGAAATGTTTGATGGAAAAGGATATGCTGAATTCAAGCAAACTGTTGGAGATGCAATAGTTGAAGAATTAGCTCCAGTTCAAGAGAAGGTTAAAGCTTTATTAGGAGATAAAAAATCCTTAGAAGCAATCTATAAGAGTGGTGCTGAAAAAGCAAACTATGCTGCAATGAAGACTTTAAGAAAAATGCAAAAGAAAATAGGATTAATCCCAAGATAGGAATCAAGAACTCTATTAAATAAAATTCGCTAGATATAGCTCAGTAATTATTGAATTTCGTGAAGAATTTCTATTTATTCTTACATAAATATAACTAAGGCTTCGAAACTCCCTTTGGTCAAACAGTCTCAGCCTTTTAACGTTATATTTATTCCAAAATAAATGAAATTCTACTCACTCATTCAAATATTACTTCGCATATATCTAGCGAATTTTTTATATAGTCTTCTTATTTATGAGTTAGGTAGAAAAGTAAATTATAACTAATTATTAAAAGTTTTTTATTGATATATGTGATAAACTTTATTAAAAGGAATATATAGTTTATTACTTTTAATTATGAAGTTTTGTTTTAAGGTAGTATTAATTTTAGATAGAACTGTAAGTAAGTCTGAGGGGCTAGATAAATTTAATACGCAATTAAAATATAGATTAATAGGAAAGAGTTAAAAGGGGGAATTGGGATGCCACCATTAAGTTTACTTATTAAACCTGCTTCTAGTGGGTGTAATTTAAAGTGTACTTATTGCTTTTATCATTCTTTAAGTGAGAGTAGAGAAGTTAGAAGCTATGGAGTTATGAGAGAAGACGTTTTAGAGAATATGGTTAAGAGAGTTTTAAGCGAAGCTGATGGACATTGTAGTTTTGCTTTTCAAGGTGGAGAACCTACTTTAGCTGGATTAGAATTTTTTGAAAAATTAATTGAGTTCCAAAAGAAATATAATAAAAAGAATTTAGATATTTATAATAGTATGCAGACAAATGGGACTTTGATAGATGAAAAATGGGCAAAGTTTTTAGGGAAAAATAACTTTCTTGTTGGGTTATCTATGGATGGGCCCAAAGATATACATAATTTAAATAGAAAAGACTATAAAGGAATGGACACTTTTAATAAAGTAGAAAAGACTGCAGAATTATTTAAAAAGTATGCTGTTGACTTTAATATACTCTGTGTTGTTACATCTAATACGGCAAAGCATGTGAAGAAAGTTTATAAATATTTTAAGGAAAAAGATTTTAAGTTTCTTCAATTTATAAATTGTTTAGATCCATTATATGAAGAATGGGGAAGTTATAAATATTCATTAACACCTAAAGATTATAGTAAGTTTTTAAAAGAACTATTTGATGAATGGTACAAAGATTTCATGAATGGAAATAAAATAAGTATAAGATTCTTTGATAGTTTATTGGAAACCATGCTATTTGGGAAATCATCATCTTGTGGAATGAATGGTACATGCACTTGTCAATTTGTAGTTGAAAGTGATGGCGGAGTATATCCATGTGACTTCTATGTTTTAGATAAATGGAAGCTTGGAAACATACAAGATATGACTATGAAAGATCTTTTTGAAACAAAAATTAATCATGAATTTATAAAATCATCATTTAAAATAGATGAAGAATGTAAAAAATGCAGATGGTTCACACTTTGTAAAGGTGGCTGTAGAAGATGCAGAGATTCAAAGGAAAACTCAGAACTAGACTTAAACTACTATTGCCAAAGCTACAAAGAATTCTTTGAATATGCCTTACCAAGACTAATTAATGTAGCTAATACTATAAAATAAATAATTAAGCTAGTTTTAGCACTTAATTTATAAAAGTTATGAATAGTATGAAGAGAATATCTGAATGAGCTTTAGAATTTAAGTAATTATGTAGTGGGATTTACGTTAAGAAGCTGAGACTGTTTGACCGAAGGGAGTTTCGAAGCTTTAGTAAATCACATGGAGTAATTGCTATAAATTCTTGGTGAAATTCAGTAATTCTCGGAATATATTCATAACTTTTATTTTAAGTGCTAATAGACATACAAAAGGTTAAAATGGATTCTTGTTCTATTTTAGCCTTTTGTTTTTCCTTTAACATGGACTTAACCTTAGCATAATTTCTTTTTAACATTGAGAAGATATTATTAGAGTGTACTCAATATTAACTGAGATTTTGGAGGTAATATTAAAATGTTTAAAAAGAGATTAATAGCAATCATTGGAACTATATTCATTGGAGCTACAGCAATGGTAGGTTGCACATCAGAAGGCGGTACAACAGGAAAAAATATAGTAAGTGTTTCAGGATCAACTTCTGTAGGTCCAGTAATGGAAATGGAAGCAGAAGCTTTTAAAACTAAAATGCCAGATGTTTCAGTAGAAATAAACCAAATAGGTTCATCAGCAGGAATTAAAAATGCAATGGATGGAGTATCAGAGCTTGGGATGGCTTCACGTGACCTTAAAGAGCAAGAAAAACAAGCAGGATTAAAAGAAGTAGAAATAGCTTATGATGGAATAGCTTTAATAGTAAATAAAAATAATCCAGTTAAAGACTTAACTGCAGCACAAATAAAAGATATATATACAGGAAAGATAACAAATTGGAAAGATCTTGGTGGAAAAGATGCACCAGTAGTTGTTGTTTCAAGAGAAGATGGTTCAGGAACAAGAGATGCTTTCCAAGAGATAATAGGTTTTAAACCAGAAGAGTTAACAGTAGATTCTCAAATTTCAGATGGTTCAGGTAATATAAAATCATTAGTAGAAGGAAATGAAAATGCCATAGGATATATTTCGTTTAGTTATGTAGATAATAGTGTTGGTGCTTTAAAAGTTGATGGAGTAGAACCAACAGCTGAAAATGTTCAAAATAAATCATACAAAGTTTCAAGACCTTTCTTATTAGTATATAAAGAAGATGTTATAACTAAAACAGGTCAAGATTTTATAGATTTCATATTAAGTGAAGAGGGGCAAGATATAGTTGCTAAAGATCATTTAATAAAAGTAAAATAGTCGCTTATATATTTAATATACATTTATCCTAATGATAAGTTGTGAAATTTATCATTAGGATTTTTTAGTTTTTTTTACATAGATTTAACATAGAACTAATATTAACTTAACTTTAGAACTTTATTATTAATCTTGTAAGCGAGATGAAAATAATAAGAAGTACATATAAAGTACTCGAATTTAGAATTTAAAATGTATATTAAATAGATATAAGCGGAGGAAACAGATGAGAAGGAGAAGATTAATAGGTGCTATAGCAAGTATACTAGCTATAGGGGTTTTAATGACAGGATGTGGACAATCAGGTAGAGAAAATATAATAAAAATATCAGGATCAACTTCAGTACGGACCAGTAATAGAGGCTGAAGCACATGCTTTTAAAGATGAAATGCCAGAAGTAACAGTAGAAGTTAATCAGTTAGGTTCATCAGCAGGAATTAAGGATGCAATAAATGGTACAGCTGAGATAGGGCTTTCATCAAGAGATTTAAAAGAAAGAGAAATAGAAATGGGCATTAAAGAGATGCCAGTTGCCTTTGATGGAATGGCTATAGTACTTAGTAATGAAAATCCAGTAAAGAATCTTACTATGGAACAAATAAAGGATATATATACAGGAAAGATAACAAACTGGAAAGAGGTTGGAGGAGAAGATACCCCAATAGTAGTTGTTTCAAGAGAAGATGGTTCAGGAACAAGAGATGCCTTCCAAGAAATAGTTGGGTTTGATTCAGAAGGATTGAGTAAAGAAGCTCAAATATCAGATGGATCAGGAAGTATAAAAACAATGGTAGCTGGAAATAAAAATGCCATAGGATATATATCATTTAGTTATGTAGATGATTCTATACATGCTGCAAGTATTGATGGGGTAGAACCAATAGCGGAGAATGTACAAAATGATACTTACAAGCTAGCAAGACCTTTTCTATTAGTTTATAAAGAAGAAAATTTAAGTGAAAACTCAAAGAAATTTATAGATTTTATGATGACTAAAGAGGGACAAGAAATAGTAGTAGAAGAAGGATTAATAAGTGTAGGATAAGCTTATTAAATTAAAAAAGAATTAATTTGAAAAAAATGAGAAAGATATATTTATTGAAAAGATTAATTTAAGGCGGAGGTAAATATGGAAGCTAAAAGTCAAAACAATAAAAATAAATACTTTTTAGAGAGCTTAACAGAGAAAATATTTTTAGTAAGTGCCTCAGTAGCAGTAATAAGTTTACTTTTAATAATAGGATTTGTTTTCTACAAAGGATTAAGACCATTTATAGTTGAAGGCTATTCATTCTTTGATTTTATATTTGGAACTGAATGGATACCAAGTGCAAATAAATATGGAATACTACCAATGATAGTTGCCTCATTAGGAGCTACATTTGGTTCATTAGTAATAGGAGTACCAATAGGAATATTAACGGCGATATTCATAGCAGAAATAGCTCCTAAAAAGTTAGCAAAGATTATGTCAGGAGCAGTAGAGCTTTTAGCGGGAATACCTTCAGTATTGTTTGGTGTATTTGGATTAGCAGTAATAGTTCCTACTATACAAGATTTATTTAACTTACCAAAAGGACAAAGTTTATTAGCTGTAATAATAGTTTTAGCTATAATGATGTTACCAACAGTAATAACAGTATCAGAGACAGCTATAAGAGCAGTACCAGCAGCCTATAAAGAGGGGTCTTTAGCTTTAGGAGCATCAAAGACTGAGACTATATTCAAGGTGGTTATACCAGCTGCTAAGTCAGGAATAATGACAGGGGTAGTATTAGGTATAGGAAGAGCTATAGGAGAAACAATGGCAGTTATATTAGTAGCAGGAAATACACCAGTTATTCCAGATTCAATAATGGATAGTGTAAGACCTTTAACAACTAATATTGCCTTAGAAATGGGATATGCTTTTGGAACTCACCAAGAGATGTTATTTGCGACAGGGGTAGTATTATTTACATTCATATTAATACTTAACCTAGTGCTTAGTAAACTTTCTAACAAAGGTGGTAAATAAATATGAGAAAAGTTAAAGATAATATTTTAAATATACTAGTTTGGTTATCAGCAGCTTTTACAATAGGAGTTCTTCTAATAATAATAGGATTTATATTTGTAAAAGGAATAGGGAAAATAAATTTAGAATTTTTAATAAGTGATTATTCTTCAAAAGGTGGCGGAATATTACCTATGATAGTAACAACATTATGGACAGTTGTACTTTCATTAGCAGTAGCTACACCAATAGGAGTATTGGCTGCGGTTTACTTACAAGAGTATGCTAAGCAAGGGAAAATGGTTAGCTTTATAAGATTTGCTACGGAGAGCTTAGCAGGAATTCCATCAATTGTATATGGATTATTTGGAGGAATATTCTTCGTAGTAGCTTTAAAAATGGGATATTCAATATTAGCAGGATCATTAACAGTATCAATCATAATTTTACCTGTAATAATAAGAACGACAGAAGAGGCTTTAAAAACAGTGCCTCATTCATATAGAGAAGCATCATTAGGACTAGGGGCTACAAAGTTCCAAACATTATATAAGGTAATATTACCAAGTGCAATGCCTGGAATACTTTCGGGAATAATATTATCAATAGGACGTATAATCGGAGAGTCAGCTGCTATATTACTTACAGCTGGTACAGTTGCACAAATGCCAACAGGAATTTTCTCAAGTGCTAGAACACTAACAGTTCAAGCATACCTAGTAACAAAGGAAAAGGGAGATATAGAAACAGCGGCTGCAGTTGGAATAGTGCTTATAGTTATAATATTAGCATTAAATATTTCAGCTAAGTTAATAGCTAAAAAGTTTAACAAGGCAAACTATTAATTTAAGGTGGTATTAAGATGAGTGAAAAAAACACAAAAATTCAAGTAAGAGATTTAGATTTATTTTATGCTAGCAATAATGCATTAAAGAAGATTAACATAGATATAAAAGAAAATGAAGTAACAGCTTTAATAGGACCTTCAGGATGTGGTAAATCAACATTCTTAAGAACATTAAATAGAATGAATGACTTAATTCCTATAGTAAGAATAGAGGGAGAAATAAAGATTGATGGCAATGACATATATAAGGACGATGATGTTATAGCACTGCGTACAAAGGTGGGAATGGTATTCCAAAAACCAAATCTTTTCCCAATGAGCATATATGATAATGTAGCTTATGGTCCAAGAATTCATGGAATAAAAGATAAAAAGACTTTAGATAAAATAGTAGAAGAAAGTTTAAGAGATGCAGCTATATGGGATGAAGTTAAGAATAGACTTAAATCATCAGCTTTAGGACTTTCAGGAGGACAACAACAAAGAATTTGTATAGCTAGAGCAATTGCTATGAATCCAGAAATAATACTTATGGATGAGCCAACATCAGCTTTAGATCCGATATCAACTTTAAAAGTAGAAGAGCTTATAAGAAAGCTTGAAGATAAATATACTATAGTAATAGTAACTCACAACATGCAACAGGCAGCTCGTATATCAGATAAAACAGCCTTCTTCTTAAATGGAGAATTAGTTGAGTTTGGAGAGACGAATACTATATTTACAAATCCTAGAGATAAGAGAACAGAAGACTATATAACAGGAAGATTCGGCTAAAATAAAAAAGTAGAGGGTGACGAAAATGAGTATAGATGATTTAAGAAGAAGTATAAAAGACTTAAAAATAGAAACTAAGAGCATGATTGAATTATGTGAAGTTGTTATAGAGAAGTCTGTTGATTCTATAATTAATAAAGACCTAGAATTAGCTAGAGAAGTTATAAAAATGGATGATGAAATAGACAATTTAAGAAATAAAATAATAGAGAAGACTATTGAACTAACAGCACTTAAGCAACCTATGGCCAAAGATTTAAGATATGTTTATGCACTATCAACAATAGCTACTGAATTAGAGAGAATTGGAGATTATTCAGTAAATATAGCCATGGAAACAATAAAAATAGATAATGAAGATCATATAACTGGAATGGTTGGAATTCCTAAGATGAAATCAGTTTGTTTAAACATGATAAGATCAGCTAAAAATGCATTAGATAGTAGTGAAACTAAATTAGCTTATGATGCGGCTTTAGAGGATGACATAGTAGATGATTTATATAATGATGTTTATGTAAATATATTAGGAGCTATGCATAAAGATTCAAGTAACATAAACCAAGGAGTTAAGTTAATATTTGTTGCAAGATACCTAGAGAGAATAGGGGATCATATAACAAATGTTTGTGAAAATATAGTTTATGCTATAAAAGGTGATATGACTGAATTGGGGTAATTAATACAAAAGATATATCATAGCATGGTATATCTTTTTTTGTTAGCAATATTGTGATAAGCTATAAAATAGGGTAGTGTTTTAGGTAAAGGAGGGACATACTATGTCAAATAAGAAAGTCCTAATAGTAGATGATGAAGAGCATATTAGAGAACTTATAAAATTTAACCTAAAGAAAGAGGGCTATGAAACAGAAGTTGCTGTAAATGGAAGAGAAGCTTTAGAAAAAATAAAAGGTAATAAATTTGATTTAATACTTTTAGATTTGATGTTACCTGAAATTGATGGATTAGAGGTATGCAAGGAAATAAGAAGAAGTGAAGAAACTGCAGACATACCTGTAATGATGATTACAGCAAAAGGAGAAGAGTTTGATAAAGTTCTAGGATTAGAGCTTGGAGCTGATGATTATATAACAAAACCTTTCTCAATTAGAGAATTAATGGCAAGAATAAAAGCTTTATTAAGAAGAAGCAATGTAAAGAAAGAAGAGAATATAATAAAGTTTGGAGATGTAACAGTAAACTTCCAAACAAGAGAAGTAACAAAAGATTCTAA
Organism: Clostridium sp. B9; assembly: GCF_050509515.1. Lineage (NCBI taxonomy): Bacteria > Bacillati > Bacillota > Clostridia > Eubacteriales > Clostridiaceae > Clostridium > Clostridium sp. B9. The sequence continues at coordinate 955,594 of NZ_JBNWKA010000003.1, forward strand.
AAATGTCGAGCTAACATTAAAAGAATTTGAACTCTTAAAGCTTCTTATAAAAAATAAAGGAAACATATTAACTAGAGAACTTCTATTAGATAAAATATGGGGTTATGAGTACATAGGGGAAACAAGAACAGTTGATGTTCATATAAGACATCTACGTAAAAAGGTTGAAAGTGATGACAAAAATCCACAATATATTCAAACAATAAGAGGCGTAGGATATAAGTTCACAAGTAATGATTAAATAACAAAAGCTTTTAGATTCTTTAATAGTAAAGAGTTTAAGGCTTTTTAATTTTATGTGTTATTTAAGTTAATGTTGAGTTTTAGCTAGTCCTTCAGACTTAACTTAATTTCGTAAAGTATTGCAATTATCTGCTACAGAATAATTGCTAAAGCTTTTAAACTCGCTACGCTCAAACAGAAAAAGCTTCTTAACGCTATTTTTCTTACGCATACAATGCGATACTAACTGCTTATTAAGATAGTCTTACAGTTCTATCTAAAAATCAACATTATTTTAAAATAGCCACTTATTTTTAAATATATAGGTATATATAAATATGAAGTACTATTAGAAGTAATATCGCTATAAACTTATTTTAAAATATATAGGTAGATTAAGATAATAAAAACCACTCAGATAATGGCAGTAATCTGAGTGGTTTTGGCAATGAGAGTTTAAATATTAAATTTATATACATTATTTGTTAAGTTATAAACTTCTTTTAAATCTTTTCCTATAAGCAAATGATTCATTATAATTTCCTTTGAACTATCATATAATTCAAATATCTTTTGGGCTTTATGTTCTTCTTCGTAAACTTTCCAGTATCCACAAAGTAAGCATTTACTCTCAGAACATTCCATAAAACATTTTACATCCTTAACAGGTATTCCTAAAAATATTCCAAGTTCATGTGGACAATGAAAAGTCGAATATCTATTAACTAGATGTTTTAAAATATCATCTAATGTCATTTCTAAATTATAGCCGAGTTTTTCAAGAAACTCCATTGAGTTTCTATTATATATTGTATTCATTAAGTTTATCTCATCGTAGATAAGAATAACTTTGGCATTACTTGTTTCTCTAAGTAGAACATGCTTTAATTGAAGGTCTTTTAATAAATCGTCACCATACATGTTCCAAAGCTTAAATAAGTTGTGACCTTGTTTTGAAAGAGTAATAGTGGAAGAGGGCTTAATCCCTGTTATTACCGGAGAAATTAAATATGATATAAAAGTTCTCATGTATTTTTCGTTGTTAAGAGATTCTAAGAGATTAAGAAAATTATTATTCATTTTACCACTTCCACCTTTCTTTCAATCAAGTTAATTTAATTAAAGTGCTTTACCAGCATTTTTACATTTATCTATATCTTCTCCTTCAGGAGTATTATTAACTATTAAAGTATCAACTACATTTGCTCCGTAGTCTTCCATTCTATCTTTCCAAGTATCCATCCACTCACCAGTTCCCCAGTCATATGAACCAAATAATAGAATAGGTTTTCCTGAAACTAACCCTGAAATTTCTTCAACAAATGGATCCATTTCTCCTTCTTCTATTACTTCACATCCCATAGCTGGTGAACCTAAAGCTAATATGTCGCATTCTTTAACATCTGAAGTAGAAGCCTCTGAAACATTTATAGTTCTTACTTCTAATCCGTTTTCTTTTGCACCATCTGCGATTAAGTTAGCCATAGTTTCTGTATTACCTGTTCCTGACCAATAAATAATATTTAGTTTTTTCATATCTATCACCTCATAAATTTTTTATATATTATAAAATTGTTTTTAATTATTAATGAAAATCAGTTTCAATTGATTTATGTTATTATAATACAATATGATTTATATGTTGTCAATACTAAATGATAATAATTTTCAATAAGGCTCACTTCCATTAAGAAAAGGTACTAAGAGTGGTGAAGAAATGTAAGGAATCTATTTAAACAAATACTGATTTAAATTATTTATAGAATTTCTTTGGATTTATAGAGTAGAGAAAATGATATGGAATAAGGAAAAGGGACTGTATAAAAACAACTTTCTAATAAAACTAAAAACAGTATGAATAGAATAGTCATGAATTCTCAGTGAAATCCAGTGAGTATAGAAATATGTTTTTAGTTTTTATTATTAAGGTTTTATACAATCCCTATATAAAATTTATTTTATATTAGAGTTATTGAAATTATATCTTAATCAGTTTTTTTAGCACTACGTTCCATATTTTCTTTTCTTCTTTGAAGTTCCCCATTTAATCCTTGAACAAAATATTGGAATCTCATTCTTATACTTTTTTTGTAAAGGAATTTGTGCATTATATTATTTAATATACCAAATAGATCTGCAACAGTTTGTTCTTCAATTAATGTAAGTTTACAACTATTATCATCAATTTTTTCAAGTTTATATGTTGATTTATATTCAGCAGTATCAGTAACTGTATTTATTTCATAAATTTCATTTTCTTTAAAGTCAGTTACAGTTATAGTAGCTTCTGCTTTTTTCTTAGAGTAGTTGCCGATTTCTCTTTTAACAGTAGTTCCTATTGGATTTTTTATATCAAATTTAGGAAAATCTCTTTTAGCAGTTTTAACAAATATTGCGAAGACATCCTCTATAGGGTATTCGATTACAGTTTTGTTTACAAATTCAAGCATGTTTACCTCCTAATAATCTACGTTTATGTTATATAATTATGTACTGAATTTTTGAATAAGTCTACTTGTTATAATTATAAATCAAAAATACAATTTTAAGTATATAAATTTATTAAAATATTAAACTTGTATATTAATTTAGCATATTTAAGTATTATTATAGTTCTACTTAACATAGTAATAATAAAACGAGAATGTATATTATGTTTGGAGGTGCTAATAAAAATGAAAAAGAAAATTTTTGGATTTATAGCTATTATTTTTGCTTTGGGAACAATTTTTTTCGGAAGAGATATAAAAGAGGAATTTATAAATCTATATATACAAAGAGAGTTTGATAAAAATAGTATTACATTAGATTTTAAAGAAAATGAGAATGAGCTTATGAAGGGGTTAAAAGACGATATTGAAAATAATGAAATATTTTTAGTTGGAGAATTTCATGCAGTTAAGAAATCAATGGAGTTAAATTTGGAATTCTTGAAATTCTTTGTTGAGAATGCAGATGTAAGATATATATTATTTGAATCAGGTTATACAACTGCACAACTATTAAATGAGTTTTTAGAAACTGGTGATTATGAAATATTAGAGTTTATAATGAGTTCTTTACATGGAACCTTTGGCTATACAGAAGAAAATTATGAACTATTATCTGGAATATATGAATTTAATAAAACTTTACCAGATGATAAGAAATTAAGTTTTGTAGGAGTAGATATAGAGCATCAACCTAATATTGCACTGAGGTATATTAATTCGCTTGTACCAAAAGAAGAAGTGCCGAAGGAAATAGAGGAGTATTTCAATTTGTTGGGAAAGACTACAATGAGTAACTTTCTTGTAAATGCAAAGAAAATTTCTAGTGGTATAGAGGAAAATAAACATATTTTTGAAGAATATTTAGGAGATAATTTTTTCGACTTTTCATTTTCAATAAATAATTTATCAATAAGTAGTCCAGGCATGGCCTTAAGAGAAAAGTATATAAAAAATAATTTTAAGGTTTTATATGAAAGGCTACCAAAAGGAAAATACTTTGGACAGTTTGGTAATATGCATGTAATGAAGTCTGGAGTTATGGATGAGAGTGATCCGGTAACATTAGCTAATTTTTTAGAAAATGAATATGAGAATACTAGGGGAAAGGTAGTAACAATGCTTTCAGCTTTAAATAATTCGTATAATATGACACCTCAAAATCATAATAATGGACCTATAAATACTTTGCCAGAAGAGTTTTTCCCAGCTGGGGGTGAAACTACATTAGTTAAGTTAAATTATGAGAATAGTCCTTTTAAAAAATATAGGTTTTTAGTTAAGGATGCACCTACAACAGAGTATTATGATTATTTTGTATTGATTAGCAATTCACCAGCTTGTAGAAGATATGAAATGAAATAACTTTAGATACAGTATAACGATATATATTTTTTATAATATAATACTTAAAGACATCTAAATTAGTAGAAACAGGAGAAGTTATAACTAAGTAAAATGAAAAAGGATTTAGTAAGCATTACTAAATCCTTTTTTTATAATATTTCTAGTTAAATAATAATAAAATACTATTTAACCTTGAATGAACTCTTTAATGAAACTATTCTGTTGAATACTAAGTTATCATCACTAGTGAACTTAGAATCAACATTGAAGTATCCATGTCTAAATAATTGATATTTATCTTGAACTTTAGCAACTTTAGCACTTGGCTCAATGAATCCGTTACATACAGTTAATGAATGTGGGTTTATTTGATCAAGGAAGTGCTTTCCTTCATTTTCTTCACAGTCATCTAAGATTAGTGGTTCGTATAGTCTAAATTCAGCAGGTATGCAGTTGTTAGCGTCAACCCAGTGGATTGTTCCTTTAACTTTTCTTCCTGTAAATCCTGATCCACTCTTAGTTTCTACATCGTAAGTACAGTGGATTTCAGTAACTTCACCATTTTCATCTTTGATAACTTCGTTACATTTTACAAAGTAAGCACCTTTTAATCTTACTTCGTTTCCTGGGAATAATCTGAAGTATTTCTTTGGAGGGTTTTCCATGAAATCTTCTCTTTCTATATAAAGTTCTCTTGAGAAAGTAACAGCTCTCTTACCAGCTGATTCATCCTTAGGATTGTTTTCTATTTCAAGAACTTCTGATTCTCCTTCAGGGTAGTTAGTTATAACTAATTTTAATGGGTTTATAACAGCCATAGCTCTTGGAGCTGTTTCTTGTAAGTCTTCTCTTATGAAATGCTCAAGCATTTGAGAATCAACAGTTGAGTCAGCTTTAGCAACTCCGATAGCTTTACAGAAGTTTCTTATTGACTTTGGAGTATATCCTCTTCTTCTAAGACCTGCAACTGTAGGCATTCTAGGGTCATCCCATCCATCAACGATTCCTTCATCAACTAATTGTTTTAATTTTCTTTTACTCATAACAGTATTAGTGATATTAAGTCTTGCAAACTCTATTTGTCTAGGAATACTTTCCATTTCACATTCTTTAACGAACCAATCATAAAGTGGTCTGTGGTCAGCAAACTCTAAAGTACAGATAGAGTGAGTTATTCCTTCTATAGCATCTTCTAGTGGATGAGCGAAGTCATACATAGGGTAGATGCACCATTTATCACCTGTGTTATGGTGACTAGCATGAGCTATTCTGTATATGATAGGGTCTCTAAAGTTTATGTTAGGTGAGCTCATATCAATTTTAGCTCTTAAAACCTTAGCTCCATCTTCAAATTCACCTTTTCTCATTCTTTCGAATAAATCTAAGTTTTCTTCAACTGATCTATTTCTGTATGGACTCTCTTTACCAGGCTCAGTAAGAGTTCCTCTATATTCTTTCATTTCTTCAGCAGTTAAGTCACAAACATAAGCTTTTCCTTTTTTGATTAAAAGAATAGCTCTTTTATACATTTCATCAAAGTAGTTTGATGCAAAATGTAATTCGCTCCAGTTGTATCCTAACCAGTTAACATCTTCTTTAATTGACTCAACATACTCTGTATCCTCTTTAGTTGGATTAGTATCATCGAATCTTAAGTTAGTTCTACCATTGAATTCTTTTCCTAATTCAAAGTTTAAAACTATTGACTTTGCATGACCTATATGTAGGTATCCATTAGGTTCTGGTGGAAAACGAGTTATTATAGTATCATGCTTTTTGCTATCTAAATCATCTATTATTATGTTTCTTATAAAGTTTGATGAGTGTTCAGCATTTGACATTGTTTATCATCCCTTTTCTCTCATTTTTATATACTCATAAATATACCATAAAAAGCTAAATCTATCTATAATATATTAAAAAATTGAGTACATAGTTTTAAATAAATATATATATAATTAAATTAAAAACTTAAACATTAGAAAAATAAAGTAATATTATTCATCAAATGGAAAATTTAATAAGTAAAGTGAGTATATATTAAATCACTTTATATAATGTTACCAAATAAGAGTGATTTTATAAATACAATGAAAAAAGTTCTGCAAAATGCAGAACTTTTAATTTATGAATAAACTTGCGTTAATTATCAATTATCTATTCATTTTTTGAGCTTTTCTTGCTTTTCTGCAAGCTGGGCATCTAACTGGATCGTTTTCGAATCCTTTTTCTTTGAAGAACTCTTGCTCTCCTACAGTGAATACGAAATCTTTTCCACAGTCTTTACATACTAAATTCTTATCTTCCATTTTTCTTTACCTCCTGTAAAATTTACTAGACCCTTTTATTTCTTAACCATATAATAAAATTTAATTTTACAGGATAGAAATAATTAATTATCTACTAAATTTTATTTTATATACTGATTATATCATATGATACAAAGAATACAATACTTTTTATCTCAAATATTTAAATTTATGTTTCCTAAAATTAGCCAGTGTGTATATGATTACAGGACAAATGAAAAATACTATTAAAATTATGTATTGGTAGTATTTTAAAAGTATAAATAATGTGTATACATTTTTAGCTGATAAATAAGAAAATATATAAACTATTGTTGATATTAAGGCCATAAAAGTTCCTTTGTGTCTTATTCTATCTTTCCATATGGTGTATAAAGAAAAAATTGTTATAAGATACTTAACAACCCATGAAAGTAGTGATGAAATCATAACAAAAATAGCACCATTTTCTACAAATCCACCAAAGTATATTCTTTGAGCCTGAACAAATTGAGGATAAAAAATATTTGATGATCTTAATGAACCTAAAGTTGATATAAGTAGTACAACAAATATTGCAACACAAATTGAAGTTAACAATATTGATGTTATAGAAACTTTTTTTAGATTTTTCTTGTCATCTATTCTTGGAAGTATAGGTAATACTATTGCTAAACTTGATAATGAACCAAGTTGAGTTATAGCACAGACTACATATTCAGAAATTCTTCTGTCTTTAAACATAGGCAAGAGTAGTGTGTAGTCTATATATTTAATATTAAGTAGTGCAAGAAGTAGATTTATTAATATAAATATACTAATAGAAACTATACATATAATTAATATACTATTGAATCTATTTTTACCGATAAAGAATACTGTGCATATAAAGAATAATAGACAATACCAAACTGGCGTTTCGGCAAATATATTAACATGTATAGAAGATGCACTTACAGAAGCTGATTCTATACATACTAATATAAGAGTTAAAGAGAATAGAATTATATATACATTTCCAAGTCCCTTTCCTAAAACAATATAGCAAGTTTCTTTGAAGTCATAATAATTTATTTTAGATATAACACTAAAAATATAAGTGCTTACAAAGAAAAAAATCACTCCTGAAGCTATAGTGAAAATCCACGAATCTCTTCCCCCCAATTTTATAAATAGAGAGGTATAACTCACTAAAGATGTACTTATTGCAGCAATGATGAAAAATATAAAATGCCTAGCACTGAGTTTTCCCACAGCTATCACCTCGTTTCTTTTATAATTTACAAAGTTTAGTATTCTCAAAATAATGAATATTAAACATAATACTAGCGGATAATATTTTTGGGTGATAAATAAGATGCAAAAGCAATTAGAATTTTTAAAAGAAAAATTAAAAGACAGTTTTGATGTCAAGTACAGGGAGGTGGAAACAGCTTTAGGACCAGCTACAATTGTTTTTATGGATGTATTATGCTCAACACAATTTATAAGTGAGTACATAATTAAACCACTTACTTTAGTTAGTGATGGAATAAAAGACGAAAATGACATTATGACTAAAGTAATAGATATAAACATAACTAACTGGTCAAAGGATAAAAATGACACATTATTACACGTTTTATCTGGAGATGTTGTAATAATATTTAAAAATCACGAAAAGGTAATTTATTGCGAAACAAAAGGATACACAAGAAGAGGTGTTGGTATTCCTATAACAGAAGCTGTATTAAAGGGACCAAGAGAAGGATTTAACGAAGCTTTTGTGGATAATGTTACATTGCTTAGAAGAAGAATTAAAAATTATAATTTAAAATTTGAGCCATTATATGTTGGAGAAGATACTCAAACAGTAGTTTGCTTATCATATATCAAAGATAAGGCTCCAACTGATTTGGTAAATGAGATAAGAGAAAAAATAAAAACATTAGATTATAAGTTTATACTTGATACCAATTATATTGAAGCCAAGATAAGAGAGGATAAAACTCCTTTCGATACAGTAGGATATACAGAGAAGGCTGATGAAGTGGCAGCAAAACTTCTAGAAGGAAGAGTAGCTGTAATAGTTGATGGAACACCATTTGTACTTACAGTACCATTTTTTTTCATAGAAAACTTTCAAACACCAGATGATTATTATCTAAATAGGTATTTTACTAATTTTACTAGAATTTTAAGGTGGATGGCATTTTTTATAGCTATGTTTTTACCCGGAATTTATGTTGCCTTAGTGACACATCATTTCTCGGTTTTACCTAGTATATTTGTTTTTAGGCTAGCTGTAGCGCGGGCAGGTGTTCCTTTCCCTATTGTAGCAGAAGTTATTATAATGATGCTTTTATTCCAAATAATTAAAGAAGCAGGATTAAGGCTTCCTCAACCAATAGGAACCTCAATGAGTTTAGTCTCAGGGTTAATATTAGGAGATGCTGCTGTAGGTGCTGGTATAGCATCAAGAATTACAATAGTAGTGGTTGCTATGAGTGCGGTTTGCTACTTTTTGATACCTAAACTTTATGGAGCAGTATCCATATGGAGTATTATTATTGTAATTACTTCAGCCTTATTTGGAATTCCTGGTTTGGTTTTGGCCGGAGTTGTTTTATTAGCTCATTTAGCTCATTTAAGAAGTTGCAAATACCCATACTTATTCCCATTAGGAACTTTAAATACATATAAATTTAAGGATATTATCATAAGAGGAAGATTAGATGAGATATCTCAAAACATAGTTAGTAAGGATGGTAGAAATGAATCTAAAGAAAGTTACAACTAGTTTATTACTAATGATAATTGCATCAACTATGTTTATTAGTTGTTATAATTATAAAGATATAAATAAAGTTACTTTTGTAACAAGTATGGTATTTGATGAAAATGAAGTTGGAAATGTAGATATATATTTAGATTGTGTAAAACCTTATAGAAGTTCAAATGAAAGTTCTGATAAGGGAAGAAGAGTGTTGTATAAAGGAACTGGAAAAACAGTTTTGGAAGCTATGAAAGAAATAAATTTATATTCTAGTAGTAAATTGGATTTTACTCAATGTAAGGGATATATATTTACAGAGAAGGCCGCTAAAAATGGAATAAAAAGATATATTGATATAATAGATAAAAATCAAGAATTTATGGTTAGACCATATATGTTTGTACTATTTGGATCTCCAGAAGAACTTTTAAATGATGTAACTGTTGATGAGGAATATTTAGGTGTATTTATTGATGAGTTAGTTCAAAGAATGAGCAAAAGTCCTAGAGTTATAGCTATAGATGCTAATGATTACCTAGAAAGCAGAACAAATTATGGAAATCTTATGGTTTTAGGTGCATTAAGTATAAGAAATGATATGGAAGAAAAACGCTTAGAGTTAAGTGGTGGTGCTTTACTAAAAAATGAGGAACTAGTTAGAAGAATAACTGCCGAAGAAGGTATGAGTTATAATCTTTTAATAGGTGAACTTAAAAAAGGTACTTTAGAGGCTATGAGTCCGCAAGATCCAAATAGTTTTGTAACATTAGATATAGCAGATGCTAAAACTAAGACATCTATAAGTTATAATGGAGAAAAGATAACTTTATATAAGGATATTACAATAAAATGCTCAATTGGAGAATCTCAATCAAGACTTATAGTAGATGAAAAACTTTTAAAACTTTTAGAAGCGGAAGAAGAGGAGACAATTAAGCAATACGTTGAACTCTTATTTAATAGTTTTAAGGAGAATGGATTAGATATTGCAAATGTAGGTAATTTATTTTATAGAAAATATCCAGATGAGTTACTATCTAAAGATCCTATAGAAATAACTGATTTATCTATAAGTGTTAATGTAGAGATTAATGGAACAACAATAACAGGAAATACTTTATAAAAGATTATATATTAAGCAATTAACTATAGCCTATGGAATATAATGTTCTATAGGCTATTTTATTGGAGATATATTATAATCATTATAAGGAAAGTTTAAAATTTTTCTAAAATGATTTAAAGAAGAGGGTTATTATGAATAATAATAAGCTAAAAAACTTATTGAAAAAAAATGAATATGAAAAACTTGATTTTAAACTGAAGTTAGAACCTTTTACAGAGGGAGCTAAAAAGGAACTTGCTAAGGATGTTTGTGCCATAGCCAATTCAAGAGGGGGAAGAGGGTATATAATAATTGGTGTTGAAGATAAGACTAAGAGGATAGTTGGCTTTGAAGAAAAGTATTTAACAGAGGAAAGACTTCAACAGATTATATCTTCAAGAATAGACCCACCAGTACCTATAAGTTTAGAAGAAAACTTTTTAGAGGGCAAAAGAATTCTTGTCATAGTTATTTATAATAGCTATCAAAAACCATATCAAGTTAGAGAAAATGGTGCCTTCTATATAAGAAGAGGGTCAACAACTGATGTTATGAGAAAGCAGGAATTATTATCAGCCTTTCAAAAAGGAATAAGCTTTAATTTAGAAACATGTCCTATTGTTAAGAGTAGTGTTGAACTTTTAAATGATGAAATATTAAGAAAGTATTTTTATCTTAAGGGGATAAAGCTAACTTCTGAAAATAAGGAGTTTTTATTAAACAGTAGTAATATTATTTACAAGAATAATATATCTGGCGAGTCTGTATGTACTTTGGGAGGATTATTAGTATTTTCTGATATGAATAATTTATATCTTCCTCATAATATAGTTAAAATAAAGAGTTTATTAAATGGTGGACAAACATTTTTAATTAGAGGGAATATTTTAGCTATGATGAAAGAGGTCGAAAGAAAGTTAAGAGAAATAGTTCCAAATGAATATCCTTTTGCTTTGATAAATGATACTGTTAGAAATATTATGCTTTATAGAGATTATTCTCAATATAATAGAATAATTGAGATTGTAATAGGAAACAAAGATTTGAGTATATATTGCCCAGGAGAAATCATTAAAAGATATAGGGATGGCAGATTTGGATATATAAGAAGGAATATGTGGATATATGAAAAGATAATTACACTAGATAGTAGAGAAGGTGAGATGAATTATAATTTAGGTGGAAAGGAGCTAAAAGAAAGTTTTAATAATGTAAAAGTTATAGAACTAAGTGATGAAGAAATAACTAAATTTATATTTAATAAATATAAAAGAATAAGTTAATAATTTCAGAAAGTTCTGAATATTATATATAAAAGGAAGTTTTTACCTGTTTTTAAATATTTATAAGGGGTGGTAAAGATGATTCAATTATTCTTAAATCAAAAAGGTGCTGGAAAAAGCAAGAATTTAATAAACTTAGCTAATGAGGAAGTTGAAAAGTCAAAGGGAAGTATTATATTTATTGATAATGACAATAGAAGAATGCTTCAATTGGACAAGAAAGTTAGATTGATACCAATGGATAATTATTGCGTAAATAACTATGAACAATTTTTGGGGTTTTTACAAGGAATAGCATCAAGAGATTATGACGTTGAAAGTATATATGTTGACAGTATTGCGGATATATTAAATAAAATTGATTTGGATGAACTTGGAAACTACTTAGAGAAGATAGAAAATATGAGTAGAGAATTAAATGTAAACGTATTTTTGAATGTTCATGGGGAAGCAAGAATTATTCCTGATAATATAAAGAAATATGTAGCATGATATTTTAGCTAGATGAGAAAATAATTTTTAGATTAATATAGATAAGCATAGAATTTTAACAATATATGAAACTATGCATAGAATAAGAACTATAATTTAAATTATAGTTCTTATTTTTTTAGTAAATCAATTGAGAATTATTATAATAAAGGATATACTATATGATATATGATATGCTAAATTTAGCACCAGCGAATAATGCTGGATTTAATTTTTTTGGAGGGATAACAAATGGCTAATGTATTAGATACGTTAATGGAACGTGGGTACATAAAACAATTTACTCATGAAGCTGAAACAAGAGAACTTTTAGAAAAGGAAAAAGTTACTTTTTATATAGGATTTGACCCAACAGCAGATAGTTTACACGTAGGACACTTTATAGCTATGATGTTCATGGCTCATATGCAAAAGGCTGGACATAGACCAATAGCTTTAATTGGTGGAGGTACTGCTACAATTGGAGATCCAAGTGGTAAGACTGACATGAGAAAAATGATGACTGATGAGACTATAGCTCATAATGTTGCTTGCATTAAAAAGCAAATGGAGAAATTTATAGATTTCTCAGATGACAAGGCTATACTTGTTAATAATGCTGACTGGTTATTAAACCAAAACTATGTTGAATTCTTAAGAGAAGTTGGAGTTCATTTCTCAGTTAACAGAATGCTTTCAGCTGAGTGTTTTAAGCAAAGACTTGAAAGAGGACTTTCATTCTTAGAGTTTAACTACATGTTAATGCAAGGATATGACTTCTACGTTTTAAATAAGAAATATAACTGTAAAATGGAGCTAGGTGGAGATGACCAATGGTCAAACATGATAGCTGGTGTTGAGCTTGTAAGAAAGAAATCACAAGAAAGTGCTTTTGCTATGACTTGTACATTATTAACTAACTCAGAAGGACAAAAAATGGGTAAAACAGTTAATGGTGCATTATGGTTAGACCCAGAAAAAACTTCACCATATGAGTTCTACCAATACTGGAGAAATGTTAATGATGCAGATGTTGAAAAATGCTTAAAATTATTAACATTCGTTCCAATGGATGAAGTAAGAAGACTTTCAAGTTTAGAAGGATCTCAAATAAACGAAGCTAAGAAAGTTTTAGCATTTGAGGTAACTAAACTTATACATGGTGAAGAGGAAGCTACTAAGGCAGGTCAAGCAGCTGAAGCTTTATTCGGAAAAGGTGGAGATATGAGTAATGTTCCAACTTACGAAATGTCAAGAGAAAAGCTAGGAACAGAGCTTTTAGACGTTTTAGTTGAAGCTGAAATCATGCCATCAAAAGCTGAAGGTAAAAGACTTGTTAAGCAAGGTGGATTATCATTAAATGGTGAAAAGGTTCAAGATTTCAAAAAGACTTTAGAAGAGTCAGACTTTGAAAATGGAGAGGTTTTAATCAAAAGAGGTAAGAAAAACTATAACAAAATAGTTTTAGTATAATACCTTTTGAACAAAGTAGGAGTGTATGGGTGAAACACCTAAATACACTCCTTTTTTATAGAGTTTAGAAAACTTGTATAGATAATTGATAAGCGTGTATAATAAAGTACTAGTAAATTAGAAGATGAAAGGTGATGAAATATGGCGTTATATGCTATTTCAGATTTGCATTTAGCACTTAATACTGATAAGCCTATGGATATCTTTGGCGATAAGTGGATAAATCATCATGAAAAGATAAAGGAAAATTGGGAAAGTAAGATTACTGAGGATGATACTGTTTTAATAGCAGGTGATATTTCTTGGTCAATGAAGTCTGATGAGAGTAAGGATGACTTAGATTGGATAAATGAACTTCCAGGAAAGAAGATAATAATTAAGGGAAATCATGATTATTGGTGGGGAAGTATAACTAAGCTAAATAGTATGTATGAAAATACTAAGTTTATACAAAATAACTTCTTTACATATAAGGATTGGGCTATATGTGGAAGTAGAGGTTGGATTTGTGAGGGGTCCGATAAATTTACTCAAAAAGATAAGAAAATTTATGATAGAGAGCAAATAAGATTAAGACTTTCTTTAGAAGAGGCTAAGAAGGCTGGTTATGATAATATAATTTGTATGGTTCATTATCCACCTACAAATGAGAAATTTGAGGATTCAGCTTTTATAGAGCTTTTCAAAGAGTTTGAAGTAGATATAGTTATATATGGTCATCTTCATGGTATGGCTCTTAGAGGAAGAGTTTTAAATGAAGAGAGAGATGGAATAGATTATAAGTTAACAAGCTGTGATTACATAGATTTTGATCCTATAAAAATTTTAGAGTAACTTTAGTTTTAATACTTTTTTTGTTATAATTATCGAGGAGAGTTTGAAAAAATTCTCTAAGAGAGTTAGGAAATAGGTGATTCTATGGCTATACAAAATTGGAAAGAATTTTTAACACCTTACGATCAAGCTGTAAATGAACTTAAGGTCAAGTTAAGAAGTATTAGAAAAGAATTTAGAAGAAAAAATGAGTATTCTCCAATAGAGTTTGTAACTGGAAGGGTAAAAGAGGTTTCTAGTATATTAGAAAAAGCAAATAAGTACAGTATTCCTATAGACAGAATTCCATATGAGATGGAGGATATCGCAGGCATAAGAATTATGTGTCAGTTTGTTGATGACATAGATACTGTTGTTAGAATAATAAGAAATAGAAAAGATATGCAGGTTCTTTATGAGAAGGATTATGTTAGTAATGTCAAGCCAAGTGGTTATAGAAGTTACCATGTGGTTATAAGATATCCTATAAATATGGCAGAAGGGCAAAGAGATATATTAGCAGAGTTTCAAATAAGAACTTTGGCCATGAATTTCTGGGCTACAATCGAACATTCTTTAAATTATAAATATAGGAAAAACTTACCGAAAGATATACAATTTAAGCTGAAGAGAGCGGCAGATGCAGCATTTATGCTAGATGAAGAAATGCTTGAGATAAAGGATGAGATAAAGGATGCTCAGACTTTATTTGAGGTTAAATCAGATATTATAACAAACATAATGAACAGCATACTAACTCTTATCTCTATAGGTAAGGTTGCAGAGGCTTCAAGATATCAGATAAGCTTAAATAAGCTTATAGAAGAAGGCGAAGTTTGGGAGCTTAATAAGCTTTTACAAGCAGTTCAAAGAGATATAGATAAGTTTAATATTTAATAGCTTTAAATACTTAGAATACCGTCCTTAAAATTAAGGCGGTATTTTTATGTATAAAAGGGGTTTATTATTAATAATAATTATTATATAATAAATAGTGTTAAATATGATTTTATAAAACATATTGTAATAATTTTATTTTTTTAGATGATTTGTATATAAGTACGTAAAAAATAAAGGCTTTAATTTATAAGATTATTGAAGAGTGTAAAGCTAATACTTAAATATATAAATTAGAATTAAGGATGTGTATTATGAGTAACATAGATAAATTAGAACTAAAAAAGAAGGTTATGGAAAATCCTTTATATATAAGAGAAATTGAAAATCCATCAGAGGAAATTCAGTTAGAAGCAGTTAAGAAAAATCCTTTTACAATCCAATACATTGAAAATCAATGTGAAAAAGTTAAGGAAGAGGCTGTTAGAAGAAATCCAGGAACTATAGAATACGTTAAAGAACCTTCAGAGGAACTTTGTATATTAGCGGTTAAATCATTATGGAATTCATTAAAGCTTATCAAAGAACCAACAGAAAAAGTTATAGAAGAAGCTATAAAAACAAAAGGATGGGCAATTCAATTTGTTAAAAATCCTTCAGAAAAATTAAAGCAAATGGCTGTTGATAGAGATTATGATTCTATAAAGTATATTGAAGAACCATCACCAGAGGTTCAACTTATAGCAGTAAAGAATCACTGGTCAGCAATAAAGTTTGTTAAAGAACCAACTTTAGAAGCGATGAGAGAAGCTGTTAAAGAAGATGCTGAAGCGATAAACTTCTTACCTAATTACACATATGAAGATTTAGAAACATTTATAGGAGATAACATAAATGTAGTTAAATATCTTTATGAAAGCTTAGATATTGATATGGTTATTGATATCTTAATGAAAAAGGTAAATGAAGAGGATATTAATGAAAAATATCTTTTAGATTTCTTAGATTTAGAAGTTTTAGAGATGAATAAGGTAGAGTTTGTTAAAGAGTATGGAAGTAAAAAGGCAAAAGTAATATTAGTAGACAGTATGTTATCAATATAAACTAGAGAGAAAGAAGGTACGACTAAAGTGGATTTTAAAGAGGCATTAAGCACAGTTAATTTAGTTCTTATGACAGGGGAAGTACCACTTTTAATAGGGGAAAGTGGTATAGGTAAAACTTCTTTAGCAAGAGAACTTTGTAGAATAAACAATTATCATTTAGTAACTATAGATGGAAATCTTCTTAAAGAAGGAGAAATTGGTGGACTACCAATGGTTGAAAAGAAAGATGTGGTTTGCAGTGGACAAAAGATACAAAGAAGCGTAACAAGATATGCAACACATGTTAAGCTTATGGAAATAGATTATTGTTTAGAAAGAGGAGAAAGAGTTTTACTATTCATAGATGAGTTAAATAGGTGTGAACATGCAGTTCAACAAGAGCTTATGAATCTTATCTTAAATAGAGAGATAAATGGGTATAAGTTAAGTGAAGATGTTTATATACTTGCAGCTATGAACCCATCAAATAAGTATGACAACTATGAGGATAGTGATTATCAAGTTGTTGAGATGGACCCAGCACAGGAAGATAGGTTTGTGTGGATTGACATAAGCTCTAATTTAAAGCAATGGATGAGTTGGGCCATGGGAGAAGGAAATATACATGAGCATATAATTGAGTTCTTATCAACTTTTCCAGAGTACTTCCACACTCCGAACTCATTAGAGACTATAAAGGCGACTCCAAGAAGCTGGGAGAGGGTTTCTAAGGCTTATAAAGTTTATTTACAAAATAAAAAGAACTTCTCTAAGGAAATACTTTATAGTGCTTTAAAAGGGAACGTAGGTTCAACTATAGCACAAGAATTTATATCATATATAAATACATTAAATAAACCAATGATTTCAAATGAAGAAATATTTGAAAGTAAGGTTTTAGGATTCAATGTAAGAGAAAGAATAATGAGTGAAAATCACTCAAGAATGTATATTATAGCAAAGAGTGCATTACACTACCTTGAGGCTTTAGATAAATATGATGAAGAACTTGGAGTATTCTCAGATTTGTTAAGCTGTTATCCAAAGGATTTAAGACTTGGAATAATGAAGGAGATAAAAAGCGACCATTCAAGGGAGCTTTACAATAAATTATTACAGGAAGATAAGTTCTTGGAGGCATTCTTTGATATATATAGCTAGGTGGTGAAAAATCTTATGGATTTTGAAAGAACTAGAAGGAAGCTTCTTAATGAAGTTATAGAAGCAGAATATGAAAATAGAGAGTTAACTGAAGATTTTAATAGAGAGTTTTGGAATCTTATAGAGAAGGTTATAATTTCATTTTATGATAAAGAAAATGCTTTTTTTGGTCAGTTTCTTATTCATGTTAAAAGAATAATAAGAATAGATATAAAGTGGCCTATAGCAACCAAGCCAGAGGTAGGTCACTTTACAATGGCATTTAATCCAAGAATAATACTAGAGTGTGATTTAAAGGAGATGCAAGCTCTCTTAAAACATGAGGTATATCATATAATGATGTCTCATTATGAGAGGGAAAAAGCTTTAAGTAGAAAATATTCTAAGCTTGCAGTAAGTATAGCTATGGATATAGCTATAAATCAGTATATTAAGAATTTGCCAGCATATAGCAAGAGATTAGACTATGTTAATTTAGAATATAATATAGATTTAAAAGCGGATATGCCAATGGAGAAGTATGCTGAGGAAATCCAAAAGGCTATAGAAAGAAGAAAGAAGTATGGAATATTAGATAAAGATGGAGAAGCAGGAGATTTAGTAGATCAAGGAGAGTCTCATGAAGTTTGGGAAGAGGTTTCTGTAAGTTTAGATAGCCTTGAAGGTACAACTAAAAAAACTGCAATAAATGCTTATAAAGGTAAAGCGCCTAAGGATTTAGAGAAAATAATACTTCTTATGAAAGAAAAACCAGAAATTAAATGGAGTGAATTTTTAAAGAATATACTTCCTACAACTAGGGGGAGCTATAGAAAAACTATTACAAGAAAAGATAGAAGGCTTCCAGATAGGTTGGATTTAAGAGGAAAACTTCCAAATTCAGTTCCAAAGATATTAATAGCAATAGACGTTTCAGCATCTATTTCTGATAAAGAATTTGAAAATATAATAGTTGAAGTTTTAGGAATAGTTAAAAATAAAAGTGCTGAAATAAAGGTTATTGAATGTGATGATGAGATAAGAAGAGTTTATGACCTTAAAGGGATAAAGGATATAAAGCCAAGAAGTAAAAAGAATGGATCAACAAAATTCTCACCAGTGTTTAGATATATTAAAGAAAACAATATGAGAAATCATATATTAGTTTATTTTACAGATGGTGTAGGAGAGAAGGAATTAGAAGTTAGACCTATAAATTATAGAACACTTTGGGTTCTTACTGGAGAAGATAAATTAAGCTTAGATAGACCATTTGGAAGTGTTAAGCGTATAGCTAAAAATGATGGTGATGGATACACATTAATGGATGGATTACAAGAAATGAAAGACAATCTTCATGACTGGGCAAGATAAATATAGCACATATTGATTTTTTTAATAGTCAATATGTGCTATTATTGTTTTTAAGTAACAATAAATGATAGCTAAAAGTTTTAATATATTTTAATTTAAGAGGTGTACAAGTGAAGAAAAAGATATTTGCTCTAATTGGTATTGTTTTTTTAGTAGCTATTTTAGTAATAGTATTTAAAATATGGAGGTTTAGAGGGTATTCTATTACTGATATAAGAGTTGATGATAATAAATTAAGTTATAATTCTAATATTAAAAGAAAAGAAAGAGAGTATATTAAGATAGATGGAGAAAAAAATAGAGACATAACTAAGGTTGATGGATTAAATATTTTCATGAATAATAATAAAATTAATTTAAAGAGTAATATTTATGAAAAAAACTTAAGATATTATATTGCTTTAGAGGATGCAATAAATTTAGGACAAGCCATGCAAGAAAATAATAAGTTTTTAAATAAGACTAATGGAAATTATATAGATTTAGACAATAAAAAGATTTACATAAACAATAAATTATTAAGCCTTAGAGGTGAAATATTAGAAATAAATAATGAAAAGTACATATCTATAAATGATTTAAATGAGATTTTAAATTTGAAAGATGATTGGTATAAAGAAAGTAAGTCTATATATCTATTTAATGAAAAGGATAATATCATAAAGCCTGATTATAAGGTGGATAATGGTAAAGCTGCATTGATAAGAATAGAAGATGTGTCAGCAGGAGGCGTATTTTCTAAAGATAATAATATGGAGAAAATGAAGTATTTAGGAGATTATTTTAAAGCGAATAATATTGCTTTCCACATAGCTTGGATACCTAGGTATATAAATCCTAAAGAAAATATTGATAATGATTTATTAAAAAATAATGATTTTGAGAATGTTCATTTTATAAATATGCTAGATTATTTAATAAATAGAGGAGCAGTAGTTGGATTGCATGGGTATACACATCAACATAACAAAGAAATAAGTGGAGTTGGTGTTGAACTAAAATGGAATGTTAATAGTAATAGGAAGAATGTCTTAAATGTTATAAATTCAGCTTTAAAGACAGCTAATACATTAAATATACCTATAGGATTTTTTGAAAGTCCTCATTATAAAGCTGATAGAGGACAACAAAAAATAATAGAAAACTATTTTCCAATAATGTTTGAGCCATATGCAGGATATTGGAATTTAAACCCTTTAATAAGTTTAAGTAATAGATCAACATTATATGTGCCGGCTCCATTAGGCTATGTTAAAGATGATGGACAGACTGTTGCCAATAGAATAGAGAGTTATAGTAATGAAATATTAACAGCATTTTTTATACATCCATATAAGTTCTTGGGAAGTATAAAAGATGAAAAAAGTATTTCTAATAAAGAGCAAATATATGGATTTTCTGAGGATTCTCCTATAATAAAAATACTTTCAGCATTGAAGGAAAGAGGATGTAGAACTATAACTGTTGACGAATTAAACAATCAAGTTAAATAAGTTTAAAATGATTATGGCTATTGGGATAACATAATAAGGGTGTGAAAGTGAAAAATATTACTGGAAAACTATGATTATATTTAATTTCATAGCTTCTCCAGTAATATTTTTTGTTATTTTAGATTTTATATAATTTGTTGATTTTATTAAATATAAAATTACCTTATGCAAAGATTATTTTAACTCCAGCATCTTCAAGCTCTTTGATTTCTTTTTCTTTTGAACCTTTATTAGTAATTAAATGATTAACTTTTGAAATATCTCCACTAGAAAAATTATGATGAATTCCAACTTTTGAGTTGTCAGCTAGTATAAAGGTTGGTCCATTACAGTTTTCTAACATTTTCATATTAACTGTTGTTTCTTGTAAAACTGATGTGCTTATACCAGTATTAGCGTTTATACCGCTAACTCCCATGAAACATTTTGTAGCAGTTATTTTTGAAATTATTTGAGTAGCTATATCGCCAACCATTGATTGTTTTCTTCCGTAAACTTCTCCACCAGTAAGTATTACTTCAACTCTAGGGGATAAGTCCATTCCAAGTATTTTTCCGTTATTTGTTATAACCAAAACTCGTTTATCTTCTATATATTCTAAAACTTTTATGGCTGTTGAACTAGAATTTATGAAAATACTATCTCCATCCTCTATAAATTCTGCAGCTTTTTTTGCTATTGATGATTTTATCTGATCTATTTCTTCAGTGCTTTCTTTAAAATAAGGGTCTTCATTTAGAGCGCCTTCTATAAGTTCAGCACCTCCGTATTTTCTTCTTATGACTCCTTCTTTCTCGAGATTTTGAAAATCTCTTCTTATAGTAATATTTGATGTATTTAATAGGGTTGCTAAATCTTCAGTCTTAGCAAATTTGTGATCCTTTAGGTATTTTAATATTGCTTGTTGTCTTTTAAAAACAAATCCTTTTGCATTTTTCATTATAACGCCTCCTTATAAATTTATTGATTTGTAAAAACTATGATAATTAATATCACTTAATACTGTATCTATTTCAACGACTATTATAAATCTAAAATTATAATTTATGTTAAAATTTCTAAATCTTTTAAAAATATCTAATAATATAACATAAATTACTTTGTATAATAATTGTACATAAAAGGTATTAATAAATCAATAAAATAACTATAAAACGAACAAAAAGAACATAAAATGGAGTTTTGAAGTGTGATTTTTAATAAAAAGTTCAAAAAAATATGAAAAACATTCAAAAAATACTTGCAAAGAAAACAATTACAATATATAATTTAGTCATAAGGTGATTGAAGGAACTTAATAAACGTTCAAAACGATCAAAGGTATGGAGGGATAAATTATGAGTACAGTAAATGAAATAACAAGAGAATCATGGATATTAAATACATTTCCAGAATGGGGAACTTGGTTAAATGAAGAAATAGAAAATGAAATTGTTAAACCTGGAACATTTTCAATGTGGTGGTTAGGATGTACAGGCATTTGGGTAAAAACTCAAGGAAATACTAACATATGTATAGACTTCTGGTGTGGAAGTGGTAAGAAAACTAAAAAGAATCCTTACATAAATCCAGAACATCAAATGGCAAGAATGTGTGGAGGTAAGAAATTACAACCTAATTTAAGAGTAGCACCATTTGTTTTAGATCCATTTGCTATAAAAAATGTTGATGCAATAATATCAACACATGATCATAATGATCATATAGATATAAATGTTGCTGCAGCAGTACTTAAAAACTGTTCACCAGATGTTCCATTTATAGGACCTCAAGCTTGTGTAGATAAATGGGTTGGTTGGGGAGTACCTAAAGAAAGATGTATAGTTGTTAAACCTGGAGATGTAGTAAAGATAAAAGACATTGAATTACATGCCTTAGAATCTTTTGATAGAACAGCATTAATAACAGCACCTCCTGAAGGAGATTTAAGAGGAAAAATGCCAGTGGACATGGACTACAAGGCTGTAAATTACTTAATTCAAACTCCTGGCGGAAATCTATATCATAGTGGAGATTCACATTATTCAAATTACTATGCTAAGCATGGAAATGATTATAAGATAGATGTTGCACTTGGTTCATATGGAGAAAATCCAAGGGGAATTACAGATAAAATGACTTCAGTTGATATTTTAAGAATGGCAGAAGCTTTAAACACACAGGTTGTTATACCATTCCATCATGATATATGGTCAAACTTCCAAGCTGATACACATGAAATATTAGCATTATACGACATGAAAAAATACAGATTACAATATAAATTTAAACCATTCATATGGCAAGTAGGTGGAAAATTTACATTCCCAACAGATAAGGATAATAGAGAGTACCATTATCCAAGAGGATTTGATGATTGCTTCTCAGTAGATATAAACTTACCATATAATTCATTCCTATAAGATTAAAGGTGGAGGGTATTGATATGCTAAAAGAATTAATAGAAAAAGGAAGATATTCTTTCCACGAAGGTTTTGATAATTGGGAGGATGCAGTGAAAGCTGCATGTGCTCCTTTAGAAAATGAAAAAGCCATCGAGAAAGAATATGCAGATTTAATAATAAAAAGTATAAAAAAACATGGACCATATATAGTAATTGCTCCAAAGATAGCAATACCACATGCACAAGAGGGATATGGAGTTAATGAAACTGCTATATGTTTTATGAAAACGAATACTCCTGTGAGTTTTGGAGAGGGTGAAGAGTATGATGCTCAGCTGTTCTTCGTTTTAGCATCAGTAGATAATGATGTTCATCTACAAAACCTTACAAGAATGGTAGAACTTATTTCTAATGAAGAAACAGTAGACAAGCTTCTACAGGCTAATTCAGTTGAAGATCTTAAAAAATTAATATAGAGATTAGAAAAATAAGATTCTAAAGCTTCTACAGTGCTTTAGTATAGAGGATGCCTAAAGTGCTGTGGAATCTATAAATACATAATAAAACTAGAGGAATTTAGCTAAGTCAAGTTATCAATTAAACAGTAATAATAAATGTCATTTTAACAAGTTCTTAAAAGTGAATAATAAAAGGGATAATGGGAGGAGAAATATTATGGATTTTATAATCTACATTTGGGAGTTTTTCCAGAATAACATTCTAACAAAACCTGCATTTTTTATTGGATTTATAGTTCTTATTGGTTACTTACTACTTAAAAGACCTTTCTATGATGCTTTAGCAGGATTTATAAAAGCAACAGTTGGTTATTTAATTTTAAACGTTGCAGCAGGTGGACTTGTTAGTAACTTCCGTCCAATACTTGCAGGTCTTAAAGATAGGTTTAATCTACAGGCAGCAGTTATAGATCCTTATTTTGGACAAACTGCAGCACAAGAGGCAATAGGAAGTATAGGTAAGTCATTCTCAATGATGATGGTAGTTTTACTTATAGCATTCTTATTCAATTTAGTACTTGTATTACTTAGAAAATTTACAAAAGTTCGTACAGTATTTATTACTGGTCATGTAATGGTGCAACAATCAGCTACAGCTTTATGGTTAGTATTCTATTGTTTCCCAAGTTTAAGTAATATGGGTGTAGTAGTAATGCTAGGATTATTACTAGGAACATATTGGGCAGTATTTTCAAATCTTACTGTTGAACCATGCCAAGATCTTACTGAGGGTGGTGGATTTGCAATTGGACACCAACAAATGCTTGGTGTTTGGATAACAGATAAGATTGCAGGAAAAATAGGAAATAGCAAGAAGAGTATTGAAGATTTAGAGCTTCCTGGATTTTTATCTATATTTAGTGATAACGTTGTAGCAACTGGTATATTAATGACTGTATTCTTTGGAATAATCATGGGAATACTTGGACCAGATTTAATGCATACAATTGATAAAGGATTTAATCAAAATACAAACTTCTTATTCTATATATTAGAAAAATCACTTAATTTCGCAGTGTACTTAAGTATATTACAAATGGGTGTTAGGATGTTCGTTTCAGAACTTACTGAGTCATTCCAAGGTATTTCAAATAAAATACTTCCAGGTTCAGTCCCTGCTGTAGACTGTGCAGCTACTTATGGATTTGGACATCCAAATGCAGTAACAATTGGATTCTTATTTGGAGCTTTAGGACAATTCCTAGCAATTATAGGACTTGTAGTATTCCAAAGCCCAGTTTTAATAATAAGTGGATTCGTACCTCTATTCTTTGATAATGCTACTTTCGCAGTATTTGCTAATAGAAAAGGTGGATTAAAAGCAGCAATGATAATTCCTTTTGTATCTGGTATTATTCAGGTTTTAGGTGGAGCATTTGCAGCTTATTACTTCGGATTAGCTCAGTTTGGAGGATGGCATGGAAACTTTGACTGGGATACATTATGGCCTGTAATTGGAGTATTAATGGATAAATTCGCTTATATAGGAGTAATAATAGCAATCGTAGGTATGCTTTTAATACCTCAAATTCAATACTTTAAAAATAAAAAAGGTTACTTCAAATTAGTTGAAGACTATGAAGGATACCTAGAAGACAAAGAGCAAGAAGCAGTTCAAAATTAGTTTTAAATTAATACCTAGTTAGGATTTGATTCTAACTAGGTAAAATGAAATAAATAAAATTTAAAATATGTAAGTAAAAGAATGGTGTAATTTAGGAGGAGATATTTATGTTAAAAGTAATAGCAGCATGTGGAAATGGAATGGGATCAAGCCAAATTATAAAAATGAAAATAGAGAAGATTTTTAAGAAGTTAAATATTCCAGTATCAATTCATCATACAAGTATAGGAGCAGCAAAAACAGAGGCTTCAAGTTATGACGTAGTATTTTGTTCAGAAGCTTTAAAAGGAAACTTTGATAAAGCAAAAGCTTCAGGAACTACAGTTATAGGGCTTAAAAACCTTTTATCAGAAAAAGAAATAGAAGAGAAAATAATTGAGAATATAGTTAATAAATAAATATAAATTTTAAGTAGTACTTATCTTTTAGTAGTCTAGGGGATAGGTACTATGTCATAAATAGGACTTATTTTGAAATTTATGAGTGGAGGAAATTAAGATGAAAATAGAAAAGAAATTTTTAACTGACTTACATAGATGTTATGCAACTAGCAGTACAGTAATTGATGGAGATAGAAAGATACTTATAGCAACAGAAGGGGAAGGCCCTTGTTTCATGTATGAAGGAGAAGGATTCAAACAGTCAACTGTATGGGATGGTCCTGGCGGAACTATGTCTATAATACCTATACCAGGAAAAAATGGAGACTTTCTTGCAGTTCAAAGATTTTTCCCAACATTTCAATCAGAGGATGCTGAAATAGTATGGGGTAAATATGTTGATGGTAAGTGGGAGATTAAAACATTATTTAAATTACCATATTTACATCGTTTTGATATATTAGAGGCCAATGGAAAATTATACTTCTTAGGCGCTGTTCTATGTAATAGTAAGGAGTTTAAGGATGATTGGAGTGACCCAGGTAAAATCTATGCTGGAGAAATTCCAGAAGATTTAAATATTCCTATAGAGCTTAGAGTTATAAAAGAAGGGTTAACTAAAAATCATGGATATTGCAGAGCTGAGCATGATGGAAAAATGATTGGTCTTGTAACTTCACAAGAGGGAGTATTTAGAGTAACACCACCTCAAAAGGAAAATGAAGAGTGGAAAGTTGAGAAGATAATGGATAGACCAACAAGTGATGTAGCTGTCGTGGATATAGATGAGGATGGAGAAGATGAATTAGTTACAATTGAGGAATTCCATGGAAAATACTTCAGAATAAATAAGAAATATGGAGATGAATATAAGGTTATTTATGAATATCCAAAAGAAATGGATTTTGGACATGTTGTTTGGGGTGGAAAGTTAAGAGGCGTTCCAACTATTATTGGTGGATATAGAAGATGTGATAAAGATTTATTCTACATTCAATGTACTGATAAAGAAAATTTGAAATTTGATACAGTAGTTATTGAATCTGGCGTTGGACCAAGTAATGTAGCGGTTATAAATGAAGAGGATAGAGATATTATAATATCTGCTAATAGAGAATTAGGACAAGCAGCTTTATACATTGTAACAGAGTAATATATTTTTTTTGAGAATTAAAGAGTATTGATTTAGTTAGTTTTATTAGGTGAAAGCATTTATTCTAAGTTAGTGATATTAAAAGAATAATATAAATTAATACTCAATTAAATAAAAGGGTAGTTAATATATTTTAAGGAGGTTTTTATATATGTTAGAAAACTTAAAAAAAGAAGTTTATGAGGCTAATATGCTTCTTCCAAAATATAATTTAGTAACTTTCACTTGGGGAAATGTATCTGCTATAGATAGGGAAAAAGGCCTTGTAGTAATTAAGCCATCTGGAGTGGAATACGATGTAATGAAACCAGAAGATATGGTTGTAGTTGATTTAGAGGGAAATATAATCGAAGGCAAATATAAGCCTTCATCAGATACAGATACTCACTTAAAACTTTATAAAGCTTTTGAGAATATAGGGGGAGTGGTTCATACTCATTCAAGATGGGCAACAATATTTGCACAAGCAGGAAGAGGAATAAAACCATATGGAACAACTCAAGCAGATTATTTTGCAGATGAGATCCCTTGTACTAGAGATATGACAAAGGAAGAAATTGAGGAAAATTATGAATACAATACTGGAGTAGTAATAGTTGAGAGATTTAAACATATAAATCCAGATCATATACCTGCAGTACTTGTTAAAAATCATGGTCCATTTACTTGGGGAAAAGATGCACATGAAGCAGTTCATAATGCTGTAGTCTTAGAAGAAGTAGCAATGATGGCGTATAACACAGAAATATTAGCAAATCAAAAGGTAAATAGTATGTCAGATGATTTATTAAATAAACATTTTTCAAGAAAACATGGACCAAATGCTTATTATGGACAAACAGGAGCATAAAATAAGAGGAGTGAGTTTTATGAAAGAGTACTTTGTAGGTTTATATGAGAAAGCAATGCCAAATACACTTACATGGAGAGAAAAACTTCAATGTGCAAAAGAAAATAATTTTGATTTTGTAGAAATTAGTATAGATGAGAGTGATGAAAAGTTAAAAAGGCTAGATATGACTAAGGAAGAAAGAGAAGTTCTTGTTAAACTTATGTATGAAGTTGGAGTTCCAATAAGAACTATGTGTTTAAGTGGGCATAGAAAGTATCCTATTGGAAGTGAAGATGAAGTTACAAGAAATCGTGGAATGAAAATTATGGAGAAGGCTATTGAATTAGCGGATGATTTAGGCATAAGAATAATCCAGTTAGCTGGATATGATGTTTATTATGAGGAAGGCAATGAAAATACAAGAGCTTTATTTTATGAAAATCTAAAAAAAGCAACAGAAATGGCAGCAAGGTCAGGAATATTATTGGCTTTTGAAACAATGGAAACAGAGTTTATGAATACTGTAGAAAAAGCCATGAACTATGTAAATAGGATAGACTCACCATATTTAGGAGTATATCCTGATTGTGGTAATATAACTAATGCAGCTAATATTTATAAAAAGGATGTTATTGAAGATTTAAAAATTGGAGAAGGTCATGTCATGGCTGTACACCTTAAAGAAACAGTTCCAGGAAAATTTAGAGAGATTCCTTTTGGAACAGGACATGTAGATTTTGAGAAAATAATAAAAACATCCTTTGATATGGGAGTAAGAAGATTTGTAACAGAGTTTTGGTACACAGGCTTTGGAGATTATAGAAAAGATATCAAAGAGGCTAGAGAGTTTATGGAAGATAAATTTCAAAAGGCCTTATGTAAATAATATAGTGATTTAAGGTGATATTTATAATACATAACTTAAAACAAAAGGATTATATCAATGACCATATAACGACGGTCTAGATATAATCCTTTTTTATTAAAACGAAAAGCTATTAATTAAAGCTTTAATTCAGCTATTGTTTCTCTTATAGTATCTTTCTTTAATTCAGATAAATAAGACTCTTTTTTTGTTAAGGCTTTATCTAAATATTCTAAAGCACCTTCTACGTTACCTTCATCTTTTAATATTAATCCATAGAAATAATATGGTTCAGGCATACTAGGTTCTTGCTCAAGAAGTTTATTATAAATTTCTTTTGCTTTTTCCTTATCGCCAGTAAAATAATATGATTGTGCTAAGTTATCCATGATAACTGAGTTATCCGCATCATATTCATAAGCTAAAAGATTATACTTTAATGCTTCATTATAATCCTTATCTAAAACTAAGAAGTATCCTAATGTTTCATAAACAGTAGTATTTTCATATTCAGTATGAAGAGTTTTTAGCTTTTCTATAGCTTCTTTTAAGTTGCCATTTTTCCAAGTTATAAGTGATTCTGTCATTGTATAAGATGCTCTTAATCTTTCAGGTAGCTTTTCATAGTCTATAGCAGCTAAAAGCTTAGAGGCTTCTTCAAGATTTCCTAAATAAAGAGTAAGATAAGCATACTGTAGCTTAATGCTATCACTAACATTTTTATATGAGCAAGATTTTCTGTAAAGCTCTAAAGCTTTCTCTCTTTCTCCATTTTTAAATGCTAAGTTACCTTTATAAGCTAAAAGGTAAGGCTTTTTCTTGTTGTATTTGTAAAAAGCATATATTGCTACAACAACAAGAGCTAATATGTATTGTTTCATCATTACAAGCACAAAAGCAAGTAATAAAGTGAAAATAAAGTCATAAGCTGTATTCATCCTATTGTTCCTCCAGTAAATACAATTTGTTGTAATTCTATTATAAGATTAATTTTAATGGAATTTTATTCTTAATACAACTTTACTTATACTAAGTATAAAAAATGTTCTAAATTACTTGAGTTTATACATTTTATAAAGTATATATTTGACAATAAAATTATTTATGAAAATAATATAATATTCATGAATTTGTTAATTTCTCTAAGAATAAAATGTTAAATATATTATTAAAATTTGAAAAAAGAGATGGGAATATACGCAATAAGGATATACATTAAACAGCAGCTAAATTATTTTTAGATAAAGACTTTGAAGATATGATTTAATAAATAGGATTTATTTTAAGAAAGTGCTGATTTTAATTAACATTTCAGACCTACTCAATTAAGAAAATCTTGTAGTTTTATCTAAAATCAGCACTAATTTAACAAAGCTTTTATACAATTTAATAAATTATTTTATCCTATATATGCACCTATATGATTGATCATAGGTGGATTTTTATATTTAGTAAATGAAATCTTTATTTTATCAGTTTTAATATTATTAAGTTTAGCTATATGTCTATATCCTATAGAAGAACCATTATAAAGTTCAAACCATCCATTGCTATAAGCATATACTTTAAATTCTTCAACATTTTGACCTTCAGCAATCCATTCTCTTATTTCCAAGATATTGAATTCTTTAGTGCCATTAAAGTCTATTTCTATATATGGATTATAAGCATTTTCATTAGCTATCCAATAAGATTTTTTATAATCATCTATAAGATTGTAGCTATCACTAGATGATGAATTAGTTGCTAAAATAGAAGAACCTTTAATTAAATTCTCAGCAAATGTATCTTTCATATATTTAGAGAATTCTGAAAGAGTTGTAACATCATTACCACTAAGCATTCCATTAACATCTGGAGTTAAAACTAAAATTAGGTTTGTGTTTCTTCCTAAGGAGTTACGACAAACATGTTTTAATACTTCAACAGAGTCTTTTTCGCTACTTATGCAATCAGCTAAAGAGTAGATACTTTCTCCAACAATCCAAGTATCACCATTAATGTTTCCATTTCTAACATCTTCATCATTAGAATTTTCTTTTAATACATTTAACTCAATAGAAGAGTAGAATGAACTCTTAACAGCCTCAACATTAGAATAATAAGTATATCTAACATCAGGTCCTATTGGACTAGAAACCATACATTTAGGGTTTATTTCTTTAACAAGTTTAAAATAACTTTCAAAATTAAGCTCAGAATAAGATTCATCTAGGGAAGTCTTGTCCATAATAATCTCAGATATAGGAGCATAATTAGTCATAAGTTCCTTTATTTGTGCTAAATAATAATTATTATATTCTTCAGGAGTACAATTTAATTTGAGATAATCTTTTAATGTAAGATGTATTCCAAATTTAAGACCAAACTTCTTACATGATTTACTAACTTTTTTTACTAAATCTTCATCGAATTTTTCTAAAGATGAATCATTTATATTAACTTTTGGACAGTTACTATTCCATAAACATAAACCATTATTAAGTTTAGCTGGTAAAATAACTTTTTTAAATCCGAATTTGAATAAATTTTCTGCCCAGTTATCTGTGTTAAATGAAGTATATTCTTTTAATAAAGAAGGAGCTTCATCACTATCATCACAATTAGCTGTAAATGTATTCAAGCTAAGGTCTAAAAAAGCAATTAGTTCATCTTCTTGGTATTTTCTTTGTTCTTTAGTTGGAGTTAGGTTAATTAAGGTTGTATTCATTATCTCTCCTCCTCAAAATAAAGCATTTATTAAATTATAATACTTATTTTATACATAAACAACCATAAAAGGTAAAAAAAGTAAAATAAAATAAATTTGTATTAAAAAAGTTATAGCTAGTAAATTTATTTTACCAGCTATAACTCATATTAAAATATTATTTATGATTATTAATCAATACCTAAAATTTCTTTTATTTCATTTTTATAAGCATCGGCTTTAGCACCAAAGATAGCTTGAATTCCATTACCAACTTCAACAACACCAGCAGCACCTAAATCTTTTAATGTAGTTTTATTAACTTTAGACTTATCTTTAACTTCAACTCTAAGTCTAGTAATACACGCATCAACACTTACAATGTTTTCTTCGCCACCTAGTGCAGCTAAAACAAGTGGTGCATTATCTTGAATTTCATTACCACTATTAGAAGCATTTCCTTTTTGAGAATTTGGTGAAATACCTTTAGCTTCTTGGAATTCTTGTTTACTATGTAATTTAACTTCTTCATTTTCATCTCTACCAGGAGTTTTTAAGTTAAACTTTTTGATTAGGAAAGTGAATAGGAAGTAGTAAATTACTGCGTAAATTAAACCAATTATTACAATCCAGAACCAGTGTGTTGGAACTCCAGCACCTGCTGGTAATAAACCAAATAATGAGAAATCTATAAATCCACCTGAGAATGTCATACCAACAAATACATTTAATATATCCATTAGCATGAATGATAAACCAGCTAATACACAGTGAACAGCATATAAGCCAGGAGCAACGAATAAGAATGTAAATTCAAGTGGCTCTGTAATACCTGTTAAGAATGAAGTAACAGCAGCTGATATCATAAGTGACGCTACTAACTTTTTCTTGCTAGGTGCAGCACATTTATACATAGCAAAGGCAGCAGCAGGTAAACCAAACATCATGAATGGGAATTTACCGGCCATAAATCTAGTAGTTCCAGAAACTACTTGAGACATAGTTTGTTGGCTAGCACCAACTAAGTCTGACATACTTGATAATTGAGCAAAGTATGCAGTATTAGCTCCATCGATTATAGTGTGAGCTCCATTTATAATAACATCAGCTTGTACAAATGATCCAAACCAGAATGGAGTATAGAATACGTGATGTAACCCAAATGGAATAAGTGCTCTTTCAATAACTCCATAGAAGAATGTTCCAATGAATCCAGCTTCATTAACTAATCTAGCTAATACCATGATTCCATCTTGAACAAATGGCCAAATGAATGCTAAAGCACCACCAACTAAAGCCATTACTAATGCAGTTATTATAGGAACAAATCTAGCTCCTGAGAAGAAACCTATAACTGCTGGTAATTGAATTTTATAATATTTATTATGTAATATAGAAGTAATAATACCTGTTATGATACCACCAAATACTGACATGTTAAGAGTGAAAATACCAAGGTTAGTTGTAACATAAGTACCATAATTACCAACGTTATCAGGAGTTAATACACCAAGTTGAGTAACACCTAATGCTAAAAGTGTAGAGATAACTTGGTTCATTACTAAGAAACCAAATATTGAAGCAAGACCAGCAGTTCCTTTATCTTTATTAGCAAGTCCTACTGCAACACCTACAGCGAATAAGACTGGAAGGTTTGCAAAAATTATATCACCAATATTTTTCATAACAGTTAAAATAGCTGTTACTGCAGGAATCGTTATGAATGAAATTAAAGGTTCATAAATAGCTGGCGGATTATCTAAAGTAGCAATACCCAATAAGGCTCCACCAACCCCAAGTAAAATACCGGCAATAGGTAATGCTGCAATTGGAAGCATAATAGCTTTACCTATTCTTTGAAGTTTTTGTAACATAATAAGTCCTCCTCATTTTATTAATATAATTTAATAATTATTAGTAAGGATTAAATTATATCTTGTCAGTAAAAAATAAAAAAAGACTTAAATGAAACCTATAGAATATAAGAAAGGGTAGTGCCATTTCTCATTATTCTATATAATTAGAATCATTTAAGTCTTGCCTAATTCAATAGTAACAAGATAGTTATTAATCTTTGTGTAAATGATAGCATGAAAACGTTTCTTTGTAAAGTTGATTTTGATAAAAAAATAAAAATATTCTTAAAATATTAATACTTTATAATATAAAAGTTTGTTTACTAACCAAAATGATATAAAAATGGAGTAAAAGTTATTAATTAGTAATATATAGAAAATGAAAAGAGCTCTTATTAGCAAATATAACTTTACTAATAAGAGCTCTTTATGTAAAAATTAATGACAGCTTGAGCAAGAAGAACATCCGCCTTCGCTTTCTTTAACTGGCTTAAGTGATAAACCTCTACCACCATTTTCGTCAGAAGAAAGAAGAACAAATCCTTCAAAGTCTTTAATTAATTCTTTATCTACGAAGAAAGTTATATCTTCGATTTTTACAACTTCATCATTTTCTGATTGTTCATCCAGAACAATATTAAATACTGGGCCTCCTCAGCCAACTCCTGCTAGATTAATTCTTATATCAAATTTTTCTATGCCGTTTTCTTGTAGAAAAGATTTGAATTCAGTATAAGCTTCATTACTCATTTTAACAACTGACATATCTATTTCCTCCTAAAATTTAATTTAAAGCTTTTGCTTTATGTATTTATTATTAATATGTTTATAAATAATATTAATCAAAATTAAAAATATTATGTTATTTTTAGTGGCAACTTCCACAGCTTCCGCAGTTTCCACTACATCCACCACCTGAATAATCACTCATTAATGGATCAAGAGTTAATCCTTCACCAAAGTTTTCTTCGTCTGAAAGAATTGAGAAACCTAAGAAAGTATCAATTAATGAAGATTCAATAACAAAAGTTAAATCTTTTATAACTTCAACTTCATCACTTTCATTTTGCTCTCCAGCTGTAACATAAAACATAGGTCCCATAGGGCCATTTCCACCAAAGTTTATTCTAATAACATCACTATCTATATCATTAGATTTTAAAAAATTTTTAAATTCAACATAAGCTTCATCGCTCATTGCAACTTTTTTCATCTCATACACCTTCTTAATTAAATAATTAATAATTAATAGTGATTAAATTATATAATTTTAGTGAAAATAAATCAAGACCATTTTACTAGGAATTTAATAAAAGATGAATATAATTAGTATAAAAGGTAGAAAAATTGGTGAGAAGTATAATATTTTTGTAATAATATGAGAATTTTTATTAAAAATAGGTTGTTAACTTGACATTATCAAATTAAAATAGAATAGTTAAGCAAAATATGAAAATAGTACTAGTTTGAGTTTTAGATAAATAAGTAGCTTAAACTTTGAGCAATATAAAGTTAGCTATATATTTTAGGAAAGGAAAATAATTATGATACCATACGCACTAAATTATTGTGAAGAAAAGATAAAAGAATATAAACAAAAAATTAAAGAAAATCAAAAAGGCAATTTTATTATTAAATATAGTAATCAAAAAGAATTTGATGGATACCTTTATGAAAATAAAGAAAAAATGAATGAAGCTCCTATAGAATTATTTGAAGGTGATAAGCTTTGGATGAGAATTTCACCGCATGAGATTCAAGGTGCTTATGAAAGTATAAAGCGAGCTAAAGGAAAAGTAGGAGTTCTTGGATTAGGTTTAGGATATTTTGTGCAAGAAATAAGTAAAAAAGAAGAGGTAGAGCAAATTGTAGTATACGAAATGAGCGAAGAAATAATAGAACTCTATCTTGAAAATTTTGGCGAAAACACCAAAATTAAAATAGTAAAAGGTGATGGATTTAAGGCTCAAAAAGAAAGCTTTGATTTCTTTTATTCAGACATATATGAATACAAAATTAGCACAAAAGTTGTAGATGACTATGTAAAACTAGCTGAGTTACATGACATAAAAGAGTATAGCTTCTTTGGGGTAGAAGCATTTATATTAAGTTGTCCAACTAGCGAGATAATATGGGTTTATATATTGGAAGAGTGGATGGATATGGCTAAAGATTTATTTACAAGATTTAATCATAGTAAATATATAGAGTATTTCTCTCCTATAAAAGAATCAGAGGTTTTGGTAGTTCTTAAGGAGTTTGGTAAGGTATTGTAATTAGAAGGGTTATATGAACAAAATACAGTAGTGTAACTCATAGGTTATATAATAAATTCAAGTAGCTATATAGGAATAAAGTAAGCTAACGCTTAAATAAATTTTTAGTATTTTAATGATTATAAATATTATAAAGAATTAAAGCTTTTAGATGTTTTAATTAAATTTGTAATATTTATAATCTTTTTTTGTCTTAATTCCTTAACCAAATTAGCTTAAAGTAGTAATATAATTAAAAATAATTTCAAAAGAAACTTACTTAGATTAACAAAAAAATCTATAATTAATGCATAAGTTTTGAGTGAAGTTAAAGAAAATCTATGATATGTCAAAAAAATCTATAATTTATTTTTTGAAAACCTATACACAAAGTGATATAATTAGTGCATAATAGAAGTATAGAAAATAATTATTAATGAAGAGGTGATTTTACGTGGCACATAAAAAGGTGGCGAAAATAATAGCTACGGCTATAGTAGTAAACAACCTCTCCAGTAGCGTAGTATTAGGTAAAGAAGTTAATTTAAAAGACAAAAACAAAGAAAATGCAATAATAAATCAGAGTATAAACGAAAGTAATAAATATAATAACTTTTTTAAAATAGAAAAAATAGCAGGAAATGCAACAAATTTTGTAGATTTAATAAATGATAGAAGCGTTGAAGAAATAAAACTTTCAAGGGATATTAATCTAAATGATTTAAGTTCAAAGGGAGTAGATATTAAGGCTTCAAACATAGTAATAGACGGACAAGGAAATAACGTATATGTTCCTAAATTAACTAATAATCTAAAAAAAGATTTTTTTACACTACAAGGAGATGGAATAGTATTAAAAAATCTGAATATAGTATGGGAAAATGAAGGTGATGAATTTAACCAAAAGAATAATCTTATAACTATATCAGGGGATAACATAATTTTAGAAAACGTTTTTGTAGACTCTAATGGGGGTACTGCTATCAAAGTTTTAGATGGGAAAAACGTAATTATTGATAACACTGAGGTTAAAAATAGAGAAGAAAAGGGAGAAAATTTAAAAATTGAGAATGGACAAGTTACACTTAATAATGTTTCATTAAATAATGAAAATGGATTAGGAATAGAGGTGCTTGGAAAGAATTCAGAACTAAATATAAATGGTGATATAAAAATTAATTCTCCAATTGAAATAAGAGCACAACTAAGAGATGGCGGAAAAATAACTTGCGATAATGGGCAATTAGTTCATGAAAAAAGAGTATTTGGATATACTTACTATGATGTTGCAAAGGAAACTGAAGAGGTTAGAAATAAAAATGAGTTCCTAGAAGCAATAGATAGTAACATAGTCAAGAATATAAAGCTTATGAATAATATTGATTTAAGAGGTCATGAGGCAGATTATTATAAAGTTTTAGAAAAAGGAACAAATATAGATAAAAATAATTACCATATAACCATGTAAAAAATAAAGGTATATAAACGGAGTCAATTCTCAGCGTTTATATACCTTTTCTAATAATATATAGCTCAATGCTAAAAAGTGTTAATTATTAAGGTTAACTAGCAATTTTTAATCAATCAATAAAATTTGCAACGTTATTATTATATTACTTAACAACGATATTTACAAGTCTTCCTTTTATAACTATAACTTTTACAACTGTTTTTCCTTCAGTTGTAGCTACGATTTTTTCGTCAGCTAAAGCAGCAGCCTTAATTCCTTCTTCATCTAAATCTGAAGAAACCATTATTTTATTTTTAACTTTTCCATTAACTTGGATAGCTATTTCAATCTCATCTTTAACTAAAGCTTTAGGATCGAATTTTGGCCAAGCTTCGTTGAATATTGAGTCTGTATTTCCAAGTAAGCTCCATTGCTCTTCGCTGAAGTGAGGTGCAAATGGTGATAATAATCTTAGGTAATCAGAAACAACTTCTTTTAAGAACTCAAGGTTCATTTCTTTCTCTTGAGTATATTTTGATAAAGCGTTTATGAATTCCATCATTCTTGCTATAGCAGTGTTGAATTGAAGCTTATCTGTATCATCAGTAACTGATTTAATAGCATTATGTCTCCAGAAGTTAAGCTCTTTTTCAGCCTTATCTATAGTAGTTTTGTTATTTTCACCTTTGTTTATAGCATCTCTTGCAGCATCTATAACTCTTTCGATTCTTTCAACGAATCTGTTTACAGATTTGATTCCGTCATCACTCCAAGCTCCACCTTCAGTGTAAGCAAATCCAAACATTAAGTACATTCTAAATACGTCTGCACCATATTCTTTTATATAATCATCAGGAGAAATTGTGTTTCCTTTTGATTTACTCATTTTTAATCCGTCTGGTCCTAAGATTAATCCTTGGTGAGTTAATGAAGTAAATGGCTCATCAAAGTTTAGATATCCCATATCTCTTAATGCTTTAGTTATGAATCTAGCATAAAGAAGGTGCATACAAGCATGCTCAGGTCCACCAACATATTTATCAACAGGTAGGATTTTGTTGATTAATTCTGGGTTGAATGGAGCTTCAGTATTTTTGTTATCAGGGTATCTTAAATAGTACCATGATGAACATACGAATGTATCTAAAGTATCAGTTTCTCTCTTAGCAGGTTTTCCACAATGAGGACAAGTTGTATTAACAAATGATTCACTCTTAGCTAGTGGAGATTTTCCGTCTGGAGCAAACTCAACATCATATGGTAATTCAACTGGTAATTGATTTTCAGGTACAGGAACTATACCACACTCATCACAGTAAACTACAGGAATTGGAGCTCCCCAGTATCTTTGTCTTGAAACTAACCAATCTCTTAATCTGAAGTTAACTTTTTGCTCTCCAAGGTTCATTGAAGCAAGTTTTTCAACTATTTTTTCCTTAGCTTCAGCAGTAGTTAATCCATCGAATTCTCCAGAGTTAACTAATACACCATGTTCACAGAATGGTAATTCAGTTTCACTACCATCTTTAGCGGCTATAACTCTGTTTATTGGAAGATTAAATTTTTCAGCAAAAGCAAAGTCTCTTTCATCGTGAGCAGGAACAGCCATAACAGCTCCAGTTCCATAAGTTGCTAAAACATAATCTCCAACCCATATTGGAACTTCTTTTCCACTGATTGGGTGAATAGCATATGCACCAGTGAATACACCAGTTTTTTCTCTTGAGATAGATTGTCTTTCTATATCAGTTTGCTTTTTAGCTTCTTCTTTGTAGTTTTCAACAGCTTCTTTTTGATCAGCTGAAACTATTTTGTCTACTAATGGATTTTCAGGCGCTAAAACAACATAGCTAACTCCACATAAAGTATCAACTCTTGTAGTGAATACATCAAAGTTTAAATCACTATCTTTAACTTTGAAATTAACTTGAGCACCAGTTGATCTTCCAATCCAGTGTTTTTGCATTGAAACTGTTTTTTCTGGCCAGTCTAAACCATCTAATTTATCTAATAATTCATCAGCATAATCAGTTATTTTGAAGAACCATTGAGTAAGGTCTTTCTTAGTAACCTCTGTTGAACATCTTTCACATTCTCCGTCAACAACCTGCTCGTTAGCAAGAACTGTTTGACATGAAGGACACCAGTTTACAGGAGCTTTCTTTCTGTAAGCTAATCCTTTTTCATATAATTTTAAGAATAACCATTGAGTCCACTTATAGTATTCTGGTGAACAAGTAACAACCTCGTTATCCCAGTTGAACATAGCTCCCATAGCTTTTAATTGTTCTTCCATTTTAGCTATGTTTTTAACTGTAGAGTCCTGTGGGTGTATTCCTGTTTTTATAGCAAAGTTTTCAGCTGGTAAACCGAAAGCATCAAATCCCATTGGTTGGAATACATTGTATCCTTGCATTCTCTTAAATCTAGCCCATGAATCAACTGGTCCATAGTTAAACCAGTGACCTGCATGTAATTGGCTTCCTGAAGGATATGAGAACATTTCTAAAACGTAAAGTTTCTCTCCTTCTTTGTTTGGATCAAATTTATAAAGACCTGATTCAGTCCATTTTTCTTGCCATTTCTTATCTATGGCAGTACTATAGTTACCCATTAACTAATCCTCCTCTAAGTTTGTATATTAATTTATTATTTGCCAAATCTGAATAAAAAAACAAATAAAAAAAACCTTCCATCTCTTAAAACTTAAGAGACGAAAGGATATTCGCGGTACCACTCTTATTAGGAAAATTTCTTTTCCTCACTCGGTTTTATAACGGGGATTCCCCGTATGTGCTTTTATTCACACATATGCTCATAGGCAAGTTCATATTTTCATACCATTGTGTCACAGCAAACCACAACTCTCTTTGGGCTATGAGATAATACTACTACTCCTAATCAAAGCTTTTAATGATTCAGTTTTTATCTATTATATATCAAAACTTTAAAATAAGTCAATTAAAGTTTCTAATAAATACCTAGGATAAAGAATTTTTAATTACAAAGAATAATTTTATAGGAAAATTCACTTTGTATATTATAAGCATTATCTTCAATTGTTGACAAAAGAATATTAATTAATCAATGATATGAAGATTATATTTTATAAAAATACTTAAAGTCAAAAATTTTCCTATAATATTTTTAGAGGATGTGAAAATTATGGGTAAAAAATTAAAATCAGCTACTAATAATCAGTGGGTATCAACAACTGTTGATCCTAATATGGTACCAGCTAAGGACAGACAACCAAAGACTGCAGGAAATAATCAATGGACATCAACTTCAAAAAATTCAATGGACCAATAAATATAAACTCAAATAATATTAAATAAAATATTATTGATATTTGATTAATATTTAGGTTGCATAGAAGAAAAGTTGAACATAATAAAAAGCAAAAGAATACTTACCAAAGTCGTTATGTATGGCTTTGGTAAGCTTTTTTATTTAAAAGAATAATTTTAGGTTATCAAATAAACTATATACAAATATATTATCCTAAGAGGATTTTATGATATTTAAACTTAAATAAAAGGGAGATAGTGTATGCTTATTGGCTTATTACAAGGAGTTTTTATTGCTTGGTTCTTAAGTGTTTTTGATTTTGATGAGGTTTTTATTAAGGGTTTTAATGAGATTTTTGATAAAAAAATTACTAAAGATACTTATTATTTGATTTTTGCATTTTTAGGAGTTTTAAGTGGGGTTTTCTAAAAATATTATATTAAAGGGGGATTTATTATGTTTGGAGGATTAGTTGGAGGTCTTATTTGTGCTTGGATATTAAGTATTTTTAATTTTGATGTAATGGTAAGCAATGCTTTTTATGAATTATTTGATGTAACTATATCAAATGATGTCTATTATGTGTGTTTTGCATTATTAGGAGCTATATGTGGAAGTATAAAAAAGGAAGATTAATAATTGACTTTTATTAAGACTTAGGAAAAAATAACATTAGGGTTTATTATTAAAATTGTGTTTAAAAGTTAGTAACTATTTAAATTATAAAACTTACAAAAGATTAAAAATAAGGAGAGCCTATAGTATGAAGAAATATTTTAGTTTAGGTATTTTAATCATTTATGGTTTAGTTCTAGGAGGGATAGTTGGAGTTGTCAGTTGGGCATTTTTAGCTATTGTCAATTTAGGAATACACTTTATATGGACAGAATTACCTGAAAAATTTAACCTACCATATTGGACTATAATTGTCTGTACAACTGGTGGGGTATTAGTTGGATTATGCCAAAAATATTTTGGAGAGTATCCAAGATTAATGCCAGAAGTAATGGGAGAATTTAAAAAAAATAACAGAGTGGAGTATAAGACTATTCCAAAGGCTTTATTAACAGCTTTAATAGTTCTTTTTTCAGGAGCTAGCTTAGGTCCTGAGGCTGCTCTTGTTGGTATAGTTGGAGGACTTTCAACTTTAGTAGGAGATATACTAAAATGGACTGTTAAAGGAAGAACGCTGGAAAAATATGGTGGGATGATAACTGAATTTAGTATGGAAGCTACTTTAGGAATAATATTCCATGCTCCTTTAGTTGGATTAAGTCCGCTGATAGAAGAAAATGATTCGAATGTCATAAAAAGAATTAAAACAATAGTATACTCAACAACTACAGCAGCTGGGTTTGGAGTATTGATGTTTTTATCAAGAATAGATAATAGACCTTCGTTTATAGTGCATTTTCAGGGATATAATATAGGCATCAATGAGATAGTATCAATACTACCATTAATTATTCTAGGAGTTTTATTAGGACTAATGTATGAATTTTTCGGAAAAACATTACATAAGATTTTCCATCCATTACATAACATGAAAATATTGAAAGCAATAATAGGTGGGATTATTTTAGGGGTAATAGGAACATATCTTCCATATACTTTGTTTTCAGGAGAGCATGAAATAAAAGAATTGGTTAGGGAATGGAGTACAATACCAAT
Organism: Clostridium sp. B9; assembly: GCF_050509515.1. NCBI lineage: Bacteria > Bacillati > Bacillota > Clostridia > Eubacteriales > Clostridiaceae > Clostridium > Clostridium sp. B9. Next base: position 996,737 of record NZ_JBNWKA010000003.1, read on the forward strand.
GTACATTCTTTTATTAAGTGGAATATTAAAACTTTTCTTAACAGAGGTTTGTTTATCAACTGGATGGAGAGGAGGACATATATTCCCAATAATCTTTTCTGGAACAACTATTGCATATGCTATATCAATGATATTTCCTATAGATCCTGTAGTTACAGTTACAATTTTAACTACATCTTTTGCCAGTGCAGCTTTAAGAAATGCAGTAATAGTATTACTTTTATTAGTTCTTTTCTTCCCAACAGAATTGATATGGGTAATGTTAATAGCAGCATTCTTAGCCACATATTTAATGAAAAAATGGGATTCAAGAGGAACAGAATCTGAAGAGCTAGAAGAAGCTATTTAGTACATATTAATAAATATATTGCTTAAAAAATGGTGGATATAGCTTTTGGGAGATTCATCTAATAATAGTATGCTATTATAAAGAAAGCTTACCAAATTTCTATTTGGTAAGCTTTCTTTTAATGTGTAATTTTAGAAATAAGGGTATAAAGTAAGAAGACATAAATAATTACTTATATTAATTATAAGATTAAAATGTTTTATTTATAGTCAATGAATTTATATAATTAAATTATAGATAAAAATCAACAATGGTTTAGAATAAAACTGAAATAACAAGATGAAAATAAAAGAAGGGAGAGCTGTTGGTCAAAATATCCAAAAATAAATAGTAAAAGTATTTATATATTTGAACATATTTTGATTATCAGATTAAATATGGGTAGATTAACACAAAAGGAAAAAATGGAATTAAAAAAAATGGGAGTAATAAATCAAAAACAAGAAGAGTTTTATGTTATAAGATTTTTAAGTTCAGTTGGATATTTTAAGGCTGATGATATAATAAATTTAGCTAATATATCTAAAAAATATGGAAATGGAGAAATAAGTCTTACGAGTAGATTAACTATAGAAATACCTTATATAAAAGAAGATGATATATATAAAGTAGTTAGTGAAGCTGAAAAATTAAATTTAAAAATTGGAGGCGCTGGAAATACTGTAAGAGCAGTAGTTACATGCAAAGGAAGTGTTTGTAAACATGGACTTATAGATACTAGAAGGATTGGTGAAATATTAGAAAAAAAATTCTTAGCTATTAAAGTTCCAGCCAAGTTTAAAATAGGCGTATTTGGATGTATAAATAGTTATGGTAAAGCGCAAAGCAATGATTTTGCTATACTTCCAACAATAAATATAAAAAATAAAGAAGTAGAATTTTTAGTGTTTATAGGAGGAAGAGCAGGTAGAAAAGCTAGAAAGGCTGAACCTATGAATAGAAAATTTAAAGAAGATGAATTAATAAGTTTAGTTGAGGCTACTATAGAATCGTATATTGAATTAGCTAATGGAAAAGAAAGATTAGCAGAAATTATAGAAAGAATTGGTGAAAATAAATTTGAAGAATATTTAATTCAAAAGTTTAACAATAAAGTTAAAGTTGAATGTTAATTTTAATTAATAGTTGAAATTGCCTTGATTTAATGTTCAAATGAAGAGAGTAAAACTACTATTCATTTGAACGTATATCGTTAGAGTAAAATGAGAAAATCTTTGAAAATTTAATTGGGATTAAGGTATATATAAAATCAACACTCACTTTAATAAAGATTTACTATACTGATATTGTTAAAAGCTTTTTGATAAGTTTTTCGTATATTGGAATCATATGCGGTTCACTACAATAATTTTTTACCTCATCAAAAGGAATCCACTTAACGCCACTATTTTCATCTTCTTTTAGAGTTAAGGCTTCGTCTTCAGAACATTCAATTAAATAAGTAAGGTTTAAGTGAAGGTGAGATGATACATATTCACCTCTTTTTACATGCCCATTTACAGTTAAGACATCTAAAGCGTAAGCTTCATTCAAAAGAGCCTTTGGGTTTTTAATCCCAGTTTCTTCTTTCAATTCTTTTATGGCAACTTGAAGTTGATCTTCATCACCATCTGAATGTCCACCAGTCCAAGCCCATGAATCGTAAATATTATGATATATCATTAAAAATTTAGTTCTATCTTTGTTTATTGCAAATGCAGAGCTTGTTAAGTGAGCGATTGTATTCTCTCTAGTTAATATATCATCAAAGTCATTCATGCATTTTAAGAATAAATTTTTATCTTTTTCTTCTTGTTCATTAAATGGAATATAGTTTTGTATATCCTCAACATAATTCATCTTAACACCACCTAAAGTTTTTATATAAATTATACATCATAATTGGAAGTAATAAGAGGTTTGATGATAAAAATAATATGGAAAAATTTGAATTAGTGTTATTTACCTTTAAAATATGTAACTTACCTTAAAGGTAGTTTTTAAAGCAAATAGCTTTTTATATGATTTATTTAAATTTTACTTAATTTTGTTATAGTTAACAAAAATTTAAATAAAACTTAAATAAATATTTCCTTTTTTTCTTTTGTAAGATATAATCATATTACTAATATGAATTTATATATAACTTATAATAAAAAATATAATAACTACACAATATTATAAGTAAGGATGAGTATAAAAGAAGACGTAAGGAGATGAAGTAAATGGAACAAAACATAAATATTAATGGAATAATATCAACTTGTAAAGATGAATACTCAAATGCTATGGACTTAGTAAAGGAAAAATTAGTTATATACTTAGAGGGACCAAAGGTTTTTGGTAATGAATATGAAATTGGTACACCTGGATTTAGAGAAAATTTAAAAGATAATTTAAAAAGATCTTCAGCAATAGTATTTGATTTTATAGCAGTATATAGAAAATATGAAGAAAATGAAGAAATAAAAAAGATACTAGCAAAGGCATCAAATATATATGAAGCTTTAGAAGAAGCTATAGGAAACATAAATGAGGACATTCACAAGTCTTTAAAGCAAATTTCAGAAATAGAATTTTAGTTAGAAATAATTTGGGATAAAGTTAAATAAAGTTAAATAAAGTAGCCAGTGAATTTTTAAAATCCACTGGCTACTTTATTTATTTGTTTTTATTTGAAGTTAGTTTATCAAAAAAATAAATCTTAAAAGTTAAAAAATATATAACTATATCAAAAATGCTTATAAATAAAAGTTAAATAAAATAAAAATTTTGGTAATAAACCTATTATTAAGATAAATAAAAAAAAAGCATTTAATTTTGAGGAAATAATATAAAATTATTATCGAAAAAATATATGTAATATATTTACAGATATAAAATTTAATATTATAATCGTTTTTAAATTAATAATTCGTTAAGCTAAAAAGAATATTATTGATGTATTATTAAATAATTGTTTAATTTTTTGAATTATTAATATTATGTTATTTGAATAAGGGGGCTAAAAAATGATAAGAAGAAAATTAAAATCTATGTGTGGATTGACATTAGCTTTGGTTTTAGCTGCTAATATGACACCAGTGGTTTCATATGCAGTTACAGGAGGAGCAGATAATGTTGATAAGTCAATCACTAGAGAAAGTAAGATTGATTCATCATATCTTAGAAAAGATGAGGTAGAAATTCCAGAGAATAAAATTGTTGAAGGAATAGATGTGGAATCTCAAGAAGAGATTTCAGTTATCGTTGAATTTGTTAGTCCATCTATTGCTGAGGGGGCAAGCAATAGTGGAGAAGTTAAAAGTTTTGCAGAAAGCAAGGTTGAGAGAGATCATAGAACATTTAATGAATTTTTAGATAGTATGCCAGAGACATATAATTCAACAGGAGATACGTCTATAAAATATTCTTACAAAGAAGTATTTAATGGGGTAAGTTTAACAATACCAGGTTCAGAGGTTAAGAATTTAATTAATTGTCCGGTTGTAAAAAGAGTTCATCCAGACTCAACTGTTCAGGTAGAGATACCAGAGAAATTAGAATTTAATGAAGAAGGCGTAAAAAACTTACCAGAAGGAAAAATGATGGATAGTGTTCCTCATATAGGTGTAGAAGACTTACATGAAGAGAATATAACAGGTGAAGGAATAAAAGTTGGAGTTTTAGATACAGGAATAGACTATAATCATCCAGATTTAACTAATGTTTATAAAGGATTTAGAGGAGAACATGGAGATTCAAATTCTCAGGATATAGATAGTACATTGGGCTGGGATTTTATAAATAATGATGCAGATCCTATGGAAACTACTTATGAAGATTGGTTAGAGAGTGATGAGCCAGAAATAAATGCAAATGGGAATTCATACTATACTTCTCATGGTACACATGTTTCTGGAACTATAGCTGGACAAGCTGAAAATACTGAAAATAATATGGCTGTAAAAGGAGTTGCACCTGGAGTAGAACTTTATGGATATAGAGTTTTAGGTAAATATGGATCAGGAGCAACATCTGGAATCATAGCTGCAGTAGAAAAATCTGTTAAAGATGGTATGGACGTTATAAATATGTCTCTAGGTAGTTCTAATGGAACACCATTTGACCCATTGGTAACAGCGGTTAATAATGCAAGTATGGCTGGAGTAGTTACTGTAATATCAAATGGTAATGCTGGCCCAAATGCAGTAACTGTAGGTTCACCAGGTACAGCACAACTTCCTATAGCAGTAGGCGCATCTACTACACCTACTAAATTTGAAGAAATAGAGTTAGAAATTAATGCCGGAACTAAATTAAGTACAGCAAATCAGGTTGTAAAAGATTTTGATAAAGGGTTAGAAGAAAATTATGGAGTTTCATATGAAGCTGTTTATTGTGGGTTAGGATATGAAAGTGATTTTGAAGGAAAAGACTTAACGGGAAAAGTTGCTTTAGTTGATAGAGGAGATATAACTTTTGTTGAGAAGGCTAGAAATGCTAAGAATGCTGGAGCTGAATTTACAATAATAATGAATAATACAACTGCAAATGAAATACCAAATCAAGGTGAGCATAAGGCTGGAAATGCTATAGCATTAAATCAAGCTGAAGGTGAGGCTTTAAAAAATACTTTAAATCAAGATGGAATAACTAATATAACTTTAAATAAATTATCAGATGGAATATTAAAGGGGGATGATATTACTGGATTTAGTTCAGCAGGACCAGTTCGTAATACAGACGAGATAAGGCCTGATATAGTTGCACCAGGATATCAAACATTTTCTACTGTTCCAGAGTTTATTAATGATAAGAACTTAGATGTTGATGATTATTCAGCAGCATATGGAAGAATGAGTGGAACATCAATGGCAGCTCCTCATATAGCAGGAGTAGCGGCTCTTATTCTTCAAGAAAATCCAGATTACACACCAGCAGATGTAAAAGCTGTAATGATGAATACATCGGAAAATTTAAATCAGTTTAGAGAAGATGAATATAGTGTACACCAACAAGGTGCAGGAAGGGTAAATGCTTATGAAGCTGTACATGAAGAAACTCATATAACAGCTAATTATAAAGTTTACGATGGAATTGATAATAGAGAGTTAGATAATGAAAGTGGATTGATTTCATTTGGAAAGTTTAATAAAGAAGAAGAAAATCCAGAAAATAAATCTAAAATAGTTCCATTAACAATAGAAAATAATTCTGATTCTGAAAAAACTTATAATATAAGTGTTAAATATTCAGAGAGTGATAGAGCTATAAATGCAGAAGAAAATGGAGTTTCAATTGATATAGAAAATAGTATTACTGTGGCACCAAGGTCTAAAGTAACTTTAGATGCAACATTAAATATAGAGGGTGCTGCTAAAACTGGTATTTATGAAGGCTATATTCTTGTAGTTGATTCAGGAAGTCAAAAAGATTATCAATTACCATTCTCAGCTTCATACAAAAACTCAGGATTTGATAATATAACTTATCCAGAAATGCAAGGTGGTTTTGCAAAAGGAATAACTTCTATGACATCATCCAATTTATTTAATAGAGATATAAGTCAATCAAATTTATTTGCTGATATAGAGGTTGCAGTTCAAGTTAATGAACCAATTTCTAAAATATACGGATTTGTTAAGGATAAAGATACTGGCGAATATTTAGGATATGCTGGTGGAGATATGGATACTTCATGGATACCAATGGGCGTTCCTGCTGTTATAAGTGGTTTAGTACCAAATGGAAGAGTTCAAAAGCTTAAGGGAGAAAATATAACTAATGAGCATATACTTCTTGATGAAGGTGTATATGAATTGGAACTAGTAGGAGTAAGAGGCGATGGTAGTACTTTTAAAGGCAACATTCCTATGGGTATAATAAATGATGCAGATGAAAATAAAATGACATTAAATTTTGAGCCAGGAGTTACAGAGATTACAGAAGAGGATTATACTACTGAAACTTGGGCAGATGGAAATGATTATGAAGGTATATGGATGAAAGGAAATATAAGTCATCCTATTGTTGAAGAGTTAAAGGTTAATCATGGAATGGATTATCTAGAGCAATCAGAAGTTAACTTTCCTTCATTTACCTATGTTCTTGGAAGTGGATTAAATGTGAATTTAGGTGCGTGGGCTAAACAAGATGGTGAATTTTTACTAGCAGGAATAGAAAAAAGTGATTTAGAAAGCGGTCCATTTGTAGTTGAAGGTAAATCTATAAATACTGGGAAAATAGGATCTACTCCAGAAGCTTATATATTTATAAATGAGGGAGAAAGTTATTTAGAACTTAAAATGAATAAAGATACAGTCAAGGTTGGAGACGAGGTTGTAGGTCAATTAACATTGAATAATGTAGAAGATCTTTCAAAAGGTAGCTTTGAAATTTTAAATTATGGTAATGCTATATTTGATATTGTTGATATTAAGCCTACAGAAGAGTTACAGGAATACCTAAACAAAAATAATAATTCTATAGAAATTAATTTTGAAAAAAGAGAAGGTGATTTCAATACTCAAAATAAACATTTTGTTAGTTTTGAAATAAATGGAGAGAATGTAGTTGGAATAAATGGTGATATACCTTTATTTGATGTAACTTATAATTTATCAAAATTAAGAGGAATTATGGATAATGAATATCCAATAGGAATGTTTGCTGAAAGTACATTTAGCTGTAAAAATAGTGAATTTAAAAATTCTAATGATGAGGTTTTAAATGTAAGTGTTGAAACAGTAAAGGATTATGTAGACTTTATTGATCAAGAAAAAACAAGAGTATATGGAACTGTTGCTACTGTAGGGTTTGAATCACAAGATGTTGAAGTATATGCTTTAGACTCAGAGGGTAATAAATATGAGCCAGAATATGAAGGGAATTATAGATATGAAAGAACATTTATATTTAACAATCTTCCTGTAATAGATGGTGAATATAGAGTATTCGTTGATATGCCAGGACATTTTGGAGCTATAGCAAACATTGCAGGTGGAGAACTTAAAAATGGAGAATTAGTAGGAACACAAGTCCATTTAGGTTCAGATAGCTTTTTTGCAAGACCATTAATGGGGGTTGCCGGTGATGCTAATGAAGATGGTGCTATAGATATGCATGATGTTAATAAAGTTATGAACCAATTTGATAAGGAAGTGGTTAATACTCCAGGAAATTCTCCAGATTTCAATCAAGATGGAGTTGTAGATTTAGAGGACTTTATAAGCTTGTATGAAAATTATGGCAAGCAAGATTTTAATAGAGATGATTCAAAAGTACCAGAGTTAATTATTGATGGAAAAGATATAATTGATGTTTTAGAAGAATTGGGTATATTTGAAAATGGTGAGGGTTTTGGAATAAATCTTGATTCTGATGTTATAGAATCTTTTGAAAGAGAAACAGTAACATTTACTGCAAATCCAGAATATGATCCAGGATACTATAAGTTTAGATTCTATACTAGAAAAGAAGGCGAAGTTGATTGGACTTTATCTAGAGAAGAAAGTGGAGATAATGTATTTGAGTGGGTACCTGAAAGTGCAGGTAAGTATGAAGTAAGAGTTAGAGCAATCCATCCAAGTGGACAAGAAATTCAAGATACAATAACTCATACTGTAGAATCCTTAGATAGCATAATTGTTTCACCACTTAGTAACTTTAGGGCTACTAATATAGAAAAGAAAAATGTTACTGTAGAATGGAATGCACCAGAAAATACTAAGGGACTAAGAGGATATGTTCTTTACAAAGATGGAAAGAAAGTTGGAGAAATAGGAACAAATGAAACAAGCTATACATTTAAGGGGTTAAATAGACATACAATTTATAACTTCAAAGTAGCAGCTAAGTATGCTAACGGAGAACTTTCAACTAAAGAAACACTAACCCTTAGAACTAAGAGATAATAATTTTTATAAAAGAGTAAGTTGAATATTAAATTCAACTTACTCTTTTATATATATTGTAGACTTTAATGTTTAAAAAGGTTGTCAATGGAGAGCATAGAAAATATAATCAGAGTTAGATGATTATAGAATTGGAGAATAATTTATATAGAGTGATTGGAGGAAAAAACATTGACAGTTAAAGAGTCTGTTTTGAAAATTTTAGAGGAGAATAGGGAGATAAGTATTTCAGGAGAAGAATTGGCAAAAAGTCTATCTGTATCTAGAGCAGCTGTATGGAAAGCTATAAATTCTTTAAGAAATGAGGGATATAATATTGCAGCTGGTACTAATAGAGGGTATCAGTTAACAGGGGATAATGATCTATTATCTTCAGAGGGAATAAAACTATATTTAAATAATGAATATAAAGATAATTTTATAAAGGTATATAAGACTATAGGTTCAACAAATCAAGAAGCTAAAAAGTTACTTATGAATGAAGAAATTCCTCATGGATCAGTTTTAATATCAGAAGAACAAACAGCTGGAAGGGGAAGATTTAGAAGAAATTTTTTCTCACCATTAAATAAAGGTATATATATGAGTGTTATTTTAAGACCTAATATAGAACTTTCAAAAGCTATACATATTACTACATCAACAGCTGTTGCTGTTTGTAGAGCGATAGAAAATTTAACAAGAAAATTTCCGAAAATAAAGTGGGTTAATGATATATTTTTAAATGATAGGAAAATTTGTGGAATACTAACTGAAGCTACTGGGAATTTTGAAAGTGGAAGAGTTGAGAGTGTTGTTGTTGGAATAGGGATAAACTTTAAAACTGATGAAAATGATTTTCCAGAAGATATTAAAAATACTGCAGGTTCAATATTCAAAGGAGAAGAACCTAATATAACTAGAAATCAGTTGGTGGCTGGTATATTAAATGAACTTTTTGAAATGTGCGATGATTTAAATGATGAAAGTATAATGAAGGAATATAAGGTGCTTTCATTTGTAATAGGAAAAGAAGTAAGTTTTATGAAAAATAACTTAGTTAGAAGAGGTAAGGCTGTAGATATAAGTAATGATGGAGCTTTAATAATTGAATTTGAGAATGGAGAAAGAGACTATTTAAATTCAGGAGAGATATCAATAAAGGATTATAGATAATGTAGGGGGAATAATAATGAAGTTTCAACAACTAGTTTATATAATTGAAGTTGTGGAAAAAGGTTCTTTAAATAAGGCAGCAGAAAGCTTGTATATATCACAACCTAATCTTAGTAATTCTATAAAGAAGTTAGAAGAAGAACTTAATATAAAAATATTTAATAGGAGTAATAAGGGAGTAGTACTGACTAAAGAAGGACGTAACTTTTTTGATTATGCTAAATCTATTGTTAATCAAATGGAGGAGATAAAGCATGTATTTAATACCTCTGAGAAGAAAACATCATTAAGAGTTGCTTCTCAATATTTAAATTTTACTTCTGATGCTACTTGTAATTTAGTTAAGAGATTCAGCGATAGAGATATGGACATTTATGTTAAAGATAGCTCACCTGAAAATATTATAAGAGATATATCAAATGGGTCATTTGATATTGGAATTATAATCATTACAGATATTCAAAATAAGATTTGGAGACATATATTTAAGGTTAATAAGATTGAATTTAACGAGCTCTTAAGAAGAAAACCTCATATTTTTCTTGGAGAAAGCAATGAGTTTATGAATAAAAAAGAATTAACATTCAATGATTTGAAGGAATATCCATTTATAACAATAGATCGTGACCATGTATCAGCTTTAAACTATAATGTTGAAAGGTCTTTAATTGATTTAGAAGAGATTAAAAAAATCATTTATGTTGATGATAGATTTACTTATTATAAAATTTTAAGAGAGACTAATGCTTATGGAATTGGTTTTAATTGGTCTAAAAAAGTTTTAGATAATAATGGTATAAAGGCTGTGCCTATGGAGAATTATGATGTGGACTTTACGTTAGGATGGATAAAGAGAAAAGACATAGAGTTAAGTGAGGAAGCTAAAATATTTATAAATGATTTAAAAAGTATACTAGATACTTAAGGAGTTTATGTTTGTAGATATAAAATTCAACTTATCAATTAATATTTACTAAATTAAAATTTCTATATAAATTAGTGGATTTCTTTAAATGAGAGAAAAACTATTAAGTAAAACAGACAGTTGTTATAAGTAATATTTATAACAACTGTCTGTTTTTTTATATTATGAATAAAAAATATTTTGTGATAACATTGAATTAGAGAAAAATTTGAAATATATTAAACTTTATTTAGTAGTAAATATAAATTTGTGTAAGTTTAGCCTGCTGAAAAATGTTCTTTTAATTTTAAAAGATAGATTTTTAAGTAGGTTGAATTTTTTATAGGAGGGATATGAATTTGAATAGTAGAGAAGAAAGAACTAGATTAATGGCTGAGGGCGATATGGGAAGCGTTCTTTGGAAGTTTGCTATACCAGCTATAGCAAGTGCTCTTATAAGTGCTATTTATAATATAGTAGATACAATGTTCGTAGGACTTTTAAATGATACAAGTGCATTAGGAGCAGTTTCAGTAGCTTTCCCAGTATTTTTGCTTATTAATTCGGTAGGGCAAATGTATGGAGTAGGTGCTGCTTCATATATAGCTAGATTGTTAGGTGGAGATGAAAAAGATAATGCTGACAAGGTTGCATCAACAATTACTTGGGTAGCTTTTGGCACAGGCTTATTTTTAACTGTATTAGTAATGATATTCTTAAGCCCAATACTTAGAGTATTAGGTGCTACAGATACAATTCTACCTTTAGCAATAGAGTACTCTATACCTTTAGTTTTAGGGTCAGTATTTGCTATTTTAATGCCAACTTTAGCTAATATAATAAGATCAGAAGGAAATACTAAATTTAGTGCCATTGCAATTGGTGCTGGTGGAGTGGCTAATATTATATTAGACCCAATATTCATTTTCTCACTAGATATGGGAGTTAAGGGTGCAGCTGTTGCCACTGCATTAAGTCAAGTTTTAACAGTGGTAATTTTAATATTATACTTTGTTATGAAGAAAAATTACATTGAAATAAAGCTTAAAAAATTTGCTCCAAGTATAAAAATGTTTAGAGAAGTTTTAACTGTAGGTACTGCAACAATTATATAATAACATAGTTAATTATATAATAATCACACATCAAGTAAGTTTACAACAAACTCCTTTTTATCACCTTTCCATTCAATATCTTTGATTATCTTTCTAATTTCAATTTGTTTTTCTTCAATAGATAATTCTGAAAAATTATTTAAAAACTTTTCCAAAGTATCACTTAAGATATTTATATTATTTTCTTTTGATTCAAGTGTAACTTGTTTTTGCTTAAGTATTAATAAATCTTCTTGAAGTTTTTTCTTTCTGTTTGAGTAGTCTGTTAATTTATTAAGAAGTATTTCTAATATGTCATCATTAGCTAATGAGAGTTTATCTGTTAAGCCATCAATTAGCTTATCCACTTTCAATAATTCCTTATTTACAGATTTTATTTGTTTAGTATATTTATCATCAGTATTTTGTTTGCTTATAAATGAATGTATTCCCTTTGAATTTATATCTTTTAGATAATTAAAAACATAAGTTTCAGCATTGGGGATTGTTAATCTACTATTTTTAATTTGTTTTTTACCATTAGAACCATAAGGAGTATGGTTACATTTGCATTTCTTTCTAAAGTATATATTAGGTTTACCTAGTTTATAAGAAGTTTCTACAACCATATTCTTTTTACAATATCCACACTTAACCATATGTGCTAGCCATGTGAATTTACTTATTCTAGGTTTAGGATCAAGAGAGTTTTGTTTTAATTTTTCTTGAGTTTTTATCCAAATATCTTCACTTATTATTCCTACATGATTAGATGGTGCAACTAGAGTTTTGGCATCTTTATTAAGTATAGCACCGCCATTTGGAGAAGTAGTATTTTTCCCATATGTTAAATAAGCTTTGGATTTACCATTCACTATAACATCATATCCTAAAGTAGATAAATATATATCCATTTTCTTTGATGAATTTACATAACATGGACTAGATAATATGTTTAATATTCTTCTTGTACTTGTGTTTAAATTATATCTTTTATTTATTTCATTTTTAACTTTATTAGCACTAAAACATTCAAGGTAAATATTGAATATATCTTTTACTATGCTGCTTTCAGATTTGTTTTCTTTTAAGTAAGAACATTCCTTACCATTTTCAGTAGTTCTATAACTTTCATATCCTAATAACAAAGTTCCACCTGTCCATTTACCACTCTTAGCTAATTCGAGCATATTATCTTTTACTCTTTGTTTTATATTCATTCTTTCCATTTCAGCCATTCCTGCAAGCATTGTCATCATCATCATTCCAGCAGGAGTTCTAGGGTCAAAGTTTTCAGTTACACTAATTAATGTAACATTATATTTTTTAAACTCTTCATAAGTTTTAAAAAAGTCTATTATATTTCTAGCTATCCTATCAAGTTTATAAATAGCTACGATATCTATTTCCTTTCTTTTAACTTTTTCCATCATTAGCTTATAAGCTGGTCTATTATTGTTACCACCAGAAAAACCTTCATCTTCAAATAATTCAAATTCGCATTCTTGGCCAGAAAAATAGTTTTTAACTAATTTGTTTTGAACACTTATACTGTCACCTTTAAATGATTCTACAGATTTTCTACTGTAAATTGCTACTCTTTTCATATAAGTACCTCCTTAAAAATTAATTGTGAATAAATGTACATTGTGTTAATAACTTAATATATTTGCAAAATTTAATAAAAGCTAGTAAAATAAAACTATAAAAATAGAACATATGTTCGTATAAATAAAGAACAAATGGAGTGGGTTATGTGGAAGAATTAATAAAAAAACTATTAGATAATCAAAATAAAATTTCTAAAAAAGGAGATAAGGTTTAACCTTATCTCTTTTTTTGTTCTAGTTTTAGAGCAATTTCAATTTTGATATTATTCCAAATGCTCTTTTCAGCATACTCACTTATGCTACCATCTTCTTTAATTTCACCATCTTCTATAAGTAAATCAATAAGCATATTAGTAGTTTCTAAGTTTAGTAGCTTAGTAACCTTCTTTTCTCCTATTAATTCAGAAATTGGTTTTTTAAAGTATTCTTCTAATTTTCTAGATGTTTCGATGCTTGGAGCACGACCTCTTTCTAAATGTGATAAAGTTCCTCTTGTAATCTTTAGTTCTTTAGAAAAAGCATCTTGAGAAAGATGTTTAGCTTTTCTAGTTTCTTTTAGAAATGTTGCTAAATCCATAAATGACACCTCCTTGCGTCTCTTTATGTATATATTGTAGCACAAAAGCGCACAAAATAAAACAGTAAATTCATTAAAAAATTAGAGAAATATTAAGAAAATTAAAGAAAAAGTGGTGTTTTGTTAACAAAATAACCTTTTGTATATTTGCGCGATATTGCGCTCTGATGTATGATGAGTATGTGCAAAGGAGGTGCAACGAATGAACGAAAGAATGAATAAGTTAATAAAAGTGCTTTTGGACAAGCAAAAAAAAATAAAGGAAGAGATGAAAAATGAGCATAGCTAAGATTTTGGATTACGAAAGACTAAAAAGAGGGTTTACTCAACAACAATTTGCTGAATTTCTTGGTGTAGCTAGAGGGACATTATCACATCATCTTACTGGTAGAACGATAAGTCCTAAATATATCAAGCTTTACTCTGAAAAACTTGATATTGATTTAGCAAAAATTTATATCAGAGAAAAGGAGGATAAAAAATGAATAACTTAATTATTTTTAAAAATGAAAATTTTGGACAAGTAAGAATGGCTGAAATTAATGGTAAGCCATATTTTGTAGGAAAAGATATAGCAAAATCTTTAGGATATAAAAATACTAATGATGCAATTACAAGACATTGTAAAGGGGTCGTGAAACACGAGGGGTTTAAAATTAATGGAAATAAAATTTCATTAATAACAGAAGGTGATATGTATAGGCTCATTACAAATAGTGAGTTGCCTCAAGCTGAAAAGTTTGAAGAATGGGTATTCGATGAAGTACTACCTTCAATAAGAAAGCATGGAGCATATATGACTGAAAATACTTTAGAAAAAGCATTAACAAGTCCAGACTTCTTAATTCAATTAGCAACTAACTTAAAAGAAGAGCAAGAAAAAAGAAAGCTGCTTGAAGAAGAAAGGGAACGCAATGCTCCAAAAGTTCTTTTTGCTGATGCTGTTAGTACAAGTCATACGTCAATACTTGTTGGAGAGTTAGCTAAGTTGATGAAACAAAATGGAATAGACACTGGAGAAAAGAGATTGTTTAAGTGGCTTAGAGATAATGGTTACCTTATAAAGCGTAAAGGAACAGATTACAATATGCCAACTCAAAAGAGTTTAGAGCTTAAGATAATAGAAACTAAAGAAAGAACAATCAATAATCCAGATGGAAGCATCAGAATTACTAAGACACCAAAGATAACCGGAAAAGGTCAACAGTATTTTATAAATAAGTTTTTAAATTAAGGAGGTTCTAGTATGGAAGGAAAATTTGTAACAGCAAATACAGATTTAGAAGTAAGAACTACTAATATACAAGTAGTTGAAATTGGAGATTTAGCATTTGAACAGGATGAAAGATACCCATGGGTTAATGTTTATTTAATCGGAGATGAAGGTAGAGAGGAATTTCTTGAACAAATAGATGAAGAAGAGATGCCGATAGGATTAGAAGAATTAAGAGTATTTGCTTTAAATTGGTATTTTAAAAATGTTGAGGTAGTCAGTAAATAGTAATATTGCTAACATCGACAAAATGATAGTGGACAAGTATCAGTAAACAGCAGATCCCTCTGATACTAAGGGAATGAATAGGACAAGCTCTATTAAAATCCTTTTAGAGCTAAAGGTAAATAAACAAAAGGGAGGGATAATATGAGCGGAATAACTGTAGTTGATAGAGTTAATTATCACGAAGGAAAGGGGATGCTACCACTTAAACTTGTTTTTTCTGATGGGGTAACTCTTAGAACTGGCAATCCAGAAGTAATACCTGCTATGGAAGAAAAACTTATAAAGCGTAATATTGAGCTAGCTCAGAAGAGAGTAAATAGAGAATCAGTATATTAAGGAGGTAGTATATGTTAACTCCAGCAGGAAGAATAATCTTAGGAATAATAGCAACATCAACAGCTTTATTTTCAATTATTTATTTTTTAGATAAATCTGTAAATGAGAAAGAACCTAGAGAAAGTTTTAAGTATTTAATGTTATCTATCGGATGTATTTTAAGTTTTATATTTTCGATGAATGTTATTTAAATATGAAAAATCTGCTCAAGAATTAAAGTTTCAAGAGCAGGAATTCATATACATTAACTATTAGCAGGATAGATATATGTAGTACCTTTACCGACTAGTACAATTCTATAATCTGGTTTTAATTTAACTAAATTGAATTTTTGAGATTGTGGTTCAAGCCGTATAGATTGTAGTATTATTTGATTTTCATTAAATACTTGAAGATAGGTAGTTTCATTATTTGAAATATTTTGGACTAGATATTCATTCTTGTCTGAAAAGTTTAAATCAGCAACATTATAAACCCCCTCTGTAAATGAATTTACTGCAAAAACAGGTTTATTGATTAAGTTAATTGAAAGAAAAAACAAAAAAATAAAAATAAATAATTTCTTTTTCATATTTAAATCACCGCCTAATATAATATTTTGATTTTAGCAATTAAAATATACATTGATTTTTATAGTGGTGAAATTAAGAAAATAAGGAATGATGTATATGAGTTATTTGTATATAGAAGATTTGAAAAACAGATATAGCAAAGAGGAATTTGAAAGTATCTTATTAGCTGTAGAATAGGATTTAAAATTCAATAATCTTAGATTTAAGAAACCTGTTACAAAGAGAAGTTTTTAGGGGTTCTTAACATAACAGAAAAAATGTATAGGAGGGCGTTATGAAGAAAGTTAATACAGGTTGCTTAGTAGCTTTGATAGGAAGTATAGTTATTTGGATTATCTTATTTTACGTATCTTATAAAGTTTGGTGTTGGCTATGGACTTAATTGAAATAGCTAAAAAGATAGCTTACAGAGTACAAGAAAGACTAAGCAAACTAACAATAGACAAACCTCTAAACGTTTTAATAGAGGAAGAAATAAAAAGAGAGTGCATTGGCACCGACCAAAGCAACCAATGTACTCAAGAAAACAAACTATTATTATATTAACATCTTAAAGATAAAAAAGAAAGAGGTGTATTGCAAATGAAGTATACCGTACATGGATTGCAACAAGATAAATTATTAGAAATGGGATTAGATAATGATGATGCTCTTATATTAGCAGTTATAAAAGAAATGTATGCTAGTAAGAAAATGGAGTATCAAATAATTGATGGAGAGAGATTTATTTGGATAGATCAAGGATATTTATTAGAATATATTCCTATAATTGGTACACGTAGAAAGTTACAATCAAGATTAAAAAAACTTTGTGAAAAAGGAATTATAGAGAGAAGATTATTAAACATTAAAAATGGTACAAAGGGTAGTTTTTCATATATAAATATTACAGCTAATTTAGATGATTTAAGTGAATATGATACCCTACGAAAAAATTGCACACCCCTACGAAAAAAAAGCGTAACCCCTACGAAAAAATTGCACAACAAAGATACTCCCATAAGTGATTCTATTAATAATATATCTAAAGATATATTAAGTAGCACTTCTGTGCAACGAGTTATAGATGAATGGAACTCTATAGGATTACAAAAAATTATATCTGTAAATGCAGGTACCAATAGATATAAATCTTTGAAAGCAAGAATTAATGAATATGGAATAGAAAAAGTTATAAAAGCTATTAAAAATATAAATGAGAGTAGCTTTCTTAAAGGACAAAATAATAGGAATTGGGTAGTAAATTTTGATTGGTTAGTAAAGCCTAATAATTTCATTAAAGTGCTTGAAGGTAACTATAAAGATAAAGGAGTGAGTGAAAATGACTTTTGCAGCGCTAAACAGGATTCTAGCTACAGTGAAAGAAAAGAACCAAAATACAACTACGACAAAATCAATGGAATCTAAACAGTATAAATGCAATAAGTGCAAAGATACTGGAATCATATTAGAGTATAGAGAGCATTTACAACCAATAGGAAGACCTTGTACATGTAAACTTACTAATAGTGTAGAAAAAGCATGGATAGAATTTGGTTTGGAGCCAAGTAAAGTTAAGAAAGTAAATGAATTTGTTCCATACGACAGAGTGACTGAAAATGCTAAAAATAAAGTTATAGATTATATATTTAATTTTAATAAAACTAATGAGCATAGTTGGTTTATGTTTATGGGACAACCTGGATCAGGGAAAACTCATTTAGCAACTGCTCTTGGAGCTGCATTGTTTAAAGATAAAAAAAGACATGTTATTTATATGCCTTATACTGAAGCAATCATGGGATTGAAAGGTTCAGCACGAGATTTTGAACAATACACTGTATTACTAGATAAATACAAAGAAGCAGAAATACTGGTAATAGATGATTTATTTAAAGATAAGGTTAGAAATGGTCAAATCATAGCACCATTAAGTGACATTGATATGAAACACATATACCCATTGATAAATTATAGATATTACAAAAACCTTACTACAATTATTTCTACAGAATGTACTATTGAAATGCTAGAGCAATTAGATGGTGCTCTAGCTGGTAGAATAGTTGAACGTTCTAATAAAAATATGGTTGTTTTCTTAGGAGAACAATATAACTATAGATTTAAAGATTTAAGAGGTGTTTAAATTGAGTGGAAGAAGATGGACTGAAGAAGAAGAAATTAAGCTGGAGAATATGGTGGGAATATATGCAATTCACACTATTGCTAAGAGACTTAACAGAACAGAGGCTTCAATTACTAATAAAATAACAAGATTAGGCTTAGGTGGCGGAGTTTCTAATACAGAAGGAATTACTTTAAATAAGCTTTCTGAAACTTGTGGAGTTGGAGAAGGTACTGTTAGAAGATGGATAGAAAAAGGTTTGAAAGCTAAAAAGAGTATCAAATATAGGTCTGCTAGATATACTTTTATAAAAATAAAAGATTTTTGGGAGTTTGCTTACAAAAACCAAGACGATATTAATTTTGCAAAAATAGAAAGAAATATATTGGGGTCTGAACCAAGCTGGGTGAAAGATAAAAGACGAACTGACATCAAATACTATAAAAATAAATGTAAAAGATGGACAAAGCAAGATGATGATACATTAAAAACTATGTATAAATATCACACTCTAAAAGAGATAGGTAAAACTTTAGGAAGAACAGAGGATGCGGTTAATACTAGAGCAAGGATTCTTGGAATAAAAAAAAGAGTGATAATTCCATTTTCTAAAAAAGAAATAAAGATGTTAATAAACATGAAAAATAAAGGTATGAGTGATTTTGAAATAGGGAAAAAGTTATGCAGATCCAGTTGGACTATAAATGTTAAATATAAATCTTTGCAAGGAAAACAGTGAAGTATATTGAGGTGATTTTATGAAGAGAGTTTTTGTTAAAGAGAATAATATAATAAGAATTCTTGAAGGTACAGGAACTGTTAGAAGTAATATTCTGGGAATGAGAAGCAGGTTGACAAGTGGAGAAGTTAAATATTATGAATTTGATTATGATGAAAGTTTAGAAATATCAGTTGATGCATATGTAGCAGCGTTAAATCAATTTCCAGATTTATTAGAAAAATCAAAGTTAATTAAAGAAATAACTTTTTAGAGGAATTTAATAATGGAGTTAAGGGTAATCAAATATCATTACGAAAGTAATAGTATTTGATTACTCAATAAAAAGATATGGATAAGAAATATTTTGAACATATAGCGAATATTAAAGAACTAGGAAAATACCATTATAAAGTATTACTTTTGCTTATAAGTGAAGATTATACTCAATCAGATATTAAAAATTTACTTGGTTTAAAAAAGCAGAATGTAAATAGAGTTTTTAGAGAGTTGGAGAAACTTGGTTTGATAGAGATCAAAGAAATAAAAGGATCTAATAAGTATTATAGATTAGTTGATGTTAAAAGATTGAAGTTAAATATAATCGGACAAATGAAGATTATTTAGGAGGAGTTATGTATAAAAAGAAATATAAAAGTAAGCAAATAGAGAAAAGAGTTTTAAATGTTGTTAATTATATATTAGAAAATAAAGCGACTATAAGAGAAACAGCTATATTTTTTGGAGTAAGTAAAAGCACTATACACAAAGATGTTACGGAAAGAATATTTGAATTAAATCCTCAAAAGGCTATTGAAGTTGAAAAAGTTCTTTTATTCAATAAGAGTGAGAGACATTTAAGAGGAGCGAGAGCAACAAAATTAAAGTTTTTAATGTTAAGAGAAATGGGCAACAAAGTTATACAAGGTGGAGTTTAAGATGATGAATATAAATAATAAAAAAGAATTAGAAAATTTATTGAGTGATTATAAAATATTACACAAAAAAGTAAAGGATTTTGAAATCTTAGGCAATGAAGAAGAGGCAAATAAATATAAAATTTTAATAGCTAGGATTGATAATGCTATTGATAGCTTAAGTGAAAAAGAAAAAGCAATAATAGAATTAAGATATATAGAAGGAATGGGAAGGCAGAGTTGGAAACTTATAGCCGAAAGTTTATATATAAGTAATACTAGATGTCATGTTATTAAAAATAGAGCTTTAGAATCAATAATAAAATTATTAGGGGTTTATAAAAACGGGACAAAAACGGTATAAAAACGGGACACTTATGTGTCCTTTTTTATGTTAAGATATATTACATAAATAAAAAATATTTAGAAAAAGTAACAGAGAAATTAAAAAAAATGTCCCCTTTGATGGGTTGGGGATAACTATACACTTTTTTTAGGAAAGGAGAAAGCTTATGAAGTCTAGTAAGAAGAAAAAAAGAATTAAAGAACTTTATAGAAAAGGCTATAATTCATCAGAAATTGCTAGAATTATAACTAAAGAGAATAGAGCAGAAGGAATCTTTAAAGTAACTACTAGAGAAGCTATTAAAAAATGTATTCAGAGAAATTTTAAAGAGTATAAAAAAGAGCATAAGATTAATGAAGCTGCAAGAAAAGAAGTTATAAAAGCTGTTGATTATGAATCTAAAAAATACATTGGTGATAGAGCTTTAATTCTTAAAAATAGAAGTGTATATGAAACTAAAAAAGATGGAGATATTGTTTTAAAAAAAGAAAAAGATATTAATTTTGTTTTTGCTGGAGATATGCCAAAGAGATTGGTTAATGAAAATAAAGTTAAAAATAAAAAATCAGATATTGAATTAGATAAAAGTATATTTGAGGTGGTAAACAAACACTATGGAGAGTTAGCTTAACTGGTAAAGCATTTCCCTATAAGGTTATAAGTTGAAGGTTCAATTCCTTTACTCTCCAAGGAGATATACCTCCTTAAGATGTTAATATATAGATTAAAGTCAAGCAGGGGATAAAACCCTGCTTCTCATGGAAAGTTATCCAAGTTGGTTAAGGAAACTGTTTATTTATCATCCTTTGAGTGGATTGATTAGTAAACTTTTATCAGGAGTTCGAATCTCTTACTTTCCAAAATTAAATATCCCTCATAGGAGGGGGGTACACTAGAGCTGGTTGGTCTTTTGACCAGGCTCTTTTATTTTACTTTAAAAAGGGAGGTGACTATGTGGGAGCGGAAACTAGTCCTATTAAGGACTTAAAGCAAATAAAGAGATTAAGAGAATATCTAAGAGATAAAAATATTGTTATTTATAGATATTTTATTATTGCTATAAATACTGGATTCAGAGCTAGTGATATGATTGATTTAACTGTAGCAGATATTAAAGAAGCAATAAGAAATGGCAAGTTTTCTATTAAAGAGAAAAAGAAAACTAACATGGCTATAGCTAAATATGAAGATGAAAAATTAGTATTAAAGAAAGTTAAGAATAGATCTGTAATTATAAATGATACTTTTAAAGCATTTCTTTATGAATGCATAGAGGGGAAAAAGGATTGGCAATATATTTTTGAATCTACTGAAAAAGATAAAATTACAGGAGCATCAAAGCATTATTGCATAAGGCATATTAGTAGAGAAATAAAACTTGCTGCAACAGCTTGTGGAATAGAAGGAAATGTATCATCACATGGGCTAAGAAAAACTTATGGTTATTTGCTTTATACTGGATATTGTAAGAGAGAAGAACCACAATTCGCCTTACTTAAAGTACAAGATCATTTTGGGCATGCTAAGTTAGAAGATACTAGAAGATATATAGGATTGAAAAAAGAAGAAGATATATATGGTGCTAGTGTATTAGCTGATGCTACATTAAAATAATTGGAAATTAAGTTTTTTATTTTTGTACTCAATGTAACTTTAAAAAGGTGAAGTAACATATGGGGATAAAATTTAGTGAGTATATATAAGAAGAAAGAAAATTTTAGTTATTTCGTAGTCCCTATAGTAAAGTAACATTAATACGATGATTTTAGGGAGAAAAAGTAACATTTTTAGAACTTTTTTAGAACTTTAAAAAATAAAAATACTTTATTTTTTAAAAGTCTATTTATTTTTTTAAAAAGTGAGGTGATATAGTGGGAAGACAGAATTATGATGAGTATTTAGAAAATGCTATAGACCGCATAAAAACTTGGGTTAGAGATGGTATAACTGATAAAGAAATATCGGAAAAGCTTGGAATAAGTTATTCAACATGGAAAAATAAAAAGGCCAAAAATAAAGTTATTAAAGATGCAATAGATGAGATTAAGGATATTAGAAATCAAGAAGTAGAAGAAGCTCTATTTAAAAATTGCAAAGGCTATCATTACTATGAAGAAGTACCAACTAAAGTAAAAGAAGAAGTTGAAAATGAGAAAGGTACTATTTTGACTGTAGAGAAAGTAGTTATATCTAAAGTTAAGAAGTGGAAAGCAGCAGACTTAGCAGCTCAAAAGTATTGGTTAAATAATAAGAAGAAGGCAGTATGGAAAGAAGATCCTAACAAAGTTGAACATGATAAGAAGATGCTTAAACTTAAAACTGAAGAATTTAAATCAAGGAGGATAGTTCTATGAAAACAACATGTAAGATATGTGGGATAGTGGAGAAACCACATAAGTGTCAGCATAGTAAGCGTAAGCTTGATAGAACTAGAGCTGACAATAAAGTGTATGAATCTAAACAATATAGAAAAGCTAGAAAGAATGTGTTAGTAGTATTTGATAATAATTGTTTATGGTCTTTATTTGTTGATGGAAAGATTAGAAAAACAAATATAACTCATCATATCATAGAGATACTTGAAGATGAGAGTAAGAGTGCTGATACATCCAACTTAATACCATTAACTGAAGCTAATCATAAGCTAGTGCATAGACTTTATTTAATAGATAAGAAAAGAATACAAGAATTATTAATAAAAATGATTTTTGATTATAATAATGGAAATATAGAACTAGGAAAATATAAAAATATTCTTAGTTTATATACCCCCCACTTTTGAAAAGTTTGAGCCTAAGAATTATCATGACAGGGCTACCCTTTTTCACAAAAAATCTGTAAAATGAGATTTTTTTAGTTTTTTTAGAAAGGAGGAGAGATTTTGGCTAGACCAACAAAGGCAGCAAGAGTTTTGAGTGAATGTAGTCAAACTAAAGATGAAATTCGAGAGAGAATAGAAAATGAAGAAGCTTTAAAAGGATATTCAGATAAGTTAATTGCACCTAAAGAATTAACAGAAAATCAAAAAAAGATTTTTAATTTCATATTAGAAGAATTAGAAGAATCTAAGTTATTGGGTAACTTAGATTTATTTATTTTAATAAATACTTGCATAGCTACAGATAGACTTTTAAGTATAGAATATGCCATAAATAAAAATCCATCTTTACAATTTAGTAGAGAAGTGATGAATAATAAGAAAATTTATTCTAGTGATTTTTATAGAGGTTGTAATGAATTGTCTTTATCTCCTCAAAGTAGAGCAAAATTAGCAAATATAAATATGAATGTTAATAAGAAAAAGGATGATCCTTTAATTAAAGCTTTAGAAGATGATGAAGATGACGAAGAATAAAGACTTAATAAAGAAGTCAAAAGCTTTTAAATATGCTACTTGGTGTGTTGAAGAAGATAATAATTATGTTGGGGTTTATGTAAAAAAACAAGCTCAATCATGGATAGATATTGTTAATGATAAGAATGAAGAGGCTTATGTTGATGTTAAGCTATTTAAGAAAATTTGTAAATTACTTAAATTAATGGTTCATCCAGATCTAGGAGGACAAATATCTATCTATAAAGGCATGGAAGATTATGCTTGGTTCTTTGTTATAGCAGTTTTATGTACAAGGAGCAGAGAAGATAAAAGTCGATATTATGAAACTGGATTATTAGAAATTAGTCGTAAGAACTATAAGACATTTGTATCGGCTATTATTTTTATAATAGGAATGCTTATAGAACCTCAATTTAGTAGATTCTTTAGTGTTGCACCAGATTATAAATTATCAAGTGAGTTAAGACTAGCTGTTAGAAAAATAATTAAATGTAGTCCAGCACTGGTTAATCATTTTAAAATAAATAGAGATATGATTTTATGTAAATTGACAGAGATAGAATATGTTCCATTAGCATATTCTAACGATGGGATGGATGGTAAATTAGCAAATATCTTTTTAGCTGATGAAGCAGGAGCATTAGATGATTATCCAGTTGAAGCTATGAGATCATCACAGATAACTTTAATAAATAAGTTAGGAATTATAATATCAACTCAATATCCTAATGATAAAAATGTTATGATTGATGAAATTGACTTTGCTAAAAAGGTGCTAGATGGATTAACTGAAGATAAAAGATATTTTTCACTTCTATACGAGCCTAATGACGAGTTGAGAAAGGAGTGGGAAACAAATGATTTAGTTATTTATCAATCAAATCCAGTTGCATATAGCACAGCTAGAGTATTTAAAGAAATTAAGAAGAAAAGAACTAAGGCTATATTATATGAAAATAAAAGAGAAAATTACCTTTGTAAACATAATAATATAATGTATAAAGGCCTTGGAACTGAAGGTTATATTGATATTAACATAGTTAAAGAATGTGTTATTATAGAAGATTTAAACTTTTGGAGAGGTAAAAAGGTTTATTTAGGACTAGATTTATCTATGACAGAGGATAATACAAGCGTAGCTATGATTACTGAATATGAAGGTATATTATATGCTAAGGTATGGGCATTCATTCCAAGTTCTAAAGTTGAAATAAAGTCTAATAAAGAATCTTTAGATTATAAAACGATGATTAGAAAAAAAGTTTGTTTTGAGTGTGGAGATGATGCAGTAGATTATGGATTCGTTGAAGAATTTATAATTAATTTACCTTTAGTTTATGGTGTTGAAATTTTACAAATAGGATATGATAGATACAACTGTTTATCTACAGCTCAAAAATTAGAAAGAGCTGGATTTGAAACAGTAGAAGTTAAGCAACATAGTAGTGTGCTTCATGGAGCAACTAAATTATTAAAAGAATATATATTACACAAAATATCTAAAGGTGATATGATTCACAGAACTTTTAAGTATGATGAAAATAGACTTTTAGAGATTAATTTTCAAAATGCTAGATGTACAGAAGATACTAATAAAAATAAGTATGTTAATAAAAAGAAATCAGCAGGTAAAGTTGATATGGTTGTAAGTTTAATAATAGCAGTTTATTTATTACAACAACAACAATTAGGTGGTAACCCTAATGATGCATTTGGAAGCGATTATTCTATGTAGAGGGAGGAATTATGGCTAATATAATTAAATATTTAGGTTGTATAATTTTTGAAAAGGCACAAGATATTTTAATATTAGGTGGAATAGGATTGTTTATTATAACTATGTTTAAACATGTTTCTGTATTTGCAGGAAGTTTAAGTTTAAGCATAGTTTTAATTCTTTTAGGTGCTACTTTAAGTAAGATAAGAAGTTAAAAGAATTAAATTAATTTGAAAGGGGGTGAAATTATTTTTGAAAAGATATTTAATAAGTCAGAAAAGAAACCAAGTAATTTAAGCACTCCTGAAAGATGGTTTGTTGATTTATTAGGAGGGATATCGACTAATGGTATATCGGTAACGCCAGAACTTGCATTAAATTTAAGCACAGTATTCAAATGTGTATTAATAAGAGCTGGAACTATAAGTAAGATGCCCTTACAAACATTTATGAAGTGTGAAAATGGTGGAAAAAAAAGAGTTAATGATGATGCATCATATCTTTTAGAAACTAGACCAAACAGATTAACTACACCATCTCAACTTAAAAAAATGATGTCATTGGATGTTGATTTATGGGGAAATTCTTATGTGCTAATAACTAAAAAAAGAAAAAGTTTAAAAAGGTTAGAACCATGGCTAGTTAAAGTTAAGCTTATGAGTGATGGGAGCCTAAATTATGATTATAGTAATCCTATAACCAATAGAATAGAACATTATACTGACGATGAAATTATGCACTTTAAAGAGATAAGTACAGATGGAATGTTAGGTAAAAGTAAAATTCAAATTGCAAGGGAAACCATATCAAATAATAAAGCCAGTAATAAACTTTTATCTAAATACTATGAAAATGGTACTTTAGCAAAAGGATTTTTAACACATCCAGCAGCATTAGGAAAAGAATCAAAGGATAATATAAAAAAAGCTTGGAAAGATGCTAATACTGGAATAGAAAAAGCTTATGAAATACCAGTTTTAGATGCTGGATTAGAGTATAAAGATATATCTATGAGTTTTGAAGATGCTCAATTCCTTAGTTTGAATAAATTTAGTGTTGAGGAAATAGCTAGGTTCTTTAATGTTCCACCATATATGGTTGGAATAATGGACGGAGCAAAGTTTAATAATGTTCAATCACAAGCTATGGACTTTGTTACAACTACAATTCAACCACTCATAACAGATTGGGAGGAAGAAATCTCATATAAATATTATTACACTACTGAAAAACAAAAAGGTTATTATTGCAAGTTTAATATGGCTGTAGCAATGAGAGCTGATGATTTATCAAGAGCAGATTTTTATACTAAAATGTTGGATAGTGGTATTTATTCATTAAATAAATGTTTAGCTTTAGAAGAGGAAGAATCAATTGGTGATATAGGAGATAGACATTATAGAAGTTTAAATTATGTTGATTTAGAGATAATGAATGAATATCAATTAAATAAATCTAAAAGAATATATGAGAAAGGGGGTATAAAAAATGAGTAGTTTTTTTGAAGTGAAAAATCAAACAGAGGATAGTGCAGAAATTTATATAGTTGGCCAGATTCAAACTGAAAAGCCTTGGTGGAAAGATGATGAAGTGAACAATGAAAATTGTTTAAGAGATTTTATAAAGACATTACAAGATTTAAAAGATGTTAAAAATCTAGTTATTCATATTAACTCTCCTGGGGGAGTTTTATTTGCTGGAGTAACTATGTATAATTTACTTAAAAATCACTTAGCACATAAAAAGATATATGTTGATGGTTCCGCAGCAAGTGCAGCAAGTATAATCGCTATGGCTGGTGATGAAGTAATAATTCCTAAAAATGCTTTTCTAATGATTCACAAACCTATAGTTGGGGTAGCTGGAAATGCCCTTGATTTACAAAAGGCTATAGAAATGTTAGATAGCATTGAGGTAGGTATGTTAAGTATATATGAGGAAAATTTGATTAATAGTGAAGATAAAGACATTATTAAACAAATGGTCCAGGATGAAACTTGGCTAAATGGAGAAGAAGCAGCTAAATATTTTAAAAATGTTAAAGTTGCAGATGAAGTTAATATTGCTGCATGTAGTAATTTTGATTTTAGTTGTTATAAGCATGTACCAAAAGAACTAATAAAGAATGAAATCAATAATACTAATGATGATGAACTTTTAAAAAAGGAAAAATTAAAGAAAAAAGAATTAGAGTTAATGAAAGCAAAACTAAGATTAGAAATATCTTAGTTTTTTTATTTGGAGGGATAAAATGAATAGATTAGAAGATTTAATGAACCAATTAGAAGAAGCTCAAAAGGAAGCAGAGCAATTAGAAAACTCTGAAAATGTAGAGGAAATAAAAGCCTGTGTAAATAAAATAAAAACCATTAAGGCTAAAATTGAATTAGAAAAAAATAAAGTTGATCCAACACCAGTAAATGAAGTTAATGAAGATGATGAAGTTGTAAATATAGGTATAGCAGTTGCTAAAGCTTTAGTTGGAGAGAAATTATCTTCAGAAGAGCAAGATGAGGTTAAAAATTTAATGGTTGAAGGAGAAAAAAACAAAGGTGGGGTTTTAGTACCACAAGATATACAAACTAGAATTATAGAACTTCAAAGAAATCAATTTGATATAAGACCATATTTAAATGTTGAACCAGTTGGAACTAATAAAGGATCAAGACCAATAGAGGAAAATGAACCAGAGGCTCAAGGATTTGCATCAGTAGATGAAGGAAATGAAATACAAGCATTACATGAGCCGACTTTTGGAGATATTGAGTATGCTATAAGAGATTATGCAGGATATATCCCTATGACAAATGATTTATTAGAAGATAGTCCAGAAGCTATACTTGCTTTTGTAGAAAGATGGATGGCTAAAAATGAGCTTAATACATATAACTATCAAGTATTTAATGGAACAGGTAATAAAAGTGCTGTTGGTATTCTTACAGAAGCTACTAAAGGAAGTGGTGCGTTAGAAAATTGTGTTAAAAAAATAGATGAAACACCAACTTTAAAGACATTTAAAACTGTGTTTAATAAAGATTTAGAGGACTTAGCAAGTGAGAATATTAATATATTTACTAATGCTGATGGATATGACTTCTTAGATGGAATGACAGATAAGAAAGGAATACCATATTTAAAGCCTGATGTAACAAAACCAGGGAAATTAGTTTTTGATGGTAAAAATACTGTTAAAGTTCCTTCAAAATTCTTAAAAAATATTACAGATAGTGATATAACAAGAGTTCCATTTATAATAGGTGATCTTAAAGCTTTATATACTCTTTATGATAGAAAGAAAATGTCTATTGAGTCTACTAGAATAGGTGGAGATTCATGGAGAAAAAATAATACAGAGCTTAAAGGCGTATTTAGATTTGATGGCCAATTAGTAGATAAAGCAGCTGTAAAGATTTTATTAGTTGATATTACTAAATTAGTCTAAAGTTAAATATTTCTAGGTGATTTTATGGAATTAGAAGAAATAATTGAATTGGTTGGAGCTTATGAAGAGGATAAAAATTATATAAAAATAGTTAAAGATGCTGTAGTGGAAGAGTTAAAAGAATTAATACCGAATTTTGATGAAAATAAATTAACATCAAGACAAAAATTAATAATGTTAACTTTCATACAGCATTTTTATGATAATAAAGAACTATTTGAAAATAATAAAACTTACATGAAAACTTCAATAAATTCTATGATTATAAAAGAAATGTTTAGGAGTAAGTCATGAATTTTAAAATAAAAAGTGCAGAACTTAGACATCCTATTGAAATTCAGAGAGAAGTTTCAGGAAGAGATGAAGATAATAGACCAATTACAGAGCCAAAAACAGTTTTAAAAACAAAAGCTAAGATTCTTAATGTAAGAGGAGAAGAATTTGTACTTGCTAATGGTAAAGGAGTTAAAATAGCTAAAACTTTTTACATTAGGTTTCCTAGAAGTATAGAAATAACTGAAGGTGATAAAGTTTTATACAAAAATAAAACTTACAATATTATCTATGCAAATAACATTGAAGAAATGAATGTTTATTTAGAAATTAAAACGGAGTATGTTAAGTAATGGGATTAGAAATAAAAGGTATTAATAACATATTAAAAAAATTAGAGAATTTATCACATATTGAAAAAGAAAAAGTTATTGAAGAGGCTGCTGAAGAATTAGAAAAGAAAATATCAGATAAGGCAAAAACATTTTCTAATACAAGTTATATGTATGTTGGAAAAGGCGAAAAAAGAGTATATGGATTAAGTTGCTTTATTGATGTTGGATTTAGTAAAGATAATGCCCCTTTTGATTTATGGAAATCACTCTGGTTTCAAAACTGGGGTTATTTTGATAAAGGGTTAAATTTTAATGGTGATATTTATATAAATAAACATCAATTTTGGTTTGATGAAACTGTTAAGAGCTCAGGTAAAGAAATACAAAAGCAACTTAAAGAAAAATTAAGAAAAGAAGTTAGAAATGCTTTAAGGTGATACCATGAATGAAAAAATCAGAAAAGTTTTAGATAGTATAAAGTTTAAAAATTCTTATTTGGAAAGAGATTCAGATGAAGAATGTGTTGTATATAATTATTTTTCTAATGGTATTGTCTTTGCAGATAATAAAGAAAGAATAAGAGAATATACAATACTATTAAATGTTTATTCTAATAAAAGGATAGATTTTAGAAATGAAACTGTAAGAAAAGCTATGTTAGAAGCAGGATTTAAAGGGGGACAAGTTCAAGTCCCTTTTAAATTACAAAATGGATTTTATAATACAGCTATAAAATTCAAAGGATTTATATAATAACAAAGGAAGTGATTTAAATGGCGGAAGCTAGAAAAAAACAAGGATGTAGAAGTTGTATGGTTGCTTTTTGGAATGAAGATGGAACAGAGTTTTTAGCACCAGAACCTATTAAAGATTTAGAGGAATTACAATATCAATATACTTATGCAGAGGGAAGTAACTATGCTGATAATATTCAAAATATTTATATTAAAAAACCAACTGGTGCAAATATTACTTTAACATTTTCAGATATAAAATCTAAATTAGTAGCAAAAATGTTAGGTAAGAAAAATAAAAAAGGTGGTACTACTACCAATGTAAAAGATCAACCACCTAGAGTAGCTATACTTTTTCAAGAAACTTATAGTGATGGAAGTTATGAGAATAAAGTTTTCTATAATGTTAAACTTTCAATGGATGAAAATTCAGCTAAAACAGCTGGTGAAAATATTGATTTTACACCTAAAACTATAACAGGAAGAGCACTTCCATTAGAAAATGAAACAGTTGATGGTGATATAGACTTTACAATGGATTCAACTGATCCGGAAATTGATAAGAATAAGTTGGATAAATTCTTTGAAAAAGTTAGATTTTTAGATGAAGAAGTAGCATAGGAAAGAGCATCTTAGATGCTCTTTTTTATTACAAGGAGGAGTTATGAGCTTACTAAAAAAGAAACTTGATATTACTGTTGAAGGTGAAGAATACATCATGATGTTTGATATGAAAAGTATAGCAGTATATCAAGAACTGAGTAATGTGAGTTTTGCAGAGGGATTTTTAAAATTGCAACTTTTTGATGATATAGAAGCAATTAATTTTATTGCTTCAACATTAAGAACAAAATCTGATCCTGAAGAACCGCTTGGAAAAGATTTTATTGATAATGGTAATTTGTTATTTGCTCTAGCAGTTTTAAGATTAGAAGCTATTGACTATGTAAATATGTCATTGCCTATAAGCTCAAAGGGAAAAAAGTAAAAAGTAACAATAGTAAAGAGGATATTGATTTAGATTGGCTTTATTATTGTTACACTACTATATTAGGAAAAAGTGAAAAAGAGTTTTGGGAAGCTACACCAGCTAAAATTTTTAAGCAAATAGAAGTTCATAGTGAATTTATTAATAGTAAAACTTCAAAGAATAAGAAGAACAATAACTCACATGAAATTGAAGATGAACCAGTAAGATTAAAAGTTTTAGATTAAAAGGGGGTGTGAGTTTGGCAGATGAACAATTATTAGTTACTTTAGGTGTTCAAGATAAAGGGGCTAGTAAGCAGATACAAGCTTTAAATAGAGAACTAAGGTTCCTGGATAAAGAATACAAAGCTACAGCTAAGGGGAGTAAAGATTTCGAAAAAAGCCAGGAAGGATTAAAAACTAAATTAAATACTTTAGAAAAAAAGTATGATATACAAAAGACAAAGTTAGAAGTATATAACAATAAAGTAAAAGAATCTAGGGAACGTATTCAAAAGAAGAAAGAGGAGTTAGAAAAGTTAAAAAGTGCTGAAGGAGATAACACTAAAGCTATAGAAAAGGCCGAAAAGCAACTAGAAACTTATAAAACTCAATTAAATAATTCTACTAAAGAAATATCTTTGACAGAAATAGAATTAAAGTTACTAAATAAAGAATTAAGTAATAATAAAGTTGCTATTCAACAAGTACCACTAACTGAATATAAACAAAAGATGGAAGAAATAGCGAATAGAGCCGAAAAAGTAAGCTCTAATATGAAAAGCTTTGGACAGGGAATGTCTACAGTTGGCGGTAATTTAATGAAAGCAACAGCCCCAGTAGTAGCGTTTACTGGATATGCATTAAAAGCTACTATGAACTTTGAAGCTGCAATGAGTAATGTTCAAGCTATTTCTGGAGCTACTGGAGATGATTTAATAAAATTATCAGATAAGGCTAAAGAAATGGGTAAAAATACTTCTAAGAGTGCAAAAGATGCAGCAGATGGTATGTCATATATGGCTCTTGCAGGTTGGAATACTCAACAGATGTTAGAAGGCATAGAACCAGTTCTAAGATTATCAGAAGCAGGTAATTTAGATTTAGGAAGAGCATCAGATTTAACAACAGATTCGTTATCAGCCTTAGGTTTACAAGTTAGTGATTTAACTAGATATTTAGATATTTGTGCCCAAGCACAAAGAAAATCTAATACTACAGCTGATATGATGATGGAAGCATATATTGCTTGTGGTGGTACTATGAAAAACTTAAAAGTTCCACTAGAAGAAAGTGCTACTTATATAGGGATATTAGCAAACAGAGGTAAAAAAGGTAGTGAAGCTGGTAATGCATTAAATTCTGTTTTGGTTAACTTGACAAGTGGAGCTGGACAAGCTGGTGAAGCAATGGAAAAGTTAGGTTTAAATGCATTTGACAGTAAAGGAAATTTTAAAGGAATTAATGTTGTATTAAAAGAATTAAACACTAAGTTAAGTAAATGTACTGAAGAACAAAAAAATACCTATCTTGCTATGATAGGTGGCAAAACTCAAATAGATACATTAAACGCTTTATTAGCTGGTACTAATGAAGAGTATGGAACATTAAATGAATCGATAACTAATTCTAATGGAGCTTTAAATGAAATGGCACATACTATGCAAAATAATGCATATGGAAATATAACTAAATTGAAAAGTCAGTTAGAAGGATTAGGAATACAAGTAGGAGAACATTTAGTACCACATATAAATGATTTTATAGAGGAATTAAGTAAACTTATAGAATGGTTTGGAAGCTTAGATACAGAAACTCAACAAGCAATAATTAAATTTGGTTTATTTACATTTGCTGGTGGAGCAACGACTAAAATGCTTGGTGGAGTAGTACAAGGAGCAGGGAGTTTAGTTGGTGTTTATGGAAAACTTGCTAAAAAATCAGCAGAAAATGCAGAAAAAATGCTTGAAGTTGGTAAGACAGCAAATGCAGCTACTAAGGGTGTAGGGCTATTAAAAAATGGAATGGGATTATTAAATCCTGCTACTATTGCAGTAACTGCTTCTATAGCCGCATTAACAGCAGGCGTAGCACTTTATAAAACGCACAGCGAATTAATGAATAAAAATATTTTATATACTACAGATCAAATGAGTGGACTAGAAAAAGCGGTTGCTAAATTTACTGGAGTTAATGCAAAGTCTAAAGAAGAGTTAATTGAAATAGGATTAGTTTATAAAGATTTTTCAGAAAATATAAGTAAAGAGTTCCAGGAGAAAGTAATTGAAAGCACAGCAAAAGTTAATGAATTTAATATGAAATTAGCTGAAATTAATGTTGATGGTGTCATTACAAAAGAAGAAGCAGAGGCTTTAAATGGAAGAGTTACTGAAATGTGTGATGGTGCTATAAATTCAGTAAAAGCTAAACAAGAGGAATCTGCAAAAGCAATGAAAGAATTTTTTTTAAGAGATGATGTATTAAGTGAAAATGAAAAAGTAGTATTAGAATCTCTTGAAAGAATAAGTAAAGCAAATATTGATGAAGTTACACAGTTGAAGAAAGATATATTTGATATAGAACAAAAGGCTCTTGAAGATAAAAGAAGCTTGAGTAATGAAGAAATTGAGATAATAAGAAACAAAACTAATAGAATAAAACAAATCGAAATGGAAGCACTAGGTAAAACACATGAAGAAATAGTATATGCACAGACTGAATTTCAAAATAGATTAAATAATATAAGCTTAGAAGATGCATCTAAACTTATGGAAGAAAAGGCAAAAATAAGAGATGATGAATTTACTAAAATAAAAAGTTACTATGACACTAAAATAACTATGCTTCAAGAAAATTTAAGTAAAGCGAATGAAACAGAAAGAACAGCTATCCAGGAGCAAATTGAATCTTTAACAAGTGAAAGAGATCAAAAATTACAAATTAATAATGATTTGTATGATGGTTATTTAAAAATTTTAGGTGAAAAGAATCCAGCTATTTTAGCAGAAATAAACAAGTTTAATGGACAAATATTGACTGAAGAAGATCATAAATCACAGGAGATGCTTGGTAAATTAACAGCTCAATATGATGGATTGAAAAATATAACTGAAACTGGAAATTATATTATGCTAAATAATACAACTGGTTCTTGGGATGCCGTGTCTGTTAAAGTTGATGAAAAAACTGGAGAAATTTTAGGTGTATATTCAGATTTTTCACAACAATCAGGCGGATATAGTAAAGCAATAGCAGATGACACATATAGTTTGGGTTCTAGCTTTCAAAATGCTAGTATTAACGTTAATAATGCATTAAATAGTATGAAATCATGTACCATAGATGCATCTGGAAATATTGTTGATGCTAACGGGAAAATCGTTTGGTCTTTACAAGATGTAAAAACTAATGCTGATGGAACAAAGGAAGGTATTTTGAATTTAAATGGAACACCTATTAATGTTAAAGCAAATACTGATGGAGCAATAAGCAATTTAACAGAAGTAGATAATAAAGTAAGAAATATACCAGGACAAAAGAGTGTAACAGTAACTACATTCTTTGAAGCTATAGGCAATGGAATAAAAGGGGTCTTTGGATTTGCTAAAGGTACAGAAAATGCACCATCGGGAACACATATAGTAGGTGAAGAAGGTTTTGAGATAGCTACCAAAGGAAATAAAATGACTTTAGTTGGTTTAAGTGGTCCTGAATTTAGAAGGTTTAGTGGTGGTGAAAAAATTATTCCACATAATAGATCGGTTAACATGTTGAGAGATGTAATATCTAGTGGTAGTTATTTTTCACGAAATAGCCTTGAAAGTCAGAATTTAATTAATAATATAAATAACAATTATATTCAAAATTCTAATATAAATAATAATTTTAATGCTGAATCTAAATTAGAAGAACTAACTGATAAATTAGTTTCAGGTATGATATTAGCTTTTGAAAAATTAACATTAGAGAATAATGTTAAGGTAGGTAATAGAGAGCTTGTAGATGTAGTTTCAAATCAATTAGCTGTAAAATGTAGAAGGAGGTAAAAGATGTTCGCTAATGGAATAGATATAAAAAAGTTTAATGCTACTGTTAGCAAAAAGTTAATACAACCTTCTAAAATAGATAAAGATGAAATTTCCAAGAGTATTACTATAAAAATTTTATTTGAGGGTAAAACCAGAGATGAAATTTATGAAAATATATCAAAATTCAATGAATTATTTTTAGATGAAGCAACAATAAAATTTAAAAATTTAAGTAATTATTTTAAGGGGAAAATTAGTGATTCTTCTATAGAAGATACTGAATTAGATGAATGGTTATATTTAAATATTGAATTTGAATGTAAGGCTTTTGGAAGTGAAATAATTGAAAGTTTGAATAGAGTAAATACTAAAACAATAAATGTATTAGGTACTTATAAGACTAATGCTATAGTTGAAATTGTTCCAAGTGTAGATATTATTGATTTAACCATTAACGGCTTGGCCAATGATTCTATAATAATTAAAAATTTACACGCAAATAAAAAAATAATAATAGATGGTAAAGAGGGAACTGTTTTAGAAGAAGGTATTAATAAGTTTGATGATACTGACTTGTGGGAGTTTCCTTTTTTAATGCCAGGAAACAATGAAATTATTTTAAGTAAAAATAGTTGTGATGTGGTAATAAAATATGAGCCACGCTATTTATAAAAATTAAAAGAAAGAAGGAACTAAAATGTCAGAAGAAAATGTAAAAGTAACAAGCACAATAACAGAATCTACGAATCTTAATGGAACAGTAGAGGTTGAAAAAGATGGAATGAAACAAACAGTATTAACAATGAGTTGTAGTTTAACTCAAAATACTGTTGCTAACATTCAAACTTATGTAACTAATATGGATTTATTTTTAGCAAACTCTCAACTTGTTCAAGCGGAAGTCATAAAATTTAGAGATAAAGCTGCACAAGTAGGAAAGGGCTTAAATTGTTTTGTATTTTAGTATAAGAGCTTATAAAATGTAAGCTCTTTTTATATTTAAAGTTTAAAAATTTTTAAGAAAGAAGGTTTAAATTATGGCAAATAAAAATAATAGAAAATTTCAAAAGAACAAAGGTAAGGAAAAGATAGTTGATGTTGACTACAAAGAAGTTAATAAGCAAGAAGAAGTTAAACCAACATTTGAGGAAGGAAACTATGTAATTACTGTAATTTCTAAAGGTGAAATACTTAAAAAGGTAGCTGTAGCTGGAGCTGAAGTTTATGTAACTAAATTAGCAGATGGAGGATTAACTGTAGATTTGAAATAAGGTGGGTATATTATGACAGTTCCAAACTTTTTAAAAGAAAATACAGAATTAAAATTAAAAAAATTAAATAAAGTGGATGAGTATGGAGCTTATTTTTCGATTGCTTTTTTAACTGATGTACATAACACTGAAACAACTACTTATAAATGGCTAAATAGTATAAGAGTTATAGAAGAAGTTAATAAAAGAAAGAATATAAATTACATCCTAACAGGTGGAGATTATATAAATAACCACGAAGATAAGGATGTAGTTATAAATAGACTTAAAAACTTTAAAGATAGATTTAAAGATAGATCTAATTTATTTATAACTTTAGGAAACCACGATGATAACTCCATGATGAGAAAACCAATATCTTTTATTGATAACGAAGAGATGAAAGATTTAATGTTTTCTGATATGAGAGATGTACATTTTGGTGATGGCTTGTATTATTATAAAGACTTTGATGAAAAAGGTATAAGATTAATAGTACTTAACTCTGAAGATGTACCAGGAGATTATTTAGTGGAAGGGAAATATTATTTTGCTTTTTCTAATAAACAACTTAATTGGGTAGCTAATGTAGCTTTAAATACAGATTATAAAATAATTTTTTGTAGTCATGTTCCTATGGTTGAAAATGCGGAAGCTTCAGATTTTCCTATTATAAATGTAGAAGCAATGTTAGGAATAATGAAGGCTTATACTACTGGATCTAGTTATTCTAATTCTAATACTACTGGAGAATTTAAATATAATATAAATGTAAATTACGATAAAAAAGGAACTATAGTTTGTTGCTTGTTTGGACATGTACACACAGATAATATTATTTATAAAGATAATATAGCTCATGTTAGTACTACGTGTTCAAATTGCAGTTATAGATATGGTTCAAGTGCTATAAAAAATGCTACTGGAACAGTAAACGAAATAGCTTTAGATTATCTTACAATAAGAAATAATATGTGTTTTTTAACCAGGTTTGGAGCAGGTAAAGATAGAAGCTTTAAATATATAAATAATACTTGTGAAACTCATAAAGAAAAATCTTATCCTGGCATAAAGCTACGTGGCCAAAATAAAGAGTTAATTGCACTACTACAAAATGTTAAAAATTTAAATATCGAAAGCGTACTAGAGAGTGGATCTAAAACACTCTCTTTTTCTTATTCAAAAAGAGAAAAATTTTATGATTATATAATCGAAGAAAATTATATAGAAACTAAAGAAGACCAGTTTGTTATAAAAGCTAAAGATACTAGTGGAGATTATACAACTTTTACATGTGTATTAAACTTAGAAGAATTAGAAGGAACTCCAATCGAAAAATTTGAAAGTGTAGAACAAACAATAACAAATGCTTTAAATTACGCTGTAGTTGGAACTGGTTGGACTATACAAGAAAATACTATCTCTAAAAAAAGA
Organism: Clostridium sp. B9; assembly: GCF_050509515.1. Classification (NCBI taxonomy): domain Bacteria; kingdom Bacillati; phylum Bacillota; class Clostridia; order Eubacteriales; family Clostridiaceae; genus Clostridium; species Clostridium sp. B9. The sequence continues at coordinate 1,034,313 of NZ_JBNWKA010000003.1, forward strand.
ACTGTTAGAATAGCTAATAAAAGCGTTTTAGAAGTAATTAGAGAGATTAAGAAAATTTATAGAGTAGATATAGTATTTAATACTTTAGAAAAAATAATAGAAGTATATGAACATTTAGGGGAAGATAGAGGAGTTTATTTTATAGATTCTCTTAACCTTAAGGCGTTACAGATCCAATCAGATTCTTATAAATTTGCAACTAGAATAATAGCTGAAGGTAAAGACGGATTATCTTTTGCGGATATTAATAATGGTAAAAACTATGTAGAAAACTATCAGTATTCTAAGAAGGTAAAAACAATATACTGGAAAGATGATAGATACACAGTTAAAGAAAGTTTATTAGAAGATGCCAAGGCAAAACTAGAAGAAATATCTAAACCTTTTGTTTCCTATGCTGCAAGTGTTCTTAATCTTGCAGATCTTAATGATACTTATACAAATATTTTAGATTACAACTTAGGAGATACTGTATATCTACTTTCTAAGAATAATAATGTGAGAGATAACCAAAGAATAGTTAAAACTGTAGAGTGGCCACAAGACCATACCAAGGACACTGTAGAGTTAGCTAATGCTACTTTGAGGTTCGAGGATATACAACAAGAGAACCAGGAAACAACCAACACTGTAAACAACATTACACTTGATAACGATACTTTAGATGGTACTAAAGTTGATGCTATTACTACTAAGCAAATAAAAGATTTTGATGCTGAAATACTTAGGGTAAGTAAATTAGAAGTAATAAATGCAGATATAAATTACTTAAAAGCTAATAAAGCTGATATACAAGATCTTAATGCTGTTAATGCTAAGATAGGAACACTAGAAGCTACTAAAGCTAACATTACTCAAGTTACTGCTGTAAGTGCTGAGATACAACATCTAAATGCAATAAAAGCTAATGTAACAGATTTAAACGCAGCTGTTGGAAAAATATCTGTACTAGAAAGTAAAACTATAAGTGTAGAAAATCAACTTGCAGGTAACCTTACAGCCAATAATTTTAAAGCTAACGCTATTACAGCAGGAAGTGCAATAATAGCAGAAGGAGCTATAGGTAGTTCACAAATAAGTTCTCTAAGCGTAAACAAGCTAGAGGCTGGTGATATAACAACTAGCAAACATAGAATTGTTAGTGCAGATGGAACTATAGAAATTGTAGGTAATCAAATTCTTATTAATAGAAATAATATCAATAGAGTTATCTTAGGAGAGTATAGAAAAACAGATGGTACTACCGAATATGGATTATTAGTTAGAGCCAAAGATGGTAAAACTATAATGCTAGATGGTAATGGAGTACATAACGCTGGTATTACAGATGGAGCAATAGATAATAATAAGGTTGCAGATAATGCAAATATAGCTGGTAATAAGCTAGATATAAACTCTGTAATTAGAGAAGTAAATAATAAAGGAACAGAAACTATTAAAGGTACTAAGGTACAAATAGGGGATAGGACTTTAGATGTAGAGTTATCTACACAAAAGAATATTATCACAGAGCATGGAAAAGAATTATCTAGTCAGAAAGCTACTATACAGGCTTTAGATAATGCTATTAAGTTAAAAGTAGATTCACAAACTTTTACTCAATCTACAACTACTATAAATAATAATATTAATAGAGCTAAGGAAGAAGCTCTTAATAATGCTAAAGCTTTTGTTAATGCAGAGATAACAACAGTAAACTCTCATCTTAATAAAGCTACGGCAGAAATAAATGTTTTGAAAAAACAAATAGAGTTAAAGGTTGGTCAAAGTGATATTGATAAATCTATTCAAAAAGTTAACTTCGGTGTAAGAAACTTGATTAAAAACTCATATATAAATGGTGAAACGAGTGCTTATGGTGCTTTTCCTAGAGAATTGACTGTAAACCTTGAAGAAGGAGAAACTTATTGCTTTTCAATTAAAGGGCATATAGATCAGGTTGCAGCAGATAATAAAAAAACACTAACTTGTTTCATATATGAAGATACATGGAAGTATGGGTGTGTTTCAATAGATATTTCTTCTGTAGGAGTAAATCAAATTAAACATGCTTTGTTTAAACCTAAAAAAACAGGTGTTTATAAATTTATGACTTATTTATTTCCTAATGGGGGAGATAGGAACGGTAAAGTTTTTATACAATGGGCAAAGTTAGAAAAGGGAAACAAACCAACTGATTGGACACCAGCTCCAGAAGATACAAACCAATTAATAGTAGATAATATTAAAACAGTAACAGATAAAATAAGCACAGTAGAAAGTAAATTTACACAAGAAAATAACAGTATAAAAGCTAGTGTAAAAGATTTAAATTCTACAACACAAACTATTACAACTAATGTAAGTAATATAAATAGAGATTTAACAAGTAAGATAAATTCTAATTTAGATGTAGCTAAAAGGTTTGCTACGGATATAGCAACTAATAAAGCTAATAGTGCTAAACAAGAAGCTATAAATAGTGCGAATTCTCATGCGGATAGCAAAGTTACAGAAGCTTTAAATAATGCTAAAGCTTATACTAACGCACAGATAACTACAGTTAATTCCAAAGTGCACAATGTAGAAAGTAATCTTAATATTTTATCAGATAGAATTAATAGCAAAGTATCTCAATCAGATATAGATAAAGCTGTAACAACTATAAGAACAGAAAAAATAATATATGCTAGAGGTACAGGAAATGATTATCCAGCTAATTCTATAGTAAAAGTTAATGGTAAAACAATAACTGATGGACAAGGTAGAGGACTAAGAATAAATGCTTTAAATAAAGATACATTAGAAAGAGTTTTTCTACAAGATTATGATACTTATGGTTCCGAAGATGCTAAAGTATCATTTGTAAATAAAATAAACGAACTTAATAAGGGAGATTATATAATAATAATCACTTCTCAAGATGCTTCTTATCCACTACATCCACCTATAAAAGAAGCTTTAGAGAAGATAGGAGCAACACTGTTTGATAACAAACAAGGAACTTATAGAGAAGCTTATTCTCTTATAGGTAAATCAAAGTTAGGTAGAGGTAATGGAGTAGAAATGTTTATTCCTAGAACAGCTACTGATAAAAGATTTGCTGAAGTTTCCGTAAAAGTTGGCGAAGATGGAACTTTTATAGGTGTAAATCCTAATAATATGGGATTAGAAACAACTCTAATTAAAAGTAATATATCTGATGTATCTTCTTCAGTAACTCAACTTAGAGATAGCGTAACAACAGATATTAGAGCTATTAATTCCAAAACAAATTCTATAGAAACAAGCTTAAATGGAAAAGCATCTAAACAAGAAGTTACAGAAGTTAATAATCAAGTGGCAACTATAAAAGCTAGTTTAGATGGAATTTCACAGAGAGTAAGCTATACGGAGAGTAAAACTCGTACTTTAGAAACAAACTTAAATGGCAAGGCTAATAAGCAAGAAGTAAATAATGTTAGTAGTAAAGTTGTTTCTTTAGAAGCTAATTTAAATGGAATAACTAATAGAGTGTTTAGTACAGAAAGTAGAATAAATACTTTAAATGGACAAGTTGCAAATGCTGTAACAAGACAACAATTTACAGAGTTCCAACAGAGCAATAATAAATTTGTTATGGATTTAGCGAGTTCTGGTGGAAGTAACTTAGTTAGAAATAGTGCCTTTGAAAGCCAAGACTGGAGAAACTGGACTAAATGGGGAAGTATAGCTGATCCTGTCGTTTGGAAGAACAATGAACCAAGTGGTCATAAATGGGCATGTAAGATTGTAACTACTGGAAGTAATCAAGGTATTCAACAAAAAATTTCAGGATTAATAATAGGAAAAGTTTATACATTTACATGTAAAGTATGGTCTACTAGAGGTGTTATTGGAGCTATGGTAAGTAATGCAGGTGTTTACAACGGTAATCATTTTGGTGGTGCACAGAATGTTTGGGGAGAAATAAACTTTACATTTACAGCTAAAGAAAATACTACAACTCTTTATTTAGGTGTAGTAAATAGTAAATGTACACCAGGAGATTATTGGGTTACTGGTATTCAGTTAACAGAAGGTAATTGTAAGCAACCTTGGTCACAACATCCAAATGAGAACTACAATACTAATTACAGTTTTGATAATGAAGGCTTTACAGCAAGATTTAAAAATAGCACTTATACCAAAATAGCTGAAGATGGATTCGCTTGGTTTGATGCAAATAATATGAGCCATGCATACCATTGCCTTATGGAAACTGGAATTTTCAACTTGCAACAATATGGAAATGGTAACTATACTCGAGTAAAAATTCAACTGCCAGCTTATTTTAGAGGGAAATATTTTAAGGTAATAGCTTGTCCTTCTGGTTGGTCTGTAGGACAAAGTAGTTTAGATACATTAACTGTACTTGTAGAAAGCTACGATATAGCCAATGCTACATTTACTATAAAAGCTTTTGGACATAGTGCAAATGGAGCATACCAAAACAATATTAATATTTCTTGGATGGCTACAGCCTAAGGGGGTGAAATAATGAATGAAAAAATGACTATATTTTATAGCAAGTTTACTGGGAATATAGAAGGAGCATTTAGTGGAGAAGTTGACTTTGATACTTTTTGCGATAGAGAAGAAGATGTAAAAGCATACTGCATTAGAAAAGTAACTGACTTAAACAATGAATTTATAGTTACTTCTTCTAACTACAAAGTTAATTTAGAAACTAATAAAATAGAACTTAAAAATAAAGTTGACATAACACTTTAAGAAAGGACAGCAATATGCATGAAGAATTAGTAGAAGATAAATTAAAAACACATGATAATAGATTAAATAATCATGCCGATAGATTAGATAAATTAGAACAAAGTGATGCTAAAAAAGAAGTTCAAATATCTAACTTAATAAAGAGCATAGATACTTTAATAACAGTATTAAAGATTTTTACAACAGTATTTGGTGGAGCTATAGTAGGCTTCTTTTTTTATGCAATTCAAAACCATATTTTTAAATAGAAAGGATGAAGTAAAATGGAAAACTTAATAAAATTTGTACCAGAGCAACTACTTATACTTGTAGCTGCTCTTTATGTTATAGGAATGTTTTTAAAGAAAACACCTAAGGTTTTAGATTGGAGTATACCTTGGATACTTCTTGTTTTAGGAGTAGGATTTAGTATAGCTATAATGGGTATAAATCCCACTAGCATACTACAAGGCGTTATATGTGCATTTGGAGCTATTGCAACTAACCAATTAGTAAAACAAACAGTAAATAAATAAAAGCTTATATAAGGCAATAGAATAGGTTAGAAATAGCCTTTTTTTATTGCCTTTAATTAAATGGTACCGACATAAATGTCGTTAACAAAATAAAAAAGAAAGAAGGAATTAAAATGCAAAGTAGAAATAGTGAAAATTTAAAAGGAATTGATGTATCAAACTGGAAAGGAGATATTAATTTTTCTTCAGTTAAAAATGATGGTGTAGAAGTAATTTATATCAAGGCTACAGAAGGTAATTATTACAAGGATAAATACGCTCAACAAAACTATAATGGTGCTAAGGAGCAAGGATTAAGTGTAGGATTCTATCATTTCTTTAGAGCTAATAAAGATGCTAAGGATCAAGCTGATTTCTTTATAAACTATCTAAACGAAATAGGAGCAACTAATTATGATTGTAAATTAGCTTTAGATATAGAAACTACAGAAGGTGTAGGAGCAAGAGAATTAACTACTATGTGTATAGAGTTCTTAGAAGAAGTAAAAAGACTTACAGGAAAAGAAGTTGTTGTATATACATATACAAGCTTTGCAAATAACAACTTAGATAGTAGACTAGGTAATTATCCAGTTTGGATTGCACATTATGGAGTAAACACTCCAGGAGCCAATAATATATGGAGTGAGTGGATTGGATTCCAATATGCAGATGATGGAGATGTATCTGGTGTAAGTGGTGAATGTGATATGAATGAGTTTACAGAAGATATATTTATTGATTCAAGCAGCTTTAATTTAGACAACGCTACTACTAAGAATGTAGATACAGAACTTAATATAAGAGAAAAGGGTACTATTAATTCTAAAATAGTCGGTACTATACCAGCAAATGAGAAGTTTAAAATAAAATGGGTTGATAAAAATTATATTGGTTGGTATTACATAGAGTATCAAGGTATTGAAGGTTTTGTAAGCTCAGATTATGTAGAAAAGCTACAAATGGCTACTACTTACAATGTTAGTGCTTTTTTAAATGTTAGAGAAGAAGGATCATTAAATTCAAGGATAGTGGACAAGATAAGTAAAGGAGATACTTTTAGAATCGATTGGGTAGATGAAGATTTTATAGGTTGGTACAGAATAACAACTAAGAATGGAAAAGTAGGATTTGTTAATGCTGAATTTGTAAAGAAAATTTAATTTTTTCTATGTATTACTTGATTTTTTTGAAAATAAGTTTAATATATTAGTTGATATAAGAATTTATATCCCTTTTTATCAACAAAAAGAAAGTTGAATATATAAAAGTTCAACTTTCTTTTTTATAGTGTTAACAACCTTAGGCATTAATATTATATTCAATAGAAAAAATAAATATTCTTAATATTAGAAATTTATTAAAATTTAACTATTATGTAATTTAGAAGAGAGGTAAGTATATGTATTTATATACTTACCTCTCTTTTTTTAGTTTAAATAAGTATAAAAGTGTAAGTGATTTTAAACATCTTTATCACCGCTTTAATTTAAGTATACCCAGTTATTAATATATTCAAACTTCTAAAGAATATTCATATAAAGTATGAACTTTATTCATTAACATAAATGTTATATAATGTTAATGAGTAATTACTAGGAGGATAAGCATGAAAAACAAAAAGCAAATAATAATTAATATTGCTATAGCAATTATATTTTTTATTCTTGGAGGAATTTTTGGATCAAAGATGGAAAATTCGAGATTAAACTCTATACGAAATACAATACCTAACAATAGTACTCAAGAAAAAGTTAAAGAAGAGCCTAAAAAAGAAGAAGCTAAAATTATTTCATTAAATCAAGAAGAAAATTTGGGTAATGTAGGTATGAAGGTTTTAAGTGTTAAAGAAACTGAGCAAATAAATAATGAAGCAGGGAATTCAACAGCAAGCGGTAAGTTTATAGTAATAGAATTATCATTAAAAAATAATGGCAAGCAACCTATTCAATATGAACCTAACCAATTTGAATTAATTACAAACAATGATGTTATCTATCAAATTGATGATAACTCATTTGAGGCTATGGGAAATCTAAACAGCCAAGAAACTATATTCAATAAAAACAAAGAGTTTATAGGTGTATATGATAAATTTAACGCTGGAATGACAAAGAAAACATATATAGTATTTGAAGTTCCTAAAGATTTAAGTTTAGATAACATTAAGTTAGTTGTAGAAGGAAACAAAAGTGTTCAATTTTCACTTAAATAAAATAATAAAAGACTAGGATTTTTCCTAGTCTTTTATTATTTATATGTTATTATGTGAATCTAGTAACTGCAACATTCTTAACTCAGGCTTTAATAAGTCTTTCAATGGGAATGTTAAATAGTGCATCTAAACCATATGGAGATTCAGCTATAGCAGCTATGGGAATAACTTTAAGAGTTTCAGCATTAGTTTTATTTGTGGTTATTGGCTATAATCAAGGTTTCCAGCCAATAGCAAGTTTTAACTATGGAGCTAAGAACTTTGAAAGATTAAAAGAGGCAATAAAGATCTCAATAAAGAGAATAAGTATATTTTCAGTAGTTACTACATTGCTTTTATGGATATTTGCAAAACAAGCTATAGTAGTATTTAGTAATGATCCAGAAGTTATAGAAATAGGTGCTAAGGCTTTAAGGTTTAGTACACTTATGTTCCCATTACTTGGGTATCAACAATTATATGCTATATTATTCCAAGCATTAGGGAAAGGAAAGGAAGCTTTAATAACATCAATATCAAGACAGGGAATATTCTTTGTACCAGCTATAATAATACTTCCAAAATTATTTGGATTAGATGGAGTGTTATTAACACAGGCTGTATCAGATTTCTTTACAATACTATTGACAGTAGTATTGGCATCAAAACTTAAAAAGAATTTAAAAGAAGAGGAAAAAGAGGCAGCTTTAACTGGAGAAGTTGCTTTAGGATAATTAGAAGAAGGGTTGTATTTTAAATACAACCCTTTTTTTAGCTTAAATGTAAAACTGATTAGATAATTAAGTAGGCTTAAGGCATTATAGATTCGATAATAACTTAAAATAGAATATTAACAAAATATTGAATAATATGTTAAAATATTGGTAGCAAATAGAGGCTGAAATTTTATTATGAGCAGGTGAGGGTTATGAAAGAATATGTCTATATTTTTTTATATGTAGTTTTATTTATAGCTTTAGGAGCTTTTGATGAATGGGTATACAATTTAATAATAGCAATATTATTTGTTATGGTATCTTGGCTTTGGAGTAAAGAAAGGAAGAAAATTACTAATAAAAAGTGATTGGGGCTTGTATATTTTCTGTGTTATAATTAGTAATACTAACAAATGAAGGGGGACTAGGTATGCCTTTTACATTGGCACACCCAGCAGCTATTGTCTGCTTAAAGAATAAAAGATTTAATTTTACAGCTTTAGTTTTAGGAAGTATGGCTCCAGATTTTTTATATTTTATTAATTTTAGACCATATGGTCATTTGGGGCATGAGTTTTTAGGATTTTTAATTTTAAATTTACCAATATGCTTTTTATTAGCATATGTATTTCATAATGTAGTGAAGGCACCTCTTATAAGTCATATGCCAAGGCCACTAGACAGTTGGTATGGTTATTTAAGAACTGAGAAGTTTACTTTAACTTCATTTAAAGATGTTTTAGTTTTTTCATATTCGGCATTATTAGGTATGTTAACACATATAGTATGGGATGCATTTACTCATAAAACAGGATTCTTTGTCAATCATATAGGTTTTCTTCAGAAGAAAATGATTACAATTGGTGGGTATGATGTTTATGGATATAAGCTTGTACAACATATAAGTACACTTATAGGTTTAATTATAGTATTAATAGCTTTATATTTACTTAAGGATAAGCGAAAAAGAATTTTATGGGGACATAGAAGTTTTAAGGAAAAATTTATTTATGATATCTCTATAATAATTATTTCTATTGTAGTTTTAGTATTAAGCTATTTAGTGTTTAGTTTTTGTGGAATAACTTATGGAATAGGGGCTTTAGTTATATCTATAATAAATAGTGTTTTTATTGGAAGTATAATATTAGGGTTTATATATAGGTAAATTACCAAGAATGTATTATTACATAAATCTTACACTATTATTATAATTTTTTAGTGAGTTATAGCTTTAGGAGATGGTATAATATAGCTACTAAGATACTGATGGAAAGGAATAAAGTCTTATGGATAAAGTTCTTTTAGTGAAAAATATATTAGATGCATTAATATTTGTAGGTTCATCTATTATTGGTGCAATATTATATGGATTTATTGATAAAAAGTATAGCTTAACAGAGAAAATTTTTGACCCTTTTAAAATTAATTATAAATGGGAATGGATTTTACATTTGGTTTTGGCAGTTCTAGTAATTATGACAATTAATTACTTTGGAATATATGTGTTTAAAATTTCATGGTTTATAGTTATTGCTTTAACGGGATTTGTTACTGGAATTTGTATATATAATTCTAATAGGAAAAGTTTGTAAATAGTGATTAGTAAGAAAGCTTAGAATTTTATTCTAAGCTTTTTATGTTATATAGAGAAAAGTTCTGTAATTATAAGTTAATTAAAAATATTATTAATAAAATGTTAACAAAGTGCTAATTATATATTATTTTAAGTATATTCAGAGTTTGTGAAATTGTAAAATTTAAAATAAAATTAACATGAAGGGTGGTGATTATATGGCTGGTGAACAAAAAGTCAGAGACGTATATATCCAATATGAACAAGATGGAGAAACTCCAAAATATGAAACTCCTTTAGCGGCAGGTGCAGATGTATTTGCAGCAAGGGATATGGTTATAAGACCATTTGAGAAAGTTGCAATTCCCTTAAACTTAAAATTTGCAATTCCTGATAATATGGAAATACAAATTAGAGCAAGAAGTGGACTTTCATTAAGAACAAACTTAAAAATTTCTAATTCAATAGGGACTATTGATGCAGATTCAATAAGTAACATATCTGTAATATTAGAAAATAATTATAATATAGCAAATCTTCCTTATGAAATTGCTAATAACATTGAAATATTAGAGGATTTAAAAAATAATTATACAGAAGTTAGATTAAAGGATTATTTGGAATCAAAAGGGAATGATATGAGTGTTTATGAAGAAGAAGGCGCAAGAGCATATAGAAAACTATTAAAGACTTATATATATTTAGATAAGAATGGAAATCCTTATGGAACTATATACATAAAAAAAGGAAATAGAATAGCTCAAATGGTTTTAGCTAAATATTATAAGGCTAATTTTATAGAAACTGATGACGTTTCAAAACATAAAAGTGTAAATAGAGGCGGGGGATTTGGTCATACTGGTTTTTAGATTAATTAGATAGAAATATATATAATTTTTAGCAAGAAGAGTGTAAGATTATTAGAATGGGATAAAGAGTAAGAAATATTAGATAAATAAAAATAGTAAATATACTTGAATTTATTAAATAATAGGAATATAATGAGAAAAAATGAATAAAATTAATCGTATGTGCTAGGGGTGCATTTTATGTGCTGAGAGGACAGCTGTCTGTCTAACCCTTAAAACCTGATGTAGTTAGTACTACCGTAGGGAAGCCAAAGAACTATTGTTTATTTATATTTAAACATTTAGGTGTTAAATATATTTATTTAAGTGTTTATTAAGCTTGCCTTATGGCAAGCTTTTATTTTTTATAAAAATATAAAAATATATAAATAGGATCCTAAATTTAATTTAACTGCGCAGTTAAGAAATAATAAAAAAGGGAGAACTAATTATGAATTATACAACACAAATGGATGCTGCCAAGAAGGGCATAATAACAAAGGAAATGCAAATCGTTGCAGAAAAAGAAAACTTTGATGTTAAAGAGTTAATGAGTTTAATGGCTGAAGGAAAAATAGTAATACCAGCTAACAAGAACCACAAAAGCATAAGTGCAGAAGGTGTAGGACAAGGGTTAAAAACAAAAATAAATGTTAACCTAGGAATTTCTAAGGATTGTGCAAATATTGATTTAGAGTTAGATAAGGTTAAAAAAGCTATAGAAATGAAAGTAGAATCCATAATGGATTTAAGTAGTTATGGAAAAACTTATGATTTTAGAAAAAAACTTGTTGAGATTTCTACTGCTATGATAGGTACTGTTCCTATGTATGATGTTGTTGGTTTTTATGATAAGGAGCTTAAGGATATTACTGTAGATGAATTTTTTGATGTTGTAGAAAAGCATGCTAAGGATGGAGTTGACTTCGTTACTATACATGCTGGTTTAAATAGAGAAACTATAAATACTTTTAGAAGAAATAAGAGATTAACAAATATTGTTTCAAGAGGAGGATCACTTCTTTTTGCTTGGATGGAGTTAAATAACAGAGAGAATCCTTTCTATGAATACTTTGATAGATTATTAGATATATGTGAAAAATATGACTTAACACTTAGCTTAGGAGATGCTTGTAGGCCCGGTTCAATAGCAGATGCAACAGATGCTATTCAAATAAAAGAGTTAATAACCTTAGGGGAATTAACTAAAAGAGCTTGGGAAAGAAATGTACAAGTTATAATTGAGGGACCAGGTCATATGTCAATAGATGAGATTGAGGCGAATATGATTTTAGAGAAAAAACTTTGCCATGGAGCACCATTCTATGTTTTGGGGCCAATAGTTACTGATATTGCTCCAGGTTATGATCATATAACAAGTGCTATAGGGGGCGCTATAGCAGCTACTTATGGGGCAGATTTTCTTTGCTATGTAACTCCAGCAGAACATTTAAGACTTCCTAATTTAGATGATGTTAAAGATGGAATAGTAGCAGCAAAAATAGCAGCTCATGCAGCTGATATAGCTAAAGGAGTTAAAGGAGCTAGAGAAGTTGATAATAATATGAGTAATGCTAGAAAAAGACTTGATTGGGATGAAATGTTCTCATTAGCTATAGACAGTGAGAAAGCAATAAGATATAGAGAAGAATCTACACCAGAGCATAAGGATAGTTGTACTATGTGTGGAAAGATGTGCTCAATAAGAAATATGAATAAAATTCTTGAAGGAAAAGATATCAACCTTTTAAGAGAAGACTAATTTTATAAGAGATATATTTATTAGTTTTAAGATTTACTTTCTAGCATATTTATTAAAATACGAAAGTTGAATTGATAAAACTAATTATATATCTCTATTTTTATACATAATAACGAATTATTTTATTGTAAAAATGATTTTTATGTATAAAATAACTTGCAAAAAACGAACGTTTGAATAATTTTAAGTGTTGACAATACGTGTTTAGAGTGGTAATGTTTAATTAACGAATGATTAATAATTAATAATAAATAATGTTCGTGTTTTGAATGGGGGATAAAAATGTCTGGTATTAGAATGGTATTTGTAGAAAAGAAAACTGGTTTTAATGTTGAAAGTCAGATATTACTTAAGGATTTTAAAGATAACTTAAGAATTAGTAGCTTAAAGGATGTAAGAGTTTTAAATAAATACATACTAGGAAACATGGCAGAAGAGCAATATAGAAATACGGTAAATACTATTTTGTCAGAAGCTCCTGTAGATAAGGTTTATGAGGAGAATTTTAATATTGCAGAGGATGAAAAAGTATTTGGAGTTGAATACTTACCAGGTCAATATGATCAAAGAGCAGATTCAGCATCAGAGTGCATAATGCTTTTAACTGGTGAAAAAGTTCCTGTTAAATCATCAAGAGTTATAGTTCTTAAAGGTGATTTAAGTGAAGAAGAAGTTGAAAAAATAAAAGCTTATTATATAAATCCGGTTGATTCAAGAGAAGTTGAAGCCTTATCAAAAGTTTTAGAAGAAAATTTAGAAGAACCAAAGGCTGTAGAAGTTTTAAATGGATTCTCAAATTTTTCAAAGGAAGAGCTTAAAGAATTCCACGGAATGAATTCTTTAGCAATGAGTTTAGAAGACTTAGAAATGATAAGAGATTATTTTAAGAGTGAAGATAGAAATCCAACAATAACAGAGATTAAGGTTATTGATACTTACTGGTCAGATCATTGTAGACACACTACCTTTGAGACAATAATAAAAGATGTTGAAATTGAGGACGGTAAATATTCAGAACCAATAAAAAAAGCATATGAAGATTATAAAAATTCAAGAGCTTATGTTTATGGTGATAAGTTAGAAACTAGAGATGTTAAGCTTATGGATTTAGCTACAATCGCTATGAAAGAACTAAGAAAAAGAGGCATGCTTGATGATTTAGATGTTTCAGAAGAGATAAATGCCTGTTCAATAAATATTGACATAGAAACTGATAAGGGAACAGAAGAATATCTTTTAATGTTTAAAAATGAAACACATAATCACCCAACTGAGATAGAGCCATTTGGAGGAGCAGCAACTTGTTTAGGAGGAGCTATTAGAGATCCACTTTCAGGAAGAAGTTACGTTTATCAAGCCATGAGAGTGACAGGAGCAGCTGATCCAACAGTTAGTATTGAGGAAACTTTAAAGGGAAAATTACCTCAAAGAAAGATAACTTTAGGAGCAGCTCATGGCTATAGCTCATATGGAAATCAAATAGGTCTTGCAACTGGACAAGTTTCAGAAGTTTATCATCCAGACTATGCGGCAAAGAGAATGGAAGTTGGGGCAGTTATAGCAGCAGCACCTAAGGAAAATGTAATAAGATTAGAACCTTCAAAAGGAGATTTAGTTATACTTCTTGGAGGGAGAACAGGAAGAGATGGTATAGGAGGAGCTACAGGTTCATCTAAAGAACATACTGAAGAATCAATAAATCAATGTGGCGCAGAAGTGCAAAAGGGAAATGCACCTACAGAGAGAAAAATTCAAAGATTATTTAGAAATAAAGAAGTAGCTCAAATGATTAAGAGATGTAATGACTTTGGTGCTGGTGGGGTGTCAGTTGCCATTGGAGAGTTATGCAGAGGGATTGATATAGATTTAAATAAAGTTCCTAAAAAATATGAGGGACTAGATGGAACGGAGCTTGCTATTTCAGAATCTCAAGAGAGAATGGCAGTAGTTGTTTCAAAAGAGAATGCAGAGAGATTTATTAAACTATCAGAGGATGAAAATCTAGAATCTAATATTGTAGCTGAAGTAACTGATACTGATAGATTAAGAATGATATGGAGAGATGATGTAATAGTTGATATTAAGAGAACTTTCTTAGATACAAATGGGGCAAAGCAAGAAATTTCGCTAAAGGTTAAATCACCAACTGCATATCCATATGAAGTTCAGAAGTGTGATGTTAAGAGAAAGTGGTTAGATTCATTGAGAAACTTAAATGTTTGTAGTCAAAAAGGGCTAATAGAAAGATTTGATTCCACAATAGGAGGTGGATCAGTCTTAATGCCTTTAGGAGGAAAATATCAATTAACTCCTTCAGAAGGTATGGCTGCTAAGATTCCTGTATTAGGAGGAGAAAGTAAGGATGCTTCTTTAATGACTTATGGATTTAATCCTTACTTAGGAATTTGGAGTCCATTCCATATGGCATTTTACTCAGTTATTGAATCAGTAACTAAGATTGCTGCTATGGGTGGAGATTATAAAAAGGTTAGATTAACTTTCCAAGAGTATTTTGAAAAGCTATTAAAAGATAAAGAAAAATGGGGAAAGCCTTTTTCAGCTTTACTAGGTGCTTATAAGGCTCAAATGGATTTAGGATTACCTGCTATTGGTGGTAAAGATTCAATGTCAGGAAGCTTTGGAGAAATAAATGTTCCGCCAACTTTAGTTTCATTTGCAGTAGGCTTAGAAAAAGCTTCAAAAATTATTTCACCAGAATTTAAAGAAGTTGGTTCAAGCTTAGTTCTTATAAAAGCTGAAAAGTTAGAAGATGGAACTATAGAGATGGAAGGGTTTAAGAAAAATCTAGAAAGGCTTTATGAATTAATGGGAGAAGGAAAAGTAATTTCAGCTTATTCACTTAAGTTTGGGGGAGCTTCAGAAGGAATTACTAAGATGAGTTTAGGAAATAGAATTGGGGCTAAAATAAATTCTCTTACTGAAGAAGAGTTATTTGGATTTAATTATGGAAGCTTAATCTTAGAGGTTAAAGAAGGGGTTAACCTTAAGGATGATTTTAAAGATACTAATTACAAAGTTATAGGTGAAACATCAGAAAATGAGGTAATAAGATGTGAAGAATATGATTTTGAATTTTCTCTAGAGGATTTAGAGAAAGCTTATGAAGAAAAGCTTGAAGATGTATTTAAATCAAAAATAGAGAATTCTAGTGAGTGCGTTTCAGATTTAATAAGCAATAAAGAAAAGGTATCAATGCATATATATGATGAAAAATTAAAATCTAAAGTAACTAGAGTTGAAAAGCCAAGAGTTGTTATTCCAGTATTCCCAGGAACAAATTGCGAATATGATTGCAGAAGGGCCTTTGAAAAAGAGGGTGCAGAGGTTAGAGAAGTTGTTATAAGGAACTTAAATAAAGAAGCTTTAATAGAATCAATAGAGATTCTAAAAAGAGAAATTGATGAAGCTCAAATAATAATGTTACCAGGTGGATTCTCAGCAGGGGATGAACCAGATGGATCAGCAAAATTCATTGCAACAATATTCAGAAATCCTAAAATAAAGGATGCAGTAATGAGTCTTTTAAATGAAAGAGATGGATTAATATTAGGAATTTGTAATGGCTTCCAAGCCTTAATAAAGTTAGGACTTCTACCATATGGAGAAATCTTAGATATTGAAGAGGATATGGCTACATTAACTTATAACAACATAAATAGACATATGTCATCTATGGTTAGAACTAAGATAGTTTCTAAAAAATCACCTTGGTTCAATGAAGTAGAACTAGGCGAAATTCACAACATTCCAATATCTCATGGAGAAGGAAGATTCGTTGCATCAGAAAGCTTATTAAAAGAGTTAGCAGATAATAATCAAATAGCAACTCAATATGTAGACCTAGAAGGAAATGCAACAATGAATATGCCATATAATCCAAATGGTTCAAACTTAGCCATAGAAGGAATAACAAGCAAAGATGGAAGAATCCTAGGTAAAATGGGACACTCAGAAAGAGTTGGAGACAACTTATACAGAAACATACCAGGACAATTCGACCAACAACTATTCAAATCAGGTGTTAATTACTTTAGAAAATAGGTTTGGTTATGTTGATTTTTTAGTTAGCCCTTCAGACTATCTAAAAAATCAACATTTAAAAACCCTATTTAATAAAAGATATATTAAGTTAGAGATATTTATAGGGAGGAAATTTTAATGAAGGTAGCAATATTTTTTGGAAGTAAGTCAGATATAGATGTTATGAAAGGGGCAGCAAATGCTCTTAAGGAGTTTGGAATTGAGTATAAGGCATATGTTTTATCAGCTCATAGAGTTCCAGAAAAGCTTCTTAAAACTTTAGATAATATTGAGAAGGAAGGCTGTGAAGTTATTATAGCAGGAGCTGGCTTAGCTGCTCATTTACCAGGAGTTATAGCTTCTCATACAATACTTCCTGTTATAGGAGTTCCAGTAAGAGCAGCTATTGAAGGAATGGATGCATTATTATCAATAGTTCAAATGCCAAAATCAATTCCGGTAGCAACAGTTGGAATAAATAATAGTTATAATGCAGGAATGTTAGCTGTCCAAATGCTTTCATTAAAATATCCAGAGCTTAGAGAAAAATTAGTTCAATTCAGAATTGATATGAAACACAAATTTATAGAAGAAAATGGAGAAGGAGTGGATTTATAATGGTTAATAAATTAGAAATGTTATATGAGGGAAAAGCAAAACAAATTTACGCAACAGATAAAGAGGATATGGTAATAGTTCACTATAAGGATGATGCTACTGCTTTCAATGGAGAAAAGAAAGCTCAAATAGAAAGTAAAGGTATATTAAATAACGAAATAACTAGTATCATATTTGAAATGTTAAATAAAGAAGGAATTAAAACTCACTTTGTTGAGAAGTTAAATGATAGAGATCAATTATGTAAGAAGGTTGAAATAGTTCCTTTAGAAGTAATAGTTAGAAATGTAGCAGCAGGTAGCATGGCTAAGAGATTAGGACTAGAAGAAGGATATGAATTAAAGACAACAGTTTTTGAATTATCATACAAAGATGATGCTTTAGGAGATCCGTTAATAAATGATTATCATGCTGTAGGAATTGGAGCTACAACTTTTGAAGAGTTAAATACAATATATGAAATGACTGCTAAGATAAACGACATTTTAAAAGATGCTTTCAAGAAACAAAATATTAACTTAATAGATTTTAAATTAGAATTTGGAAGATATAATGGAGAAATAGTTTTAGCAGATGAGGTGTCACCAGATACATGTAGATTCTGGGATGCTACAACTGGAGAAAAAATGGACAAAGATAGATTCAGAAGAGATATGGGAAATGTAATGAATGGGTATAGAGAGGTTTTAAGTAGATTAAGAGCTTAATGTAAATTAGAGTAAGAGGAGTAGAAAATATGGTGAAGCCAAATTTTGATATTATGGATCCACAAAACGATAAATTTAAAGATGAATGCGGAGTTTTTGGAGTTTTCGCAAATAAACCAATAGATGTTGCTTCTATAAATTATTATGGGCTTTATGCTCTTCAACATAGAGGACAAGAGAGCGCTGGCATTGCGGTAGCTAATGGAAAAGATATAAAAGTTCATAAGGGATTAGGAGTTTTAACAGAAGCTTTCAAAGCAAGTGATTTAGAAAATTTAAGAGAAGTTAATGGTCATATATCTATAGGTCATGTTAGATATTCTACAGCAGGAGCAAAGACAGTTGAAAATGCTCAGCCTTTAGTTAGAAATACTAAACTTGGTCCTATATCTACTGCTCATAATGGAAATTTAGTAAATGCAGATGTGATAAGAAGTCTTTTAGAAGATAGTGGACAAGTTTTCCACACTAGCGTTGACTCAGAAGTTCTTATAAGTTTAATTGCTAAAAGAGCAAATAACTGTGGAATCGAGAGAGCAGTTATAGATGCAATATCAGCAGTTAAGGGTTCTTTCGCTATGGTAATAATGACTAAGGATAAATTGATTGGTATAAGAGATCCACATGGAATCAGACCTTTATGCTTAGGAAAATTTGAAGAAGGATATATATTAACATCTGAAAGTTGTGCTTTAGACACAATTGGAGCAGAGTTTGTGAGAGATATAAAACCAGGGGAAATAGTGGTTATTGATGAAGATGGAATTAAAAGTTATAGATATTCAGAGAATGCAGTTTGTCAAACTTGTGCCTTTGAGTATATATATTTTGCAAGACCAGATTCAATTATAGATGGGTTAGATGTTCAAACTACAAGGGTTAAACAAGGTGAGATTTTATTTAAGGAGCATCCAATTGAGGCTGATATAGTTGTAGCCGTACCAGATTCAGGAATACCAGCAGCAATGGGATATGCTAAGGCTTCAGGAATTCCTTATGAAGTTGGATTTGTTAAAAATAGATATATAGGAAGAACTTTTATTTCGCCTTCACAGGAAATAAGGGAGAGGGCAGTAGCTGTAAAACTTAATCCCTTAAAGGTTAATGTAGATGGCAAGAGAGTTGTTTTAATAGATGATTCTATTGTTAGAGGAACAACTTCAAGACATTTAATAGAATCTTTAAGAAGAGCAGGAGCTAATGAGGTTCATTTCTTAGTAGCATCGCCAATGGTTAAGTATCCATGCTACTTTGGAATTGATACTCCATATAGAAGCCAATTAATTGGAGCAAGTAGAAGTGTTGAAGAGATTAGAGAGATGATTGGTTGTGATTCTCTAGGATATTTAAGTTTAGAAGGTATGTACGAAAGCTTTGAAGGAAGAAGAAATTTCTGTGTAGGATGTTTCAATGGAGTATATCCAGTTGCAGCACCTATGGAAGCTTTAGAGGATAATCTTGAAAGGGTGGAGAATTAGATGTTAACTTACAAAGAAGCAGGAGTAAATATTGAAGAAGGATATAGATCAGTTAAGCTTATAAAGGAATATGCACAAAAAACTATGAGTGAATATGTGTTAAATGGACTAGGTTCTTTTGCTGGAATGGTTGAACTTCCAGAAGGGTATAAAAAGCCAGTTTTAGTTTCTGGTACAGATGGTGTCGGAACAAAACTTGATATAGCTTGTAAAAAAAGAAAGTTTGATACTGTCGGAGTAGACTGTGTGGCGATGTGTGTTAATGATATCTTGTGCCATGGAGCTAAGCCATTATTCTTCTTAGATTATATAGCTTGTGGAAAGCTTGAAGCTGAAGTTTCTTCTGATTTAGTAAAAGGAGTAGCAGATGGTTGTCTTCAATCAGGATGCTCTTTAATCGGAGGAGAAACAGCTGAGATGCCAGGTATGTATAAAGAAGGAGACTATGATATTGCAGGTTTTGCAGTAGGAATAGTAGACAAAGATAAAATCATAAATGGTAAAGATATAAAGTCTGGAGATAAGCTTATAGGAATTGCTTCTTCGGGAGTACACTCAAATGGATATTCACTTATGAGAAGAGTTTTTGAAGATTTAGAACAAGATTTTAATGGGAAAGAAGTTTGGGAAGAATTGTTGATTCCTACAAAGATATATGTTGAACCTGTATTAAAGCTTATAGAGAAATTCAATATTAAAGGAATGGCTCACGTAACAGGTGGAGGTTTCTATGAGAATCTTCCTAGAATGTTAAGCGGAGACGAACTTAGCATTGTTATTAATAAAGATAGTTATGAGGTTCCAGATATATTTAAGAAAGTTATGGAACTTGGAGTTAATGAAGAGGAAATGTATAATACATTCAACATGGGAATTGGATTTACTTTATGTGTAGATGAAAATGATGTTGAAGAAGTTTTAAATGAGCTTTCAGAACTTGGAGAAAAAGCCTTTGAAATAGGATATATAAAGGCTGGAGGTGAGGGTGTTTGTATAAAATAGCCGTATTAGCTTCAGGGAGTGGATCTAATCTTCAGTCAATTTTAGATAATGTTGAAAATGGAAATATAAAAGGAAAAGTTTCTTTAGTGATAGGAAGTAGAGAAGGTATTTATGCTTTAGAGAGAGCTAAAAATCATAGCATTGATTCAGTAGTTATTTCTAGAAAAGAGTTTGGGGAAAATACCTCTGATGAAATACTAAGACTAGCTAAAGAGAATGAGATTGACTTAATAGTTTTAGCTGGATACCTTTCAATATTAGAGGGGAAACTTTTAGAAGAGTATGGGGATAGGATAATAAACATACACCCTTCCCTTATTCCTTCCTTCTGTGGAAATAAGATGTATGGCTTAAATGTACATAAGGCTGCCATAGAAAAAGGAGTTAAATACTCTGGATGCACAGTACATTTTGTTAATGATGAGGTTGATGGAGGAGCAATCATTGACCAAGAGATTGTTAGAGTAGATTTTGAAGATACAGCTGAGAGTCTTCAAAAAAAGGTGTTAGAAAAAGAACATATATTATTACCTAGAGTAGTTAAGTACTTATGTGAAGATAAAATAGAAATTCATAATGGAAGAGTAAAAGTATTAGAATAGGGAGTGTTTTTCATGAAAAAGAGAGCTTTAATAAGTGTTTTTGATAAAGATGGAGTTTTAGAACTTGCAAAATTTTTAAGAGATAGAGATATTGAAATAATATCTAGTGGTGGTACTTACAGATATTTAAAAGAAAATGACATAGAAGTTAAAGAAATTAGTGAAATAACAAACTTCCCAGAGATGTTAGATGGAAGAGTAAAAACATTACATCCTTTAGTTCATGCTGGAATATTAGCAATAAGAGACAATGAAGAGCATATGAATACTTTAGAGGAAAGAGAAATAAATACTGTGGATTATGTTGTAGTTAATTTATATCCTTTCTTTGAAAAAGTTAGAGAAGATTTAAGTTTTGAAGAAAAAGTTGAGTTTATTGATATTGGTGGACCAACAATGTTAAGAGCAGCAGCTAAGAATTTCAGAGATGTGGTAGTTCTTTCAGATAAAAAAGATTATGAGAAAGTAATGAATGAAATAAAAGAAGAGGGAGAAGTTTCATTTAAACTTAGAAAAACTCTTGCAGGAAAAGTATTTAACTTAATGAGTGCATATGATGCAGCTATTTCAAACTTTTTATTAGATGGGGAAGAGGAATATCCAGAATACTTATCAGTTTCATATAAAAAAATACAAGACCTTAGATATGGAGAAAATCCACATCAAGGAGCCGTTTATTATAGTTCAACAGAGTTTGATGGAGCTATGAATAGTTTTGAAGTTTTAAACGGAAAAGCTTTATCTTATAACAATATAAAAGATTTAGATATAGCTTGGAAAGTAGCTTGTGAGTTCGAAGAGCCAGCATGTTGTGCATTAAAACATAATACACCATGTGGAGTAGCTATAGGAGAAAATCCACATGAGGTTTACTTAAAGGCATATGAAGCAGATCCTATTTCAATATTTGGTGGAATAGTTGCTATAAATAGAAAGATAGATAAGGCTACTGCTGAGGAAATGGTTAAGATTTTCTTAGAAGTTGTGGCAGCACCAGACTTTGATGAAGATGCTTTAGAAGTATTAAGAACTAAGAAAAACTTAAGAGTTATAAAATGTAATAACACTCCAAATGCTAAAAATTATATGGTAACAGTAGATGGTGGAATATTAGTCCAAGAAGAAGATAGTAGACTTGCTGATGAATATAATGTTGTAACTAAAAAGCAACCTACAGAAGAAGAGCTAAGAGATATGGTATTTGGGATGAAGGTTGTTAAATATGTAAAATCTAATGCAATAGTAGTTATTAAAGATGGAGTTGCTACTGGAATAGGTGGTGGACAAGTTAATAGAATTTGGGCTACTAAGGAAGCTTTAGAAAGAGGACAAGGTGGGGCTGTTTTAGCATCTGATGCATTCTTCCCATTTAGAGATTGTGTTGATGAGGCTGCTAAGAATGGAATAAAGGCTATAATTCAACCAGGTGGTTCTATGAGAGATGGAGAGTCTATAGAAGCTTGTGATGAACATGGAATAAGCATGATATTCACAGGAATCAGACACTTTAAACATTAAAGCTAATAACGAATAAAACTTATAAATAAATTCCGAGAATTATTGGATTTTAAGTGAAGGTCCAAATTTTTAATTTGGATTCCTGAACTTATCCAATGGAAACTTTAGTTGCATTGGAGTCATTTATTTATAGAAATTACTTCGAATATATTTCTAAAGCTTCGAAACTTGCGACCCTTCGAACAGTCTCAGCTTCTTAACGAAATCTAGTCTACGTAATTTCTTAAATTCTAAAGTTCATCCAAATATTCTCTTCATATTATTTATAAGTTTTATTATGTTGTTTAGCTTTTTAGAGTATGGAGTAGATAAGGTTAATATCTTTATAATGATTTTAGGTTTAGGGAGGTGAATTAGGTTATAGAGTTATAAGTTTTTTATTTAGTCTAAAAAGATATATGGATTTAATAGAAAGTTTGTAGGAGCTATAACCTTTATATATATGAATATACTTTTAATTGGATCGGGTGGTAGAGAGCATGCTTTAGCATGGAAGCTTAGTAAGAGTCCTAGAGTTAGTAAGATTTTTGTTGCTCCTGGCAATGGTGGAACTGCTAGGGAAAGTAAGTGTGAAAATCTAGATATAACAGATATAAATGAATTATTAGAGTTTGCTAAAAATAATGATGTAGAGTTAACTGTAGTTGGGCCAGAGGAACCTCTTATAAGAGGAATTGTTGATACTTTTAAGGAGAGTGGATTAAAGGTATTTGGACCAGATAAGGCTGGTGCTATGCTTGAAGGTAGTAAGAGCTTTTCTAAGGATTTTATGAAAAAGTATGGTGTTAAGACTGCTGACTACGAAGTTTTCTATGATTATGAAGAGGCTAAAATATATCTTGAAAATTGTAAATATCCAAGAGTTATTAAAGCGGATGGATTAGCAGCTGGTAAAGGTGTTGTTATTTGTGAATCAAAAGAGGAAGCTTTAGATACATTAGATTTATTTATGGTAGATGATATTTTCAATGGAGCTGGGAAAAAGGTTGTTGTAGAAGAGTTTTTAAAGGGTGTTGAAGCTTCTATACTTTCTATTACTGATGGTAAAGTTATACTACCATTTTTATCAGCTAAGGATCATAAGCAGATATTTGATGGAAACAAAGGTAAAAATACTGGGGGGATGGGAGTAGTTTCTCCTAACCCATATGTTAATGAAGAGGTATTAGAAGATTTTAATAAAAATATATTAGAAAAAACATTAGAAGGAATAAAAGAAGAGGGATTTGATTTTAAAGGTATTATCTTTTTTGGAATAATGATAACTGAAGAAGGAGCTAAGCTTTTAGAGTATAATGTTAGAATGGGGGATCCCGAAACTCAAAGTGTCTTATCTTTAATGGAGAATGATTTATTAGAAGTTATTGAGAGTTCATTAGAGGAAAAGTTAAGTGAAACTAAGTTAACTTGGGAAGAGGGATATTGTGTAAATGTAGTTTTAGCTTCAAAAGGATATCCAGATGCTTATGAAAAAGGATATGAAATAAGTATTGATGAAAGTTTGTCTGGAGAATATTTTATAGCTGGGGCTAAAGTTGAAGGTGATTCTCTAGTAACTAGTGGTGGAAGAGTTTTATCCGTAATAGGAAAAGGAAAAACATTAGAAGAAGCTAGAGGAAATGCTTATAGCAATATAGATAAGGTTAATTTTGATGGAATGTATTGTAGAAGTGATATAGGAACTGCTAAATAATATTATTATTTGTTTTAAGTGAGTGTTGATTTTAGTTAGTTATTAATATCTACTTAAATTCGTAAATAGTTTATTTGGAATATATTAGAAATATAATGAGTGGTTGGAATAAAGAATAGTTTTGGGGATTTAAAATAGAATAAAATATTTATAAAGGCTTTATTAGAAAAAAAATTTATATTAGATATAGAAAAAACTAAAAGCAGTGTAATTTAGTTTATATATTCTATATCTAATAAATTAAATAACTCTAATAGAGCTTTTGTGTTTGGACTTTTTTATTTTATAAACAATAAAAAAACACTTAAACTAAGTTTAAGTGTTTTTGGTGCCGAAGACCGGAATCGAACCGGTACGGTGTGTTAGCACCGCAGGATTTTAAGTCCTGTGCGTCTGCCAGTTCCGCCACTTCGGCATGTCCTGTTGACAATATTTATTATATATATATTAAAGATAAATGTCAACATATTTTTTAAAATTTTTTTAAAAAAAATTATTTATATTAAAAGAAAGATTTATTTATTAAAAAATAGAGTATTTATGCTATAATTTAGCATAATAATTAGTTATGCATAAGTTGCTTTAAACAATTAAATATGATTTATTGAGTTTTAGATTTATTTTATATTTTTTTACTTATTTATTTTAGAAAGATTACTAGAATTTTTTACGTGGATTAAGCAAAGAAATATTATTTAAAATCAAAAACAAAATAATCGATTTAATATATAATAAAGTAAAGAAATTTTGAAAGGGGGTAATACCTTGAGTTGTTTAGGAAATTTACTTTGGATGATATTTGGAGGATTCTTCAACGCATTAGGATGGTTATTCTGGGGATGTATATGGTGTATAACAATAGTTGGAATACCAGTAGGACTTCAATGTTTTAAATTAGCAGGATTACAATTCGCGCCTTTTGGAAAAGATGTAGTAACTGTAGATGATGGAGCAGGTCATTTAATACTTAATATATTATGGTTAATATTTGGTGGATTTACATTAGCTATAGGAAACTTAATAAGTGCAGCAATTTTTGCTATTACTATAGTAGGGATTCCATTTGCAATACAATCATTAAAATTAGCTAAATTATCACTTATGCCTTTTGGTAAGAAAGTAGTATAATTTAGAACATTAAAAATATCAATAACCAATAAAGGAGATTTTAATCTAATTTATAGAGTAAATCTCCTTTATGGGTTATTTTTTATTAAGCTCTTTGAAGTTAGTGTTAACTTTAGACAACCATTAAAATATACTTAATTTTTTATAGTTTCTATTATTTATTCAAAAAAATAGTTTAAAATGAAAGTTCAAAGTTCTAATTTATAAAATTTTTAACACTATCAAAATTATGAAGAGAGAATTCAAGTTTATCATAATTATAAGTTGAACTTATGGATTTCCAATCTTCAATAAGTCTATTAACACCTACATAATAATAAGTTGTTTTATCATCAACACCATGTTCAGATGAATTTGCTTGAGTTTCGGCAGCAGTTGATATCGGTTTATTATATTTTTTAGCCCAATTTATTTCTTCTTTCATAAATTTAACAGGTGCAGTTATATTGTAATTCATGACTATGGTCTTATCTGAATTTTTAATAACTATTTTAGAGATGTTTTTATCTAACCAAAAAGGAATTACAATAACTAAATTTATATTGCATGATTTAGCATAAGTATAGGCTTCTTTAATAGTAGCGGCATATTCTTCTTGGGGCCAATTACCATCGCCTAAGACCCAAGGTTCAACATCAAAAACAATTCCTTTAAGTTTAGCATCATCTGGAACAGAATTATTATGATTCTTAACTAAATCTATTTTTCTTTTATAATTACTAATATCATTAAAATAACTTGGATCACCAGTAAGTTCATAGACATCTACATCTTTATTGTTTTTTAAGTCACTTATGAATTTTACTCTTTCTTCAGTAGAAATTCTAAATAAGCCACTTTGATATATTTCATTGATTTGTAATTTATCTACCCAATGGTAGGTATCTTCTCTATTAGTTTCAAGTGTTTGAGAGCTTGACCAAGAAAAAATCCCTTTAATTATTTCTTGATTTTGATAAGTTCTCTGAGATCTAGATAATTTTTTAGTTATAAGTTCTTTTGCACTAGATTTGAATGTTGATGGAAATAAAATAGTTGAGAAGAAAATAGTGCTGGCTAAAAACAAAAGAGATATTTTTTTGCTTTTGGTCATAATTTGCTCCTTTCGAGTTTATACATTTAAATGGAATCAGATTGCCAAGTATATTTAGGTTATTGATTGTAAATTAATATATGAATAGTGAGTATAAAGTGTTAATTTCACTATAAAATCAAAATAACATTACATTATTATCTTATACTATTTCTTAAAAGTAATAAGAAAAAAATTAAAGTTATAAAATAAAAAGGGTTTCACTTCTAAAATTATAAATTAATTGATTATAATTAGCTATAAATAAAGTTGAAATTGTCATTTCTTATAAAAAAGGATAAATTAACTAAAATCTATTGATAACTAAGAATAATTATTTTATAATAATTATAGAGTTAAGAAAAAATTAACAAAAAATATACTATAAAAATTTATAATTATAGATTATAAAGAAAGAGATTTAAAGATAGTTTTCTTAATAATCTATAATAAATCTAATTTTTATATAATTTTGGAGGTTTATTATGAAAAAATTTGTTTGTACAATTTGTGGATATGTTTATGAAGGAGAAAAAGCACCAGAAAAATGCCCAATCTGCGGAGCAGGTTCTGATAAATTCGTTGAACAAAGTGGAGAATTAGCTTTTGCTGATGAACACAGAGTTGGAGTTGCTAAAGGTGTAGATGAAAGAATAATAGAAGGATTACAAGCTAACTTTACTGGAGAGTGTACAGAAGTAGGAATGTACTTAGCTATGTCAAGACAAGCTGATAGAGAAGGATTCCCAGAAGTTGCAGAAGCATATAAAAGAATAGCATTCGAAGAAGCAGAACACGCTGCTAAATTTGCTGAAATGTTAGGTGAAGTACTAGAAGCTGATACAAAAGCTAACTTAGAAGCAAGAGTAAATGCAGAACAAGGTGCATGCCAAGGTAAAAAAGATTTAGCTACTTTAGCTAAAGCATTAAACTTAGATGCAATCCATGACACAGTTCATGAAATGTGTAAAGATGAAGCTAGACATGGAAGAGCTTTTGAAGGATTATTAACAAGACATTTCAAATAAGATTAAATAAGACAAGCTGTTTAGGAGTTTAAATTCCTAAACAGCTTTTTTTATATTATTTTATATAAGTACATATTTCAGGCTATTATTTATTTCTAATTATATTTTTAGGTTTAACTTAATTTTACGAAGTGAGTATATCTTCTATATAAAAACACAGAAAAAATATATGAAGATTAATTAGATTATTTGTGTATACTTTTTGTGAAAATGATTACTATAGATATAGACTAATGAGATAATAGTATATATTGAATAGTTAAAATATTATATTATAACATATTATTTGATAAAAATAAATTAATAAATTGTAAATAATTAAGAAAAATATTGAATAATTTTAAAGTGAATGTTAATATCTATTTGTGGAAACGATTAGAAGAAAAGTATGGAATTTAAATTAATATTTTTAAAGTAGTGAAAAGGAGATATGAAATGAAAATATTTATCGATACTGCCAATGTAGAAGATATAAGAAAAGCTAGCGAATTAGGGGTTATATGTGGAGTAACTACTAACCCATCATTAATAGCTAGAGAAGGTAGAGACATAAAAGAAGTTATAGAAGAAATATGTGGCATAGTTGACGGACCTATAAGTGCTGAAGTTATGGCTTTAGAGTGCGATGAAATGGTTAGAGAAGGTAGAGAACTAGCTAAAATACATAAAAACATAGTTATAAAAATACCTATGTGTGAAGAAGGCTTAAAAGCTGTAAAAATATTAGCTAAAGATGGAATAAGAACAAATGTAACATTAATATTCTCACCATTACAAGCTTTATTAGCAGCTAGAGCAGGAGCTTCATTTGTAAGCCCATTCTTAGGAAGATTAGATGATATAGGAAATCCTGGAATAGAAATAGTATCTCAAATAGCAGAAATGTTTGCTTTACATGGAATAGATACTGAAATAATATCTGCAAGTGTTAGAAATCCAATGCATGTTTTAGACTCAGCTATGGCTGGATCTCATATTGCAACTATACCTTACAATGTTATAGTTCAAATGATTAAACATCCATTAACTGATGCTGGAATGAAGAAATTCATAGAAGATTATAATAAAGCTTTCAATAAATAATATTGAACTATTGCATATAGAAGATTATTAATACTAAATATTACATTATAAAATATATATTATAAATCACAATTAACCCTTAATAAAAAGTCTATTCTTTAAGAATAGACTTTTTAATTTGAAAAAAATAATTTATTGTGAGTAGAATAATAATAAATTATTTGGTTTATTTGATAAATAAAAGTTATAATTTAAATTAATAATAAATTATTTTAGGGCTTATTAAAAGTTTTATCTAAATATAAGAGGAGGTCATAATGGGAGAGTTTATAATATTATTAGTTACATTTATTAGTTTAATAGTTTTAAGTGTAAGAGGAAGAAAGAGAGAAAAAACTTTTTTTAGAGCTATATTAAATCTTGTAAGGGGAATAAATGCTGCCTATAAAAATATTTTTTTTGAAAAATCAATTTTATATAGAGTAATACAAATAATATTAATTTGTGTTGGTGAGTTTACTTCATTTATAACAATATATACAGGTGTAATAAGGCATATAATAATAAACTTTGGGAATGAGTTTTTAGAAATGGGATTAAAAGTAATGATAGTTTTAGTTTCATTTATAATAGTTCATTATGCTATAGGATACATACTTTATGTTAGTTTGAAAATTCAAGGTTTCATAATAAAAGTTGAAAATAAAGATTTGAAAATTGACTTTTTAATAAGTTATTTTTTAATAAGTTCATATTTAGCAGTTCTGTTCGTGTTTCCAGATGCATTTAGGGAAAATACATTTATAGGATTATTAGGTATGGTAATTTGTTATTGTCTTAATATGAAAACATTAATAAATTTAATGTTTAATCCTATTAATATTAAAGATAAAGAAAGTGATGAGCACTTATTTAAGCGGATAATAGTTGCTTCAATGCTTATATTATTTATGATTATTTTAAATCTATATTTAATGGTGTGCTTAGTAAATGGAACAAGTATTAATGCATATTTAAATGCAAATGGAAAGTTCGATTTGTTTTATTATACTATGATTACATTTACTACAATTGGATATGGTGATATACTGCCAAATATATTTTTAGCTAAATTAGTTTCTATACTTATTTCTATAACAAGTGTTGTTTGTATAAGTGTATTTTTAAGTAGTATTTTATCGCATAAAGAGGAGTTATCTGATAATTAGATAACTCTTTTTTATATATTAAATTAATATTTAATGATAAAAAAATATTCTGTAAATAAATTACATAATTAAGTAGAAAAAGTGCATGGGATAAATTTACAAATAAAGCTACAATAGTTTATGTAAACATTTAAATGTGATTATATATACACTTGAATAAATTAAGGGGGAAATAGACACATGGGTAGAAAATGCATGAACAAAAAAATTGCTGCTATAATTGCTGCAGCAGTTATAATTGGTCAATTACCGATTTCAGCTTTAGCAACTCCGGCTAATGATGCTGGAAATGAAGTTAAGAATGAGTCTGTTGAAGTATTGAATCATAGTGATGAGGATGTAGATCCATACATACAAAACTATGATAGACCGGAAGGTATTACTTGGACAACATTAGCTGGAAATGGTAGTGCTAGTGTAGCAGATGGATTTTTATCTGTAACTAACAATGGAGATTATAGAATTATGGAGGATCAATCACCTGATATAAAAAATGGTGAGTTAGAGGCTAAATTTATAGCTGGTGGTCCTCAAACAGGAATAATCTTTAGAGCTAATGCTTCAAATTATGGAATGATAAACTACAATTCTGGAACAGGTTGGGTTATAGAAAATAAAAATCAATGGGAAGATATATCAGGACCAAAATTAGAGGTTGGAGATGAAGTAACTGTTAAAGCTTCTTTTGTAGAAAAGCATATAACTGTTAATGTTTCAGTTAATGGTAGCGAATTTGAGAAAATATATGATAAAGAATCAGATATAGTACCAGTACAACCAGGAAAGGTTGGTTACAGAGGCTGGGGTGGATCTAAAACTACTAAGGTTGATTATATAAAATATTCACCTATGGTAGTTGATAAGGGACCTATAGTTT
Source organism: Clostridium sp. B9 (assembly GCF_050509515.1). NCBI lineage: Bacteria > Bacillati > Bacillota > Clostridia > Eubacteriales > Clostridiaceae > Clostridium > Clostridium sp. B9. Next base: position 1,064,629 of record NZ_JBNWKA010000003.1, read on the forward strand.
CAATAAATGAGGTGAATGTAGAGACTTATCCAAGAGTTAGACCACAGTTACCATCTACAGTTACTGTAAATCATGAAACTGGAATGTCTAGTATAAAAGAAGTTGCATGGAATTATATTTCTAAGGAAAGCTATTCAAAACCAGGAAGTTTCCAAGTTGAAGGAAGAGTTGAAGGTACAGATATAAAAGCTATAGCTAATGTAACTGTAAGTTCAGACTTAGCATTTTATGAGGCTGATTTTGAAACAGAAGAGACTAGTGGAGATTGGCAATTGATAAAAGGTAGTGGAGAGCCAGTAGTTGAAAATGGAACTATTACAGTACCTATGAATGGTGTTGCTACAGCTGTAGATATGAATTCTCCGGATGTTAAAAACTTTACTTACGAAACAGATTTTTCTGTTAGTAATGATGGAGGAAGAATAGGACTATTATTCAGATATGTATCAGAATCTGAGTGGGGAGCAGTATGTTATGATGCTGGTTCTTGGGTATGGAAAACTGGAGATGGAAAATATGGTTCATTCCCAGGTTCATTTACACCAGAGCCAGGTAAAACTTATAGAATTAAGCTTAAAGTAGAAGATACAAATATTACTATGTGGGTTGATGGAGAAAAAATAGGACAAGTTGCAGTATCTAATTTACCAGATGTTAAAGGAAAAATAGGATTAACAGGTTGGTATGGAAATAAAAATGTTACTTTAGATAATGTTGTTGTTGAGGAGTTAGGGGGCTTAATGGCACCTGAAGTAGGCCCAATAGAAGAGCAAGTAATAGAATCAGATGATATGAAAGTTGTTTTAGACAACAGATTCCCAACAGTTATTAGATATGAGTGGAAGGGAACTGAGGATGTTTTAAAAGGAGCTTATGTTGATGATTTAGAAGCTCAATATCTTGTTGAAATAAATGGAGAAAAGAGAATTCCAAAAGTAACAAGTGAATTTACAAACAATGAAGGTATATATACATTAAACTTTGAAGATATTGGAATGACAATAACTTTAAAGATGAGTGTTAATGGAAATAAATTAAGAATGGAAGTTACTGATATTCAAGAAGGTGAAGTTAAACTTCAAACTTTAAACTTCCCAAATCATAGTTTAGCTTCAGTAACTAGCTTAGATAATGGAAAGACTGCATCTGTATTAACAACTGGAGACTGGAACAATATAAGTGAAGATTTTTCAGATGTTGCAGATTTAAAACCAGGAGTAAAAGGAAAAACTTATGCATTTATAAATGATGATAAGTTTGCAGTTACTATAAATAACAACACTATTGAAGGTGGAAACAGAATTGCATTAACAACTGAAAATGATGTTATGCAAGATAATACTAACTATAAGAGGGTTGGAATATCAAATGGTACTTGGACTTACAAAGAGGTTCTTCAAGATACAACAGAGCAAGGAAGTAAGTTATATCAAGGTGAAATGCCATGGTCAGAAGTAATCATCGCTAGAGATGAAAATGAAGATGGACAAGTTGATTGGCAAGATGGTGCTATTCAATATAGAGAAAATATGAAGATACCTGTTGGTGGAGATGACATAAAAAATCAAATGTCATATATTGATTTCAACATTGGATATACTCAAAATCCATTCTTAAGATCATTAGATACTATAAAGAAACTTTCAAATTACACTGATGGATTTGGACAATTAGTTCTTCATAAAGGATATCAAGGAGAAGGTCATGATGACTCACATCCAGATTACGGCGGACATATTGGTATGAGACAAGGTGGTAAAGAAGATTTTAACACTTTAATAGAAGAAGGTAAGAAGTATAATGCTGAGATTGGTGTTCATATAAATGCTACAGAGTATGTAATGGATGCTTTTGAATATCCTACAGAATTAGTTAATGAAAATGCACCAGGATGGGGTTGGTTAGACCAAGCTTATTATGTAAATCAAAGAGAAGATATCATGACTGGTGAATTATTCAGAAGATTAGATATGTTAATGGAAGATGCCCCAGAATTAGGATGGATTTACGTTGACGTTTATACAGGAAATGGATGGAATGCTCACCAATTAGGAGAAAAGATAAATGAATATGGAATAATGATTGCAACAGAAATGAATGGACCATTAGAGCAACATGTTCCTTGGACTCACTGGGGAGGAGACCCTGCATATCCGAACAAAGGTAATGCAAGTAAAATAATGAGATTCATGAAAAATGATACTCAAGATTCATTCTTAGCTGATCCGTTAGTTAAAGGTAATAAACACTTATTATCAGGTGGATGGGGAACTAGACATGATATAGAAGGAACTTTTGGTACAGAAGTATTCTATAATCAAGTTTTACCAACTAAGTATTTACAACACTTCCCAATAGTTAAGATGAGTGATAATGAAGTATTATTTGAAAATGGAGTTAAATCAATTAGAGAGGGTGCGAATATAAACTACTATAGAGATGGTAGATTAGTAGCTACAACTCCAGAATCTTCAATTGGAAGCACTGGTATAGGTGATACTCAATTATTTTTACCTTGGAATCCAATCGACGAAGTAAATAGTGAAAAGATTTATCACTGGAATCCATTGGGAACTACTTCAGAATGGACTTTACCAGAAGGATGGACTTCAGATGATAAGGTTTATTTATATGAGTTATCAGATTTAGGAAGAACTTTAGTTAAGGAAGTACCAGTTGTAGATGGAAAGGTTACTTTAGAAGTTAAGCAAGATACTCCATATATAGTAACTAAAACTTTAGCTGAAGAAACTAGAATAGATGATTGGGGATATGGTTCAGAAATTGCTGATCCAGGATTTGACTCACAAAGTTTTGATAAGTGGAGCAAAGAGTCAAGTGCTGAAAATACAGATCATATAACTGTTGAAAATGAAAAAGTTCAAAAGAGAATGGGTAATGATGTTCTTAAAGTAAGTGGAAATAATGGTGCAGACGCTAAAGTTTCTCAAAGTATAAGTGGATTAGAAGAAGGCGTAACTTATTCAGTATCTGCTTGGGTTAAGAATGATAACAATAGAGAAGTTACACTAGGAGTTAATGTTGGTGGCGAAGAGGTTACTAATGTTATAACAAGTGGTGGTAAGAGAAGACAAGGAGAAGGTGTTAAATATATAGATGATACTTTCGTAAGAATGGAAGTAGAATTTACTGTACCTAAAGGCGTGGATTCAGCTGATGTTTATTTAAATGTTTCAGAAGGTTCAGAGGAATCAGTTGTAATAGTTGATGACTTTAGAATTTGGGATCATCCAGGTAAGACTAATAGAGATGGATATGTATTCTACGAAGATTTTGAAAACGTAGACGAAGGTATTTCACCATTCTATTTAGCTCCTGGTAGAGGACATTCAAATAGATCTCATTTAGCAGAAAAAGATATATCTATAGATGCTAATCAAAGAATGAACTGGGTACTTGATGGAAGATTTTCATTAAAATCTAACCAACAACCAAATGAAATAGGTGAAATGTTAACTACTGATGTTTCATCATTCCAATTAGAACCAAACAAAACTTATGAATTAGGATTCCTATATTCATTAGCCGACGCTACTCCAGGATATACAGTTAATATTAAAACAAGAAGTGGAGAAAGTGTAGTAAGTATTCCTTTAGATGCTACAGGTGCTAATTACGGAGAGGGTGTTTATACTAACACTGAATCAGTAACTCATAAATTTACAACTGGAGATTTTGATGGAGATTACTATTTAACTTTAGATAAAGGACAAGGATTTAAAGAAGTAATATTAGATAACATCTATGTTAAAGAAATAGACGAATCAATAGAATCACCAGAATTAGCTAGTGTAAATTTAAATACAGTAGAGCATGATTTAGAAGTTGGACAAAGTGTTCCATTTGGATTAAATGCGTTAATGAATAATGGTGCATCAGTTAATTTAGAAGAGGCTCAAGTTGAATATAAGGTTTCAAAACCAGAAGCTTTAACTATTGAAAATGGAATGATGACAGCTGTTGCTGAAGCATTTGTTGATGTTACTGCTTATGTTACTGTAGATGGCAATCAATTAGCTTCAAACACAGTAAGAGTTAAAGTTGGTAATCCACAAGTTGAAGAAGAGATTATAGTTAATCCAGTAAGAAACTTTGAGGTTACTGATAAAGCTAAAAAATCTGTATCAGTAAGTTGGGAAGCACCAGAAACAACTTACGGATTAGAAGGTTATGTTTTATATAAAGATGGTAAGAAAGTTAAAGAGATAAGTGCTGATGAAACTGAGTTTAAATTTAGTGGATTAAGCAGACATACTATTTACAACTTCAAAGTTGCAGCTAAGTACTCTAATGGAGAACTTTCAACTAAGGAATCCATTACAGTTAGAACTGAAAGATAGTATATAATATAAATTAATGATTAGATTGAAGTAAAAAAATAAGGATTGTATGAAATTTAAGCCTAGAGTTTAATAATTTCATACAATCCTTTAATTTTAATGAATTTAAGGAATTATTCTTGGAGATTTATATTGAGAATTTATTTCAAATTTTATATGATATATAAGGATAATTTTTATAAGAAGAGAATAATTTCAACTTTTTTGAGTAAGATATTTTAAAATAGAGATTTTTATAAAAATGATTAAGTGTAAATTAGAAGCTTAATTAAATTATACTTTATATAATATATATTATGTTAAGGATTAAATTTTTGGAACTATATTTTTATAACAACATATGATGAAATTAAAAATTAAAAAAATTTTATATTATTGACTTTGAATTTACAGAGTGTATAATAAGCTTAAAAATGATTTAAATGGACTGTTTAAATAAATCCTGAAGGAGGATGTTATGCTAAATTTATTAGTAAGAGGATTAATAGCACAATTTTATAGCTTTTACTCTAGCTGGGGCTTTTATTTTTTTAGCGCTGGATATTTTGTGTACGAAAAAAATCATAATCTTTTAACTAATGGGTTTTCATAACAGCATAATAGATAATAATATTATAGGAATATCATATTATAATTTATTGGATAGAACTCATTAAAATGGGTTCTATTTTTTATTTAATAGAGTTATTGGGATTTATATCTTTGAGGTTTTTTTATAGTTCGTTTTTAAGACTTAGACTATTTTATATAAAAAGGTTAAAATAAAGGAGGGCGAATTTATGATAGTTATTTTAAAGCCAAGAACAAAGGAAGAGGAGATTACTAAATTGATAAACAAAATTGAATCACTTGGAGTTGAGGCTCAGAGGATTTCTGGAAAAGAAATGTGTGTAGTTGGTCTAGTAGGGGATACGAGCAAAATAGACCCATCTAAGCTAGAAGCAAACAAGAATGTTGAGAGAATAATGCATGTTCAAGAGCCTTTCAAAAAGGCAAATAGATTATTCCATCCTGATAATACAATAGTAGATGTACTAGGTAATAAGATTGGTGGAAAGAAAATAGCTTTAATAGCAGGGCCCTGTTCTGTTGAAACAGAGGAGCAGATAACAGAGATTGCTAAAGAGGTTAAGGAGTTAGGTGCTGGCTTCTTAAGAGGAGGAGCATTTAAGCCAAGAACTTCACCATATAGTTTCCAAGGACTTGAACTTGAAGGTTTAGAGTTATTAAAAAAGGCTAAGGCTAAAACAGGTCTTCCAATAGTTACTGAAATAATGTCAACAAGCATGATAGAGAAGTTTGCTGAAGATGTTGATGTTATTCAAGTTGGAGCAAGAAATATGCAAAACTTTGATTTGTTAAAAGAGCTAGGAAAGATTAATAAACCAATCCTTTTAAAGAGAGGTTTATCAGCTACAATAGAAGAGTTAATAATGTCAGCGGAATATATAATGGCTGGTGGAAATGAGAATGTTATTCTTTGTGAGAGAGGAATAAGAACATTTGAAACATACACAAGAAACACTTTAGATTTAAGTGCAATACCAGCTATTAAGAAGTTAAGTCATCTACCAGTAATTGTTGATCCAAGTCATGCAGCAGGTAAAGCTTGGATGGTTGAACCATTATCAAAAGCAGCTATAGCAGTAGGTGCAGATGGATTAATTATAGAGGTTCATAATGACCCGGCAAATGCTTTATGCGACGGTCAGCAATCAGTTAAGCCAGAGGAATATGGTAAGCTTTTAGAGGACTTAAGAGCTATAGCAACGGCTGTTGGCAGAGAACTATAAGATTTGATTAAGGGAGTGTATTAAAAAGTATTTTGATATAGTCCCTTAATTTATTTTAAAGGAGAGTTTAATGCAGGACATAAAAAGATATAAAGAACTTAGAAATAAAATTGAACCAGAATATGTTTCTATAGATTTACAAGGTATTTATTTATTTAATAGTGATGAAATTGAAAAAGCTCAAGTAGGATATAGCATTACACCAGAGGGTGAATCTCTTGTTGGAAAAGAAGCTGGAGATTGGAAGGCTGAGTGGCTTGTTATAGGTTATGAAGACTTGATTGGAGATCCAATATTTATTGATTGTAGCAATTATGACTATCCTGTTTTTACAGCTATGCATGGAGAAGATGAATGGAATGAAATTAAGATTTCAAGTAGTTTTTTGAACTTTATTGAGTCATTAAAAATAGTAAGTGAGTTTGCATCTATTATGGATGAACTTGAAGGACAAGAGTTGGAAAAAGAAAAAATGAGAACTTTAAATAAAATTAATGAGAAGGATAGTTGGTTTTGGGAGAATTGGCTAGATACAGAGTGTTATTCTGAAAATAATTAGGTGAGAGGAGGCAAGTTTAGTAAGATGTTCTTGCTAAATATATGTTATGAAAGTTTTAAGAGTTAATTTAGATGAAAAAAGTTATGATATAGTTATTCAAAAGGATTTAAAAGACTACTTTGGAGAATACATAAAGACTGTATTTGATGGGAAAAAAGTAGCTGTAATAACTGATGATAATTTAAATGATATATATGGAAGCTTTATGAAAAGCCACTTAGAAAATGAGGGGTTAGAGGTAAAAGTTATTTCTGTCACTCCTGGAGAGAAGAGTAAGTCATTTGATACATTGCCTAGAATATATGATGAGCTTTTAGACTTTAAACTAACAAGAAGTGATTTGATAATTGCTTTTGGTGGAGGTGTTGTTGGAGACTTAGCAGGATTTGTAGCATCAACTTTTTTAAGAGGAGTAGACTTTATACAAATACCTACATCATTATTAGCACAGGTTGATTCAAGTGTTGGAGGAAAGGTTGCCGTTGATTTAGAAAGAGGAAAAAATCTAGTGGGAAGTTTCTATCATCCAAAACTAGTTTTAATAGATCCAAATATCTTAGGAACTCTTCCAGAGAAGTTCTTTAATGATGGACTTGGAGAAGTTATAAAATATGGTTGTATAAAAAGCAAAAAGTTATTTGAGAAGTTAGAGAGCTTTGAGAACAAAGAAGATTTAAAAGAAAATATAGGTGACATTATATATGAATGTTGCGATATAAAAAGAGAAGTTGTAGAAAATGACGAAAGGGATTTAGGAGAAAGAATGGTTCTAAACTTTGGTCATACTTTAGGTCATGCTATAGAACAAATTTATAACTATGAAACATATTCTCATGGGGAAGCTGTTGCAATAGGAATGAACATGATAACAGAAATATCAGAAGAAAAAGGATTAACTAAAAAAGGAACTGCCAATAGGATTGCTAATTTGTTGAAGAAATACGGATTAGGAATAGAAGTTAATCTTGAAGATAAGACTTTAGCAGAAGATGCTATAAAATTAGATAAAAAAAATCTAAATGGAGATTTAAAAGTTATACTTCTAAATGATATTGGAGAAAGCTACATACATAGCACAACAGTAGAGTTTTTCAAGTAAGGGAGTGGTGAAGGTGAAGAAAGTTAGGATAACTCCTAGTAAGTTAGAGGGAAGTGTTAAGATACCTCCGTCAAAGAGTATGGCACATAGAGCTATTATTTGTGCCTCTTTAAGCAAGGGAGAAAGTATTATTACTAATATAGATTTTTCAGATGACATTATTGCAACTATAGAGGGTATGAAATCTATGGGATCAAATATTAAAGTGGAAAAAGATAAACTAATTATAAATGGAGAAAATATTTTTAGAAACAGTAATGAAAAAATTATAGATTGTAATGAGTCAGGTTCAACTTTAAGATTCCTAGTTCCAATATCTTTAGTGGAAGAAAATAAGGTTAATTTTATTGGAAGAGGAAATCTTGGAAAAAGACCATTAAATACTTATTATAATATATTTAATGAGCAAAATATTGAGTACTTTTATAAAGAAGGAGAACTTGATTTAAGAATTAATGGTGCTTTAAGAGGCGGAGAGTTTAAGATTAAAGGAAATATAAGTTCTCAATTTATAAGTGGTTTATTATTTACACTTCCTTTATTAAAAGAGGATTCTAAGATAATAATAACTACTGAGATGGAGTCGAAAGGATATATTGACTTAACTTTAGATATGATTGAAAAGTTTGGAGTTAATATTAAAAATAATAATTACAAAGAATTTATTATAAAAGGGAATCAAGAATATAAGCCTATGAATTATAAGGTTGAAGGAGATTATTCACAGGCGGCTTTTTATTTTTCAGCAGGAGCTTTAGGAAATAAAGTAGAGTGTCTTGATTTAGAACTGGATTCTTATCAAGGTGATAAGGAATGTATTGAGATTCTAGAAAGAATGGGATGTAATTTAATAAAAAAGGAAGTAAGTAAAAAGCAAGTGATAAATGGGCATAAAGATATAAATGATAAAACATTAAGAATAGCTAGTGAAAATTTAAATGGTACAGAGATAGATGCTTCTCAATGTCCGGATATAATACCTGTATTAACTGTGGTAGCTGCTTTAAGTGAAGGAGAAACTAAAGTTATCAACGGAGAAAGACTTAGAATTAAGGAATGTGATAGGTTAAATGCTATTTGTACAGAACTTAATAAACTAGGAGCAAATATAACAGAATTAGAAGACGGTCTCATTATAAATGGTGTTAAGGAATTAAATGGTGGAGAAGTCTATAGCCATAAGGATCATAGAATAGCTATGAGTTTAGCTATAGCTTCAACTAGATGTACTGGTGACGTAATATTAGAAGAACCAGACTGTGTATCAAAATCATACCCAGGATTTTGGGAAGATTTTAAAAAGCTGGGTGGTATTTTAAGCAGGTGTTAATTTCTAGCTATATCTTCAGACCTAACTTAATTTCGCAAAGAGTTTCTATTGTATATTCCAGAATAATAGCTAAAGCGAAGAACTCCCTTCGGTCAAACAGCTTCGCTTTTTAACGCTATTAATCTTCCATATACAATGAAACTCTAATGCTCATTAAGATGGTCTTTCAGCTATATCTAGAAATCAACACTGTTTTAAAATAAAGCCAATCTTAAAAAATTATAAATAGTATATTGCGACGAATGTAGATTAAGGTGAAATAACAAATTTATTTTTGAAAGGAGGGAGTTATTAGAGTTTGAGAAACTCTAGTAGCACACTAATGGGTGGAGTATGGGGTAACAAGATTAAGTTATCTATATTTGGAGAGTCTCATGGGGAAGGTATTGGTATTGTTATTGATGGGATAGAACCAGGAATAACTATTAATATGGAGAACATAGAGAAGGATATGGAGAGAAGAGCTCCAGGTAGAAATAGTTTATCTACTCAAAGAAAAGAGGGAGATAAGCCAGAAATATTAAGTGGTATTTTCAATGGAATAACTACAGGGGCACCTATTTCTATGATAATTAGAAATACTGATAAGAGATCAAGAGACTACTCTAAGATAAAGGATGTAATGAGACCTGGACATGCAGATTTTCCAGGGTACGTTAGATATAATGGCTTTAATGATTATAGAGGGGGTGGACACTTCTCAGGAAGGATAACTGCACCTTTGGTCTTTGCAGGAGCATTAGCAAAGGAAGTATTAAAAGAAAAAGGAATTTTTGTAGGATCTCATATTAAGCAAGTAGGTAAAGTTAAGGATTCATCTTTTGATTCATTAACTTTAAATAAAGAGGACTTAGTAAGTTTACTTGAAAAAGAATTACCTTTAATAGATTCAGAAAAGATAGATGCTGTTAAGGAAGAAATAACTTCATATAGAATGGAAGGCGATTCTATTGGAGGAATAGTTGAGTGTGGGATAATTGGATTAAAAGCAGGAGTTGGGAATCCATTTTTTGATTCTTTAGAGAGTAATATAGCACATCTAGCTTTTTCAGTGCCGGCAGTTAAAGGAATTGAATTTGGAGTAGGTTTTGATTTTGCGAATATGAAAGGCTCAGAGGCTAATGATGAATATTTCATAGAAGAGAAAAAAATCAAAACTTATTCAAATAATAATGGAGGGATAACAGGAGGTATTTCTAATGGTATGCCTGTAATATTCAGAGTTGTTATTAAACCAACACCTTCAATTTCAAAGGAACAGAGGACTGTAAATATAAGTACAATGGAAAATGAAACTTTAAGTGTAACAGGAAGACATGACCCATGTATAGTTCAAAGAGCTTTAGTAGTTATAGAATCTATTGCAGCACTTTCAGTTTTAGAGTTATTAAATTATTAGGTTATTTTAATAAGTGATAATTTCTAGCTATATCTTTAGACCTAACTTAATTTCGCAGAGAGTTTCTATTGTTTATTACAGAATAATAGCTAAGGCTTTTAAACTAGCTACGCGTCGAACAGAAAAAGCCTCTTAACGCTATTATTCTTCCATAAACAATGAAACTCTAAATGCTCATTAAGATGGTCTTTCATCTATATCTAGAAATTATCACTACTTTAAAATAATTATTAAGGTTAATGCTATGATGAAAATAATATAGTAGTAGAGGTGAAGTCGTGAGTGATAGGTTAATTCAGTGTAGAAACAGGATTGATGAAATTGATAAGGAACTTATGAAGCTTTTTGAGGAAAGAATGAATGTTGTTTTAGGTGTTGCTCAGTATAAGAAAGAGAGAAACATGCCTATTTTTCATAAAGATAGAGAGAATCAAGTTATAGAGAAAAATTTAAAAAGAATTGATAACAAAGAGCTTTTACCTTATGCTGAGGAAATGCTTCATGCCTTGATGGATATAAGCAAGGAGTATCAGCAAGATAAGATTGGAATGACGGAGATTCCACTTAGTAAGGGTAGCGAGATAAAGATAGGATTTCAAGGAGAAAAGGGGTCTTTTAGTGAAGAGGCTTTAATTGAGTACTTTGGAGAAAGCTATGAAACATTCAATTTTGATGAGTTTGAAGATGTTTTTGAAGCATTAAAGTTTAGAAATATAGACTATGGGATATTACCCATAGAGAATTCTTCAACTGGTTCAATAACTGATATTTATGATTTGTTAAATAAGTTTGGATTTCATATTGTAGGAGAGAAAAACTTAAGAATAGAGCATAACTTGCTCGGTGTTAAAGGGGCTAAGGTTGAAGATATTAAAGAGATATATTCACATTTACAAGGATTTGAGCAGAGCAGTGAATTTTTAAAGGATATGAAAGAATGTAAGAAGATTCCTTATTATAATACTGCTATAAGTGCTAAATATGTTAGTGATGAAAATGATAAAAGTAAAGCTGCTATAGGTAGTAAGAGAGCTAGTAAAATTTATGATTTAGAGGTTTTAAAAGCTTCAATAAATAATATTAAAGAAAATTACACTAGATTCATTATTATAGGGAGAGAGTTAGAAAGCAATGAGCTTTGTGATAAGATGACTTTAAGTTTTTCACTTCCTAATACTGTGGGTTCTCTTTATGATAAGCTTAAGATATTCTCAGATAATAAGATTAATATGAGAAAGATAGAGTCAAGACCGATTGGTGATGGAACATTTAGTTATCTTTTTTATATTGATATAGATGGAAACATAAAAGATGAGCCGATTAAAGATATATTAAGTGAATTGAGAGATTCCATAAGTGATTATAGAATTTTAGGATGCTATAAAAGAGATACAATTTAGTAAATGAAAAGACACTTAGTAGGGTAACTAAGTGTCTCACATGAACTTGTGTATTTGGTTTTGGATATTTAAACAATAAAACTTAAAATCGTAATTAATCTTTTGACAGGGGATGTTAAAAGATTATTTAGGTCAATTAATTTATAAGTTTTGCAAGTTAAGTAAATCATATAATTATGAAAAAATTATGGAGTATAAATTTAGGTAGGTAAAATGTTATGAAGATTTTTGGTCTTATAGGAGAAAAACTAGGACATAGTCTTTCGCCAGAAATACACAATAAAGTTTTTGAAGATAATAAAATAAAAGGATTATACAATCTTTTTTCCGTAAAGCAGGAATATAAACATAATATAGTAGATAGTTTAAAAAGTTTAGGAGTAACAGGATGTAATGTTACTATTCCATATAAAGAAACTGTTATGGAACAGTTAGATTTTATATCAGAAGAAGCTAGGAGTATTGGAGCTGTAAATACAATACTTATTAAAGAGGGAAAGTCTTATGGGTATAATACTGATTATTATGGATTTGGCAAGATGCTAGTTAGAAAAAATGTAGAGGTCCGTGGAAATAGTTTCTTTGTTCTTGGAGCAGGGGGAGCAGCTAGAAGTGTTTTAAAATATTTAGAGGATAATAATGCTAGCAAAATAGTTTTGGTTTCTAGAGATAAGGAAAAGGCTTCTAGAAGGTTTAAAAGTTTTAATATAGAGTTTATGGGTTATGAAGAGTTAAATAATATTCATAATGAGTTTGCCATAGTAAATACAACACCTTGTGGAATGTATCCTAAAGTAGATACAATTGCTGTGTCTAGAAATGTAATAGAGAAGTTTAAGGTAGCTATTGATATAGTTTATAATCCATTAGAAACTAAGTTTTTAAGAGTTTCTAAAGAGCTTGGATTAAAAATTGTAGATGGATTGTTTATGTTGGTAGGACAAGGAGTAAAAGCTGAAGAAATATGGAATGGAATAACTGTTGATAAATTAACTGAGGAAAAAATATATAATGACTTAAAGAGCAGATTTCAATAAATATAACCATTTAAAAATTTGTAAGTTTTGATAAGATTTATATAAGAAAATGTTAATTTTAACATTAATCTATTTTAGTATGATATAAATTAATTATAAGAAGAATTATGTTATAAGAAGGGTAAGAAAAACATTAGAAAAGGGGAATTTAGGATATGAAAAAAGGAGTACTTTTAATAGGAATGCCTGGATCAGGAAAAACAACGATAGGAGGAGTTCTTGCAAAGGCAATAGGGATGAATTTTGTAGATATAGACAAATTTATAGAGAAGAGTACAGGAAAAGAGATAAATGAAATTTTTGCTCAGGGAGAAGTTGTTTTTAGAGATTTAGAAAGCAAAAGTTGTGAACTTTTATCTGGATTAAGTAATGTTGTAATATCTTCAGGTGGTGGAATAATAACAAGAGAAGAGAATATGAGCAATTTTGAAGAGTTCATAACAGTATTTATAAATAGACCACTAGACTTAATAATAGAAGATATAGATACAGAAACAAGACCACTTTTATGGGCTGGTAAGGAAAGACTTACAAATTTATATAGAGAAAGAATAGATTTATATAAGAAATATTGTGATATAGAAGTTATCAATGATGGATCTCTTGAAGATACTGTGAAAGAGATAGTAAATGAAATAAATAAATTAGCTGAAAATAATAATTAATAAGTTTTATTATTAGTGTTAATTTTAAATAGCCCTTCAGACCTACTTAATTTTAAGTGAAAATCAAAATTTTTAATTTTGTATTCTGAACTTATACCTTCGAATGGACATGAGAAGGTGCTTCCTATTAGAGTTGAATATTCCAGAATAATATCTAAAGCGAAGAACTCCCGTTGGTTAAGTGAAAGTTCAAATTTTTAATTTGGTATCTTGAACTTATACATTTGAACGTAGAGAAAATGTGCTTCATATTAAAAATATTAACGATATTATTCTTCCATATTCAATGAAACTCTAAATTGCTTATTAAGATGGTCTTACAGTTCTATCTAAAATTAACACTAGTTAAAAATCTTTAATTAAAGTTTGAGATGGATTTAAGTATAGGAAGGATGTGAACTTTAGTAAGTATTTAAATGCTATTTAAAGGATGGTATTTGAATGTTTAACTAAGAGTGTTATGAAGATAATGGTTATAAATGGACCTAATTTGAACCTTTTAGGGATTAGGGAAAAGAATATATACGGATCAAAGGATTTCAATGATGTTATAAATTATATAGAAGAAGAGGGAAATAAGTTAGGAATAGAAGTCGATTGCTTCCAAAGTAATATTGAGGGAGAAATAATTAACTTTATTCATAATGCATACTTTGAAAAGTATGATGGAATTATTATTAATCCAGGAGCTTACACTCACTATAGCATAGCAATTTATGATGCTTTAAAAGGTGTTGAGATTCCAACTGTAGAAGTTCATCTAAGCAATATTCACAAGAGAGAAGAATTTAGACATAAGTCAGTTACTGCACCGGCTTGTATAGGACAGATTAGTGGATTTGGAGAATATGGGTATATTATGGGACTAAATGCATTGATTAATCATTTAGAATAGAGAATTTTTAAGGGGGAAATATGAAAAATAATAGGATTTTTGGGGCAATAATAGTTTTACTAAGCCCAGTATTGACTTTTCCAATAAGTGATTTTTTTATGTTGATTATTGGTAAATATATTTATAGTGATGAAGGAATAATAATGACTCAAATTTTTACTTTTATTGCGATATTAGCATTTGGAATATTGTTGTTTATTGATAATCCATTTAAAAGTAATGATAAGATAAAAGAAAGTTGATATAGGTTTTAAGAAGTATCAAAAAGATTAAGAAGGAAAGTATTTTTACTTTCCTTTTATTTTTATGTCTTAATTTAATAATCAAGTTAACTTTAATAAATTTAAAGCTAACTTGATTATTATTAAAGTAAAAGATAAAGTAATATTTAATTTTACTAAAGCATATAAATATATTGGGAAATAATAGAAGGAGGTGTTTGTTATTGGAAAGAATACCTAAGTGGCTGGAAGGATTGGATGAAGAGGATATAAATTTTATAAAGAAGTTTATATTATCATCTGGCTCCTTGAAAGAGATTGCTAATTTATATGGAGTTACTTATCCTACTGTTAGATTACGCTTAGATAAATTAATTCAAAAAATAAATATAAATGAAAACTCATTAGATGAGCCATATATTTCATTAATAAAGCAATTAGCTTTGAAAGAAAAAATAGATTTTGATACTGCGAAGGTTTTAATTACAGAATATAGAAGGATTGAGGAGGAGAAGAAGTGAGTACTGTATCAATTGTTACATTAATTGGACCAATTTTAATATTAGTGCAATTATTTGGTGGAGTTATATTACAAATATATCTTTCAACTAGAAAAAATAAATATTTAGGACTTATAATTCCAGGAATAACTTTTAGTTTTTCATTATTAATGATAGCTAATTTTTTTATGATAGGTGCTAATGTATCTGAAATGATAATAACTATAGGAATGTCTTTTATATATTCAAACATTTCAACCTTTATTTTACTAGGAATATATTTTATATGTAGATATATTAAGTTTAATAAAAATAAAGTTGATAAAATGAATATTCAAGATCTATAGTTTAGAGAATTAAATAAATAAGATTGTGGTTTGTAGAATATAGTTATATTTAGAATAAATTTACATTTAATTAATAGAAATAAAAGGAAAAATAAGTATAAAAAAGGTATGATTATATTATAAGAATGATAAAGTTTTCATGGGGTTAAAAAGATAATTTTATCGACTTATTTAGGTTTTACAATTTGCAAATTAGTTTTTATAAGCAATATTTAGGGGGTGAAACCTTGCTATAATTTAATATTAATTATATTAGATTTGCAAGGGGATTATATGAATATAACAATAGTTGGACTAGGTGTTATTGGAGGATCATATGCTTTAGCTTTAAAAGGTAAGGCAGAGTATGATGTTTGTGGAATTGATATAAACCAAGAGTACTTAGAAAGAGCTAAAAAACAAGGTCTTATAAAAGAGGGAGCGTTATTTAAATCTGAGGAATCAATAGGGGTAATTGAGAAAACAGATTTACTTATTTTATGCATTTATCCAGATAGCATAATAAATTTTATAGAATATTATAGGGAATCATTTAAAGCTACTCTAGTAATTACTGATGTTACTGGAATAAAAGAAAGTTTCATTAGTGAAGTAATGGATATATTACCATTAAATATTGATTTTGTATTTTCACATCCTATGGCAGGAAGAGAGAAAAAAGGCTTAGACTATGCTTCTTCAGAAGTTTTTAAAAAGGCTAACTTTATAATAACTCCTGTAAAAAATAATTGTGAGGAAAATATAAAGTTAATAGAAGAACTAGCTTTAAAAATGGGGTTCTCTAGAATCAAAAAAATAAGTCCAAAGGAACATGATAAAATAATTTCTTTTACAAGTCAGTTACCCCATGCTATAGCAGTATCCTTAGTTAATAGTGACAACTTAGATGTTAATACAGGGGAATTTATAGGGGATAGCTATAGGGAGTTAACAAGAATAGCAAAGATAAATGAAGAGTTATGGAGTCAATTGTTTTTAGGGAATAAAGAAAATTTAATAAATAGAATTGAGAGTTTTCAGGTTGAACTAGAAAAGATAAAAAGGTCCTTATGCTGTGATGATTCTGAAACATTAAAAAATTTGTTTAAGAGTTCAACTGAAAAAAGAGAGAATTTAGAATAGTGTAAAAGGGGAATTGGATTATGGAAGAGAGAGTAGAAAACTTACAGAGAATAGTTAAGCAAATTTTGGCTACAACGGATGACCAAATACAAGGAAATCTAAAAGAATCTTTAAAGTTTAGAATGTCAGTAAGCGATAACCTTCATGGAGAAGTAAGGCATTTAAAATGTCTTAAAGATTTAGCTGAGAAAAAATTGCAAGAAGTCTTTAGGGAGGAGAAATTTCCTAAGGATTATGATACATTCGTAAAAAACTGGGAGAACCTTAGAGAGGAAGCCAAGTATTTATGTAATGATCCTAAGTATGATTACAGTGAAGAAAGATATAAGTATGAATTTATATATTATGAGGTTTACTGTAATGTCTATTTAAAGTATTCATTAGGATTACTTTTCAATGGAAATAACCAAAGTATCATTGATGAATTAAAGAAATATAATGATTTAGAAATAGGTCATATGTATAGATATTATCTTCATCAAATAACTCTTAGAAAGTTAGAAAAAAGCTTGAAGGTAGAACAATTTAATAGTTAAATATTAAGAGCTATATCGAGATTAAATTATAAAACTTATAAATGTGTTTAGTAGATTATAAATATATTTACTAGAATTCATTTTGTAAGTTTTATGAAAATTTCTTGATATAGCTTTTTAATTTAGAGCTATATTTAATATTAATTTAAAGATGGGGTTATTTAATTAAATAAGCTTAATTCTATTTTATAAAGTACTCTATACAATAGAGTACTTTATGGTATAATTATCCTAAGGAGGGATAATATTGGAATTGAATAAAGAGATTATAAAAGGTCATATTGAAAGTATAATATTATCACTTTTACAAGATAAAGATTTATATGGATATGAGATTTCTAAGTTGATAAGGGAGAATAGCAAAGAAGCTTTTGAAATTAAAGAAGGAACTTTGTATGTAGTTTTAAAACGACTTGAAAAATCTAATTTAGTGAGCTCATACTGGGGAGATTGTAAAAGTGGTGGTGGAAGAAGAAAATATTTTAAGATTACAGAAGAGGGAATTGAATATTTTGATGAAAAGAAAAGTGAGTGGAAATTTTTAAAAAGTATTATGGATGTTTTTTTAGGGGGAAAGCAAAATGAGAGAAATTGATAACTATATTGATTCTTTATATAAACATGTTGATGTAATTTCAAAAGAAAATAAAGAATTTAAAGAAGCTATGAAGGAGCATCTAAAGGAATCTGTAGAGGAATTAAAACTGGAAGGTTATAGTGAAGAGGAAAGTATTAAAATTGCTTTAGAGAGATTTGGAGATGTTAAAGAAATTAGAGGAGATTTAGAAACTGTAGTGGAGAAAGGTATGAAACCTTTAATGTGTACGGTAGGAATTTCTATGATAATATTAATAGCATTTTTAATACATCTATCAGTAATGAGATTTGATATGATAAATATACTTGCATTAGCTATGATATCTATACCTATGTATATTGTAATTCGTGGTGGAATTTTAATTTTTTATAAAGCTAAAGGAATTAATTACAACATAAGTTGGAAAAAAGAATTTTATAAATTTTTATTTTCTAATTATATTATATTATTAATAGGATGGTATATGTTTCCTTTAAATTTTGGAGAAACATCGTATATTAATTTTCAAATTGATTTAATACCATTTAAAGGTTTTATAGAATTGATGAGTAGAGGTATAACACCGTTATTTATTATTAAGAACTTATTAATAAGGTTAGTTTTATTTATGCCATTAGGTTTTTATCCAGCTTTTATAAAAGGAAAATTTAATAATATATTGACTTGTATAGTATTAGGTTCATTGATTTATTGCATAGTTCCAATAGTACAATTTCTATTGAGTTTTGGAGTAATATCAATTCATTCAATTTATTTTGGTATAGATTATTGGTTTGTAAGTGTACTTGGAGTATTGTTTGGGTATTTTTTATATAACCATTTAAGAGTAAGAAGAAAATAATAGAGGTAGGGAGAAGGCTATGGTAAGGAATTATTATTTTATGCAATAAGTAAAATGCAGAAAAATAATATTAATCCAATTAAGTTACATGTTGCAAAGTGGAATGAAAAAGCCTTAAGACTTTATGAAAATACTGGATTTAGATGTGTTAATATAGATAAAATAAGATAAACATATGTATGAGGTGAAATTATGCTAGATATGAAAAGTGGATTAACTTATGAAGAATACTTAAAAACAGGAACAGAAGAAGATAAGAAAATGATAGCTGAATTCTTTAATAGAGTAAATGTTAATGAAGAAAATATCAAAGAAATAAATAAAATAAATGAGGAAGTTGATATAGCTGTTTTTTCTATAACTAGATGTAAAGATGCTGCTTCAGCCATACCATTTTTAATTAAGTTAACTGAGAAAAATAAGAATATAAATATTAGATTTTGGCATAGAGAAGGTAATGAAGAACTTTTAGAAGAATTAACTGGAGCCAAGAGGGTTCCGTCAATACTTAGAATTGAAGATGGAAAAGTAACAAGAATGTATATAGAATTTCCTAAAGTGGTAGATGAAAAAATAAATAACAATCTAGAGAAAAAAGAAAATATAGTGAATAATCTAAGAAGTAATGAGTATGATAGCGCTATAGAAGAAGAAATATTCAATATATTAATTTAATATTTTAAAAGAGGTCTGTGTCAAAACTTAATAATAAAATTTCAAAACAATATATTTGTAAGTTTTATTATTAAGTTATTTTGATATAGACCTTTTCTATAATATTATTCAAGATAAACGTTTATTTATACAATTAGAAACTACCGACAATTAAAATATAGACTTAAATTAAAAGGATAGTTACCAAAATAAAAAACTTTAAGATTAATTAAGACTTTTTTAAGATATTCTTATATTTCAAAATTAGCTAAAAAATGGTATCATTTTAATAATGTAAAATTTAATATTTTTGATATATAAAGGAGGACTTCACACATGCGAGTTGAAGCTCAAGGGATAAGCAAGACCTTTGGAGATGTTAAGGCTTTACAAAATTTAAGCTTTACCATTGAGAAAGGAAATGCTTTAGGTTTATTAGGGAGAAATGGTGCTGGTAAAACTACTGCCATAAGATTATTATTAGGAATTTTGCCAAGTGATACAGGTAAAGTTTTAGTGGATAATAAAAAGCTAAGTTTTGATGATAATGCTTTTGGATATTTACCAGAGGAAAGAGGATTATATCTTAAGTACACTGTTAAAAATCAGCTCCTTTATTTTGCAGCTCTTTATGGAATGAAGAAAAAAGATGCTTTAAATAAAATAGAGTATTGGCTTGAAAAATTTGAAATAAGTGAGTATTTGAATAAAAAAGTAGAAACTTTATCAAAAGGTAATAAACAAAAAATACAACTTATAGTAGCAGTCATGCATAATCCAGAAGTAATAATTCTTGATGAGCCATTTAGTGGATTAGATCCAGTAAATGTTGAGCTTTTTAAAACTGTTATAAGAGAGTTATTATCAGAAGGAAAGACATTAATATTTAGTAGTCATAGAATGGCTGATGTTGAGGAGTTTTGTGATGATATCATAATGCTTAAGAAAGGTGAGACTATACTTCAAGGAAATCTTAATAAGATAAAAGAGGATTATGGAATTAAGGGACTTGTTGTTGAAGGAGAAATTGAGGTTAAGGAATTCTTAACTAGAGAGGGATTTGTTCCAGTAGAATTTAAAAAAGGTTGTTATAGAATAAATCTTAAAGATTTAGAAAGAGCAAAGGAACTTTTAAGAAAAATCACTAATTCAAATATGGATATAAGAGGTTTCTATTTTGAAAGACCTTCTTTAAATGATATCTTCATAGAAAGGTTAGGTGATTAATAATGAAAAAGTTTTGGAGTATTTTTAGTTTTACTTACACGGAAACCATAAAAAATAAAGGACTTATAATTTCCACAATAATTACTTTAATATTAATGCTTGGATTCTTTAATATGGATAAGATTGTTGGATTATTCAAGGGTGGGGATTCTTCAAGAGATTCAATAATGGTAAGTATGCCAGCAGGAGAAAATCTTATAAGCAAAGATGTTTTAGAGAGATTAAATGATAATGATTTTGAAATAGTATTAAATAATAATACAAACGAAGCTGAAACAGTTAAAAAACAAATTGAAAGTGGAGATTCAAAATACAAGGCTTTGCTTGAAATTTCAGCAGGACAAGAAGTAACAGGTAAGTTATATGTAAATGAGATGCCAGGAGATTCATTAAGTAAGAAAGTAAATACGATTTTAAATGATACTAAGTTTACTTTTACTATGCAGAAGTTTGATTTAACTCCAGAGGAATATGCGAATATAATGACGCCTGCTCAGTTAGAAGTAGTACAGAGTGGAAATGCTTCACAGGAGAGAATGGTACTTGTTTATGCTCTTGTATTTGGAATATACATTATAACCCTTACTTTTGGTTCTATGGTTGCTAACTCAGTTATAGAAGAAAAGAGTAATAGGATAATGGAAACATTAATAACAATGGCTAAGCCTATGGAACTTTTCTTTGGAAAGGTATTAGGTGTGTGTGCTGTTGGACTTACACAAATAGCGCTATTCTTAGGATTTGGACTGGTCATGCTTAAAACTTCAGGAGTAAGTTTAGAGGCTATAAGCTCACTAAATTTAAATGCTGGAATTATATTTGCTTTTGTTGCATATTTCCTTTTAGGATATTTAACATTCTCAATGCTTTATGCAGCAGTTGCTTCATTAGCTACAAGTGCACAGGATGTAAACTCATCAATGGGAGCTATAACATTAATATTCGTTGGAGTTTTCATGCTTGCAATGAACTGTATGTTTAACATTGAATCAACTTTAGCAAAGGTATTTAGTTATATTCCATTTGCTTCTCCTTTAATAATGTTTGAAAGAATTGTTTTATCAAAGGTAACCTTTATGGAAGTTTTAATAACTACAATAATTAACGTAGGATTTATAATAATAGTAGGATACTTTAGTAGTAAATTATACAAAAAGGGAACTTTACATTATGGTAAAAAAGCTTCGTTAATTAAAATTATTAGAGGAAAAGAATAATATAGAATTAATTATTATATGAGATTGTATTAATTTTAAAATTTAATACAATCTCTATTTGTTTATATAAATGGTTAATAAAATAAATTTAAGATAGTTTTGTAAAATACTATGTATTTAATTAGTAACACAAACAATAAATGGTGATTTTAATCAGAATCATATAAAAAATTACTGGTAAAATAATTAATGTAACAATTAATAAAAGTGAAAAAATATTAATTTTGTAGTATATTACTCAGAAAGAAGAAATTGTATGGGAGTGATTTAAATGTGTACGGGATTAATTTTAGAATCAAAGAATGGTAATTATTTTTTTGGTAGAAATATGGATATTGAATTTTCATTTAATCAATCAATAATTTTTTTACCAAGAAATTATGAAGGGATAAATACTGAAACAGGTAGAAAGGTTACACCTAAATATGCAGTTCTTGGAATGGGAACTATTTTTAATGAATATCCAACTTTTGCAGATGGCTTTAATGAAAAAGGTTTAGGAGTTGCAGGATTAAACTTCCCTGGATATGCATATTATCCTAAAGAAAGAAGTATAGGAAAAGAGAATATTCCACAATATGACTTTACACTATGGATCTTAGCTAATTTTAGTTCTGTTGAGGAAGTTAAAGAAGTTTTAAAAAATACAATATTAGTAGATGAAAGAATTAGTAAAAATGTACCTAATTCTACTCTACATTGGATTATCGGTGATTCTACAGGCAAATCAATAGTTGTAGAACAATCTAAAGATGGGTTAAAAGTATTTGATAATAATGTTGGAGTTCTTACTAATTCTCCAACTTTTGATTGGCATATGACTAATTTACGCCAATACTTAAGCATGAATTATAACCAAATTACATCATTACAAGTAGGGAATGAAGATTTAACTGCTTTAGGTCAAGGAACAGGTTTAGTTGGATTGCCAGGTGATTTTACTCCAGCATCTAGATTTATAAGAGTTGCTTTATTAAGAGATGCTATGATGAAAAATGCCAAGGATTCAATAAATATTATGGAGTTTTTTCATATATTAAATAATGTGGCTATGATTAGTGGATCTGTTGTAACACCAGCTGGAAAAAATGATTTGACTCAATATACAGCGTGTATGGATTTAGAAGAGGGAGTTTATTATTATAATACTTATGAGAATAATCAAGTAAATGCAATAGGCATGAAAAAAGAAAATTTAGATGGGAAAGAAATGAAAGTTTATAAGTATAATACAACTTTAAATATAAACTATGAAAATTAGCAAAGGAAATAAATTTGTATTAATTTTTATAAAAAAATATTGAATTTATTAAAATTTGTGTATATAATTATAAAAAACACAAAAAAGTGTAGAGGCATTGAAGAGAAATAGTATACTGAGTAAACTTTTCAGAGAGCTAAAGGTTGGTGTGATTTAGTAAGAAAACTTAGTAGAAGCAGTCTCAGAGCTTCTTGTTGAGAACTAAAAGTTTAATGTGAAATCAAATGAAATTAATACAATATTTTATTTGAAGTATTTATGAAATAATAGTTTTGAACTTTTAATTAGATTAAGACGAGTTCCTCCCGTTAAAGAGGATAGAAATTAGATTGAGATTTATACTAGTTAATACCTCAATAGATTTCTAGCTGAGGTGAGCAAATTTATTTTGCTTATTAGGGTGGTACCGCGAAGTAGTTCCTTCGTCCCTTTATTGGGATGATGGAGCTTTTTTTATTTAAATTTGACTCTGTTTAAAGTGAGTGTTTATTTCTGGATATATCTTAAAATTAATTAAGTAAACAGTCTAGAAAGATTGACTAAGTTGTTTAAAAGTGTAAAAGCTTTATCATAACACATATAGTATTAAAAAATGTTATAAAAGTATAGTAATTAAGTCATATTAAACTTTAGAGTAATTAATAATTAAAAAGCTAAATACAAATAAATTGTTTAAATAAAATAAGTAATAACAAAGGGGGCCAATGTGTCATGGAAGAAATTTTAGAAGTTTTAGAGAAAAACAGTAGATACACTGATGAAGAGATAGCTGTTATGACAGGCAAAACAGTTGAGGAAGTTAGAGAGGCCATAAGAGATTATGAAGAAAAGAGTATAATCGCAGGATATACTACACTTATAAATTGGGAGAATACAGGAAGGGAAACTGTTACAGCTTTAATAGAGGTTCAGATAACTCCTCAAAGAGGTGTTGGATTTGATAAGGTTGCTGAGAGAATATATCAATTTCCACAAGTTAAGGCATGTTATTTAATGTCTTCAGGTGGATTTGATTTAACTGTTATTGTTGAAGGTAAGACAATGAAGGAGGTTGCAATGTTTGTGTCTGATAAACTTGCAATCCAAGAATATGTTACAGGAACAGCAACACACTTTGTATTAAAGAAATACAAGGATCATGGAACAATCTTTAGAGAAAAGAAAACAGATGATAGGGAGATGTTATTTATATGATACTAGAGAATATGATTTTAGATAATGTTAAAAATATGCCACCTTCAGGTATTAGAAAATATTTTGATTTAATAAATGAGATGGATAATGTTATTTCGCTAGGAGTTGGAGAACCAGATTTTGTAACTCCATGGAATGTTAGAGAAGCAGGTATATATTCTTTAGAGCAAGGACATACTCACTATTCATCAAACGCAGGATTTATTGAATTAAGAGAAGAAATTTCTAAGTACTTACACAGAAGATTTGATTTAAAATATAATCCAAAGGATGAAATACTTGTTACTGTTGGAGGTAGTGAAGGAATAGACTTAGCTTTAAGAGCCTTAGTTGGACCAGGAGATGAAGTTATAATTCCAGAGCCAAGTTTTGTTGCATATAAGGGCTGTACAGCTTTTACAGGAGCTACTTCAAAGACAATAGATTTAAGAGCAGAGGATGATTTCAAATTAACACCTGAGCTTTTAGAGGAGGCAATTACAGAAAAAACTAAGGTTGTAATTATTCCATTTCCTAATAATCCAACGGGAGCAATAATGAATAGAGAAGAGCTTGCAGGAATTGTTGAAGTTCTAAAGGATAAGGATGTAATAATAATTTCTGATGAGATATATGCAGAGCTATCATATGGGGAAGAGCATGTTTCTATAGCTAGTTTTCCAGAAGTTAAGGAAAAAACATTAGTTATAAATGGTTTTTCTAAGGCTTATGCTATGACAGGATGGAGATTAGGATACATTTGTGGGCATAGAGTTCTAATTGATGCTATGAAAAAGATACATCAATATGCAATAATGTGTTCTCCAACAACTGCTCAGTATGCTGCTATAGAGGCATTAAAAAATGGAGATGAAAGTGTAGCTGAAATGGCTAGAGAATACAATAGAAGAAGAAGAATTTTAGTTGAAGGTTTTAGAAGCATGGGATTAGATTGTTTTGAACCATTAGGAGCTTTATATGTATTCCCTTGCATAAAATCTACAGGAATGACTTCAGATGAATTCTGTGAAAAGCTTCTTATCGAAGAAAAGGTACTTGCAGTGCCAGGAAATGCTTTTGGAGAGTGTGGAGAAGGATTCATAAGAGCATGTTATGCAGCTTCAATGGAAGATATAATGGAAGCTGTTAAAAGAATAAGAAGATTTGTTGAAAAACATAAAGTACAAGAGTAGTAGATAATCTTTTATAAAAGGTAGTAATAGGTTAATTTGACCTTTGCTACCTTTTTTTGCGGTTAAAATAATTTTTACCTTGGTGATATAATTATTATATATAAGCTGGAGGCGATAACCCATGGATAACATGAAAAAGATACTAAAGAAAATGCCAAAGATAATACAAAAATCCTTTAAGAAATCTAATACTCATGATATCTTATTGGAGCAAGCTAATAGAATAGTAATTAGTGATAATAGTAGATATTTAAATAATAGAGTTTTTTATAAAAATTTAAAATGGTGTATGGACATATTAGAGCTAAATTACAATGTTAGTAAAAGTCTTGGATGGATTAGACCATCGTACTCTAGAAAGCCAGATATAATGATAAGATCAGTTTTAACATTATTCTCATTTCACTTCTATCATGGGGAAAATAAAGATAATTATTTTGGAGGTTTAGGAAAAGGAAAAACCGCTATGTGTAAGTTTATATTCTTTGGGAAAAAAGCCTTAAAGTATAGAGATAAGGGAAAGAGAAAAAAATGCATGAAGTATTTAAGCTTTGCTTGTCATTATTTAGCTGATATGAGTGAACCACACCATGTAACTCATAACATTGCAAAGCCTGGAGAATTTATAATGAGTATATTTAATAAATTTGATATAAAAAAAATAGGAAAAGGACAATTCTCAAACCACAGTAGATTTGAAAATTTAGCTCAAGGGTGGCTAAAAGGTGATGATGATATAAAAGAAATTTTAGGTGAAGAAAATAAAAATGAGAAAATCATTTTAAGTGGAGTTCCTACATATGGAGAATTATTTTCTTATATCTTAAAAGATGAAGGAGAAGCTGTTTTTAAAGAAGATGAAAGACATAAAGTATTAGATGTTTATTATAAAAATATCGATTTAGACTTTGATGATTACTGCAGATATTTAGGGGATGAAAGTGCAGAATATGCTAAAGATTTTGTTGAAGATACCCGTGAAGATTATTCAAGAGAACAAGCATTAGCAGCTATAAGAACATTAAATATGGCAGAAATACAATTAGCAAGATTCCTATATTATTTCTGCAACTACAATGTAAAAGAGGGAAAATTCATAGACCCTAGTCTTAAATTCTACAATGTATCTTTAAGTGCAAGTTAGATACTAAAATAATATTTTTCTATATAAAGTAGAATAAAAAAGCATAATAGAGCTTTAAGGCTAATTAAATTGTGAAGTTGATATATGCATACTTAATAATATATCTAGTTTATAGGTGAATAAAAGGGTTGTATCAAAATACTTTTTGATACAACCCTTCAGTTTTATATTATGATCTATTTTAGACCAGTGTTGATTTTTAGATATAGCTAGAAATCAACACTCACTTAAAATAGAGCCTAATATTAAAGGTTTATACATAGGACTTTTCCATGAAGTGATTCAAGAAGCTTTTTCTTGTTTAAATAGCTAAGCTTGAAATATAAGGTAGTCCCTTTTATGTAAATAGTAATATGATATTTATTTTTTATTTTTCTAATTTCAATTTTCTTAATTTCTTTAAATAAATAAGCATTATATCCAAATATTATTGCTTCATCTGTTATATATAAGCATATGAATTTATATGAAATAAACAATAGAATGAAGAAATATATTATTGGAATAATTATGTTTAATAAATTTCCGTTTTTCAATACTCCCATAGCACTTGAAGCAAGTACAAGCATTGATAATAAAAACATTATGATTGCTACAAGACTTACAATTCTTATAGTTACCACTTTTTTATTTTTTCTAAATTTTTTAGTTTTATGTAATAAAACTATATTAATTAAAATATAGATTCCTAAAATAATCAGTGCCAAAAAAATCACCCTTATAATTAGATTTTATTTCTTAGTTTACAACAATTCCTTTTTGTAGTCAAAAATTATCCTGCTTTTTGAAATAATAGAAAATTTATTTTTTCTTCAAAGGTTATTTTACTAAATTATGTTAATATTGATTTAGGACTTTAATGAATAAGAGGTTTTGTGTTATGAGAGATATAAATATTTTAGTTATAGAAGATGATAATGATATAAATGAATTATTAAAAGATATATTAAATGAAGAGGGATACAAGGTTCAGTCTGCTTATTCAGGTACTGAAGCTTTGATTTATTTAAGTAATCAAACTTTTTCACTTATATTATTAGATTTAATGCTTCCTGGAAAATCAGGAGAAGAGATTTTAGAGGAAGTAAGAAAAAGGAGTAGTGTACCTATTATAGTTATTTCGGCTAAAGAAGGAAAAGAATTTAGAATAAATGCATTTAAAAATGGAGCAGATGATTTTATAATGAAGCCTTTTGATGTTGATGATGTACTAGCTAGAGTATATGCAAATTTAAGAAGAGCTTTAGAATTTTCTAAAAATAAAGAAGAAACAAGTGAATTAAAATATAAAGAAATACAATTGAATGCTGATAATAGAGAAGTTTTCGTCAATGGTGTAGAACTTGCTTTAACAACAAGAGAATTTGATATATTAAAGCTTTTTATAGAGAATCCTAGGAAGGTTTTTTCAAAAGGTAATCTATTTAAGAGTATATGGGGAGAGAATTTTCTTTGTGATGATAATACTATAACGGTTCATGTAAGTAATTTGAGAAGTAAAATATCAAAAGTAGGAGCAAAAGAAGAATATATAAAAACTGTTTGGGGAATTGGATATAAATTTGATTAATTAAGACTTTCTTAAGACTTTCTTTGAAGTTAATTAGGATTAATATTTTATATTATTCTTATAAGAAAGTGAGGGATGAGAAATGGATTATGTTTTGAAAACTTATAACTTAAGTAAAAAGTACGGCAGAAAGTTTGCTGTTCAAGGAGTTAATTTAAACATTAAAAAAGGCGATATATATGGCTTTATAGGAAAAAATGGAGCAGGTAAGACAAGCTTAATAAGAATGATAACTGGACTATCATCAATAACTAATGGTGGAATAGAATTATTTGGACAAGATTCACCTAAGGATATTATAAATGGTAGGAAAAGAATAGGATCATTAATTGAAAATCCTGCATTCTACTCTAATATGACAGCTTGTGAGAATATGGAACTCTTAAGACTTCAAAAAGGAATACCAGGTAAGAAGTGTATTGAGGAAAAACTAGCCTTAGTTGGACTTGATAAAGTTGAAAAGAAAAAGATTAAAAACTTTTCTTTAGGAATGAAGCAAAAACTTGGAATAGCAATGGCTTTACTAGGTGATCCAGAGTTTTTAATTCTTGATGAGCCAACTAATGGCTTAGATCCTATGGGAATAATAGAATTAAGAGAACTTCTAAAGCAGTTAAATAGTGATAAAGGAATTACGATTTTAATATCAAGTCATATTTTAGGAGAGTTAAGTCAATTAGCAACATGTTATGGAATAATAAATAATGGAGAATTGGTTGAGGAGATTAGTTCAGATGAATTAAATGAAAGATGTAAAACTTCATTAGAAATTAAAGTTAATAATGTTAATAAGGCAGCTTGGGTTATTGAAAATATACTCAATACTAATAACTTTAAGGTTCTACCAGGAAGAATTATTAGGCTATATGATTATATAAATAATCCAGGAGAGGTATCAAAAAATCTTCTTAATAATGATGTTATAGTAGAGGAGCTTTCTGTAAAAGGTGAGAATTTAGAAAGTTATTTTATGGGATTATTAGGAGGAAGAAAAGATGATTAATTTGCTAAAGAGTGATTTTTATAGATTACGAAAAAGTAGTGTATTGAAAATAAGCCTTATTTCAATGACTTTAATTATACTATTACTAAATATATTATTTTTATCAGAAGATAATTTTTTGGCTATAAATAGAGCTTTTATGAATGATAGATTTTATGGATTTACTATGGGAGACATAGTTGGTAATGAAAGTTATATTAAATTTTTTTACTCTACAGTTTCACTAAGTCCGTTCATAATAATTATAATTTTATTTTTAGTTGTAGATATGGTTATTTCTAGATATAAGAATGGGACTTTAAAGAATGTAATTTCTTATGGTCATAGTAGAAGCAAAATATATTTAGCTAATATTATAACTATATTTATAGGTGTGGCAATAATTATTATATTTACTTTAGTAGTTTCAATGGGAATTTTAAGTGTAATATTTCAATCAAAAGATGCTTTGACGAAAGACATAATAGTGGAAGTGTTAAAGGCTACAGGAATTTGGATTATAATACTTTCTACAATTGCAAGTATATATAGCCTACTAGCTACTATTATAA
The DNA here is from genome assembly GCF_050509515.1 of Clostridium sp. B9. Taxonomy (NCBI): domain Bacteria; kingdom Bacillati; phylum Bacillota; class Clostridia; order Eubacteriales; family Clostridiaceae; genus Clostridium; species Clostridium sp. B9. The sequence goes on from NZ_JBNWKA010000003.1 coordinate 1,094,325, forward strand.
AAAATAAAGCGGTAATAGCAACATTTGGGGCATTATATACTTTTTTAGGAACAGCCTTAATCATAGAGAAATGGGGTAATTATTTATTTGATAAAGAGCCATCATTTATGATTTTAGATTTTGCAGCAAAGCCAATAAACAACCCACTTTTTTCTACATGGATAATAAACTGCTTAATAATCATAGTAGTAACAAATATATTAGGTTGTATTGTCTTTAACAAACAAGAGATTAAATAATTTGAGTTTAGAATCTAATTTAATATTAAATTAACACATTTAAATAAAGGACGGTGAGTGAATGCTTTTAGTTGTTATAGGATTAAGTATTTTGGTGGGTTTTTTACTCACCTATTTATTTTACATAAAGAAAGAAATAAGAAGCATTAATAAACAACTTAGGGATTATACAGAGTTTAAAAACAGAAAGAAAATAGATATATCATTATTTGATAAAGATATTGAAAGCTTAGCTCAAGAAATAAACAATAATATAGATGTTTTTACAAAGCTTCAGGCTGATCAAAATAAAAAAGAGAATATTTTAAAAGATACAATAGCTAATATTTCACACGACTTAAGAACACCTCTTACATCAGTGCTTGGATATATTCAAATTATGAGAAGAGGAGAGTTTAGTAATAATATAGTAAAGAAGTATTTGAGTAAAATAGAGGAAAGAGCTAAGGACTTACAGAGTTTATTAGATGATTTTTTCACATTATCTTTGGTTGAGTCTTCAGATTATAAACTAACTTTTCAAAAAATAAATTTATATGAAGTTTTTACTGAAGTAATAACAGGATTTTACGATGAGTTTTCACTAAAGGGGGTAGAGCCTAAGATTATTATTAGAGGAGAGGATTTTTCAATATTAGGTGATCTTCAAGCAGTAAAAAGAATTATAGAAAATCTTATAAGTAACTTACTTAAGCATTCAAAGGGAAATGTAGAGATTTTATTAGAAGATAGAGAAGGCAGTATAGTTCTTATAATTAAAGATAAAGCAGTTGGGTTAATTCAAAGTGATGTTAATCATCTTTTTGATAGATTCTACAAAGCTGATAAATCAAGAGGAATTAATAAAAATAGTACAGGATTAGGTTTGTCAATTGTTGGAAGTTTTATGGAGAAAATGAAGGGAAGAGCTTCTGCAAGGTTAGAAGGAGATTTTTTACTTATAGAATGTGAATGGAATAAATTTGAATAGATAGCTCTATAGAATTACTAATTAGGAGAGAAACCTATAGTTATTTTATAGAGTTTTTTTATTATAAATATTTATAATATACTTTGGGAATTTAAGAGGTAAACTCAAAAAACTTTTGTTTTGAGTATTAAAAATTTATTTTAAAGTTTATAAAGGTTTTTATCTTTTTTAGTGAGTATGGATAATTTATTAGAAATATCAATATGTCTTAATAGATTTGGTATTTATAGTTAAATAATAGCATAAAATTATTAGTTCTATAATGTTTACAAGATAAGTAAAAAGTGTATAATAGATTTTAACATATTTTTGAAAACATATATTGATGTAAATTGAAAATATATTTATATGTTTGGAGAGTGAAAATTTTTATGAGTTAGAACTCTAGAAAGGGGCTAGGTTTATGACGATAATAGAAAGCAAACGAATTATTTTAAGAACATGGGAAGAAGAAGATTTAAATGATTTATATGAATATGCCAGCAATGAGATTGTAGGACCTAATGCTGGATGGCCAGTACACAAAAGTATAGAGGATAGTAAGAGTATACTTAGACATTTTATAAAAAGTGATGAAGTGTTTGCTATTTTATTAAAATCAGAAAATAAGGTTATTGGCAGTATAGGACTTCATCGCAGAATGCCGGATAAAAATTTGGCTCATCTAAATCAAAGAGAGTTTGGATTTGTTTTAAATCCTAAATATTGGGGACAAGGGATAATGGGAGAAGCTATTAATTCTTTATATGATTATGGATTTAATCAGTTGGATTTAGATTTAATTTGGTGTTGCCATTTTGAAGATAATAATAACTCAAAAAGAGTTTGTGAAAAGAATGGTTTAAAATATAAATTTACAAGAGATAAGGTATTAGAGCTTTTAGGAAATAAAGAGGTTAAAGCTTTATACTACAATATATCAAAAGAAGAATATATAAATAGATTATATTAGAGAGTTCCTAAATATAATATTTTTATAATTGAGTTTTAACTTTCATTGTATATTAAAGTTTTTTCAAATATATGGACAGTATATTAAAATAATCAAGAATTATGACTTCTTAATGTGGTAATAGATACTAGATAAGTTTTGTATATAGATGTACAATTAAATTGTGACTGGGGTGAATTAAGATGAAAGACTTAAAATTAAGAAGATTTAAAGACACTGATGCAAATGAAGTTTCAAAGATAATAAGAAAAAATTTTTTAGAAGTTAATATAAAAGATTATAATGAAGAAGAGATGAAAAAGTTAGCAGATGAATTTGATAACGAGAAAATTTTAGAGCTTAATAAAACTTCCCATATGTATGTTGCGAGTTTAAATAGTAAAGTTATTGGGTGTGGATCCATAGCAAATATATCAGGAAGTGATAGTGAAAGTATTTTATTAAATGTGTTTGTAGAACCAGAACTACAAGGAAAAGGTATAGGAAGAAAAATAGTAGAAGCTTTAGAAGAGGATGAATATTTCTTAAGGTCTAAAAGAGTAGAAGTTCCTTCAACTATTACTGCTTGTGACTTTTATAAAAGTTTAGGTTATGAGCATAAGTATAATCTTAGGGAATTAGATAAAGAAGGGCTTTATAAGCTAGAAAAGTTTAGATATAGATTACAATATGATCAACATTATAAATAGATAAAAAATAAGGATGTCTTAAGGCATCCTTATTTTTTTATTTAAGTATTTTTAGTTTGCATTAGCAGAATTTATCTTACCTTGAGAAGTTATAGTTCCATAGTCTATAGTACCTGTTCCACCATTTTTTAATGATTCATAATTTGTTACTCTAAATGAGTATGAATCACTTTTCTTATCATATCCGAAAAGATTAACTAAAGTACCATACTTTAAGTTTTTACTATCAAATTTATCATCAGAACAGAAAAATATATTGCTTGATGAATCTTCTTCGTATGTTAAGTCTTTGCCAGAACCTAGAGGCTTTACTGGTGTTATGTATTTAACATTTCCACCATATTCAAAGTCAGCTATTTTATCAGCTAGCTGTTGCATTGAAAGGTTATTAACTTCTTTAGCTGATGAATCCTTTGAAATATCTTTATTAGTTGAATTAGCTGTATTTTTTGAACTATCAATATTTGTATTATCTTTTGAATTTTTATTATTTGAATCATTAGTCTCAGAATTTGAGTTGCTTGATTCAGTATTAGATGAAGTATCTTTATCTATATTTTTAGAGTTTTCAGTTTCATTTTTAGATGAATTTGAAGGCTCTTTTTTATTTTTATCATTTGAGATAGCTTTAGAATTATCTTTACTACTATCAGAGTTTTTGGCTTTAGAGTTATTTAAGTCGTTTTGATTATTAGATGAGTTTTCAGTTTCATTAGCATTAGCTGATGAATTGTCAGAATTTGCCTCTGGAGCAGTATTTTGTTCTTGGTTTGTAGTATTTTGATCTATATCACTTGAATTTCCACATCCAGTTAAAATAACACTAGAAAAGATTAAACTTCCTACTAACATTCCACATATAAGTTTCTTTTTCATAAGTTTCCACCTCTTTTATTAATCAATTGAAATGTAACTAAAATTAAAATTTTTTAAACAAATTGTATATATCCAATTATAGTAAATTAAAATGTTTTTGACAAGAAACATGAAAAGTTATAATTTTTTTGTTTTTAAGGGAGCGTTTTAATATGATAAACCATCTAATAAGTATAAAGCTTAGCTAAGTTAGTATTTTAGGAGGAGAATTGTGGAGTTATTATCATTTTTAGATTATAGAAAGCATTCAGTAGTTGCTCAAGCAAAAAAAGGAGATAAAAAGGCATTTTTAAGTCTTATAGATGAAAATAGATTAAATATTTATAGGGTTGCTAGAGGGATTCTTAGCAATAAAGAAGATGTAGAGGATGCACTTCAAAATACAATAATAAAATCATATGAGAAAATAGCTACTCTAAAGAATGATGAGTTCTTTAGGACTTGGATAATAAGGATTCTTATAAATGAATGTAATCTTATTCTAAGAAGAAATAAGAAAACTGTATTTTTAGAGAAGTTAGAAAATGCAGAGAGTTATACTGAAGAGTATGAAAATATGGAGTTAACTTATGCAATTAATTCACTAAGCGAAGAATTAAGAGTTACTACAGTACTATTTTATTTTGAAGATATGTCTGCTAAGGATATAGCAGAGATGCTTAATATAGCAGAGGGGACTGTAAGGTCAAGGCTTACAAGGTCAAGAGAAAAGCTTAGAAATTTTATGGAGGTTAAGTAGTAAATGAGAGATAGAGATGATTTATTTGATAAAGAAATTAGAGATAAATTGAAAAAAGAGATAAATGTTGTCCCAGAGGAGTCAAATAAAAAGATGAATGATGCTTTTAATAAATTAGGAAAGAAAAAATATAAAAAGGTGGCTGGAGTTTGTGCAGCATGTGTTGTAGGTACATTGATATTTGGTATAACTATGCCAACATATGCACAAAACATTCCTGTTATAGGAAAGATATTTGAAGTTTTTGATGATAATAGATATGAGAATTATGATAAGTATTCATCAGATTTAAATGTAACTAAGGAGAGCAATGGATATAGAGTTACTATAAATAAAATTGCTTATGATGGGATAGAGCTTAATATATTTTATACTGTTCAATCAGATGAACCTATTGAGAGTGAAATAGATATAGTTGATATGGATTTAAAGATAAAAAATAAAAAATTAAATTTGGGGTTTGGTGCAAGAGGAGAATTAATAAACGAAAATACTTATGTTGGTATGAGAGATTACACAGTTAATTCAGATGATTTAGTTCCTAAGGAGTTAAGAGAGAAAAGATTTGGTGGAGATATTGATATTCCAGATAAATTTAATTTAAAAATAAATATAGATAGCTTAGGAAGTTTAGGAACTGAGGGTGATATAAAAGGAAATTGGGATTTCAATATACCAGTAAGTAGTGAACTTGTTAATGGAAATGTACATGAGAAGGAATTAAATTTAGAGTTAGGTGACGCTACAATAAAGAAATTTATACAGACTCCAATAAATACCGTTATACAAGGAGTTAAATATGAAGAGGAAGATAGCAATAGTGATATGAATTTTGTGCTTTTTGATAATAAAGGAAGATATATAGTCCCTAAGGGAGCAAATTCTAGTGGATTTCCATATGGAGAAAAAGGAATACAGTTATATTTTACTTATAATTTCAAGGAAGTTTATGAAGATAGCGAGAGTTTAACAGTAATTCCTTTCAAAGGAAAGCCTATGTATAATAGTATTGAACAAGAATCAGAAGAAAATAATCAAGAAAAAGTAAGTTCTAAAGAATATGTTATTGCAAGTGAAGATGTAAGTGTTACTGAAAATAAAGAATCAAAGATTAAGTTGAATGCTGAAGGAGATAAAGAAATTTTATTGAATAATGGAAGAATTTATTCGAAAATAAATAAGCTTGAAAGTGATGGTAAAATAACTAAAGTTTACTTTGAATCAGAGAATTCAATTTATGGAATGCCTTTATATATAGTAAATAATAAAGGGGGAGAAAAAATATTTCCAATAGGAGCAAGTAGTATAGGTGATACTGAAAAAGCATTTGCAGAAAATCTTAAATATTTAGGTGATAATAAGTACGTAGTAAGTTTTGATGGTGATTTGACAGAAGGAGATTATTCAGCAGTTTTTTCTATTGATGAATATTATGAAAGAGCAGGAAATTCAATAATAATTGATTTAAAATAATTAAGATATTAAGGGCTTGAGTGTACTTAAAATAAAGTGCACTCTTTTTTATTTTCTATATATATTATTTTAGGAGAAATGTTATAATTTATTTTAATGGTATTTTAGTAGTATACTATTTAATATAAGAAAAAATTAAATAGATAGTTATAAATATTTAATTTCATGAAATTATAAATTTTTTTAGTTAAATCATAGTAAAAAGATAGTATTAGAAGAGTTTAATATTATGGCTATTTATAAAATGATTGAGGTGTGGATTTAGAATGACAAAGCTTTATTATGAAGATCAATACATAAGAGAATTCAAAGGAGAAATCCTAGAGGTAAAAGAAGTAGATGGAAAGTTCCATGTTACTTTAGATCAAACAGCATTCTTCCCAGGTGGAGGCGGACAGCCAGGGGATAGAGGAACTATTGGTGGAATAAAAGTTATAGATGTTTATGAGGAAAACGGAAATGTTTATCATGTACTAGAAAAAGAACCTAAAAAGCTTAAAAATATTCAATGTGAACTAGATTGGGAAAGAAGATTTGATGGAATGCAACAGCATTTAGGTCAGCATTTACTTTCAGGATGTTTCTTTGATTTATTTGGAGCAAATACTTGTGGATTCCATTTAGGAGATAAGATAAGTACAGTTGATATAGTTGGATTCTTAGATGAAAAAACTATAAGAGACGCTGAAAAGGAAGCTAATAGATTAATATTTGAAAGCTTGGAAGTTAAAAGTTATGCTCCAAGTAAAAAGGAATTAAAAAAGATTAAGACAAGAAGAGTTTTACCTAAAACAGATGAGGAAATAAGAATTGTAGAGATAGTAGATTTAGATGTTAATGCTTGCTGTGGAGTACATCCAAGTAATACAAGAGATCTTCAAGTTTTAAAAATAAGAAGGTGGGAAAAGCATAAAAATGCTACAAGAATAGAGTATGTTGCTGGTAAGAGAGCAGTTTCAGATTTCTTTATTAAGGATGAAGTCTTAGGAGAAATATGTAAGCTTTTAAAATCTGGTGAAGGAGACACTCTAAATGCAGTTAAGAACCTTTTAGAAAGCAATAGAAATCTTTCAGATGAGAATAAAAAGATTAAAGCTGAAATAGGCGATTATAAGATAAAAGAAATGATAAGTGAATCAGAATTTGTTAGAGACGTAACTATCGTTAAAGAGGTTTTTGATGGTGGAGATATTAAGCATATAGGAAAGTTAGCAAACAAAATTACAGAGAATCATAAAGCTGTAGTTTTATTTGCAGTGAAAAATGATGATAAAGTTAACTTAATATTCAATTCTTCTAAGGAGATAAAAAATGTTAATATGGGTGATTTATTAAAAGATGCTATAACTCTAATTGATGGAAGAGGTGGTGGAAGTCCATTTGCAGCCCAAGGTGGAGGAAAAAATAATGGTAACACTGAGGTAGCAATTGATTATGCTAATAATAAATTAAAATCAGCTTTAGCATAGGAATTTTCAAAACATATTAAGCTTAAAAAACAATCAATTGATTAGACTAAAAAGAATACTAGAATAATTAAAAGGAAGATGAAATGTGATGAGTGAGAAATTTTTAAGTATAATAATTCCTGCTTATAATTCAGAAAAATACATAGAGAAAAATCTAATGTTTTTAGAAAGACAAACATCAAATAATTTTGAAGTAATAGTTATTGATGATGGGTCAATAGATAATACTTGTGAAAGAAGTGAAGCTTTTCTAGAAAAGTTCAATATAAATCACAAAGTCATAAGATGTGAGAAAAACCAAGGGCAAAGTGTAGCTAGAAATATAGGTATAAAATATTCAAAAGGAAAATATCTTTTATTTTTAGACTCAGATGATTTTGCAGAAAATAATTTAGTTCAGATTTTAGAAAATAGTATTTCAGATGAACCAGATATCATCTTCTTTGATCATAAAAGAATAAAAGAAGATGAGAGCATAAAGGCAAAATACAAACAGAATTTTGAATTTGGTAAAATGAAGTATGGAAAAGAAGTTTTTTATGCTTACAAAAATAATAATATAAGACTTTGGACAGGAAGTTTAATATATAAAAAAAGCTTCTTAAAAGAAAATAATATTAAGTTTTTAGAAGGAGCTCATGGAGCTGAGGATTTAAACTTTATATTTAAAGCTCTTTTAAGTTCAGAAAAGGTTAAAGGAATAGAGGACAGTTTAGTTTTCTATTATCAAAGAGAAGATTCTTTAACTAACAATCCAAATTTAGATAAAAATATAACAGTTATAAAATCAATGGACGATTTGGTAGAGTTTGTTGAGAAAAACAATTTAGAACCAAATTTAAAAGGAATAATAGAAAAAGAATTTACTGTTGAACATATAATGTATCAAATTTTAGGGTATTTAACTACTAGAACTAAGGAAGATACTTTAAGAGTTCTTAAAGATAAAAATGTTAAAAAAGCACTAAAAAAATCTACCTATAAAAGTAATAGATATGGAAAAAATATATATATTTATACAAAGCTTGCAGCATATACACCAAAGTTATTTATAAATATGTATTTAAAGCGTTCAGGTAAATAGAATTACGATGAAAAAATAAAAAATACAGAAAACAAGGTGTTAACAAAAACTTAATAATATGGTATGGTTAATTAGAGTTTAGTTAGAATAACTTTAAAATTATAACAAAAATTATTCATTATGATTTTATAATAAACTTGTGTATTAATTAAACAATAGAATAGAGAGGTGATAATGTGTTTTCTAAGGATAAGAAATTAAAAGGCGCATTAATTGTTGTTACATATGGAATAGTACTAGCTTTTATACTTATGAAGTATTCAACAATATTTGGTGGTGTCGGTTATATTACAAGTCTTGTTAAACCATTAATATTAGGTATCGCAATAGCATTTGTATTAAACATACCAATGAAATTTTTTGAAAGGAAGCTTTTTAAAAAATTAGATAACAGTAAGAAATCTTGGGTTAAAAGTTTAAAAAGACCTTTAGCTATTACTGTAACTATAGTAGTTTTAGTGAGTGCTATAAGTGCAATAATTTTATTTGTTGTACCTCAAATTACATCAAGCATAATAAAACTTACGGAAAATATTCCAAGTTACTTAAAAACATTTGAAGTTAACATGAATAATTATGCTGATTCAACTGTTCTATTAAGTAAGGTTTGGGACCAGGTAATGAATACTTGGCAAGAAATATTAAAAACTGTAACTCATTTGTTTGGTGGTTTAGCATCTTATATAGTTGGAGTAACAGTTGATGTAACATCAGCAATAATTGATTTTTGTTTAGCATTTGTATTAGCAATTTATATGCTTTCAAGCAAAGAAAAACTAATATGTCAACTTAAAAAAGTAATGTATGCATATTTAAGAAGAGATATTGCAGATAAGATATTAAATGTTGGACAAACTACAAATAGAGTATTCTCAGGATTTATAGTTGGACAATGTACAGAAGCTTTAATAATAGGAACTCTATGCTTTTTAGGAATGTTAGCATTAAGAATGCCATATGCTTTCTTAATAAGTGTTCTTGTAGGAACAACAAGCTTAATTCCTATATTAGGGGCTTTCATTGGAACAATTCCTTCATTCTTCTTAATATTAATAATAGATCCAATAAAAGCTATTTGGTTTGTTGTATTTATATTAGTTCTTCAAAGAATTGAAGGAGATTTAATATACCCAAGAGTTGTTGGTGGATCAGTAGGATTATCATCATTATGGGTTATGCTTGCAATTATGATAGGTGGTAGTGCCTTTGGCTTTATTGGAATGTTAGTAGGTGTTCCAACTGCTGCTGTTATATACTTCGTATTTGGAAGTGTCACAAATAATAGATTAAAGAAAAAAGGTCTGTTAATTGAGGAAAATAAACAAGTAGAAGAGGAAAAAGTATAAGCTAATTAATAAGTTCTATATACTTATAAGATCTATAAACTGTTCTTAAGGAATAGTTTATAGATCTTATTTTTTTACTATGTTTTAATGAGTTTTGATTTTAGTAAGTTTAAAGATGATTTTATAAATATTTTATCCATGTTTAGTTAAATGGATTAATTTCACAACCTTGTTCGAGATAAGTTAGCATGAGACTGTTTTTTACATAGAATATTCTATAAAGAAAAAATGGTGATAATTATTATCAATTACCTAGACAAAGTTTGGGGAATGTTTTATAATTGAAAATAATTATCAATTAATAAAGGGGGAAGAGATATGGATAGTGTATTTATAGCATTTATGTTGACTTTATTAGCCGGATTAGCTACTGGGATAGGAAGTTGTATAGCATTTTTTGCTAAGAAAACTAATAAAAAATTTCTTTGTGTCAGTTTAGGATTTTCAGCTGGTGTTATGATTTATGTTTCTATGATAGAAATATTCCAAGAAGCTAAAAATTCACTTATTGGTGCTATGGGTTTAAAAATGGGAAGTTTAGTTACTGTAGTTTCATTTTTTGCAGGTATAGCAATAATAGCTTTAATAGATAAATTTGTTCCAAAAGGAGAAAATCCACATGAAATAAGAAGTGTGGAAGATATGAATAATATTAATGAGGAGTTTGGTGAAATACTTAATGGTGAAGAAGAAGCCAGATGCGGAGAAATTAAAGATAAAATGTTACTTAGAACTGGGATTGTAACTGCTTTAGCCATAGCTATTCATAACTTTCCAGAAGGATTAGCAACATTTGTTGCAGCTTTAGATGATCCTAATTTAGCAATTCCTATAACTATTGCTATAGCAATTCATAATATACCAGAAGGAATATCAGTTTCAGTTCCAATATATTATGCAACAGGAGATAAAAAGAAGGCTTTTAAATATTCTTTCTTATCAGGGATGTCAGAGCCAGTTGGAGCTATAATTGGATATACATTGCTTAGAAATATATTTAACGATATGACTTTAGGCATTTTACTTGCAGCAGTTGCAGGTATAATGGTGTTTATTTCACTAGATGAGCTACTTCCTACTGCTAGAAAGTACGGGGAACACCATCTTTCAATTTATGGATTAGTAGCTGGAATGATAGTTATGGCAGTAAGTTTATTATTATTCTTGTAAATAAAGTAAGTTAGTGTAAAAATTTAATAAGAAGACTTATGAGAATATACTTGAGAGTTATCAAAACCTAAATATAGTGTAGAGGTTTGGTAACTCTCAAAATATTATATTTAGGTTTTATTAAACAGTATTGTAATATATTTTACTTTTATATATTACAGTACTTGAACGAAATAGAATGATAATATATAATGAAAAAAGAAGAATAAATAATAAAGAATAATAACAAACAATAATAGATTTTAAATAGTGACAGGGGATGAAAATATGTTCATGGAGGAGAGGTTAGAAGAAACTCTAAGAATATTAAAAAGAGATGGAAAAGTCTTTGTTAAAGATTTAAGCGAAAGGTTTGATGTTACTGAAGGAATGATTAGAAAAGATCTTCAAAAACTTGAACAAGAAGGAAAGCTTAAAAGAACTTATGGTGGAGCTATATTAGAGAGACAAACTGTTCATGATGATAGCATAATGCCAAGACTTATGAAAAATTTAAGTGAAAAAGATAAAATAGCAAAGTTAGCTTTAAATGAGATTAAAGATGGAGATGTTATTTTTTTAGATGCATCAACAACTAATTATTCTATTGCTAGTATGTTGCTAGGAACAAATAAGAAGGTAACAGTTGTAACTAATATGAATAGAATATCTATACTTTTTGATGCACATCCTTCGATAGATGTTATTTGTATTGGTGGAAGATATAACAAGAATCTTGGAGGAACTACTGGAGTAAAGGCTGTTGAGGATGTTAAGACATATAGATTTCATAAATCCTTTATAGGGGTTGGTGGAATAAACCTTAAGGATGATTTTATAAGTAATTTTAATTTAGAAGAAGCAGGAATGAAGAATGCTATAATTAAATCTAGCATAAAAACGTACTTAGTAGCAGAAAATGAAAAGTTTTATACTGATGGAGTATGTTCATTTGCTAAATGTGATGATATAGATTTTATAATAAGTGATAATCAGCCTAATGAGGAGATTTTAGAGCTACTAAATGAAAAGAATATTTCAATTATATATTGATTGGATTAGGTAAGTATATAGTTAGATTAGGTTGGACAAGCCATATGTTTAATAGTAATATAGATAATAAATTAATTTTAAAAATAATTAAGAATATAGAAATGATTTTGAGAATTTAGATTTTATACTTAGGAGGGCATATATATGATAAAATTTATTGCAACAGATATGGATGGAACTCTATTAAATAGTAAAAAAGAGCTAAGCCCAGAGTTTTATGATGTCTTTGAAGAACTAAAGAAGAGAGAGATACTTTTTGCAGCAGCTAGTGGAAGGCAATATTACACTCTATTAAAAGAGTTTGATGAAATAAAAAAGGATATGCTATTTATAGCTGAAAATGGAACTTTTGTTGTTTATAAAGGAAAAGAGCTTGTAGTAAATGGATTAGATAGAGAGCTTGCTAACGAACTTATAAGAATAGGAAGAACCATAGATAATGCTAATATTGTTTTATGTGGAAAGAATTCAGCTTATGTTGAAAGTTCCGATGAACAATTTTTAAGTGAAGTTAGAAAGTATTATGCAAGATGTGAAATAGTAGATGATTTAGAAAAAGTTGATGACACTATTTTAAAGGTAACTATGTGTGATTTCAGTGGTGCTGATAAGAATAGTTATAAGTACTTTGAAAAATATAAGGACGAGCTTCAAGTTGCTATAGCAGGTGATATATGGCTTGATATGACAGCAGGTGGAGTGAATAAAGGAGTAGCCATAAAAGAAATTCAAGAGCTTTTAGATATAGATTTTAAAGAAACTATGGTATTTGGAGATTATCTAAATGACTTAGAGATGATGCAAAGTGCATATCACAGTTATGCTATGGAGAACGCTCATGATGAGCTTAAAAAGGTTTCAAGATTTGTTACTGAGAAAAATAACGATGAAGATGGAGTTATGTATCAGATAAAAGAAGTAATTGGATTATAAAATTATAGATATTTATATAGAAACAATATTTCAATAAAACTTACAAACATTATGTAGAGAATTAATAAGTTATTAAGTTCTCATGATATGTTTGTAAGTTTTTTTATTATAAAAATTAAATATTGATTTAAGCCTAAGCAAAAAAATTTTGATATAAATATATTATTCAAATAAATTTTAATGTTAAAAACAATATGATGTAAAACAATGTTTTAAAATTTTATAACATGTTTTTAAAAGGCAAAAAAGTATTCTATAATTCTAAACAATGGAGTAAAGTATAGGCATAGAAAGCTTTATAGAGTTTCTGTTAGAAGTTCAATTCCTATAATACATTCACCAGAGAATAAATTACTCTCTGATTTAAAATTAGGATTTTCATTTATTGTTATTGAAAGGTTAGAGATTTTATTTAGCTTATTATTATCAGAAGCTGTAAAACTTATAACTTCTAGATTATTTTCTTTTGCTGTTTGAGCAAGTTCAACAAGTCTAGGAGTATCACCTGATTGGGATATAACAATTAATAGGATTTGATTAGCATTACTTTCGTTTAAAAATTGTATATGTAATTTAGATGTTATATTAAAGCCTTTTAGAAATAGGGATTCAGCCATATAGTCAGCTACTATTTGAGAAAATCCCATACCTGTAACAACAATTTGTTTGTTTTTATATCTTTTTAGGTAGTCTAAAAACTTCTTTTTGCAAGGGGCAATTGAGTTTTCGATTACACTATAAGGTCTATCAGACCCCTCTTCACTATTTTTATTAAGGTTATTATAGTAAAGGCAATATATCATATCAGCATATCCATCAAAACCAAGCTTTTTTACAAGCTTGTACACTATAGCTGTAGAAGTAAAGTTATCCTTAGCTAATTTTCTAACACCTATGTTTTTTATGTCATTTATATTATTTTCTAGATATTTAAGAATATTTATCTCAAGTTCATTTAGATTATATTTGTCAGTAGAATAAAAAAATGTCATGAAATCACCTCTATGAAGTTATTATTTTAAGATAAATTATATCATATTTAAATATTATTTTAGATAGGAGAGCGATTATGAGTAAAAAATTTATTCAAGACCCATGGGCAAACATTGTAACTAGAAATGGATTAAGAGGAGATGAGGTTATTTCATCACTTCAAAAATCAATAAGAAGAGGACTTGTTGAGGAGGCTTGTAAGTTTGCTTATGAAATGTACATAACTTCACCTCAAATGGAAGACAAACTTTGGAGAAGACTTATAACAATAACTGTTGAAGATATTGGAATGGGTAATACTGATGCTCCAATTTTAATCAACAACTTAAATTCTATGAGAAAAGAATTTGATTATGCAGATGGAGATAGACCAATATTCTTTATTCATGCAATAAGATATCTTTGTGCATGTGAGAAGGATAGATCAAGTGATTTACTTAAAAACATAGTAATCAAAGGATTCGCCATGGGTGAAGTACCAGAAATTCCAGACTATGCTTTAGATAAGCACACGGTTAGAGGTGCAGAAATGGGCAGAGATTCATTCCATTTCTTACATGAGGCAAGTAAGGTTATACCTCAAATGGAAGTAGAAAATGATTATAAAGAAAGGTATGAAGAGATACTTAATGTTTATAAACCAGAAAATGCAGTAGAATCAGCATTTAAATATAATGGATTCCAATACTAATAACTTTTAGTATCTTATAAATAAATTGTTTTTTAGTGGTTTAATTTTTAGTTAGGTAACAGAGTTTAAAATGTGATATTAAATTTTAACTTACATTTCTTATATTAGAATTCTAGTTATTCTAACTAAAAATAGACAATCTTTTTAAGGCTCTATTAAGGGACAGAGTCTTTGATAGTTAGTAGGTAATTTTAATAGTAATATTGTACATAAATTTATGCGTATATAGTGATTTTACAAAAGGGGATAACTTGAGATGGAAAACAAATTTTTAGCTAAATTAGATGAAAAACTTTCTCCTTTAGGGGCGAAATTAGGTAATCAAATACATTTAAGAGCTATTTCAGCAGGTATGATGATGCCTCTTGCACTTATAGTGGTTGGAGCATTATTCCTTATAATAGCAAACCCACCAATAAACATGGATTTAGTAGATCCAAACACAACAAATATTTTTATAAAAATGCTAGTTAACTGGAAGAGCTTTGCTACAGAGAATTATGCTTTATTAACTGCACCATTTAATATGACAATGGGTATATTTGGACTTTTAAGCGTCTTTGGAATTTCTTATTCACTAGCAAAAGATTATAAGTTAAATGCACCAATAGTAGGATTAATATCAACTTCTGTATTCCTTATGATTGCAGCACCTGGAATTGAAGGAGGAATAAGTACTCAGTACTTAGGAGCAGATGGATTATTTGTTGGAATAATAATAGCACTTTTATCAGTTGAAATAACAAGATTTATAGAGATTAAGGGATTCAAAATGAGCTTCCCAAGTTCAGTACCACCAGCGGTAACATCATTTGTTAATTCTATACTTCCTGTTTTAGCGAACATAGTAATTTTATATGGGATTAACATAATATTAGTTTCAATTGTTGGGAAAAATATTCCAGAAGCAATAATGAGTATTTTAACACCAGCATTATCAGTGGTAGATAACATATGGGGCTTCTTATTTATAATAACTTTTGGTAATGTACTTTGGTTATTTGGAATAAACGGAACATCAATCATATTTCCAATATTATTCTCATTAGGAATAACTAATACAGGTATAAATAGTGAGTTAATGGCAGCAGGACAAGACCCAACGGCTCTTATGAACCTTCAAATGTTCAGAATAGCCATAATGGGGGGAGCAGGTAATACTTTAGGATTAGTTTTATTAATGTGTAAGAGTAAATCAATACATTTAAAATCCTTAGGTAGACTATCCTTAGTACCTGGAATATGTGGAATAAATGAGCCAGTAATATTTGGTGGTCCAGTAGTGTTTAATCCAATACTAGCAATTCCATTTGTTTTAACTCCGATAGTTACGTGTAGTTTAACTTACCTAGCACAGGTGGCAGGATTTATAACACCAGGATACATAGTAGACCCATCATTTACACCATTTTTTGCTCAGGCATATTTATCATCATTAGATTTTATGAATGTTGTATTTGTATTTTTATTAATACCAGTAAGTATGGTAATATATTATCCATTTTTCAAAATTTTTGAGAAGAATACTTTAAAGAGTGAAATAGTAACAAATAGCTAGAGATATATTATAAAAGACCTTATCAAACAACTTTTATTAAGAAGTTTTGATAGGGTCTTTATTTGATTAAAAATATTTGAATTAGTATTAAAAACAAAAAAAGTATTAGTACAATATTTTATTATTTAGGGTAAAATTATAGAAAGGATATAAGTTAAAATAATTTAGTAACTTAAATAATTTAGTAATTAGTTAATTATTAAGATTATTTTACTTGGTAAAAGTTTAGATTTATTAAATACTAGCTATGAGTATCAGTAGAGGAGAGAGAATATGGAGTTTATAGAAGCAAAAAAGATTGTTTCGGGTTATATAGAGAGCAATAATTGGTTTGGACTAAATTATAATATGAATATATATCAAGGGTGTTGTCATAAATGTATTTACTGCGATTCAAGGAGTAGTTGTTATAATATAATAGATTTTGATAGAGTTAGGGCTAAGAAAAATTCAACAGAAATAATAGAGCAAGATTTAAAGAGCAAGAGAAAAAAAGGAGTAATAGGAACAGGAGCTATGAGTGATCCATATAACCCTTTTGAGAAAAAGTACTTATTAACTAGAGAGGCATTAAAGTTAATAGATAAATATAACTTTGGAATAGGAATAGCAACTAAAAGCCCTTTAATAACAAGAGATATAGATTTACTTAAAAGAATAAGTGAACATTCAGAAGTTATAGTAAAAATGACTATTACTACCTATGATGATGAGCTTTGTAAAAAGGTTGAATCAGGGGTTAGTCCTAGTAGTGAGAGATTTAAAGCAATAAAGGAATTAAGTGATAATGGAATATATACAGGTGTGTTATTTATGCCAATATTACCTTTTATAAATGATACTGAGGAAAATGTAAGAGCGATAATTAAAAAGGCATATGAGAGTGGAGCAAAGTTTGTATTTTCCTATGGTATTGGAGTTACATTAAGACATAATCAAAGAGAGTATTATTATGATAAGTTAAGAGAGATTTATGGGAATGATGAAATAGTAAATATGTATAAAAAGGTTTATGGAGAGAGTTATGAATGTCCATCACCAAATCATATAAAGCTTTCTAAGATATTTGAGGAAGAGTGCAATAAATATGGGCTTAAATATAAGATGAAAGACATAATTAAAGATTATAAAAACAAATATGAAGAAACACAAATCAGCTTATTTTGACATATAGATTCTAATTAATAGTTTGCATAGTAACTCTGTTTTAAGTTAGTGTTGATTTCTAGCTATAATTTTAGACCTAACTTAATTTTGCAAAGAATTTCTATTATTATTACATAGAAAATGAAACTCTAACTGCTCATTAAGATGGTCTTTCATTTATATCTAGAAATCAACACTGGTTTAAAATATAATCTAAATAAAAATATAGAAAGATAAATATATAAATTAAACTTGAAATGGGGAGTAAAAGTGAAAGATAGATTAACTGTAGGAGAATTAGCAAAGTTAAGAAACATTACAGCTGAGACATTGAGGCATTATGATCGAGTTGATTTATTTAAGCCAGATTATGTAGATGAAAATACAGGATATAGATACTATTCTATCAGACAGTATGAAAAGCTTGGAACAATTTTAGAGCTTAGACAACTTGGTATGACAATTGAAGAGATTAAAAGGTACTTAGATAATAGAAATTTAAATCAGTCTATTAGTATTTTAAAAGAAAAATACAAAGAACTTAAGGAAAAAATAAAAGAATTAGAAGCTCTAGAGAAGAGTACTAAAGAAAAAATAAAGCATTTAGAGAATATTTCTAAGATTAATGACTCTGATGAAATAACAATAAAGAATATTGAGGAAAGATATGTTGTTACCTTTGATAGAGTTGGAAGAAATAGTGTTGAACTGAGTTATTTATGCTTAGATCTTGAAAATGAGTTAAATGAAATAGCTCCTATAGTTGGAAGCAATAGATATGGAGCGATTATAGAACAGACAAACAATTATGAGGATATAAATACAAGTAAGTTATTTAAATTATTTATATTTATTAAAGATAAAAATAGTGTAAATCCTGAAAGACTTAGGGTTATTAGGGGTGGTAAATATGTTTGTATGTACTATAAGGGCGTAGTATATGAAGTTAAGCAGAAGTTAGATAAAATGTTTGCATTTATAAAAGAAAATTCCTATGAAATTTGTGGGGATATTATACAAATTATACAGATAGATATTAGTGTAACTGATAGAACTGAGGAAGAATTATTTGAAATACAAATTCCTATAAAATAAGTATTGACATTTGTGTTACACAAAGGTTTAAAATAGTCTTCGGCAAAAAGATTTTAATTTGAAGGAGGCTATAATTGGATGAAAAATAATATATTAGCAACAGGAAAGATGTCAAGCTTATTCATTAAGTTTATGATACCAGCAGTAATTTCTATGGTTATAGCTGGAACACAAACAATAATAGATGGTATATTTTTAGGGAATTTTGTTGGTCCAGATGCAATGGCTAGTGTAAATATTGTACAACCATTTATGCAAATTTTAACTGGTTGTGGATTTATAATAAGTATTGGTTCGCTGAGTTTTATAGGTAGAAGTTTAGGTGAGGGAAAGAAGGAAGAGGCTCAGAATATCTTTAGAACTTCCCTTGTAGTTATTGTGCTAACTTCTATTTTAATAATGTTGTTTGGAGAACTATTTAATAATGGAATAGCAGTAACTTTAGGAGCAAATGAAGAATTACTATCAGGAGTTACAAGTTATATAAGAGTAATTTCAATGTTTGCACCATTTATAGGATTAATGTTTTTATTTGGATTTGTAAATAGGGTTGTAGGAAGACCAGATTTATACTTAAAAGGAATGATTTTAAGTGTTGCTGTTAATATAGTTTTAGACTATTTACTTATAAAAGAATTTGGATTAGGTGTTAAAGGAGCAGCTTTTGCAACTGGATTAGCATATACATCAGCTCTTTTAATAGTTATAAAGCCTATGATTGATAAACATAATATAATAAATGTATTCAAAGGTAAGTTTAACAAAAAATTTATATGGCCAGTTATATATAATGGATCAGCAGAAGGTGTTGTATCACTTGCTACAGCAATAACTGCTTATGTATTTAATATGACATTTATGAAAATAGCTGGGGCAGAGGGCGTGGCTGCATTCACAACAATAAACTATATAGGCCAGTTTGGAACACTTATAATGTTTGGAATATCAGATGGAATAGTTCCAATAGTAAGCTTTAATCATGGATGTAAAGAAAATGCAAGAGTTAATAAGGCTTTAAATATAGCAATAAAATTAAACTTAATAGTTGGAGTTATATTGTTTTTAACACTATTCCTATTTGGAAGAGAACTTATATCTATGTTTGCAGGTGAAAATGAAGAGATACTTAAATTGGCTATTGGTGGTTCAAAAATATATGCAATAGCATTCTTATTATGTGGATTTAATATAATAAAAGCTGGATATTTCACAGCAATAGGTGATTCAAGAGCAGCTGTAATTATAGCAGCTTCTAGAGGAATACTATTCATATTATTAGGAATGGCTATATTACCAAGTTTAATAGGAGTTTCAGGAGTTTGGTTAACAGTTCCATTTGCAGAAATAATGACTGTTTTAATTAGCATAGGACTAACTAAGCTTAGTAATAGAAACTTAGCCTTAGAAATGATAGCTTAATATTTAAAGTATAAGAAAAACTTAAATAGATTTATATAAAGAAGAGTTGTATTAAGAGCTAATTTGATACAACTCTTTTGATTTTGGTGTATTTGGGGTTTATATTATTTGTATGCTAAAATATTAATTGATTAAATTAAAATGATAGAGGTGGTAGTATGGAGTATATTATAATATTTGCTGTATTATTTACGTTTGTTATAGCAATTAAGGAGTGTAATTCTGGTAGCTATAATTCAAATAACCATAATTATTTTCCAAGTGATGATAACTATGATAATGACTGTGATTGTGATGATGGATGGGGAGATTCAGACTGTTGTGATTCGTGGGGAGACTGTGATTGTGACAGTGGAGGAGATTGTGGTGGAGGAGACTGTGATTGTGACAGTGGAGGAGATTGTGGTGGAGGAGACTGTGATTGTGACAGTGGAGGAGATTGTGGTGGAGGAGACTGTGATTAATTTAATTTATAGATTTACAAAGAAAATATAAATACTGTTGAATTGTATAAAAAGTGGATTTAAAATATTTAAAGAGCAAGCTAATGAAGAGACAGGCTTTATAGAATATATAATGAATATTAAAAAACTAATAATAAATAGGTGGTGTACATTTATGAAAAAATGTCTTTATTGTGGAAAAGATTTAGAGAAAGAACCAAAGGATAGTTACGTAGACAATAAGATTGGATACTTTTGTAATGATGATCATTTTAATAAGTATTTAAATTCTTTATCAAATGAGGAGTATGTGAAACTTCAAAACTCTTTCTGCGTATGTAGTGATGATTAATAATATGAATGACAATACCATAGGTATTTAATGATAAAACTTATAAATATATTTTGATAGTTAATAGGTTAGATTTTTCTTATATATTAACTTACTAAAGTATATCTATAAGTTTTATTTGTCTTTTCGTAACATTGTGAAGATGTTTCATATTTATAAATTATAGGGAAGATACTTATTGCTATAAGCGAGTATAGTAGTTATTAAAGAATCATCATCGTAGAGATTAAGACGAATACTATTACCATCAGTAAACTCTTTAACAAGTCTATTGCCAGTGTATTTTTCAATTTCTTTTAACTTAGCATTACTTATGATGTATTTAGTATAAGAGATATATTCACCATCAAAATTGAGAGTAATATAATACATATCACCTTCAAATCCAAAGAATATAATTTTTAGTTTATCTGGAGTTTTTGTTAATATATTATCCATGAACTCACATAATGGAAGTCTATAAAAATAACTTCCAAACTCTATAATCATATCAGCATCTAAATTCAAATCACTTTTATATGATACAGTATCAGCAACTTTTTCTTCATTTTTATATAATGACCAAACAATAGAGTCATTTAAAAACTCTTTTTTTATTACATTTCCTTTATATTTTTCAATTAATTTTAATTCAGGAGAATCAGTAGGTACTAAGCTTTTGGATACAATTATATTTTTACCATCAAAATCATACTCATAATAATATTTAGTCCCATCAGAGTTTTCTGTTAAAACACTTATGCTATAAGGTTTTTTACTAAGAACATTATCCATGAAATCACATATTGGAAGTTTGTAATCAATAACTCCACCTGAATTAATATGAGTAGGTGAATATATTCTCATATCTCGTTTTTTATGTTTTGAATATTTTCTGTGCTTCATAAAACTACCTAATTATAATTAATTTACTGCATTATATGTTAGCATGTTTATATTAGATATATGTTTAAAATTAACACTAGCTTAAGGAGTATTCTTTTAATAACTTAACTTAGTATAAGTCCAATAGGTAGTGTGAACTTAGTAAAACTAAATTTATATGTAAAAACTGAATTAACTTTGATATAGACCAAAGTTAATTCAGTCTAAAATCTAGTCTATTCTTATAATACTAAATGAAACGGAATTTACTCCATTATCACAAGTAGTTATTGGACTACTTCCTGTATATATACCGTCATTTTTAAGTTGTAAATTTGCATCTGCTGGTATTTCAACTATGAAATTTCCGGAAATAGGGAAGCAGGCTTGAGTTTCAATGAGTTCTATTCCAAAACTTGTTTGGCTATTAGGTTGTTGAATTCCATTTACATATAAACTTATTCTTTGGGAAACAAGAGTACTAGGGTTAGTATTAGCATCAACGTTTAAGAGAACTTGATAGTTTACTTGATATACGCCAGCTTTGGATACTTTTATTGTGGATGGGTCTAAAAGATAGATATCTGGAGTGGTTGGACCAGTAAATTTAAAGAAGAATGGCTCGTTTAAAGGAATTGTTATAAATTCATCTTGCCAGAATGTTGCATAGCTAGGAGCTAAGTCATCATAGCAAGGTTTTGATGGATAATAGTAATGATGTTGTATCATAAATAATCACCTCAATATATTAAATTTAAATTATCTTAATATAGTATATTATCCAAAGTAGAATTGTGTTACAAAATATTCTTATGTAAATAAAAGCCTAGATGAACTTAAAAACTTTAGTTCATCTAGACTTCTTATTATATTTAAATTTCGATATTTAATTTTAGTATAAATAAATGATTTAAAATTTCTGCATAATACAAATGAATGTATTCCTAATCTTTCAGCTGCTTCACAGTTTCTAGGGTTATCATCAATGAATATAGCTTCATTTGGTGAAATATTAAGTTCTGTAAGTGCAAGTCTATACATGAGATCATTTGGTTTTGTGATTCCTTTTTGAGAGGAAATTACAAAGCTATCAAAGTATTTTCTGAAATTTTTATTTATAAATACTCCTTCTAAAGAAGGCCAAGCATCTGAAATTATTCCAAGCTTATAGCTTTTAGCTAGGTTTGGAACAACACTTAGTGCATCATCAAAGAATATATATTTTCCATAATTATATACATAGTCTTTAGCTATATTTTCTATATCATAATCACTTAAATTTAACTCAGGAAGAGCTTCAGAAAAGATTTTATAGAACTTTAAAAAATGCATATACTCTTCAGCCTCAGTTTGAATAAAATTTTGAGATTTTATATAATCATAGGCTTTAGAAAATGCCAGTTTCTTTTTTGATGGTTTTATGGAATTAAAAGTTTGCTTGTCCACAAAATCAAAGAACTTAGGACTTATAAACCAATGTCCAGTAGTAGAGAAATTTAAAACTTTTCCTGAATCAAATAAAATGGCTTTTATATTATCTTTATTGAAATTTATTTTTAACTTATTCATAATAACACTCTCCTTATAAGAGACTAACTTTTTAGTCATAGTAAGTAGAATTTTTTAGTAGGGGGTTGGCGATTCTTTAGGGTAGTAGGTTTAAAACTAAGGATAAAGAATCACCAACATTTTAAAACAGGAGTCAAGAATAGGAATTTCTTAACAACTATGATGTTATGGTAATACATCCATTTATTTATTACAATAGTTATATAGGAATATAAAATTTACTTGAAAAGTACAGGATATAAAGTTGAATGAAATTCAAGTTTTATAGATATATTAAATTTAGGAGGAGCAATTTTGAATCAGGAATTGGATGTTTTGAAAGAAATAGATAATGAAATAAAGTTTAAAATGAATGGATTGAAAGACAAAGAAGATAATAATAAAGTTTATATAAATGAAGTTAAATGTATTAAGAATAGTATTTATAATAAGGCTTCAACCACTTTTGTATATAATTTGAAAAAGCTTATAGGATTAGAGGGAACTCAAAAGAAATTAGCGAAGAAGATAGGAGTATCAGAAGACTTGCTTTCTAAATATAAGTCAGGAGAAGCTTTTCCATCAATAGAAACACTAATATATATTTGTAAAGTATATGATATAAGTTTAGAGCAGTTATTAAATAGAACATTAACAGCTATAGATATTGAAAACTTAGAAAATAACAATGGATTAAATGATGAAATATTTGAAGAAAAATATTATACATACTTCTTAGTAACCAATATAGGTAAAGAGGGAGCTATTCATGAGGGAAGAATTACTTTTAATGGTGAAGAAGTAAGTTTTAATATTTTTGCTAAAGGAAATGTAGTAAAGTCTTTTAATGGAAAATATAAAACTTCAGAAAAGCTTATATTCTTTAATTTACAAAGTGGACATGATGGTATAGCGTACATAAATATGATAAAACCAAATTTAAATAAAAATAGATATATTGGTGGAATAGCCTTAATGATGTTACCATCAGATGCTAATAGTAAGCCTTGTGTTCAAAAGATATTAATAAGCAAAAAGCAAATTGATAGAGAGGAATATAAGGATGAACTAAGAAAATTTTTAAGCTTTGAAGATAAAAAAAGAGAATCAGGAAACCTAAAAATATCTCCATGGGAAGATGAAGAGGTTTATGACTTCATAAGTAAGTATTAGGCACTTAGCTTTAAAATAAATCTATATCTAGAAATCAATGCTAGGTTAAAGATAGACTAAAGTAAAGAGAAACTAAGATTTTCAACTTATATTTATTAAAAATTTAGGATTATCAATTTAAGATTATGAATTTAAAATAGGAGAGGAAAAACCAAGTGGAAATTATGAGTATATAGGTAATGATTATAATTTTCTAGGTAGGTAATACAGCATGAAAAATTGGAATGATGGTGCAATAAATAGAAAGTTTATAGCTTCATATAGTGGAGGAAAAGATAGTACATTAGCTTTATATAAAGCAATGCAACAAGGAGACGCCGTAGGTATTATTGTTATGATGGAGGAAGATGGTGAAAGGTCAAGAGCACATAGCCTTTTTCCATCTGTTCTTGAAGCTCAAGCAAAAGCTATAGGATTGCCTCTTTTTAGGGCAGCTACAAACTGGGAAAACTATGAAAAGATATTTGTAGGAAAGTTAAAAGAGGCAAAAGAATTAGGTGCAGAAGTTTTAGTAACAGGAGATATAGATGTTCCAGAACATGAATGTTGGCATGAAAGAGTTACCGAAAGTGTTGGACTTAAACTTGGTATGCCACTTTGGAGAATGAGCCATAAAGAGGTGGTACAAGAATTTATAAACTTAGGTTTTAAAACAAAGATTGTAACTGTTAATTTAGATAAGGGAATGAAAGAAGAAGATCTAGGAAGAATCCTTGATTTTGAATATATGAAAGAACTTGAAGAAAGAGGGATAGACCCTTGTGGAGAAGCAGGAGAATTCCATACTACTGTTATAGCAGGTCCACTTTTCAAGGAAGAAATAAATGTAAAGCATGGAGAGATTATTTCAGATAAGAATTATATGTATTTAACTTTAGTGCTAGATGAAGAAAAGTAATTATTAGAATATAAGGATTTGTAAAAGAGTTATGCATGTTTAATCCTCAGAGTTAATAGGATTTTTAACTAATATTTATAAATGAATTAGATTTTAAAGAATAATATTTATAAAAATAGCCATTATTTTAAGGTGGATATTAAATAACATAATTTGTTTATGGCATATTTAATAGACCTTATAATAATGGCTAAATTTATTAATTATTATCTATGTATAAGTTTTATAGCTTTATAATAATTTTAGTAACAAAAACATCTTTTCTTAGAAGTTAGAAAGTCTACAAATTTTTCTTCGTAATAATCAAGTTTATAGTTCTTTCTAAGAACAATGTAGTATTGAAATGGGAATGTTATATTTTCAATTTCAATCTTTTTTAATGCCCCACTTCTTAATTCATGGTTTAAAGTTATAGCAGGCAAAAATGCATAACCTTGACCAAATGATATAGATGATTTTATTGATTGTGGAGAGTTAAGTGATAAAACAAAGTTTAATTTCTTTATATCAATTTTATGCTCTTTTAGAGCTATTTCTAGCAAATCCTTATTAGCAGACCCATCTTCTCTAGCTATTAAAGGAAGATCTTTAAGATCATCAATAGTAACTGATTTAAAGTCAGTATCTTTTCCGCCAACTAAAGTTAGCTTATCAGACATAAGAGGAATTATTTCAAGATTTTTAGTATCTTTAGGTTTTCCTTGTACAATTCCTATGTTTGTTTCAAGATTAAGCAACTTCTTTAAAACATTTGAGCTATTATCTATTTCCATTGAAACATCAATATTGTTATGTATTTCTTTAAATGTATATATGCTACAAGGCATAATATGTTCGCCTAGGTTCTTGCAACAAGATATTATTAATTTAGAATTAATATTTTTTAATTCACTTAATTTTTTCTGTAAATTATCTTCTATAGATAACATTGAGTCAGCAAAATCGAAAAGAATTTCTCCAGCGGATGTTAAGCTAACTCCAGTATTACTTCTATTTAAAAGCTTAAAATTCATTTCATTTTCAAGCTTTTGAATTTGCATACTAACTCCTGGTTGAGTTAAATGTAATTGCTTTGCAGCTTTTGACATACTATTACATTTAACAGTTGTGTAAAAAGAACGAAGGTATGTTAAATTCATAATGTCACCTCCTAATATGATTCTTCTTCTTTTATACCATTCTATCTACATTAAAGTAAATAGATTTTTATTATTGTTAATTAAATAATTATAGTTATATTAAAGATTTATATCAACATTTGTTAATTTTAAAACAGAAATAACTACATAATTAATTGTAAATCAAATGATTTTTATAAAATAGAGTGTATAACAAAGTGTTATTAAGTATAACAGATTCTTATTATGCTTTGTTATACCTTATATGTTATTGTTAATTAGGGGATTGGTTAATCGCAAAGTTAAAAGATAAAAAATTAACAATGATAAAGATTACTTAAGGGAAGGATGAACTGGAATGAGTAAGAAGATAGTTATTGTTGGAGGAGTTGCAGGTGGAGCTTCAACAGCAGCAAGACTAAGAAGATTAGATGAAAACAATCAAATAATAATGTTTGAAAGAGGCCCTCACGTTTCATTTTCAAACTGTTGTTTACCATATTATTTAAGTGGAAAAGTGGAGCATCATGAAGATTTAGTTCTTATGAGCCCTGAAAAATTCTATAGTCAATATAGAATAGATGCAAGAGTTTTTACAGAAGTAGTTTCAATAAACAGAGAAGCTAAGGAAGTAACAGTAAGAAACGTTGTAAATGGACAGGAATATACTGAGAGCTATGACAAATTAGTTCTTTCACCAGGAGCGAAAGCTATAGTACCTCCAATAAAAGGTATTGAAGATGTGAAAGTATTTACTGTAAGAAATGTTGTAGATATAGCTAAGTTAAAGTCTTATATACAAGATACTGATAGCAAGAACATATCTGTTATAGGTGGAGGATTCATAGGAGTTGAAGTTGCTGAAAACTTATGTGAAGCAGGATATAATGTATCACTAATTGAAGCAATGAACCAAATAATGAAACCATTTGACTATGATATGGTTCAAGTTTTACACAAAGAAATATACGATAAAGGCGTAAACTTAATCGTTGGAGATAAGGTAAATTCTTTTGAAGAAAATACAGTAGTTTTAGAATCAGGAGAAAAAGTTAAATCTGATGTTGTAGTTATGGCTATAGGAGTTACACCAGAGACTGATTTAGCTAGAGAAGCTGGATTAGAAATTGGACAAACTGGAGCTATAAAAGTAAATCAAAATTACTTAACTAACGATAAAGATATATATGCTGTTGGTGATGCTGTTGAGGTATACAATGCATTAACTAACTCAATAACAAAATTACCACTAGCAGGACCAGCTCAAAAGCAAGCAAGAGCAGTAGCTGATCATATACATGGAAGAGCATCAAGAAATAGTGGATATATTGGATCATCATGTATTCAAGTATTTGATTACAATGGAGCTTCAACAGGATTAACTGAAGGATTAATTAAAGCTTTAAATCTAAATATAAATTATGATGTTGTAAGAGTTATTCCTCAAGATAAAGTTGGATTAATGCCAGGTAGTGAGCCATTACATTTCAAATTAATATTTGAAGTTCCAACAGGAAGAATCTTAGGAGCTCAAGCAATTGGTAAGGGTGCTGCTGATAAGAGAGTTGATACTATAGCTACTTTAATAAAATTAGGTGGAACAGTAGAAGACTTAAAAGACTTAGAACTTTGTTATGCACCTCCATTTGGAACAGCTAAGGATGTTGTAAACCATGCTGCATTAGTTGCATCAAACATATTAGAAGGGGCATTTAAACAAGTTTATGTTCAAGATGTTAGAGAATTAGTTGAAAGTGGAGCATTCATAATAGATGTTAGAGAGGTTGATGAATACGAAGCAGGACACATTAAAGATGCTAAAAATCTTCCTTTAAGTGAAATAAGAGATAGATTAGATGAAATACCAACTGATAGACCAGTTTACTTACATTGTAGAAGTGCTCAAAGAAGTTACAATGCATGCTTAGCATTACAACACTTAGGATTCGAAAATGTATATAACATATCAGGTGGATTCATGGGAATAAGTTTCTATGAGTATTTCAATGATAAAGTTATGGGTAGAGAAGCAATAGTTACAGAATATAATTTTGATTAATAATTTTAACTATGGTGTTTAAATTTAAGCACCATAGTTAATTAAAAAATATTTTAGGGATAGATAAACAATAATATTAATTGTTTGTTAATTAACAAATTAGTGGAGGAATTTTAAGTGAAAAAATATACGGAATACATTATAGGGTTTGTATTACTTGCTGCGATTTTAATTTTAGGGAAATTAAATTTAGGTAGTTCAATGCTATACTTTAGATTATTAATGGGATTAGGTTTAGGATATGCTCTTACAAGATCATTCTTTGGTTTTGCTGGTGGAGTAAATAGAAGTTATAGAGCAGGATCTACAAAATTAATGAGAATGCTAATGATATTATTTGTTGGGACTGCAATAGTAAGTGTTTGTTTCTTTATAGGACAAGATCCAACAACATATGATTTATGGGTTAATCCAATAAACTTAGGGCTTATATTAGGTGGAATATTATTCGGATTTGGAATGGCATTTTCTAGTTGTTGTGCATCAGGAGTTCTTACAGATATGGTAACAGGATTACCTCGTGCATTTATAACTTTAATATTCTTTGGAATGGGAGTATATGTAGGATTTCCAGTTCAAGGATCTGCAAGTTGGGTAAAGGACTCAATGATATCAACTGAAACATTTAAAAATGGAGTATTTTTACCAGACTTATTTAAATGGGATGGATTAGAAGGATACTTAGGAGCAATTATAGTAACTATTATTTTAGCTTGTTTAACAATTTGGGTAGCTAAATTATACGAAGAAAAAAGAAAAGCAAACAACACATACTGTGGTGTTGATACTGAAATAATGCAAGAAGAAAAGCATGAAGAAAAAGGTGAGTTTAAATTATTTAGTAAAGCTACATATGATAAGCTATTTGTAAGACCTTGGACTTTAGCTACTGGAGCTATAGTAATTGGTGGTATATTCATATTATTAATGGGTGTAACTAAAGCTGGATGGGGAGCATCAACTCCTTATGGATTCTGGTTTGGTAGAGCGCTTGTAGCATGTGGAATATCACCTGAGAATGTAGCAGCTTTCGCTGGTAAGCCAGTAGAAATGTTTACTGCACCATTCTTCTCAAATGGAATGAACGTACAAAATACTGGTATAATCTTAGGAACACTTGTAGCATTACTTTTAGCTGGAAGCTTTAAGGCTACTTTCAAAGCTGGATTACAAATAAGCTTTAAAGAAGCTTTAATCTACGTAGTTGGTGGATTCTTAATGGGATTCGGAACAAGATTATCAAATGGATGTAACGTTGGAGCTCTTTATACACCAATAGCTAACTTCTCATTATCAGGATGGATATTCTTAGTATTCTTAGTTGTAGGTGGAGTATTAGGAAACATAGTTTATAAAAAAATTATGGTTAAAAAATGCTGTGAAGTAGAAGTTAATAACAAATAAGAGTTAATAATTAAGTAGAAATATAAAATAGTTTGAAAAAAAGCTATAATTAGTTGATTAAAATAAAACTGATTATAGCTTTTGTTTTGAACTATGCTTTAAACGAGTATTGATAATAATAAATTGTTTTGTGTAAAGTTTTAATTTTAGATAGCCCTTCAGACTTACTTAATTTTAAGTAAAAATCAAAATTTTCAATTTTGTACTTTGAACTTATACCTTAGAATGGATATGAGAAGGTGCTTCCTATTCAAATTCATCTATTTCAAAATAATAGCTAAAGCTCAGAGCTCCCGTTGGTCAAACAACTTCGCTTCTTAACGCTATTATTTTTCAATAGATAATGAAACTCTAACTGCTCATTAAGATAGTCTTACGGTTCTATCTAAAATTAAAACTATTCAAAAAGAAAATTATAATAAGTCAATATTGTTTTAAGGCATAGTTAAAAGCGTGCCTTTAGTTATTTAAAGATAGATATAATTACAATTATTTAAATATAGACAGAGTTTATACTGGAGGGAAATATGAAGGAAGTTAAATTAAATAGGATAGATATATTTTCTATAGTTTTAGGGGCAATAATAGGATGGGGTTCATTTATGCTTCCTGGGACTAAGTTTTTAAAGGAATCAGGGGTAATAAATACTTTCTTAGGCCTTTTTTTAGGAGTAATTTGTATCATAATAATTGAAAAAAACTATTTGGTAATGATGCAAAGTCATGATGAAGAGGGAGGAGAATTCTCTTATACATATAATAATCTAGGCAAAAAGCATGGATTTATAGTAGGTTGGTTTTTAACACTGGCTTATTTTACAATGATTCCATTAAATGCAACAGCATTTCCCCTTGTAATTAAAAAATTATTTGGAGGGATATTAGAGTTTGGATACTTATATAATATAGCTGGATACAATATCTACTTAGGAGAGATATTGATGTCTAGTATAATAATACTTGCCTTTGCCTATTTAAACCTAAAAGGAATAAAGAAAACTAGTAAGGTTCAAAATGTAATAATTTTTAGTTTAATAACTATGGTTATACTTGTACTTTTAGGAATGATAATCAAGGGGAATAAAATACAATTTGTAGATACATATATTGAAGATTATTCATTTAATCTTAGTGAAATAATAAAAGTTTTTGCTATAACACCTTTTGCATTTATAGGATTTGATGCTATTCCTCAGCTTAGTAAGGAACTGAATTTTTCTAAGAAAAAAGCATCAAGAGTTGCAGTAATATCTTTAGTTATGGGAGCCTTAATATATAATGTATTGAATATT
Source organism: Clostridium sp. B9 (assembly GCF_050509515.1). Classification (NCBI taxonomy): domain Bacteria; kingdom Bacillati; phylum Bacillota; class Clostridia; order Eubacteriales; family Clostridiaceae; genus Clostridium; species Clostridium sp. B9. The sequence continues at coordinate 1,125,350 of NZ_JBNWKA010000003.1, forward strand.
ATAACTGCGTTAGCTTATTCACCAGAACAAGCACTAGCTTTAGATTGGGCTGCAGGGAGTGCAGTGTTAAGTACATTAGGAAAAGGAGCCTTTCTTCTACTAATAATAGCTTTAACAGCTGCTGTTTGGAGTGGAATAAATGGTTTTATGATTTGTAGTTCAAAATTGTTAGGAGCTATTGCTAACTATAAAATGCTTCCTTCAAAAATGGGAAAGGTAAATAAGAATGGTGTTTTTGGAAATGCTATAATTTTTATAAGTATTGTAAGTTTAATAGCGCCTTGGTTTGGAAGACAGGCAATAATTTGGATTGTTGATATGTCATCTTTAGGGGCATCAGTAGCTTACTTCTATGTTTCTCTAATAGGAGTAAAAAAAGCAGAAAGTCATAGAGAGAGAATAATAGCTATTGTAGGTATTATTATAAGTATAGTATTTATAGGGTTATTAATTTTACCTATCTCACCAGCTTCGTTAAGTAAGGAGTCTTTAATAGCCTTAGCTATATGGTGTATAGTTGGAGGTTTTGCATATTACAAGATCAGAAATAACAAAGCAATAAATTAATAAATAGTCTATGGTTAATATTTAGCCATAGACTATTTAAGTTATTAACATCTTTTAAAAGGTGTTTAAGCTTTTCCGTTGATGTGATTATAATGATGTAGTATAATTAATTGCAAAAAAAGTATGTTTGGAGTTAATATTATGTCATTAGAAAATAATTTTGAAAAAGAGCTTATTAAGAAGTGTGAAATAGCTGAAAAAGAGTGTGGATGCACTCAAAAAAGACTTTTACTAAATATTGAAAAGTTTGGTGGGGTAAGAACAGTTCAAGAGATTTTACGTAAGGGTAGAGTTTCAGATGGATTTGATAAATTACAAAAGGCAAATCGTCTTGATCTTACAATGGAAGCTGTTGTTATTAATAGTAAATATAATGAGCTTTTCACAGATGAAGAAGTAAATGCTTGTCATGAATTACTTTGTGAATATGGATATTATAAATAAAAATTAGGAGCTTAATCTAGAGAGGGTTAAGCTCTTAATTTTTATTTATTATAATTTAGTTATTATTGTAGACAAAGTATAATTAATTAAAGGTAAAAATAGTTTTGATTTGATTATATCAATGTTTTAATAAAGAAAGCATTGTTTTGAAGGAGTGGTTGAAACGTTTACTTAAAGGTGGTATAATTTTACTGTTAGATTATATTTTAATCATTAAGTATTTAAAATATTGGTCTATTATTAAAGGGAAGAGGTGCTGAAATGAGCAAGTAATCTATTTTTGAAGAACATAATAAAAAATTCGTATGTTTCATACGTTTTATTGTGTTGCCAAATTTAGATTATATCATGGATGCATTTAGATAAAATAATATCTATGCTTTATTTGTGTACATGTAAAATCATTTGGCAACAGATGGTTTTTTATTTTTGTATAAATTTATATAGGGATAAAAAATTCTTAAATTATTATATAAGAATGAGAAGAGGTAGAGATTATGAGAAATTATGAGAACTTAAAAAATCAGATAGATAAAACAAAGAATTTTTCAGGCGTTGTAAGTTTAAGAAAAGGGGAAAATCTTTTATTTAGTGAGGTAAGAGGATATGCTGATTTACCTAATGAAAGAAAAAATAACTTAGAGACAATGTTTGGAATCGCATCAGGGGCTAAAGGGTTTACAGCAATAGCTATTTGTAAGCTAGTGCAAGATGGTAAATTAAATTTTAATTCCTTAGTTAAGGATTATGTGGACTTACCTAATTACGATGAATCCATAACAATAGAACATTTGCTAACTCATACTTCAGGAATGTCAGATTATTTTGATGAAGATAAATTAGATGATTTTTCAGAAATTTGGGAAAAGACTCCTATGTATACATTAAGAGAACCAAAGGATTTTCTACCAATTTTAAGAGAAGGATATATGAAATCAAAGCCAGGAGAAAAATTTTCATATAATAACTCTGGGTTTTTGATTTTATCATTAATTGTAGAAAAAGTAAGTAGTCAATCTTTTACTGAGTATGTTAAAGAGAATATCTTAGATGTCTTAGATATGAAAAATACAGGATACTATCCTATGGATATGCTTCCAGCTAATTGTGCTTATGGATATGAAGAAGTAGAAGAAAATAAGTTCAAAAGTAATATATATTCAGTGCCAATAGTTGGTGGAGGTGATGGAGGTATATTTACAACAGAAGAAGATTTAAGTAAATTTTGGAATGGATTATTAGAGTATAAGCTTTTAAATAAAGAGATAACAGACAAGATTTTAGCTCTTAAGGTTTATGTAAACAATGATGTTTATTATGGATACGGAATATGGATTATTAAAAGAGGTGATGAAGTTTATAAGTATTATTTATTAGGGGGAGATCCAGGAGTAACATTTATCTCTTCTATATATCCAAAGGAAGGTGTAGTACTTAGTCTATTAGGTAATAGAGACTTTAGAGATTATGAAATTTCTAAGGCTTTTGAAGATAATATTAATTTAGTTTAATTTATTAGCCGTTTTTTTAACATAATGTGATTTATCAATAATTTTTATCAAAAGAAAAAACATCAGATTAAACTGATGTTTTTTCTTTCTTAGAATTTATATAGTTTTTAATATTTTAAGTTCTTTTAATATTGAATTATATTCTTCTTCTAGAGTAGACTTTTGTTCAGCAGGTATTCCAGTTGATAATAAAGAAATTACTGTTGAAAGTCTATTTTCTAATAAAAGGATGTTGTCCTTTTGTTCTCTTTCTTTTAAATCTAGCTTTGGATTATTTTTAAAATCTATATATTCATCATAACTTCCAGAAAACTCATAGATTTTTCTAGATTTTATTGTTTAATGAAAACCACTCGCTATGCGAGTGTGTTCAGATGAGCTTTAGCGATGTAATAAAAAACCTCCTTTTGTTAAAATGAAAATAGGTTCGCAGCCAATTTTCGTAACAAAGGGAGGTTTTTAAATGGATACAAACAGTTTAGCACATACAAAATGGAATTGTAAATATCATATAGTATTTGCACCAAAATACAGAAGGAAAGAAATATATGGAGAGAAAAAACAAGAGATAGGTAAGATATTAAGACAGCTTTGTGAATGGAAAGGAGTTAAGATAGTCGAAGCGCACGCTTGCGTAGACCATATACATATGCTTGTTGAAATACCACCAAAAATGAGTGTTTCAAGTTTCGTTGGATTTTTAAAAGGTAAGAGTAGTCTTATGATTTTTGAGAAGTTTTCAAATTTAAAATATAAATATGGAAATAGACATTTCTGGTGCAGAGGATTTTACGTTGATACTGTCGGAAAAAATAAGAAGGCAATTGAAGAATATATAAGAAATCAAGAACAAGAAGATATGATAGCTGATCAAATTAGTATAAAAGAATATATGGACCCTTTTAAGGGTAGCAAGTAAAGAAGTATGCGGCTGGCGGACCAATTTAAGCGTCTTAAGACGCAACGCAAGTAGCATGCCCTTATAGGGCTGAGGAAATACCACCAGCTAAGCTGGTGGATTTTTATTTCAATTATATAATCGCATATATTAGAAATAAATCTTCTATCATGTGATACGATAAGTAATGTCTTATTGCAGTTAATCAAGGCTGTTTCCAAAGATTCCATTGATTTAATATCAAGATAATTTGTTGGTTCATCTAAGATAAGAAGGTTATTATCTGATAATAAAATTTTACAAAGTGCTATTTTTACCTTTTCACCACCACTTAACAGTGAAACCTTTTTAAAAACAGTATCACCTTTAAATCCAAAACCATCTAGATTTATCATTATGAAGCTCTCATCATAAGAACAATCTTTTAAGATATTTTCTAATATAGTTTTATTGGAATCTAAGATTTTTTGTGATTGGTCAAAATAGCCTATAACCACATTATCAAGAACTTTAATGCCTTCTTTTTTTGAAATTATATTTCTAAGAAGAGTAGTTTTACCAGCACCATTAATTCCAACTAAACCAATTCTATCTCTATCAAATATTTCTAGTTTATCTCTATCTAAAATTAATCTATCTCCATAATATTTTTTTACTTTATTTAATCTTGCTAAAGACATAAAAAAATCCCTCCTATAAATTACAGGAGAGTATATATAGCCACAAAAAGGACAGAAATATACACTTAATCTCACTATAATCTACTCTCCATAAAATTAAACACAACAAAAAAAACTAAAATTGCTTATTTTTAAAGCTAAAAATAAATACTTTTTGTTGTAATTAAATCTGAAAAATAGATTATATATCCATTAGTGAAACTACCTCTTACCTTTCTTAAATTTTTATAATTATATTTTTATTATATTAACTTATAGTAAATTTTATCTAGAAATTTTAGCTTTTATTAACCAAAAAATATAACTTAAACTTAAATAAGCATTTTATTAATAATATAAGTTGATTTACTTAAGAATTTTAAGGATAATTGTATTTAAAATTTTTAACTTTACATGAAAATAATGTATAAAAAGTTAAATTGATATATATAATGTGAAATGATTGATAATAAAATAAAAAGCATTTGATGAATACGTTTTCTAAAAGGGATATAATCAAAATATAACACGAATTAAATAATGTAAGGGGATGAGAAAATGATATCATTTTTATTGTCATTGGTATTATTAGTAGTAGGTTATTTTACTTATGGAAAATTTGTGGACAAGACTTTTGGCACAAGTGATTCTATTGAAACACCAGCAGAAACTATGGCTGATGGTGTTGATTATGTTCCTATGAGTTGGCCAAGAATTTTCTTGATTCAATTTCTTAATATTGCTGGACTTGGACCAATATTTGGTGCAATAGCAGGAGCTTTGTGGGGACCAGTAGCATTTTTATGGATTGTTTTTGGATGTATTTTTGCAGGAGCTGTTCATGACTATTTTACTGGAGTTTTATCAATTAGAAATAATGGAGTATCTGTAGCAGAACTTGTAGGAAAGTATCTTGGAGAAATACCAAGAAAAATAATGGTAGTATTTTCAATAGTATTATTAATTTTAGTTGGAGTAGTATTTTTAACTGGGCCAGCGGACTTATTAAAAACTCTAACAGGAATAGATAGAGATATATTTATAGTTATCATAGTTGTTTATTACATAGCTGCTACTGTATTACCAGTAGATAAGGTTATAGGAAAAATTTATCCTATTTTTGGACTTTGTCTTTTAATAATGGCTATTGGAATTGGTGGAGGTCTTGTAATTCAAGGATATAATATTCCAGAGATTCAATTATCAAATTTTCATCCAGATGGATCACCAATATTCCCATTCTTATTTATCACAATTGCTTGTGGTGCTATTTCTGGCTTCCATGCAACTCAGTCACCAATTATGGCTAGATGCGTAAAGAAAGAATCAGAAGCAAGAAAAGTATTCTATGGAGCAATGATTGCAGAAGGTGTTATAGCTTTAGTATGGGCAGCCGCTGCTATGTGCTTCTTTGGTGATACAGTTGGTCTACAAGAAGCATTAAAAAATGGAGGACCATCAACAGTAGTAAATATTATTTCAAATACAATAATGGGAAAAGTAGGAGCAGTTTTAGCTATATTAGGAGTAGTAGCTTGCCCTATATCATCAGGGGATACAGCATTTAGAAGTGCAAGACTTACAATTGCGGATGCTTTCAAACTTAAACAAGACAAAATTATAGATAGATTTAAAATAGCAATTCCATTATTTGTAATTGGTATAGCATTAACATTTATTGATTTCGGTATAATATGGAGATATTTCTCTTGGTCAAACCAAACATTAGCAATGATAATGCTTTGGGCTGCATCAGCTTATATGGTACAAGCAAAGAATAATTACTGGATTACATTAATACCAGCAGTATTCATGTCAGCAGTAACCTCAGCATATATTCTTCAAGCACCAGAAGGATTTAGATTAAATGCAACTTTCTCAAATATAGCAGGAGCAATATTTGCTTTAGTCTTATTTATTATCTTTATGAGATATTGTAAAAAAGGCAATGAAGAAGTTGAAGTAGTTGAAGAAATAGACATTATTGAAAAATAGAATATAGTTTGTAGTGTATCAAGTCTTAATTATAAACAAAGAAGAAATAGCAAATATGAAATTAAATGAAAATAGAATGATATTCATAGTATTATTATAAAAAGAAATCCTTAAATTAGGATTTCTTTTTTTTATATAAAGTTATGCATCCACCGATACCAACAATTAATACTCCAATAAAAATGAATATATAACCAATAGGAATTAAGAAGAAATATGGTTCATAAAGCAATCCACTAGTTAATACTGTAGATGGAGATAATGATGCTCCTAGGAAGCAAAATACTCCTAAAATAAATGGTAAAGCATATAATAATTTTTTCATCTGTAAAATCTCCTTTCAATTTACAATTATATATTACAATTGTTATGTGGTATAGTCAATAATAATTTATTGTTTTTCAATAAAAATATATTTAAATACTGTATTGTGAAGGGGGAGGAAAATAAATAATCTAAAGGATACTAAGAGAAAACATAGTATTTTGAATAGAAACAAAGAATGGAATTATTAAGTTGAAAAATTTAAAAGTATTAATAAAAGAAAGCACCAATCAAAGGATGAATGGTGCTCATTTATTTGGTTTATTAAATTTCATATAAATATCAAGTGAGTTAGTCTATATTAACTTTATTTATACTGTTTATTATTAAAACTAGTTCTTCTGGTGATTCTGGTAAATCATTCTCTAGCCAAGTTTCAATAATTGAAAGACATCCTCCTACAGAGTATCTCATGTAGTAATTTGCAAGGGTATCATCGATTAGGTTTGAATTGTCAAAGATTTTCCTAATATCTATTTGACTTGCAATGACTAAAATACGGCTTAGTATGCTTCCATCCCTTTGATTGCAAAACAGTACTTTGCATAAGTCCTTGTTTTCTTTAATCAATTTAAGAACATTAAGAAGTAGAACACTGTTATATTCTTTAATAGGAACTTCTTGTATATATTTCAGTATTTGATCAAATAATTCATCTTCCATAGACTGAAGTAAATCAAAAGCATCTTTGTAATGGCTATAAAAGGTACCCCTATTAATATCAGCTTTTTTACATATATCAGTAACGGTAACTTCATGAATTTCTTTAGTTTGAAGTAGCTCTATTAAACTTTCTTTAATAACTTTTTTAGTATATAAAACTCTACGGTTTCCTTTAACTCCTGCCATATAAATTCTCCTTTAAACTTTTGATATGTTTTAAGTAGGTTTTGATTTTTAGATAGCTCTTAAGACATACTTGATTTCGATTTAAAAATCAAAACTAGGCTAAAACATATTAGTATTTTAAAACTTAATTACTTTTATTCAGAATAAACTCTGAAATAGAGTTTTAGATAATTTAATGTTAAATGTTATTAACTGTACATTTTTATTTTATATGTTCATTTAATAACGTTATGGATTTATGTGATTATTGTTTAAGCATGATTAGTAATTTATACTTTGATTATAGTATTAAATATACAAAGTGTCTATTTAATAACTAGACGTTAAAAATAAAATAAGAGCCAATACTTAAAGATAAGATTAGTAATTTAGATAATGAGAATGGGAGGAAATAGTTATGGCTTATATTGATGTAAAAGATATATTTAAGAGATATAAAGTTGGAGATAATGAAGTGGTTGCTAATAATGGAGTTAGCTTTTCTATAGAAAAGGGCGAGTTTGTTATTATCTTAGGACCTAGTGGAGCAGGTAAATCAACTACTCTTAATATTTTAGGTGGAATGGATAATTGTGACGAAGGCAATATAGTAATTGATGGGACAGATATTGCTAAATTTAATAATAAACAATTAACTAAGTATAGAAGGTTTGATGTTGGTTTTGTATTTCAGTTTTATAACTTAGTACAAAATTTAACTGCAAAAGAGAATGTTGAACTTGCTACACAGATATCTAGTGATGCATTAGAGGTTGATAAAACTTTAGAGTTAGTTGGACTTAGTCATAGAAAAGATAATTTTCCTTCTCAATTATCAGGGGGAGAACAACAGAGAGTTTCTATTGCCAGAGCTTTAGCTAAAAATCCAAAGTTATTACTTTGTGATGAACCAACAGGAGCTTTAGATTATAAAACAGGGAAGCAAATACTTAAGATTTTACAGGATGCTTGTAGGAAACTTGGAAAAACAGTTGTCATAATAACTCACAATTCAGCTCTTGCACCTATGGCTGATAAGGTTATTAAGATTAACGATGCTAAAGTAAGAAGTATTGAGATAAATAAAGAGCCAATCTCAGTTGAAGATATTGAATGGTAGGGGTGAGAGCTTAGGAATGAAGACATATAAGAAGTCTATAACAAGAGAAATCCTTTCATCGAAGGCTAGATTTTTTTCTATAATGGTAATCATCTTTTTAGGGGTTGCATTTTATTCAGGAATAAAATCAGCTGGTCCTGATATGAATAAGACAATAAATACTTTCTATGAGAATCAAAACTTAATGGATAGTAAGATTGTTTCAACTATGGGATTAACAGATAAGGATTTAGATTTACTAAAGAATAATGATAAAATACTAGATTATTATGGAACACATACAATTGACGCTAATCTTACTAATATGAGTAAGGTGGTTAGATTTATGGAGTATGATAAGAAAAATAACTTAAATAAGTTTGTCGTATTAGAGGGTAAACTACCAGAGAAAAGTGGAGAAATTGCCTTAGATGAAAAAGCATTTAAGCTTAATAAGGATCTTAAAATTGGTGATGAGTTTGTAATTGACACTGATGAAGATACGATGAAGAATTTTAAGCAGACTAAGTTTAAGATTGTTGGAATAGTAAAAAGTCCAATGTATATTGAAAAAGAGGGAAGAGGAGCAACTCCCGTTGGAAAAGGAACTATTGATTACTTTGGAGTTTTAAATAGTGCTGATATAGACATGGGGCCTTATACTGAAATTTATGTTAGATTTAAAAATACACAGGGGCTTGATGCTTATGGAAATGAATATAAGAATTTAATGGAGGAAAATAATAAATATCTTGAAGACTTATATTTAAAGAGAGAAGTTGAAAGAGGAGATGAAATAAGAGCAGAGGTTAAAAATGAGTTTAATTCAGCTCGTGAAGAATTAAATGAAAATGAACAGTTGCTTTTAGATAAGGAAAAAGAATTAGAGAATGGGAAAAAAGAGTTAGAAGCAGGAAAGAAAAAATACCTTCAAAGTAAAGCAGAGTATGATAAGGGAATAAAAGAAGGAACTGAAAAATTCTCTTTAGGCGAAAAGAAAATAAAAGAAGGGCAAGCTGAGATTAATAAGCAAAAAGCCACTCTTGAAGAAGGACAAATTCAGTTAGACAAAGCAAAAGAGAGTATTGATAAAGGTAGGCAAGAGTTCTTAAATCAAGGGGTTAATCCAGATGAGAGTACTAGTGAATTACAAAATAAAATAGATGGTCTTAAAAAACTATCAGGAACAATGACTATGCTTTCTACTGATATAAGAAATACAGTTAATGCAATTCCAGAGAATGGGGAGATACCTTCTGAGAAAATACAGTATTGGAAAGTGATAATTTCTAACTTAGGATTAAGTGATTTAAATGGAGCAATAAGTGGATTAGAGAGTGATCCTAAGAATAAAGAATTAGCCTTAAGTATAGCAAACTCTTTAGATGAAAATGTTAAAGCTATTAATGAAAACTCTTCAAAATTAGGAGTTTTATTAGCTGGAATAACTAAGTACCAAGAAGGAAAAGCAGAATATGAGAAACAGCTAAATACATTTAATAGTGGAAAAGCTAGTCTAGAAGAAGCACAAACTAAATTAACTAATAGTAAAGCAGAATTAGCTAAGGGCAAAAAAGCCTTTGAAGAAGGTAAAGTTAAGGGAGAAAGAGAACTTAACAAGGCTAAAGCTAAACTTGATGAATCAGAAAAGAGTATAGTTGAGGGTGAAAAAGCTATAGCAGAAAATAAGAAAAAGCTTGAGGATGGAAAAAAAGAAGTTGAAGAAAAGGAAAAATCAACTTTAAATGATTTAGGTGAGAGTAAGTATATTATCTTTGATAGAACTGATAATCCAGGATATTCAGGATATAAGGATTCAATAAACAGTTTAGACAGTATAGCTTCAGTATTACCAGTATTCTTCTTCTTAGTAGCAATATTAATTTGTTTAACAACAATGACAAGAATGGTTGAAGAGAAGAGAACTGAGATAGGTACTATGAAAGCCTTAGGATATGATAACTTTAGAATATCATTAAAGTTTGTTGTGTATGCTTCCTTAGCAAGTGTATTGGGATGTATCTTTGGACTTTTAGTTGGAAGCAACATTATACCAAATATAATAAGTAATGCTTACACAAGTGTATATGCACTTCCTAAGATAGAAACATATTATTATCTAAGTTATATAATTCAATCCTTAGTAATTTCAATTTTATGCACAGTTGGAGCAGCCTTATTTGTAATAAGAGTTGAGCTTAAGAATAAGCCATCTAACCTTATGAGACCAAAGGCTCCAAAGATGGGTAAAAAGATATTATTAGAAAGAATTACTCCATTATGGAAGAGATTAAACTTCAATCAAAAAGTAACATTCAGAAATTTATTTAGATATAAGCAGCGTATGTTTATGACTATCTTTGGAATAGCAGGATGTATGGCACTTCTTGTTACTGGATTTGGACTTAAGGATTCAAATAATGGAATGGTTCAAAAGCAGTTTGATAAGGTATGGAAGTATGAAGCTATGGTTGTCTTTGGAGATAATCCAAGCACTGAAGAAGTTAATAAATATAATGAAACTTTGAAATCATTACCTGGCTATGAAGCCAATTTAAAAATGCACCAAGAATCAGTATTTTTCAGTAAGGAAGAAATGAATAAGCAAACGGTTAGTCTTTATGTTCCAGAAAATAAAGATGAATTAAATAACTTTATAGTTTTAAATGATAGAGTTTCAGGAGAAAAATATGAAGTTCCAGAAGATGGCGTTGTTATAAATGAAAAGCTAGCAAACCTTTTAGGAGTTTCTGTGGGAGATACTATAACATTTAAGGATGAAGAGGATAATTCTTATGAAGTTAAGGTGGAAAATATAGCAGAAAACTATATTATGCATTCAATGTATATGTCACCATCATACTATGAAAAAGTATTTGGAAAGAAACCAGTGTATAACACAGATCTTCTAAACTTTAATAAAGAAAAAATGAATGAAGACGAAATAATATCAAAACTTATGGAATGTAAGAATGTAATAAATGTAGCAATGACATCACAAATACAAAAAACAACAGAAGAATCAGCAGCAAACATGAACGTAGTAATGCTAGTAATAATCCTATCAGCAGGAGCCTTAGCCTTTGTAGTATTATACAACCTAAACAATATAAATGTATCAGAACGTATAAGAGAACTATCAACAATAAAGGTACTAGGATTCTTTGATGATGAAGTTACTATGTATATACTAAGAGAAAATATAATATTAACACTACTTGGAGTATTAACAGGTGGAGTACTAGGAAGGATGTTACATGCCTTTATAATAAGAACATCAGAAACAGATACAATGATGATGTATCCTAATATAGCACTAAGTAGTTATGTAATATCAGCCTTAATAACTATCTTCTTCTCAGTAGTAGTTATGATTCTTATGCATATTAAGCTAAGAAAGGTTAATATGATTGATGCGTTAAAGTCAAATGAATAATTAGAATAATGAATAGAAAAGTGTATGTATCAAAACTTAGAGACAAAAATTATACATTGATTAATGCTAAAGAAAAAAAGTAAAGGTTTATTTTTTATAAAAATTTGATATAATATAAATAAGAAAAGCTTAGTGCTGTAACACTAAGCAATCCTTAGAACAAAAGCAGATATCCAAATCCTTGATTTGTGATAGTCGCTTTCACAAAGTGCTTATTTTGTTTTAGGGCTATTGGAAGAATTTAATAAATTGAATAATTAAATTTAAGAGTTTAAAGCACTATTCTTGGTCGGATGGGTGCTTTTTCTCTTTGCCATTAAGTTCTATATGAATACCAAGAAATTTAACCTTGATAACTAATTTAGAAACAAAAAGATTATGTTTTAAAACCAATCTAATAATATAAATCGTAGTAAAACTTTTTATAATCAATGCTAGCATATCCAATACCACCCCCTAGCTATAGTGAAATTATTCACCCATAGCCCAGGAGGATAAAACGTTCAAAACCTCCGTAGCCATCCTACTACGGAATTTCTATATTCTAACTTGGATATTATACCATAATTATCTAGAATAAATATAGGGGAATTAACTGGAAGAGGTCTTAATCTTTAAATGATTAGGACTTTTTATTTTATATGGAAGTTTATTTGAAATAAGTGTTAATAAAAAGCAAAGGTTAGATAAATTGTTTGTATTATTTGTATTATTAGAAGGAAAAAGAATTTAATAAACAAATTGTATAAGAAGAGGCTGACATAAAATAAATTTAAATGGTAAATAGGAGAGTGTATGAGAAAAGTAAATTTAGAAGTAAATAGGAATATTGAACTAATGAATATAATTATTCTTACAAGCAGATGTAATGAAATTTTAAGTGGGATCTTTGGATTTAATGTAGACTTTGTAGATTATTCTAATGAGGAATACATAAGTGATATAAAAAATCATTTTGGAAAGTACTCTAATCATGATATTTATAAAAAGTTTGAAGAAATGATTAGGGAAGGATTCTTTTTTGGAAGACCTATGGTTTTTGCTTTAGCTTTAGATAATGAAAAAGATTCAAGCTTTAAGTATGAGATTAGTGAATTCAATGTAAATCTAAGTGGTGGAATTGAGAAGTTAGAAGAGTTTAAAGATTTATTTAATTCATTTAAGGAAGAAGCAAAGTTTGATGAGTTTTTTACTAAGATTGAAGAATATTATAAAAAGGATTTAGAATACTTTAATGAAATTTTAGAAAAGTATGATTTTATCAATGATCTAGAAGAATTATCAGGTGTAAAAAATACTAACTATAATTTTGTTATGAGCAATTTATCTAAGAATAACTTTGGGTTTGATTTGAACATAGGGGAAGAAAAATACATAAATATTATATTTAATCTAAATATTTGGCTAGGGGAAACACTTTTTGTAGATAGATATTATGACTTATGTAATTTGATTTTTCATGAGCTTAGCCATCCTATAATAAATCCAATAACAGAGAAAAATACAGAGTTAGTAGATATGTATAAGGGGAGATATGAAGATTTAGAAAAATATAAAACTGAGTTTAGTGGTTATGGTGATTGGGAAGAATGCATAAATGAACATATGGTACGAGCAGTATCAATACATTTATGTAAAAATTACTTTGGTGAAGAGTTTACCAATGGAAGAATTGAGCATGATTATAATTTAGGATATAGATATATTAAGCCTTTAGTTAATAAGTTAGAAGAGTATGAGAAAAATAAAAGTAAGTATAATTCAATAGATCAGTTTTATTCAGAACTTATAAAAGTATTTTTAGAATAATTAAGAATGAATCTTATCATAAATAAGCAAGAGCTTCGCTAAATTAATACTTAAAAATAGTAGCTTCTTCCCAATTTAGATAGCTACTATTTTTATGCCTAAAATTAATCAATGTAGAACTTACAAAATCTTATTTACTAATTCATTCATAGTAATACTTATATATTTATATAATTTACTGAATAGTATTTATATAAGAAAGATTTTACTACTTATTGCTTACATAAATTAAGTAGGTATGAAAACAGGTAAATAAGATTGGTAAGGAGGAATGATATATGGAAGAAAGAAGATGTCCAGTGACAGGAAGAACTAGTAAAGGTATGTCTAGTGGTGGAACAACCAATGAATACTGGTGGCCAGATCATCTTAGACTTAATGTTCTTCGTCAAAATTGTGAACTAAGTAATCCTATGTCTAAAGGTTTTAACTATGCTGAAGAGTTTAAAAAGTTAGATTATTATGGATTAAAGAGAGATTTGTATAAGCTTATGACAGACTCAAAGGATTGGTGGCCTGCTGATTATGGTCATTATGGTCCATTTTTTATTCGTATGGCTTGGCATAGTGCTGGTACTTATAGAATTGGTGATGGTAGAGGTGGTGGGGGACAAGGTCTTCAACGTTTTCCACCACTTAATAGTTGGCCAGATAATATAAATTTAGATAAAGCACGTCGTTTACTTTGGCCAATAAAAAAGAAATATGGAAATAAAATTTCATGGGCGGACCTTATAATATTAACTGGTAACTGTGCATTTGAATCTATGGGATTAAAGACAATTGGCTTTGGTGGTGGACGAGTTGATGTTTGGGAACCACAGGAAGATATTTATTGGGGAAGTGAGAAAAAATGGCTTGGAGCTGACCGTGATAGAGATGAGAAGAAGGATAAAGAACTCGAAAATCCTTTGGCTGCTACACAGATGGGATTAATTTATGTGAATCCAGAAGGACCAAATGGAAATCCTGATCCTGGGTTAGCTATTAATGATGTAAGAGAAACATTCACTCGTATGGCAATGAATGATGAAGAAACAGTTGCTCTTATAGCTGGTGGACATACTTTTGGTAAATGTCATGGAGCTGCATCACCTTCATATGTTGGACCAGAGCCAGAAGCTGCACCTATTGAACAACAAGGATTAGGATGGAAAAGTAGCTATAAAACTGGTATGGGACCAGACACAATAGGAAGTGGAATTGAAGGTGCGTGGAAATCAGAGCCTATAAAGTGGACAATGGGTTACTTAAAAACAATATTTAAATATCAGTGGGAATTAGTTAAAAGTCCGGCAGGGGCATACCAATGGTTAGCTAAGGATGTAGATGAAGAGGATATGGTAGTTGATGCTTATGATCCATTGAAAAAACATAGACCTATGATGACCACTGCAGATTTAGCACTTATTCACGATCCTATGTATAAAGCAATAGCAGAGAATTATTTAGAAAATCCAAAGAAATTTGAAGAGGATTTTGCAAAAGCTTGGTTTAAGTTAACACATAGAGATATGGGGCCAATAGATAGATATCTTGGACCAGAAGTTCCAAAAGAGAGATTTATTTGGCAAGATCCATTACCAGAAGCTAATTATAAAGTGGTTAATAAAAAGAATATTCAAGAGCTTAAGAAAAAGATTTTAGACTCAGGATTAGGAATATCAGACCTTGTTACAACAGCTTGGGAATCTGCATCAATATTTCGTAATTCAGATAAGCGTGGAGGGGCAAATGGGGCAAGAATACGCTTAAAACCACAAATAGAATGGGAGCTTAATGAGCCAGAAAGACTTAGTAAGATTTTAGGTGAATTAGAAAAAATTCAAATGAATTTTAATAAGTCACATTCAAAGGGTAAAAAAGTATCCTTAGCTGATGTTATTGTATTAGGGGGATGTGTTGGAATTGAAGAAGCTGCAAAAAGGGCAGGACACAATATCACTGTCCCATTTACTCCAGGAAGAACTGATGCAACTCAAGAGGATACAGATATAAATTCATTTGGTAGTCTTGAACCTAAGGCAGATGGATTTAGAAATTATGTAAAAGAAGAGTATGCAGAGTCATCAGATGAAATGCTAATTGACAAAGCACAATTATTGAATTTAACTATTCCAGAAATGACAGTATTAATTGGTGGTATGAGAGTATTAAACACTAATTATAAAAATTCAAAGGATGGAGTTTTTACAAATAGAGAAGGAAGTCTTACAAATGATTTCTTTGTGAATCTTCTTGATATGGATACAGTTTGGAATAAATCTCCAGAAGACAAGGAAAGATATATAGGATCTGATAGAGAAACAGGAGAGAAAAAATGGACAGCAACAAAGGTTGATCTTATATTTGGATCAAATTCACAACTTCGTGCAGTTGCTGAGGTGTATGCATCTAAGGGAAATGAGGAAAAGTTTATAGAAGATTTTGTATCTGCATGGAATAAGGTAATGAATGCAGATAGATTTGATATTAAAAAGAATGATTAAAATAATTTTATATATTCTTTTATAAATAGATTAGCTAGTTATATAGTTTAACCTTTAAAAGATGAAAACTATATAAATGGTTTTATAATAACTAATATTTAAGAGTTTAAAGCACTATTCTTGGTAGGATGAGTGCTTTTTTCTTTTACGTTTAATATTATTTAAAATAACTGTTAATAAAAACAAAGATTAAAGGGATTATTAATGGTGAACGTTTTAAAATTATGTAACCCTTAACGATAAATTTTAATATAATGTAGTGATGAGTTAATATTCATTCTTTATGGAGGTAATTATTATGACTAAGAAAAAGACTAATGAAATAGAGAAAAATATTGATGAAATAGTTTATGAATTAAATAAGTTGTATGATAATATTCTTGTAATAAATGATAGCGTTAAATTAAACAATGAAAAATCTATTAAAGATAAAGACTATGTTGCTGTAATTGCAGATTTAAATTCTTACAATGAAGATCTATCATTTGTAAAAAAGTATTTAGCTAAAAAGATTCCTGTGGTTTTATTAAATATTTCAGAGTCAAATGATTTATCAGAATTTATAGGGATAGATTTTAATGGTAAATGGGCTGTTATTAGACCATATGAAAACTTTAATGTGTTTAATATAGCTGATACAGATAACTTCACTTATAATGAATATAGTAAAAGAGATCTTCTACAAGATGATTTAGGTAATTTTCAAGGGTTACCAGTAAATAATGATTGTTCTGAGTGTAATAAATATAAAGAAAAGTTACAAGATTTAGGTCCTCAAGAAAATGCAAAGGCTATAAAGAAAATATTAGACTCTACTTTTAAAGTGCCCGTAGCTTTTCAAGAGGAAAATAAAGCTTTAAGAGAACAAGGTGCGCTACCAGCAAATCAATTTTGGATGAATTATATTCCGATTACAAGTGAATATATTATAGGAAATCAAACTGTTAAAAATGAAATTATTATGGAAGTTTCTTTATTTGCATCTTTTTATCCTAATTATAAGTATTTAAGAATAAGAAGTGTAGGGGCAGGATTCCATCCATCAGGTAGTGGTCCAATATCATGGTATAATGATTATGATAGAGGATATTTTCAATCTAATGTTAATGTTTATATGAAGCCAGATAATAACAACTTAAGAGTATTATCAAGCGAACCTAAAAATGTCAATAATCAAACACAATATACCACTGGCTCTTCATTTACAGTTGGTGTAGACATTTCTAAAAATCCTAGTTTTTCCCCATCTTATAGCATTTCTCAATCAAAAACAGCTACAATTTCAGATTTTAGTATTATAAACAATAGTAGTGGAATAATTGGCGAATGGAATTTTAACCTGAACATGCTTGAAAATAGCATATGGGATATGTTTTCAAGTTCTTTTATGAGAAAAGGTAAAGTGAGATCATTACCAGAGTTAGCACTTAGGAATCTTCAAGCTATTACTGAATGTGTTTGGTATTCAGATGGTAACTTTAAAAATTCTGTAGAAATACAACTTGGTCATCGTGCAGATCATTATCATTGTTGGGTTACTGGAAATTGGGCTAGCTATGTAAATCATTATCATCATATCTGGAAATATACAAATAAAAATATTAAAGTTGATTTTAATTCTGTAAATCTAAAATAAATAGAGAAATAATTATATCAAAATAAATTTTTAATGAGACTTACAAATATATTTAAAGGATTATTATATATTCTTTTTATAATGTTTGTAAGTTTTGTTATTAAGAATTTGTATAATTTATTTTAAATTAATTTAGTTAAAATAGTGAAATAAAGTTTGATGAAGAATTGTGATTAGGACAAGTAGGTGCTGTTAGTTTTTATAATAATATGTACTTTGACTACGGTATATAAAAGACATATAATAAACATAGTTTTTTACTATAGTGAAGAGATATTAGGTTAAAGATAAAGAAAGAGTTGCATAGATTCTAAATACATTAAAGTTAAAGGGAAAAAGTAAAGGTTTATTTTGTTTTAGGTCTATTGGAATAGTTTGATAAATAAATAATTAAATTTAAGAGTTTAAAGCACTATTCTTGGTCGGATGGGTGCTTTTTCTCTTTGCCATTAAGTTATATGTGAATACCAAGAAATTTAACTTTGATAACTAATTTTGAAACAAAAAGATTATGTTTTAAAACCAATCTAATAATATAAATCATATTAAAGAATCAAATAACAAAGAATTTTTAAATTGTATTTTAGAAAATCTATTATTAAGAGTAACTAGAAAGGGATTATTATATAAATCTAAAGCAGGAAATATATTGAAATTAATACTCTCTTAAAATAGGGTTTATAGATATATAGCAAAAATGGAACAGTGATAATATAGAATAGAGGTTATACTAGAATTACCACGTGGTAGCTAAAGGGGGAATATGCATGAGATATTCAGAAATCATATTTTCATGTATTAAATATATTGAAGAGAATATTACAGAGAGTTTAACTGTAGATGAAATAGCAAAGGAAATGGGATATTCTTCATACCATTTTTCAAGAGTATTTAAGAGAGAAATGGGGGTATCCATTAAGGAATATGTTAAAGATAGAAGACTTTTAAGGGCTGCAGAAGAAATTGTTTTGGGAGAAAAGATACTTGATGTAGCTATAAAATATGGATATGAAACAAATAATGGTTTTACTAAAGCCTTTCGTAAAAAGTATGGGTTTTCTCCAGTTGTTATTAAAGTGTTAGGGGTAAAGAAAAATTATAAAGAGAATGGAGGAGAGTATTTTATGGATAAGAATAAAGTATATGAAAAGGCAAATATGTTTTTAAAATCTACAGAGAATTATGAAACATCAGAGGAGCTATACAATGAGCTTGTTAAAACTATTGAGGAAAATAAATTGTTTGATGATTTTACAAACTTAGAGAAAGCTTATAAATTAGCTTGTTTTGCTCATGAAGGACAGAAGAGAAAATCAGGTGAAGAATATGTTACTCATTCAATTAATGTAGCTATTATATTAGCTGAAATGGAAGTAGATGAGGAAATAATAATAGCAGGACTATTACATGATATTATTGATGAAAAAACTCAAGTTACATTAAATAGGGTAGAGAAGGAGTTTTCACCATTGGTATCAAAAATTATAGAGAATACAACAAAAGCTTATGATAAATCTGTGGAAATAAGAGAAGATGACGAGTTTTATGATAGTGTAAGTCTAATTAGATTGGCAGACTGTCTTCATAATATGAGAACAATTCAATTTACTGAACCAGAAAAATGGAGAGAAAAGGCTAAATCAACAATAGATATGTTTTCGCCAATTGCAGCAAAGCTTAATAAATCAAAATTGAAGTCAGAATTAGATGATTTGGCATTAAAGTATTTAAAATAAAGCGTGATAATAAGTTTGAACTAGGAGTTATAAATTGTTTAGAATGAATTTTAGCTTTAGGCTATCATACTTTCTTAGTGCGCTGTAAAATAAAGTCATATGGATTAGTATTGTTAGGGATTTAAAATAGGAGGATATCATATGAAGGCTATAATTGTTGGGTGTCCTGGTGCAGGGAAGTCAGTATTTACAAGAAGAATAAATAAAGTTTTGAATTATCCAGTTATGCACTTAGACAAGGTTTATCATACGGTAGGTAAATCTCATATAACTAGAGAAGAATTAGTTGAAGCAGTAAATAAGTTTGCTAGTAAACATGAAAAGTGGATTATTGATGGGAACTATATATCTACTCTGGAATTTAGAGTTAAATTAGCAGATACAGTAATACTTTTAAATATTCCAAGTGAAGTATGTTTAAGAAATATTTATTATAGGGAAGAAGAATATATAAAAAATTGTAGTAATAGAGAGGATATGTCTAAAGACTTCGATGGTACTGTAACAGAAGAATTTGCTAGTTTTGTTAAAAGTTTTGAAGTAGATACTTTGCCAAGAGTAAAAGAGATAGTAGAAAAGTATAAAGAAAAAATTTTCATAGTAATAAATAATTATGATGAGATAGAAAAGGTTATTAAGGATTTGAGTTTAAGGGAATGAGTAAATAGTTATTTTCTATCAATGAATTTAAGGGATGAAAAAAATGATTGATGTTAGAAAATTAATTATAGATTATATACTTCCAGTATTATCAAAAGCTGAAAATTTTGAATTTGTTGGAGCATTTACTCCTAATAAGGAAAAAAGAATTCGTATTTGTAATGAATATAGAATAAAAGTATTTGATTCTATAAAAGATTTAGCTAAAGAGTGTGATGCAGCATTTGTACATACATCAACTGAGTCACATTATGATGTTGTTAAAGAACTTTTAGAACTTGGATTACATGTTTATGTAGATAAGCCATTAGCATCTACAGTGAAGCAAGGGGAAGAGCTTATTGAATTAAGCAAGATTAAAAACTTGAAACTAATGGTTGGTTTTAATAGAAGATTTTCACCTATGTATAAAAAGATAAAAGATGAATCAGGTGAAATTATTTCAATTAATATTTGTAAACATGCTTCAAATTCTATTAGAGATGTAGATTTCAGTGAAACTTTAATCGATGATTATATTCATCATTTTATTGATTGTGTTGAAAATGATCTAAAACCTCTTACAAGTGGGAAAGAAGCTTTGAAAGCTCAAAGACTTTTAGAAAATATAATTAATTTTTATAAAAAACAATAAAAAGCTTGCAATTATAGAAATGCTATGTTATTATAAAGAGGTAGCAAAGTTGCTAACAAAAAAGTTTCATTTAGGTAAATAGTTTCTCGTAAATTAGAGATTATTATATCAATTTAGAATCTTTAATTTTAGGAGGAATAATAATGACAGATAAGACATTAAAATGCAGAGATTGCGGACAAGAATTCATATTCACAGTAGGAGAGCAAGAGTTCTACAAAGAAAAAGGATTCGATAACGAGCCTACAAGATGTTTACCTTGTAGAAGAGCTAAAAAAGAACAAAATAGAAGATAATTTTAGATTGTTATAGGCTGTAGTTTTACTACAGCTTTTTTTGTGCATAAAAATACTTTATATGGATTTTTATATAATATTTAGTGTTTTGTAAATTTTGTTAATATTATAGAGGAATGAAATAAATTTATGTAGTTAATTTAATAATAAACAAAAGATAAAACTATTTATTCTGATAAATTTACTAGTTTGAAGTCGCATAAGTGTTAATATATAATACAAATAAATAATTAAGTTTAATTAGAATCCTTTTTATATTTTAAAATGCCTTTTAATAATATTATTGTTACTGAATTTTTTAGCTTATTAAAAATTATAAAAGACATATATAAAATACTTATTACAAACAAAGAAAGACTGTATTAAAAAAGCTATTTTGATATAGTCTAATGGAAGGAAGTTATATATGGATAACATGAAAAATGTAAAAGAACTTATGAATGATGTAAATGCTGGATGTAGTTCAATAACTTGGTCTACAGAGGATGGAAAGCACTTATGGGGAAGGAATTTTGACTTTAATCACATCGCTAATGGTAGTATGATAACTTATGTTCCAAAAGGAAAAGAATTTTATGGATGTGGTAATATACTAGAAAAAAACATAGATGAATCTACAAAATTAACTTCTAAGTATGCGGCTGTAGGAACAGGATCACTTTTGATGGAGTCTACACCAGTTTTATATGAAGGCGTTAATGAAAAAGGATTAATGGGTGGACAATTGTATTATCGTAATTATGCTCATTATGAGCCAAAGGCAAAAGCTGGTACAATAGCAGTACAACCACCTTATGTTGTTACATATTTATTAACACAATGCGCGAATGTAGAAGAAGTTGTTGATGCGTTAACAACTAAAATAACATTGGTAAATATTCCTATGTTTGGAAGTATGGGGACAGTTCATTGGTCATTTACAGATAAAACTGGTGAAACAGTAATCATAGAACCAGATAAAACAGGAGTAACAATATATCGTAATTCAATGGGAGTATTAACTAATAGCCCAAGCTACTCATGGCATGAATTGAATTTATATAATTACTTTAATATAAGAGATTTAGATTATGATAATTTAACAGTTAATGGATTTACATTAGAACAATGTGCATCAGGAAATGGTACTTTAGGACTTCCAGGAGATTGTACATCTCAATCTAGATTCGTAAGACTTGCATTCTTAAAACAATATGCAGTTAAAGGAAAAACAGAAGAAGAAGGTATTACTTATGGAATACATTTACTCAATAATGTAGCAATGCCTTTAGGTATAGTAAGAGTTTCACAACCTGGAGATTTAAAAAATGCTACAGGGGTAGTTCCATTTGATTATACAGTGTATACATCAATGATGTGTGCTGAGTCATTAAAATTCTACTGGGTAACTTATGAAAATCAAACAGTACAATGCATAGATTTAAATGATTTATTAAGCAAAAATGATTATGTACAATTTGACCTTGGAAGAGTAACTGAGTTTAAATATTTAACTAAGAAATAAATAAGTTAATATTTGAAGAGGTTTATATCAAATTATCTTGATGTAAATCTCTTTTTTGATTTAGATGATATTTATTATAAATTAAGGCTCTGTTTTAAATTAGTAAAATTTAAAACAGAGCCTAATATTAAACTTTAAGTCTAATAAAATAGTTTTTCAATTAATTTATTAGTTGAAGAAAGTTTAACTCCTTTATCTAATAAAAATTTTATTATTATTAAATTTAAAGTTCTTTCATCTTTTGAATAGTATTTTAATATATAAAATTCTGAGTTTTTAAATTGAAGAGTAAAATCATCAAGTTCTGAATTATACTTTATATCACATATATCATTTAGTGAATAGATTTTTACGTTATCTAGGTGATTGTATTTAAATCCCATGTTAAATGCAAAAAGTCTTTTATTTGTAAAGAATAAACCTTGATAATACAAAGCAGTGGACATGCCAGCAGTTCCGCTTTTGCAAGGAATATTTATTTTACTTATAAGCAATTCCTCATCAGATTCTAACATTCCTCTAACTTTACTTAACATTTCATCATATGAATTAATTCTTACTAAATATTCATTTTTTATATATTTAGCTTCAAGTCCAACTCCTTCTTTTCTATGCAATATAGTTTCTTCTAGAGTTTTCACTTCATCTTTTGAAAAATTTAAGTTCATTATTTCCTCTTTAAGATTCAACTTACTCATTTATAAGCACCTCCAATTTAAATTAACTTTATTTCAACAAAGTATTAAGGATTTATTTGAAATAAAGTATATATTTAAAATTTATAACTTTATTTGGGATAATTCAAATGGAAGAAATTTAACAATTAGCAATAAAATCTACAAAAGGCTAATAGGTTTAAGTATTATTAATAATAAAGTTAACTTTTTCTTGACCATGTTTAAAACTAAGAATTAAATTGATTAAAATAATACAATTATGAAATAGTATGGGGATATTGGACTAAATAAAAATAAGGCTCTATTAAAACCAATATTAGCTTTAAAGTGAGCCTTAAATAAAAATGAGATTAGTACTAAAGTAAAGCTGAGAATAGCTTTGAAAAAGATTCTTTAATCTTAACAGAAGTGCTTCTATTAAGATACTCTTCCTTAGTTAATTGTTTTGAGATAAGCATGTCTTTTTCAAATTCTTTACGTTGAATTTTAGCTAATTCTTCTGAATATAGAATTGAAATTACTTCAAAGTTTAATTCAAAGCTTCTTGTATCCATATTTGCAGTTCCTATGGAACATACTTCATCATCTATAACAACTGTTTTAGCATGAAGAAATGCATTTTTATCATAGTGATATATTTTGACACCAAAGTTTAGTAAATCCCCAGCATAAATTAGGTTTGCCCAATAAACAAAGGGATGATCACCTTTACCAGGTATCATGATTTTTACATCCACTCCAGAAAGAGATGCAAGTTTTAAGCTATCAGCTATACTATCATCTAAAATTAAATATGGAGATTGAATATAAATATATTTTTTTGCCCTTTGAATCATTTCTAAATAAGATAATTTGATTTCATAAAGGTTATTAGGATTAGGGCCACTAGATATTATCTGCATTCCAGATTTTGAATAACCTTCAATAGATGATGGAGTTTCTTCATTTAAATAATCTATAAGATAACTTAAATCAACATCTTCTTTTGTAGCATATCTCCAATCGGCCCAAAATCTCAAATCTAAGTCTCTTACTGAATCTCCCATGAATTTTATATGAGTATCTCTCCAATAACCAAATTTAGGGTCTTTACCTAGATATTCGTCACCTACATTAAAACCTCCAACAAAACCTATTTTATTATCTATAACTATTATCTTACGATGATTTCTAAAGTTCATATTTATGTTTATTAGTCTTAATAGAGCAGGGAAAAATTCACCAACTTTTACACCAGCATCAATTAGAGGCTTTAGTTTTTTACGATTAAGAGTTCTGCTACCAACAGAATCATATAAAAGTCTTACTTCAACTCCAGCTTTAGCCTTTTCTTTTAGAATTTCTAAAACTTTTGAACCTAAATCATCATTTTTAAATATGTAAAATTCTATATTTATACTTTTTTCAGCTTTTTTTAAGCTTTCTAAAATATCTTCAAATAGTTTTTTGCCATCAAAAAATGCTTTGACTTCCACATCATCTCTATATGGAGAATATTCCATGCTTTCAATAGCTTTAATCATATCTGCGTGTTTTGGAGTTTTTAAATCTTTACTTAATTTTTGGTTGTTTTTTAACTTTTTAATGTATTTTTCAAAAATGTTAAGTTCAGATTGCTTCATTATAAAGATATCTTTGGTATTAACTTTTCTACCTAACATTATGAATAGTATAAAACCTATATAAGGAAGTATAATAAGTACTAAAGTCCAAGAGATTATACTCTTAGGCGAACGATTTTCTTTGAAAATCATATAGAGAATTGTTAGTAAGTTTAGAATATGAATTAATGTAGAAAAAATAGAATAAATCATAATTAAGTAAATCCTTTCTTTAATGTTTAACTTTGTTTTAAACTATCATTTAAAAGATAATCTAATATTTAAAAAAATGTTTATAAAAAATTAAAATCTATACTATAATAATATCATTTTAATTGAATTTAAACTATTTTTTATAAATTATTATTTTCGCATAAATAATAAGAATTTTAATTATGTTGATTAAATATTTAAGATAATCATGTATGTATATTGTAGTAAAATATACAAATTAGTTTTGAAATTATGTATGTTAGAGTATAATTAAAAGGACTAAAATTAAAAGATATAAGATTAGTATATGTTAGCATTTTATATTCACAAAAAATTTAAGTTGTTATAGATTATATATTCAGAAAGGTGGAATAGATATGGTAAAACCGATTGTTAGAGATATATTATTTTTAGGACAAAAATCAGAGACTGCAACTAAAGAGGATATATCTGTTATTTATGATTTAGAGGATACACTAAGAGCAAATTTAGAATATTGTGTTGGAATGGCTGCTAACATGATAGGGGTTAAAAAGCGTATATTAGTATTTACTATGGGGAGCGTCATAGTTCCTATGGTAAACCCAGTTATATTAAAGAAAGAAAAGCCATATGAAACAGAAGAGAGCTGTTTATCATTAACTGGTTTTAGAAAAACAACAAGATATGAAAAGATAGAAGTAGAGTATCTTGATAGAAACTTTAAGAAGCATAAGGATGTGTTTACTGGATTTACTGCACAAATTATTCAACATGAAGTAGATCATTTTGAGGGAATAATAATTTAAGAAGATTAGTATATAAATTTTGGCAGGGCTTGAGGATTGCACTTATATAAATAATATAGATTTATTAAAAGAAGGAGTATATCATGGTTACAGATGTACTCCTTATTTCTATATAAAATAATTATTTAATAAATTTATTATAATGTAATATCTTTATTGAATACTTTATTAAGAATTAAAGATATAAAGTTTTCTTTGCTAATATTCTCAAATGAATTATCAATTTCAAGAATTTTGTTATCTGAAATAAATAGATATGAGTTATTGTAATCGCCAAAAGAGTACACTTTAACACCATTTATTATTGAAGGTGATTTAAGCGTGTAGTTAGGATTAATATCTTTTCTAATTTTATTTTCAAATTTAACTGATGAATTTACTACAGCATTTATTGCCCAAGTATAATTACTTTCAAATAAGGAATAGCTTAAATATTGCTCATATGATGAATCAGAATAAAAGATATTTTTAGCTATAATGCTAGTATTTTCATCTACATATAGTTCAGTAGGTTCAGAACTTGATAGGTTAAAATCATTTAAGGTTAGCGGAGGATTTGAGCTTAAGACATTATTTTTACCTATAAATCCGTCTCCTGCAATTCCCATAATAGTACTTATCATAACAAACATGCCTAAGAAGAAGGTAAATATAATACTTCCACAACGTATAAGTATATTAGTTCTTTTAGAATATTTGGGTTTTAGTAGAAACTTTCTAGTAAAAATATCTACTAAAAGTATTACAAGAACCATTGAGACTGATATGAGTATTGATGTAGAGGCATCTGCAAAATTATTACTATCTATAATTACAGTTAGTAAAAAGAATATTAAGAGGCTTGCAGCAATGCATCTATTTATTAGATTTTTTCTTCTTAACTGTTTAAGGGTATTATATGGAAGAAACTCTCCATTATTTAATTTTCTTTTTGCCTGTATGCTCCATTTTGTAAAGGATGTAACTTCTACTATATTTACTAATATTAATACTAAAAAGACTATAGTAGATGCTAGACTTAAGTTAGACGATAAGAAGTATGATATACTACCATAAGAAATAGAATTATAGATATTAAATGCTATAAGAGCGATAAGTAAGAGTTTTAATACTATATCAAACAATGATGATTTAAAAATAGATTTAAACTTTTCATTTTCATCTGTATGAATTGGAATTATTTCAGAATTTTTATGACGATAGAATATTTGTAGATTTCCTCTTTCACATACATAATTCCAACCAGCAGATTCACAATATTCTCTGTATTCAAGAGCTGTATTTGAATCTTTAACATCTAGAGTAGAAATTTGAGGAACTGGCTCCACTGAGAATTTTAGATTTTTAGGTTCAATTTTAGTAAATTTAAATCTTGATCCACTTATAGATTCTAATAGCCAACCTTCACTTGCCATTTCTTCTAAAAATTCTTGAATAGCTGTGCATTCATATGCTGAAAAGGTAAAATATTTTATCTTTATATTTTTAATTTTCATAGCTTTCCCCCTGAATAAATAATTCTCCATCTCTGACTAGAGTATTTAATCTTTTGTATTCTTCATTCAAGATTTCTTTGCCATAATCAGTTATAATGTAGCTTTTTTTTCTTCCTTCCACTGAGGTTTCTATGATTATTTTTTCTTTTTCAAATTTACTAAGCAGAGTATATAGGGTTCCTGGTCCAACCTTTATACGTCCTTTAGAAATTTCTTGTACTGAATTCATAATATCAACTCCACATCTTTCTTGAAGCAGAGAGAGTAGTATGTAGTACATTTGTTCAGTTAAGGTTTGAAATTGCTTTCTTGGCACTAAGCTTTGCCCCCCTTATATTGAATATCGATATTTTAGAGTCTGAAATAATATCGTTAATCGATTAATATATTTTTAGTTTAATATCGATATACAATATTGTCAAGAAGATTTTTGAAATAAATACTTTAATTGTAAATATATTGGGTGTTGATATTTTAATAAATAGCTATAGCTAGTATTATTGACATAATTTAATTATGTGACATGGAATATAGTGTATGCATATTATATAGTAAATATAACCTTTAAGGTGGTATATACTAATGGAAAAATATATTGTTCTTTTAAAAGATAAATTAAAAATTCAAGAGTTTATAGAATATTTAGAGCAAAATAATATAGTTATAGATTTTAAAGATGAAGATTCCTTAATATTTATAATTATTATAGATGAAAATCAATCTGCTTTAATTAAAGCAATAGATTATGTACAAGAAATATTTAAAGATGAAATATTTAAAGTAAATTTAGAAAAAGTAAATGAACAAGAAAATTTAGAGAGTAAAATAGCACCATTAGAAGCTGTGGTAGATTATAAAAATTGGGGGGTAAACAGAGTCTTGGCTCCTTGTATGTGGAGAAGAGGTATAACAGGACAAGGGGTAAAGGTAGCAGTTTTAGATACTGGAATAGGTCCACATGTAGATTTAAATGTTGCTGGAGATGTATCTTTTACTGGCGAGCCAACAGACGATGGAAATGGACATGGAACTGGAGTTGCAGGAATTATTGCAGCCAGAAATTTTGGGGATTTGGAACTTGGGGTAGCTTATGATGTTAGTTTATATAATGTAAAAGTTTTGGATAATTCAGGAAATGGAACAACAGCATGGCTAATTCAAGGGATACTTTGGTGTGGCAATAATAATATTCAAGTAGCTAATATGAGCTTATATTATGATCAAGGTCAGCCAGGAATTTTATCTAGATTAGCTATTCAGGCAGCTTTGCTTTCAGCAAGAAATAATGGATGTATTTTTGTTGGAATTTCAGGAAATGATGGAATTAACGAAGTTTTTTATCCTGGATCAGCTAATGGAGTAATATCAGTAGGAGCTACAGATATTAATAATGTAAGAGCCACATTTTCCAATTATGGAAATGGTTTAGACTATGTTGCACCGGGCGTAGATATATATACTACTGATTTAAATGATGGATATACGACTGTTAGTGGAACATCTATGGCAGCACCACATGTTACTTCTGTAATTGCACTTTTATTAGATGAAGATCCATCAAGAACTCAATCACAAATTGAACAAATATTGACAGCATCAGCTCTTGATTTAGGGAATCCAGGTTATGATATTGAGTATGGAAATGGGCTAGTAAGATGTCCACTATATCCTATGACTTTAATAGTAAATCCTTCAATGGATGTGTATGATTGTGAGAAAACTGGAGAGTTAAATATATTCGCTTATGACAATCTTGGAAATCCAATAGAAGAGGTGCCAATAGATATAAAAATTACAACTCCAAGTGGTATTGAGATTAATGCATCAACTGAAACAGATAGTAATGGTAAGGCAACATTGGAAATGTTATTTAACTGTTGCATGTGTAATGAAAATCCAGATAATTTAATAGAGTTAAATGAAATAGGAGAATATTCA
This sequence comes from Clostridium sp. B9, assembly GCF_050509515.1. Lineage (NCBI taxonomy): Bacteria > Bacillati > Bacillota > Clostridia > Eubacteriales > Clostridiaceae > Clostridium > Clostridium sp. B9. Next base: position 1,154,588 of record NZ_JBNWKA010000003.1, read on the forward strand.
GTTGAAGTTACAGCATATCCAACATGTTCACCAGAAACGACAGCAAGAGCTTCATTTATAATAGAAGAATGTGAGTTACAAGCAAGTGTTTATCCTAATAAAAATGTATATTCATCTATAGATAATGGAGTTATTATTGGGGAAGTTAAGGATAGGGATGGAAAGATTGTAGACGACGCTGATTTAAAATTAACTATTATAACTCCAAGTAATCAACAGATAGAAGTATATGGAAAGACTAATGATTTTGGAATGTATTATTTTAATTTCCAAGTGGACTGTCCAGGCGTTCTTCAAGATGGAATGGATCCAATATTGACTGAAATAGGAGATTATGTGGTCCAGTTAGAGGCAACTAAAGAATGTTACAAAACAGCTTTAGCAGAAACATCTTTTAGTGTTTTAGAAACATCTTTAATGGGAGATATTTTTGTAAAGGATAAAATTTGTATGAATGATAATGAGCTACTTTGGGTATGGGTAAAAGATGAATCAGGTAGAGTAGTTTCCAATGCAAATGTTGAGTTAACCATTAAGTCACCATTAAATATATTTAGAACCTTTAATTTAACTACAAATCAAAATGGATTAGTATGTGTAAATATAGTTACTAATGGATGTGATTATGTTAAATATTATAAAAATAATTATTTTGCACAATCATGTGGAGAATATGAAATAAATGCAATAATATCAAAATCTCCTTGTTATGAAAATTTAGAAATTAGTGGAGAATTTGAAGTTATAAGATGTTGTCATCATTAAAGTTAAAAAGTAGAGAAAGCCAAATAGATTCTAATGAATTTAATTCTAAGACTTTAATAAAAAATAGGTAGCTTTGTCTAAAACAAGGCTACCTATTTTATTGTAATTTTGATATTTCAAATATAAGATATTAGAAATTTAAAAGAGGGTTAAATTAAATCATCTAATCCATTAACTGTAGCTTGTTCATCCTCTTCAATAGGGATTATTATACACTTCTTACCATCAATTATTTGTGATTTTACTTGTGATATTTTTTCAGGCTTTACATGAAGGACAACATCATAGTTGTTATTAGCTTGAAGTTCTTCTTCTAAAACTTCTTCTAGAGCTTCCTCTAAGATTTCAGTATCCTCATCAATTATAATATCTTCTACTATTTCACCATTTTCATCAACTGCTACTTCTTCAGTATCTTCATTCTGTATAGCAGCTTCTTGCTTAACTTCTTCAAGTCTAGCTTTTAAAATTTCAACTTGCTTTTCTAGACGTTCTTCTTTTTTTCTTTGCTCATTTGCTTTAAGTGCTCTTGTATCAATTAAGTTTTCTGCTAGTGGAACATCATCTTCAAAGTTTTCAGAGTAGTTTCTTTCAATTTGTTTAGCTACATCTTCAGTAACTCCATTTTCTATCAAGATGTTTTGAACATCTTTCTCCGTTAATATCATAGGCTCACTATCTGGAGTATCTTCATACATAGAATTATGTTCTTCTACTAAGTTATTTAAGCTTTCTTGTACATCCATAAATACTTTTTCAGCCTTTTCTTCACTAACAAAAGAATCCTTAATTATTGATTGGAAGGTCTGTTTTTGAATAGTAGCTGTTTGTTTTGATGGACATCCTAATACATTTTCCATTAATTCAGGATGTGTATCCTTAGCGTTTTTAGTATAGTACATAACAGAGTTAACATCTGAACTACGATTAATAAATGCTGGGAATACGAATCCATTAGCAGGATTTTCAACAACCCAATCTCTAATACGAGCCTTTATTGAGTTTTCCTCTTCAAAGTATCTAAGACCTGGCTTAGAAAGAGAAACTGGACATATTGCACATAAGACATATTCATAAACTTCTTCTGATTCATCTACTTTAAGGTTATCCTTAGTCTTAGTGATAACATCATAAGCATCATGGAAAAGAAGAATTATAAAGTTTCCTGTATAGTCATAATTCTTTATAACTGAATTATAAAATTCATCAAGAACAGAATCATCCTTTAACTTACTATTTTTAAGTTGCATAAGAGAAACTTGCTTTTCATTAACTGAGAACTCATTAAGAGGGAAGTTAAGCTCCAAGACATTGTTTCCTATTGTTCCAGACATAACTTTTTTAGCAATTTCTAAGTACTTAAAGTATTCATCTTCTTCTAAGTTTAAGAATGTTTCTCTAAATTTTAAAAGTATATTTTTTTCACCATTAACATAGCAACCACACATTTTGGTGAAGGTACAGTGATCTTTCTTTAAACGTTTTTTAAGTTCAAGTATATCTTTTTTCTGCATATATAAAAAACCTCTCATTCTAATCTAATTTACATAATTACAATATTAAGTATAGTATTTTTTAGGTATTAATTAAAGTTTTTATTATATCAATAATAAATTATGGAAATTTATTATAAAAATTAGCTACTATTTTTTGTGAAAAGCTTGTGGTAAATCCAGCAGTAAAATTTATTTAAGAAACGTAAAACAGGTATAATCTCATTAAGAATGTTTAATTGTTAAATTTTACAAGGGTGTGTTATGATTATAAATATATACATTTATGGGGGAGATAAAATGAGAATTACAGATTTTATAATAATAATGTTTTTTGTTATTATTACTCTAATACAAGTAAAATACATAAAAAAATTAATAATTCCAACAAGAAAGGGTATTGTAGAAATTAGCACCTTAATAGTTGGCTTACTAGCTTTTGGAGGTATAACAATTTTCTTTGGTAGTAAGTTGATGCATTATTTAATATGTTTATTGGCTATGATTATGTTTATATTAATGTGGTTAAAAAGAGGGATTACTTCAAGTGGATTTTCATCAATGTATAGGGACAAAGAAAAAATTGAGTGGAATGATATTGAAAAAGTAGTAGTAAATAAAGAGCCTAATGAGATTAAGGTTCAAGTCTATGGGAAGTTTATGTCACAGAATTTCTATTTTAAAAAAGCGGATTATGAAAAAGTAATTGATATATTAAAGAGCAATTTGCCAATTAAAAGTGAGTTAGTAGTATAAACAGTGTAGTGTAATAATTTATTATACGGAATATAATTAAGGTTAAGGAGCTATATCATTTTGATATAGCTCCTTAACCTTAATGACTAGGTGCTGCTTTTACGCTTTTATAGATAGAGCAGAAGCAGCTTAATGATATTGCAACAATAGGGAATATAACCCATGAATTATTCCAAATATTAAATATATAACTTAATATCAAATAAACACATACTGTTAATTTCCAAACGGTTGATGATATCAAATATAGAAATCAATGAAGCTATAGCATATACTCATATAAAAATGTTTGAAGAGTAGAGTCTATAGTTTTTATATAAAGACTTTTCTCATTTAAACAATTAAAGCCTTGACTATCATAAAAACCATAATTACATCTAGTGTCTGTAAATAGATAAATAGAAGAAACATCCATAGATTTCATATATTTAAGAGCTAATCTTAATAATGTTTTACCAATACCAAGTCCTCTAGCCTCTTTAGATACAATAAATAACTCAATTGAACCATCAAAAAGAGACTCCTTTCCATTTATTAGTTCATCATAGATATCTTTCACTTTAATAAATTCAGTAAGTTCATTTTTATCTCTTTTATCCTTTATTGGGAGCATAGAAAAATCTTTTTCTTTCTTTAAACTTAAAAGATGATGATAGTTGGTTAATGAGTTGTTAGCACTACATAATATAATACCTAAAACTTTATTATCTTTAGAGGCAACTTTAACAAATGAACTTTTGTATAGAGCTTCCTCAAGATAAATAGTAGATATAATATCTAATAATTCTTTGTTATGGATGAATTCGTGAAATTTAAAAGCATCTTTAATTAACATTGTTATTTCTTTTAAATCTTCTTTCTTTAAATCCCTATATATTATATTTTTCATAAATTTTATTATCCTTTCACATTATAATTTCTATATTAAATAAGTATAAACAATGGAGTAACTCTAAGGTCAATAAGTATTTTGAAAATATATGCATTAAAATGATTCAATATTATATAATTGGGGATAGAGAGGTGATAAAAATGAAATTATCTATAGGAGCTGTTGGAAATTTATTTAATATAAGTAAGGATACTTTAAGATACTATGATAAAATAGGAATCTTAACTCCAGAAGTTAATAAGGAAAACGGTTATAGATTTTACGATATGAGGCATTTAGAACAATTGGGGTTAATATTGGGAATAAAATATTTAGGAATATCACTAAATGATATAAAGGAAATCATAGAAAGTGGAGAAATAGAAGACTATTATAATCTTATACAAAGACAGAAGGAAATAATAGAACAAAAAGTTTTAGAGTTGAAAAAATTAGAACAATCACTAAATAATAGTGGAGAGATAGTAAATAAAATAATGAATTTTAAAAATGAATATGATTTTTGCAAGTTAAATATAGAAAATATAAACCTAAAACTTTACGGAGTAAAGTTGAAAAGTGTTTTGAGTTTAGATAAAGAAGCTAAATTAGAAAAAAGTTTAATAGATTTAAAGGATAGAGCATACTTGTATTCTTATAAGATACATGATAATAAGGATATCACAGAAGATGAGATTCTTTTTATAAGACATAACAGTTGTATAGATGAATTTTTGAATAAAACAATTGATAAAGACAATATATTCTCTAAGGAAATAGAAGGAGAATTTATTATCGTAGATTTCTATGGAACTATAGAGGAAATAAATGATTACATCTTGAGTATTAATAAGTATTTTAAATGTAATAAAAATAACTTTGGATTTACAGAGTATGGATTTTATTTGCCTAAAAAGGATAAGGAAGTAAAATACTTTGTAAAAATATATTTGAAAATAGAAAATTAGTTGTTGACTTGTTAAGTCATGTGAGAGATTCTTCTTACATGGCTTTTTATTTGTGCCAAGCTGCAAGTAAGGGTTAGTATATGAATGATATATAGTATATTGATTAAGCGATTATAAAAATGAAATTAAGGTAGAATTAAGTTTAAGAAAAAGAGGGATTAAACTTGAACTTATATAATCTTAATGAAGTTTGATATAGGAGATGTAAATATGGATAACTATATAGTTGAAACTAAGAGTTTAAGTAAAAATTTTAAAAATTTTAAAGCATTAGATAATATTGAATTAAGAGTAGAAGAGGGGAAGATATATGGTTTTTTAGGACCAAATGGAGCAGGAAAGTCTACTACTCTAAAAATTTTACTTGGCTTAGTAAAGGCTACAGAAGGCCAAGTGAAAGTATTAGGTATGGATATAAAAGAAGATAGAGAAAAGATTCTGAAAAATATAGGAGCGTTAATAGAGAGTCCATCTTATTATGGACATTTAACTGCTTATGAAAACATGGAAATTATAAGGCGTGTATTAAAGTTAGAGAAAACATATATAGATGATGTTTTGAGAACTGTAGGACTTTTAGAGGTTAAAAATAAAAAGGTTAGAGAATTTTCTTTAGGAATGAGACAAAGGCTTGGAATCGCAGAAGCTCTTATTGGAAATCCTAAACTACTTATTTTAGATGAACCAACCAATGGGTTAGATCCAGCTGGTATTTTAGAAATTAGAGAACTTATAAAATCTTTACCTAGTAAGGGTATTACGGTTATTATATCTAGCCATATTTTAAGTGAGATTGAGCTTATAGCAGATAATGTTGGGGTAATAAATAAAGGAAAGTTAATATATCAGGGAACATTAGATAGTTTAAGAGCAAAAGGTAGTGAAAATATACTTTTAGGATTAGAGGATTTTGAGGCTAATAAAGAGAGTGTAACAAAGTTACTAACTGATGAAGGATATAGTGTTAACTGTGAAGAGGACAAGTTTGTGATTTTAGGCAATAAAAAAACAGCTAGTAAAATATGTAGAATAATTATATTAAAAGGATATGATGTTAATTATTTAAGTTATAAAAGAAATTCTCTTGAGGATATATTTTTATCCTTAACTAAGGAGGAAGACTTATGATTTTTACTTTAATTAAAAATGAGTTTTTAAAGGAAAAACGAAATTTTTTATTAGTTATGATATTACTTCTACCTGTTGGAATAGCATTATTATTGAGTTTTGATTTATTGGTTAGATATGAAAGTTGGCTTTTACCTAATGCTATTGGAAAGGGAATAACTTCTTGGAATATATTAATTAAGGAACAGAGGATACTTTACTTTAATGATTTTATGCCTTTATTTGCTACTCTTATTTTAGGGCAATTGTTTGAAAATGAATATAAAAATAATGGATGGACTTTAACTTTAACTAAGCCCATAAAAAGATATGAAATATTATTATCAAAGTATATTACTGCATTAATAATATTGACTTTAATGTTATTTTTTAATGTAATTTCTTTAATTGTGGTTGGCAAAATATTTGATTTTCCAGAGCAGATTCCATGGGGATATTTTGGGAAAATGATAATTATACAATTATTAGCAAGTGCTGCTGTAATGATAATACAAGAGTTTATTTTAATTAAGAATAAAAATATATTAATATCCTTTGGTATTGCAGGAGTACTTAGTATGATTTCTTCAAATTTATATTATTACAATAATCCTATAATGTATTTAAATCCATATGGGTATTCATTATTTTCTATAACTCAAGATGCAATGGGTATTAGTTTTGTATTTTGTGGTTCAGCAATAATTATAGTATTGGGTGGATTTTTATTAATTAGATACTTCAATAGTAAAAAAGTATATTAAGGAGGGGCGTAGAATGGAGTTATTAAGAATAGAGTTTTTAAAGTTAAAAAGGTTTAATATTTTGCTATTAGCATCCATAACATCCTTACCTTCTATAATTGTAGGAATAAGTTTATATAACTTAATGAAAAATAAATTAGGAACCGATTTAATTATGGAGTCTATTTTTGGACTATCATCATCAATTTATGTTGGAATGCTATTAAATTTATTAATAATTTACTTGGTTTGCATAATAACTAAAATAGAAAATTCTAATAACGGGTGGAGAGGATTATTGATATTACCTGAAAAAAGATGGAAAATATATATTTCTAAAATTTCTGTAATATTTATAGCTATAGGAGTATCATTGATATCATTTCTTATTTTTATTTTATTAATAACATTGATAATGGGTGGAAATATAAATTTATCAATACTAATAAACTTATTTTTAGTATTTTTACTTATTATACCTGTAGCAACATTTCTTTTTGTAATAGCAAGGAATTTCAATACATTAATTGTTCCTTTGGTAATGGGAATATTCTTTTTAATAACTGGCTTTTTTATTGCTCAAAGTGATTATTGGGTATTTGTACCATGGACATACGCTATAGTTGGAGTTTCTGGAGTTATAAGCAATGTACAGCTACTTCAGGTTATAAGTATATCAATCATATTATCAGCATTCATATTAGTTGGTGATTTAATAAAGTTCACTTATTGTGACTTATCAAATTAATATTTTAGGAAAAAGGTCTTTAAGTTTAAGATTCTGTTTTAAACTAGTGTTAATTTTAGATAGAACTGCAAGACCGTCTTAATAGAAACTCTCTGCGAAATTAAGTCGGTCTAATGTGCTAGCTAATAAGTTCATAGTGTAAAACTATGGTAAAATATATTTGAAGTTTTAAAGAAAATGAGGAATAAGATGAAGGATGAAAATATTTTTTTAAAAAATAAAATTTTATTAGTTGATGATGAAAAACAGCTTTTGAATCTTTTAAGTGAAGTTTTAAGTAAAGAGGGATTTAAAAATATATATGAAGCTACCAATGGGATAGATGGAATATTGATGGCAAAGGATATAAAGCCAGACATTATAATTTTAGATGTAAATCTTCCAGATATAGATGGTTATATGGTTTGTGAAAAAATTAGAAGCTTTTCATTTTGTCCTATAATATTTTTAACTGCAAAGGATGAGGATAGAAATAAATTACAAGGTTTAGAAGTAGGTGGAGACGACTATGTTACAAAGCCTTTTAATTTAAGAGAAGTGGTTTTAAGAATAAAGGCTCAACTTAGGAGAAGTAATTATACTGAGGATAAGAACAAATATGAATTCATAACCTTTGGAGACGTTGTGATAAATGAAGAGGCCGGAGAAGTTAGTAGGTCTGGGAAAATAGTGGATTTAACTGCAAAAGAATACAATCTTATATTATTTTTAGCTAAAAACTCAAATAAAATATTTAGTAAAAATACTATTTGTGAAAAGATTTGGGGTTATGATTATGATGGAAACGATAATACTATAATGGTTCATATAAGGCATTTAAGAGAAAAATTAGAGGAAGATCCTAGTAATCCTAAATATATAAAGACGCTTAAAGGGTTAGGATATAAGTTGGTGATAAAATAGAATGAAGAAAAAACTAATATTTATGTTTCTTTTATGTAATATAATTCTATTTCAAATAGGATTTTTAATATTTACTATTATGAATATTTTTATAATGAAAAATGACATTTCTTTTGGAGAGAAAGTATTTAATACAAGTTTTAATATCAGCAATTTTATAGAAGAATCTAAGGAAAATATTTATTTGAAAGATGGGGTATATTCAATTAACAATAACATGGAAAATTTATTCGTTCAAAACAACATATGGCTTCAAATTTTAAATAACAATAATGAGGAGATATTTGAAGTGAATAAACCAAAAGATGTTCCAAGAGAATATACTACATCAGAGCTTATTAATTATAAAGACAACCCGTGGAGTTCTCCGTATCCTTCAACATTAATTGTGGATAGTATTAATGGAAATGGGGCTAATAATACTTTAGTTGTTGGATTACCAATAGATAAGGTTTTTAGACACAAGCTTACATTTACAGAAGAGGGATTTAAGTTTCAAATTATTTATATGGGAATATTTACAATTGGATTGACTTTACTTGTAGGATATTTCTTTAGCAAAAGATTAGTTGAGCCTATTGGCAATATAATAGATGATATTGAAATATTAAAAGAAGGCAAGCAACCTAAGATTAGAAATACAGACTTTTTATATAAAAGTGTAGAGGACAATATAAATGAACTCTCTGAAGTTTTGAAAAAGAATGAAATTGAAAGAGAAAAAATAGATAAGTCAAAAGAACAATGGATTGAAAATATTGCACATGATTTAAAAACACCTTTAAGCTCTATAAAAGGATATTCAGAATTAATATCTGCTAATGATTATGAAATAACCATTGAAGAGGCAAAAAGATATGGTGAAATAATGGAAGATAAGGCAGATTATATGCAAGGGCTTATAGAAGATTTATCTTTAATTTATAAGCTGAAAAATAAGGTTTTGCCTTTTGATATGAAAAATAATAATATTGTAGATATTACTAGGGAGGTAGTTATTGATATATTAAATTCTATAGAGTTTTCTGAGAGAAAAATAAATATTGAGTATGATTATGAAGATATGAATATATTATGTGATGAGAAATATATTAAGAGGGCATTAAATAATTTTATTATTAATGCTTTGGTTCATAATTCTAAAGATACAATTATTCATGTTCTCCTTGAAAAGAAAAATAATAAGGTGACTATAAAGATTAAAGATAATGGACAAGGTATATCAAAAGAAAACTTAGAGAATATTTTTAATAGATATTATAGAGGGAAAAATACTATTGAAGGAGTAAAATCCTCAGGGCTTGGTATGGCTATTAGTAAGGAAATAATTGAAGGTAATAATGGCTATATAGACATTAGTAGCACAATAGGTGTAGGAAGTGAAATAAGAATAGTATTTGAGTTTATTAAGAAAAATGATAGGTGAGTTATGAAGAAATCTGATTTTATTGATCTCAATGAGGAAAAGGCAGGAGATTAACAAAATAATCTGGACAAGTTTATATTTAGAAAATAAAAAATAGATTGAATTGTATAATAATAAGGAATATAATATTATCAATATATTTTAGGAGGATAATTATGAAAGCACTTAATATAATTAGAGGAAATAAAATACATCATCATTACTAGAGACTTGACCGGAAAAGGTGCAAGTCTATTTAAAGTGGGCTTGTATCTTGCTCTGGTAATGATAAATTAAGTGTAATCATAATTTATTAAGCCATGTAGGATATTTTGCCTGCATGGCTTTTTGTTTATAAAAAATTAGAATCTATTTTAAGTGAATGAATGTTGATTTTAGTTAGGCATTTGGAGTTATCTAAAATCAATACCAGTTCAAAACAGAGTTAGAATAAAAGAAATGGAGTGATAAATATGAAAAAGAATAGAATTAAACCAAGTATATTACCAGGATTTATGGAGCTGTTACCAAGAGAACAGGAGGTGTTTAATGACATAGTAAATAAAGTCACAGGAGTTTATGAGAAGAATGGGTGCTTGCCTATAGATACACCAATTATAGAGAAAGCTGATGTTTTACTTGCTAAAAGTGGGGGAGAAACAGAGAAGCAAGTTTATAGTTTTCAGAAGGGAAAAAATAATTTAGCCTTAAGGTTTGATTTAACAGTTCCTTTTGCTAGATATGTAGCACAGTATTATAATGAGATATCTTTTCCGTTTAGAAGATATCAAGTAGGAAAGGTGTATAGAGGTGAAAGAAATCAAAGAGGAAGATATAGAGAGTTTTATCAATGTGATGTTGATGTTATTGGAAAGGATAATTTAAGTTTGAAAAATGATGCATGGGTAATTAGTTTAGCATCTAAGGCTTTTAAAGAAATTGGATTAATGGATTATAAATTTCAAATAAGTAATAGAAAGATATTAAAGGGATTGCTTAATGAACTTAAAATTGAAAATACAAATGAAGTTATGATATTAATTGATAAAGTAGATAAAATAGAAGAAGAAAATTTCTTGCAAGAACTTAATACACTTATTGGAAATGAAAAGAGTAGACTTTTAAATGAAGTGTTAAAGATAAGTGGAACAGGAGAAATAGTATTAAATAAGTTGGAAAATTTTAATATTAAGGATAAGTGTTTTAATCTTGGCATAGAAGAATTGAAGAAAGTATTAGGTACATTAGAATTACTTGGAGTAGGGCAAAATGAGTTTGATATAAATTTAAAAATAATAAGAGGACTTGATTATTATACAGGAACTGTTTTTGAAACTTTATTATTAGGAAATGAAAGTTATGGATCTATTTGTTCAGGAGGAAGGTATGATAATTTAGCAGAAATATATACAGATAATATATTACCTGGTGTAGGAATCTCTATAGGATTAACAAGATTATTCTTTGTATTAAAAGAAATTGGTTTTATAGATAAATATATTATTGAAAATAATGAAGATTATTTAATTATTCCAATAGGAGATACAATGGAATATAGCATAAGAGTTATGAATTATTTACAAAAGAAAGGTTATAATGTATCAATTTATTTTGAGGAAGACTCTTTGAAGAAAAAGATGAAGTACGCTAATAAACTTGGAGTAAGTAATGTGATTTTAATTGGAGAGGAAGAGGTGGAAAATAGGCTTGTAAATATAAAAAATATGAAGTCAGGAAAAGAGAATAAGATTAAAGTAGAGATTTGCAAATAGTATTGCAGTTCTATCTAAAATCAATGCTAGTTTAAAATAGAGATAATAAATCTAGCAATATCTTTGGCTGGATTATCTGGATGTGATGAAGCATTACTTTATCTTTCAATAGATGAAGAAGAAAATAGTGAGAAGGTTTTTGGAAAGTATAGCTTTTATGCTAATAGTGGATTTTTCTTATCATCCATATTATCAATATTTATTATAAATATTTCTATGGAAGCATCAGCATTTTTAACAATAATTCCTTATGGAATAGCTTTTATTGTTGCATTCTTTTTAATTGATAAGAGAGAAGAGGTAAACAGGGAAGTAAACTTAAAAGAAAATTTTAAATTAGCTATAAAAAACAAGAGTTTTATTGTATTTATAATATCTTTTGCATTGATTGAGGAAGTTGTACAAAGTATAACTGTATTTTTAAATCAAGGACAATATGTTAGAAGTGGAATTGCAATAAAATATTTTGGTATTATATTAGCAGTACAAGCGATTGTAAGGTTAATATCGGCTAAGTCTTATAAAGTAAGTGCAAAGTTAGGACAAAATAAAGCTTTAATTGTTTTGAGTATTGTAATTTCAATTATTGTAGGAAGTCTTATTTTTACTTACTCACCAATACTAAGTGTTTTATTTATAATGGTTATTACTGGTGCTAGTCAACTTATGGTTCCAATGGTTATAGATATAAAAAATAAATCTATAAATACAGGAGATAGGGCTACTATGCTATCTATATATTCTGTAATTGGAAGTGTTGTAGCTATTTCAATTAATCCTGTAATAGGGTTTACTGCAAATATATCATTAGAAACAGGGTTAATGAGTTGCTTTATAATAAGTAGCTTAGGATTATTATTAATGTTACGAGGCTTAAGAAAATAACTTATATAAATAGGGGGATAGAATGAAAAAAACAAGTATAATAATTACATTTATATTAGCATTAGCTACATTGCCAATATATATTTATAGCTATAAAAGTGGAGCGTGGATGATATTTTGGTCAGTGTTTATTTTAGATAGAATAATTTCTCCTATAATTGAACCTAGGTTGGAAAAATCATTGGAGGATACAGAGTTAGAAGCTGATGATGGAACCATTACAATAGGTAGATTTCTTATTTTAATGTTATTATTTTGTATTATTAGTCTTGGAATTATGGGCTATATCTTATTTAAATATCCTAAGTTGTTCATTATTTTAATTCTTGGTGAAGTTTTGGATCAGGTTTTAAGAAAAATCATTGAAGAGTTTAAGAAAAAATAAGAGAAAAGATTATATATTTTAAATTATCAAAGAAAGCATAATGAATTTAAATTCATTATGCTTTTATTTTTATACTTTAAGAAGAGTTATATTTTTAAAATTATATCATACTAAAATGATAAGAATTTTTCTAATGTGATTCCAGTCATATTTTAAATATGTATTTTGAATTTATAATAGCACCATAAGAGAGGCAACTAGCCAATAAGAAAATTGATTTTATAGGAGGATATAGCAATAAAGTTAAATTGCTATTAAATATATATGGAAAATAAAAAAGTTATATTAAAGAATGGACAAGCAAAAATAATAGACTCAGAAAGAATTGACATGCTAACAGATTTCTTAAAGAGAATAAATAAAGATGGAATAACTAAAGAATTAAAAGAAGAGGGATTAGATATAGTAAAAGCAATAGATCCATTAGAGTTATCAATTGCAGAGCAGAATCTTATAGATGATGGTATGGAGCCGAGTGAATTAAGACATCTTTGTGATATACATATGGAAGTACTTAAGGATGAACTTGAAAAGTTAAAAAGTAATATATCAAGAGGACATGTGTTAGATACTTTAGTTGAGGAGCATACAAAGATTTTAGGATTATTAGATGAACTTGATACTGTAAGTAATGAAATAATAAAAATGGATAAGTATGATAGAGAGAGAAAAGAATTTGGTAGAGCATTAGAAATAATTCAAGGGATTTTAGATGCAGAACTTCATCATAAGAGAGAGGAAGATGTATTGTTCCCAGAATTAGAGAAAAGAGAAATAACAGGACCAACAAGAATTATGAGATTAGAACATGATCAATTAAGAGAAAAGAAGAGCAGATTAAAAGAACTTATAAAAGTTGTAGAGTACCTTGATTTTGAAGATTTTAAAGTAAATATTCAAGATTTATCTAAAGAAATTTGTTTTGAACTTAAAGATCATATTTTTAAAGAAAATTATATTTTATATCCAACAGCATTAGAAGCTATAAAGGATGAAGAAATTTGGAAATGTATGAGGAATAAGTGTGATGAAATAGGATATTGTCCATTCACTCCAAAAGAATGTATAGAGAGATAATAAGTAAGAATTAGATATATAATTAAAGATATTAGAGGAGAGAAAGATATGGAAAAAGTTATTAAAAAAGATTTTAGTTTAGGTGAAGTAGTTACTATTTATCCAGCAGTAGTTAAAAGATTTAATGATATGGAATTAGATTATTGCTGCGGAGGAACAATAACTTTAGAAAATGCTCTTAAAGAAAAGGGGATAGACATTGATCAATTTCTTATAGAGTTAAATAATGAATTCAAAGAGTTTAAATTTGAAAATTCTAAGTATGTAGATTGGAGAGAAGAGTCTTCAGAAAATTTGATAAAACATATAGTAGAAACTCATCATGAAACTACATTTAATTTATTAAAAGAAATAGACCCATTAATGGTCAAAATACTTAGAGTACATTTTTCTCATGAGCCAGAACTTTTAATAAAGATTCACAAGCTTTTTGGTCAATTAAAATGTGAATTAGAGGAACATTTAGTTAAAGAGGAAAAAGTTTTATTCCCTTTAATGTTGAAATACGATCAAATAAAAGATGAAAGAGAAAAGTTGGAGATTGAAGAAGAGATAAGGATGATTGTTTCTGAACATGAAGCAGCAGGAGATATTTTGAAGGAGTTAGCAGAAATAACTAATGATTATAAGGCTCCAGAATGGGCTTGCTTTACTTACAGATTAGTGTATGAAAAATTACATGATCTAGAAAAAGATTTATTCATACATATTCATAAAGAGAATAGTATATTATTTCCTAGATACTAGAGGAAGATGTTAATCGGTATATATATTTGTAAGTGTTACTATTAGTTAGTGATGTATTATTTGCTTTTTATAAGGCTCTGTTTTAATAAGGTGTTGGTTTTTAAGTTATATTAGAAATCAATATTGGTTTAAAACAGAGCCTTATTATATAATTGATATAGCTAAATAATTAGGAGGGACTGAGGTTATGTGTAATACATGCAATTGTGCATCAAAGAATGGACTTTGTGCTAGAAATATATTAATTTTTTCTTCATTATCTGATGATGAATTACTTAAAATAGTGAATATGACAGAACACAAAAATATTGAAGAAAACGATGTTCTTTGTAGAGAAGGTGAAGAATCAGATAAACTTTTTTTGATTAGAGAGGGAAAAGTTAAAATTTGTAAGCTAACAAAGGATGGAAAAGAACAAATTGTATACATATTATCTAAGGGGGATTTCTTTGGAGAAAACAATGTTTTTGTTGAGAATACTCTTAGTAACTTTTCAGCATATGCATTAACAGAAGGAAAAGTATGTATTCTTAATAAAAAAGATTTAGATGAGATTCTTTTAAATAATCCTAAAATATCAATAAAGATAATTCAAGAAATGGCTAAAAGAATAACTTCAGCAGAGAATTTGGCTCAGAATTTAGCAACAAAAGATGTTGAAGTTAGAGTTGCTACAATGTTAGTAGAGTTTATGTATAAGTATGGACATGAAAATGAAGAGGGGGTAAAAATATTATTGCCACTCAATAGAGAACAGATGGCTAATTACTGTGGACTAACGAGAGAAACTGTAAGTAGAAAACTTTCTAAGTTTGATAAATTAGGAGTAATTGAATTAAAGGGTAATAAAATTATTTTTGTAAAAGATAAAGAGTATTTATTAAATTTAGCAGAATAAAATAGAAATTAAAATTAAAAATCAACTTTGAATAAATTATTTATAAAAAACTAGTAAATCCAGTATTGGATTTACTAGTTTTTTTTACGAAAAATTAAAAGCAAATTAGTTTTTAAAACTAAATACAAAAATATTTATATATAAGTATTTAATTATTATATTTATAAAATGATAATATTTCACTTATGCATATATTGGAGTTATCATAAAGTTGTAAGATAACTGAAGTCAAGGAGGACACAAAATGAATTTAAAAAAAAGTTTAAATAAATTAGAAAATTATCCAATAGGAATATGTGGAACAGTGCTTGCTTTTATGACAATAAGTAACGCATGGCAAGGCTTTGGAGTTGAATTTTTAAAACCAATATCAGTAGCTGTAGCGATTATAGCATTAACATTAATGGGAATAAGAACTATAATGTTTCCAAAAAAAATAGTTGAAGAAATTAAACATCCTGTTTTAGGAAGTTTTTATCCAACAATAGATATGGCATTATTTTTAATAGCATCAACAATGGTTGATTTTTTACCAAACTTAGCAGAGGGTATATGGATATTTGCAGTTATATTTCACTTTTCAATATTTTTAATATTTTTCACTATAAGAATTAAAGAACATAGATTTAAAGATATGATACCAAGTTGGTTTGTTGTCTGGATTGGAATGGTAGTTGGAACAGTAGCAAGTCCTGGAATGGGACATGAGGGAGTAGCAAGATTTCTTTTCTACTTTGGAGTATTTTTCTATATAGTAACTTGGCCAATAATGGTTTATAGAATGTTTTGGCATAAAGATAAAGTAGAAGATCATAAAATGCCAACTATAGGTATTATGGCAGCACCAGCAAGTCTTTGTATTGCAGGATATTTAACAATAACAAATACACCTAATATGTTTCTTTTAGGATTTTTAGCAGTAACTTCATTTTTCAACTTAGGATTAGTTTATACTTATATTATAGGATTTATTAAAAAGGGATTTGTACCAACATATGCAGCATTAACATTCCCACTTGCAATAAGTGTAGTAGCAGCTATGAAAATGAGTGCTTTATTTTCAGAATATAGTGTACTAAGTAATATATTAAGATTAGTTGCACAAGTTGAAATTTTTATAGCTACAGGAGTTATATTCTATGTGTTATACAATTTCTTAAATCTATTTGTAAAAGCAATAAGTCCAGAAGTTGAAAGAGAAATGGAATTAGTTGAAGCTGGTTTAGGAGTAGTAAATAAAGAATATTAATAAAATAAATAGTTAGAGGATATATCAAAGGTTAATAATAAGTTTTCAAATATATTTCAAGGAAGCATGTTTGAAATTTTTATTAAAGACTATTTTGATATATCCTTATTTTTATATAATGCTATATTTTAAACTAATATTTATATATGTGTGTATTAAGTTAATTTTAATATTTATGGTGTATAATTAGGAAAGGCAGTTTAATATTTAAGTTAGGAGATAGATTATGTCTGAAATATTTTATGAAGATAAAAGTAATTTGTTTAGTAAGTTTAATATAGATTGTAGAGAGTGTTTTGGGTTTTGTTGTGTAGCTTTATATTTTTCAAAATGCGATGGTTTTCCAGTAGATAAAGTTGCAGGTAAGCCATGTGTTAATTTAAATAAAGATTTTACTTGTAAAATACATAAAAGTTTAAGAGAAAAAGGACTCAAAGGATGCACTTCTTATGATTGCTTTGGTGCAGGGCAAAAGGTTGCTAAAGAAACATATAAGGGAGAAAGCTGGATTGAATCTAAGGGACTATCTCAGGAAATATTTGATTCATTTTTAGTAATGAGACAACTATATGAAATGCTTTGGTATCTTACAGAGGCTTATACTATGGAAGAAAGTATTAGTATAAGGAAAGATATTAAATGTATAATTGATGAGACAGAAGAGCTTACTGGTTTAGAAGCTAGTGATTTATTAAATTTAGATGTAGAAAAACATAGAGAGAGAGTTAATCTAGTATTAAGAAAAGTAAGTAACTTAGTTATCAAAAAGTATAATACAACTAATAAAAATATAAGTAAGAATCTTATTGGAAAAAATCTTAAAAAAAGCAATTTAAGAGGGGCTGATTTAAGAGGGTCTTTACTTATTGCGGCAGATTTAGGTGGATGTGATTTAAGTGGAACAAACTTTCAAGCAGCTGATATGAGAGATGTAAATCTTAAGGGAGCAGATTTAAGTAAGTCAGTATTTCTTACTCAGTCACAAATAAATACAGCAATAGGTGATAATAAGACAAAGTTACCACCTCAATTAAAGAGACCACCATATTGGGAAAAGTAGATTTATATTTTTATATAGTGATGATATAATAAAATTAAAATATATTATAGTAGAAATTTTGATTTTATTTACAGAAGATTTATTATAAAGGAGAACATAGATATGAAAGAATTACATATAAAACATATTACAGAAGAAGAGTTTAAGGAAAAATTCAAAGTAGATAAATTAGAGAATCTTGCTCATCATGAAATCAGTGAATTAAAAGAGCTTGCTAAAAAAGCTGAAGGTGAGTATTATTACCTAGTTACTGATTTATTATTTGAAGATCCGAGTGCTGATTATGATGAAGAAGATTTATCAGATGAAGAGGTTAAAACTATTAGTGAGTTAAATGATAAATTTAGAGATTCTTTAATAGAATTGAGAGAATTCTTATGTCATAATAATGGGTCATTAGATTCAGAAAAGGCTAAAGAACTTCAAATATCAATGAATCAAAATATAAAAGATGCCAAAGAAATATTAACTAAACATAATATTTATGATAAAGAAGATTTAAAGAAAATGAGTAACAAATTCTTTATGCCAGATTTTTTAAATGGAGTATTTGGAGATGAAGAATATAACATTGAAAATGAAGTGGATTGTGGATTATAAAAGTAAAATACGTCTTTAAAACGATATAAATTTTAAGTTTATTGAATTCAAAAAGCTATATCACCTAAGGGAGATATAGCTTTTAGTTTTATTATATTAAATTGTACCTAATATAAATTTTGAAAAGTTATAAATTAAATTATATTTTTTATTTTACTAACTTATTTAATATAGGAATATGTTTTTCAAGTGAAAAATATATTCTTTTAACAGTTTTACTTAAGAATTTGACATAGAGTATATTTAAGATAATTACAATTACAAATGAAGCAAGGACATGTTGGGGATAATGATGGCCTACATATACTCTAGGGAAGCCTATTAATAGGGATAAAATAATGCCTATTATTCCAATAAGTTTATTAATAGTGTTCCAAAAGTTCATATGTATTTCTCCTTAGTTGATTTCTTATTTTGATTGTTTAAATATTTTTAAAAAGATGTTAATTTTTATTTAAAGTTTCCGAAAATTATCCGGATTTAATAAATAGATTCAATTTTAGTCTTTGAAAGAATTTTTATTATATGGTGCAGAATAAAATATAGATAAAATACATTAAAGTTTATTTATATATAGACAAAATATAAAAATATCTATATTATAATAGTAAGAAGATATTGGGTTATTAAAATAGAGTCTAAAGTGAAAATAATAAAGGAGTTGAGAATTATGAATGATAATAAAGAATTGTTCTGGAGTGCTAATATTGAAGAAGTAAAAAGGGGGTACATTGAACTAGAGGAATCATTTAAATGTATAATTTGTGAGGAAGAGTTTATTAAGGGGAGAATCTATGATATAGATTCTGTGCTTTATGATGCCAAAAAGGCTACAATGATTCATATAAAAGAAAAGCATGGTTCAACATTAGAATATCTTTTAGGAATGAACACTTCATTTACAGGAATATCAGAAGTACAAAGAGAATTATTAATACTTATTGCATCAGGATTAAGTGATAAAGAGATAGCAAGCAAGCTAGGGGTGGCTCAATCAACAATAAGAAATCATAGATATAAATTAAGAGAGAAAGAAAAACAGGCAAGACTTTTTATTGCCATGATGGAATTACTATCATCAAATACAAGGAAAAATATAACTATATTAGAAAAAGAGTCATTATGTGATGCGCACAAGACAGCCACAACTTTAGATGATAGATATAATATTACAGATAAAGAGAAAGAAAGTGTAATTAAAATTTATATGGATGAAAGTGGAGCAATAAAAACATTTCCTTCAAAAGAGAAGAAAAAGATAATAATACTTAGTCAAGTAGTTAAAAATTTTTCAAAGGGTAAAAAGTATTCAGAAAAAGAAATAAATAGGATTTTGAAAAGAATATATGATGATTATGCAAGATTAAGAAGAGCTTTGATAGAATATGGATTCTTAAATCGTTCTAATGATTGTAGTAGTTATTGGGTAAAAGAATAATAAAAATATGCCAAGTTAAGTATGAATATCAGTTTATTTATGCTTAACTTATTTTTTTTACTTTCTTTAAGCTAATGTTGAGTTTAGTTAGGCTTTCAGAGATACTTTATTTCAAGAAGCGTTTCTAGTAACTCTTAAAGTATAAATAGAATTTGTGGGGCAATTTAAATTATCTTAAAAAAAGTTGTTATTTTTTTAACTTATTTTGTCGAAATATATTGCAATTTGTATTTGCTTTGTGATATATTGTTTTTAGAAAGTTAGTTGTACATACAAATATAATTTTGAAAAACTTAGAGATTTGCAGTGTAAACAATTAATTTTGAGATAAATTACTAGTGATTTATATTTTAGGAAATATTTTTTTTGCATGTGAATGATAAAAAATAAACAAACAATTCAGGGAAAATTAAATTAACTTAATCTTTAAGGATTTTTTATATAAAGATTTTATATAAAATTAAAAAGGAAAGAAGAGGAGTATTATGGCACAAAGGAATATAGTAGAAAAAGAAAAACTTATACCAAAAAGTGATAGATTAACACCAAAAGATTATTTAAATAAGGTGTTAGCAGGAACAGCTACAGGAATAGTTGTTGGATTAATTCCAAATGCAATTTTAGGATCAATTTTTAAAGGATTAATAGATGTATCACCTATATTTGCTACGCTATATAATGCTGTAAATATAATGCAATTTATAGTTCCAGTACTTATAGGATGTTTAGTTGCTTTACAGTTTAACTTAAATGCAATGCAATCAGTTATAGTAGGAGCTGCAGTATTCTTAGGTTCAGGAGCATTTAAAGTTACTGAAGTAGGGGTGCAATTAGTTGGTATAGGAGACTTAATAAATATAATGTTAGTTTCTTGTATAGCAGTACTTGTTATTAGATTAATAGGAAATAAATTAGGTTCTTTAACAATATTATTATTACCAATAATAGCTGGAGCTGGCGTTGGATTTATTGGAATGCTTATGCTACCATATGTTAGACAAATTACAGTAGTAATCGGAGATTTATTAAATAACTTTACAACTTTACAGCCATTATTAATGTGTATTTTAATTAGTATTTCATTCTCAATTTTAATTATTTCACCAATTTCAACTGTTGCAATAGGTATAGCTATTGGAATAACTGGATTAGGAGCAGGAGCAGCTGCTATAGGTGTTACAGCTTGTACAGCAGTATTAGTTATTGGATCAATTAGAGTAAACAAAAGTGGGGTTACTTTATCAGTATTATTAGGAGCTATGAAAATGATGATGCCAAACTTGGTAAAGTATCCAATAATAGCAGTACCAATAGTATTAAATGGTATTATAAGTGGATTAGGAGCATATTTCTTCAATATGCTAGGAACTGCAAATAGTGCTGGTTTTGGAATAGTTGGTTTAGTAGGACCACTAGCTGCTATGAATAGTGCAGCATCTATTATAAGCGTAATAATGGCATTCTTTGTAATTCCATTTGTTGGAGCTTTTGCAGTAGATTTTGTTTGTAGAAAAGTTCTACATTTATATGATGAAAATATCTTTAAATATATTTAATGTACTATATGATAAAAAAGGAGAGTTGATTTAAATGAAAATAACAATTGTTGGAGCAGGAGCTATGGGCTCACGTTTTGGATATATGTTACATGAAGCAGGTAATACTGTTCAGTTAGTGGATGGATGGAAAGCTCATGTTGATGCTATTAATGAAAAAGGATTAGCAATCGAAGAAAATGGACAAGTTAAGTATGTAAAAATACCAGCTATGTTACCTCAAGAGGCTAAAGAAGTACCGGAATTAATGATATTATTTACTAAATCAATGGGTTTAGAGTCAATGTTAAAATCTGTTAAACATATAATTGGAGAACATACAAGAGTATTATGTTTATTAAATGGATTAGGACATGATGAAACTCTTGAAAAATATATAGATAGAAAAAATATTCTTATGGGTGTAACCTTATGGACAGCCGGATTAGCAGGTCCTGGACATGCTGTGTTAACTGGTGACGGAAGTCTAGAAGTACAAAATTTAGATCCAAAAATGAATGTTGAAGCAAGAGAAATATGTGATATATTAAGTGAAGCTGGATTAAAAGCTCATTATAGTGAGGATGTAATATTCTCAATATGGAGAAAAGCTTGTGTTAATGGAACATTAAATAGTACTTGTACAATATTAGATTGTAATATAAAAGAGTTCGGAGAATTAAAAGAAGCTTCAGAACTTATACGTAGCATAATAAAAGAATTTGCAAGTATAGCTGAAAAATATAATGTTACATTAAATGTTGAAGAGGTTGCAAGAGGAATAGAAAAGATATATGATCCAAGTCAAGCAGGAGAGCATTACCCATCAATGCACCAAGACTTAATTCAAAATCATCGTCTTACAGAGATTGACTATATAAATGGATATGTATCTAGAAAGGGTAAGGAGTTTAACATAAGCACACCTTATAATGATTTACTTACTACTTTTGTACATGCTAAAGAACAATTACTAATAAAATAATTAGTGTGAATTGAAAAGGGATGTATCAGAATAATTTATTAATGAAGCGGACAGATATATTAGGAGAATTGATTTATATTTTCTTAATAATCTTTAGAAGGTTTATTATTAAGTTTTGATACCATCCCTTTTTGTTTTATATTTTTGCATATAGTGGGTTTGGTTATGGCTATATTCTGTTTTCGTGTAAAAATGTGGAATAGATTTTGTTGCAAAATTTAATTTTAATCTTTAATATAATATATATAGGAAAAGTAAGGGATTTAATAAATAGTTTTACAAAGAACAGGACGGAGGATTATTATGCTTGAACAAAATTTCTGTGAATGTTTGTTTTTTACTGCTACTAGATTAAAGAAAATAGCAGCACAAATAGCTGAGGAAGAATTAAGACCATTAGGAATGTCACCTACATATATTTATATACTTCTTGGAGTAAAATTTAAACCAGGAATAACTCAAAAGGAATTATGCGAGGAACTCCATTTAAAGCCTTCAACAATTACGAGATTAATTGATAAATTGGTTATAAAGGGACTAGTTGAAAGAAGAATGATAGGTAAGATGTCGCATATACATTTAACTGAAAAAGGTGAAGAAATACAAGAAGATATCCAAAAATACAGGGTTAAACTACATGATAGATATAAAGAAATATTAGGTTTAGAAGAATATAATTTGTTAATTAAACTTACAAATGATTCTGCTAGAGTTTTAGAGAGTATTTAATATAATTCTATAAATATATGGTATAAAGAGGAGGAGTTTTTTTATGATGGAACCTGCTAATAATGCATAGCAAATGGCTATTGCATTTTTAATAAAGACTTAGTTTAAAATAAAATTAACTTTAAAACATAGTCTACGGAAAGAACTTTTAGTTTAATGATATAATAGTAAAACATATCAGATAATATACTAATTATTAAAGTGTCTTGTTAAATAAATAATAGCCTTTGCTAACCTAAATAATTAAGTTTTTATATATTTAGGAGGGGCATTAAGTATGTGCTATATTGCAGCAAAGGAAGTATTACCAAAGGAAGTTATTGAGTTAATTCAGAAATATGTGGATGGAGAATATATTTATATCCCCAGGAAAGAGTGTAATAGACAAGAATGGGGAAGTAAAACATCTGCTCGTGAAGAAATTAAATTGAGAAATGAGAGTATTTATAAGGAATATTTAAATGGAGTTAATAGACAAGAACTTTCAGAAAAGTATTTCTTATCTAGAAAAAGTATAGATAGAATAATATTGAATGAAAAATCTAAATAGTTTAATTGAGCCAAGCTAAAATTATGTAGTTTGGCTCATATTTTTTTATGAAGAGTTTTATAGGTTTAATATATTAGTAAAAGACATTAATATTATTAATATAAGATAAAGAAAAGGGTGAGAAAAGTTTGAGTACTAAAAAAGAACTGAAATTTATATTAAAGAATTGGGATTTAGATAAGTCACTAGATATTATGGAAGAGAATATAGAGTATAAAACTGATAGAGAAAAACACATATGGGGTATAGGTGAAAAATATATATTGAAAATGAATAGAAATGAAGAACAGATTAAGAAAAATATTAATATATCAACATCACTTTTAGAAGAAAATATTCCAGTACAAAGAGTTGTTACAACAAAATATGGGGAATTATATTTTTCATTAGATAAAAAGTATTATGTACTATTTAATAAGCTTCAGGGAGATGCTCTTAAGGACTACTTTGAAGGTGATTATTTAAAAAGAGCTGCTTACTTAGGAGAATGTTTAGCAGAACTTCATAAAGGTTTATTCAATTTAAGTAAAGAAGTAAATTTAAGCAAAGAAATAATGGATGGGAATATTATTGAGGAATTAAATGGATGGGTCAAATGTGAAATAGACTTATATTTAGATAATTGTGATTTAAGTGAATGTGAAAAATTAGAATTTATTAATAGTATTGAGGGGACAATTAAAAACTTTTCAACTATATATAATGAATTACCTAGACAACTTATTCATAGAGATTTTCATGGTGAAAATATGATTTTTGAGAATGAAAAATTAGTTGGATACATAGACTTTGATTTAACTCAGATAAATGCAAGAATATTTGATCTATGTTATTTATGTACAGGGGCTTTAGCCACAATATTTAATGATGAAGAAAAAAGAGAAAAATGGATAGAGTTTTCAAAGAGCTTTATTAAAGGGTATGATATAAAACTTTCACTAAATGAAAGTGAGAAATTAAGCTTAAAGAATATGATGTTATCTATAGAACTTATAATGATTGCTTTCTTTGCAAAAGAGGGATATAGAGATATAGCATTTTCAAATATTAAAATGTTTAATTGGATAAATGAAAGTTGGAATTATAAATAAGTAGAAGATTGCTAAGTTAGAGTAAAATCTAGTTTAGCAATTTTTTTATAAATTTTGTTATTTAAGTTTTAAAAGTGTATATTAAAATTAATGGCTTAAATTGAAAGGTAAGTAGGAGAAGATATGAGTTATACAGAAGAGAAAATAAAGAAATTAATAAGTAAACATATTAATTTAAACAATGACATTATAATTAATTCTATAGGGAACCATCATATAGGAAGACATTTAGTTTATAGGATTGATAATGGTAAGGATAAGTTTGTTTTTAAGAGTTACTATAGAAATGATAAGAGAGAAAGAGAACTCAATTCTCTAAAAATTCTAAGCGATTGTAGGACTAGGGTACCTATAATAAAAGATTTTGGAGAGTATAACAATAAGCAATGGATTTTGATGGATTATATAGAAGGAGAAGTTTTTGAAAATATATATTTAACTTTAAATAAGGAAAACATATTAAGGTTATTTTATGAACTTGGAGAAGCTCTAGGCAAAATTCATTCATATAAAACTTTTGATTATGCACTAAATTGGAATAAAAGTATTGGAATAAATGATTTTAAAGAATATAAAATTAAGAAGTTTGAGGAAAGAGTGATTGAAATTTATGAACAGAAGTCACCCTATAAGGAATTGTTAATTAAAGGAATTAAGATAGTTAGAAAAAATTATAATAGTTTATTTCAAAAAGAAAACTTTAGGTTAACACACAATGACTTTGATGGAAGAAATGTATTGGTTAAAAATGAAAATGGAGTTTATAGTATTCAAGCTATAATAGATTTTGAACAGAGTTATCCAGATGATTATTGTAATGATTTGGCTAATTTATATTTTAAGTATTTTAATGGAAATAAAGATTATGAAAAAGAATTTTTAAAAGGATATAATAGGTATATAGGAGTTGATAAAGGGTTCTATAAGTTGTTGGATAAGTATTTAATTCTTATGGTTATAGAGCATTGTAGTTGGTCCTATGAGAGGGCTAATGATTATTATATGGAGAATATTGAGTTCTTAGAGAAGCTATTAAATACATACAAAAATTAAATAGATAATTAACTATAGATCTCTTATCAAGAGGGTCTTTAATATATATTTAGAAATCAACCATGGTCTAAAACAGAGCCTAAAATTGAAATTAAGCCTTTTTAAAATTAGGAGGAGAAATGAATTTAAGTTTTCAGTTCAGAGGAGAAATTGTAGAATTTCAACTTATTAGAAGCAAAAGAAAAACTATGAGTATAGAAGTTTTGCAAAATGGGGTAGTTAAGGTTAGGGCACCAATAGGAATTGATAAAGATAGAATCATTGATCAAGTTATTAAAAAGGGAGATTGGATAATAGCAAAGAGAGATGGAGCTAAGGAGAGGTTTTCTAATAAACCTATTAGAGATTTTAAGAATGGTGAAAAGTTTCTGTATTTAGGAAAAGAATACAGTTTTAAGGTAATCATAGACAATAGAATTAAGAAAATAAGGGTAAGTATAATTGAAGATGAGATTATAATTGAAAGCTATACTAAAGAGGTTAATAAGATAAAGAAGGCTTTGGAATTATGGTATAGGGATATGGCTATTAAGAAAATAAGAGAAAGAGTAAGTTATTACGAAAAGTATTATTCTATGAAGCCAAGAAGTATTAAGGTTAAAGAACAAAAAAGAAGATGGGGTAGTTGCACATATTATAATGACTTGCTTTTCAATTGGAAGATTATAATGGCTCCAGTTGAGGTGATTGACTATGTTGTTGTTCATGAAATGACTCATATGATACATAAAAATCATTCTAAAGATTATTGGAATGAAGTTTCTAGAATTATGCCTAATTATAAGATTAGAAGCAATTGGCTTAAAGAGAATGGAATAAAACTTGATATAGAAAGTTAGGGTGAAGATATTATGAAAAAAACATTATATGATTATGAGGAAGTTATAAGAAAGCTTCCATTAGAAGATAAATATACAAAAGATGAGATACTAACAGAGGACTTTTTAATTGATAGGGAAGGTAATGTTGAAATTTATTATGCACCACATAATGAATTTATAAACCCTAAGGCTAAGGTCTTTATAGTTGGAATAACACCTGGATTTAATCAGATGAGCACAGCTTTAGCCACTGCAAGAAAGGGCTTTGAAAATAATGATCCAATAGAAAAGATACAATATGACTGTAAAGTTGCAGGTAGATTCAGTGGAAGTTTAAGAAAAAATATGATTGAAATGTTAGATGAGGTTGAACTTAATAAAGTCTTAGGCGTAGAAAGTTGTAGTGAACTATTTGGAGAGAAAGATTCATTATTACATACAACTGCTCTAATACCTTATCCTGTATTTGTTAAGAAAGCTAACTATACTGGACATACTCCTAAACTTATGAAAAGTGAGTTTTTAATGAAGTATGTTTATGAAAATTTTGTTGAGGAGCTTAAGAGCTTAGAGGATTTTGAGAATATACTATTGATTCCTTTAGGAAAGGCTGTTGAAGAGGTTTTAGATAAGCTTCAAGACGATGGATTAATAAATGAGAAGCAGATTCTTAAAGGATTTCCACATCCTTCTGGAGCTAACGTAAATAGAATTCCTCAATTAAATGCTAATAAAGAAAATTTAGAAAGTCATATAAAAAGTTTTTTTATTAAGACTGTATTTTAAGTGAAAATTTATTTCTATCTATATCTTCAGACATAACTTAATATGGATATTATGATAAAATAATTTAGTGAGTTAAATAAAGTGAAAAGGAAGTATATTAATGAGTAAAAGCGTGAGAATGAGATACCCTAAATATCTTAAGGAGTTTAAGTGTATAGGGGGAGCCTGTGAAGATAGTTGTTGTATAGGTTGGGATGTTGATATTGATAAGATTACTTTTGAGCAATATGAAGGTGTTCAAGAAAGTGAAATGAAAAACATTCTTGAAAGTAATCTTATTAAAAATAAAAGATGCCAATGTGATGAAATAGATTTTGCTAAGGTTAAGTTAGGAGATAATAAAAGATGTCCTTTCTTAAAAAGCGATAATTATTGCATTATTCATTCTAATTTAGGAGAAGAGTATCTTTCAAATGTTTGTACATCTTTTCCTAGAGTACTTAATAAAATAGATGGAATATATGAAATGTCACTTGCAGTAGCTTGTCCTGAAGCAGCTAGAATATTTTTACTTAAAGAGGATGGATTAACTTTCTCAGAAAGTGATGAGGTTTTAGGAAAGCATATAGTTTCAAGTGAGGTAAATACTGAACTTGGAAAGGAACAATGGCTTCCAGTTGAGTTTTTAAAAGAGATAAGAGAAGTAAGTATAAACATAATAAAAAACAGAAAGTTTTCTTTAAGCAGAAGATTATACATATTAGGTGAGTTCATAAGTGGATTAGAAGATGAATATGAAAATAATCCTGAAAAGGCATTAGAGTATATAAATGAGTATGATATAAATTCAGTTCAAGAAGATTACTTTGAAAATCCATTAAACTATGCAATTCAAGTTGATTTCTTTAAAAAGATATTTACTATGCTTAGAGTAGAAAAAGATATAGATAGTGAAAGATTTAAGGAATATTCAAGAGAAGTTGTAGATGGATTTAGCTTAAATGAAGAAGGTTACCTACAAAAGAATGTTCAGAGATTTGTAAAAGCTTTTGAAGAATATGAAGAAAAGTTCTTAGAGCCTAACAGCTATATATTCGAAAACTTCTTAGTTAACTTCATATATAGCAACTTATTCCCATTCTGCGAAATAGAATCAATATTTGATAGTTATATAATGTTACTTATAAGATATACATTTATGAGATTTTACTTAGTTGGAATGTATTTAAATAATGAAGAGAGTGAAGGAAATATATCTCTTTCAAAAGAAGAAGTCGTAAGATTTGTACAATGTTTTGCTAAGGTAGTAGAGCATCATAAGACTTATTTAGTAGATCTTTTAAATTATATAAAGCAGCATGACTACAATAATTTAGAGTTTGTAAAAACTTTGTTAGCTAAGTAAGAAATATTATTTTATAATTATGGAATAGTAATGGTATAATTATTTATAGAGTAAATGTATTTATTTAAAGGTGGGATTTGTTTGAAGTTATTAAAGGATTTAAATATAAATAAAATGAATAATTTAATAGCATTGTCTGTTTTTGGAAGTTATGAAACTGAATATTGGATTAAAGGTAAAAGTGATATAGATATTTTAGTCCTTATAGAAAAAAGAGATAGTGTAATGGATGAGTTTGATTTAGAGGATGAATTAGAACCAGTTTTAAAAGAGTACTTTGAATATGATAAAATACATTTAACATTTATAAATATGAGAGATTTTGATAGTATTTTTGCTAGACAATACATAGATAGTGAAGATAAATTAATAATAGATGAGTTTAAGGAAATAGATTTCAGATTATATGTTAATAAATTTATTAGAGAAAATGATAATTTAATAAAGAAGATAGATAGAGATAATAAATTAGTGGAGGAATATAATGGCGGCAGCATATTATAAATATAAGAAGGAAAGCTTAAATTTAAAATTTAATAGTGCAAAAGAGACATTGATTCTTATGCAAGGAGCTATTAAAGAATATAAAAACACTGAATCTATTTATATAAAGAGAGCTATTATAGGATATTTTCAAGATTTTTCTGAGTATATTATTGATATGGCTGAAACATACTTGGTTATGTCAGGAAACTACATAGATGGTTATTCTGGAGTTGAACTTATAAAGAAATCTAGCTTATATGGATTTATTGATAATGACTTAAGTAGGTTTTTATCAACTGCTATAAAACTTAGAAATAGATATACTCATGATTATTATAAAAGAGAGCGTGTTGAAGAGGATATTTTAGACTTTGCTATAAATAGAATGGAGTTATTAGAAATATTTCTTAAAGTAACAGAAGAAAAAGTAAAATTAGAGGCTAATAGTATTTAGTGGGAGTTATAAGAGTGAATCAGAACTTTAAAACCAAGTTCTAATTCACTCTTTTTGTTTATAGTTGAGTATAAAAGGCAATAATTATTTTTGATAAGATTTTGTAATTTTCAAATTTAAAATTAGTGGTAAAATAAGGAATATAAATGTGGGAGGGTAATATGCTATGAAAAGAAAAAATGGAGTAACTGTTGCATTTTTAGCTGTTGGAACAGTTTTAACTTTATCGTCTATCATGATTGCTAAGAAGGAGATTAGTGATTATAAAAATATAGGAACTAATGTTACTTATAATGAAAATATTAAAGCGCCTATTGAAGATTTAGTAAGCAAATTTATATCTTTTGATTTCGCTAAAGAGCCTGTAAATTGTGAAGAAATAATTTGTAATAAGGATGTTGCAGATAAGTATAATTCCGTTTTTAATTCTACAGTTAAATATAATTTGAATAGTGAATTGTTAATGTCAAATATAGATATAAAGAATATCGTGAAAGAGCCAGATGATGAATATAAAGTAGAATTTCATAGAGAATTTGAAATAAAATTTGATAAAGAGGACGATACTATATCTGCTGGAAGTGATGAATATACTGCTTATGTGGTTGAAAAGGATGGAAAGTTTTATATAGATAGAATTCTTAATGATGTTCCTTTAAATCAATTTAAAGATAATGAGGGGAGATTAGCTAAGTTATTTAAGTCTGAGGAAGAGTTATTTAATGAAGCTATGAATGCTGAGATAAAAGCTAGAAAAGATTATGATGATTACTTAAAAAGTTTATAATGATTTGAATTTGTGAAAAAGCTGTATCAAAGCTTAATAATAAAATTTAGTTTGGTACAGCTTTTTTGCGTATATTTATAATTAATCTTTAAAATTAAGTAAATTAATTTCATATGGGCATTATTTTAAATTTTGATATGATAAGATGTTTGTATGTATAAAATTAACAATTGGTATATAGAACGTAGGGGGATATGAAGTTGAACATTTTAGTTGTTGAAGACAATGTAGATATAAATAATCTTATATGTAGAATACTGCAAAATGAGGGGTATTCTGTTAGAGGTGCATACTCAGGTTCGGAAGGAATTATGTGTATAGAACAATTTGAGTATGATCTTTTAATTTTAGATTTAATGTTACCTGGAGTTACTGGGGAAGAGATAATAGAAAAGGTTAGAGAGAATAGTGTTGTTCCCATAATAATTATTTCTGCTAAGGAAGGGGTAGATAGTAGAATCAATGTTCTTAAATTAGGGGCAGATGATTTTATAAGTAAACCCTTTGAAAATGAAGAGGTGCTTGCAAGAGTAGAAGCACAGCTTAGGAGATACAAGAGATTTTCAAAAAATGATAGCAGAAAAACTAAATTTGAGTTTAAAAATATTATATTGGATACAGAATCTAGACAAGCTTTTATAAATAAAAAGGAATTAGGATTAACAGGCAGAGAATTTTCAATATTAGAGCTTTTAATATCAAACCCTAATAAAGTATTCACAAGAGCAAATCTATTTGAATCAGTATGGAACAATGAATTCTTAGGTGATGATAACACTGTAAATGTACATGTAAGTAATTTAAGGACTAAATTATCAAAAGCAGATAAAGATTCAGAATATATAAAAACAATATGGGGAATAGGTTTTAAATTAGCTGAATAAAGTAACTACTTAAATTTTAATAGAGTCTTAATAAATATTTTAGTTTATAGATAACGCGTAAAGAACGTATTAATGAACAATTAGTATTTCATTATATACGTAAAAATAATAGCGTTAAGAAGCTGAGATTGTTTGAACGAAGTGAGTTTCGAAGCTTTAGCTATTATTTTGGAGTAGATGATAGAAATACTTTGTGAAATTAATCAGTTCTTGAAGCTTAGCTATAAACTAAAATATCTTAAGAGCTTTAAATAAAATCTTAAGACTTTCTTAACTTTTGATTTATGGTATCTTATAAAGTTCCTTATAGAATAAGAGTATAAGATATCAGGAGGGAAATTTAAATGAGAGATTTAGTTTTAAAAACACATGGTATAACTAAAAAGTATGGGAAGCAACTTTCAAATGATAATATAGATATTACTGTTAAAAAAGGTGACATCTATGGATTAATAGGGAAAAATGGAGCTGGTAAGACAACATTAATTAGAATAATTACAGGGCTAGCTCATAAAACAAGTGGGGATATGGAGCTATTTGGAAGAAATGGTGAAAGAGAATTAAATGATGCAAGAACTATGATTGGAAGTTTAATAGAGTCTCCAAGTTTTTATCCTAATATGACAGCTAGAGAGAATCTTGAGATTTCTAGAATAGTTAGGAATATAGCTGGAAAAGAAACCATTGATGAGGTATTAAAATTAGTAGGGCTAGATGATACTGGTAAGAAAAAAGTTAAGAATTTTTCTTTAGGTATGAAACAGAGACTTGGAATAGCAAATGCCTTACTTGGCAATCCAAAGTTACTTATATTGGACGAACCTATAAATGGATTAGACCCAATGGGAATAGTTGAGGTAAGAGAACTTTTAAAGAAATTAAATAGAGAAAAAGATATGACAATAATAATATCAAGTCATATATTAGGAGAGCTTTCAGAACTTGCAACTCGTTATGGAATAATGAGTGAAGGAAAACTTATAGAAGAGCTTTCAGAGGAAGCTTTAAATGAAAAGTGTAGACAAAATATAGAACTTAAGGTTGATGATAAGGATAGAGCCGTTACATTACTTGAAAAAGAAATGGGAATTAAAAATTACAAGGTGCTAGAAAACAACATCATAAAAATATTTAACAACTTAGATCAGGTTGGATTAATAAACTCAACACTTTCAATGAATGGGGTAGTTGTTGAGAGCATTGGCTTAAAAGGTGAAAGTTTAGAAGAATATTTTATGACACTTGTTGGAGGTACTAAGTAATGAATAGATTGATTAAAGCAGAATTATTGAAATTAACAAAGAACAAGGTTTTTAGAGTTTTATGTGGAGCGTGTATTATACTAGCGTTCATGAGTATATTTGCAGCATCGGATATAATGACTGGTATTATGGAAGAAGCTATGTCAGCTATGAGTGATGAGCAACAAGCTCAAATGATTGAGCAGTTAGCTATGGCAAATAATGAAGTGGTTGTTACGGGGAGAATAGGATTTAGTTTGCCAAAAAGCAATAGCCCAATAGATATTTATTATGTATCTTTTGGAGTAGGGGTAATTGAAATATTAATAGGAATATTAGTAGGTGGATTCTTAGCTAAAGAATATACAGAAGGAACTATGAAGAATATACTTGCTTATGGAAAGAGTAGAAATAAATTTTACTTATCTAAGTTTCTAGCAATGGTAATTGGTGTAGTTATATTTACATTAATATTAACCTTAGTAGCTTTTCTTGGAACAGGTATTATGAATGGATTTTCAGGAATTGAGTTATCTCAAATTGGGGGAATGGTAGTAACATTTTTAAGTTCAGTTATGGCTAGTGCAGCTGTTATATCATTAATGATGATAATAGGCACCTTAGTTAAAGGTAATGGAGCAACAATAGGTATATCAGTAGTTTTATTTGTACTTGTACCAACTATAATAGGAGTATTCTATGGAACAAATTCAACTTTTGATGCTATATATGAGATGACTCCATATTATAATAATGCTTTAGCAATATCACAAAATGCAGAAATAAGTGATATATTAAGGTCTATGGGAGTTTCAATAGTTACTATTTTATCAGGACTTTTTATAGGTTCAAGAATATTTAATAAACAAGATATAAAATAGAGAATAGATTTTACAAGGCTTTATGAAAATAACTTAAATGTCTATATAAAACTAAATAGGACTATATAAAAATATAATGAGAGTTATTTTATATAGTCTGTTTAGTTAATAGGTATAAATTTTTAAGTGTTTTACATAATGCCTTATTGTTATTTAGGAGAGAGTTATGATTTTAAATATTCTTTTAATTCTTATAATTGTATTTTTAGTCATGCATATTATAAGAATGAAATTAGAAATAAAAAATATATCAAAGCAAATAAAAGAGTGGCATGGTGAAAATATTAATATAAGAACTAATGACATAGAAAATTGTATTGAGGAACTTGTAAAGGATATAAATAGTATTTATGATGAAAATCAAATGGTTAAAGCGGAAAATAGAAGAATGGACGAAGAGTTAAGACGAAGTATATCAAATATGAGCCATGATTTAAGAACACCTCTAACATCAATAAGTGGATATATTCAACTTATAAAAAGTGATAAGAGTAGCGAAGTGGAAAAGAAAGAATATCTGAATATTGTTGAGAAAAGAGCTAAAAGTCTTCAAAGGTTGATCACAAACTTTTATGATTTATCAAGACTTAATAGTAAGGATTATGTGTTTAATTTAAGATCTATAAATTTAAAGGATTTATTATATGAAAATATAGCAACTTACTATGGAAGCTTTATAAATAGTGGTGTTGAACCAGAAGTTATTATTGATGACAAGGTTAGTAATATAATTTCTGATGAAAATGCAGTAAATAGAGTATTCTCTAATTTAATAGGGAACATGATAAAACATGGTAGTACTTTTATAAGTATAACTTTGAGAGAAGAGGATGATGTAATAATAACTAAATTTACCAATTCAACTGAAAAAATAGATGAAATAGATATAGAAAAGATTTTTGAAAGATTTTATGTGAGTGAAAAATCAAGAACCAATAACAATACAGGATTGGGATTATCAATAACAAAAGCTTTTGTTGAAAATTTAGGACATAGAATAAGAACTTATAAGGAGTATGATAAAATAAGCATAGAGATACTTTGGAAAAAGAACCAAAGGCAACAATAAGGAGAAAGATAATATGAATGGGACAATAAGAGCTAATTTAAAACCAGGAATAAAAGTTAGAGGTGTACAAAAGCAGGATCAACGTTCAGGCAAATTGACTGAAGGAATAATAGAAAGAATACTTACAAAATCACCTAATCATCATCATGGAATAAAAGTTATGTTAGAAGGTGGAATTGTAGTAAGAGTAAAAGAAATACTTTAATTATTATTATAATAGTATATTATTTAATATATGTATTTAGAATTTATAAGGAGGTTATATTTTGAGAAAATATAAATATATAATTTGGGATATAGATGGTACACTTTTAGATACTATAGGGATAAATGTTAGGACATTACAAAGGATCGTATATGAAGAATTAGAAAAAGAGTTATCATTTAATGAATTAGTTAAATATATGGCGTTTCCAGGTAAGGTCACTTTAGAGAAGTTAGGTATAGGTGATATAAATAATGTTCATAAAAGATGGGTTAAATATGTAAATGAAGATAAGTTTGGTGCAATTCCTTATGAGGGGATTACAGAGGTTTTAGATAGTATTAAAGAGTTAGGATATGTACAAGCTGTAGCAAGTTCTAAAACTAAAGATCAGTATCAAATAGATATGGTCAAAAATGGATTCCATAAATATATGAAAGCTACTGTGCTTTTTGAAGATGTAGTAAATAGTAAACCTCATCCAGAACCAATTTTGAGAGCAATTGAAATTTTAGGGGCAAAGCCTTGTGAGTGTCTTTATATAGGTGATACATATTCAGATTATTTGTGTGCAAAAGAGGCTGGTACTGATTTTGCATTAGCTCTTTGGGGATGTGTTAATAAGGATGGTATAGAATGTATCAAAGAATTAGAAACGCCTATTGATTTAGTTAATATATTAGTGGTGTAATAAAAAGTTAAATTTCATTATGTTTACAAAAAATATATAAATTGATAATATTTAATTGAGATTTAATAGTTGGAGGATGAAATGAAGGTATACGAAAGAAAATTAAAGATTGAAATAATAACAGTTATAGTTACAATAGCTTATTTTTTTATGCTTAGAGATGATAATACTTTAGTGGAAAACATTATTATATTATCTTTGTTTACTACTTGGGTATTCTTTGCCTTTGCATATCATTTATGGGATCTAAAAAGGCGAAATTTAACTTTGAATAGGTGGTTTAAATCACTTTCAGAAAGATGTGGAAAAGGAAAGGTTAATGTTGGGCCTATATATAAATTGTTTAAATTTTCAGCAATAGCTTTTTCAGTTTTGATTATTTTATTATTAATCATGCTTATTGTAATTGGATTAAGTGGAAAAGTGAAAATAGAAGATTTAATTATTAATGCTGTTACTATGATTAGTTTTTGGATTGCTAGTTTAGAATGTATGTCATTTTTATTAGCGGCTATTTTAAGAGTAAATAAAAAAGTTAGTAAATCTAATCCGGTTTAATGATTTTTAGAATTAAATAATAGGTATTTAGGGCTTGTATCAAATTATATTTTATCATTAAATTTTGATACAAGCCCTTTATAATTTCATGAAAAGACTTGATATATATAGGTGAAAATGAGAAAAATGTTTATTATATATTATGATATAATTATATTAAGTTATAATATGTAAATTTGTAATTAACTATATAATAAATGTTATTTAATGATTGGAGATAATTTTTATTATATATTGGAGGAAATAATGAAAAGAGAATATTTCAAAATGAATACTTATAGATTAGTTCAACATCAAAAAGTTACTAAAAAAAATGAAAATAGATTAGATTTTAAATGGCAAGATAATTTAAATGAAATATCTATTAGGTGTATAGATTGTGAGGAAAATGAAAAATTAAAATATTCAATTGCAAGTATTAGAAAGCTCTTGAATCAATATGAAATAGTTTTTAATGGTACACAAGATGCTTTGTTTTTAGTTCAAATATTTGATGACGAGACTTTTAAATATATAAAAATTAATGATGCATATTTAGATTTATTTAATCTTAGCAGAGAGGATATTATAGATAAAAGTCCAAAAGAAATTTTTGGTGAAGAAGTTGGAGAAAGATTTGCGAACTACTATAAAGATTGTATAGAATCTGAAAAAGTATGTGTATTTGAAGATGAATTAAAAATAAATGATGTAAATAAATTTTCACTTACAAAGTTAACACCAGTTCTAGAAGAGGAACATGGAAAGTTTATAGTTGGGTCAAGAATTGATATTACAGAAAGAAAAGAGATGGAAAAAAAGTTAGATAGAATGGCTAATTATGATAAATTAACCAACATTCCTAATAGACGATTATTTTTTAAAAGCTTCAAAGAAATACTTAAAAAAAGTAAAAAGGAAAATAGCAATTTTGCAGTGTTGTTTTTAGATTTAGATTTTTTTAAGTCTATAAATGATAAATATGGACATGAAGCTGGTGATGTAGTTTTAGTTTGCACTGCAAAAAGAATAGGTGAATGCTTAAGAAAAAAAGATTTGTTTGCAAGATTAGGTGGAGATGAATTTGCAATAATATTAAATGATATTCATTCTAAAGAAGAGGTTATTGAAATTGTTGAACATATTCAAAAATTTATAAGAGAGGATATAATTTTAGGAGAAAAAAATTGTAATGTAGATTCATCTATAGGAATAACAATATATCCTAATGATGGAGAAAAGATTGAGCTTCTTATAAGAAATGCAGATACTGCTATGTATAGGGTTAAAAATAAACATAAAAGTGGATATAAATTTTTTAGTAGTATAGACTTATGTGACTTTAAAAGTAAGGATGGACATGTACATACGCATTATTGTCCACATGGAAGTGATGATAATATGGAAGAATATATAAAGGAAGGAATAAAGTGTGGATTAAGTGAAATAAGTTTTACAGAACACTTACCACTGCCTAAAAATTTCAAAGATCCATCTCCAATTAATGATAGTGCAATGAAATTTGAAAAATTAATTTTATATATAAATGAAGGTAAATCACTTAAGCTCAAATATTTAGATGAAATTCGCGTGAATGTTGGAGTTGAAGTTGATTATATAGAAGGATATGAAGAAGAAATAAAAAGTATTTTAAACAAATATGGGGCTTTACTAGATGATAGTATATTGTCAGTTCATATGATAAAAGGTAAAAAAGATAAGTACTATTGTATTGACTTTAGCATAGAAGAGTTTCAAAAGATTATAGATGATTTGGGGTCTATAGAAGAAGTGTATAATAAATATTATGATACATTAATAATGGCTTTAAATAGTGATTTAGGAGCGTATAAACCAAAAAGAATTGGACACTTTAATTTGGTAAGAAAATTTAACAAAAAGTTCCCTTATGATTATGAAAAGTTTATTCCTAAGATAAATGAGATATTAGATTTAATAAAGGAAAAGGGATATGAACTTGATTTTAATGTAGCAGGATTAAGAAAAGATGATTGTGAGGAACTATATATAGAAGGAAAGGTATTTGAACTAGCTATTGAAAAGGGAATACCAATGGTTTTAGGAAGTGATTCACATTCAGCTAAATATATAGAAACATTAAAAGAGTTTTTATAAATTATAGGTGAACATTAAGAATTGATTGAATAAAAACTTAGTAATAGGCTCTGTTTTAAACACTTACTTTAAAACAGAGCCTTATTTTAAATTACTTTATTTTAAATTCATCAATTAAAGTATAGTCATTTACATAGTTTGTATTATTAATTATTGAAATATCAGTATTTTCTTGTATATTAGAAAACTCTAATATATATTCATTAAGCTTAGAGGGGTTTGGATATACTTCAGGGTAATGGACTACTAATCCATCTTTTGATGTAGCTATTATATTAGTTAAATTAGTTATATCATTAGGGTTACCTTTATAATAAAGTTTTATATTTTGACCATCCCTTTTAGAGTTATAAAACTCGCCTGTACTTCCATTATGATAATATAAAGTTTTAAAATAGGATATACCGTCTTTGGTGACTTTATTTTCTTCACTTTCATTCTTTAGCTGAAGTGTTTTATAGGAATCAGTTTCATAAATTTCTAATAATTCATCTATATTATATTTAGGGTTAAATACACTTAAG
The DNA here is from genome assembly GCF_050509515.1 of Clostridium sp. B9. Taxonomy (NCBI): domain Bacteria; kingdom Bacillati; phylum Bacillota; class Clostridia; order Eubacteriales; family Clostridiaceae; genus Clostridium; species Clostridium sp. B9. Next base: position 1,193,248 of record NZ_JBNWKA010000003.1, read on the forward strand.
CTTATATTATTAGCTTTTTGGAATTCATCGATGGCTATTCCTTTAAAGAAGGTTGAGCTTTCACCTAATACTATATTGCCAATTGAAGAGAAGCTACCTGAGTTAAGACCACCATACATTTTTCCATCAACATTAAGAGTATAGAATAGGTCATTTACTGAACGTAATTTTTCAATAGATTCACCAGAAAATGAGCGGATAGTTCCTAAAATTTCAGTTCCTAAAACACTTGAGTTAATTTCTTTAAACTTTAATTTGTAATCATTAAGCTTAGTATTCCTTATTGATAATTTATCAAACTTATCATAGCTTTTTCCAAAGTCAACTTTAAAGCTAAAGTTAGCATGTCCAAAACTAGCATTAGATTCAGGAGTTTCCATTTCATGAACAGCTATATTTACTGTTGTTTTTTCTGGAATCCTAGAATTATATTTAGCTTCAATAATTTGAACCATGTTGTAATCATCAATTCTATGAGCAGATGAAGTAGCAGATTCAAAATGAGCATCTCCAATTGCTGAAGAAACCATAAAGTTATTAAATGCATTTTCTTTTAAGGGTTCATTACCTGTAATTCTAATAGCAATCAATGATCTATAAGGAGTTACTAGTATTTCTTCTATGGTATATTTACCACCTTGAACTTCTTGAGATACACCTACATATTGACTATAGTCTATATATTCATTATAGACTCCTAAGATTTCATATATACTGCTTAGAACAGGGATATTACTTGCTTTAACTGGGGAAGCATAGAATGCTCCTGTGCACACCATAATACTTAATCCAGCTACCATTGCTATTTTTTTGAAGCCAAAGGATTTATTTTTAATAGCTTTTCTATATGTCTTTTTTATGCGTTTCTTTTCTATGTCATTTAATTCAACATTTATATTGTCAAATTCACATTCATCTATATTTAAATCATCTAGCATATCTAAAAGTTCTTTATTATCCAATTTTAATATCCTCCTTTTTTAACGCTTCTGAGAGTTTAATTTTACTCCGTCTAATTCTATTACTTATAGCATTTTCGCTAATTCCAATAGAACTACTTATTTCTTTAATTGAGTAGTGTAGAAAAAATCTTTTTATAAAAATATCCTTATTTTCATAGTCAAAACTATTTATTACAGATAGAATTTTTTCTTTCATCTCTTTATTTTCTAAGAGTGAATTGAAAGAAGTATCTTCTCTATCATAGTTTTCTAGGCTAACAACATTATCATGCTTTTTTTCTTTGCGAAGCATATCTATAGCTGTATATTTTGTCATAACTATTATCCAAGCTTTAAATTTTTCGTCGCCTTTATGAAATGAATCTATATTATTCCAAATCTTAAGAAGAACATCATTTACACATTCCTCGCTAAGTTCTCTATTATTTAAAACAGAATAGGCAACCTTAAAGATTAAATTCCCATAATTATCAAAGACATAGTCTAAGGCTTTAGGATTTTTCTTCTTTAAATGCCTTATAAAATTATTTTCTCTCATAAGAGATTATCCCCCTTTAGTTTCTTTGAAAGTACCTTCATAAAATAAGTCGTAATAATTTTATATTATCTTTCGCTAGTTTTTAAAATAATTATTATTTAGCCTAATTAATAGGCCTGGTTTTAAATTAATGTTGATATATATCATAAGATTTAATTTAATTTTTGGCTTTGTTTTAAGTTTAAACCTTTCAATAAATATAAGAAGATGTTTATTATCTTAATAACAACGCCAATTAATAAGTAAATCTTAATATAGAGTATCATTTTTCACATATTTAATTTGTAAAAAGATTTAACCATATTGGTGTAAAGTTATAGGAAGTAATGATTAGAAAACTATAAAAATGAGATGAATCGTAGAGTTTCTTAAGTTAAAAGAAAGTTAACATAAGTAAGCTTGGGAAAAATAAGAAAATGATGTATTCTTAATGTATGGAAATATTTTACAAAAAAGAGGGGCGATTTAATTATGGTAGAAAAGAGAAGAAGCAAATTAAAGAAGAAAAAAGCTAAAGATATTAGATTGTTTGTTTATGGAATTTGGGCACTTATATTTTTATTAGATATGATTTTCAATATGAATAATTTTGTAATGGGTGCAGCTATAAATTGTGTGTTAATAGGAATACTTGTTTATCTAGAGTTTTATTCTAGAGATTGATGTGTAGTTAAATAATATAATTTTAGATAGACATAAAGGATATTTTTAACTGAGTATGAATTTGAAAAAAGAAATATATTATATTTATTGAATTAAGTTAAGGGCTGTTAAGTATAGCTTTTAACTTAATTCAAAACAATCAAAGAAATATTATAAGAAATTATATAAAATAATTTGTGAAAAAAAGTTGAACGTTTTCATTAGTTGTTTTATAATTACATGCGTAGAGTATTTTTATCGAATTTCTATAATGAATGAAATCTTTTTTAGGGTAAGTTTATTAAATAGAAAAGAGATAAAAAATTTTTTTGAACCTTTTGGAACCGTTACCGAAAACTTCGATTAAATTTAGAGAGAGAATATTATAGGGGGATTAAATTTATGGCAAAGATAACTAGGGAGGCTATACATCATATAGCTCAGAGCAATTATTCTTATGGATATAATGATGATACATTACATTTAAGAATTAAAACTAAAAAGGATGAAGTTAATAAAGTTGAAATAAGAGTTGGAGATCCATACATCTGGGATGAAGGAGGATGTGATGGTGGAAATATGAATGCTACAGGAGAATCATGGGTTGGTGGTAAAAACTATCTTATGAAAAAAGAATGTGAAACTAAATATTTTGACCATTGGATTATAGAATACAAACCAGAAACAAGACGTTCAAGATATGCTTTTATATTACATGGAGATGAAGAAGTTTTACTATATACAGAGAAAAGAGTTCATGAATTAGATGGAAAAAATGACAATAGAAAATTATGTGCAATAGGGGATTTTTACTGTTTTCCATATTTGAATAAAGCAGATGTTGCCAAGATACCAAGTTGGGTTAAAGAGACTATATGGTATCAGATATTCCCAGATAGGTTTTGTAATGGTGACAGGAGTATAGACCCGGAAAATGTTGAACCATGGGGAACAGAACCTACTAGATATAATTTTATGGGTGGAGATATACAAGGGGTTTTAGATAATTTAGATTATTTATGTGAACTTGGAGTAAATGGTTTATATTTCTGTCCAATCTTTGAAGCATCTGAAAATCATAGATATGAAACTATAGATTACTTTAAAGTTGATCCAGCTTTAGGAACTAATGAGTTGTTTAAAAAATTAGTTCGGGAGGCACATAAAAGAGGAATGAAAATAATGTTAGATGCGGTTTTCAATCATATAGGATATTTTTCACCTCAATGGCAGGATGTTGTAGAGAATAATGAACAATCAAAATATAAAGATTGGTTTTGTATTAAGCAGTTTCCTGTTGTTCCAACAACTTTTAAAATGTTAGATGGAAGAAATTTAAATTATGAAACTTTTGGAAGAATAAAGACAATGCCAAAATTAAATACTGAAAATCCAGAGGTAGTTGATTATTTGCTAAAAGTAGCTAAATTCTGGGTAGAGGAAATGGATATAGATGGATGGAGACTTGATGTTTGTAATGAAGTAGATCATGTGTTTTGGAGAAAATTTAGAGCGGTTATAAAGGAGACTAAAAGAGATACTTATATTTTAGGAGAAGTGTGGCATGATGGACTTCCATGGCTTATGGGAGATCAATTTGATGCTGTTATGAACTATCCTATGACTGATGCTATTAAAGAATTCTTCTGTTTAAATGAGACTAATGCAGAAGAGTTTATATACATGATAGAAGAGAATAAGGTCAGTTATTTAAGACAAGTTGGAGAAACAATTTTTAATCTTTTAGATAGTCATGATACTCCGAGAATATTAACTGTTGCTGGTGGTAATAAGGATAAGATGAAATTAGCTTATCTATTTATGTTTACGCAAGCTGGTTCTCCATGTATTTATTATGGAGATGAAGTTGGTATGGAGGGTAACCAAGGCATGGGAATGGAACTTCATAGAAGATGTATGATTTGGGACGAAGAAAAGCAAGATAAGGATATGCTTCAATTTATGAAGAGACTCATAAAGTTAAGAAAAGAAAATAAGGAGTTCAATTTACTAGATAATAATTGGATAATAGGTGATAGTGATATACTTATTTACTCTAAAGGTGACATATACATTGTTATAAATAATTCAGAGAATGATGAAGAGATTATATTGCCAGAAGAATTAAGAAATAAGACTTTGAGAGAATTGTTTAATGGTGATATAGAAAATTTAAATGATAGATTAAGATTAAAAGCATTTTCATTTAAAATTTATAAAATTAAATAAATTTTTATATTATATAAGATAACGAGGCTTTAATTGTTAATTAATACAGTCTTTAATCAAAAATGGTTTAAAATATAGTTTAACACAAGGAGGACTGGAGTAGAATTAAGGTGGAATATTATTAAGTAATATTCTACTATTTTACTAACAGTCCTTTAGTATTTTATAGTTTAGAAATAATATTGTCTTAAAAAATTATAATGATATATTATTGGATAACAGTTACTTGAAGTTATTATATATACCTAATATTATATTGGAGAGTTTATTACTTGTAATATCTATATTTAGATTTTTGGTTACGTAATCCTGACACCAAGTACTAATTAAATCATAGTCTAGGGAGTTTAGAAAATAATCTAAAGCTTCTCTAAGTTTATTTGCAGTAACTTCATCCAATAAGTTTGTTTTAGAAGAGTTATCTATGTGATCACCGAAGTTACTATCTATCATATCTTCTATATTTTCTTCACACACTAATCCTTTAAATCCAGAAAGACCTAATGCAAATACTGGAGTTCCTAGTCTTAAAGCTTCTAATGCAACACGACCTGTACCAATTACTGCATAGCTTTTTTTATAGAAGTAATCAACATCTCTTACAGAGCCGATAACAAAGACTTTTGTTCCATATATTGAGTTTATTTTATTGGCATATTCTATTATTTTTATCTTTTCTTTACCTTCTCCTAAGATTAAGGCATAGATATTTTTATGGACTTTTAGAAGTTCTTCAAAGCTTTTTAAAAATAATAGAGCTAGTTTTGATTTACCTAAAGAAAGCCTACTGCAATAAGTAAGAAACTTAGGAGAGCCTCTATTTTTAAAAGAGTTTGTAGAGGAGTTAGTAATCTTATCAAAAAGTATGTTTAAAAGATTTTTATCCTTGTGAGATGAAAAAAAGTTTTCTTTAATAACACAAGAAGAAGTTTCAATAGAAATAGAATTAGGAATTATATAAAAGTGGTTTTCATTAAACTCTTTAATTATAGAGTTATAGTTTAAAAAGGTCATTTTACTTACAAATACAAGAGATTCAAAAATAGAAGCTGCTTTATAAATAGTTTCATGAGAGTAAAATGTTCCATGAATAGTTGCTAAAACAGGAATAGAATACTCTCTTTTTAATTCGTAACATAAATTGATTTCATTTGGACCATGACATAACAAAATATCAATTGAATTTTCTTTTATAATATTTTTTAGTTCTTTTAAATTAGGAAATTTGTATATATCAAGTTTAGGAAAAGTAGGGTTATGGGAGTTATTTGATGAGTTTTTTTCTTTAAGAAAAACTGATGAGGATTTAATAATATTTATATTGTTTAATATAAATATATCTTCTAAAATTCCACCAGCAGTAAGAATATATGGAGTTAAATTATTATTTATCAAAGCCTTACAAAGAGAAAGTATATATGTTTCTGTTCCTCCTATATTAAGTTCTTCAATAGGAATTAGTATTTTGATATTAGGTGACTCAGAATAAGTTAATATATTTTGAGGTTTGTTATCATGAATTTCTACTGATTCTTTTAAAAACTTTCTATTTTCTATGGTTTTATACCTGTTAAATACTGAAATAATATTGTTACTAGATGAACTATTATCTATATTTATATTTTCTTCATGAGGTATTCTAGCAATTCTTATATAGGTAAATGCATCTTTAGCTTTTTCAATTTCAGTGTATGATAGTAAAAAAAGTATTAAATGAAGTTCATTTTTTAGTTGCTTTTTTGATAGTATAATCTTTAGTTTTTTTAAAAAGCTTCTTTTTATCATAAAGGTATATAAATCTAAAGGTATATATGAGCTTAAGCAAGCAAAATCTATTTCTTCTTTTGTAATAAACTTATTAGAATCGTTACAAGAAAAATATAACTCATTATTATTAGTTTTAAATTCAAAATCTTTTATATTAGTTATTGGAATAGATTCATTTAAAATATTTTTAGATATGTTTAAGGGGATTTCCAAAGATGAAACTATATCTGAGTCAGTTTTTTCTATTAATTCAACTTGTCTTTTAATCCTTTCTTTGTGAAGTATATCGTGATAGTTTATTGGGCACAAAAACTTTCCATTACTTATCTCATATCCAGTAATAAGCATATCTTTAATGGTAAAACCATAATCTACTTCTATTACTTTTATCATATCATTAGGCAATTTAGGGTTAGTACTAAAGGATGTTGCAATTAAATTTGAAATATATTCTTTATTATTAGAAAAGATTAAGAGTTCCCAATCATTATAGCTTTGATTTATTATGCTAGTTAAGCTTTCAAATAAAAATAAGGAGTGTGATTTCATGGGAGATTCATATAAAACATCCATGTTTTCAACACTCTTATAATTTTTAAATGAATTCTGTGAGATAGGAATAAAAAGTAATAAACTTACTTTAAAATTCATACTTACTTTGTTGAAATCTTAACAGTTATCCCCTTAATCTGAGGATCTGTCTTTACTTCATATTTATCTATTATATAACTGCAGTCATATCCGTTATAAATTAAAGGAAACTCTATGGTATTTGTTCCATTGCCAGGAATAAAATAGTTTTGTAAATGTACTAGCACAGGTGAACCTGTATCCCAGTCGTATATAGAAATAGTTTGAAAGCTTAAGCATGGATTTGCATTCTTTAGGATTATAACCAAAGTATCTGCATTTTCAGGACGCATTAGGATTCCACACGAGCATTTATTCATAAAAAACCTCCACATTATAATTAAAAATTCCATAATTATATCCTATGAAAATATAAAACTATTTGATAATGTTATTAAAAATTGTGTACGCAAAATATTTGTTTTCATAGAATATAGTAGTTAAGCCTTAGAGTAAGAGGGATGAATTAATTATGGTTAAAGAACGAGAAAAGGGGTTAGTTAGCATAGTTATATCTAATTATAACAATGAAGACTATATCGAAGAATGCTTAAATTCACTGATTAACCAAAGCTACAAAAAAATAGAAATAATTATTATAGATGATTTTTCTACTGATAATAGCGTGAAAATTATAGAAAACTGGATTGAAAAAAAGGGAAAGGCATTAAGAAAAAATAAAAAGTTAATATTTTTAAAGATGCCTAGAAATTGTGGGTTTGCAGCTGCTGTTACTACAGGTCTTTATATTGCTAGTGGTGAATTTATAGCAATGCAAGATGGAGATGATATATCTAATAAAGATAGGATAGAAAAGCAAGTTAAATATTTAATTTCAAATGAAGAAATAAATGCTGTAGGGACAGATTATTCAATTTTTAAGGATGATGGATTAAGAATTAATACTCCAACTTTTATTCAGTTTGGTGTTGAAGAGATAAAAGATACTTTCGCAAAAGGAGGAAATGCTGTATCTCATGGAACTCTGTTGATAAGAGGAGAAGTATTTGATAAGTTAGGTGGATTAACAAGAAGGTTAGATGGTGCTGAAGATTATGAGTTTATAGTTAAGTTATTGCCATATGGATTAGATAATTTAAATGAAGAGTTATATATGTATAGAGCTCATGAAAAACAGAGGTCTAGAAAGTTTTATAGTAAAAAACATAATGTAGTAGGAATTAAAAAAGAAGATTTAAATGTACTTTTAGTATTAGATCAGTTTAACATAGGAGGAACAGAAACACATGTGCTTTATTTAGCAAAAGAACTTATGGGAAGAGGCGTTTCAGTAAGTATATTAGGAGGAAGAGGAGAGTTAGAGCCTGAATTTAGAAAGTTAAACTGTAGGGTCTACAATGTGAATTTTCCAACCACTGTTTTAAAGGATTCTATTAAAAGTAGAGAATATAAAGAGATGATAAAAAAGATAATTAATATAGAAAATATTAATTTAGTTCATCTTCATCAATCTCCTTCTGGGAGTTTAGTTTTAGATGTTGCAAATGAAATGGGAATAGCAAGTGTATTTACCATTCATGGAATGTATTATCATGATATAGTTTCTACAAAATTACCTTTAGCTAATGAAGTTATTTGTGTTAGTTATCCTACTTATGAATGGTTATTAGGATATGGTATTAATGGTAAGGTTGTTGCAAATGGTGTTAATTATGATGAGTTTAATGAAAAATTACTAGGAAAGAATATAAGAGGACGATTTGGAATAAAGAATAATGATTTTGTGGCAATGTACTGCAGTAGAATGGCATGGGGAAAGGTTAAAACATGCGAAAATCTAATAAGGGTATGTAGGGATTTAAAAAGAGAAGAAAGTATAGAAGTACATGCCTTAATAGTTGGTGATGGTCCGGGATACAAGGAGCTTAAGAATATAGGAGATAGAGCTAACAAGATGCTTGGAAAAGAATTAATACATTTTACTGGTGGACAAACTGATTTGCCAGATTTTTATAATTGTAGTGACTTTGTGGTTGGGACTGGTAGAGTTGCTATAGAAGCTATGGCATCTAAAAAGCCTGTTATAGCTACCGGGAATAATGGATATTTTGGATTAGTCAATGAGGAGAACTTTGATGAGGCTTGGAGAATGTACTTTGGAGATCATGGTTCTAAAAGGAGTAATAATGCTATTTACCTTTATGATGATATTAAAAAGCTTTGGCTGAATAAGAAAGCGATAGATAGGGGATTAGATAAGGTTTTTGAAAAAAGTAATAAGATATTTGAAATTTCCAATATAGCTAATCAAGTAATAGATATATATATGGAAGCTTTTCAATAGGAGGATTTTATGAAGATTCTTTACATTGGATGGGTTGGTTCTAAAAATATAGGTGATGAACTTATGCTAGATTGTTTTAAAAATCTTGCTAAAGAAAAGTTTGGTATGGGCTGTGTAGTGCATGGAATCATGTGTGGTGAGAATTTCAATGACTTTGATAAATATGATGTTGTATGTCTTGGTGGAGGACTCTATACTAATGCATGGTTTTGTAAATGTTTTGCACAGAGCATTAAAGAGTGGTAAGAAAGTAATGGTTTGGGGTTCAGCATATGATTCACTTGATGAATTTAAAAGTATTGATGGTTTAATGAATAGAAAATATGTATATATTTATCCAGATTTAACTGAGGAAAAATTATATGAATTATCTAAGAAAGCTAGTTTTTTTGGTGTAAGAGGCCCAATAACTTATAAAATTCTAGAGCGTTCAAATATAGATATGAGCAAGGTTATATTATCTGGTGATCCTGGATTCTTACTTAAGGGAAAGGGAAAGGAAAATCCATTTGGCTTTAAAAAAAAGAATAAATTTGTAGGGATAAATGTTGGAACATCTATGAATAGGATTTATGGCGGAGATGAAGAACGAATATTTAATGAGTTAAGTAAAATAGCTAATGAGCTTATAGATTCAGGATATAGTATATATCTTTATTCAATGTGGCCAAAGGATACTGAAAGCATTTTAAAGTTTTATAAAAGTTTAGACAAACCTCATAAGGTTATATGTGATTTAGAAAATAGAAAAGGTGAAGATTTGGTAGATATAATAAGGGAATGTACTTTTACAATAAATTTTAAATTGCATTCTAATATTATATCAGCAGTAGCTGGAGTGCCTTTTGTATGTTTAGGTTATAGACTTAAGTGCTATGATTTTGCTAAGTCCATAGAGTGTGAAAATTTAGTTGTTTCTACGGGCAGTACTAAGTTTTACAGAGAGGTAAAGAGAGTCATTGCTAATATAGAAAGAAATAATGAAGTTATATCTGGAAAAATTATAAGAAAAATTAGTTCATATAAAAAGATTTTAGATAAGTCTTTAGATAACTTAATTTAAATAAGCGAGGTGCTTTAATATGAAATCAAAGAATACTAAAAATTGTTGTGAAGAAAAAGTATCTGATTGTATTTGTTATTATGGAACTTATAGTCAGAGTAGCTGTAATGGAAATAACATGATGAAAAAGAAGGATTGTAAAGATGAGGTTTTTTGGGAAGGGGCTGCAATAATAGAAGAATTGCCAAGTGAAAGTAACGTGCCGTTCAAAGCTAAATGGATAGCTGGAAGTTCTATAAAACAAGTATCACCAACAATGATATATTTAAAAGCTAATAGAAGATATATGGTTAACTATGATATTAAGCTATATGTTGGTGAAAGTGGATATGGAACTGTTATACCAAGAATAAATGAAGAGGAGGTTACTTCTGGAATAGCTAAATCTAATGAGCCAAATGAAAAGGGTGAAGTTAAACTTGCTAAAAGCTTTGAGATAATTACCGATGAATGTGCCGCAGCGCTAGACTTTTTAATTACAGGAAGTGAATGCTTTCTTAATGGAAGAGGATTACTGTTTATAACAGAGTTAAAATAAAAATTTGATAACTAAGGTTAATAAGTGGTTATATTAAAGGTTGTTTTGATATAACCACTTAAAAAATATACTAATATAGAATTTAAATGCATTAATAAGATTAGATTAAAGTGAAGAAATAATGAATATTCTTGTAAATGATTACAAAAGGCTTTTGAGGTGTTATAATTAAGATGTAATTAGAGTTTAAGAAGGTGAGAATATGAGAGAGTTATATTTAAGAACACTAAAAAAAGAAGTAGTACCATCAGAAGGATGTACTGAGCCTATAGCTATAGCCTATGCAGCATCAATAGGGGCAGAACAATTAGATGGAGAAGTAAAAGAGGTAAATATATTTTTAAGTACAAATGTAATAAAGAATGCACTAGGAGTTGGAATACCGGGAACAGATGGAGGCGTTGGAATAGAAATAGCAGCTGCCTTAGGAATCTCAATTCAAAAATCCTATAAAAAGTTAACAATATTATCAAACTTTACAGATAAGGAACTTGAAAGGGCTAAGCAAATTGTTGATAGCAACATAATAAATATAAGACAAAAGAACATAGACAAGGCTCTTTATATAGAGGTAGAACTTACAGATGGAAAAGATAAGAGTAAGGTTATAATAGAGGATTCACATACTAATGTTACTGTTATTAGAAAAAATGATCAGTGCTTATTAGATAAAGAGTGTGGAGAAAGTGCAATAGAGAGAGAAGAAGACTATAAGTTATTTACAATAAAAGATATTTATAATTTTGCTAAAGAAACTGATTTTGATGATATAAAATTTATATTAGAAAGTGCGAGAATGAATGAGCAGGTATCAGAAGAAGGGTTAAAGGGAGAATATGGTCTTCAAGTAGGAAGCAAAATATTAGAGAAGGGAAACTTTAATTTATTTTCTAACGATGCTTCAAATAAAATTATAGCAGCTTCGGCGGCAGCCTCTGATGCAAGAATGGATGGATGTCCAATGCCAATAATGACAACTGCTGGTAGTGGTAATCAAGGTATAGCTTGTTCAATACCAGTTGCATCAACATGTAGGCTTCTTGGAAAGTCAGAAGAAGAATTGGCTAGAGCGTTAGTATTAAGTAATTTAGTTACTATAAGAATTAAAAAGCATATGGGAAGATTATCACCTTTGTGTGGAGCTGGAATTGCTGGTGCAACAGGAGCATCATGTGGAATAACATATTTATTAGGTGGAAACTTAGAAAATATAAATTACTGCATAAATAATATGATATCAGATTTATCAGGGATGATATGTGATGGAGCTAAGGAGACTTGTGCATTAAAGATAGCTACAGGGACTAATGCAGCTATTCAATGTGCAAATCTTGCAATGAATGGCATATCAGCGACATCTAATGATGGAATAGTATCTAAAGATGTTGAAAAGACCATAGAAAGCATAGAGGTTTTAATAAGAAATGGATTTAATAATGTAGATGATACAATACTTAATATAATGCTAGACAAAAAGAAAAAAGAAAAATAATTTTAAAAAATCTGCAGTATGGATAAGTTAACTGATAAAACCATGCTGCAGATTTTTTGTGGGCTCTATTTTAAGTGAGCTTTAAGTGAGCGGGGGTGTATCAAAACTTAATAATAAAACTTATTTTGATACAGCACCATTGCTTTAAAATAGGGCTTTGTATTTAAGCTAATTAGTGCCTTTCATATGTCTAAATAATCGTTTCTTTGCAGCTAATTTAACTAGTAAAGATACTATTAATATAGCTATAATAATTATTATTAATGGACTTATTCCAGTTGTTTTTATAAGGTCATCTAACTCAGTATGTAGCCCAAGATTAGTAAATGTTAAGATTAATGGATAGAATATTAAGTATATTGAAATGCTTAATACTGAACATATAAAGAATATAAGAGTAAATTTATGATATACTCCATTTCTTAATGAATTATTAAATATAAGAACTAAAATAAATAAGAATAATATAGGAATAATTATACCTATTAAAAGGTTAATTGGATAAGTTATGCTACCATAATGAGCATTTGAAACTTTTATTCCATGATCAAATCTTAAAGTTCCATTACATATCACACCTATAATTGCTTTAGAAATATCATGTAAAAGTCCAATAATGAAAAATGATGCTATTATCATAATTATTGTTGAAATAGTTGATTTGAGTTTATCGTTTTTATTCAATTGTTTCACTCCTTAAAATACTTTTTGATTTATATAAATTTAATTAAATTTGAACAAAGTGTGAATTGGTCCTTTATTAATATAGTACTTTTAAAGTTATAAGTAAAGTAGTAAATAGAATAATTGGAAATTTATGAGTTTGTAATAATGTACAATGTACACTTATTATGATAAGTAGTATGGTATAGTTGTAAGGTTAATTAAGATAGTGATTTATATTTTTATTATTAAGTTTAGGGGGGAGCTATTCTAATTATTATATAGGAATATTATCTTTACGATAAGTTAGGATAGCGAGAAGATTATGAGTGATTATTTAGTGAAAAGTTTTTATGGAAAAAAGTTTGGATTTTATAAGACAGAAGAAGAACCAGATGAAGGGATTTTTCAGTTTGATGTTTTAAGTGATATTCACATTACAACTGATGACCCAAATGATGAACTGAGTCTTAAGTTTGGTAAAGCTATTAGAGATATTAAAGAAAAATTTCCTAAGTCAAAAGCTCTTTTAGTTTGTGGTGATTTTGCAGAGAGCAATGATGAGGAACAGTTTAAGGGATATTTTAGTATTCTAAATGAAAATAAAGATAGATTAGAGTTTATAACTGCAATAGGTAATCATCAAGTAAGATGGTTAGATCAGTGGGAACCAATCTGTAATCGATATATAAATTATAATAAGCCATATATGGGAGAAAATAATGACAATATTTATTTTGATAAATGGATAAATGGGTATCATTTTATTGTAATGAATACTGAGTGGAACATAAAAGATAGAGCTTATATATCAAAGAAACAGCTAAATTGGTTAGATGAAAAGATTGCTGAAGGATATGAAGATGGAAAACCAGTGTTCTTAATACTTCATCAACCATTGAGAGGAACTTTTTGGAATAGTAATGAATGGGATGAGGGGGTACAAGATTTTGAAATAAAAGAGGTATTAAGAAAGTATCCCAGAATAATACTTTTTTCTGGACATATTCATAATGGGCTTGGTACTTTAGATATATTAAAGAAAAAGTATGGAATAATGGTTGATGTACCTGGTTTTCGTTCTAATGATCAAGGTGATTCAAGAGGACAAATAGGGTATCATATAACTGTTTACCAAGATAAAGTTCAAATAAGTTTATATGATTATTTAAATCATAGATATATTAAAGGCTACAATTACATAGTTGATTTAAACTCTAAGTATTATAGTATTTCAAAATTTATAGATTATGATTTAATAAGTAAAGAAGCTTTTGAAAGAGTTTTACTAGAGAAGTATAATAAGAAAAAAGTTCAAGAGATTTTAGAGATTATAAAATTTGAAGATGATAAAATTAACTTTAAAAATTTTGAAGACTTTATAATGTGTACTGAGAAGTTTTCGGAAATAAGTTTTGATGATAATGATATAAATAAAGATTTTTCTATAATAGCAAGAATTAAGCTACAAGGTGAAGTAGTAGAATTAGCTTTTTGTAATGAGGAATTAGGAGAAATAGCTTTATATCTAAATGGAAGAGAAGTAAGAGTTAATGAAATAGAAAATAAGTTATCACAGGGATTTAATGTTTTAAATATAAAAACTTATAAGGATTTTTTAGAAAAATCAGAAATAGAGAGTGCATATAATCCATTTGTGATTAAGGTGGAAAGAAATAAAGCAATAATAAGTTGGACAGCTTTAATCGATGAAGAGATAGAAGTTAGAGAAATTTTAGTCAATAAGGAGGAAAGAATAAGTGTTCCTCAAGGAGAATCATATATTTCTTTAACTAATTTAGAGGCAGGAAAAGAGTATGAATTACTTATATTAACAATTGAAAAAGTCAATAAGAGAAATGTTAGAGATGCTTATCAGATTAATTTCATAACTAATAATCTTAATTAAGCTAAAAATATATTCAAGAAAAGTTAACTCCCATGTAATCGTATTAACTATATTTTGTTTATGTAATGCTATATACTAAAAATAGTAAAAATATAAAAAAATGGGAGTGGAATACATGGGGAAGGGAATTAAAAAAGAAAAATTATATATTAAAGCAGCTAAGGAAGGAAATCCTATAGCTCAATTAAATTTAGGAAGTTTATATTACTCTGGAGAGATTGGTGAGAAAAATTATAAACAAGCTGAGGAATGGTATTTAAAATCTGCCAAACAAGGAAATGAAGTAGCACAGTTAAACTTAGGTGTTATGTATTATATTGGAGAGGGAGTAAAACAAGATTATAAGAAAGCAGAAAAATGGTATAGAAGAGCTGCAGAACAGGGATATTCAGTAGCTCAATTTAACCTAGGAAACATGTATTACTTAGGGCATGGAGTAAGACAAGATTATGATAAGGCAGTATCTTGGTATTTGTTAGCTGCTAGACAAGGATATCATGTAGCACAAAATAATTTGGCTATAATGTATAAAGAGGGAAGAGGCGTAGAAAGAGATTATGAGAAGGCCTTTGAATTATTTAGACAGGCAGCAGAGAGTGGAAATAGTGATGCACAGAATAAATTAGGAGAAATGTATCAGCAAGGGATTGGAACTAAAGTTGATTTTAATAATGCTTACAGATGGTATAGAAGAGCAGAGAAGCAAGGTAATACAGAGGCTCAAAACAATCTAGGAATATTATATTGTTTAGGGAAAGGTGTAGAAAGAGATTATAAAAAGGCAGAGGTTTTATTTATAAAGGCTGCTAAGAAGGGAAGTGCCTTAGCTAAAAATACTTTAGGTGTAATGTATTATTATGGACAAGGTGTAGAACAAAGTTTTGAGAAAGCTTTTGAATATTTTAGTGATGTAGCGTCTAAAGGAATACCAGATGCCATGAATAGATTGGGAATAATGTATCAGAATGGTGAAGGTGTAGATAAAGATTTAGATAAAGCTTTTGCTTTATTTACAAAAGCCTCTGAAAGGGGGCATTTAGAAGCTAATTTCAATATAGGAACTATGTATTATGAAGGCGAAGGAGTAGACCAAGATTATAAAAAAGCATATGAGTATTTTAAGAGTGGAGCAGAGAGAGGACATGCTGATTCACAGTGTAATCTAGGATTTATGTATCAAAACGGATTAGTAGTTGAGCAGGATTTTAGTAAAGCTTTTGATTTATACAATAAATCATCCTTTCAAGGACATGCTCCTGCTAAAAATAATTTAGGAATAATGTATTACTTAGGTCAAGGATTAGAACAGGATTATAATAAGGCATTTAGATTATTTAATGAAGTTGCAGGACAAGGTGTTGCAGATGCCCAATGTAACTTGGCGTTTATGTATTATTTAGGACAAGGTACAGAGAAAGATGTGCAAAAGGCAGTAGAACTATTTAATATGTCAGCAGAGCAAGGAAACAAAGATGCACAAGAGTCATTGGAAAAATTATTTGTAAAAGAGGCTTAAAAGAAATTTAAGAAACGTTTTCAGGGTGTGGTATAATTATTATAGAAGTTCATTATGCCAGAAAAATAGAGAAAATTAAAATAAATAGGCATAATATTTAGCATGGTTGTACTGGAGATGAGATTACATGAAAAAACTAGTGAAAATAGTAATAGCTATATGTATTTTAGTTATTTTAGGAGTATTAATAGGTAAACATTATAATAATTTAAAAATAGAAAGATTTAATAAATATATAGATAATGCAAATAAAGCTATAAACAATCAGGAGTATAAAGTAGCAGAAGTTTTATTAGATAAGGCAAAGTCAATCAATAGAAATGCTCCAATAATATATGAAAAGCTTGATGAGATTCAATTTGATCAAGAACAAAACCAACTTTACAGTAGAGGCATGGATTTAGAAGAAATGAATAACTATTATGAAGCTATTAATGTCTTTAAAGAGATTAGTCCAAAGGCAGAAGAGTTGAGTAAAAATAGTGAGATTGAAATAAAAAAGTGTAAAGATGCTATAATAAAAAATTATGTTGTACAAGCTAATCAGGTCTTAGAACAAGGTAATACAGAATATGCTAAGTATTTAGTAACTAAAATGGAAAATGTAGATAAAGATAATCCTGAGATAGGGATAATAAAAACAAAAATAAAAAACTATGAAGCTTTTAAAAATAAATAGCTAACTTTAAAAAATAATTGGCTTTGTTTTAAGTGAGTGTTGATTTCTAGCTATATCTTCAGACCTAACTGCTAATTAAGATGGTCTTTCATCTATATCTAGAAATCAACACTAGTTTAAGACATAGCCTAATAATTATCTTATACTATGTCTTTTGTGTCTAAGAATGCTTCTTGAAGAAGTAATTTAATCATTGCAGGGAATTCTCTGACCATATATTGAACTCTAAGGACTATTGGTGTTTTGGAGGGGAGTCCTTCATTTTTTATGCCCAAATAATCTGCTATTTCCATAGCTCTATATAGATGGAAGTCGCTTGTTACAATAAGGACTTCATCATTTTTAACACCTTGTTCTTCTAGTTTCTCTTGGCTAAATTCTAAGTTTTGAAAAGTTGATTTTGATTCATTTTCTTCAATTATTCTATCTGGATTTATTCCCTTACTTACAAGGAATTTTTTCATGGCTTCAGCTTCTGAAATAAGTTCATTTGAGCCTTGTCCACCAGAAACTATTACTTTGGTATTGGGATGAAGTTCAAGGTAGGCTAGTCCAGCGTCTAATCTTTCTTGAAGTATAGGACTTGGTTTATCTCCATATAGTCCAGCACCTAAAATTATTTCATATTTAACATCTTTAAGTTCATCTATATTTTTGAAAGTCATCATTTTATATGTTAAAAAGCTTTCAAATAATATTAAAGTAGCAAGAAATAATCCTAGTATTATTATAGGTATAAGAACTATTTTCTTTTTAAACAATTTATCACTTCCTTTTCATTAGTTTTTAAGTTATTACACAAATGAATGCAAAGGATAAAAATACATTCCTTTTACTTAAATGTAAGTTTTATCCTTAATATTATTCTCTCATAAAGACCTTACAAACTTGTGATTTAATTATGAAAAAAACATTACGATATTTTAAGAAAGATTTTTGTTGATATAAGGATTTGGTAAAGACTTATAAATATATCCCGAGAATTACTAGATTTATTTAAGATTTCATAGTTATTCTCGTAATATTGTCTGCAAGTTTTATTAAAAAGTTATTTTTACATAGACTAAAAAGTTTTTAATTATTAATAATTAATCAGCATAACACCCATAATAAAAAATTTTTTCTTCCCACCAACCAAATGCAACTATGGCATTTACATCTGTAGTAACTAATTCGCCTAAGGAAACTAAAACTGATTCACCAGGAGAAATAATAATCTGGCTTCCGTCTAATACTAAAGTTGAAATTGGAGAAACAATTCTATTAAAGATTGGAATACCGTTTAATGGTGAGTTAATGCTAATTGAGGACTGAATTTTACCCTTAGGGATTGGTGGAGGGTTAATACCGATATTAGCACAACTTACTAGGCTACTATTTGTTCCAGTAGCAATAGATTTAAGATAAATTGTACCAGATAAGTTGCTACTAGAAAGATTAGTTATTGTTATTGCATTTAGATATATATTAACTCTTGAATTATAAGGATTAAGCAATAAGGCTATTGCTTTACTTGGCTGACCAATTATGGTAGGAGTTTGGCCTATAAAGTAATTTTCTATTTTAGATTCATAAAGATCAAAAGGAATAGATATTGTTTTAAAAGGCTTTTCATATGACATAACAATCACCTATAATAATTTATTTTTTGCATGTTTACTTTATATTATGATTAATTAAAAAATACAGTTACATATTTTTAAAAACGATAATAACATATATGATATTAATAAGTTGAGTTTTAAAGCATAAGTGTATTCTTTAGGAATATAAATATAAAGTAGTTGATTTCTACTACAATTATTTCTAAGGGGGAAAATAAGAATGAATTTTAGAGGTGTAATGAGTAAACGATTACTAGCTGTACTATGTTTAGCTTCAGTAACAACATCTTTATTTACTTTTGGAGCAAGTACTGAAGTTAAGGCTTCACAAAACACTCCATATGATCAAAAGGAGTCTTTAGCACCATTAGGACAAGGATATAGTATTGAAGATTTATTAAATTGGACTCCAGAAAGTGATCCAGATGCTAAATATAATAGAGCGAGTATAGAAATTCAAGACAGGTTTATGGGAGACATAGTTAATCAAAATGCTCATCCAGAGGCAAGAATAATGAATTGTGCTTTAACTAATACTCATAGTGATAATGCCCCTGTACAAGGGACAGAGTCTATAAATGCTTATGTATTCTCATACTGGCAGTATATTGATTCTTATGTTTATTGGGGTGGATCAAACAAAGGAATATTCTTATTACCTACAGCTGATGTAATAGATGCTGGACATAAAAATGGAGTTCCTGTTTTAGGAACAATAGGATTCCCATGGGGAAGCGGAGCTGGATATGTTGAGCAGGTAAGAGCATTCCTTCAAAAAGATGAAAATGGAAATTTTCCTGTTGCAGATAAAATGATTGAAATAGCTAATTACTATGGATTTGATGGATATTTCTTTAACCAAGAGTCTTATGGTTGCAATCAAAATGATGCTAACTTAATGATAGAAATGCTTGAATATATTAGAGAAAAAGACCCAGACATAGTTATTGGATGGTATGACTCAATGACGGTTAGTGGAGGTGTATCATGGCAAGATGCATTGAATGATAGAAATGCTCCCTTTTTCCAAAGTGGAGATAAAACAACTAGTGACCAATTCTTCTTAAACTATAACTGGAGCAAATGGAAGATAGATACTACAGTAAATACAGCAACTGGATTAGGAAGAAGTCCTTATGATGTTTATGCAGGATTAGATGTTCAGCAAAATGCTTATAATACAAATTTTAGAGTAGATCAATTATTAGATGAAAATGATAAGTTAAGAGTTTCATTAGCAATGTATTGTCCAAACTCTACATTCTCAATGGCTAAAGATGTTTATGATTTCTATAATCATGACCAAAAGTTCTGGGTTGGACCAACAGGAGATCCTTCAAGTTCAGATACTTCAGCATCATGGGTTGGATTAGCTAACTATGTTCCAGATAGATCAGCAGTGAATGATTTACCATTTGTAACAAACTTTAATTTAGGTCATGGAGAAGGTTATTATATAGATGGACAAGTATCTAGAGATGAGGAGTGGAACTATAGAGCACTTCAAGAATATCTTCCAACTTGGAGATGGATTGTTGAGTCAAATGGATCAAAGCTTACTCCAGATTTTGATTTCAAGACAGCTTATAATGGAGGTTCATCTTTAAAAATTCAGGGTAACTTAGAGGCTGCAAATCCAAATCATGTTAAGCTTTATAGTACAGATTTAGATATAGAAAAAGCGTCTACAGAATTATCAATTGTTTATAAAACAGAGTCTGCACCAAACATGAAGGTTGGATTATGTTTTGGAGACACTTATGATTATGAAAATTTTACTTTCTTTGATGTAACTGAAAATAGTAATGGAAAATGGACAGAAGTTAAGATTCCGTTAGGAGATCATTTAGGAAAAACTATTTCAGGAGTTTCTTTAGAATTTGCAAGTGAAGCAGATATAGAAAACTTCGAAATTAATATAGGTCAGTTATCTATAGAGGATACTGAAGCAAATAATAAAGGATTAAAAACTAATAAGGTTATTTTAGAAGATTCAATGGTTCATCATGCAAATAGTGCAGAGGCTAGAATTTACTGGGATGGATTAGAGGTTGGAAATGAAGAAGATTTAGCTTTCTATGAAATATATAGAATTAATCTAGATGGTTCAAAAGAACTTATGGGAGCAACCCCAAATGATGCTTACTATGTACAAGATTTCGCAAGACATGGTGATGAAATGAACTTTGAAATTGAAGTAGTTCCAGTAGATATAAATTACAATAGGGGAACTGGTTCAAGGGTTATTTTTGATTGGGGTATAAAACATGATGCAACTGAGGTTCCAGAAAATAAAGAACTTGTTAACTTTGCATTAAATAAGCCGGTCAGAGCTAGTAGAGAAAATAGTGGAGAACCTGCTATGAAAGCCGTTGATGGTACTGTTGAAAATAATAGTAAGTGGTGTGCAACTAATGCATACTCAGGATGGTTAGAAGTTGATTTAGGAGAGCCGCAAACTGTTCAAAGATGGGTGGTTAAGCATGGTGAAGCCGGTGGAGAAGCTAAGGAAACAAATACAAATGATTTTGCTTTAGAAGTTTCTTATGATGAAGGACAAACTTATGAGCCAGTCGATACTGTAAGAGGAAATACCGATGCCATTACTGATAGAAATTTAGTAGAGCCAGTTACTTCTCAATACTTTAGATTAAGAATAGATGACTCAGGAAATTCACCATGGAGTGCAATAAGAATATATGAATTCCAATTATTTGAGGACACTTACACAGAACAAGTTGATTATATTCCTATGAGGTTTGTAAGTGCTAAGAATAATATTGGGTCAGATGATTCTGTAGCGATTACAAGAGGAAAAGAAGGACAAACAGTAAATCTTTATAAATCCATAGGAGATGAAACTCCATTTGCTACTAAAACTATTGATGGAAATGGAGAAGCTAAGTTTGAAGGATTAGATTTAGGAAGTGATGAAGGAAGAGTTTATTATGCTATAGCTGAAGAGGGAAAAGAAGAAAGCTTAAGAATGAGCGCTGAATATGAAAATGAAGCTTGGACTGAAACTAATATTCCAGGAAGTTATGAACTAAAACCTTATATAGCACCAGGAACTACTGTAGAATCTTCAAACTATGGAACATTAGAAATAAAAGGATTAGATGAAGGAGACATAGTAAGTCTATATTCAAGTATGGATTCAATTCTTCCAGAAAAGACTTCAGTTAAGGTTGGAGTAGGAGAAAGTTCTGCAATATTAGATAGAATAGAAGTAAGTAAGGATGGAGGCTCATTTATATTAGAAGTTAAGAATCCAGGTAAAAAGGCTGTTAGATATGAAGTTAAGTATAATGGCTTTGGAGAATTTGAAATGGAAGTAAAAGTTGAAGCTCCAAGAAATCTAAAGGCATTAGATGTTCAAAAAAGAAATGTAAAGTTAGGATGGGAAGCTCCAGAATCAACTTATGGATTAGAAGGTTATGTAATTTATAAGGACGGTAAAAAGATTGCAGAGGTTGGAAAGAATATTACAGAGTATAACGTTGAAAAATTAAACAGGCATACAATTTATAACTTTAAAGTAGCGGCTAAATACTCAAGTGGAGAGTTATCACAAAAAGAATCATTAACTTTAAGAACTGCTAGATAAAAACTTGAAATTTAAAAATTAAAACTACTGTTATTTAATATAACAGTAGTTTTTTATATAATAATTCAATAAAAAAATAGTGTTTTTTTAAATAAAGCATAAAAATATAAAAAAATAAATAAATTTTATACATAAATTGTACAAGATGTGATATTATTTTATTAAATAAAATTTAATAGGCAAACTTAGGGAAACCTAAGGACGCAAAGCTATAGGGACTAAAGTTTAAATAACAATGTTAGCCAGTTGCCAAAAGGTATATATTATTATACATTTTGTTTTATTAATTTTAATAGTTTTAAGTATTATTGACTTATTTCTATATAATTTTATGCATCTTGGCTACTCGTAAAAGAGTAGCTTTTTTTAGTATTTCTTTTGGGAAATGGGCTAAAAACAGGGGGTAAAAACACTTATGTTAAAGAAAAAAATTTCATTAATTATTGTTGCTGCAGTAATATCGAATTTTTCTACGCCTGCTATTATAACCTTAGCAGATGAAGTTCAAAAGGAAAAAGTTGTATTAACTGAAGTTAAGGAAAATACTGAAGATGAAAATTCAACAGAATCTACAGTTAAAAAATTTGATTTATTAAATGCTACTAATATTGAAGAGTATAATAAAGCATTTAAAGTTCAAAGAGAAAAAATAAAGTCAATAATTAATAATGGGGGACAATATGGAAGTTCATCAATAGACAAAGCAATAGATGGAGATCTTAAAACTCATTGGGAAACAGGTACTCCAAATAGAACAGATTTTAAGAATGAGGTTATAATTGAATTAACTGAACCTACAGTAATTAATAGAATAGTTTATGGTGCAAGACGTGATTCTGCTATGGGAAAAGGATTTGCAAGAAAGTTTAAATTATATGCTTCAACAAGTGAAAATGAAGACGATTTTAAATTAGTATGCAATGGAGATTATTCAAAATCAAATAGTGATATAGTTGAGATTAAATTTAAACCTACAGAATTTAAACGTTTAAAATTTGTTTTTGATGAAGCAAATCAAGATTGGGCTAGTGCTGTTGAATTCATGTTATACAAACCAGATGAAATTTTAGATAAGATGAATAGATTATTTAAAGATAATACATTAAGTCAGGTTAATGATGAGTTTAATACAATAGAAAAATTAGAATCTTTAGAAGAGGAAGTAAAAACACATCCTTTATATAATTCATTTAAAGAAGATATAGAGAATGCAAAAATGATACTTAAGAGTAGTAAAATTGAGATGGAAGAGGCTGAAGTAAATAAGTTTAATTTACAAGATAATGAAGAGTATAATAAGCTTTTTGAAATAGATAATAGCAATATAGAGTCAATAAGTACTAATGGTGGTCAATATCTTTCTCAGAATATAAAGAATGCAATAGACGGAAATTTAAAAACTTATTGGGAAACAGGCAGATCAAATAGTAGTAATTTTAATAATGAAGTAGAAGTTACTTTTAAAAATAATACTAAATTAAGTAGAGTTGTATATGGGGCAAGGCCTAGTGACAATAAAGGTTTTGCAGAAGAATTTGAGATATATGGTTCAACCACGTCTAAAGGAGATACATATCAATTAGTTGCAACAGGATCATATTATAAAACAAGTGGATTTATAGAAGCAAAATTTAAAGAAACTGAGTTTAAAAGACTTAAATTTGTATTTAAAAAATCTGATCAAAACTGGGCAACTTTATCAGAAATTAAATTTTATAAAAATGATGAATTAGCGGATAAGGTAGAGAACATATTTACAGATAAAACATACTCAGATTTAAAGGAAGAGTTTAAAAATATTGAATACATAAATGGTTTAGAACAAGATATTAAAGAGCATCCTTTAAAGGATGAGATGAGTTCAAAGTTAGAAATTGCAAAGGAAATATTAGATAATAAAATTGATTCTAAAAATACAAAATTTGTTGCTACTCAATATGGAGATTTAGCTAGATATGGTAGTGAAGTTTTAAGAATGTCAAGTATGGGAGAGAACTTCCAAGTAACAGGACTTTATGCATTACCAGGGGATAAATTAAAAGTTTATGTAAATGCTGAGTCAGGAAAATCAATGCCAAGATTAATATTTTCACAAAATGAAGGAAGTTATAGTAGTTGGAGAAGAACTATAAATTTACATAATGGAGTAAACGAAATAGTTGTTCCTACAATAAATAGAGATGGAAACTATAAGACTAATCCTAAAGCAGGTGGAGCGATATATATAGAAAATCCATATACTCCAGAAGAGCAAGGACAAGCTCCTATTATAAGAATTGAAGGAGCCCAAAGATTTCCTTTATTTAAAGAAGGAGATAATGAAGAGGAGTTTAAAAACTTTTTAGTAGAATATAAGAAAAAATTAGATGAAGATAATGAAGCAGGAACTAATAAAGTTTTAGATATTGCTGAGGTTGATTCAGATAAAATCACATTATCGGGAACTACAACTGGAGCCTATGATGCATATATAACTAAAGGGGTTAAACCAAGTGAAACTACTACTTTTTGGAATGAAACTATGAAGGAGTTATTTAAATATTATGGTTTTGATGGAAGTAGTGAAGTCAATACACCTAAAAACATAAAAGAACATATGAGATTAGCTCAGCCTTTTGGAGCAATGTATGCTGCCGGAGATCATGTTGGTGTTCAAAAAAGTGCTATGAGTTCAATGCTAAATCCAAGTGCCATAAAAGGGGGTTATTGGGGATTCATACATGAAATAGGCCATAGAATGGATACTAATGGGCGTACATGGGGAGAAGTTACCAATAATATGCTACCTATGTATATGGGAGTTCAATTTAATAATATAGATAATAGAATACCATATCAGTCAGAAATTTATCCTAATGTTGCACCAAATGAAAGAGATGAGGAGTTTATCCATGGTGATTATTTTGAAAGTTTAGGATTGTTCTGGCAACTTCAAATGTATGATTCTAATTATTGGCCAACTCTAAACAAACTTTATAGAGAAAGAAAACCATCACCTAAGAATGAACAAGAAAAGAGGGATATATTCGTTGAGTATTCATCTGATGCATTAAATTTAGATTTGTCAGAGTATTTTAAACGACATGGTTTTGTTGCAAGTAAGGAAATTGTAGAAAAGTTAAATAAATATAATAAGCCTTCTAAAAAGATATGGTATTTAAACAACAGCTCTATAAATTATAAAGGACCTTCAATAGATGAGAGCAAAAAACCTACTATGAATTCTGAAATAGAAGAAAATAACTTTGGACAACCTCAACTTAAATTTTCTTCTGATATACCTAAAGAGCAATTATTAGGATATGAAATAACAAGAAATGGTGAAGTAATTGGATTTACTACAGAAACAAACTTTACGGATAAGACAGCACATTCTAATACAAAATATGAGTATAAAGTAAGAGCATATGGAAAAGATTTATCTACTTCAAATGAAAGTGATCCTGTTAACTATGAAGTTCAAAGAGCGTATGTAAACTTTGATAAAAGTAACTGGGAAGCTAAAACAAATTATCTAACAGTTGATAGAATGGAAGCATCAAAAGGAATTGATGAAAAATATTCAAAGTATGGTATTTTCCAAACTAGGAAAGTTACTGATGATGAAATCAAAAAAGGAATAAGAAATCCTATGGAAAGCCCATATCTTTTAATAGATATGAAGGAAAATAAAGACTTTGACGGTTTTGAGTATTACAATTCAACAAATGATAGCAATGGCAAAGGAATGGTTAATACTTATAATCTTTATATAAGTAATGATGGCAAGAACTTTACTAAAATAGTTGATAATAGTAATATACCTCAGGCTTCAGAAAAGGGAAGAAAAGAAATTTTATTAGATAAAACTTATAATGCTAGATTCATAAAGTTTGAATGTGTACAAAGTATTCAAAAAGATGGACTTATGACAGTTTCTGAGTTTTCACCTATTAAAAAAGAAAAAGATATAGAAATGTCAAAGATTCAAATAGTAAATGAAAGCAATAGTAAAGAGCTTAATGGACTTGAAGAAAGAATAAATTTAACAGCAAAGATTAAGCCAACAGGAGCAACATTAAGAGAAATGGAATGGAAGGCAGTAGATGCTAAGACTGGAGAGAAAAGTAAAGCTGTCAATTTAAAAGTATCAGGTGAAAAAGCAATTTTAACACCTAATTCAACAGGAAAGGTAGAAACTGTTAAAGTAATAGCAACATCAAAATATAATAAAGAGATAATGGATGAGATAACTATAACTTCTAATGCTTCACAGATAGCTGAAGATGGAACATTTAAAGATATAGAAAAAAATAGTTGGACAGCTGAAACTAGTGCTCCTACTGATTGGAGATATGCTCCTAATAAGGCCGTAGATGGAAAAACAGGAGAGTATGATATATTCCAATCTGCTAGTCAAGAAGGAACTAAATATTTAACAATAGATATGAAGAATGAATTTAGCTTTAACGGATTTGCTTATCATAATAAAGCCAATGGAAACTCAACAGAAGGACAAGTTAAGAGATATAATTTATATATAAGTAATGATGGAGAAAACTTTACTAAAATAGTTGATAATGGAGTAGTGCCAAGGGCAGATGTAAAAGAGCGTAAAAATATATTACTAGGTAAAACTTATACTGCAAGATATATAAGATTTGAGTGCTTAGAAACTCAGTTTGGTGATGACAAAATGGCTGTCTTAGAATTTAGTCCATTTACAACTGAGGAAAATATACCTATTGATAAAATGGACATTACATCTAAGAAGGGAATACAAGATGTATATGAAATTAATACAATTGGGGAAGGTATTGATTTAGATGTGAAAACTTATCCTGAAAATGCTACTAATAAAGAGGTTAAGTGGAAAGTTCTTGATGCCAAGACTAATGAACCTGTAGATAAGTATGTAACAATAGATGAAAATGGGGTTCTAAAGGGAACTGGCGTAGCTTATGATGGAGAAATTAAAATAATAGCAGTTTCAAAATCTGATGGTAATATAGAAGCTACAGCAAAAGGAATTGTGGTAAATAATACGGACTTAGATACTACTTCTACAATGAGTAAATTTAACTTATTAAACAATGAGAACTTACCTAAATATGATGAAAAATATAAAGAAAATATAGTTAGTATTAGTAATAATGGAAGACAGTACAGTTCAAGTTCTATAGATAAAGCAATAGATGGAAATAGAAATACGCATTGGGAAACAGGTACTCCAAATAGTGATAATTTTACTAATGAAGTGATATTAACTATGGAAAATAGTAATGATGTTGTTGATAGATTAGTATATGCTACTAGACAAGATGGAGCAAGAGGAAAGGGATTCCCTCTTGAGTATGAGTTATATGCTTCAAATGTTGAATCAGGAAATACTTTTAGAAAAATTGCAGAAGGGTCATATAGCGGAAATACTGGAGATTTTGTTGAAATAAAATTCTCACCAACTAAGGCTAAGAGATTTAAATTTGTATTTAAAAATGCTAAAGATGGTTGGGCAAGTGCATCAGAGTTTTGGATGTATAAGGAAGATAAGTTAAGAGCTACTTTAGATGATTTATTTGTTGACTCATCTAAAAATGAATTGAAAGAACAATATAAAGATATAAGCAAAATAAATGATATAGAAAATGAACTTCAAAATTATGAATTAAAAGATTACTATAAGGAAGATGTTGAAAAGGCTAAGGATTTAATTTCTAAGAAACCTGAAATAAAAGTTGAAGATAGCACAATAATTCATCTTAAAGATAACTTTAGCGTAATGGATGGTGTTAGAGGAATAGATAATGAGGATGGAAATATAACTAATAAAATTGTAGTTAAGGAAAATGATGTGAATACTTCAAAGGCAGGAGTATATAAAGTTGTATATGAGTTAACTGATACTTCAGGACGTAAAACCTCTAAGGAAAGACGTGTTATTGTAACAACAGAAGAAGATTATTTAAGTGATATGGATTGGACAAAAGCCGTTTCAGGTTGGAGAAATGTAGAAAAGGATAAGAGTGTTGAAAGAAATAAATTAACTTTAAAAGGAATAGATGAAAATAAAGTTTATGATAAGGGAATTGGAACGCATTCAAATTCAGAAATAGTTTATGACTTAAGTGGAAAAGATTATTCATATTTTATGGCTAAAGTTGGAGTAGACCAAGAAGTTTCAGGAAGTTCAGCTTCATCTGTAATATTCCAAGTTTATTTAGATGGCGAGAAAGTCTATGATAGTGGAATGATGAAATCTGGTGATTCAGAAAAAGATGTGTTTGTTGAAACTAAAGGAGCAAAAGAATTAAAGCTAGTAGTAAATGATGGTGGCAATGGAAATGCTGCGGACCATGCAGACTTTGCTGATGCTAAGTTACTAGTAATGAATTCTAAACCTGTTTTAAATATTGAAGAGGATGCTGTAACAAAGGTAGGTCAACCATTAGAGAGCATAACGGGAAAATATACAGCTATAGATGTTGAAGATGGAAATTTAACTTCAAAGGTTGTTATTGAAGGGAATGTAGATTTCAATAAGGCTGGAGTTTATAAAATTACTTATTCTGTAGAGGATTCAGATGGAAATCTTGCTGAGGCAACTAGAACAATTAAGGTTGTTGACATGAATAATAGTATATATTTAAGTGATATAGATTGGGTATCAGCTAAGAATACTTATGCAAAGGCTAATAAGGATATATCAGTAAGTGGAAATCCATTAAGATTAACTAATGAAGATGGAGAAAGTATAACTTATAAAAAAGGAATAGGAACACATTCAACATCAACTATAATTTATGATTTAACTAAAAAAGATTATGGATATTTCTCAAGTTATATAGGAGTAGATAGAGAAATGTATGGAACAGTAGGCTCTGTAACTTTCGAAGTATGGCTTGATAATAAAAAAGTATATGATAGTGGATTAATGACAGCTAAAATGCCACAAAAATATGTTGAGGTAAACCTTCAAGGAGCTAAAATGTTAAAGCTTATAGTTACTGAAGGAGGAAATGGAAATGGCTCTGACCATGCTAGTTTTGGTGATTCAAAACTTTATTATATAGAGTAAAATTTATATAAGAATAAAATAAAGTACTATACGTTACATAGTAATTAGTAGTAAACATAATAAAGTTAACATCATATATTATTAGTGAGAAAACAAATAAGGATGTGAAATTATGAGGTATAACGAACGTTGTATTACTCAACACACCACAGTTTATCCAGCTTGTGTATATGAAAAATGTAAGCAAGGTCCACCAGGCCCACCAGGGCCTCAAGGACCACTTGCACCTCAAAGTTTTGTTCAACTTTTTGATAGAAATTACACCAATGAGCTTACAGCAAATTCACCATTGAATTTGTCTAATGAAGGTATTAATCCAATTTTTACTACTGGTGAATATAGTTTAGAGACAACACAAGTGACAAATGATACCTTAAAATTCCCTGAAACAGGTTTATATCATATAGAGATATCATTAAGAGCGAGCTTTTTATTATCTAATCCACCACCAGCTTTTGGTTCTGTATATCAAATATTATTCAATATAATGGATACTAATAACACGAATTTGTCATCTATGGTTTACAATGGAATAATACCAAATGATCCTAATGCAGTATTAGAGAATACGCTAACAACTGAATTTCTTTTAAATGTAACTGACATTAATGTAGGATTAAGAATTCTTTTAGGCAATTTTAATTTTGCTTTAGCATTTGAAAATAAATTAAGTGTATTTGATATAATTGTAATTGCTCAAAAATGGGAAAAACCAGTATAAATTAATATATTTAAATAAAGGCATATTAGAGATTTCTCCAATATGCTTTTTATATTTTATTTAATGTAAGCAGTAATTAAAATAATTAAATTAGAAATATTTAGAACTTACATTAATTGTTAATAAAGTATTATAAGTAAATTAAATGTATAGAAACAATTAGTTAGAGGATTTAGAAGTTTTTTAATGAATAAATATTGTAGATGTTTAAATTTATTTATATAGGAGATTAATATGGAACTTTTAATTAGAGAAGTAAATATACAGGATTATAAGCGCATAAGTGAAATTAGGAAAATGGCTAGGGTAAATGAAAATAATTAAAAGGGAGAGTTAATTATGTACGATTATAAATTTATAAATGTTCCAGTAGAAAGAAGATTTAGATCTAATAGGGGAGAATCTTTTGAAAAATGTAAGGAAATAGTAAGTGAGCAATCAAAACAAGGGTGGAGATTAAAGCAAATAGTTGTTCCAGTTAATGAAAAAACATATGCAGATGCACCTTTTTGTTATGAAATAATTCTTGAGAAGAAAATAGAATAATAATTTTGTAATAGAATTTATGTTAAAAAAGTAGTGAAATTTTTACCTAATAATGTATTAATCTCTTTTATGAATCACAATAATATTAATTTTAATATTTATAAATAAAGCTTTAGCTAGTTGAGCATCTAGTTAAAATAGGTGAAAAACAAAAATGTATTTTATAGATAATAAATAATTAAAGTTACTGGTTTTAGTTAGGCTATAAAAAGTTATTTTTTATAGCCTTTGTTAATTATTAAGATATTTTAGAGTTAATTTTGAAATATTCAAAGCAATAATAGATAATACATATAATAAGTGGAGCCAGTAAGTATTTATCAGGTAGTTTAAATATAAAAAATATTATAGCAGTTAATATTAAAAATACTCCTATTACTAGAAAGGTACGACCAATTATTTTAGACATTTCATCTTTATTTACAACATCATCCTTATTATCTGGATTTTCTATATTTCTAAGATAAAACAAATAATATCCTAGTTTGAACTTTTTGTTTATTATTACATCTAAGCCTATTAGTAAAATAATTAGTCCAAAAACTAAAATAATATTAAAAAACATAACAGACAACTCCTTATTAATATATTTAATAATGTGTAATTATATTACATAAAAACCTAAAAATAGAGTTTATACTTAATTATAATACTAATTTTTACAAGTTTTAAATTTTTCTGAAAATTTTTTTGGGATTTTTGGAATATTTAAGAGTTTTAGTGCATATACATATAAAGTCATAATTAAATAACTAGATTTATAGGGGGATAAAGAAATGAGAAAAAGAGGTATCATGAGTAAACGTTTGCTAGCAGTTTTGTGTATGGCATCAGTAACAACTTCATTATTTGGTTTTGGAGGAGTTGAAGTTAAAGCTTCACCTAATATTCCGTACGACCAAAAAGAATCACTAGCGCCGTTAGGAGAGGTTTACAGTATTGAGACATTATTAAACTGGAATCCAGAAAGTGATCCAGATGCAAAGTACAATAGAGCAAGTATTGAACTTCAAGATAGGTTTATGGGAGACATAGTAAATGAAAATGCTCATCCAGAAGCTAAAATAATGAATGTTGCATTAACTAATCCATATGTGGACAAGGCTCCATCACAAGGTAGTGATTCAATGGATGCTTATGTATTTTCATATTGGCAATATGTAAACTCATATGTTTATTGGGGAGGATCAAGTAGAGGAATATTTGCATTACCAACTCCAGACGTAGTAGATAATGCTCATAAGAATGGAGTTCCTGTTTTAGCTACAATAGGATTCCCATGGGGACCTGGAGATGGATATGTAGAACAAGTAAGGGCATTCCTTCAAAAAGATGAGAATGGAAATTTCCCAGTAGCAGATAAGATGATTGAAATAGCAGAGTATTATGGATTTGATGGATATTTCTTTAACCAAGAGTCATATGGTTGTGTAAAAGAAGATGCAGATACTATGATAGAAATGCTTGAATATATTAAAAAGAAAGCTCCTAATATGGTTATAGGTTGGTATGATTCTATGACTGTAGATGGAAATGTAAGATGGCAAGATGCTTTAAATGATAAGAATGCTCCATTCTTCCAAAATGGAGAGAATAGAACAACTGATGAGTTCTTCTTGAACTATAATTGGACACCAGAGAAAATAGAAACAACTGTTAATACGGCAACAGCTTTAGGAAGAAGTCCATTTGATGTTTATGCAGGATTAGATGTTCAACAAAATGCGTATAATACACCATTTAATGATGATTATTTATTAGATGAGGATGGAAAGCTTAGAGTTTCTTTAGCAATGTACACTCCAAACTCTACATTCTCAATGGCTAAAGATGTGTATGATTTTTATAAGCATGATCAAAAATTCTGGATAGGACCTACTGGAGATCCATCACAATCTGATACAGAGCAAGACTGGGTTGGACTAGCTAACTATGTTCCAGATAGATCAGCAATAAATCAATTGCCATTTGTAACTAACTTTAATTTAGGGCATGGAGAAGATTATTATATAGATGGCTTACTTTCAAGAGGTGAAGAGTGGAATAACAGAGCAATGCAGGATTACTTACCAACTTGGAGATGGATAGTAGAATCTAATGGTTCTAAACTATCACCAGACTTTGATTTTACAACTGCTTACAATGGAGGAAGTTCATTAAAGGTTGAAGGTAATTTAGAGGCTGCAAATCCAAATCACGTAAAACTTTATAGTACAGATTTAGCTATTGCAAGTGACTCAACAGAATTATCAATTGTCTACAAGACAGAATCAACACCTAACATGAAGGTTGGATTATGTTTTGGAAAGACTTATGATGAAGAAAACTTCACTTTCTTTGATGTAACTAAGGAGAGTAATGGAGCTTGGACTGAAGTTAAAATACCTTTAGGTGAGCATGTTGGAAAAACTATTTCTGCAATATCATTAAAGTTTGAAAGTGCTGAAGATATTGAAAACTTTAAAATGAATGTAGGACAAATATCTATAGAAGAAACTGCTGCAAATAATAAAGGATTAAAAACTAATGATGTTGTTTTAGAAGAAACAATGGTTCATAATGCAAATAGTGCAGAGGCTAGAATATACTGGGAAGGATTAGAAGAAGGAAATGAAGCAGATTTAGCATTCTATGAAATCTACAGAATTAAGCCAGATGGATCAAAAGAGTTAATGGGAGCAACTCCAAATGATGCTTACTATGTTCAAGAGTTTAATAGATATGGTGAAGAAATGTCATTTGATATAGAAGTAGTTCCAGTTGATGTAAATCACAATAGAGGAGAGGGAGAGAGAGTAACATTTAATTGGGGAATTCCTCATGATGCTACTGAAATCCCAGAAGAGAAAGAGTTTGTTAACTTTGCATTAAACATGCCAGTTGAAACAAGTGCAGAGGGAGCAGCAGAGCCAGGACTTAAGGCGGTTGATGGAGAAGTCGATAATAATAGTAAATGGTGTGCAGCTGGAGCTAAAGATGGATGGTTAACAATTGACCTACAAGAGCCAAGAACTATTCAAAGATGGGTTGTTAAACATGCTGAGGCTGGTGGAGAGGCTAAAGACATGAATACAAACGACTTTGCCTTAGAAGTTTCATATGATGGAGGACAAACTTATCAAGAGGTTGACGTTGTAACAGGAAATGAAGAGGCTATTACAGATAGAAATCTTAAAGAGCCAATAACAGCTCAACATTTAAGATTAAGAATAGATGACTCAGGTAACTCACCATGGGGAGCTATAAGAATATATGAGTTCCAATTATATGAGGATACTTTTGTGGATCAAACAGAAGAAATACCTATGAGATTTGTATATGCTAATAATAACAAAGGAGCCAATGATACTGTTCTAGTTACTAGAGGTAAAGAAGGACAAACTGTTAACCTTTATAAGGCATTAAATGAGGAAATGCCTTTTGCAACAGGAACTATAAACGTTGATGGTGAAGTTCAATTTGAAGGATTAGACTTAGGAAAAGAAGGCGGAAGAGTTTACTATGGAATATCTGAAGAGGGAAAAGAAGAGAGTTTAAGAATGAGTGTTGCCTTTGAGGGAGAAGATTGGGAATATTCAAAGGCTCCAGAAGAGTTTGAATTAAGTCCTTATAAAGCGCCAGGAATGGAAGAGGTAAACCCTAATTATGGTACTTTAGAAATAGAGGATTTAGAGGAAGGTGATGTAGTAAGTATATTCACAGATGCTTCATCAGTATTCCCAGATAAGTCAAGTGTACCAGTAGCCAAAGGTGACGATACTGCTAGATTAGAAAGAATACCTGTAAATCCAGAAGGTGGGGTATTATCACTAGAAATAAAGTCAGAAGGTAAAAAAGCTAGAAGAATTGAAGTTCCATACTCAGGATTTGGTGAAATAGAAATGGAGATAGGCAAGGGTAAGCCTGAAAACTTTAGAGCTTTAGATGTTCAGAAGAAGAGTTTAACTTTAGCTTGGGAGGCTCCAGAGAATAGTTATGGATTAGATGGATATATAATCTATAAGGATGGTAAGAAAGTAGGAGAACTTTCAGCTGATACTACTGAATTAAAGGTTGATGGATTAAATAGACATACAATTTATAACTTTAAGGTAGCAGCTAAATATTCAGGAGGAAAAACATCAGGAAAACAGCCTCTAACAGTAAGAACAGCTAGATAGGATTTTAAAACTTAATAAAAAAGATATTAATCAACTTTCAATGATTAATATCTTTTTTTATTAATATCTCTTAAAACATAGTCTAATCAATGTATAGTTAAATTATTTAAAAGAATTTGAATTTTTAATTTATTATAAATCTATTAAAAGATAAATTTCTTTGAACTTTAATAAATTTTGAAGGAATTTAATTATATTGGAAGAAAGTAGTTTAGGTAGTGTTTATATTTAGGAGGGAAAATGAGTAGGGGAAAAAGTGATTTATATTCAAAAAAGAAAGAGACTTTAATTCAACTAATAATAGGAGTGTTATTTGGAGTCTTAGGATTTTTTATATTCTTAGTATATAGTAAGGATATTTTTAATATTAAAACATTAACTAGTAGTATTTCTTTATGGATAAAAATAGGGATATTTATAGGTGCATACATATTTTCAGTAGCTTTACATGAATTAGGACATTTCATTACTTTTATAAGAAATGGAATAAAGATGAGAGCTTTATATATAATGTTTTTGTTATTTATAAAGAAAAATGGAAAGTGGAGTTTTAGATTTAGATTCAATTCAGTAATGCTTGGAGGAGGAGTGGCTATACCTTATATTCCAAAGATAAAAAGTGAGGAGGAGTTAAAATACTATCAAAAATCTTTTGCTAATTCAATCATAGCTGCACCTATAGTAACAATATTAATACCAGTAGTTTTTGGGTTAATAACTTTCTTAATAGGAATAACTTCTTCTAATGGTACTTTAAAAGGAGTTTTTTTATTTATAACTATTTCTTTATTTATTATAAATAGTTTCTTGGCTTTGTCTTGTTTAATAAAAAATGAACTTGCTATTGGTGATTTCCCAGCTTATAAAATGTGCAAAGAGGATAAGGAATTCATGGCTATTATGCTTCAGCAGTATAGAACTATGCAGGGAGAATATGAGTCTAAGGAGAGCTATTTAAGTACAATGCTTAATGAGTATATTAAAGAAGAGTTTGAGAGTAAATCTTTAAACATATTTACATTGGGAGTCATAGGAAACTCTTTAAGCATAACTTTATCTGATAAAGGTGATATTTTAAGCAATATAGAGGACTATATAAAATATTTTGAAAATAATCCATATGTATTATTAAATCATAAGTTTTTAGGTGCAAAAGTAGTATTGTTTTCTGTAATAGAGTATTTAGCCATTGAAAAAGGAGAATATCATAGAGCTAAATTGTTGTATGATAAAGCTAGTGAGACGTTAAATAATGATAAGAAAAATGAGATTGTAGATTATCATATAAAGCAGTGTGAACATTTATTTGGCATAAGTGATAATAGAGAGTTTTTATCTGATAGGAGAAATATTAAACCTTCTGAAGAATGGCCAATATGGAGCATTTTTGATGAGTACTATGAAATTGAAGAGAGTATAAATGAGAAAATCTTTAAGTGGAGAATGACTAATTAAATAAGTAATTAAAGGCTAAATTGATTTAGGACTTACACTATAATAGGTACAGAATTTAGGTTAATATTCCATAATGGTAAACCACTACTATGAAAATTTAAAGTCATAGTGGTTCTTACCTTTTTATGTGAAAATCTTATAATAATAGTAGGTTACATTTTAAGTGAGTGTTGATTTTTAGTTATATATTAAAGATATTTTAAAATCAATACTTGATTAGAACACAATATAATACTGTAATTGGAGGATTGTAACATGAAGGTTGGAATTATTATGGGAGGAATTTCTTCTGAGAGAGAAGTTTCTTTAGCAAGTGGAGAATCAATTTTTAATCACATAAATAAAGAAAAATATGATGTGTGTAAAATAGTTATAGATAGTAAAAGTGATATTATAGAGAAAGTAAAAGGATTAGACTTTGCTTTGCTAGCATTACATGGAAAGTTTGGAGAAGATGGTACAGTACAAGCTTTCTTAGATATTATGAACATACCATATTCAGGATGTGGTGCTTTAAGTAGCGGATTATGTATGGACAAAAATTTAAGTAAGAAGCTTTTAAGAGATGAAAACATAAGAACTGCTAATTGGACTACAGTTAAATCAGTAGAAGATATAGATTATGATAAGATTGAGAAAATTGGATATCCTGTTTTTGTTAAGCCTAATAGTGGTGGATCAAGTGTTGCAACATTTAAGGTTTATAGAAAAGATGATATAGAAAAAGCTGTTTTAGAGGGATTAAAGTATGATGAAGAGGTAATGATTGAGGAGTTTATAAAAGGAATAGAGATTACTTGCCCTATATTTAATGGAGAACTTTTCCCTATTCTTGAGATAAAAGCCAAAACAGATTTTTATGATTATGAGCAGAAATATTCAGAAAATGGAGCTGAACATTTACCGGTAGAGTTAGAGCATTCTCTATATAATGAAGTTAAATCTATGGCATTAAAAACATTTGAAACTTTAAAATGTGAAGTTTATGCAAGAGTAGATATGATAATTTCTGAAGAAGGAATTCCTTATATATTAGAAATAAATACTTTACCAGGAATGACAGCTACAAGCTTATTCCCTCAAAGTGCTGGGGAAAGAGGAATAAGTTATTCAGATTTCATAGATTTAATTATAGAAACCTCATTAAGAAAATATAATTAAGAAACTACACCCTAAGTCATGTATAATATAATTATGTGATTTAGGGTTATTTTGAATAATTCTAATTATTAGTGTATATTAATTAAAAAGACAATAATATTTATGCATATGAAAAGAGGGGTACAATGGATTTATTTGTTTCAGATTTAGATGGTACTTTATTAAATAAAGATCAAATTATATCAGATTATTCAAAAAAGGAACTTAATAGAATTATAAATACAGGTGTTAATTTTGCTATAGCAACGGCAAGAAGTCCTGCTACTGTTTCTGAAATATTAGACGGAATAGAAATAAAGACTCCAGTAGTTCTTATGAATGGTGTCATTATTTATGATATTGAAAATAATAAATACATAGACGTTAAGGAAATAGATAAGGCAAGTGTTAAGAAAGTAATTGAAATATTGGAAGGTTATAATAAGACTTTTTTCCTTTATGGAATAAAAGATGACCATTTATGGGTTTATCATATGGACTTTACATATGAATTTGAAGAGCAATATTATAAAGACAGATTTAATAAACCATTAAAGACATTTAAAAAAGTAGACAATTATTTAGATGTTATAGATGATAATCAAATAATAAACTTTGTTTTCTTTGAAAATAATGAAAAGATAGCTAGAGAGATGTTTGCAAAGATATTAGAAGTTGATGGGGTAACAGGTAGTTGTTATAAAGACATATATAATGAAGGTGCATTTTTCTTAGATGTCTTCAATAAAGATGCATCTAAAGCAAATGGAATAAAGTTTTTAGCAGACTATGTTGATCATAGCAAAGTTATAACTTTTGGTGATGGAGAAAATGATATTCCAATGTTTGAAATAGCTGATGAGTGTTATGCTTTAGATAACGCTTGTGATGAATTAAAAAATATATCAACTAAAGTTATAGGAAATAACAATGAAGATGCTGTTGTTAAGTTTTTAGTTGAAAGATTAAAATAATAGCAGTTATTTATTTGTAGAAATATAAAAAGTGGACAAACAGTATTGTCCACTTTTTATATTAATCTAATTTTTAATCAATGAAATAATCAACATTAGTACTTCCATCTTGTAATGTTGCTGTTATTAAACCATTAAAAGTTCCATCAAAAACTTTAATGAAAAATCTTTTTTCAGGTAGTTGGAATCTTATATCATAATCACTAAAATGATTATCTACAATTCCAATTTCACAGCTTTTAACTTTTAAATCTCTATTATCACCATAAGCTATAGTAAAAGTTTTATTATTTTCAAGAATCACTTTGGAAAAACTAATTAATGCTTCACTTTCGCCTTGTTCAGAGGCTCTTATACATTTATAATACAACCCACCAAGTTTTTCTTCATATACATTCAAGTATTTATAATTTTCATCACCTTGTTTTGTGCTTAAGACAATATTAAATTTTTTATTATTAAATTCAAAGTTCTGAACATCTTCAACTCTTACATCTGTTCCCCAGTATCTATCAGTACCTTTGCCGAAAGGATCACCAACAAATATGTTATTAGATTTATCCATGTATATAATACCATAAAACAATAGGAATAATACAAATGGAGCAATAAGTATAAGTTTGTATTTTAGCGAAATATTATAATTCTTCATATAGCCTCCTTAAAATAATCTATACATTAATTAAATCAATATAAATGAAAAAATTCAATAATATGGAAAGTGGGAAGGGTTAATATTCTATTAAATTTTTGTTTGTTTAGTGTTGCAGTTAAGATTTTTTATTATTAAGATTACAAATAAGTAAAATAGTATAAAAGTAAACTATTTTAAGGAAAGGTGAGATATTGATATTTTTCAAAGATTTAAGGAATTTATTGCGGTTTGATAGAGCATTTTCTGAAGGGTATAATAAATTTTATAGTACATAATTTTATTATGTATGAAATCTTTACTTACGGGATATAAATATAATAAAGTTGTTTATATTTGAGGGGGAGTAGCACATGTTCAAAGATGAACTTAAAAATTTATTAAATAAAAATGGGACTGTGGAATTAGTTCTTTATGATGATGAACTAAACCTATACGCTATGACACTATGTGATGAGTGCCAATGCGATGTAATAAAAGAGCTTGGTATAAAAGGGAATGGAGTAGAGAATTTAGGAGAAATAGTACATTCTTTAGGGTATGACTTTGTTTCACTAAAAGATTATTATGAGAATGGAACTTATGATGAATATGGCAATAAAATGACTTGTTGCTGTGATGATGATTCTTATAAAGTTATAAAAGTTAACTTTAACAAAGATAATGAAGATGATTATTACATGGCATGGGCATCTATCTAAGCTACTTAAATTAAGTAGCTTTCTATTTTTTATTTTTAACTAAATTTATATAAATTTTTAGTTGAATTTTAAACTATTTGTTTCTAATTTGTTTTTTTTAGGTATTAAAGTTTGTGTACAATCTATTATAGTAACTAAAGAATCGGAGGGGGACAAATGAAAAGATATAAAAAGGTACTAATAGCTTTAACAACATTAATATGTATGGGAGCCTTAGTGGGGTGTGGTTCTTCAAAAACTGTACAAGCTAATGCTGAGGAAAGTGTAAGTGTTGCTAAAGGTGATGATGTAACTAACAATAAAGAAATGGAAAAGAAAGAAAGTGATTCTAGTGGTGTTAAATACTTAGCACTTAAAGATGATCCTAATGCAGAAGATGCTAAAGTTGTATCAGAGCATACAAATGGGCTTTTAAAAGGTACACTTAAATACCCTGTAAGAACAGATGGAAAGAAAGTAGCATATTTAACATTTGATGATGGTCCATCAACAACTAATACACAAAATGTTTTAGATGTTTTGGACAAGTATGGAGTTAAAGGTACATTCTTTGTTATGGGAAAATCTATAGAAAAGAATGAAGAATCAAAAAATCTATTAAAGGAGATAGCTGAAAAGGGACATGCTATAGGAAATCATTCATATAGCCATGATTATAGATATCTTTATCCAAATAGAAGTATGAATGTTTCTAACATAATGGATGAATTTAATAAGACTAATGAGGCTATGAAAAGTGTTTTGGGAGAAGATTTTAATACTAAGGTTGTTAGGTTCCCAGGTGGATATTGGTCTTGGAAAGACAGAACTCCAATGAAAGAAAAAATGGTTGAAACAGGTATAGAAAATATAGACTGGAATGCATTAAATGGTGATGCGGAAGGTAAAAAAAAGAATGCTGATGAACTATATAACTACTTTGTAAATAGCGTAGAGCTATTAGGAGATAAAGCAGATAGTGTTGTTGTTTTAATGCATGATACTTATGGTAAAGAGGAGACTGTTAAGTCATTACCAAAAATTATAGAATATTTAAAAGGAAAGGGCTTTGAATTTAAGAGCATAAAATCAGCCTAATACCTAATATAAATAAAGAAGAGTTTTAAAATATAAGTTTGTACATAACATGTACAAGCCTATAATTTAAGACTCTTTATTTTTTAGACTATGTTTCAATATAATTTTATATGAATTGGGAATACTAAGAAATAATTTTATATGTTTTAGAGAGGAGGTTCTAGCTTAAAAAATGTTAAGCTAGATAAAATATATGCTTATTCCGAAAAGAGTGATTTTTGAAAAAGGTGCCTTGGATTATGAGGTAGGAAAAGAAATTTATAGAAGATTTAAAGATAATGATAGCGTTGAAATTATAAAACTTAATTCAAATAGAGTAAAGTCATCTATTCCAGGAGAAAATCTTCATGATCAATATAGGGAAGGAAAGAAAACGCTAGTAGTTGGAGTTAAGAAAAGCATGAAGTTTCAAAGTTGTAAGCCATCTGCTCATTATCAACTTCCCTTAGTATCAGGCTGTATGGGTCAATGTGAATATTGTTATTTAAATACACAGCTTGGAGATAAACCATTTGTTAGAGTTCATGTCAATATTGATGAAATTTTAGCGCAGGCAGAGAAGTATATAAATGAAAGAAAGCCTGATATAACAATATTTGAAGGAGCTGCAACATCAGATCCTATTCCAGTTGAACCATATACTCATTCATTAGCTAAATGTATAGAGTATTTTGGAAAAGAGGATTTAGCTAGATTTAGATTTGTAACAAAATATAATGATGTAGATAGTCTTTTAAGCCTTGAGCATAATGGACATACAGAGATAAGGTTTAGTATAAACACAGATAAGGTTATTAAAGAATATGAGCATTCAACTGCATCATCAAAAATAAGAATAGAGGCAGCAGGAAAGGTAGCTAGGGCAGGATATCCATTAGGTTTTATAATAGCACCAGTTTTTTTATATGAGAATTGGAAGGATGACTACAGAGAACTTTTAGATGTACTTAGAAAAGAAATACCAATAGAGCAAGATGAGAATTTAGGATTTGAAGTTATAAGTCATAGATATACTATAAAAGCTAAAAATAGAATTCTTGAAATATTTCCAGAGACAACACTTCCAATGAATGAAGATGAAAGAAAGTTTAAATATGGTCAGTTTGGATATGGAAAGTATGTCTACACAAAAGAAGATATGCAAGAAATAAAGATATTCTTTACAGAAGAAATTGAAAAGAGATTTCCTATAAGTGGAATTAAATATATAATATAAGTAATATGGGGAGTGAAAAGAGGAGGTAGTTATGGCATTTATTCCTGACAAAGTGATTAGAGATGGTAGTAGAGGAATAGATAAAATTATTGAAAAACAAAAGAAAAAGACAAGAGTTAAAATTAAACTTGGTTTATTAGCATTTTTGATTTTAATATTGGGATTGTTAGCGAAGTATCAAAATTTACTTTTAAAATAGGGGGGGATTAGGGATATAACATGTATATAGAGACTGAAAGATTAGTTATGAGAAATTTTAATTATGAGGATTTAAAGGGGGCTTTAGAATATTTAAGTGATAGTGATGTTATGAAATATATTGAAGCTCCGTTTACATATAAAGAATCAAAAGATTTTATAAAGAAATATGGGATTAGTTCAAATCCTCTAATTTATGCCTTAATTGATAAGAATAAAGGTAATATTATAGGGCATATTATTTTTCATAAATTTGATTATGAGGATGTTTATGAAATTGGATGGATAATAGACAAGCGGTGTTGGGGGAAAAATTATTGCTTTGAAATAAGCAAAGAAATATTTAATTATGCATTCAATGAAATGAGGATAAATAAGGTTGTTGCAGAAGTAGTGACGGATAATAAGAAATCTATTGCTCTAATAAAGAAATTAGGAATGATTAGTGATGAACCTTTAAATCAAGATAATAGTGAATTAAGAACATTTAGTGTAACTAGATATTAGGCTGAATATAAATTAGGGGAAAAGCTATGTGTAGAGAGAAGTATACCATTTTCTGTTGGGCAGATAGATGGGTATTTTGACGATAATCCACCAAAAGAGTTTTGGGATATATTAGCCGTATATGTTGCATATTCATCTTTAACATCAATAACATGGGCGATTTCTTTTGGAATAGAAGAGGTTTTAGATATGCAAAAAAGAGGAAGAGTAGCTTTAGAAGATTATAATTATTTTGAAGAAGTTATTCCGAAATGGTATAAAGAATATGTTAAATAGTGAGGATATTATGAAAGTAAGAATTTTTGAATTTAGTGATAAAACTAAGAAAGAAACTGTACATATGATAACTGAACTTATGAATTATCATAGAAGATTAACTAATGCACCGAAAGAGTATTGGCAAAGTGATGAGCAATCAGAATTATTATTAAAAGAGTGGGTGCACGAAGGTACTATATATAATATTTATCTTGATAATAAGGTTGTGGGTTTTTTGTATGTTAAGTTTGGTGGACAAGAAGTTGCTTGGCTAGAGGACTTATTTATATTAGATGATTATAGACAAAAAGGGATAGGAAAAACAGCTTTAGAGAGATTAGATGAGATAATGATCAAAAAGAATATTGTAGCTATGTTTGTTGATGTTATTCCTCGAAATACTAGTGCATTAAAATTATATAAAGAGTGTGGTTTTGACCATTTAAATATAATACAGCTTAGAAAAAATTATAATAAGAAATTAGATAAAGAGGAAACTGTAGATATATTAGGTTATGAATTTAAAAAATATTAATTTTAAGTTTTGTTTTAAGTAAGTGTTGATTTTAGCGAGTACTTCAGAGTTACTTAATTTCGCAAAGAGTTTCTATTATTTTTTCCTATATGATAAAACTCTAAATTAATTATTAAGATGCCCTTATAGTTTTACCTAAAATCAACACTAGTTTAGAATAAAGCCTAATTTAAATTTAATTACTTTCTTGTTACTTGTATAAGTGAAATTCTTTCGTCAAGTTTTCCTAAATATAAATCGCTTAAAATTTTAGAACCGACTGTTGAAAAGAGTATTCCATTTGCTCCATATCCTAAGCAATACCAGATGTTTTTATTCTTAGGGTCTGGTCCTATATAAGGCAGATTATCATTAGTAGCTCCAAATAAACCATTATATTTGAATTCAACATTAAAGTTTATATTAGGAAACATCTCATGTAGTCTTTTTTCAAGTTTATTATATCTTAGTTCTGCTACACTATTTTCAAGTACCTCTGGAATAAATCTAGTATCTTCGCCACCTATTATTATTCTATTATCTGGTGTTGTACGTAAATAGATATATGGGTCTTCTGTAGTTCTTATTAAACAGTGATCTTCCCAAGAGAAATTTTCCTTTATAGGCTTTGTTACAATATTATAGGTCGTGTATAGAGTGCAAAATTTTTCCTTAGTAAATAATGAAATATCATATCCAGTAGCAACTATTAGTTTTTTACAGGTAATTGTATTTTCGCAAGCTTTAACTATTACACATTCATTTAAATGATTAACCTCAAAAACTTCTGTTTTTTCAAAGATTTTAACACCGCTCTTTGAAAGGTTATTAGCAAGACCATAGGCAAGTTTAACAGGATTTAATTCAAGTCCACCTCCTATAGAAAGAAGACCTGCTTTCATAGGGAATTCAAATCTAGTTTTATCATCTTTATTTAAAAATTCAACTGGGAATTTATTATCTTTTCTAATTTTGTACTCATATTCTAATTTAGGAACAGTTTTTTTATCATCAGTATATAGAAGGCAATTTCTAAGCTTTAAATCGCAATCAATATCAAGTTCAGAAACAATATTTTGAATCTCTTCTAATCCACAAGTGCCAAGTTTATATCCATCTATTAATGTTTTTAAAGGTATTTTCTTCTCAATATCTGATAATAATTCATCAAGTTCATATTGTAATAATGATGTAGTTATAGATGTTGAGCCCATTGCAAGTCTATTTTTTTCAACAATAGTAGTATTAACATTATTTTTGTTAAAGTAATAAGCACATAAAAGACCTGTTATTCCACCACCTACTATTAGTACATCAGTTGTTATATCTTCATCTAAAATTGGATATGAAGTTTTAGGTTTAGTTATATCTGAAAAGTAAGGATTTCCTCTGACTATATGTTTTTTCATAAAGCACCTCCATATTTTAA
Organism: Clostridium sp. B9; assembly: GCF_050509515.1. Classification (NCBI taxonomy): domain Bacteria; kingdom Bacillati; phylum Bacillota; class Clostridia; order Eubacteriales; family Clostridiaceae; genus Clostridium; species Clostridium sp. B9. The sequence goes on from NZ_JBNWKA010000003.1 coordinate 1,237,994, forward strand.
AATTATGTATAATTAAATCCTAAATTGCTAATTAATATGATCTAGAGTTCTATCTAGAATCAATACTAGTTTAAAACAGATCATTTAAATTAGACAGAGTTACTTATAATAATTTGCTTAAAAGTAGATATTATATTATGTGCATAAGACATAAGCTTAATAAGGGATAATATAAATATTTTTTTGTTACCAATATTTACATGGTAATGTTTGTATGTTATATTTTATCTAAAATTATATAATAATAACTAATCTATAAGTTTAAGAGGTTTAAGAATAATGTATGTTTTATTACATATTTATTAAATTAAATTTAGTGTTTAATAATAAAAATTAATTTAGAATAGAGTTCAAAATTTATAGGTGAAAGGGGGTATATTGTTTTAGATAATTTTAAGAATATATCTAAGCAATATAAAGTTTATGATTAAAGATATTAACGAAAAAATCAAAGAATGTAGAGAAGATATGATACTAAAGGAAACTTTAGAAAAGAAGTTATTTTCACTAAGAGCTGATTTGGATGGAAAAGAAAAAGAGTTATATATTTTAGAAAAGAATTTAGCTAAGGAGTTAAAGGATGTTCAAAAACTAAAATCACTTTCTTTTTCAAATTTTATTGCAAGTGTTTTAAGAAATAAGGAAGAGAAGATTGAGAAAGAGGAAAAAGAATATCTAGAAGCAAAGTCAAAATATGATTATTTTAAGAGTAGTGTAGAGAGTTTAAGAAATGATGTTGAAAAGACAATAGAAAGACTAGGTTATTTAAGAGATATAGATAATAGGTATAAGGAGCTTGTTAAGGAAAAGAGAGATTTAATAAAGAAATTAAACTTTAATGTTAGAGATGAAATAATAGCTCTAGAAGAACAGATAAAGGATTTATTAAGCGAAAAAACAGAAGTTTCAGAGGCGCTAAATGAAGTGTATACTTGTAAATCTTTAAGTAAAGATGTAGAAGCTTCCTTAGATAGTGCTCATGGTTGGGGAATATATGACATGGTTGGAGGAGGATTAGTTTCTTCTGTAATTAAACATAATAGAATTGATGATGCTAAAAGTGATATGGACAGATTAGGATATGCTGTTGAAAGGCTAAATAAGGAGTTAAGTGATTTAAATACAGATATTTTTAGAGACAGTCTTAATATAAGTGGTTTTTCTCATACATTAGATATATTCTTTGATAATATATTTACAGATATGTCAATACAAGGAGAGATAAATGATTCTCTAACTAGAATAAAAATTTTCCAAGATAAATTAAAAGGGTTAGCGATTAAACTAGAAGATAGAGAAAATATTATAAATATAAGAGTTGGAGAATTAAACGATAAAATAGATAGTATTATAGAAAATATAAATTAGATTAAATATTATTTTATATAAAAGAAGATAATTGTGTGACTTAGTCACATAATTATCTTCTTTTTAGAGTTATAATAATCACATAAGATAAATAATAGATTTTTGTTAATAATATAAATTGTTGATTAATAACGGATTGAAATAGAAGTAACTAAAGGAGGAATAAGTATGTTTTCATTTTTAAGAAAAAATAAAGTAGAGAGTATAAATGTAAATGATATGGATTCTATGTTAGGAAAGGTTAATTTAATTGATATAAGAGAACCTTATGAATATAAAGCTAGAGCATTAAAAAACTCTAAAAATATTCCTATGGGAGAGGTTTTAGGGAATCCAGAAAAATATTTAGATAAAAATAAGAAATACTATATAATGTGCCAATCAGGTGGAAGAAGTTCAAGAGCAACAAGTGCTTTAAGCAGAGCAGGATATAATGTTGTTAATGTATCTGGTGGAATAGGTTCATATGTTGGAAGTAAAATTAAGTAGTTATTTATGTTGTATTTAAATATAAGTTCGGAGGTAATTAATTATGGGAAGAAAGATTTTAATAGTTGGAGGAGTTGCAGGAGGAGCTTCTGTGGCTGCTAGATTAAGAAGACATAGTGAAGAGGATCAAATTATAATGTTTGAAAAAGGGCCTCATGTATCATTTTCAAACTGTTCACTTCCATATCACTTAAGTGGAACTGTAGGAGAAGCAAGTAGACTTGTTCTTATGAGTCCAGAAAAGTTTTTAAAACAATATAATATTGAAGCTAGAGTAAATAATGAAGTTATGGCTATAAACAGAGAAAATAATGAGATAAGAGTTAAAGATTTAATCACAGGTGAAGTTTATACTGAGTCATATGATAAGTTAGTTTTATCTCCAGGAGCTAAACCAATTGTTCCTAATATACCAGGAATAGATAAGGTCAATGTATTTACTATAAGAAACGTTGTAGATATTGATAGACTAAATACTTTTATAAAAACTAAAGGTGTTAAAGATGTTACTGTTATTGGTGGAGGATATATTGGAGTAGAAGCTGCTGAAAATCTAAAAGAAGGTGGATATAATGTAACTTTAGTAGAAGCTACAGATCAAATATTAAAACCTTTTGATTATGACATGGTGCAAATTCTTCATAAGGAATTATATGACCATGGAATAAACCTGATAGTTTCTGATAAAGTTACTTCTTTTGAGGAGAATAAGGTATTACTTGAGTCAGGAAAAGAGATTAATGCAGAAGCAGTTGTTATGGCAATTGGAGTTTCACCAGAAACTGAGCTTGCAAAAGAAGCTAATTTAGAGATTGGAGAAACTGGAGCATTAAAAGTTGACCAAAACTATAGAACTATAGATGATGATATATATGCTGTAGGTGATGCTATAGAAGTATATAATGTTTTAACTAATTCAAAAGCTAAGATTTCACTAGCAGGACCAGCTCAAAAGGAAGCTAGAAATGTAGCAGACCATATAAATGGAATGCCAGTTTTAAATAAAGGATATATTGGTTCGTCAGCTATTAAGGTATTTGATTTTAATGGAGCTTCAACGGGCTTAAATGAAGGGTTAATCAAAGCTTTAAAGATGGATATAGAGTATGGAATAGTTAGGATAGCTGTATCAGATAAAGTTGGAATTATGCCAGGAAATAGCACTATGCACTTTAAGTTAATTTATGAAATACCAACAGGTAAAGTCTTAGGTGCACAAGCTATCGGCAAAGGAGATGCTACTAAAAGAGTGGATGTTGTAGCAACTGCTATTAAGTTTGGAGCAACAGTAGATGACTTAAGAGATTTAGAGCTTTGTTATGCACCACCATTCTCAACTGCTAAGGATGTAGTAAACTATGCTGGATATGTAGGTTCAAATCTTCTAAGAGGGGCATTTAAACAAGTAAATGTTGATAAAGTTAGAGACTTAGTAGAATCAGAAGCATATATTGTAGATGTTAGAGAAGAAAATGAATATGAAAGAGGTCATATAAAAGGAGCTAAAAATATACCTCTTAGCCAGTTAAGAGAGAGATTTGATGAAATACCAAAAGACATACCGGTATATGTTCATTGTAGATCAGGACAAAGAAGCTACAATGCAACATTAGCTCTACAAAACTTAGGATATAAGAATGTAACCAATATAACAGGTAGCTTTTTAGAAATATCTTTATATGAGTACTTTAATGATAAAATTATGGGCAGAGAGCCAATAGTTACAGAATACAACTTTAATTAATTTAAAAGTGATTCAGAATCATTAGGTTTAGAGGTATCTTCTTCGGGAGATACCTCCTTTTATTAATGTTATCAAGTTTTTCAAGTATTAATCTAGCACAGACTATTAAATAAATTTAAAACATAATAAAATTCTAAAAATAGTAGGTTTTATAATGATTTTTATAGGTATAATATATTATCTAATAAACTGCACATTTCCACCTATAAATAAATGGAGTTATAATGAAAATAAGTTACTTATTAAACCTAATGGAGGAATAGGAGCTGCATTTGAATTAATAGACTATGGGAATAATTGTAATTGGATTATAAATAAAAGGAGTGGGTTTAATGAAAAATATGGAGAAAAAGTTTGGCTTACTCTATGAAACATATCCATTTTTAAAGGATATAAATGAAAAAAGTAATGGAGTATTTGAAGAAAAATTAATGCTTATTGAACTTGAAGGGGGAGCCTTTATAAGATCTAGTGAAGATAAAAGTTGTGCGGGTTTTCCTTTTGTTATAAGGGGAGAACTTAAGATACAGAGAATTAATGAAGAGGGAGACGAAACTAATCTTTACACAATAAAGAAAGGTGAATTATGTCATGAGGCTCTAGGATGTTTTATGAATTGTATTCCATTAAATATAGAAGGATATGCAATTCAAGATTCTGAGATATTTATAGTACCTACTGATGCAGTTGGAAAATTTTTGTTCAATGATTCTGAATTCTTACAATTTCTATATAAGGACTTATATTCTAAGTTTAAAAGGATTATAGATAAAAATGAGAATATAATACATGAGCCACTAGATACTAGGCTTATAAACTTTTTAAGGAGTAAAAATACAAATAATATTTACATAACTCATAATGAAATAGCCAAAGAAATTGGTTCTTCTAGAGAAGTTATTAGCAGAAAACTTAAAAAGTTGGAAAAAGAAGAGATATTAGCTTTATCAAGAGGTAAAATAACTTTACTAAAAGATATATAATTAAAGTGTTTAGCTATATTTTAAGTGAGTATTTATTTATAACTAAATTTATAATTAATACTGCTTTAAAATAGAATAAAATGTTTAATATTTTTGATGGAAAAAACATAGTAATAATTGTTAAAATAAATAAAGCTTAATTTAAATTACTTTAATACTATAAATATTGTTCTTTATATGTATAATGTACGTAAAGAACAATATTTATAGTATTTTATATTTTATGGATAAAAAATGGAATGTTAAAAGAAAGTTCATAGAGAAAAAAGGTATAATATATATAGTAATAATTTACTAAAATTAACTAAAATTCATATGGTATTTAAGGTAAAAATTTAGGAGGGGAATTTATGAAAAAAATAGTTCATATCAATGATCAATGGTTCTATGCAAATGATTACAAAAAGGAGTATTTAGAAAATAACTTTAATTTTAATGATTTTAAGAGAGTAGATTTACCTCATACAAATATAGAACTTCCATACAATTATTTTGATGAGAAGACATATCAATTTGTTTCTACTTATATTAAAAAAATTAAGTTTGATGATAGTATTAATGGGAAAAAAGTATTTGTAGATTTTGAAGGGGTTATGATGGCTTGCGAAGTCTACATGAACGGAACACATGTTGGTGGACATAAGGGTGGTTACACTAACTTTTCAGTAGATATAACAGAGGCAATCAATCTAGGAGAAGAAAATTTATTAAAGGTTGTAGTTGATTCAACTGAAAGACCAGATATACCTCCTCACGGATATGTTGTTGACTACTTAACATATGGAGGAATATATAGGGAAGTTTCTTTAAGAATAGTTGAGCCAATTCATATAAGCAATTTGTATGCTAGGTCTTATGATTGTTTAAAATATGAAAAGACATTACAACTTGATATTGAGATAAATAACTTTGAAGAAGAGAGAAATGATATTGAGATAGTAGTCGAATTTGGGGATGATAACTTTAATGATGTTTTAAAAATGAAAGTTCCTATAGAAAATGGCCTAGTTGTTAAAAAGTTAGAAATAGATGAACTAAGTAGAGTGGAGCTTTGGGATATAGATAATCCAAAGTTATATGAAATCAAAGTAACACTGATTAAAGACTCAGAAGTGTTAGATGAATATATTGATACTTTTGGATTTAGAGAGGCTGAATTTAGGGGTGATGGATTCTACTTAAATGGAAGAAAAATAAAACTGATAGGACTTAACAGGCATCAAGCTTATCCATATGTAGGGTATGCAATGCCAGAGAGAGTTCAAATGAAGGATGCAGATATATTAAAGTATGACTTAGGACTTAATATAGTTAGGACTTCTCACTATCCTCAATCAAGACACTTTTTAAAGAGATGCGATGAAATTGGGCTATTAGTATTTGAAGAGATTCCAGGATGGCAACATATTGGAGATGAAGAATGGCAGGCTATATCTATTAAGAATGTAGAGGAAATGGTAAAAAGAGATTATAATAGACCATCTATAGTTTTATGGGGCGTTAGAATTAATGAATCTGGAGATAGCCATGATTTCTACACAAAAACTAATGCAATGGCTAAAAGTTTAGATCCTGTAAGACAAACAGGTGGAGTAAGATATTTAACAGATAGTGATTTCTTAGAAGATGTTTACACTATGAATGACTTTATACATAGTGGTGGAGAAAAGGTATTAAGAACTCAAGATGAAGTTACTGGACAACCTCACAAGGTACCTTATTTAGTAACTGAGTATAATGGACATATGTATCCAACTAAGACTTTTGACCAAGAATGCAAGAGAGTTGAGCATGCATATAGACACTTAAGAGTTATGAATGAAGCATTTAAATTAGATGAAATAAGTGGAGCAATTGGATGGTGTGCTTTTGATTATAATACTCATAGTACATTTGGTTCAAGTGATAAGATTTGCTACCATGGAGTTTCTGATATGTTTAGAAACCCTAAATATGCAGCATATTCATATGCTAGCCAAAAGGAAGATGGAGTTGTTTTAGAACCAATTTCATTAGGCGCAAAAGGGGAAAGAGATGGTGGAGCTATACTTCCTTTCTCAGTTCTTACAAATTGTGATTATATAAAAGTATTTAAGGATGAAATATATATAGATACTTATTATCCAAACAAAGAAAAATTCCCTAACTTACCACATCCTCCAATAGAGGTTACTCATATATTAGAAATGGACTCTGATTTACAAATTAAAGAAGAAGATAAAGATGAGTTAAGACAGTTTGCTTTAAACAAGATGGAAAATGCTAATTTAACAAAGTTAACTGATGAAGATTATAAGTATATTGAAGAGTTTAGTGAAAGAGTAGGAGCACCAGTATTTAAAATAATGTCTATAGTTTATAGAATAGCTGGTGGATGGGGAGATAAAGAGAATTCTTTATTAATAAAAGGATTTATAGATAATGAAGAAGTGGCATCAAAAGAGATTGGAGAATTAAGAAGTATGGATAGACTTGAGGTTACTCCAGATGATAGTGAACTTTCATTAAGTAAATCAAGTTATGATGCTACAAGAGTAGTTGTTAAGCTTTTAGATAATTTAGGAGAGGTACTGTTCTTCAATAATGACTTTATTGAAGTTGAAGTTCATGAACCATTAAGCATAATGGGACCAAGTAAGTTTGGAATCTCAGGTGGAGCAACAGCTTTCTGGGTTAGAACTCATGGACAAGCAGGAGTTTGCAAATTAAAGGTTAAGAGTATGTACTTTGAAGAGGAAGTTACTATAGAAGTCAAATAATATAAGTTACAAGATTTTTTATATTGTAAGTATTCTTATAGTTGTTTATTATGTTTACTTATGTAATGTGATTCCAACTAACTTGCTTAATAACTATTAAGATAGGTAATTTTATAAAATAGGATTAAAGTTAATTCTTAAAATTTAATATATAAAATAATAAAAATGAAGGATAGACTATATAACCTTAATGTGGGTTTTATAGTCTATCCTTTTGTGTGATTTTCAGAAGGGACAATACTTGCCAAATGAAAATATCTATAATACACGTAAAAAAGAAGTAAGAGGTCAATATTAGTATTCGCAATAAAAATGTTAATTATCCTATGAATATTTTTGATGTATTTAAACAAAATAAGATATGTAATATTTAGAGTATGGGGTGTTTTTATGGTATTTTACATATCAGTCGTATTAATAGGATTATTTGTTTTATGGGGATTAGTATCACCAGGTGGATTAGCTAGTACAGCTAATATGGCATTGAAATTTACCACAGATAAATTTGGATGGTTATTTTTGATAGTAACTTTCGCAATATTGATTTTTATAATTTGGATTGCTTTTAGCAAATATGGTCATTTGAAATTAGGAGCAGATGACGATAAACCACAGTTTAAGAATATAACTTGGTTTGGAATGCTTTTTAGTGCGGGAATGGGAATTGGACTTATATTTTGGGGTGTTGCAGAACCACTAGACCACTATGTTTACCCACCTGTAGGAGTAGTCCCGTTGACTGCTAATGCGGCTAATACAGCTATGACGTATTCTTTTTTTCATTGGGGATTACATGCGTGGGCAATATATTCCCTTGTAGGATTGACAATAGCTTACTTTAGGTTTAGAAAAGGAAAAAGTTTTTTGATAAGTTCTACCCTAGAACCTTTAATTGGAGAAGGGAACAATTCAAATATAGCTAAGTTTATAGATATTCTAGCTATTATAGCTACTGCTTTTGGAGTTGCAACATCTTTAGGCTTAGGAGCATTACAAATAAATGGTGGATTAAACAATATATTTGGATTACCAATTAGCAATTTAAATCAAATTATAATAATAGGTGTAGCAACTGTTTTATTTATGCTTTCAGCATCAACAGGTTTAGAAAAGGGAATAAAAATTCTTAGTAATATAAATATATCAATAGCGATCATATTGATGTTATTTGTATTAATAACAGGACCAACTTCTAAGATTTTTGAGATATTTACAAATACATTAGGAGAATATTTTCAAAATATAATTCAACTAAGTTTAAACCTTACCCCATTTAGAGAATCGAAGTGGATATCAAACTGGACTCTTTTTTACTGGGCTTGGTGGATTGCTTGGTCACCATTTGTTGGTGTATTTATAGCTAGAGTATCAAAGGGAAGAACTATAAGAGAATTTGTACTAGGTGTTTTACTTGTTCCAGCTGTATTTAGTTTTATTTGGTTTTCTGTATTTGGAGGAACAGCACTAAATCTTCAAAGAAATACTGAGTTAGATTTAATCAAGTTAGTGGAAACAGATATAACATCTACATTGTTTGTAACATTAAGAAGTTTGCCTTTGGGAGTAATAATAAGTGTTATAGCAATAATTCTTATTATAACATTTTTTGTTTCATCGGCCGACTCTGCAACATTTGTATTAGGAATGTTCAGCTCTAAGGGGTCTATGAAACCTTCAACAAAGGTTAAGTTGATATGGGGAGTGCTTCAATCTTTGATAGCAATAGCATTACTTTTAAGTGGGGGATTAAGTGGTTTGCAAACTATGGCTATAGTTACAGCTTTTCCTTTCAGTATAATTTTGATAGCAATGATAATATCATTTATAAAAGAACTCAAAAAAGAAAAATTAGTTAAACAAGTTAGATATAAGCATGAGAAAAAGTAATTTTCATATAAATTTACTTTCAATTAATGACAAAGGATGGTAATAAGAATGAACAAAAGCAGAATAGTTTCAATTTTAGCTGGAATTTTAGTTGTGAGCTCAATATGTGCTTCTACAATACAGGCAAAGCCTATTGTAAAAGAAAATTCAGTTACTTTAGTAGACGAATCACTATGTAATAAAGAAAATGAAAAAGGCGGAGGAGGTAAATGGAAATTTAATATACCTAAAAAGGATGGCTGTGGTTGTGATAAAAATAAAAATCCTAATGGTGGGCAAAATATTATACCAATAAATCCACAACAGCCAATAAGTCCACAACAGCCAATAAGTCCACAACAGCCAATAAGTCCACAACAGCCGATAAGTCCACAACAGCCAATAAGCCCAGAAACTCCTAATAAAGAACAAAATAATATTCCAAATGGTAATAATACAAATCCTGATCAAGGAAATACTCAGATACCAGAGAATAAACAGCCGGAGAGTAAACCAGAGGAGAAACCAGACACAAATCAACCGACAGATAGTGAATTTATTTCTGAGATTGAACAATTAATATTTAAAAAAGTGAATGAGGAAAGAGCAAAAGCCGGAGTGCCAGCACTAAATTATAGTGATGTTGCTCAAAAATATGCTAGAATTAAGTCAAAAGATATGGGGGTTAGAAAATATTTTTCACATGAAGATCCAAGTGGTAAATTAATAACAGAGCAGATGAAGGCTGATGGAGTTAAATATAATGCTTGGGGAGAAAATATAGCATATTTATCAGGATATTCTGGAAATGAAAAAATTGCAAATCAATTTATGACAAACTGGATGAACTCATCAGGTCATAGAGCAAACATACTATCTACTAATTTTACATCAATAGGAGTTGGTGTTTATAAAACTGGGGATACTTATTATGCAACTCAAGAGTTTTTAAAATAAAATTTTATGTAATGTATTTAAACAATATAAAAATAAGCTATGTTTATTTAAATATAGCTTATTTTTGTGATCTCTTACAAAAAATGTTTTGTGGAAACTGTTTACAAAACGTGGGAGTGAGTATATACTAAAATTAAAAGTAAGATTTATATATTTTTTTGAAAAATATGTAACAATGTTACGCAAATGAACATAAATAATAGGGTAGTGAGAATGATTTGGTAAAACAATCTATATTTTTTTATAAGGTAATGTAACAATGTTACGCTTAAGGGAGGGTGTTAAAACAATGCTAAATAATATAAATATATCTGGACTTGGTAAAGTTCCAAGTGGAGAGTATAACAATATAAATATATCTGGTAGTGGAAAAATACTAGGAGATGTTAAGGCAAATATTATGGATGTATCAGGATCTGGTAAGGTATTAAACAATCTGGAGGTAAATAATATTTGTACATCTGGTTACTTTAAAGTTTTTGGAGATGTAAAAGCAAATGAAAAGATAGCATGTTCAGGAAGTTTTAAATGTGATAAGAATATAGTTGCTAATAACTTGAGCATATGTGGTAGCTTAAAAACATTAGGTAATATAACCTTTGATTTAATTGAATTATCTGGTTTGATTAAAGTTATTGGTGACTGTGAAGGTAGAAAAATTTGTGGTGAGGGAAAAGTCAATGTAAAAGGGCTATTATCAGCTGATGAAATTGACTTGAAATTGTTAGGTCAGTCTAGAGCAAATGAACTAGGGGGAGAAAATATAAGGATTATAGCAGGAAGAACTCAGAGTTTAAAGATTTTTTGTTTCAGTTATATTCAAAAAATTCAGTTGTGTTGCAATATTATAGAGGGGGATAATATATACCTTGAAAATACTATTGCTAAGGTTGTAAGAGGAAAGAATATAACAATAGGGAAAGACTGTGTTATTGAGAAGATAGAATGTTCAGGAGAATTAAAAATAGAAGAAGGAAGTAAGGTTAAGGAAAAGATAGCAGTTTAATAAATAATTTTAAGAATAGGAGAGAGTTATATGGAAAATAAGAGTGATATACAAGATATAAGAATAGCAGGAGCAGGGAATATTTCAGCAGGAGAATATGGTAATGTAAAAATAGCAGGAGCAGGAGAAGTTCTTGGAACAATAAAGGCAGAGAATGTTAGTGTAAGTGGAACCGGTGAATTTCATGGAGATATAAATTCAAAGCTTGTTAAAGCATCAGGAACATTAGAATGTTATGGAAGTATGAATGTTGAAGGGCTTTTAAAAGTCAACGGATCAGGAGAGATAAAAGAAAATTTAAAGGGAAAAGAAATAGTTGTTAATGGTAGCTGTGAAGTTGGTGGAAATGTAAGTTTTGAAAAGATGATTTCACGCGGTGGATGTGAAATTAAAGGTGATTGTGAAGGTGAAGAGTTTTCAAGTCTTGGATATATATCAATAGATGGACTTTTAGCAGCAGATAAGATAAGTATAATCCCAGAAGGAAATTCATATATAAAAGAAATTGGTGGAGAAGAAATAACAATAAAAGCTGAAAAGAAGACAAAAATTATGTTTTTTAAGATCTCTATTGGTTCAGATGGTGTTTTAAACTGTGATACTATAGAAGGTGACAAAATATATTTAGAAAATACTCAGTGTAAGATTGTTAGAGGTGGAGATATTACCATAGGAAAAGGGTGCAAAATAGAAAAAGTTGAATATACAGGAGAAATAAACATTACAGATAAGAAGAGCACAGTAGGTGAGAAGGTATGCATGAAGATTTAATTTCAAAAAAAGATTTACTAAGTTTAATGAATATATCATATGGACAGTTATATAGATGGAAGAGAAAGAGTTTAATTCCAGAAGAATGGTTCATAAAGAAGAGTGTTTCAACAGGACAAGAGACATTTTTCCCAAGAGAAAAGATAATAGATAGAATTAATGCAATAATTGAGCTTAAGGATGATGCATCATTAGATGAATTAGCAGAAAAGTTTTCAAGTGATATTAAAAATATTTATTTAAGAAGAGCTTATATATTAGAGCGTAACATTGTTTCAGAAACTGTATTAAATATGTTTGAAAGCTTTGCTGGTAGAGAAGAAAATTATAATGAGGTTAGTTTATTTTCACTTTTAATATATAATGAAATGATTTTAAGTGGGCTTATTAATGGGGATGAAGCTAGAAATATGGCACTAGCATTAAAGAGAGAATATGGGAGAATTGAAGAAGAGATGACATTAGTAGTAAAAAGAAAGCTGGGTGTTTGTTTTTATTACTTGGTTAATGAAGGAAAAGAGGTTGATTTAGATGAAATAGCTGTGGTAATTCATAAGATAAATTTAGATAGGGTAAAAGAGTCTGTAAGAAAATATAGTCTAATAATTTAAGTCTTTGTTTTAAGTGGGATTGATTTCTAGCTATATCTTCAGACCTTACTTAATTTCGCAAAGAGTTTCTATTGTCTATTACAGAATAATAGCTAAGGCTTTTAAACTCGCTGCGCTCAAACAGAAAAGCCTCTTAACGCTATTATTCTTACATAAACAATGAAACTCTAATTACTCATTAAGATGGTCTTTCATCTATATCTAGAAATCAACCCTATTTTAAAACAAAGCCTAATTTAAAAAGGAGACAAAAGTAAAAATTCTAGATTAAGTTAATAAATTGAATAAATATACTTATTTTACCATAAAAGGTAAAATATAATGTTAAAATAAATATATATGTTCTAATAAAGTTTTTATATATTTAAATAATCTTATTATTAATTTTAGATTATACTTTAATATGCGAAATAATAATTAGAACTTATATATGAGATATGCACTTAAAATAATTAGGAGTAGGAGATGAGAATTTATGAGTGGTCATAAGAAAAAGGGGACTCTTATGAGTAATTTAAAGTATATTTTAGGATATGCTTGGAAACAGGATAAAATATTATTTCTGCAATGTGGTATTTATACTATTTTAGCACCAGCAGTTACTTTTCTAGGTATATTTTTACCTAAATTTTTAATTGATGAATTAATGGGACAACAACGAGTAGAGGTCATTTTAATAATTCTAGCTAGTTTTTTTGTATTATCATCAATAGCTAATTTTATAGTTTCTTGGCTTAGAAATGCCTATTATCCGAGAGTTGTTAAACTAAGAATGGATTATATTTCAAAAATAAGTGAAAAATCAATGCGTATGGATTTTAAGAATACTGAGGATCCAGAATTTTTAAATAAAATAGAGAGTGTATATAGAGCAGTCAATACTAATAATACAGGAGTAGAGGGGTTATATCACCTATTATTAGGACTTTGCGGTAAGCTTACTGCTTTTATTGGATATATTTCAATATTGTTTTTCTTAAGTCCATGGATTTTATTATTTTTAATATTAAACGTTTTAATAAGTTATTTCTTAACTTTCAATGTTAAGAAATATGAGTATAGTTTAAAAGATGACGCAGCTGATAAGGATAGAAGAAGTTTTTATGCCTTTGATACTATGTATGATTTTTCATATGGAAAAGATATAAGGATATATAATTTGAAAAATCTTTTAGTTAAAAAGTTTAAAAAATTTAGAGGGGCAAGACTAGATATTTCTAAGGCTTTAAGAAAAAAAGAAATAAAAGCTAAGTTAGGAGATGTTGGACTTCTTGTAGTGAGGGAAGCTGTTGTTTATGGATATTTGATATATAAGGTATTATTTGCTGCTATGACCATTGGAGATTTTACAATGTATTTTGCAACAATTAATGGTTTTGGAGATTGGATGAAAGGTATCTTAGAGGATATCGCTAATATCAAGGCTCAAAGCATGTACCTAGATGATATGAGAGCGTTTTTAGATATGAAAGATGGTGATGAGGTAGAGAATCCAATAGAAATTCCACAAGATGATTCTTATGAGATAGAATTTAAAAATGTATCATTTAAGTATCCAAGAACAGAAAGATATATTTATAAAGATCTTTCTTTAAAGATAAAAAAAGGGCAAAGACTTGCTATTGTTGGAATTAATGGAGCTGGAAAAACAACTTTTGTTAAGCTTTTATGTAGACTTTATGAGCCAATAAGTGGAGAGATATTAATAAATGGTGTTAATATAAATAACTTCTCTAAGGAAGAGTATTTCAAGATTTTATCAGTAGTATTCCAAGAGATTAAAACCTTTGCATTTAGTGTTGCAGAGAATGTGGCATTAAGCAATATAGAAGATATAGATAGAGGTAGAGTGTTAAAATGTATTGAAAAGGCTGGAGTTAGTGAAAAGATAAATTCACTTGAAAAAGGAATAGATCACTCACTTCTAAAAATATTAGATGAAGAGGGAGTAGAGCTATCAGGAGGAGAAAATCAAAAATTAGCTTTAGCAAGAGCTTTATATAAGAATGGAAAGATTGTAATATTAGACGAACCTACATCTGCATTAGATGCCGTAGCTGAATATAAGATTTATAAAGGGTTTGATGAATTAATAGGAGAAAAAACAGCAATTTATATATCTCATAGATTAGCTAGTACAAAATTCTGTGATGTTATAGCTTTCTTTGAAAATGGAGAGGTTGTTGAATATGGAACACATGAAGAACTTTTAAATAAAAATGGAAAGTATAGTGAGATGTTTAACATACAGTCTCAATATTATAAAGAAGAAAGTGAGGCTTTAGCATAATGAAGAATAAGGAAAAGTACACTAGTGACTTATATATAATAAAATATTTCTTGAAAACAGCACATGGCATATCAAAAACTTATTTGCCTATATTGTTCTTTTCATCATTTTTTGCAGCGGCAGTTCCTTTCTTAAATATAATAATGCCAAAGTATATTATAGATGAATTGTTAGGAGCTAAAAGAGTAAAAGTACTTCTTTTATTAGTACTGGCAACAGTAATAGGTAATGGAATATTAAATGCCATAAATAAAATTTTAGAAAATAAATGTGCTTTTAAAAATGAGGAAATAGTTGCAGGCTTTGATTTGTTAATAGGGAAAAAGGTTATGGATATGGATTTTGAAAATATAGAAGATCCAGAAATGCTTAACCTAAAGGAGAGGGCTTTATTCCCTATAAGAAATCAAGGAGCTATTTGGCAGCTTATATTTAATTTATCAAGTATATTAACTGAAGTAATAAAAATCATTGGATTAATAGGTTTGATATTAACTTTAGACTGGGTAATTATAGTTATTATAGTTGGAATAGTACTTTTAAATACTATTGTTTATAAGAAATCTCAAAGATTACAACACAAGTTTTATGATATGTTAATTCCACTAAATAGAGAGTATATGTATTATGCAAATACGGTAAATGATTTTGGAGCAGCAAAGGATGTAAGACTTTATAATATAGCACCACTTTTAGTTAATAAGATAGATGAATTTAATAAAAATAGTATGAGTATTTGGTTTAAAATGTTTAATAAACTTGGACTTTTTGATGGATTTAATCAGATAGTTGTTCAATTGCAAATGCTTGTAGTTTATGGATATATAACTTATAGAGTTTTAAATAAAAGTATAGGTATTGGTGATTTTGCAATGTACACAAATGCAGCTATAAACTTTAGTACATCAATTTCTAACCTTTTTAAAAACTATGTAACAATAAGACAAATGTGCAGATATCTTCAAGCATATATGGAATTTGATAGTGTTGAATCAAAACAAGTTAAGAATGGTAAGCACATTGAAAATTTAGAAGAGGCAAATATAGAATTTAAAAATGTGTCATTTAAATATCCAAGGAGTAAAGAATTCACTTTAAAAAATGTTTCAATTAAGATTCGTGAAGGAGAAAAACTTTCAGTAGTTGGATTAAATGGAGCAGGTAAAACTACTTTTATAAAACTTCTAGCAAGACTTTATGATCCAACAGAAGGGGAGATTCTTTTAAATGGAGTGAATATAAGGGAATATGATTATGATGAATACATGAAGGTTTTATCAGTAGTATTCCAAGATTTTAAGCTTTTGTCATTTTCAATTAAAGAAAATATAGCATTAGATAAAATTGAAAATATAAAAGATGAGGATATAGAAGAGGTCTTAAGAAAGGCTGGATTTCATAAGGATTTAGAAAAGTTACCTAAGGGAATAAATACTCCAGTTTATAAGAATTTTGATGAGGGAGGAATAGAATTTTCAGGTGGTCAAGCTCAGAAGTTAGCAATAGCAAGAGCTATATATAAGGATGCACCAATAGTAATACTAGATGAACCAACAGCTGCCTTAGATCCAAAGGCAGAACATGAAATATATAGTAAGTTTAATGAACTTATAGGAAGGAAAACCACAATATATATTTCTCATAGATTATCTAGCTGTAAGTTCTGCGATAGAATAGCAGTATTCCATAAAGGAGAGCTTATACAGTGTGGAACTCATGATGAACTTGTAAAAGATAAAGGAAATGAATATGAAACTATGTACAGTGCTCAAGCACAGTATTATGTTTAGTTAAACTAATAGGCTTTATTTTAGTAAGTGTTGATTTTAGCTAGTCCTTCAGACCTGACTTAATTTCGCAAAGAGTTTCTATTATCTATTCCAAAACAATAGCTAAGGGTTAAGTGAAAGTCCAAATTTTCAATTTGGTATCTTGAACTTATGCAATCGAACTTTAGTGAGATTGTATTCCTTAAAAAATAGCTCAAACAGAAAAATCCTCTTAACGCTATTGTTTTTCCATAGATAATGAAACTCTAATTTGCTTATTAAGAGGGTCTTACGGTTCTATCTAAAATCAACACTAATTTAAAATAGAGCCTAAAAACAGTTTTAGTTTCTTAATGTAATATTTTCGCTACAATAACTTAAATTTATCTTAATTATTATATGAAAAATTGAATTGTTATGTAATATATGATATTTTAAGGAAAGATTAACAAATTTTTAATGGGGGATGAATAATGGATAAAAAACTTAGTGACAAGGCTATTAAATCTTGGATTATAGGAAGAACAATTGCTTTAGTAGTTTTAATAGCTATCTATTTAGGAATTAGATTTATTTTACCTATGTTTCAAATAGAATGGGTTAAGTATGTTATGGACAACCATATGATTTGGGTAAATGCAATTAGTTTCTTAATTATTGGTTTAACTGCTTTAAGTGCTTATGTTGAGCCATTTTTTGAGTATAAACAGTGGAGTTACAGAATTAACGAAGAGGAAATCTTCTTTACAGAGGGAATTGTGTTTAAAAACCTGCTAATAAAAATCAAGTGTTTTTTATTAGCAGGTTTATTGCTTAAGTATTTAATTTTTTACATGCCAAATAGACTAAATGAGTTTTCTCATTTAGCCTATTTCATATTATTTTTCAAATCAAAATTTAAGTCATATAAACTTCTTTTACCTTAGCGTAATAAATTCGTAAAAACTTATTTAAAGCAGCAATTTTAGCTACTTTTTTAGCTTTTCCTTCAATTTCTTTTTTTAGCATATATAAATATACGGAATCATTAGGCTTATTACTTTTTAAGCATTGCATAATTTCATATCCAGTTTTCCTAAGTAAAGCAGACCCCCGCTTTGAAATACGACGTTTATTTGAAACAAACTGTCCAGATTCAAAAGGTGGAGAATCAATTCCTGCATAAGCTATTAAAGCTTTTTTATTGTGATATCTTTTTATATTACCAATTTCAGCTATTAAACGTGGAGCCAATTTATCTCCCACTCCAGGCATATTTCTAACTACATCATATTCTTTTAACTTTCTTGCCTGTTTTTGCATTTGTGATAAAATCATATATAGAGTTCTATTTACTTCATCAAGAACTCTAACTGCTTCTAATACTAACATTTTAGTAGATGGAGAATTAGAAGATAATGTAGGGATACCTTCTTGTGCTAAAGCATATATTTCCTTTGCTTTTGTTTCACTTTGATGGTATCCATTCTTCTTACACCATTTCATATAGCTACCTATAAATTGCTTTTCACTTTTTTTAGTAATATTATCATAATGCCAATACTCCCTTATAAAGTCATTTAACTTATCTTTCTCTACTTTATCTAAGCTATTCCTTAATAAAGTTTTTATTTTCGGCATTGTCATATCTAATAAATTACCTAACACAAGCTTACTTTCGATTTTCATTTTTACATAGTGAGAATACTGTCTTCCTAATAATTTTAGTTCCGAATATATCTCATCTGTAATTTCATAATCAACCAACTTAAACCAATTATCAATTCCATAGTTAGCTATTTTAATAGAATCAATCTTATCAGTCTTAGCCTTTCTTAATCCTCTGAAAGAATACTTTTTCATTAATAAAGGATTTATTACAGATACAAATATATTGTGCTCCTTAAGATAAGTAAGAACCGGTAAATGATAAGCGCCAGTTGCTTCCATTACAACTTTTACGTCCTCTTTTAGACTTAAAATATCATTTACTAAATTTTTCAAATCTGTTTCTGTATGTTGAATTTCATATGGATCTTTAAAAACCTCACCATAAGGTTTTAATGCACAAACAGTACTTTTCCCTTTTGAGACATCAATTCCTATACTAATCATCATATTCCTCCTAAAAGTATTGTAATTTAATCCTACCTACACTTATTACAATTCATTTTGGTTAGTTACACGAACGCCTTAATGGTTTCAACCTGCTTAATCGAATCTTTATAATAAGGGGAAGGCTAACAGTTTTTAAAACGGATATTATAAACCCAAAGAGTGCGCCGTCAGACCAATTACACCCTCTATTATAAATTAAAATAAGTGCAAATATTTAATCATATATTATGATTTTTATTTACAATTAAACAGTACCAAAGAGTGTAACTATTCCAATTGTAAGAATTCAAAGTATAAATTTATCTGAAGGTCCTATAAATAGAAAGTTTGATTTAGCTGCTGTTAAGATTGGAACTGCAGGGGGAAGCTATGAGATACCTAACATTGATAAAGAAGAAGTTGAAAAAATAAGAGAATTTTTAAGAATTAAGATAAATGAAAATGTTAGAGAGGAGCTTGAGGCATAATTATGAATGAAGATTTAAATAGTAAAGAAAATCAAACTAATTATGAAAACAAGAGCTTCAAAGATAGTGATTTAAAGATAAAAAATAACTGGAAAAGTTTAATTTATAATGTTGCAAAAGGAACCATGGGGAATATTGGTTTAGGATTGATTTCTATAGTGTTTTTAAAACAATGGTTTTGGTTATTTATAATACTTTTAATTGTTTTAGAAGTTATATTTTCAATAATAAGTAGGACCTATGAGTATATAGAGTTGAAGGATAAAGAAGCTCATTATCATAAAGGTATATTTTCAAAAGACACACTAATAATTCAAAAGAAAAGCTTTAAATCTATGGATATATCTCAAAATTTAATAGAAAGAATTTTAGGATATAAGGTTGTAAAGATAGAAAATCCATCAAAGGATTTTGGAACAGATGATATAAAAATGAGCTTAACTAATGAGCAAATAGATATATTAAAATCATTTGCTTTTGAGAATTCATATAAGGAAAATAGCCTTATTTCAAATGAAGAAAATTTAAATGAAGAGGAAGTTTATTCATCAAATGATACTATTAATAATGACATAGATAGTAGAGAAATAAAAGAGAAAAAGATAAAAACTAAAAAATTGTTTTTATATGGATTTACAAGTTTTAATTTGGTTATTGTCTCAGTATTTATTTTTAATATTATAGGAAATATAGATGATTTTATTACTTCAGATTATTTGACAAGTATGATAGATGGTGCAATTAGCAACAGTGTTATAGGAACATCTATTATTTTTATGATAATAGGACTACTTATTTTACTAATCATATTAAAGATTATAGCAACTATATATTATGTTATTAAGTATTATAACTTCACTTTATATAAAGAAGGAAATAATATAAAGATAAGTTATGGGTTATTTAGTACAAAGGAATTTTCATTTAGGGATAATAATATAAAGCTTGTTAAAATAAAATCTAATCCTTTAAGACAACTTTTAAATATATATGAGCTGAGCTTGGTTGTTAAAGGATATACTGGAGAAGGTAATGATAAAATCATAATGTATCCAATAGGTGATCTTAATGAGGTGAAAGAGGTTATAGAAAACTTCATTCCAGATTGGAGCTTTGAAGGAAAGGGTACTGGAATAAGACATGGAAAAATTTCTATTATAATAAAACCAATTATATTGATTTTTATTATTTCAGTAATAGCTTATTTAATATTTAAAATAAAGTGGCTTTGGCTTATTAATTTATTTAGTATATTTACTTTGATAAATTCAATATTAAAAATTAAAAACTTAAATATTAGTATTGAAGATAAAAATGTTAGAGCTACAAATGGTGGATTATTTAGGACTATATATATTTTAAAAGGCAAGGATATACAAGCAGTTGCTTTTAATACTAATCCTATACAATCTAAAAATAATATAGGTAAGATCACTATTGATTATTATAGTGAAATTTCAGAAGAAATAAAATTGCAATATATGGACAAACAATATGTAGAAAAGTTAGTTAAAGCATCTAAAGGACTAGCATAGATTAAGGAACTGTATCAAGGTAACTTTTATTATTGATACAGTTCCTTAAATTTTACTGTAAATAAAGATATACGCAATTTCTTTGAGAACTTGTTGATTTCAAGTTACATACTAAGAATGAGGTTAATCCTCTAAAGTGCTTCATTTTAATAGTGCTATTCTGATTTAAAATAGAGAAACACATAAGAGTTGTAGTAATAAAAATCATAAGAAGTAAAAAGTTAGAAAGTTACATTTTTAAATCCCCCTAATTATAAATATATTCCAATTATATAATGAAACTTGAAAAAAATGTATGCTAATGTTATGTTTTAGTATTCTTTATTTTGATTATATATTTACATATGTAGATATATGTAGTTTATTATAAAAGATAAAATACGTAAAAATACTATTAATTATGATTGGTGCATTGACAAATATTCATATATATCGATATAATTATAATGAAATTAAAATAAATTAGGATGTGAGTAAGTTTTATGGAAGATAGATTTGAAATAAATTCAAGAGTATTCAAGGCTTTAAGTGATTCAAATAGATTGAGAATAATGGATTTACTATCTGATGGAGAAAAATGTGCTTGTGAAATATTGAAGAGTTTCGATATATCTCAATCAACATTATCACATCACATGAAGATTTTAAGTGAATGTGGATTGGTAAAGTGTAGAAAAGAAGGTACATGGAATCATTATAGCTTAAATCTAAATGAGGCTAATAAAGTAATGCTATTTTTTATGGAAACAATAACAAATAAATAGTTTTTACAATTATAAAGTGGATTTATTATTTACTTTATATCAAAGATAGTATTTAAAGTTGATATCATAGCGGAATTTCAACTTAAATATAGATTAAATGAAATGGGAAATTAGGAGGATTTTATATTATGAAGAAAGTTGCATTCGTATGCGTTCATAACTCTTGTAGATCACAAATGGCAGAGGCGTTTGGAAAGGTATTAGGGTTAAATGTTTTTGAAAGTTATTCAGCAGGAACAGAAGAAAGAGACAAGATAAACCAAGATGCTGTTAGAATAATGAAAGAAATTGGAGTTGATATGGAGTTAACTCAAAGACCCAAATTACTAAATGAAATTCCAGAAGTTGATATTGTAATAACTATGGGATGTAATGTTCAGTGTCCAACGCTACCTTGCAAACATAGAGAAGATTGGGGATTAGATGATCCAAGTGGAAAGAGTGATGAAGAGTTCATCTATACAAGAGATAGAATAAAAGAAAAAGTTGAAGAACTAGTTAATCGTATAAAAACTGGACAACTTTAATTATGAATTAATAAGAAATTATAAGTTTTTATTAAAATAAAAGCTTATATATATTAATAGGAGAAAATGATATGAAAAAAATAGATTTAACGAAGGGAAGAGTACTGAGTGTACTTACTACTTTGGCTTTACCTATTATGGGAAGTTCTTTGCTTCAGTTTGCTTATGGACTTATAGATATGTTCTGGGTTGGAGGACTTGGAAGTAGTGCAGTAGCTAGTATAGGTTCTTCAAGTTTCTTCTTAGGTCTTGGATATTCTATTAATGCATTAGTAGTTACAGGAACTGGGATAAAAGTTTCTCATGAGGTTGGAAGAAAGAATGATAAGTCTACAGAAGAGTATATAAGTAGTGGACTTATTATGAATTTATTTATGGGAATTATTTATGCACTAGTTTTAATATTTTTAGGTAAGTATTTTATTGGGTTTTTAAATATAAATGATCCTTTAGTTGAAAGAGACTCTTATATTTATTTAGCAGTTAGTGCACCAGTGTTATTCTTTAGCTTCTTTAATAGTTTGTTTATTAGAATATTAGCAAGCTTTGGGAATAATAAGTTAGCTTTAAAAATAAGTGCAATAGGTATAGTTTTAAATATAGTTTTAGATCCTATCTTAATATATGTATTTAAAATGGGAGTGTTTGGAGCAGCTATTGCAACATTAATAGCAAATGCTCTTATGTTCTTTATTTACATGTATCATGGAAAAGGATTATTTAAAATAAATTTAAAGAGTAAGCTAGACTATGAAAAGATAAGAGAGATAGCTAGACTAGGATTTCCTATGGCTTCACAAAGAGTACTATTTACTTTAGTTAATATAGTTTTAGCTAGAATAATTGCAAGCTTTGGAGCAGATGCCATAGCAGCACAGAAAATTGGACTTCAAATAGAATCTGTAAGTTTTATGGTTGTTGGTGGATTAAATGGTGCTATATCAGGATTTGTAGGACAAAACTTTGGGGCAAAGAAGTTTAGTAGAGTTAATGATGGATATAAGACTGCCTTATTATTAGGATCAATATATTCATTAATTATATCAGCATTATTTATACTTATGCCTAATCAATTAGTAGGGATTTTTATTAAAGATCAAGCAACAATAGTTATTGGAGCAAGTTACTTAAGAGTTTTAGGAGTAGTTCAAATATTTAGTAGTTTTGAAATGATATCAAATGGAGTTTTCTCTGGGTTAGGTCTTCCAAAGATACCTTCAACGATAAGCATAACTTTTACAATGCTTAGGATACCAATGGCTATATTTTTCATTCAATTCTTAGGAATTAATGGGGTTTGGATAAGCATTGCCCTATCGAATGTAATGAAGGGAAGTACAGCGTTCTTGGTTTATAGATTTAAAGTTTATAAAAAATATATTCTTAAAGAAGAAATTATTGTAGGATAAAAGGAGTTTAAAATGGACATTTTATCAATAGCCATAATTTTATTTATTATATTAGAAACATCAAACATAATGATTTTATATTTTAAACCAGATTCTAAATTAGGTAATGGAGTTGCTGTATTTGATGGTTGGGAAGAATCAAAAAAAGATAAAGAATTACACGAATTTGTTAAGTACTTAGTTTACTGGGTAGCAGGAACAAAGCTAATATTTATTGTTTTATTGGTAGTAATTTTATTAATAGGAAATGAAACAACTAAGTTATTAAGTGTAGTTGCTTTAATATTATCTATAGCATCTTACTATTGGAAGTTATCACCTATCATTAGATATTTAGATAGTAAAAATAAAATTACGCCAAAAGGATATTCTAAGACACTTGATAGGATGATACTAGGATTTATATTAGTATTTGCTTCTTCATTAGTATTCTACTTTATATTTTAAAAAAATATAAAGTGAAAAATTAAATAATTATTCTATAAAAGTGGTTTTATCAAAATAACTTTTTAATAAAACATTCAAACGTTATGAAGAGAACATATAGTGATTCTTTGAATTTGTTTGAAAGTTTTACTATTAAGTTTTAGATAGTCACTTTTATTTTATTTAGAAGTAATAAACATTTGAAATATTTATTTATTATGATATTCTAATTTTAAGAATAGGATCTGATTTTAAATTAATGTCTACTTAAAACAGAACCTAATAGTAAGAAAGGATGATTACTTATGAAAAGGATTCTTATAATTGAAGATACAGATACTATAAGAGAAGAACTTACAAAGTTACTTGCTAGATATGGCTATGATGTTTTAGCTCCAACAGACTTTGAAAATATACTAGAATATGTAAAAGAAAATAATGCTGATTTAATACTTTTAGATATAAATCTTCCATACTTTGATGGATATCATATTTGTAGAGAAATTAGAAAAGATTCAAATGTACCTATAATAATAGTTACAAGTAGAGACAGTGATATGGATGAAATCATGAGCATGAATCTAGGTGCTGATGATTTCATAACTAAACCATATAATACTCAAGTTTTATTAGCTAGAATAGGATCAATATTAAGAAGAACATATTCATTAGCAGAGCAAGAAGTTTTAACTTACGGAGACTTAAAGCTTAATTTATCTAATGGAACTATCTCTTGTAATGGAAAAGAAGAGGAGTTAACTAAAAATGAACTTAAAATCTTAGCTTGTCTTTTAAAAAGCAAAGGTAATGTTGTTTCAAGAGAAGATTTAATGGATTATATGTGGAATTCAGATATTTTTGTTGATGATAATACTTTATCTGTAAATGTAACTAGATTAAGAAAGAAGTTGGAAGAAGTTGGAATGAAAGGTGCTATAGAGACTAGAAGAGGATTAGGATACATAATGCCATGAAAATAAAGGATTATTTAGAAGATAAATTATTTTTTTTAATAGTTAATCTATTGATTTTTGCTACAGTAACTGTAATTTTATATTTAGGAAGAATTGGATCTGCAATAATATTCTTAATTGGGTGCATATGGTTTATTCCTCTAATCAGTTATATAGTTTTAGATTTTTTTAAAAGTAAGAAGTATTATGATGAGATAGATTCTGCTTTGAAAAATTTAGATAGAAAATATTTATTACCGGAGGTTGTAGAAGAACCTAATTTTTATCATGGAAAGTTTCTTTATGAAGTTTTGAAGGAAACAGATAAAGATATGCATGAGCATGTTAATAGCTTTAAAGTTAAACAAAAGGAATATAGGGAGTACATAGAAACTTGGGTTCATGAAATAAAAACACCCATAGCTTCAATAGATCTTATTTTAGAAAATAGCGATAGTGAGGCAGCTAGTGGAGTGAAAAGAGAAATTAAGAAGGTTGAAGGATACATAGATCAAGTTTTATATTATGCTAGAAGTACAGATGTTAGCAAAGATTACTTAATTAAAGAATTTTCTTTAATTAAAAGTATTAGAAATGTAATAAAGAGAAATTCAAGGGATTTTATAAATAAGAGAATTGCTCTAGAATTACAAAACTTTGACTATGTAGTTTATAGCGATGAAAAGTGGGTTGAGTTTATATTAAGCCAAATAATAAATAATACAATAAAATATACACCTAATAATGGAAAAGTGAGTGTATTTGCAGAGCAAAACAAAAATAGTATCATTTTAAAGGTCAAAGATAGTGGAGTTGGAATACCAGAAAAAGATTTAGGACGGGTTTTTGAAAAAGGATTTACTGGAGAGAATGGTAGAAGATTTACTAAATCTACAGGAATAGGTCTTTATCTTTGTAAAAATCTTTGTGATAAGCTTGGTCTTGGAATAAGAATTTATTCAAAAGAAAATGAAGGAACAGAAGTTAGTTTGGTATTTCCAATAGGAGATGCTTTATTAGCTAAGTAATTATTATAAGAGGCAATGTCAAATATTAATTTTGAATTGCCTCTTTATTTTATCTTACAATATTGTAATGTAAGTGAAAGATAAATAAATATGTGATATTTATTATTTAGGATAAAATAAGTTTGTAAGATGAAACGAGGAGGAAATAAAAATGAAAAATGTTTTAAGTGTTGAAAATATAGAGAAGTATTATGGAAATAAAGATAATATAACAAAGGCTATTGATGGGATTAATTTTAAAGTTGATAAAGGTGAGTTCGTTGGAATAATGGGACCATCAGGAAGTGGTAAAACAACATTACTTAATTGTATATCAACTATAGATACTGTAACTACAGGAAACATAGTTATTAACGGAAAAGATATTACAAAATTAAAGTCAAAACAATTAGAAAAGTTTAGAAGAGATGAATTAGGATTTATATTCCAAGATTTTAATCTTTTAGATACATTAACAGCTTATGAAAATATAGCATTAGCTTTAACGATTCAAGGTAGAAAACCAAAGGAAATTGATGAACTTATAAATAAGGTTGCTGATAATTTAGGGATTAAAGAGATATTAAATAAGTTTCCATATCAAATATCAGGGGGACAAAAACAGAGAGTTGCATCAGCAAGAGCAATAGTTACTAATCCAGCTTTAATATTAGCAGATGAACCAACTGGGGCTTTAGATTCAAAATCAGCTAGAATGCTTTTAGATTCTTTTGAGAATTTAAATAAGGAACTTGAAGCAACAATACTTATGGTTACTCATGATGCCTTTACTGCAAGTTATGCACATAGAATATTATTTATAAAGGACGGAAAAATATTCAATGAACTTGTTAGAGGAACAGATTCAAGAAAAGAGTTCTTTGATAGAATAATTGAGGTTATAACACTTCTTGGAGGTGACAGTAGAGATGTATTTTAAGATTGCATTAAGTAATGTTAGAAAGAGTTTTAAGGATTATTCGATTTATTTTCTAACACTTACATTAGGCGTGTGTATATTCTATGCTTTCAACTCTATAGGAGATCAGAAAGCTTTTTTAGAAATAGGAACAAAACAAGCTGAGTACATAAAAGTATTACAAGGTTTAATATCAGGAATATCAGTATTTATATCATGTGTTTTAGGTGGATTAATTCTTTATGCAAATAATTTTTTAGTTAGAAAACGTAAAAAAGAATTGGGATTATATATGACTTTAGGTATGGGGAAAAATAAAATATCTAAAATACTTACATATGAAACAGCATTAGTTGGGATTATTTCTTTAATCATAGGATTAGGAATTGGAATAATACTTTCACAAGGTATTTCAGCTTTTGCAGCAAAACTTTTCCAAGTTCCATTAAGTAACTACAAATTCTTATTATCAACAGATGCTATTATAAAAACTGTATTGTATTTTGGAATAATATTTGTATTAGTTATGGTTTTAAATACTATTGTAATTTCAAAATATAAACTTATAGATATGTTAACAGCATCTAGAAAAAGTGAAGATATAAAGATTAAAAATCCAATACTAACAGCTATAATATTTTTATTATCACTAGCTATTTTAGGAAGTGCTTATGGAATAGTAATAAAAGTAGGATTAAATCCAAGTAATAGTATGTTTTGGATTTCAGTGATATTAGGCGTTATAGGAACATTATTATTATTCTTTAGCTTAGCTGGGTTTACTTTATTTATATTTCAAAAGAATAAAAATTTATATTTAAAAAAGCTTAATATTTTTGTATTAAGACAAATAAATAGTAAAATAAATACAAACTTTATATCAATGACAGTAATATGCCTTATGTTGTTTTTAACAATAAGTACATTATCAACTGGATTAAGCTTTAAGAATGCTTTAGAAAAGGGATTAGAAGCAACAACACCTTTTGATGCATCAGTAATGTATTTTCCAGATAAAGATAATAAAATAAAAACAGCAGAGGAATCAATAAAAAAACTGGGATTTAAATTTAATCCAGGAGATAAAATTGCAGATTATAGTGAGTATAATTTGGATAATACAAATATTAATATATTATTAGAAAAAAATGCTACAACATCTGAAGTAAAGAAAAATGCAAGTAATTTATTTTCTTATGGAGTAAATGCCATAAGTATTAGTGATTATAATAAAATAATCGAATTAAATGGTGAAAAGGCAATAAAGCTAAAAAATAACCAAGTTTTAATTTCTTCAAATTCTGATAAATTAAAAGATACATTGAATAATATTATAAAAAATAAAAGTACATTAAATATAGCTGGTAAGGAATATGAGATAGATAATAAAGAAGCTACTGGGAAAAATGAAGTTATAGATCGATCACTTGAAAGTACTAGTATAGCAAGTAATTTCTTAACTTTAATAGTTCCTGATGATGTGGTTAATGATTTAGATCCAATATTCAATAAGATCAATATTAATTTCGTAGATAAGCAAGAAGAAGTAAGAGTACAAAAGTTATTTAGTGATTACAGAGATGGAAAGATTGATACTGATGAATACGGATTTATTAATGGATACACAAGAACAGCTATATTTGAAGAAAGTAACGGTATTACAAGTATGATATTATTTATAGCTATTTATTTAGGAATAATATTCCTAATAACAAGTACAGCAGTTTTAGCTCTTCAACAATTATCAGAAGCTAGTGATAGTGTAGAAAGATATAAATCATTAAAGAGAATAGGTGTAACTGAGAAAATGATAAATAAGTCAATATTTACACAAATAAGTATTTATTTTGGGCTACCATTAATAGTGTCATTAGTACATTCAGTAGTTGCAATAAAAGTAGTTAATGAATTCTTAGCTATGTTTAATAAACCAGATATTGGTGCTTCATCATTGATAACAGCTTTAATAATGATAATTATCTATGGCGGATACTTCTATGCAACATATACAGGATATAAATCAACAGTAAAAAATGCTTTGAAACAAAAATAAAGAAAAAAACTAAGCCTTGATGGGCTTAGTTTTTTTATTAATAACATATTAAAAAAATATTAATTTTAAAAAGAAAAATAAGTAGTATAATTTATTTAAATTATAAGGAAATATAGAATTACCATGAAATAAAAATAATTAAGTGGGTATTTTAGGGGGATTAAAATGAGTAATTTTGAGGTTTATAAGTTCAATATGTTAGAAAATGAATATTGGTATGGTCCAATAGTTAATGATGGGTGTAAGTATCCTTTAAGCAGGGAATCAGTTTATGAAGTTAATTTATATCCAAATGAAAGCCCAAATCAAGTGAATACTATTTTATTATCTAATAAGGGAAGATATATATGGTGCGAAAGTGGTTTCAAGTTATCGGTTTTAAATGGAGAGATAGAGATTAAAAGTGAATTGGATTCACCTAAATTATATATAGGTGGAACTACATTAAAAGAAGCATTTTTACATGCAATAAATAATTTCATGAAACCTAGTGGAAAAGTGCCACCAAAAATATTTTTTACAAGTCCTCAGTATAATACTTGGATAGAATTACTTTATAATCAAAATGAAGAGGGTATATTAAATTATGCAAATTCAGTTTTAAAAAATAATATGCCTGTTGGAATAATAATGATTGATGATGGTTGGAGTGACTATTATGGTAAATGGAGGTTTAATAAAGAAAAATTTAAAAATCCTAAGAAAATGATAGAAAAATTACATGATTTAGGATTTAAGGTTATGCTTTGGACTTGTCCGTTTATAACACCAGATACTCAAGAGTTTAGATATTTAAGAGAAAAAGATTGTTTAGTAAAGAATAGATATGGAAATGTAGATATTAAAAAATGGTGGAATGGATATTCAGCAGTCTTAGATTTAAGTAATCCAGAAGCAGTCAAGTGGTACTGTGACCAAAATGATTATTTAGTTAGTGAATATGGAATTGATGGATTTAAGTTCGATGCAGGAGATGCAAGTTTTTATAATAATGATGATTTAACTTATGGAAGTGTAACGGCTAATGAACAAAGTAGATTATGGGCAGAGATAGGCTTGAGATATGAGTTTAATGAATTCAGATCTTGTTTTAAATGTGCAGGTTTACCTCTTGTTCAAAGATTAGCCGACAAGAATCATAGCTGGGAATATAATGGAGTAAAATCGCTTATTCCAAATCAACTAACTCAAGGGTTGTTAGGATATTCCTATACTTGTCCTGATTTAATTGGGGGAGGAGAGTATACGAATTTTTTAGAAAATAGCAATAATTTAGATCAAGAATTAATTGTTAGATATGCTCAATGTTCAGCATTAACACCTATGATGCAATTTTCAGTAGCACCATGGAGGGTTTTATCAAAGCAAAACCTTGAACTTTGCATAGAAGCGGCTTGGAAACATGTTGAGTATTCAGAATATATATGGGAATTAGCTAAAAAGGCTAGTAATACAGGCGAGCCTATAATAAGATTTATGGAGTATGAATTTCCTAATGAAGGTTTTGAGAAAATAAATGATCAATTTATGTTAGGTGATAAATATTTGGTAGCACCTGTAGTTTGTAAAGGTATAAAAAAAAGAACTGTAAAGTTTCCTAAGGGAATGTGGAGGTCTGAGCATGGAGAAGATATCATTGGTGGAGTAATAAAGGAATTTGATGCCCAAATAAATATGCTTTTAGTTTTTGAAAAAATAGAAAATTAAAATAAAAAGAATTTTTATAAATCTCTTAAATGTTACATTTATGAAACATTTAAGAGATTGTTTTGTATATATTCTCTTTTATACTTAGAGAGTAAAATATTTCAGAAAATGTTTACAGAAGATTTGAGGAGTATTTTGCAAACACATATATATAATTAAATAGGAGGATTTATATGAATACAATTAGTAATTTTTTTGGACTTCATAAGAAGCCTGTTTCTGTACCAATGGAGCAGCAAAGAAAACAATGGTTTAAGGAGTTTTTAAAAGCTTTCTTTGTAGTATTTGTGGTTTATGCTTGTATGTATTTAGTAAGAAATAACTTCAAAGCAGCTCAACCACTTTTAAAAGAGCAATTAGGATATACTACATCTGAGCTTGGATACATAGGGTTTGGATTCTCAATAACATATGCAATAGGAAAAACATTATTAGGATATGTTATTGACGGTAGAAATGCAAAACGTATAGTTTCATTCTTACTAGCAATGTCAGCCGCTATGGTTTTAATAATTGGACTTTTATTATTAAATGGTAAACAACCATCAGGAATTATATTATTATTTTGGGGATTAAGTGGATTCTTCCAAGCACCAGGTGGTCCTTCATCATATTCAACAATTTCAAGATGGACACCTACTGTTAAAAGAGGTAGATATTTAGGATTTTGGAATATGTCTCATAACATAGGGGGAGCACTTGCAGGTATATTAGCATTATGGGGAGCAAATACTTTCTTCCACGGTAATGTAGCAGGTATGTTTATAGTACCAGCAATTATAACACTTGTAGTTGGTATAGTATTTATGTTCATCGGTAAAGATGAACCAGAAGAGTTAGGCTGGAATAGAGTTGAAGAAATATTTGACGAACCAGTAGCTAACGATAACATAGAAAGTGAATCTATGAGTAAATTTGAAATATTCAAAAAGTATGTTTTAAAGAACCCATGGATTTGGATACTTTGTGTAGCTAACGTTTTTGTTTACATAGTACGTATAGGAATAGATAACTGGGCACCACTTTATGTTACAGAACATTTAGGATTTGGAATGGGAGATGCAGTTGATACAATCTTCTATTTTGAAATGGGAGCACTTTTAGGAAGTATGACTTGGGGATATTTATCAGACCTTTTAAAAGGTAGAAGAGCTATACTTGCTGCTTTTTGTTTAGGAATAACTGCTTTTGCAGTACTTGGATATAGATATGCAACTAGTGTTGTAATGGTAAATACATCATTATTCTTCTTAGGAGCATTAATATTTGGACCACAACTTCTGATTGGTATATCCATTGTTGGATTCTCGCCTAAGAAGGCCACAACTGTAACAAATGGTTTAAGTGGTACATTTGGATATCTTTTTGGAGATTCAACTGCTAAGGTTGCATTAGCTAAAATAGCAGATCCAAAGTCAAATGGAATAACTTTATTTGGATTCAATCTTCATGGCTGGAATGATGTTTTCGTAGTATTCTACGCAGCTCTTATCATAGGAGTTTTATTACTTTTAGTTGTAGCTTATGGAGAAGAAAAGAGACTTAAAGCACTTAAAGCAGAAAGAGAAATGAACGCACAAAAGTTAGCTGGCTAACATAATAAATCAATATAAATATAATTAAATTAATATAGGTTAAATGTTTATCTTAATATAAAAAGCATCAAAGTTTTGAGCTCAACTCATTACTTTGATGCTTTTAAATTGTTTATTTTAACTTTTAAGCTCTGTTTTAAATAAGGTTGATTCTAGCGATATATTCAGAGCTAACTTTTAAAATATAATAACTTTTTAAAAGTTTATACTTCGTAGTCTACTACAACTCTTGAGCAGGCTGCTTTTCTTACGAATGTTGCTACATTTAAATGCTCAGGATGTTTTTGGTATGTATTTAAATCATCCATAGTTTTGAATGTTGAATAAAGAACAACATCATAAGCTTGTTCTGATGGGTTTAGGTTTATACCAACTTCTATATCAATTATTTCATCAACTTTTCCTTTTAATCCTTCTAAAGAATCTTTTATTATCTTAGCGCTTTCAGCTTTTGATTTTCCTTCAACATCTTCTTGAAGTTTCCACATTACTATATGTTTTATCATAAAAAATCACTCCTTATAAAATTTTGTCTACAAACTAATTATATATTATCTGTTATAAGAATATAAATATTAAGATGGGTTTTAACTTAATTTTTTATTGAGTCCATGTTTAAAAATATATTATTAGTGATTTTGCTAATTTAATGACTGTTTTAAAGGGGGATGTGTTATGAATAGAAGAAAGATAGGAGCTTTATTATGTGGAGCTTTTATGATGAATTTAGTTCAAGTTCCTATGAATACTATGGCTAATGAAAGTTTAGTAAAAAATAAAGCTGAGTATATCAATTTAGCTTTGGACAAAGATGTTAACGTTTCAGGTTTAGAGGTATCTAATAGTTGGATGGGTGATAAGGCTGTAGATGGAGATTACGTTACAGAAGATTCTAGATGGTCAAGTGGAGAAGTAACATCTATAAGTCCACAATGGCTTGTTGTAGATTTAGGGGAAGAGTATGTTATAGACCATATAAATGTTAGGTGGCAAAATTTTGCTTATGCAACTGAGTTTAAGATACAAACTTCTTCTGATAATGAGACTTGGAAGGATGTAACTGAAAATTTAACTAATCCTGTAGGGAAAAATGTAGTAGATAGAAATAAGGTTAATAGAATTGATTTTGAAAATGAAGAATCAGCAAGATATGTTCGAATATATATAACAAAAAGAAATGAATGGAAAAGTGTAAGTCTTAGAGAATTTGAAATCATGGGATATAAACTTTTTAAAGGGAATGTAGCACAAGGCAAAGAAACAAGAGAGTCAGGGATTGAAAATAATAATCCAAGTTGGACTTCTAAAAAAATAGTAGATGGCGATATTACTTCAGATGATTCAAGATGGGCAAGTCCTACTATGCCTGTAGAACCTACAGATAATACTCATCAATGGGTTTATGTTGATTTTGGGAAAATATTAGAAATTGAAAGTGCTAAGGTGCATTGGTATAAAAAAGCTTTTGCCGAAGACTATAGTATAGAGGTTTCAGATGATGGTGAGCAATGGAGAGAAGTTAAAAGAGTAAGAAATAATCCAAGTGATGAAATGAATAAGGTTGATGAAATAATTTTTGACCAAAAAGAAAATGCAAGGTATTTAAGGATTTATGTAAGAGAAAGAAATGGAAATGCCTATAATAATGTATCTATAAGGGAGTTAGAGGTAGAGGGAACAGAAAAAATAGTTCCAGATTTTGAACTAACTTTAGAACAAGTTGCCAATACAATTACTTCTTTGCCAGAAGTTAATGTGAGTGATAATATGGTTAAATTACCAGAAGTACCAGAAGGATTTGGAATTAGATTAAAGGGAAGTGAGTTTGAAAATATAATTACTCATGAAGGAGAGATAACAGATTCTAATATTGAAGATAGAGATGTAAGTCTTTTATTAGAGATATATAAAGAGGATAATCCTGAAAAAACAGTTGAGAAAAGTTTAATTTTAAATGTTCCAGAAAAAACTTCTTTAAATTCAGAGTTATTTCCACCAGTAGAAAATGGGAATAAGGAGCCAAAAGTAATTCCAAGTCTTCAAGAATGGTATGGACTTAATGGAAACTTTACATTAACTGAAAACTCTAGAATATTAATAAATGATAAAAACAATGTAGATTTGATAAAGGTTGCTAAGTTATTTAATGAGAGTTTAAAAGATTTTAAAGGAGTCGAGCTTGAGGTCTTAGAGGTTGAATCAGATAATGATGTTAAGCCTGGAGATATTTATATAGAGTCTCAATTAGATGATCAGTATGAAGTTGGAGAAGAGGGCTACTTAACTGAGGTTAAAGATTCTATAAAAATATATTCAAGTTACTATACTGGTGCCTTATATGGAACTACTACATTACTTCAAATATTATGGCAAGATGAAAATCATGATAAGATTCCTTGTGGAGTTATGAGAGATTTCCCAAAATATGAGGTAAGAGGAGCTATGTTGGATGTAGCAAGAATGCCTATGAGAATGGAGTTTTTAGAAGACTATTCAAAGATATTGTCATGGTATAAGATAAATGAATTCCATTTGCACCTAAATGATAATCAATGGGCACCATCTGGAACAAATTATAATAAGCCGGAAAGTTGGGATTCTGTCTATAATGCTTTTAGGTTGGAAAGTAAAAATCACCCGGGATTAAAGCCTAGTAATAATGATTTAAATG
The DNA here is from genome assembly GCF_050509515.1 of Clostridium sp. B9. Classification (NCBI taxonomy): domain Bacteria; kingdom Bacillati; phylum Bacillota; class Clostridia; order Eubacteriales; family Clostridiaceae; genus Clostridium; species Clostridium sp. B9. The sequence goes on from NZ_JBNWKA010000003.1 coordinate 1,272,737, forward strand.
ATCCTTACTATACACAAGAGGAATATATAAATCTACAGTTAGATGCTATGGACAGAGGTATGGAAGTTGTATCAGAAATAGATACTCCAGCACACTCACTTCCTTTCACAAAATATATGAGAGAAAAAGGAACACCAATAAATTCTGAAAATTATTGGTTTGATCATATAGATATAGATAGTAAAGAGGGTGCTGATTTTATAAAAGAGATACTAGGAGAATTTGTAGATGAAGAAAATCCTGTTTTCTTAGGAGATACAGTTCATTTAGGAATAGATGAATATGATACAAGAGTTGGTGATAGATTTAGAAAATATGCTGCTGATATGTCGCAGTATTTAATTGATAATGGAAAAACTCCAAGAGTATGGGGTTCATTAAAGCCTTTTGGAGGAGATACTATGCTTCCAAAGGAAACTGTTATAGATGTTTGGAGCTTAGGTTGGGAAGATCCTAAGGCTAGAATTGATGAAGGATATAAATTGGTAAATGTGCCTCAGCCATATACTTATATAACTCCATCAAGATGGCATAAAGACTTTATGGATACTCAATATGTTTATAACAATTGGGAGCCAGTTCAATTTAATGATAATACATTCTTACCATTAGGAGAGCCAAATCTTTTAGGTGGAAAAATGGCTATATGGGGAGATGAATCCATGGAAGGAATAGTAGAGGCTGATTTACATGAAAGACTAATGCCTGCTATTGCTACATTAAGTGAGAAAACATGGAGAGGAAATAAAGAAGATAGTGATTACACTGAGTTTATGAAAACTTTTAATAGTTTAGATGAAGGACCTAATACAGAGGTTTCAAGAGAAATAGAAAGTAAGAGTGACCTAGTTGTTGATTATAACTTTGAATATGGGGAAGAGGCTACAGATAAGAGTGGAAATGAGTATCATGGAAATGTTCAAAATGGAGTGATTGAAAGTGAAGATTCCAATAAATATTTAAAGTTTAATGGGGATACATTACTTGAAACACCACTAAAAGCCCTAGCTTATCCATATACAATTTCATTTGATGTTAAGGTAGATGAAATTGGTAGTGTTATGAATCTTTTCTCAGGATATGAAGGAGAGTTAAGGGTTTTAGAAGATGGAACTTTAGGAATAAGAAGAAGCTTTTATGAGCAAGAATTTGATTACAAGATACCTGAAGGTGAATGGACAAAGTTAACTTTAGTTGGTACTTTTGAAGGACTATCATTATATGTAAATGGAGAGTTTGTAGAGCAACTTCATAGTTACAGAAGACATGATAATAATATTATAAGTGGACAGGAGTTCTTAACTACCTTCGTTTTACCTTTAGAAAAAATAGGTGATGGTTTAGTAGGGGGAATAGATAACATTAAACTTCACAATAGAGTTTTATCAGATGAACAAATTGCAGGAAATGAAAATTATAAAGTTAACTTAGCTTGTGGAAAGGATGCGTATTCTTCTTCTAATGATTTGTTATATACAAAAGAATGGAGAGCTACAGATGGGGATATTAAAAATGAAGGGTCTAAATGGGTATCCAAGAATTCAGATAACCAATGGCTTATGGTTGATTTAGGTGAAATTAAGGAGATTAATGAATTATTAGTTAGATGGGTAAATTCGGCTAAAGACTTTAACGTTGAGGTATCAGAAGATGGAGATAATTGGAATAAAATTTCTAGTTTAAGTAATAATTCTGAAAAAATAAACTCTATAACATTTGAAGATGCGAGTGCTAGGTATGTAAGAATTAATTGTACTAAGAGAAACAATAATGCTTCATATTCAGTTCTAGAACTAGAGGTTTATGGACCTCAAGAAAAGGAAGGGATAATTGGAGATTTTAATGGAAATGGTTTTGTAGACTTAGGGGATTTATCATTAGTATCTAAATATTATGGTCAAGAAAAAGAAGAGTGGGATTTAGATGGAGATAAAATCATCACAGAATATGAGTTAACATTTATATCAGATAAGATACTAGAGTAATTTTTATAAGGAGTTGAATCAAAGCTTAATAATAAAACTTACAGACAGATTAAGGGAAGAGTTAGGATTCACTTAATATTGTCTATAAGTTTTATTTAAAAGTTGTTTTGGTACAACTCCTTATAATTTTTTTATTTGTATCGGTAGAATTTTAAAAATTAAATCTTTGTGATATTTTTATATATAAGAGAATTTAGAGTGCTTGGAGGAAACTTATTATGAAGTGTGAGAAAATAATTTATACACCAGGACCAACTAATGCAAGTGAAAATGTTAGAATGGCAAGGGCCTTAAAAACAACAAATCCAGATATAGATGTAGAATTTGTTGAGTTTTATAAAGAAACTTGTGAAAAGTTTGGTGAAATTATAAATACAAAGAATCAGTGTTATATACTTTGTGGAGAAGGTATTTTAGGATTAGAAGCAGCATGTGCTTCATTAACTGAAAAAGGAGATAAGGTTTTAGTTATTGATAATGGTCTTTATGGAAGATGGTTTGATGGCTTTGTAAGTATGTATGGTGGAGAAGTTACTTACTTTACAGGAGACTATAAAAAAGAAATAGATATTGAAGCTTTATCTAAATTTTTAGAAGGAAATCATGAATTTAAATATGCAACTGTGGTTCATTGTGATACGCCAACTGGAGTATTGAATCCAATTGATAAAATTTGTCCATTATTAAAAAGTTACGGAATATTAACTGTGGTAGATTCAGTATCTGCAATGGTTGGTGAAGAACTTAAAGTTGATGAATGGAAGGTTGATATAGCTATAGGCGGATCACAAAAAGCATTTTCAGCACAACCAGGTTTAACTATGGTAAGTATAAGCAAAGATGCAAGTAAAGCTATGGAAAATAGGGAATCTCCAGTTATAGGTTTCTACTGTAATTTAAATATATGGAAAGATTATTATAAAAATAAGTGGTTTCCATACACAATGCCAATAAGTGATATTATTTCTTTAAGAACTGCTATAGATAATATATTAGAAGAAGGAAAAGAAAATGTGATTTTAAGACATAAAAAAATTGGGGAAGCAACAAGAACTGCATTAAAAGAGTACGGATTAAACTTATTCTTAGGAAATGGATATTCAAATACAGTTACAGCAGTTGAAATTCCAAGTGAAATAGGAGCTTTAAATCTAAAAAAATATTTAGATAAAGAATATAATTTACTAATGTCTACATCATTAGATAAGTATGAAGATAAGCTTTTAAGAATAGGACATATGGGAGAAAATGCAAGACTAGAAGGAATAGTGTATGCACTAAATTCAATAGATATGTCTTTAAAAGCTTTAGGATTTAAAAGTGAAAAGAACTTAGTTGAATTATTTATGAAAAATATTTAATTATTAGCTCTGTTTAGAGAGGGTGTTGATTCTAGATATATCTTCAGGCCTAACTTAATTTCGCAAAGAGTTTCTATTTTCTATTTCAGAATAATAGCTAAAGCTTTTAAACTCGCTATCGCTCAAACAGAAAAAGCTTCTTAACGCTATTAGTCTTCCATAGACAATGAAACTCTAATTGCTAATTAAGATGGCCTTTCATCTATATCTAGAATCAACACTGGGTTAAAACAGAGTAAAATAAGAATATAAATTAATAATTACTTTACACATAAATACTTAGTAAGGATGAAATTATCTTTATTAAGTATTTTTTTGCAAAAATTTAATAGGAGGTTTAAAGGCAATCTATAAAGAAATGATATTATCTATAAAATGGGAAAATAGGAGGGTTTATGAAAAAAGTTATTAAGATAATATTGTTTGGGTTGATTGGAGTATTAATATTTTCTTTAGTTATTTTTATGGTATTTAAAGTGAAAAATAATGTAGTTAATAAATTAAGTGTTCTTGAGAAGATTTTTGTAGGCAGTGGAGAAGATGAAAATGAATTGAGTGGAGGTTTTCCATATAATGTAGAATTTTTAGATTATAATATAATCATAAATTCAGTTAAAGTATTTGAAGACTATGCATTATTTGATTATTCAGTAGAAAAAATTGATGGAGGTTATGTAAATACGACTGATGTTAATATTACTGGAAGAGTTGATTTTGAAGGAATAGAGTTCTATATAGCTCCAAATGAAGTTAAAAGAACATGGGAATATTCTAGTGTGCGTAGTATTTCAACTGGAGAAATAATTGCTAAACAGAATAAGGATTCACCAGCAAAGTTAAGTTTTTTAATTAATGCTAGATCTAAGGATGGTAGTTATATATCAAAGGATGTATCAATAAAAGAAGAGGTTTATGTAACGGATGAAGATTATTTAAGTTTAAATAAAAAGGTTGAGTTTAATGATGTTAGCTTTGAAATTAGGAGCTTAGCAAATTTTGAGTTTGGTTCATTAATGTATATTTTTGTGGGTAATAAAGATGAAGAAGAATGTAAAAGAATTGCAAGACAGTATGATATAAAATTAGTAAGTGGAGATTATGAAAAGAGTTTTGATTTAGAAAAATGGGTTGGATTCAGTGAGTTAGCTATAAGAAAATATAGTAGTATTGATGATAGATATGATGAAAATTCACAAAATGATCAATTCTTTATGTCAAGAATGTTTTATGATTTAGATGATGTTGATAGAGAAAATATGAAGATATATATTATTAATAAAGAAACAGGAGAAGAAATTAGAGTTATATAAAATTTAAAAATATTTAGAATAGAAAACCTCAAAAAGGGAAAAATTAAATTGTATTAAGGTTTATTGAATAATAAATTTAATTAAACCTAAATTGTATTTTGAGGTGAATATTATGGAGTTAAAAGGAAGTAAAACAGAAAAAAATCTTATGACTGCCTTTGCAGGAGAATCACAAGCTAGAAATAAATATACTTATTATGCTTCAAAAGCTAGAAAAGAAGGATACAATAAAATAGCTGATGTTTTTGAGGAAACAGCACACAATGAAATGGCTCATGCTAAGATTTGGTTTAAATTTTTACATGATGGAGAAGTTGGAGATACTGTAGATAACTTAAAGGATGCAGCTGGTGGAGAAAATTATGAGTGGACGGATATGTATGCTCATTTTGCTAAAGAAGCAAGAGAAGAAGGCTTTAATGACATAGCATTTCTTTTAGAAAAGGTTGGAGAAATAGAAAAACATCATGAAGCTAGATATTTAGAATTACATAACTTATTAAAGAATGGAGAGATATTCAAGAAGGAAGAAAAACAATTATGGAGATGTCAAAACTGTGGTTTCATTTTAGAATCAACAGTTGCACCAGAGAAGTGTCCAGTTTGTCATCATCCTAAGGCATTCTTTGAAATAGTTTGTGAGAAATACTAATAATCAAAATGTCAGTTGAAGTTTATAAAATACAATTTCAAAGCATTTAATGAGAATAAAGCAATTTATCATAGAATTTAACTTCTTCCGCAAATTAGTCTAAATTAAGACTGTGATAAATAAATTTATTCTTTTTAAATAAATACTAGGTCAACTTGGCCGAGAAGTCAGAGGCTTTTAATAAAAAAGGTCTCTGACTTTTTTAGTTTAGTTATATTTTAAATCAATGCCAATTTAAAATAGAGATTAAAGTTTAGAAGAACTTTTTAATTAATTTAAAGTATTAAAAATATGACACATAAAACTAACATTTCTCCACTTTACACTTAAGTGCTTATAAGATATCTTTAAAATATAGAATTTAGATGAATCTAATGAGGAGAAGCTGATAAAAAACAGCTCTAAAGATTTATTTTAAAGTTTTAAATTTATCAAGGGGTGAGATGAGATGTTATTTCAGATAAATGAACGTAAGAATATTGTAAACGGTTTGTGTGAAAAGTTAGAGAAAGCGATATACAATGTAGTGGCACCATTAGACATAGATATGTACATCACTAAGGAGCCTGTAAGCTATGAAAATAGATTAAGTGGAGAATTTAAAAAAGGAAATATAGGAGAGTCTTGGGGAGAACTTTGGGACTGTGGATGGTTTAACTTTAAAGGTGAAGTTCCAGCTAGTTGTGAAGGTGAAAAGGTTGTTCTTTTAATAGATGTAAGTGGAGAAGCTTTCGTAGTAGATGAAAAGGGAGCTCCAATTAGAGGACTTACTACTTTAAACTCGGAGTTTGATTTAAGCTTAGGAATGCCTGGTAAGAGAGAAGTTCCTATGTTTGAAAAAGCTCAAGGTGGAGAAGTTATAGATATATGGGCAGATTGTGCTTGTAACGATTTATTTGGTAAGTATAGAGATAATGGAGTTATAAAAGATGCTTATATAGCAACTTGTAATGAAGAAGTAAAGGCTCTTTACTATGATGTAGAAGTTTTACATGAGCTTATGAATCAACTTCCAGAGGATAGTGCAAGATATCATACAATCTTAAATGCTTTATATAAAGCATCAAGAGTATTAAGTATAAAGACTGGAATGAGTGGATGTGATTTCTTAAAAGATGGAGTTGTTACTCAACAAGAAGTTACAATCTTAAAAGAAGAAGAAGTTAAAAAAGCTAGAGAAATCTTAAAGAAAGAATTAGATAAAAAAGGTGGAGATCCATCACTTTCAGTTTCAGCTATTGGACATGCTCATATAGATTTAGCATGGTTATGGCCAATAAGAGAAACTATAAGAAAAGGAGCTAGAACATATTCAACAGTTTTAGCTAACATGGAGAAGTATCCAGAGTATGTATTTGGAGCTAGCCAACCTCAACTTTATGAGTGGATGAAGGATTACTATCCAGATTTATATGCAAGAATTAAAGAGAGAATTGAAGAAGGAAGATGGGAAGCTCAAGGAGGTATGTGGGTTGAGCCAGATACTAACGTTCCATCAGGAGAATCTTTAGTTAGACAATTATTATATGGAAAGAGATATTTCAGAGAAGAGTTCAAAAAGGAAATGGATACTTTATGGCTTCCAGACGTATTTGGATATTCAGCAGCTCTTCCACAAATTCTTAAGAAGAGTGGAGTAGATTACTTCATGACAATTAAATTATCATGGAATAATCATAACCAGTTCCCTCATCATACATTTGTATGGGAAGGATTAGATGGAAGTAGAGTATTATCTCATATGCCGCCAGAAGGAACTTATAATAGTTCAGCAGCACCAAGAGCAGTAGCGAAATCAGAGAAAGCTTTCTTAGATAAAGGATTATCAGATGAGTGCTTAATGTTATTCGGAATTGGTGATGGAGGTGGTGGTCCTGGAGAGGAGCACTTAGAGAGATTAAGAAGAGAAAGTAATATTAGTGGATTAGCTCCAGTTAAGCAAGAGCAATCAACTGATTTCTTTAAGAGAATAGAGAAAGACATGGATAAGTATAGTGTTTGGAGTGGGGAGTTATACTTAGAGAAACACCAAGGAACTTATACAACTCATGGTAAGAATAAGAAATATAATAGAAAGATGGAAATAGCACTTAAAAACTTAGAGTTAGCTGCAATTCAAGCTAAAGTTTTAGGAAAAGGTGAATATCCACAAGAAGAAATAGATAAAATTTGGAAAGAAGTTCTTTTATATCAATTCCATGATATTTTACCAGGGTCATCAATTGGTAGAGTGTACGATGAATCAGTAGAAGCTTATAAAAAAATGCTTGCTAAGGTTGAAGGCATGACTGAGAAGTTATATAGAGATATCTTAGAAAAGGCTGATAGTAATGAAGTGGGAGTAGCTTTAGTTAACTCATTATCATGGAGCAGAAAGCAGTGGATTAAGCTTTATGATAGATGGACAAAGGTTCAAGTTAAGCCTTTAAGTGGAGAAGTTATAAGAAAAGAAGATGTTGAGCCATATTGCGAAGTTTCAACATTAAAAGTTTCAGAAAATAACTTAGAAAACAGCTTAGTTAAAGTTGAGTTTAATGAAGATGGAACAATAGGAAGAATCTTTGATAAAGAGCTAAATAAAGAAGTTTTAAGAGATGATAGAGGAAATGAACTAAGAGTTTATGAAGATAATGGAGATGCTTGGGACTTCTCAGGTGTTTATGAAGATAGACCATCTCAAATATTTGAATTAGTAAAATCAGAGGTTGTTGTTGATGGACCAAAAGCTACTATCAAGCAAAACTATAAGTTTGGTGAGTCTACTTTAGTTCAAGAAGTAAGCATATTAGAGGGAAGCAAGAGAGTTGACTTTAAGACTAATGTAGATTGGAAAGAAAATGGTAAGATGCTTAGAACATCATTTAACACTAATGTTTATACTAGAGAAGCAGATTGTGAAATACAGTTTGGTACAATAAAGAGACCAACTCATAGTAATACTTCATGGGATATGGCTAAGGGAGAAATCTGTGCTCAGAGATGGGTAGACTTATCACAAAGAGATTATGGGGTTGCTTTAATAAATGATTCTAAGTATGGTCATAATGTTTCAGAAACTAAGATTGACTTAAATCTTTTAAGAAGCCCAGGGTACCCAGATCCAGATGCTGATAGAGGAGAGCATGAGTTTACTTATTGCTTATTCCCACACAAAGGTGATTACATTGAAGGAAATGTTGTTCATGAAGCTCATGAAGTTAATGCTCCAATTCAAGTAATCTACAGTGAAAACTTAGGAGATAATCTTGTTAAAGATTCAATAGCTTCAGTTGAATGTGACAATGTAATAATTGATACAATTAAGAAATCAGAAGATGGAGATGACATGATAATTAGATTATATGAGTGTCATGGAGAAGATGCTAAGGTTAAGGTTAATGTAAATGTGCCATATGCTAACATAGAAATGGTTAACTTAATTGAGGATAGCATTGAAGGAACTGAGTTTAATGCAGATACTATGGAACTTGTATTCAAGCCATTTGAGGTGCATACTTTAAGAGTAAAATTAAAGTAGTTAGGTGAATTTTAATAAATAGATACGACTAATATATTAATAAGGTTTTAAGTAAATTAATATAGATATAATACTAACAATATATATCAAGAGAATTAAAAGAAGACATCTATTTACTTAAAAATAGCAATTTGTTTGCTAAGGGAAATTAGATAATTTATAGCAAAAGACAGCCTTTAATGGAGGGCTGTCTTTTCTTTTAGGTGTTTTTTAGCGAGTTTTGATTTTCAGTCATAAATTAAACTCGTTTAAGATATAGAATTCTATTAAAATAGGTAAAAAGGTCTATTTATAAGTATTAGGATTATAGCTTAATAAGGTTTATATATTTAATATAATGGAGAGTGTGAAATTATGAGGAAAGTAATAGCAATAGATATTGGGGGAACTTTTATTAAGTATGGGGTTGTTGATGAAAGTGGAAATATATTAAAGGGTGAAAAAACACCTACTAGTTTAGAAAATTTAGAATCATTTATTGGTTGTATTATTGAAATAAATGAAAAATATAGGAAAGAGTTTGAGATTGATGGAATTTCAATAAGCGTTCCAGGATTTGTTGATATTAAGACTGGAAATATTAATGCTTGCACTAATATTAAAGTTATAGAGGGCTGTAATTTGAAATTTATATTAGAAAAAAAGTTTAATTTACCTGTTTTAGTTGAAAATGATGCTAATTGTGTTGCACTTGCTGAGAAGTTTAATGGAAATGCAAAGGAGTGTGATGATTTCATATGTTTAACTATTGGCACCGGTATTGGTGGTGGAATTTTCTTGAATGGAGGTTTAATAAGGGGAAAGGAGTTTAAAGGGGGTGAGTTTTGTTACATGATAACAAAAGAGAAAGATGGATATAAAACTTGTTCTCAAAACGCATCAATGACAGGACTTACAAACATCTATAGAGAATATAGAAGTTTAGATAAGAATGAGAAGGTTTTAGGAGAAGAGGTGTTTGCAGAAAGTGAAAAAAATCAAGAAATAAAAGAATTAATTAATGGTTGGTATAGTAATATGGCTATAATGATTCATAATATTGCATCTATTTTAAATCCAGAGAAAATTTTAATAGGTGGAGGAATAAGTGCAAGAAAAGAATTTATCTCTGAAATCGAAGAGGAGCTTAATAAGATACCATACTGGAAATATGTTAAGTGTAAAGTAGAAGTTTGTAAGCATAAAAATAATGCAGGAATTATAGGTGCTGCATATAACTATTTTTATTAACAGGTTTATTTTAAAGAGTAGCTTTGTTTTAAGTGGATGTTGCTTTAAAACAGAGGCTAAATAATAGATATGTATAAGTTAGGGGGAGAATGTATGAAGTATGGAGTTATAACTACTTGGAGAATGGGGATAGATGGTATAAATGAAGTTGAAAATGATATGAAAAATGGTGCTTTGAATGCTGGAGATATTGTTGAGAAGGTTATAAATATTGTTGAAGATTTTGAATTTTTTAAATCAGTAGGATATGGAGGTCTTCCAAATGAGCATTGTGAAGTTGAATTAGATGGAGCCTATATGGATGGTGATACATTAGATATAGGGGCAGTTGCTGCATTAAAAGGATATAGCAATCCAGTTTCTATAGCAAGAAAGCTAAGTGAAAGAAGGGTTAATTGCTTCTTAGTTGGGCAAGGGGCCAATGAATATGCAAAAGAAGCTGGATTTGAAAAGAAAGAGATGCTTACAGAAAGAGCTAAGGAGTTTTATGAAGAAAAGAAGAAGCTAATATTAGAGAAAAACTTAACACCATATGATGGACATGATACTATTGGGGCTATTGCATTAGATCAAAATGGAAAGATGGTAGTTGCTACATCAACTAGCGGATTATTTATGAAAAAGAGAGGACGAGTTGGAGATTCACCTGTAATAGGATCAGGATTTTATGTTGATAGTAAAATTGGAGGAGCAACAGCTACAGGGCTTGGAGAAGATTTAATGAAGGGATGTATTTCCTATGAGATAGTTAGACTTATGGAAAATGGAATGAGTCCTCAAGATGCTTGTGATAAGGTGGTTATTGAATTAAATAGAAAGTTAATAGAAAGAAGGGGCGAAGCTGGTGATTTATCCGTTGTAGCTATGAATAAAGATGGAGAATGGGGAGTTGCAACTAATATTAAGGAATTTACTTTTGCAGTTTGTAATAATAATGAGGAGCCAAGTGTTTACATTACAAGCTTGAATGAAGAAGGAAAAACTCTATATTCACTTGCCTCACAAGAATGGTTAGATAAATACTTAGAAAGAATAAAATCACCAGTAAAGAACTTAGTTACAAGCTAGTTTATTTAATTTGGACATATTTTAAGTGAGTGTTAATTTCTAGCTATATCTTCAGACCTAACTTAATTTCGCAAAGAGTTTCTATTGTTTATTAAGATGGTCTTTCATCTATATCTAGAAATCAATACTAGTTTAAAATTAAAACAAAAATAAAAAAAAAGTTCATGAGAGGAAAGAGATAAGTGGGGAATATAGAATTAAACTGGAAAGAGGATTTACTTGAAGTTGAAAGTAGAATAAATGATTATAAGTATGAAATTATAGAGTCTATTAGAAGAGTGGTTAAGATAGAAAGTGTACAAGGAGAAGCTACAAAGGATAATCCTTTTGGAATTAAACCTAAATTGGCTCTTGAGGAAGCATTGAAAATTTCAGAAGAGCTAGGCTTTAAAACTAAAAATATTGAAAATGCTATTGGATATGCTCAGTATGGAGATTTTGAATGTGATGATTATATAGGAGTAATAGGGCATGTAGATGTTGTTGAAGCTGGAGAAGGATGGAGTTATAGTCCTTTTGATGTAACAAAAAGCAATGGGAGATTATATGGAAGAGGAGTTTTAGATAATAAGGGGCCTATAATGGCAGCGTTATATTCTTTAAAGATAATAAAGGATATGGGTTTGAGGCTAAAGAAAAATGTAAGAATTATTTTTGGAACCAATGAAGAATCTGGGTTTAAGGATATAGCATATTATCTAAAAAACGAGAAACCACCAATAATGGGATTTACGCCGGATTGTAAATATCCAGTTATATATGGTGAACGAGGAAGATTATTTATAAAATTAACTAAAGATGTAGATTGTTTTACAGATAAGTATTTTAATAAAACAGAATATGAAATTAATGAATTAATGAATATAAACATAGAAAATGAGCTAGAAGAATTAGATTTTGAGGATGAATCAGGAAAATTAAGCTTAAATCAATACAAAGTTGAATTAGGAGAAGGAACTTTAGATTTCTATATTAAGATAGTGTATCCAGTTACTATTACATTTGAAGAGATAAACAATAAATTACTTAGTATAGCGAAAAAGAAATCTTTTAATATTAAAATAATTAATCATTTACAATCTGTTAGCTTTGATAAAAAGAGTAATCTTATAAGTATTTTAGAGAATAGCTTTGAAGAGGTAACAGGGAAAGTGGGGAAATCTGTACCAACTAATGGAGGAACCTATGCTAAAGTTATGCCTAATATAGTTCCTTTTGGACCATCATTAGGAGGATTGGATGGTAATCCACACATGACTAATGAATATATAGAGATTGAAGAGTTATTGATAAACATAAAAATATTTATTAATTCAATATATAAATTATCAACTTCAGATGGTTAGAAAAATTAATTATATTTATTAATAATAACTTGCTTTTAGGATAAATATTAAAAAGGATTTCATTAATGATAAAAGTGATATATAATAGGATAAAATGAAATATTATTTACTAAGGAACTTAGCAAAGACATATAGATGAAAAATTATAGAAAGGGTGAATTGAATGAATAATTTTACATTTTACAATCCTACGAAGATTAATTTTGGAAGAGGTGTTGAAAGTTCTGTTGGAGAGGAAATAAAGAGTTTAGGAGCTACTAAAGTGCTTTTCCATTATGGTGGAGGAAGCATAAGAAAAAGTAGACTTTACGATAAAATTTTGGATTCATTAAATAAAGCAGGGTTACATGTAGTAGAACTTGGAGGGGTTAAGCCCAACCCAAGATTAAGCTTAGTTAAAAAGGGAATAGAACTTTGTAAATTATGCAATGTAGACTTTATATTAGCAGTTGGTGGTGGTAGTGTTATAGACTCAGCTAAGGCTATTGCACTTGGAGTACCATATGAAGGAGATGTATGGGATTTCTTTAGCAAGAATATAGAGATAGAAGAAGCGTTACCAATAGGTACAGTACTTACAATTCCAGCAGCGGGAAGTGAGTCAAGTTCAGGAACAGTTATAACAAATGAAGATGGATGGTATAAAAGATCAACTGGGTCACCACTTTTATATCCTAAATTTTCAATGTTAAATCCAGAGTTATGTGCAACTTTACCAGAATATCAAATAGCCTCAGGTAGTGCAGATATCTTAGCTCACTTAATGGAAAGATATTTTACAAATACACAAAATGTTGAACTTATAGATAGATTAATTGAAGGAACAATGAAGACTGTTATAGATAATGTTCCTAAGGTTTTAGAAAATAAGGAAGACTATGATAGTTTTGCAGAAGTTATGTGGGCTGGTACAATAGCGCATAATAATCTTTTAAGCACGGGAAGAGAAACAGATTGGGCTTCACATCAAATAGAGCATGAATTAAGTGGAATATATGATGTAACTCATGGAGCAGGCTTAGCAGTTGTATTCCCAGCTTGGATGAAATTTGTCTATAAGCATGATGTAGATAGATTTAATCAATTTGCAACAAGAGTATTTGATGTTCAAGTTGGAGAGAAATCTAAAGAAGAGGTTGCTTTAGAGGGAATTCAAAAACTAGAAGATTTCTTTAAATCAATAAATCTTCCAACAACTTTAAAAGAGTTAGAAATTGGAGAAGATAGATTAGAAGAGATGGCTAAAAAATGTACAGGAAATGATACACATACAGTTGGTCATTTTGTAGAATTAAATTCTAATGATGTACTTAAAATATATAAACTAGCATTATAATTTAAATTGGGTTGTATCAAAACTTAATAATAAAACTTGCAAGCATATTCAGAGAATTACTAGATTTCTCTAAGAATTTATAGTTATTGTTTTCACACTCTTTGCAGGTTTTATTAAAAAGTTATTTTGATACAGCTCATTTGTTTTAATAACCAAGTTTTGATTTTTAGATATATATGAAATTAAGTTAGGTCTGAAGATATAGCTAGAAATCAAAACTTCCTTAAAACATAGGTTAAGCTAAAAGCTTTTTTATAAGGTCAGTGTATCTTTTAGGTCCTTCAATTAATAATATTTTATCAAGGACTGTTATTTCTAAATTAAGAAATGGCAGTCTGTCTTTAAATGGAAGCTTTATTTTAAATTTATTATCACTATATTCACTAATTTCAAATTTATTCTCTTTAAGAATTCTCTTTAGTTTTTCCATAGAATAACTTTTCTTTTTAGGTATTTCAATCTCTACTTTTGAATAAACAGAGGCAGAAAATAATGAGAATATAAGTGATATTATAAGCTCAGATTTTATTGTGAATTTAGATTTTAGAAATATAACTAATAAGAGTTTTACTCCAACAAGTAAAGTAAACATGATTATAAATAATAGTATAAATGCAAATAGCCAATTTGAAGCTTTTTTCATCTGTTTAATCTCCTTCATAGTTTTTTATTATAATTTTTAAAAGTATCAAGATATAAATTATACTACTAAGTCTAATTTTAAACAAATTATAAGCAATTTATCAAATGTCTTGTAAATGTTTAAATTTTTTGATAGCATCAGTTCTAAGGGAAGGAGAAATCAATATAGTATATATTAAAATTAATAGGTTAATATGTTAGATTAGTACTAAATATTACTTAATGAATCTTAAGAATGTAAAAAAAGAATATTAAAGCTAAAGATTAATACTATTTTGATAATGTGGGTATGTTAGATAGAGAATTGGCACAAAACATAGTTAATAAAATGATGGAGGTAATACCTTATAATGTTAATATAATGAATCATGAAGGAATTATTATAGGTAGTGGGGATTCAAGTCGAATTGGAACTTTGCACAATGGTGCATTAGAAGCTCTTAGAGTTAGAAAAGTAGTAGAAATATTAAATGATGAGGATAAGGTTAAAGCAGGAGTTAATTCACCTATAATTTTTAGGGACAAGGTTATTGGGGTTATTGGAATAACAGGTAATCCAAAGAATGTAAGGCAATTTACTCAACTAGTTACAGTCACTGCAGAGCTTCTTATAAATCAGGAGTATACGTTGAATAAGCATATTGTAAAAGAAAGATTAAAAGAGGAATTTATTTATGAGTGGCTTTATTTAAAGGAGAATTATGATGGTGAATTTATTCAAAGAGGAGCAAATGTTAATATTGATATTTCGCTTGATAGAATAGTAGCTGTATTAGAATTTGAAAAAGAGGATTTTAAAGAGTTAATTAAAAAAGTTAAGAGATTTATAAAAGATGATGAGTATTATATAAATTTAACTTCAAATAGAATAGTCATGCTTTTATTAGATAATAGTATTTTAGAAAAAAGGCTAAGGGAGTTAAAAGGAATTATAAGAGATACAAATTCTAGAGTTGGACTTAGTACAAATCATAAGGTGATTTTAAAATCAATGAAAGAAGCAGTTGAAGCAGTTGATATTGGAGGAAAACTTTATAAAAATGAAATTTTTCATGAATATAATAAGATTAAACTATTTAGCATTTTAGAAGATTTTATATGTTTAGAAGAGTGGGAGGATCTAAGGAATAGGATTTTAAAGGAAAATATGGGACAAGAATTATTGGAAACCTTCACAACGTATATGAAGCTTAGTGGAGAGCGTAAAAAGACTGCTGAAACCTTACATATACATAGAAATACATTAAATTATAGATTGGAGAAAATTGAGGAAATAACGGGATTAAGCTTTGATAGTTACTTAGATTTATTTCAATTTATGGTTACATATATAGTAAATGAGATAAGGTGAAAGAATAGGTTTTCTTTGTGCAAATGCATAAAGAAAGCCTATTTTATTTGATTAAAGTTAATAATGATTTTAATAATGAAAACATATACAATATAATTCAACAACAAAATTAAGAATAAGTTAAGTTTTAGCTTATAAAAGCAAAGGAGGAATTATTGTGGAAATAACAGTTACAGCTTTAGGAGCAGTTATTGCGCTTGGTGTTGCAATTACTCTTATAATAAAAAAGGTTCATCCAGCATACGGACTTATATTAGGAGCATTAATAGGTGGACTTGTTGGGGGAGCAGGACTAACAGGGACAGTTAACTTAATGATGGATGGAGCAAAAAATATGATGCCAGCTATCTTAAGAATACTTACAGCTGGGGTTTTAGCAGGGGTTCTTATTGAGTCAGGAGCAGCTGCTAAGATAGCAGAAACAATAGTTGAAAAAATAGGAGAATCAAGAGCTCTTATAGCATTAGCTATAGCAACTATGGTGTTAACGATGGTTGGAGTTTTTGTAGACGTTTCAGTAATTACAGTATCACCAATAGCATTAGCTATTGCTCATAAATCAGGATTAAGTAAACCAGCTATATTATTAGCAATGGTAGGTGGAGGTAAGGCAGGAAATATCATGTCTCCAAATCCAAATACAATTGCTGCAGCTGATAATTTAGGGGTTTCGTTAACTAATGTAATGTTAGCAGGAATTATTCCTGCCATTTTTGGAGTTATAGTTACATGTATATTAGCAAGTAGAATAAAGAAAAAAGGAAGTTTTGTAAATTCTGATGAGCATATAAAAGAAATTGAGGACATGCCTGGATTCTTACCAGCTATGGTTGGGCCATTAGTGGCAATAGTATTATTAATGTTAAGACCAATAGCAGGTATAGCTATAGATCCATTAATAGCATTACCGGTTGGAGGAATATGTGGAATAATAGCAATGGGAAAGGTTAAACATATCAACCAATATGCTACTTATGGACTAGCTAAGATGAGTGGAGTTGCGATACTTTTAATAGGTACTGGAACATTAGCAGGAATCATAGCTAACTCAGGATTAAAGGATGTTATTATAAGTGGAATTAATACTTTAGGATTACCAAGCTTTATGCTAGCGCCTGTATCAGGAATACTTATGTCTGCGGCGACAGCTTCTACTACTTCTGGTACGGCAGTTGCTACATCAGTATTTGGACCTACTATAGTTCAGTTAGGAGTAGCGCCTCTTGCTACAGCAGCTATGATACATGCTGGGGCTACAGTATTAGATCATCTACCACACGGAAGCTTCTTCCATGCCACTGGTGGATCTGTAGCTATGGATATGAAAGAAAGATTAAGACTTATACCTTATGAGTCATTAGTTGGATTAACAATGACAATAGTATCAACAATAATATTTGGAATGATATTATAGTATTTTTAGGGATGTATCAAAATTTGTTTTGATACATCTCCTATATAAATTATTATCTATGATTTAATTGAGTATTGTAAAAAAGCAATATTGAATTAAAACATAGCTATAAATTAAACCAAATAATTAAAAGTATAGTATGTATAAAATGAAAAAATAATTAGATAAAAGTTAGAATAGAAATATCAGGAGGGGATATTATGAAATTTGTATTAGCACCAGATTCATTTAAAGAGAGTATGACTTCAATGGAAGCTTGTAATGCAATGGAAAGAGGTATAAAGAAGGTATTTAGTGATGCAGAGTGCATAAAAGTTCCTATGGCAGATGGTGGAGAAGGTACAGTAGAGGCTTTAGTTCATGCTACTGGTGGAAAGATTGAGAAGTTAATGGTTACTGAACCATTAGGAACAAAGGTTGAGGCTTTCTATGGAATATTAGGAAATGGGGAGACGGCTGTTATAGAGATGGCAAGTGCGTCAGGTATTCAACTTGTTAAAAGAGAAGAGAGAAATCCTTTAATAACAACTACTTTTGGTACAGGAGAAGTTATTAAGGCAGCTTTAGATGAAGGGATAAAGCATTTAGTTATAGGAATTGGTGGAAGTGCTACTAATGATGGTGGGGCAGGTATGATTCAAGCACTAGGTGGAAAACTTCTTAATAGCAAAGGTGAGCAAATTGCCTTTGGTGGAGGAGCATTAAAGGATATAGTTAGTATAGATTTAAGTTCAATAGATGAAAGATTAAAGGAAGTATCAATAGAAGTTGCTTGTGATGTTACTAATCCATTAGTTGGAGAAAAAGGGGCATCAGCAGTATTTGGACCTCAGAAGGGAGCAACACCAGAGATTGTTAAAGAATTAGATAGTAATTTAGCTCACTATGCTTCAATAATAAGTAGGGATTTAGGAAAAGAAGTTTCAAATATAGAGGGAGCTGGAGCAGCAGGCGGATTAGGAGCAGCCTTATTATTATTAGGCGGAGAATTGAAGAGAGGAATAGAACTTGTTATAAAGCATACTGATTTAGCTGAGAAAGTTAAGGATGCTGACTTCATATTTACTGGTGAAGGTAGTATAGATGATCAAACTATATATGGAAAAACACCGATGGGAGTAGCTACTGTAGCTAATGCTGCAAGTATTCCTACTATAGCCTTTGCTGGAAGAGTTGGTGAAGGAGTAGAAGGTCTTTATGACATAGGAATAAAGAGTATATTTAGCATAATGACTGGAGTTTCTACTTTGGATAAGGCGCTAGAAGATGGAGCAAGAAATTTAGAGATAACAACTGAGAATATTGTTAGGCTTTTAAAGTAAGATTTTACTGTTAATCAGTATTAGTTAAGTTAAATATATAGAGAGAATTAGTATAAAGTTAAAGAAAATCTTATCTAATATATAATAAAAATTAGCTATGTAAAAGTTTGAATTAGTTAACTAGTTCTTTAACTTTTACATAGCTTTTTATTTAATTTTAAGCTCTATTTTAAGTGTGTATTGATTTAAGCTAGCACTTAAAACCTACTTAATTTCTATGTAAAATCAACACTTATTTAATGTTTGGTGCTTTCGTATTTTATTATACTTTAAATTTATATGATTTTTATTTTAAGTTTCATGTGTTATACTAGGATTTTAGTGAGTTATACTAAATAGAGTATAACTTATAGTTGAAACACAAGCTTTAAACAAAGGAGATAAATATAATATATGAAATTCGATGAATTAAATTTAAGCAGTGATATTTTAAAAGCACTTAGCAATTTAGGATATAAAAAGCCGTCAGAAGTTCAGGAAGCTTCAATTCCAAGACTTTTAAATGGAGAGGACATAATAGTTAAATCGCAAACAGGAAGTGGTAAGACTGCAAGTTTTGGTATTCCTATATGTGAAAAGATAAATATTGAAGAGAAGAATGTTCAATGTTTAATACTAACACCAACAAGAGAACTTGCCATTCAGGTTAAGGATGAGTTATCAAATATAGGAAGATTAAAAAAAGTTAGATGTACAGCTATATTTGGAAAGCAGCCTTTTAATGATCAGGTAAGAGAACTTAAGCAAAGAGTACATATAGTAGTCGGAACTCCAGGTAGAGTATTTGACCACATGGAAAGAGGAACTCTTGATTTAAGTGGAGTTAATTATGTGGTTATAGATGAAGCTGATAAAATGCTTTCTATGGGATTTATAGACCAAATTAAAGATATATTAGGTGAGTTAAGATTAAATAAAACTACAGCTTTATTCTCAGCAACATTCTCTAAGGAAATACAAGAGGTTTGTGAAGAGTATATGAGAAATCCATCTCTTTTAGAAATCAAATCTAAAGTATTTAATAGAGATAGAATAGAAGAAAGTGTAATTGAAATAGAAGAGAAGAATAAAGAAAAAGCTTTATGGAAGTGTCTTTATGCTTATCATCCAGAAAGTGCTATAGTTTTCTGCAATACTAGAAACAAGGTTAAAGCAGTTTATAAAATGCTTAAGGATGAAGGGGTAACTTGTAATGAACTTCATGGAGATATGGAACAAAAGAAACGTATTGAAGTTATGGAAAACTTCAGAGATAAGCATTTCAAAGTGTTAGTTTGTACAGATATAGCAGCTAGAGGAATTCATGTAGATACTATAGAACTTGTTATAAACTACGAAGTTCCAATGGAAATGGAGAGCTATGTTCATAGAATTGGTAGGACTGGAAGAGCTGGAAAAGAAGGAAAGGCCATTACATTTGTAAATCATTATGAGAAGAAGTTTTTAGATGCGGTAGAAGAGTATATTGGTTATGAAATAAAGAAGGATTCAGTACCAAATGATGATATTGTTAAGGTTGGAAGAAAGTTATTTAAAGAAAGTCAAAAAGAACAATTAAAAGAAAGTAGAAAGCCTAAAAAAGAAGTTCATAGTGATATAGTAAAAATACATGTTAACGGTGGAAAGAAAAAGAAAATAAGAGCTTTCGATATTGTGGGTTGTTTTAGTAATTTAGAAGGGGTAACAGGGGATGATATAGGAATAATAGATGTTCAAGATGGATTCTCATATGTTGATATATTAAACGGAAAAGGAAATATGATTCTTAGAAAATATAAAGAAGTTAATATAAAAGGTAAGAAGGTAAAAATTCAAAGAGCTAAAAAATAGAAATAAAGTATTTATGTTAAATTTTTTATAAATGTGCTTATTAAGTGTAAAATATGGTAAAATAAAAGTAAGATATAGTATATATATATCTTACTTTTTTAATATAGTTTTTAAATTGAACTTCTACTAATTTTAATTAAAAGTAAAAATATATTTAGTATGGGTTTAAGTAGAAAACTAAATGTTGAGAGGTGGTTTGTATGAAGAAAAAAGTTGCCTTCTCTATTGGTACCTTATTTGTGGCATTTATTTTAGCCATAGTCTATTTAGGTCTTTACCATAATGACTATATTGGTGAAAATAAATCCTTAAATGAAAAGGTAGTATATTTAATAGAAAATGGAGAAAATCAAAAGCTTGATTTCTCTGAATTAAGTGAGAGCACAGCTTTTGAGTGGGATGAGGTTTACTTAATATCTCCTTATAGAGATGTAAGTGATTTCTTCGAATCTGTAAATACATATGCACCAGACAAAACATACAATTCAGAAATAAATGATGTGTTTATGTTAGCTTTTGTGAAGAATTCTGATAAGCTTGGGAAAGATAAGCTTATAGAGTATACTTATTTACCATCAAATTATATTGATTCTGAAATGTTAAAAGAGATAGAAACTAATGAAGGAATTTATCATTATATAAATGGAGATTTAATTTAAATTTGTTGCCTAAGGTTTTAAAGCCTTAGGCTTTTTTATTTTTAAAAACTACCAATTTAAATTGTGAAAATAGATTGTTTTTATTATGAACAATTAGAGTGAAAGGTTAATATATTGTTAAATTAAAGTGTGTATTTTAAGTTCTCTTAGGGTGCTATAATTTACATTGAATTTTTGATTTCTAGCTATATAGAAATCAATACTAGTTTAAAATATAGTCTTAATTTAAAAAGTTATTATGTAAATTTATATAGGGAATAAGTAAATAGGAGGGTTAGGAATTATGCTTATAACGCGAGATAAGAAATTTTATAGACTATTGTTAGGGATAGCATTACCAATAGCGGTACAAAACTTAATAACATTTATGGTAAGTATGGTAGATACAATGATGGTTGGATCCTTGGGAGAGACTCAATTGTCAGCAGTAGCAGTTGCTAATAATTTATTCTTTGTACTTACTATTTTAATGTTTGGGCTTGCTGGTGGATCTAATATTATGATTTCACAGTATTGGGGAAAAGGAAATGTTAAAACAATTCATAAGATTTTAGCTATAATGTATAGATTCTGTATAGCAATAACAGCAATTTTCATAGTTATAGCTTTATTTCTACCAAAACAATTCATGGGGATTTTTACAACAGATTTAGCAGTAATTGATCTTGGTGCTAGTTATTTAAGAATTGTATGTATAGGATATTTATTCTATGCAGTAACAAATTGTACAATAATGATGTTACGTTCAGTAAAAACTGTAAGGATATCAATGATAGTTTATAGTGCATCTTTAGTAGTAAATGCAGTATTAAACTGGATTCTTATTTTTGGTAAGTTTGGAATGCCTGCAATGGGGATACAAGGAGCAGCTATTGCAACAGTATGTGCTAGAATAACAGAGTTTTTAATAGTTTTAGTTTTCATGATTTTATATGAAAGAAAAATAGGATTAAGGTTTAAACATTTATTGAAAATAGATAAAACCATACTTAAAGATTATATAGGACTAGTTTCACCAGTTTTATGTAATGAATTTCTTTGGTCAACAGGAGCTTCAATGATTTCTGTTATAGTAGGAAGAATGGGAACTGATGTGGTAGCAGCCAATAGTATAAACACAGTAGCTCACCAATTTGTAACAGTATTTGTGTTTGGAATGTCTAATGCTACTGCTGTAATAATAGGAAATACTATTGGAAGAGGAGAAAAGAAAAAAGCCAGAGAGTATGCACAGAGTATTGGTGTATTTGCGTTGGTTATGGGAATAATAGCAAGTATTTTGATAAATTTGATAAAAGGTAATATTGTTGATTTTTATAATATTTCAGAAGCAACAAAAGCCATTGCATTGCAGATAATGACTGTAACTTCAATAATAGTAATATTCCAATCACTTGGAGTAAACTTTATGATGGGAGTTTTAAGAGGTGGTGGAGATGCTAAGTTTGTCTTAATAAATGATATTATATTTATGTGGCTTGTAGCTATTCCAGGAGGATTCTTTGCAGCCTTTGTTTTAGAACTTCCAGTAGCTTTAGTATTTTTAGTTATAAAGTGTGATGAGATTCTAAAGTCCGTAGTGAGTGTTGTTAGAGTGTCTAGTGGAAAGTGGGTAAATGACATAACTAAAGATTATGAATTAGAGGAAGTTAAAGCTTAAAGATAATATATAAGGCTCAGTTTTATGAAACTGGGTCTTTTTATATAGTAATTTCTTATTTATATTAATTTAGTTTAGTAGTTAGTTATAAAGTAAAGTTGAAATAATATTTTAAGATAATTTGTGGAAAATAAGAAGTAATTAGAAATTTTAGAAAATTATTTAGGAATAGTAAATGAACATAAGATAGATAATAATTTAGAAGCATTAATTTTATACTTCGTAGTTTAGTGAAATAAATTTATAGTTAAAGTTTTTGAAAGGAGTGTTTAATTTTGACTCATAAAAACAATAAAAATAGTAAGGCAAACAAAAAAGTAGGGCAAAAGACTAAAAAAGAACTAGAGAAAATGAAGAATGAAACTGCTAATGAAATTGGTTACTCTAAGGAATCAAGGAAGCTTGGAAAAGATAAAACTAGAGAGAACCCATATATGGGACCACAATAACAAAAAAATTAAAGATTATTTAAAATTTATTTAAAAGTGAGATAAAAGTTATATCAAATTTAATTAATGGTATGCTATATCAAAATGATTTTGCTTAAAAGTTATTTTGATGAAGCTATGATTAAAAGGTGTTTGATATAGCTTTTTTTCATATTGTTATAAAATTTGATTAAATCAAAATAGCTTTAATTTAAAATATTAAATAATTAAATAAAAATGATAAAAAATAAAAAAATATTGTATAAATTAGAAAAAAGAATAAAAAATTACATAAAAATATGATATACTAACAAATGTGTTAAGAAAATGTGTATATATTCAAAAAATATACATATTTGGTTTTGGAATACTATATGTAAATATTTATGATTAGGGGATAATCATCATATGGTAAAACAAAGTAAATAAAAAAACAAAGGGGGAACCTAAGCTATGAAGGTCAATTTAGCTAAGGAAAAAAGAAATAAGTCAAATTTCTTAAAGAAAACGTCGGTAATTTTAACATTAACGTCATTTATTACTGTAGGAGGAGCAAGTTCTGTTTTTGCAGCAACAAATAATTCTAAGTTGGATTATAGTAATATTGCTATTGAAAGCAATTATGAGAATTCTTTAAATAAAAAAGATTTCAAAGAAAATATTGCTGAAAACAATATGTTATCTGGTTATGCTGTTCAACTAGAGGATACAGATAATAAAAAAACATATACGTTCTCAGAACTAAACAAGTTAAGTTATGATGAATTGATTGATTTTATAAAAACTAAAGGCTATGAAAAAGTTCAAGGTTTATTTGAGTTTAATTCAGATTCATATAGCTTTTTTGGCGATAGAAATCGTGTACAAGCTATTATTAATGCTTTAGATGAAGCAGGAAAAACTTATACACCAGAGGATGATAAAGGAATTCCAAGTTTAGTAGAATTTCTAAGAGCTGCTTATTATTTAGGGTATTACAATGAGCAGTTATCATATTTAAACACTTTAGAGTATAAAGAAAAATGTTTGCCAGCAATGAAATCTATTGAAGGAAATGCTAATTTTAGATTAGGGACTCAAGCTCAAGATGAGGTGGTATCAGCTTTAGGAAGACTTATAGGTAATACAACAGCTGATGCTGAAGTTATAAATAATACAGCACCAATATTAAAGTCATTTAAAGATAATATAGGTAAATATGGAAGTAGCTTTTATAAAGGAAATGCTGTATTTAATGTAATGAAAGGCATTGATTACTGTACAAATACATCAGTATATGATGCTAAAGACTATAATGCTAAGAATACAATATACTATGGAAAAATAAATCCATACATGAATGAACTAGAAAGTTTATGTTCTATAGGGGAGAACTTAAATACTGATAATGCATGGGTTGTAAATAATGCTATCTACTTTACAGGAAGAATGTCTGTTTTTAGAGAGGATAATTCAATTTCTCAAAGAGCTTTAGAAAATGCAATGAATGAATGTCCATATCTATCATATCAATATATAAGTGCTGCTAGTGAGTTAGATTCTAAATTTGGAGGAAAGAATTCACAAGGGGAAGATATAGATTTTAAGAGCATAAAAGAAGCAGCTCAGAATAAATATTTATCAAAAACTTATAGTTTTGATGATGGAAAATTTATTGTAAAAGCTGGGGATAAAGTTTCAGTGGAAAAGATACAAAGGTTATATTGGGCATCAAATGAAGTAAAGGCTCAATTCTTTAGAGTAGTGCAAAATGACAAAGCATTAGAAGAAGGAAATCCTGATGATGTTTTAAACGTTGTTATATATAATTCTCCAGAGGAGTATAAGCTTAACCTATTATTAAATGGATATAGTACAGATAATGGTGGAATTTATATTGAGCCTAAAGGTACTTTTTATACATATGAAAGAACTCCAGAGGAAAGTATATATACTTTAGAAGAGTTATTCCGTCATGAATTTACTCACTATCTTCAAGGAAGATATGTAGTTCCAGGGATGTGGGGAAGAGGAGATTTTTACAAGGAAGGCGTTTTAACTTGGTATGAAGAAGGAACAGCAGAATTCTTTGCAGGATCAACTAGAACAGAGGGAATAAAACCAAGAAAGTCAGTTGCAGGTAATATTGGACATAATAGAAGTGAAAGAATGAATCTAAATCGGTTATTACATGCTAAGTATGGATCTTGGGACTTCTATCATTATGGATTCGCATTTTCAAATTACATGTACAATAATGGAATAGAAACTTTTAAGAATCTAACAAATTACATAATGAATGATAATGTACAAGCTTATCAAAACTCTATTCAATTAATGTGTAGTGACTATAATCTAGAGAATGCTTACCAAGAATATATGGATAATTTAGTTAACAATATAGAGCAATTAAATGTACCATTAGTATCTGATGATTACACAATTGGGCATTCAGAAAAAGATATAAATGAAATATGTAATGATATAAAGGAAGCTTCAAATATAAAAGAGCTTTCAATAAAAGCAGAACAATCACAATTTTTCAGTACATATGATATGAGTGGAACTTATGTAGGGGAAAGAAGTAATGGAGAAGCTCAAGACTGGAATAATATGAATAAAAAGCTAGATGGTATTTTAAAAGAATTAGCTAAAAAGGATTGGGATGGATATGGAACAGTTACTGCATATTTTGTTAATCATAGAGTAAATCAAGATGGAAATTATGAATATGATGTAGTTTTTCATGGAATAAATAAAGATTTAAATGCACCTAAAAATAGAGCGCCAAAGGCAATTATAAGGGCTAAAGATTCAGCAAATGTTGGAGAAAAAATTATTCTTGATGCTTCTGAATCAAAGGATAGTGATGGAGAAGTAGTTAACTATGAATGGACATTCTCAAATGGAGATATTATTAATGGAGCTAAGGTAGAATATATATTCAATGAAGAAGGAACACAATCTGTAAAATTAAAGGTTACTGATAATGAGGGTGCTACAAGAACTACTAACAAGAATATAGAAATAAAAGAGGTAGTTCCTACTGAATATATGTATGAGAAAGAAAAAAATAATACATTTGATGAAGCTAATAAAATAGATAAAGCTAATAAAATGATTTTAGGTTCTTTTAGAGATGGAGATACTGCAGATAAGTATTATTTTGATGTTTTGGAAGGTGGAAATGTAAAAATAAGCTTAGAAAATACAGATTCAATAGGATTAAATTGGACTTTATATAAAGAAGATGATTTAAAGAATTATATTTTATATCCAGAGCAGAATACAACTAATATGATGAAAGGCGAAAAATTCTTAGAACCTGGTAGATATTATATTAACGTTTATACTTATGATGAGAAAAGTGGAGATTATAATATGGTTCTTAGAGGTGCTGTGGCTAATAGTGAAGGACAAAAGGAACCAGAGGTTTTAAAAGAAACAGAAAATAATGATGCTTTTGAGAATGCAAATGAAGTTAAGGCAAATAGCAAAATAAATGGGCAATTAAGCAATGAGGATAATAAAGATATATTTAGTATAAATATAGAAAATCCAAGTGATTTAGATATAGTTGTTAAAAATAAGGACAATATAAAAATGAACTGGTTATTATATTCAGACAATGATTTAAGTAATTATATGGATTATGCGGATATTGATGGTGATAAGCTTTCAAAAACATGTAAGTTAAATCCAGGTAAATATTATTTATGCGTTTATCAGTATGATAATTCTGGAACAGGTGATTATACTATAGAATTAGTAAATAAGTAATATAATAAATTCAATATTTTAGGTGGATTTTTAAAAGGTAGATGGTGAGCATCTACCTTTTGTTTATAGTAGAGAATATTGTTATAAAATTCTATATTATTTTAATGATAATAAAATGGAAATTAGAAAAGTTGTTATATTTTAAAATTAAATATGGATAAAATGTGTATAATGTAAAAATTATATATTTTAGTAAAAAATATGTAATTTTGGTTTATAATTAACATGTCGATATAATAGTAAATTCAAAAAAAGTTTTATCGATAATTTTGGGATAAAGGGGAAATTATAAATTGTTTAGTAAGAGATTTAAGAAACAAATGGCTTATGTTTTAGCAAGTACATTTTTATTTGGATTTATCAATCCTAATTCAATCAAAGTATTTGCATCTACTGGGGTAGAAATTACAGATGGAATAACAGTAACTGCAAAAGGAAATACAGAGGGGAATACAGCAGATCTAGTTATAGACGGTGATTTATCTACATATTGGGAATCATCAAATGATTATAGATGGATAGAAATCGATTTAGGAGAAATTTATAATTTATCAAAGATTGAGATATTTAATAATGAGGGATCAATCTATAAATATAATATATATGCATCAGAGGATGGAGAAACTTTTAATAAGGTTTCATATAAAAACGATAACAATATAGCATCAGGAAGTGGAGATGTACATGCTCTTGAGGATATAAGAGCTGGAAAGCTTAGAATTGATGTTGTTCAAAATAGTAATGGGGATAAGGTTAATATAGCAGAAATCAATATATTTGGAGAAAAAACTGGAGAAGCATTACCAGAAGTAGCGCCTATATCAACAAGTGATTTTAGTGAGACTAAATGGTCTGAAGAATATGAAAAATTTGAAGCTGATAGTCAGTATGCTAATGAAAAAACTATAAATGAGATTAAGAATTTGGTTAGTAGAGTAATTGGTTCTGAATTTGTTCAACATTTTTCTTTTGAGTTAAGAGAAGAATTAAATGGAAATGATGTTTTTGAGGTTTCTGATTCTACAGATGGAAAGATATTAATAAAGGGTAATAATGGAGTTTCATTAGCATCAGGATTTAACTATTATTTAAAGAATTATTGTAATGTTAGCTATAATCCAATAATGGGTTCTAATTTAAATATGCCAAAGGAACTACCTAAGGTTGGAGATAGAATTGTTATAGATACACCATATGAGCATAGATATGCATTAAACTTCTGTACTTATTCATACACTATGTCTTTTTGGGACTGGGATCAATATGAGGAGTTCTTAGATTGGTGTGCAATGAATGGTGTTAATTTAGTTTTAGATATAATTGGACAAGAAGAAGTATTAAGAAGAACATTAAATGAATTTGGCTATAGTGATGAAGAGGTTAAGGAATTTATTTCTGGGCCGGCATATTTTGCTTGGTTTTATATGCAGAACATGACTGGATTTGGAGGACCACTTCCAAATGATTGGTTTGAGCAAAGAGCAGAGCTTGGAAGAAAAATGCACGATAGAATGCAAAGCTTTGGAATTAACCCTGTTCTTCAAGGTTATTCAGGAATGGTTCCAAGAGACTTTAGAGAAAAAAATCCAGAGGCTCAAACTATTTCACAAGGTGGATGGTGTGGATTTGACAGACCAGATATGCTTAAAACGTACGTTAATGAAGGGGAGAGAGATTACTTCCAAGAAGTTGCAGACGTCTTTTATGAAAAGCAAAAAGAAGTATTCGGAGACATTACTGATTTTTATGGTGTTGACCCATTCCATGAGGGGGGAAATACTGGTGGATTAGATAATGGAAGAATATATCAAATAATTCAAGATAAAATGATAGAACATGATGAAAGGGCTATTTGGGTTATTCAGAATTGGCAAGGCAATCCAAGTAATAACAAATTAGAGGGATTAACTAAGAAGGATCAAGCTATAGTTTTAGACCTTTTCTCAGAAGTTACGCCTGACTGGAAGAGACTAGAGGATAGAGATATTCCTTGGGTTTGGAACATGCTTCATAACTTTGGAGGAAGAATGGGAATGGATGCTGCACCAGAAAAGCTTGCAACAGAAATTCCAAAAGCATTAGCCAATTCAGAGCATATGGTTGGTATAGGAATTACTCCAGAAGCCATAAATACAAATCCATTAGCTTATGAACTTTTATTTGATATGTCTTGGACAAGAGATCAAATAGATTTTAGAAACTGGACATATGAATATATTGAGAGAAGATATGGAA
Source organism: Clostridium sp. B9 (assembly GCF_050509515.1). Classification (NCBI taxonomy): domain Bacteria; kingdom Bacillati; phylum Bacillota; class Clostridia; order Eubacteriales; family Clostridiaceae; genus Clostridium; species Clostridium sp. B9. The sequence goes on from NZ_JBNWKA010000003.1 coordinate 1,301,842, forward strand.
AGATTAATGATGAGATATTAGAAGCTTGGAATGTTATATTAGATACAGCTTATAAGAAGAGAAATGATTATTATCAAGGAGCAGCTGAGTCAATAATAAATGCTAGACCAGGATTTGGAATACAAAGTGCTTCTACATGGGGACATTCTAAGATTGTTTATGATAAGGCAGAATTTGAGAAAGCAATTCAGTTATTTGCTGATAACTATGAGGAGTTTAAGGATAGTGATGCTTTCCTTTATGATTTTGCAGACATCTTAAAGCAACTTTTAGCAAACTCAGCTCAAGAATATTATGGGGTTATGTGTGATGCCTATAATAATGGTGATGCAGAAAAGTTTAGATTTGTTTCAGGAAAATTCTTGGAACTTATAAAATTACAAGAGAGTGTTTTAAGTACAAGACCAGAATTTTTAATAGGAAATTGGATAAATGATGCTAGAACAATGCTTGAAGGAGCGGATGATTGGACAAAGGATTTATTTGAATTTAATGCTAGAGCTTTAGTCACAACTTGGAATCAAGAAATAATGCTGATGGTGGAGGACTTAAGGATTACTCTAATAGACAGTGGTCAGGATTAACTGAGGATTATTATTATACAAGATGGGAAAAATGGATAGGTGGATTGCAGACAGAGTTAGATGGAGGACCAAATGCAACTAGGATAGATTGGTTTAAGATGGAGTATGACTGGGTTAATAAGAAAAGCGATACAGATAAACTATATCCAATAGAAGCATCAAATGGAAATTTAGGTGAGTTAGCTAAGATAGCTATGGAAGGGTATTCTGTAACAAATATGGAAAAAATCCTAGGTGATATTGAAACAAGTGAGAAAGTAAATATTGCCTTAGGAAAAGAAGTTACAAGTGATACTCATGGAGAGGCAGTAGATAGCCCGCTAAGTAATATTACTGATGGTAATACTGGTTCAATGTGGGTTGCAGATAGAGAAGGATATCCATCTAGTGTAATAGTAGATTTAGATGGAGTTAAGAGCGTAGATGGAATAGAGTTTGCATTTAGAAATCAAGCAGGAGATAGAGCAGTAGCTTATAAGGTTGAAGTTTTAGATGAAAATGGACAATGGGTTATGGCTAGTGACAAATCAGCTGATTATTCTAGTAAGGGAATAATAGAAAAAGTTGACTATAAAGGAAAGGCTCAAAAAGTTAAAGTGACTTTAACTGATGTAGACTTAGAATTAAGTCCATCATACACAACAGCAGAGTTAGCAGAAATAATGGTTTATGAAGGTGCAGAGCAAGTTGAGGAATATACTAATGTTGCATTAGGAAAGCCAGTTACAGGTTCTGAGTCGGAAGGTGGAAAGCCACTATCAAATATAACTGATGGAAATTTAAATAGTCTTTGGGTAAGTAATGGAGGACAGACACCAGCATCTGCATCTATTGATTTACAAAGAACAGAAAATGTAGAATTCTTAGAGTTGCATTTAGAAAAGGCAGGATTTAGATTCCAATTTAAAGTAGAAGTTGAAGACGCTAATGGAAATAGAGAAACTGTTTTGGATATGACTTCAAATACAGAGGATAATGAAAAATCTTATAAGATTCCTGTAGGAAAAAATATAAATAAAGTTCATGTAACAATGACAGGAAAAGCACAAGGTGGGGAATATCCAGGAGCATGGGCAGCTATTGCTGAAGTAAAGGCTATGTCAAAGGAAGAAAAAGTAGAGTATGTTAATCTTGCTGAAAATAAGTCAGTTACTGGATCAGCTTCTCAGGGTGGAAATCCTTTATCAAATATAACAGATGGAGATTTAAATTCACTTTGGATAAGTGCAAATGGGTCAATACCTGCTAATGCTACTGTAGACTTAGAGGGGAATAAATTTGTAGAATTCTTAGAGCTTCATTTTGAAAAAGCAGGATTTAGATTCCAATTTAAAGTAGATGTTGAAGATGCTAATGGAAATAGAGAAACTGTTTTAGATATGACTTCAAATATAGAGGATAATGAAAAATCTTATAAGATTCCTGTAGGAAAAGAAATAAGTAAAATACATGCGACAATTACAGGAAAAGCAGAAGGTGGAGAGCATCCAGCAGCATGGGCAGCTATTGCGGAGATAAAAGCTATGGGTGAGGAAAGCTCTAATAAGGGAGAGCAAGCTTCAATAGCTATACCACAAGGAAATATGACTGCTACAGCTACATCAGAGCATCCGAATGTTGGAAGTGAAGGATTAGCTAGTTTTGCTATAGATGGAAACCCTAATACAATATGGCATACTAACTACTCACAAATTCAACCATTACCACAAAGTATAACATTAGAGCTTGGTGGAGGTTATATGGTTAATAAATTTACTTATCTACCAAGAACAGGTTCCCCAAATGGAATAATAACTAAATATGAATTACATTTAAGTGAAGATGGAGAAAACTTTACTAAAGTTTCAGAAGGAGAATGGGCTGACGATGGAGCATTAAAAATAGTGAGTTTTGATGCAAAGAAGGCCACTCATGCTAAGTTAGTAGCTGTAGAGGGAATTGGCGGATTTGCTTCAGCAGCAGAATTAAATGTTTTTGCTATTCCAGAAAATTTATCATTATCAGATAGCACTACTGTTCAAGCTACATCAAATCCATCAGAAGTAAATAACTTAAAAGATGGAAATGAAAGTACATTCTGGAGTCCTGTAAGTGGAGAAGATAAGAGTGTAATATTTGACTTAAGCAAAGAAAAAGATATTGCAGCTATTGAAATTTTAAGCGGAAATAATGAAGCTTTAAAATATAGTATAGAAGGATCTAATGATGGAAGCGAGTGGACAAGCATAGTTAATAAAGCTGATAATACTGTAAGTTTAGATGTCTATTCAGAAGTATTTAAGAAGCCTATAGTTAATAGATATATAAAAGTTAATTTCTCTAGTGAAAATGTAAAAATAAATGAAATCAGAATTTATAAGGGTGATTCTATTTCAGCACTTTCAAATTATATAAGCTATGTAGAAGGAATATACAATAGTGCAGTTGTTGGAGATATGGCTGGTAATTATACGGAAGAGGCTAAAAATAGTCTAGGAAATGCAATTGAAGAAGCAAGAAATGCTATGAGTAATGATATCAACTCATTAGAAGCCAAGGAAGTTCAGAACAAACTTAAAGTTGCATTAAATGATTTTTACAAAGGTGTTGTTGAAATAAATAGAACTAAATTAGCTACGTTAATAAGTGATGTTGACTTATTATTAAATGAAATTCTTCCAAAAATAAAGAATAATTTAAACTTAAGTTCAAGAATTATCGTTGAAGGAGAAATTCAAAAATTAAATGGAGAAAATATTAAGGCTAAGGAAGTTTATAACAAGGTTCCAGTTTCTCAAAGTGAGATAGATGGTGCATATGAAAGTCTTAAGAGTGCTTTAGATTCTTATTATGATGCAGTAGATGCAGAAACAGCTTATCAATCTATGATTCTAATAGCTAAGGAAAAGGCGGCTAATGCAGTTGTTGGAGAGGGAGATGGACAATATACTCAAGAAAATTTAGATATATTTAATGAAGCGATTAGAGTTTCAGAGGAAAACTTCCAAGGAGCTACTACTCCTAATGAAGTAAGAAACTTAGTTGAAGAGTTAAAAACTTCTATAGAAAAGTTTGAAGACTCAGCTAATATTGTTGAGAAAGGTGCTTTAGAAGAGCTTATTAACTCAGTAGGCAATAAGATAAATAATGCAGAAGGAGTATATACTCCTAATGGAATAGATGAATTGAAAATAGCAGTTGAAGTGGCTAAAGAAGTATTAAATAATCCTAACTCAAGCCAAGGTGCAATTGATGAGGCTATTAAAGCTTTAGTTGATGCAGAAGCTAAATTTGAACTTTGTAAGATACCAAATAAGGAAGAATTAGTTTTAGAAATAGAAAGAGCTTATGAAGTTTTAGAAAATGTTAAAGCATTTGGTGGTCTTGATGAAATTCAATTAAGATTAGAGGAAGTTATTTTAGAAGCAGAAAATGTTAATAATGATGTAAATGCATTAAAAGAAAATGTTGATTCTGCTATAGTTAACTTAAAAGTAGTAATTCAAGAAGCTTTAGATGCTATGGAGAACACTGATATAATAGTTAAACCGGTTAGAGATTTCGAGGCAACTAAGGTTCAGAAGAAAAAGGTTAGAGTTGAATGGAAGTTGCCAGAAAACACTAAGGGATTAGAAGGGTATATCCTTTATAAAGATGGTAAGGAGGTTGCTGAAGTTGGAAAAGATGAAACTAGTTATGAATTTAAAGATTTAAGTAGACATACTATTTACAACTTTAAAATAGCAGCTAAATATAGTAATGGAGAAATTTCTTCAAAAGAATCTATAACTTTAAGAACAAGTAGATAGCTTTTAATATAAGGCCCGCTCAAATAATTTATATATAAAATCCATAGCACTTTTTCTTAATTAAACTTTCAGTGTAAATAAGAAAAGTCTATGGATTTTTTTATTTGAAATTTAAATGGAGATAAAGGTGATATATTTCAGTAATTAAATAGTTTCATTTAGCATATTAATATAATAGACAAGTTTTAGTATTTTTAAGACGATATCATATCAGCAGGCGAGGGGGAGAAGAAATATGAAATATTTAGGATATGCCATTATTGTGTTAAGTCCAGTTTTAGGTCCATTTTTCGGTGGGTTGTATGATTATTTAATAGCAAGATTTCTACCTTTTATGCTTACTAGTGAAACACCACTTGTAGTAGTATTTGCAACTTTAGGATTAATTCTAGTATTAAAAGATGATGGTAAAAAGAAAGAAGAAGATAATCTTGCAGAATATTAAAGGGTGGATAGATATGAAGAGGGAAGAACGGAAGGTTAGAGATATAAAAAGGACAAGTATTTATTACTTGTCCTTTTGAGTATTTTTATATTAAAACTAAGTTGAGTTAACTTTAAATATAGTTTCTAACTTTAACTATTTCATTATTTTTCTTATATATTCTAGGGACTCTATGGCTTATCATACATAGGATTTCATAGTTTATAGTTCCCATTATTTCAGCCATATCATTAGCATCAAATTTAAGTCCATCAGCTTCACCAAGAAGTATTACTTCATCACCAGTTTTGACTTCATCTATATGAGTTACATCGATCATACATTGATCCATACAAACTCTTCCTATAACATTAGCAAACTGTCCATTTATGATAACTTTAGCTTTTCCACTAAGAAGTCTTGAGTATCCATCGGCATATCCAATTGGTAGTGTAGCTATTTTGCTTTTACTTTCTGTTTTATGAGTTCTTCCATAGCTTACATACATATCTTTTTCAAGTTCTTTAACATATGCAACTGTAGTTTTTAATGTTAGTGCAGGAAGTAATTTTAAGTTTTCTTTTTTTACCTCTTCTGAAGGATAATATCCGTAAGATATAATTCCACATCTAACTCCATCTAAATATGTTTCAGGAAGATCTATTATGGCACCACTGTTTGAAGCATGTTTTAAAGGAATGTGAACTCCATTCTCTTCAAGAGCTTTATTGAAATTCTTTAATTTTGAAAATTGCTCATAAGTATAAGTTTTATCTTCTTCATCTGCAGTAGAGAAGTGAGTGAATAATCCAACGACTTCAATACCAGGTAACTTACATATTTCTAAAACTTTTTCCAAGTTTTCTTCATTAGGTAAGAAGCCTATTCTACCCATACCTGTGTCTAAAGCTATGTGTATTTTAGCTTTCTTTTTTAATCCAACTGCAATATGAGATAATTCCTTTGCATATTCTAAGTCATAAACAGTTTGTTCTATTTTATTATTTATTAAATCCTCTGCAAAGCTTAAAGGAGTATATCCTAAAATCATTATTGGAGCTTTTATTCCAGATAGTCTAAGCTCATCAGCTTCAGTTATTATTGCTACAGCTAATTTTGAAGCACCGTTTTCTAATAGCGTTGGAGCTACATCTAAAGCACCATGTCCATAAGCATTAGCTTTAACAACAGCTATTATCTCTTTATCTCCAACTAAATTTTTTATTTCTTTCATATTGTTTGCGATTGCATCCAAATCTATTTCGGCCCATACAGGTCTAACACATATATCCATAATTATCTAAACACCTCAAGTAATCTTTTGCTTTATTAAAAATTTTATTATCAAATACAATGTATTTTACTATTATTATTTAACTCATAAAGAGAGTAAAACTTATAATAGTGAATTCCTATAATACTATTATAAGATATTGTAACATAAAATGAAGAACCACCCTAATCGTAATTTTAAATGGTAGTGGCTTCATTAGATAATTAAGTTTATAGGCTATGTTTTATGAAAGTGCTGATTTCTAGATGTATTTTCAGATACAACTTAATTTCGTAAAGAGTTTATATTGGCTATGCCAGAGGAATAGCTAAGGATTATTAAGATAGTATTTTATTTATATCTATAAATTAACTTTACTTGAAACATAAATAAATCTGTAAGTTATTTGAAATAGACAAGTTAAGGTAGAAAATTTTCACTATAAAAGAACTAATTATGTATATATACTTTAGTAGAAATTATAATTTTTAAGGGAGAACATATATGGAGAATAAAAAGAATTTAAACGGAACTATATTGATACTAACTGTTTTTGTAGGATTCTTAGTTTTTGGCCTATCTGAAAATATTAAAGGACCAGCTGTTCCAAGAATTCAGGAAGATTTCTTTTTAAGTGAGTCACAAATAGGGTTTATGTTAGCTTTAAATTCTATAGGCTATTTGATAGCATGTACCTATACACCGTTTTTATCAAAGAAGATAGGACTTAAAAACACTACGGTTTTATGCTTTTTAATCATGGCTTTTTCAGGAATATTAATAGGTATGTCACAAAACTTTGTTATGTTTTCTGGATCATATTTTGTTATGTACTTAGGAAATGGGATGCTTGAAATTGCTTTAGGTGTAATTGCAGCCATAGCTTTTACAAAGAATACTGGAACTATGATGAATTTAGCACATTTTTTTTATGGGTTAAGTTCTATGGTTGCTCCGCTTATAGCAACTAAACTTATGCTTACAGATATTTCTGGACAAACTTTGGGATGGAGAGGAATGTATTTAATAGTTTTAATGCTTTCTTTAATACCAATAATACCAACTTTATTAGGTAAATTCCCAAAATCAGAGGGAGAAGAGCAAGTTTCAATAAAAGAATCCTTTAAAGAAATGGGTAAAAATAAAAAGATACTTTTAATAACTTTTATTCTATCTTTTGGGGTAACTTGTGAGATGACTGTTGGAGGATGGTTAGTTAATTATTTAGAAAAAGCACAAGGATTTTCTAGTGGAGATGCATCAAAAATGCTTATGGGATTTTTCTTCTGTTTTATGTTAGCTAGATTAATATTTGGTCCTATTATAGATAAAGTTGGTTTTGAAAAATCACTTTTAATACTTTCAGCTTTTGCAGGGATTTCTATATTAGTAGGAGTTTTAATAGGAAGTGGAGCTAATTTCTTATTAATACTAGCTGGTTTTGGAATATCACCAATATATCCAACTGTTATGGCTATTATAGCTAAAGAATTTAGAGAAAAAATAGAAATTGCCATGTCATTTATTTTAACATTCATGGGAGTTGCAATTGTTATAGGAAATTTACTTGTAGGAGTAGTAGTTGATTTGGTCAAGATTATCTTTTCTAATATTTATGGAATTGAGGTAGGGACTAAATTAGGATATAGTGCAGGTTTCTTATTTATAGGTTTTTGTAGTTTAATATGCTCATTAGGAACTATTAAACTTTTAAAGTTGATAAAGGAAGAAAAAGATTTCAATAATTTAGAAACTACAGTATAGAAGGATTAATTAAATATATATGGAAAATAAATAATATACGCACTATTTATATTTGAAACAGTTACTCCAATATTATATAAGAAAATAACTTTAAGGTGTAAAGATATAGGATTTTAATAAGAAAATTTTATAATAAACTAATTTTTATGATTTAGTATAAATTGATATTTAAATGATATAGGAGAGTAAAAATGTTAGATAAAAGTGTTGAATTTTTTAGAATAGTTTTAAAAAGAGAACAGGGAAGGGAGATAAAAGAAGCTAAATTACCAAGTGGATTTAAATTTGTTAAGTTTCAGGAAGGTGATGAAAGGGCTTGGGCAGAAATTGAAAGTTCAGTTTTAGAATTCAATAGTATTGAAGAGGGTGAAAAGTACTTTAGAAAGAAGTTTTTACCACATTTAGATGAAATAAAAAGAAGAATGATATTTATTGAAAATGAAAATGGAGAAAAGGTTGCAACATTTACAGCGTGGTGGAGATACACAGGTGAAAGAAGACATCCTTTTATGGAATGGGTATCAGTTAAGCCAGAATATCAAGGAAAAGGATTAGGAAAAGCCTTAATATCTAATGGGGTGAAGCTTATGGTTAGTATAGAGGGAGATTGTATTATGTATATTCCAACTCAAACATGGAGTCATAAGGCTATAAGATTATATAGATGGGCTGGATTTGAATTTGAAACAGAAGAAAAGTTTCCAGGAGGAATTGAAAATCAAACTTTAAAAGGAATAGAAGTAATAAAAGAGTTAATTGGCTAGTTTACTTGGAACTCATGTAGTATGGACATATATAATAGCAATTGGAATTTATATAATATTTATTTTGTTTATAAGAAAGGCTTTAAAAGATAATAAGTTTTTTAATAAGATTTTTATAAAAATATTAATAGGTAACTTTATCTTAGTAGGAGCTGTATTATCTATGCAGTTCATAGGTATATAACTAGTAGTTTATTCAGAATTATTACTATATATTATTAAAACTCAGGCTCTATTTTAAATGAGTGTTGATTTCTAACTATATCTAGAAAGCAACTCTTGTTTAAGGTAGAGCCTAAAATTATTATATTTAATTAATGTGTTAAAATAATTTTAAGGCGTTTTTAACTAATAATATTTATGATATTATTAGTTAAAGCTTAGGAAAATACTGTAATATATAATCTTTGATTTGTTAAATAGTATTTTAATAGAAATCTTATGATATGGGGGCTAGAAAAAATGAAGGTAACTGAAAGAGTAGAAGCTTTAAGAAAAGTTATGAAGGAAAGAGGAATTGATTATTATATAATTCCAAGTGGAGATGCTCATCAAAGTGAGTATGTTTGTGAATATTATAGGGGCAGAGCTTATATGTCTGGATTTACAGGTTCAGCAGGAACTTTATTAGTTGGACATGAAAAAGCTATTTTATGGACTGATGGAAGATATTTTATCCAAGCATTAGATCAGTTAAAGGGTTCTGGAATTGAAATGTTTAAAATGAGAATACTAGGATGGCCAAGCTTAACTGAATGGTTAGAAGAGAATTTAAAAGAAGGAGAAACTTTAGCCTTTGATGGTAAGGTATTTTCTGCTTCTCAATATAAAGAGTTTCAAAATATTAAAAAAGATAAGAAGATAAACATTGAAATAGAAGATGATTTATTAAATGAGGTTTGGTCAGACAGACCAGAGCTTCCTAAAGAAAAAGCATTTTTACATGAAGTTAAATATTGTGGAAAGAGTGCTAGTGAGAAGTTAGGTGAAGTTAGAGAAAATATGAGAAAGCTTGGAGCTTCAAATTACATTGTAGCTTCTCTAGATGATATAGCTTGGCTTTATAATATTAGAGGTAATGATGTTAAATGTAATCCAGTAGTTTTAAGCTATGCAATAGTTAAAGATGAGGAAGCCTTATTATATGTAGATAAGGAAAAGTTTACAGAGGAAATGGAAGAAACTTTAAAATCAGAAGGTGTAATCATAAAAGAATATAATGAGATTTATGAAGATGTTAAAAGTTTAGAAGGAAAAACATTAATTGATCCTAATAAGATAAGTTCATTTATTTATGAGTGTATAGAAAATAAGGAAAGTATAATTGAAGGTGAAAATATAACTACTAAGCTTAAAGCAGTTAAGAATGAAACTGAGCTAGAAAATTTAAAAAGATGCCAAGTTAGAGATGGTGTGGCTATGGTAAGATTTATGAAGTGGCTTAAAGAAAACATTGGCAAGTGTGATATAAGTGAAATATCAGCAGCTGATAAATTGGAAGAGTTTAGAGGATTAGGAGAATTATTTAAGGGAATAAGCTTTGAAACTATAGCAGGGCATAAAGAACATGGGGCTATGATGCATTATTCTGCTACAGAAGAAAGTGATTATATTTTAGAGCCAAGAGGATTCCTATTAATAGACTCAGGTGGACAATACTTAGATGGAACTACTGATATAACTAGAACTTTTGTTTTAGGAGATTTAACTGAAGGACAGAAAAAAGATTATACTTTAGTATTAAAAGGACATATAGGGCTTATGATGGCTAAGTTCTTAAAAGGAACTACAGGATCAGCATTAGATATAAAAGCTAGAGAACCATTATGGAATGAAGGGATTGACTATAAGTGTGGAACAGGACATGGGGTAGGATTCTTCTTGAATGTTCATGAAGGCCCTCAAAGTATAAGTCCAATGCCAAACAAGATTGCTTTAGAGCCAGGAATGATTTTAACTAATGAGCCTGGTGTGTATAGAGAAGGAAAATATGGAATAAGAACAGAAAATACTATGGTGGTTGTAAGAGATAGTATTTCAGAAGAGTTTGGAGAATTCTATAAGTTTGAAACTATATCACTTTGTCCAATAGACTTAGAAGCTGTAGAAGTAAGTTTATTAAGTGAAGTAGAGAGAAAGTGGTTAAATGATTATCATAAAAATGTTTATGAAGTTTTATCACCATATTTAAATGAAGAGGAGAAAATGTTCCTAAAAAATGAAACAAGAGCAATATAATTAAATAAATTTTTAGGCTGTATTGGAAGTAATTTTAATACAGCTTATTTTAAATATTATTATGAGATTTAAATAGGGAATAGATAAAGGAGTTGTTATTTAGTTTATGACAGTGATTAAAGAAACTGGAAAAATATTATTGGTTTATTTTCTTTCAACAATAGCTTATTCAATAGGAATTGTTGCTACATCAGACGAAATAGATTTTACAACATACTCTGAACTTAAAAAATATTGGATAGCATTAATATTTTTTAGTATTGTATTTTTGCTTTTAATAAGATTATTGAAAGTAAAATTTGAAACAGTTGTTATATTTTTAGTTATAATAATGTTTTTACTTTTATTTTTAATAGTAAATAAGGGCTTTTTTGAAACTTATATAGGTAGTACTCCAGATAATCTGAAGTTTCCAATTATGAGTGTTATTGCAATATATACTACAATGCCATTCCAAGGAATTATATGGACATTAGTAGGCTTTGATATGGTTAAAATAACAGAAGTTATAGTACCGTTATATGTAACATTATTAGGATTTTTAAGCTACTTCATAATAAATATTAAGAAAAATAATGTTGGTTAATAATTCCATATTATTTTATATTAATATGGTTTTCAAATTTTTACAGGAGTATAATAAAATCATAATATTAGCTTAAGAATATTATATAACTGAAGAGAAGGAGATGATTTTATGGCTAGTAGATTAAGAGCTTGGAATCAATCTATATTTGAGAGTGAAAGTAAAAGAAAAGTATACATGGGAATAAACTGGTTAATGGTAGCATTCTTAGTATTTTGGTTTTTCTATGGTGGAATTAAGTATGGATATAGAACAGTTTTATATACTATACCAATAGGAATAATTTTTCTTATGAATATAAATAGTGCTAAGAGAATAGCAGAATCAAAAATTAGTAAATAGATTGGAGAGAGAGTTATGGCAGATCAAAGATTAAATAAGTTAGCTAAATTGCTTGTAAATTATTCAACAGGGGTTAAGGAGGGAGACTTTGTTTTTGTTTCTTGTAATGAAGTTGCCAATCCTTGGCTTACTGAAGTAGTTAAAGAGGCTACTAAGGCAGGAGCTCATGTTGAGTATATTTTAGAATCAGAGGAAGCTAAAGAGGCAAAACTTAAATTTTCTACAAAAGAGCAATTATTATCAGGAAATTTAATAATGGAAACTATGCTTGAGAGAGCAGATGTTTGGTTAAGTGCTTGGGGAGAAAGAAATACTAGAGTATTTAGTAATATAGATTCAGAGAAAATAAAAGATAGTAGAGCAGGAGAAAAAGGTTGGAGAAAATTCTATTCAGGAAGAACTGGAGATGGTTCTTTAAGATGGTGTGGGACTCAATTTCCAACATATGCTGATGCACAAGAAGCTTCTATGAGTTTTAGTGAGTATGAAGACTTTGTTTATGGAGCAGGACTTTTAGATTCAGAAGACCCTGTTTCAGAATGGAAGAAAGTAAGTGCAAATCAAGAAAGATGGGTTAAATATTTAGATACTAAAAAAGAACTTCATATTTTAGCAGAAGGAACTGATATTAAGGTTTCAACAGATAGTAGAAAATGGATAAATTGTGATGGTAAAGAGAATTTTCCAGATGGAGAAATATTCACTTCGCCAGTAGAGAATAAGATAAATGGGCATATAACTTTCTCATTCCCAGGAATATATGCAGGGAAAGAAGTAGAAGGAATTGAGCTTGAGGTTAAAGATGGTAAAGTTGTTTCTTATAAAGCAGAAAAAGGGGAAGATTTATTAAAAGCACTTTTAGAAACTGATGAAGGAGCAAGTCATTTTGGAGAAGTTGCTATTGGAACAAACTATGGAATAAAGAAATTTACTAGAAATATGTTATTTGATGAAAAGATAGGTGGGACAGTTCATATGGCTATAGGAGATTCTATGCCAGAGGCTGGTGGAAAGAATGAATCATCACTTCATTGGGATATGCTTTGTGACATGAGAAATGGTGGAAAAATATATGCAGATGGAGAGCTTTTCTATGAAAATGGAGAGTTTAAGATGGAGATATTAGAAAAATATAACCTTTAATTTTGAGAGTAAGATAGCTTTTTTAATAATTAAGTAACTATTTCTTTATAGTGAATATATTAAAGTATATAAAAAAATAAAAAGTTTATAATTGCTTTAAAGAGAAGGTGGTATTATGGCTAAATGGAAATGTAGTGAAGAGAATAGGAGATTTAATAGGATATTAGATTTTGTTAATTTAGCAATTATTATTATAATGGCTGGTATAACGACTATGTTTTGGAGTAAGTTACCGGTTGTAATTGCAACTCATTATGGATTTAATGGAAAGGTAGATGCTTATGGATCAAAAAATACTCTATTTATAATTTTGCCTTTTATGATTTTTATATACTTATTATTTAGGTTTATAAGTAACAGACCTAATATTTGTAATTATACTGTGAGAATAACTCCCTTAAATAGAGAGGAACAGTATAATTTGGTTTCAAAATTTTTAAGAATATTTTGCTTAGAGATATTGATTTTATTTACGTATATACAAGCTAATATACTTTATTCAGCTGTTACTAGAAAGGAACATATATCGTTAATATTCATACCTGTAATTATATTGGGATTAATAATAACTACAATTATATATAACAAAAAGTCAAAGGCAATAGCATAGTGATTAAAGTTTTAGATAAAATCATGAAGAATATACACGCTTCTATAACTGTGGGCGATTCAAACTCACAAATCAATTAAGAATAGATAAGAGGAGAAATTAATGAAATTAATTTATGATATAGAAGAAAAGGATTTAGAAGAATGTGCAGAGCTTTTTGTAAAAACATTTAATGAAGAACCGTGGAATGAAAAGTGGACTGTTAAGAAGGCTGGGAAAAGGCTTAGTGATGCATATAATAGTCCAGAATTTAAAGGTTTTGTTTATAGTGAAAATGAGAAAATATATGGAGCTATTTTAGGTAATAAAGAGCAGTGGTATGATGGAGAACATTTCTATATTAAAGAGTTTTTTATAGATTCTAATATACAAGGAAAAGGAATAGGTAAAAAACTTTTATTACATCTTGAGAAGTGCTTAGAGAAAGAGGGTGTTTCTTTAATACATTTTTGGACACTAAAAGGAGATATAGCTGAGAAATTTTATAGAAAAATGGGATATGAGATTCCAGAGGAACTAACTTTAATGAATAAGAGCTTTAAACTTTAAATAAAGGCTCTGTTTTAAACTGGTGTTGATTTTATCTAGTCCTTCAGACCTACTTAAAACAGAGCCTAAATAAAAAAAGCTTATGTCAAGTAACTTAGTAATAGAATTTATAAATTATTAAGTCTTGATATGAGCTTTTTTTGACTGTAGATAATCTTTCCATATTTTATAGCAATTGAGAATTTAGTCTGTCAAAATATTATATTATGTTAATAAGAAAATTTAAGCTGGTGCAGAAGCTCCTTTTTTAATAGCCTCTTCACAAAGATTTTCTTTTTCTTTAGTTTCTTCTTTAGTATCATTATTTTTATATTGATATATTAAGTTAATTATGTTACCACTTATAGTAACTGCTAATATAGAGAATAAAACCTGCTTTAAGTCTAAGTAAACTAAAGAAAGTAATAAAACTATTGCATCTGTCATCATATATACATGGTTTACTTTTAAAGGAGTAAATTTATCTCCTAATAAGGCGATAACATCATCACCACCAGAAGCTCCACCACCACGTAATACAATTCCAACACCAATTCCAACACCTATACCGGCTAATATACTAGCTATCACCATATTGTCTGCAAAGCTAGGAACTAAGAATCCAATGCTTTCCCATAGTCTATATGATATTGAGAAACATATAGTTGAGAAAACTGAAAAGATAAGAAATCTTTTTCCAAAGAACTTTGCTCCTAATGCAAATAAAGATAAGTCTATTATCAAACTTGTTATTGATGGAGAAATATCAAATAGGTTTTTAAATAAAAGTAATAATCCTAAAACTCCACCTTCTGTTACATTATTTTGATAGTTAAAGTTATAACTACCAAATGCTAAGATACATGAACCAAGTGCAACCATAGTAACACTCTTCAAGATCTTTTTCCTCGAATCCAAAATACCACTCTCCATTTTAAATAAAAATTTATCAAAATAAAATAGTAGACTTTTATATAGGTCTACTACTTAAAAAGAAAAAGCATGAAACTGCTTAAAAAGTAATTTATGTAAATTACTAGTTTTAATTATAATGCTACTTAGAATTAATAGCAAACCATTTAAAACAAGAGGAATGGCTATTAATAAGCGCTAATCATTATAAACTTTAATAGCCTCTGTGGTCATCAGATTTCCTCCTTAGTGTGTATTCTTTCATCTATTCTTATTTGTAAATGTATTTTAAGGTTTAAATTATTTAGCTTCTACTTCCAAAAGTAAATTCATTTAGTGTTATTATTCCAAAGTAAAGGTAAAATACTGATACTAGGAAGCAAAGTGGGGTAGCTAAAGCAAATCCCATATTTAATAAGCAAAGAAGTGCTAATATTACTAAACATGGGGTTATACCATAAAGGCTAAGTTTAAAAGCACTTCCAAAGCTAAGGTTTATTTTCTTAGCACTAGCAATTATTTTTCCAATTATGGCTAATATAAATGATGCTACAAATGAGAATATCATAAATGATAATACCATAAGAGTCAAATACGTATTTCCTAAGGAATTGTCTAGTGTAGTTAAATAATTTTTTAGCTGAGTATCTGTTAAGGATAAATTCATACTAGAATAATCTGTAGTTCCTAAATTAGTATTATTATACTTAAAAGTTGCAGAATCTTTTCCAAGTGCTATTCCAGAAGGATAATCATTAAGAAGATTATCGGATGTTTCTTTATCATTTAATATAAAGGTTCAGTTTTCTTCTTGGAAGACGATAAAATTTGATCCTTTTAAATTAAGAACACCATCTTTAATTTCAAAAGGAGGAATTTTTTCCTCTAAAGCTTCTTTTCTAGCAACAAAGAAATTATTTAAATCAGAATAACTTCTACTAAAGGCTAATAATCCAAGTAATAAAGAAAGTAACAATAAATAGAAAAATGCTGCAAATCCGGAGGACTTAAGAAGCTCTTTATATTTCTTTGGTTTAAATAAGCTTACATAAAACCGCTTGAATATATTCATAAAATCACCCTTTCTTTTTTTATTAGTTTGCCACTTAGCTTAAAATTTATTAGTTATCTAATTTATTAACATTTGTTTAATTATCTTGAAAACGATTCAAAAAATGCGGGTTGTGTGATAATATAATTTTGTATTAAATGTAAAAATAAGTATTAAAAGGGTGAAATTTGATACAGGACAGAAAATACTAACTGAAATATGGGGGAAGAAATTTATGATTAGAAGTGATTTTAGAAAAAAAATTACTATGTGCTTAGCATCGGTTATGGCGTTAAACTTAGGAATGACTATATCAGTAAGGGCTGATGAAGTTCTAGAAAAGGAAATAAAAGAAAATGACATAACTAAAGAGGTAAGTATATATCCTGCACCACAAGAGTTAACTGTAGGAGAAAATAAAATTATATTAGATAATTCAGTAAATATAGTTGGGGGAGATTTGGCTGATACATATGCTTATGAGTTATTAAAGAATGTATTAACTGATTGTGCTATAACAATAAATGAAACTCCGATTGAAGGAGCTACGACAATTTATATTGGTGAGGCAGAAGACAATATTGAGGGAATGGATTCTGTATTAAATGAGTTAAGTATCGATAAGGAATCAGTAACTAAGAATGATGGTTATATCTTAGCAGTTGATGAAGATGAAGCAGGAGATAGAATTGTTATAAGAGGAAATGACGAGACTGGTACTTTCTATGGAGTACAGAGTTTAAAGCAGATAATAAACAAAGATGAAGATGTTAGTATAAATGAGGTTGTTGTAAAGGATGAGCCTACATTTAAATTAAGAGCTGTTGTTGAAGGGTTTTATGGAACTCCTTGGTCACAAGAAGAAAGATTAGACCAAATAAAAATGTATGGGGAATATAAGATGAATGCTTATATTTATGCTCCAAAATCTGATCCTTATCACAGAGAAAAGTGGAGAGAACCATATCCAGTATCAGAGTTAGATAGAATGGGTGAACTTATACAAACTGCTAATGAAAATAAAGTTGATTTTGTATTTGCAATATCTCCAGGACTAGATATAAGATTTGAAGGTGAAGAAGGAGAAGCAGATTTCCAAGCATTAATAAATAAAGCTGAAGCTTTATATGAAATGGGAGTTAGAAGTTTCTCAATACTGTGGGATGATATAGAAAACCATAATGGAGTCCAACAAGCAGAGGTTTTAAATAGATTTAATGAAGAGTTTATAAAGGCTAAAGAAGATGTTAAACCTTTAATAACTGTTCCAGTTCAATATTGGGGAAGCTCAATGTTTGATGGAGATAATGTAAAGGAATATACTAGGGATTTTGCTGCTACTTTAGATAAAGATATAGAAGTTATGTGGACAGGAAATGATGTTATTCCTCCAAATGGCGTTAGTTTAGAGGATGCTAAGAAAGTTTCAGATGTATATGAGAGAGAAATGATGCTATGGTGGAATTATCCTGTAAATGATTATAAGGAAGACAAAATGGCTTTAGGACCAATATATGATTTAGATAAGAATTTAGATCAAGAGGTTTCAGGATTTATTGTAAATCCAATGAGATTTGCAGAGGCTTCAAAGATTTCTACTTTAACTGGAGCAGACTATGGATGGAATACTGTAAGTTATGAATCTGAAAGTTCATGGGATAAGGCTATAGAAATAATAGCTGGAGAGATGAAAGAAGAGTTTAAGATATTTGCTAATCACTCAACTAGATTAGATACTGGAAGACCAGATTCACCAGAGATTCAAAATAATATAACTACTTTATGGGAAAAGTGGGAGAATGGACAAAGTGTAGAAGTCGAAATAGAGAAGTTAGAAGATGAATTCTCTAAAATGGTTGAGGTTCCAGGTAAGTTAAGAGAAAATCTTGATAATGAAAAGTTGTTAAGTCAATTAGATTCTCATTTAACTAAGTTTGAGATATATGGAAAAGCAGGACTAAATGCTATAGAAATTTTAGAAAATATATTAGATGGAGATATGGAAGATTTCTGGTCAAACAATTTTGAAGGAATTAAGTATCTTAGAGATTTAGATGGAATAGAGGCAACTATAGCAAATAATGTTGTTGATCCATTTATAAGAAAAGTTCATGAAGTTGGAAATGACTATTTTAATAAGGAAACTACAATATTAGAGGATAAGGTTTATTCATATAAATCAATAGGAAATATAAAAGATCATAAATATTCAGAATGGTTTATATCAGAACAAACTCATGTGCCAGAGTATATGTTTGATGATAAAGACAATACTGGATTCTGGTCAGCAGAAAATGTTAAAAAAGATGAATATGTTGGATTTGACTTAGGTGCTGTTGAAGAGATAAAAGATGTTTATCTTCTAATGGGAAGAAACAACAAGGATGCTGAGGTAATAACTAATGGAGTTATAGAATACTCAGAAGATGGAGAAAATTGGACAGAGTTACTTGTTAATAATGGGGCTAAAGAAGTAGTTAAAGAAACTTCTATAAAAGCTAGATATATAAGATATAGAGCCATTGAGGATTCAGAAAACAGATTATATGTTAGAGAATTTAAAGTTAATACTGGTAAGAGTGAAGAGAAATTAGTTGGTAGTTTAAAAGTTGAAGGAACTACTATTACTAAGGGGGCAAAGGAAGAGCATCAAACTGTTTCTTTAGGAAATATAAATAAGGTTTCTTTTGAAGAGGGAGATTCTATAGGAGTTTCTATAAATGATGTTAATAATGTTCTTGGATTTGAAGTTTTAGGTGAGATTAATTCAGATAGTTTTGTTTTAGAAAGTTCTTTTGACAATATAGAATGGGAAGAAGTAGGAAGTGGAACAAGCTTTAATAGTGAAATTCCTGTAGTAGGAAAATATTTCAGAATAAGAGCTAAGGAAAAAACTGAAGCTAATATTGAAGAAATTAAGGTTGTTATAGAAGGACATACATCAGGATCAATTACAACAAATAGAAGAATAAGTACAAATCCTAATATACACCCAGACTTCATAATAGATAATGACTATGGTTCATCATTTGTATGTTCTGATACTATTAAGAAAGATGACTTTGTCCAATTAGACCTTGGAAAAGTTAAGCATATTAGAGATATAAATTTAGTTCAAGGACCGGGTGGAGATTATATTGATGGAGATATTGAGTACTCTGTTGATGGTGAAACATGGACAAAGGTTGGAGAAGTAGAAGGAACAGATACTCTAATAAAGGACTTAGATTTAGAAGCACAATATATAAGAGTTTTATCTAAGGGATACAAAGATAGATGGTCAAGAGTTAGAGAGTTTACTGTAAACACAACAGTAGAGGAATATGAAACTAAGGCATCTTCAGTAGGAACTTACACTGATAGAAGTGAGAATGTTAGAGACAATAACTTAAATACTGCATATATTCCAGAAGGTGAAATTAAGTCAGGTGATTATTTACTTCGTAGAATATTCAATGACAAGTTAGTTTCAAAGATTACAGTGGCTCAAAGTACTGATAATTTATCAGGCGCTAAGGTTATAGGTAAAACTGTAAATGGAGAGACTTTAGAGCTTGGAACATTGGATAAAGGATTAAATGAGTTTGAACTTGAAAATCCAAGACAGTTAGTTTCTGTTAAGCTTTTATGGGAAAAGAATGCAGGAAAGGTTGAAGTTTTTGAGCTTAAGCCAACATTTGTTTCTTTAGAGCATGTTATAGATGAAATAAGAGAAGAGATAAATAGAGGAAAAGATGCCTTAATAGAATTTAATGACAAGAATAATGATGAAAGAGAAGAATTAGAAGAGGCTATAAAGCACTTAGAGGGATTAATAAAAGGAAATGCTTCTCATGATGAAATTGTTAGAAACTATGAGAAGTTAGGTGAAAAGATAGATAACTTTATAGCATCAGAAGATGAGGAAGACGATACTTGTGAGCCAGATGGAGATGGTAACGGAGGTTCAGAAGGTGATGGAAATGGAGACGGAAATGACAACGGAGGATCAGAAGGTGATGGAAACGGAGACGGAAATGATAATGAAGGCTCTGGTGGAGATGATAATTCTGGAGATGACAATGGTGAAGATAATGAAAATGGGAATTTACCAAATACAGGTAGTCCAATAGGAACAGAAGGATTAATGCTAATGGGAGCAGCCTTAGCTACAGTTGGAGGAATAACTCTTAAAAAGAGAAAAAAATAAATAAATAAAAAGAGAGGATAGACTGAAATAATATTCAGCTATCCTTTCTTTATTAATAGGGGGATATTATATAAAATTAAAGGAGGATAAGGGTATGTTAACCTATCCTACTATTATAATTTACATAAGTTATAAAAATTATTAGCTTTTTAATTAATTTATATTAATATTTTTTATATTTTTCGTGTTTTTTTGATTCTATTTTTTTCTCTTTTCTTCTACTATTGATTGCCCAAATAAGCAGTATTATCGAGCCTAAAATCATAGCTCCATAAAAGAGAATTACAAGCCCGGCTATAACCATATTAAAACACTTCCTTACTTAGCATCATAGACTACTGCTGTTCCATAAGCTACCATTTCAGCAGCACCAGCAGCTACAGATGAAGACATAAGTCTCATTCCTATGATTGCATTTGCACCTAAAGCCTCAGCCTCATCAACCATTCTTCCTATAGCTATTTGTCTAGCTTCTGTAAGCATTTCATTATATGAATTCATTTCACCACCAACTAGATTCTTAAAGCTTGAAGTTATATCTCTACCTATGTTTTTACATCTTACTGTACTTCCTTTAACAAGTCCTTTGATTTCCTTTATTTCTTTACCAGGTATTGATTCAGTTGTTAATATTAGCATAATGCACGCCTCCTAAAAGTATTTAATATAATATAATTTATGTTTAATTTTAAAATTTATAATCTTAATTATTATAGGGGGAACTTAGTTGGTATGATAATAGATAGGGGAAATTTGCTACCAACTAAGTTGTTAAATATATAATATCATGAGTTAATAAATAAATCAATATATAGTATTAAAAAACTTATTAAATAATATTATAAAATTCTTTAAGTTGAAATATTAAACTTATATTTAAAGATTAATATGAATTATAGTAATAATTTAACAAAATAATAGGGTATTATATGATAAAAGAATTATTTGGTAGATAATTAGAGGAATTAGTGAATTATTTTAAAAATGTGAAGTTTGTATGAACGAATTTTGTAATGTAAAATAATTGTATAATGCAGGAGTTTACTCTAGTATTAAATACTCAAAAAAAGGAAGTTGTTTAAGATGACAAATATTGATGATTTTAAAAATAATAAAGAAGCTAGAGATGAAGTTTTTAGAAAAAGTACAAAGGGCTTTGCAGATATGATAAAAGACCTAAAAGAAGAAGAGGATGAAAAAAATAGAGAAGAGCAAATAGAGGAAACATCACATAAATTAGCTGGCTATATGAGAGAATTAAAAGATAAATAAAAAATAAATACATATTTTAAAGCACTATATCAAAACAGAGATAAATAAAATTTATAGTTTAATATTAATATATTTATAATTATTAATGGTTTTAACACTAGTTTGATATAGTTCTTTTTATAATTAAGTTTTGTGGATGGGGTGAATTAATAAGGTGGAAAGAGAAATTTTGGGAGAAAAAGATCTTATTATAAAAATTAGGGATTTGAAAATGAACTTTGGAACTAAAGAGGTTTTAAAGGGAATAAATTTGGATATACACAAGGGGGAAATTATAGGCTATATTGGGAGTAATGGAGCTGGAAAAAGTACAACAGTTAAAATAATGCTTGGACTTTTAGAAGGATACACTGGCACTATAGAAATATTTGGTGAAGATATATCAAAAGGAAATGAAAGCTATAAAAAAAGAATAGGGTATGTTCCAGAGATGGCTGATATATATGATACATTAACTGCTAAGGAATATTTAACTTTTATTGGTCAGCTATATGGTTTAGATTATAAAGATGTTCTTTATAAAAGTAAGCAACTTATGAAAATTCTAGGGATAGATGATGTTTTTAATAGTAGAATTTCAAGTTTTTCAAAAGGAATGAGACAAAAGGTTCTTTTAATATCAAGCCTTTTGCACAATCCAGATATATTATTTTTAGATGAACCTTTAAATGGATTAGATGCTAATAGTGTTATGGTTATAAAAGAGATATTATCTGAACTTGTTAAGGAAGGAAAGACTATATTTTATTCATCACATATAATTGATGTTGTTGAAAAAATAAGTCATAGAATAATACTTTTAAATGATGGGGTTGTTGCAGCAGATGGTAGTTTTGAGGAACTTAAAGAAAGTTGTAATGAAGAATCACTGGAGGAAATATTTAATGACCTAACAGGATTTAATAATCATAAAAAGCTAGCAGAAGAATTTACTGCACTTATAAGAGAGGTGTAGTTATATGGATAAGGAGAATAAAGCTTTAAAGGTAATTGATAGATTTAGCGGGCTTTATGAAAAATTTGGCGTTAATTATGAGATGATGAGACTCATTTTAAAAACTAAACTATTAATGGATACTAGAAGAGCACCTGCTATTATGACTAATAGTACTAAAAATCAAGATAAGACAGACAAGTTTGGTGGACAACAGCTTTTGTACGGTGTTATGGGTGTATTCATAGCAATATTTGTTCTTATTAAGTTTAATATAATGATTCAGATGACAATGTATTTTGGGATGATTATGTTTTTTATAGGAATGTGCTTTATTGTAGATTTTGCTAGTGTTTTATTAGATGTTAAGGATAAAAATATTCTTGGAATTACAGGGGTTGATGCTAAGACAATAAATGCAGCTAAACTTACTAATGTAATTATATATATGACTACTGTAACTTTATATTTAGGTGGGCCAGGAGCTTTAGTTTCATTTCGATATGGAATTCTTTTTGGAATAGTTTTTATAATTGAACTTATTCTTATAAATCTTTTTATGGTCTTATTAACTTGTTTTATTTATTATTTAGTTCTTAAGTTTTTTGATGGAGAAAAGCTTAAGGATATTATAAATATTATTCAAATAGCGCTTACAATAGTAATAACTATAGGATATCAGCTAATAGGAAGAGTCTTTGATTTTGTAGAAACTACAGATAAAGTTTTCAGTGTAACTAGTTTGTGGCAATGGTTTATACCATCTTTATGGTTTGCTGCTCCTCTTGAAATAATAGAAAGTGGACAAATTAATCAAAGCTTAATAATACTTACAATATTAGCAATAGTAGTTCCTTTGGTATCTATTGGGATTTACTTTATGATAGCTAATAATTTTGAAAATTATATTCAAAAGTTAAATAATAACTCATATAGAGGAAAAGATAGAACTCCATTATTTTTTAGAGTAAGTAATTTAATATGTAGAAGTAATACAGAAAAAAGTTTTTTTAATTTTACTATGGGGATTATAAAGAGTGAAAGAAACTTTAAATTAAGAACCTATCCGAATTTAGCTATGGGGCTTATATTTCCATTTATATTTTTGATTAATACGGTGGATGATTATAGTAGTTTTCATGCTTGGAGAGTTGGAATGGCAACTTCTAATGATTACTATACAATGTACTTATCAATATTTATATTAGCACCTACAATTATGTATATAAAATACTCAGATCAGTATAAGGCGGCATGGATATATAAAGCAACTCCAATAGCTGATCTGTCAGATGTGTTTAAAGGTGTTTACAAGGCTGTTTTTTATAAAATGATTTTTCCAGTATTTATCTTTGTAGCAATATTATATACTTGGATATTTGGAGTTAGAGTAATTCCAAACTTAATAGGGATATTTTTAGTAGCTATATTTTTAAGCTTAATAGCTTTGAAAGCTATGGATAAGCATCTTCCATTTACAGTTAGTTTTAAGGATGCAGAAAAAATGGATGACTTGGGAATTACCATTGTTATAGGGATTTTAAGTGGAGTATTAGGTGGAATACAATATTTTGTTACAAAATTAAACTTTGGTATTTATATATTCATAGGAATAATCATGGTTGGAATAGCTCTAATGTGGCACTTTGTTTCAAAAGGAAAGTACCATAAAATTAAATTTTAAAAAGAAGTCTATAAAGTATATGAGAGTTGGTTTTTGAATGGTAAAAAGCTAAGAAATATATTTTATAGATTTTTTTATAGAATAGTTTTAAAGACTTTGCATTATACAATTTTAGGAGGTTTTATGAAGAATATTTTAGTTGTAGAAGATGATAAAAAAATAAATGAGTTAATAGTTGAGTTTTTAAAAAGTGAAGGATATTTTGTTGATTTTGCATTGGATGGTATTGAGGGGTTTTATAAGTTTAATGAAAATAGTTTTGATTTAGTTATTTTAGATGCTATGATGCCTAAACTTGATGGATATTCTCTATGTGGACTTATTAGGGAAAAAAGTAGGGTTCCTATAATTTTCTTGACAGCATTAAGTGAGATAAATGATGAAATAAAGGCCTTTGATGCTATGGCTGACGATTATATAACTAAACCTTTTTCATTTAATATTCTTATAAAGAGGGTTGAAGCTGTTTTAAGAAGAAGTGGTAAAAGGGAAGAAAAAATAAAAGAATATAAGAGTTGTATTAATTTTGAAAAATTAAAGATGGATTTAGATACATATAAGGTATATATAGATGAAGATGAAATTGAGTTAACTTTAAAAGAATTCAATATACTTAAATTTTTGATAGAGGCATATCCAAGAGTACTTTCTAGAGAAATGCTTATGAATGAAATTTGGGGATATGATTATTATGGAGATATGAGAGTTATTGATGCACATATAAAAAATATAAGAAAGAAAATAGTTCATGATTATATTGGAACTGTTAAGGGTATAGGATATGTACTTAAAAAGTAAGTGGAGCAATTTAGGAATAAAGAAAAAGCTTTTTATAATATCAACAGCAGTAATTTTAATAACCTCCGTAATAACATATACTGTGCTTTTTGCTTTGATACCAGCTATATATATGAATTCAAAAAGAAATAGTATAGAAAAGTCTACAGATGAGATATTAAGAACATTAGAAAATAAAGAAGAGATTAACTATGCAGATGAACTAAATCAGTATTCATATAAGAATGAAAGTTTTGTTTTCATAACAACAATAAAAGGAGAGGTTGTATATGCTTCAAATAATAACATGTTGGCAAAATATAGAATAGATCCTCAAAAAAAATTCAGTCATTTGCTATGAGAAAAGATGATATAAAGATAACTAGAATGTTTTACTTTAAAGGAATAAATGAAGAATGTCTTTTAACAATAATTTCTCCCAATAGGATGAGAGATGAAATTCAAAAGATAATGGTAACTATATTACCTATAATTGCTTTAATAACACTAGGTATATGCATTTTATCTCAATATATTTACTCAAAAGTAATAAGTAGACCATTAGGTAAAATAAATGAAGCTTCTAAAAAGATTGCTAAGTTAGATTTTAGTGAAACCTTAGATTATTCTGGAGATGATGAGATAGCTCAGCTTTCAAGAAGTATAAACTCTATAAGTTATAATCTTCAAAGGACTATAAAAGATTTAAAAAGAGCTAATGCAAGTTTAGTTAATGATATTGAAAAAGAGAAAAAACAAGATAAGAGAAGAAGAGATTTTTTAAAGGCAATATCACACGAACTTAAAACTCCTATAACTGTTATAAATGGGCAGATAGAAGGTATGCTTTACAATATAGGACAATATAAAGATAGGGATAAATACTTAAAGGAGAGTTTAGAATGTGTAGAAGAGCTTAGAGTGCTTGTACAAGAAATTATAAATTTAGCTAAATATGAAGAGGGGTTATCTATAGTATATAGTAAAGTTAAGTTAAATGATATTATTTATGATGTGGTTTATGGACATGATTACTTTAAAAATGAAAATGATTTAAATATAAAAATTGAGGAAGATGGCTTCTTATATACTATAGGTGATGAAAATATATTAAAAATGATATTTTCAAATATAGTAAATAATAGTTTGAAATATTCAGAAGAGGGAAAAGAGATAACTATACATATTAATAAAAATGGCCAGGTAAGTGTAATAAACTATTCAAAGGGAGTAGAAGATTTAGATAAGGATTTATTGTTCAAAGCTTTCTACAGAGGAGATGAATCGAGAAATAAAGACGTTGCTGGAAGTGGTTTAGGTCTTTATATAGTTAAAACTTTGATAGAAGCTCACGGGCATTTAGAATATGAAATAGAAACTGAAGAAGGTAAGTTTATCTTTAGGTTATCTTTTAATCCACATAACGAATAATTAGGCTATATAAGTTGGTCATAAGAACTATTTTAATAATGCTTAAAGAATGGTGGATTCTATAAAGTTTTTAAAATATATTTTTATGAATGGCTTATATAGCCTTTTATTAGTATTTACAATTGGCTAAATCTAAATATATAACTTGATTTAAAAGATAAAATGAATTAAGTTTAATAAATACATAAATCTTAAAGTTTTAAGTTATACCAAAACTTAGATCAATAAAGAGGTTATCATATTTTATGTATTGGGTATATTAGTTAAAGTGATAATCTAAGTGAAGTTTTAAAATTCAGGTAAGAATATATCTTCACCTAGAGGAAGTATTTCATTAGAGAATGGGTTTACATCCATAAGAAAATCTATTACTACTTCGTGATTATAAGTAGGATAATATTCTCTTGCTAGATTATACCAAGTATCTCCTTCTTTAACTGTGTACTTAGTGCCATCTTCAAAAGCACTAACTGGGATTAATACTGTATCACCAGTTCCTAAAGCTGAAACATTGTTTACTTGGTTGAGAGATTTTAATATGTTTAAGCTTGAGTTAGTAGCACAAGTATCATCAAACTTTTTAGCAACATCACTTAAACTTTCCTCTTCCTCAAGAGTATATTTTTCAGTTTCCATCTCATCTAAGTAAGACGAGAATGTAAGTACTTCTTTTTCTTCATATGAAGATGTTTTTTTATCATCATTATTAGTTTTTTCATTCTCTTTTTCTGAATTTGTATTCTTTACTTCATTTGATTTTGAAGTAGTTTCTTTTTCTTCTAGTTGTTGAGAGTTCTTGTCATTTGTTTTTTTACTTTCGCTAGAAGCGTCATTAGAGTTATCTGAAGTATCCTCTAGTCTAGTGTTTAAACTACTTTCTGTACTAGAATCTTTATCTTTATTCTCATTATCAGTATCATTCTTCTTTTCATTTAATACTGCTTGAGAGGGTGTTTTATCTTTCATAAATATTGAGATTGTTGAGTAAGTGAAATAGCCTAGAAAAGCTACACATACTAGTGATCCTGCAAGGATTAATACATCTTTTTTATTCATTTTATAGTCCTCCAATTTAAATTTATACTTGGATTATTGACGGCTTTTAAAATTTTATACAGTTAATAATAAAAAAATATATTTTTTATTTAAAAAATAAAGAGCTCCAAGTAAATATTTACTTGGAGCTCTCAAAAATTTATAACATAAAGGGGATATATTATTATATTTCACAGTTTAATCGATGTTCAAAAAATAACTATATTTTTACAAAAAACTATTGATTAAATAATAGAATAGAATTATAATGAAAACGTATTAAGATATTGATTTATATATGTATAGTTTAATTATATATTTTATTGATTTTAGTCTTCCTGTGCGTTTAAGGAGGACATTTTTTTTGTTTAAAAATATGTGAAAGATATTTTTAGCTTTCACCTATTAAGCAAATGAGTTCATTTGATGCTATGATTTCTTCAACAGGTGAAAAAGCAGCTTCTTTTAAATCAGATATTATTGATTCTTTGCTTATAGCATGTTTGTGTTCACCAACTTTGAAGTCAGCTATAAATATCTTGGCATCTTCTTTTAATACTCTATAAGCATCTTTAAGAAGCTCAGAAGGCTCAGCTAGTTCATGCTGTATGTTTATCATAATGACTAAATCAACAGAGTTATCTTTAAGTGGAATATGACTTTCTTGCATTTTCCCAACCGTTAATCTTTTAGGATAAGAAGGAGCTAAGTTTGTATTCATATATTCAAGCATATCATCAGATATATCTAAGGAATATACTGTTGAATTAGGTAGTTTCTCTAATAGTACACGAGAGAATAAGCCAGTACCTGCTCCAATATCTGCTATTACTGGCTTGTCAGGAAGTGATAAAACCTTTAAAACCTCAACCCAATCGATAAGGGTTAGTCTTTTAGGAGAATTTAGTTTTTCTATGTGTTCAATATTAAATTTATGGTCCATATTAAAAATCCTTTCTAAAAATAATATCTTTTGGTATTTAGTTTTAGTATTAACTAATAGAGTGAAACTTATTATTAGAAAGTCATATGAGGTAAAGAGTAGTTTAAGAAACTGCAATAGTAAACATTGAAATTAAATGAATAAGCATTATTGAGAGGGGAATTAATGAAAGCACTGTTATAAGTTTGTTTTTAGTTAATTTTCCTAATATTAGAAGCAAGATCCCAAGTATTAAAAGTATAATAACTTGAATAAATTCCATAAAGAGGACCTCCTTTAGATTTAAGGTGAATTTTGGTTAAGTTTTTAAGAAAATTTAAAAAGTTTATATTATGATAAATACTAGAGTAAAATTAAAAATAGATGAATAGATAAGTATATACTCTATTAATAAATTATATGAATTAATAGGAGCGACTATGAAAGGTGTTTGGTGAAAATTATGTATGATATTAATAGATTAAAAGAAGCTTTTAAAAATTATGAAATTGGAATTAATGGATCAGAGGAAATGAAGAGATGCTCTGTTTTAATTCCTTTAGTTAAAATAGATGGAAAATACAATATTGTTTTTGAAATAAGAAATAACAAATTAAATTCAAATCCAGGGGAAGTATGTTTTCCAGGTGGAGGAATTGATGAGGGAGAAAGTCCAAGAGAAGCAGCTCTTAGGGAGTGTTTTGAGGAAATTGGTATAAGTAAGGAAAAGATAGATATAATAAGTCAATTGGATTTTTATATTTCTCCTAATAATATACTTATATATCCATTCTTAGGTGTTATAAAGGAACAAGAAGAAATGTTCTTTGAAAAATTATCTTTAAATAAAGATGAGGTCTATAAATTAATTACAATTCCTTTAGAATATTTTGAAAGCTATGAAGCAGAAATAGCCTATAATAAGATATTAAACATTCCTGCTGAAGACTTTCCATTTCAAAATATAATTGGTGGAAAACACTATAAGTTTAGAGAAGGAAAATATAAGGTTTTATTTTATAAATATGAAAATTATGTAATTTGGGGAATGACAGCAAGAATTTTAGAAAACTTTATAAATTTTTATAAAAAATCCATAAAAACTATTTAAAAATAATTTATCTTTCAACTAAAAGCATTGTTAGTTTAATGGTAATATGATAAATTAAAACTTTGGAAGTATTAGTTTTTATAAGGAAAAGGAGAGTAGTGATTGAAAAATAAGGATTTTAAGAAAATATGTAAAATTAATAAAATAATTATCATACTTACCTTTGTTATTACTATGGCTACTTTAGTAGCAGTTTTGTTTTCCACTTTTAATTACTACTATAAAGAACTTAGATATAATAAGATGAATATGAATAACTTGCCAATAGGAAGTTTGCAATGCGTTTATGAGTCTCCAAATGAAGAATATTCAATAAAATCTTATATATGTAGTAGAGGCGAATCTGTTGATTGGGCTGCAAGGTGTGAATTAGTTGATAATAATACTGATGAAGTTAAAAATATTTATTGGGATTATAAGGTTGAAACTATGGATATAAAATGGATAGACAATGATACAGTTTTAATAAATGGACATAAAATAAATGTAGAAAAAGAAGTATATGACTGGAGAAAGAAGAGTTAGTATAAATACTATATAATCACTTTATAGTATTTACTAAAGAAAAAAAAGACAAGTACAAAAGTACTTGTCTTTTTTAATCACATTCAATAATACGTAAAATAACACAAAAGTGCATTAAAAATGAAAAAATATTGTTATATTGATGACATTAAGAAAAGAGGGTGTCACCAATAAAACCTTTACATTGATTATACGATATCTTTTTAAGAAAATCAAGAAAATGTTTTCAAAAAATGAAAAAATATGTGAACTTATAAAATGGGAAAAAATACATTATAATTATATATAGAAATAATATGAAAAATAGGTATAAGAGTAGGTGATAATATGGATTATGACATTATTGTAATTGGAAGTGGAATGGGAGGACTAACATTAGGTAGTAGACTAGCTAGTTGTGGGTATAAAGTTGGGATTTTTGAAAAACATTTTATACCAGGAGGATATGCAACAAACTTTAAGAGAAAAGGATATAATTTTGACGTTTCTTTACATGGAATAGGTGGCTTAGATGAGGGCGGTAGTTTAAGAAGAGTTTTTGAAGCGTGTGGAATAAGTGGGAAAATACTCCCTTTAAGAAATAAAGAATCATATTATATTAATTTAGATGGTAAGGAGATAAGTATTCCTAATGATAAAGAATTGTACTTGAATCTTTTAATAAGCAAATTTCCTTTAGAGGAAAAAGGAATAAGAAATCTTTTTAGTGCAATAGATAGTTTTGAAATTGGATTTAATAAATTTATTTTGGAAAAAGATTCAAGTCTTTTTAGCAAGATTAATAAGGATGTTTTTCTATTTATAAATTGGGCAGGAAAAACAACATATGAAGTTGTGAAGAAATATGTTAAGAATGAAGAATTTATAAAAGTATTTACAACTCTTTGGATGTATTATGGGCTTGCGCCTAAGGAGTTAAGTGCATTATATTTCTTCATTCCTTGGATTTCATATCATAAGTATGGGAAATATTATATTAAAGGTGGTGCACAAGCTTTATCAGATGCATTTGTAGAAGTTATAAAAAATAATGGAGGAGATGTGAAACTAAGAAGTGAGGTAGATAGAATTCTTTATAGGGATGGGAAAGTTTCAGGTATAGTACTTAAAAATGGAGAAATATTTACAGCAAAAAGAATAGTTTCAAATGTAAATCCCATAAGTACATATAAGATGCTTCCTAATGATGCTTTAAGCGAAAAAGAAGTTAAAAAGATTTTTGATGATAAAATAGGATGCACACTTACTCAGCTTTATTTAGGTTTAGATTGCAATCCAGAAGAATTAAATATACCTAATGATGAAGTTTTTGTTATTGGAGAAGGAAGTCATGAACATAACTATGAGATATCATTAGATAGTGATTATAAAAACGCTAGTTTTCTTCTTACAAATTATAATGGAATGGATATTAGTTTGAATGAAAATGATAAAGGCGTTCTAACAGTAACTTATATTGATAATTATGATAATTGGACTAAAGATAATATAGATTATAAAAAACAAAAGGAAATTGCTACAGAGGAAATAATAGATAGGATTGAAGGATATTATCCAGGAGTAAAAGAACATATAGTTGTAAAAGAATTAGGTACTCCTAAAACCATGGAAAGATATACAGGTAATCCAAAGGGAGCAGTTTATGGATATGCTCAGACAGTTAAACAAGCAGGTAAATATAGAATGGGAAGTAAAACATCTATTGAAAATTTAAGTTTAGTTGGTGCATGGATAAGCCCTGGCGGTGGTTATGAAGGAGCTATATCAGGCGGTATAGTTGAAGCAGAGAGAATTTTGAAGTTGGATAATAAATAAACTAAATTAATAGATTTAGTAATATAAATAGTATAAGAATAAAAAATAAAGCTTAGTAGTCGATTTATTGACAAGCTATTTTAAAAATAGTATATTAAAAATAACACAATGAAGTGTAAAGAGAGCAAAGAAGCTCCATAGGAAATCCCTATGGAGCTTCTTATTTTTTTACATAAAATAAGATGAAAAGGGAGGTTAGTGTTGTAAAGGTTATAAATTAAAGTTTATAACTGTTAGCAACGGGATAAAATGAAGAGATTCAAGATTAAAACCGAAATACTTTTTGGAGAAGGAGCCTTGGATTATTTAAAGAAGCTTAAAAACAAAAAGGTATTTATAGTTACAGATCCATTTATGGTTAAGTCAGGAACAATAGAGAAATTAACTTGTAATTTAGAGGCGGCTGAAGTTTCTGTATTTAGTGAAATCGTTCCAGATCCACCAATTGAGCTTGTTGTAAGTGGAATTGAGAAGCTTAAGGATTTTTGTCCAGATGTTGTTATTGCTTTAGGGGGAGGCTCAGCTATTGATGCTACAAAGGCAATAATAGATTTTTCTAAGAAGATAATTAAAGTGGATGATATACAATTTATAGCTATACCAACAACAAGTGGTACAGGTTCAGAAGTTACTTCATTCTCCGTAATTACCGATAAAGAAAAAGGAGTTAAATATCCTCTAGTTTCAGATGATTTATTACCAAACATAGCTATTTTAGATCCAGAGCTTGTTAAGACAGTTCCAAACTTTATAACTGCTGATACAGGAATGGATGTACTTACTCATGCATTAGAGGCATATGTATCAGTAAATGCCACAGATTTTTCAGATGCATTAGCTGAAAAATCCGCTACTTTAGTTTTTAAGTATTTACTTAAGGCATATAATGATGGAAATGACTTAGAGGCTAGAGAAAAAATGCACAACGCTTCTTGTTTAGCAGGTCTTGCATTTAATGAGGCATCATTAGGAGTGAATCATGGTATTGCCCATGTTTTAGGTGGAAAGTTCCATGTTCCACATGGAAGAACTAATGCAATATTACTACCTCATGTAATAGAGTTTAATGCAAATATAGCGGGATATAATTCAAGAGAGTTTAGTGAAGCTGCTAAAAAGTATGCTAACATAGCTAGAATTATAGGAATACAGGGATCAAATACTAGAAGTTTAGTTAAAAATCTGGTTAATGAGATTAAGAAGATGCAAAAAGCTATGAATATGCCAACAACTTTAAGTGAGTGTAAAGTAAACTCTAGTGATGTTACACAATTAGAGGGAGAAATAGCTAAATTAGCTTTAAAGGATGCTTGTACAGATGCTAATCCAAGAGTTCCTAGTGAAAGCGATATAATAAACATATTAAGTAAAATCAAATAATTATAATATTTAGTTTTTTATTCAGATGACTTTTAAGCACAATATAGAGAGTTAAGTATAATTATAAATAAAATATTAATATGGTTTTATGAATTATAATTTTTATTAAACTTGCAGCAGAAATAAGCCTTTAAACGGTTAAAAAGATACAGCAAAATGGTAAAAGTGACAAAATAATATTAAAAAAATATGAACAAGTTGACAATGGATGGATTTAAATTTATAATAAAGTTATCACAAAGGTGTGATTAAGTTTTTTTAGAGCAATGTAGCTTCTTAAAGGAATTTCATTTTATAAATCATATAAATGAAACTTTAAGGAGCTTTTTTATTAAACTCTTATGAAAAGGATTTAATTTAATTAAAATTATTTGGTTAAGTGTGGGAAAGTAAGGTGAGAAAATTATGGGAGAAGAGTCAAAACAGAGGATTATACAAGAATATGTACCAGGTAAGCAGGTTACACTAGCACATATAATAGCAAATCCTAATGATGACATATACAAGAAGTTAGGTCTTGTAGTAGCTCAAAAGGATGCTGTAGGAATACTAACAATAACACCAAGTGAAGCATCAATAATTGCAGCTGATGTTGCAACAAAGGCTTCAGGAGTTTCATTAGGATTTATAGATAGATTTAGTGGATCTGTAGTAATTACAGGGGACATAAGTTCTGTAGAGTCAGCCTTAGATGAAGTTTTAGATGTTTTAAGTAATATTCTTAATTTCTCATCAACTAAGATTACGAGGACTTAAAATATGGGTAGAGTAATATTTATGGGTAAGACAGGATGTGGGAAAACTACTTTGTGTCAAGCTTTGGACAAGTTAGAAATAAATTATAAGAAAACTCAATCCATAGAATTATATGATAATGCAATAGATACTCCAGGTGAGTACATAGAAAACAGAGGATATTACAATGCATTGATAGTTACAGCAGCAGATGCTGAAATTATAGCATTAGTTTATGATTGTACATCAGAGGAGAATTATATAGCTCCAGGGTTTGCAAGTATCTTCTGTAAAGAAGTAATTGGTATTATCACAAAAGTAAATCTAGCTAAAGATAAAGACGAGATAGACATAGCAGAAGAAAGATTAAAATTAGCTGGAGTTAGTAAAATCTTTAAAGTAGATACAATAGATGATGTAGGGATAGAGGAATTATTTAACTACTTAAACAAATTTTAATTTGAGGTGACCGTTAATGAAAAAGACAATAGTAATAGTCGATGATGAGCCTATTACACGAATGGATACTCGAGAAATTTTAGAGGCTAATGGATACGAGGTTGTAGGAGAAGCTTCTGATGGATTTGAAGCAATTGAAGTTTGCAAAAAATATAATCCTAGCTTAGTTTTAATGGACATAGATATGCCTATGCTAGATGGGCTAAAGGCAAGTAAAGTTTTAACAAAAGAAAATTTAGTTGGGGGCATAATTTTATTAACAGCATTTGAGGATAAAAAGTATATTGAGATGGCTAAAGAAGTTGAGGCCTTTGGGTATATGATAAAGCCTGTAAATGAGAAAGTATTTATTCCAACTGTGGAAATGTGCTTATCAAGAGCAAAAGCCTTTGAAACATTAAAGAAGGATTTTGATAAAGTAAATAACAAATTAAATGATAGAAAATTAATAGAGAAGGCAAAGGGAATACTTGTTAAACAGTTAAATACAACTGAGGACGAGGCTTATAATAGAATAAGAAAACTTAGTATGGATAGAAGAACTACTATGGCAGAAATAGCTAAAATAATCATTGTTGGATATGAGGACTAGGTAAATGATAGGAAATCTGTGTAGAAGATACACACATTTAAATGATGATGAGATAAATAAGATTAGAGAAGTTTCAAAATCTCTACAACTTATGGCTGATTTTTATGAGAGTGATGTTTTCATAGATGTTTTAAGTGAAAGTGGAGAATATGCGATTGTAGTAGACCATGCTATTCCAAAAGAAAAGCCTTCCTTATATAAAGATAAAGTAATTGGAAAAAAAGCATTAAATGAAAATGAACCAGGTGCTATAAAAACACTAGAAACAGGAACAGTTAATAAAGATATAAAGGCATTAACCCAAGAAAATAAAGTGGTTAAGCAAAGAATACATCCAATTCTTCATGAAGAGAAGGTTGTAGGAGTTGTAATAGTAGAAAAAGACATAAGTAATGAACTTGAAAGTGACTTTAAGATAGATATAAGTTTAGCTAATGAAAATTCAAAATCAAAAGATTTTTTAAATCTTCTTCAAGATGGCTTATTAATAACAAACAATTTACATGATGCTATTCTTGTCTTTGATAAAAAGGGAAGATTGGTTATAAAAAATAGTAAGGCAGATAAAATTTATAAGGCTTTAGGATATAAAAATATAAGTTGTGGAGATGAATTTGATATACTTTCATTAGATGGAATGAAATTTAAAGAACTTAAAGATATTTTTGAAAATAAAAACTATAAAGAAGAAAATTTAGAAGTACATTTAAATGATTTTTATTTTGAAATAAATAGAACTATTATAAATAAAGATAATTTAAGAGTTATAGAGGTAATAAAGGATATAAGTGAGGTAAGAAATAAAGAAGCTGAGTTGGTTTTAAAATCAGTAGCTTTAAGAGAAGCTCACCATAGAGTTAAAAATAGCTTGCAGACAGCAGCAGCTTTACTAAGAAGTCAAAGTAGACGATGTGAAAGTGAAGAAGCTAAGGAATACTTACAAGAAAGTGTTAATAGAATACTAGCTATTGCAACAACTCATGATTTATTATCTAAGTCTCAAGATGGAAACATAAAAGTGCGTGATGCATTAGAGGTTTTAACTGAGAACATAAAGAGAAGTTGGTTTGGATCTAATATAAATATCTATATAACAGGTAATAACTTTTATATAGATGGTGAAAAATTAACAGGTTTACTTTTAGTAATGAATGAACTTATACAAAATTGTTTTGACCATGCTTTTGAAGGAAAGGAAGAGGGGAATATCCAAATTCTTATTCAAAATGGTGTTGATGAAAAGACTATAGCTGTTGTTGATGATGGGTGTGGCTTTGATTTAGGGTCAATTAATAGGAGTAGTAATTTAGGACTATTTATAGTTAATAGCTATGTTAAGGATCAATTAAAAGGTTCCATGGAGATGAAATCTAGTAAAGAAGGAACCACAGTAGTATTAAAGTTTAAATAATTAATTCTTTTATAAATTGAATATTAAAAAGGATAACTATGAACTGCGAAGCAGTAGTTTGAATTGAGCAATGAGGCTTAAGGTTATAGAAAATGAAAACTTAGACAAAGGGTCTATAGTTTATATTTCTGTAGCTTTAAGCCTTTTTAGTTCTTTCAAATAAGTTTTTAGCTAAGAGTGTGTTTATTTTTTAGCTAGACTGCAAGTTTTATCTAAGAATAAAAACTTGGCAGAAATAAAAAGGTAATTTCCGAGGTTTTATGAAAAATAAATCTTGAGGATTAGAGGGTATTAAGGGAGGTGAGAGTATGAGAGATGAACTTTTAAGTGTTGGAATTGATATAGGGACTAGTACAACTCAGCTTATATTTTCTAAGTTAATTGTTGAGAATGAGGCGTCAGCTTTTACTGTTCCAAGAATTAGTATTGTAGATAAGGAGATTATCTACAGAAGTGATGTTTATTTTACTCCTCTTATTTCTAATACAGAGATAGATGGTGGAAGAATAAAAGAAATCATTGAAGAGGAATACAAGAAGTCTGGAATAAGTAAGGATGATATTCAGACAGGGGCAGTTATTATAACTGGAGAGACAGCTAGAAAGGAAAATGCAAACGATGTCTTACATACCTTAAGTGGATTTGCTGGAGATTTTGTTGTTGCTACTGCTGGTCCTGACTTAGAAAGTATTATAGCAGGAAAGGGAGCTGGAGCTCATATTTATTCTAAAGAACACTCAACTAGTGTTGTTAATATGGATATTGGAGGAGGAACTAGTAACCTTGCACTTTTCTTAAGAGGAGATGTTAAGGAAACTGGATGTCTTGATGTAGGTGGAAGACTTATAAAGATTAATCCAAGCACAAAAGAAATAACATATATTTCACCTAAGATTGAAAAAATCATAAATGAGAATAATCTAGGACTAAAAATAGGAACTAGAGCAACAGTTGAAAATATTAAGCCAATTGTAAATATGATGGTCAAATGGTTAGAAGAAAGTGTTGGTTTAATAGAAAAGGATAAGTACTTTGATTACATAGTAACAAATAAAAGTATTGCCTTAGATAATGAGATAAAATGCATATCTTTCTCAGGAGGGGTTGCAGATTATATATATTATGAGGGAGAAATCAAAGATTATTTTAAATATGGTGATATAGGAATAATACTAGGACAAGCTATTAGAGAATCAGACTTATGTAAGAAGCTTAAAGTAGTAAAATCTATTGAAACCATTAGAGCTACTGTTGTTGGAGCAGGTTCTCATACAACAGAAATAAGTGGAAGTACAATTACTTACACAAAGGATAGTTTCCCGATTAAAAATTTACCTATATTAAAGCTAAGTATTGAAGATGAAAGTCATGGAGCAGATGAACTTTGCGAGGCTCTTAAGAAGAAAATTGAATGGTTCAGACTAGAAAATGATTTTCAGAAGATTGCAATAGCTGTTAATGGTAAGAAAAATCCATCATTTAAAGATATACAAGAATATGCCAAGGGTATTGTAAATGGAATGAGGGATTTAATTGAAAAAGACGGCCAACTAATAGTGGTTGTTGAAAATGACATGGCTAAGGTTTTAGGACAAGCAATATATTCCTTACTTAATTTCAATAAAGAAATTATTTGCATTGATGGTATTAAGGTAGAAAATGGTGATTACATTGACCTTGGAGCACCAATTGCAGAAGGAAGAGTATTACCTGTTGTTATAAAAACATTGGTTTTTAACTAATTGGAAGGGGGAGAAAAAATGATTTTAAAAACAAAATTATTTGGCAAAGTCTATGCTTTCAAAAACTTAAATGAAGTTATGGCTAAGGCAAATGAAGAGAAATCAGGAGATAGGTTAGCTGGATTAGCTGCTGAATCTTCAGAAGAGAGAGTAGCTGCTAAGGTTGTATTAGCAAATATAACTTTAGAGGATTTAAGAAATAACCCAGCGGTTCCTTATGAATTAGATGAGGTTACAAGAATTATTCAAGACGATGTAAATGAAAAAATTTATGATGAAATAAAACACTGGACAGTATCAGACTTTAGAGAGTGGATACTTGATGATAATACAACAGGTGCTGATATCAGAAGAGTTTCAAGAGGTTTAACTTCTGAGATGGTAGCAGCAGTAGCAAAATTAATGTCTAATATGGACTTAATATATGGAGCTAAGAAGATAAAGGTTACAGCTCACTGTAATACAACAATCGGTGAAAAAGGAACTTTATCAGCAAGACTTCAACCAAACCACCCAACAGATGATCCAGATGGAATAATGGCTTCATTATTAGAAGGATTAACTTATGGAGTTGGAGATGCGGTTTTAGGATTAAACCCAGTTGATGATTCAGTTGAGAGTGTTACTAAAGTACTAAAGAGATTTGAGGAAATTAAGCAGAAGTTTAAAATCCCAACTCAAACTTGTGTACTAGCTCACGTAACTACTCAAATGGAGGCTATAAGACAAGGTGCTCCTACAGATCTAATATTCCAATCAATAGCAGGATCTGAAAAAGGAAATGAAGCTTTTGGATTTAATGCAGCAACTATAGAAGAAGCTAGACAATTAGCTTTAAAACAAGGAACTGCTACTGGTCCAAACGTAATGTACTTTGAAACTGGACAAGGTTCTGAGCTTTCATCAGATGCTCACCATGGAGTTGACCAGGTAACTATGGAAGCTAGATGTTATGGATTTGCTAAGAGATTCCAACCATTCTTAGTTAACACAGTTGTTGGATTCATTGGACCTGAGTACTTATATGATTCAAAGCAAGTTATAAGAGCAGGTCTTGAAGATCACTTTATGGGTAAATTAACAGGAATACCAATGGGATGTGATGCATGTTATACAAATCACATGAAAGCAGACCAAAATGATATAGAAAACTTAGCAGTATTATTAACTGCAGCAGGATGTACTTACTTCATGGGAATCCCTCATGGAGATGATGTAATGCTTAACTATCAAACAACAGGATATCATGAAACAGCTGCTTTAAGAGAAATGTTTGGGTTAACAGCAATTAAGGAATTCCAAGATTGGATGGTTGAAATGGGCTTTGTTGATGAAAATGGAAAGCTTACTAAAAAAGCAGGAGATGCATCTGTACTTTTAAGATAGGAGGGAGAAGAGAGTTATGAACGAAAAGGATTTAAAACTTATGGTTGAGCAACTAGTTAGCCAAATGGTTGGACAAGTTGATATGCAATCAGTAGAGAAAGTAGTGAAAGAAGTAGCAAAAACTCAAGTCCACGAAGAGAATGATGAGTTTATACCAGATATCACAGAAATAGATATAAGAAAGCAACTTTTAGTTGAAGACCCAGCTGATAGAGAAGCTTACTTAGAAATGAAGGCTAAAACACCTGCAAGACTTGGAACAGGAAGAGCAGGGGCTAGATATAAGACTATAACAGCTTTAAGAGTTAGAGCAGACCATGCTGCAGCTCAAGACTCAGTATTCTCAGATGTTTCTGAAGAATTTATAAAGAAAAATAACTTAATTCCAGTTAAGACTATGTGTACAGATAAAGATGAATATGTAACTCGTCCTGACCTTGGAAGAAAATTTACACCAGAAACTTTAGAAGTTATAAAAGAAAAATGTGCTAAGAACCCTAAAGTTCAAATTATGGTTGGAGATGGGTTAAGTTCAGCTGCTATAGAAGCTAACTTAGAAGATATACTTCCTTCAATAGAGCAAGGATTAAAAATGTATGGATTAGAAGTTGGACCAATACTATTTGTTAAATATTGTAGAGTACCAGCTATGGATTCTGTAGGGGAAGCTACAGGAGCAGATGTAGTTTGCTTACTAGTTGGAGAGAGACCAGGACTTGTAACTGCAGAGTCAATGTCAGCTTACTTAGCTTACAGACCAAAGGTTGGAATGCCAGAGGCTAAGAGAACGGTTATCTCAAACATTCACAGGGGTGGAACTACTGCCGTTGAAGCAGGAGCTCACATTGCAGAGTTAATCAAAACTATGTTAGATAAGAAAGCTTCAGGAATAGATTTAAAATAATTTGCTTAGATAAAAAGTTAATAAAGTTTTGAAAAGGGGAGTTAAACATGAGAAATGATTTAATACGTCCTAATGTTTTAAGCGTTAAGATAATATCAAATGTTAGTCCAGAGATGGCTAAAAAGTTAGAATTAGAGCCACATCACAAAAGTTTAGGATTAATAACTGCTGACTGTGATGATGTAACATATACAGCTTTAGATGAAGCAACAAAAGCTGCTGAGGTTGATGTAGTTTATGCTAGATCAATGTATGCTGGA
This sequence comes from Clostridium sp. B9, assembly GCF_050509515.1. Lineage (NCBI taxonomy): Bacteria > Bacillati > Bacillota > Clostridia > Eubacteriales > Clostridiaceae > Clostridium > Clostridium sp. B9. The sequence goes on from NZ_JBNWKA010000003.1 coordinate 1,342,413, forward strand.
GCTGGAAATGCTTCAACAAAGTTAGCAGGAGAAGTAATCGGTATTTTAGCAGGACCAAGTCCAGCTGAAGTTAGAAGTGGATTAAATGCTACTTTAGATTTCTTTGAAAGTGGAGTTGGATTCATAAGTGCAAATGAAGATGATTCAATTTGTTACTATGCTCAATGTGTATCAAGAACAGGAACATATCTTTCAAAAACTGCTGGAATAAGAGAAGGAGAGGCATTAGCTTACTTAATAGCTCCTCCAATAGAAGCAATGTATGCTTTAGATGCAGCTCTAAAAGCAGCAGATGTTGAAATGTGTGAATTCTTTGGACCTCCATCAGAGACAAACTTTGCAGGAGCCCTACTTACAGGATCACAATCAGCATGTAAGGCAGCATGTGATGCTTTCGCAGAAGCAGTACAATCAGTAGCAAACAATCCAATGGGATTCTAATAGGCTAGGATTATGGGAAAAGCTTTAGGATTAATTGAATTTATAGGTTATGTGCCAGCAGTGTGTGCTGCTGATACAGCCTTGAAAGCTGCAAATGTTGATTTGATTGGAATAGAAAAAGTTACTGGTGGAATTGTTACAGTAAAGGTTACAGGAGATGTAGATGCTGTATATGCTGCAGTTGAATCTGCTGAGAATTTTGCAAGTAGAATAGGAAGCTTAAGAAGTGCCCATGTTATTCCAAGACTTGATGATGAGGTGGAAGCTCTTTTAATCAATGAGAAGAAAGAAAGAGAAAGACTTAAAAAGCTTGAAGATGAGAATGAATTAGCTAGAGAGCTTGAAGAAGTTAATGAGGAAGCCAATACGGCTATTCAAAATGGAACTGAACTTAAACAAGAGATTCAAGAGTCAGAAAGTGAAATCAAGGAAGAGCCTGTGGAAAGTGATGTAACTATCCAAGTTGAAACTTTAGAAATTGAAAATAAGGATGAAGATTTTGTCCAAGTTGAAATTGAAGAGGTTAAGGTTGAGGAAGACATTGAGCAGGAATTTGAAAAGCTTGAAAATATAGAAGAAGTACAAGATGAAATCAGAGAAGAAAAGGCTGATGAATCTGAAATAGATATTAAAAAGATATCTAAGATGAGGGTTAAGGATTTAAGAAAGAAAATAAAGAGTTTAAATCCTACTATTAATACAAATAAATTAAAATCTCTAAAGAAGAAGGATTTAGTAGAAATACTACTAAAATACGGTAAAGAGGGTGAAAATTAATGGAGTTTTTAGATAAAGACTTAGTCTCCATCCAGGAAACTAGGGGGCTTATAAGGAAGGCTAAAGAAGCTCAAAGCAAATTAGCCCTTATGAGTCAGCAAGACATAGATAGAATAGTTAAGGCTATATCTGATGCTGCTTACGAAAATTCAGAAAAGCTTGCTAAAATGGCTAAGGAAGAAACAGGCTTTGGTAAATGGGAAGATAAAGTACTAAAGAATGTTTTCGCAGCCAAGACAGTATATGATTCAATAAAAGATGTTAAAACAGTTGGAATAGTAGAAGAAAATGTTGAAAAAAGAGCATTTAAAGTAATGGTTCCAGTAGGAGTAGTTGCAGGACTTATACCTTCAACTAACCCAACATCAACAGCTATCTACAAAGCAATGATTTCAATAAAATCAAGAAATGCAATTGTTTTATCACCGCATCCAAGTGCAAAGAAATGTATCATTGAAACAGCTAAGATCATAGCTAAGGCTGCTGAGAGGGCTGGTTGTCCAGAAGGAGCTATAGGATGTATAACAGTACCTTCAATGCAAGGAACTGATGAATTAATGAAAAATAAAGATACTTCATTAATCCTAGCAACTGGTGGAGAAGCAATGGTTAGAGCTGCCTACTCATCAGGTACTCCAGCTATAGGAGTTGGACCTGGAAATGGACCAGCATTCATAGATAAGAGTGCAGATGTTAAATTAGCTGTTAAGAGAATATTAGATTCTAAGACTTTTGACAATGGAACAATATGTGCATCTGAGCAATCAGTAGTAGTTGAAAAGGCTATGGAAGCAGAAGTTGTTAGAGAGTTAAAAGAACAAGGAGCTTACTTCTTAACAGAAGAGCAAGCAAATCAGCTTTCTAAGTTTGTTATGAGACCAAATGGAACAATGAACCCACAAATAGTTGGAAAAACTCCACAAGATATAGCTAAGTTAGCTGGTTTAGAAGGAATTCCATCATGGGCAAGAGTTTTAGTTCCAAGAGAGTGCCATGTTGGACACAAGTATCCATTCTCAAGAGAGAAGTTAACAACAATCTTAACTTTCTATGTTGAAGAGAATGTAGATGCTGTATTAGCAAAATGTAAAGAGATTCTATTAAACGAAGGGGCAGGACATACATTCTGTATGCATGCCAATAATGAAGAGCTAGTTAAGAGATTTGCATTAGAAATGCCAGTTTCAAGAATGGTTGTTAATTCACCATCAGCTCTAGGTGGAATAGGAGCTACAATCAACTTAGTACCTGCATTAACACTAGGGTGTGGGGCAGTAGGTGGAAGTTCAACTTCACATAACATTGGACCTTTAGATTTAATGAATACAAGAAATGTAGCATATGGAGTTAGAGAACTTGAAGATATAAGAGAACTAGCTGGAACTGCTACAAAAGAGGCTGCTGCTGGTCTAGATTTAGGTGATAAGGAAGAGTTGATCAACTTATTAGTTAAGAAGATTATTGAAGAATTAAGATAATTAAGATTATGAATTTATATAATTAGTACTTATAATTATATGTTAAAAAGCAAGTCAAAGATATACAAATTTAAGATATTACAGTTAAACAATATACTATGTTAGATATGAAAGTATTTACAAGACTTTCAAAATAAATATTAAAAGTTATGTAAAATGAGTTTAGGCTCAATGTAAAAAATTAAGTTAAAAGTTTAAAATTAAAATTTATATAAAAAATAATTAAATTAAAAATAAGAAGGATATTTTGAGGAGGAATTTATTATGGCAAACGCAAACGCATTAGGAATGATCGAAACTAAAGGATTAGTAGGAGCAATAGAGGCAGCAGACGCAATGGTTAAAGCTGCAAACGTACAATTAGTAGGAAAAGAGCAAGTAGGTGGAGGATTAGTAACTGTTATGGTTAGAGGAGATGTTGGAGCTGTTAAAGCTGCTACAGATGCTGGAGCTGCTGCTGCAGAAAGAGTTGGAGATTTAATATCAGTTCATGTAATACCAAGACCACATTTTGAAGTTGATGCTATATTACCAAAGGCACCAAAAGCTGAATAATTAATAATTTGTACTTAGGAGTGAATTTAGGAGGGGAGAAATTCCCTTCCTAAATATAGTTTTATATAAGTATTTAATGAGGACTATCAATACTTATAGGTATAGATGATTGAAAATTAAACTTATAGATATTATGAAGAGAAGGTGATTCTTTTAATGATGAGTAATTAATTCTCTAAATATATTTATAAGTTTTATTTAAAAATCTTTTCAAGCACTCCTTATACATCTAATAGGGGATGTGATAGAAATGGCTGTTTTGACAGAAGGTGAGGTTAGGAAGAGACTTAGTAGAGAAGATCTTAGAAGTCTTAAGGAATTCAAGGTTGTTAAAGGTGAGATTATTACTCCATCTGCAAAGTCATACCTAGCAGAACATAATATAAATTTAGTTTATGTTGATTCTGAAGAAGAAAAATTAAAAAAAGAAACAGAACCTAAAGAAATTATAAGAGAAGTTATTAGGGAAAAAGAATACAAGTATGAAACTGTTTTTGGAGCAAAGTTAGATGAGAAACCAGAGCATATGACTCATTTGGTAGGTAATCTACTTGTATTTAAGGATCATAAAAGAATAATATTCAGAGGGAAAATAGACTCTCTTGAAGCAAGAATCATAGAAACTCAGGTTCTTTGTCATAAGCTTGGAATGAATAAGCTTGTGGAAGACCTTCAAGAAATTTTAAGCTTTATAGGCAATATTTTAAGATGTGAAGTTTTAAGTGAGCCTTTAAAAGAATTTTCTCTTCAGGGAATGGATGAAAAGGATCTTAGGGAGAAGTCACATAACCCTAAAAAGTACTTTGGCATAGGACATGAAATGCCAAGCTATGAAATGGGGGAAGTTGTTGTAGCATTAAATGTTTTAAGAACATTGACTAGAGAAACAGAACTTTCAGCTTATGCAGCCTTTAAGGGTGAGTATGGGCAAGTTGAGAGGGAAGATTTAATAAGAGCCTTAAATAGACTATCCTCAGTATTTTGGATTATGATCTTTAAAGTGAGAACAGGAAAGTACGATAAATAGGAGGAAACTATGGACAATCTATTAAATGACATTATAGAGGAAGTAGTTAGAAGAGTTAAAGAGCAGGCTTTTATTGAAGTTGAGGCCTCAGGTAGACATGTCCATTTAAGTGAAGAGCATATTAAAATTTTATTTGGAGAAGGACATGGATTAACTAAGATTAAGGACTTATCACAACCTGGTCAATACGCTTGTAAGGAAAGAGTTACAATATCAGGGCCTAAAGGAAGCATTCAAAATGTTGTAGTTTTAGGACCACCAAGAAAAGAAACTCAAGTTGAGGTTTCTTTCACTGATGCTCTAATATTAGGGGTTAAGCCACCTGTTAAGTTAAGTGGAGATTTAGATGGAACTGAAGGAATAAAAATTTCTACAGAGAGAGCTTCGGTTATTTTAACAAGTGGATTAATGGTTGCAAAAAGACATATACACACAACTCCAGAGGATGCAAAGAAATTTGGAGTTTCAAACAATGAAAATGTAAGAGTAAAGGTTTTAGGAAAAAGACCTCTTATATTTGATGATGTTGTTGTTAGAGTTAGCAATGATTATAAGACTTATATGCATATTGATTATGATGAGGCTAATGCCTGTGGTTTTTCAAAGGGAACTTTCGCTTTAATAGTTGGAAAATAACTTGGAAAGCTATTTTGACAAGATGCTTTTAGCTTAGATAAGTTTTTAGTTGAAATAAAGTGAAGCTTAAAGAAAATTAGTTTAAATGCATCAATCATAAAAGTTAATAAGTCTTTGTTTAGAGTTATTAGCAAATAATTAGGTTTGAAGGTTTTACTTAATAAAATTAAGGATGAATTAAGAGCTATAAGTAATGTCGAAATGAAAAGTTAATATAAAAACCTCTATATGGAAAGGGGGTAAAAATTAATATGGATTATGAAAAGCTTATTGAATTTTTAGTGGATGAGATCTATAAGAGAATTCAAGATGAAGGCAAGGGGTATCTTCCTATGGAAAATAGGAAATCAGTTGTTGTCATTGGAGAGAAGAATGTTGATTTTTATAAAGAAGTTCTAAAAGAATTTGATGTTAATCCCTTAACAGAAGAATGCAAGGAATGTGATATTTTACTTATATCAAAGCTTTGTATTAAAGGACTTAGTAATATTGCTCAAGGAACATGTACAACAAAGGCTGAACATTTTGCCTTAGAAATGCTTCTAAAAGGTAAGCAGGTTTATATTCTTGAGGAGGGTATAGAGTACAGGAAGTACAAGCATACAGCTCCAAAGGTTTTATACAACAAATATATTAAGTTTGAAGAAGAACTTTTATCATATGGAATAGAAGTCATTGATGGCTTAAACAAGATTTTACTTAAGAATAAAGGTGAATTAAACCAAATCTCTTTAAATCAGGAGGGTGCAAAATCAACTTGTGAATTAACAAGAGGACTTGAAATGCCTAATAGAAGAGGGCAAGAATCACCTTGTAAAGAAGAAAGTAAGGAGTTAAATACTCAAGTAATAGAAGATGAATTTACGATAAATCTTTCAAAGAAGAAGTTAGTTTCAGAAGGTGATCTAAGAAAGCCTCATATTAATGGGGTGAGAAACCTTGTAATTAGCAAAGGGGCTATCATTACTCCTTTAGCTAAGGATTATATACGCATAAATAATTTAAATGTTGTGCTTTCTTAGAATAAAGTAGCTATTTTAAATAGAGTTTTTAAATTGTTTTTTAATTTTAGATATAACTTCAAGGCTTAGCTTAATTTTGCAATTAAATTCTAAATGCTAATTAAGATAGTCAATGATTTATATCTAAGGCTCAGAAGCTAAATAAAATTATAATGGAAGCTCTTTTTAAAGTAGCGCTTTATAACCTAGAAGGATAGCAATATTTGGATTAGGAGTGTGTTATTATGGAATTAGGAAAAGTAGTAGGAAATGTATGGGCAACTAGAAAAGATGAAAAGTTAAATGGCCAGAAGTTTTTAGTTGTTAAACTTCTTAAGAGCAAGGATGAACTAAGAGAGGGATTCTTTGTGGCTGCCGACAATGCAGGTGCTGGTATTGGAGATACTGTTCTTATAACTAAGGGTGGAGCTGCTAGACAATCTATTGGAAATAGAGAAATTCCTATAGATGCTGCAATAGTAGGTATTGTTGATTCTATAGATGTTGAAGAGGAATAAAGTAGTAATGTTAGTTTCTTGGAGGCGTTTTAAATGAATAAAAGTTTGGGAGCTTTAGAGTTTAGAAGTATCAGTAAAGGCATTGAGGTTTCAAATGAAGTTGTAAAAAAGGCTTTCGTAGAGGTTTCATATCTTAAGAGCATTTGTCCAGGGAAGTTTTTCTTACTTATCAATGGAGATGCTGGAGAGGTTAAAGAAGCTATTGAATTTGGAGAAAGTCTTGGAGGAAAATTTTTAGTTGGAAGCTTCATCATTAATTCTGTTCATGATGATATTTTAATGGGATTAAAGAATAAGTATTCTCATAAAAATATAGAGAATAGAGCAATTGGAATAGTAGAAACAGCTAAGGTTTCTTCGGGTATATTAGCTTTGGACAAGACACTAAAAAGTAGTGATGTTAACTTAGTTAAATTACAATTAGCTTTTGGTATTGGTGGAAAGCTAGTGTACATAGTTTCAGGCGATTTAAGTAGTGTTGAAAATGGAATAAAAGAAGCTGAGGCTATTTTGAATGAAAGGGACATTATAAACATCTCAACAATACCTTTTGTTCATAATGAAATAGCCCAAAATTTGCTTTAATATTTTAATCTTTTAAAATATTATAAATTAAAACTATCAAATATAAAAAGTCCTAATAAATAAAATTTATAAGATGAGAGAATTAAGGGGGAAGAGAAATGGGTATTAATGATATTATAGTATATATAATGGTTGTATGTATGGCATTAGGTGCTATAGATAAATGCTTAGGAAATAAGTTTGGAATTGGAGAGCAATTTGAAGAAGGTATTATGGCAATGGGTTCATTAGCCTTAGCAATGGTAGGGGTTATTTGTTTAGCTCCAGTATTGTCAGATGTACTTGGACCAATAGTAACACCAGTATTTAATGCTTTAGGAGCAGACCCAGCAATGTTTGCAGGTTCAATATTAGCAAATGATATGGGAGGAGCACCTCTTGCAGTTAGTTTAGCACAAGACCCACAAGCTGGATTATTCAGTGGATTAATCATAGGAGCTATGATGGGAGCTACTATCGTATTTACAATACCAGTATCATTAGGAATTATAGAAAAGAAAGACCATAAATTCCTAGCAACAGGAATACTAGCAGGAATAATCACTATACCAGTAGGAGCTTTCGTTGGAGGATTGGTTGCAGGTTTTCCTGTAATGATGGTTATCAAGAACTTAGTTCCAATCATAATATTTGCAATTTTAATAGCTTTAGGATTAGCATTTGCAGAAGAAGCTATGATCAAAGGATTCAACATCTTTGGTAAGATTGTTGTTATAATAATAACTTTAGCTTTAGCAGCTGCTATTATAGAAGCTTTAACAGGAATAGTTTTAATACCAGGAATGGCTCCAATAGGAGAAGGAATAGAGATAGTTGGAAATATTGCTATAGTTTTAGCAGGAGCATTCCCATTAGTTTATATCATAACTAAAGTATTTAAGACTCCTTTAATGGGACTTGGAAAATTATTAGGAATGAATGAAATAGCTGCAGCAGGTATGGTTGCAAGCTTAGCAAACAACATCCCAATGTTTGGAATGTTAAAAGACATGGATGATAGAGGAAAGATAATAAACGTTGCATTTGCAGTATCAGCTTCTTTCGTATTAGGTGACCACTTAGGATTCACAGCAGGATTTAATCCAGAGATGATATTCCCTATGATAGTTGCTAAATTAGTTGGTGGTATTACAGCAGTTATACTTGCAATGTTTATAGCAAAGAAAACTTTAAACAAAATAGAGGAGGTAGCTAAGTAAGATGGAAAACATAAGTAAAGATTTATTAGAGAAACTAGTAAGACAAATCATAGAAGAGAAGCTAGCAGGAGTTAGTGGAAGTAATGACACAGTGGACTTTGTTAGAACAAAGGACAAGAGTGGAATAATGTCAGTTAAGCTACCAACTGTTAAGGTTGATGAGTCAAACAGAATGGATACAGGAAAAGCTGGTGATGTAGTTTATACTAAAGATTTATTCACTTTAGAGGAAAGTCCAAGACTTGGTGCTGGAATCATGGAAATGAAGGAAACTACTTTTACATGGACTTTAAACTATGATGAAGTAGGATATGTTATAGATGGACATTTAAATATATTAATTGATGGAAGAACTGTTGAAGTTGGACCAGGAGAGCTTTACCTTGTACCAAAAGGAAGTACAATAGAGTTCTCAGTGCCAGAATACGCTAGATATTTATATGTAACTTATCCAGCAGACTGGGCAGATCAAGCTTAGTAGTTTGAATTTAAAAGTTATAAGTGTTTTAGGTTGATTCTTTTAGAGCTTTATTTATGAAGATAGCTTTAGAAATTGACTAAGTTACGTAGAAGTTTAAGAGAGCTTTCACTGTAGTGGGTGAGAAGCGATTAACAGGCAAGTTTTTATAAATGGTAAAATTAAATTAGTTAGTTATATAGTAGATTGAGGGATAAAGTTAGAAAGAGCTTACTTTTCATGTGAAAAGCAAGCTCTTTCTTTTTGGTTAATAGAGTTAGATAAATATTAAGATTTATTATATGATTTAGAGTTTGGCATAATATAGATTAGGAAGTTTTTTTGCAATTTATGTGAAGAAGCGATTTTATTGCATTAACAAAAAACTCCCCTACTATGATATGTATATGATAAATTTTTAAGGAATATTACTAAATTAAATAAAAAATTTTTCAAGAAAAGTTAATATGTTAAAATTTCTTAAGTATGAAAGATGTAGTATTTTTATGTTAAGATATAACTATTAAGTAATATTATTCTGATTAATATAAAAATACTAAAGGTGAAATTTTATGAGAAAAAAACATTTTTTTTTAACTTTAATATTAATTTTTATAACTACATTAAGTATTGTTTGCTTTCAAAATTATAATTACAAATTAAAGAATAATAAAGAAGTAATTAAGGTTGGATTTTATAGTCAATATCCATATTATTATCGTAAACAGGATGGAACAATAACTGGGTACTATAATGATTTGCTGGAAGAAATTTCGAAGAAAGCAGATTTTAACTATGAGTATGTTGATTGTGTAAAGGCAGATGTTTTAGAAAGTCTTAAAAATGGAGATATTGATCTAGCTTTTGGAATTACTAAGACTAAAGAGAGGGAGAAAGACTTTTTATTTGGACAACAATATATAAATAATGAAAATTATGCAATATTTACAAATAAAGATATTAAATTTGGAGATATAGATAAATTGAATGGCTCAACAATGGCTTATGTTGAAGGTGATATTAATGATTCTTGTATTTTAGATATGCTTGAAGATAAGGGAATGGATATAAATGTTATTAAAGTAAAATCATCTCCAGAAGCTTATGAATTATTAAAGGATGGGAAAGCGGATTTTACTGTTGAAAACAGAAAAGACAATATAAAAAATAAGAAAGGCATTAAGTCTATATTTGAATTTTCTACTGAACCAGTATATATAGTAACAAGAAAAGATGAAAAAGCTTTAATGGAGAAAATTGATGAATGCAATTATTTGATAAGTTCAAAAAGTAGTTTTAAAAAATTATATTTTAAATATTTTGGAGAAAAGAATATTTATGGTCAGTTGATTGCTATTATAGCTTTAGTGGTTCTAGGAATATTAATTTTTAGAAAGCAAAAGAAGAAAATAAGATTTAGGAGAAAGCAAGAAAGCATAAGAAGTGATTTGGAAAAAGGCAAATTTTTATTGTATTATCAACCTATAATTGATCCTAAGACAAATAGGATAAAGGGATTTGAAGCATTATTAAGGTTAAAAAAAGATGATAAAATATTAACTCCGTATCATTTTTTTAAAGATATTGAAGAGTATGACATGTCTTTAGAGGTAGCTTTATGGTGTTATGAACAAGTGATTTCTGATTATGAAATAATAAAAAATTATGATGTGGTTAAGGGAGACAAGTTCTACATTTCATTTAATGTCTCTTTTGAAGAAATAAGAGATACTAAGTTTTTAAAGGAATTACTGCAAAGAGTTGAAAAATATGATGATATAGATAATAGAATTTGTTTAGAAATTGTAGAAAAGTTTGGAGTTAAGGAAGCAGGCAAAATACAGGATGCTATAAAAGAGATAAAAAATTATGGCTTTTTAATTGCTATTGATGATTTTGGAGTTGAGTATTCCAATTTAGATTTATTACATAAGATTGATTCTGACATAATAAAACTGGATAAATATTTTGTTGATAATTTAGATGATATTATAAATGTGAAGATAGTAGAATTTATCTCTGAGGTTTGTAAGGTGTCTAATAGAACAATTGTTTTTGAAGGGGTTGAACAGAAAAAACAAGTTGATATGATTAAAGCGTTTTCCTATGAAAAAATATATATTCAAGGATACTATTATTCAAAGCCTTTAGATATTGAAAGATTAAAATATTTTAATGTAATATCTTAAAAAATAATTGTAGATTTTTATAAGTGATAAATAATATATGATGAAAATATCGGTATTAAGACAAGGTATATTTAATATGTACTTGTCTTTTTTTTGTTTGGTCTATTTTAAAAAATCAATACTTAATTTAAATATATTTTATGTTTAGAGATTAATGAAAAATTTTAGTAAATTATTTTGCTTTTAAAAGGAATTTGGGGAGATTATGAGTATTATATAGTTAATGGTTTGTTTTTTGTTGCTTATAATTATAATCTGATTTCTAGTAATAAGAAACTTATAACTAAAATTTTGAGAAATGGAGGAGGTGTTTTGAAGGAAAATAAAGAATAAGTTAGAGTTAATTAACTTAAATTTTATATGGAATTATAAAGAATGATTCAGCTTATATAAGCAATAGAGGTTGAATCTATTAGTAGTTAGTAATTTATAGGGGGATTAAGTTTTGAATGGAGAACGAAGTTTAAATAAGAGTAGAGGATGTATTATATTTTTCCCAGCTTTTATTATGTTTTTGATTACTACTTTTGTTTCTTCAGAGATATTTTTAAAAGAGAGTAGATTAGAGGTTAAGGAAGTTATGTTTTTTCTGCTTATAATAGGATTTCCTATAATCTTCTTTCTTCAAGGGTATTTGATTTATAGAAATAAGATGGGAATTATTTGTCCATGGATTATTTCTATGATTAGCTTTGGATCAATTGCTATTATATTCTATAACTATTCAGCTTTAGGATATGGGATTATTTATACTGTTTTAGAATTTTGTGGTTATTTTGCACCTAAAGTTTTAAGTAGATTTATAAGATTATGATTTGAACTTATATTTGGGTTAGGGATATAATATGAATTCAAATTATCAATTAATTTATAAAGTCTAGTAAATTAATTGATAAAGGCATTATTTTAGAAAAATTAGTTTGAGGATAAATTGGCTAGAAATTAGAGGTGTATATTTCGTGGTAATAGTGGTTATTGTTTTTGTAGTTATATGTGCTTTTATATACATAAAAAATGTAGATGATACAGAAGAAGATGTTGCTTTAATTGTAGATAATGATTCAAATCAGTTACTTACTGATGGAATACAAGGTATGCTTATTTTAATAATAGATGATGAGGTTAAGATTTTTGATTATGATGGGTCTAAGGTTAATATAGATTATATAAAACCAGGAATGAGAGTTAATTTTAAATATAATAGTGATATAATTGAAGGCTATCCTGGTATAGTTAATAAAGTCTTTGAGATAAAAATTTTAGACTAGTAATTTTTATAAATATATTATTAATAAGAAATTAATAAAGGTGTTTAAAAAACTAAGTGAGCGTTAAATATTTAGAGGTTATAAATGTGATTTTAAGTGATATTGTTTATAATTTTTAATATTTAATGCTCTTTAATTTAGAAAATAACAAAAAATGAATTTTTTGTTATATTAAGTGATATAGCCAGTTTAGAGGGTTAAATACGATATAATTAGTATATAGCATTTTGTTTTTAGGGGTTTTAGTTTAAAACTTAATGATGAAGGTATTGATAAACTATAAAGATTAAATATTGCAAAAAAACTTTTAGTAATTTAGGAGGGATTTTTATGATTTTAAAAAAACTATCAAAGAATGTGTTTTATGTAACAATTTAGTCAATGGGGGACCAAAATAAGGGGATTTAACATAATTTTAAATTGGAATAAGGGTTAATTGGTGAAGATAGGTACTTATATGAAATATAGCAACGCTATTTTAATATGGAGGGAATAATATGAAAGATGTTGTAACATTTATTAGTTTAATAGTTTCTTTATGTCTTTTAAATGCTTTCATAGCACCAATTAGTAAATTTTTAGTTGAGTCTAATATAATTAGATTTGGAAATGAAAGTTTAAGTTATTTTTCAAAGGTATATTCAGTTGGACAAACAATAACATTAATATCTATTATTATGTTTATTGGAATTTGTGCTTACTTTTGGAAATTTAAAGCCTGTGATAAATAAAATTATATGAAATTGATATATAGGAATATTAAATAATTATAAGGGAAAAAAGTAGCTTTATTAAATTTCTTAGAGGTTTAGTAGGGCTTCTTTTTTATATAGAAATAGTAGATAACAGATGATTTAGTCTTATTGAACCAATGTTTATGAAAAATGAAATAGAAAATTCTTATGACATATATAATATATGTCTATTTATTATTAATTTTTGAATTGATGTATAATATTTTTAGGAGATATAATGGATTGAAAAAGGGAGTGAATATAATATATGTTATCTAGCAAAAAGATAGTAGGGGAGTATATTGATAAAATTGATTGGAGAGTTAATGAAAACTCTAACTCACCATATAGTTTTGGAAGTCTTAATAAACATATAATTGCAGAGGTTTCTAAGGACTATTGGTTAAATGAGGTGTATAAAGATAAAAAGATAATAGATGCTTATAGAAGTGGAGATATGCATATACATGATTTAGGTGGATTAACACTATATTGTTGTGGCTATTCATTAAGAAACATAATTCTTATGGGAGTACAAGGAATACCAAACATACCAACTAGTAGTCCAGCTAAGCATTTTGATGCCATATTAAATCAAATAGCAAACTTAGTTACCATTTATCAAAATGAGATTATGGGAGCAGTTGCATTTAACTCATTTGATACACTATTAGCACCATATATAAAGAATGATGGCTTAACTTATGATGAGGTTAAGCAGAATATGCAAAATTTTATATTTAGTATAAATAGCAATAGTAGAGCAGGAGCTGAACCTGCATTTACTAATATAACTTTTGATCTTTTTCCACCAAAGGATTTAGAAAATGATCCTGCTTTAATTGGAGATAAGCTTCAAGAGTTTACATACAAGGATTGTCAGAAAGAAATGGATATGTTAAATAAGGCATTCTATGAACTTATGAATGAAGGAGATGCCAATGGAAGACCATTTTCTTATCCAATACCAACTTACAATATAAATAGTAGCTTTGATTATGATAATCCAAATAATGATTTATTATTTGGTATGACAGGAAAGTTTGGCTATCCTTACTTTGCAAACTTTGTTAACTCAGATATGGATCAAAGTGATGTAAGATCTATGTGCTGTAGACTAAACCTTGATTTAAGAGAGCTTAGAAAGAGAAATGGGGGGCTTTTTGGTAGTGGAGATAGTACAGGAAGTATTGGCGTTGTTACAATAAACTTACCAAGAATAGCATATAAACATAAGAATAATGAGGAAGAATTCTTTAAAGCTTTAAAGGAAATATTAGTTATAGCTAAAGATAGCTTAGAAAAGAAGAGAAAATGGTTAAATGAAAACATAATAAATAAAGATATGTTACCAGCTTTTTCAACTTATGTTGGGACTCTTAAAAATCATTTTAGTACCATAGGAATAGTTGGATTAAATGAAATGTGTGAAAATTTCTTTGGGAAAAATATATTAACTAAAGAAGGAATGGAGTTTTCCACTAAGGTTTGTAACTTCATAAGAGAGGAATTAATAGAGTTTCAAGAGGAGACAGGAAATCTTTATAATTTTGAAGCAACTCCAGCAGAATCAACTTGTTATAGATTAGCTAAAAAGGATGTAGAAGATTTTGATGATATTATAGTTAGAGGGGGAAAAGAGGCTCCATATTATACAAATTCATGTCACATACCACCTAATGAGGTTAAAAGCTTAAAACAATTATTTGACCATCAGGACAAGCTTCAAGTTATGTTTACAGGTGGAACTGTTGTTCATATTTATTGTGACGGAGCTATAAGTGGAGATAAGGCAAAACACATAGTAAAAACAGTTTGTGAGAAGTATAGAACTCCTTATGTAAGTATTTCGCCTTTAAATAGATATTGTGAGGATCATGGCTACATAAAGGAGAAGGTAGAGGTATGTCCTATATGTGGAAAGAAACTTGATTTATATCAAAGAATAACTGGCTACTTGAGAAAAGTTGAATTCTTTAATGATGGTAAAAAATCAGAATTTAAGGATAGAAATCAACTATGTCTATGAATATAAGAGTAAAGGGAATAGTGCATGAAAGAGTAGAGGATGCTCCTTTTATTGGAGCACTTATTAGTGCTATAGATTGCAACTTAAATTGTAAAGGATGTTTTAATCAACATATAAAAGAATTAGAAACTATAGAAATGGATTCAGAAGAGATATTGAATAAGGTTTTAGAAAATCCTTTTAATGAAGGAATAATACTTGCTGGACTAGAATGGTCTCTTCAAGAAGAGGAACTTAGGGAACTTGTGAGTCTAGCTAGAAAAAAGGGGCTTAAGGTTATGATTTATTCTGGATTAAGTGAAGAAGAGTTTAAAAAAAAGCTTCCAGACATTTATGAACTTAAGGGAAATATGTACTTTAAGTTCGGTAATTATGATGAAAGTTTAAAGGTAAATGACAATATTCAGTATGATATTAAGTTAGCCACATCAAATCAAAAAATTTTAATTAAATAGCTTAAAAGAGTCTATAATGACTTAGAAAACTTATTAGTTCTAAAAACAACTATCTATTCATCTTAATACTTAAATAAGTTTTCTTAGTGGATTTATAGACCTTTTTTATGTAAAAATTTAAATATATTAATTAGAAATATTAACCAATTGTTAAGAAAACAAATATATTATACATATATTGTATATAAATTGTTAATTTTAAAATAATTGTTAAAATGTGTAGTATATTGATGTTATATAGAAAATTAACTATAAATTTATGATAAATTAAAATAATTTGAATTATGGAGGGGGATTTATGAAAGAGGTAGCAAAGTTTATAATATTAGCTGCAATTATATGCTTATTTAATGCACTTGTTGAACCAATTGGAAAAGGCTTAATTCAAATTTTTAGTAGTATTTTTACTGAATGGAATATAGATTATTTTGAAGCTTTATATTCTATTGAAAAAGGATTAACAGTTTTAAATTTCGGAGCTTTTATTGCACTATGTATATATTTTTTAAAGGGAAAACCAGTTAAGTCAAAAAATTAATAATGAAATAGGATGTATCAAAGTTTAATTAAACATTATTTTGATATATCCTATTTTGAAATTCAGTCTAAATAATTCCGTTTAAATTTGTTTTAATAGCCTTGCTCATCTATCTTCCAATCACTTGATTTTTTAGCTCTTATTAAAGTCCATGTATAATCTGTGTATGTTGTATTTGGTTCTAATACAGGGTTATCACCAGATCCATCAACATTAAAACTAGATAAAAGGACTATAACATTTTCAGAGATAGCTCCATTTACTTTACCACTTCCATTTGATAGGTAGGATTCTATTATTTGATTAGATTTTTCTTCATCATAACTTACATTTGTTAAAGTACATTCAGGGAAATCAAAGTTATATATTATTTCATTTATTGCCTTTTCAATTTCTTCTTTAGTGAATTTAGTTGATTGTCCAATGTCTATTCCTACATTTTTACTTTCTTCATTAATTTCACAGGATACTAAAGGCAATAGAATAAGAATTAGGCACATGGATAATATCAGCTTTATTTTTTTATTGTGCTTTGTTTTAATTGAATATTGGTTTCTAGTTATATTTTTAGAACTAGAAATTAATAGTGGTTTAAGGCAGAATCTTTTATTAAATTTAGTTTTCAATGATGAATTACCTCCTTATTAAAATAGAGCATGATTTTTCTAAAAATTCTAATGAAATTTTTCTTTTTGGATTATATTAAAGAGGAATATTTATTAGCTTTTTTGATTTTTACTTGGTTTGAAAGTTTTTCGTATCTTTATTTCTACTAGAATAAAGTATATAGGTAAAACAATTAACCAAATATTGTTGCTTATTGATTCTACAGAAGATGTATCTATTAAGTTTATTAAGGATAATAATTGCAAAATAACTATGAATACCATAGAGGCAAAAGCACATTTAAACATTACTTCTGGTGCTATTAGCTGAGCATAATCCCAAGAACTTTGAGATTCCATAGAAGATTTACTGCAATAACCATTAGATGAATTAATCTTTTTATAGGGTTTCTTTTTTAGTGAGTATGCAACTAAGAATAATATTAATGGGGTTAAATAGTTGTATGCTAATTCAAGGATAAATAAAAATAAGTTTTCAAACAAAGTAACACATCCTTTTATTAATTTAGACTTTAAGAGTAAATTACTTACTTATTTAAAGAATTTATTATGTTTTTTGAGTTAATTATATCTTGATTACTGTTCACAATTTCTAAAATTACTTTGCCATTATAATTAGGGAGTATGGAGTTGAATATGAGTTCAAAATCTATTTCACCTTGTCCTATTGGCAAATGTTCATGAATCACATCAAAATGCCTATCTGCAATATGAATAATTTTAGGAGTCTTTATATTAATAATTTCAGTTAAGTGAGGAATATCATCTATATGAGCAATATCCAATAAAAATTCTAAATCAGGATTTTGAGTGATTATCTTTTTGATTTCATCAGTATTTGAGAATATTGGATCAAGTTTACTGTTATTTTCTAAGTAGAGAGTGATTCCATGTGGATTAAGTAGATTTAAAGCATATTTGACACTACTATCTAATTTATAAATTGTTTCTTTTGTAATCTCTTCATTCTCACATATTGGGTGTATTATTAGTTCTTTGTGTTTCAGTTTATTTAGTATGTATATCAGTTTAGGAACATGTTCTTCAAATTCATTTATATTTAATACAGCATGAATTATTGTTGGAAAGTTATGATTTTTTATTGTATTAATAAAGTCTTTATCATCTTTATGCATGCATAACCCTCTATTATCATACCAAAGCTGCATAAAATCAAAGTTGTTTTCTTTTGCAAATTTAACTTCATCTTTATATCTATTAAAGAAACGAGCTAAGCATCCAATTTTTAGCATAAATATCACCTCTAATTTAAAAGTTTTTTCTTCATAAGAACAACCCATAAAAAGTCTTTTCCATATATATTAGGATCTTTTGATTCTTTCATCTTTCTAAATTCTATGATTTTAAAGTGGGATTCTAGTATAGTTTTTAGTTTATATTCTGAAAAACCTAATCCACCATGCATAGAATAGTCTCTATAAACATCATAGTCTGATATGTTTGCACCACCTTCCAAATCAAAGCAAGTCATTGAGAAATAACCATCATCATTTAAGTATTTTAGTATGGTTTCAAAATAATTGCTTCTTCTATGAGGTTTTATATGGTGGAAGCAACCACTATCATTTATGAAATTAAAGCTTTTTGGTTCATCAGTAAAGTCAAATAGTGATTTACATAGGAAGTTTGGAGCTTTATCATATTTTTTTGATAGGTCTTTTGCCCAAGATATAGAATTATTAGAAATATCTATTGCTGTTACAGCAAAGCCTTGCTTTGATAGGTATAATGAATTTCTACCATTTCCACAACCGATATCTAAAGCTTTACCTTTAGTTAATATATTAGACTTGCAATAAGATATGAGATTTTCATCAGGGATATTTTTAAAAAATGGTATTGGTTTTTCTTTATCAGAGTAGAACTTATCCCACCATAGAGCATCTCTTTTTTCTAATATATTATCTAGCATAGTTAATGTATTTTCATTAGTAATAATAATTTCTTTGTTTATTTTATTATCCAAGTTTAAAATTCACCTCTAATTTATTATATTGTAATTCGATTGGATATTTAGAATCTGTTTTAACCATGATTGATGATAGAAAGTATAAAAGTTAGTAAGTTATGATGTTTTGTTTGTTTTTATATTAAACCTCAATATGGCTACTAAATATAATTTTGATAGGATACATTAATTGTTAAAATCTGATTTTATATACATTCTAGTTACTCTATCACATTGTAATAGACCATCTGAACTATTACTTTCAAAGTCTGAAATTATTGCAGCAATATGTTCGTCAAATTCTGGTTCACCATGTGATGGGTTGTTATCTTGAGATGCTATATAATTAATCCAATTTTCAAGAGTATAAGTGATTGGGTTTGCAAATTCTAACATTGTATAATTTGTCAAAAATTTATCTACAGTCTGTTTGTAAACATCATTTGTATTTTTATCCGATAAATGATTATAAATAACAATTATAAAGCCATTAGGTTTTAAAATACGAGTACACTCTATCTTAAACTCATCAATATTGAACCAGTGAAGTGCATGTGCTATGGTTATAATATCTACACTGTTATCAGGTAGTGTTGTAGTTTCAGCAGTTCCATCAATAATATGTGATTTTTCAAATGGTTCAAGGGTAATAGCAAGCTGATTTCTCATATCAGCATTAGGTTCAACTGCAAATACTGAATATCCACGCTCTGCTATTTTTATTGTGAACTTTCCTGTTCCTGCTCCTATATCTGCAAATATAGCTTCTGATGAGACAAGTTGGAATATTTTTTTTATAGCTTCTTTAGGATATCCTGGGCGTCCTTTGGCATAAGATTCGGCCTTACCTGTAAAATTTTCTATACTCATTTTAAATACTTCTCCTCAATATTTTATTACAATTATTTAATTATATGGATAATTATAACATAATTTCAAAGTTTATCATATTATAGAACCAAACTTCTAAAGTTATTGTATTTTAAGCACATTCTAATTAAAACAGATTTTGATTAAAAGTTTTTCTAGGAAAAGGTTGAATTAGGGTGAGTTTTAAAACTAAAAAGTAGCTTATTGTTTTCAAAGTATAAGTTTTACCTTTCAAATATGTAATATTGGTGTAATGAATTTAAATATGTAGATTTCTCTTTAGGATATATAATTTAGTCAAGGGTTTAAGGAAAACAACAAAAAAACAGTGTGAGAAGGAGAGAATGAGTTATGAAGAAAGCAATAAATTTAGTAAGAGTGTTAGTTAAGGCAGCATTTTTAGGATATGACGAAAAAGAAGATTTAAGATAATGAAAAGGTGGTTTGAGAGTAATAAATAAATTAAAAAGATGAGAAGGAGAGAATGAGTTATGAGGAAAGCGATGAATTTAGTAAGAGTGTTAGTTAAGGCAGCATTTTTAGGGTATGACGAAAAGGAAGATTTAAAGTAATGAAAAGTGAATGAGTAGTTTTGTATTTAAGAAATAAAATTAAATAGAAAAGAGAATATTATGAATAAGTTGGAATGAAAGAGATTTAGAGCTAGTGTAAGCTTTAAATCTTTTTTTGTTTTGGTTATGTTTTTAATGAGTATTAATTTATAATTAATGGTTTAGAGCTAATTTTATAAATAGTTAGCATTATTATTCTATAGATAATGAAACAATAAAGTTCTTATTATGGTTTTTTAGCTAGGGTTTGAAACTGAATATTGATGGAAGAATATTTGATATAGAAATGATAGGTAGTGAAAAAGATTCCTTTGGTGTTAGTATAAAATAATGGAAAATAGTTTTGAGATTAACACTTGTCTAAAATATAGCCCTTATGTATAATTTTTTTGATATAATTAGAAGGTGAAATTTAGAATTAGTAGAAATAGTGAGGAAGAAAATGAAAGTAAGAGTACCAAATTATTTTAATGAGTTTAGATGTATTGCATCAGAGTGTGAAGACACTTGCTGTGCTGGGTGGGAGATAGTTATTGATGATGAAAGTTATGAGTATTATAAGAATGTAAAAGGTGAGTTTGGTGATATATTAAGAAGCAGAATGGTTAAGAGCGATGGAGATAATATTTTTCTTCTTAATAATGGGAATTGTTCCTTTTTAAATGATAAGAAAATGTGTGATTTTTATATAAACC
This sequence comes from Clostridium sp. B9, assembly GCF_050509515.1. Lineage (NCBI taxonomy): Bacteria > Bacillati > Bacillota > Clostridia > Eubacteriales > Clostridiaceae > Clostridium > Clostridium sp. B9. The sequence goes on from NZ_JBNWKA010000003.1 coordinate 1,363,032, forward strand.
TTGGGGAAGAACATCTTTGTTATACTTGTCAGCAGTTTCCTAGATATACAGAGGAGTTTTTAGATTTAAGAGAAGTAGGATTGTCTTTATCATGTCCTGAGGCTGCAAGAATTATCTTGAGAAATCCAGAAAACACTACTTTTAACTTAAGTGAAGATGAGGAAGAGATGGATTTTGAAGGTGATATTGAGGAGGATATTCTTTTAGACTTCTTAAATTGTAGAGATGTTGTGCTTAATATTATAGAGCGTTCTGATTTAGATTTAGGAGTTAAGGGGGCATTAGCACTTAGATTTGTTAAGGAAGTTCAAAACAAGATTGATTTAGGGGATATGGATGAGATAGAAGAAGTTGTTTCAGAATATAAGGAAGAGAAGTTAATAGGCGAAATTATAGAAGAGTTAAATGAGTATAAGAATAAGAGTAGTGAGAAATACAAGAATCTATATAAATACTTTAATGTGTATAAAGGTATAAAGCATATAAATTCTAATGATCCAATGGGGTTAGATAATGGATTAAAGTATTTAGAGGGAAGAGAAGATTTCTACTTTGAGAAACACAGAGAGTTTAATGAGTATTACAAGGATAACTTATACAAGTTTAAAAATATCTTAGTTTACTTTATATTTAGATATTTCATGAAGTCTATATTTGACTATGATATGTCTGCAAAAATAAAGTTAGCTATAATAAGTACACTAATGATTAAAGAGTTAGCTGTAATAAGATTCATAGATAAGGGCGAATTTACTGAAGAGGATATGGTGGAAGTTAGCCGTATTTATTCTAAGGATATAGAACATTCAGATGAAAATGTGGAGAACTTACAGGAGATTTTTGAGACAGAAGAGTTATTTGAAGTTTATGAAGTATTAATTATGTTAATGACTGATTTTTAGAGTAAAAGGATTTAGAGTCTATTTGATTCTAAATCCTTTTATGATTGCATATTAAATTGTGTTATTATTGATTTATGGTGAGAAGTTTATTTGAAGGAGGTAGTGAGGTAGATGTATTTTGCTGAATTTAATGAAACTATGAGAACTTTAAATTATTTATACAGTATGAATCTTGAAGAGAATAGGGGAAAAAGGTTTGCTATAGCTGTATTAATTGAAGATACATATTTACATAACATAGATGATTTTAATAATGTTATATTGGCTTTGTTTGTGGCTGAGGAAGATTCAAAGGATGATAAAATATTTATAGGAGAATTAAAGTTAATAAATAGGCAGTTTAAGATATTTAATGATTTGAAAGAAAAATTAAAAATTGGTTTTCCAGAGGATGAATTCATAAAATTAGAGAATAGAATAGAAGCTGTTAAAGAGAAAGTAAATTCTATGATGATAGGTATAGATCCTAGATGTTAGGAATTAGGATGGTAAAGAGCATTTTAAATTGCCGGTTGTGGTTATTTTAAAATGCTTTTTTTCTAATTCTTGAATTAAATAAGGCTTAGCATTTGTTAAGATAGAGTAAAGAATTATTATATATAAAGAGGATTTGATTTAGGGTTAAAGAATATATTTAGATAAGTGCTTTTAAGTAAGAAGAATTTATTTATATGTTATTTAGGAGAAAATAGATGATTATAAGAAGATATGAGCCTGAAGATTGTAAGGAATTAGTTAAGTTATTTCATGATACTGTACATTCAATTAATGCAAGGGATTATACAAAAGAACAGCTTTGCGTATGGGCAACAGGAAGTGTAGATTTAGAGGCGTGGAACCAATCTTTATTGGAAAATTTTTCGGTTGTTGCGGTTAAAAATGGCACTATAGTTGGTTTTGGAGATATAGATAAGACTGGATATTTAGATAGATTATATGTTCATAAGGATTACCAAAATCAAGGATTTGCTACTGCAATTTGTGATGAGTTAGAGTGTGTTTTTCAGGTGGATAAGATAATTACACATTCTTCAATTACAGCAAGGCCATTTTTTGAAAGAAGAGGATACAAAGTCATTAAGAAACAGAACATAAAAAGAAATGGAGTGTTATTACATAATTATATTATGGAGAAATAATAGAAGGAGAATTTAATGATATTTGCTATTGATGATAGAAAAAGGAAAGAAGAGATTGCAAAAAGTATATTATCTGAGCTATCAGAATGGTTTGGGTTACCAGATAGTACAGCTGAATACATTAAGTATAGTAAGGAGATGCCTTTTTGGGCTGATATAGAAAATGAACAAGTGAGAGGATTTATTGCATTAAAAGAAACAAGCCTATATACTGCTGAAGTCTATGTTATGGGAGTATTAAAGCAGTTTCATAGGAATAAAATAGGTAATGATTTATTTAAAGCTTGTTATGATTATGCTAAAGAACAAGGGTATTTATATATGCAAGTTAAGACGGTAAAGGAAGGTTGTTATGAGGTGTATAATAGAACAAGTATGTTTTATAAAAGCTTAGGATTTAAAGAATTTGAGTGTTTTGATACACTTTGGGATGAATGGAATCCTTGTCAGATTTATATTAAGTCTATTATATGAAGAGAGGAAAGAATTATGGGGAAAAATATTGATTTAAGAAAAGTGAAAGTTGGGGATGAAAAAGTATTAGCTTATATACAAACTGAATCATGGAAAGCTGCTTTTGGTGAAATTTTGTCTAGAGAAGAAATAGAAAAGTTCTCTGATGTAAAAAAAGCAGAGGAAATGTATTCTATGTTGTTAAAAGAAGATATAGGAAATGGGTATATCTTATCAGTTGGTGGGAAGCCACATTGTATAGCATATTGGAATGATGCAAGAGAAGAAAATATGAAGGGTTACGCAGAACTGATTTGCATACATAGTTTAGCTGAAAATTGGGGTGTAGGATATGGTTCAATAATGATGGAATATATTTTAGAAGAGGTAAGAAGAGCTGGCTTTAAGGATTTAATCCTATGGGTTTTTGAGGAGAATAGTAGAGCAAGAAAGTTTTATGAAAAGTATGGCTTTGTTTTGACTGAAAAATCTAAGATGTTTAGCAATGCTAAGGAAGTTATGTATTATAAAAGTTTAGTTAAGTAGAAATTATATTGCCTTTGAAAGGTAAGAATAGATGGGGAATTATCAAGCTATTAGATAGTGCAATAAAGTTTAAAAGGGAGATTAATATGTTTGATATTAGATATGCATATATAAGTGATGCTAAAGATTTAGCAAAGATACATTCAAACTCATGGAAAGTATCATATAAGGGAATAATACCAGATGAGATATTAGATAATTTTAATATAGAAAAAAAACAAAGATACTTTGAAAGAGTTATAAAAGATGGATTGGAAGAGAATGCAGTTATTTTGAGTAATAATGAGGTAATTGGATTTATATGTATAGGAAAATGTAGAGATACAGATAAAACTGATAGCTATGGTGAAGTATGGGGAATATATTTATTGCCAGAGTATTTTGGAAGGGGCGTAGGAACTAAATTAATCAACTGGGGCTTAGGTGAATTAAGGAATAGAGGTTATAAGAAGGTAACTTTATGGGTCCTTGAAGATAATATAAAGGCAAGAAAATTCTATGAAAAAGTTGGATTTAAACATGATGGGACTATTAAAGAAATTAATATAGGAAAAAGTTTGAATGAATATAGGTATGAAAAAATCATTGGTTAGTAATTGAATAATAATAAATATGTTTTAAATGGAGTATATAAATCCAAGCTATTACCGAATTTATATTTTTAAAAAGATAAATTCGGTTTTTTTATTGCTAATATTAATTTTGATATATATTTTTAGAGGATAAAATTTGAAATGCTTAGTATTAGTAAAAATAACTACTTTGTATTGCGTAGTAGTGTTGCAAGTGGTAAAATGAGGGAAAGCTACTATGCAATACGTAGTAGAGGGGGGTGGATGTTTGAATAATAATTCTCAGATTTTAAAAGGTGTTTTAGAAGGGTGTATATTACAAATAATTAATTACAAGGAAGAGACTTATGGATATGAAGTTGTTACGGAACTTAGGAATTATGGATTTAAGTCTGCAAGTGAAAGTACAATATATCCAATACTCACTAGATTAGAAAAAAGAGGTGTTTTAAGTTCTTGTAAGAAACCTTCTCCATTAGGGCCACAAAGAAAGTATTATTCTTTAACATGTTTAGGAGAAGAGGAGCTTCAGGGGTTTAAAGATCTTTGGGATGAATTAAAAGGATTTGTTGATGGACTATTAGTAAAGGGGAGTGAATAACATGAGAAAAAGTATAAATGAAGAAATTAAGTTTAATTATGAAAATATGCAAAAGATAGATTCAAAGTACAATGATTTAGTAACTGATATTGTATGTTACATAAGGGTTAAGTTAACAGAAAAGGATTCAGAAGAAGCAATAAATGATATTTTAGATATGCTATTGGGAGCACAAGAAAGAGGAGAAAACTTATATGATTTTATAGGTGGTGATTACAAAGAATTTTGCAATAGGATAGTTGAGGAATATAGAGGAAATAATAAACTTTATGAAATGAAAAACATTAAATCAATAATTTTGTCAGTAATTAAGGTAGCTCCTTTCTTTATAGCCTTAAATTGTATTACAGAGTTAGGAGCAATAAACCCTTTAAACTTTAATTCACTTTGGAATTCTAGTTTTAATTTAAAATTATTACCTTTAGCAGGATTAATACTTTCAGTTCCAATGATATATTTAGTTTTCGGCATAATTATAAGTTCAAACGGAAAAAAGAAAGATTTTGTCTTTATGTTTTTAGGGAATTTGTGTTATATAGGAATCTTGGTCCTAATAGGATATTATTCTAGAAAGTTTATATTAATATCAATTCCAAATTATTTTATATGCCTAATAATATCAACTATAGTGGTTTTAATATTTATAATATGGAGTATTAAGTTATTGATAGATAGTAAAAAAGGAAAAAGCAAAGAGTAGTTTAAGGATAAGTTTTGTTGATATTGAGATATATAATAAAATATAAGAAAGTGTTTAGCTTAGAGTATTTAATGATTATTTATATGGTACATATGTTGATATTTATATGTTAATTAAATTAGATGGGTAATTAAATAAAAGTCTATATAAAGTAGTAGAGCTTGGAATCCGGCGAAGGACAACCAAGCTCTACATAATTAGCACTGTATTAGTACCAACTGCTTATTTATAATAACATCAATTTAGAGTGCTTGTCAACAAAAAATGAAAAAATATTTTAAGTTTCCCTATTTAATTTAGAGTTTCTATATTTTCTGTAGTAAAAGTAGCTATCACTTTCCAAATTATGTTGTTTATGACTAAGTGGAGTTCTTTTTTCAAAGAGTTCAAAACCGCATTTTTTTGTAAGGTTGCATGATGTTAAATTTGCACAGTCAATAGTCAAAATAAGATATTTTATATCTGATACATTAAAACACCAATATATACGATTAGTAAAAATATTTGAGCTTCAGATTTCTATATAAAGGATACCTTCATTACCTATAGGAAGTTCGCTAAGAATATTACCATCTAAAAATTCAAGACATCCTCCAAAGGAGGGCGTTTTTTTACATATACTATTTATAAATAGTACTTTTGAACCTAAGGGTTTCACTTGTTTGGCATATTCTTCTTTATATTGCTTCTCGAATTCTTCAATAGCAAAATCTACAAATAATGGCCATAAAACAACATCCTTTTTTAGTTTTGAGACTTTAACAATATTTTCCTCATACCAAAAGTCTCCACATAAACCTATAGCGAAGGTTAAATCCTTATAAGCAAAAGTTGATAATTCAGTACCTTCTTTATAATATTTGAAATCACAAGATTCCTTCCAGCCAGGGGAAACCCTTTTAAAGTTATGAATTATATTACCAGTATTATCAATCGCAATATAGCTGCAATATAAAAGGTCATTATCATTTTCTATATATCCAAAAGATACTGCTATATCAAGGTCATTAGCAAATTTACTTATGACTTTAATGTGGAGAGAAGACTTAGTTATTGCTATTACTTTATCCTTAGCATAGTTCCAACTTAGAGAATCAAATCCTTGAAGAAAGGCTTCTCCAAAACATATCATTTGTGCTTTATTTTCTTTAGCTTCTTTCATGGTTTCAATTATAGTTAAAGTATTTTTTTGAATATCATTGTTTATGAATTCCTTAGAGGCAAGTCCTATTTTCATATTTTTCTCCTTATAAGATTTTGAGTTATTAAAAATGTACTTTTATGATTAGCTTAAGACATGAAGGAATTTAAGTCTTATTTTAGGTGATTTTATGTTTTTAGGATGTGACTGTAAGGTTAAATATAGTTTTATTCCTTCTTTGGATATTTCAACTTTCTCAATGATATCATCATGGAATGAAGGAAAGTAACCTAAAGATTTCTCTATTACTTCACTTCCCGTAATAAATTTTCTTAGCATAATTAATAGTTCTCCTTAGTTAAATAATTATTTTAGCATAAGATTATTTTCTAGATTACAAATGAAGATTCCTTTTAGAGTTAGGTTAATTTTTATTAAACTTTATTTAATTAGACTTGGAGTTGATTATAGGTTAAATTTAGATAAATTTAAATAGGGAGTTAAGAAGATTTAGTGGGGAAATATCTGGATTTAAAAAGAGTCAAAGGTTTAAATAATCTTTAGTGATAAGTAAAGATGAAAAACACTAGATTTTGTAAGCTTTTTAATTTATAGCTATATTTTGTTGTGGGAAATATACATAAAACATAAAGTGACATTAATAGAATGAAAGTATAGATTTGGTGAATAGGGGGGATGGATTTGTTTAGATGTAAAGATTGCAAGAAGTGGTTGAGGGATTTTACAACTGATTTTGATGTGGAGTATGAGGGCAAAGTGATTAAGGCAATTAATGTTCCAGGGAAAAAGTGTCCTAAATGTGGAATGGTATTTGTACATGATATTGTTAGAAATAGAATAATTCAGTATTCACTTCAAAAAAATATGAAAGTTGTAGATTATTTTAAGTGTGAAGAGGAAGAGGGAGTTATAGCAAATACTCTTCTTTGACTTGAAAGATAATTTAATATTTTGTATAATTTAAAATGATAATCATAATCATATGGCGAGATTAGAGAAATTTATCTGTTTTTTAGAGAATACTACCATTTCTATAAGTGATGAGAGTGTTTAATAGTAGTATGTAAAGTAGTGAAGATGATTATGAGAAAAAAATCAAGATTGAACTAAAGAGAAATCATAATTGAAAGATAGTTTAAGTATGAGGAGTGAATTAATGGAAGATGTAAACAGGTTTCAAAGTTTTAATATTTTATTTATGGTATTATTAGGTGTTTTGCTTGGACAAATAGCAATTGTTAATAGGTATTCAGAATATTTAATAATGCCTTCATTAATGATAATGTTATTTTTAGTTTTTATACAAGTGCCTTTAAGAGACATAGGAGCTTCATTTAAGAACTTAAAGTTTACAGTATGGTCAGTTAGTATAAATTTTTTATGGACACCGATTTTAATATTTATTTTGGGAAAATTATTTTTGGGAGATCAACCAGAGCTTTTAGTTGGATTTGTTATGCTTATGGTGACACCTTGTACAGATTGGTATTTAATATTTACAGGAATTGCTAAGGGGAATGTGGCTTTAGGTTCATCTATACTTCCTTTGAATTTGATACTTCAGTTAGCTTTATTACCGCTTTACATAATATTTATAGGGGGCGCTAGTATAGATATCAATATCTTAGATTTAGGAAAAGGCGTAATCTTAAGTTTGATACTCCCATTGACGGCATCAATAGTGGCTAGATGGGGTATTTTAAAAAAGGTTGGAACTTATGAATTTAAAGAAAAGATTATTCCTAGGGCTTGTGATTTTCAGGGACATTTTTTAAATCTAGCTATAGTAGCAATGTTTGCTTCTCAAGGAAGGATATTAGTTGAAAATTATGAGGTGCTATTTATATTGCTTATACCAGTTTTATTATTCTTTATAATTAATTTTTTTGTTGGAAGAGTTATTGGAAGAGTAATAAATTTAGACTACGAAGATGGTGTTTCATTAAGTTTAACTACGCTTGCTAGGAATTCACCTATAGCTTTAGCTATAGCAGTTTCTTCATTTCCAGATAAACCACTAATTTCTTTAGCACTTATAATAGGACCATTAATAGAGCTACCTGTTTTGTTTTTAGTTGCTAAATTGTTGCTTTTTATAAGAAAAAATAAAGTGTCTATAATATAGTTTTATATTAAGAGATGATTAGGAGAAAAAGGGGAAATGATGCGGTTTTAAATTGGTAAAAAGTGTGGTAGTATGAGTGAAATATAGATTTTAAAGGGGGAGAAGGTCATGAGATTTACTATTGTTGGTAGTGGTGGATGTGTGGCATTACCTAGACCAATATGTATGTGTAAGGTTTGTGAAGAGGCTAGAATTAAGGGGATTCCTTATTCTAGATGTGGGTGTAGTTTGTTTTTAGAGGATTTGAATTTACTTGTTGATACTCCAGAGGATATTTGTCATGGATTGAATAATTGTGGAGTAAGAGAAATAGATAGAGTTTTATTTAGCCATGTTGATCCAGATCATACTCTTGGAATGAGAGTTTTTGAACAGCTTAGGCTTAATTGGTTTGATGTTTCTTTGGGAAAAGAGTGTGATAATCCCATTGAGGTTATTGCTTTAGAGAATGTTATTGAAAGTATTAACTCTATAAGATTTGAGTTTGGTCCTTATATGGATTATTATGAGAATGTTAGAAAGCTTATTAAGAGAAAAGATGTTAATAGGGAGATTATTATTGATGATATAAAAATAAGTTTTATTGGCGTTAATCATGCTACTGTATTTGTTTTTGAAAAGAAGGGGAAGAAACTTATATATGCACCATGTGATGTTAAGCCATTTCCAGAGACCATATATTTAATGGAGCAGATTGCATGATTATAGGAAATACTATAGTTGGTGATGTACTTAAGGATGGGGTTATATTAGGTGAAGATAATCCGCTTAGGAATGATTTATTTATTATGGATGAGGTTAAGAACCTAAAGGATAAGTATAGTATAAAGAGGGTTATTATTACTCATTTAGAAGAGGATTGGGGTAAGTCTTATGATGACTATATTGAGATTGAGAAGGAGCTTGAGTGTATAGAGTTTGCCTATGATGGTATGAAAATAGAGATTTAATTTATTTGAAATATAAGGAGGGTTTGTATAAGATATCCTACCTTCCTATTATATCATGAAAACGTTTTTATTAACAGACTGTTTATTTATATTTTAGGGTGTTATAATATTATTAACAAATAACATTAGATACTTATTTGTTAATTAATAAGAGGAGGGTTTTATTATGAAATTATTAAGTTTACCTGTTTTAATTACGTTTTCAATATTGATTGCACCTATTTTAGTAGGATTGGCTTATCTTACTTTTAATAAAAATCTTCCTGAAGAAGATGTTGACATAAGTTATGAGGAATTTTAATATAAATAGGTTTGATGATATTAAAGAAATTAGCTGTTTTAAACTGATGTTTTCTTTTTAGATAGAACTGGAAAGCAGATTTGAATTTGTCTAAAGAGTAGCAATGACCTAAAACAAAGCTAAGCTTAAATTACAATTGAATAATTTTAAATAATAAGTTGTATGATAAACTTACAATAAAACTTGAAGGGCGATACCTTCCTAGAAAAGAGTTTTATTAGGCTAGGTTTTATACAACTTTTTATTTTTAGGCTCTGTTTTAAATTAGTATTGTGGAAGTATAGAGTTATCTTTTCTTAATAAATGTTTCAATTTTGTAATCTAAGTGTAATGTAATTCGATGTATGATTTTAGTATTTTTATATATAATTAATTTAAGAAGTTTAGGAAACATAATTAAAAATTAGTTAAATTATATTTAAGAGGAGGATTTTATTATGAACTTATTTAGCTTATCTATTTTATTAACATTATCAATATTAACTTTACCTATTTTAGTAGGGCTTGCTTACATTACTTTGAATAAAAGTCTTCCAGATGAAGATCATAACATAAGTTATGAAGAGTTTTAGATAACATATTAAGAATAGTTTCAAAATTGTAATATGAGTGTAAGGATTTTCAATAGGTATTATATATTTTTTTATTATACAATGTAGGTATAAAGCTTATGAAACATAGGATTATTTATAGTAAATGATTAGAAAGATTTAAAGTTAAATTAGCTTTAAATCTTTTTTGTTTTGTCTTAATTCTGTAATAATTTGTATGTAAAATAGGAATTGATAAAATAATAAATTTCGTTAGTTTAATTTATTTGATTATTTGAGAGGGGAAGACCATGAGTAGTGTAAAGATGAAGCTTGCAGAAAGAGCGCTTAATCTTATAGAAAGTTTACAAAAGTTAGAGGCTGTTATTGAAGAAGGAGATTTACCTAGAAGTGAAAATAAGATTCTAGGAGATGGAGAGAGCATATTAATAAAGGAATTTAAAGGTGGTTTCGATTTAGAGAATATTTATGAAGTTAGGAATATATCAGAATGGTTATATGGGCAGATCTGTGCTATTAGGGAATATAGAGAGCAATATAAGGAAGAGAGTGAAGATGAAGCATTCTGTGACGAAGATGATTATATGAGAAACCAGAGATTTTTAGATGCAAAAACTTTGGAGACATATGGGAAGCTTAAAGATATAGAAAAAGAAGCTAAGACACTTAAATAGATATATGCAGATTGGGAAAATATTATGGATGAATTTGAGGTGTTTATTATGAAGTGTACAAGAGATGAAATATTGGAGTTAGAGAAGAATTTATTAAGTTCTGATGTTAGAAAGTCAGCAGAAAAGATAAATGAGCTTTTAGCAGATGACTTTGTTGAATTCAGTAGCTCGGGGAGCGAATATCATTATAAAAAAGGTGATGTTTTCCAAGCGGAAGATGATGAGAGAAGCTTAAATTGGGAGATTTTAAATTTTGATATAAAGGAAATAGATGATAAATGTGTACTAGCTACCTATAAGGTGGTTAAATATGATGAAATTGATGAAAGAAAGAGATATTCACTTCGTAGCTCTTTATGGAGAAAAGAGGGAAAAAGCTTTAAGATGTTTTTTCATCAAGGGACTTTGCTAGTTAATTAAGAGTTTTATTCTTATTAAAGGTTGGGCTTAAATAAGAAGATTAGGTATGTATTTGAAAATGTTATAAAGAAGCGATACACCTTGATTAAGAGTAGCGAAGGAGGATTAAAATGAGGAAAAAAATATTTAACTTAAAGATATTAAATTATGCTCTTTGGACTAATTTAATATTTACATTATTATATCCTATACCAAATACAGGTGAAAGATATAAATCATTTGGATATCCACTAAAATATTTAACATTTCACGAGCAAGATTTGAATAGAACTTTCTTATCTGGATTTGGAATAAACGTATTAAATTTAATACAAAATATAATAGTATTTTATGTAATATTTTTAATAGTGAAATTACTTTTTAATAAGGTGAAGAATACTACTATAGGTTCAAATAAAATTTAGTTGAAAGAATATAGTACATAATATATTGTTTTTTATGATAATTTATTGCTGTATAGATTATTACAATTAATTAATAATGATTATTTGAAAATAATCATAGAAAGAGTTATAATAAATATATCAGGAAAATTTCTTTTTAAGAAGGAGTGAAGGACATGGATATAAAAGAAAAAGTACTAGAAGTTTTAAGTAACTCAGAAGAGCCATTAAAAGGTGGAGAGATAGCTGAAAAAGCTGGATTAGAGAAAAAGGATGTTGATAAAGCTATCAAAGATCTTAAAAAAGATGAGAAAATAATGTCACCAAAAAGATGTTATTACGCAGTAAACAAATAGGATGATTAGTTATGGTGAGATAAGCAGATATAAGTTAGAAGAAAATTTTAATTTATATCTGCTTATTTTTTATAGATAGTAATCATTAAGATACAGATTTTATTCTGTTAAATAGCTTTAAAGTAAAGTATTGAGAAGTAGATAAGGGCGATACTCCAAAGAAATCTTCTAAGAATTTTTGTCTTTCTAACACCCCTTTTCTTTAAACCTTCATCTTCACCAAAGGGGAAGATTATTTCTAAGATGTATATGATTAGTATGGAAGTTAGAGAACAATATGGTGTTAGTGGAGCGTTTGGATAGAAAAAGTAACTTATTAAAAGAATTATCATAAGAGTTATATAGATGGAGTTAAGTGGAATTTTAGCTTTTTTTCTTAAGTTTATATATTTTGAGTATTTATCTTGGCAAGTATCAGAGCAACAGATGCTTTCACTTGAACCAGTATATTTCTGATCACAGTACTTACATCTTTTTAAAATTAACTCATTCATGAAAGGCTCCTTAAAAATAGTTTATTATATAGATATATAGTTCTATTAAATACAATAAATTCCTTTTAGTGTAAGGGAGTAGTGATGAAAAGTTTTAAAGATGAAAAGTGAAATAGAGGTGATTAATATATAATAAGTTTAAAAAGTACTTTTAGTAAATTATTATTGTTTGAAAGTTTTTTATTTGACTATGTTTTAAAGTAGTGCTTGTTTTAGATACAGGTGAAAAATCACCTAATACTTATGTTAGAGTTTTATAATCTATTGAGAATAATAAATACTCTTTGTGAATTTAAGTAGGACTGAGTAGATAGCTGCAATCAACATGAATTTAAAACATAGTCTATTATTGAGTTTAAATAAATTTGTTTAAGTTTACATAAGTAATTAGTGTGTTTACTTTCTGTTTGATTCTATCCATTTAATTGAGAAGTCAACTAAATCTCTTTGTTTCATAAATTTAACTGTGGCATTACCAATTTTTAAGGATTTAACTTTATTGGATTTTTCAAAGTCTTCACCTATTTTTTCAAAATCTTCTCCATCTACATAGAGAGTTTTGTAGGTTACCCATTCTCTTTCTCCATTTACAATCATTGCACAACTATTGTCTTCATGATGCTTTGAAGGGTACTTTGCTAAGGTATCTGCTAAATGGATTGAGGTGTTTTTATCGTAGCCTACACCTATTAATAGTACATAGCCATCTAGTTTGTATAGTTTGTCTATAGGAGAATTTTCACCAAATATATTTTCTAGGTTATGATTTTCTGTTAGATATTCAGCATTTTTACCTAATGCAGCAACAGATCTTACAGGGTGATTACTTCTTTTGGCATTAGGCCATTTTCTAAACATTTCAGCAACCTTTCCCATAGTGTTTGTTGGAGTTATATCCTTGTTATAGGCTGGCCAATTATTTCTTATTGCTTCATACCATTCTTCAGGCTCTTCCCAGTGAACACCACTAGATGGGTCTAGGTTTTTCCAAGTTTGAGTTGGCATCATTAAGGTTCCTTCTTCACCAACAGCATCTATTAATGATTCAATTACTATTTGCTCTCCACCACAGACAAAGCCTAGGCTACTAAGAGAGGCGTGCACCATTATGTTTTGTCCTTTTTCCAATCCAAGTTTCTTAAATCCTTGAATTAAGTCTTCTTTTAAAACAAGTTCCCTTTTAATATCTTTTCCCATTTAATTCACTCCCTTTTATAGTTACTTAAATCTGTTTCAAAATTAGTTTTGATTTTGGTTAGCTAGAAATTTAGATAAATTTGTGCTTAGACTAAGTATAGCATTTATCTTTAAATATATATTGGGTTTTGTATATTATGGGAAATGTTTCAATTTATGTGATATACTTTTTTATAAGAATTGTATAGTGAGACTTTTTATTAAAACATAGATTAATATATAAATAGGTATATTTGAGAGGAGAGATTTTGTGGGGAAGATTGTGGCAATAGGTGGAGGAGAGCTTTCTAAAGGAGAGACTTACAGGATTGATGAAGAGATAGTTAAGTTATATGGAAAAGAGAAGCCTAATGTTTTATTTATTCCAACAGCAAGCTTTGAACCAGAGGGCTATTGTGTAAGATTTAGAGCTCTATATGAAGAAAAATTAGGCGGAATAGTAGATGTTCTATATCTTTTAGATAACAAGTTGTCAGAGAGTGAGATTGAAGAGAAGATTGAATGGGCAGATATTATTTATGTTGGTGGTGGAGATACCATCCATATGCTTAAGGTTTGGAAAGAGAAAAGGGTTGATAAATTCTTAAAGGATGCATATGAAAGAGGAACTTTACTTTCAGGGCTTAGCGCTGGCTCTATTTGTTGGTTTAAGTATGGACAAAGTGAGATTGAAGATGAAGAGAGCGAAGATGGCTTTGAGTATATAAAAATTGAGGGCTTGGGATTGATTAATGGATTCCATTGTCCACATTTCAATGAAGGAAGAAGAGAAGAAGAATTCTATAGAATGATAAGAGAGAGGAATGAGATTGGAATTGCCCTAGATAATAATTGTGCTATAGCACTAATTGATGGAAAGTATAGAGTTTTATCTTCTGAAGAGGAAAGTAGAGCATATAAGATTTTCTCAAAAGAAGGTAAAATAATTAAGGAAGAAATTAAGAAAAATGATGATTTTAGAAGTATTTCATTGTTAGATATGAACTTATTATAATATAGTTATAAGTAGTTTTATGGCGAAGAGGTGTTTTTAAAAAATTTTCAGAAGTATTAAATATATAAATTGGGTTATGAGGTGGAGATTTATGTTAAAAATTTTATTAGTGGATGATGAAGCTACAGAGCGTGATGGAATAGAGTTTCTTATAAAGAAATTTGATTTTCAATTAGAGATATATAAGGCTACCAACGGAAAAGAAGCTTTAGACTATATAAAGAGGCATAGTGTAGATATACTTTTTACTGATGTAAAAATGCCATTTATGGATGGATTGGAACTTGCCAAAGAAGTTTTTAATTTTGATAAGACAATAAAAACAGTAATATTTAGTGCTTATAGTGAGTTTGACTATGCAAAGAAAGCCTTAGAGGCTAAGGTTTTTAATTATTTATTGAAGCCTATAGAAATTGATGAATTCAAAAAGGTTATGGGTGATGTTATAGAGTCTTGTAATAGAAATAAACTTGAAGAAGAGAAAAAAATATTTCTAATGAAGTCAAATAAAAAAATTGTTCTATATGACTTAATTACTAAAGATAATAGTGAAGAGAGTATTAAGGAAAGGTTGAGTTCTTATAATATAAATTTAAATTTAGAAAATTTATTGATAATAAATATTGAGAGCAAGAATAGTTTTTTTCAAGAATATGAAAATGTTTTCTTAACACTTGTTAGTGCATATATGAAATATGACTATGAATATGTTAACTTTTACCCAAATGAATCATATTTGATTTTACATAGCAATTCTAGAATAAATGAATTAGAAGTGGAAGAGTTTTGTAATAAACTGTTAAAGGAAATTAGGATGTTAAAAAATGAGGAGTGTATATTTTTTGTAGGTAATATTCTTAATATGGTCAGTGATATCTTTTTGGAGGCTAGGAGGATTGAAGAGATAAAGTCAAAAATCTATGAATTTACACCAAAGGTATTTATGATTAATAATTTTAATATATCCAATGAAGTTTTTGAAAATGAAATAGAGAGTATTAGAGAAAATATTAATAAATCTATTTTATCAAAAGACTTAAACAAAACTGGATTTTATATTGATGAACTTATAGATTATTTATTAAAAAAAGGGGCTGCAAGCACAATATATATACACCATATTTTTTATGATTTGGTGGATAAGCTTTTTGTAACTTTTAATATTTATGATAAGCAGAAAAAGAAAAGTATGATTCAAAAAGTGTTAGGATGTAATTCTAATAGTAATATTAAATTATGCTTTCATGAGATTATTGAAGAGGTTGGAGAGTTTAGCAATAATGAAATTATAGATGAAAAAGGGGTAGCAAATAAGGTTATTAGAATAATACAAGCTGAATATGACAAAGAATTAAGTTTAGATTATATTTCAGAAAAGGTTAATTTTACATCATCTTATTTAAGTTATGTATTTAAAAAAGAAACTGGATCAAATATTGTAAAATATATAACTGATTTTAGAATGGATAAAGCCAAGGAGTTTTTAGAAATTGGAAATATGAAGATAGTACAAGTGGCAAAGGCTTGTGGATATGAAAATCAATCTTATTTTAATCGTATTTTTAAAAATACATTTGGTGTGACTCCAAAGGTATTTAAAGAAAGTGCTTGTAAATAGGAGAGAGCTTATGGGAAAGAGAGTTATTAAATGGTTTTTAGGGAAGGCATCTATAAGAAAAAAGTTAATTATAAGCTTTAGCATATTGGTTTCTATTCCAATAATACTTTTAGGAATATATGCTTTTAGTGAATCAAGACAAAATCTAATGGCACAAACAGAAAAAACTATGGTTAATAATATGAAAAGCATAACTAATGAGCTAGATTCTAGGTTTAAGAAGGAAGAAAGTTATGCAAAATATTTAGCATATAATTTAAATTTTAGGCGAGTTATAGAAAATAAATCAAGTGATAATATTTCTATAGCACAAACATTAAATGAGACTGTAGAGCCAATATTTTGGTACTTTATAACAAGTGATTCTTATATAAAAGAAATAGATATATATACTCCAAATGTAAATGAGGAGATTGGATCTTTTTTAAAGCCAAGTACTTTAGTTGAAGATGAAGAGTGGTATAAAAATAGTGAAAGGAACTTTAAAACATTTTATCAGTATGATGATGGTAAGATTTTTCTGACACGAGCTATTTTAGATACTAAAACTAATAGTAGAGTTATTGGAGTTCTTAGAATGGAGTTCTTTAATAGTATTATTAATGAACCAGTTGAAAAAATGAATTACTTAGGAAATGGAATTATTATAAAAGATAATAAAAACAGTATTGTTACTGTAAAAGTTTCTAATAATAAGAAGATAGATAAGTTGGTTATGGAAGAAGTATTGAATTCTAGTGGAGATTTAGGAGAAATACTTGATAAAAAGAGATATTTAATCTGTGATAATGAAATAGATAGCATAGGGTTAAGAGTATTTTATTATATAAATAAAGCTAATATAACAGATGAGCTTATGCCAATTATTGAATCTACTTTGCTTATAGTTGGAATCTGTTTGGTTTTAGAGGTGGTATTGATTAGTGTGCTATCTAAATTGTTAAGTAAAAGAATATTACTTTTAAAGGATAAGGCAGAGGAAATAGCAGAGGGAAACTTTAAAAGACCTATATTTACAGAAGACACAGATGAAATTGGAGCTGTTACAAATAGTTTAGGAAATATGAGTGAACAATTAAATGAAATGATAAATAGAGTTTATAAAATTGAATTAGAGAAGAAAGCTACAGAGTTAAAAGCCCTTCAAGCTATGATAAATCCACATTTCCTTTATAATACATTATCAACGATTAAGTGGAAAGCTATTAGAGAGGGAAATGATGATATAAGTGATATAACAGGACATTTGGCTAAATTTTATAGGACAAGTTTAAATAATGGGCAGGAACTTACAACTGTAAAAAATGAGATTGATAATATAAAATCTTATATGGAAATACAAAGATTAGCTCATTCAAATAACTTTGATGTGGAATATATAATTGATGAGGAGGGTATGGAATGTAAAATGTTAAATTTCATACTTCAACCTATTGCAGAAAATGCTATAAAGCATGGAATTGATTGTAATTATGGTGGGGAAAGAGGAAAAATAAAATTAGAATTTAATAATGAAAAGGATAATTTGGTTTTTAATATTTATAATACAAATTATGGAGATGAAAATATTGATTTAGAAATTATTTTAAATAGCTCTGGGAAGGGGTATGGAATATCTAATATTAGAGAGCGAATAGAGCTTTATTATGATATTAAGTGTAATTTGAAAGTTGAAAAGGTAGATGGCATATATGTATGTGTAAGTTTAAAGTTACCTAAAATTAAATAGCTTAAATTCTTAATATTGCACTATTTTTTGTAAAGTACATAAAATAGTGCAATGTTTCGAAAAAATGTATTATATATGAACTTTGTTAAAGAGATTATAATTTAATCATAGAGAGAAGCTAAAACAGAAAAAAGAGTGAAAGAATATTAAAAGGGGGATGTACATAATGAAAAAGAAAATTTTAAGTTCAATCTTGTGTGTGGTACTTGGAGCTACTGCTATGGTTGGATGTGGAAGTGAAGAAGCTAAAACAAATAGTGAGGCATCAGGTGAGAAGGTAAAACTTCGTATGACAAACTGGAATAATGAGGATACAATGAAGGATTTACTTAAATATTTAAAGGAAAAAGTTCCTAATGCAGAAATTGAATATCAGTTTATTGATAACTCTAACTATAATACAATAGTTGATACTCAACTTTCAGCTGAAGAGGGCCCTGATATCATATGTGAATCACCAGCATCAGCTTTAAAACATGCTAAGTTAGGCTATCTAGTTAATGTAAACGATTTATCAAAGAGATTTTCTCCTTCGGGTACAGATGTTTATAAGTATGATGGAAATGTATATGCTTTACCAGGTATAAGTTGGTTTGAAGGAATATATTACAATGAACAAATTTTTAATGATAATAATATAGAATTACCTAAAACTTTTGATGAATTTATAGCAGCTAGCAAAAAATTGCAAGAACTAGGTATAAAACCATTGGCTGCAGGTTTGAAATCTTGGGAGCCAATGCTTAAAAATTCTATGGCTTTTGTAACTGCAGAGTATTTATCAACAGATGCTGGTAAAAATTTTGGACAAGAATTTAGAGAAGGCAAAGTTAAGTTAGATGGAACATGGAACATGTATTTAGAAAAATGGTCAGAAATGATAAAGTCAGGAATTTATACAAAGGATATGACAGGAATAGATCATGATCAGGCTTTAGAAGAATTTGCAACAGGAAAAGCAGCTATGTTTTGTTCCGGTCCTTGGGATTTAGAAGCTATAAAGGAAAAGAACCCTGATTTAAAACTTAATATGATGCCATTCTATGGAACAAAACCAAGTGATGGATGGTTAATTGGTGGACCAGGATGTGGATTTGCAGTAAATGCTAAATCAAAGAATAAGGATGAAGCAATGAAGGTTTTAGAAGCAATAGCAACTCCAGAGGGACAAAAAGCTCTATGGCAAAATAACCAAGGTGGATCATCTTACTTAAAAGGAGTAACATTTGAACTTCCAGCAGCTTTCAATGGTGCTGAAAAGGCTATAGATGCAGGACATATCTATTGTCCATGGAATGAATGGGGAGATGCTGGAGCTGTTCATGTAGATTACGGTAAACAAATGCAAAGCTATTTACTTGGAAATCAAGATTTAAAAACAACATTACAAAATGTTGATAATGCTGCAGGTGAACTTATAAACAAATAGGTTTTAAGAATTAGCGGAAATAAAAATTTATTTAAAATATAATAAGCAGTTTAATTTAGAGCTTTGCTTTCTTTAAAATATGTCATACCAAATGAGGAATTAATAAAAGAAGCAAAGCTTTAATTTTTAGGAGGAATATATATGGAATTGGCTAAAAAAAGGAGAAGAAAGCCTGGAACATTAGGAAAGTATTTTTATATTTTTATATTACCAGCTTTAGCAATTTATTTAATATTTAGTATTATACCCTTTGTTTATACAATATTTTATAGTTTTACAAATTACACAGATATAAATCCAACAAATTTAGATTTTGTAGGATTAAAGAATTATTTAAAGGTCTTTGAAACACCTGTTATGTTAATAGGTATAAAGAATTCAGTAATATATGCAATAGTTCTTACAGCTTTACAAACTATACTTGGGCTTCCATTGGCAGTCTTATTAAATAAAAAGCTTAAGAGTAGAAACTTATTAAGAGCTGTATTTTTCTTTCCAGCAGTATTTAGTTCATTGATTATAGGATACTTATGGAATTTTATATTATCTTCTTCAGATTATGGACTAGTAAATAATATATTACATTCATTAGGACTAGACACAGTAAATTTCTTTACAACTAACAGAGACTTATTTTCAGTTATATTAACACAGGCTTGGCAATGGACTGGATGGGCAATGGTTATATTCTTAGCAAATCTACAATCTATACCAAAAGAGCTATATGAAGCAGCCAGCATAGATGGTGCTAGTGGCTTAAAACAATTCTTCAATGTAACGCTTCCTTTGATGTGTCCTTCAGTTAAAATAATTGTGGTTACAGGTCTTATAGGAGGTATGAAAGTATTTGATATTATCTACTCAATGACTTCAGGACGGACCAGGTAATGCAACTGAAACAGTTATGACAGTTATGATGAAAAAAGGTATATCAGATGGATTTTATAGTACGGGAGCAGCATTTGGTGTTTGTTTCTTTGTTATAGTTCTTATAATAAGCGGAGTAACAACAAAACTAATGGGGAAATGGAGTGAGGCTATATCATGATAAGTAAATTAAACTTAGAATCACCAAATAATAAAACAAAGAAATTATGGGGACTAGAAGTAGCTATGATTCTTTTAGCTATGATATGGTTTACTCCAATTTACTATTTATTAGTAACAACATTTAAATCACCTAAGGAGGCAACAGCAAATCCACTTGGATTACCATCAGTTTGGGTATTTGAAAATTATGCAGAGGCATGGAAGAAGATGGAGTTCCCAAGAGCTTTAGGAAATACTGTTTTTATAACAGCTACTGCCGTTATATTAATAGTAATTTTAGGATCTATGGCTGGATATGCATTAGCTAGGACAAAAACTAAGCTTGGAAATCGTATGTTCTTGCTATTTTTAGCAGGATTAATTGTACCATTTCAAATGAATATAGTTAGTTTATATAAAATAGTGAAGACTTTACATCTTATGAATAGTCCTTTTGCTGTTATATTGGTAAATGTGGCAATAAATACTCCTCAAGCAATATTCCTTTTTAAAGAGTTTATTGAAGCTACTATTCCTGTTGAGCTAGAGGAGGCAGCAGATATAGATGGATGTGGAATAATTGAAAAGTTTTTTAGAGTAGTTTTACCTCTTTTAAAGCCAGTTATTTCAACAGTAGTTATTATTGTAACACTAAATGTTTGGAATGAGTTCTTAACACCATTATTATTCTTACAAAGTAGATCAAATGGAGTTATATTACAAGAGGTTTCAAGAAATATAGGGCAATTCTCAACAGATTGGACAGCATTATTCCCAATGCTTATGTTAGGAGTTGCACCACTTATGATATTTTATGTGTTTATGCAAAAGTACATAATAGGTGGAGTTACAACAGGTGCAGTAAAGGGTTAGAAATTCAAATAATATGATTAATGTTTTAGCTAGCAAGAGAGCATATTCTTAAAATAAGATTCTATCTTTAGAGAAGTGTTGATTTTGCTAGCTATTAAAAACTAGTATTAAAAAGCTTACTTAATTTTGTGAAAGTTAAAGTTTGGTGAGCTTCTATGGTTATAGAAATTGAATCATAGTATAGGAGGAAAAGTTATGATCGATAAGCATATAGATGAAAGTTTTGGAAGTATTATGATTATAGTTCCACATGAGGATGATGAATTGCTAATGACAGCAGGTGTGATAAAAAGTGCTTTAAATAGTGGGCTTGACGTAAAAGTTGTATTGGCTACTAATGGAGATTATGGAGCAAGTGATTTTTCGATTGGAAGAACTAGGATGAAAGAGAGTTTAGATGGGTTAACTCTTTTAGGGTTAGATAGGGAAAATGTGATTTTTTTAGGATATGCAGATACAGGAATGCCAAAGGAAGAGAGTTTTATAGGAAGACTTTATGAAGAAAGTGACATAAATAGAATAATACCTTCAGGATGTTCTGAAAAAACATATTCATTAGAAGATGGAAATACATATCATTTTAAAAACTTTAGTGAAGAGGGCAGTTATTGTAGAAAAGATTTTTTGGGTGATTTAGAGGGAGTTATAAAGGAATATAAACCTATGAATATTTTTACAACATCTCAGTTTGATAATCATGGAGATCATAGTTATTTGTATCTTTTTGTAGTTGATGTATTAAGAGAATTAAAGGAAGAGGGAATAAAAATAGACTTGTATAGTGGAATAGTTCATTCTTTTGATGGAGATGAAAATTGGCCTATTATTACAGAGAATATTGAAAGATTTACTGTTCCTAAAAGTTTGGAAGAAACTTCAAATTTAAAAAGGGAAGAGTGCTTAAGCTTTAGAGTTCCAATGGAAATGCAATCAAATATAAATCATTTAAATTTAAAATGGAATGTAATTAATCAGCATAAAACAGCTCTTAAACCAGATGCTATAGAGTTTTTATTTTCTTTTGTAAAAATGGATGAGGTGTTTTGGAAAATAGATTATTAATTCTTATGGGAGGAATGAAAATGGGAAATAAGATAGAGTCTATTTATAAGATAGAACCTTGGAATATAACAGAGGATAGCTTTGATATAAATAATAATTATAGAAATGAAACAACATTTGCTTTAAGTAATGGCTATATAGGGACAAGAGGAACTTTTGAAGAAGGATATGATTTTGATGTTAATACTGGATTGGAAGGCAATTTTATAAATGGATTTTATGAAAGTGAGCATATAAGATATGGAGAATGGAATTTTGGGTTTCCTACAGAAAGCCAATCTTTAATTAATCTTCCAAACTGCAAAATAATTAGGTTGTTTGTTGGAGATGAAGAGTTTAGCATGTTCTCAGGTAATGTTGAAGAATATATGCGTACTCTTCATATGAAAGCGGGAGTAGTTACAAGAAACCTTATTTGGGAGTCACCAAATGGTAAGAGAGTAAAAATATCAACAAGAAAATTTGTTAGTTTTAAAAATAAAAATATTATGGAAATAGAGTATAAGGTTACTCCACTTAACTTTAGTGGTAATATAACCTTGCTTTCTATGATAGATGGAAATGTAGAAAATCATACAAGAAAAACTAATCCTTTGGTGGATTATGGTCCTTTTGGAAGAAGAGTAATGAAGGACTTGATTTTAATAAATAATGATGACATTTATTATGAAGGAACAACTAAGAATAGTAAGTTAACAATGGCCTGCGGATGCATTCATGAGGTAGTTGGCGAAAAGCTTAGCGGTGGAATTTATGAAAGTGATTTAAGTGGAGGCATTTATTATGAAATGAGTGGTAAGGAAGGAGAGGAAATAATACTTAGAAAGTTTATAAGCTATACATCCTCGCTAGATATTGATAAAGAAAGTCTTCAGGCATTTATTGGAGATTCTCTTAAAAATGCTAAAAAAGAAGGGTATGAAAAGGGAGAAGAAGATCAAAAAGCATATTTGAAAGAGTTTTGGGAGAATGCAGATATTATAGTTAAAGGTGATGATGCTCTTCAGCAAGGATTAAGATTTAATCTTTTTCATATTATGCAAGCTGTTGGGAGAGATGGAAAAACAGGAATGGGAGCTAAAGGCTTAAGTGGTGAAGGGTATGAAGGACATTATTTTTGGGATACAGAGATGTATATTATTCCAGTCTTTGTTTACAATATGCCTGAAATAGCTAAATCTCTTTTGGATTACAGATACTTCACTTTAGATAAAGCAAGAGAAAGAGCTAGGGTTCTTGGTCATGATAAGGGAGCATTATATCCTTGGAGAACAATAAATGGAGAGGAAGCATCAACATACTTTCCTCTTGGAACAGCTCAGTATCATATAAATGCTGATATTGCTTATGCATTTAAGCTTTATATGGATGTTACTGATGATTTTGACTATTTAAAGGAAAAAGGAGCAGAGGTTCTTTGTGAAACAGCAAGAGTGTGGGCTGATGTAGGGGATTTTTCAGAGTATGAAGATAATAAGTATTGTATATGTGCAGTTACAGGACCTGATGAATATAATGCAATAGTTGACAATAATTTCTATACAAATCTTATGGCTAGGGAAAATTTAAAGGATGCTATTTGGGCATTAGAAACTTTGAAAAAGAGGGACAAGAAGGCATATGAAAGTTTGGTTGAGAAATTATCTTTAAAAGAAGATGAGATTTTTTATTGGGAGAGAATAATTGAAAATATGTACTTCCCATATGAAGAAAAACTTGGGATTTATCCATTAGATGATGGATTTATGAAGAGGAAAAAATGGGATGATTCAAAAATTCCAGTGGAAAAAAGACATTTGTTATATGAAAATTATCACCCATTGTTTGTTTATAGACAAAGGATGTCAAAGCAGGCAGATGCTATATTAGGAATGTATTTACATAGTAATCTGTTTACTATTGAAGAGCTTAAACGAAACTATGATTTTTATCAAGAAGTTACATTACATCATTCTTCTTTGTCAACTTGTGTATTTGGAATTTTGGCAAGTCAAATAGGGTATCACGAGGAGGCATATAAATATTTTTCTCAATCTGCAAGGATGGATTTAGATGATTATCACAATAATTTTTATGCAGGAATACATGCAGCTAACATGGCAGGAACATGGCAGGGGATAGTAAATGGATTTGCAGGACTTAGAATGAATAAAGGATTCTTAGAATTGAATCCAACAATACCAGAAAAGTGGACTAGTTATAAATTTAGAATAAATTACAGAAAAAGATTAATAGAAATAGAGGTTAATAAAAGAGGCGTTGAAGTTAAGCTTATAAAAGGAGATACAATTTCATTAGGCATATATGGTGAAATCATAGATATTAAAGAGGACAAAAGAATAAGTAGAATTATAGATAATAGATAAAATGGGGGGTATATATGAGAAAGTATAGAGGTATATTTTTTGATTGGGATGGAACAGCAGTAACTTCAAGAAAATCACCAGTTGATGAGGTTATTCTTGAAATGAAAAAGCTTTTAAAAAATGATGTTAAGTTAGCCATAATAAGTGGTACAACTATAGAAAATATAGCAGGTGGAAATTTAGAGGATTATTTTGAAGAGGATGAACTTAAGAATTTGTTTTTAGGCTTAGGAAGAGGGGCATACAATTATAGATTTGGGAAAAATAAGAAAATAGAGATATTTAGCAATAATATTCCTAATAAGGAGTTGCTTTTAAAAATTCATAAGGTATGTTTTGACATTCACTTGGAGCTTTTAGAAAAATATGATTTTAAAACAGACATTGTTTTTAGCAGACCTAATTACTGTAAAATTGATCTTATGGTAGATAGTAATAGAGGAGATAATCTGTTTTTTCAAGAGGATGAACTAATGGTTTTAAAAGATAATTTGAAAATACATAATTTTTATGGGGGAGTTCAAGGCCTTATTGAATTGGCTGTTAAAATTGGTGAAAAACATGGGCTTTTACTAAGTGTAACTACTGATGCTAAATATTTAGAAGTTGGATTATCAACTAAAAGCGATAATGTTGATTGTATATTAGAATACTTTAATGAAAACTTTTCTATAACTCCAGACCAATGTAGTTTTTGGGGGGATGAATATATAGGACTTGATGAAAATCTATATGGGAGCGATAGTTTTATGATAACTGAGTTATCAAGAGATGGAGATTTTTTTGATGTTTCAAATGCTATTGGATACAGACCAAAAGAGGTAAAGGTGATTTCAGGAGGAGTAAATAGGTTTTTAAAATTCTTAAATGAGCAAGGCAATGAAAAAGAAAATGAATAGGTCAGGCTTTAAAATTGGAGGGATAGCTTTGAATAAAAAGAGCTTGTTAAGTTTTATATTTTTATTGGCAGTTTTAATATTATTACCATTTACAAATGCAGAAGCAAAGGATTTCCCATCAAATCCTTTGGATAAGCCAGGATATAAGTTGGATTTTAATGATGAATTTAATGGTCCAGCTTTAGACCGAAATAAATGGACAGACTATTATCTACCTCATTGGTGTGATAATCCAGAGGATGCTAAGGCAAATTATAGGTTTGAAAATGGTTCTCTTGTTGAATATATAAAAGAGGATCAAAAGCCTTGGTGTCCAGAACATGATGGTAAGGTTAGGTCATCTGCCATAATGTCTTTTGATAAAAGTTGGGTACACAATTTTAGTGGAACAACTGATAATCATGAGAGAAATGAGTGGAAGGGATACACAACAAAGTATGGGTATTTTGAGATTCGTGCTAAATTATCAAATGTTGGTGGTGGTGGTCATCAGGCTTGGTGGATGGTAGGAATGCAAGATGACACTAATGATTGGTTTAATTCTAAGCAGACTGGAGAAATTGATATATTAGAAACTTTCTTTAGTAAGCAAGATACTTGGAGGATTGCTGCTTATGGATGGAATGACCCTAACTTCCAAACAAGTTGGTATTTATCACAAGATAAGGTTCCAGAAGGAAATCCAACATCAGAATATCATGTTTATGGTATGGAGTGGAGTCCAAGTAGTTTAAAGTTTTATTATGACAATAAATTATTTAAAGTGATTTATGGTTCACCAGATTATGAAATGGGAACAATATTAAACATATATACAGATGCAGGTTCAGGAACTCATAATGATGTTTGGCCAAAGGAATGGGCAATTGATTATTTTAGAGTTTGGAAACCAGTTGATGGGTATCCAGAAAAATCACATTCAAATAATTATCTAGTTCAAAATAGACAAACTGGAAAGTATATGTATATATCACAGGATAATAAGAATGTGGTATATGGAGATATAAGTGCTCAAAATGAAGAAGCTGCAAAATGGGAAAAAGAATATAGAGATGGGTATGTATTATTAAAAAATAAAGCAACTGGTGAGTACATAAATATAGAAAGTCAAACGGGGTATGTAGAACATGGAATAGTGCCGAATACATGGTGGAGTGCTCAATGGAAGGAAATTTCAGAAGGAGATTATACAAGATTGGTAAATAGATGGAAGTATCCAGTGGCACTACATACAGAAAGCTATGAAGGGGTTTTACAGTATGGAAATGTTCCAGAGACATACTGGACAAGTCAGTGGAGATTTATACCTGTAGAATAAAAGATTATATTGAATTTTAAAAAAGTTTACAAATAATAAAGGTATATAATATTTAAAAAAAGCTTGACCTATTATTAAAGTTATAGAATAAAAAATGCATCTAGTTTTGAGGGCATTTTTTATATTTTGAAATATAATTTGTAAGTGTAAGGGACTATTTAATCTATATCTAGAAATCAATACTGTTTTAAAACATAGTCTTTTACAAAAAATTGTAAATTAAATTATTATGATAATAAGGTTTTATAAAATAATGGAGCTCTTTTGGGGAGTTCCATTATTTTATTGTTTATTTAAGTATATATAGCTTTAAAGATTGGCTAGATAGCAATGTTCGCTTAAAGTACTTTTGTCTTTTTAACACCTCTTTTCTCTAAGCCACTATCTTCACCAAATGGAAAGATTATTTTTAGTAAGGAAAATAGCAATATTAGTGAGCATGAGTAATTCATTATTATTGGAAAGTCTGCGGATTTAAATCATTCATAATAAACCTCCTTTAATAATAATTTGAGTTAGTTTGATTTTGATTTGTTTTTTAAATCTATGAGTTGTCTAGTAAGGTTTAATAGCATCGCAATGATAAATAATACAAGCCAAGTTATTCTATTACCGGTAAGTAAAAAAAGTATTGAAACTAAGAATAGAATAATTGATGATATTAGCATAAATTTTGTTTTCATAATACCCCCCTTAAGTTATACATATAAAATTTTTTGAAAATTTATAAGAATAATCTTGTTTAATTTTGGTGTAAATTAAGTTAGGTATGAATATATACTAGAAATTAATAATTATTAAAAAATAGCAATGTTTTTTAGTTTGAATGACTTAGTTGGGGAAGTTTTTGGGTCTTCATTTTTATTAGGAAATATGCCATAGGAACTATGCATATGAATCCTAGTATATCATTAAATTGAGATAAGGATTGAGGTAGCATTGAAAGTAAGTTGTTTAACATATGCATGAATATTACTATTTTAAGTGAGTGTGTTTTACTATACACAAATCCTAGAATTATTCCCATTATAAATGTATAAACACTTTGAATAGATTGCATATGAGCTAGTCCAAATACTAAACCTGATAGTATTATAGGAAATGCACCTTGTCTATATTTAGCTAGTTCATTAAATATAATTCCTCTGAAGAATACTTCCTCTAATATTGGGGCAAGTATTACTACTGAGATGAAGGCAAGAATTGGATCAGAAGTTAAGGATGACATAGATGAAACAAAGTCAGCTAAACCATTTTTAAGGAAGGGTACAAATGGAGACAAACTTTGGACAATTAGAATCCATAATCCTGATAAACCACCTATACCAAAGGTTATTAATGTACATTTTCCTAAAAATTTTGGAGTTATTTCAAATTTTATATTTGAGATATTGAATTTTCTTTTTCTATACATTCTTGCAAAGTATATAAGTGCTATTATTTGAAAAATACAATTTGTAAGTAATAATGTAAAATCTTCAAAACTTGCTATGAACATGGCTTTATTAGGTATCTTCATAAAAGCTGATATTGCTCCTACTAAGAACATAATTGCGAATGATGCCACAAGTGCTATAACAAATTGTAAAAATAAAAAAAGTAATAGTAAAAAGAATACTACTTTTAGTGTTTGAAATAATGTTCTTTTACACATTTGATTCATCCTTTCTTATATATCTAAAATTAATTTTTAATTGAGTTACACTTGAGAGTTAAGAAGTATTTAAATGTGAAACCAAGTATGACACCAAAATATAGAAGTAAGCTTGTTATTAGCAAAGTCTTGTTTTCTGTTATGTAGTAAGAGAGTAAACCTATTGATGGCACACAAGAGACTATTGCTAAGGGTTTTATTAAGTATTTTATTAATGACTTCATATAAAAACCTCCTAATCCAAGTTTTGTAATTATACTTAATATTTTAACAAGAATTAACATATAGTTCAAACTTTGTTGGTATATTTTAGTCTATATAGGTTATTATAAGAGAAATTACAAAATAAAGGTAGTATATTTCGTTAGGTATTAATTAGTAGCTATATATTAATATCTATTTTTATTTTGTAAAAAATTTCTATAATATCTTATGTATTTCATAAATGATTTTTGTTGAAAAAACAAGTTGTTAAAGGGTAGAATATGACTAAGATTAAAGTAGAAATTCTTATGGAAAGCGAAGTGTTAAGAGCACTTGGAGGAGTTATGGATAAGATAAAAGAGCTTTTAAAGAGTGAAGAGTATGAGTTTTTGAGAAGTGATGAACATTTAAATAAGAATATTATCCTTTTAACATTAGGGGGTTCTCATGCATATGGGACTAATGTTTCAGGGAGTGATTTAGATATAAGAGGTATAGCTGTGGAGAGGCCAAAGGAGATTATAGGTATGTCTTCTTTTGAACAGTTTGAGGATAGAAAAACTGATACAGTTATTTATGGATTAAAGAAGGTTATAGTGCTTTTGCAAAATTGTAATCCTAATGTTATAGAGATGCTAGGAACTAGGGAGGATCAATTGATTGTTTGCAATAAGTATGGAAGGTTGCTTAGAGATAATTTGGATTTATTTCTATCACAGAAGGCTATTCAAAGCTTTGGAGGGTATGCAACTGCCCAGCTTAGAAGGCTTCAGAACGCTTTGGCAAGAGAGAATTATCCTCAGAAGGAGAAGGAAAAGCACATATTAAATAGTATAGAAAATCAGATGAATAGTATTGAGGACAGATATAGAGAGCTTAATAATGGGAAGTTGGAGCTGTTTTTAGATAAATCTTTAAAGGAGGATATGGAAGAGGAGATATTTATGAATATTGACTTGAAGAACTATCCTTTGAGAGATTTTAAGAATATCTATTCTGAAATGAGTAATGTTGTTAAGGATTATAGCAAATTAAATCACAGAAATTCTAAGAAGGATGAGTTACACTTAAATAAACATGCTATGCATTTGATTAGGCTTCTTATAATGGGAAAAGAGATTTTAGAAGGTAAAGGTGTTAATACATTTAGAGAAAATGAAAGAGAATTTTTACTTGATATTAGAAATGGAAAATATACTTATGATGAGATATTTGAAATGGTTGATAAGTATGAGTTAGCTTTTAAGGAAGCTGCTAAGAGGACTGAACTTCAGAAGGAGCCTAATTATAAGAAGATAGAGAAATTAATCATGGAGATATATAAGGATGTGATTTTAAATGGGAATTAATATGGTAAATGATATAAAAAATGAGAAGATTACTGAGGAGAATAACCTTTATAAGCTTTTTAGAGAAGAACCTTTAGAGATGATAAGGATAATAAGAATCTCAGCAGAAGAGGGAATTGATATTGATTCAAGTGAGAGAGAAGCAATAATTAGGGAAGTACATAATATAAGGAATGTTGAGATGGAAGAGCTTAGAGATGAATTTGAAAAAATACTTTTAAGCAATCCAAGGAAGATAGATGATTTAATAGGTTGTGGGATTTTGGAGTATATAATTCCAGAGCTTAATAAGTGTGTAGGAGTGAATCAACAAAATCCATATCATTGTTTTGATGTTTATAATCATATAATAAGTACAGTTTGCAATATTGATGAAGAGAGAGAGTTAAGATTTGCTATGTTACTTCATGATATAGCAAAGCCACAGTGCAAAACAGTTGACGCAAAAGGTATTGGTCATTTTTATGGACATGGAGAGGTATCAACTAAGAAAGCAAGGGAGATACTAAAGAGGTTAAAGTATGATGATGAAACCATAGAGAGAGTAGCTTTACTTATAAAATATCATGATAGGCAGATTGCTAATACTAAAAAATCTGTAAGAAAGCTTTTAAAACTTGTTGGAGAAGAAGGCTTTTTAGATTTATTAAAGGTTAAAAGAGCGGATGTTTTAGGACAAAGTCCAGAACTTGCAGAGCAGAGACTAGAGGAGTTAGAGGCGATTAAGGGTACCTTAAAAGAGGTTATTGAGCAAGAAAAAGAGAAATAACTAAAATAAAGCTTTAAGTGTTGTCAGTTTCTTTACTAGCTTTTGCTATTATTATAGTAAGGATATTAACTGAAATAAGTAGCAATCCTATAGTAGTATCTAGTTTAAAAGAAGAGAGGATTAAGGCGATGATAGTAATTATTAATAGTATTAATCGAGTTAATTTCATATTTTTAATAAAATCTTTGTTTTTATCCATAATAAATCCTTTCAATGATATGTTTAAGTAAGATAAATATTATTAAGAATTTCTAATTAGTTGTATTTATTAAATAGTATTATAAATTTTTGAAGTTTTTTTTATGAAAATAAATATATTTCATTAATTTTGATTTTGTAATCAAATAAGAATAGTAAATAAGTGAAAAAATATTTAGCTATACATTAAAATTTTAGATTGAATTATGACATTGTACATAAAAAAAGAGAAAAAAATTCTCCTTTTTCATATTTTTATCTTATTTTTTTGAAAATATGAAATACTTTGTTTAAGTTGTTTTGGCAAGAGAAATGCTATAATAATATCAATAAAGTGTTAATAATGTTTAAAAATAGAAAATATAATTATAAGTATGAGGGGGAGTATTTTTGGAAATAGAGAAATCATTGAGGAAGTTTTTTGGATTAATTTTAATACTAATAGTTTCTTTGATTGTAATAGATTATTTTTGGTCAAGAGCCATTGTCAGAAATATAACTGAAAAAGTTTGTTTAAATAATAGCGAACAGACAGAAAGTTTAACTACAAATACTTTTAAGGGGCTTGAAGAACTAGTACAGGATTTTGCAAGCGACCCTAAGATAATAGCTCTTATAGAGGGTGATGATAATTACACTGAGAAGGAAGAAGAAATTAAAAAAAGTATTAGATATGCTCAAGGATTATTAATAGCTACAAGCTTTGCAGAATCTATAGATGTTGTAGATTCTAAGGAAAATGAACTCTATAGCAGCAAAGGGTATTATGCTAAGTTTGATATGAAAACTAGACCTTGGTTTAATGAAGCATATGAGGAGAGTCTTAAAGGTGAAAATGTGATCACTACACCTATACATAAGGATTTATTTAACAACAGAGAAACCATATCCATAGTCTCATTTATAAAAAATTCAAATGGAGATATTATAGGATGCGTTTTATTAAATGTATATATGGATACATTTACTGAATATATGGAAAAACTTTATGAGCAAAATGGAGGAGTAACCATATATATAGAACTTCCAGATGGCAAATACTATAATCACAGTGAAGGAACAAAAACTTTAAAAGAGATAGAGAATAGTGATGATGTTATTATTAAAAGAAAAAATCTAGTCTTTGATTTTGATAAGAAAAAGACACTTATTTATGATGTAATGAGTAATATAAACAAGTCAAATGAATTTATGTTTTTTTTATTCATTCTATTTACCATTATTTCATTTAAAATTATTAAAAATAAGACTTTGAATCCTCTTTTAAAGAATATCTCTAAATTGAAAAGGCTTTTGAAACAATTAAATCAATATGATGAAAAGGAATTTGAAGATAAAAAGGGATTTGATCAGTTAGATTTTATTGTTAATGCCTTTGATTCTGCTATTAATGAGAAGGCAAGAGAGTATATATTCTTTGATCCACTTACAAAGATATTAAATAGGAAGGGATTAGAAGAAATTTTTGATAAAGAGGTTGAAAAAGGAAAGAGTTTTGCACTGATATTTATAGATTTAAATAAGTTTAAGAATATAAATGATGTTTATGGCCATTTAGTAGGAGATAACTTTTTGAAGGAATTTGCAGAAAAGATGTCACAGGCTGTTAGTAAAAGAGGAACTTTATTTAGAATATCTGGAGATGAGTTTATAATTTTATATAAGGATTTTTCAAGCAATAAGGAGCTAAAGGGATTTTACAAAAGTGATATAAAGGGAGCTTTTAAAAATATAAAATTGCTTAATGGTGATTTAGATGTTTCTTTTTCTGCTGGAGTAGCTGTTTATCCAAAGGATGGAAAAGATTTAAATACTCTTATGAAGAAGAGTGACTATATGATGTACACAAACAAGAAAAAGGGAATATTTGATGAGTTAGCTTTTTTTGATTATAAAGTATTTAAGGAGATAGAAAGAAAAGATATTATGGCTATGGAGCTTGGCAGAGCTATAGAAGAGGATGAGTTCTTTATGGCTTATCAACCTATTGTTGATAAGAATAGAAGCGTTAAGAAGGTAGAGGCTTTGGTAAGATGGAACAGTAAAACTTTTGGTTTTGTACCTCCTAAGGAGTTTATAGGTATTGCAGAAAAAAATAGAGATATAATAAAAATTGGATACTGGATATTTGATACTGTCTGTGCTGATATGAAAGAATTTATTAAAAAGAATAAAGATTTTGTTGTGAATATCAATGTTTCATCAATTCAACTACTAGAGAGAGATTTTTCGTATAGGATTAAGAATATAGTAGAGAAACATGAAGTTAGATATGAGAATATATGTATAGAAATCACTGAATCTGTAATGATAGAGGAAGAGGAGACTTCAATAAGAAATCTTAACCTTTTAAAGGCTTGGGGATTTAAATTATCTTTAGATGATTTTGGTACAGGATATACTTCATTTTCATATTTGAAAAAATTTAAGGGAGGTTCATTGAAAATAGATAAGAGCATATTGGATGATGCTGAACAAAATGAATATGGTATTATTAATAGCATAAAGGATATTGGGCATGAACTTGACTTTAAGATAGTTGTTGAGGGTGTTGAGAGAGCGGAACAGTTTGAAACTTTGGTGAACATAGGATGTGATTATTTCCAAGGATATTACTTCTCAAAACCTATTAGCCTGGAGGAACTTAAGAAATTTATATAAAACTACAGAGAATATTCTTATTTAAGAAAAATACAAAAGTTCCATACATTGTGAAAAATCATAATGTGTGGAGCTTTTATATTTTTAATGTTATCAATATTTAAATTAGACTGATTTTTAAATTAGATCGTTTTTATCATATCTAAAAATCTTTTAACATTTTCTGAGGGATTAAGTGAGTGTAATATACCATAAGGTATTGAGTAGTCCCAATTAACAGGTATTGAAATAAGAGAGGGGTGAACATCACTCCAACATTCTATATTAAGTAGCAAGCAGTTTTCTTTTAAACATCTATTGAAGACATTCATATCATAAAAGTAGTCTGTATCTTCAATAATTATTCTTGGGTGATTCTGCTTTAAATCATGTCTTAAGAAATCATTTAAAGGAGAGTCACCTTCTTTTACCATTATGAGTTTTTCATCATAAAGGTCACTTAAATTTAGAGTTTTTTTATTTGAAAGGGGATGTCCTATAGGGACAGCAACCATTTTTCTGTAATATCCAAGCTGATAAAAATTGCATCTATTAAGCCATTTTTTAGAGTCGCATACTCCAATTATAAAATCAAACTTATTACCAAGTTCCTCAATAACTCCTAATATGTTTTCATGGTTATCATCAAAGGGTACTATTTCAACTTGAAATTCTGGAAACTTATTGCTTACGCTATACCATAAATCCATAAAAGGATTGCAGGGATTTAGTATAGAAGTTCCAACTCTTATTATATTTTTTTCACCTTGCTCTATTTTTTGAGCCTTCTTAATTGATTTGCTTGCTTCCTTTTTTAGTCTAATAAGGTCATCATATAGAGATTTACCAGCCTTTGTTATGACTATACCTTTTGAATTTCTTATGATTAATTTTATTCCAAGTCTTTCTTCAAGTAGATTCATCTGTTTCATTACAGCTGTTGCAGATATATATAATTTTTCTGATGCTTTATTTAAACTACCACATTCCACAACACATAGGAATGTATTAATCTGAGGATGAAACATTAAAAATACCTCCTTAGTTTTAACTTTAAGTTGAAACTATTTTAACATATGGGAGATTCATATTCAATTTTGCTTTATATATAATTTTATTATAGACATAAAGTGATTAACATTGTGAGATATGAAGAGACTTCATTATTTTTTTGAAATATTATTAAAGATAATTGTACATGGTCATATGTGTATTCAGTGTAAGGTACAACAATGAAAAGGAGAAGGATATTATGATTAAAGTTACAGCAGGAAGGGATCAACTTGGAGAATTTGCTCCAGAATTTGCAAGACTAAATGATGATGTGTTATTTGGAGAAGTTTGGTCAAGAGAAGACAAGCTTTCTCTTAGAGATAGAAGTATTGTTACAGTTACAGCTTTGATAGCTAGTGGAATATTAGATGGATCACTAAGGTTCCATATATCAAATGCTAAGAATAATGGGGTAACAAAAGAAGAAATAGTTGAAATTATAACTCAAGCTGCTTTTTATGCAGGATGGCCTAAAGCATGGGCAGCTATGACAATGGCAAAAGAAGTGTATACAGAAAAATAGATTTTAGAAGGATGGTATTAAGAGATGAAAGAATTAAGTGTATTCCCAATGGGAGATAAAAATGATATGTTTGCAAAATACTTTAAAGGACAGAGTTATTTAAACATGCTTTCTCTTGAGCAAATAGTTATAGGTAATGTAACATTTGAACCAAGTTGTAGAAATAATTGGCATGTACACCATAAAGGTGGGCAGATACTACTTGTAACAGCTGGCGAAGGTTGGTACCAAGAGTGGGGAAAGGAGCCAAGAAAATTAAAGGCTGGAGATGTTGTTAATATTGCACCTGAAGTAAAGCATTGGCATGGGGCTACAAAGGATAGTTGGTTTGCTCATTTAGCTATAGAAGTGCCAGCAGAAGGTGCTAGTAATGAGTGGTTAGAAGAAGTAAGTGATGAGGAGTATGAAAAGTTAAAATAGATTTTGTAGAATAGGGCTAGAATTATAAAAAGTTATTGGTCATATATTTTTATAGAATAGAGAAGAAATATTGTTTAAAATATATTTTATAAGGATGTAAAGAGTAAATTTTGAGAGGAGATTATATATGTATAATTTTGATTTTTGCAATCCAACAAAAATAATATTTGGAAAAGATAGATTAGATGAGTTAGATGATGTAATTCCAAAAGAGGCAAAGGTTCTTGTAACTTATGGGGGAGGTAGCGTTAAGAAGTTTGGTACTCTAGACAAGGTGTTAGCTGGATTAAAGGAAAGAAAAGTTGTTGAGTTTTCAGGTATAGAGCCAAACCCAAGATTTGATACTTTAATGAAAGCTGTAGAGGTAGTTAAAGCTGAAAATATTGATTTTCTTTTAGCTGTAGGTGGGGGTTCTGTTATGGATGGAACTAAGTTTATATCTTTAGCTGCTTCTTATGAAGGGGATGCATTAGATTTATTAAGAGATAGAACTGCTACTAGAAAGATTACTAAGGCTATTCCTTTAGGAACAGTTTGTACTTTACCTGCTACAGGTTCAGAAATGAATAGTGGGGGAGTTATTACTTCTAAGGTTGGTAAGAGAGGATTTGGTAGTCCATTAGTATTTCCTAAATTCTCATTCTTAGATCCAACATTAACTTATACTTTACCAGAAACTCAAGTTGCAAATGGTATTGTAGATACTTATGTTCATGTTCTTGAGCAGTATGTGACTTATCCAGCAGAGGGAAGATTCCAGGACAGAGCAGCAGAGGGAATTCTTTTAACATTAATAGAGATTGGTAGAAAAACAATAGATAATCCAACAGATTATGATTTAAGAGCAAACTTGGTTTGGTGTGCAACTATGGGACTAAATGGACTAATTGGTGCAGGAGTTCCTCAAGATTGGGCTGTGCACATGATAGGACATGAGTTAACTGCTATGTTTGGAATAGACCATGGAAAAACTCTTGCAGTAATACTTCCATCACTTTGGAATGTTATGAGAGAAAGTAAGGGTGAAAAGTTATTACAATATGGAGAGAGAGTATTTGGAATAACTGAAGGAAGTAAGGAAGAGAGAATAGACCTTGCTATAGATAAGACAAGAGAGTTTTTTGAAAGTTTAGGAATCAAAACTAGACTAGGTGATTATGGAGTTAAGAAGGAAAGTATTGATGACTTAGTTAAGGCTTTAGAAGAGCATAATATGACTGCTATAGGTGAAAAGGGTGAAATAACTTTAGAAGTAAGTCGTAAGATTTTAGAAGGTGCTTTTTAGTTAATTTAAGTAAAGAGATTATATTATAACTTAATAATAAAATTTATAAACATATTCAGAGAGTTACTAGATTTCGCTAAGAATTTATAGTTATTATTCCAAAGATATTACTAAAGCTTAGAAACTTGCTTCGCTTCGAACAGCCTCAGCTTCTTAACGTAATATCTTCTCCATAATAACTTAAATTCTAAAGCTTATCTAGATATTCTCTTCATACTGTTTATAAATTTTATTAACAAGTTATTTGATATAATCTCTTTTTATTTTGATTTGTCTTTCTTTGAGGATGAGATATCTAAGCCAAGTCCAATGGCTATACTAACACCTAAGTAAAGTGGTAGTTTGTCATATACTAGACCAGATATAAGACCTAGTATTGTGAAGATTATTAAATACTTTATATTAAATTTATTATTTAGTCCATTCATGTGAGTTTTTTGTTGCCTAAAACTTATAGAAGTATATTTGGCAACTTTTCCTTTCATATTTATTTTAGGCTATGTTTTAAGTAAGTGTTGATTTTTAGCTATATCTAGAAATCAACACTGGTTTAGAACATAGCATTATTTTAAAAATTGTTAGTAGTTCAAAGTTACATATTGCAAAATATTATCTTATATATGATATTTTACCTTATGTATAAGAGCTAATAAAGTCTTTATACTGTTAAATACAAGATGCTCTTAAAAGAGAGCTAAGGGATAAATGTTAACTAGAACTTTATATATAATGAAATAATGTGAAATATATATAATAAAGTGAAATATATAATGGAATAAAGCTAAATTTATAATGGAATAAAGCTAAATTTATAGTTTTGTCCACTTTTCTGTGGTTAGGAAGTCTTGGTATATAGAATTTGCTCTAGAGACTATGTCATCATGGAAGTTTAGTGTCTTTAGGAGTCTAAGAGCATTTCTTGTTTTTGAGGGCCCTTTTTTTAGCTTGTAGTCAAAGGTTACTCCATCTTCTGTTACTTTTTCACTAAAGTGATAGTTGGTATAGCCACTTAAGATTTTGGTTAGCTCCATATCATGGGTTGCTACTAAGAGTTTTGCATTAGTAGTTTTTCCATAGTTTAGTATGGATGCTGAGGCTGAAATTCTTTCGAGGGTGTTTGTCCCTTTTAGGATTTCATCTATAAAAGCTAAGACTGGCAAGTTTCCATTTAGTGAGTCTAGTAACCTTTTTAGACTTTTTATTTCTGCCATAAAGTAGCTATCTCCAGAGAGTATGTTGTCCTTTATTGCCATAGATGTTATTATCTTAGAAAATCTGCATTTATATTTTGAACAAAGAGCAGTATTTAAGCTTTGAGCTAGTATGCAGTTTAGAGCTATTGCCTTTATGAAGGCTGATTTACCAGAGGCATTGGAGCCTGTAAATAGTAGATTGTCATTTATGATGATTGAGTTCTTAACTGGATTTTTAATTAGTGGATGATATAGGTTTTCTAGTTCTATGTCATCCCTTGGGGTAAATTCAGGAAGAACATACTGAGAAAGACTTTTTCTATAATAAGCAAGGTTTAGGGCAAAGTCTAGCTTGGCTACTAGGTCATAAACTTGAAATAGATTGTCTTTGTTCTTTTCAAGGAATTTAGCTGAGTTTTCATAGGATATTATGTCTACCATGAAAATCATCTTTATGTAATCATTTATAATATCTATGTCTGTGAATGAAGGTGTTTTCTTTTTAAAGCTACTGCTATAAAATCTTACCTTGTTTAAATCCTTAATAGGATTTAGGTTAGTTTTAATTATATCTCTAAAGAATGAAAAATCCTCTGACTTTATCTTAGTAAGCTTTCTACAAAGGTTTATATTGCTTAGAAGATATGTCATTGGTTTAAATTTATCATCTAAAAATACCTTCGCACTTTGGTAAATAAGTATGTTTGTGCATAGGAATATGAATGAAAGTGGTAGTCCAATCTTTGGATAAATAAAAGAGAGAGCTGCTGAAAAAACTAGGGCTAGAGTTAAAATTGGATATTTTAAATAGCCTTTTATCTTTACAAAGGTTGGATTATATATGAAATTAGTTAAGTTAAAATCATTAAGTTTTCCTATGCTTTGAAGTAGTAGGGTAATCTCATTTCTAAGCTTTTCATTATTAGTAAACACATTAGATAGTTTCTCTATTATTTTCCAGTCACTTTTATTATAGTTAATTTCTCTAAGTTTATAGTATAAATAGGATTCACCTAAGGTTGTTTTAGTATAGTTTAGGCGTTTAAAAACTATATCCATATCTAGATCATTCCATGTTAATTCATCAATTGATTCATTAAAGGGTTCATTATCCTTACGT
Source organism: Clostridium sp. B9 (assembly GCF_050509515.1). Classification (NCBI taxonomy): domain Bacteria; kingdom Bacillati; phylum Bacillota; class Clostridia; order Eubacteriales; family Clostridiaceae; genus Clostridium; species Clostridium sp. B9. The sequence continues at coordinate 1,402,283 of NZ_JBNWKA010000003.1, forward strand.
AGTTTGTAGTAATGTTTAAGAAAACTCATGTCAAAATCATCAAGGAAGTCTTTAGGTGAATCGCCAAAGGTTTCATTTAGGCTTTTTAAGTATTTCTTTTTGCTATAAGTGTTATATAGAATTGCTGAAAGTATTATTAGAAGTATTCCAATAATAATATAAATGTGAAAATACATGGTTTTGTTTCTCTCTTTCTTGTATTTAAAGTATTATTCTAGATAAAGTCAAGATCGTTACTCATTTAGTATGTATTTATAAACTGTATTATTTAAATTGTTTAGTACTTCTCTAAATTCATTAGATGTAATAATAAATGTCTTTTCTGGCACTCCTGGTGAGAAAATTATTTTATCATGATTAAAAATATCTTCATCTACTATAAGGGAGATGTTTTCTTTATATCCAAAAGGTGATACACAGCCAGGTACACAGTGTGTTATCTGCATTAGTTCTTCACCAGAACAGAGAGAGACTTTTTTACCTATAATATTTTTTACAACTTTTGAATCAAGTTTTTTCTCTTCTGTAGTTACAAATATGTAGTAATTTCCAGACTTGTCTTTTATAAATAAACTTTTGCTTTCTACACCAGTATATTGTAATCTATCTCTTACCTCTTTTGCTGTCTTAAATGACAGAATAGGTTCATGATCATATTCTTCAAAGTTTATGTTGTTTTCTTTTAAAATATTTTTGATATTGTTATACATAGCTTTTACTTTCCTTTAAATATAATTGATATCTATATTATAATCTATTTTGCATGTAAATAATCACAAAATTAACTTGAGATTGTAATTATAAACATATTTTAGCAAGTATTGACAAGAAGTTCAAATTTGGTTGCTTAAAAAATAGAGGTAAATATATTGGGAAATTAGTAATTGGTGTAAATAAATGTAAATACAAGAAAAATATGATTAATGGTGATATAATGTTTATTAACGGAGTGTGAATAAATTTTTAATAGATATAGTTTATTTGGGAGGATATTTTTGTGAAGATAGAAAAATTATTAAAGTTGTTTTTTACTTTAATTTTAGTATTGATTATTTCCTTAAATATTATAGGATATATTTGGTCTAGGGTTGTTGTGGAAAATGTAAATAAACAAGTGTGTGAAAACTATAGTGAAGAAATTCAAACTTTAACCGAAAGTACATTTAATGGTCTTAAAAGGTTAGTTGAAGATTTTGCAAGTGACCCTCAGATTATAAAGCTTATTGAGGAGAATGGTAACTATAGAACTAAAGAAGAGGAAATAAAAACTCATATAAAGTATGCAGAAGGGCTAGTAAATTCAACAAGTTTTGTAGAAGATATAGATGTTGTTGACAATAATGAAATGGAACTTTACAGTAGCAAGGGGTATTATGCTGAGTTTGATATGAAAAGTAGACCTTGGTATAAGTATGCATATGAAGAAGATTTAAAGGGTAAAAAAGTAATCATTACTCCTGTACATAAGGATATTTATAATAATAGAGAAACTCTTTCAGTAGTTTCTTTTATAAAGAATTCTAATGATAAAATAATAGGGTGTGTAGTTTTAAATGCTTATATGGATAATTTCACTAAATATATGGAAGAGCTTTATGGACAAAGAGGGGTTGTTAAGATATATGTAAAACTTCCAAATGGTATGTATTATAATAATGATGGAATAAAAAGTTATGAGGACATAAGTAAAAATAAAAATAGCTTAATTGTTAAATCTAATGACTTTATCTTCGATTTTAATAAGAAGAAGACATTAATACATCAGGTTATGAATGATACTAGTAAGGCAAACTTAATTATATTATCAATATTTAGTTTATTTACTATTGGGGCTTTTTGGATTATTAAGAGAAGAGCTTTAAATCCACTAATTAATAATATTTCTAAGCTTAAGAAAATTCTTCATCAAATAAATGAGTATGATGAAAAAGAGTTTGAAAATAAAAAAGGTTTTGATCAGTTAGATTTTATAGTTGGTGCCTTTGATTCAGCTATTAATGAGAAAGCTAAGGAGTATATTTTCTATGATTCTCTTACAAAACTTCCAAGTAGAAAAGGGTTAGAGGAGATTTTTGATAAGGAAGTTGAGAAGGGAAGTAGTTTTGCACTTATATTTATTGATTTGAATAAATTTAAGAATATAAATGATATGTATGGTCACCCTGTAGGAGATAATTTCTTGCAAGAGTTTTCTTATGAATTATCTAAGTTAATAGGGGATAGGGGAGTTTTAACAAGAGTATCTGGGGATGAATTTATAATTCTTTATAGAGACTTTGTAAATGATGATGAGCTTAGAGATTTTTATGAAAAGAAAATACTAAAGATTATCGAACATAAAAAGCTATTAAGATATGGGTTAGAAATTAGTTTTTCAGCTGGTGTTGCTGTTTATCCTAAGGATGGAAAAGATATTAAAACTTTAATAAAGAAAAGTGACTATATGATGTACACAAATAAGAAGAAAGGTGTGTTTTATAAGTTAGGTTTCTTTGATAAGGATGTTTATAAGGAGATTGAAAGAAGAGATTTTATATCTATGGAACTTAATAAGGCAATTGATAAAAATGAACTTTTCATGATGTATCAACCTATTGTGGACAGGGAAGGAAAGGTTAATAAGGCTGAGGCTTTAATAAGATGGAAGAATGAAAGTCTTGGATTTGTTCCTCCTATGGAATTTATAGAAATTGCAGAGAAAAATAGAGAGATTATAAAAATTGGGTATTGGATATTTGATACTGTTTGTGGTGATATTAGAAATCTTATTAAGAAAAATAAGGATTTAGTTGTAAATATAAATGTTTCTTCAATTCAGCTTTTAGAAAAAGGTTTTGCTGATAATGTGAAAAACATTGTTGATATAAATTATATAAGTCCAAAGAACTTATGTATTGAAATAACTGAATCTGTAATGATTGAAGAGGATGAAACATCTATTAAAAATCTTAATAAGCTAAGAGAGATGGGCTTTAGTTTATCTTTAGATGATTTTGGAACAGGATACACCTCATTTTCTTATTTAAAGAAATTTAAAGGTGGGTCATTAAAAATAGATAAAAGTATATTAGATGATGCAGCTCAAAATAATTATGGAATAATAAATAGTATAAAGGATATTGGTCATGAATTAGATTTTAAGGTTGTTGTTGAAGGTGTTGAAACAGAAGAACAGTTTAGAGCTTTAGTTAATATAGAATGTGACTTTTTCCAAGGATATTATTTCTCAAGACCTATTAGTAAAGAAGAGCTTGAAAGCTTTATTTTAAAATAATGACTGTTTTAGGTGATGGTTGCTTTATAGATATATCTTCAGACCTGACTTAATTTCGCAAAGAGTTTCTATTGTCTATTCCAGAATAATAGTTAGGGCTTTGTTTTAGATGGGGGATTTCTAGTTATATATTTAGAGGTTAATTATGGTTTAGAGCAGAGGATAAATTTAAAAAAGTCCCACATATTATGAGGTTTCGTAATGTGTGGGGCTTTTTGTTATAGGTGGAATTAGTTTTGTAAGTTGTTTTTATAGCTTTGTCCATTTTTCTGTGGTTTATAGAGATTTTTTAGTAAAGATATCATTGGGAAAAAACAAATACCAGGGAATAGGCATAAGAAAAATTTTAAGTTTCCTTGTGCTAAACCTGATAAGTTAGCTAGCATATGCATAAATATTGTGATTGTAAGTGAATGTGTTTTGTTGTAAACAAGCCCTAATATAATTCCAAAGATTGATGCATAGACAATTTGTATTGGGTGCATATGAACTAGTCCAAATAATAAGCCAGAGACTATTATTGGGAATGCTCCCTTCTTGTACTTTGAAGCTTCATTAAATACAATCCCTCTAAAAAATAACTCTTCCATTATTGGAGCTAGAATTACTGCTGAAATAAATGTTAGATATATATTTTCATTAAGAAAACTGAAGGAACTATTTAAAGCATTTAAACTATTTCTGAAAACTGCAAAAAACTTTGAAAGAATGAGTACTAATACAATCCAAATGGCAGAAAGTATAGTAGAACCAAATGTTATTATTGCAAATTGAATAAAAGTTTTTAAGTTCAGTTTTATTCTTCTCTTTATTCTGTTGTAGCCTTTTAGTCTATAGACTATATAAAAGACGAAAATTGAGAAAATTTGATAAGTAAACATAAGAAAAATATGTTTTAAGTTATCATAGCTTTCCTTAGATAGATTTGAAGGAAGTATTTTGTTTAATAGATTATCAATTGGTATAAATATTATGTGGGCTAAGGGTTCTGTAGCCTTAAAAATTATAAAAAGCACTATAAAATTTCTTATTAACTTTAGTAGTCGTATTCTAGATGAAGTCAAGGGTATTCCTCCTGTAATATGTAATTGTAAGTATGTATTAATAAAGTTTAAGTGAATTTCAATTTTTATTAAATATTATTATGTTTTAATTGCTTTTAATTATATTTTTTATCTACAATTGAAATAAAAACTGGATTAAACCATAGCCTATAAACTTAACACCTTTTATTGGCTATGGTTATTTTTGAGTTAAAGTGTAGTACTACTTTGAACTTTAGAAGTATTCTTTGGTTTATAAAGCTTTATTAGGAAATATATCATCGGTATAAAGCAAATTACTGATAAAATTAATATGGCTGTATCAAAGCTTTCAGGGAAGCAAGATAGCAGATTGTTTAGGGCATGCATAAATATTGTTATTTTTAGTGAGCGAGTTTTGCTATAAACAATGCCTAGTATGATTCCAGAAAATGATGCAGCAACAATATGAAGTGGATTTATATGAAGTAGTCCAAATAATATAGCTGATACTATGATTGGAAAGGCTCCTTTTTTATATTTTTCAGCTTCATTAAATATAATTCCTCTAAAGATTAGCTCTTCCATTAGTGGAGCAAGAATTACAGCTGAGATAAGTGCAAATAGGAAATTTTCATCAAGAATACTCATTGAGTTGTTTAACTCTATTAGGTTATTTTTAAAAAATGAAGAGTATGTAGATAAAAATGTTACTAAGGATATCCAAAGATAATCAAAAATTATAGCACCAATAGTTATTATTGAAAATTCTCCTAGAGTTTTTAGATTTAGATTTTCTTTACTCTTAATTAGGTTAAAGCCTTTATTCTTATAAATTTTATAAAAGAAAAATATTGATAATACCTGAGTTAAACATGAGTAGAACATTTCTAGTAAAGTATCAATATTACTTAGACCAAATCTTTGGACTAGCACTTGATCACCTATTAAATAGAAGGGCACAGAAATTAGGGCTGATAATATTTCAGCTTTTATCAAGATTAAGAATAGGAATAGAATACTTTTTATTAGTTCTTTTAGGTTGATTTTTTCTAATGTCAAATTGTAGTACCTCCTTAAGATTGTAATTATAAACATATTTTAACAAGAATTAACATGATGTTCAAATATTATTAATGTTCTCATCTTTTTATGTGGAATTATAATACATTTATGGAGTATAATTTAAATAATTAATTGCTAAAAATATTCTATTCCAAGTGGATATCGGTTTATATATAGAGAATTAAATCTAAAAAATAAAAGGGGACGAGTTTTATGTGGAAAATGTTTAGAAAAAGTTTTGATGTTGATTTAGAGAATTCAGTAGAGTATCCATCTTCAGAAGTTATATGTGAGACTATTTTAAAGGAAAAAGGAGAAGTTGAATTTATAAGGAGAGAAACTCCAGTATCTTTTAAGATGGGAAATACAATATATGAAGTTGAAGTTAGGATGGCACGTGGTGGATATATGTTAGTTTGTACAGCTACAGAATAATAAAGTAAGAGTTATTTAATTAATATTATTGGGAGGTTACAAAGGATGAATAGTAAGAAGAATAAAATCATATGGGGAAGTAGTTTGCTTATAATCTTTATTATAGAGATTATAAATAGTTTTTCTTCAATGTTTGGGATTGGATTATCAGATATGGTGAGAAGAGGGCTAGGGATTATAGAAGTGGTTATGCTTCCAATAATTATATATAGTTCTGTAAAAATGTTTAAGTGTAGTAAAGTGAATTAATGAGGATAATTTAGTAAAAGGCTAAAAAGATTAATTAAGATATTTGAAAGTGTAAAAGACTTATTAGAATATAGATATTAAAAATTGTGGCGTAATAAATGGTTTTGAAGTCTTTGGAGAGGTGTTTATATGGAGAATTTATGTATAAGAAGATTTAGAAATGAAGATGCAAAAAATGTAGCAGAATTAATAAAAAGAAACTTTTTAGAAGTTAATATAAAGGATTATCCTAAAGAGGAGATGGAGGAATTAGCTAAAGTTTATAATGAAGAAAAGGTTTTGTTTGTTAGTAGCTATGCTCATATGTATGTTGTATGTGTAGATGGGGAAGTAGTTGGAGTAGGTGCAATATCAAGCTTCTGGGGAAGTGAAGAGGAAAGCATTCTGTTAACTATATTTGTTAAACCAGAGTTACATGGACAAGGAATAGGTAGAAGGATAATAGAAACATTAGAGAAGGATGAGTACTTTTTGAGAGCAAGAAGAGTTGAGATTCCTGCATCAATTACTGGCTGTGAATTCTATAGGAAGTTTGGATATGACTTTAAGGATGGAGTTAGAGAAGTTGATGACGAAGGGAATATAAGATTAGAAAAGTTTAGAGAGATTTAGAAAAGAGCTATAACTTTAATAATATGCTTGGAATAAGTTTTAGATATATGTTGATTTTAGAAGGTGTTTTAGACTTTTCTTATTAAAAATGGTTTATAGTTCTATACAAAATTAATACTATTATATACAGGGTATTTTTTACTTACTAAGATAGATGTCACTAAGGAGGGGTTAATAATGGGAAGCACTTTATTTATTGTTATCATGATAATCCTTTGCGTGTATATTATTTGGGGTAAAATAGAAAAATTAAATAAATTATACAAAAATAGTTTTGTTTTAATTATTGGTTGATTTCCAGATATATCTTCAAATTTAACTTAATCTATGTCTAGAAATCAAAATTATGTTTTAAAACAGAGTTTTAAAATAAAACAAATGAGGTAAGTTATAAGAATGAAGAAAGTTAAAAAGTTAGTAGTTATAGTTTTATTATTTATGTTGATTTTATTACCAGCTAATATTGCGTATGCAAGAGCTGGTGGAGGTCATGGTGGTGGTCATGGTGGTTCTCATGGTAGTTCAGGAAGTTCTAGTGGCGGTAACTTTAAAATATTTGATTTTCTGCTTTTAGGAGGTTTTACATTCTTAATAGCATATGGTTTAGTATCTTTAAGAAAAGAGAAAAGAAAATATAAAGAGGAGTTAGATGAAATAGGAGAAAGTAATCCTAATTGGAAGTTTGATAATATTAATTTAATGATTGAAGATAATTTCTATAAGGTTCAGAAAGCTTGGACAAACGACAAATATGAGGAAGTCTCCAACTTGCTTACAGATGAATTATATACTGAACATACTAATCTTTTGGAGGATATGAGAAATAAAAATAGAAGAAACATATTAAAAAACATAAAGTTTAGTTATGGAATAATACAAGCCTATTTTAAAGGAAATGAGGAATTTGAAGGCTTTTTATGGGTTGAGATTAATTTTTCCATGAAAGATTACATAATAGAATCAAGGGGAAATAAAAAAGTTGTTGTTGAAGGAAGCAAATCCATAGAGGATGGAAAGGAGTATTGGAAATTTGTATATAGAAATAATAAATGGTTACTAGCAGAGATACTTCAAAATGAACCACAATATAATTCAGAGTATTTTAAAAAGGAAGTTAGAAGAGTGGAACATAAGATTAATAATAAGAAAAATAAGTTGAAATAAATTTAAAAGCATATAATTGTAATTAAATTACAGTTATAGGCTTTTGTGTTAAAATAACTTTAGATATTAATTTTAGGGGGATTTATGTTAGGAAATATAAGAGAAATTTCAAAAATTCATGTGGAAGAGCGAAGGGAAGCTCTAGAAAATATACTTATGAAAAACAATATTGAGTATAAGATACAAAATGAGAAAATAGGAAGTCACTTTGTTAGTAATATAATTGTTTCATTTAATAATGAAATAGACATTCCTAAGTTAGTTATTGGTGCTCATTATGATAATATTGATGGAAGCTGTGGAGCAAATGATAATGGTTCAGGAGTTAGTATTTTAATAGAAATTGCAAAATATCTTAAAATAAATAGGGTAGGAATACCTATTGATATTGTGTTCTTTGATAGAGAAGAATATGAGGATAGGGGAAGTGAGCAATATATTATTAGCACTAAAATAGAGAATATATCGGCAATGATTAATATTGACACCTGTGGATTTGGAGATATTATGCTAATTGGTCCTGAAAAGAACTTAGAGATAATGAAAGAGAAAAAGATATTAAGTGAAGAGTTATTAGACAAAGAATATATTGAAATTATAAAAAGAACTCCAGAATCTGATGATAGAAGTTTTGAAAATAAAGGAATACCTAATATATCTATTGGAGTTGTTCCTAAAAGTGATGTAGCTATAATACAAAAATTAATTAAGCTAGAATGTGAAAATATAGTTCCAACAAAGGAACTTATACCTAATCCACCAGAATTTATGAGCACAGTTCATAATGGACCTAGAGATTCTATTGGAATAGTTGAAGAAAGGGCTATGAAAATGGTTTTAGATTTTATTATAAAAATACTTGAAAGTTTAATTTATTAATATAGATAATTTAGGGAGAGAAAAGTGGAGAATAAAAGCAAGAGGAAAAAGATCTTTCGTAATGTAATTATTTTAATAATAATAGGGCTTGTATTAGGAAAAATATTTATAGCTAATAAAAGTGAAAAGTATATAACTATAAAGGATACTAATTTAGAAGAAAATATAGAGACTTTATTAAAAAACTTTTTTAGGATTGAAAATTTTAATAATGATATAGGAGAATTTCTTGATACATCTAATGTAGGGAGTTTCTTTACTAAAAATGATGAGAGGTTAATTTATATATATGAAAAGCGATTTTTAGTAAACTTGAAAAGAAACTTTGAAAAAAGAAATGTAAATTTTGATATTGATGTAAAAGAAATATGTAAGGGTGAAGATAATAAATTAAAAGTTTTGTTTAACTATGATAGAAGTTTTAATTTAGTTGGACGAAGTGAAGAAAGCAAAGAACAATATGTGTATGAGATTATTTTAGTAGAAAATAATAATAGCCTTAAAATAGAAAAAATATATGAAGTTGATGCTTTAAAAAAGGATAGCTTATTTGATGTTTTTTATAGTAAAGATAAGTTATATGATAAATATATTGAGAATGAAGTTATTAAATATAAAAATCTTTCAAGGATGTATTTATAAATATTTTATAATAAAGGGATTGTTAAGTAGGATAAAACTTAATAGTTCCTTTTTCTATTTTATGGATCATGATATAGTTAGGGATGTGATTTTATGATTAAGAAATAAAAGAATAGAGGAAAATAATATGCCTAACTGGTGTGATAATTATATAAAGATAAAAGGAAGAAGGGAAGAAATAATAAAATGCATTGAAGGAATGAAAGGGAATAGAGCAGTATATAAGGAAGATAGGATAAGTAAAGAAAATCTAGAGGAAACATACACCTTTAATAAAGCAGCAAAAGTTCCAGAGAAAGTTTTAGAGATGGGATATGAAAAGGCAGTATACTATTGGAAAAAGAAAAAATGGGGATGTAAGTGTGATATGTTTTATGAGAGTAAGTATGAGCTAGATAGTATTTTAGAGAAATTTATTGGTGTTAATACTAAAGAAAGTTTGAGTGTATAATTAAATTATAGTTTTATATTAAGGATAAATGTTTACAAATATTAAATTTTAACTTGAAATACAAGAATTGGTATAATAAATAAATTTAACTATAAATTATGGTATTATAATAAATGATATTATTAATTTTTTTGTGAGGAGAATAAAATGAGTACAGTATATTATTCAAATAGTGATTTTAATAAGCTGATAAATATTTTAATATATAATTTAGTAAGAATTGATGATACAGAGAACGTAGTAGTAGTTTTCCCGGATGAAAAGATAAAATGTCTAGTGTTAAGTTTATTAGAAGATAGAGATCTTATTATCGGTAAAAATATCAGATATATTTTAGAAGACAATATTTATAAAGATTCTTATGAAGAAAAAACATATATTTTTATGTTTGCAGATAAATTTAAAAATTATAATGAGGTTATAAGGTATATTTCTTTAGACGATACAAAAATAAAAGTAATAGGAACTGTAATAGATATAGAACCTACACATGAAAATATTTATAATCAGAAAATGAAATATATTATAAAATATAGAGAGAAATGGGACAAGGTAAAGTATTTAAAAAAAGATAATATAAAGTTATGGCTTCTAGATAGTATAAACATAGCTCAAGATATAATATATTTAGAATGTCCTTGGTTTAACGAAAATGCATTTAATTATTACAAGAATGCTATCATTAGGGCTTTAAATCGTGGTGTGGAAGTTAGAATAAATTTTGGTATAAAATCTAATAGTGATGATAAAAGATATAAAAAAACTAAAAATCTTATGCTTAAATTAGAATATGAGTTGAACAAGTATGAAAAATTTTCAGTACATGAAGTAAATACACATAAGAAAATTGCAATAATAGATAGATTTTATTTAATAGGATCTTATAATTATGCTAGCAATTCAATGGATTATGAAGATTGTCCAGAGGAAGAATCTACAGTTAATATTTTGAGTAGAAAAGAATTAATTGAAAAATGTAAAGAATTTTAGGAGTGTAATTAAATGATATATATACTAAATAGGAATTTTATATTTAGCGAAGACTTTTTGAATGAGTTGCAAGATGAATTTTTAAAAGGAATGACTATAAATATATTTTATCATGCTGATGATGAAATACTAATTAATGAGTTTTTAAGGAATAACGAATTAAATAATAAACTTATTAGAATATATAAGCATAATTTTGAGTGTGGATTTAAAAGGATAGATAGAGAAACGCCAATTGATGAATTAAGATTTTTAGAAAATATTAATAGTTTTAATTATCCACAGTATATTGCATCAAACCATTCAAAAGATATTAATTTACTTATAAATGCAGGAGCAGGAACTGGTAAAACAACAACAACGATAGAGACTATATTAAATTTATTACTTAGTAATGAATGTGAACTTGAAGATATATTAGTTACTACATTTACTAATAATGCAGCTGATGATATATATGAAAAAATATACAATGAGCTTATAAGTAGATGGGAGTTGACTGGGAATTTAAGAGTTTTAGAGCTCTTAGAAAATATAAATAATTTAAAAATATGTACATTACATAAGTATTTTTTAACACTTCTTGGAGAGTTAGGAGGATGGTATGGATATTCAAATAACGTATCTATATGTTCACTAAATGAAAAGTTAAAGAAATTTATAGAAGATATTATAAAAAGTAAATTTGAAAAATCTAAATTAACTGAAAATGAGTATGGAGTTTATTTAGTTGATTTAACTAAAATAATAAGAGATATAGTTACAAATGAAAAGATTGATATTAGCAGAATCAAAGATTTTAATATTGATAATTTAGATTCTGATCAAAGAGTAAAAAATTTGGTGGATTTATTGACTTTGGTTTGTGAAAAGATTTCAAACGAATTATTTGATGAATTAGTTGATAATGATAAAGTTATGATGAGTGATATAAATTATAAATTAAGCAATATGTTTTTATATAATGCTGATTTTGCAGAAAAAATAACAAAATATAAATACGTGTTCATAGACGAATGCCAAGATACATCGGATATTCAATTTGAAATTATAAGAAATGTTTTGGAATTGACAGGAGGAAAAATTTTTGCTGTTGGTGATAATCTTCAAGCAATATATAGGTTTAGAAATGCAGACCCTGAATCTATGAATAACTTCAAAGAAATATCTGATTTAGATTTAAATTTGATTGAAAATTATAGAACTAAGAAAGAAATTCTAGAAGAGATAAATAGTACATTTAAGAATTTAAAAGGTGATGATTACAAAGAGTTAAATAGCAATAATTTAGGTGGTATGAAAATTAAAAAAATTAAATCAACTTATAATAATAAATATCATCAATTAGCCGGAATAGTTAAAAATGAACTTTCTCAAATAGAAGAAAAAAGGAAAATAAATAAAAATAATAAAGAAAATAGAATAGCGATTTTAGTTAGGAACAATTATGAAGCTAATAAAGTTTTTAAAGAATTAAAACAACAGAAAATATCATGCGATTTAGAAAGAGGAGGATCACTATATCAGTCAGATGCTACTAGAGATTTATTAAACTTAGTACGCTACATTTTATATCCTAAAAATAGAATATACAGATTACAATTACTTGAAACTGGTTACTGTGATTTTGATTTAGGAATAGATTCTAAGACTTTAGTGACTGAGTATGATTTAGGTTTAATAGATGATTTAAAGTTCAATATAAATAAGTTCATAAGTGATAAAAAAACAGCTTTAACTATTCTAACAGACATAATATATGATAGTTCTTTTAGGAATGACAATGAGAATTACCAAAAAGATTTGAATATTATTACAGAAGATTTGATAAAGAAAGGGTGTACAACATTTAGTGAAATAGAGGAGTTTTTAGTAGTAAGTATGAATTCAGATAAAGAAACTAAGAATTCTGAAGAATTAAATGCAGAAAGTAAAGTTGTAATTAGTACTTTTCATTCTACCAAAGGTCTTGAGTTTGATACAGTTATACTAGTAGCTGATAATAAATATGATAAAGATTTTGCAAATCAAGATATTGATAGTAATAAAATTGTTGATTTGATAATAGATGATAATAATATTGGAATTTGTTATAAAAATCATGCAAAAAGTAAGTTTATTAAAAATAATAATTATGAAATTAGCAAAGAAAAAGAGTTTATAAGGACAGAAGCTGATGAAATAAATTTACTATATGTTGCAATGACAAGAGCAAAGAACAATTTATATATTTTATATGATAAATATTTAAAAGATGGTACACATGGTGCATTGTTAAAAAGAGCAAATTTGTTAGGAGAATAGGATGGATAGATTAATAGCATATAATCAATTAGAAGATTTAAGATTTTTAGATGAAAAAAACAAGATTTCTTTTATAATAACAGCATACAGAGATACTAGTAAGATTTTAAATAAAGTTTTAAAAGTAAAAAGTATTTCTATAAATGAGATAATAGATAATATTTTTGAAGGGTGGAAGAATAAAGAAAAACAATATAGCAATATTGTTGAAGTACGTAAATTTTTAGATAATATTGAAAATGAAAGTTTAAAAAAGAGATTTTCGAAATTATCTAATGAAATTTATTATACGATAAAATCTTATAAGGAATTAGGAATTGAAATAGATGATTATGAAAAATTTTCATTGAATGATGAAGAAAACTTATTTTTAGATATAATGAAAATTCTTTATATAGAAGAAAATTTTATAGATTTTGATATAAAAATCTATAATTACAACAAAAATATTAAAAGGTTTAAAGATGATTTAAATAATGTAGCAAAAAAAGTTCTTGGAGATAGTTATGATGGGATATTTGACAAAAATATTGAAATATATATACAAGGGTTTTATTACATTACTCCTATGCAGGAGATAATATTTCAGTTGTTAAATAAATGTGGTTTTAAAATTACACCTTTAATATGTTTGGATAAAAATAATAAAAAAGTTAATGAAATAATTTTTAAAACTTTCAATTCTTATAATATAGATAGTATTGGTGATTTTGAAAAGGATAATGATAAATTATATCAAATTTTTGCAAAGAAGTTAGATAATAAATTAGTTAATTCAATAAAGGATATTCATAAATCAGAAAACATAAAAATAAAAATTTATGATGATTTAAATAGATATAATAAAGACATTATAAAGGATAACAATAATATATACGCTGTTAATAGCAGTTTGCTTATTGATAGATTGTCTGTTTTTGGAGGACAATTCAATAAAAATAATAAAATATCAATTAAGTTTTATCCAATAGGTGTTTTTCTAAATGAAATATATTCAATGTGGGATAGAAGGAGAAGAGAAATAGTATTTAATATAGATTCTTTTTGTAAGATTTTTGAAACAGGAATATTAAAAAGTGATAATGGAACTAGTTCAAAATTATTTTTAGAAGAGTTAAAACTTATTTCAAACTATTTTATTGATTGTAAAACATTCAATGAGTTTATTGAGAGATTAAATTTATTAAAAAAAAATATAAAAGGATGTAAATATAAAGAATTAAAAGAGTATTATGGTCCTTTTTCTATTGAACCAGTTATATTAGATGAAATTAACAATATAATAAATAAAATACATGAAATAACCAATACCATATTTGTAGCTGATGATTATGATTTAGAAATAGAAAATCATTTAAAAAATCTTAAGAATATTATAGAAAATAATGTGATTTTAGAAGAGGATAACTTAATAGTCTGTGAATTGTTAAAAAAAATAAAAGAGATTATATTAAAGAGAAATAGGAAAATAAATATAAGCATAAGTAATAAATATTTAAATGAAGCGATAAATTTTTATATAAATGATGTAGAGGAAGAAGAGAAAAGCAACTATATAGTTAATCTTTTTCCTATAGATTCAATAGAATCTATAAGTAATGAAATTACAGATATAATAATAACTGACTTTGATAGAGATAATTTTCCAAATAAAAAGAATGTTGGTTCTATATTCTTAAATATAAAGAAACTTGAATTAATAAAGAATAATAAAAAAAATTTAGAAAATAAAAAAATAATTGATAGACAAATAATATTACTTAGAGATAATGCTTTAATAGGAAGATATGTATTTTGGTTGCTTTTAAAGTCACCAGTAAATAAAATAATTTCTAGGTTAGAAAAAGATAAGAACAATGCTCATTTTTATGAGGTCTTTCTTAGAGGGAATAATGTTGAAGTACTTAAAGATACAAAAGAAAAAAATATTGAGAATGTTAAGAGAAATATAGATTTAAAATCGTATAAATTAAAAGAAAAAAAGAAGTATAATACTAGAGTTATACATACTAAGTATTGTCCGTTAAGAGGATTCTATTATAGAGTTAACGATGATTTAGAGGTTTATAGTGACAATTTTTTAGTAGAGCATTCAATAAGTCATTTGTTTTATAATATATTAAAAAAATATGAAGTGAATTATGAGAGAAGAAAAGAGATATTGGATAAATTATTAATATTATTACCTCAGTATTCAAATATAGAAAAAGGTAAATTTAGGGGAACAACAATTAAGTTTTTAAAAGAAGATAATCATAAATGTGAAAAAAATGAAGATTGGGGTAAGCTTTCTAAGAATGATATAGAAGATAATTTTGAGAATAAGTTTCCTAGAGAAAATAGAAAGGTTATATGGGAAAATAAAGTGAATCCATTAGCAATAAGTGAGAAGATAACATGTATGTATTGTGCCGTTAGAGAAATGTGCAGTCAAAGATATATAAAAAGTAATTTAGATCAAGATTGAAAAGAGCAATATTTTTAATATTGCTCTTTTAGATTATTTTAATAAAGATTCATTTAATTTACTTAATAGATATGTGTTATTTAGCCAGAAGCTTTGATTTGTCATGTATCTTCCATCTGGTAATTCATTAGCATCTCTTGAGATATTACCGATTTCAGTTCCATTTTCAAATTTATATGCACCTTTTTGAGCATGAGGTCTTATATGGATTATTTCATTAGCTGATTTTTTAGGTAAGTTATTACCATAGGTTACCTTACCATTCTTATCAGTTTTAGAAATAAACTGAATTCCTTCTATTATAATGTTTTTTATGTTTTCCCAACCTTCACGTACATTAGTGTTTAAATCATCATAAGGTATATTCCAAAGCTGAGCACCTTTTAGAACATATCTATTACCATATTTTTTATAAACTACAAATAAGAATTTCTGCTGATCAAGATAGTTAAAGAGTTTTGATTCTTCCCAAGTTTCTTCTGTAAGCTCTTTAAACTTAAATGGTGGAAGAGGGCTACTTTCGACTATTTTATTTTTTTCTTCAATTCTTAAAGCTTTTACTGTTATATTAGCTTTTTCAAATTCTTCTGCCTTGTTAGATTTTATTCCTAGCATACGATAAGCTAGTTCAATCCATTGAGCTTTATTGTTGTTATATTCTCTGTCAAATATTTCGCAAAGCTCTTCATCAGTTTTTCCTGCATAGGAATTAATTTTATTGATTATGATTTCTTCAAAAGTTTTAGATTTAAGTTCATTTACATCTTTAATGATTGGTTCATAAGTTGTTTTATTTGGAATTACAAAGTTATTAAGAACATAAGTCATATAAGATGTTTTAAATGAAAAAGCTCTAGGCTTAGCAGGAATATCTGAAAAAGGTTGTCTACGTCTATTAGAAGAAGAGGCTGATTTAGTGGCAGCACCAAGATACATTGTATCTCCTTCTGAAAGCTCATGAGCTTTACCTGCCTTAATTTTATCTATAATTATTTTAAAGTCATTTTTGATTATTTCTAAGTCTTCTTCCGGAGGAGTAAATAATTTAACGTAATTTATTGGGTAGTCTAATCTATTCTTTATTTCTTTAGAATATAAGTAGTACACTAATAAAATAAGGTTAGACTTAGCCAAAAGATGGCTATTTTCAAAGTCTTCTTCAACAACTTTGAAATAATCAATCATAGTTATGATTAAGCGCTCCTTAGCAGCAAGAGACTTATTTTTATTTATTTTATATGGGGTTACTTTAAGCTCTACCCCTGCATCAGGAAAATCAGGTCTAGAATCATTATTACACTTATAGTGGAAATAGCATTCTTCTATAAGATCACCTAGTCCACCTTTTCTTTTTTTATTTTCATGATTCTCTGCATATTCATCTTTTTCTTCACTTACTAAAAGTTCAGATTCATACTTTGCATAATCCTCTAAAACATCATTAAATGTTTTTCCTATAAGTTTTTGAGCATAATTTTCTATACTTATAGGGCTTGTCTCATCATACAGTTTTGTTGACATAATCTTCTCCTTGTTAATATATTAAAAAGATATAATAATCTTTTGGTAATTTATATTTAAATAGTAATTATAACCATATTATACTATAGAATTATTTTTAAATTAAATTAATTATAGGTAAATAGAGTATTTAAAATAATTTGAAAGAAAACAATGAAATAGTATTGCTACAATATGCACTTTGAATAAATTTTTACTAATATTAACATAATTAAAGAAGAGTAAGTTCCCCTTTGAATTTATCAAAATGTTATGTATAATTAATTAGTGACAAAGAGACGAATTAGATTGAGGTGCATATAATGGCGATAGAAAAAACTGTATGTGAACTGTTTGCTGGTGTTGGTGGATTTCACCTTGGATTAAGCAAATCATCAGCAGACTGGGAGGTTCTTTGGGCGAATCAATGGGAACCTTCAAGAAAGGTACAGCATGCATATGAATGTTATGCAGAGCATTTTCCAGAGACAAATGCTGTTAATGAAGATATAGCTTTAGTAAACGAAAATCCAGAGGCTTTTGGACTTCCAAAGTATAATTTGCTTGTAGGTGGTTTTCCATGCCAAGATTATTCAGTAGCTGCTACAAAATCAAAAGGAATAGAAGGTAAAAAGGGAGTTTTATGGTGGGAGATAAGAAAGTTCTTAGAGAGAGACATGCCACCATTTGTTCTTTTAGAGAATGTTGATAGATTATTAAAATCTCCTGCAAAGCAAAGAGGAAGAGATTTTGGAGTAATGTTAACTTGCTTTAGAGATTTAGGATATAACGTTGAGTGGAGAGTTATAAATGCAGCAGATTATGGATTCTCTCAAAGAAGAAGAAGAGTATTTATATTTGCTTATAAACATGATACTAATTATTGTGAAAGAGTAACTCAAGGATTAGACAATGAAGGATTCATGGAAGCTTACATAAGAGAGAATGGTTTCTTTGCAGAGCCATTTCCAATAGAAACTATATATAGTGAAGATGAAAAAGTCTTAGATCAAGATATACTTGAAGTATCAGACCATTTTTCATTTAGATTCCAAGAGTCAGGTGTCTTAATAAATGATAAGATATACACAACTAGATATACTCCACAAAGTCAAGAGCCAATTACACTTGGAGAAATACTTCAAAAAGATGTAAGTGAAGAGTTCTATTTAGGAGAAGAATTAGATAGATGGACTTATATGAAAGGGGCTAAGGCAGAGCCAAGAACAACTAAAGAAGGTTTTGAGTATATCTATAGAGAGGGAGCAGTTGGATTCCCAGATAACTTAGAATTACCTGCAAGAACAATGCTAACAAGTGAGGCAAGTATAAACAGAAGTACTCATGTAGTTAGAGATCCACAAACAAATAGATTAAGAGTATTAACACCGGTAGAGTGTGAAAGACTAAATGGATTTGATGATGAATGGACTAATACAGGAATGACTCAGAAGTTTAGATATTTCTGTATGGGAAATGCATTAGTTGTTGGATTAATTGAAAGAATGGGCAGAAAATTAAATAAAATATTTGAATTAGAAGATTAGAGCTAAGAGCGTACTATTAATTTAGTATGCTCTTTTTATGGTAAAATTATAAAATATGGAGTTATTTTATTACAAAAATAAAATTAAGAATTTAGTTAAATTGGGAGAGATTTTAAATGGGAAAAATAGAAAAGATTAATAATAAATCTACAGAGAACGAAAAAAAATTTAAAGAATGGATGAATAACCAAGTAAAGCCTAAGAAAAATACAGAAGATGATAAAGAGAAAGGTTACTCTTATAGTACTATAACTGGCTATGCGCTAGCTTTAAAAAAGGCATGTTATGATTTGGAAGGTTTGGAGTTGAATTATAAAAATTTATTCTATATAAGTGACTTAAATGTATTGATAGAAGCAGAAAAAAAAATAAGAAATTCTAAGAATTTTTATGAAGTAAATGAAAAATATAGTAAGGGCAGATTATCAGCAGGAATATTAAAATATAAAGAGTTTCTCAATTTAAGAGTAGATATTAATGAAGAAAACAATGAAAATAATAATATAGAAAAAGAAACAATAGAACAAGTAAAAAATTTATATACAAAATTTGATTTTTTAAATGATGTTTTTATAAGTGATAAAGAATATGAAACTATGAAAGATATTTTAAAGAGAAAGAAGAATTTAATTCTTCAAGGAGCACCAGGAGTTGGAAAGACATTTGCTGCTAAGAGGTTAGCATATTCTATTATGGGAGAAAAAGATTATAGTAGGGTTAAGATGGTGCAATTTCATCAAAGCTATTCTTATGAAGATTTTGTAATGGGATATAGACCAAGTGAAAATGGATTTGAACTTAAATATGGGCCTTTTTATGAGTTTTGTATGAAAGCTTCTAGTGAGCCTAATAAGGACTTTTACTTTATTATAGATGAGATAAATCGTGGTAATATGAGTAAGATTTTTGGTGAATTACTTATGCTTATAGAAAGTGATAAGCGTGGTGAAAAGTTAGCTCTTACATATTCCAATGAAGAATTTTCTGTTCCAAGTAATTTATACATAATAGGTATGATGAATACTGCTGATAGAAGTTTAGCAATTATAGATTATGCATTAAGAAGAAGGTTTTGTTTTGTTGAGTTAAATCCTGCTTTTGGAACTAATTCATTTAAAAGATATCTTATTTCACAAGGGGCCAATGAAGATTTAGTTAATAAGATTGTATATAGAATTGGAGAGGTTAATAAGGAAATAGAGAGTGATAGGACTTTAGGTAAAGGATTTAGAATAGGTCATAGTTATTTTTGTAATTATGAGGATAATGATAATTGGTATGAAGAGATTATAAGATATGAGATTGATCCTTTATTAAGAGAGTATTGGTTTGATGAGGAAGATAAGGCAGACAATTATATTGAGGACTTACTAAGAGGATAGGATATGGAGGGAATATCAAAGATACCAATTAAAAATATATATTATATGCTCTGTTATGCTTGGGAAATGGTGGACAAGTCAGAAGAGGTCTCTTTAGGAAATGAGGAGTTTGATAATATTTATAATCTTCTATGTAAAATGTATATAAAAGAGCTGGAGAGTCTTACAAAGCGAGGCTTTAATAAATATTATTTGAGAAATGAAGAAGCACTTTCTACATTGAGAGGGAAAATAAATGTATCATCATCAATAAAAGGACAAACTTTGTTTTCTAATAAGTTAATTTGTGAGTTTGATGAATTTTCTAAAGATATAAGGTTGAATCAAATATTAAAAACAACATTAAATTTATTTTTGAAAGCACCAAATTTAGATAAGGGATTAAGAGAAAAGCTTATTAAGTTAAGGGTGTACTTTTCAGATATAAATGAAATTAAGTTAAGAAAAGAGCTATTTTCTTCTCTTAGATATAATAAACATAATAATCATTACAAAGTTTTGATTAACATAAGTCAACTTTTATATGAAGGGTTAATAACTAATGAAGAAAATGGAGATTTTACTTTTGCAGGATTTATAAAAGAAAATCAAATGGCAAAGCTTTATGAGAAGTTTATTCTTAATTTTTATAAGGTGCATTTAGATAAAAAAGTATATAAAGTACATTCTCCGAAGATAAGGTGGAAACTTACAGGAGAAGTAAGTGATGAAGCTCTAGAACTACTTCCAGAAATGAGAACTGATATTGTGATAGAAAATAAGGTTGAAAAAACTCAGTTAATAATAGATGCGAAATATTATGAAGAAGCTTTAGTTTCAAGTGGATGGGGAAGCAGAAAGAAAATAAGGACAAGCCATCTGTATCAGATATTGACTTATGTAAATAATAGTGATTTTGATGGTGAAGTTAAGGGGATGTTATTATATCCAACAGTAAACAATGATATTAATATAAATTTTGGTATTAATTTCAAAAAAATAGGTGTTACTACATTAAATTTTACATATAGATGGGAAGAAATTTCAAATAGTTTAGAAAAAATAATAATATGTAAATATTGTTAATAATATGATATAATTGTTAATATAAGATAGATAGAGAGGATGATGATAATGCCTAGACGAGGTGATTCATTTACTGTGACTTTGGGACGAACTCACTTGAATTGGGGAACACATAGATATACCAATTCAAGAGGATATGTTTATGGAGAGGGATATATACCTATTCCAAGAAGAGCTGCAGTAGTATTTGGAATATATAATAGTAATTATACAAATAGACAAGATATTTTAGGTACAAATGTATTTAATTGTACTTCTAGTGACGGATTATTTTGTGGACAAGTAAAAATGTGTGGATCATCAGAAAGAGGAGATATCTATGCAAAGAATCTTCAAGGTAATGGTAGTTTACAAGCGATAGGAAATTGGTTTGCTAATTGTAATGCTGTTGTTGGGGGACAAGTTAGAGTAACTTGGACATCAACAACAGATATTTCAATTGAGTACATTTAATTAAATTAAGGAGTTTTTTTTATGAAGACTAAAGAAATAGATCTTTTATTACCAGAAGGTGATTTTCAAAGTCAAGTATTAGAGTTTGAGCCTAAGGATATAACAACATTAAAAGAAATATACGATGGTTGGAGACATTTAAGTATGAACCTAAATAAAGTTAATGCTAGATCTGTTAATTTACCAGAAGGTCTATCAGAAACAGCATTTTGTTTAGCAAAGAATATGTGTAGGGTAACTAAGAGTATAAGTGGAGCTAACTCATCATTTGATTGTTATGATTTAAATGGAGAACGACATAAGAATAGAATACAAGTTAAAGCATGTAGTGTTTTACCAGATTTAACTTCTTTTGGACCTAGATCAGAGTGGGATAGAATATTTTTTGTCGATTTCTTTAGAGAAGGAAATTGGGACGGAACATTTGATGTTTATGAAATAGATACAGATGATGTAAATAATTTTTATGTAAATAGTTCAGAAACAGTAGCTGATCAAAAAGCACAAAATAGAAGACCAAGATTTAGTATTTTTAATGGACTTATATTAGAAGAAAAGTATATATCAAAAGAAACTTTCAAGATAGAATCAGACAGAATAATAGAGATTTAGTGAGCTATATTTTAATGAATTGATAGGGGATTAAAATGGATATAATATTAGCGCTTTATCCTAAAAATATTGAAAAGATGGCTTCTGGAGTTAAAAAGTTTGAGTTTAGAAGAAGTATTTATAAAGATAAAACAGTAAGAAAAGTATATGTATATGCAACTGTACCAATTAAAAAGATAGTAGCGACATTTGATGTAATACAGGTTATAGAAGGAAGTCCATATGAAATTTGGAGTAGATGTGGACAAGATTCTGGTAGCACAAAAGATAGTCTTATGAAATACTTTAAAGGGAAAAATTTAGTGTATGCATTGGAAGTTGGTAATTTTAAATGGTTAGAAAAGCCTATTGATCCGAGGTTATATATAGAAAACTTCTACCCTCCACAATTTTTTCAATATGTTAATGGAAAAGAAATATTTAAGTTGTAGATTAAAATTGAATAATTTGGATATAATAAAAAAGCGGCGTAAAGCTGCTTTTTCTATTAACTAAAATAAATACCTATGATATAATTAACTTTTAAAAGATATGGGGTAGAGAAAGAAAGGCGGACATAATTATTTATGAAAAAATTAAAAGTAGGAAGTTTATTTGCTGGTGTTGGAGGAATATGTTTAGGATTTGAGCAGGCTCAGTATAAGGGCTTAGGATATGAATTAGTATGGGCTAATGAAATGGATGAACATGCAGCAACAACATATAATAATAATTTTGAACATGAATTAATAGTTGGGGATATAGAAAAGATTTTAGATCCTAATATAATTGAAAATGAAAAAGAAAAATTTATAGAATTAATGGCGAGTGCTAAAGATGAAAATGAAAAAGATAAATTTAGAAAATTAGTTGAAAAGTGTTATCTAGAAAAACCATTATATGAAGAGAAGAAAAAGCAAATATTAAGTCATAGAATAGATGTTTTAAATGGAGGATTTCCATGTCAAGCATTTAGTATAGCTGGACAGAGAAAAGGATTTGAAGACCATAGAGGAAATCTTTTCTGGAGTGTAATAGATTTAATAAAAATGCTTGAACCTTTACATGGAAAACCTAGAGTTTTACTTTTAGAAAATGTTAAAAACTTAATGAGTCATGATTCTGGAAATACATATAAAGTTATAAAAAGTGAACTTGAAAAAGCAGGATATACAATAAAAGAGCAAGTATTAAATACTATGAACTTTTCACATTTACCTCAAAATAGAGAAAGAATATATATTGTTGGTTTCTTAGATAAAGAGGAAGCAAATAGATTCACTATGTTTGAAAATATAAATGATTATTTTATATCTAAAACTCCTAATGAAAGAATTAGTGATATAAAAAACATATTAGATAATAGTGTAAATAAAGAAGAACATCTTAAGTATTACTACACTAAAGATAAATATCCTAATTACTTTATAGAGAAAGCAGAATACTTAAAGACTCCAGAGGAAGAAAGAAGAGCAGTAAGAATAAATCTTGTTGAAGATATTGTTGAAGAAAATCAATTTTATCAAGTAAGAAGAGGGATGTATGTAAGAAAGAATATGAGTAATGTATGCCCAACCCTAACTGCTAATATGGGTACCGGTGGTCATAATGTTCCACTTATTAAAGTGAAAGATGGTATAAGAAAGCTTACACCTAAAGAAACATTTAAATTACAAGGGTTTCCTGTTGGAGATGGGTATGAGTTCCCAGAGAAATTTAATAATAGAAACTATCCAGAAAGTCAACTTTATAAACAATCTGGAAATGCTGTTTCAGTTCCAGTTATAAGATTAATAGCAGAAGAAATATTAAAATCATTGAAATAAATATAGTATAATATATCATTAGTTTTTAAATTTTATTATAGTAATAATTAAAAAGCTGACTAATTAGTACATAAGTCAGCTTTTTTATATATTAATTTAAAAGTGAACTAATTAGTTCTATTTGATTTTAAATTTTCTCATAGTTCCAGTTTCTATATAATAGTTTTCTGCATCCATTTTTGTCTTAGTATTTAGAAGTGAATTTTGAGGAATTATTTTTCTAGATTTTATTGATTTAACTAAATCTTCATTTTTTATATAACCAGGAAGGTCATATTTCCATTTTTCATTTAGTATCATATTTTCTAAATCTTTCTTATCAATAGTGTCACAATATAATTGCTTGTGTGACTTAAGGATAGATTCAGCATCAGGCTTAATTCTAACTAATGCAAATATATCATATTTACATTTTCCCTTTTCTTTGTTAGGTATATATTCACCTAATATATTAAAATCTTTAGTCTCTAGGAGCATTAAGTTTCCATAAGATTTTGTGGATTTTATGGAAAATAAAAATGTTTTATTATCTTTTTTTACTTCGAAATCAGCACTATCCCAAGAACCTAAATCATAGGTTTCTAAATCAGGATAGGATATGTCAAATCCATTATTGATAAATGTGTTATAAAAACCTAGTTCTGCTAACTTTCCTTGGAATGTATTTACGAAGATTTGTCCATTTTTCCTGTTTTCTTGTCCACCACTTCTATGGTCTCTATGCCTTCCTTTACCACCAAAACTCATATCATAAGCAAAGTCAAATGCTTCTTTTACATAAGTAGATTTATTAAATTCAATTCCATCAAAGGGTACTTTTTTAGTGACTGTATAATTATTGTTATATATTTTCATTTAAATATCCCTCCATTTGTTGTAAACATTGACTCAGGTTGATTTTTTCTATTGAAGTGTTATTTGCTTTATTATAATTTTCAATAGCATCATTTAGTCGATCTACAATAATTAAAAATTTAAACAATGATATAGACTTTTCTCCACGTTCTATTCTTCCGTAATAATCAATACTTGGCAGTATAGAATACTCACCTAAATATAAATTTTCAGGTAAAATATCAGTTCTTTTACTTTTGATTTCAAGTCTTTTCTTCATAATAAGTATCCCTAGTTTTTCATCAAATTTTTTTTGAAACTTAGATTTTTTAGTGTTATTATGATTCTTGTAATTACTCATTTATTAAGAATTTATATAATTCTCTAGAATATTCTTCTAAAGACCCTTCTTTTATTAAGTTTCTTATATTTTTAGCTGGGATTATAAAATCTAAATCGAAGTCAAGAGTATAACCAGCTTCATACCAGTACTTTGGTTTTAATCTAAGTTCCAATCTTTTTTTTGCTTTATATATTTTCCCGTTTCCAAATCTTTCATCGATAAGGCCACTGACAAATACACTTGAATCAGTACCCCTTAGTACATCCATATTATTAATTTCATTAATATCTACAGAAGTTGCACATAAATGGAAATTCTTTTCGGATCTAAGAATAAAGAAGTAATAGATTTTTTCTAATGATTGTTCTTTACAAACTCTATTTAACTTATTAAAAAGTATATCCTTCCACCCATCTACAATATCACCGTACTTACGTTCTTTAAACATTTCATCTAAAGCTACTCCTGATTCAGTAAATTTTTGTGCTAGAGATGTTTCGCCAGAGTCTGAGTTTGCTAATTCTCCATTTTTAGTGGTTTTAGCTGCTAGCATTTTAACATCTATTCCATATTTCCCATGAATTATATCTACAGGATAACTTCCTGCTCCAACAGGTTTTCCACCTATAGCTTGAACTATCCATTGTTCTATATGTTCTTTTGGAACTTGAACTGACAAAGGGTCTTGTCCAATTAAAATTTCGGGTTGGGATAGCATAGCTTTTTTAATATAAAATCTTAGTACATCTAGTGATGTTTCATCAAAGATTTCCATGAGTTCCGATTTTCTTACTGGTTTTAGTATCATAATATATCCTCCTAAATATTAGAAAATGAAAGCTGAAATGCAATGTTGCTTTCTTATGTTGCTTTTCGTACATTATAATATTTTTTATTTTTTTTATAAACGTTCTATAGACCGTTCACATTAAATTTAAAATTATATATACTAAAAATATAAAAAATAGAAAAAAAAGGAGAGAAAATTATGAGATACTTACCTTTGTATTCAAATCAAGGAGGAAGACATGTACAAGAAAGAAGTGGTTTAAACCACTGGAATGCGGATGGCAGACCTAGAAATTTTAATGAAGTTTATATTCCAATTCCTAAAAAAATTCATACAGATTTACCAGAATTTTTCCCAGAAAGAGATACTCACTTTGCATTAATATTACCTAATGAAAGAATACTTATAGCTAAACTTTGTCAATCTAACTGTAAAGCGCTTATGAGTTGTCCAAATTCAGATTTAGGTGAATGGATATTAAGAGAGGTATTAGAAATAGAGCCATGGGTTCTTGCTAATTATGACATGTTACTTTCAGCTGGAATAGATTCTGTTTGTGTAAGAAGAGTAGATATAGATAATGAAGAACTAATGGAGAGATTAGAAGAAGAGATGTTAGAAATACTTAGAAGAAGGGAGCATAATATATT
Source organism: Clostridium sp. B9 (assembly GCF_050509515.1). Lineage (NCBI taxonomy): Bacteria > Bacillati > Bacillota > Clostridia > Eubacteriales > Clostridiaceae > Clostridium > Clostridium sp. B9. The sequence continues at coordinate 1,428,818 of NZ_JBNWKA010000003.1, forward strand.
TCGTATAGAAGGATACAGAGCACCAAGTGATTATGAAATAAATGCTATTTTTCATAGCATAATTAATGAAAGATTATATTATACAATTGAGCCTTCTGGAATTGGAGCCTATGAAAATCAATTCATTTAGTAGAAATTAAATATTATAAAATTAAAAGCTAATTTCCAATACAGGAGATTAGCTTTTAACTTTATCTTAAATAAATATATTTTAGTATTAAAAATTAATAAATAATAAACTTTTATATATTTATTGATAAAAAATTTACAAAAAATATAACTATATGATATATAATGTAATTATAATATGTGATTTGGAGTAGATTATGGAAAATTTAAGCGTTAATTGTTTTGAAAAGTTTAGTATAAGATATTTTGACAAAGAAGTTAAACTTAATGATATTGATAAGGTTTTAATTGATATTATTGATAAAGTTTTTAAGAGTGATAAAAAGAATAATTTCATATTCATAGATGATTATGAGTTAATAACTATTTATTCTTTTATTTTAATTGGAATATATAGTTATTATGAAAATATGATTGATCCAGAAAATGATATTTTAGATATTATAGAGAAGGGACAAAAAGTTTGCTATGATGGAAAGGTTAACACTTTTTTAGGTTATAACAACATAAATGGTATAGAGTATATAAAATTAAAGGATTCAAAAGAGTTAATTACCAATATATTAAAGGAAAATGCATTTCAATTAACTATATATAATGGAAGTGCAACAAGAATTAACAAGGTTAATGGAGTAACTATTAAAAATAATATAACAAAATTATTTATAGATAAGTTATTTGGATGTGGAATTGATAATTTAAGTGGTTGTATAAACAATAGTAGTTTAATGATTTTTAATGGAAAAGAAAAGGTATTGGAATTAATTGAAAATATAGATATTGAAATTAATGGTGAAATAACTCCACTACCTGAATTAATTCCAATGGGATACTGGAGTAGTGATGAAAATTGTATTCTTATAAAGAATAGAAGAAAAGAAGATATATTATTTAATATAACTTGTGGAATGGGTGATGTTAGAGATTTAATATGGAATAATGAAAATATAAAAAATGTTTTTATATTTGGGGATAAGAGTTGTGAATCATATCTTGAAACTGAGCTAAGAGATATAAGATTGGATTACAATATAGAAAAATTAGTAGTTTTTGGTGGAGAAGATGTAAAAAATATTAAATACTTTTTAGATAATGATAATGAGTTTGAACTTTATGCTATAACAAGAGATTATATACTAGAAAATATAAAGTTAAATAGTGGAGATAATCTAAGTAATGTTCAAAAGAAAACATTAGAATTATTTGAAAATAAAGTTGAAAAAAATATTTGCATCAAATTTGTTAAAGAAAATGAAAAATTTGATAGATGCATTAAAGGAATACTTTTATTAACAAAAGAACTTTGTAGTTATAGCGATATAGATGGCACTATACTTCAGTTTATTAGACTTTCATATCATTTAAGTAATTTAATAGAAGGGACTATAATTCCATTGAGATATTCTTCTGACAACAAAGAAGATATGATAAAAAAAGTCTCTATAATGAATGATATAAAAGATGAGTTTGATTTTACTAGAGTAGAATTTGACTTAATGAATAGGATAATTGTATTAATTAACGAAGCAATTGGTATAATATCAAATAAGAATGCTAAGTTTGATTTAATAAGAGAGATAGCCAAAAGTAGTAATGAACGATATACTCTTTTGGTTAAAAATGACTTTGAAATTAAAGAATTTCAACGCTTTTTAATGGCTCAGAGAATAAATAACATAAATATAAATAAATTTAATAGAAAAGTAAAAATAGAAAATTTTGAAAATATAATACTTCCCTTTTATCAGGATTTATACAATATATTTAATGATAGTAAATTTAAAGATGTTACTTTAATATGTTGTAAAAGAGAATATCAAAGATATAGAAATAAAGAAAGGGAATATGCACAATTATTAAATGACATATGGGAAAAAAATAATTTGGGTGTTAATGAAAATACTTTAAATCAAAGTTTTAGTAATGACATTGATATTGAGGAAGAAGGAAAATTAAGCTCTATAGAGGAAAATATCAATCATACTATTGATGTGAATTTCATTAGGATAATTGAAAATGAAATTGTATATAATAGCAATAATACCAATGGAGTAAGTAAGTATTTAGCAAAAAAATTAATAGTTTTTAAAGATAATAATTATGCATTTTTATCTGAAAATTATACAGTTAATATTATTGATAGAACTAAAAATGATATAGTAACCAAAGATATAAACCATATAGAACTTGGAGATGAGATGATATTTGTAATTAATAATAATGGAAGTACAGATATTGTAAAAGAAACTATATCAAAGTTACTTGAAAATAAAGAATTTGGAAATGAATATAACAAATATTTTGAGAATAATATGCTTTGGAAAAATATATTAAATGAATATATGAAAGTTAATGACTTTACCTTTCATGATATAGCAAATAAGTTTAAAATATGTGGACAAGCTATACATCCATTAACAATATCAAATTGGATAAATGGAAATATAGTTGGGCCTAGAGATACAAAGTTCTTAAGATATATTGCCGAGATTACTGATGATAAGGAATTACAAGAAAATATAGATAATATTATAGTTTCTTGTAAACAGGTTAGAAGTATTCAAAGCAAAGTAAGTAGAGCTATAGCAAGGGTTATAATAAATTCAGTCGTTACGAATGACTTTAAGGAAGAGAGTATTGATAGGTATGTGAATAGTTTAATAAAAGACATAGATGATTATGCTTACATTGGTGAAGTATCACATATAAAAGATATTAATGAGGAAATAAGCGGACAATTTATAAATAGATTAACTGAAAGGAATGAATAGTTTTGAAGAATGAGTTAATGGTTAGAGAGGAAATAATAAACCGTTGTAAAGCAGAGATGTTAGGCCCAGGATCAGAAGATTTAGGGTGTGATATAGAAAAAGAGGTTATATCTGATTCGCCTTTAGAGAGATATGCTATTGGTATATTATTCCCTAAACAAAGTTTATATGATGAAAATGAGTGTGGAAATGACACCGCTGATGAAAATGAAGGTATGGATGATTCTTTAGAAGCTGAAGTTGATAATAAAAGAAATTTTAAAGAGGAAGCTAAAAGTTCAGTAAATTCTTATTCTGAAGATGGAATACAAGAACAAATAACAATGACAAATCAATTTTTACCTTCAGCAATGGGGTTAACTTTTTTTGCAAAAGGTAATATTGAAAAAATTAATTTAGACATTAGTGCAGCTACATATAGAGAAAGTACATTTAAAGACTGTATGGTTTTATATAATAATGTAGAGGATATTAAAGAATACAATTTAGAATCTTTTGTTTATATAGAAGATGGATTTATAAAATTAAAGAAAAATATTACTAAAAAGGATGTTCTTAATTTAGTTTCAGGAAAACCTATAAGCGAAGAACGTAAAGAATTAGTTGCTATTTTATATAAATTATCAGATTTATGTACAGTTAATAAAAAAAATAATGGATATACAAGGAATCCTTTTTTAAAGAATAAAATAGTAACAGTAGAATTAAAAGAAGATATAAATAGAGTCTTCATTGATGAAAATTGCAATATTAATTCTGAAAAAGGCATAATCCAAATAACCGTTTTAAAGAAAGAATATGGCGAGAATATTTTTAGTTATACAGTGGTGCTAGTAAATGAATATACAGGAGAAAAAAACTATAAAAAGTGCTTTTTCCAACCAGAAATTAAAGTGTCAACTGAGAATAATAATATAGATTTTATTGAGCATTCATATATGAATAGACAGGGTGTTGGGATAATAAACAATGAAGATTTAGTGTATGAACTACTTTATAGAAATAAAAAAAGTTATGCTGTTGGACATGGTGTTGCTACTGGACAAGATGTAGATTATAAAACAGGAAAGGGTAGTATATACACTGACTTTATGCCTAGCTTTGAAGTGCCACAATTAGAATTTAATATAGAAGGATTACAGAATAGCGAAGAAGTATTATCTATGTTTGAGTTATCTGATTTTTCAGAGAGAGATAAGGAAAGTAGAATAAATTTACTTTATGATTTTTGTAAAGCATATGAAGCATGGATTAATGAACTAGAGGATAGGAGTAAAGAGGTAGAGGAAATATTTAAATCGGTTGCTGAAGAACAAGTGCTTAAATGTAAAAATGCTCTTAATAGAATGAAAAAGGGAATAGATATTTTATATGAAAATGAAACGATTTATAATGCCTTTTTATTAATGAATAAAGCAATGCTTATGCAAAGAGCTCATTCTAAATTAAATGGAGGAGAATTTGATAGATATCCAGGAGATAAGGAATTTAGTAAAATTGATTATTTATCTATAGAAAGAAGAGATGCAAGTTGGAGAGCGTTTCAGTTAGCATTTGTACTAATGAATATAGATGGTATTAGTGATTCAAATAGTATGGATAGAGATATAGTTGATTTAATATGGATTCCAACAGGTGGAGGTAAAACAGAAGCTTATTTAGGGTTAACAGCATTTACTATTTTTTTAAGACGATTAAGAGATCCTAAAAATGGTGATGGAACAGCTATAATAATGAGATATACTTTAAGATTATTAGCAGCACAACAATTTGTAAGAGCATCTATACTTATATGTGCTTGTGAAAAAATAAGAAGAGAATCTAAGATTTATGACTTAGGAAAAGAGGAGATATCAATTGGTCTATGGGTAGGGGGTTCACCTACACCAAATACAAATAGCAAAGCTAAAGAATTATATAAAAAGCTTACTTCTTCTACATCATCAGAATATGAACTTGAAAACTTAAAAAGAGAAAATAATAAGTTCCAAGTTTTAAAGTGTCCTTGGTGTGGGACTAAACTTGAAGTTGATTATGTTGATGGAAAGAAGAAAGGAAGTTGGGGATATGAGTATAATAAAAGAAATATAATATTCTGTCCAGAGAGAAGATGTGACTTTTCTAGAAAATTACCGATTCAAGTTGTTGACGAAGAATTATATAAAAATCCACCGACACTTTTATTTGGAACTGTAGATAAATTTGCAGCATTACCATGGAATGGTGAAGTCTCTAATTTATTTGGATTAGATAAGAAAAGTAGAAGAAAACAACCTGAATTAATAATACAAGATGAGTTACATTTAATATCAGGTCCCTTAGGAAGTATGGTTGGTTTATATGAAACTGCTATTGATGCAATGTGTAGCAATGTATGCAACGAAAATGGAATAAGACCTAAAATAATAGCATCTACTGCAACTATAAAAAGAGCAAAAGAACAATGTAAAATGTTATTTAACAGAGAGGTAGAACAGTTTCCACCATCAGGTATAAATATAGAAGATTCATTTTTTATAAAAGAAATACCTGTGAGTGTAAAACATGGTAGAAAATATGTTGGAATTATGCCATCAGGAAAAACTCCAACTACAACTCAAATAAGACTTTATACAGCAATATTAGAAGGAATTAAGTTTATTGATTCAACTGATGAAATTATCGACAAGTATTGGACTCTTGTCGGATATTTTAATTCAATAAGGGAATTGGGGAAAACATCAACTTTAGTTGTTGATGATATTGCAAGTAACAATATTAGATATATGAAGAGGCTACTTAAAGGAAATGATATGAGATTTGTTAATTTCCCAAAAGAGTTAACAAGTAGAATTGAGTCAACAGAGATTATTAAGATTCTTAAAAATTTAGAAAATAATTATAAAGGAAATAAAGAGAAAAATTATAACGTTATAGATGTATTGCTTGCAAGTAATATGATATCTGTTGGGGTTGATGTATCTAGATTAAATGTGATGGTTGTTACTGGACAACCTAAACAGACTTCTGAGTATATACAAGCTTCAAGTAGAGTTGGAAGAAGATATCCAGGATTAGTATTTACATTATACAATCAATCCAAAACAAGAGATAGATCTCATTATGAAGTTTTCTATCCTTATCATCAAACATTTTATAAATATGTAGAACCAACAAGTATTACGCCATTTTCTGAACAAGCTAGAGAACGTGGCTTACATGCTGTATTTATAAGTATGGTTAGACATCTTTTAAAGTTAATAGATGATGAAGAAGCTAATGATTTTAGCTGTAATATTGAAAATTTAGATGGTATAAAAGAATTTATATTAAAAAGAGTAGAAGATATAGATAGAAGTGAACTAAAGGATACTATTATTGATACAAAAAACGAGTTAGAACAAGTTATATCAATTTGGGATAATAAAGTTAAGACAGCAACATCAGAAGATAAAGTTTGTTATAAATCAAAGAAATATAATAAAAATTTATTGATACCATTTTTAGAAGTAAATGAAACTAATGCATTTCCTACTATGCAATCTTTAAGAAATGTAGATAATGAAGCAAAAGTAGATATTATAGAACTTGGAGATGATAACAATGAGTAAGATACAGAAAACTATACCTCTTAATAAAAATAAATATTCCTTAAGATTTTCTCAGGCTACATCAACGTATGGGACTGGTGCTATGGTTGATTTTAAGGAGCAAACTTTAATGGCAGCGGCACCGGAGTTTTGGAAACAATCTATTGAAATACATGATGAAAGACTTGAATCTTTATTAGGAGTTGAAAAATTTTGTTTACCACCAGATAAAGATATGCTTAGTGGCGTACCATTTGTAAGATTTCCACAGTGGTATTTTTGTCCACGTTGTAAAATATTTAAATCATTAAAGGAGTGGGAACAGGAATATAGACCTAAGAGAAGAGGAAATCAAACAGAAATGATTACACCAATGTGTTCGGAATGTAATTTACAATTGGTTCCTGCTGGTATAGTTGTAGCTTGTGAGCATGGGCATATAGATGATTTCCCGTGGCGTGAATGGGTTCATGATAAAAGTAATAAGCCGTGTAGTAAATCTTTATTAAGAATGAGAAATACTTCAAGTGCTTTGGGGTTAGAAGGTTTGACAATTGAGTGTGTAAGTTGTGGAGCTAAGGCAACAATGAGAGGAGCTTTTAATAAAGATATATTTGAGCAAATGCAAGAAAAACATAAAAGAAGATATAAGTGTTCAGGAAATATGCCATGGAAAGGTAAAAAAGAAGTATGTGAATTATATCCAAGAGCAATACAAAGAGGAGCTTTAAATATATACTTTCCAAAATTGGTAAGTTCTTTGGTGATACCTCCATATTCTGATGATTTTAATGATATGGTTATTGCTAGTAGAATGTTTAAGACTCTAACAGATATATTAGAAGATAGTGACTATATTGAGGCTGTAGGTAGAGATAAAGTTATAAAGAAGTATGTAGAAAAAATATCTAAAGAAATACTTTTAGAAGAGAATATTACTGAAGTAATCGTAGATAGAATATTGAATAAAGAAAAATCGGATAATATTCTCTCAAGAGAAGAGTATAGATTACAAGAATATAATGCTCTAATAGGAGATATTCCTAAAGACTGTATGAATAAAAGAGATTTTAAAATAGAATTAATAAGTGATTTGGAGAAATATAATATCCCAGAAATAAGCAGAGTTACGTTGGTAAAAAAGTTGAGGGAAGTTAGAGCTTTAGTTGGGTTTAGTAGGATAGAGCCAAGTGATTCGAATGTGATTAGTGGATTTGAAGAAGATGCTCCAAAAAACTTTGTTTCAATAAAAGAAAAAGAAACTAATTGGTATCCTGCATATGAAACAAGAGGTGAAGGGATATTTTTAGAGTTTGATAATAGTAAGATAGAAGAGTGGGTAGAAAATAGTGAAGCTATTACACATAGAATTTCTTTGGTAAATGAAAGATATAATATAAAACAAAGAAAGTTAGGTAATAAAGAGAGAAATATAACGCCTAAATATGTATTACTACACACAATTGCTCATTTATTAATTAAGGAATTAAGTTTCCAATGTGGTTATGATTCTGCCGCTTTAACTGAGAGAATTTATTGTAATACAGAAGAACAAGAAGAAAATATGAGTGGAATACTAATATATACATCATCAGGTGATTCGGAAGGAACATTAGGTGGTCTTGTTAGACAAGGAAGATATGATACATTACCTAAAATTCTGAGAAATTCAGTAAGAAAAGCTATGTGGTGTTCATCAGATCCTGTTTGTATAGAAAGTTTAGGTCAAGGTAGAGAGAGTTTGAATTTGTCAGCATGTCATGCATGTACTCTAATATCAGAGACAAGCTGTGAGGAGTTTAATGTGTTATTAGACAGAGCGTTGATAGTTGGAACATTAGAAGATAAAGATATAGGTTTTTTTAGTAATATGATTTAATTATATGAGCTTATTTTTAAAAAATTAATTATTATTTTTAAAAATAAGCTTTAATTTTATCATATTAATACATTTAGTTTTCTAGTAATTAAAGCATAAATTATATAATTGATGCTTATATATTACTTAGATTTTTGAAACATTTAACAATTTGGTATTACTTAATATTACATTAATGGTATTATAAATGTAAATAGTATTAATATTGAATTTGTTAAGTGAGACAAGGAGTGTATTATGAAAGATATTTTATTAAAACTTAAGAATGATCAGGTTATTTCACATGAAGAAGCTAAAAAATTATGTTATGAATTTTCTGTAGGTATGAAGGGAAACCATAATCCAGATACAATTCAAGATAGGAAAGATTGGGAAATTTTTAGAGATGATTTTAGGGGGAAATTTGCTGAAATAGAAGTTAGGAATAATATAATAAAAAATATGCATGAAAACTTATATATAAAAACAGATTTAGACTTCAGCATATCACCTAGAGGTATATGGGATACTACTGATCTTGAAGTAGGAGAAGTAAATAGCGAAGATTATTATTCTGTAAGTATTAAAGGGGTAAAGCAATGGTCAAGTAATCTATTGATAGAGACTAATAGATTCACTGATAATGGTCAATATAGTTATAAAAATAATAATGAGAAAAATATAAGAGTAGATAGTTATGTTTTAGTTGAAGTATCTATTAATAAGGAGTTTGGATGGGGGATATATAATCAGAGAAAAGAGGAATTTCTAACATACGATAAACTTATTGCTAATAGAACTATTGAAGGTAAAATATTAGGTGGAATTTCTCATGAAGAATTTTGGGATATTAAAGCTTTTGCTCCTAAAGGAATTATTTGTACAGTAGCAAATTTAAAGCATATATATAAAAATAGAAGTGAATTTAATGAAGAGAATAAAGAAACATATAATAATTTGCCGGAACGTTTTAATAAAGATGGTAAAACGTGGAGAAAAAGAACGTGGAATAGCCAAAAAATATGTTATGAATTTATTAATGAGAATATATCAGAAACTCCCCCGATTACTTTACAAAAGGATAATTATTTTGTTACAAGTGAGCAGTTAAAAGTTTTAAAGGAAGTATTCAAAAAAAAATAATGAATAATAGTTTATATTTGTAAAGATTGTAAATAGAGAATAATTATTTTATATTTAAAATTATTTGGTTTCTATTAGTCTATACCAAATATAGTATAATCCTTGTCTAAATATTTGTTTTAGACAAGGATTATTTTATTTTTTTATTGTTAATAATTTATTATAATTAAATAGAATGGAGGGATAGGAGTGTCAGATATAATAACTTTTCAGGAAGAACATCCATCTTTAGAATCATACTGGAGATCAGTAATTTTATTTGGAAGAAATGTAGCATCATATAAATTTGCATTAGCAAAATCATTATTAGAGTTATCAAAGGAAGGTAAAACAGAAGTTACTTTAGAAGAACTTGCAAAGCCATTTTCAGCTCATTTATGTGAACATATAAAGCATTCACCTAAACAAGCAACAAGTAAGAGTAGTAGAGTTTTAGATACTTGCACTGGATATAATAATGGTGAGGTTTCATATGATGAACTTCTTAGTATAACAGCAAAATTAGGATTTAATAATGTAATAGATGCTTTTCATGTGGTAGCTAATGGAGAGATACCAGTGAAATTTTATGAAAAAGATTATTCTAAACAAAGTAAAAAGATAATATTAACTGATGAAGTATTTAAGTTGCAAGAGTTAGAAAACTCAGAGAACTTTAGAAATGAAGTTGAATCAAGGTGGAACTTAGTAGAAAAGGCTTGGGAATTAAACTTATCAAAAAGCTTACTAACAGTAAAGTATGATGAGGAAAGTAAGTTATTCTTTGTTGATGAAGATAATAGATTTAGAAGAAAGGATATAACATCATCAAGAGGAGCATTAAATGGATACCAAAAGGGTAAATGTTTCTATTGTTTTGATGATATATCAGTAATAGAAGGTTCTGAAGATTTATGTGATGTAGACCATTTTTTCCATCACATGCTACAACCTTTAATGCCAGAAGTAAATTTAAATGGAGTTTGGAATTTGGTTTTATCATGTAAAAATTGCAATAGAGGATTAAATATTTTAAAGACTTCTTTCAATTTAAATACTTATATTAAATTATGTACTATTTTGAAAGTGATATTATTAGAGCCATATAAAGTAATATGGCTCTTTTGTTATCCTAAGAATTCAATCTAACCTGAACCAACTCCAAAGGAATCCCTTCACATTCAGCCAGCCTATCAGCCTTTTCCCCTATATACTTCTTAAGCATCTCATCAGAAATAAGCAAATGAGCCATAAATAGCTTTATATACTTTTCAAAGTCAGGATTTTTGCTTCCTGACAAATCAAGTACTACATGGCAAGTTGATTTTGGGTACATTAATAGATAAGCTAGTTCATGAGCACAAACAAGCCTTTGTATTTCTTCTGGATATTCTGAATTGATGTGTATAGACATTATTCTTTTATAGGTACTTGAATAACCATATATTTTTCCTAAGCTTTTTTTGCAAATACGCATTCCTCTAGCTTTGGCTAAGATAAATGGATCTCTTGTTCCATATTTTTTGACTAATTGATTTACTATGTTTTTTATTTCCATAATGATTGTTTGAATTTAATGGTTGTCCCACTAAGATTTCAAACTCCCTCCCTTCAAATAATAATTTAGTCATTATTTGAAGGATACTAGTGTTATGTGTCAATTTTAAGTGTGTGTAGTATGTTTTACTAATTATCTATTTATTCTTAATATTTAATTTGCTTCTATTTTAAATTAAAACTAACTTAAAATAGAGTTATTATTTTTAGTTTTTATTCAAGCTTCTTTTGATTACATGTTCTTAATCATTTCTAAGTTCTAGATAAAATTTAGATTAGCCTTAAAAACTTGATTAAGAATTAAATTAATTCTTAGATAAACTAGCGACCAATTTAAATTTATCTAAAAATTAATCTTAGCAAGTATTATTTTCTTTTAGGATTAAACTTACTTTTAGCAATAGCCTTTGCTACTTGCATTGAGTGTTCTAAGCTGGTTTTCAGTATCTGTCTAGTTTCTAAGTCCATTACATCCTCGTCAAACATTAAATCCTTTTCTAAATCATCTAAATGACTGAGTGCTATATCCAAGTCATCTTTAATATCTCTTAATTCTTTCTCTGATAAACATGAAGTGTTTAAAGGACGTGATATTTCCTTTTCAACAATATTATTTTCAGAAAGCTCTTCAATTTCATTGTCAGATAGTTCTTCTACTTCTTCAGTTTCTTCATTAAGTGGTTTTAAATAGTATGAATCAGCTAAAATAGTATCATCAAAGAATGACTTCATATCTAGTTTCAAGGCACTAGTAAGAGCTTCTATGGTGCCTAAGCTAGGGTTATACCTGTTATGTTCTATATCTGCAAGGTATGATCGTGATATACCAGCTCTTTCTGCTAATACCTTTTGAGTTAATTTTCGTTTTTTTCTTAATTGTTGTAACCTATGGCCAATAAGCATAAAAGTCCCCCTTTTATATAAATATTTTAACAAGCTTAATTAACTAAGTCAGTAGCACTTCAAGAGATAAAATCGTAAGCTATCCCCAAGTTTTTATCTACTATATCAATGATTAATAATAATTAAAAAATATTGATATTTAGATATTAGCCTAATTTTAAGATGTTTAATCACAGATATTTCTCTTAAAATACTATAAATGTAAAATTATTACAACTTAATTGTATCAGTGTCACACGTATAAAGCAATAATAAATTTAGTGAAATACACGTAGTGTTAGAAAATGTAAGAAAAAGGAAGAAAAAGAGAGTTCTTAAAGAATAATTGAAAATATTGGTAAAAAATGGGGTTTTATAAAATGGTAAAAAAAGTATATAATGCAATTGTAAATAGTTGGTAAGGGGAGTACAAGTTATAGTTACTTGTGTCACACCTAGCTATTTAAAAGAAGGATAGTAGTGCAAATAAAATGTGTGTGTTATTAATCAAAAGAAATTTGAAAAGTGGAGTAAATAATAATCTAAATACATTAAGATGATTTAAAGGAAGAGGAAATGACGGAAAAGCATACTAAAATATTTTGAATAACTTTATAACATGAATAAATATTAAATCATGCAGCTCAAAAGCTGTATAAATTCAGCAAGGAATAAATAATGTGGAAAGGCTAGCTAAAATGAAATAAGACCTAAAACAGAGTAATAAAGGGGTGTTGAAAAATTGAATAAAGATGGTTTTAGGAAGTGGGACTTAAATGAGGCTAAGAGGTTTCTTGAATGTTTTACTAAAGGGGACAACTCTAAGGAACCTAGTGAGAGGATTAATATTAGAGTCTTTTCAGATAAGAAGGGGACAGACTTTAAGGGGAAGAACCTAAGTTTTGATATTAAGGAGTTCTCTTCTAAGAGCAAGATATTAATGGCTCATAATGAGGCTGAGAGAGGAATATTCTTTGTGGTTAACTCTGGAGGTAATAGTGATAGTAAGATAAAGAAGATTAATGCTCAGTTCTTTGAGTGTGATACTCTTTCCTTAGAGGAGCAGTTGGAGAATATAAGTAGGTTTCCTATAGAGCCTAGTATAATAGTGCAAACTAGAAAATCTCTTCATGTGTATTTTCTAATAAAGGATGGAGAGGTAGAAAGGTTTAGGGGAATACAGAGGAAATTAGCTAAGTATTTTAATGGAGATGGAAGCTGTATAAATGAAAGCAGAGTAATGAGAGTTCCAGGTTTCTATCATTGTAAAGAGGAGCCAGTAAGAGTGAAATGCATAAAGCTTAATCCAAGCCTAGTATATACACAAGATGAATTAGAAAGAGAACTTAGTTATAGCGAAAGTGAGTTCAGCGTAAATGATGATAAAACAATAAATAGTAAAGAAATCAATGAAAATTGTAATAAGGAAGAAACAGATTCAGAAATAGAGTGGATATATGATGGAGAAGAGAAAATAAGAGCTGAAGGTGTAGGGTGGACAAGCATTCATTTAAATACTGATGCTTTAGAAATAGCAGAGTGGACAACCTATTCTTTAGGTGAAAGCAGTATAGGAAAAACTAATTGGACAAGCATAAATTTACATGATAAAAATATTTCACTGATATCATGGAATGAAATTCAGTTAGGTGATTTTAAAAGGGATATAGAAGAATTATGCCAGGTAGGTATTGAAAACAATAATAAGAATTTAGATAGTTACATTTCAAATTATCATAGTGATTTACAAGAGAGTACATTAATAAACAGGGATAACATTTCAAGAAGTAATGAAGAAAATCTAAATAACAGATCTAAAGAGCAAGTTTCATATAAGAATGAAGAGAACTTGCATAGCATGTCAGATGATAATATTTCAGAGAATAAACTAATTAACATAATAGATAGAGAGTTAACTAATAAGAAACAACAAGAACCATATAGTTATTCAACTGAGTTTAGTGGACAAACACCTTCAATAAGTAGTCATATTTATGAGGAAAGTGGAGTAAGTGGACAAGTATCTTTAATAAGTGAGGAAGTAATTAGAACAAGTAATAATGAAGAAGTTTTAACTATAAATAAGAGTGGATTTCAAGGGCAAGATTATTTAACTGGGGTTAGTGGACAAGCTACCAATAGTCTAATAAGTAATAAATCTGACTTAATAAATGAATCTTCCTTAATATCAGAGAACCTAGAGAGAAGTAATGGCGGGGAAGAAGGAATAAATACTCAAAATGGATTAGAGGTTATTTGTTTTAAATGTGATTTTATAAAGCACTGCAAGAATAATTCAAAAACTCTTTCTGAACCTTTATGGCATGGAATGATTACTAACCTTGCTCTTTTTAGTGGAGGAAGTGCAAGAATTCATGAGCTTAGTAAGGGTTATAAGACCTATAGTGAGAGGGAAACTAATGGCAAGATAAGTAATTTTCTAAAGTCTGGGGCAGGTCCTATGACTTGTGAAACACTTAAGGATAGGGGATATACTTGCAAAAAGTTAGGAAAGACCTGTAATTGTAAAAGTCCAGCATCTTTAGCTTTTAAGCCTTTAACTGTGAAGGAGCTTAGAGCGTGTATAAAAACTTTAAAAGTTAGTGAGGTTTCTAATGCCACTAATGTTGATACTGCTCTTAAGTTCATAGAGAATTACATGTATAACATTGGAGTAGCCCTAGGGAAGAGTCTTATTGAGGAGGACTTGGCTAATTATTTAAAGATTAAGAATCCAAAGGATCTTATTGCATTTTATAGGGAGATTATTAGGAAGTTTAAGAAGGATAAGGGTAATGAAGCTAAGGGTAAGAAGGATAATAAGCAAAAGAATGGTGGTAATCTTCCATGGTATGAGGAGCAGGACAAGGGCTTAAAGTTTTTACCTTTTGTTTTGGCAAAGCATTTAAGTGAAACTAGGCATGTCTACTATGGAGGAGAATCTTTTTTGATATATGAAAATGGAGTTTATAACATTAGTGGAGAGAAGGAAGCAGGAAGGATAATCATGGATTATATGCTACCTAATTATTGCACTATGGGGACTATTAGAGATTGTAGGAATCAATGGGACATACTTGTTTCTAGAGATTTTGATGATTTTAATAGGAATCCTTATATAGTTAATACAAGAAATGGGCTTTTGGACATTAGAGATGGAAGCTTTAAGGAGCATACACCTAGCTATTTAAGTACAGTTCAGCTTAATGTAGAGTATAATCCTCATGCTGATTGTCCACAATTTAAGAAGTTTCTAAATGAAGTTTTAGATTGTAGGCTAATTCCCTTAGTTCAGGAGATTGTAGGGTATTTACTTACCACAAATACTGCTGCTCAAAAGTCCTTTGTATTTTGGGGACCAGCTAGAACAGGTAAAAGTACACTTTTATGGGTGGTGGAATACTTACTACTTGGGAAAATCAATGTAAGTAATATACCATGGCAAGATATTGGAGACAAGTTTAAAACAGCAGAGCTTCTAGGGAAATTAGCCAATGTATTCTCAGATCTTCCAAGTAAATCAATAGATGATACAGGCATATTTAAGGTGGTAACAGGAGAGGACTATTTGATGGCAGAAAAGAAAAATAAGAATCCATTTAAATTTAAGCCATTTTCAAGACTTGTCTTCAGTTGTAATGAATTACCTAGAAACTATGTGGATAGAACAGAAGGATTTTATAGAAGGATTATAATTGTTCCATTTACTAGACAGATAGAGAAAAGTAAGGTGGACAAGCATCTAAAAGCTAAGTTCCAAAAGGAGAAGGAAGGCATATTAAATTGGGCTTTAGAAGGGTTAAAAAGGTTATATGAGAATAACTTTGAGTTTAGTGAGAATGAGATAACTGAGGAGGTTAAGAAGGATTATAAGCGTGAAAATAATAATGTAATCTCTTTTGTTGAGGAATGCTGTGAGCTTGGTGAAACTTTTCAGTGTATTAGAGGAGAACTTTATGATAGATATAAGGAGTTTTGTGAAGAAAATGGAGTTAAGGCACTATCACATGGTAAGTTCAATAAGGAATTAGAAGTTAATTTTAATGTATTAAAAGATAGAAATAAACATTATAGACTTTGGAAGAGAATACAGATTAAAGTTGAAAGTTGCTATATGTAATTTAGTAATAAATTTAAGTAGTATTAAAGCTAACTATTTTAATAATGTTATAAGGGTGACAGGTAAGGTGACAGAGTGGTGACAGGTTTTGTATGCCTCAAAGTCAGTGATTTCAATGAGGTGACAGTGATGACAGCTTTTTTTCACTTCTATATATAAGGAAATAAATATTTAATGAAAATAAATTAATATATGTATTTATTAATAAGTGAAAATAGGGATTTTCTTGTCACCTCTGTTACCATCAAGTTATATCAAGGGTTGAAGCGATGACAGGTTTTTATAAAAAGTGTCACCTTAGGTGTGTAGAGTATTTTAAACAATGAAATAATATAAAATTTATAATTGGAATTGACTTTTTTATAAGTAGATTAGCATGAAAATAAGGTGTTTTAATAGGGAAAATATAAAGTTTAGGGGTATAGGGTTTATGAATAAAGAAATGGTTGATATTTTGCTAGTAGAGGGGAAAAAGGGAAATAAAGAAGCCATGGAAAAGCTTTTTGAGATTCACAAAGGATTAATATATAAGTATTCAACTAAGTATTTCATAAAGGGTTATGATAGGGAAGATTTAGAGCAAATAGCATGGATAGAATTTATGGATGGGGTTAAGAAGTATGATGGAAGTTTTGGAATAGATTTTGTTGCATTCATAACTATTCTTTTGAGAAATAAATATGGAAGTATGTTAAGAAGAAAAGAGTTTGCTATGAAGTTTTCTAGTTTAGATACACCAATAGGGGAGGATATCACAATTAAGGACACTTTGGAGGATGATTTTTCAATGGAAAAGGATTTTGAGGATAGAGAGGAGGTTAATCTATTATTAAGTGCTATGGCAAGTTTAAGTGATGAGGAAAGAGAATTCATATTCTATATTAATGAGGAGAGAGGAAACTTGCAGAAGTACTATGAAGCACATAAGGATGAAATGAGTTTTGGAGCTGTTAGATATAAGAAGAAAAAGATTATGGAGAGGATTGAGAAGGAATTTAAGAATATAAAATAGAGAAACAGGTATGATTCTATTAGAATATGTAAATGCTTAAATAGTTACTAAAGTTAGGGTAAGAGGTTAGAAATCTAATTAAAGTATAACATAAGTATGTATTTATAAACTTGAGCTCTTAGGCTATAATAATACTAGGAATATAATGAGGTGATTAATATGATAGAGGCTGAATTCTTAGTAAAGCTAAAGAATTTGAAAAGTATAATTGCTATAGTTGAATTTGGAAGTTTTAGAACAGAAGAATGGATTAAAGATAGAAGTGATATTGATTTATTAGTAATTACAGCTCCAAATATAACTTTTATGGACACCTTAGAAATTGAAGATGAGATTTTAGAAATTGCAAAAGAATTTTATAACTATCCTGATATACATTTAACTTTCATTTTATTTAATAATTTTTCTAATAAATTCGCAAGGATAGCAATAGATAGTGAAAAGCAATATATATTAAATGATGAAAAGTGGTATGATTTCACTCATAATGTTTTAAAGTATATAAGAAATAATGAAAAACTTAGTAGAAACCTAAAGTTAGAAGAGAAGTATCAATCAGCAACTGATAATTTATCAGATTTAAAAGTAGCTATAAAAGAATATAATGAAACTGATAGTAGAATTATAAGAAGAGCTATGTTTGCTTTCTTTCAAGATTTTACAGAATATATTGTTGATATGTGTGAAAGTTATATATTAATAAATGATGGGAAGATTAAAAGTTCAACTTCTGCAACACAATTAGTTGAAAAAGCACATGAGATGGGTTTTTTTGATAATAAACTAAAGCAATATTTAGTTTTATCAGTTAGACTTAGAAATAGATATACTCATGATTATTACTTAAGAGAAGATAGTGAAAAAGCAATAGAAGAATTTTGTTTTGTAAAACTTGCAAACCTAGAAATATTCTTAGAGGAAAGTAAGGATAAAGTTTTTCTTAAATATAAAAAAATAGATGAATAAAATTAAGTCATTGTTGATTAGGAAGTAAAGTTAACAATGACTTTTTTGTGTTTAGCTTTGGAGTAGCTAGGCATAAGAAGAAAAAGCTTATGTAGAAGAGTGAAAGAGAACTTAATAATATAGGAATAAAATTAAAGCAGAACTAAACAATAAATTTAAATGGTAAAAAATGTATAACAAGGATTCCCTTAACATATAATATAATTGTAAAGAAAATTTTATTAAGGGGGATATTAAGCATTATGTTAAAAAAAGATTTTCTTGTTAATTTAAATGATATGCCAAAAACAGATGATGATATTTGTGCAGAAGTTGAAAAGTACTGTGGGGAAAATAATTTGTCAGTAGATCTTATAAAGAGAACTTCACCTGTTATTGCTAAAATTGAAGAGAATAACTATGAAATTGTAAAGAAATATCAAAATGGTAGATTTCTTAATCATTGGGTGTTGAGTTTTAAGGAAGTGAGTTAAGTATAGATTATAAGAAAAGAGTCCTTGTTTGTTAGCGAAGACTAATAGACATGGGCATTTTTATTATATTTCAGCTTTAGAAAAGAACAGAGATTAGTAATGCTTATAAAGCTAAATGAATATAATGAATTACATATAATGTTAATTAAGGGTGTGGAGTTAATGAAAAAATATATGAAAGTATTTGTAATAGGGATATTAATCCTAACTTGTTTATTGTGGTTAAATAGCCAAAGATTTGAGAAATATACTGGGAAAAGTCTAAATATAGGGGTTAT
Organism: Clostridium sp. B9; assembly: GCF_050509515.1. Classification (NCBI taxonomy): domain Bacteria; kingdom Bacillati; phylum Bacillota; class Clostridia; order Eubacteriales; family Clostridiaceae; genus Clostridium; species Clostridium sp. B9. Next base: position 1,447,555 of record NZ_JBNWKA010000003.1, read on the forward strand.
TGGTGAAATTCCAGATGTTAAGGAAAAGATGATAGCATTTGAGAATTTAGAATTCAATGATTTAGAAAAAGAAAGCAAGTTAATGAAATATGATGCTATATTTATTACAGAAGAGAATTTACAGGAAGCTTCAAAAAAAGAGTATGCTCCTGTATATAATAAATGTGTAGTTCCATTCTTCTTTATTAAAGATACTAAAGGCCCTATACCATTTATTGCAGAAGAGATAACATATGAGGATGCAGAGCAGTTATCAGATTCACCTCCATTTGCTACTGGCATATTAAAGAAAAATGGAGAATTAATATTTAGAGAATATGGATTTTATAATGACATTGAAAACAAAAAACATATTGAAGAGGCATATTCAAGAATTTTCAAAGATATTGCAGAGAATAAAGAATAAATAGAAAGCCATTGTTGATTAGAAAAGACCAATTAACGATGGCTTTTTGGTTGCAGAAAATCAATTTAGTTAAATGTTATGGGAATTCAATGAAAAGGCTATAAGGTTTTATAAATCCTTAGGTATGTCAACTAGAAATAGGACAATGGAATTGAATATAAGTTGTGATGTAAATTAAGGATAACTCTATATTCTTTAATAGAATTTAATAAGAGGTCAAGGGTATGGTAGAAAGAATTGGAACAGTAGCATTAGTGGTACTTCAGAGTATAAATTCATGTTATATTGTAGATCAAATTAAAAAAGTGGAGTTGATGAAACTGAATTTTATGATGATCAAAGTTATAATATGCAAATAAAAAAATTGAAAAGACAATGTATTAGGGAGGCATTTCAATGGGGGATTTTTGTTTTTAGTGTAACACAGTATATTTTTCCTTGGATTTTAGGAAAAGCAATTACTATAGAATTATATCAAGTTGTTATTTGGTCTATTGCTTCTATTATATTTGGAACTTTTATGTATAATGAGAGCAAATCAAAGATAAAAAGAGTGTATTAGGAGTAAGAATTAGAATTAGTGCTTGTTGTATTTCAAAATAAAGTAGGCAGGATTATTTTATTATAATTTATATCAAAAGTGGACAAGTAATTTTGTCCATTTTTATCAATCTATTATCAACCTTGATTTAAAACAGAGCCGTTAAAGAAAGATAAGAAAAATAAATATTAAATAGAAAAAAAGAATATACTAGACATTGAATTTACCAATGATGAAAAACTGCTTATATCATGTGAACCATTGAAAACACAAGGGTGGAGAGCATAACGCTATAAATTATAAAAGGTGTAGTAGACATTGGTAAAGTTCTACTAGGTATATTGAAATAATAGGCTTAAAGTAGTATTATTAAATATGAAAATGGCTATTTTGCTAGTATTGAACCTTAACATAATATGTATTTAAACAAAAGATGCATTGAAATCTACATCTAATGGTGATGGATTGAACCTTAACATAATATGTATTTAAACAAAGAACTGGCTCAAAACTCTATAATTTTTCAAAAATTGAACCTTAACATAATATGTATTTAAACCTACATTCTAAGAGAAAAAGTGTGTGAAAGATAAATTGAACCTTAACATAATATGTATTTAAACAGAACTAGCCTCTAAGATAGCTAAAGAATTTAAAAAATTGAACCTTAACATAATATGTATTTAAACATAATAGGTAATTATTCTGATGGGTGGAGTAGCAGATTGAACCTTAACATAATATGTATTTAAACCCATTAACAGAAAATAATCTCTCTGATAAGTTTACATTGAACCTTAACATAATATGTATTTAAACAAAAATATATCTGTTCTAGGAACACCTGTGGAAACAATTGAACCTTAACATAATATGTATTTAAACACCTAAATTAAATTTAAAAGTTCTAAACCTCAACTATTGAACCTTAACATAATATGTATTTAAACTCTTTAAACCCATTAGGGACAGGGAAAGTAGGCAATTGAACCTTAACATAAGATGTATTTAAACATTAAATTTTGATTAAAACAGTTATTTTAATGTAACATTGAACCTTAACATAAGATGTATTTAAACAGACTATTCTCAATAGAATACGAACTTATTGAACCTTAACATAAGATGTATTTAAACAAAAATATATCTGTTCTAGGAACACCTGTGGAAACAATTGAACCTTAACATAATATGTATTTAAACACCTAAATTAAATTTAAAAGTTCTAAACCTCAACTATTGAACCTTAACATAATATGTATTTAAACTCTTTAAACCCATTAGGGACAGGGAAAGTAGGCAATTGAACCTTAACATAAGATGTATTTAAACATTAAATTTTGATTAAAACAGTTATTTTAATGTAACATTGAACCTTAACATAAGATGTATTTAAACAGACTATTCTCAATAGAATACGAACTTATTGAACCTTAACATAAGATGTATTTAAACGTTTCTCTCTTAAGCTTTTCTATAACTTCAAGCTGCATTGAACCTTAACATAAGATGTATTTAAACAAAGGCAATAAAATATCTTTTTTATCTTGTTTATAATTGAACTTTAACATAAGATGTGTTTAAACCCATGGCTTAAAATACTAATTTTATTACCTTCTGCTATTGAACCTTAACATGATATGTATTTTAAATCTATTACAAATTACTTTCTCATGCATATATTTATATCACCACAATTGAAGTTGCAAAAAAATATATATATGTAAAATTTTGTTAGATAACCTTGTTTACACAGGGATATCTAATTTTTTTTAGAAAATTTAAAGTAATATTTTAACAAAATATGAGTCAATGGTAAAATAATATTGAAATTAAAAATGGAAAGAAGGTGTTATAAGATGGGAAGTTTAGTGTTGTGGGAATTAGGTAAAAAGCAAACATATATTTTTAATAGCAATAAGCTTAAGGATGCTATAGGTGCTTCGCTTATTATTAAGGACTTTTCAGAGGATTATTACAATGAATATTTAAAGAAAGAAAATTTTATAACAAAAGGTGGAGGAAAAACTATTTATTATTTTGAAACTAAAGAGGAGGCTAATACTTTTATAAAAAATTTGAGTTTCAATATTTTGAAAAATTACCCAGGATTAGAGCTTTTAATAACTTCTGTTGATATGGATTTTAAAATAGATGATTTGAGATTGAAAATAAATGAAATCTACAAAAAGTTAGATAAAAAGAAAAATACAAAAAAGAACGCATTATATCAAATGGGTTTTGGAATAGAAAGAAAATGTAGCGAAACAGGTCTAATAAGTTCAGTTAAAGATGAAAGAGACGGAAATTTTATATCAAATGAGATAAAGGTTAAGAGAAATTATTGTAATAGGAAACAAGGTGATAATTTTGAAGAATTAATTCCAAGTGGTTATAAACTAGAGGTAAGCTTAGATGATTTAGTTGAAGATAATGGAAAGCAATATACTGGAGTTGTTCATATAGATGGAAATGGGATGGGGAAAAAGATAAAAGCCTTTTTAGATGGCATACCTGAAAGTAACTCAGAAACTCAAGAGGAATTTAACAAAAGATATAAGAGAAGTTTGTGTGATTTAAGTGAAGAGATAAACAAAAAGTATAGAGAAGCTTTTTTTAAAATGTGCAAAGTTGTAGATAAGGCAATTAATGAAAATAATAATTTAAGTAAAGAAATTATTATGAATAAGAACGATTCAGATGAAGAGAAAAGAAGTTTCCCTTTAAGACCAATAATACTAGCAGGTGACGATATTACTTATGTATGTAATGCATCTATAGCCATTGAAAGTGCAAGAGTAATGTTAGAGTATTTAGAAAAAGAAAAAGTAAGTATTCCTGGATATGAAGATATTAATCTTAGTGCATGTGCAGGTATTGCAATAACTAAGAAGGGATACTCATTTAAGAGGGCATATGAACTAGCAGAGGAATTATGTTCAAGTGCTAAAACTTTTTTACTAGAGAAAAATTATGAAGACAAATCAGCTATTGATTTTCAGTTTTTACAAGGAGATTGTGGTGAGGGATTAGATAACATAAGAGAGCAGTATGTAAGTAAGAATGGTGAAATTCTTACAATGAAGCCTTTATTAATTAGTAATGAAAATAAGGTTAGAACATATGGAGCATTCATAAATAGTTTAAAAGGTTTAAATAAGGTCATTGAAAAAGATATAATAGCTAGAAGTAAAGTTAAGTTAATGAAAAATGTATTTTTTGAAGGTAAAGATGCTACAGAAAAGTTCTTTAAATTCTACAAAATACCTGAATATATAGGAGCTTTAAGTGATGCTAAGGATAATTTCGGATTTAGTGAGGATGGAATATGTTTGTTTTTAGATGGAATGGAAGTAATGGATTTCTTTATATCACTAAGCAGTAAGGAGGAATTTTAATGGAGCTATTTCAAATAAAAATAGAACTACTTTCAGAAAGTATTTTTGGATGTGGAGAAAATAGTAAATTTATAGATAATGAAATCTTAAAAGATGAATTAGGACTACCATACTTAAAAGGAAAAACATTTAAAGGTAATTTAAGAGAAGAGATGAAATGTTTATCTGCTTTTTTAGATAGCGTAGGTTCAGAGGAATATACTAAAATTTTTGAAAATTTAATGGGGGTAGAATTTGGGAATGATTTTGAAACTCTTAAGTTTTCAGACTGTACAATTAGTCCAAATTTAAGAGCAATAATTAAAGAAGCAATTTCTAATAAAGAACTAAATAGTGAAGAAGTTTTAGAATCCTTAACAGAGGTTAGAAGTTTTACAAGACTAAAAAATGGAGTAGCTATAGATGGTTCATTAAGAAGCTCTAGAGTAATAAAAAGGGGATTAATTCTTTATTGTAATTTAGAAAGCATAAAAGAACTTAATAAAAAAGAATTGGGGATTTTAGCATCCTCCTTAAGGGGATTACAATCAATTGGAATGATGAGAAGTAGAGGTAAAGGTGAAGTAAAGTGTTCCTTATATAAAGATGGAAAAGATATAACGGAAAAATCTATTTTAGCTTTTAGAAAGGAGATTATCTAGATGTATAAATATATTTCTTTTGATATAGAAAATTTAGAACCATTAAAATTAAGTCAAACTTCAGTGCAAATAGATAGTGAAGTTTCTAAAAGTTTCATACAGGGTAGTGCTTTAAGGGGAGCTTTTATAGCAAACTATATGAATTTAACTGGATTAAGTGATTTAAATGAGAGAGATAAAGAAATGCTTCTAAAAGGAAAGATAGAATTTTTTAATGCCTATCCAAAGGGAGAAAAAGGGATAACTCTTCCTTTTATGAGAAACTTATTCACTACCAAAGATGAAATGAAAAGATTTGGTGACAAAGAAGTTATGCAGTTAATAACTAGAAATGACATGGAAGCATTTCAAAAGGTTAAGGGTATTGAGTTTGCAAATTATGACTTTAAAAATAAGATTATAGAATCTGTGAAGGTTAAAAAAGTTTCAAGTATTCATATAAAGACTCCGAACAATAAGGAAGAAAACACTAAGCTATTCACATATGAAGCAATAGATAAAAATACTAAGTTTAGTGGAATTATAAAGTTTAAAGAAGAATATGAGGCGGAAGTTTTAAATGTAATGAAAAAAGGAAATTTTTATTTAGGTGGATCTAGAGGCTCTGGCTATGGGAAATGTAAAATAAGTAAGATTGAGGTAGTGAATAAAAATCCACAGTTAAATTATTTAAAAGAAGAAAACATATTTGAGGAATTAGTTTCTTCTAAATGCAATGAATTCTATTTATTTTTCACTTCTGATGCCATATTAAGAAATGATTTTGGGGTAATTACAAATGCTCCAGATGTAAAATTTATAGAGAATAAACTTGGAATAACTGAAGCTGTTGAAGAAGAAATTTTTATAGATACAGATATTTTCACAGGTTTTAATAATAAATGGGGATATAGACTTCCAATAACAAATGGAATCAAAGCAGGCAGTTTAATTAAATATTCATTTAAAGGAAATCTTTTAAAAGAGAATCTTATAAGTTTTATGGAGGAAGGTTTAGGAGAAAGAAAGCAAGAAGGCTTTGGTAGGTTTATATTAATTCCAGTTATAAATTTTGAAAAAATCTTAAAGGGGAAAATTCTTTCAGAAAAAGCAGAGGGAATTATTTTAAATGACGAAGAAAAAAGTCAATTAAAGCTCATGACTAAGAGAATTTATTTAAATAAGATTAATAATGAAATTCCTAAAATAGTGCTAAACATAGTTGGTTCAATAAAGCATAAAAGATATAATCTTCCTAATAGTCAGTGGGGTAAACTTATTAATCTTATGGAAAGTTTAGAAGGAAAAAGCAAAGCTGAACTTATAAGTGGTATAGATTGGTATTTTTATAATATAACTCAAAAAACAATAAATAGGAATTTAGCTAATACACTTTCTAAAATTTATATTGAGGATAAAAAACTAGAAGATTTCACAAAAGATTTTATAAATATTACAAAGGAAGAATTATTTGAAAAATATTGCAAACCAGTTAATATAGGGGGAATAGCTTCTGATATAACAGAAGACGATTTAAATAAAATTAAGGTAAATATCTTAAAAGAAATCTTTAAGCTTAAGTTAAGGGAGGTAGAAAATAATGGCGTTTAATAATGGGAAATATATGATAGATTTAAAAATACAACTTGAAAACACTACACCATTTAATATTGGTGATGATAATGGAATGCCTATTATTACCCTTGAAGAAGGAGAAGTATATTTACCAGGTACTACTTTAGCTGGCGCTTTTAGAGAGTATTTAAATAATTGTAATGAAAAAGGTATAGAAGAAGATTTTGGAGAAGATAAGGAGAAAAGCAAGATATTCTTCATGGATAGTTATTGTCCGCTAAAGAGTATTGAAATAAGAGAGGCAGCTTCCATAGATAAGGAAACAGGTACAAGTGATAATAAGTTTTCAAGAGCCTATGTTTCATCAAAGCATAAATTTGATGTAAATATAAAAATCTGGGGAGATACTAAGGAAAAGTTGAAAGATAGATATAGAAAAGTGATTTCATGTTTAATTGCAATAAATAAGGAAGAAATTCTCTTAGGAGCATATAAATCAAGCGGAGCAGGAATTTTTAAAGTAAATGAAATATTAAAAGATGAGTTTTTCTTTGATGATAAGAAAGATATATTTGATTATTTACTTAAGGAAAAGAAGGGGGAAAAGGTTGATTTAGATAAATTAAGTAGAATAAAAACTGAAGAAAATTTCTTTGAGTTCAAGCTAAAAGGAAGATTGAAGACAAGTATTTTGGTTAAAGGATCAGAGAAAATGTTTGGGGATGAGATTTATGCAACAGGGTATATAAATGGAGATGGCGATTACATAATACCTGGGACAAGCTTAAAAGGAGTAATAAGAGCTGAAAGTGAAAGAATACTTAAATATTTAGGTTATGACAGTGAAGAAAGCATCAATATATTTGGTGGAAAAAAAGAAGAAGAGAATATTGCAAGTAATTTTAGAATAAAGGACTCTACCATAGAAGATGTAAGAAGCAAAATATGCAAGAGAATAAAGATAGACAAGTTTACAGGCAGAACACAAGTTGGGGCTTTATTTAATGAGGAAGTCTTTAGTGGAGCAGTTACCATAAAGGGAAGTCTAAGAACTGAAGATTACAAGTATGTTGGACTAATAGCCATGGTTCTTAGAGATATAGCCTTAGGAAAAATATCCTTAGGTAGTGGAAATAATGTTGGTAGAGGAAGAATAAGAGGAAAAGAACTTATTATATCTCAAGGAGAAAAGACAATTCTTAAGTGGAACTTTGATAACAGTAAGGTTGAAGTAAATGAAATTGATTCTTTTATAAATAAGTTAGTAGGGAGAGAAAACTAATGAATGAGTTTAAGAGTTTGAATATAGAAAATTTAAAGAAGCTTGGGCTAAGTTGTAACCGTATAAAAGAGGATTTATATAAAACTTTAAGCCATAAAGAGATTTACAAAGAGCTTGGATTAGAATTTGGTATTATTTACAACTATGATTCAATTCAGTTTGGAAAGATAGAGGAGCTGGAGTTTAACATAAATAATATTATTGAAGCAAGATTTTTCAATAAGTCTAAGGAAGTTGCACTTAGAGTAAATGGGGAAGAATTAAGTGGAAATATAGTTGTTATAAATAACCCTAGTGAGGTTATAAATGATGAATCTTGTATATATGGAAATAGAAATGGATTTGCTTCAAATAAAAAGTACAGCATATTAAAAACTCAAAAAATTATTAAATATGATGAGGACAATACAGCTTATATAGCTTATGTAAAACCATGTAGTTTTGAAGGAGGAAAATAAGATGTGTGCATATAAAAAACTAGAGGGATACAGTGTAGCTCCATACAACTTTGTTACCTTACCTAAAAAAGCTATTGTAGCCTATGAGAAAATTTCTGATATTCCAAAGCATAATGACATGAGAGAAGATCTTCTAAATGGTCATATAGATTATGAAATAAAAACTAAAACTCCAACAATAGTATGTGATAGTGAACTTTCAAAGGGTAAAGAAAATACTTCACATAATAATTTTAAAGCAAAGGAGTTCTTCAAAAATGCAGAGGGAAAGAAAGTAATTCCAGGAAGCAGTATAAGGGGAGTAATTGCAAATAACTTAGCCATATTAAGCCATAGCAATATTTCTGAAAGTATAGAAGATGAAAGGTTTTTATATAGAAGCTTTGGAAAGGGTAGTAGTCAAGAGGAGTATAGGAATGCTTTGAGGATTCCAAAAAGATCTGAAAATGATAAAAACACTGATAAAGATAATGAAAAGATATTAGTTCCTTTAACAATGAAAACTGGATTTATTTATAAAAAAAGTAATAATGAGTATTCAATAATACCTGCAAAAAGCATAAATGGATATAGTTATTTTAGAATAAGTGAAGAGTATTTAAGAAAACTAAATCCTAAGGTTAAGGGCATAAGCTTTATGTATACAAAGGATATTTTAGAGCTTATACGAAATAAAGAGAAATATAAAGGAAAGGAAAATAAACGCGAAAAAGAAAGGTTTTTAAAGAGTATTAAAAATGATGGGAAAAATTCAAGAGAAGGAAAATATCATCCTTATTGTGTTATAGTATCCTTTAATTTAAGTGGAAAAAGAAACATAACTCATATTGGAAATCCTGGGGAATATCATTATGAAGGATATTTAATGAGTTCTCAATATATAGATGGGAAATTAGCTCATTATATTATTCCAAAGCACAGTGAAAAAGAAGCAGAGATACTATTTAATAAAGAAAATGACAAGTTAAAATATATAGAGTTTTATAAAGACGACTGTTTAAGAACAAAGAAAAAGAGAAGTCCAAATGAGAAACCAAAGGATCATAGAACATATTTTTTACTTCCAGAGGAAAGAGGAAAGAAAAAGGGTAAGCCCCTATTTTATGGCTCATTTAATGGAATGTATTGCTTTGGATTTAGTCCCTATGTTAGAATTCCATACCTTTATAGCATATTAGATGGGGTTAGCAATGAGTATAAAAATGAAAAGGGAATTTCATTTTTAGAAAGCATTTTTGGATTTGCCAACAAGGATTTAAAAGAAGGAAAAAACAAAAGTTTTAAGGGAAGAGTAAGCTTTCAAGATGCACCTTTAGTAAAAGAGGGAAAAGAAAGTAATACATGTAGCATAGTTGCGGGAAATCCAAGTGCTTCAGCCTATAATCTTTACTTAAAACAGGATATACAAGCAAGTGCAAAGGAGATTTTAAATTATAATTCTAAGGGATTTGAAATAAGAGGAATAAAGGAATACTGGCCAAGGGATTTTGAACTTAGTAACAATAAAGTTAAAAATAAAAATTTAAATATTAACATAAAGCCAGTAGGTGAAGGAGCAATTTTTAAAGGAAGAATAAACTTTAAAAATCTAAAAAAAGAGGAATTAGGACTTTTATTATGGTCATTAAAGGTAGATGAAAAGGCTTATGAAACTATTGGTCTTGGAAAACCTTATGGATTTGGAACTGTATCCTTAGAAAATATACAGGTTTACAAAGAAAATTTAAAGCTTAAATATTTTTCAATGGTAAACGAACCTGAAGAGTGCATAAACAAAGAGGAATATATTAAAGCTTACAAAACATATTTCAAAGATAAGTACTCAATTGATTTAGATAAGTCACATTCAGTAATAGACTTAATAACAATTAAAACAACCTTAGTCCATGAAAAGGATACGAATGAAGTTAGATACATGAGTATAAATCCTAAAAAAGACTTTAATATTAATGATAAAAATGAATTTTCTAAGTTGTTACCACTACCATTAGCTGTAGAATTTAGAAAAATATTAAATGGAGAATTAAAGGTAAAAAATAAAGTAGGTTCAAAAGAGAATAATTCAAATGGTAATTCTAAAGGTAATAAAAGTTCATATAATAGAAACCAAAAAAACAATAGAAATAGGACAAACAGTAATAGAGATTATTCAAAATCATATAAAAAGTAAAATAGTAATAGAACTGCATATGAGTACAAAGGTTATTATGGTGGATCAAGTCTAGCAGAAACCTTTAAAAAATAATATAAAAGTATAAAGAAGTATAAGAGATTAAATTGAAAATTATTAATAAGATAATTTTTATTTAATAGTAAAGAAAGGATTGATAAAATGGCAAGGAAGTTTATATCAGTTTTAGGAGCAGGTAAATATAGTATTTGTAATTATTGTTATGGAGATGAGATTGTTAAAAATAGATATATTCAAAAAGCTCTAACAGATATTTTTTGTAAGGACTGGACAAAGACAGATAAAGTAATTGTTTTTACAACAAAAGAAGCAGAAAAAAATAATTGGTTTGGTAATCTTGAAGAAGGGGCATTAAGCTTGAGTGAAGAACTATCTTCAATTAATGCAGACGTTTCAAATATAGAGATACCTAAGGGCGATAATGAAGAAAAACAATGGGAACTTTTTGAAATAATATTTAATTCTTTAGAAAATGAAGATGAGGTAATAGTAGATATAACTAATGGATTTAGAACGATTCCAATGTTTTTAATAATAATATTAAGTTATGCAAAGGTATTAAAAAATATAAAGGTATTAGGAATATATTATGGAGCATATGAGGACAGAAAATTAAATGAAGAAGGTGTTGAGGTAACTCCAATTTTTGATTTAACAATGTATGATTTATTGATGGATATCACTAATGGAATAAACACATTCTTAAAAACAGGAAATAGTACCATTTTAACTGAGCTTTGTAATGAAATTAATAATCAAGCTTACAGAAATAATGATAAATCTTTAAAAAATATGAATATGACAGTAAAATCTTTAAATAACTTTGCAAAAGCTATAATGACTTGTAGAGGAAATATAATGATTGGAGATAAAGATAAGTCAATATATTGGGCTTATAAGCAAATGGAAGAGAATTTAAATCAGTATGAAAATTCAGAAGATATGTTATCAAAGGCGTTAAATCCTCTTTTTGAAAAAGTAAAAGAAGAAACAAAGAATTTTGATGATATTGATGTTGTTAAAAATGGTATAAGTACTGTTGAATGGTGTATAAAAAAAGGCTTTATACAGCAAGGCATAACTGCTTTAGAAGAAACAATAAAGACATTTACTTGTATTTATATAAATAAAAGGTTGAATAAAGATTTTGATGTGTATGAGGAAGAACATAGAGAAGCAATATGCAATACAATTTTAAATAGTCAAAGGTTTGAAATAACTGAAAAAGAAAAATATTATGAATTAATAATTGAGATTCTTAATTCGGGTATAATTCCAGAAAGTTTATTAACTTTAGAGATTCAAATATCAGATTTAAGAAATGATGCAAACCATTTTGGTATGAGAAAAGAAAAAATTAATGCATTTAATAAAATGGAGACTAAGTTAAAAACTTATTTTAAGAAGTTTTTATTAATAATCGAAGAATTGTCTTAAAAAAATCATTTGTTTAAATTTAAATTAGAGTTTTAAATTGGCAAAAAATTAAATTCTAAAAATTGATTTTATAAAATTAAACAAAGGACTGTGTTTTAAATTAGTAATAATTTAAGAATATTAATTAATAAGGGCTAAATATGATTTGTCAAAAGTATATTTTATATGAGTTAACTTAAATAAGAAAAGTAAACATTAGTTTAAAACACAGTCCAATAATAAAAGCTAAAAGCAACTAAAAGATATAAAAAGAAGTAGGAGTATATTTAAAATGGCTAAAAAGTTTATTTCTGTTTTAGGAACAGGTATTAAAGGAAAATATGAAAAATGTATATATACGTGGGGGAATAACAAGAATTTTGAAACAGAATATATACAAGAAGCAATAGTTAATATATTTTGTGAGGATTGGGGAAAAGAAGATAGTGTTATAATATTTACTACAGAACAATCAAGAAAACTTCATTGGGATGAAGAAAATACTTTGAAGGATAGATTAAGGGCAAAAAAAATTAAATCAGATAATAAAATGATTCCTTTTGGAAGTAATTCAGATGAACAGTGGGAACTTTTTGAAACTATATTTAATTCATTAGAGTATGGCGATGAAGTAATAGTAGATATAACTAACAGTTTTAGAACAATTCCAATGTTTTTAATGATTATTTTAAACTATGCTAAATTACTAAAAAATATAAAAGTAAGAGGTATATATTATGGAGCTTTTGCAGTAGGCGAGCAGGGGAAAGATGCACTGAAAATAGTACCAATAGTTGACTTAACTTTGTATAATGTGATAATGGATTTTACAAATGGTATAAATACATTGCTAAACACAGGGAATAGTAATGTTTTAATGAATGTATATGATAATTTGACTATTAAAAGCAAAAATGAAGATAATATTTTAAATGAAACTATTTCAGCTTTAAATGATTTTTCTAATGCAGTAATGACATGCAGAGGAAATATAAATTTTAAAAATAAAAAGGATGGAAGTAAAAAATCAATATTAGTAGCTCATGATGAATTTAAGAAAAAAATAGAAAAGTACAAACATAATGAAAATGATAATCTAGCAATGGCATTAACACCTCTTCTTGAAAAAGTATCAGATGACACAAAATTCTTTGAAGATGAAGATCCAGTAGGAGTAGGTATAGCTACAGTAGATTGGTGTATAAAAAATGGGTTAATACAACAGGGAATAACAGCTTTAGATGAAACTATGAAAGTATTACTTTGTATTAAGTTTAATCTAGATTATATTAAATATAATAAAAGAAGACTAGTAAAAACTTTATTAGAGGTGGAAGGAGAAGAATGGAGATACAATAAGTTACGTCAGGATGAAAAGTATGAAATAAATATGTTGAAGCTTAAAATGGGCAAAAATAAAATACCTACTGATTTTGTTAACCTTAGTATGGATTTAGGTAAGCTTAGAAACGATATAAACCACTTTGGACTTAGTGATAAGCCATTAGAATCAGATAAGATAAGAAAGCGTTTGAAATCATATTTTGATAAATTTAAAAAACAAGCAGAATTTATGAATTGGAAAGAGTACTAAGAATAAAATTGATTTTTAAATTATAAGAATTAATTAAGTCCTTTGAGGGTGTAAAGATTTTATTATAACATATATAGTAAATGTAGCTAACTTAAATAAATTTATTATTAAGATATAGGAGATAGAGATGTTGAAAGTTTTTGAACTAACAGTTAAATGTTACTTAAATAATAATATAAAGCAAGAAGACGTGAGCAATCAGATAGGTTTTTTATTAGACTTAGCACTAGGGAAAAGTGAAGAGTTTTTAGAAATGCACAAGAAAAATATGTTTAAGAATTATGTTTTTAATGGCTTTTATCCACTAGAAAGAGAAAAGATTTATAAAGAGGATTACATATACACATTTCAAATAAGAACAATAGATAATGAATTAGCAAATTACTTGAAGGAAAATCTAAGAAAAGTAAACAGTAATTGTATAAATGTACTAAGAGTATCGATTGAGGAAAAGGAATTCAAAAAGATAAACAAACTTTATTCAATAACACCAGCAATAATGAAAAATGATTTTGGGTATTGGAAAAATAATATATCCTTAGATGAATATAAAGATAGGATAAAGAAAAATTTAATAAAAAAATATAATACTTGTATGGGTAATGAGATAGGTGAAAATTTTGAACTTATAAGTAATATAAAGTTTATAAACAACAAGCCAATTAAGTTTAACTATAAGGGAATAAATTTTTTAGGTGATAAGATAGAGCTAGAAATATTAGATAATGAAAAAGCACAACTATTATCATATATGAGTTTAGGGACAGGCATTTTAGAATTAAATGCTAGAGGAATGGGATATATTAATTATAAATAAAGGACTCTAATAGTACTACTTATTTTAAATAATATAAATCTAAGCAAAAATTTTACCAGTGATAAAATAAAAAGAAAGTTTCTAACCCCTTTAAATAACTAGTTTTTGAGAGTATTAAAAAGGAATATTGAAATTTATTAAAACACTGGTAAAATAATAATAGAAGCATTGAAAAAACTATATTTAACAATAAAACAAAAAAATAAGAATGGCTATTTTACAAGTATTGAACATTAACATGATATGTATTTAAACGTGCTAGAGAGTTACATAATTTTTTAGAAGTTAAAAATTGAACATTAACATGATATGTATTTAAACGGTGAAGGAATATTACAAGGAGATACTATATTAAAATTGAACATTAACATGATATGTATTTAAACTAACAAGAGAAAGTGCCATAAGCCGTTGTACTACGCATTGAACATTAACATGATATGTATTTAAACCTAATTGAACTACCAATTAAAGTTATTGCACCACCTATTGAACATTAACATGATATGTATTTAAACATGTGTGGTGTATAAAAATAACCTCGTTCACCTTTTATTGAACATTAACATGATATGTATTTAAACTAATAATTAAATATTTCTTTTAAAGTCATGTTATCAATTGAACATTAACATGATATGTATTTAAACCAAGTGCTACGCAAACTATTAATAGAAATATTTTATTGAACATTAACATGATATGTATTTAAACTCTTTATCGTATTCTAATATATCGTTAACTATCTTAATTGAACATTAACATGATATGTATTTAAACGTGTAATTAATTCTATTAGGTTTAGCGGTTAAATCAATTGAACATTAACATGATATGTATTTAAACATAACTGAGGACGGAGAATTGGCAACTGATTCTAGAATTGAACATTAACATGATATGTATTTAAACTCCACAAGATGTTAACCAAACTAATCAAGTTGCATCATTGAACATTAACATGATATGTATTTAAACCTCATGCCTAAAATTGTTACTGCTAAGTAGTAGCACATTGAACATTAACATGATATGTATTTAAACAACCTGAAAAAAACTTAATTATAAAATCTAGAGTAAAATTGAACATTAACATGATATGTATTTAAACAAAGTAATGTCATAACTATTTTCCTTTTTTCTCTGTATTGAACATTAACATGATATGTATTTAAACTAAACTCACTAGCATATTGAGTGCTTGTTAGTCCTAATTGAACATTAACATGATATGTATTTAAACCTTGCTGCGAATATATCTCCTCCTGGAAAATTAATATTGAACATTAACATGATATGTATTTAAACTTGAATACTTGTACTTCTTGAAATTCTGAAGCTATAACATTGAACATTAACATGATATGTATTTAAATCAAGGCACAAAGAGAACCAGCTTTTCTTCTAAAATATTACCATAGAACTTTATACATTCTACCTCTAGCAAACCCCAAAAAGAATAAATCCACTCACTCCATGATTCACATCATATCTTATCATATTCAAGTTTTCATACCCTGAATAATTTCTCGAAGAGAGCCAAAAATAAAAAGACTAAAAGAATAGGCCATATTTTAAACTAGCATTGATTTTAGATAGGTCTGAATTAATGAGCAAAATCAACATTCAGTTAAATTATAATCAAAGAATAAATAAAGAAATTAGAGAGCAACTTAAAATAAGTTATGTTAAATACTATGAAAAAATAATAATATATTGAATATTATGGTATTATTTAAATGTATTATGATTTTTTGTTATTCAACTATAGTATGCAACTGATGAATGAATACAGAATATATTTTGTGGCATTAAAGGAGGTAGAGATAATGAAAATAGTTTTTATGGGAACACCTGACTTTGCAGTTCCTTCATTAAAGAAGCTTATAGAGAAATATAATGTGAGTGCAATTGTAACACAACCAGATAGACCAAGTGGAAGAGGGAAGAAGGTAGCTATTTCACCAGTTAAAGAGGTTGGACTATCCAATCAAATTCCAATCCTACAACCAGAAAGAATAAAAACAGACTCTATAGTAATTGATAAATTAAAAGAGATAGCTCCAGATTTTATAATTGTTGTAGCATATGGTCAAATCATAACTAAGGAGATACTTGATATACCAAGGCTTGGATGTATTTGTCTACATGCATCTATACTACCAATGTATAGAGGATCAGCACCAATAAATTGGAGTTTAATAAATGGGGAAGTGAAAACTGGTAACACAACAATACTAATGGATACTGGCATAGATACAGGTGATATGCTTATGACAAGTGAAGTTAATGTGCCTGACTCTATGACAGCAGGAGAATTATATAATGTATTAAAAATAGATGGTGCTGATCTTTTAGAGAAAACAATAGATGGAATTGCATCAGGTGAAATTTGTGGAGTAAAACAGCCAAGTGAGGGAAGCTCATATGTAAAGATGCTTAATAAGAACATGGCAAAGATTAATTGGAGTGATAGTAGCATTAACATACATAATCTAATAAGAGGATTAAGTTCTTGGCCATATAAAAATATAAACTCATGGCCAACAGCTCATACTTATTATAAAGATACACCAATTAAAATATTTAAATCAAAATCAATAGAGGCAAATACTGTTGAACCACCTGGCTATATTATAGAAGCAAATGATGAAGGAATTTTAGTTGCAACAAGCAATGGTATTCTTAACATAGAAATATTACAGTTTCCAGGGGGAAAGCCTCTTGAGGTAAAAGAATTTTTAAAAGGAAATAAAATAGAAAAGGGAATTATATTAACATAATTCCTAGCTTATTACTAAGCTCTCTTTATAAATTAGTGTTAATACCTAGCTATAGCTAAAAATTAACCTACACTTATAAAAGAGAGCCTTTTAATTTATAAAAATAGGATTAATATGTACTAAGTTATAACCTAACTCAAATGAACCATCTGATTATAACTAGCTACAACTAAATTTATATTGCATATCATTCTATATAATGTAAAATATAATCATATATACAATTTATTGTTAGGAGGTTATGATGAGCGAAAAAATAAAAGGGGATAGCTCTGCTGCTATATTAAGAAAACTTAAACTATCAATTCTTATAATATTCATTTCAGCATTCTTTGCATTTATTACACCATTTTCTCAAACAAGTACTGCAACTGGATTTTATATGACATGGACAGTATTAATAGCAAGCAAAGTTGGAGTGTTTATAGGGGGAATATTATTTATGGTTTCCTTATATAGAGCATTAAAATTTATACTGACATCCATAGATATATTACTAGAAAAGAAAAATGACTAGTAAGTTTAGTTAATTAAAGATATTTCAAAGTAGAAAATTTTACAAAGTAATTTTGTTAAAGGAGAGAGTAAATAGCATGTTTAAAAAAGGCTTTTTAATTGAATTAGACAGTATTCCTAAAACTGATGATGAGATTTGTTTAGAGGTTGCAAAATATTGTGGGAAAAATAATTTACCCTTTGAATTTATTAAAAGGACTTCACCTATAGTTGCTATGATTGAAGGGGATAAGTACGAAATTACAAAGAAATATCAAATTGGTAGAGTGAATTGTTGGGTTTTAAGCTGTAGAGAAGTTGACTAGATAAAAGGGATTTATCTAGTCTTAATTAAGTGGAATAGAAGTCAATAGTAGCTTAAATATACCAATATATGATGAAACTCTAGTGATAATTAAGAGGGTATATAAGCTCTATTTAGAAATCAATCATGGTTTAAAACAGATTTAGGTATAAAAAAACTAGTAAGCAAGAAGTGAGCAATATAGCCATTTGTAGCTATGTAAAATACTTTTGACATGGTTAAAATAGCCAATATCAAAGGCTTTTGATGGTGGAATTTCATTTCAGGTTATACACTGAGTATGCAGGAGGACATTATTATGGAGATTGGAAAACAAATAAAAAAATATAGAACAGAAATGAAGCTTTCACAGGATGAATTAGCTAGAGAGATATTTGTATCTCGGCAGACTATTTCAAACTGGGAGAACAATAAAAACTATCCAGATGTGAAAAGCTTATTACTACTAAGCTCTCTCTTTAATGTATCTCTTGACGTACTTATTAAAGGAGATTTTAAAGAAATGAAAGAGAAAATTAAATCAGAAGACATTGATAAGTTTAACCATGATGGAAATATTTTTGTTGTATTATTATTATGTACTATGGTATTAGTTGTTCCACTTACAGTATTCATGGGGTATTTTGGATTTGCAATTTGGGGCGTTATTGCCATAGCAGCAAATTATTATGGATTTAAAGTTGATAAGCAAAAAAAGAACTTTGATATTCAGACTTACAAAGAAATTCTTGCCTTTTCAGAAGGAAAAAGTATGGACGAGATTCAAAAACAACAAGAGTATGGAAAAAGACCGTATCAGAAAATTTTCATAGTAGCAGGTGTATCGGTTATTACCATAGCAATATCAGCTATTATGCTATATATACTGTCATAAATTAAAAAATACATTTTAAAATCTGTTCTATAATTAAGAAAAACAGGATATTTATCCTGTTTTTTTACTTCTCAATTACTAATTGATTTACAGCTGGAACATCAGAAGGAGCCAATGAAAGAGTTTAAAGGTAATCTACTAGAAGCCATATAAGTTTTGTATGTTTACTAGCCTTTGGAGTCCCATTAACAAGTTTACATCTTAATGTTATTAAGTTAACTATAACTTTCTCATATTCATGAGTATTATCATTAAATATAGATATGTATTCTATATCACAATCTAATTCTTCTTTAATTTCCCTAACTATTGCTTGTTCTACACCTTCCCCTTCCTCAATCTTTCCACCTGGGAATTCACATTGCTTAGGAAGAGTCATATCTTTTGATCTTAAGGTACAAAGAATTTCTTTGTTTTCATTTTCAATTATAGCGCAACTACTTTTACTGTTTTTTTATAATATTTTTTTCATCTCGAGGATTATTTTATCATAATTATAATTGAGAGCAAATTCCAATATTTTATTAAATTGTTTAAAGTAATATGTTTTAGATAATAGAGAATGTTTAATATTAGACTTATATAAATAGTAAACTTTAACTATATAGTTATTTAAGACTCAAGAGGCAATATTTTATAAATGTTTTATGAAATACTATATTCTAAGAAGTTAAACTTAATTATTGATATAGAAAGTGATTTAGAATAAATAGTATATAAGTAAATTAAAAAAATAAAGGAGTAAATATTATGAGCAATTTATATATTTATGATTGTGAATCGACTTTTTATCCAGATCCAAATGAAAATGTTATGAGAAGCATTTTTAAGCAATATGAAAGAGTTATTGTTGAAAGCTTAATAACTTCATTTGGATTAGATTTTATTGTGAAAGACCAACATGGAGGAGATGTTGATACAATAAATAATGTTCGTAAAATAGGTAAAGATGAAAATATGTACTATAAAAATAAGCAAAACGAAAAAAACTATGAAAACAGAGGGGAGTATGATTCCCATGTTTATCATAATCATAAAAATTATAGAGAAAAAAATAAGCAAATTAGCAAAGAAAAAAAAGAAGGTACTTTAAAAGATTCATATACTGGTAAGAGCATAGGAATTAACGAAAAAAGCGATTTAGACCATGTAATTTCAGCTAAAGAAGTTCATGAGGATGCAGGAAGAGTTTTAGCAAATTTAAATGGAGCTGATTTGGCAAATAGTGAGGAGAATTTACAAGTTACAAATCCTCATACAAATAGAACTAAAAAAGCAAGTACTATGGATGAATTTTTAGATAAAAATGGACATGAATATACTGAAGAAGAAAAAAGAAGAATGAAAGAAATGGATTTTAAAGCTAGAAAGGCATATGAGGCAAAGATAGCAAAGAGCTATTACACAAGTTCTAAGTTTGCTAAAGATGTAGCTTATTCTGCTGGAAGCGTTGGATTAAAGATGGGCTTTAGAGAAGTTCTTGGATTTGTTTTTACAGAGGTATGGTTCACAGTAAAAGAAGAATTTGATAATTTAATTGGTCATTTTGACTTTTCAGAATTATTAATATCAATTGGAAATGGAATCAAGCGTGGATTTGAAAATGCAAAAAAAAAATATAAAGAATTACTTGAAAGGTTTAAAGAAGGAGTATGTTCAGGACTTATTTCAAGTATTACAACTACACTATGCAATATATTTTTTACAACAGCTAAAAATGTTGTGAAAATAATTAGACAAGCATACGCATCTATTGTTCAGGCTACAAAGATACTTTTAATAAATCCTGATAAATTAAATTTTGGAGAGAGAATGCGTGCTGTAGTAAAGGTGATTGCAACAGGAGCAAGCATTGTTATGGGAACAGTTTTTAGTGAGGCAATAAAGAAAACACCAATAGGAGCGATCCCGGAAGTTGGAGAGATTGTTCAAACATTCTGTGGAACCCTTGTTACAGGGATTATGAGTTGTTCTTTATTATATTTCCTTGATAGAAGTGAGACTATTAATAAATTAGTTAGCAAGCTTGATCAACTAGATATATTAAATACAGGAGCTAGTTACTATATTAAACAAGCTAAATATCTTGATAAATATGCAGCAGAGCTTATGAGTATTGATATTAATAAATTTCGTGAAGAAACAGACCTATATTATTCCTTTGCTCTTGAAATTGAAAATGTAAAAAGTGAAGATGAATTAAATATTAAGCTTAAGAATATCTTAAATAATATAGAAGCAAACATGGCTTGGAATGGAGAGTTTGACGATTTTATGAGCGATAAAAATAACAGGTTGGTGTTTGAATAATGTTTAAATGTGATAAATGTGGAGAATGTTGTAGGAATTTAAATAAGTCACATATATATGATGAACTTCATAATGGAGATGGTATATGTAAATATTTAAAAGGTAATTTATGTAGTATTTATGAAGAGAGACCATTGTTGTGTCGCATTGATGAAAGTTATGAAATTTTTTTTAAAGCAATTATGACAAAAAGTGAATATTATAATATTAATTATAATTTTTGTAATAAATTAAAAAATAGTTCACTATAAGGAGGTATATTATGCCATTACCGTTAATTTTGGGAATAGGGGCTGCGGTTGCAGGAACAGCAGGAGTTGGAAGTGGTATTCATGGAGCTGTTAAAATGAAAAAAGCAAAAGATACTATGAAATTAGCTGACGAAATTAATAAAGCAAATATAGAGAATTTTGAAGCTGAAAGTAGAATAACGACTATTACTTTGGATAAGTTAGGTAAAAAAGAACTTGAGATTCTTAAAAGTTTTGAAGGATTTTCGGATGTTATAGAAAGAATACAATGTAGGCCTGATTTTAAATCATATGATAAAGATGGTGTTAATATTCCTAAATGTGATATAGAAGAATTAAAGAAAGTTTCTATAGGAGCAGGTTTATTACTCGGTGGAATAGGAGGAGCTGCACTTGGAACAGCAGGAGGATTTGCAGCTGCAGGAGCTACTACTTCTGCTGTTATGGCATTAGGAGCAGCATCAACAGGCACTGCTATTTCTTCTTTAAGTGGAGCTGCCGCTGTAAATGCTACATTAGCAGCACTTGGAGGAGGATCACTTGCAGCAGGGGGCGGGGGAATTGCTCTTGGAAGTGCTATACTTGGTGGAGCAACTCTTGGAATTTCATTGCTTGTTGGAGGAATAATATTTAATATAACTGGCTCTTCCCTTTCAAATAAAGCTGAAGAAGCTTGGTCACAAATGGAGGAAAATCAAAAGAAAATAAATAAAATATGTTCATATATGAATGAGCTAAGAAATATATCAAATAGATTTCATGAATCGATTTCTTCAATAGATAAAATTTATAAAGAACATTTAGATAAACTTATGAATATAGTATACATTAATCATAAAATAGATTGGAATGATTTCACTGATGAAGAAAAAGTTATTACAGAAAACACAAGTTTATTTGTAAATTTACTTTATAATATGATGAAAGTTAAACTTACTCTAGAATCAGAAAATAATGATGACTGTAAGAAAATAAATTTAGATGAAGTAGAAAAATCTATTGAAAACGCTAATATATTTCTTGATGAAAAAGGACTATAATAAGAGAACTAATTATAATATATGAGGACTTTTTTAGTCGAAAATTTCAGGTCATATGAAGGGTTTTATAACTATTTTCATATGACCTCTTTTTTATATTATTCAAAGAAGAGATTCAATTAATCTTACAAAGAATAATCATATATACTTATAAGTACTTTTGTTGCTTGTGGTAATAAGGTAGATATAAAGAATTAGAAAATATTTATTAAATACAACCTTTATAAATGTGAATATTATTATATTTTATGACATTATATTCATAGAATAGTGTGTTTTATAAACTTAAAATAAATATATAGATAAATATATAAGTATGTTTTTAAGAATAAAAGGGGGAGAACAAGCATGGTCAATAGAATTGTATTAAATGAAACTTCTTATCACGGAGCAGGTGCTATTAAAGAAATTGTTACAGAAGTAAAAGGTAGAGGGTTTAAAAAAGCTTTCTTATGTTCTGATCCAGATTTAGTTAAGTTTGGAGTTACAGGAAAGGTTACTTCTATATTAGATGAGGCTAATCTTAGTTATGAATTATATACAAATATTAAAGCAAATCCAACTATAGAGAATGTAAAATGTGGGGTAGAGGCTTACAAAGAATCAAGTGCAGATTATATTATTGCAGTTGGTGGTGGATCATCAATGGATACTGCAAAGGCAATAGGAATTATTATTAATAATAAAGAATTTGAAGATGTAGTAAGCTTAGAAGGAGTTGCACCAACTAAGAATAAATCTGTTCCTATAATTGCTGTTCCAACAACAGCTGGTACAGCTGCGGAAGTAACTATAAATTATGTTATTACTGATGTTGAAAAGAATAGAAAATTTGTATGTGTAGATACTCATGATATTCCAGTAGTGGCAATCATTGATCCTGAAATGATGCAAAGTATGCCAAGAGGACTTACAGCTGCAACTGGTATGGATGCATTAACTCATGCAATAGAAGGATATATAACAGGCGGAGCATGGGAAATGACAGATATGTTCCACTTAAAAGCTATTGAATTAATCTCAAAACATTTAAGAGGAGCAGTAGAAAATACACCAGAAGGAAGAGAAGGAATGGCATTAGGACAATACATTGCAGGAATGGGATTTTCAAATGTTGGACTTGGGATAGTTCACTCTATGGCACATTCCTTAGGAGCTGTTTATGACACACCTCATGGGGTTGCAAATGCAATTATTCTTCCAACTGTTATGGAATATAATGCGGATGAAACAGGAGATAAATATAAATATATTGCAGCTGCTATGGGTGTTGAAAACACAGAGAATATGACAGTTGAAGAGTATAGAAAAGCAGCAGTAGATGCAGTTAAAAAGCTTTCACAAGACGTAGGAATACCAGCTAATCTTAAAGACATAGTTAAAAAAGAAGACATAAAATTCTTATCAGAATCTGCTTATAATGATGCTTGTAGACCAGGTAATCCAAAAGAAACATCTGTTTACGATATAATGGATTTATATGAATCTTTAATGTAAGAGTAAGCTAGCCATAAAGAGATAACTAGAAGTCAAAACTAACTTTAAAATAAGGTTAAAAATAAAAATACTCTCTTAGTGAATTATTTCATTTAAGAGAGTGTTTTTTTATTTATCTAAAGAAGAAAAACTTTTTCTAGTGATTTCATTGTGTATTATTATTTTACTAAAGTAATGTTATCTAGTGATTTTAAATACTTTTTTGGGGTTACCCCTTTATATTTTTTAAAGGTTTTAATAAAGTAACTTATATCATTAAATCCGCAATTTAAAGCAATATCAGTAACAGAAAGCTCTGTTGCCAGAAGGCTTTCACAGGCAATTTCAATACGATAGTAATTTAAATATTCTATAGGAGTTTTATTGATCATTTCATGAAAAAATCTACAAAAATATTTTGGAGACATACCAGAGGCTTTAGATAGGTCTTCAAGGGTTAAAGGGTTTTGATATTCATTTTCTATCAATGTCATAACATTTTTTAGTTGGAGAAATCTTTCTTTAGTCTTTTTTGTGTATTTATCATTATTTACATATAGTTGATGTTTTAATATAGTTCCTATTAAATAGTATAAAGCACCTTGAGTTATAAATTCGTAACCTGTACTTTTTAGTCTCATGGCTTCAAATAATGATGTACAGCAGGAATCTAAATCTTTTATATCTGAAGGTAACTTATGTGCTATAACTTTATTATGATTTATAATGTCATATATTTGCTTTGTACAGGCATGATTATCTTTTAACATTAATTTCATATCAAAAACTACACATTCATAAATACAATCATTAGGTAACCCACCATGAAATATCCCACTATGAATAAAAATAATATCATTCTTTTTGGCTACTATTTTTTCTTTATCTATAAATAGTATAAATTCTCCTTCTAAAATTCTAATTATTTCACATTCAGTATGCCAATGATAAGGCATATTGTATCTAGAATGATTTGGAGTGACGTGATAAAACTCTATTGGAAAATCAAAAGTCCCATGTTGTTTATTTTCTTTATAATCAAAATACTTCATAAACTCCTCCTTATTAAAAAAGTGAATATTATTACATTTTTTGACTATTATAACACAAGAAAACGTTTATATAAATGTGTAAAATGAAATTAAAGTAAAAATTAACCAAAAAGAGCAAACATAAAAGTTATAAATTTGAATTGAATTTTGGGGGGAATAATTATGGCAAGTAGTAGATTAGTAGGAAAGTATCCTGTAATAGGAATAAGACCAACTATTGATGGAAGAAGAGGAAGACTTAATGTAAGAGGTTCTCTTGAAGAGCAAACAATGAATATGGCAAAGTCAGCAGCAAAGCTTTTAGAGGAAAATTTAAAATATTCAAATGGAGAAAAAGTAAAAGTTATAATAGCTGATACTACAATTGGAAGAGTGCCAGAAGCTGCAGCTTGTGCAGATAAGTTTAGAAGAGAAGGTGTAGATATAACACTTACAGTTACTCCATGTTGGTGCTATGGTGCAGAAACAATGGACATGGATCCAATGACTATAAAAGGGGTATGGGGATTTAATGGAACTGAAAGACCAGGAGCAGTTTATTTAGCAGCGGTTTTAGCAAATCATGCTCAAAAAGGACTTCCTGCCTTTGGAATATATGGACATGATGTTCAAAATGCAGATGATACTGAAATACCAGAGGATGTAAAAGAGAAGATATTAAGATTTGGAAGAAGTGCAGTTGCAGCAGCATCTATGAGAGGAAAATCTTATCTTCAAATTGGATCAATATGTATGGGAATAGGTGGTTCTATCATAGATCCAAGCTTTATAGAAGAATATTTAGGTATGAGAGTAGAATCTGTTGATGAAGTAGAAATTATAAGAAGAATGACTGAGGAAATCTATGATAAGAATGAATTTGAAAGAGCTTTAAAATGGACTAAGGAAAGATGTAAGGAAGGTTTTGATAAAAACCCTGAGGATGTTCAAAAGACAAGAGAAGAAAAGGATAAGGAATGGGAATTTGTAGTTAAAATGATGTGCATTATAAAGGACTTAATGAATGGAAATGAAAATTTACCAGCTGGATGTGAAGAAGAAAAATTAGGACATAATGCAATAGCAGCAGGTTTCCAAGGACAAAGACAGTGGACTGATTTTTATCCAAACTGTGATTTCCCAGAAGCCTTACTTAACACTTCTTTTGACTGGGATGGTGCTAGAGAGCCATATGTATTAGCTACTGAAAATGATGTTTTAAATGGATTAGGTATGCTTTTTGGAAAGCTTCTTACAAATAAAGCGCAAATATTTGCAGATGTTAGAACTTATTGGAGTCCTGATGCAGTTAAAAAAGCTACAGGATATGAATTAGAGGGATTAGCAAAAGAATCAGATGGATTCATACATTTAATAAATTCAGGTGCAGCTTGTCTTGATGCTTGTGGACAAGCTAAAGATGAAAATGGAAATGGAACAATGAAAGCTTGGTATGATGTTACAGAAGAAGACCAAGAAGCAATACTTGCTGCAACTACATGGAATGCTGCTGATAATGGCTACTTTAGAGGTGGTGGATATTCATCAAGATTCCTAACAGAAGCTGAAATGCCAGTGACAATGATGCGTTTAAATCTTGTAAAAGGGCTTGGACCAGTTGTTCAATTAGTTGAAGGATATACTGTAAAACTTCCAGATGAGGTATCAGATAAGATATGGAAGAGAACAGATTACACTTGGCCTTGTACTTGGTTTGCACCAAGAATTACAGGAAAAGGAGCATTTAAATCTGCTTATGATGTAATGAATAACTGGGGTGCTAACCATGGAGCTATAAGTCATGGACATATAGGGGCAGACATAATTACTTTATGTTCTATCTTAAGAATACCTGTAAGCATGCATAACGTTCCAGAGGAGAAAATATTTAGACCAGCAGCTTGGAATGCTTTTGGAATGGATAAAGAGGGACAAGATTACAGAGCTTGTAAGGCTTATGGCCCAATGTATAAATAAGGATATATTTTAAAATAAGTGTTGATTTCTGGCACTCTCTAGAAATCAACACTCACTTAAAAAAGAGACATAAATAAAAAACTTAGTAGGTGATACTATGAAAAATATAAATTTAAAAAGTAAAGTGTTAGCCTTTGATTTTGGTGGATCAAGTGGTAGAGCTATTCTTGGGGAGTTTGATGGGGAAAAAATAAATATAAAAGAAGTTCATAGATTTTCAAATGACCCTGTATTTATAAATGGGACTATGTATTGGGATGTTTTAAGATTATTTTTTGAGATAAAGCAAAGTCTTATAAAATCAAAACAATTTGGAGAAATTGATAGTATTGGAATAGATACCTGGGGAGTTGATTTTGCCCTTTTAGATAAGGATGGACAATTAATTGAAAACCCAGTTCATTATAGAGATGAAAGAACCATTGGAATGGTAGAAAAGAGTTTTGAAAAAATATCAAAAGATGAATTTTATAGTATAACTGGTAATCAGTTCATGGAAATAAATACAGCATTTCAATTATTAGCCTTAAAAGAGAAGAGAGCACATCTACTTGAAAGAGCAGAGGTAATGCTTCTAATGCCTGATTTATTTAATTATTTACTAACAGGAAAAATGGTTACTGAAAATTCAATAGCATCAACAACACAGTTATTTGATGCTAGGAATAGAACTTGGTCAGATAAGGTAATAAATGATTTAGGGCTTCCAAGAAAGATATTTACTGAAATAGTTCCAAGTGGAACATTCATAGGAGATATATCAGAAAAAATATGTGATGAACTTAAAATAGAGAAGTGTAAAGTTATTGCAGTAGCAGGACATGATACTCAAAGTGCATTAGTATCGGTTCCAACTACTGAAACAGATTTTGTATTTTTAAGCTGTGGAACATGGTCTTTACTTGGAACTGAACTTAGTGATCCAATTATTAATGAAAAATCAAGTAAGTATAATATTACAAATGAAGGTGGATATGAAGATAAAGCCTCATTTCTTAAAAATATTATTGGATTGTGGTTAATTCAAGAAAGTAAAAGACAGTGGGAAAGAGAAGGAAAAGAGTGTGACTTTTCAGCTTTAGAAAAAATGGCAAGTGAGGCAAAGCCTTTTAAATGCTTTATAGACCCAGATGATCCTATATTTGTACAAGCTGGAGATATTCCAAGTAGAATAAGAGAATATTGTTTAAGGACTAATCAAGAAGTGCCAGAAAGCTTTGGAGAAATTGTTAGGTGTATAAATGAAAGCTTAGCTATGAAGTATAGGTATTCTTTAGAAGAAATAAAGGATTGTACTAATAAAAACTATAATATTATTTACATGGTTGGTGGTGGAACTCAAAGTAAATTATTATGCCAGATGACTGCAAATGCATGTAATATTAGAGTTTCAGCAGGACCTATTGAAGCCACAGTTTATGGAAATATAGCAATACAGCTTATGGCAACAAAGAAGATAAATAATTTATATGAAGCTCGTGAGATTATAAGAAATTCTAATGATATGAGTTATTATGAGCCTGAAAATTATGAATTATGGGATGAAGAATATGAAAGATTTAAAAGTGTAATTAAACTTCAGGAGGTAATTAAATGTTAAAAGGAGTACCACAAATATTATCACCAGAGTTACTTAAAATACTATGTGAGATGGGACATAGTGACAAAATAGTAATTGCAGATGGCAATTTTCCAACAGAAAGTATGGGAAAGGACTGTATAGTAGTTAGATGTGATGGTCATGGAATTCCAGAGCTATTAGATGCAATACTAGAAGTATTCCCACTTGATACTTATGTTGAAAATCCAGTAAATCTAATGGAAGTTATGAAAGGTGACAATGTTAAAACATCTATTTGGGATGAATATAAAAATATTATAGTAAAGCATGATAATCGTGGAAGCAATACAGTTTCAACTATAGAAAGATTTAAGTTTTATGAAGAGGCAAAAAAGGCTTATGCAATAATTGCAACGGGAGAAAAAGCCTTATATGCAAACGTTATATTACAAAAAGGGGTAGTAATTTAGTAAAAGATATAGATTGGAGAGATTATTATGGAGAATACAAAGAATTTAAGATATATGGAAGTAAGAGAACAGATATGTGATGTTTGCCATAAAATGTGGCAGTTAGGGTGGGTAGCAGCAAATGATGGAAATGTGTCAGTAAAATTAGAGGATGGTACATTCTTAGCAACACCAACTGGAATTAGCAAAAGCTTTATAACACCAGAAAAGTTAGTTCATATTGATGAAAATGGGGAAGTACTTGATGAACCAGAAGGAGCAAAGCCTTCATCAGAAATAAAAATGCATTTAAGATGTTATAAGGAAAGAGAAGATGTTGGAGCTGTTGTTCATGCACATCCACCAACTGCAACAGGATTTGCAGTAGCTCATCTTGATTTAGATAGATATACCATGATAGAAACTGTAATTGCAATTGGTTCAATTCCAGTAACTCCTTATGGAACACCTTCAACTTATGAAGTTCCAGATTCAATAGCACCATATCTTCAAGAGCATGATGTTTTATTGTTAGAAAATCATGGTGCATTAGCAGTTGGAGCTGATTTGATAACAGCTTATTATAGAATGGAAACACTAGAACTATATGCAAAAATAAGTTTAACAGCTCATCTTTTAGGGGGAGAAAAGGAAATATCAAGAAAAAATGTTGATAGATTAATAAACATGAGAAAAGACTATGGAGTAAGTGGAAGACACCCAGGATTTAAGCGTTATAGAGTTAAAGAATAATATTAATTTTAGATATTAGAGGAGTGTTTATTGTGGAAAAAATGAGTGCTATGGAAAAAGCAGCTATTGTACCTAAAAAATATAGAATGCATTTTATAATGCTTATATCATGTTTTGTACTTTGGGGACTTTTAAACAATATGACCGATAACCTTGTGCCAGCCTTTGGAAAAATATTTATGTTAGAAGCTGCTGATTCATCTTTGGTACAAGTAGCTTTCTATGGATCATATGCAGTACTTGCCTTACCAGCAGCAATACTTATTAAAAAATATTCCTATAGAAATGGGGTATTAGTAGGTCTTGGATTATATATAATTGGAGCAATGGGATATATCCCAGCTGCAATGCTACAAAACTTCAATTTATTCTTAGTGTCAGTTTTTATTTTAGCAGGTGGACTTTCAATATTAGAAACTACTTGTAATCCATATGTAATCTCTTTGGGAAGTGAAGAGACAAGTGTACGTCGTTTAAATTTAGCACAAGCATTTAATCCTATTGGTTCATTAGCTGGTATTATAATGGCTAAATATATAATATTAGGAAACTTACATCCAGCAACTTATGAAGAGAGAGTCTCAATGGAATCAGAGGCATTAAGCCAAATACAAAACAATGAATTAATATGGGTGTGTGTACCATATGTTAGTTTAGTTGTTATAGCAATAATAATTTGGTGTTTCTTTAAGAGAAGTAAAGGTTCAGAAAAAGATAATTCAGGTGAACTTAATATAGTTGAATCAATAAAGAAATTAGTAAAAATTCCACGCTATGCTTTTGGAGTAATCACACAGTTTTTCTATGTTGGAGTTCAAATAGCAGTTTGGACTTGGACTATAAAATATGTAATGGTTACTGTTGGAACAGATGAATCATCTGCAGCTAAATATTATCTTATAGCAATGTTTGGATTTATAGCATGTCGTTGGATATGTACAGCACTTATGAAATATATAGAACCAGCTATTATGATGGCGGTATTTGCAATACTTGGAATATTATGTAGCTTAGGAACAATATACTTACCTACAAGTTTATCTGTTTGGTCTTTAGTTTTAATTTCATCATGTATGTCATTAATGTTCCCAACAATTTATGGTATAGCTCTTGAAGGCTTAGGAAAAGAAGTAAAAGTTGGAGCTGCAGGTCTTATAATGGCAATATTAGGTGGTGCAGTTATAACACCTATAATGGGATTATTTATTGATGGTGGAAATTTATCAGGATTAGTTTCATCATATCAAGGAGCAGAGGCTGCAGTTCGTTCAGCATTCTTTATACCTGTAATTTGTTTTGCAGTTGTTCTTATTTACTCATTATGCTTTAGAAAGAAAAAGTCAGCATAAATATATTAAAGAATTTTCAAATATATTAATATATTTCAGAAAATAAAAATAAATAAGGATTAATTTTATTTTATGGTTCTGTTTTAAACTAGTGTTGATTTCTAGATATAGTTAGAAATCAACATTAACTTAAAACAGAGCCTATTTTATTAAAAAGTTATTTTGATACACCTCTTATTTCTTATATAATAGATTATGTAAGATGAGTTAATTTTTAGAAGATAAATTATTAGAAATACGAAGAGAGAGGTTATAAAGATGAACAAAGAGATTTTAAAATGGTATTTAAATTATATTGATAATAAGAAGTTGAATGAAATATTAAATAGAGTGAAACTAAATATTAAAGGATTCTCTAGCAATAGAAAGATTAAAAATAAGTCTATCATTCCTTCAAAGTTTGCAATAAAAAATATATTAGAAGATGAAGAAAATTATGAAAGATTTACTCAACACTTGTTTGCAGAATCCTTTTTGGAGATGGATGAAGTCAAGGATAATGAAATAATAGATTTATTAAAAGAGGGGAAGGAAGTAGAAGAAATCTTAAAGTTTTTAGTTGGTAGTAATGAAGATGCTTATTTAGAAGAAAAAGAATATTTACTTGAAAAAATCAAAAGTGGGACTTTAAACTTGGAAGAAAAAGAGGATAAAATTTCAAAAAAGAATAAATCCACTGCAAGCAAATCAAAAAACTCAATAAGTAAAGTTGAAAATCAAAATGGGGAATCTTTAGAATTAGAAGAAGAGAGCATAAAAGCAGAAAAAACAAAGAATGATGATATTAATAAATTAAAGAAGAGCTTAACAAAGCTTGAGAGTAGCAATGAAAAGTTAAACATTGAAATAAGAAAGCTTAAAGAGGACAAGAAGAGTATAAACTATGAAAAATCATCTTTAAATAAGCAGATTAATGTTTTAACTCAAGAGGTTAATAGTTTAAAAAGAAAACTAGAAACAAGCCAGAGCAAGGAATCAAAGAGTAATGAGAATTATATTAATTTAAAGAATAAATATGATGAGCTTATAAAGAAGGAAAGGGAACTCTTAAAGGAAAATAAGGATTTAACCAAAGAGAGCAATAGTATAAGAAAAAAAGAGGATGAGCTAAAAGAGAAAAATAGGGAACTTGCTTTTGAGCTTGAAAATATAAAGAAAATGTTAGAGAAGGTATCAAAGGAAAAGATAGCTATTATTGGTGATATAGAAAAGATTCATTTAAAGGGAAGCGACTATGAATTTAAAAATATAGAGTTTAAAAATATCAATAACTTAGATGATCTTCTTCAAGACTATGAGGAGGTTTGGGTTACTTTATATGAGTTATCTTCCTTAGAACAAAGCAAAATCTTAAGGGCAGAAAATAATTATAAGGTTTTTAAGTTCAAAACATTTGAAGAAGTAAAAAATCACATAAACAATGGTAGATAAGGAGATTAAGGAATAATGGATAATTTAAATAGATACTTTTTAGGAAAATTAGATAGCAACGTATTTGAAAATTCAGTAGATGTATTGCAGTTTACTCTTAAATCAATAATAGATGACAATAATAAAAATATAGAAGGTGACAAATTTACTTGCTTTGTTGATTCTATTTATAAATATGGGTTAATAGAGGGAGAAAATGAAAGCAAAGATGAGAGGTTTTATGACTTTTTGCAAGAAAGACTTGTTATATTTAACAAAATAATTAAAAATACAAACTTAAATACTTGTAATGAAATTTTCGTTAAAAAGCCAGTTAATTTTAATGAAGAGCTTAAGTATAAAGCTATACCAGTCTTTTCTAAAAAGAATTTGAAATTGACTTTTAGTGAGTTTAGGGAGAAGTTAGGGGCTAGAGAGTTTATAGAGGAAGTTAAAGGGGTTTCAGAAAATATTGGAGATGTTCCAAACATAATATTTTTTGAGGATGAAGAGAAGATTTATGCACTAACAGGCTTTACAAAACAGTTTCATCAATATGGAAAGGTTAGATATGAATATGAACAGATTTATTTTATAGAAGAAAATGAAGCTTGGTATGATAATTTTGTTAGAAGTCCAGAGCTTGAAAATATAATCTTTGTTGAGAGTAATACAGCCTTAGAGATAGAAAAATTAGCAAGAGCAAATGATTCTGTTGAGGGTTTAGAATGTTCTTATAGTTATGAAAGAAAAGAAGAAAATTGCAGTGAAAAAGAGTCTGCTGCCACTAAAAATAATTTAGAGGAAAAAGGTGAAAAAGAGGATATTACAATTGAAGCGGAGGCTAAAAGAATAAGAACATCTTCTCACAATATAAATGAAAGTGAATTTTTAAATACTTTTATTGATACCTGCAAGTCAATGCATTTACTTTATGAGGAAAAGGACTTAATAAACTTTCATACTGCAATGAAGTCATCAAAGCTTGTTATTTTAGCAGGTATGAGTGGAACTGGTAAGTCAAAGATTGTACAAGCTTATGGTAAGGCCTTAGGAATGGAGGGAAATAGACTAAACTTTATTTCTGTAAGACCTTCTTGGGGAGATGATAGTGATTTATTAGGTTATGTTGATAGTATAAACAATGTATATAGACCAGGAGATTCAGGGTTTATAGATACTTTAATAGAGGCTGAAAATAATAAGGACGAGCTTTACATAGTATGTTTAGATGAAATGAACTTAGCTAGAGTTGAACATTATTTTTCACAAATATTATCTGTTTTAGAGCTAGATAAGGATGAGAGAGTATTAAAGCTATATAATGAGGAGCTAGAGGATAAGATAAAGAATTCAAATAGGTACAAGGCTAATATAAGAATTGGGGACAACATATTATTAGTTGGCACTGTAAACTTAGATGAATCTACCTACCATTTTTCAGATAAGGTTTTAGATAGAGCAAATGTTATAACATTAAAGCAAGCAAACTTTTTAGAGCTTAAGAGAATAAAAAATATAGCAATTAATCATGAGGAAGCTATTAAAAAGATTTCCTTTGAAGAATATAATAAAATGATAGATAAGGATGAAAGCATTGAGCTAAGTGATAGGGAGCTTAAGTTTTTATCAGAGATAAATGAGAATATGAATTTTCTAAATAAAAATGTTGGAATTGGCTTTAGAATAGTAACTCAAATCAATGATTATATAAGGAATATACCAAGTGGTTCCTTAATCTCAAGGGAAGAGGGAATAGATATTCAGTTATCTCAAAGAATTCTTCCCAAAATAAGAGGAACTAAGGAGCAATGGGGAGAGTTTATTGGTGAATATAATCTTTATGATGAAGAGGGAATACATTCTAAGGATTTAAACAGTAAATTAATAAGTATTTTAGAGAATTATAGTGATGTATCAGATTTTAAAACCTCAAAGAAACATATTCTAAATAAGGCAAGAGAGCTTAGTATTTATGGATACACATTATAAAGAGTTTGAACTAAGTTTTCACCAGCAATACAACAATGAAGTTAAATTTTTAAAGTTTTATGAGGATTTAAATGATATAGACTATGAAAATATAGTTAGTATAGAGGAAAATAGGATAATATCCTTGATCTTTAGAGGAGAAAACAAAGATGCAAGGCTTTATATGGAGGAGCTTGATCTTATACTTTATGAGGATTTAAAAGAGGAAGAGCTTATAAATCAAAATATTCATGTAAAAGGTGATGAAGTTTACTTAACACCTTCAGAAAGGAAAATATTTCTATGTAAAGGAGGGGTTTCTCCTTTCATACCAGGAATATACTTAATAAGGATTATCTCAAATAACAAGGAATTTTACACAGCTTTTAAAGTTACAAATAAAATGATAAGCTGTGATGAGGCAAATGAAATAATAAGAGATTTAGAAGAGGAACTTCAAGGAATAAGCTTTGAATTTATTAAAAAAAAGCTATCAGTTTATGATAAGGACTTGCTTTTAGATTTACCAAAGAGCTTGTATAAATTCTTTATAATAGCTAATGAATTCCCTAATATTATGAACTCTCTTATGGAGCTTAGAGTAAGGCCAAACTATAAGGTTGTGAAAAATTATAGGCAAATACCAGAGGAAAAGGTTAGGTATATAGACAATGTTACCATCAGAAATCACCTAAGCAGCTCAGGAAAACCTGGATTTATGAAAGCACCAATAAAGAATATGGAATACGATTTGCCAGAAAATAGATGGGTTAAAAAGATAGTATTAGAGGTTTTATCACTACTAAATGATTTTGTAAATGAAGTAGAATTTATACTAATAAAAAAGAAAAAGAGAATAGAAGAAATGAAAAGGTACTCTCAAGATGGAAATACCATAATGTTAAACAAAGAGGAGAAGACCTTAAGCTATATAAATGAACTTAGAACCAAGGCAATGAAGATGATAAGCTCCATAAATATCTTAAAGTCAACTGAATGGTATTCTAGCATAAAAAGTAGGGAGATTTTTAGCTTGCCCCATGTATTGATTCAAGACTCTAGATACAATATTTTATACAAGGTTTATGAAAGACTGCACTCTAAAGAGTTTAACTTTAATGATGAAGAGACTCTTTCACTTCAGTGGAAAAGAACGGACAAGCTTTATGAAATGTGGTGTTACATAAAGCTTTGCAGGACATTAAATGATTTAGGATATGAACCTATTAATAATAAAGAAAATTTTTATAGAAGGAAAAACAATAGAAAGCTGTTCTATGATTTAGAAGAAAATACAGTTAAGGAATTCTTAAAGGATGATATTAAAATAAAGGTTTATTATGATGCCAAAATTCCAAATTCCAGTGAGAGAAGTGACTTTAACAACAATCCATTATTTATAAGAGCCTCAAATAATAAGCCAGATGGAAGACTTGATGTTTATAAGGATGGAAGATACTTAGGAAGTATAATCTTTGAATTTAAATACAGAAAAAGAGAAGTGATTTGGGATAATGAGTTTTATAAGCGCATGGATCAAGGCATAGAAAAACAATTAATAGCATATGGAACAAGCTGTGCAAGTAAATTCATACTAAGAAAAGCAGATGAAAAGAGTGAAAAAAGACTACCAATCTTCCCAGTAAATAAAGTTATCATTCTATATCCAAAAGCTAATTCGGAATATATAAATATGGATGAAGTAGAGGATTATAACCTAAAATTCATAAAATTCAAACCAAACAAAAACCTAGAACTTTTAAAAAATGAGCTAAAAGAAGAAATAGAACTTATCTTAGAAAATGAGTTGCTTTAAGTGTGTTGATTTCTAGCTAGAGTTTAAGACTTAATTTAATTTTGCAAAGAGTTTCTATTGTTTACTCCAGAATAATACTTAAGGCTTTAAAACATACCTAAAATATAGCTTTTAAAAATAAACCTTATCATTTACATGCAAATGATAAGGTTTATTTGGTTTTGAATATATTAATTTAATAAAAAACCTTATCATTTTGGTATAAATGATAAGGTTTATGGTAAAATATAAATAACCTAAATAATTAATTAAGGAGAATATAAAATGATTTCTTTTGAAAACAATAGGTTAAACAATTTAAGTTTGCCAATGAATATAGTAAGAATGTTAACTACAATAAATGAATATAAGGGAAAACAGGATTTATATAAAAAACAATCACCACAAATATTAAACACACTTAAGGATGTAGCGGTTATACAAAGTGCAGAATCATCTAATAGAATAGAGGGGATTTATACTTCCAATAAAAGACTACGTGAAATAATGAATAATAAAGTAGAGCCAAGAGATAGAAGTGAAAGTGAAATAGCTGGATATAGAGATGTATTAAATACAGTTCATAGCGCTTTTGAGGCTATACCTATAAGAGCATCTGTATTATTACAATTACATAGAGACCTATATAAGTTTTCATCAGCTAAAGGTGGAAACTATAAAAATACTGATAATGTTATTGAAGAGATATTACCTGATGGAAGTAAATTCATAAGATTTAAGCCTATTGATGCTTTCAATACTCCAAGTTATATGGAGAGACTTTGTGATGAGTACAGAAAGGAAATTGACAAGGGTGAAGTAGAGCCTTTGGTTTTAATAGCTGATTTTATATTAGACTTTCTTTGCATACATCCTTTTAATGATGGAAATGGAAGAATGTCTAGAATACTAACACTTTTACTTCTTTACCAAAATGGATTTGAGGTTGGAAGGTTTATAAGTTTAGAAAAAATCATTGAAGAGAGCAAAGAAACCTATTATGAATCATTAAATAAAGCTTCTATGCTATGGCATGATGGAAAGAATAATCTGAATATATGGCTTGAATATTTCCTTGGGGTTATCATAAAAGCATATAAAGAATTAGAGGATAGAGTAGGCTATGTTGAAAATGCTAAAGGAAGCAAAAGTGAAAGAATAGAAATAGCTATAGAGAAAAAACTTGGATACTTTACTAAAAGTGAAATAAGAACTATATGTCCAGATGTAGGAGAAGCTACTATCAACAGAGTTTTTGAGAAAATGAAAAATGAAGGAAAAATAGAAAGCGTAGGAAAAGGAAGAAATACTAAGTGGAAAAAGATATAGATTATTAATAAAAGTGTTATATTATGTTAATAAAGAGTGATAACATATAAGTAAGGAAACTACACATGGATACTGTAGCTTCTTTGGTGGAGGAGAATCAACTTAATAATATATAAGTAAGCATAGAATACGCACCAATCCCATATTTAATAGGGATATAGATATTAGTGACTGCGTAATTATAGTTTATGTTGTAGAAAAATGTATAAAAAAAGAGGTTTATCTAGTGAGATATTAGAGTGTGAAAATTGGAGAGAAACATGTAAGAAATGTAAAAATCATAATAATTAAAATGTTGATTTTCATAAGTAGCATGTTATGAACTATTTTTATAATTAGCTCTGTTTTAATATAGTATTTATAGATATAGATAAAATTAAGCTAGGTATAAAGATATATTTATAAATCAACATTCACTCAAAACAGAGTAATATAATTAAACATTGGATAATATGGGAGAGAATTATGGGGAAAGAATATTTAAAAGCAAAAGAAAAGGATTATGAAGAGTTAATTGACTTCATAAACTATGTATTTAGTCATTCAGGTGGAGCAGTTGATTTTCCATCATTATTGCCTAAATTATATAAGAATAAGGACAAGGCTAAATACCATCACATAATAAAGGTAGATAACAAGATAAGAGGTGTAGTAGGGGCATTCCCATTTACTTTAAGCCTATTAGATGAAAATATAAATGTTGTAGGAATAGGAACTGTAGCAGTTCACCCTTATTCAAAGGGACAAGGTTACATGAAGGAGCTTATGAATAAAGCTATTGAAGAGATGAAAAGTGAAAATGTGGACATAAGTGTTCTTAGTGGATATAGACAAAGGTACGAATATTTTGGGTATGAGCCTTGTGGGGAACAAATAACCTTTAATATTCAAGAGTTAAACATAAATTATAAGCATAATGAGTTAATTGATAAAAGCATAAGCCTTAAATTATTAGATGAAAATGATGAAGATATATTAGGAAGGGCATATGAACTTCATTCAAAGAAAAGTGTGAAAGTACTTAGGAAAAAAGAGGAGTTTTTAGATGTATTAAAGTCATGGAATTGCAGTATTTACTCTGTGTTTAAAGAAGAGAACTTCATTGGATATATTTCTGCCAACAATGGATTAATTGATGAAATAGTTCTTCAGGATAATGAAGATTTGAACATTGTTATAGCCTCATACATAAAAACTTTCAATCATAATGAAGTGAGTTTTAGAGTACCAACATATGAAAAAGAGAAGATATCACAGCTAATAAAGATATGCGAAAATTACTTTATAAGCAAAAATAATAACTTTAGAATCTTTAACTATGAAAAAATAGTTAGACTAATGTTAAAGCTGAAATCAACTTACTCAAAGCTAGAAGATGGAGAGTACAACATAAGCATAATAGATTATGGAATTCTAAACATCAAAGTTAAAGGAAATAAGGTATGGGTTAATAAAATAGAAGGTGATTTTGATATTGAATTAAATGAACTTCAAGCAATGGAATTCTTATTTTCACCAATAAAGTCTTACTTTGATTTTGACAAGGAAATCCCAAGCTTTCTACATAGTTGGTTCCCACTACCATTATATATAGAAAATCCAGACTGTGTATAATATATGATGTCTTTTTGATGTAAACAATAGCTTATCAGAGGAAGAGCTAAAGGCAATTAAGCATTGGATAAAAAATACTACAGAAGAAAGTAACATAGATTTAAACAAATAATAAAAGAGTCCTTGTTTATCAGTAAATCTTGATAAACAAGGACTCTTAAATAGTTAAGGTTTAAAACAATGCCTATTATTTAAAATTAATGTGGACTTAAAACAGCACCAAGTACTATTATTCCATAAGCTAAATTCTTCTCAAAGAATCCAGTAGTAGAAATATCCATATAAAGCTTGCCCACATCTTTGCTAAGAGTTTCTTTATTCTTATATTTCTTAAGAGCAAGCAAGCGTAAAGATTCTGCTAAATCCATTACTTCTTTTTCAAAATTTCCACCAGATTCAACTGCATTTTTAAATTCAACTAGTCTAGAACGCTCATCATCATGAGTTTCTGTATTTAAAATTAAATCATAAACTCTAGCTACTAAAACATTCTTTAATTCTATTCTTTTCTCTTTTTCACTCAACTTAATCCCCAACTTTCTTTAAAAAATTCATCTGTAGTAAAGTAATTAATTACTATTATTTGAAAAATTACTTCTAATCCCAATATAAAACTTTAAATGGTAAAATTCAAATTCATCATGTAATTTAATTTGAAATGTTAATAAATTAAGTACGTATAATAGGCTTTTTCATCAAAAAGCTTCTTAAATCATAGTATTGCTTAGATAGTAAGTAATTTAATGTTTTTTAGAGTGTAATCTTTGCTGAAAGTATGAATATCATTCAATTTAAATAAAAATTACAAAATAAATTAAAGAAATATAGTTAGAAATTTATTTTATGAGATATAATGAGATATATGCTTAATTATGAGATGAAGAAAATAATTTTGCATTAGGAGTAAAGCTTTTACTTTATTCTTTGAAGGGAGATGACAAAATGAAGGTAGAAAAAATTAAGTTTAACAATCATGAAGTATTCAATGATTTAAATATAGATTTTAGAGATAATAATGGAGAAATATTAAATACTATTGTTCTTATTGGAGAGAATGGATCTGGTAAGACAACACTGCTAAAAAGCATTTATGATTCTTTTGGTGTACAAGATGATGAATGTGCAGTGATTAATAAAAAGATGATACTATCACCTAAATCATATACGGCAACAGTTATGCTAAATGAAGGTGAAGTTGGTGATTTAGATATACCTGGAAGCTTTGAAATTGGAAAATTTATAATTGACTCTAAAGTTATTTATATGCCAACAGAAATCAACTTTGAAAGAGTTAATAAAGTTGATAACACATTTAACTTTGAACCAACTTTTCAAAATATAATTGACCAAAACATGACGCAAAACATACCATCACTTATAGCAACTAAGATAAATAAAGAGATATTTAAGAATAGAAATAAGACAATTGGTGAAGTTATTGATATGGTTTGTGAGGAGATAAATAGTGTTTTCTCAATTATGGATTTAGATGTTAAGTTAGTTGGATTATCTGAAACCAATGAAACAAAGCCTATTTTCAGAAATAGTTTAGGAAAAGAGTTTGATATTAGAGGGTTATCATCAGGAGAAAAGCAGTTATTTTTAAGAGCATTGGCACTTAAGTTTTTAAATCCTAATAACTCAATAATATTAATAGATGAACCAGAAATATCTCTTCATCCACAATGGCAAAAGAAGATTATTGATGTATATGAAAGTATAGGTGAAAATAATCAACTAATAATTGCAACACATTCACCTCATATCATTGGGGATATAGAGTCAAAGCAATTAAGGGTTATAAAAAGAGACAACAATGGAATTAATATTGATAGCAATGAAGAATTAATTAGAATGATTATGAATATATAGATAAAAAGTGATATAAACCCAAAATGGACATTAAAATTTAGTGACCATTTTGGGTTTATTATATTTAAAATAAAACCTTTCATGAACTGTAAGTTTTATATGGAGCTATTGTTTTGTATAATGAACTCAAGATAGAAGTTAGGAAAACAACAGGTTTAAGAAGGGGAGAGAATAAGATGGTAGAAAAGATATTAGAAGTTCAAGCTTTACGTAAATATTATGGAAAAAAAGATAACCTTACAAAGGCTATAGATGGAATTAGCTTTCAAGTTGTAGATGGAGAATTTGTTGGAATAATGGGCAGCAGTGGTTCTGGAAAGACAACATTACTTAATTGTATTGCCACAACTACTAGTCCAACAGATGGAAAGGTTCTTTTAAAGGGGGAAGATATAGGAAGTTTCAAGGGGAAGAAATTAGCAAATTATAGAGGAAATCGTATTGGTTATTTATTTCAAAACTTTGAGCTTATTGATAACTTAAATGGAAAAGAAAATATTATGTTACCAGTTGCAATTCATAACATGATGGGCAAAGAGGATGAAAAAAGGATTGATGAAATTATAAAATATTTAGAGATTGAAGAGGTTATTGAAAAGTTTCCTTCTGAAATGTCTGGGGGACAAAAACAGAGGGTAGCAGCAGCTAGAGCATTAGTTTTAAATCCTGAGATAATACTTGCAGATGAGCCAACTGGTGCTTTAGATTCAAAAAATGCAAAGATATTAATGGAGAAATTCTTAGGATTAAATGAAGAACAAAAAGCAACAATTTTAATGGTTACTCATGATCCAAATGCAGCTAGTTACTGTTCAAGAATTCTATTTATACAAGATGGAGTGATTTTCCATGAACTTAGAAAAAGAGTTCCAGAGGAATCACATCAAGATTTCTATAAGAGAATCATTTCAGTAATGGCACAGTTAGGGGGAGGAAGTGCAAATGTTCTTTGATTTAGTTAAGAAAAATAGTAAGAAAAACAGAAAGGAAAATGGAATCTTCTTTGTTTCCTTGATTGTATCCATAATAGCATTTTACATCATACTATCCTTAAAAAATCAGGATGTAATTCTATTCTTAAAAACAATGGAAAGTGATGCAGTTAATAAGCTATTATTAATAACACCAGTTTTATATGGATTCTCATTATTCATCTTATTC
The DNA here is from genome assembly GCF_050509515.1 of Clostridium sp. B9. NCBI lineage: Bacteria > Bacillati > Bacillota > Clostridia > Eubacteriales > Clostridiaceae > Clostridium > Clostridium sp. B9. The sequence continues at coordinate 1,489,679 of NZ_JBNWKA010000003.1, forward strand.
TTTCTAGTATATTTTGCAGGAAAGTATCAGCTAGAAAGAAGAAGTCATGAGCTTGGAATGTATCTAATGCTAGGAATGAGGCGAAGTAAATTACTGTCCATGCTTTTATTAGAAGAGATTTGGAACAGTATAATCTCAGTCCTAATAGGGATTCCTATAGCAGTTTTCATATCAGAAATGATCAGCATGATTACAGCAAGAGTTGTTGGGCTAGGAGTTATAGGACACAAGTTTTCATTTTCCATAGAGGCAGTAGGATTAACAATACTTGGATACTTCATAATTAGATTAATAGCATTATTAATTTTAAGTGGAAGAATTGCAAAAAAGGACATAACAGAGCTATTATCAACTTCTCAAAGGGAGAAGCATAAGATTCATAATAAAGTTTTTACCTTAATAAAGTTAGTTTTAGGCGTAGGTATATTAGTTACTGCCTATTATTTAGCTATTGAAGGCTTTGCATGGGAACATCCTAGAAATATGGGGATAACAATTCTTTTGGGAGTTATTGGCACATTTCTTTTATTTAATAGTATTGGAATAGTTTTTGAGATTATCCTTAAAAATAGAAAAAATAGAAATGGATTATCAGTATTCACATTTAGGCAGCTACAGGAGAATGTATTCTTAAAATCAAACTCACTTGCTATATCATCCTTATTACTCCTATTAGCACTTTGTTGCTTTGGATATGGGGTTTCTGTAAGTTTTAATTCAAGTTCAAAAAATCAGCATGTATTAGATTATACTTTTTTAGGTGATGGAGAAGAGATAAAGCAGAAATTAAATGAAGAACCATTGAATGGATATCTAAATGAGGCATGGGATGTTAAGCTTGGCATGATAAAGGATTCACAGGACTTTTCTGCAAAAAACTTATTAGAAGTAGTTGAAAAACAAAAAGATTCTAAGGGGAAGGATGTATTACTTAATAATCTTCAGTGCTTTGAGTATCCTCACATAATATCTTTATCAGGTTACAATAAAGTTTTAGAAGCAGCAGGGAAAGAGCCAATTAAACTTAATGAAAACCAAGTCGCTCTATTTAATGGGTTAGACTTTTCTTATGGAAACTCAGCAGAAATTTTAAAAGAAATTCTGAAAGATAACATAACAGTTAATATAAAAGGAAAAGAATATGAGTTTGTGGATAAGTTTTACAGAGATAATATAGTCACAGATAGATCCATAAACATAAGTTATGCCATAATTGTTTCAGATGAGAACTTTAATAATTTTGTAGATGGTGATTACAGTTCTTATTGGGATACAACTTTAAAAGATGGTATTGTGAAAAAAGAGGGCTTAATGCAAGCAATATTAAAAGTAAATGGATTACTTGATAATACAGGCTTAGAATATGAAAGTTATCTTCAAAATATGGGAAGAGAGTTGTTCTATAAAGTAGCAGCTAGTTACACAACAATTTATCTAGCTTTAATATTCTTAATCATTGCAAACACAGTTATAGGAGTTCAATTCTTAATGCAGCAACAAAAGACAAGCAGACGTTACCAAACATTAATACGCATAGGTGGAACCTATAAAGAGTTATGCAAATCTGCTAGAGCCCAAATAAAATGGTATTTCTCATTCCCAATAGTCATTGCAGCAATTGGAAGTGGATTTGGAATAAGAGCATTATTCACAGGGGTTTCAACATCAGCAATGAAAAGCCAAATCACTTCATTAATGATGATTGCCTTACCTACAATTATTATCCTTTGTCTGGTAGAACTTGCTTATATTACTTTTGTAATGAGAATAAGTGATAAGCAAATATCAAAACTTATGGATACCAAGAGAGAAGATAGTTAAAAGTTATGTTTAAAAATAGGTTCACTTAATGAATCTCTTTTTCTATTAGAAATAGTTGAATTTATATTATGTTGATTAAAGTATATTTTAAAATTATATAGCAAGGTATTTAAACTATAAATATGAAAAATATTGAAAGTTTTAATAAAACATCTTAAAACTCCTTATAATATACATTAAGGAGTTGGTGAAATTGAAATCAAAAGAAGTTTTAGAATTATTATAAATAAGTAGACTAACCTTAACAAAACATATGAAAGAAGGAACTATAAAAGCAACTATGTTAACTATGAAATTATATAGTAAAAGAAAAGTTCAAAAAATAAAAGAAGTCTTAGAAAAAGAATAAATATTGAATATATATGTTACAATTTCTTTTCTAAATTAAAATTACCTCATAAGTCTCTACTTTGATAAAGCCTTGAGGTTAACACTCAAATATAAATGTAGTTTTTTAATTATAAGATATATATTAAATAATAGGAGGTGAGAAAGTGAAAGGATCCATGAGAGTGGAAAAACATACTTTAAAAGATAATCATATTCTTTATAAAAAACTAGATGATTATTGTTTCAAATCTAAAAATCTTTATAATTATGCTAATTATCAAGTTAGACAAGTGTTTATAATTACCTCAAAACTATCTAAAAATGAAGAAATATCTAATGAGGAACAATTATTTTTAGACAATATAAATTCTAAAGTTGATGAATTTAACAAGCTAAAGAAAATAAATTATGATAAGGCTAAAACTAAAGCAGAAAAAGAAAAGAAAGAATTTAAAAAGAAGTTAACTCAAATAAATTATTTTTCAAAAGATAATAAATATTTAGGTTATGATTTCTTAGAGTTTTTAGTTAAAGATGGAATAGATTATAAATCTTTAATGGCTCAAACTTCTCAACAATGTTTACAACTATTAGATAAAAACTGGAAAAGCTTTTTTGAAGCTATAAAAGTTTGGAATAGAAATAAAAATAAATTTTCTGGTATGCCTAAATTACCTAAATATTTAAAGAAAAATGGTAGGAATTTAGTTGTTTTTACCAATCAAAATTGTAAACTAAAAGACAATAAAATTAAATTTCCTACTATTTTAGGTGGTTTTAAATTAGAGACAAAAGTTGGTAATCTTCAGCAAGTAAGAATATTGCCAAGAAATAGACATTTTGTAATTGAAGTTATTTATAAACAAGATACTAAAGAGAAATTAAATGATAATAAGAGATATTTAAGTATTGATATAGGTTTAAATAATCTAGCAACTATTTGTAATAACATTGGTGAAAAACCAATAGTTATCAATGGTAAGAGTTTAAAATCAATAAATCAATATTATAATAAAAAAACATCTTATTATAAGAATATTGCAAAAAGATTAAACAATTTAGATTATACAAAAAGACTTAATAGATTAACTATTAAAAGAAATAATAAAATAAATGATTATCTTCATAAAGCAAGTAAATTTATTATAGAATATGCTAATGAGTTAAGTTGCAATACTATTGTTATAGGAAATAATAAAGACTGGAAAAGAGAAAGTTCTATGTCTAAAAAGGCAAATCAAAACTTTGTAGGAATCCCACATCAGAAGCTTATAGAGATGATTCAATACAAAACAGAAAAATATGGAATAAATATTGTTTTAGTTGAAGAAAGCTATACAAGTGGAACAAGTTTTATAGACAATGAATTACCTGTTAAAGAGAATTACAATAAAAGCAGAAGAATACACAGAGGCTTATTTTTAAGCAATAAAGGTATCAAGATTAATGCAGATGTTAATGGAGCATATCAGATATTAAAAAAAGAATTCCCAAATGCTTATGCAAATGGGATAGTGGGTGTAGGGTTGCACCCAATCATAGTAAATTGTTTTTAATAGTTGAATGATAAATAAGTTTTATTAAAATATTTAATTAGTTTTAGATATTTTAATGATTTTAATAACCTGAGTAAATTAATTATATTATAGATTAACTAGGAGGAAAAATATGAGATATAGAGATTTATCTGCTCCAGAAAAATGGATATTAAAAGGTATCCCAATCTTATTCATCATAGGAGCAATAATGCATTCCGCATATGATTTATCTAAAAATAATCTTATAGTTGGACTATTTTGTGCTGTAAATGAAAGCATATGGGAGCACTTGAAAATGGTTTTAATACCTGTAATTTTATGGTGGGTAATTTATTATTATTTTAAATGTAGTAAATATTCTATCAACAAAAATAAATGGTTTCAAAGTGCACTTATAGCTCTTATCACTTCATTGATAACAATCCCCATGCTTTATTATTTTTATACCCAAGCATTTGGAGTAGAGCTTATAGTAGTAGATATTATAATTTTATTACTTGCAATTATATTTGGTCAGTTACTTGGTTTACATATTTATAGGCATGGTAAAGGTGTTAATTCAATCATTATTATAATGATTTTTGTAGCATTAATTGCTATGTTTATGATATTTACTTTTTATCCTCCTCAGATACCTTTATTTAAAGATAGCATTTCAGGTAGTTATGGTATAAATAAGAAGTAAAACTTATTTACAGATTAGAAGTTGTTCAATTTTTTATAGAACCACTAAAGTTCTAAATCATTTATTTGGTTTAGAACTTTTTATTATGTATATTTAATAAGTGGGAAATTGTGGAATAAAATCCCTGCTTATGCTACTATAACACTAACAGAAATATATGAATTTGATGAGTACTTAGATGATCATTAATTATATATATATCCAGAGAGGGAGTAATTGGGTGAGGTATATGGAAAAAGATTTACAAGAAAATATAGTTGCTTCGTATAGAGGGGTAAGAAAATTACTTGGTAAAAGGTTTAAAGATAACTTTGTGTTATCTAATAAATTTATAGAGTATAATAATTTAGATGAAGCTCTAAAAGACTTCACTAAATATGAGAATACACTATTAGCAGAAAAAGAGGATAATGAGTATATACTTAAAAAGGTTACTGCAACAAAGTACTATATTATGTCATTACTAAATTATGATATTTCATATGATGAATATGTGAAAAATACAATTGGAGTTACTATTAAGAGTATACCGCAAAATATAATAGATAATATAATTATGGAAGTTAAAACTAAATTAGAACAATTAAAAATAAGATATACAAAAAAAGAAATATATGAAAAATTTTATAGTTTTTCAATGAATAAAGAAGAATTAAAAGAATATCTAACAAATGAGTTAAAAAGACAGAAAAATATAGTGGAGAAATATTTAGAATTAGAATTTAATGATGAGTGTATTATAGAATTTGTAGATGAAGAAGTTCCATATGGATACTATTTAAACATTGGTGAAGATAAGTATATATTAAAAGTTAATTTAAATATGGAGAATAGCAGATTTAATAAGGCAAATTTAAGATATGCTATAGCACATGAGATCTTTGGACATGCAATGCAACTTTCATATTGGAATAAATGTATTAGAGAAGGATTAATTAACGAGATTTGTGGGTGTGAAGAAGACTATGGCCCTGAAATAATACAGTTAGAGGGAGTAGGTGAATCTATAGTATATTTTATTTTTAAAGATGAGATAGATTTAGAAATGGAAGTTGAGCTTTTATTAGACAAATTACATCACCTAGTCCAGAATAACTCATATATTATGTTTAATGCTGGAAAAAGCTTAGAAGAATGCGTTGATTACTATTGTGACAATTATATTCTTAGTGACAGAGATTATGCAAGAAAACGAATATTATTGTCAAAAGAGGATTCATTTTATAGAGCAAATTTATATTCTTATGGAAGTTCATTGAGCACATTTATAATTATCAGTGAGGAATTGGATTTAAATAAGAAAAAAGAATTCTTTAGACAAATGTACCTAAAACCAATGACACATGACGAAATATTGAAATATTATCAAAAGTTAAAACGAGAGTAATATATAATGAGGAAGGAGATTAAAATGAAAAAAATAGTTGTGGTTGAAGATGAATTATTTATGAGAGAAGAGCTTGTGTATATTTTGCAGAAGGCAGGGTATGAAGCATCTTGTATAAGTGATTTCTCAAATGTAGCAGAAGAAATACTTAAAGCATCTCCTGACCTTATATTATTAGATTTAAATTTACCTGGAATAATTGGTTTTGAGATATGTAAAGAGCTTAGGGAGAATAGCACAATCCCAATACTTATTTTAACTAGTAGAGATCAGTTGAAGGATGAACTTCATGCCTTAGGATTAGGTGCTGATGAGTATCTTACAAAACCATGCAATAAGGATAGATTACTAGCAAGGATTTCTAACTTGCTTCGTAGATATGAGGATAGAAATTACTTTGTTGAAATAAAAGGAGTAAAGCTTGATTTGCAAACATACACAATGTATTTTAATGAGAAATCAACAGTATTAAGTGAGAATCAAGGAAAGATAATGGAGCTTCTTTTAAGTAATCCAAATGAGCTCGTTACAAAGGATATGCTTTTTAAAAAGCTATGGGGAACCACAGAGTATATTGATGAAAATGCACTTCAAGTTAATATGACAAGATTAAAAAAGACAATGAAGAGTTTAGGTATGGACTATGAAATAATAACTGTTAGAGGTAAAGGCTATAAATTAAATGCTCTGTTTTAAGTAAGTGTTGATTTCTAGCTATATCTTCAGATCTAACTTAATTTTGCAAAGAGTTTCTATTGTCTATTCCAGAATAATAGCTAAAGCGAAGAACTCCCATTGGTCAAACAGCTTCGCTTCTTAACGCTATTATTCTTCCATATACAATGAAACTCTAATTGCTCATTAAGATGGTCTTTCATCTATATCTAGAAATCAACACTGCTTTAAAAGAGAGCCTATTAATGCGTTGTTTTAATACAACTCATATTTTGAGAAAAGTTAAATTAAGAGAATTTGAGGAAGAGAAGATGATTAAAAATTTGATTAATATATTACTTAAATATAGAATCTGGTTTGGTGTAATCTTAATTTTCAATATTATGTTTGGAGTTTTCCTTTGGTTAATTGATGCTGAAGACTTTACATATATTCTACCAACCATGATAATTGGCTCAGTTTTGATATATGCTTTGGTAAGCTTAATTCTTTATAATAAGGAAAAAAGAGTAATGGAAAGTATTAAGGATTTTATAGAAAATCCAAATTTAAAGGAAGAAGAAATATGTCTTAACTCCATTTATGGGGAGGAAAAAGAACTGATTAGAGTAATTGGCTCTAAGCTTAGAGAGAAAGATGAACAGATTAAGGAGCAGGAGTTAAACCTAAAGGAATACGAAGAGTATATAGAAACTTGGGCTCATGAAATAAAAACACCGCTAGCTCTTATGACCTTTGTTCTTGATAATAGAAAGGATGAGATTTCACTTCCCATATATCAAAGGTTAGAGTATTCAAGAAGTAAGATGCAAGAGGATATTGAGAGAATGCTTTATTATTCAAGGGTAAAAGCTGACCATTTAGACTATATTTTTAGTGAGATATCACTTCATGAAATTTGCAATGATGTTTTAGATGAGTATAAAAACTTATTAGAAGAGCAGAAAATTAAAATTAACAATGAAGTTGGAGAAGAAAAAGTTGTTTCAGATAAGAAAGGAGTAGCCTTTGTATTAAGACAAATTATAAGCAATTCCATAAAGTATGCTAGTAAAGAAAGTGGACAAGCATCCATAACTCTTCAAAGCACTACTGATAAAGAAAATGGAAACATAACACTTAAAGTAAGAGATAATGGAATAGGAGCTAACACCTATGATTTACCTTTTTTATTTGATAAAGGTTTTACAGGAGATACAGGACAAGATAGAAAGAAATCAACTGGAATGGGGCTTTATCTATCAAATCAAATAGCCCATAGCCTAAAGTTTAAAATGGAAGTTTCAGAAGAATATAAAGATGGCTTTGAAATTTCTTTAGTATTCCCTATAATAGAATAAAATTGTGATTATCCAAAGCAATTAATAGTTAAAGAGAACAAATAGACTATTGAAGTATGCAAAACATATAGACTTAAATATAACAATAAGGAATAGATTGATAATATAAACTTAAGATATATGCAAAATATTATTGTAAGTGTTTGTATAGTGGATATAGATAAAAAGTTATTATAAAGAAGGAGAATTATAATATGAAAAGGTTTGTTGTTTTTGCAATATGCGGTGCTATGGTATTGTCTTTTACTGCTTGTGGGAATAGTAAAGAAAAGCCTGGCGAAGAAAGTGCCCATAAAACTGTTGCTGAAGATTCTGTAGAACAGTCTAATCCTAGAAAAGAGTGTAAAACACTTGGAGAAGCAGAGGAAATAGTACAATTCAAAGCTACTGTACCTACAAATATTCCAGAGGGTTATGTTGAGGATTCTATTTATACCATAGAAAATAATATTATAGAAGTTATTTATTTAAATGGAGAAAATAAGATAGTATTCCGTCAGTCTAAAGGAAAAAATGATATTAGTGGTGATTATAATAAATATAATGAGGAAACCAAAGTTAATATCAATGGATTAGAAGTTAATACTAAAGGAAATAATGGAAAAGTAAATGTTGCTACATGGACAAATGGAGATTTCACATTTGCTATTAATGTTAATTCTTCAGAAGAAGGCATTGAAGAAAATGTAATTACTGATATGATAAATAGTATTAAATAAAATTAATATAAAAAAAGTAGTAATACAATGGCTAAATCAAGCATATATATAAAGAGAATATAATTGTAAATAGGCTATTAAATGTCTTCCTTCTATTTTTGGTTGATGGTTACTAGACATTTAGCTTTCCTATATAAAATACTTATAGAAATATAAGTATTTTTTTATTGGATCAGTTTTAAATTTGCTTTGGGGTGATATGCAGTGATAAATAGGATTTATTTCAATAGACGTCAAAAGATTATTATTAATGATTATAAGGGTAATAATGAAAGTGGAATTATACTTGATAGATATATAGCAACCTTATTAAAAAATATTGAATCCTTTGGTTATACATTCTCAGAAAAACTTATAGAGCATCTAGGTTATACAAGCAAAATTGAAATTTTTAAGCTTCATAAAGAAATATTAGAAATATTAAGTGATGCCATAGGGCAGAATGCTAAGAGTAAGCTAATATATCCTAATTTTCCACAACAACTTATGGAAATGGATGAAAGTGAAATTTATTTAAATTCACTTATGTACTATCTTTCAGGCGGGAAAATTAAACCAGAGTATGAAAAGATAGAAAGAACTCCTTTACTTGATAGTTTTGAATTAAAGGTTATAGACTTAGGCTCAAAAGAAGATTTTCAGACTATATTAACAAACCTATTATCTTCAAAGGGAAGCTTGTCAGAAAAGGATAAAGAGGACATAAAATGGTTTATAAATAATATGGATGACGTGAGAGCATTATTACCTACCAAGATAAAGTTTAAAGAGATATTGACATATATAACTCCTTTGTTGATGGGAAAAGAGGATGAATATTTATTATCTCAGTACAAAACAGCTACTGATGTTTTAAGATTGGCAACAGCTATGAGTGATGGAGATATTAGTTTATCAACTAATACTAAGTTTAAATCTTTTTCTAGGAAGGAAAGAAGAGAGATTCTTTCTTTATTAGAAAACTGTTCTAGTATTGAAGAGGATATGAATAGATATAAAGATAAATGGATAAGGCTTGGTGAAAGGTTACATCCAGGAGAATATAAGAGGTTTAAAAAAGCGAATATAGCTTTTAATAAGCTTAGAAATAATATTAAAATAGACACATTTGCTTCAAAGTTAGAAGCTTCATATAGAGAGAAAAATTTAGAGAAAGTGGTAGAACTTCTTTCAAAAAGACCAGGGGAGTTTGGTAGGGGATTAGATAGGGCATTAAGACTTTCCTATAAGTTAGATAAAGATTTCAAAGATAAAAGAGTAAATAGAATAATAGACATTATTTCAAGTTTAGATTACGAGGTGCATGATGATTTGGTAGGTGAACTTGATAACTTAAAGAGTATAGCTAAGGATATTAATAACTATAGGGAAGAAAAGATTATTAATGCATTTCAGTTAGTTGCACATAAAATGCCAAGTAGTTTATTGTTGCAAATTAGAGAGCATTTTAAACATAGATTCTCTAATGAGTTCAATGTTAGAGTATTTCAGCCAAAGGGTGGACGTGCAAGAACCTTTGGAATGACAAATAAATTAACCCCCTTAAACAGGCCTACTTGTGAAAAGATTATTAGTATTTGTGAGCAAAATTTGAAGGATATATACTCCAAAAGAGAGCCTCTTAAAAAGGTTTATATAGATGATGAGCTAAAGAAATTTATTGTTCCAATGTCTCAAAGAAATGCATCTAAAGGACTTAGAACTGTTGCAAGAGGATCTAGGATTGGAGTTAATGCTGAAAGTAAGGCGCTTAGAATGTTTATTTATTGGAAGGAACCTACTGATGTTACAATTGATATTGATTTAAGTGCTGTGTTATATGATAAGAACTTCAATGTGATTTCAGAGATAGGATACTTTGACTTGATTGACACTAGGTTAAATTGTGTTCACTCAGGAGATTTTATAGAAGCACCAGGGGGGGCTAGTGAATTCATTGATATAGATGTAGAAATGGTGAAAAAATATAATATAAAATATGTAGCCATGATTCTAAACTCTTACACTGAAGTTCCATTTAATGAGATACCAGAATGCTTTGCTGGAATAATGGAGAGAGAATATCCAAGCTCAGGTGAAGTTTATGATGCCAGGACAGTTAAAAGCAAGATAGACATATCAAGTTCTTCACAAATTGCTATGCCAATTATAGTTGATGTAGAAAATAGAGAACTTGTATGGAGTGATATAACAGTTTCTAAGTCAGAATATAAAAGAATTAACAATGTGAGAACTAATAAAAATCCTTTAATTTATAATATGAAGTCCATTGTTAATATTATAAAACCAAACATATTTGATTTAATAAGGTTAAATGCTGAAGCAAGAGGAGAAATTGTAGAATCTAAGGAAGAGGCAGATATTATCTTCTCAGTAGATGAAGGAATAACTCCATTTGATATGGATATATTAATGGCTAACTTCTTGTAGACTTATAATAGGAATTTTATTCAAACTAAACTTTATATTTATAATTTTATAGCAGCATATATATTATATAGAATACTAGGCAACATGCTTTGGCGATGTCCCAAATGTAAAGCAAAGCTACCTAAAGGTAATACAAGTTATATAAACAACTGTTCATACTGCAAACATGATTTAAAACAAAGTATTAAATCTTAATAAAAAGTTTGTTGGTTATATTTAGTATGAGAATGTAATATTAGATTATCTGAATAAAAAGGGAGAGAATTATATGTTTGCAATATTAGGGGCGATTTTATTTTTGGTTATAGTTATGCTATCTATTTTGGTAGCTCTAGGTTTACCTCTAGGGGAATTTACAATGGGGGGACAACATAGGATACTACCTAAAAAGTATAGGATTATGGCAATAATTTCAGTAGCTATTCAGCTTTTTGCTATTATGATCATTCTACAAGCAGGTGGTTTAATTCCACTATGGTTTTCAGTTAAGGTAACTAAGTACATTTGCTTATTCTTTGCTGCTTATTTATGTTTAAATACTATTATGAATTTTGTATCAAGAAGTAAAAAAGAAAAGTATGTAATGACTCCAATATCATTTGTTACAGCAGCATGTTTCCTTATAACTGCATTTAAGCTTTAATTTTTGGCTCTGTTTTAAGTGATGGTTGATTAAAAAATAATGCTATAATTAAATTAGAATTTATTTTAAAAACTAGTGTTGATTCATAGCTAGGTCTGAAAAGATAGCTAGAAATCAACACTCATTTAAAATAGGGCTTAATTATAAAATATATAAATGATATTTTAGCCTAAAAGTAAAGGGGGATATATATGGAGATAAATATTATTTGGATAGTTATTATGGTAGGTGTATTAGTTGTTTTAGTTAGCATAATAAGCCAACTTAGAAGTGATGTATTACGTATGCAAAGAACTTTAGATAGAATAGGTGAGCAAGTTGGGCTACCTGATATAGTAACTAAGGAAGAAAAAGAGAGACTAATAAATCTTATTTTAGATGGTAAAGAAGTTAAGGCCATAAAAGATTACAGAATTTTAACTGGTTTAGGGCTAAAGGAAGCCAAAGAATACATAGATAATTTAAAAATAGACATAAGCATGAGAAAGAATATTAAGGATTAGATAGATTGAAAGTGTAACAAGGGTTTAAACTATGAATTAGCTAAAGAAGTAGTTGTCTATGTAAAAGGGAAGAAGTAGTTTACACCTAAAATATACTCTTTAAAATAATTAGTGGACAAACTATCCTTTAAGATTTATGATAAAATTGAGTTTTTTATAGATTTTAAAGGATAGTTTTTTTAGTTTGGAGCTATTTTAAAGGTTCTGGTTTAAGTAAGGGTTGATATATATAGCAATCAACACTGGTTTAAAACAGAGCCATTTTTAAAAGTTATCTAGAACTAATTAGTTTGTAAAATTTAGTATAAATAATATGCTTAAAAATTAAAAGTGGTATTCAGAGGAGGATATAAGAGGATGATATGGAACGCCTAATGATGATGAAAGCTTATTTTAGTTTAGATTCATCTATAAATTTTCTTGAAAAGCATAGAAAAAAGAAATTATTTAAAAGTGCCATTCATAGGAAATCAAGCAGGTGGAAGATTTTTTCTTTTCCTTGGAACTGATGATTTTTGGCGTGATTATAATGAAATGAAAAGCATAGGAATAGAATTTGTTAGAGATCCTAAAGAGCAGGATTATGGAACAGTTGCAGTATTCAAAGATTTATACGGAAACTTATGGGATTTAGTCAAGTTTAATAAAAGTCATCCAATGTCTAAAAGGATAAAATAGATTTTAAGTTAAAATAGTATTTTTAAAAATTAAATTTGCAAATTAAATAAAAGGGAGAGGAAAGACATAATATTGCTAAAGAATAAAAATTATAAAAAAGTACTTATAATAACATTATTAGTATGTTTACTAATAATACCTAATCAAAGCATTTATGCAAGAGCAGGTGGAGGACATAGTGGTGGTCATGGTGGAGGAAGAAGCCATGGTGGAAGTTTTAGTCATAGTGGCAAAAATAATGGAAGTGAGATAAGTTGGACATATACAAGAAAGTATGCGCTTTTATTTGGATTGGGTTCAGGATCACTAATTTTATGCGTAGGATGTTTAGGAGCTGCCTCTCTTTCAAAGCATAAGAAATTGGTTGAAAAGAAAAGTAATAAACTTAAAGAATTAGGTAATAAGGACCCAAACTGGAATATTATTTATCTAAAAAGAATGGTTGAAGATATGTTTTATGATATTCAATATGCTTGGGCTGATGATGAGTATCATAAGGTTCAATGCTTACTTTCTGATAGATTATATGAAAAGCATATTAAAACTTTAGATGAACTTAAAAAATCTAATAAGAGAAATATATTAAAGGATATAGACTTTGAAGGATGCAGAATAGTGACTCTCTTTGAAGGCAATGAGAATAAGCATGGATTTATATGGGTTGAAGTGAAATTTTCAATGATAGATTATATAGTTGACATAAGTAAGGGTAATGAGGTTATAGAAGGAAATTGTGAGGCTAGTAAATCTGATTTTGAGTACTGGAAGTTTATTTATATTGATAATATGTGGTTTCTGTCAAAAATACTACAAAAAACAGAAACAGGACATGGCTTAGGTCGTCTATATAAAGAGGCAGAAGAAGCCAATTATTATAATAAAACTATTTCATAATAAGAAAAATAAAATCAATACTTAATTAAAACATAGCCAAATTAATAAAAGAATTTAAATTTTAATCTAATTTTAATCTTTCTTATATTTTAGATTAATTTTCTAAAAGTATTATATAACCAAGATGATTAATGAATTTAATTCGTGGAGGTAATATAGATGGAAAGAAATGAAATGATTAATACTTTAGTTAGAAAGGCTAATATAAGTGAAGAAGAGGCACAAGAAGTGCTAGAAATATGTAATTGGGACCTTTTAGATGCTATTATCTACTTAGAGAAAAGAGGTAAAATAGAAAATAATGAGGTTAAGGCTGTTACTGTATTTGAAGTAAATGGTGAAAACCAAGAGAAAAAAGAAAGTAAGAAAAATCATGATGAAAAGTTTGGCGGTATTGGAGAAATCCTTGGAAGGATGTTTAAGTTCATAGGGAAATTCATTAAAAAAGGAAATAAGAATTTCTTTGAGATTAGAAAATCCAATGAAAAACCAGTAAGAATATCCTTAACAATATCAGCTTTAATATTAATATTCTTAACAGTACCAGCTATAGTATTACTATTAATAGGATTATTATTTGGATATAAATATTCATTTTCGGGAAAAGATTTTAACTATGGTGGAGTAAATAACATCTTTGAAAAAGCATCAAATTCAGCAGACAATATGAAAAGAGATTTCAAAGAATCATATGGAAAATAGTTTTCAGATAGTGATTTTAAAGGAGCTTATATCAAAACTTTTATTAAAGAGTTATTTTGATAAGGCTCTTTTATTTTTGTGGTGTAGAAATGTTATGTGGATGGTATAATTTAAGTATTATGGAGAGAATTAAATTGATGAAAGTTTTGCTGCCAATATAGGAGTGATGTGCTCCAGTAAATATGGAGGATAATTTATGGAAAGGCTTAAGCTTATAGACAAGTTGAAGGATAAAGCTAATATAAGTTATGAAGAGGCTAAGAGGGCTTTAGAAAATAGTAACTGGGATATGCTAGATGCCATGTTATATTTGGAAGCAAATGGAAGTGTGAAGAAGCCTGAAGTTAGTATATTTTATACTAATGAATATAAAGAAAGCTACAACAATGGTGAGGTAGTTAGATTAAAAGAAGATAAATATGAGAATAGTCATAAAAGTAAAAATAGATTTGAAGGTTTTTTTGAAGAAATATGCAAAGTAATAGATACTTGCAATAACATTTTCATTGAAATAATAAAAAACAACAGAATACTTTTAAAAATTCCTGTTACAGTGATAATACTTCTTTTATTTTTTGCATTTTGGATAGTAATACCGCTAATGTTTATTGGACTATTCTTTGATGTAGAATTTTTAGCCTCTTCTAAAAAGGTTAATGTTGATAAAATAAACAAAGTATTCAGTGAATTATCAAAAATAGTTAAAAAGATAAAAGATAGACTTGGTAAGCATATACGCTAATAGAGTTAAAGTATTTAATTTAGAGTTATGAAATTAAAGCAGAAATATTATGCTAAATTGGAGGTTTTGAAGTTCACTTAAGGAGGGGAATTGATGGTTAATATTTTGATAGTTGAAGATGAAGAAAAGATAGCAAGATTCATAGAATTAGAGCTTCTTCATGAAGGATATAAAGTAATAAAAGCAAACAATGGGAGAACTGGTCTTGAAATTGCAGAAAGAGGAGAAGCAGACTTAATCATTCTTGATGTTATGCTTCCCGAAATAAATGGTCTTGAAGTTTTAAGAAGAATTAGAAGAAACTCTGAGGTTCCAATCATAATGCTTACTGCAAGAGACGCTGTAATGGATAAGGTTTCAGGTCTTGATGCTGGTGCAGATGACTATATAACAAAGCCCTTTGCCATAGAAGAATTGCTTGCAAGAATAAGAACAGCTCTTAAAAAGAGAGTAGTTAAAGGTAAAATAGATGAAGATGTAATAAGCTGTGGATTATTAACTTTAGATAAAATGAGACATAAGGTAACATATGATGGTACAGAAATAGAATTAACTAATAGAGAGTTTACTTTGCTTCAAATATTAATGGAAAACAAAAATATAGTATTAAGTAGAGATGTGCTTATAGAGAAAGTATGTGGATATAACTATATTGGAGAAACAAATGTAATAGATGTTTATGTAAGATATTTAAGAACAAAGATTGATGATGTTTTTAAGGTTAAAATAATAACTACAGTACGTGGTGTAGGGTATGTAATAAAAGATGAGTAAGAGTAATAAACCTAAAAATGTTAGTTCTATTGCAATAAAGATTAATGCTATTTCTGTTAGAGATTTATTTTTGAAGTTTCTAGTAATTGACATATGTTTAATGGCTATTTTAATTATTCTTTGGTGTGTTCAGGCTGAAAAAGATTTCTATGGAAGTTTAGTAGAAAATGCACAAAGATCATTCAACTTTTTTCCTATAGAAAATTCAAACTACACAGTTGTTTGGAGCAATGGAAAGACAATGGTTAAAGAGGCAAGTACTTTTTTATACTTTGTTAGAAAAATAATCTTAATTTTAGGAATAATAGAAGGAATATTTTTATTAGAAGAAATAATATTTGGCACAGCAAAAATAAGAAAGGTGTTAAAGCCACTTAATGAAATAGCAGAAACAGCAAATAGACTTAGTAATATGGACTTTAGTGAAGAGAAATTTCAGAGTCTTGAAGATGCTATATCAAAAATAAGTCCTGTAACATCTGATGAAAGAATACACATAGATGATGAAGAACTTCAAGGGTTAGAGGATGCAATAAATAAGCTTTTGGATAGGATGAGAGAGTCATATAGACAGCAAGCAAGGTTTGTTTCAGATGCATCTCATGAACTCAGAACCCCTATATCTGTAATTCAAGGATATGCAAATATGCTAGATAGATGGGGAAAAAATGATGAGAGCGTATTAGAAGAATCCATTGAAGCAATAAAAAGTGAATCTGAAAATATGAAAAATCTAGTGGAACAGTTATTATTCCTAGCTAGAGGTGTTAATGGAAAAACTCAGCTTACCATAAAAGAATTTTCTCTTAATGATATGATGGATGAAGTTTTTGAAGAGTCTAAGATGATAGATAATAATCATGTTTATAACTATATTAAATCAGAAAATGTAACTATTAAGGGTGATTTTAACCTCCTTAAGCAGACCGCAAGAATATTAGTTGAAAATGCGGCTAAATATACAGAGAAGGGGGAAGAAATAACCCTTAAAGTTGGTGAGGATTCTAAAGGAGAAGCCTATTTCTCAATTCAAGATAATGGGATAGGTATGGATGCAAATGATGTGCCTCATATATTTGAACGTTTCTTTAGAGCTGACACAGCAAGAGTTAGGAAAGATGGTGGAACAGGTCTTGGGTTATCCATAGCAAAATGGATAATTGATAATCATAAAGGATACTTTAGTGTACTAAGTAGAAAAGGAATAGGTACAAGGATAGTAGTATATTTACCACAGGATAAAAATTAAATTACTCATTAAGAGGGGCTTTCATATATATCTAGGAATCAATGGTGATTTAAAAGATATATATAAAGTTCTTTTAAATTAGTATTTAAACAGAGACTAATTTAAAATGTATTAAAAATATTATTAGAGCTTTTATAATAGGAGTGAACATTTAAGAGTGTTCACTCCTATTTGTGTTTAAGTTCTATTAATAAAGAGAAATTTGTGTTATAATTTAACAAAAAGTAAATTTGTTAACATAAAATACATTTAATGTTTTTAAATAGAGCCAATATATAAAATAATAGAAGTGAGGTAAATAGTATGGAGAATAATGAGAAAAAATATGAATTTATGGTTTATCTTGATAATAAGGGGGTAGCGAAACAAAGTCTTTTATATAATATACCTGCTCTTACAGATTATATGTTGCCAATTAGTGGATTACCTTGCAGAATGATTCTTGAAATTTCTAATGGAATAATTTGTTTCAAGTCTAAGTATAGAGATTTTGAACATGGAGAAATTGAAAAAATCTTAACTAAGATTAAATTTGAGGATTTGAAAGATTTTGAAATCATAAAAACTAATGATGAGGGAGTTTATCATATTACAATGACAATATCAAAATTTCAAAGTATAGGTTTAAATTGTAGTAATGGTTTAAATGATAAATTAGTTAAAGAAATAACTGATTATGTAAAAGGAAATTAAATTTATCTTTTTGATATACTCCCTTAGTGTTTCTAAATATTTATAAGTATGTAAGAATTTTTTCTAGCTAACTTTGTATGGATTTTTCTTTTTCATGAAACAATAACACATAAATATTCCCCAAGATATTTAGAAATAAACATTTACTTAAAGCAGAGTCTTATTTAAAATTATGTTGCGATTAAAGACAAGTTGAAATCAATGTTTACTTAAAATAGAGTAAATATTTTAAAAATTAGTTATTATAAATATGTTGAATAAATAAGTAATTTCTGTTAATATATGCTATGTAAACATTTAAATTTAATAAGGGGGTACAAAATGAGAAAGATTAAAAAGGTTTTGTCAGTTTTTCTTAGCTTTGTGTTTATTCTTACATTAGCACAGATTCCAAAGATAACAAAAGCTGATGAGAAGAATTCAGATGGGGTTTATATCAAGATTAGATATAACAGACCTGATCAAAACTATGATGGATGGAATTTATGGACATGGGAGAGAGACTTAAATGGTACCGATACCAACACTAGAGTTCTCCAGTTCATAGGTAAAGATGATGAAGGTGAATTTGCAGTTCTTAAGACTAACGTAAGTGAAGGAAAGCTAGGATTTATCTTACGTAGAAGTGAATCAGGTAATGATTGGGCAGAAAATTATTTTGGTAAAGATAACTTTGTAGATCTTTCAAAGGGCGATCAAGAAGTTATTATAAATCACAAAGATGGAGAAAGAGATTTTGAAGTTAAACCTTTAAATAGAAATTTTGAAAAGGTTACTTTAAATCTTCACTATTACAGATTTGATGGAAGTTATGATAACTGGGATATATGGTCTTGGTTAGATGGTGTTAAAGGTGGAGAAGGATATCCTTTAACAGGAGAAGATAGCTATGGAAAAGTATCTACAATTGTTTATGATGGTGTAAAGGATGCTGATCCAAGAGGAATTGGAATTATAGTTAGAAAATCAGATTGGTCAGATAAAGATGTACATTCTGATAGATTTATAAATTTAGCTTACGCAAATAATAAAGGAGAAATAAATGCATACTTAGTTCAAAACAACCCAGAAGTAGTTTATAGAGCAGAAGATGCAGTAAAAGATCCTGCAATAAGCAGTGCTAAAATTGATTCAATAAATGAAATAAACTTTAAAACTAATGTAAAAATGTCATCACAAGATATGAATGGAAAGATTACTTTAAAAGAAAATGGAGTTTCTCAGCCAATTTCGGTAACGATACCAGAAACTTTAGATTCAGGAAAAATAATAACTGAAAATAAGCTTGATTTAACTAAGGAATATACTTTAGAGATAGAAGGATTTAAACCTGCTACATTAACTTTAGGAAAGATATTTGCTGATAAGGAGTTTGAAAAGCTTTACCACTATAATGGAGAGTTAGGTTCTTTATACAAAAAGAATAAGACTGATTTTGTTTTATGGGCACCAATGGCAACTTCAGTTAAGTTAGCATTATACAATACTGGTGATTATACAAAAGACACTGAGCCAGTTGAGGTTGTTGAAATGACTAAAGGCGAAAAAGGAATTTGGACAACTTCTCTTAAAGGTGATAAAAATGGAGTTTATTATGACTACTTAGTAACTAATAATGGAAAAGAAGAAAATGTAACTGATCCATATGCAAAGGCTGTAGGTGTTAATGGTAGAAGAGCAATGGTTATTGATTTATCTTCAACTAATCCTGAAGGATGGAATGAAGATAAGAAGCCAGAGTTTGTTGATCCAACAGATGCAATAATTTATGAAATTCATATAAGAGATTTCTCTATTGATGAGTCTTCAAATACTAAGATGGAGATGAGAGGAAAGTATGAAGGAATGTGGCAACCTAATACAACACTTCCTGCTAATGATAATATAAAAACAGGAATAGATCATTTAAAAGAATTAGGGGTAACACATGTTCATTTACTTCCAACTTTTGATCATAGATCAATAGATGAAACTAAATTAAATACTCCACAATACAACTGGGGATATGACCCTCAAAACTATAATGTTCCAGAGGGATCTTATTCAACAGATCCTTATAAAGCTGAAGTTAGAATAAAAGAATTTAAAGAAATGGTTCAAGAACTTCATAAAGCTGGAATAAGAGTTGTTATGGACGTTGTTTACAATCATACAGGAGCAACTACTGATTCTCACTTAAATTTAGCTGTACCAGATTATTATTATAGACAAAATGCTTCAGGAAGTTTTTCAAATGGTTCAGGGTGTGGAAATGAGATAGCTTCAGAAAGAAGTATGGTTAGAAAAATGATGGTTGATTCAGTAAAATACTGGGCTGATGAATATCATATAGATGGATTTAGATTTGACCTTATGGGACTTCATGATATAGAGACTATGAAGACTATAAGAAGTGAATTAGACAAGATTGACCCTAGTATAATAATATATGGTGAAGGATGGACTGGTGGAGATACACCTCTTCCAGAAGAGCAAAGAGCATTAAAGAAAAATACTCCACAATATGGAGAGATGCAAATAGCAGCCTTCAGTGATGATATGAGAGATGGAGTTAAAGGACATGTATTTGATGCAAATAAACCAGGTTTTGTTAATGGATATAATGGTTTAGAAGAACTTGTTAAGTTTGGAGTAGTTGGTTCTGTAAGACATGATGGAGTTAAATATGGGGTTTCTCCAAGTCCTTATGAAGGATATGGAGTAGAGCCATGGGCAAATGAACCATATCAAACAGTAAACTATGTATCAGCTCATGATAACTTAACTTTATGGGATAAGCTTCAAACAACAAATAAAGAGGCATCTAAGGAAGAATTAAATGCCATAAATAAAATGGCATCAGCTATTGTTTTAACATCTCAAGGAATTCCATTCTTCCAAGGTGGAGAAGAGATGGCAAGAACAAAAGTTAATCCTGATGGAAGCTTCAATCATAATAGTTATAATGCACCAGATAGTGTAAATAAAGTTGATTGGACAAGAAAAGAAGAATATAATGATTTATTTAATTATTATAAAGGATTAATAGAACTTAGAAAATCACATAAAGCATTTAGAATGAATTCTGCTAAAGATATTCAAAATAATCTTACATTCTTAGAAAAAGGAAAGCACTTTAATAAGGATAATATAGTTGCTTATACTTTAAATGGTAAAAATGTAGGTGATAAGTGGAATGATATGGCTGTAATCTTCAATGCTAATAAAGAGCCTGTAGAAGTAACACTTCCAATGGAAGACTGGGCAGTAGTTGTAAATGGAGAGAAAGCAGGAACAGAAAAGTTAGCTGAAGTAAAAGGAAATAAGGTTAATGTACCAGCGCAATCTTCTTATGTATTAGTTCAAAAAAATAGCTTCGATAACACTGGAAAACCAGAGGTTGAAGAAGGTAAGCCAGTAATAGAGGCAAAAGATTTAGAATTAAAGCGTGGAGAAAAATTTGATCCTCTAAAAGGTGTAACTGCTTCTGATAAAGAAGATGGTGATTTAAGTTCAAAAGTTGAAGTTGTAGAAAATACAGTTGATACAAATAAGGCTGGAGAGTATAAAGTAACTTATAGTGTTGTAGATAAAGATGGAAATAAAACTACAAAAACAATAAACGTTAAGGTTGTAGATGATACTGACAAGCCAGAAGTCGATGAACCTGATACAGATAAGCCAGATGAAGGCAAGCCTGATACTGAAAATCCATCAGAAAAAGGAGTTCCAGTAATAAGTGCAAAAGATTTAGAATTAAAAGTTGGAGAAAAATTTGATCCATTAAAAGGTGTAACTGCTTCTGATAAAGAGGACGGAGATTTAACTCCAGAACTTTATGTAGTAGAAAACACTGTTAATTCAAATAAAGCTGGAGAATATAAGGTTACTTATGGTGTTTCAGATAAGGATGGAAATAAGGCTACAAAAACTATAACTGTTAAAGTTTTAGACAAAAATTCAAATGTAGGTTCACTTCCTAATACAGGAGGAATGAGTTCAAGCTTATTTGGAGTAATTGGAATAGTCTTAGTAATTCTTGGAGCTATATTTTTCAAAAAGAAAAAAGGTATTACTAATTAAAAATTAACTTAAATATTTAATTAAAATATCTCTTTGAATTAAGTGGTACTTTTTAGTTCTAATAAAAGCAGATATTAGAAAAGTGTTATTTAAAATATAAAAACAAAAATGTAAAGAGGTAGGATATATCAACTATGATATATCCTGCTTTTATATTATATAGGTAGAGGAGTTTTAAATTATGAGGTTAAAAGTTATAAAACAAATGTATGCAAGTAGATTAGATAATTATAGAGATATATTAGTATATCTACCTAAGAATTATGAAAAAAATGAGAAAAGATATAATGTTATATATTTTCATGATGGTATGGAGTGCTTTTTTAAGGAATGGTCTTTATCAGGAGAATCATGGAAGGTTAATGAGGTTATAGATAAGCTTGTGGAAGAGAAAAAAATAGAAGAAACAATAATAGTAGGTATTCCTAATAATTATGATAGAATGAGTGAATTAGCACATTTTGATTTTAAGGATAAAAGAGAAGGGAAAGAATTCATAGAAGGAAAAGGTATTCTGTATGAGGATTTTTTAATCAATGAGGTAAAGCCATACATAGATAAAAATTTTAGGACTAAACCAGAGAGAGAATATAACACTCTTATAGGTTCATCTATGGGGGGAATGGTTACTTTCAACATAGGAATGAGACATCCAGAAGTATTCTCAAAACTAGGCGTATTATCACCTGCTTTTTGGATGGCTTATGAAAATGGATTTAATGAAATAAAAAAATATAATTATAATGACTTTAAAATATGGATGGATTATGGAACTGGAGAAGGAAAGCTTATAACAGAACCATCTAAAAGCGTAGGAAGAATACTTTTAGAAAATGGATATAAGTATAAAGATGAATTTATACTTTATGAGGATTTAGAAGCTCCACATAATGAAGGTGCTTGGAATAGAAGACTAAGAGATGTACTTTTATATTTATTAAAAGGAGAAGAGTGTGAGAAATATAATCTTGTTTTAGAAGAAGATTTAAATAAACATAAAATGAATTTTGAAGAGCTTAAGTTTACAAACTATAAAAAGGAGTAAGTAGTATATTAAATTTAAAGTAATCAAAATCACAGGTAAATTTGTATTATTAATATATTGAATTTACTTGTGACTTTTTTGTTTATAGAAACTAAGAGGAGATAGTTATTAGTTACAAACTTCTTTTGCTTGAGATTCGGAAAAACTTGTTATCTTCATAGGTAACTCAATTTTGTTTTTTCTTAAGAAAAAGCCGCCAATGACTATCGAAACCTTCAAAATAACTTCATATTATTCTAGCATTATTACTATGTTAAATGGGACTGCTTAACTATTAAACTATAATTTATCAATTAAAACTATAGATAGTGATTTATTTCTTCTAATAAAGTAAAATATTATTATAGAAGTAAACTTAAGATAATAGACAGAACTGTGAGGGAAGAGAATGAATGTTAAGATATACAAAATAGATACAGGAATAACAGGTAGAAACTTTAGTAGTGATAAGAAAAGTAGTTTACTAATAGGAGGAAAGAGCAATTCTTTTTATTCTATAGGAAATTTAATGAGAGGAATAGAGGACTTTTATTTGCAGGGGAATTTATATTTCATAGATAAGGAAGAGGAGTTAGAGAAGTTTGAAAATCCTTTAGGAGAGAAATGGATCGCTAAGAGAATGTATTATATAAATCATCCAAAGAAGGAAAACTTACTTATAGAAGCAAATAAGTTTCATGAGTATATATTTAGTGAACAGATAAGAGAAATATTATATTACATACATTCAAATTTAAATATAAATCACTTAAATATAGAGGTTAAGGAAGGTAATGATTTTTCAGCATATACTAACCTATCTATAAATGAAATTACGCTTAATAGCGGAGAAATTTTAGAATTAAAGGATAATAAGAATTTAGTCCTTAAGTGGAGTAATAATGGTAAAGAGGGAAAGTGCCAAACTGAAAGAATATTGGAATCACATAAAGTAAATGAAAATGATGAAGGCTGTCCAAGCAAGTCGTCAAAAGTTTATGTTTGGATAAATAGTTTTACAAAATTAGTAAATGTGGTTAAATCTCATAAGGATAATGGATTTAGCATTGATATAGAAATAGATAATTCATTTGAAATCACTCCTAAAATAGCTAAAAAGATAGGGGTTAATCCTACTTGGCTCAATAAAGTTATCTTAGAAGTGAAGTTTAAATAAGATAGTATCTGGGGAGAGAGGTCTGGTTAGATGCGTAAAAAAGAAAGAATAAATAATTGGATTATAGGATCCTTAGCGCTTATTTCAGCTTTGATTTTAATTATTGAATTAAATGTTATTTTACCACAAAATGCTGTATTAGCTTTTTCAATAATTGATAATATTATCTGGGTAATATTTTGTGGTGATTATCTAAAAAGATTAATTTTTAGTAAGAATAAAAAGTATTTTATATTACATAATAAGATTGATTTAATATCTATAATACCGATTTATGGAGCTAAAGTGCTTAGAATAAATAGACTATTTAGATTATTAGGTGTCCCTAAGAGAATTAAGAGAAATTTTAATAGGTTTATAAAGACAAATAATCTACACTATATGATATATTTGGTGATATTGGTGATTTTAGGTGGAGCCGTTGCTTTATCATTAGCAGAAAATATAAAGTTAAGTGATGCACTTTGGTGGAGTGTAGAAACTGTAACAACAGTAGGATATGGTGATATTGTTCCAAAAACTAATTTAGGAAGAATAATAGCAGCTATTGTAATGATGGTTGGAATTGGCTTCATAAGTACATTTACAAGTTCAGTCGCCACATATTATATAAGAAAAGAAGAAAAATCCAAGAAAAACTACAAAGATTCAGTATTAAATGATGTGAAAAATAAACTAGATAATTTTGAAAAGTTATCTAAGGATGATATTAAGAATATATATGTGGTTCTCGATGCTTTAAAGGATCAAGAAAATTCAAAGGAAGAAACTACTAATAAATCTTAATTTGAATAAATTAACAAATTGTTGTGATTATTTGGCTTTATCTTAATTGTTTTTTGGGGGGAGATTGAATTTTTGACTAGAACTTATAATTATAATAATACTGATTGTATTATTATAAGATGAAAAAATTAGATAATAAAAATAATAGGAAAGTCATTGTTACTAGCTTGTACTAGTTAACAATGGCTTTTAATTTTTAAATTACAAATATCCTTGTATATGTTTACATTGTTACCAAAATATGGTAATATTCAATTGGATAGGGGGGAGTTCTTTATGATGAACAAAAAAACAATTGCTAGAATATTAACTCTTGCTTTAAGTACGGGAATTATTTTTAATGGTGTTTATGTTGATCCTGTATTAGCTAAGAATCAGTCAAATGAAATTGAGGAAGGAGCATTTTGGGCTAATAATCCAGAAAAGTTTCATGATAATAGAGAGGAAGCTCATGCAACATTAATGCCATTTAATACAGTGGAAGAAGCACTGAATAATCCTAATTATTCAGACTATGAAAACTCTAGTAACTACATGACTCTAAATGGTGAGTGGAAGTTCAATATTGTAGATACTTATGATAAGGACATTAAAGATTTCTATAAAAGTGATTTTGATGATAGTTCTTGGGATACTATTCCTGTACCTTCAAGTTGGCAGTTACATGGATATGACCAACCAAGATATAATGATACAGCCTATCCTTGGGAGTATCAAGAAAATTTACCAGAGCCACCTAATGTGCCAACTGATTATAACCCAATTGGGTATTATAAGAAAACATTTACTATGCCTGAAGGATGGGATGGAAGAGAAGTATTCATATCTTTCCAAGGGGTTGAATCTGCATATTATTTATATGTAAATGGAGAGTATGTAGGATATAGTGAGGATTCGTTTACAGGCCATGATTTTAATATTGGAGAATATTTAAAAGATGGAGAGAATGAAATATCAGTAAAGGTTCATAGATGGAGTGATGGAAGCTGGTTAGAGTCTCAAGATATGATCAAGCTAAGTGGAATATTTAGAGATGTATTCCTTTATTCAACTCCAAAGGTGCACATGAGAGATTATACTCTTGTTACTGATTTAGATGAAAGCTATATAAATTCAGATTTAAATGTTGATGTTAATGTTTCTAATTATGGAATAGAAGCAGAAGGTGAATATAAGTTAAAAGGATATTTATATGACGATAATAATAATTTAGTTGATGAAACTTTAAAAGAGTTTTCTTTAAAAGAGATGGGCGAAGAGACAGTAGTTTCATTAAACAGCACCATAGAAAATCCTAAGAAGTGGAGTGCTGAATCACCTAACCTATATACTTATGTTATTGCTTTAGAAGATAGTAATGGAGAAGTAATTGAGACTATAAGTAATAGGGTTGGATTTAGAAAGGTTGAGGTTAAGAATAATCAAGTTTGTGTAAATGGAAAACCTATATCTTTTAAGGGTGTAAATAGACATGAATTCTTACCAGAATCAGCTAGGACTTTAACTACTGAAAGTATGATAGAAGATATTAAGCTTATGAAACAGCATAATATAAATTCTGTAAGATCATCTCACTATCCTAATGATCCAAGATGGTATGACTTATGTGATGAGTATGGATTATATGTAATGGATGAGGCAAATTTAGAGACTCATGGAAGATTAGATGAGATTCCTCAAAGTAAGCCAGAGTGGACAGATGCTGTTATAGATAGACAAAAATCAATGCTTGAGAGAAGTAAAAATGAAACAAGTATCATTATGTGGTCACTAGGAAATGAATCTAGTGGAGGGGAAAATTTTAAAATTGCTGCAAAGTGGATAAAGGAGAATGACCCAACTAGATTATTACACTATGAGCCAGATAGAACTTTAGGTGATGTTTATAGCAGAATGTATAGAAGCATTGAAGAAATGGAGTCTTATGCAAAAGACCCTAATAATACTAAACCTTATATACAATGTGAGTATGCACATGGAATGGGTAACAGTATAGGAAATCTTCAAAAGTATTGGGATGTTTTTGATAAATATGACAATATGCAAGGAGGATACATTTGGGACTGGGTTGACCAATCAATTCTTATGAAAGATGAGGAAACTGGAGAAGAGTACTTTAGTTATGGTGGAGACTGGGGAGACCATGAGTTTACAGATGGAAACTTCTGTGCAAATGGATTAGTTTCTGCTGATAGAACAGTGCAGCCAGAGCTTCAAGAAGTCAAGAAGGTTTATCAAGAGATTGAGATAAAGGACGTCGATGTCCTAAATGGAAAGGTTAATATAATCAATGAGCAATTATTCACCAATATAGATAAATATAAAGGAAATTGGGAATTAAGGGCAGATGATAAGGTTATCCAAAGTGGAGACTTAAATGTTTCTGTAAATCCATTAGAATCTAAGGAAATAACAATCCCATTTGAAAAGCCAGAGCCGGAAAAGGGAGTTGAGTATTGGTTAAATATAAGTTTTGAATTAAAAGAAGATGAATCATGGGCGAAAAAGGGACATGTAGTTGCTAAGCAGCAATTTAAATTACCTTTTAATAATGAAGCTGAAAAAGGAATAGATCTAAGTAATATGCCTTCAATTCTGGTTGAAAATGATCAAGATGAAATTGAAATTAAGGGTAAAGGCTTTAAGATATCCTTTGATAAGGAAAATGGAGCCTTAGATTCTTATGAAATTGAAGCAGATGGTAATGAGGTTGAATTAATAGAAGAACCTATGAAGCCAAATTACTGGAGAGCTCCAAATGATAATGATAAGGGCTTTGGTGCTGAAGAGGAGTTTGGAACTTGGCGATATGCAGGTGAGAATGCTAAGGTTGAAAATATTGATGTAGTTGAAATTGGAGAGAGTGCAGTTAAGATTTCTGTAGATTTCAAAGTTCCAACAGAGTTTAACTCTAAGCTGAATATTGAATATTTAGTATACGGAAATGGAGAAGTTGTTGTAAATAACACTTTAAATGTTCCAAAAGAACTTTCATCAATACCTGAAATAGGAATGATGCTTCAATTACCAAAGGACTTTGAAAATGTAACTTGGTATGGTAGAGGTCCAGAGGAAAATTATATAGACAGACAAACTGGATATGATGTTGGAGTGTATAGCAAGAAGGTTGATGATTTCTTCTTCCCATACATGGAACCATCAGAAACAGGAAATAGAACAGATACAAGATGGGTTACTTTAACTGATGCAAGTGGAGTAGGGCTTATGGCTTCAGGAATTCCAACAATTGAGTTTAATGCCCTTCACTATACTCCAGAGGAATTATCATCTGGAAAGCGTCACCCACATGAGCTAGAAAAGGAAGAGAATATTGTTTTAAGACTTAATCATAGACAAATGGGAGTAGGTGGAGATAATAGCTGGGGAGCTAAACCACATGATGAGTTTATGAATGAAAGTGGCAAAACGTATAATTACTCTTTCAAGCTTAAAGGAGTAGACAAGACTTCATCTCCAATGGAAGTAAGTAGAACTAACCTAAAAGAAGAGTTGGTTGGAGATATTAAGGTTGATGGTGTAAGTTTAGAAGGATTCAATGAGAATTTAACTGAGTATAGTGTAGAGTACAAGCAAGGAACTCTAGAAAATCCTCCAGTTATAGAAGTTGAAACACTTAGTGAGAATGTTGAAGTGAATGTAATCAATCCAGAAACTCTTCCAGGTAAAGGGGTTGTTCAAGTTAAGTATAATGATGAAGAACTTAACAAGATTTATGGTAAAGAGTATATTATAAACTTTGAAAAGACTAATGTTGACTATCTTTCAGATATAGAGTGGGAAAGTGCAATATCAGGAATGTATGAGCCTAAGAGAGATAAATCAGTTGCTGATAATCCATTAAGATTAAAAGTTGATTATAAAATAATGACTTTTGATAAAGGGGTTGGAGTAAACTCTAATTCTGAAATTGTGGTTGATTTAGAAGGAAAGGGCTATGAAAAGTTTGAAACATTTGTAGGAATGGACAGAGGGGTTTTAGGATATGGTTCATCTATAGTTGCTAGAATAGAAGTTGATGGCAAAGAAGTATTCAACAGTGATAGAATTTATAGCACATGGAATGGTCACAAGGTTGATGTTAATTTAAAAGGTGCTAAGAAACTAGCTCTGTATATTGATGACTATGAAGGTGATATAAAGTATGACCATGGAACTTGGGGAGATGCTAAATTTTTAAAGAAAGAAGCAAATCCTAAGGCTGATTTAAAAGCAATAGAGGTAAATGGTGAAAAAATAAAAGGCTTTAGTCCTAGTAAATATGAGTATGATGTTAAAATTTCAGGTAATGACTTAGAAAAGTTAGATATTGCTGTAGAAGGATTCAATAAAGGAGTAAAAACTATAGTTAAGAAACCAGAAAGCGTTCCAGGAGTGGCTTATGTGTATGCTATAGCAGAAGGTAGCACAATGAACACATATAAGATTAACTTAATGGAAGAGGATGATGACACTTGCAAACCTGATCCAGAAGAACCAGATACTGAGAATCCTGATACAGAAGAACCAGATACAGATAAGCCGGGAACACTACCAAACACGGGACAGAATGTAGCTAACTTTGCTTTTATGGGATTAATCTCATCATTAGCGGGAGCAGGCTTATTAAGAAAAAGAAATAAAAAGTAATTAAAAAATAAAGTGTAGGGAGAATCCTTACACTTTATTTTTATTCGTCAAGCATATGTGAATAAGTTTCAAACTCTTTTTGGCTATGTTGAAACTGCTTTAATTTTGGAGGAAAGGTTTTATCAAACTCTTCAATCTCTTCTTCAGATGGCTCTAAAGCTTCAGAGAAAAATGCACTTCCTGAAAAGTTATCTAATGCACCCTCATAAAGTGGTAACACTAATAGTCCTTTATAGAACTTACCATCAGGCATTGATATTGAGTAGTTCTTACCACCTAAGAATCCATATGGCTCATAATGATATGGATAGCCTAGTGTTAGAATTGCTTTATAACCAAGTTTCTTTGCTTCCTCAATTGAGTGTGTTATAAGCTTACGGCCAAGTCCTTGTCTATGCATACTAGGTAATATACATACTGGGCCAAAAGAAATAGTCTTAAGTTCTACATTATCTTCTGATACAATTTTTGAGTGACTAAAAAATATACTACCTACAATCTCTTCATTCACTTCTATAACAAAAGTAAGTTCAGGTATAAAGTCAGGATGACTTCTCAATTTATGTATTGCACAATGTTCAGCACATCCAGGAACATATAAATTCCAAAATGCCTCTCTTGCAACTTCTTCAACTTTTCTATAATCTTCTTGTCTCTCATTTCTTATTTTTATATTCATAAATTACTCCTTTAGAAATATAAGTTTAACACAAAATATTGTTTATATATAATTGAAATAAATATTAAATTAGACTCTGTTTTAAACTGATTATTAATATGGTTTTACAGTTATATCTAAAATTAACACTCGCTTAAAACATATCATTATCTAATACTATAACAGAATATAAATAAAATAGATTTTAAAATTATGTAACATAAAAAAATAAGCAGTCTGTATTTAGGCTGCTTACTTTAAATTATTGGCTATGTTTAAAACTTGTGTCTATTTATAGATATAGACAATATAGATTCCTTTTGAAATTAAGTTAGGTATTAAGATATAACTAACTTAAAAAATAGATTAGTTATTAAGATCTATAAGTATTTGCTTAATAGGTAATGCCTTATTGTTTATGACTTTTAATATGTTTTTGTTAGTTGATAGTATGTCTATGTTTAAGTTATATGCAAGATTTAGGGTGTCAACATCAATAAAGTTTATATCTTTTAAGTCTTCTTCTGAAAACTCTAAAAACTTTGAATACTTATTTTCATCTATTTTGCTCAAAAGATTGGGGCTTGTAAGCGAAAGATATATGTTATTTAATGAATCATAGCAAACTAAGCTAGAAAACTCTTTGCCAGCTTTAAGTTCATCTAAAATCTTACTATCATCAATAGTTTTGAAGAAACCTCCTAATAGGTCATCAATAGTTTTCCTTGTTTCTTCAGATTCATTTTCAGATAATTGAGAGTAACATTCCTTCATAACCATATAACTTGAAAATGGAACTATGAATAAACTATCTTTTAAAGTATTTAAAATTGTAGGTGCTTTAGAAAGTAAGTCAAAATCAATGATAAATTTTGCTTTAAATGGGATCATAAAAATCATCTCCTAATATTTAATTTGCTTTTATAAAACTTTCAATACTTGTATAAGTAGAAAATAGAGTTGAATACATACTTTATAAATATATTCACTTTACTTAAATATTTACTGTAATCTTAACTTGTTAACAAAAATGTTATATAATGTTAATAAGGTGTTAAAAGAATTTAAAAAGTAAGTTAAACTCAAAGATAGATAAAGCTTTGAGTTTACTAAATTATATATAACGCTTTAAATTCTGATTAAATACTTTTAGTTACGAAGGGGAAATTTATTAAATTAGAAGGAGGTGAGCTGTTGCTATAAATTTATAAGAATTTAATAAGGTTTATAGTATAGATTTGTGGCAATGGTGTGTTATGAGAAAAACAGTTAGTGTATTAGTTTTAATAGGAATTTTAAGTAGCACATTTATAGGATGTGGATTTAATAAAGAAGCAAAAAGAGCTATTAATGAGGATGAGGTCATTACATTTAATAATGAAACTAAGAAGGAATTAGATAGTGAAGAATTCAATAATGATTTAGAAAGGCTAGTTGAGGAAGATGATATAAAGGGGGGCAATAATGGTAAGGTTCTTAAAGAACCTACTAGAATTGAGATAGTTGTGTCAAAAAGCCTAGACAGTGATGAAGAAATTGATATAAGCTCATATAATTTAACACCAGATGAGAGCATGAATGTATTTTATAGAAAAGATCAAGAAGGATTAATAAAGCAAAAGGAAGTTCATAAGTTTTTAATGGATAAGTATGGGGATGCAGGACTAGATACCTTTGTTAATCATAAAGATGAAGTAGATCAAAATATTAAAGATGTTAAAATATATATAGAAAAACCTAAAGAAAATATAGAGCCAGCTATTTTTATAGGTAAAATTCCTATATATGAATTTCGAGGCTGGCTTGGAAATAAAACAACCATGTATGTAAACTATAGAGGAGATGCAGAAACAGCTGATACAATAAATTTAGCTTTTAAAAATGGGTATTTGTATAGGATTAAAGATGGAGAAATAATAAAAGTAGTTGATATGCCAAGGATAAATGATGATGAAAGCATAATATGGAATAAATAAAATAGAATTAATGTAATAAAAGTGGACAGGTTAATATGTTCCAATTAAAATAGACAGTTTTTTATTTTAACTGTCTATTTTAATGGAAGGAGTTCAAGTTAACTTGTCCACTTTTTATTATACTTACATATAATATGCAGGTTTTAGATGATTTTTTCATTCTATCCTATGTTAAAGAATTATAGCTTTTATTTGCAGTTCTTTATCAGTTTTTATTATTTTTAGAGTATAATCTTCGTAGTTTTTAGAGTTATTTATTTCATACACATAAATATCTTTGTAGTTATAATCATCAGTTAATTTAATTTTTATTATTGTGTCTTCAATGTTTACTTGTATATTATTAGGGTTAATATTCATTTCATAAAATATTATATATTGCTTAGATTTGACTTGGATTATATAGATATTTCCTTCCAACTCTTCTTTAGGATTACTTTTAAAGAATTCTTCATTTTTAATTAGAGAAAAGTTACTTTTTTTCAAATAAAGTTCCTCATCATTAGATAAATTTTTATAAATTACAAATAAAAATATTGATAAACTTAATGATAATAATATTAAAATAAACCGTTTCATAAATGTATCCTCCTATAAATAAAAGCAACTACTAATATAGTATAGGTATGAAGTGTTTACTTATACAATTATGTGGGAATAAAAGTTAAAGATTTAAAATAGTTTGTTAGTTATACTTAAAAAGTTAACAAAATTAGTGTGAAGATTAGTATAAAAATGGTTATATATATGCTATAAAAGTATTAATAAATAAAAATAATATATTTTTAGAGGTATATAGTTATGAAAAGGAATTTTATTTTAGGAACTTTAATTCTGTCAGCATTTTTAGTTGGATGTGGTGAGGCTAGTAAAAAAGTAGAGAATAATTCAGTAAGTAGTAAGCAAACTATTAGGGAAGTTCTTCATGTAGAAGAGGATAAAAGTGATGAATTTGAATTTGAAACCAGTGAATTCAATTTAGGAAGCAGAACTTATGAGAGAGTCTCTGGTAAGGCAATGCCTTATGAATTAAGAGGAATAATAACACTTCCTAAAAGTGATGGAAAGAAGCCTTTAGTTATAGCAATACATGGTTCGCATGATAACGAAAATGAAAATGTTAGATTTGATACTGGCTTCACATATCTTTTGGAAAAACTAGGGATGAACAATTATATAGGAGTAGCTTTAGATATTCAGCCAGCTTATGTATGGAAATATGGTGATAATGATGATAACGAAAAGATAAGAGCTATGTTTAAGGAATTTATAGAAGCATTAAAAGCGGATGAAAATATTTCAAATAATATAGACTTTGAAAATATAGTATTAGTAGGATTATCAAGAGGAGCAGATACTATTCTTGATATTGCCAATGAAAATGAAAATATTAAAGGTATATTATCTGTAGCACCTGCTATTAGTGTAAGAGAAGAAAGTTTTGTTGATATTAGGACAAGCATAGTTGTACCAGAATATGATGGAGATGTAATATCCTTAGATGGAATATCAATATTTGATACTATTATAAATACAGAAGGAAGAATAAGTGATGTAGATTTAATAATTTTAGAAAAGGCAGGTCATAATGCTTTTAATAGTAATATAGATAGAAATGATGTTGAAATATTAGGCAATGAAAGAAAATTAGAAATGCAATTAGATAGAGAAGAACAAGAAAGATTTTTGGGCAATTTAGCTATTGATTTTATGGACAGTATATTCAAAGAGGAAAACAATGGACTTTATGAAGAGAAAGCATTAGAGCCAACAACTATGTATGGATTAGGTGTAAAAACTAGGAGTTGGAAAGCTGAAGGTGAAATTATATTAAATAAAGATAACTTTGAAGAGGCAGAAGGAGAAAAGATTGAATTAACATCAGTAAAGGAAAGTCAATTTTATAAATATGATGAAACACAAGGATTTAAACTACCTATTACCTCTATAGAAGAAAAGGATACAAAACTTTTATTAAATGCTAGATGGGAAAGTGAAGGTGCTAAAATAATTGTTCCATTAGAAAAAGACTTGTCACAAAAAGAAGCGTTAGTAATAAGTTTAGCTTTAGATTCTTCTGATGATTTAAATAATTCAAAAGGCATAGAAGAAATATCAGTAGAGTTAAGAGATAAAAAAGGCAATAAATCTAAGATTATTATAGATGAGGAAACAAAGGCACTATCGTATGTAGAAGGCAAAATGGATATGACAGAAATTTTTGAAGATAAGTATTATTTTTGGGACTCATATACTCCGTTATCAATGATTAGAATACCTATGAATTTATTTGAAGGAGTAACCTTAGAAGCGTTAGACAATATGAGCATAAGTTTTGACAATAAAGAAACAGGAGCAATTATGATAGAAGAAATTAGTGCTATGTAATAAATTAATCCGAAAAATTTATTAATAAAATTAATTTGAATATTCTCAAAATATGGAAAATGTTATATGTTTATAACAAGAAAGTTAAAAATATATAACAGGAAATGGAGAGGATTTAAAGTGGCTAGAATAAAAGAGAAAATGAGTTTAAAGAAACAGATGCTTTTGGAAGGCGTGGCACTAGGTATAGTATTTGTAATTAGTATAGTCAGTGGATTTGACTTTTTAAGAAGTGATATTAAAAGCATATTAGGTCTCATTGGATGGGGAGCTATAGGAAGTATATTTTTGATAGGGTTAAAGGAGAAGGCAAAAATTGATGAGTCAGCTAAAATAGTATTAGGAAAAGTTGATGGAATTTGTTTGAATATTTTAATGCTTTATATTTTAGTATTATCTAGTTTGGTAAGTGTTTTTTATTACCGTTCCTTAGATGTAAGTTTAAATTTCTTGAGCAAAATACTTTGTGTATCAGCCTTCCTTATCCTTATTTTGAGGGCAATCCTTTTTATTTACTATGATAGAAAGGGGACTTTATAAGTGCCTACATTAAAGACGAAAATTAAAGAGTATAGAGAGAAAGCATGGATGAAACAAACAGATCTTGCTGAATTAGTTGGAGTAAGAAGAGAAACTATTGTGCATTTAGAAAACGGAAGATACAACCCATCATTAAAATTAGCCATGGATATAGCAAAAATTTTTGAGGTGCCTGTAGAAGAATTATTTAGTTTTGAAGATGATAAGGAAATTGATGAGTAAGAGTTATTCTTTTAATATTGGATTATATTTTAAGTGGAGTTTGCTTTATAGCTATATCTTCAGACGTTGCTTAATATATATTTAGAAATCAATTTTGTTTTGAAATAGAGTCTAAATTTGAAAAAAAATCAAAAGGGTGGTGCCAAAATGGGTGAGAAAAATAGTGAGTATGGTCATATTAAGAAAGTTATTTTAGTTGCTATTCCAGTCATTTTAATAGTTTTAGGTGGGTTGTTTTACTATCATAATAACTTTGTAGATGATGAGTTTAATCAGGGTTCTAATATTAAGATTGAGACTTTAGATGGTAATGAGGTTGAAAGTTTAAATAAGCTATGTAAGGTGTGGGGAAATGCCAAGTATTATCATCCTAAAGTAATAGAGGGAAATATAAATTGGGATTTTGAATTATTTAGAGTTATGCCAGAAGTTATTGCAGCAGAAACTCAAGAAGAAGTTAACACAATTTTATATGAATGGATAAACAATTTTGGAGAATTTGAAGAGGGTTCTTATAGTGAAAGTAATGAAGTTAAGATAGAAGCAGACACTGAGTGGATAAATGATGAAGAATATTTAGGACAAAATCTTAGTAGCCTATTAGTTAAAATGTCAAAGTCCTATATATATGATAGAGACAATGCTTATGTAAATTATAAAGATGGTTCTATATTTTCAAATTTTGATAAGGAAGAGCTTTATCCTGTAATTAAGTATGATGACGATGGTTATAAGCTTCTTAGTTTATTTAGATATTGGAATATAATAGAGTATTATTATCCCTATAAAAATATTATGGATGAGGATTGGAATGAAGTATTAAATGAATTTATTCCTAAGATGGTTCAGTGTGATGATGAATTATCATATAAATTAACTTTAGCAGAATTAACGACAAGAATACATGATTCTCATGCTGCAATTTATGATAATGCTGGAACTTTAAGAAAATATTTTGGAGAGAATATAGTACCTATCCAATTCCTTTTAGTTGAAGATAAAGTTGTTGTTACAGATATAATTGATAAATATTTAGATGAATGTAGCTTACAAGTTGGAGATGTAGTATTAGAGATTAATGGTAGAGAGGTATTTGAAGTTATAAATGAGAAGGGTAAATATATTTCATTTTCTCGTGATGAAGCTATGGCAAATGGCTTAAATAATTATTTATTTAGAACTTCTGAGGATAGCATGGAACTTACAATAGAAAGAGATGGAAAAGAATTGGTTGAAGATGTTAAATGCTATGATCTTAATGAGGTATATAAGGTTAAAGAGGAGAGAGAATCTCATAAAATATTAGATAAAAATATAGGCTATGTGAATCTAGGGGCATTGGCCAAGGATGAAATTCATGAAATAATGAAGAAGTTTGAGTCTACAGAAGGTATGATTGTTGATTTGAGAGAATACCCATCAGATATGGTAACATACACTATGCCTAATTATCTTTTACCAGAGGAAACAGTATTTTCAAGGGCAACAATTGCTAATAAGGCAAAGCCAGGTGAATTTATTTTTGTTGGAGATATAACTGTTGGAAAAAATAATCCTGATTATTATAAAGGTAATATTGTTATAATCATTAATGAACGAACTCAAAGTAATGGTGAATTTACTGCAATGGCACTTAGAAAAGCACCTAATGCAACTGTAATAGGTGAGAATTCTATTGGAGCAGATGGAAATGTAGCAAATATAAACTTACCAGGTGGAGTAATAACAACAATAACTGGAATCGGAATATATACTCCAGAAACTTCTGAAACACAAAGAGTAGGTATTGAACCAGATATATACGTAAAACCAACTATTCAAGGTATAAGAGATGGGAAGGATGAACTTTTAGATTATGCAATTGAGCTTATAAAGTGAAGAATAGAATAAAATTCTTAGATTTAAATAGTCTATTATAAGTGGTAAAATAAAGATATATTAAGAATTTGGACAATATTAACAACAAAAGCTAATAGAGTTTGTAAATTCATAGGAGGGTACAAGCAATGAAGATTAGAGAGAGAAGTCTTATTTTACCATTACCAGATGATGAGCTTATAAAAGGATTTGAGAATCAATACAAAATAGAGTTTCCTGAAAGTTATAAGGAATTCTTAAAAGAGTATAGTGGTGCAATACCAGAGAAAGACATTTTTAATCATGAAGAAAGAGAATACTTTATTGAACGTTTTTTATGTTTACTAGAAGATTTAGAGGCAGATAAAAAGCATAGTAAATATGATATGAATTTTGTTATATATGATTTAGATGAGAGGTTAATAGTTGATAAAATTATAGGTGGTTACAAGTTAGTCCCTATTATAGCCTTAGTTTCAGGAAATTATGTATGTCTAGATTTTAGAAAGAGTAAAACTCCAACTATTTCTGTTTGGCTTGATTATGCATCAGAGGAATTTAGACCAGTTACAAATAAAATAGCAGATAGTTTTGAGGAATTCCTTAAGTTGCTTAGAGAATAAAATAATAAAGATAATATTGAATGGCTGTATCTAAATAACATTTTGATACAGCCTAAATTTTATGTTTATTATTATTATTTTAACCTTAGACTATGTTTTAAATAGATGTTAATTTCTAGCTATCTATTCAAGTCTAATTTTATAATTACGATAATATTATTAGCTTATATAATGTATATAAGTTAAAGCTTTTTCATGAACTTATATAAGTTTTCCGCTCTTACGAATCTAGCGGTTTTTATAGCACTTATTATGAATAATGGAAATAACAAAAACATTATTATGAAAAACCAGTGATATTTTATTAAAATTAAATTTCTAAAAGGAACATCCCAATGGGAGACCTCAAATACTGGAATTGCTCCACCATATCTATAAGTTACATCTACAACTTTCCCATACACAGTAAAATCACCAAGTTCCATTGGATCACTTATAAGATGGAAAGGTGTATTACCAACAAGTTCTATACCAGAAGAATTAGCTTCTGGATATTTTTCTTTTATAACTTTATCAAGTTTTGCTCTATCTTCCTTAAGATAGTAAGCAGGTCCAGTAGTGGCTTGATTATATACTTGTAACTTAATATCACCTATATTTATATTCCATAGACCTATTAACTTAGTTGGTGAAAATAGCGTGAATATTAAAAGTAATGAATAAAGTATAATAAAAATCTTTATGAATTTCATTTTTCCCTCCGATACCAATTTTAAATAATAACAAATTAAACTTAGTTAAACATATATTTAAAGAAAAGTCAGTATTATATTTTTTAGTCACAAGTTAATAAGTAGTCTATTTGTTTCTAAAGTTTTTATGTTCATCACGTGCCTCCCATTGCTTAGTAATATTATTAATCTTTCCTTGTTTCTTAACAGTTAATATACAATGTAAAATAATGATAAAGTATACTAGATTAATTGTATTTATAAGTAAAGAAGAAATCTTACTAAAAATAAATAATTCAATCAATATAACATTGCAAAACTCCGTTATAAGAATAAGTTATATACAAAAAGTTTATCATATAATAACTTTTGAATTTTAAACTAGAAGTAAATTAATTACAAAAATATCCAAGGTGGTGATATAATATTTATTACCTATATTTCTAATTGTAAGGGGGATATTGTGAAGAAGAGGTGGATTATTTCAATAATTGCTGTTATTAGTAGTCTTTTATTTTTAGTTTGGCTAAAAGCAAATAACAAGAAAGAAGTATTCCAAGATTTTATTGGGGAGCTTAATAAAACAAGAGAAGAATTTATAAATAATTCAGAGCCTGTAGATTTAAGTAAGTATGCAGTAAGATATGAGGATGAAGAAGCAGCACTTTCAGATGAAGAGTTAGAACTTTTAAGCACAATTACTGAATCAAGCAATGGGTATATTTTATATGAAGAAGCTAAGGAAGATATAGATTATGCTTTTAAACTTTTAAAATATAATTATGGAGCATATGAGTACTTTGGAGGGGATGAAGTCTTTAACAAAAGTAAGGAAGAGGTTTTAAATAGTCTTTCTAAAGAAGAAAAGATATCTCGAGATACTGTTAGTTTAGCTTTGTTTAATGGGTTGGAGACAATAATAACAGATGGTCATTTTAATATTGATGGATTTAACATAAACATGAAGAAAAATCTAACAAATTCATTTAGTAAAGAACATTATTTTTCAAAAGATGGTGATAGGTATTATACACTTATAAATAATGAAAAATATTATCTTGAAGAAGTAGATGGAAGCAAGGATATAGAGATTTTTATGAAGCAGTCAATTGATTTAGAAGGAAACCTAACTTATGTAATAGGAGTAACGGTTGGGGTTGCAAAGAGTTACTCTAGTATAGAGATAAGATTAGTAAACAAAGAGAATAAGGTGATAAATAAAAATATATCTATGAGTAAAAATTTATTAGAATATGATAACGGTAAGATGGCATATGAGGAATATGAGAGGAATGGAATAAAAATATTAGATATTAATAGTATGTCTCCTACAACACCTCAAGATGAAAGCTTAAATCTATTTATGGAATCAGGAGAAAAATATGCTGATGAACCATTATTAATAATAGATTTAAGGGGAAATGGTGGAGGAAATCAAGCTTATTCTGCTAAATGGTTTACTGATTATTTAGATAAAGAGTTTTTTCAGCCAACTCAAAGTTATATATTAAGAGATACAAAGTTTAACTTAATTAATATTATAAAAAGATTTGAAGAAATAGAGAATATACAACCTGCTGAAAAGTCAGTATTAAATCAAGCAAAGAATGAGCTAGAAAATGGAGAATATGGAACTTGGATTATGGGGAATCCAAAGAGTGAATTTATAGAAAATGATAACTTAATTTTTGTATTAATAGATAAAGGAGTAGCTTCTTCTGGTGAAGGCTTTATAGATTATTTAAGATATAAAGAAAATGTAGTTTTAGTTGGCGGAAATACAGCAGGAGTATCTTTAGTAATAGATTCAATGCCATGTCAATTACCTAACTCTAAAGTTATAATGAATTTTGGAAAAGGTGTTGTAATAGGGGCAGAGGGTGATAACTTAGATGGAAAAGGATTTGAGCCAGATATTTGGGTAAATAGCTCAGAAGCCTTAGATTTAACTCTTAGTTTAATAGAAAATTATAAACTTAAATAAAAGACAAGTAGCAAGTAAGTACTTATTTGCTACTTGTCTTTTATTTATATAATTTACTTTACGATAAAGAGATGATATTGATAGAAATATTTATCGAATAAAAACCAAGAAAAAATACAAAAAGATAGAAGATTAATAGAAAACGTTTAATGGCAGAGGTAGTAATGTATACCGCTATTTCTGAAAAATGTTAACGAAATATTAATAAATAATATACTTTAAAAATAAACCTTTATAATGTATAATTTATAAACAATATATATAAAATGTAAAATAAATTAATAAATGGTTAAAATTTAACGTTAAAAAATAATTTAATTAAAACTTTTATTAAAAGATTGTTTTGAATTTGTTGTCTTAGGAATTTAGTAGGGGCGACTAAATACTGTTAAGATAATAAATTTATATAAAGGCTAAATATTAAAATAGCCAAAAACATGTGATAAGCAATAAAAAGGGGGAACTTTAATGAAAAAAAGAGGAAAACAAAGTAAAAGATTTTTATCATCTACTTTAAGTGCTTTAGTTATTTTAACTGTTGTAATGCCCAATAATTCTTATAGCACTGTACTAGCAGAGGAGTTTGACAAAGATTCAAACAAAGTGACTATTAAAAACTTAGAGAAGGCTTCAAGGGATGAAACTTATTTTAAGTATGAGAATCCTTATGAGGTTGTTAGAGTTATAGTAGAGCTTGAAGAACCTGCAGCAATAGAAAAAGCTAAAGCTGACGGTGAAAAAAGACCATCAAAGGAAAGTGTCCAAGAAGTTAAAGAAAATCAGAAAGATATTAAAAAAGATGCTGAAGAAATTACTGGTGAAGAGGTTAATCAAAGTTTTGGTACATTAATAAATGGTTTCAGTATTGATACAAAGGTAAAGGACATAGAAGAGTTAAAGAAACTTGATGGTGTAAAAAGCGTAAAGGTTGTTAAAAAATATTATCCTGCTATGACATCTGCAAAGGAATTAACACAGGCAAAAAATGTTTGGAGTGATTTAGGATTAAAGGGAGAAGGAATGGTTGTTTCAATCATAGACTCGGGAATAGATCCTACTCATAAAGATATGAAAATATCAGATTCTTCAAAAGCTAAATTAAGAGAGGAAAATCTTAAAGAGGGGCCAGGAAAGTATTATACAGAAAAGGTTCCTTATGGCTATAACTTTGCTGATGATAATGATAATATAATTGATACTCATCCAAGAGTTAGTATGCATGGAATGCATGTTGCTGGAATAGTAGCAGCTAATGGGAGTGATGAGGAAGTAGATAAAAATGAGGCAATAAAAGGTGTAGCACCAGAAGCTCAATTATTAGCAATGAAAGTTTTTTCAAATAATCCAAATAGAAATGGTGCTTCAGAAGATGATATAGTGGCAGCTATTGAAGAATCAGTTAATCAAGGCGCAGATATTATAAATATGAGTTTAGGATCTTCAGCAGGGTTTCAGCAAGAGGATGATCCAGAGCAGATAGCGGTTAAGAAGGCGGTAGATGCAGGGGTTGTAGTTGTTGTTGCAGCTGGAAACTCACAGTATTCAACAGCGCCATACAAAGTTCCAGATATAAAAGATACGGGACTAGTAGGAGCGCCAGGTACAGCTAAGGATGCACTTACAGTAGCAAATTATCAAAATAATAAAATGCCATTACCATCAATAAAAGTTACAAGTGATGGTAAAGAATATAATGTTCCTTTTATGGAATCAGATGAAAAAAATAATGTGGATACTTCAAAAGAATATGAAATAGTTGATTGTGGACTAGGATTTGAAGAGGATTTTTATAAAAAGGATTTAAAGGGAAAAGTTGCCTTAATAAAAAGAGGAAAGCTTTCCTTTGTAGAGAAGATTATGAATGCACAATCCGCTGGAGCAGTAGGCGTTATAATATATAATTCAGATGGGCAAGATGGCTTTATAAATATGGCGACTAGTCCTATGGTGAAAATACCATCAGTATTCATAAAAAATTCAGATGGTAAAAGGCTCGTTGAATCTCTTAATAATGGTGTGAAAATAAATTTTACAAATAATAAGATGTTAGTTGAAAGTAGTGAGGCTGGTGATTTTGTTGAATCTTCATCATGGGGACCAACTCCAAGTTTAGATTTTAAACCACAAATATCAGCTCCAGGTGGAAATATTTATTCAACATTAAATGA
Organism: Clostridium sp. B9; assembly: GCF_050509515.1. Taxonomy (NCBI): domain Bacteria; kingdom Bacillati; phylum Bacillota; class Clostridia; order Eubacteriales; family Clostridiaceae; genus Clostridium; species Clostridium sp. B9. The sequence continues at coordinate 1,532,265 of NZ_JBNWKA010000003.1, forward strand.
TAATAAATATGGAATAAAAACAGGAACATCAATGGCAGCACCTCATGTTGCAGGAGGAGAAGCCTTAATAGTTGAGGGACTTAAGAAAGAAAATCCAAATCTTAAAGGAAGAGATTTAGTAGAATTAGCTAAAAACACATCAATAAGTACTTCAAAGATAATGATGGACAAGCATAACAAAGATATACCTTATTCTCCAAGAAGACAGGGAGCTGGAGTTATTCAAATAGAGGAAGCACTTAAAAATAAGGTGGTTGTAACCGATGAACAGAATAATCCTACAGTTGCATTAAAACAAATAGGAAATGAAAAGGAATTTACTTTAAGATTAAAAAACTATGATAATAAGCCAGTAGAATACAAAGTTGAAAATCTTGGAGGAGTTTTAACAGAAACAAGTGAAAAATTAAATACAATATCTCATGATGTAAAGCTAGAAGGGGCACAGGTTACTTTTGATAAAAATAATATTGTTGTACCTGCAAATGGAGAAGAAAGGCTTAAGGTTAAATTAACAATACCTAAGGCTGTTTCAGCAGAAAGATTTGTAGAAGGGTTTATAAAATTTACAAGTGAGGACAAGCCTTCTTTATCTGTACCTTTTATAGGGTATTATGGAGACTGGGGAAAAGAACAAATAATAGAGGCCATGAATTGGGATAAAGAGAAGCAAAAATTCATAGTACCATCTGGAATATTAACAAACTTGAATGGTAAACTTGGATATAGACTTGGGTTAAGTGGAACAGATGTAGATGGAAATCTTCAAATTGATCCAGATAAAATAGCAATATCACCTAATGATGATGGAAATGGAGACATTATAGCACCATATTTATATTATCTAAGAAATTCAAGAGTAACAGAGGTTGAATTATTAGATGAGAATAAAAAATCACTTGGAGTAATTGGTCATGAAAATTATATAAGAAAAGAAGAGTATAGTGAGCCAAGTGGAAGTGGAAAAAGTCCAAATCTATTTGAAAATTTAAATTGGGATGGAAAGGTATATAATTCTGCTACAGGAGAAAAAGAGGCTGTTAAAGAAGGGCAATATTACTTAAATATAAAATCAAAAGTTGATTATGATAATGCCAAGTATCAAGATTTAATTGTACCAGTAAAGGTAGATGTTACATCTCCAACAATTGAATTGCTTTCAGAAGAAAAAGTATTAACAAAGGATAATTCAAGTGAGGTAGATTATAAATTACAATGGCAAGCTTCTGATAATGTTGCTCTTATACCAGGGATAGTTAACATAAATATCAATGGCAAAGATGTACAAGCTAATGTTGAAGAAATAGATGGAATATATAGTTGTGATGTTAAGTTAAAGGCAAACTCAGTAAATAATATTAAAGTAGCTATGAATGATACAGCGTTTAACTTAGCTGAAGCCTCAAAAAGCGTAAAGGTAGAATCTTCTGAGTCTATAATAACTTTTGAAGATGGTTTTGAAAAAAGTACACTAGAAGTTAATGATGGCAAAGAATATGTAGTAAGAGGTGTAGCTTTAGGGTCAATAAAAGAGTTTAAATTAAATGGTGAAGAGGTAAAAGTAAATGAAGATGGAACTTTTGCACATAAAATTAATTTAAATGAAGGATTCAACAAAATAAATATTTATGTTAAGGATGATAAAGGAAATGAGTTATATAACTATGCTACAAAAGTATTTTGTGATGTAACAGCTCCTAATATAAATTTAGAATCACCAAAAATAGAGGAAGATGGTATTGTTATAACTAATCAAGATAAGATTCTTGTAAAAGGTACTGTAGAGGACAATACATTAGGATATAAATTCTATAAAAATGATGTTATGGAAATAGAAGTTGTAAATAGATCGGACATAGGAAATGATAATACAAGAAAAGAGTTTAGTTATGAAATACCAGCTAAAGATGGTGAAGTAATATCATTAAAGGCAGTAGATTTATCAGGTCATGAAACTATTAAGAAGTTTAAAGTTAATGTAGATAAAAACTTACCTAAAATAGTTATAGATGGAGTAACAGAGGATGGTGTATACAACAAAGATGTACTGCCAAAAGTAACTGCTGATAAAGACGTTAAAATAACTTACTTATTGGATGGGGAAGACTATGATGGTAAGTCACCTATTTCAGAAGAAGGAAAACATAATTTAAAAATAAATGTTGCTGATAAAGCAGGAAATAAGGTAGACGAAGAGGTAAACTTTGAAATAGATAAGACTCCAGTAAGCATACTATTTGCTAACTTAGAAAATAATAAATTATATAATAAGGAAGTTAGGCCAGAAATAAATACTGGTGGAGAAGAAGCTGTAATAAAATATATCTTAAATGGAAAATACTATGATGGACAAACTCCTATAAAAGAAGAGGGAAATCATAATTTAAAGGTTGTAGCTATAGATAAAGCCGGTAATACTTCTCAAAGTGAAGTAAACTTTGGAATAGATAGAACTCCAGTAGAGTTTTTTGTAAGTGGAGTTGAAGATGGAAAAGTTTATAATGAGCCGGTTACTCCAATAATAGATGTTGATGATAAAGATGCAGATGTAAATTACACTTTAAATGGAGAAAAATACGATGGAAACTCTAGAATAGATAAAGATGGAGAACATAACTTGGTATTGACAGCTATAGACAAAGCTGGAAATCGTTCGGAAAAAAATATAAACTTTAAGATTGATAGAAGTAAGCCAAAGGAATCAGACCCTAAAGAAGAAAATAATGATAAATACAATGAACCAGTTGAAATGGTTGTTAATAAGCCAGAACCTTTATCAGATACAAAAGAGGAAATAGAAGCTAATAACTCTGAAAATCCTAAGGTAGAAGAACTTAAAACTGAGGAAAATGAGAAGCAAGTTTCAAAAGAAAAGAAATTAAGTTTACCAAATACAGGTCAAGTAATAGGATCTTCAGTATTAGGATTATTAGGTGTAGCTATAGCAAGTTTAGGAATTAAACTATCAAGAAGAAAAAAGAAAGATAATTAATATAAGACTTAGATTTGAAAGCCTTGAGGAATTTCCTTAAGGCTTTCTTAGTTAAATGTTACTATTTGAAATGCACTATTAAAATCTTTTTATTATGTTTACTGGAACTTCTAGGTTTTCAATCATTTTCTTATCTATTCTTAATCTTTCTTCGCAGAAAGAGAATACACCTTCTTTTCCAATTAAGTTATGATTCTTACCATAGTTAGTATTGCTAACCCAACTTGACATTTCATCAATCCAATCATTTCTTGAAGGATCAGGAGATTTCCTTTCATTAGCAGCATTAAGTATTATTTCCTTAACACTATTAGGTTCAATATATACAATACATGGGTTTAAGTATTTTACTGTGTTTATTAAATCTTTAAGATATATAAGAATTTCTTCATCACTTTTTTCATAAATACCCATTAATTCAAATATGTGATTTTGTAGAAAAGCACATTCAAATATATAGATATTATCATTAAGTAGAGCAGTTTTAGCAAAGTTTTCCCAACGCTTTAAGTGTATTTCTTTAAATTCTTTTAAGCTACGTCTTCCATCACAGATTTCCTTTGAAGCAACATCACCAACTAAATTCCAATAACATATTTCTGGGAAGTCAATTCTTGTATAAGCCAATATTATATGATTATCCTCTTTTCTAGCTTGAGATTTAATTCTAGATTTTAACTCATCTTTAGTAATGTTTTTCTCTGAAGTTTCCCACATTTCAAAGCATTTATTTATAAATGAATTATATTCATCAAAAGTTAAATAAGCGTTCCAAGCCATATCAGCAGGATGGGACATACCTTCCTCATAAAGAATTACATTTTTACCTTCTGATATTAACTTATCTTTTATTTTTCTTGCTGTAGTAGTTTTACCACTACCAGGTATTCCTTCTACTAATATAAGTCTATTTTTCATAGGTACCTCCATAAATTCTATTTTTTACTAATAAAAATAATTTTATTAGTATTTTACCCTTAATGGATAAGCGATTATATAATATTATATAAAAGAAATTTATAATTGTACAAAATGTGAGAAATGTTAAAATAATAGAGAACTATAAAAATTATGAGGTGGAGAGTATGAATAAATATAAAGTAATTGTCATGGATGTAGATGGAACACTAACTAATGGTGAAAAGAAAATAACTCCTAAAACTAAAGAAGCTTTATTAAAAGCGCAAGAGCAAGGAATAATATTAGTTATTGCATCAGGAAGACCAACTTCAGGTTTAAGAGATTTAGCTAAGGAACTTAAAATGGATGAAAATCACGGATTATTAGTTTCGTTTAATGGATCAAAAGTAATTGACTGTGAGACTGATGAGGTTTTATTTAATGAGCCGATGAGTGTAGAAGAAGGACAAGCTGTTCTTAACCACATGAAGAAATTTAATGTTATACCTATGATTTATAGAGATGATTATATGTATGTTAAAGATGTATATAATAATATGATAGAGTATAAGGGAGAGCCTTTTAATATAATTAAATATGAAGCTCGTAATTGTAAATTCAAATTATGTGAGAAGGATGACTTAGCAGTTTTTGCAGATTTTCCATTAAATAAAGTATTAACTGCCGCTACTCCAGAATATTTAAGAGCAAATTATGAGGAAATGATGGCTCCATTTAAAGATACTCTAAGTTGTATGTTCACTGCAGATTTCTTCTTTGAGTTTACTGCTAAGGGGATAGATAAAGCAAGGGCTTTAGAAACAGTTCTTTCTCATTTAGGATATTCAAAGGAAGAGGTTATAGCTTTTGGTGATGGACAAAATGATGCTTCAATGGTTAAATATGTTGGATTAGGTGTTGCTATGGAAAATGCGGTTGATGAATTAAAAGAAATAGCAGATTACATAACTCTATCAAATGAAGATGATGGAATTGCATATGCAATAGATAAGTTCATAGAATTAAAAGAAGAAGTACTAGTTTAAAATATTAGAATATAAGAAGTATGTCAGATTGAAATTTGATATACTTCTTTTATTTTTATGATTTAGAGGATAATTTCAATATTTTAATGACTTTTGAATATTTAATAAAATGTAAATTGATTATGATAAAGTATTTTGTTATTATTTGTTATATATTGGTATAAAGAAAAAGGGGATGATTATATGGAATTTGAGATAAGAACTATGCTTAAAACAGATATAATTGAGTTTAATAAAGCGTTTAAAGCACAAGGATGGGAAAAGCCAATTTCTTTATTTGAAAAATATTATGAGGAACAGAATAATGATATAAGAAAAGTATTTGTAGCATGTTCAGAGAAAAAGCTTTTAGGGTATGTAACATTATTACCTTGTGATAAACATGGACCTTTTGCAGATAAGAAAATTCCTAGTGTTTGCGATTTTAATGTTCTTGAGAAGTACCAAAATTATGGAATAGGAACAGCTTTATTAGATAGTGTGGAAAGGGTAGTTAAGGAGTATTCTGACAAAATATGCTTAGGAGTAGGACTTCATAGTGGATATGGATCAGCTCAAAGAATGTATATAAAAAGAGGATATATACCAGATGGTAGTGGCGTATGGTATAAAAATAAGCCTTTAGAGCAGTATGCTGATTGTAAAAACGATGATGATTTAGTTCTATATTTACTTAAAGAATTTAAATAATACAATACAAGATGGAATATAGTTTTTTACTCTTATACAAGGATTAGGATATCTTATTAAGTTGAAAAAGTATGTTATAAAGAATAAAAATATACTAGCTTATAAGGAGAATATTGAAGTTATAGATGACTTTAATTGTTATGTTCAGACATTTAATAGTAAGTAAATTAAAATAAAGGTCGATTAATATCGACCTTTATTTATTATAGTTAATTATTTTAATATTATTTCTCTATTTTTTATTTGAAATAATTGTCTACTAATTTAAATATGAATAGAAGAGGTAAGATAATCACTTTTTATTTTGATCACCTATTTATATAAAAATCAGTTTGTTTATTTTATTTAAGAATTTAGAGAAAAAGTTAGTAACATTATCTCTAGAAAGCAAAAATGTTACAATTAATGAACCTAAGATTAAGGCTAAAAGTTTTCCTAAATTACTTGTCATTAGAGTGGATAATCCTAAAATAGCACCTATAAAATAAGTATGTAAAAAATATACTGAAAGAGTGTTTTTACCTATCTTCGATAAAAAGGTTGGTTTATTAGTAATTAGATTTATAAACACATAGACAAATGCAAATCCAATAACATATATACCTATATAAAGTAAAATCCCTTCAAATATATTAATATTAAAATAGTAGTAAGATCTATCTGCCCAAAAGAATTCGGCAGGGATATTTATGAATTTTACTAAAGTAGATGCTATTAAAATACCACATAAAATTATTAATATAGAAGGTAGTTTGTTTAAAAGTTTAAACTTTGTGAATTTAGTTAGCTTTTTTAATTTCTCATCATTAGAATAGTAGCCAGCTAGAAAAAATGGAGCAAAAGTTATTGTTCTTGAAAGAGCCATATAAGATCCAAATTCTCCAGAAAGTTTAACTAGTATTCCAATAAAAAGACTAATTACAAATACCTTTTTTACTTTTATTAAATCTGGCAAAAATGATTTCCAAATAAACATAGCTAATATATACCACAATGCCCAACCAGGAGTAAAAAATGAAAAATCATTAGGAGCTCCAGCTTTTATAAAATTATCATCTAGGAATAATGATGGTATTAGCTCTAATAAATTCCAAATTACATTGAAAAGTAAAAATGGAACAAGAAAGCTTTTAACAGCATTTTTACGGCCCTTTTCTACATTCTTAGACAAATATCCAGAAATGAATATGAATACAGGCATATGAAATTCATATATAAATATATATAGAAATTCAGCAAATCCGCAATCTTTTCTAATAAATTCTAAGCTATGTCCTAAAACAACTAAGAATATTAAAAGCCCTTTGCTATTATCTATAAAATAATTTCTACTTTTTGATTCCAATATAATACACATCCTTAAAAAATAATGACAAATACTATTATATCACTAAGTAATGTATTATATATAACCATTTATGTTTTAAGATGTAGCCTAAAGATTAAGCGTGATTAGTAATATACTCTTTGATTTTTTTGCCAAGATGCATTTGATTATTATCAATATGGGTAAGGGAAAGAAGATTATCTTTAAAATAAATATCTAAATTTTCATTATTATCTTTTTTATGAACTATAAAATTTTCTATTTCATCAAAAGAATATTCATGAATATTTTTTTTATTTGATAATAAATTAAAGGTCTCTTGTTCGTCGATAAGATAAAGTTTATCTTTTGTAAGTTTTAAAGTGTAAATTGAATAGGTATCGTTTACTACAGGTACCACACCAATCTCTGGCATGAAGAATGTTGCAGATGCTATCATAGAAGCTAAAACAGAGGTGTCAACAAGTCCATCTAAAGAATTGCCATGGGAACAACATTTTAAGGAGCATAAGATTTTTTCTTCTTTTGGAAGTACAGAAATTTTTTTCATACCATATCACCAACCCTTAAATTTTTAGATTTAATATTCTCATACTTTTGTATAAGTTTTAATCCTTCTTTACCATTCATAGTTCCAAATGTTCGCATGTCTATAACATCACAAGGAATATTAAGTGGAGATACAAGATTAGTTATAGATTTTAAAAGAAATCTTGCTTGAGGAGAAATAAGTATTAGATCTATGAAGTCTTCAAAGTTGTACTCATCAATAAAAGCTTTATTAATATTTTCAGCAGGGCCATAGGCTAGGACATAATCACATCTACCAAGTTGTCCTTTTTTATATAAAGTAAATACAGTTTTTATGTCATCAACAAATATTTTATTATCTTCTTCTGCATCCTGAATATTAGAGCAAAATAAGCTAGAAGTAAGACCACCAGCACAACATATATAAACTATCATAAAATCAGCTCCTTTTTTCATTGGTTAGCTTGAACTTTTGAGAAAAATTTGTGCGAAAAATATTTTTGCTTAATTTTAGTATATAACATTTATGTCAAATTTTAAAAAATGAATTAATCTTAAAATAATATAAAATATATAAATTTAGCTTTAAAATGTTACTTTAAAACTAGAAAAAATTTAAAAGGATTAATTATATTAGAAATAAATTATTAATTGAATAAAATTAGGATAAATTAGAAAAAATATAAGAAATAAACAGTATGTTAACTTATGAAATTATAATAGATAACTTGAGTTTTTGAGGTTTATAGAAGAAATAAAAATGTTGAAAAAATGTTATTAATATATTAATTGATAGCGATAAAAGTTTACTTAAAATATATTATTTTCAAGTAATATCCATGATATACTAAAATAGTAAATGGAGTTAAATATAGCTTATAAATATGTATCCATATAAATACATATTTATAAATCTATTAGCATATATTTTTTACAATGAGTATTCATATTTCATATAAATAATTTTGTTATAAAGCAAAATCATAATGAATTATGTTACTTAAAAATTACAAGCTATATTTAATTAATAATAAAAGAAAGGAGGATATAGAAAGGAAAATGTAAATAAGCCTAAATAGTATATCAATTTAAATATTGTTTAAGAAAGGTTTGTTTATTTAAAGAAAACGTTTAATAGGACTTATAAGCTATATCACAATATTTTTAATCTGTTATTCTTAACTTTAATAATTTATTAAGGGGTTTCTAAATTATTAAAGTAAACAGATTGTAAGTTTTATAGGGGGAAATTGAATTATGATGAAATATTTTCAAAAATTAGGTAAATCACTAATGTTACCAGTTGCTGTACTTCCAGTAGCAGGTATATTAATGGGAATTGGATATTGGATAGACCCAACAGGTTGGGGTGCTAATAGTGCTATAGCAGCTTTCTTACTTAAAGCTGGTGGAGCAATTATAGATAATATGGCAATTTTATTTGCTATAGGGGTTTCTGTTGGTATGTCAGATGATAATGATGGATCAGCAGGTTTAGCAGGTTTAGTATCATGGCTTATGATAACTACTTTATTATCTACTTCAGTTGTTGCTATGCTACAAGGTGTAGAAGTTGAAGCTGTTAATCCGGCATTTGGAAAGATACAAAACCAATTTATTGGTATCTTAGCAGGTTTAATTGGAGCTGGTTGTTATAATAGATTTAAAAATACTAAATTACCAGACTTCTTAGGATTCTTCAGTGGAAGAAGATGTGTTGCTATAGTAACTGCACTTGCTTCTATAGTAGCTGCTTTAGTTTTATTCTTCGTATATCCTATAATATACACTGCATTAGTTAAGTTTGGTACATCAATGATAGCTATTGGACCAATAGGAGCAGGTGTATATGCATTCTTTAATAGATTATTAATACCATTTGGTTTACATCATGCTTTAAACTCAGTATTCTGGTTTGATGTTGCTGGTATCAATGATATCGGAAACTTCTGGGCTGGAACAGGTACTTTAGGAGAAACAGGAATGTACATGGCTGGATTCTTCCCAGTAATGATGTTTGGTTTACCTGCTGCTGCATTTGCAATGTACACTTGTGCTAAGAAGAGCAAGAAAAAGGCTGCTGCTGGAATATTATTAGCTGCTGCATTATCTTCATTCTTCACAGGAGTAACTGAGCCATTAGAATTCGCGTTCATGTTCTTAGCTCCAGCATTATATGTAGCTCACGCAGTATTAACAGGTATATCAGTTGCAGTAGTTGCTGCTTTACCAGTAAGAGCTGGATTTAACTTCAGTGCTGGTTTAGTAGACTGGATATTAAGTTTTAAAGCACCAATGGCTTTAAATCCTTTATACTTAGTTGGAATAGGTTTAGTATTTGCAGTTATATACTATATAGTATTCGTAGTTATGATAAAGAAATTTGACTTAAAGACTCCAGGTAGAGAAGATGATGACGATGATTCAAATGCAGTTTTAGCAAACAATAACTATACTGAAGTTGCAAAAATCATATTAGAAGGTCTAGGTGGAGTAGGCAATATTACTTCAATAGATAACTGTGTAACAAGATTGAGATTAGAAGTAAAAGATCCTACATTAGTTAGTGAGAAGAAAATAAAATCAGCAGGAATTGCAGGTGTTATAAGACCTGGAAAAACAAGTGTACAAGTTATAGTTGGAACACAGGTTCAATTCGTAGCTGATGAATTTAAGAAGCTTTGCCAATCTAAAAACTATGTATAATAACTAAGTTTGTAATAGATATTATTCATTTATTATATAGCTATTTAGATTTATAAAAAAGGCATAATTTTTAAGGGATAAATAAGTCCAGTAGAAAGTTAAATATTTCTACTGGATTTTTATTTTACTCTTATTTAAGACTCAGTTTAAGCAAATCCCAATTATATTTTATTGAATAGAATTTTAAAATAATATAATAAAAAATTCTCATTAAATAATTATAATAATGCATAATATGGTGTATAATGGATATAAATACAATAAATGTTTATTTGCGGAGGGGATTATGTTTAATTTAAATTTGAGAGAAGACGAGACCTTAATGAAAATTACAGTTAACAAGGATGTAACTAATAGAGATACAGCTATGAATTTCATAGGAAATATGATCACTAGAGCTGGTGGAGATGTTGCAAGTAAAGTGCATGTAATATTAACTAAAAATACTATTTACTTAGAGTATATAGGACATGTGTCACTTGGTTATGCTGAGGAAACTAGAAAAATAGAAGAAATACCATTTAATGATTTAAAAGCATTTGTAGTTACAGCTAAAGAAACTGAAGAGGGATTAAAAGAAGAAATAAAGATAACAACAAAAAATGAAGAACTTATTTTCTTAAGAAATAATTCTAATAATGATAATTTGGCTTTAGCTATGGCAAAGTTAATAGAAGATATCAGATAATATCAATTAGAAAATATAAAATTAAATAAGATATTTAAAATTAAGAGTATAATTATTAAAATGGGATATATCAAACAGTTTTAAGGGTAAAGTTTGATATATCCCATTTATGATATTTTGGTAAGTTCACCTATAGTTATAAAGTCAGAGTTTTCTATAGCAGTTATGTTTCTAGTTCTAGACATTTTAGACTACTTTTGTAACTATGTTTCTAACTAGAGTAACCATAGGGAACATATTAGTATCACTAATAGATTTTTTTATTATGTTAAGTTCTTCATAACAATTATTTTCATAAATTTTTGAAATCCTATTATTAATGCTATTATATTCATATTCAGAGAAATAAAGGTCTAGTATTTTATTGCTTGATAATAGGAAAGTAAGATGTAATGTGGTTTCATCCATATTGCAATCTTCCAATATTTCAGATTTTATTTTTTCTATTATTGAATTGCAAATCTTTTTTGAATCAACATAGATTTTTTTAGAAGAGGCTAAAAATGCATTAGTAGATGTAAGTTCTAAAACTCTTTTATTAATTAAATTTTCAATTATAGAATTATATATATGAGTACTTAATTTATTATGAGCATAGAAATATTCAATCCATTCCTTGAGAGTCATAGGCTTTTTTGAAATTATTGTCTGAAGGATAATATCTTTAAACTCAACTCCAGTTAATTCAGTTTCAAGAAAGATAACATTTTGTTTTTCATCAAATGAAATCTTGCAATCAGAAAATAATTCAATAAAAATTGAGGCAATAGAATAAATCTTACCATTTAATAATTTAACTTTTTTATTTTTGGAAATCTTTTTAGAAAGAATATCTAAAATAACAAATTGTTCTGAAAGGGATAACTCAATATTTTTTATCCTCATGTCTAAATATACCTCCGAAATTTTTACTTACGACTTATTACTTACTATATAGTATATTCAAAATAACAGTAACATAGACAGACATAAAGATTTATTAATAAGAACAATATGTAATTTTTGGGTGAATATGGTTTAAAAGTTTAACTGCATAAAGTTTTTATTCTTTTGAAAACATAATTTGTATATAGTAAAATACCCATATCTGAAGCTGTAATTTGAATACTTAATTTTATTTAATATAATTGAGTGGTTTAAATATGGAAAAAACTAGTATATAATTAAAGTGTTAAAATTAATTTGGGAATAGGTGGATTTTATGGGGGGATATGTGAGAGAATAGAAATGATTAAGAGTATGGTAGAAGATTTAAGAGAAGAACTAGAAAAATTACTGTGTAAATAGTAATTTCTTAGATATAAGGAGCAAATATGTCAATAATATTATCTCTTCAAGGATCTATGGCAGTTGGAAAAACTACTGCTGTAAATTACATAAAGAATAATGCTAGTTATGTGAATATTAGTTTTGAAAATAATGAGAATGTTATTAAAGAAGTTAAAAATAGAGGGTTAGATAAAAATAGCTTTAATGACTATATAGAAATTCAAAGATTATGGATTAACAATGAGATAACTAGGTATGAAAAAGCTAAAGCATTTAATTGTTCAATTATGGATTTTGGAGCCGAGGAAATTGAGTTTTATACATTAAATTATCCAAAATCAATTGGTAAAGAGTGGAATATAGAAGGCGAATTGCATCATGAATTAGAACTGTTAAGAAAATGTATGCCTGAAAGAATATTATTTCTAGATGCTAGTGAAAAGACTTTGAGAAGAAATAAAGAGCGTGATAAAACACGTTCTAGAAGTTTTTTTGAGTATTATCTAAAAAATTTACTACCATTAAAAAAGGAATGGTTTTCTAAGAAAGTAAATGTAGACTTTTTAGATGTAGATAATTTAAATGAAATGAAACTAGGAACAGAAGTTAAAAGGTGGATGGATAAGTGCATTGAGGAGGAAAGATTAAAATAAAAGGACATGCAGTTTTAAACTGCATGTCCTTTTATTTAAGTTCTTTTTCTAATGACTCAATTGAAGTATTAGTCTGATTTAATTTATCTTTTAAGCTAAGAGCTTCTTTTTCTAAATCCTCTTTTTGACTTCTTACTTTTGAAACTTCGTCAATTACTTTGGTTAAATCTTCTTTAGATTTAGTAATTGATTCGGTCAATTCTGTGCGAGTTTCATTTAATTGAGTATCCATTTTAGGCATAGCACCAATTGCTGTGGCAAATATAAATCCAAACCATAGTTCCAACAGGTTTAGATTATTAAAATGTACAAACATTCCATTAATTGTTTAGGATATTTTATAAGATAGGCAGTATCCGGTAATATTAGTATAAAAATTATTTATAAATGAGCTAAATAACTCATATAAATAATTGAATTAATATAGTTTGGTGGTTAGATATGATTCAAAGATTACAAAGTGAAATGAAAGAGTTATTAAATAGGAATGAAGACTTTATGCTAAAGTTAATAGGTATAATTTCAGAACAAGAAGCATTAGCTTTTGAAAAAGAAGAAAGATATAAGGCTTTGGAAAAGAAAGCAGAGACTAGTAATTTTAAAGCAGATAAAATTGAAAAAGAAAATTTAATATTAAGAGAAGAAAAAAGAATGCTTGAATTAAAGCTTAGTGTATCAGAAGATGCACTAAAAAAATCAGATGATAGAATTGGCTTTTTGGAAAGAGAGTTTGAGAATATTGGAAGAGAAATGCCTATTGAAGGGTGTGTGGAAGGACAATCTGCTGAAGAAACTAAAGTAGAAGATATAATTGAAATTGAGGTTGATTGTGATGATGAGATATTTGATACTAAGGATGAGCTTTTTGATAAAATAAGACAATCTATAAAGCAAAAAAGATATAGAAAAGTAGAAGCTATATTTAATAAAAATTTAGAATTAATAAAAAATTGTAAGGAGGAGTTTGATGAGAATGAACTTCTTATAATTTCTTATTTAGGAATAAAAAATGGTGTTATAAGATCACTAATGAAAAGTGTAGAGGATTTAAATGAGTTTATTAGAGCTGATGGGAATAAATCAAAGGCAATAAGATTTCTTAAGGATGAGAAAGATGCACCATATGGGTATATGGATAGTATGTGCTATGACAAATATATTTTGAGTGAGAAAGATATTTTTAATGATGTTGATAATACAACATTGAGATATATAAAGAGTTTAGGGGAAGAGATGTCCTATAAATATTATGATAAGTATAAAATACTGGGCAAGAATTATACTGAACAAAATTATCAGCAAATAAAAGGCTTTATAAAATTAAGTGGAAAATACTATTTAGTGAGAGTACTTAGAAAAAGAAGTGGTAGAAATGTTAATGAGATATGCATAGAGAAGGAAGAAATAATAAAATATACGTCTAAAAGGAAGAGATTATAATTGAGACTAGGCTTGGTAAAACTTATTAACTTAAGGGTTACTAGGTCTTTTTGCTTTTTATTAGGCTATGTTTTAATTAAGAAGCAAATTCATTGGATGATGTTAAGTGAGTGGAAAAACTTGAAAATAATTTTAAAATTATGTAAAATTATTAATAAAATATACAAAAATGAGAAAGGAAAGATATATATGGAAAAAACAATTAAGAAGTCTAAAGCTCCTATGGTTTTAGGAATAGTAAGCTTAGTTGCATGGATAATACCATTAGCTGGTTGGGTAATTAGTATAATTGGAATAGTAATGTCATCGCTTAAGTTAAAAGAACTTGGATATAAAGCATATAAAATATCACTAACATTAAATATAATTGGATTAATATTAAGTGTTGTAACTTTTATATCAACAATGATGATTGCACTTAGACAAATACAATTTTAAGGAGGCTTTCATATGAAAAAAATATTGAAAACATTAGGTGTATGCATAGGATTCCCATTAATAAATTTAATTATGGTGTTACTAGTTCAGAATGGGTTTATAGCATTATCAGGAAATTCAGTTGAATCAATAAATAAGTATACATTTTTATTAGTATTGTTAGCAGACGTATTAACTTTGGTTGCTATATTCTTAATATTGATTCCATCTAGAGAAAGATTAATAAAGGGAATAAGTATTAAGAATATTGGAGTAAAAGAATTATTATATACAATAGCACTATCAATAGGTATAAGTGTATTGTTATTGTCATTAAGTGGAATATTAACTATGCTTGTACCAAGTTATCAAGAAGTACAAAAGCAATTAGGTACATTGAATAATTCAATATTAATGATAATAGTTGGAGTTGTTTTGGTACCTATATATGAGGAAATAGTTTATAGAGGAATTATTTTTGGATATTTAAAGAAGAACTATAACATAATCTTAGCACTTGTTGTACAAGCTTTAGTATTTTCAATAATGCATCTAAATTTAGTTCAAAGTATTTATACATTTTTATTAGGAGTAGTTTTAGGACTAATATATATGTACACAGAATCAATTTATGGAAATATAATCATGCATATGATATTCAATTTGCTTGGAGTAGTTGTTATGCCTAAGTTAGCTAAAGCTTATCCAAGTATGGTATCAGTAGCATTAATAATAGGAATAGGATTATTCATATTCTCAAGTTTAAAAATTCTAAAAAAATATGATGATGTTTTATATAGTAAGTAAATTTTAGTTAATGAGAATTTAAGAAGGGCGAATATTATGAAGTGTAAAAAGTGTGGAAATAAAATATCTCATAATGATATTTTAAGAGCTACCTTTTGGAATTGGAAAACTATAAGTTGCAAAGAGTGTGGTGAAAAATATAAGATTAGCTTACTTTCTAAAATAGCTTTTGCTTTATTAATTATATTACCAGTACCATTTGTGTTTGGGGGGAATTTAAATATTCAATTTATAGAGTTTATAGCATTAATGATTTTTTATTATGTAATTCTTTTCTTGTTAAATCCATTTATAATTAAATTGAATAAGTTATAAAGTTGCATTATTTGAAAAATGCTTAAATATACTTAGATAATTTTAAAAAGTTTATTCTAAAATTAAGGAGAGGTTGAAATGGACATAGTAGAATTGATTTTGAATTTAATAGTAATAGCATTAGGAGTAGGTATATTAATAAAAGGGGATAATTGGATCATTCAAAAGGCTAAGAGAAATCCTAAGGAATATACAGAAGCAAAGGTTAATTATATGCTCAAATGGCAAAAGATATTCTGTATTGTATTAATAATAAATGCAGTATTGGGAGTAATAACAAACTATTTAACCTCTCTCAAGACAATATATAGATTTATGACATTGCCATTTGAGATATTATTATTGGTTGCGCTGTTTAAATCTAATTTTGCAAGTCCAAAGATTAAATAGTTTAAAAGAGTACTTAGGTAGATTTGTTTGGGATTTTCAAAAGAGCATTAAGTAAACACATACGAGAATATAATATTTAAAAGAGTTCGAATTTTGTAAAAGGTTGTTTTCTTAAAGGAAGACAACCTTTAATTTTAGGATTTATTTTAGGTAAGTATAGATTTAGTTAAAGCTAATATACATTATTAGCTATATATTAATTTTTATAAATTTGTAACTATTTATAGGGAATAATAGTTAAAATTAACATATAGAGATGTAAAATAGACGTGTGTTTTAAGAAGGGGACAGAGTTTATGAAATTTGGTTTAAAAAAAAGTGTAAGAAGGATGGGAGTAGTTGGTGCTTTAGTAGCTTGCACTATTTCATTTGTAGGATGTGCTAACAATGAAGAGATAAATAAATTAGAACTTACTAATGCTGATAAGAATATTATTAAGGAATATTTAGAAACTGGAGAAGATACAATTGTTTCTAATGTTGATAATGGTGAAATTTATACGGCTTTTGAAGTTCTTGGGACTAGTGAAGATGAAATATATCTTTGGGTTTTACAAGAAACTAGCACAGGGGAAGGTGCTTCAGTTCCAGTATTAATGAATGCAAATAGAGAAAATGAAGTTTTGAGTATAGATGGTTATAAGATGCCTGGTGATGGAGATATGTATGGAGAGGATATAAAAAAGATGTTTCCTAAGTATGTTCAAGAGAAGATATTTCCAGGAGTTGAAGAATACAATAAGAGAGTTGATAGATTGAAAGAAGCGATAGAAAAGGAAAAAAAGTAAAACTAATGGGAAGTATGATGCTTATAAGAAGACTGAGGATAGGGGGATTATAAGGAATGTTTGCTTATAAAAAAATAAATTCAGAGATGATAGAAGAAATAAAGAATTTGTATAAAAAAGAACTTTGGGGTGCTTATTTAAAAGATGATGAAAAGTTAGTAAGGGCAATGAATGGATCGATATACATTTTAGGTGCTTTTCATGGTAATAGATTAGTTGGTATGGTTAGATGTGTTGGGGATGGTGAGCATATAGTGCTTGTTCAAGATTTAATTATTGATCCAGAGTATCAAAGACAGGGAATTGGAAGAACTTTATTAAATGAGGCAATGAAGAGGTACTCTGAAGTTAGAACTTTTATGCTTTTAACTGATAAAGATGATGAAAAGGCTAATAGTTTTTATCAATCACTTAACTTAAAAAGGATTGAGGAAATGAATATGATATCTTATATTAGATAAAGTTATTAAAGAAGGTTAACTTTATCTATGAAAATAAGTTTTAATATATACTAACTCGTTTAGTATTAATTAGTAGAATGGAGTGCTAACATGCTTAATAAGGAATGTGTATTTTGTAATATTATTAGTAAAAAGGAACAAGCTAATATAATTTATGAAGATGAATTAATATGTTGCTTATTGGATATAGATCCAATAAATGAAGGACATGTACTAATAATACCTAAAAGTCATAGGCATAATATTTATGATTTAGATGATGAGGTCTTATTAAGAATACTAAGTTTTTCTAAGAAAATTGCTAGAATATTAGAAAAGTTATATAAGTGTGATGGATATACTATTATGCAAAATGGCGGAGTTTTTACTGATTTTGGACATTTTCACATGCATATATTCCCTAGATACATAGAGGATGGTTTTTCATGGACATGCAAGGACTCTAAGAAATTACCATTAAAAGAAGTAAAAGAGAAATTGAAGTTAGAATTAATTAAAGAAGTTTAATCAAATATTTATTAAAGCTATGAAGGTAATTTTGAAAATGCCTTTATAGCTTTTTCTTTTGGAATAGGGAAGTACATTCTAGTACAGGATTAGAATTTTCTATAGATTTATATGGGATTTGTGATTAATATATACAGAGATAAAAATTTTTATAAGTTTTTTTTAAAAGTTAAAACTATTTTTCTAAATCATACGAATACATAAGTGTAAGGAGATTTAAAAAGGTTGAAGATATGAGAATAGACAGAGGGCGGTGAGTTAGGATTAATGAGAATAAGTTAATAGATCTTCTTAAGAACAAAGGAGACAAAAAGGCAGCAGGAATTTTAGTTAAATTATATTATAAAGAAATATTTTCTTATGTTTTTAAACAAACAAGAAATGAGGAGTTATCAAAAGACCTAACTCAAGAAATATTTATTTCAATGCTTAAATCAATAGGTGGGTTTAATGAAGAAAGAGCATCATTTAGGACATGGATTTATAAAATTGCCAGTAATAAGATAATAGACAATTATAGATCAACCTATTATAAATATTCAACAATAGTTGACGAATTAGATGAAGGTTTAATAGGAGAAGACAATGGCATTGAAGAAGGGTTTGAGCTTAAGGAAAGAGTTAATGAGGTTATGGATATAGTAAATACATTAAATGCAAACCTTCAGCAAATATTTAGACTTAAAATCTTTGGAGATATGACATTTTCAGAGATTGGAGTTTTATTAGAATTATCAGAATCAACTGTAAAAACTAGATATTATGCTACGGTTAGAAAGATAAAGGCGCTACTGGAGGTGGAAACTTATGTATAACAAAGAGAGTTTAAATGAAAAAAAACTAGAAAAAGATTTTAATAGTAAAACTAGTACAAGTCATCAAGAGGTTGAAAATGAAGATGACATCATTGTAGATGAAATAGATTTTGATATTTCAAGTATTGATTTAGATATTGAGATTCCAGATATAGATTTAGGGGAGTTAGATGAAATAGTGGGTTCAGGAGTTAAGACTAAAGTATCCTTCTTTACATATTTAAAAAATGCAATTAAGGATCTAGGATTTAGAAACATCTTTCATGATAAAAGTGAACTTATAGTTATAGCTTTAGCAGGAACCTTAATACTATGGATGACTATGATGAACTTTAGTTATGGAAGAGTAGTTGATGTTTATAGGGCTATGTTTATACTATCTCCAATGGTTTATTTAGGAATTGTTTTATTTTCATTTTACAATTCAAAATCAAAGGGAGTTTTTCAATTAGAAATGACTTGTAAGTACAATCTATATCAATTGTCAGCTTTGAGAATGTTTATTTTTAGCATAGGTAGTTTATTGATAAACACAATGGTTATAGTTATTATGGCATATCATCATAAAGATATTAATGCTATAAGGATGATAATAATATCAATTACGGGATTATTCTTGTTTTCCACAGTATTTTTATATTCATTGATAAAGCTTAAAAGTATGTTTGCAAAGGTAGGAGCAATTGCTTTATGGATTATAGTAAACTTACTTTTAAGTAGTGTAGAAAATAAGTACTATGTAGATTTTTTAATGAATGCACCAATTTATATTCATATAGGAATATCAGTTATATGCTGCATTCTTTATATAAAAAGATTGAATGATTTAAGAAATTATAGAATAAAAAAGAGGAGAGAGATTATATGTTAGTTGTTAATAACGTAACTAAAAAATATGGGGACTTTTTAGCTATTGAGGACATAAATTTAGAATTTAAAAATGGAGTATATGCACTTTTAGCACCTAATGGAGCGGGGAAGACAACCTTAATAAAACTTTTAACTACATTAATTTTCCCAACTAAAGGAGAAATTCTTTATGATGGAACAGATATTTTATCTTTAGATGAGGAATATAGGGATAAGATAGGATATTTACCGCAGGATTTTGGATATTATAGAAATTATAGCCCTAAAAAATTCTTATTATACTTAGCAGCTTTAAAGGGAATAAAGCAAGATGATGCTAAAAAGAGAATTAAAGAAGTACTAAAATTAGTATCTCTTGAAGAGGTTGAAAATAAGAAGATGAAGGGATTCTCAGGTGGAATGATTCAAAGAGTAGGAATAGCTCAGGCGTTACTTAATGATCCAAAGATTCTTATATTAGATGAGCCAACAGCTGGCTTAGATCCAAAGGAAAGAGTACGATTTAGAAATCTATTAAGTGATTTATCAAGAAATAGAATAGTAATAATTTCAACTCACATAGTATCAGATATAGAATTTATATCAAATGAAGTAGTAATGATTAAAGATCATAGAGTTTTATATAAAGATTCTATAGAAAAGATATGTAGTACATTAAATGGAATGGTATATGAAGCAACAATGGAATTTAATGAGAGCTTAGAATTTAGAAAGAATAATATTGTTTTATCAGAGAAGCAAGAGGGGGGCATGGTTAAGATTAGATTTATAAGTGAAAATAATAGTGAATCTAATGAAAAAAATGATGAATGGAAAGAAGTTATTCCAAATATAGAAGACGTATTTTTATATCAATATAGGGATGATAATTAGAAAGGGTCTGGGTTAGCAATATGGAAATCAAAAAGGGTGAGTTTGAGAAACTTTATAGAAATCCAGTACTAATAGTTCTTATAGGAATCTTCTTAGCTTATAACATGTTGATTATGTATAACAATTCTAGTATAAGAGAGCCTTTGAAGCTTACAAATGAATTAATAAGAGAGGTTGGATATAAGGTTGATGATAACATGCTTAATGAACTGGACATTAAGTATAAAGCCGGAATGAAAGAATTAAATAAAATTACTGAGGAGAAATTAAACAAAAGCTATAATTCTTTAGATGATTTTTTAGAGAGTAGAGAATTTTCACAAAATATTTATAGCAATGAGTTTTTTTCGAAGGAAGATAAGGATTTTTTCAATAGATTAAGTATTATAAATATGTATAAGAATATTGCACCAAATGCTATCTCAGCAATTGAAAATATGGATGTTAATAAACTTGCTGATAAAGCTATAAGTATGTATGGATTAGAAGGAAAAGCTGCTGAATTTACAAGAGAAAACTATAGAGAGTTTGATGTTAGACTTAAGGAGCTAATAAGAAATGGAGAGCATAAAAATTTATACTTCTGGGGGTTAAATTATAGGACTCAAAATTTACTGTTTGGAGATGTTATAGGGTCATCAATAATAGAAATAATGATTATTATAGTTTTGGGAGTTTCCTTTCTAATAAATTATGAAAGAGAAAATAAAACATTAGGATTGGTTACAGCATCAAAGAGAGGGCGTAGACTATTAGGAGATAAACTACAGGTTAGTCTAGTATTTTCAGTATTAGTTACTGCAGTAATATTAGGAGTAACATTAATAACATATTTTAATGTTTTTGATTATAGTGAGGTATGGAATGTACCAATAAGTTCAGCTTTTAATGTTGGTATGTCAGGACCATTTTTATCATGGTACAACTTAACAATAAGAGAATATCTGATGTTATCAGTAGGAGTAGTATTTGCAATTGGAATTTTATCAGCAGGTTTAACTTTTGTATTATGCTCATTATTAAAAAGTAGCTATAAATCGTTTTTTGCCTTTTTTATATTATTTGGAGCATTTTTTATGTCACCAGGATTATTTCCGAGTGATTCAATTTTTGCAATATGGGCTAATTTTAATATGTTTGTTTTATCATTAAATCCTGAGTGGTGGTTCATGGATGCAGGAGTTTTCATAGGAACAAAACACTATGTGGATATTACATTAGTGAGTAATTTTATTGTAGTAGTATTACTTATAGTATTTTCAATGAAATTATTCAAGAGAGAGAATATAAAAGGATAGAAGGAGTATGTAATGAGAATAATAAATGAAATAAAAAAGTTGTTTACAATAAAGAGTTTAATAATTCTTGGGTTAATATCTTTTATAATATGGAATCTATGTATAGAGTTTAGATTAGAATATTTTCCTAATGGATATCCGGAAACCACTGATTTGAGAGTAAGTGAACATTTACTTGAGAAATATGGGACAACTCTAGATGACGATGAGCTAGAGGATTTTAAAGAAGAAACATCATTACTAGAAAAGGATGCAGATGAGTATTTGTTGAATGATAAAGATGCTCAAGCTTTAGGGATAAAGTCTTATAAAGAATTTAAAAAAGCAAGTGATGAGGATATGGGTAAAGATGAAAGAATATCAAATTTGCGTTCAAAAATTATGTTTGAAGGTAATGGGTATTTATTTTGGGAACTTGGATCAAGAGAACGTGTTCTAGATCAATATTCAAAAGATATTGGATATAATTTTTCACTTGAAGGAAAAGAAAAAGAGAGGGCAAATGAAATTCAGAAAAGTGATCAAGCTATGAGTGTTTTAGATGAGTGTGTCATAGATAATTATAAGGAGTTAATGTATTATTTTTTACTGCTTGTTGTTATTACTGTTGCTTTTGTAATATCTCCAATATTCTTAAGAGATAATAAAAATAAAGTAAACTTTCTACAGTATAGTTCAATAACTGGAAGAGGATTAGCTAAGAAAAAGGTTATAGCAGCTATGATTACTACATTTCTTATGACTACTATAGAGCTAATTATATTATTTGGTTTTTATGTTCAAAATAATACTTTAAAGTTTTGGGAGTGTAGCATAAATTCCAAATTAAATTGGGGAATCTATTGGTTTGACTTAACTTTTGGAGAATATGTAATTATATCTATAATTCTTATGTATATGATAGCATTTCTAGTTGCAAGCATTAGTTTATTTGTAAGTACTAAAGTTAAGAATTATGTAGCTTTAATAGGTGTACAGATTCCTGTTTTATTTGTACTAATATCATTTATAAGAAACTATGATTTATATAGCATGACTACTATAGGATATCCTAAATACACAGTGATTTTTGGACAAAGTATATTGATGATAGTAGCAATAATACTTTTATTATTAGTACTAAAGCAAGAAAAACGTAGAGACATATTAAACTAGCGTAATCTTAAGGAGTAGTAAAAACTGCTCCTTTTATTATTTGAATATTAAAAAGTGATATAATAACTAATAAGAATGGAAGGGAATGTGTTAGTTATGGAAGATGATAAAATGTATATAAAAAAGCAAGAAAGAAAAGTTATAAGAATAGCTTTAATATCAATTTTGCTTGTTGTAACTTTTATTATCATTGGGATAAAAGCGATTCTAAATACAATAGAGAGTAGCTTTGAACCCAATAAGGAGCTTATAGCTGAAAGTACATCTAGTGATGGAAGGTATGAGATTGAAGCATATTTGATAAATGGAGGAGCTACTGTTGACTGGAGTGTTAAATGCTATTTAAAAGATACTAATGGATCTGATAAATTAATATACAGTGACTATCATGTAGATGAAGCAAAAATAATATGGATTGATAATGATACAGTTTCAATTAATGGGCATGAGATTGAGTTACCAGAAGGTAAATATAATTTTACGGATGAAAAATAGCATAGTTTTTGTGGGAATATATAGTAAAATTAAAAATGTTATAAGAAATTGAATTATAAATGCCTTAATTAATAAGTAACTTAATGTTTTTCGTTTAAAATGATAATTGTTTACTAATATTTATTTTAAAGTAATAAATATCAGGTAAAAATGTTTATTTTTGAACTTATTTTAGTATAATAAATATATGACATAATATTCCGGAATAAAAAGAGAATAAGGTGTCAAAATAAATGTAATTATTTATTAAATTTAGGAGGGTACTAAAATGAAAAAATTTGAGGAACTAAAAGAAGAGATAAAAGAAGAAGTTGAATGTTTAGAAGCTAGACATGAACAAAAGAAAGAAGCTAGAGAAGAAAGACATGAAGAAAAGAAATTTGCTAAAGAAATAGAAAAGCAAATGAAAAAAGAAGTTAAAGAAGAAAAAAGTGATGAGGAAAGAATAGAAAAAGAAGAAATTCACTTAGAAAAAGAGTTAAATAAAGAAGATAAGAAAATAGAAAAAGTTATTGAAAAAGAACTTAAATAATAAATAGTTAATTGTATAAAAGGGGTATATCAAAACTTAGCAGTAAAGTTTATAAGTTTTACTAATAAGTAGCTTTGATATATCTCTTTTGTTTTGCAGATTATTAATAGATTAAGAATAGACTAAATTGATTTAAAATGATAGAATTTACTTTAATTATTAGCTTAATTTGAAGGGAGGAGCCAAAGGAGTTTAATTTTCTTTGGGAATAGATATTTATGATAAAGGTTGAAAGATTAGATTTTAAGGATATACCGCAACTTTTAGAGTTATATAAAGAGCTTGTGAATTGTGAAAATAATGTAGAGGATGTTGTTGTAAAAGAAAACACAAGAGGACTTGGTGTAGGAAGAATGCTTATGGATGAATTAGATTGTTTCGCAAAAGCAAGAAAATGTGCATATGCAATAGTTGTATCTTCAGATTATAGAGAAACAGCGCATAAATTCTACGAAAAAGTAGGATTTGTAGATGGAGTTTTGGGTTTTAGAAAGATTTACAAATAGAAAAGTTTATTAAGGTTGTTATTCCATAGATAATTAGATTTCAATGATAATTTGCCTTTAAGAAATATTTAACATATAAATAAAAAATGTTATAATTGAAATATGTGGTATAGGGAATATTGGAGAGGAATAGGAGTTGGTTTATATGGAACAAAAATCAAATTATAAAACTACAGGAATTGGAGTTTTGTCAGTTATAATTTCAATATTTGCTGCAATGTTTTCTTTTACTTATTTTCAAGGGGCATATTTAGGACAACATATATTAAGGGGACTAGGAATTTCATTTCCATATGCTATAGTTTCTATTGTCTTATTTGTAATAGCTGGATTTATCGGTTATAAGCATAAAGAAGAGAAAGTGGCAAAGGCAGGTATGATAATTTCAGGAGTATTATTGGGTATATGTGCTTCTAGCATTATTACGAGTTATATAGGAATTTAATAAGATTTTATATAGCTTGAAAAATAAAATCTTACAATTAGGAATAAACATTTAAAGTAAGAATAATTAATAAAGAGATATCAAAGTTTAAATATTATAATTTATATTTTGATATCTCTTTTAATTTCAGTAGTTATCTAACAGCCATAGTAAGTACTTTCAACTACAGGATTTCCAATATATAATCTTCTTGCTACTAAAGGTAGGTGAAGTATAAAAATTTGAAGGAATGTTAAAGTTAAGATATATATTGCTATATTAAAATAGGTATTTAAAAGGCTTAATGAATAGATAAGAGAAGCAACTGATATAACTATTGTTGAAAGCACTGCTAAGTATGAAAATCTAGTAGAGCCTTCCTGAGTTCTTATATTTTTATCATTATATAATGCAAATAATAAAACAGCTAAAATAGCTATAACGTATACATAGGACCATTTAAAATAAGTATCAAATCTATACATAGCCCAATCTATAAAGTTGTAATCTATTAAAGGCTCTATTTTACTAGAAGCATTTAGTTTATATAAAAATATACTTTTTAAAAATAATGAAGAGATTAGGCTTACTACAATCATTATAGATGAATATATCAAAAATAAATTTTTCTTAATAAGGCTCTTACTTAATCCTAAATAAATACTAATCCCAAGTAGAATAAAAAATATTATATAAATAATAATAAACACCTCATTTCTTAAAATAAAGTTCTGTTTTAAGAAATGCATGGTAATACACAATTATATAGAATAAAGGGACTTAAAACAGAACTTATATGATAATTTAAAATTATTATACCACTATTTCCATAAAAAACCAAATCTTATAGAGTGATATAGCTTATTTTAAATTAAAATTATAAAAGACATAAAAATAAGTAGAATTTAATATTGTATAAATTTAAAAAAAATATAATATGAAGAAGAAATTAGAAGTTTTTTAATAGTATTAATGAATAATTATATTAAATTTAATAGTGTTTTGAGTTTAAAACATTGATAAATGTAGCGATTGACATTATAATAAAGATAGGTAGAATAATATCTACTATTGAAATAGGTGCAGAAATGCTTAACAGGGAATTTAGTGTAAAACTAAAGCTGCCCCCAGCAACTGTAAATAACTTCGACTTAGTATTATGCCACTGTGAGTTATCATGGGAAGGTTCTAAGAAGATATAGTTATGAGCCAGGAGACCTACCTAATTCAAAAAAGAAAGTTTATCTTTCTGGGGAAAGAGGCAAGTGATTGAATTTTTATCATTCTTTAATTTAGATTAATCTTAAGTAAGCAGACTTTTTATGATTTAATAATATTTTTCATAATAAGACTTAAGAATAGTGAGATATTACAATGAAGTAGTATGGTTAAAGGGATGATTAGTATAGATTTATCAATTAACTTGTATAGATTTTCCTAGATAGGTATTCAAAGTGAGTATCTATCTTTTATTTTTGGATAATTTGTAGACATAAAATCAGTTTTATTAAGGCTAGGTTATTACTGATTTTAGTTTATCCAAAAGTAGTTGTAGAAAGTAAATCTTAAGACAGGTAAAAGCTCAGTGAAGAGCCTGACTCAATGGAGAGTCAAGATTCAATGGAGAATCTAAAATTATAAAATTTAGGCTGTTTTAGTATTGATTTTAAAGCTAATATCAAATCATCTTTGACAGTGTAGTTAAAGTAAGAGAAATGATCCTCTACATTAAAATAGCTTAAAAAACAGTGAGTTATATGAAATTAAAAGAACAAGGTTATAAATTATTTGAAGCTTCACATTGGTGATTTAAAAAATAAATTTATAAACTTTAAATTTTAGTATTTCATATAACTCTTTTTTATTATTCTAAATTAAATTTATAATCTTGCTTAGGTTTTAATTATTAAAATTATATATGTTATTAATAAATAGAAATAAGTATTTTACATTAAATTAATAAGTTTGATATTAATGTATTAGTAACCATATATTATTTATTGACATCGGATATCAATGTTGTTATTATAGAAAAGCGCGTTTTATGGTCTTTATTATTTTTATAATAAAGACCATATTTACTACAGGTACTTTGTAGATTTTATAACATATAAAATATAGGAGGAAGTAAGGGTGAGTGATACTAAAGTAAAAGTAATTAATGCAGATCCATCAGCTTTAGGTCTTTTTGGACTAGCTGTTATAACATTAGTTGCTTCATCACAAAAGCTTGGTTTAACAAGTGGAGTATCTTTTGTTATACCATGGGCATTCTTTTTAGGAGCATCAGCTCAATTAATAGCATGTTTAAAGGATTTTAAGCATAACAATGTTTTTGGAGCGACTGCTTTTGGAGCATATGCATTTTTCTGGTATGCTATGGGACTTTCATGGATGATTCAGAATGGAGTTTTAGGAGAAAAATTAGCAGGAAGTGCTGATGGTAAACAATTAGGAGTAGCATTTTTAGCTTATTTAATATTTACTTTATTTATGACTATTGGTGCAATGGAAACACATAAGGTATTATTTATAATATTTGTTCTAATTGACTTTTTATTCTTAGGACTAACTTTTAGTTCATTTGGAATAATGCCAAATTTCATGCATAGTGTTGCAGCTTGGGCAGAACTTGGAATAGCAATAGTCTCATTTTATGGTTCAGCAGCGGCTGTTTTAAATAATCATTTTGGTAAAGTTTTTATACCAGTTGGAAAGCCTTTTGGAATATTCAAGTAGGCTATCTTTTAGGGTTTAGAATTAAAAGTATTCTAAAAATATTAGTAAGGTGTAGGAGCCTTATGAATTTATTTGTTTGTTGTATATAGAATTTAAATAGATTTAGTCTTGTAACGTTACTTATAGGGGTTAAGTTGTTTACATAGATGGTAAAAAAGCTTAAAGATTAAAAATTTCTTTAAGCTTTTTTAGTTTTAAATTGATATTATTTTTTAGAGTTATTATGAGTGATTAATATGATGGTAATACCAATTCGAAGGTAGTAATAATGCGAGTTTGGAGTGGATGAATAAAAAGTGGAAGTATAATGAATATTTTAACGTAATTAAAGGTTATAAGAGAATAATATATGAAAAACAAAAAGTTATTGACTTATACGTATAAATTTGTGCTTTTAAGGATGTTGTTGTATAAATAAGCTGATGATACAATTAAAGAGTAATAAATAGTATTAATTTATATTTTGTATATAGTTATGTGCAGAATGAAAAGCTATTCACATATTGTGAATAGCTTTTCGTTTTTGTGTTTATTAAAGGAATAACCTTTTATGGATTGAAATTTTAATAGGTAGAATTAACATCTTTAATATGATTACTTATAACCATTTTCTTTATCATGAGCTTCTTCTTTTATTTCATCAATCATAGAATTTAAGGCATCTCTTCTTCTAGCATTTTTAGCTTCTAATTCAGCTTTCATATTACAATTATCTGTGGCTTTAATCATATCTTCAGCTTCATAGATGCTTTTCATAGTATTATCAATATTATTTTGTATTTTTCTTACATTATCACGTCTATCATCTGGATTGGGTTTCATGATAAATTCCTCCTTAGTAATTAAGGACTTATAGGTTTAAGGCTCCTGTAGGAGATTTCTCTTAAATTAAATGAAGTGACAACAATTTTAAGAGAGTTATTAAGCTGATTGACTAAATTCTGAATTGAGTAGCACTTAAAAATAATCATAAGAGATATGTTTTAAAACTTAAACCTATAAGCTCCCAAAAGTAAGTAGCCTTAAAAGAAGGCATTAAGAATCCTTCTTCAAAGCTTATTATTTACCTAAATCATTTTAATATTCTTGGTTTTATTTTCAATTGGCTATATTTTTTATAAGATGTCACAAATATTGATATTATAAAGAATAAAGAGAGATTTTACATAGGAATTTTTGAAGTTTTGTTGAAGTATATAAGTAGACATAATTTTAATTTAAGGGGATTGAGAAAATGAGAATTTTAATGTTAGACTTAGATACTTTAAGACCAGATCATTTAGGATGTTATGGTTATGGAAGAAATACTTCTCCTAATATAGACAGCGTGGCAAAGGATGGAGTTACTTTTGAAAATTACCATTGTTCAGATGCACCATGTCTTCCTTCAAGAGCAGCACTTATGTCAGGAAGATTTGGTATACATACAGGAGTTGTAAATCATGGAGGTGTATGTGCTGATTTTAGAATAGATGGAGAGAATAGAGACTTTAACGATAGAATATACTTTAACTGTCTGCCTTCATTTTTAAGAAGTGAAGGATTCTATACAGCTTCAGTAAGCACATTTGCAGAGAGACATAGTGCTTGGTGGTTTAATGCAGGGTTTAATGAACTTCATAATGTAGGAGGATGCGGAGCCGAATCAGCAGAAGCAGTAACACCTACGGTTTTAAAATGGATAGAGGATAATGCTTCTAAGGATAATTGGTTCCTTCATGTAAACTATTGGGATGCTCATACTCCATATAGAGCACCAGATAGTTATGGAAATCCTTTTGAAGGCGATGGCTTTGAAAGATGGATAAGTGAAGAAAGGTTAACTGACCACATAAATAATAAAATTGGTCCTCATGGAGCAAGGGAAATAAATATGTATAATAGTGATTCATTAGATATGTTCCCAAAACATTTAGGGGAAATTAAAAACTATGATGATTTAATAACATTTTTTGATGGATATGATTGTGGAATAAGCTATATGGATTCTCATATAGGGAAAATATTACAATCTTTAAAGGATAAAGGTTTATATGATGATTTAGCAATAATAATAACTGCAGACCATGGTGAAGCTATGGGAGAACTTGGATTATATGCAGAACATGGGACAGCTGACTATACAACTACTAGAATACCTATGATTATAAAGTGGCCAAAGGGATTAAAAGGATATGTAGATAATGGATTCCACTACAACTTAGATTTAGCGCCAACTTTAGCTGAATTATTTAGTAAAGAAAAGAAAGCTTATTGGGATGGCGAAAGCTATGCTAAGAGTGTATTAAATGGAGATGAAACAGGTAGAGATTATCTAGTACTTGGACAATGTTCTCATGTTTGTCAAAGAGGAGTAAGATTTAAAGACTATATGTATATAAGAACTTATCATGATGGATATCATTTATTTCCTAAAGAGATGCTTTTCAATATAAAAAATGATCCTCACGAAACAAATAACTTAGCTGAGGAAAGAAAAGACTTATGTATGGAAGGAGCATATCTTCTTCAAGAGTGGCATGATGAAATGATGATGAAGAGTGAAAGTGATACAGATCCACTTTGGACAGTAATTAGAGAAGGTGGTCCATACCATGCTAGAGGACATTTAAAAGCATATTGTGAAAGATTAGAGAAGACAGGAAGAGGCTGGGCAATACCAGAGCTTAAGAAAAGACATCCACAAGAGTTTAAATAAAAGGCTTTGTTTTAGTAAGTGGTGATTTTAGCTAGCACCTCTGAACGTAGAGAAAATGTGCTTAATATTAAAAAGATTTAGTAAATAAGGTATTAGACTTTGCAAGTGATAATAGAATAGAAGAGGTAAAACTATTTGTTTAGAACTTTGATGAAAGCTCCTGTTGGTTTTATAAGAACTTAGGATTTATAGATATGATGTATAGTTTAAATATTAGTATAAATAGAAGATAATTAAAAAAATTATAGGGAGTGTTCTATGAGTTTAAATATTCTTAAGTATGAAAAGTTTATAAGATGGACTGGGATTATCAGCTCCACGCTTTATATTCTTATAATTAATGCAGATGAAAAATTTAATGTGCTGAAATTTATTTCAGGGTCATTAATGTATATTAGTTTGTTATTAATGAGTTTCATTTGGTATAGAGAAAAAGAAATTAGTAAGACTAGACTTATTTTTAGTAGTTTAGCCACTTTATTAATATTAACTTTGTTATTTATTAATTTAAGATAGATAAATATGAGAAAAAAGGGGATAGAAAGATGAGAATTAAATTAGTTGGATTAAGTGAAGAAATGCTAAAGGCTGTTAAAGGGTTAGAGAAGCTAATTGATTTTCAGCTTTGGAATGATTTAGAGAGTGAGGAGATAAAAGAAGAAGTTCTTCTTGAGGAATGTAGGGAAGAGATTACGACACAAAGAAAGACTGAAGTTATATATGTCTCAAAACTTTCAAAGGAATCAGAAAATATCCTAGAGGTAATTAAAGGTCATAAATGTGAAATAAGATATAAAGAGAAGCATCATTTCTTTAGAGCATTAAGTCTTTATATTCAATTTGTAAAGGATTTAGAAAAGAATAATTTTAATGAAATTACAAGTGAGAATAAGAATATTATTTTTAATGATGGAGAACTTTATTTCTCAGAAAAAACTTGCATAGAGTCTATAGGATCAATGATAGATGCATCAAGAAATGCTGTATATAGAGTTGAAGAAGTTAAGAGACTTTTAGGGTACATGGCATTAATGGGACATAATAGATGTATGCTTTATACAGAGGATACTTATGAAGTGGATGGATATAAGTACTTTGGATATATGAGAGGAAGATATAGCAAAGTTGAACTTAAGGAAATTGATGATTATGCAGATTCTTTAGGAATAGAAGTAGTACCTTGTATACAAACTCTTGCCCATTTAAAGCAAACTCTTAGATGGGGTTATGGAGAAGGAATGAAAGATACTCACGACGTTTTATTAGTTGGTGAAGAGAAAACTTATAAATTTATTGAGGCTATGATTTCTTCTTTAAGAGAGTGTTTTAGAAGTGAAAATATTCATATAGGAATGGATGAGGCTTTTGACTTAGGAAGAGGACATTATTTAACTAAAAATGGACATGTTTCACATCAAGAGCTTATGGTTGAACATTTAAATAGAGTTAATGATATAGCTAAGAAATATAACTTTAAGCCAATGATATGGGATGATATGTTCCTAAGATGTGGAGCTCCAGATGGTGGATATTATGATACTGATATAGTAATAACTGATGAAATTGCAAATAGGATACCAAAAGAGGTTTCATTGGTTTATTGGGATTATTACAATAATGATGAAGGAAAGTATAAAAAACTTTTAGATATTAGAGATACATTTAAAAATAATAAGATATTTGCAGGTGGAGCTTGGAGGTGGAGTGGATTTGCACCGAATTATTCAAAGACATTTTCAACAACTAATGCTGCTTTAAATCAATGTAAGAAAAAAGGTATAAAAGAGGTCTTTGCTACAGCTTGGGGAGATGATGGATCAGAAACACCAATATATGCAATGATGGTTTCTTTAATATTATTTGGAGAGCATGGATATTATAATGAAGTTGGTGATGCTTGGGTAGATGAAAGGTGCAAAACTTTAACAGGATTAAGCATGACAGACTTTACTTCTTTAGAAGAGCTAGATCTTGTACCAACTGTTAAAATTCCTAATATGGAGGTTTGTAATCCTTCAAAGTATATAGCTTATCAAGACTTACTTTTAGGAGCGTTTGATAAACATTTAGAGGGATTAGATCTAGAGGGGCATTATATGGAATTAGCTAATAAATATGATGAAATAGCAGAAAGAAGTGGAAACTTTAAGAGTATGTTTAAATTTTACTCTAAGTTTGCTTCATACCTTGCAGTTAAGAGTGAAATTGGCTTAGAGATAAGAAAAGCGTATTTAGAGAAGGACAAGGATGCCTTAAGGCTTATAGCATATAACTTTATCCCGGAAATTCAAGAAAAGCTAAAAGGATTCCATAAAAGCTTCAGAGAATTATGGTATAAGGAATGTAAAGGTCAAGGTTTTGAGGTGATAGATATAAGATTAGGTGGAGTTATGGTTAGATGCGATTCTGCTATTTATAGAATAAAAGCTTATTTAAAAGGTGAGATTGATTTTATAGAAGAATTAGAAGAGGAAAGACTTTACTTTAATGAACATTTTGGAGGAGAAGATTGTAAACTTATATGTTGTAACCAATATCAATATATAGCAACTCAAAATATATTAAGTTGGTAGAAGTTTAGGAGGCGAAAATATGAAAAAGAAGATAGGATTAGTAATAATTGTTTTTATTGTTTGCTGGGGAGTTCTTTTTGCCATAGATTACAGCCGAATAACTAATAATAAAAAACCTATATTTTCTACTGAAATGGCAGTCTATAAAGATGGAGGTTCTACTGAATATTTAGGGGCTGGATATAAGATTATTAAATATGCTAATTTTACAGAGAATGCTGAAATAAATTGGGATATTGAATGTGGTCCATGGTTTATGAATTTTAATAATCAACATTAAGGTAAGGATAAGTTACTTTAAATTAGTTTTAGTTTAAGAGAATAAAAAATAACTTAAAGATAAAATAAAAGAAGGCTATATCAGATTCTGTACTGAAAGGGGAAATTTGATATAGCCTACTTCAATTAAAAAGGCATATAGAAAATTCTAGAGAAATTAAGACTTTTAGGAGGTGATGAACATCACAAAATATTGTCTTAATCTCTATAAGGATACACAACTAGGTTTCCCTTAAATTTTTTTATTATAAGGGGGTAAGTTGTACATATTAAATTAATATTATTATTGATTATTATGATTATTATTTCAGAGCAAAATAAAAAGTTTAGATATAGAGCTTATTTTACTATAAGTATTATTTTATTAGGTATTTGGTGCTTTTTATGGGGTTTAGCCAATATATAAAAGTGAATAGTTTAAAGTTATATATTATAGTAATTAAAATCCTAATTAAAGGTATATTAAATGGGGGTTAGGGAAAACTAAACATTGTTTTATTTGTTTTAGAAGACTAGAATGAAACTATAGAGTTTAATAGGAGATGAGTTAATATGAAAAGCAAAAGAAAAGTAATTTTATATATAGCGCAAAGTTTAGACGGTTATATTGCAAGAGAAGATGGAGCTATTGATTGGCTTGGTGGAGAAGGGAAAGAAGAAGTATTAGATTACGGGTATGATGAATTCTATAGTAGAATTGATACTGTAATTATGGGGAGAAAAACTTATGAGCAAATACTAAATGAATTAAGTCCTGAAGCTTGGGTTTATGAAGGAAAGAAAAGTTATGTATTCACTAAGAATAAAATGGATGAAGAACTTTTACTTGAAGAAAGTATTAAGGATGTTAGTAATGAAATAATTTTTGTTAATGAGGATTTTGGAAAGCTTTATAGAAAAACTCAAACTTATAATGAAGATATAACATTTATAAATGAAGATGCAGCTGAGTTTATAAGAAAGTTGAAAAGTGAAGAAGGAAAAGATATGTGGATTGTTGGTGGTGCAGGATTTATTGATACTTTAATGAAAGAAGATTTAATAGATGAGTACACAATAACAACTATGCCCTTAGTCTTGGGAAGCGGAATACCACTATTTAAAGAAGGAAATCCAGAGATTAAACTTAAGTTAAATGAAGTTAAAACTGTTGATGGAATGATTATAAGTGAGTATTCAAGAAGATAATATAATTTATAGTAGTTTTATTTGACAACTGTTCATAATAAGAGTAAAATAGTTCGCATAGGAACAAAAAGGTTCTAATGCGAACTATTTATTTGTGAAATGAAAATTAGTAATTATATATTAATTTACTGAAGAGGAGAGATAATTATGGATGGTTTAAAAAAATATACACCAAGAGTTAGTAAAAAGATTTTATTACTAATTGCGGGTTTAGTTTGGGGATTTGCAGGGTTTAGAGTATTTACATTAGGAGCAGGAGATGTTATATCACATAATGGAAACTTAATTGTTACAGCATTATTTGGTGCCTTAGTTTTCTTTATTTTCTTTAAATTTATATTTAGTAAAATGTTTAAAAAACATACAACAAGAATAGTAAATAGTGAACTTGAAAAACATTGTGCATTCTCATTTTTTGATTTTAAAAGTTATTTGATAATGGGATTTATGATATTTTTCGGAATAACAGTTAGAAACTTAGGAATATTTAATCCAGTTTATTTAGGAACTTTTTATATAGGGCTTGGAGCAGCTTTATTTATGGCAGGAGTTTATTTCTTTATTGGATTTTTAAAATTTGAAGATATTAAAATCAAATTTAAAAAAGTAGCATAATAGTTTAAAAGAGGGTGTAACAATGAATTATGACTCATTTGAAATAGCAATGCTAATAAAAGAAATATATTCAAGTACTATGGGGAAAGTCAGTGAAGGATTAAAAGAAAGTGGGCTTACTCATCAACAAATAACAGTTATTAAACTTATTGCTCATAAAGGGAAAATAACTATAAGTGAACTTTGTGATGAAATGTCTTTAGCTAAGGGGACAGTTTCAGGTATTGTATCTAGACTAGAATCAATGGGATATGTTGAAAAGACAAAAGAGGAAAGTGATAAGAGAAATACTTATATTATTTTTACAAAAGAGGGAGTAAGCTTTGCAAGAAAATTCAGAAACGATATAAATAACAGCTTTGATAGTGTATTTGAAAATTTCAATCATGAAGAGGTTAAAGAAATAAGAGAAGCACTTTTAAAGCTTAGAAATAAGATTAAGGAATGAAATTCCATTCCTTAATCTTATTTTTATTTGGCTATCTATTAAAATATAGATTTTTATTTTAATAGTCTATTAACTTTTAAGAATAAATCCATAAATAAGTTAATATTTGTGGTAAAATTAATGATAATGAAAATCTATTACAATAATGGAGGAGATATGTGGATTATTTATGCGGCATTATCTGCAGTATTTGCAGCATTAACATCAATATTTGCTAAAATGGGTATTGACGGTATTAGTTCTAATTTAGCAACAGCAATTAGGACTATTGTAGTATTAATTCTAGCTTGGGGAATAGTTTTTGCTACTGGAAGTTATAAAGGAATAAAGAATATATCTAATTATTCAATGATATTTTTAGTTTTATCAGGATTAGCCACAGGGCTATCGTGGATCTTTTATTATAAGGCAATTCAAATTGGGCAAGTAACCAAAGTAATAGCCATAGATAAACTTAGTATAGTAATAACTGTAATATTGGCTTTCTTTATATTAAGTGAAGAAATTACTTTAAAATCATTTATAGGGGCTTTCTTAATATTTATAGGAAGTATAGTTATGGCTTTGTAAATTTAGAAGAATAGACTAAATTCTATAATAAATCAAGTTGCACATATAGTAGTAAATAGAAAATATTTAAAACTTTGAGGAGGGTTACATGTGTAAGTAGCTTTTTTCAAAGTTTTTTAGATTTTTTATGATTAAAAATGGTTAAAATATGGTTTGTAAGTCTAAGTTCGTTGATATATAATAATTGAAGGTTATTTTAAATGGAGGAGACTTAGGGATGGAAAATGAATTTGACTTTGAGTTTAAAAGGTATTTAAATGAGGTTTTGGGGAAAGAAAATATTCACGAAGATGATAATTATGAAGAGGGTGATTGTTATCTAGAGGTGGGGAGTAAGCTTTCAATAAATCTCATGGAGGATATGATAAGCCTTTTAACAGAAAGGGATAGTCTCCTAGTTATATTAAGGTTTCCAGGTGAAGCCAAGAGGAGTTTTAGAGGCGTAAGTAAGGGGAAAGTTGATTTTGGTTTTCAAATATTTAATAAGGAAGATTTTGGGCTTCATTATGATTTTGCAGGTTTTACTCTATCTATAGAGGGAGCTGTTGAGTATAGTGATATGAGATTAGATTTTAATTTCACTCCAGATGGTTTTGCCTTTTCAAAAAGTTTAAACTATGCTTTAAATATAATTGCAGTGGATGATAAGAATATAGTAAAGGCTATGAGACAGATAAGATTTCCAAGAGAGCTTTGCAAGATAATTAGAGAGCATTATCTAAATATAATAAGTGAGGATTATGATAGGACTACAGCTTTAGAAGATATTGAAAATTTAGATGCAATACTTTTTGATGGAATAAGCTCACAACAAGTAGAAGAAAGCTTTAGCCTATATACATTTACAGATGAGCCAGAACAAAGTGGATTAGATAAGTATATTGACCAATTACATAGTTAAAAATTATTATTAGGAATAGAGTTATAGCAAGACTAATAAATAAAACTTGTGAATATTGAATATATTTGCAAGTTTAATTTAGGATATGTTTTGATATAACTCTTTTTGAATTTGTATATTTTACTTATATTAGTATATAATGGGTTTAAGCATTAATAAAAGGGGAGGGTTTTGTGATGAATGAGAAGTTTAATAATGATATCAGAGATTTCGTCAGAGAACTTATTAAAGATAATGAATTTGAGGATAAGATTTTCTTAGAAAGAGTTAATGATGCAAAAGAGGAGTTAAAAGAAAGCTTTAATAATAGAAGAGCATATGAGAGTGAATCATGTGATGAATCTGTTATAGGAATTGGGGATAAGACATTCATTGATATAAAAGGGGATAGTGCAATGATCCTTCATAATAAAGATGAGTTTAATCTTTTATTAAGGTGGGATAATTCTACTTTAGAAGATCAATTTGCTATTAATTTTGGAAATTTAGAATTAGGATTTCAGATATATCCTAAAAAAACTTTTGGACTTACGAGAGATTTTGTAGGATTTACTCTTTCTATAGATGGAGTTTTAGGATGTAGTGCCTTTCCCGTTGATTTAAATTTTGCAGAAGATGGATTTTGTCTTTCAGATGATTTAGATTATAAGTTCGAAATACTATTGGTTGAGGGAAAAGAAGGGATAGTTAAAGCTATGAGAGTAGTGAGTATGCCTAAAGAATTATGTAGAGTTATAAGAGAATGCTACATTAAGATAAAAAGTGATGATTATGAAGAAGTAGAAGGGGTAGAAGATAGAATTAATATGCAATGTCATATTAATAAGATTGGAAGTGAGAAAGCTGAAAGATTATATGGAGTTTATAAAATAAAAAATGAAATAGAGGTCTCTAAGCTTCAAAGTTACATAAAAATGGTTTGATTTATCTATAATATAGAGAATTTCAACATTTCAAGTGTCAGCTAAGTGATGATTTAATTTACAGGTACATACATATTGAATAAAAAGACAATTTGTGATTTTACAAATTGTCTTTTTATTATTTTCTACAAGTTAATTTAGTTTACTTATTATTAAAAATATGATAAGATTACTTTGAAAAATAGGGAATTAAATACAATTTGAATTGCATAATAGTTATGTTGGTATTTTTTTATACTAAGGTTTGGAGGCGTATTTTAAGTGAGTAAGGTTGTTAAGGGGTTATTAGCAGGTATTTTTGTAAGTTTATCTTTAGGTGGGTTAGTAGGGTGTGCTAGTTCTCAGGCAAATGAATCAGTAGCAAAGGGAAAAGAACTAATAAATAGTAAGAATTATTGTAAGGCGTTGGTATCCTTTGAGATGGCACTTGATGAAGATCCTGAAAATGAAGAAGCTAAAGATTTGAAAAATATGTTGGAAAATTATTTGAGTGCTGAAAAAGCATTTAAAGAAGGCAATGTTGGAAAGGCTGAAGTTAAAATTTCCGCTATTGGAGATAAGGATAAAAATTTTAAAGTGTTTCATGAGAGTGTTCTTTCTTTAGAGGATGGTATAGAAAAGAAGGCTCAGTATGAAAAGGACATAAACAGCGATATGGATAAGTTAGAGAAGCTTATAAATAATAAAAGCTATGAGAAAGCCCAAATTCTTTGTAAAAGTATATCATCAAGAGAGTTAAATGAATCACAAAAGGAAACTTTTGATAAATTAAGATTGAGATTAGGTGCTGAAATTAAGTTTGAACTAAATAAAGATGATAAAGAAAGTAGTAATATAAAGCAAGAAAATACCAGTATTAAAATTATAGAGTAGGTATTAAAATAAGAATAGTTTGATTTAGTATATTAA
Organism: Clostridium sp. B9; assembly: GCF_050509515.1. Classification (NCBI taxonomy): domain Bacteria; kingdom Bacillati; phylum Bacillota; class Clostridia; order Eubacteriales; family Clostridiaceae; genus Clostridium; species Clostridium sp. B9. Next base: position 1,571,003 of record NZ_JBNWKA010000003.1, read on the forward strand.
TATATCATTATAAAAATAAGAGAATTACTTTTGGTAATTCTCTTATTTTTATAAATTTATATACTATTTGTTGATTAGTTACTATAAAATAATATAAAATTAAGTTACATAATATAGAAAAATAAATAAGTTTAACCATATAATAATTTGCCTTGAAAGAGGCTGCTTATTGGATGGAATGGGTAAAAGAGGTGACATTTTATTGCATACTGATTTAGGACAAGTAGTTTTTGAGATGTTTAAAGATAGAGTAAGTAGAGTATCTAGAAGTGGAGAGTTTAAGCCTTGTTTTTATAGATTTATTGGAGTTTTTGATGGGAATAATTATAATGATGTTTTAAAGACTCTTGAGGTTAAATGTGAAGATAAGAAGGATATATCTCTAATTTTTGATGGAGAAATTCCTTTAAGTGGGGAAATGGAGCTTATTCAGTATATTTTAAATGAGTTAAACAGAATGAATGTCCACAATTTAAAAAATGAAGAAATAAATATATTTAACAATAGGGAAGTTAATTCAGTATTTTTAAGGGCCTTAGATTATGTAGTATCAATAGCTATTTCAAAGGAAAAGTTCTTGAATGATAATTTAAGAAATAATTTTATTACAAAGCTTATAGTTTGGGCTTATACGTATTTAAAGGATATAAATTTTTATGGAGATTTTAATCCTAAATGCGTTTATTATGGGGCTATTAAAAGACATGAAATATACTTTTTAATGTTTTTAAATCTTATGAGCTTTGATGTTATATATATAAACCCTTTGAAGGACGAATACTTTGAAGAAATAGATAAGGATAAACTAAGTGAAGCTGTGATTAGTAGAAGTATTATGCCTATTGAAAGTTTTAAAGAAAGAGTGGCTAAAGGAAAGTTAATTGAGGATAATGAAACAATAACAAAGAAGATACAAAGAGAGGTTGAAGAGGAGTTGTTCTCTAATACAGGGATGTTTAAACCTTGGCAGTTTAGGGATGGATATACAGAGACAGTGCTTTTGGATACGATTTTAGAGGATATATATATTTACTGGAATGAGCCTTCAAAACTTAGACATAATTTTGGCGTAAAAGGCAAGATTGTAAGAGTGCCATGTTTGTTTATGAAGATAGATGGAGTTTATGATGATATTTTAGAATATATAAGATTGATAAAGCATTGCAAAGAAGGGGACAGTACACTTTTCTTTAATGATGGGAAAATATCACCTAATTCAGAAGTAAAAGAAGAGATGTATCAACTTATGTTCTATCAATTAAATGATGGAACTTTCAATATAGAGGAAATAAAAAAGTTGCCTTTATATAGTTTAAATAAGTATAGTGAGGAATTACAAAATTTATTACTTAATAAATTTAATGAAACTCTTTTAGATAAAGATTTGTTTGTTAAAGCTTTTGATCGTCATAGAAGTGTAAAATTATTGTCTTTAGTTATGAATTTAAGCAAAGACATAATTAGAGCAATTGATAGCTTTGATTTTACAGGGAATATACCTAAGATAGTAATTGCATTAAATAGAGAAGATGAAATAGATGAAGATATGATTATGCTTTTAGGGTATCTTTATAACATAGGTTTTGATATAGTAATATTTAATCCTTCAGGATTATTCAATATAAATAATGTAATAAAATCAGATAAGATAAACACTATGAGGTTAAGTAAAATGGATTATAATATTGACTTTAAGAAGATTTTATCATTTAAGAATAAAGAAACAAAGAAAGGGATACTTTCTATGTTATTAGATTTTTAAAAGAGTATTTAGGCTCTGTTTTAAGTGGAGGTTGATTTAGAACATAGTCTATACCTTAAAATAAAGGTAGGAATTGAGAGGAGAATTTTTATGATAAACATGAATAATAGTATGGATTTGCAGAATAATAATATGCAGACTCAAGATGGGAATGCAATGGAGATATTTGAACAAGCTAATGCTTATAAAGAGATGTTAAGACAATTGCCAGAGGTACAAAATCTTACTGGAGAAATAGAGATTCAAAACCCTAACTCTATAGTTAAGTTTGGCCAAAAAGCTAGTGAAGGTCTTTCAAGAGTATCGGATGAGTTATTAAATTCAATGAAATCAGTTAAGGCTGAGGAAGCAAGTGAGATGTTAGTTCATTTAACTAAAATTATGGACAAGTTTGATATTAAAGAACTAGAAGGTGGAGAAAAAGATAAATCATTCTTATCTAAGATATTTAAAGGAGCTCAAACTACAATAGCAAAGCTATTCCAAAAATATGATACTATGGGATATGAAGTTGAGAAGGTGTATGTTCTTCTAAAAAAATATGAAGAGGATATAAAAACTTCAAATATGCAACTTAAAAAGCTTTTTGAAACTAATATGGATTTTTATAAGTTACTTGAAAAATATATAGTTGCAGGAGAGATTGCCATAGAAGAAGTTGATGCATACATAGCACAGTTTTCTAATGATATGTCAATGAATATGGATGAAAGAAATATGATGATTCAAAAGCTTGAACTTAGTAAGGAGATGTTGTCACAAAGAATATATGATTTAAGAGTTGCTGAAAATGTTGCTATACAATCAGCCCCTATGATTCAAACAATACAGATGTCAAACTTTAATCTTATGAGAAAGATTAATTCATCATTTATAATAACTCTTCCAATATTTAAGCAATGTTTAGCACAGGCTGTTATATTAAAGAGACAAGATATACAAGCTAAATCAATGAAACAGTTAGACGATAAGACAAATGAACTTATTATGAGAAATGCGGCTAATACATCAAGACAATCAGTAGAAATTGCTAGGATGTCATCAGGTAGTTCTATTGCTGTAGAAAGTTTAGAAAAATCATACCAAACAATTATGAAAGGTATAGAAGATACTAAGGAAATTCAAAGAAAGAATGCTATGGAAAGAGTGGAAAATACTAAGAAGCTTGAAGCAATTAAAGCTGATGTGAAGAAAAATATATATACAGTTTAATAACGGGAAAAAGGTTGTATTAAAAAGTTTTTTATACAACCCTTTTTGTTTTTAGGTATAGCTTATTTACATATTGGGATAACAAATTATAATATAGAAAAAATTGATTATTATAAAGTTTTGATGTAAAATTAACTTAATATTAAATTTGTAAAATTAGACAATTTAGTATTGAGAATAAATAAGAAAAACAGGAGGGTTTTACTATGGCAATAAATTTAGGTGGAATGTTTGGTGGAGATTCATCAAATAACTCAAATCCTTTCAATAATGGAGTAAATGCATTAAACTTACAAAAGAATGATATATTAGATTTAACTAAGAAAAATCCAGGACTTCAACAGGTTATATTAGGAGCTGGATGGGACGTAGCTGTAAGTGGACAAGACTTTGATTTAGATATCGCTGCATTTTTATTAAATGGAAATGGAAAGGTTGCTAATGTTCCTGCTGATGTTATATTCTTTAACAATCCACAAGGACAAGGTATTGCTTTAAGTGGAGATAATAGAAGTGGTGCAGGTTCAGGTGACGATGAGAGAATAAATATAGATTTATCACAAATAAGAAGTGATGTTCAAAAAATAGTTTTCTGTGTAACTATTCATAACGCACAAGAAAGAAGACAAACTTTCGGAATGGTTGATAATTCATATGTTAGAATTTTAGATGCTAAAAATAATGAAAAAGAAGTTTGTAGATTTAACTTAAAAGAAGATGGTTCAACAGTTACTTCAATAGTATTTGCTGAATTATATAGAGATGGTTTTGACTGGCAGTTCAAAGCTCTAGGAGAAGGAAAAATAGCTGACTTAAATGGCCTTTTAGCTTTATATATGTAATACATGGTAATTTATTAGTAGATAGTTATTAAGGAGAATAAATACTAGGTTAGTCTTTATAGAGACAACCTAGTATTTATTACAAATAGGTAATTATTAAATTTATGAAGTAAGGAGAATTGAGATGTTAAACCTACAAAAGAATGATATATTAGATTTAACTAAGAAAAATCCAGGACTTAATAATGTTATGCTAGGAGCAGGTTGGGATGTAGCCAAGAAAAAAGGATTCTTTGGATTTGGCGGAGGAAAAGATTTTGATTTGGATCTTGTTGCATTTCTTTTAGATGGAAGAGGAAAGATGATAAAGGATAGCACAACTAGTTTAATCTATTTTGGTTGTCAAAATGGTAAAGGAATAAAACTTCATGGAGATAACTTAACAGGAGCCGGTGATGGAGATGATGAAAAGATTTCTGTTACTTTGAACAATATTCCTATGGAATGTGAGAAAATAGTATTTGCAATTTGTATTTATGATGGGAAAGAAAGAAATCAAACTTTTGCAGAAGTAAAAAATGCTTATGTAAGATTACTTGATGCTGATAAAGGATATAGTGAAATCTGTAGATATAACTTAAGTGAGGATGGCAGTAGAGCAAGATCACTTATATTCTCTGAGTTAATAAGAGATAATGGAGATTGGAAATACAAAGCTGTTGGAGAACTTATAGATGGTTCAATAAGAGATTTAAGAGATAGATTTAGATAGATAAAGAGGAAGTAACATTTATAGTTACTTCCTTTTTTATTGTTTAATGAAAACCACTCGCTATGCGAGTGTGTTCAGATGAGCTTTAGCGATGTAATAAAAAACCTCCTTTTGTTAAAATGAAAATAGGTTCGCAGCCAATTTTCGTAACAAAGGGAGGTTTTTAAATGGATACAAACAGTTTAGCACATACAAAATGGAATTGTAAATATCATATAGTATTTGCACCAAAATACAGAAGGAAAGAAATATATGGAGAGAAAAAACAAGAGATAGGTAAGATATTAAGACAGCTTTGTGAATGGAAAGGAGTTAAGATAGTCGAAGCGCACGCTTGCGTAGACCATATACATATGCTTGTTGAAATACCACCAAAAATGAGTGTTTCAAGTTTCGTTGGATTTTTAAAAGGTAAGAGTAGTCTTATGATTTTTGAGAAGTTTTCAAATTTAAAATATAAATATGGAAATAGACATTTCTGGTGCAGAGGATTTTACGTTGATACTGTCGGAAAAAATAAGAAGGCAATTGAAGAATATATAAGAAATCAAGAACAAGAAGATATGATAGCTGATCAAATTAGTATAAAAGAATATATGGACCCTTTTAAGGGTAGCAAGTAAAGAAGTATGCGGCTGGCGGACCAATTTAAGCGTCTTAAGACGCAACGCAAGTAGCATGCCCTTATAGGGCTGAGGAAATACCACCAGCTAAGCTGGTGGATTTTTATTTTTCAGTTGTATTAAGCTTATTTTCTAATCCGATTAACTCATCGTTAGATAAGTCAAGAGCTTTAGCTTTTTCTAAAGTTTCTTTTGCTTTATCATATTCTTTATCTGCAATATATGTAGTTATCTCACCCATATAATTATTTAGTTTATTTTTCCTTTTTATATATTCGCTAGAAAAATATCCACCATCTGCAATTATTATTATAATCAATATAATAACCCATATTTTCTTACCCCTCATATATAAGCCTCCTTAAAATAGTCCCTTTATTATTATAATTCTCCTGAATTTTCCTTTCAAATAATATAATCTTAAGATATGTTCATAAAATCTTATATATAGCCTTTACAAGTGATAGAAAGTTGCTTAATTAATAATAACTAAGAATTATTTAAGCTTATTAAGTTAAATAAGCAAATAAGATAAATTTGATTCTATAAGTTTAAAAAGTCAAATATATATTAACATTTGTAATAATGTGGTAAAACAAGGTGTGAAATTATAAAGGGGGTAAGTGGTCTGTCAAATTTAGTTAAAAAACTTGTTTTGATAGATCACTTATTTAATTCAATATGTTTTAAATAGAATTACAGAAGATATTAAGCTTTATATGTTTCTAACCTTTCTATGACCACACGCTGGGCATTTAAAAACTAGTTTACTTTCTTCATCATAATCATAAGCAAACTTATTTTCATCCATTTCTTCACCGCAAATTTCACATAATTCTTTTTTTATATTATCTTTATTTAAAGTTTCTTTGTTCATCACTATTCTCCTTTAAAATATTCATACTATAATTATAGTTTTTAAACAATATATTGCAAATTTTATGGTAAAATAAGTAATAAAACAATTGTATTGAGAATGGGGGAAGAGGTTTGGTTAAGGAAAAGATAAGATCTAAATTTATTAATGAATGGGTATTAGGAATGCTGTTATTTGTTTCTGTATTTATTATATTTTATCAAGGGAACATTATAAAAAAGTCAGAAGAGAAACTGATTTATGATTTGGAACAAAATATGGCAATAATACAAAAATCAATGATTGATTTGAGGGATGAAAAGAATTTTGATGATATGCATAGTGCTGTTAAAGAAATGAGAGTTATAGGTGGGTATTTTGATAACTTAAATAATATTGATAATTTGAATGAGGGAGGGATTGGATCTTTATTTAGAGAATTTGATGTTATGATAAATGATAGCAAGGAAAGAGCATGTACTTTTTTTGAAAATGAGGAAAACAGAATTCTTTTAAAGAAGGTTTCTATGAATTATGAAGATTGGAAATCTATAAATGAGCTTATAAAGAGGGTTGGGTATTAATATTATTAATTATTTATTAATAGTTAGAATTAATTATTGTTTAATAGTATAAGTTTGTTTTAAGAAAATGTAGTATTTACAAAGAACTGTTAGAGTTTTACTATTTGTGGTATTATATATACAGATGATAATAAATTGTTAATAAGAATTTATTAATGTGAATAATATTTATTAATTATCTTTGGGTTACAACAATATATTTTAAAATAACACTTCATATAATTAATTTATAAGAAGTATTTAATAGGGGCTTAAACAATATAATATTTTAAAAATGAAGGAGAACAGAGAATGGGAACTACTACATACAAGACAAAGAACGGGAATTTTGTAATTGATTCTAAAAAGCTTAATGAGAAGGTCACTGAGGTTTATAAAACTTATGGATTTGATCTTAATTTATATGAGTTTGAGGATGAAGTTGACAAAGTTTTTTATCTTAGATATGCAGTTATGAAGCTTAAGGAAGAATTAGTTGGTAAGAAGGCTAAAAGTGAAAAAGAAAGCATAGCTGAAAATTGGTACGAGCTTATGAGTGAGAAGTTTGGACTAGATTGGAATAAGGAGAATGCTTGGTGTAAGTATATTTCAGAGAAGTATATTGTTTGTGAAGTTACTTCAAGTGGTATGATTGTTCCAGAAGCATGTTTTGACACTAAGGTTGAGGCACTTATGGAGTTTCTTAAGATGGGAGCAAGTGATAATCTAAAAGTATTTAGAGGGACTGCTGTATGTAAGGAAATATGTGGAGAAGAAGTCTTAATATCAGTAAAAAGACAGGATGAATACGTATTTCCACCATTCAGAGAAGGATTTTAATAAATTATATTACGAAATACTTTTATTGCTTAAAAAATTTAGATTACAGGTAATATTGATGTAATGATTTTAATATATTAACATAGGATTAATTTTTTAAGGGATAGATATATGAATTGGATTGACGTAAATTCTTTAGAAGAATTAAAAAAACTTGGAAGTTTTAAAGAGCTTAAGAAGAAAATACAAGAAGAGGTAGGCCCTTTAGTTAATATGAAATCTAGAGGATGGGCTGAACTTTATAATAAGATAGTTTGCTATAAAGAGGTTTTAGAATGTGCTAAGAAATTATTACCGGAACCAGAAGTTATAATTAATGAGGTAATTAATGTTCCTAATGGATATTTCACTAGTGTAAGTAATGAATATATCTTCTATTTATTAGAGTTAGATGGGGATGTTAGAGCTAGGAAGCTTGGAATAACTAAGACACATTATAGTAATAGGACTAGAGCAAAGAATTGGATGACTAAGATAGCTAAGAGTATCCATCCTGATCATTGTAATCATCCAAAGGCTGATAAGGCTATGGCAAAACTAAATACTCTTTATAAGAATATGGTAAAGAATGGCTAATAAAAAAGAATGTGATTGCACTGACTTAGTAGTCTTAAAATATAGTGCTAGTGACTTTGAATTTGAAATGCCAGAGAAAGAGGAAGAACTTGCTCCAAAGGTGTATAAAGAAATTGAAAACGCCTGGAAAGGCTCTTCCTTTTTAGATGATAAGGGATGGGTATGGATTAGAGAAGATAGGCTACATTCAATACTTAGGACAACAAAGGGAAATGCGGCATATCTTTTAGATAGAATTTATGATAAGTATAAAGTTAATATTGGACAATACACGTATGTAAGAGGATTTGAGATTATAAAGATAATATATAAGAGAATAGAAGAGAGTGGAGTTGGAAAAACAGAAAAATATCTTTCACTTTCTAAGAATTATTATGAGGCTATATTAAATAGTGATAAAGCTAAAGTTTTAAGGCTAGAACATAGTAAGCTTATGTCAGAGTCAAGAAAATCATTAAAAAAGAAAAGAAGGACGAGATATAAACTTGATATTGATGAATTGACATTGGAAAAACTTAATTATAGAACTGCTGAATTTTCTCATATAAGAAGTGTTGCTATGTATCCAGAATATTCAAAGGATGTTGAAAATGGGTTGTTAGTTAATAAAGAAACTCATAAGATAATAACAGCTAAAAATATAAATGATGAAGAAGAGTTATTTGAACTTTGTAAAGAAATGGATTGGAGTTTAGCTTGGTATGACATATTTAAAGAATACTTTAATCAATGATATTATGGTGATAGTTGATATTAAATAAATGTGAATAGTGTTAACTGAAAATTGAAGAAAATGTTTACATAAATGAGTGGAAGTAGTATAATAAAAGTGGCAAGAATAGAGAGTTTTATAGTAGAAAATCAAGGCTTAAGCTTTGTTTTCACAGTTTTGTAAATACTACAAGCTTGAAAAATTAGTTGTAAATGTTTCTTTGATAATTTTTAAAAGCCATAGCCTTGGTTTTCTAAAAATATAGACCAATTTCTTGCCAACTTATTATATGGTGGTAAACTTGGAAAGCTTTAAAGTTGATTAAGGACTTTATATTTTAGCATAGTTCATGTAAGGAATTTATGATTAGTATAAGGGGTGTTGAATATGTTATTTAAAGAACAAGAACCTATGAAAATAACTTTAAATCAAAACTTTTTAAGCAGAGTTGATTTTATGAGAGCTGTAGTTAGGTGCTTAATAAGAGAAAATAAGGATTGCCAAGTTGTAGATCTTTATCATTTAATGATTGATAATAAAAAATATTATATAAGAGAACAAAATTTAACTCCAGAGGGAGCTAAGTGTATTAAAAATGCCATTCTCCTTCCAGTTGAAGAGTAGCTAATATAGGTTTTGATTAAACATTAGGACTTTGAAAAGAAGTCCTAATGTTTATGTTTTTTATTGGAAATTAAAATGGTTATGTGACTTATAATATATATTATAAAATATAAATAAATAGTAAACATGCTAATTAAAACTATAGATTATCTTTAGTTTTTAAAGTTAAAGTGGTATAATATAGTGAGATAACCTTAACTTGTAATTTAAAATATTTATTTACATATAATTATGATAGTAAATATAAGTTACATGACAAGGTTAAATTTTTGTCTTAGCTTAGAATTACATAGCAAAATTTAAGGCAGGAGTTTATAAAAATTACTTCAATTGGTATATTATATTGAATCAGTCTAAGCTTTGATAGGTTTTAGAGGTGATGTCTGTGTTTCATAATTGGGATAAGATTAATTTTGAATTCAATCAAAGATTCCATACAAAAGGAGAAATTATGAAAGCTGTTGATAAACAGCTAAGAGAAGAGGGAAGAACATGTACAATTATGAATATACATTACATAATTGTAGATGGAAGAAAGTATAGACTTAAAGAAGAGGCTAGCAATTCCCCTGAGATAAGTAGTCCTATTAAGAAAGTTATGCTTACAGAAGTTCCAAAGGTTAACTACATTTAGAACTAAAAAGTGTACATATTTAAAAGAGCTAATTTTATAAATTTTAGGTTAGTATTTATATACTTTTAAGTATATAATAAACCTAATTTATAAGATTGGTGATTTATAATATTAAATGATAATGTTTACTTATTAAACTATGATTATAAAAAAGATAATAATTGAGTTTATCATATAAAAACGAATTAAAATGCTTTCAATAAATTACATTTTAAAATATAACCGCAAAAAAAGGCTAAGAGCATATATAGTTGTTCTTAGTCTTTTTTATTTTAAAAGTAAATAAAATGCCAAGAGACTATTGGAAGGAGGTCTCTTGGCTAATATATATTAATTATAATTAAATAAATAATTATAATTAGAAGGCTATTTATTTTATTGGAAACCTAATAGTAATCCAACTTGATAAACTATTGTTGACAATACTAAAGCAACTACAAATGTGTAGACTGCTGAGAAGATTGTCCACTTCAGTGAATTTGTTTCTCTTTTTATAGCTCCTAATGCTGCTAAGCAAGGAGTATATAGTAACGTCATTACTAAGAATGAAGCTGCTGAAAGTGGTGTAAATACTTGTTGAATTGTATTTACTAAAGCTTCTCCCTCAGAAACACCTGCATAAACCATACCCATAGTTGAAACGACAGATTCTTTTGCTAATATACCAGTAATTAATGATACACCAGCTTGCCAAGTACCATATCCAGCTAATGTGAATAGAGGAGCAACAAAGCTTCCTATCATACCAAGGTATGAATGTTCACTGTTTTGTTCAACTCCTAATGGGAATATTGATAATGCCCAAAGAACAATCATCATTGGGAAGATTATCATACCTGCTTTCTTGAAGAAAGCACTAGCTTTTTCCCACATTAGTAAAGAAACGTTTTTAATTGATGGTAGTCTATAAGACGGTAATTCCATTACAAAGTATGAAGATTCGCCTTTAAATAAGGTTTTACTAAATATTTTACCACTTATTAATGCTATAATAATTCCAAATACATATAGTCCAAACAATATTAAACCTTTATGACTAGGGAAGAATGCTTCTATAAATACCGCATATATAGGCAATCTAGCACCACATGATATAAATGGGTTAATAAGTATTGCTATCATTCTATCTTTTTTGTTTTCTAGTGTTCTTGTAGACATTATTCCAGGAACATTACATCCAACTGAAACAATCATCGATACGAAAGTTTTACCGTGAAGACCTAAAGCTCTCATAAGTCTATCCATAACATAAGCAGCTCTTGCCATATATCCACTGTCCTCTAAAAGACCTAGTAAGAAATACATAACCATGATTAGTGGTAAGAATGAAAGAACAGATCCAACACCAGCAAATATACCACCATTTATGAAATCAACTATAAGAGTAGGAGTACCAATACTAGCAAAACATGCTGATACGTTTTCTCCAGTTTTAGCAATAACCTCTCCAAACCATTCTTGTATTCCGGCTCCAATTAAAAAAGTTAATTCATATAAACAATACATTATAAGTGCAAATAGTGGAATTCCTAAATATTTATTTGTAACTATTTTATCTAGCTTTTCAGTAAAAGTGGTTTTCTTTTCTTTAAGTTGTTTTATATTACCTTGAGTAATTGAAGCTATGAAAGAGTATCTCTTATCTACAACAGACATTTCAGCTTCAAAACCAATTTTATCTTCAATTTTTTTATTACTGGCTTCAAGTTGAGTGAATATACTTGGTGCATTAAGTTTCTTAACAACACCCTTCATGTATTCATCATTTTCTAATAATTTCAGAGCAGTCCAGTCAACTGGGAATTCTAATTTATTCTTATATTCATTGAGAACATTAGAAAGATTTTCAATCTCAGTATCAATTTCTTCTCCATAGATTATTTCAAGATTTTCTGAACCTTTCTTAGTATTAATAGCAGTTTCAATAAGTTCATTTATACCTCTATTTTTAAGAGCTGATGTTCTAACTATGGGAACACCTAATTTTTTTGAAATTTTATCAGCATCTATGTTTAAACCTAAGCTTTCAGCTTGATCAATCATATTAAGAGCAATAACAACATTTGCTCCCATTTCTATAAGTTGAGTAGTAAGATAAAGGTTTCTTTCAAGGTTTGTTGCATCCACAACGTTTATAACAACGTCAGGATTGTCTTTCATTATGTAGTTTCTAGCAACTATTTCATCTTCAGAGTAGGCACCTAAGCTATATGTTCCAGGTAAGTCCACTACCTTATAGCTTTCTCCTTTAAACTTTAATGTTCCTTCTTTCTTTTCTACTGTAACACCTGGCCAGTTTCCTATATGCTGTCTTGATTTTGTAAGTAAGTTAAATAAACTTGTCTTACCACAGTTAGGATTACCGGCTAACGCAATTGTTAACATTAAATTTCCCCCTTAATAATTATTCGATTTTAGTTTTAATTGTTACATAAAATATACCAACACAAAGTCTATCTCTAAACTTATAAGATTTTTAATTAACTTCTCTAACAAATATTTTCTGAGATAATGTCCTGTCAAGTGCAAGACGAGTTCCATTTATACCAAGAATAAGGCCAGCACTATCATTTTTTATAATTTCAATATAATTCCCCTTTGAAATTCCTATCTCTCTAAGCCTTTTACCTAGGGCATCATCTAGTAATATTCTTTCAACTTTTATAGAAGTACCACATTTTGCTAAAGCCATTGGCATCATAATGAATACCTCCTAAACATATATACTCTTAGCTTCAGTTTTTCTTAAAGTAAGTTTATATCCTCTTACCATAACTTCTATTGGATCGCCTAATGGGGCTTTGCCGGTGATTTCTAAAGTAATACCAGGAGTTATCCCCATGTCTAAAAGTCGTCTCTTTACTGAACTATCTTTTTCGAGCCCCTTTACTACTAGCTTCTCACCAATATTCTTCTTTTCTAAGGTTTCCATTCATATCCCTCCTAATTATAATTTAGCTTTAAAAACTTTAATACCTGTTTGTATTAAGAAATTAGTCTATAAGATTTAGACCCTTCTTTGTTATTTCCCAACCTGAAAGTGGAGAAAGATTATTTGAACAACCACATCCACAGTTTGAGCATTTTTCTGTTGAACATCCAGAAATAGTAGTTTTATTTATAAACCCTTTTTTTTCTAGTTGCTCTTTATACATTTCTACCATTAGTTCACTAATATTAAGTTTTTTAGCAATAGTAGCTGAAGAAAATTCTCCAGATTCTTTCATTACTTTTAAAATTTCCTTTAACGTTTCAATCACACCTTTTTAATTATTTTACTTTGTTGTAAGTGATAATTAATCTCAAGTGCTATTATATTACTTGTGATAATAAATTTCAATTGCAAACAAATATCGTGAAAACTTATTCAGTTAAATTAGCTTCATAAAGAAAAGATTTACTCTTAAATTCTAAAATTAACATATTGTTTTATGAATGTTAATTATTATGTAAATAAAAGGGGGGAATAAGTTGGTTAGATTAATAAAAAAGAGGGGAAAATCCCCTCACAATGTGAATTGAAAAAATTAATATAAGTTTTGAAATGAGGTAACTAAAAAAGTTCATATAGACAAATACATAACTTGTGTGAAGTGACAAATAAATGTTTTAAGTAAGTTTTATATATAGAGTTAGAGGTTTTAAAGGAGATGTGTCTGTATTAAATAAAAAGGTTATAACTCTATATAACATCAAAACAAGGAGGTGGTTATGTATAAGTCTATATATTATTAATATGAAATTTTAAGATTTTTGTGAATAGTATCTTTTATTTATTGGATTCGAATACTTATGAAGATAAAGGGAATAGTAATATAGAAATTATATGTTATTAGTATTTTTGATTGTATAATATAAAATTTATTAATATGCTAAGGAGGAGTTAAAGTGGAAAAATCACTTATGTTTTGTTATCAATGTGAGCAAACAGCTGGTGGAAAAGGATGTACTAAAATGGGAGTCTGTGGAAAAACACCGGAGGTAGCTAATTTGCAAGACCTTTTAATATTTCAACTAAAAGGAATTGCTTGTTATGGTAAAGCTATTATAGAAAATGGTGGTGAAGTTTGTAAAGAGGTTATAGAGTTTATAGAAAATGGATTATTTACTACACTTACTAACGTTAACTTTGATCCAGAAGTTCATGTTAATCTTCTAATAGAATCACAAAAGATAAAAGAAGAATTAAGGGGGAAAGCTCCACAGGGAGAATATCCAGAACAAGCTACATATAATTTAAGTGATACTAAGGAGAAGATGTTAGATGATTCTGTTAGAGCTGGAATAATGTATGATGATTCTATTGATCAAGACATACGTTCTCTAAGAAGCACTATATTATATGGATTAAAAGGGATAGCGGCGTATGGGCATCAAGCAAGATTTATAGATTACCACGATGATGAAGTTGACAAGTTTTATTTAATTGCTTTAGAAGCTTTAACAAATGATAAGCTTACACTAGATGATTTAATAGCTCTAACAATGAAAACAGGAAATATTGCTATAGATGTTATGAAACTTTTAGATGATGCAAATACAACTAGATATAATCATCCTTCTCCTAAGATGGTTAATGTAACTTTAAAGAAAGGTTCCATTTATAATAGTATCAGGACATGATTTAAGAGATCTTGAGATGTTATTAGAACAAACAGAAGGTACAGGTATTAATATATATACTCATGGAGAAATGTTGCCAGCTCATGGATATGAAGGTCTTAAAAAGTATAGTCACTTAGCAGGTAACTTTGGATCAGCTTGGCAAAATCAACAAAAAGAATTTGATAATATACCAGGGTGTATATTAATGACAACAAACTGTTTAATGAAACCTAGAGAAAGCTATAAGGATAGAATATTTACTACAAGTGTTGTAGGATGGGAAGGAATAGAATATATCAAAGCAGATGAAAAAGGATATAAAGATTTTAGTAAAATAATAAATAAGGCTTTAGAACTTGGCGGATATGATGAGGATGAAGAAGAAAAGGAAATATTGGTTGGATTTGGACATAATGCTACCTTAAGCCATGCAAATGAAATTGTTGAAGCTGTTAAAAGCGGAAATTTAAAACATTTCTTTGTGATTGGTGGATGTGATGGAGCAAGACCAGGTAGAAATTACTACACTGATTTTGCAAGAGAAGTTCCAAAGGATTGCGTTATTCTTACATTAGCTTGTGGAAAATACAGATTCAATAAATTGGATTTTGGTGAAGTTGCAGGATTACCTAGATTATTAGATGTAGGTCAATGTAATGATTTATATTCAGCTGTTAAAATAGCTATTGCTTTGGCTGATGCTTTTGATACAAATGTTAATGCCTTACCACTTAGCATAATACTGTCTTGGTATGAACAAAAGGCTGTTGCTGATCTTCTAGCTTTATTAGCTTTAGGCATAAAAGGAATGTATTTAGGACCATCATTACCAGCATTCTTATCACCTAATATCCTTCAATATTTAGTAGATAATTTTGATATTAAACCAATAAGTACACCAGAAGAGGATATTAAAGTATGTTTACGTCAAAATATTTAAATGATTTATATCAAAACTTAATAATAAAACTTTCAAAGTTATTTTGATACATCTACTTTAAATGAGGCTCTGTTTTAAAGGAATTGAGATTATACTTATAATTAAAGTGGTCTTTCATTCCTATCTATAAATCAACACTAATTTAAAACAGAGCCTTAAATAAAAATTAACTTAAAATATGATTAAGAAAATATTTAGAATACTTTCTTTAAAATACATCTTCCATCTTCATAAAATACCATACTTTCTTTATAACCTAAAGATTTCCAAAACGATTCATTTCTCTTATTAGTAGGAGTAAGTTCAATGTATTTACTTCCCTCCATTCTCATAGTATGTTCTAGTAATTTATAAGAAAATTTTCCAAAACCATTATTTCTATATTCTTCGTTTATGCAATACTCTAAGATTATTGATTTGCCTCTTTCATCAATATATATTATATAAGTAGCAAATCCTAATACTATATCCTTATCTTTAAAAAAAACAATATTAAGAGGATTAAAATCGCGCTCAGAAAGTTCTATTACTGAATCTCTATAATCCTTTGATAAAAAATAATTTAGGTCTTCTTTGTTTGAAGGAAGGGCTTTGAAAATATGATTTATATATTTATCAAACATATCCCAAAATAAGTTTAAGTCTTTAAAACTTCTAATTTTATAAATTTCAATAAACATAAATAAAAATAGTGAAGCTATATTAAATAGCCAACACAAAACCTCCTTTTCTTATATAAAGTTTTAGAAATATTAATTTTAATATGTTAATTAGAATTGAAAAAAACAGGTTCTCTATATTTAAGAAGGAGATTTTAAAATATTTAGAGAACCTTTAAGAGTATGAGTTTAAATGATTATATTTCATATATATGTATATATTTTCTAAATATTAGCAAATGAATAAATAAAATATTTATAAGATTAAATGGAATATATTTCTTTAGGAAAAATTGTAGTATTATGGTATAATAAGGTTAATAGGGGATTAATTATTTCATAAACCTTGTATTTTTATACAGGGTTTATATTTATTTAGTGATTTATTTAAAAGATATTATATTGTTGTTTTAATTTAAATATTTGGGCAATAAATTTAATAAGTTATTTGAATATATAATAATAGTATATTTGGTTAGGTATTTTATAAGGGAAAGTGTTAGATGTGTTATTTAAAATAAAAAGGGGAGGTGAATGTCACTAGTTTTATAATACTAAAACTTGTTTTGATGGATTAGTGTTATAGTTATGGAATTAAGTTGTTTTATAATTGAAATATATTAGTGACTGAATGTTTGAAGTTAGTTTGGAAAGGAAAATTTAAAGGAATTGAGGACTTACCTATTGTAGAATTACCTGATAATGCTGTCATGTTTGAAGAGCCAGAAACAGGTGCAGAGATTGCTAGAAGAATTACAAATTTTTTAGTTCCAATTGTGATATTTTTACTTTTAGTAGTCTTGATTAGAAGAAAAGTAAATGGATATTTTACTTTATTAAATGTTCTAAATCCATGGGGTGTTATATTAATTCCTTTTAGTTTATTACCACACGAATTTTTACATGCGGTAGTATTTCCCAAATATGCCAAAGTGGAAATGTGGTATTCAATTAAAGAGATGATTGCCTTGGTTACATCAACCACAGCAATATCAAAAGGAAGATTTGTATTTTTAAATCTTTTACCAAACATAGTATTTGGGTTTTTACCCCTTATAGTATGGATTTTTATACCCAATAACATGTATTTTATTGGTGGGCTTTTATTTACTTTTGCTTTTATAAGTTTAATAATGGGAGTTGGAGATTTTATGAATGTATACAATACCATAAAACAGGTACCAAAGGACGCTATGATTCAAGTATCAGGATTTAACTCTTATTGGTTTTGTAAGGAAAAGTAATTTAAATATATGAAAAAGGTTTAGCCAGTTAACCAGTTATATTTATCTATGAAATTTTAGATAGATATTTTAAAAACTAAAAATAACTTATTGATTAATTTATCTTTTAATAAATTCTTAAATTAGATAATTAGTGAATTAAAACTTTCACAAGGAAAAAAGCAAGTTTTATACTTGCTTTTTTTATTTTTTTATAAATATTTAAGTGAAAGATGATATAATATAAGAGAAAGTTTATGCATTCCTAC
This sequence comes from Clostridium sp. B9, assembly GCF_050509515.1. NCBI lineage: Bacteria > Bacillati > Bacillota > Clostridia > Eubacteriales > Clostridiaceae > Clostridium > Clostridium sp. B9. The sequence continues at coordinate 1,588,655 of NZ_JBNWKA010000003.1, forward strand.
TATATATGCATAAATTATTAGAATGACATATCAATATGAAATGTTTTAAACAATAGATAAGTTAGAATAGGAGGAATTTAAGATGAGTTTTTTCGGAAAAAATGGAGATGCAAAAAGCGAAATAGAAGTTAAAGTTAACGATGAAGGAACTTTAGAAAATGTTGAGTTTAATGAAGAGGATGTAGTATCAGAAGGAGAAAATCTTAACTACGATTTAGAAGAGGAATTAGTAGAAAAAAGCTCACATGATTTAGAATTATATGAAGAAGGTGAACTTTTAAATCCTATTCCAATGCCAATTAAGCAAGAAGAAAATATGCTTGATTACGTGGTTACTCTTTCAGAGGAACAAAAAGTAAAGTTAAATGAACTTATACAAGCTAATGATTATGCTGGTGTAGGACGTTTGCTTTCAGATCATAAGAGAATAATATCAACACCAAAAGAGATATTTAACATAGTATTAAATTTTGATGAAAGTGCAATTATACCTTTTAAATCTGCAATGGTTTTAGGTTTAGATGAATTTGATGCTTTTAATGTTTTAGCAAGAACATATCCAATAATAAGAGAACTTGATAGAACTAAAATATCAATAAAGAGAATAAATAGGGTTCAACAGGCACAAGTTCTATTTATTGATGGACAGGCTAGATAATTAAAATATATTAAAGTATAGAAGTAAGTAAATTGAGGAGCTGTATTAAAAAGTTATTTTGGTACGGCTCCTTTTAATTTAATTTGTTTAATATATTATAAAGTGTTACTGCATAACTTATATAGTTGAACTATTATAATAAGATAAGTTGTTAAATTAATATAAATAAATTTATAAATATATAGGAATTGAATAATTAATGGAGAATTATATATAAATTAGTCTATATTAAAAGAAATGGAGTGGAGTAGATGTTAAGTGTTAAGAATTTTTCAAAAGCATATAGTAATGGTAAAAATGTAGTTAGTAACATTTCTTTAGAAGTAAAAGAAGGAGATATATTTGGTTTCATAGGTCATAATGGAGCTGGAAAAACCACAACAATAAAATCAATAGTCGGTATTTTAGAGTTTACAGAAGGAGAGATTACTTTAGATGGACTATCAGTAAAGAAAAATCCAATAGAATATAAAAAGCAGATTGCATATATACCAGATAATCCTGATATTTATGAGTCACTAACAGGAATACAGTATTTAAGTTTTATTGCAGATATTTATGGCGTTGAAAAAGAAGAAAGAGAAAAGCTTATTAGGGAGTATGGAGATAGATTTGAGTTGACTAAAAGTTTAGGTGGACTTATAAGTTCATATTCCCATGGTATGAAACAAAAATTAGCTATAATATCAGCTTTAATTCACAAGCCAAAGTTATTTATATTAGATGAACCTTTTGTTGGATTAGATCCTAAAGCATCGCATACGCTTAAAGAAATAATGAAGGAATGTTGTAAAAATGGAAGTGCAATATTTTTCTCTACGCATGTTTTAGAAGTTGCAGAGAAGCTATGTACAAAGATTTCTATTATAAAAGATGGAGAAATAGTTGCATCAGGAAAAACAGAAGAGGTAATTGGAAATAGAAGTTTAGAAGATATTTTTATGGGATTAATTGATAAATAGACAGTAATAAATAGAAAGGATTTTAATATATGAATAATCTACTCACACTATTAAAAGTTAATTTTATAAATAATTTAGGGTTAAATACTTTTTTATTAAAAGGACAAGAACATAAGGAAAAGAAAAAGGCAGTTAGCAAAACATTAATTATGATATTGGCTCCAATTGCTATGATATATGTATCAGCTGTATATTCATTTCTTTTAAGCGATATGCTAAAAGAAATAGGGGGAATGGAGTTATTAATTATATTGGGTATTATAGGAAGTGCTGCTTCAGTTTTTATTACAACTATATATAAAGCACAAGGTAATTTATTTTCTTTAAAGGATTTTGATATGTTAATGTCACTTCCTATAAAAAATAGTGTAATATTTGCAAGTAAGTTAATGGATTTACTGCTATTAAATTGGATATTTACAACATGCTTTATATTGCCACCAGCTCTAATATATTTTAATTATTCTAGTGGAAATATAGTTGCTTTTCTTTCAATACTGATAATATCAATATTATTTATTCCATTAATACCTGTTTTACTTGGATCAATATGTGCTTTTATAATAGCTTTTATAGCTTCAAGAGTAAAATTTAAAAACTTAATAACTACTATAGGAAGTATGATTCTTTTTTTAGGAATATTTTTAATATCATTTAAGGCTCAGAATTTATTGAATTCTTTAGTGCAAAATAGTACAGGAATAATAGATTTGCTAAGTAAGGTTTATCCACCTGCTTATTTTCTTAGTAATGCTTTAGTTCAAGAGAGTTATATAGAACTTTTAAAATTCATAGGGGTTTCTTTAATTCCATTTATAATTTTTATTTATATATTTGCATCTCAATTTGAAAAGATAAATTCAAAGCTTGGAGAAAGCTATAAAAAAGTAGAAGACTATAAGGTTTCCAATCTAGAAGCTAATGGTCAACTAAAAGCTTTATATTTAAAGGAATTAAAAGGATATTTTTCAATACCTATATACATTTTAAACACTGCTTTTGGAATGCTTTTATTGATAGTTGGAGCAGTATCTATATTTTTTATGGATATAAATACATTAGGTGCATTTTTAGGGATAAAAGAAGTAGCTGATAAGATAAGTTTATTCGTTTTAGGGTTATCTGTATTCTGTATTGGATTATCAGCAACAACACCAGCATCTATATCCTTGGAGGGAAAGAATATTTGGATAATTAAATCACTTCCAATAGATGAAAGAAATATATTTATGAGTAAGATATTAGTATGTCTAACAATTACAGTACCAGCTTTAATAGTTACAAATATATTGTTTACTATAGGACTAAAGTTTTCTATTACTACATTTATTTTAAACTTAGTAGTAACTTTATTATTTGCTTTAGTATCAGCAGTAACAGGACTTATAATAAATTTAAATTTTATAAACTTAGAATGGTCATCACCAACAGTTGTTGTAAAACAGAGTGCTAGTGTTTTTATAAACATGGTATTTACATTTGCTAGCATAGCTTTAGGGGTAATACTGTTTTTAATATTTAAAGGGATTAGTATAGAGCTATACATGGTTATACTTGCAGTTATATTATTAGTAGTGCTCTTAATTGAAAAATATTTTTTAATTAAGAATGGAAGAGAAAAATTATATAGTGCTTAAAATTAAATTCTACCTATATTAACTAGATTTATATGATATAAATTTAAACGGATTTAGGTGGAATTTTTATTTTATTATCTGTTAATATTAAGTAAATAAGTTTTGATTTATAAAAAGGAGTAAAGTATTATGAGAGATATTATTGCTGAAAGATTAAATTTATTCATTAAAAATAATGAGATATTAGAAGAAGTAGTAGGACTTGGATTTTCCTCTGTTAGCCTTATGAGAAAGTGTGCAGCATTAAATCTTACAACAAAAAATAAGATTGCAGATAAAAGCAAAATTGAAGAGTCTGTTAAGATAATAAAAGATAAAACATCTATATTTTCTAATTTCAGAGGAAATAATCTTTTAAATACTGCAATTAATATTTATGAAGAAGATAATGTAAGTGATGCCTTAGAAGATATAAATGCTATTTATAAAGGATTAAAAGAAGAGTTTTTTAATAATCAATATCTTATATTAGCTGCTCAGATAATATATTTTGCAAGAAAAAGAGCTGTAGTCAGTAAAGCTATAACAGATACAGGATTAGCCTACGGACATATGAAGAAGGATCATATATTTTTAACAGGGCAAGAAGATATATGTGCAGCAGCTCTTATAGCTACTACATCAATAAACCTAGAGGATACTTTTAGAGAGGTTGAAGATTGTTATACCCTTTTAAATGCAGCTGGATTCCCAAAGAGAAATGAATTACAAGGATTATGTAATATGTTATCTATTATAAATATTGAAAAACATGAGAAGTGTAAAATGGTTGTTAAAATGAATAATACTTTGAATAATCACGACATTCCATTAAGAAGGTATGCAATGCCTCTACTAGGAATAACACCTTTTATATGCGATGATTATGATTTATTTGCAAAAGAGGCAAAAGAAGTTTCTGATAAGCTAAAAAAAATTAGAGGGTTTGGCTTCTTTAGCATATCAGGTTATATAAGAGATATGATAGCAGTTTCTATAGTAGCATCTGTTTATGCAGAAAGTTTAAATGAAGAACTTAATGAACAGATGATAAGTTTAACTAACAATGCATCATTAAATATTGTTATAGCTATGCAAATAGCAACAGCAAGTGCAGCGGCAGCAGCTGGTGCGGCAGCTGCATCTTCAGCAAGCAATTAGTGTATGAATATTTATTATAAGAATTATTATAATGAATAGACAAATGCTCTATTTTTATTTATAAATATGGAATAATTTTAATACAATAAATGGAATTGGTGTTATAATTTATATATAAATGCTATGTTATGTTTTAGGAGGGAATTTAAAATGTATAGATATGAATATGTTGAATGTTCAGCTGCGGGATTAATGTTTGGAGAATCTAATCATAGAGAATTAATTGATCAGTATGCAGAATTAGGTTGGAGATTTGTTGGGGCTATTCCTACAAGTTTTAGTGGACATGGTAATCCAAAGACATTTGATTTAATATTTGAAATTGTAGTATAGGGAATACAACGGTATTTAAGAGGAAGATTAGGTATGTTTAAATTAGATCATTTTGTAACCAATATAGACAAAGAGTATAAAAGATAAGAGTTTATAAGTAAGAAGTTAAAAATAGAAAATATAAATCTCTATAATGAGGAAAGTAAAATTTATGAAGAATAACTTGAAAATAAAGAGCGTATTGAAATGGAGTGGATTTATAATATTATCACTTTTCATAAGTAGATGTTATAGTTTAAGTGATAATATACGATTTTTAATAGAATATGGTGATTTTTTTAAAGATAAAGAAGTACAGTCATATATTCTTGAAAATTTAGCTAATTTAGATATATGTATATTTATAATTTCAATTGTTCTATTAGGATTATATATTAGATTTATACTATATAAATGAGAAATTTAATAAGGGATTATATCAAAATAATTTTTTGAGGCTCTGTTTTAAATTAGCGTTGATTTCTAGATATAGTTAGAAATCAACATATACTTAAAGCAGAGTCTTTTAATGCCTAAATTTTCAAAAAAACTAAATTTGTTAAGAAATAGAATTAGGGTTCAACTAAGTAGTTTTTTTTGTGAACAAATTGTAACTAAATATGTTACAATTTTAATAGTGATTACTATAAGAAGGTGGACATTATGAATCTGAAAGAAATAAAAAAAGTATTTAATAAGGCATTACCTCCTACGGTATTATCTTTATTACTACTTTTTATAAACATCAAATATTTCGGAGCTAACAACATACTTATTTCTACGTATATGACATTAACTTTTATAAGAATGAGGACATATTTAATAATAGAGAAAAATATATTTAAGCCTTTATTTATTCATTTAGGTATTGGAGTATTAGCGTCTTTAGCTAGTATTGAGGTATGGAGTGGAGCGTTTATAAATTTCTTTGGAGTAACAATACTTGTGTACTTATTAACCGATGATTATAATCCAGGAAGTTATTTTCCATATTTAATGGCATTTGTTTTACTTCAAATATTCCCAACAACTGTTAGTGAAATACCAAAAAGGTTAATAGCTATTGGAGTATCATATTTAATAGTGTATATTTTTTTAATAGTTTTATCTCCAAAAGGAGATAGAACAAAAATTTATTCATTGATAGAAAGTGGTTTTAATAATATACAATTACAGTTTGAAGATTTGAATAAGGGAGAAATTAATAATATAAAGACAAGGCAGCTTGAACTTTTTGATATTTGTAGAGATTTAAATAGATTCGTTTACTCTGGAGGACAAAATAAATATTATCAGATTATAGTAGCCTTTCAACATATAAATAATTTAATATTAGACTTTATAAGTTCAAAAAGTATGCTTAATGATAACAAAAAAGAGCTTGAAAAGATGTGTAGCCTATTTAAAAATTTAAAAAAAGATTTTAAGAATCCAGAAAAATCTAAAGATGATATATATATCTTTAAGGAGAGTATGAAATTTACTAATAAGAACTTTAGTTATTATGTTAATTCAGTATTAGAATATTTATGTGAGGCTATTATACATGCTAATTTTAATAGATTTAATTTAGTTAAATTATTGGACTTTAGAAGTAGTAAGGAATATTTCCAGGTCTATAGTAAATATGATTTAAAACTAAATGAATTTAAGTTGAGATTTGCTATAAGAATGGCAATAATACTAACTTTATCTTTTTTTACTATTAGAGTTTTTAATCTTCCGAAAGGATATTGGCTACCAATGACTGTATTTTTACTTGCTTTACCATTTTATGAGGATAGTAAAGAGAGGGTAAAAGATAGATTTTATGGAACTGTTATAGGTCTTATTTTAGCATTTGTATTATTTTCTATATTTAAGGGGCATGAAATGCATATTTTTATCGTGGTTATAAGTACATTTTTAATGTATTCATTTAAGAAATATGGAACAATGAGTATTTATATAACATGCTATGCTATGGCAATAACAACATTTTCCATGAGAGATGGAGAAGCTATAATGCTAAGACTTTTATATACGGTTTTAGCTGTTTTAATTGTATTATTTGCAAATAGATTCATATTACAAAATAAAAATCATGTTGAACTTTTAAATATGATTAAAAGATTACTTGATTTAGATAAGATAATAGTGAGTAAGATACATAATGTTTTAAATGGTGAGTTTGATCAGTATGAAATAAGAAGAATAGTATATTCCTCTTATTTAATAAGTGGAAGAATAGAGATGCACAATATATCAAACAATGAAGAGGAAAGAAAAGATATTAAGATGCTTATGCTAGCTAATAGTGAGTTTATTATCTCAGTAGTAAACTATGCTATTGTATTACATAGTGGAATAAATGATGAACTAGATTACGAGTATATAAATTCAGGGTTGAAAATTATTGATGAAAGGTTGAAATGTTTTAATGATAACTTTTTAGTACTTAAAGATAACATTGGAGAAAAATGTGACAATATACAACTGATAAAACATGGAGAAAACTATAAAAATTATTGTTTAATAAAATGTATAGATAGAATATATGAAGTAGAAAAAAGACTAAATATTATAGAGAATTTATAAGTTAGCTTTATAATAGAGAATTAAAATAAGGACATAATTAATAGATGTATAATCTTTTGATTATGTCCTTTAAATTAGCTTATAAGTACAGCTCTATTGGCATAGCACTTTAACTATATTCTATATGAAGAATGCTTTTGGCTTTAGGTCCTCCAATATCTCCAAGATAAGAGAGATATAGTTCTTTTATATCTTTATTTTCATGGGGGAGTCTTACTTTAGAGTTTAAATCAAAGTTTTCTAGGACGTTTTGACGTAGTGTTATATAGCTTTCTTCTAAAAGAGAATTATTACTTTTATCAAAATAATTAATATTTATTGCATTGCTTCGACATAAATTATTACAAAGAGTACATCCAACACAACTAGGTGGAGAAACTCTAGCTGTGCGTTTAGAAGAAAATTCTATAGCTCCAACAGGACAATTTTCAATACAGGTTCCACAAGATATACATAGTGGTTCAATGACCTTTGCCTTCTTTGAAACTTTAGGAGTGCCACCACCATTTACACATCCACCAGGACAAGCCATAACTTCTATGAAGTGATAATTTTTCCATTCACCACTATTTAAAAAATTAATTAAGTTTGAAATTCCACTTACAGCAGCGGCCTTTATATCTAAGTTGTTTATTTTATAGTTAATTACTTTAACTCCATCAAATCCATTTAGGTAATTTAATTTTGTATTAGAAATAGCATCTATATTTTCAGAACTATCACCAAGATAATAAGCAAGAGTTCTGAGAGTACTTCTTAATACCCCACCAGCATTTCCAAATATAGCAGCACCACCACTAGCATCTCCAAGTAAATCATCTGGTTCAGTATCAGGTATATCCCTTAAATCAATTCCTTTTTCTTTTAGATATTTAGCATATTCTCTAACTGTAAAAACAGCATCGACATCTTGATAACCATCTCGTCCCATTCCATCTCTTAATGCTTCGAATTTTTTGGCAGTACAAGGTTTTATAGATGTAACGAATATATCACTAGGAGGTAAGTTGTTTTTTTCTGCGAAGTATGTTTTTATGGTTGCGCCTAGTAATTGTTGAGGAGATTTGCAAGTGGATATATATGGTAATAAATCGGGTCTAAATCTTTCAGCCCACTTAATCCATGCTGGACAACAAGATGTAAACATTGGAAGTATTCCATTTGTCTTAATTCGCTGTTCTAATTCTTTTGCTTCTTCAACAACGGTTAAATCTGCTCCAAAATCAGTTTCAAAGACTTGATTGAATCCAGCTAGTCTTGCACTAGTTGAAAGTTTAGAGGAAACATCTGTCCCTATAGGAAGGTTGAACTCTTCCCCTAGGGTTGCTTTTAGAGAAGGCGCAAATATAGCAACCATATATTTATTTTCCTCTTTAGCTTTTAGAATTTCCTCTTCAGGGTTTAATGAGTTTATTGCACCAGTTGGACAAAATAAAGTGCATTGACCACAGTAAATACAGTTACTTTTATTAAATGTTTCCTTTTTAGGTTCTATAACTTTTTGATTAGGTAGTGATAATCTCAAAACAGATATTTTGGTTGATTTAGTACATGTTAAGGCACAAGCCGAGCAAGCAATACACTTTTTAGGTTTTATATATATTGTTTCATTTGGAGTTCTGTTAAACTTTTTAAATTTAAGGTTTTTCTTACTCAAGTATATTTCCTCCTAAATAATATTTACATATAAATATATTTTTGTATTTTGATTTTTATAATAGAAAAATAATAATTATGAGTTATTGAATAAACATAATTTTGATATTTAAGCATATATAATTAGTAATTGTGTAACAATTATATAGGGCTTAATTTTAAGTTAAGCTTCTAAGATGTTTAATGATATTATGTATTATTAAACAAGGAAAGGGGTATTAATATGATAAATACAAGGTTAAATGAGAATTTAAAATTAGGAGATTTTGAAGAAGAGAGTTCTAATAAGGCAATTACAGAGGCTTTCTGCTTTAATTGTGAAAAAGGATTTGGTGTAAACGATGGAGGATACTTTATTGTTGATGAACCATATTGTTCTTTAGAATGTTTAGTTGAATATATAATTAAAAATATAAATGGTGATAATGATAAGGTTTTAAGTGGTTTAAATGAAAACTTCCTTGGTGAGGCATTAAATCATCTAATTAATCACTATAACTTAGATGAGCGTATGTTAAACGTAATGATTAATCATGCAAACAAATTAGGAGCAGATTATTTAGTTACTATGTTAGAAGGATATCATATGTGCTAAAAATGCTGGGTATGTATCAAATGCCATTAAGATGAGAAATTTCTTATCTTAATGGCATTTATTTTAAATGTGATAATATGTTACAATAATGCTAATAAAAAGAAATTTATAGTATAAGTTAGGGGAGATGGAACTTGAATATATTATCAATTTTAACAAGCATACTGATAATTTCAGGTGGAATGTTTAATTTAGCTACAGGAAGAGAAAATATAACCATGGGGTCTATAAATGAAGAGGTTATAAGGTTAGATTTAAGTAATCCTAATAATTTAGAGAAATTTTTAGAAAACATAAATGAAGGAATAGAGTTAAGTGACTATGAAAATTTTGCTTATTATTTAGATGATAGTGATTCAGATAATGAAGGAACTTTAGGTAATGACAACAATTCTTCTAACAAAGAAGATAAAGAAAATAATAGTAGATTCTTAGAGGGAAGATTAGATAATGAATCTATAATTAAAGATGGCTATGGAGCATATGTAAAAGATGGAAAAATAGTTATGGGGAGCAAAAATGAATTATTAAGAATCTTTACAGAAGGTACATATGAAACTGGTGGAATTAGATTGAATTTAGATCAAGGTACTTATGAAGATACAAAAGATGCCAAAATTACTTATGGCTATCTATTTGGTGAACAACCAATAAGCTTAGGTGGCATTGATGGTCATTATGATTTTGAGACAGTAATGATTTCAGGGGCTATGGTTCAGTATCCAAACTTTTTTCAATTAGATAAAAATTATTATTTAGATGATAAAGAAGCTGTTTCTTTTAAAAGTAAAGATGGACTAATGAGTTTCTCATTAACAAATTTAAAAAATTATAACAATGATAATGTGAAAACACTTTATAATAAAGAAACCAATAATGGCGATGTAGAAGAATCAGAATGTGGAGAAGACTGGTTTTATGAGTATATGGAGAGAAATGGACAAGGAATATACAGTCTAACTGTTTTAGATGGGGATAGAATGAAGGGATTTGCATATTCATTTCCAGTACAATATAAAGAAAAGTTTATTCCAATTATAGAGCAGAGCAGGAAAAGCTTTCAAGTGTTTAACGGCTTTCCTATGATTTTAAAGGAACAATAAGCTTTTAAAATAATATATATTGTTAACAACAAATGTTAAAAGGTTTGAGAGAAGTGAATGTTTTGGAAATAAATAATTTAAAGAAAGTTTTAAAAAGAGCACTACCATCTACAATTGTATCTTCATTGATTTTATTTATTAATGTAAAATTCTTTGGTATGAGGAATGTAATTATTGCACCTTATATGGCATTAACTTTCGTAAGAATGAGAAATTATGCTATAGTAGAAAAAAATGAATTTAGTCCACTTTTTCTACATCTTATTATAGGAATATTTGCATCTTTAGTAAGTCGTGGTATATGGAGTGAAGCATTTATAAACTTATTTGGAATAATAATTCTAGTATACCTGTTAACAGATGAGTATAATCCTAATAGCTATTTTCCGTATTTAATGGCTTTTGTATTTTTGCAGGTGTTTCCTATAGAACCTAGTGAAATGCCTAAAAGAATACTAGCAATAATAACATCATATTTAATAGTTTATGTAGCTTTAAGAATTGTTTCACCTAAGGGAGAAGTAAGTAAAATAGAGAGTCTAATAAATGCGGGGTTTGATGAAATAATTTCTCAAATTGACTTTTTAATTCAAGAGAATGGTAGTGAAGTAAAAGAAAATCAATTTAAGTTATTTAATATTGTTAAGGAATTGAATAGATTAGTTTATTTAGGAAATAAGCATAAGTATTATCAGTTTATAGTAGCTTTTCAGCAAATAATTAATATTATTGATGACTTTTCTAGTTCATCTATGATCAAAGACAATAAGAAATGTTATAAAAATATGAAAGAGCTGTTTGTATTCATCAAAAATAACTTAAATGATATAACAGGATGCGAAAGAGAAATATATAGCTTTAGGAAAAATAGTAAATTTAATAATGCAAATCTGAAAAAATATGTTGATTTAATAATGGATTATTTATTAGAAGCCATAAAACATATGAATTGTAAAAAGTTCTCTTTAAGAAAATTTTTGAATTTTAACAATAAGAAAGATAAAGAATACTTTGAAGTTTACAGCAAATATAATTATAAATTAAATCAATTTAAGCTTAGATTTGCTACAAGAATATCTATATTAATTACATTATCCTTTTTAGTTGTTAGATTATTTCATTTGGAAAAGGGTTATTGGCTTCCTATGACAATATTTTTATTAGAAGTTCCTTTTTATTCTGATAGTAAGAAGAGAGTATGGAATAGGTTTAGAGGAACTGCAATGGGGACAGTAGTTGCATTAATATTATTTGCAATTTTTAAAACTCCCTTGGAACATGTAATAATAATTATTATAGCAACATTCTTTAAATATACTTTTAAAAATTATGGAATAATGAGTATATATATAACTTGTTATGCTTTGGGAATAAGCACTATGACAATGAATGAAGGCGCAGCTGGCTTTTATAGATTAGGGTACACAGGAATTGCTGCTATTTTAGTATTATTTGCTAATAAATTTATATTTCCTAATAAAAATCATAGTGAACTTAATAGAATGATTAGGCGATTAGTAGAATTAGATAATGTTATGATAAATAAGTGTTTGGATTTATTAAATGGAGTAAAATATGATGTTAAAAATGAAGAAATAGATATTAGAAGGATTATATATTCATCTTATTTGATAAGTAGTAGACTTCAAATGCATAATGATTCTGTAGATGACATACTATGTGAAGATTTGAAAAAATTTATGGTTGAAAACAGTGAGTTTTTAGCTAGTATAACTAGCTATTGTATAGTTTTAAATAACTCTAATTTTGATAATAATAAGGAGGATTATTCACTTGCTTTAAATGGTGTTAATATTTTAAAGGAAATAGGGGCACGTTTAAAGTGTAATGATAGTTTTGATAGGCAATTTGAGGTTTTAAATGATGAAATAAAATCTTTTAGATCTTTGAGTTACAAGGATAATTATAAAAATTACTCTATAATGAAGACTTTAGATAAATTATTAGGCGTAAAGAGTATTTTAAATAATATTTATAAGGAAATTTAATTAGGGTTATATCAAAGTAAGTTTTAAGCTTTGATATAATCCTTTATATTATTTTTAAAAACTATTAAGCTTGTATAAAGGAATGAATGATATAATTAAAGATAAAAATACATTGTAACATATGAGAATTTGAATATAGGGGAAAGGAAATAATATGATAAAAGCATTACTTGTTGAAGATAATATAAAAATTAGTGAAAATATTGAAGCGTATTTAGAAGGTGATATGGAAATAAAGTGTGTTTATAATGGATTAGATGCCATTTATGAATTAGAAACATATTATTATGATATTGTTATTTTAGATCTTATGCTTCCAGGAGCTGGTGGAATGGAGGTGTTGAGTTTTATATCAAAAAAGGTATTAAATACTGGAGTTATAGTTTTAACTGCTAAAGAGGAGTTAGGAGATAAATTAAAGGCATTTAATTTAGGAGCTAATGATTATTTAACAAAGCCTTTTTATATGGAAGAACTTAAAGCTAGAATAAATGTTATATTAAAGAGCTTAGGAAAGATTAAGGATTCAAGTACAATTCAATTTAAAGATATGGAAATAAACTTAAAGACTAAAAAGGCTTTTATTAAGGAGCAAGAATTAGAATTGAATGAAAAATTATTCAGTTTATTAGAATATTTAGTTATGAATAAAGGGGTTGTTTTATTTAAGGAACAACTTTTTGATAATATTTGTGGGTATAATAGTGATGCATCAACAGAAATAATAGAAGTTTATATGAGTAGACTTAGAAAGCAATTAAGTCCATTTGGATATGATAAGTATATTGTAACCAAAAGAGGAATGGGATACTTAATTGATGAAAGAGTTTAAAGTTTTTAGGAGTTAGTAATGAAAAGAAGAGATATTTTTTATAAAACCAAAAGAAGTGTTGCTTTAATTAGTGTGAGTATAGTGTTTTTTTGTCTTTTAATTTTTTCAATAATAACAGTTACACTATATTCATCTAGAGTATTTAATGAAGTAGATAAAGGATTAATTAAGGAAAAAGAAAAGTTTGAAATTATTTTTAATCCATTAGTAAATAAAAGTAATTTTAATGCACATATACAAAATATACCTCCAACACCACCAAATATTATAGCTATAGAATATATAAATGGTAATCTTTATGGTATGAATAGAAACCCATATTTTGATGAAACACAATTACCAAAATTAACGGAAAAATCAACTGAAGAAATTCAAAAAATAACTTATAATGGTTACAATTTTAGAGGGGTAAGTATAAAAAATGGAAATATCAAGGTTGAACTTCTTATTAATGTAGACTCGGAAATTCAATCAATAAGCCAATTAATAAAGACCATATTAATTGCTTTAATAATTTTAATAGGAATTGCTCTTATACTTTCTTATGTATTAGCATCTAAGGTCATAAAACCTATTAAAGAAGCTTATGATAAACAGGTTTTCTTTGTACAAGATGCTTCACATGAAATGAAGACTCCACTTGCAGTTATTAAAGGAAAATTAGAGCTTTTAGCAAATTCTTGGAATGATACTATAGAAGATAAATTTGAACATATTTCTAAAATGATGAGTGAAGTTAGAAGTCTAGAAAAATTAAATAGTGATCTATTACTTTTATCAAAAGAGGATATAGATAGTAGTTCAAATATTTCAGAATTTGAGTTGGAAACTTTAGTTGAAGATTTAAGTGGATTTTATTTAGATTTAGCTGAGGTTCAGAATAAAAAATTCCATATTGAAAGTCCTACACATGCAGTAATGGTAAAATGGGATTATAGTAAGATTAAAAGAGTAATAATAATACTTCTTGAAAATGCTTTTAAATATACAGAAGAAAGTGATGATATAAGCTTAAGCTTTCATGAAGTAAATAGGACTATAAAGATAACTGTAAGTGACACAGGTATAGGTATTAAAGAAGAGGACAAAAATCGTGTTTTTGATAGATTTTTTAGAAGTGCAGATGTTAGAGGAAAGAATATAAATGGAAGTGGAATAGGTTTAAGTTTGCTTAAATCAATTAGCAACACATTTGGTATTAAAGTAAATTTATATTCAGAGTACGGTGTGGGAACAAAATTTGAACTTATAGTTCCAAAATCAATGAGTTAAAATAGTGTCTAATAAAAAGTCTTTAAAGTTGGTATTTTAATACAACTTTAAAGACTTTTTTGTTTTAGGGTAAAGTTAGTCTCTAAAATCACTTTAGTTTATGAGTAAGTTATAAAATCAATATTAGCTTAAAGATATTTTTTATCAATAGGATATATAGTTTGCGTTAAGGTAACGTTAAGGTTAGATATATATAATAAAATTTGTAAGAGGAAGTGGAGGTGAAAATAGTGAAGGATAAAAAGTTTAGGCATGAAATTAAACATTATATAAATCAGTCAGATTACATAGCCATAAAAAATAGATTGATACAGATTATGAATCTTGATAAGAATGCTAATACAAATAAGGAGTATAAAATAAGAAGTTTATATTTTGATAATTATAAGGACAAGGTTCTTATGGAGAAGATAAATGGAATAAACTTTAGAGAAAAATTTCGTATAAGGTTTTATAATGATGATTATTCTTTTATCAAGTTAGAAAAAAAATCTAAGATTAATGGACTTTGTTCAAAAGAAAGTGAGCTAATCACAAAGGAAGAATGTGAAAATATTATTAGAGGAGATATTGATTTTCTTAGAGAAAGTAAGAAGGCATTATTTGTTGAATTTTATTCTAAGATTAAGAGCGATTTATTAAGAGGTAGAAGTATAGTTGATTATACTAGAGAAGCTTATATATATAAGGCAGGTAATGTGAGAATAACCTTTGATAAAAAGATACGCACTGGAATATGTAGTCGTAACATATTTGATAAGAATCTACCAACAATAGAGGCTATTGATAATAATATAATAGTTCTTGAAGTTAAGTTTGATGAGTTTTTGCCACAAATAATTCAAGATATTATTCAAACTAATGACAGAAGAGCATCAGCTATTTCAAAGTATGCAGCTTCTAGGATATATGGATAATTTAAGGATTATATTTTAAGTATTGATTTTTAATAAAGTTAAATAAAATTTGGAGGGAATATAAATGAATAATCAAACAATTAATTTTAGTGATGTATTTAAATCAAGTTTTGTTGATAAAATGACATCTATATCGTTTTTGGACATGTTTATAGCAATGGCACTTTCTTTAGCTGTTGGACTATTTATAATGCAGGTTTATAAGAAAACTTTTAAAGGAGTTATGTATTCATCAACCTTTGCAATGTCATTATTAGCACTTACATTAATAACAACATTAATTATACTTGGAGTTACATCTAATGTAGTTCTTTCACTGGGTATGGTTGGTGCTCTTTCTATAGTTCGTTTTAGAAGTGCTATAAAAGAACCTATGGATATTGCATTTTTATTTTGGGCAATAAGTGAAGGAATAGTTTTAGGAGCTGGACTTATACCATTAGCAGTTTTAGGAGCTGTTTTTATAGGAATAGTTATGGTCCTATTTGCAAATAAGAAGATGACTGATAATCCATATATATTAGTTGTTAATTGTGAGAATGACCTTAGCGAAAAAGATGTAGTTAATATGATTTCTGAAAATGTAAATAGATATTGTGTTAAGTCTAAAACAGTATCTCCTTCAAATGGAATTGAGATAACAATGGAAGTAAAGCTAAAAGATATAACAGCAAGTTTTGTTAATGATGTATCTAAAATAAAAGGTGTTTCAAATGCTGTTTTAGTAAGTTATAACGGAGATTATATGGCTTAATATAAGGGGAAGGAGAGTGTATTTAACATAATATTCTCTCCTTTAACTTTACACCAATATATAAATCTGTTAAAAGTCTTAAATAAATTAGGCTATGTTTCAAAAAAAAGTGTTGATTTATAGAATTGAAAATATAGCTAGAAAATAAAACTGAGCCATGAATTAAAAGGAGTGAATTAGGTTGATAAGTGATAAAGGTAGTAAATATATTTCTATAATAGGTATTTTTTTAGCAGTAATATTTGTTTTTGTATCTATGTTTTCTATAAATTCAACAGATGCTATAGAAACTGTTTCTAACAACATAGAAAATAATGTTGAAGAGGTTCTAGATAAAGATACTATAACTGATATAAATATCAAAATTGATGAAAGTGATTGGAATTGGCTTATTGAAAATGCTACAGATGAAGAGTATAGAAGTGCTGATGTAACAATAAATGGGGAAACTTTTTATAATGTTGGGGTTAGGCCAAAAGGAAATTCAAGTTTATCATCAGTAGCTAATGATGGTACAACTGATAGATATAGTTTAAAGCTTGATTTTGGTGAGTATGTTGATGGACAAACTTATCATGGAATAAGAAAATTAGCTTTAAATAACAATATATCTGACACAACATATATGAAGGAGGCAATCTCTTATGATGTATATGAATTCTTAGGAATACCAACTCCAGAATACTCTTATTCTGATATAAAGATAAATGGAGAGGATTGGGGACTTTATTTAGCAGTTGAAGTATTAGATGAAAGGTTTGTTGAAAAGAACTATGGGACTAATGAAGGAAATTTATATAAGCCTGAAACAATGGGAGTAGGAGCAGGAAATAAGGGCGATAATGAGAAAAATCAAATGCCTATGGAGGTAAATAATCAGGATTTAGGCGGAATGGGAAATCCACCAGAATTACCTAATGGAGAAAAGGGAGATAGACCAATGCCTCCTAATGGGATAAACAATGCGACAAGTGAAGGTAATGGTGGAAAAGCTAAAGGTCCAGGAGGAATGGGTCAAAATACTGAAGGTGCAGATTTTAAATATATAGATGATAATATAGAGAGTTATTCATTGCTAAGAGACAGTGCGGTTTTTAAAGAGACTACTGATGAAGATTTTGAAAATGTAGTTGAAATGATGAAAAGTTTAAATGAGGGAGGAGATATTGAGAAATATCTTAATGTAGATGAGGTATTAAAATATTTTGCGGTAAATACTTTCTTAGTAAATTTAGATAGTTATTCTGGAGGAATGTATCACAATTATTATCTTTATGAAAATAATGGAGTTTGTGAAATACTTCCTTGGGATTTAAATATGTCTTTTGGAGGATTTTCAGTAAATGATGGAAGTAGGGCAGTTAATTTTCCTATAGATTCACCTGTTACAGGTAGTTTAGAAAATTCACCTCTTATAGGAAAGCTTTTAGAGAACGAAGAATATAAAGAAAAATATCATGACTATTTAAGTGAAATAGCAGAAGGGTATTTTAATAGTGGAAATTTCCAAAATACAGTATTAACTTATGATAAGTTGACTAGTGATTATGTTAAAAAAGATCAGACAGCTTTTTATTCTTATGATGAATATAAAAATGGAGTTAAAGAGTTATTAGTTTTTGGTGAAGATAGAACGAAGAGTGTTGAGGCACAGCTAAAAGGTGAACAACCTTCAGCAGAGTATGGATCAATTAGTACAACCTTAAATCTACAAGCATTAGGTCAGCAAAATATGGGTAAGGCTCCAAACGATATGGGAAATAAAAATGGTGTAAATCAAGAAAATCAAGGAGCTTTTAATGCTAATAAAAATGATAAGAGTGTTAATGCAAATAATGATGTAGGGAATATGAATGAGGAAAAAAATGAAAATATAAATCAAATGGGAAACCCTAATATGGGAAATGGAATACCACAAGATGATATGAGAAATAAACTTCAAAATTCTAATATAAATAAAGTAATGTATATTTTTATGGGGATATTTGGAGGGATATTATTAATTAGCATGATTTTTGTAGTGAAATACAAAAGAAAGAAATATTAAGATTGTAACTCCAATAAAAGCTAAATTAATATGTTAATGTAAAAATATAAATATTATGTTAGTATTAATTTAAGTAAATATTGGGGGGGATAATTTGAAAATATTTGAGATTTTTATAAGTTTAGTTACTTTAATAGGAGGAGTAAATAGCGCTATTACTGGACATGCATATGTATCATTTAATGAAATAACAGAAAAATTTATACAAGATAGTGCAAATAATATAAATGGGATTTTTGATTATAGTGGCTCAGAGATTATAGATAATAACTCTATTGAAAATAAGTATAATCAATATAAAGAAGATAAAAAAGATTTTGATTTGAATGAAAAAGAAAGAAACTCACATTATCCAGAAGAGGAAGATGAAGGTTATAAGGTTGAGCTAAATGGAGAAAAACTAGAAATTGGAGATAAAAATCAGATAATAAGATTAGTTATTCCTAAAAACATGGGCGAAACTAATGAACCTATGTTAGAGTTGGAACCTGTAACTGATTATGAGGCTGAAAAAGAAAAAAGTGATACTTATGGATTTTTAATTGGTAAAAATCCTTTAGAAAAAGGCGATATGTACGGAGATTGGCATTTTAATACTGTTGTATTGCCGGGGTTTATAGTTAAGTATCCTAACTTTTTAAACTTATCAAAGAAATATTTTAAGGTTGGAATTAGTACATTATCATTTAGAAGTGATGATTATGAATATGGAATTATGGTTAATAGATATGATGTAAATGGTAGCTCTATAAAAGAGATATATGATAATTTTTCTAAAGGAGCTTCTGAAAGTGAGTTGGGTGATAATTGGGTATATACTTATAGAAATGCTGCTGACAAAGATCATTTTAACTATACAGTTTTAGATAGAGGGATGACTAAAGATATAATAGGGTCTTTTCCAAGGCAATATAAGGATATCTTTGATGAAGTAATAGAAGCAGGAAAGCAAAGTTTAAAGATATGTAATGAGTTTCCAGAATAGAATATAATAATAATAATAAAGAGCTAGTATGGTTTCATGCTGGCTCTTTATTATTTTATTGATAGTATATTCTTAAGCATTTATTTCAAATACATATTCATAACTAGCTTAATTTCGTAAAGCGTGCTTATTGGCTATTTATACAGACATTCATGATTATTAAGTTATATTAAAGTTTATTTAATATAATTAGTATTTTATTAAATAAGAATTTTAACTGATAAAATAGAATGAAAGTTTTTAAAAAATATATGCAACCTTTTTTAGGGTTCACTTATCTAATAGGTGTAAAAGGTTTTAAAGATAAAATATTTTAGTTCGAACTAAAGAAATTTAAGGGGGAGTATAAGGAGATGCAGGTTCTTATAGAAAAGGCGTTAAAAGGCGATCATGAGGCCTTTATAGAGATTATAGAGAAGTCGACTGGACAGTTGTATAAAGCTGGAAGAGCGATATTGAAAAATGATAATGATATAGGGGATGCCTTGCAGGAAACAATAATGATAGCTTATGAAAAGCTACATACACTTAAGGAACCAAAGTATTTTAATACATGGTTAGTTAGGATTTTAATAAATAGGTGTAATTATATAATAAGTAAAAATAGAAAGGTTATATCATTAGATGATGTAAATACCTTGACTTATAAGGATAATGGATTTAAAAATTTAGAACTTAATGAAGCTATAAATGAATTAAAAGAAGATTATAGGGTTGCAATTACACTGTACTATATTATGGGTTTTAGTGTGAAAGAAATATGCTCTATATTAGATGAAAAGGAAGGGACAATAAAATCTAGATTATGTAGGGCGAGAAGTGACCTAAGAGAGTTTTATGGTGTTAGTAAGGGGGTAAAGTAGATGGATAATTTAGAAAAAGACTTATTAAACTTAAAAAATGATAATTCTGAAGTGCCAAAAAGTGTTTTAAATAAGGTTAACTTAGCTTTTGATGAAATAAGAAAAAGAAATAGTAAAGAAAATAGTGGAGGTGAGGAATACAATACAAAGGTTTTAAATGAGAATAATGATATAAAAGAACGTTTAGGGGATAAAGAAGAGGAAGTAAATAAGCTAGAGGGAAATGTAGTTAGTATGGTAGATGAGAGGAGTAATAAAGAAAATAGAACAACTAGAAGAAAGTCAAATAAGAGAAAGTATATAGGAATAGCGGCAGGGTTATCATTAGTCACTTTAATAGGATTATCAACTCCAGTTAGAGCAACTATAAATAAGTTATTCTTTAATAATGCAGGAATTGAAAGTGCTATAAACAATAATTATATTCAAGAGGTAACGGATCAAGACATTGTTACTAAGGACTTTGATATGAGCTTAAGTAAGGTTTTAGTTGATAGTAGCAATATCATTTTAGACTTTGAAATAGATGTTAAAGATGCCAAGGAACTTTTAAAGTTAGAGGAAGATAACAAGATGGTATATTGCGATATATCTTTATATGCTGAAGATGGGACTATTATAAGTAAAGATGGAGAATCTGGTTTGATTGGTATGTCTGAATTTAAAGCAGACAATATAAAGGCTAAAGAGGGAAAAGTAAATTTAAATTTTAGATTTGCTTCAACTAGTGGAGAAATTCCTAAAATGAATAAAATGAAAGTAGAAATTGGAGAGTTAGTATTCAGAACGTCTACTGATAGAATTCTGTATAAAACAAATTTAGATTGGGATTTTACAGTTGACTTAGATGATAAATTTAAGAAAACTGAAGATATTTTATATTTTCATGAGAGTGAATCCTCTAATATAATTATAAATGAAGTAAAAGCAGTTCCTACTGGATTATTTATGAATTTAGATTATTTAGTTCCAGGTCACTATGAAGCTATACTTCAGAAAATGAAGATTATTGATGAAAATGGAAAAGAACATAAAATGTATGAATGTAGTGCTGAAACTATAGAAGGAGGAGATAGAATAACCGGAACATTTCAGGGGATTTCTTCTTTTGACAATGTAGATAAGTTTACTTTAGAAATAGAGAATCCAGATAGAAAAACAATAGATAGAGTTAAATTCTTCAAAGCTGAAAATTAATAAACTTAGATTAGTATAAAATAATTAAAAGCCAAGACTTCAGTATAGAGTGCGGTCTTGGCTATAATTATTTTAATAGTATTTTATAAGTGTTAAGTTTATTGGCTAATTACTTATAATTGGAGCTTATTATATAAGTATGTTAGAATATCCTTATGAAAAAGTAAGGAGGGTTAAGCCTTTGAATTTAGAAAGTGTAATGAAAAACTTAGTAAGGCGAACTTCTAGCTTTACTAGAGAGCAGGGGAAAAAGTTAATAAAAGAATCGTACATAAAAGATATAAAGGGAAAAAGCATAGATGGAATTTACCACATATATGGAAGAGTTCTTAACGATGATAAGAATTGGGAGTATGATACTCACATAAAGATAAATATGAAAACTGATGAGGTTATTGGAGTTAAGTGTAGCTGTGAAACTTTTAAAGAAAATAGTCAGCATATTAGAAATTATGTTTGTAAACATATAGCTGCTACAGGAGATGCCTTTTATTCTATAGCTAAGAAAAGGACTATGGCTAAAAATGAAAAACAGAGTACAAAAGGGCAAGTCTTAAAAGATAATAATAAAAAAATAGAAAATGAAGGTAAGAGATACCTTACATTAGATTTAAACATAAAACATCTTAAACAAGAAGGTATTCAATTCTTTAACTGTGAATTTAGAATAGGGGCAGGAACTCCTACTTTAATATTAGACTTAAATGATTTCTTATATAAAAGCAGTCTTAAGAAGGAGTTAAAGTTCAATGATAACTTTACATACAATCCTATAAAGGATGATTTCTTAAAAGAAGATAAAAAGATAATAGAGTTTATTGTGGATAATAGAGATAAGATAAGTGGAAGATACCTAAAGCTTAGACAAAATCATATTAGGGATTTACTTAAATTAATTGATGAAAAGAAAAAAATAAATTTTAATCATAATTCAATAAACTATGAAGTTAAGGTAAAAATGGAGAATGTACCTGTATCCTTAACGCTTAAAGAGAGCAAGGAAGGATTTGTGCTAAGCCATCATAAAAAATTTCCAGTAGTTTTAAATAATTCTGGTGATGTTATGCTTTTTGATAGGAATATATATCTTCCAAGAAAGAGACAGCTAGAGTATTATATTCCACTATATAAACAGTTTTTAAAGAATAATGCTATTGTCTATAAAAAGTCTTTGGAAATATTAAAAACTCTTTTAGAAGAACTAAAAAATATAAGCAAAAATATTGTTTTAGATGAAGGCATAAGAAATTTTAAAGAAAAGCTTATGGAATCAACATTTTATTTTTATAAGAATAAAGGAAATATATACTGCAATGTAAAGGTAGATTACTGTGGTTATATTATTGATTTAATACGGGATGAAAGGGACAAGAGCTTTTTAAGAGATTTAGGTAAAGAAAAGTATATAGATTTTCTATTAGAAAGATTTAAGTTTATAAAAAGAGAACAGGATTTTTGCTTTATTGGAAAAGAAGAAGATCTATTTGAAGTGTTATCAAAGGGATTTAAAAGGTTAAAAGAGATTGGTGAAATTAGATTATCACCAGAATTACAAGAACTTAGAATTATAGATTCATCTATTATTGTTTCTGAATTAGAGGAGTTTTCAAACTTCTATAAATTAAAGTTTGACTTTGGAGATTTTGAAATAAGGGAACTTAGAGAAAGTATAGATGCAATGAAAAATGGAGCTAAGTTTTATAAAACTAGAAAAAGCTACTTGGATTTAGAAGATCCAGGAATGGTACAATTTTTAAATCTTTTAGAGGACTTAGGATTAGACAATATTAATGATAATGAGATTGATATAGATAAAAATAAGGTTTTATATATACAAGAAAAACTGAAGGATAGAAGTTTGGGATTTATAAAAGGTGGAAAAGTTCTTCAAGAAGTAGTACAAAAGCTACTTAACAAGGAGTTTAAGAGAAAGTTAGTTCCTAAGGCTTTAAATGCGGAGTTAAGAAGCTATCAAAAAGAGGGATTTAAGTGGATAAATGAAATTACAGCATTGGGCTTTGGAGGAATATTAGCAGATGATATGGGGCTTGGTAAGACCCTTCAGATTATAGCCTTTTTATTATCTCAAAAGAAAAGTAAGAGTTTAATCGTTGTACCAACTTCAGTTATATATAACTGGATGGATGAGTTTCAAAAGTTTGCACCTTCTTTAAATATAGGAATGATTCATGGAAGTAAATATAAAAGAGATAAGGTTTTAAATGATTTTAAAAGAAGTCTTGGAATAAAAGTTGAAGATGGTAAATCAAAGAAATATGAGAAGTATGATATTTTACTTACTACATATGGAACTCTTAAAAATGATGAGGAAGCTTATAAGGATGTAACTTTTGATTACTTCATAATAGATGAAGCACAAAATATAAAGAATCCAGAAGCACAGGCAACACTATCAGTTAAAAGTATAAAATCTAGGTGTAATATTGCTTTAACCGGAACTCCTATAGAGAATAATCTACTTGAACTTTGGTCAATATTTGATTTTGTTATGCCAGGATATCTTTTCACAAAAGAAAGATTTAGAGAGCGTTTTATACAAGATGAAAGCAACTTAGATGAGTTAAAGACATTAATAACTCCATTTATTCTTAGAAGACTTAAAGAAGATGTTTTAAGTGAACTACCAGAGAAATTAGAGAAAAAATATCTAGTAGAAATGCAGAGTAAACAGAAGCAGGTTTATAAATCTTATATTAAGTTATTAAAGGAAAAAATGAAATCTGGGGAAAAGATAAATCTATTCTCATACTTAACTAAGCTTAGGGAAATTTGCTTAGATCCCGCCTTAGTAGTTGATGAATATAATGGTGTTGGAGGAAAGTTTATTGTAGCTAAGGAAATAGTTTTAAATGCTATTGAATCAAATAAAAAGGTACTTTTATTCTCTCAATTTACTTCTGTATTAAAGAAAATAGAAGAAGATTTTAAAGAAGAAGGAATAGAGTTATTATACTTAGATGGAGCTACTTCAGCTAAGGAGAGAGTAGAAAGAGTTAAAAGATTTAATGAAGATGATAATATAAAGGTATTTTTAATATCATTAAAAGCAGGTGGAGTTGGATTAAACTTAACTTCTGCTAGTGTAGTAATTCACTTTGATCCTTGGTGGAATCCAGCTGTGGAAGATCAAGCTACAGATAGAGCTCATAGATTTGGACAAGAAAATAAAGTTGAAGTAATAAAATTAGTAGCAAAAGACACTATAGAGGAAAAAATAGTTCTTATGCAAGAAGATAAAAGAGAGTTAATTCAAAGTTTGATGGATGGAAAAGCTATGGATGGTAAGGGGTTAAAACGTCTTACTGAGGATGAAATAAGTAAATTATTTGAGTAAACAAAAAAGCTAAGACAGGTTAACGTCTTAGCTTTTTTCTCTAATCTTACCAATTATCCGTATTTGGTGGCAAACAAGCAAGAGAGAGTTTAAGAAGTAAGATACAAGCAAAAACTTGTACTTATTATTCATAAAAATCATCCACGCTGGTTTCCTTAGCAAAGAAGGTTATTTGCTAGAAAAAATACAATATAAAAAGCAGGTTATCAGAAAATCCGAAAAGTTATAGTATAACCATACTCTGTTATGTATGGAATAAATTTTATATACTATAAATTTATTATACTCTATTGTTAATACATAAACAAATTAAATATGAATTATATTCTAAAGTACATAGGAAATAGAAGTATTTTAACGTTTAGTTACATTTTAAATATATTAGTAGATATTATTATTAAATTTTTGATACAATTAATTAATAATATATGGATTGAATTCCAAATAGATAAATAATAACATAAGATGAAAGGAATAAGTTAGATTTAATGAGAATAAATAAGCTTTTTAGTAATTTTGGGATATGTTCTAGAAAAGAAACGAACAGGATAATAAGAGCAGGTAGAGTAATTGTAAATGGAAAGCCTTGTATTGAGGGGCAATGGGTTGAGTTAAGCGATGAAATACTTCTTGATGGGAAACCATTAGTTCCTAAAGAAAAGATTTATATAGCTTTAAATAAACCAGTAGGGGTTGTTTGTACAGCTGCAGAAGATGTTAAAGATAATATAATAGATTATTTAGGAATAGATGATTATATATTTCCTATTGGAAGGCTTGATAAGGACTCACAAGGACTTATTATATTAACTAATGATGGAGATTTAGCAAATCAAGTTTTAGCTTCAGAGAATAATCATGAAAAAGAGTATATAGTAACCTTAAATCAGCCTTTTTATGATGATTTCATAGAAAAGATGGAAAGTGGAGTTGAAATATTAGGACAAGTTACAAGACCTTGTAAACTAAAGAGAATAAATGAAAACACATATTCAATAATTTTAACTCAAGGATTAAATAGACAGATAAGAAGAATGAGTAAAGTATTTGGATATAATGTAGTTAAGCTAGAAAGAGTTAGAATGGTTAACATAACTTTAAATAACCTTGAGTATGGTAAATGGAGACACATAAGTAAAGAAGAAATTGAAGAGCTAGAAAGTTTAATAAATTAAAAACTGCTTAATGTAAGGGGATTTTGAATGAGTGGAGAGGTTAGTGTTAAAGAAAAAAATGAAGTTATGAAAAGGTTCAATATATTTTTCTTGATAATAACTATAGTATACGTTATATCTGATGTTGGAAATATAGCTTATGTAGGAGCTTTTGGAAAAAGTGAAGTTGGAGAGATAGTTTCAATAGATAAGAGGACTTTAGAAGGGAAAAATGGAGAGTATAATATTTTTGCACCTGTTATTCAAGTTGATGAGAATGGCTATGTATTCAATGTTGTAGCTAATATACATCAAAGTAATTCGAATTTTTATGAGCCTATTGGAACGAAGGTGAGAGTTAAATATATGATAAATAACAGGGCAAAGCTTATTATAAATGAAGCAGATTATATGGTTCCAATGGTTTTAGGACCTTTACTATTTTTGAGTTTTAGTATATGTATTCAAATGTTGAATATATTAGGATTTGATGGAGAAACAAAAAAGAAATTAAACTTTAATATAAAAAAGCGGGAAAGAGTTAAATTTATATTATTAGGAATACCAATTTGTATTGTTTCTATATTATCAATATATTATCAAATTATGATTATAAAAGATAATATATTGAGTTTGAATATAGTTCCATCACTTTTTAATTTAGGGTTTTTGATATTTTATATAGTTTCAATAGTTAGACTATTTAGAGTTAATAAGGTTGGAAAAGAATTTGAAAATAAGGGGTAGAGTTTATGTATTATGGGAGAAGGGAAGTAGAAAAGCCTAGTAATGGGTTTACTATATTTTTTATTATGCTTGCAATATTGATCATAGGGTCAGATATCGGAAATATAGTTTATGTTCAAGTTATGGGAAAAGAGAATATAGGAGAAATAGTATCTTTTGATCAACAAACTGCAAGGATGAAAGGTGGAAGTCGAGAGGTATATTCGCCTGTTGTAGAAGTAAATGATGATGGAGAGATATTTAGAGTTATAATGACTAGTAATCAAACATCTTTAGATATGAGAGATCCTATTGGAACTAAAGTTAGAGTTAAATATATACCGGATAACAATGCTAATATTATTATAAATGAACCAGAATACTTAATGCAGGAGATTGTGGGGCAATTAAACTTTATTAGTTTTGGATTATTATTTTTCATGTTAAGCTTAATTGGATTTAAGTCAAATAGTGAAAGAAGAATTAATTTTAATTTGAATAAATCAGATAAAATAAAGTTTGTTTTATCAGGTCTGATTCTTTCATTGGTCTCATTATTAAACATATATTATATAGTTGTTATACGTAGAGCAAGCCTAATAGAGTCTATTGGTTTTACTTCTATAATTAGTATATTTAGTATTATATTTTATATATTTGCTATAATTAAATTTATAAAAATTAGTATGGTAAAGAAAAGCCTTATGAAGTAGTTTACTTCATAAGGCTTTTCTTTAAATATATGATTTTTTGAAATAAAAGAACAATATATAAGCAATTTATCTGATTTTAAAAGAAATTATTGGTTAATTTAATGTTCGAGATAGAAAAGTTTAATATATTTTATATATTGTTTAGAATAATTTACAGGGGTATTGTATTAATATATAAATAAGGGATGATTAACTAAAGGATATTGAATGTATTAGATAATCTATTAATTGAAGAGGTGACTATTATGGATATTTTATCAAAAAGTATTGAAAATAAAGTTGTTATTGTTACAGGAGGCACTAGAGGTATTGGATTTGCTACTGTTAAGAAGTTTCTTGATTGTGGTGCAAAGGTTGCTTTATGTGGTTCAAGGAAAGAAACTGTTGATAAAGCTTTAAATGAGTTAAGTAATATTAATTCAAATTATAATGTTATTGGATTTTATCCAAACTTATTAGAGGAGAACTCTGTAAATGACATGGTTAATAAGGTTATGGATAAATGGGGAAGAATAGATGTACTTATAAATAATGCAGGTGTAAGTGATAATAAACCAATTTTTAATCAAGAATCTAAAGATTTTGCTAAGATAATGGATATTAATGTACAAGGAGTGTTTAATTGTAGTAAGGCAGTAGTAGAAATAATGAAAAATCAAAAGTCGGGTGTAATTTTAAATACAAGTTCAGTTGTTAGTTTATATGGTCAAAAGACTGGTGTTGGATATCCTACATCTAAGTTTGCCGTAAATGGATTAACTAAGTCTTTGGCAAGAGAATTAGGGGCAAGTGGAATAAGGGTAAATGCAGTAGCACCAGGAGTAATAGCTACAGATATGGTAGCTGCTTTAGATAAAAATATAATAGATCAAATAGCTAAAAATATACCATTAGGAAGAATTGGAGAAGCAGAAGATATTGCAAACACCTTTTTATTCTTAGCCTCAGATATGGCAAGTTATATAAGTGGAGAAATATTATCAGTAGATGGAGCTGTGGTTATATAAGATTTGAAGATTAAGAAAAAAGTCTTGTGTCAAAGTAATTTTAAAATAAAACTTGCAAACAGTAAGAATTACATCTGGTAATTATAGGAATATGCTTGCAAGTTTTATTGTTAAGTTTTGATATAGATACTAGTCTATAAATTAGCTAAAGAATCATATAAAAATTCCTCAACAGTGATTGTCCATTCCTCAACTTTTTCTAATCCTGTACTTTTTGCTATTTTAGCAAATTCTTTAATATTCTTTAATTGTTCTTCCTCTGTTCCATACTTTAATACTATTCCGGAATAATATAGAGGAAGTCTTGCTTCTTGTACTCTAAGAAGTACATCTTTATTATATAGTACTGAATTACAAGCTTTATCAAATAGATCATTGTATTTAGTATATAGTTCTAATGACAAATAAGTATCTTTTGCATTTTTAGGGCCATGAAATATATCTAGTCTTTCATTAAATCTTTCTTGTGAGTTATGCAGAAGCTCTATATATTCTAATATATAAGGAGCTGCAGCTTCGTAATATTTTTCACAAAAGTCTTTCATATGATAAAATTCATCACATTCTGGGTCCCAAGCTAATTTAGCCAAAATATATCCTCTAAGTTTTGAAAATTCTCCACCATATTCTCTGTTACATTGACTAAATAAAAGCTTTAAATTGTTTTTTACAAAATATCTCATATTAGGACCTAGTGTTCTAAGATTTGGGAATGGACTAACTAAGTTAGCAAATTGTATGTTGTAATCCCAAAGAGATATATTTTCACATATAGTTGACCAACCTAAAAGTTCTTCTCTAACTTCTTTATTACTTGGATCAGTTTCTATAGAGAGACCTCTATTGGCTTCTATGTTGCAAAGCATTATATGAACATTAGAAAGTGGTCTTGTATGTTTTGGTGGCTTTCTAGAATACCAATAAGCTAAAGTTGAAATAACTTTATTAGGAAACTCGCTAGCAACTTCATTTACAAAGTCTAATATAGAACCCATCTGACTTTCATCGTAAGTATCTTTTTCTGTACATTTGGAGCATCGACAATATAAGTTGTCATCATTTTGACTTACAGACCAATATTTACAGTTTGTTTTTTCACTCATGAAGATTTTAAGATTATCTTTCATTATTTTTCTAACTTCAAGGTTACTTAAACACGGCTCTCCTTTTTTAGTTCTTTTTCCATCTATTAGAGCAAAGTATTCAGGATGTTCTTCATAGAGTGAATAGGGTAATAATTCTTGAAAAGAATGAGCCCAAAATCCCCAACCTTCATGTTTTTTACTTGTACTCATTTTAAGCTTTTCAGCAAAGACTTCATCTTCAAAATCTTTATAGTAAACCTCCCTATAATCAATTGGAGGAATAAAAGAATAGGATTCAAAGTCTAATTCTAATGAGGTTATTTTAGGTATAAACTCATAGTCTGCACTTAAGAACCTACAGCCTATAATTCTATCTAAAAAATCATATACAGAGTAGACAAAGGCTTGTTCATTTTTAGCTAGAAAGTGAATGTTCTTACTTTCTATAAAATAAGAAAATCCATTTTCTCTAAATTTATCACTTAAGTTAAAAATGACTTTATTTATTTCACTTGCTTGACTTAAGATATTAGAATAACAAGTGCTTTCTGTAAATGAATTTGCATTATAAATAGCAAATTTACACATAGTTATTTTTTCTAAATATTTTTGTAAGATAGTGGCTGCTCTTAAACTTTCATCTGTAGTAATTATTGATGTTAATGAGGTTTTGTTCTCACAAATTTTCATAATAGTCTCTCCTAAAATTAAAAGGTTTAACTAATTTTACTACTAAAATAATGTGGAGTAAATTGTGAGTTATTATCAAAATAATTATCAAAATAAGAAGTTTTTATATAGATAAGTAGAATAAATTTTTGATAAAATATTAATATGAAATCACAAATTATATCAACAATGAAAAGGGGAAGAGACATTATGAGATTGAGAGGAAGTATATATTCACAAGTATTAGGTATGAATACTGGTATATCAATTGTTGGACCAAAAGAATTTAATAAAGATGGGAAATATAAAGTTGTTTATCTTTTACATGGATTAAGTGATAATTCAAGCAATTGGATAGATTATAGTATGGTTTCTGTTTATGCAAATCAATATGATGCTTTTATAATTATGCCAGAGGTTCAAAGAAGCTTCTATATAGATATGGAATATGGACCAAAATATTTTACATATATCACAGAAGAACTACCTAGAATATGTGAAAATGTATTTAATATATCTTCAAAAAGAGAAGATACAGCTGTTATGGGATGTTCAATGGGGGGATATGGATCATTAAGATGTGCTCTTTTAAAACCAGAACAATATGGTTTTTGTGGAGTTTTCTCAACTGCATTTTTATACTTAAAGAAATTTTTAAATGGAGATGCAAAGCGTGAAATATTAGAAGAAAATGATTGGTATTCTATATTTGGTAATAACTTAGAATGGAAGCCAGAATATGAAATAACAGAATTGATAAATAGAATAGAAAATAATAATGAAAAACCTATAATTTATTCAACTTGTGGAAAAAGTGATTTTTTATATGAATATAATATTAAATTTAAAGAAGCGATGAAAGAGAAAGATTTTGATTTTACATATGAGGAATGGGATGGAGGACATGATTGGGATTTCTTCAATGAATCTTTAAGAAGGTCATTATCAAGATTTTTATCTCATTAATATTCCAGTGCTAAGCTTATATGAATGAATAAAGAACCGAATTAAATTTAATTAAAGAAAGGATAACATAATATTATGTTATCCTTTTTAGTTAGATTCTATTTTAAATCAGTGTTGATTTTTAGATATAGATAGAAATCAACACTCGCTTAAAATGGAGGATTTGGTAAGTGATGGTTACATAGTATCTTAAAAATTGGGAATAAAAAATAATAGCTATAAGTTTTAATAAAGGAGAGATTGTGATAATGAAAAAAAGTAATTTGAATCTTACTTATATAATGGCAATAATAGCTATTTTAATAGGTGGATATCTATTTATTCCTGGGTCAACGGAAGTTGTGGAAACAATATCTTTACAAAGTGCTGCGAGTACCATTATTCCTAAGCCTTTAAGTTATGAAGCTAAGGAGGGTGGTTTTCAGATAGGGAGTAACACTGTTATATATGTTAAAGGTAATAATTCTAATGAAACTGAAGAACTTTATAAGATAGCTGAATTTTTTAAGGAGAAAATAAAACCGGCAACAGGACTTGATATTAAAATAGTGAGAGGAGAACCTACAAATAAAGGAGCAATTTATCTAACTACCATAGGTGGAAATAAGGATTTGGGAAATGAAGGCTATGACATAATTTCAACTAATGAAAGTATTGAAGTTAAAGCATATAAGCCAGAAGGAGTGTCAAGGGCAGTTCAAACATTAAGGCAGATGTTACCTGCTGATATAGAAAAAAATACTAAGGTCGAAAATATAAATTGGATAATACCAGCTGCAAATATATCAGATAAGCCAGAGTATGACTATAGAGGCTTAATGATAGATGTAGCTAGACATTTCTTTACTGTTGATGAAATAAAAAGACAAATAGATTTAGCAGCTCAGTATAAGATTAATAAAGTACATTTACACTTAAGTGATGACCAAGGCTGGAGATTAGAGATAAAAAAATATCCTGAACTAACCAATATAGGAGGTAAAACTGAAGTCGGTGGAGGAAAAGGAGGATATTATACTCAAGAAGAGTTTAAGGATTTAGTTAACTATGCAAAAGATAGATATGTTGAGATTATTCCAGAGTTTGATATGCCAGGTCATATAAATGCAGCTCTTGCTTCTTATGGATTTTTAAATCCTGATGGAAAGCCAAAGGCTCTATATACAGGAACTAAGGTTGGATTTAGCACACTTATGACAAATGATGAAAAAACTTATCAGTTCATTGATGATTTAATAAAAGAGGTATCTACAATATCACCATCTAAATATATACATATAGGTGGAGATGAGGCTGATAATACAAATAAGGCTGATTATGATTATTTTGTTGGAAGAGTTTCTAAAATAGCTCAAAAGTATGGTAAAACACCAATTGGATGGGATCCTATTGATACATCATCTAATATAGATTCAAACACTGTCCTTCAAAACTGGAAAGATAGCAATGAAGAGGCAAGAAAGAAGAATATGAAGATGGTTATATCAATAGCTAAAAAAGCTTATTTAGATTTCCAATATGATGAAAATACTCCATATGGATTGAACTGGGGTGGGTATAACTCAATAGAAAATGCTTATAATTGGGATCCAACAGATTTTGCGCCAAAAGAATTAGTGTTAGGAATAGAAGCTCCATTATGGACAGAGGCAATAACAGATACAAAAGCTATGGATTATATGATATATCCAAGACTTATAGGATATTCAGAAATAGGATGGTCACCTAAAGCAAGTAGAAGCTTTAGAGAGTTTAAGGAAAGATTAAAGGCACAAGGAACAAGGCTTGAAAATCAAGGGGTGAATTATTATAAAGATAAAAGCATATGGCAATAAATTTTATAAAGTATTATAAATAAAGTATAAGAATTAATAGAAAGTGGTGTTGATTTTATGAAAGGTTATTTTTTGATGCCTCATCCACCTATAATTATACCTGAGGTTGGAAAAGGTAGGGAGAATGATGTTATTGATACTATTAATGCTTGTAAAAAGCTTGGAAGTGATATTGAAAGCTTAGAGGGTGAAACTATAATAATAGTTTCACCTCATGGTGTTGTTTTTAGAGATGCAATAGCACTTATAAAGAGTAATTGTATATATGGAGATTTAGGTAGTTTTGGAGCGTCAGATGTTAAGTTTAACTATGAAATAGATTTAGAACTTACGGATAAGATAATAGACCTATCTTTAAAAGAAAGTGTTCCTGTTATTGGCTTAGATGAAGGTACTGCTTTAAGATACAACATTGATTTATCTTTAGATCATGGTGCTATGGTTCCCTTATATTATGTAGATAAGAAAAGAAAGTGTAAATTGGTTCACATAACATATGGATTACTTTCACCGATTGAGTTATTAAAGTTTGGAACAGTAGTAAAAGAAGCTGTAAATGAACTTGGGAAAAATGCAGTATTCATAGCGTCAGGAGACTTATCTCACAGATTAACTAAGGATGGACCATATAAATACAATTCTTTAGGAAAAAGATTTGATAATGAGTTAGTAAATATACTTTATAAAGGTGAGATAAAAGAGATATTTAATCTTGATAGAGAAATGGTAAGAGAAGCTGGAGAATGTGGATTAAGATCTTTATATATTCTATCAGGTGCTTTGAATTCATCAAAGATTAAGGGAAATAAATTAAGTTATGAGGGGCCTTTAGGTGTAGGATATGCAGTATTTAACTTTGAAGAAGAGAGTGGAAATTTATATGAAGAGATAATAAGTGAAAGAGAGAAGAAGCATAAAGAGAAAATGAAAGAAGGAAATATTTATACTATATTAGCAAGAAAAAATTTAG
The DNA here is from genome assembly GCF_050509515.1 of Clostridium sp. B9. Lineage (NCBI taxonomy): Bacteria > Bacillati > Bacillota > Clostridia > Eubacteriales > Clostridiaceae > Clostridium > Clostridium sp. B9. The sequence goes on from NZ_JBNWKA010000003.1 coordinate 1,622,651, forward strand.
ATTTATACTTCAATGAAGGTAAACTGCTAACAAGCGATGATTTAGAGGATAAACGACTTAAGGATGAGAAGAAGGGTGTATTTGTTTCCTTAAAAATAAATGGAGAGCTAAGAGGGTGTATAGGAACAATTTCTCCAACAACTGATTCTGTAGGGGAAGAAATAATAAAGAACTCTTTAAGTGCTGCATTGAATGACCCTAGATTTCCACCTCTTACAAAGGATGAATTAATGGATGTTGATATATCTGTAGATTTGCTGTATCCATCAGAGTCAACTGATTTTGAAGGATTAGACCCTGAAAATTATGGGGTTATAGTAACATCAGGAATTAAGAGAGGACTATTACTACCAAATTTAGAAGGTGTCAATACTAAAGAACAGCAAGTAGAGATAGCTATGGATAAAGCAAGCATAGAGCCAGGCGAAAATTATTCCTTAGAGCGATTTAAGGTAGAGCGTTTTAGTGAAATTGAAGGCTAGAATAAATCTATATTAATTTGTGAAAAAGGAGTGAGTTTTATGAAAAGGGAAGCTCGTTATTATAAGAATGAAAAAGGGAAAATAAGGTGTAATCTATGTCCACATAATTGTTTGATAGATGATGGTAAACGTGGTGCTTGCAATGTTAGAGAGGCTTCTATAGATATAGAAGGGAATTTGAAACTATATACATTGAATTATGGTGAGATTACATCTATGGCAATAGATCCGGTTGAAAAAAAGCCTTTACATGAGTTTTATCCTAATAGTAATATACTATCTGTTGGATCATTTGGATGTAATTTTAAATGTTCTTTTTGTCAAAATTATAGTATATCTCAGTATGAAGCAGATAGTAGATTCGTAGATGAAGAGGAGTTAGCTCAGTTATCATTAAGCCTAAAAGATAGTATTGGATTGGCTTTTACTTATAATGAGCCATCAATATGGTTTGAATATGTTATTGATGTAGCAAAAAGGATAAAAGAACAAAATAAAAATCATAAAGTCGTTTTGGTTACTAATGGATATATAAATGAAGAACCTTTAAGAGAATTGTTACAGTATGTAGATGCTTTAAATATTGATTTAAAAGGAAATGCTGAATATTATAAAAAACTTTGCTTTGGATCTTTAGAAGATGTGAAAAGAACAATTACTATTGCTAATGATGAAAAAAAGCACATAGAGGTAACAACATTATTAGTTCCAAATTCAAATTGTGATAACAAAAGCATTGAAGAAGTAGGTGTGTTTTTAAGTAACTTAAATAAAGATATTCCTCTTCATGTATCAAGATATTTTCCACGATATAAGATGACGGAAAGAGCTACATCACTAGATGAAATGAAAATGGCTTATAATTTACTAAAAAACTACTTGAATAAAGTATATCTAGGAAACTTAAATAGTGATGAATTATCATATTGTTTAAACAAAGACTAAAATAAAAGACGCCGTAGCTCTAATTATGAGTATAGCGTCTTTTATTTTAGTTTAGCTTATATGAACTTTTATTGAGCTAATATATCTTTAAACACTCTATTATGTTCTGTATCCTTACTTAAAGCTTGAATAACTCTTATGATTTGTTCTTCAGAAATAGCTATATTTGAATACTTATAATCAAGTATTAGATAAGCTTTTACTAAAGTGTATAAGTTTATCAATGTATCAATACTTTCTATTAGGTTCTCACCTTTATTAAATGGTATGATATCCTTAAAGACTTGATTTACTAAATAATTCTCAAAGATATATGAATATTCTTCAAGTTTTGAATTACATTTAACTATATCATCTAATATTAGAATTGGAGAAATAGTTTTGTTATGATATATAGATATATTTACTTTTAAATCTTTAAGTAAATCTTTAATTCTATTTCCAATTACGCTATCTATTAGCTTATTACTCGTAATATCATTTAAATATTTTGATGAGATTAATTCTGAACTATTTATATGGTTACTAGAAAACTTTGAAAAGTCAAAGTTAGATTGGTTTAATGAGTCTAATAAATCTTCAATTCCATTGAAATCAAATACTGATTTTAGAGATTTTAGGTTGCAGTAGAAAGATTTTAATAAACTTAAACGTTCTTCTATTGAAAAATCTCTATTTTGCATAATATTTATGGAGCATATTCTTATATCCCAGAAATATTGAAGTAGACTATCAGATCCGTCAAAGGCTTCGGTATCAATAACTCTTCGTATCTCTATAGTTTCTTCATTTATTTCTTCTTCGATTTCTATAAATTCCATTTTATTTTTGTTTTTAAAAGCTAATTCACAAACTTCTTCACAAGATGGTATTCCGCTTTTTTCATATACATCATCTATAATATTAAAAACTCTTGGATATCTTTTGCATGTTATTGATAGATTTTCTTCACCACATCCTCCATGAATATCACAAAGTAGAGAAGAGTTTAAAAAAGGACATTTATTATCAGTGGTAATAACCATGAATCCATAATTAAATGAATCATTAGATTCATTATTCTTAATATACTTTCCTTTAACTAAATCTTTTAATTTATTAGTACTAGTTTCATATTTATTGAATGTATTTTCATCTATATTAACATCCCAACCAGCACAACAAGTATCAGTACAATTAGGACCTATACATTTAAATATTTCCATGTACTTAGGTATAAAAAAGTTTGCTTTCACAAAAACACCATCTTTCGTCTATAAAATATAATTATTTTAGTTTTTAACGTGCTTTATTATTTTATCACTTAAATTGAGTATGGTATATAAATTTTTTATTATTAAAATTCTCTATGAAATCCTTAAGAATATATAATTTAGAGGCAAACCTAATATTGTTTATACAAATAACTTTAAAAGTTAATAATGTTTAAATTTTATCAGGAAATATTTACAAGAAAATCTACCTTGTTATACAATATAGTTACTAAATTGTATAGCAAGGTAGATAAAGGAGAAATTAGCTTATGGCAATTACTTCTCAACTTTTAAAAGGCACTATGGATGGGGTTATACTTAAAATTATTGATAATGAAGAAACATATGGTTATGAAATTTATATTAAACTTCAAGAATTAGGGTTTAATGACTTTTCGGAGGGATCATTATACCCACTATTACTCAGATTAGAAAGAAAGAACTTAATAATAGGTACAAAGCGAAAGTCTAATATTGGACCCAGTAGAAAATACTATATTTTATCAGAAGAGGGAAGGAATGAACTTAATGAGTTTAAAGTTTCTTGGGATAATATAGCCAAAGCATTAGATAACCTTTGGATTCCTTAGAAGAATTTTTGTACAGATGAAAAATATTAATTAGAGCATTATTAAAATTTATTTGTATAAAAGGAGCGCTGTATGGAAAATAGCAAAGTTAATAAGTATTCTTTAAGAGGAGAATATTATATTGCAATGGATAGAATAGAAGATATACTGGGGAAGCAGTTAATAAAAAAAAGAGACTGTAAAGAAATAAAAGAAGATTTGTTAGAAATGTTTTATAGAAATCAAACTAATAATATTCCTATAAATATGGTTATAGGTGATGATTTAGAAGAATTTATTTCAGATATTATAAAATCATATTTTTCTAGCTTTTCATGGAGAAAATGGATTTTTAACTCTATAAAATCTTCATTTATAGCAATGATTATAATAATTTTATTTAATAAATTTATTTTAGGCTTCTTTGATATAAGTATATTAGGAATAGTATTATTTTTTACTATAATTGGTATCATTGAACCTTTAGTTAATTATTTTATACTTGTTAAGGTAAAAAGCGAATTTGGTAGAAATGTAGCGTATTTTATATCTATGATATCAGTGTTTGTGTTAATTTTTTTATATTATTATTTTATTAATTGATTAAGTTAAATTACACTAAGAGTATAAAAATATGTTAATACTAGGATTATATAAGTAAGCAATATGAAATTAGTTGTATACTTTTCATATTGCTTATTTTTTTGTTGGTAATTATATCAAATAATTTGTGGTTGGAAATATTTGATTATCAAAATAAGTCGTGTTATAATATGTCTTACGAATTTCTTTATTAAAGGAGAATAAATGAGTAAGTTAGATATAAGACAAGAAGAACGAATAAAGAATAAGTGGAGTAAGGCTAAGAAATGGATAGGTGGAATTTTAGCTATAGTAGTAATAGTTACTATTTCTGCAATAGGTTTTGGTGGTAACTATTTATATAATTTAGCTTTAAATCCAGATACACCTAAAGATATGATTTTTGCTTCAACAGAAAGCAACAATGATGTTGTTACAATTAATGGGACAAGCGGTCCTGTGAGTATTTCAAGTCAAAAATGGCTTTTAGAACAAAGTGGATATGAGGATTTTTATATGACATCAAGAGATGGACTAAAGCTTCATAATTATCTTATAAAAAAACCTAATACAAATAAATGGGCTATCACAGTCCATGGATATACATCAGAAGGGAAATTAACAGCATCATATGCTAAGAACTTTTTTGATATGGGATATAATGTTATTATTCCAGACCTAAGAGGTCATGGAAGTAGTGAAGGTGATTATATTGGTATGGGGTGGGATGAGCGTATTGATATAATAGATCTTATTAATTATATAATAAAAGAAGATTCAGATGCAGAGATTGTTTTATTTGGAGTTTCAATGGGAGCTTCAACTGTTATGAATGTATCAGGAGAAAAGCTTCCAAGCAATGTTAAAGCAATAATTGCTGATTGTGGATATACAAGTGTATGGGATGAATTTGCATATCAGTTAAAGGAATTATTTGGACTACCTCCATTTCCAATGCTTTATGTAGCAAATATTATTACAAGAGTAAGAGCTGGGTATTGGATAAATGGAGACTCATCAATAGGTCAAGTTTCTAAATCAAATACACCTACATTATTTATTCAAGGTGATAAAGATACCTTTGTACCAGCATATATGGTGGATGAGCTTTATAATGCTTCTTCTGCACCAAAGAAGAAACTAATAATAGAAGGTGCTGGTCATGCTAAGTCCAATAAAGTTGATCCGCAATTATACTGGCAAACAATAGATAAATATTTAAATAAATATGTAAATTAAAGAACTAGCCGTATTAAAACAACTTTTTATTAGTTGATTTTGATACGGCTAGTTTTTTATTAAGCTTTGTTTTTAGAAGGTGCTTCATTTATATCTTTAAGTTTGAACTAGTTGAGGCTGTTGGAAATAACATCTATGTAGTAGATAAAATTCTTACAAAATTGAAATATAAAAGTAAGAAAATTGAATGTTACTTATAGAATAAATTACGTATAATTACATTAAAGATTTAAAATTTGTAAATAACTAAAAGGCTTTATGGAGAGTGTACATAATTTATTAGGGGAGAAAGTATTATATGAAAAAGATATTAGGAAATAAGTTTATATTATTTTTAATTTTCACAATAGTAATAGCCACATTCTTTATTGGATGTTCTAGTGGTAAAAAGAGTGATAAATATATTTTACAAAATAGCATAAATGAATTACAAAGTAAAAGTAATTACGTAAAAATAGATGATATAAATGAAACATTTTTAGATGCTATAGTCGCGACTGAAGATAGAAGATTTTATAATCATGGGGCACTTGACTTTAGAGGGATTGTTAGAGCAATAGTAAATAATATTAAGGCTGGTGAACTTAGAGAGGGCGGAAGCACTATCACTCAACAAACGTCAAAAAATCTTTGTTTAAGCAATGAAAGAAGTTTAAAAAGAAAGATAAAAGAGATTATGCTTAGCTTTCAATTAGAAAAAGATTATTCAAAGAAAGAAATATTAGAGCTTTATGTGAATTCAATATATTTTGGTTCTGGATATACAGGTGTTTCAGAGGCTTCAGAAGGATATTTTAATAAAAAGCCTAAGGATTTGACTTATGATGAAGCAACACTTCTTGCAGGACTTCCTCAAGCACCAAGCTCTTATGATTTAAATACTAAAAGTGGGTTGGAACGCGCAAGAGAAAGACAAAAGCTTGTTAAAAAAGCCTTAGAAAAATATAATGATTAGCATAAAATACCTAAATATCCTAAGTAAGTAGAGTATTATATTTTTAAAATAGCAAAAAATATAATTGTAGAAGTATTATTGAATTTTATAAGTTTTATTGTAGAGAGGTGTTGTAATATGGTATCTCACTTGATTTTAGCTTTTGTAAAGAGTGTTGGAGTAACTTCTACAAGTGCTATTGAGAGAAATATAATGCCTCATGGATTTACAAAAGAACAAGTTGGCTCTGGAATAAGATGTTTGTGTTTATTAGGATTAATAGACATTGTAGAGGTTATAACTTTAGATGGAAGACCCCAATATATGTTTTCTTGATTTATATTATGAGTTAGATTTATTTAAGTCTAACTCTTTCTTTTTTATTTTTACCAAAAGATATTAAAATATAACAAAAATTAAAATTAATTACCTTATAACTTTTTACAAGTAATTAAATATTATATATTGTAACAATAATTTATAAGGTGGATTTATTATGCCAAATCTAAATAAACAAACAATATTAGATGTGAAAATTGGCAATGTAATAGAAAAAGATAGTAAGGATAAAGTTATATTGGTAGGAAGTTATTTTGAAAAAGGAAGCAATTATGTTGAAAATATTGAGATAGTGATTAATCCAGGTGATGGGAATGAGCCGATAACAACAAAAGTTGATTATAGTGGATACAATTTAGAGTTGTTTTTAGGGGATTTTAATAATGATGGCCGAGATGAAATAATGCTTAGAGGAGCTTATGGTGGAACAGGTGGTTTTGCTATTTCTGTAGTTTATGTTTATAGCAATGGAAAATTAAAGCAAATATTTAATCCTGATATGTTTTCAGAAAAATACGAGCTAACTTCTAAATATTTAGAAGATTATATGGTTGAGGTACTTTCAAATACATTGAGAGAAAAATACACATTTTATATTGGAAATAAGCCTAAAATATATTTAGATATTATATATGATAAAAATGGAAAGGTTAAAAAGGATGAAATACCAACTGTATCAGCTATAAATAACGCATTTCCAATAAAAGCAGTCTATCAAGAAACATATTATCTATTTATAAGGCAGAGAGTTGTAGGTGTTTCAAATGCAGATACTATTGGATTTATAGAGAGCTTTGTAAGTCTTATAGATGATAAAATAACTATATTCAATATAGGATCATTTGAATTTGGTGAAAAGATTACTAAGGATAATAGTAAAAAAGAAATAGATAATACAGTTGAATTCATAGATGATGGTTTTGAAGGTGGAAATAGAAGTTTTATCAACAAAAGCGAAGAGAAAAAATTTAAAAATGATAATATTTATTTTACAGATAATTTGAAAGATAAGTTTGAGAGTGGCAAGGAATTAGGAGCAAGAGAGTTTAAAACAATAAAAACAACAAATACTGCATTTGTTGATTTTTATAATTCAAAAGAAGAGATAAAGGATGTTTCTAATAGATTAAATGCTTGCTATAAAACTAATGAAATAAGAATAGAGGAGGAAGTTATCAAAAATAGAAATGAGAGTAATAATACTTTAATATATAACATAAAAGAAGATGTATCTAGAGAAATAGCAAATAAGTTTCCAATAGATACAGTATTTATCAATGTTAAAACAGACTTAGGGGATAAATCATTTATAAAAGAAGATATAGATAATGATGGACATTTAGAAATATTAGTCCCTTATTTGTTGAATGATAGCCCTTATATTGGAGTTATTCAAGAAAATAGAGACTTTTGTACATTAAAAGCAAATTTTAGAGGCGAAGGATGTACAATAGAGGAACTTATTGTTAAAAAAATAGATAGAGAATACTATGTTTTTGTAGGTTTTAAAGTAAATGAAGATTTAAATAAGTTATATATATTGAGATTAAGAGGTGGAAGATTAAGCAAAGCTTTTGATAATAATGAATATTTTTATAATAAAATGTATTTAAAAGATTTAAATGATGACTGTAATTATGAATTGATTTTGTGGAAAAAGAATAATGATGGTGGATATCAAATTTCAATATATAATATAAAAGAAAGTGGATTACACTCAACCAATAAATATGATAAAAAATACTATAAAGAAGTTGTTGATTACTATAAAGGTAAAATAAAATCTTATGAGGATACAAGCATATATCCATATTATTTAGCTTTAGCATATGAAAAGAGAGAAGAATATAAAAAAGCATTAGCAGTGGTTGAGAAGGCTTTAGAAAGTAAAACACCATATCCTTCAAAAAATGAACTTGAAAAATTTAAGAAAAGATTAAAAAAGGCAATAAGGTAATGGATTTAATTGTATAAGTTTTGTGGTTAAAGAATACGATTTTATTTATGATTTAGTAGATTTATATTATGAAATTATGATGTAATTATACTATAAAAAATGATATACCAAGATTAATCTTGGTATATCATTTTTATAGTTCTAAAGAATATTTATTTGGAGAAAATGCCTTATCTATATCATTGGCAATATTTCCGTCAAGTTGGTTTTTATAGACCATATCTTTAATTATTTTCATGGCATCATTATGGCTCATCCCATCTTTGTAAGGACGTTTTTCAGTTAATGCTTGATATATATCTATACAAGCGAAAAGTCTTTCAAATTTACCAAGTTCGTTAGCTGTTTTTCCAAATGGATAACCACTGCCATCAAGTTTTTCATGGTGGCAATAAGCCCAGGAAGCTATATCTTCAAGGCCATCTATATCCTTTAGCATAATATATGTGTAGTATACATGGGTTTGAATATGTCTATATTCATCACTTGTAAGTCTACCTGGTTTTTCTAACACATCTACATCTACAACAAGCTTTCCTATATCGTGTATAGCTCCAGCAAAGTACATTTTTGCACGAGTATCAGTATCATAATTATAGTATTCACCCATTTTCATTGCTTTATCTGCAACGCCTAAAGAATGTTTTTGAGTAAATTCAGATTTATAATCTATTATTATTGCGAATATCCTTGCAAAGTTTATAAGGTCATCACTTGAATAGTTTAGCTTTAACTTAGGTAAAACTTTATGAAGTGATATATCTATGTTTTCATCTCTTAAGTTTGTAAATTTATCTAAATTAAAAGCAGATAAAAACCAGTTTACACATTGGTAATCAAAAAGTTTATCTGTATTTTCTTGAAGATATTTAGTTACTAGCTTAAATTTATTTTCATCTATTGTATTTAAATTAAATTTACTATCAAGTGAGTCAGCCAAGTGGATTAAGCGTGCATAAAGTGGTATTTCATTAAAAGTTTTATTGAAAGGACCAGATCCATTAGCATTTTCATGATGAAACAATATAGAGCCAGTAACATCTTCAAATAAATGTAGTTTTCTAAAATTATTTTCACCTAGAATGCAATGTAAGTTTTCATTTACATGGTTTTTAATATTTACACTATTATAATTTTTATGTTCAGAGTGTATATATTCAGTTAAGGCATTATCATGTAAAATAGCACAAGCAGCTACATCAAATAATCGAGACTTAGGAAGTCCAATGATTTTACATATTTCTATACACATATATGCAACTCTCTTTGAGTGATTTGTTTTTACTCCCAACAAATCACGCTCTACACAATCTAAAGCAAATGAAATTGAAAATAGTGTTTCGGTCAAATTAAAATTCATAATAAATCCTTTCGAAAGTAATTATTAAATAGTGTTATGAAAATGGTAGCATATAAAGTAGTAAATAACAATTGTTAGAAATTAGTTCATTCATTATGATATTATAAATGCCCAATTTTATTAGATTTAATTATATGTTTTTTATATATTTAAATTCTTTGGATGAAGTAAGATACATAAAAGTGATGCATACTGTTCATTATAATAAATAGAGATTTTATAGTTATAGATATAAGGAGTTTATTATGAAGAGGTTTAATACTATAAAAACATATGTTAACTTTTCAAGGAATGTACAAATAATTGTTATAAGTGAATTAATTTTAGCAGGAGCTTTTGGAATATATGGTTTTTTACAAATATTATATTTAAATGAAATTAATATTTCACCAGATAAAATTGGCTTTATTTTTTCTATAGGGGCACTTTCTTCTATGGTAGGATTCTTCATAGGACCATTTATACAAATATTAGGGAGGAAAAGTGTTCTTATTATAGGATGTTTATTAAGTGCTATAGGTATAGGCTTTTATGTAATATTTACGGGATATACACTATTATTGATAGCACAAATCTTAGTTAATATTGGATTATGTTTTATACAGGTTACAGAGTTACAACTTTTATATTCATATACAACTCCTGATAAGGAGTGCTGTGCATATAGTTATAAATCATCAGTTAATTTTATAGCATCAACATTAGGCAGTTTATTAGCGGGTAATATAAATAGAGTTCCGATATTTCATAATATGGGGTATAAAAAGCTATTCTTATTAGCTGCATTCATGACTTTAGTTGCTTTTGGAATAAGATTATTTTTACTACCTAAAGATGAAAGAATTAAAGGAGAGCGTAGAGTTGCTAGGAAGGCATTAAAGAATGCATTGATTTTACTTAAGACTCATGAAAGAATAAGAGTATTTGCAGTGTTTTTATTTGTTTTATCAGTAGGTGGAAGTGCTATTTGGCCATACAACAATCTAATTTTAAAGAATCAGTTTAATATGAGTAATACAACAATTTCTATAGTTAATTTTATAATAACTGCTATAAATATGATAAGTATAACTTTAATGCCAAATATTATAGAGAAAATAGGTATAAGAAAGTTTGAGTTATTTGCAATGATAGGAATAGCATTAAGTACATTTTTATTGTCATTAGGTTTCTCAACTATGATTTTTACAATATTTTTAGTATGTAGAGCTACAAGTGCGTGTTTAGTTGGATCTTCTTTAGATAGTTCAATGATGAGTCATATAGAAGTTGAAAACAGGGATGTATTTGCAGGTGTTAAACTTTTAGTAAATGGAGTTTCCTGTGCTATAGGAAACTTTGTGGGTGGATTTATAATAGATAGAATAAATTATAGAGGAATTTATATTTGTGGATTAGCAGTTTTAATAATATCAATTATTTTATTTTATTTAAAAGTAACTAAATACTTAGATTGTAAATCACACATAAAAATGCTTAAAGAAAAACAGTGTAACTGTCATAGAAAATATTATTACATACATAGGAGAATATAGAATATTAGAATACTAGTCTCTATAGTAAGTAGAATGATGAAATTTATTATACATTTTTGTAAGTATAAAATAATTTTAATATTTATGGTAAAATTAAATTCACGAGGCATTATTTGAATACTTATGAGGAAAGGTTGAGTATATGAATTTATTAGAAGTTTTATTAGATAATATACCTTATTCAATATGGTTATTGGGAAAAGATGGTATATTTCTTTTTGTTAATAAATATTATGCAAATACGCTAGGATTAGAAAAAAATGAGATTATTGGGAAAACAATTTATGAACTATTTCCTAAAAAAACAGTTGAGGAATATATAGGAAATTATAATGAGGTATTAAAGGATGGAAAACCTAAATTATTTACAGGATATTCAGAGCATTTAGGATATCCAGAAGGAACATTTTTAGAATGTTATTTAGCACCTATAATGGATAAAGATAAAATTACATGCTTTTTAGGTATTTTACAAAATCAAAGTGAAAGAAAAAGGTATGAGGAAGAAATAATACATCAAAAAGATTTATTAAATACTATTTTTGATAATATGCCAGATGGTATTTATCATAAAGATATAGATGGAAGATATTTGGCATGTAATGATACTTTAACTAGGGAGATTTATGGTAAATCAAAAGAGGAAATTGTAAATAAAAATATAAATGAATTATCGTTAACTTTAGGAAAAGACAATATTATATTGAGTAACAATGATTTAGTTGAAAAAATAAATAATTTAGACAAGCTTGTTATAAAAACAAAAATTAAAAAACGTATGGAATTTGAGTTGAAAAATAAAGTAGGCGTAAAATATATTGAATCGATAAAGGTTCCTGTTATAGATAAAAGTGGAAATGCTACTGGAATAGTAGGAATAATTAGGGATATTACTGATAATGTTGTTTTAGAAAATAAACTTAAAAAGATGAGTTATATGGATAAACTTACTGAATTATATAACAGAGCTTATTTTGATGAAAAAATAGAAGAACTAAATAAGGAATCCTTTTTTCCTTTAAGCTTTATAATGGGAGATGTTAATGGATTAAAAATAATAAATGATACTATAGGACATTTAGATGGAGACAAGCTCTTAATAAATATTGCTAATGTAATAAAGAATTCATGCAGAAAAAGTGATTTTATGTTTAGATGGGGGGGAGATGAGTTTTGTATTCTTTTACCTAAGACTGATGAAAGGGAAGCTAACATTATATGTAGTAGAATAAGAGAAAATTGTGAAAAATTTAGTGGAAGTGAATTCCCTTTAAGTATAGCTCTTGGATGCGCAACTACAAGGGATAAAGATAAGCCTATAGAATCGTTTTTAATAGAAGCAGAGGATAAGGTTTATAGGGAGAAACTTATTTATGAAAAGGAAATAAAGAAAAGAATAGTTGAAGCATTGCAAGATAATTTATCAAAAAAGCATAAGGAAACAAAAGAGCATATTGAAAGAGTAGAAGAGTATGCTTTTAAATTAGGAAGAAAGATGAATCTAGATAAAAAGTATTTATTGGAACTATGTAAACTAGCTAAATTACATGATATAGGTAAGGTTGGAATACCTATAGAAATTTTATCTAAACCAGGAAAGCTTACAAATGAGGAATTTGAAATTATAAAAACTCATTCAGAAAAAGGTTATAGAATAGCTATGTTTAATCCAGATATAGAACATTTAGCACAAGGGATTCTTGCTCATCATGAAAGGTATGATGGGACAGGTTATCCACTAGGGTTAAAGGGAGAAGATATCCCATTCTTAGCAAGAGTAATATGTGTAGTAGATGCTTTTGATGCTATGACTGGAGAAAGAACTTATAAAAGAAAAATGTCAAAAGAAGAGGCAAAATTAGAACTTGCAAGATGCGCTGGTACTCAGTTTGATCCTAAAGTAGTAGAATGCTTTTTACCAATAATAGATGAAATTGTAGTATAGTGAGTTTTAATATAATAATAAAGGAGATATATTTATATAGCTCCTTTATTATTAAAGCATAAAATTTATTAAATCCAATTAATTTCAGCTTCTTTTCTAGGTGTAGTTCTTTTGTAAGAAACAGCAGGATAGCCGATGACCATACATGAAGCAATTTTCTTACCTTTAACTCCAAATAGGTTCATCATCTCTTCATTACCTTCAGCGGCTATTTGTAAGAATCCACTAAAGAATGTTCCAAGACCTAGTGCATTAGTCATAAGTTCCATATTTGAAGAAGCTAATTCTCCATCAAGATCATGATGTGAAAATACTAAAACAACAGCAGGCGCATTATAGAACAGTCTGTCATTATTCATAGAATCTGATTTGTACGCTTTATACATTTTAGTCCATATTAATGCATATCTTTTTAACTGGTTGTTTTCGGTTTCGTTATTAAGTATATATTCACCTTTAGCTCTTAAACTTTCATAAGCTAATTCTTTTAGCTTGTCTAGTTTTTCTGTAATAACTACATATGAAACATCTTGACTATTTACAGCAGTTTGAGTAAATCTACCAGCTTCTATTATTTTTTCTAGCTTTTCTTTTTCAATTTTTTTATCTTTGAATTTTCTAACACTTCTTCTAAATTTTATAAAGTTTAATAGATTTTCAGCATTTAAAGAGAATGTATCTTTATTATATTCTTTGACTTCATCCATGTTATAATCGTCTGTTGAAATAGCTTTTGTTGGACATATTGCTATGCAATGACCGCACTTTATACAGTTTCTATTTTTTATATTAGCTTTTTCATTAATAAACTTTATGTCGTTTACTGGACAATCCTTTATGCATTGAGAACATGCAATACATTTTTCTTGGTTAACTATAAACATAAAATCTCTCCTTAATAAATATCATCATAGATGATGATTTCTTCTTTGGTATTTATATAATAAACAGATATTTGCATAATTTTTTATGCAAATATCTGTTTATTATATCATTTAAAGATTATATAGTCTAATAACTATTTTTATTGTTTAAAAAAGGCTATATTTTAAGTGAGTGTTGATTTATAGAAGTAAATATAATAAGTAATCCATAGTTCTAGTAGGTTTATCACCTATTAAAAATAGATATTATTACTTATTAGATATACTCGTAAATGATGATGATAATAATAAAAAAATATCTAAAAATCTAAAAATAAGATTAATATTAAAAATTAAATTAACTGTATTGATAATAAAAATGATAAAATAGATTTTATAATCAATTAGGTAGAGGAGAGTAAGTATGAGCTTTTTTGAATTAGTCAATAAAAGAGAAAGTGTAAGAGGATATTTGGATAAAGATGTTGAAAGAGAAAAAATGATTAAAGTAGTTGAAGCAGCTAGAATGGCACCTTCAGCTTGCAATGCTCAACCATGGAAGTTTGTTTTAGTAGATGATAAAAATAAGGTGGAAGAGATTGCTAATAATTTATACGATCCTCTTATAGGAATAAATAAGTTTGCTTTAACTTCGCCAGCTTTTATTATTGTTGTTGGAGAAAAACGTAATTTTACATCAAAAATGGGTGAACTTATAAAAAAGAAGGATTATACTTCAATTGATATAGGTATAGCATCAGAACACTTGTGTCTAGCAGCTACTGAACTTGGACTAGGAACATGCATGATGGGATGGTTTAAAGAGAAAAACATAAAAAAGGTTTTAAATATACCTAGTAATAAAGACATTCACTTAGTTATTTCTTTGGGATATTATGATAATAAGGAAAGTAGAAAAAAAGTTAGAAAAAGCATGGATGAAATAAGTTCTTTTAATGAATATAAATAAGGTAAGATCTTTCCTTACCTTATTACTTTGTCTATATAAATATACTAAATTATTCAAGAGGATTTTGTTTTGTTCTTTCAAATATAAGTATTTCATAATCTTCTGTGTTATGTGAGGGTTCAAGTTTTAAGATAAGCTTCCACCCACTTTCAGCTAAATAGTTGAGTTCTTTTTCTAATAATTTAATTTCTTCTTTAATTTCTCTATTTGAATTCGGAGTCAGTAATTTTTTTTCAATACATTTATATTCATACATGTTTTATTTACACTTCCTTTCAAATTAAGATGTTTATTATATACAAATTTTTGAAGAAATATTATACTTTATTATATGCTAAAGAATAGGGAATTAATCAAATTACTCTTTAGATAAGTTTAGTAATTTTTAATGTTAAGTTATCAGTAGCTATGTAAATGTGTACAAAAAGTAAAGAAAATGATATAATTTAAATGTAATTATTTGGCTTTAAACTTTGTTTTATTATTTAAATGAGGGGTGAGGATATGTTCTTTACAATAAATGCTTATAAAATACCGTTAGAAAGCGTATATAGATTAAAATGTAATTCTAATTGGGAGCCTCAAGACAATTTTAAAGAATTTGACTTAGTAAATGATATGGTTTTTAAAACTCACGAAGAAGCCGAAAAATGGCTTGAAAAAGAAGAGATACTTATTGTTAATGGAGAAAAAGTTAATGTTTTAGGAGCTCATGTAAGTTACTTAGGAGTTGATAATTTTAATATTGAAATAGTAGTTCATAGAAGTGAAAAGCCAAAGCTGTTTACAATTGAAGACTTAAGAAAACTCTTGGAAGAAGGCGATGATAGATATAATAATTCTTTGATAATTGATTTTGAAGGAAATCTAAAGCTAGTACAAAGTAATCCAGAAGATATCATATATCATTCAAATTATGCAGTTAGTAATGAAGTGTATAATAGTGGAAATGGTTTTGTTGGAAGAAAGCTTGATGATTTATATTTAAGGTTAATTTATTTAAATTTGCTTGATAATTGGCTTCTTCATATTCAGACTGGAAGAAGCATTTATGTAAGTTGTTATGAAGATAATATTGATGAAAAAAAGACTATTTATAAAATTAATAAGTTAGTAATGAATAATTGATTATTATTGACAGAGGAGATGTAAATATGATAAAAAAATCAAATATATTTTCTAATAATGAAACTGTACGTTGTGTTTTATGTGGAAGAGATTTAATGGACGATGTTAAGAAATCAATGGTTCAAATCATAACAGATAAAGACGATAAAATAGTTAGAGTTCTTCCATGTTGTAAAGGCGAATGTGATCATAAGTTACAAGATGAAATTAAAGATGATGAAGGTAATGGATTTAGAGATTTGGTTACTTTTGTAAATCCATATCTTTATATAAAAAATGTAAGTCAAATGATGGATAGAATGTTTGAAGGAAAGGGATTTGCTAACCAAGAAGCATTTGATACTTATTCAGATTTAATATTAAATTGTTATCAGTATATTTCAAGAGATTTAACAGAAGAAGAAAAAATAATAGCTAAAAAAGCAAATATGTTACCTTTATAATAAAAAGAATTAGAATTAACCTTATAAAAATTTAGAATATTAAGTATTTTAAATTATTATTTTTTATAGCAAAAGGGGATGGGAATTTTGAGAATAACAACATTAGTAGAAAATACAAAAATAGCACCAGAATTTGAAAATAAGCATGGCTTATCATTTCATATAGAAACTGCTAAACATAGTATTCTTTTTGATTTAGGTCCAAAAGATGCTTTAATCAAAAATGCACAAAAGCTAGGCATTAACTTAAGCGAGGTAGATACAGTTATAATCTCCCATGGACATAGTGACCATGGTGGTGGATTAGAGGCATTTTTAAAAGTAAACAATAAAGCTAAAATATATGTTAATAAAGATGCTTTTAATGAATATTATAGTGTTGTTGGAATCTTTAAAAAGTATATAGGGTTGGATGCAGAGCTTAAAGATAATCCAAGAATAATACTTACTGATGGAGATTTAAAAATAGATGATGAACTTTATTTATTTTCTGGCATAGAAAGAAAATATGAAATTTCACGTTTTAATGGAGCTTTATATAAAAGGGTAGACGGTCTTTATTTTGAAGATGATTTTGCTCATGAACAGAATCTTATAATAAAAGATGGAGAAAAGTATGTTCTTTTTGGAGGATGTGCTCACAATGATATAAGAAATATAATAGATAAAGCTGAAATTATAGTAGGAAAAGATTTAGATTGTGTAATAAGTGGTTTTCATATATTTAATCCTGTTACTGGCAGAAGTGAAGGGGATAATTTTATAGAAGCATTAGGTGAAGTATTAGGAGCAAGAGATACTAAGTTTTATACTTGTCACTGCACTGGTATGAAAGCTTTTAAGATGCTTGAAGGAATCTTAGGAAACAAAATATCATATATATCTACAGGTCAAGTTGTTGATATATAATTTGTTGAATGATAAAAGAGGAGTTGTTCTATACAACTCCTCTTTGTTTATAGTTAACTTTAAAGATATAGTTCATTATATTACTTTATATAATCAAATCATAAAGTTATAATGAAAGTTCTTTAAGTTTTTTTACAAAGTCTGAGATAGCTTCTTCTTTTGTTGCCCAAGCAGTTATCAGTCTTATTGAAGAAGTGTTTTCATCTACTTTTGTCCATCTATAGAATAAATAATCTTTTTCAAGTTCTTCTATAATTTTGTTTGGCAATATAGGGAAGACTTGGTTTGTAGGTGATTCTATTAACAAGTCATATCCACATTCTTTAATTCCTTCTGATAATATTCTACCCATTTTATTTGAGTGGGATGCAAGTTCAAAGTATAAGCCATCTTTAAATAATTCTTCAAATTGAATTCCTAAAAGTCTTCCTTTGGCTAAAAGGGCACCTTTTTGTTTTATATTATGTCTAAAGTTAGGTTGTAAACTTTCATTACTTATTACTAAAGCTTCTCCTAGAAGAGCACCATTTTTGGTTCCGCCAATAGAAAATGCATCTGTGTATTTACACATATCAGCTAATGAAAGATTAGCTTCTTCTAAGCAAAGAGCAGATCCAAGTCTAGCTCCATCCACATATAATAAAAGATTTTTCTTTTGACAAAAGTCATAAAGATTTTTTAATTCGTCTTTAGTATAAACAGTTCCAAGTTCTGTTGGATTAGATATGTAAACAAGCTTAGGTATTAGTAAGTGTTCACTTCCATATTCACCTAATAAATCATCAATTAATTCAGAGTTTAATTTTCCATCTTCACAATCTATAGTTATTACCTTATGGCCAGTATATTCAATGGCACCACATTCATTAACTGCAATATGTCCAGTATTAGGTGATATGCATGCTTCATAAGGTCTTAAAAATCCGTCTATTGCAATAAGATTTGTTTGAGTTCCACCAGAAATAAGATGAATATCTATATTTTCATTTTCTGAAAGTTCTTTTATCCTAGAAATTGCATTTTGAGTATGTTTATCATATCCATAGCCTTCTTCTTGAACAAAATTTGATTCCATTAAAGCCTCTAAAATTTTAGGATGCGCTCCTTCACTATAGTCATTTTTTAAGCTATACATTTTAAGTATCCTCCCCATAATAAAAAATATTTTCTGATAGTATGTTTATATGTTATTTATCTATCAATGTTAAATATGAATAAATATAAAATAAAAAATAAATTAAAATCCAATTAAAAATAACTATATATCAAAGGATATATTTATGTCAAATTGCTTTTGAAATAGCTTAAATACAGGAGTTCGCCAGTTGGAAACATATTGGAGTAATATCCCTTCTTACAAGGTTTACATTGTCAAAAAGTATTTATAAAGCAATAAATATTAATTAAATGTAAATAATTATTTTTGAAAATTTACAATAGTTATAAGGAAATAAATTAAAATTTATAAAAAGAGTGTTAAAAAGTTTTATATTTAACAAATATTAATTGGCAGATTGAAAATAAAATGTAAATAAATTATAATGCTGTTAATAATTAAAATTAAAAAGGAGAATTTATATGGAATTAGATTTTTTTAGAATGTTAGCTACGCTTATAAATATAGCTATACTTATAGGAATTATAGTTTTAATATTTAAATTTATAAAAGGTACATTTGGACTTAATAAAAGAATAGTTAGAATGGAAAAGGACATTGAAGAAATTAAAAATGAATTGAAAAATAGATAATTTAAATCAATGAATCAAGTAGTTTAAAGAGAAAATTAAATAAAAAGGCTTGACTATTTTTTAACATATATATTATAGTATAAATGTTGTTAAAGAAATATTAAAGTTTTATTAAGGTGAAAATGTATTTATGCTATAAATATCTAGGGGGATACTTATGGTAACATTTTTAGCTGAATTAATAGGAACAATGCTACTTATAATATTAGGTGATGGTGTTGTTGCTAACGTAGTTTTAAAGAAAACAAAAGGGAATAACTCAGGATGGATAGTTATAACTACAGGCTGGGCTTTAGCTGTAGCTATACCAGCAGCAATTTTTACAAGTGTAAGCGGAGCGCTTTTTAATCCGGCTTTAACTTTGGCTTTAGCTGTAGTTGGACAGTTTTCATGGTCTCAGGTTATTCCATACATAATAGCTCAACTTATAGGAGCATTCTTAGGTGCAGTTGTTGTCTATATAATATATTACAATCATTTTGAAGAAACTGAAGATAAAACTTCAAAACTTGGAGTTTTCTGTACTATACCGGAGA
This sequence comes from Clostridium sp. B9, assembly GCF_050509515.1. Classification (NCBI taxonomy): domain Bacteria; kingdom Bacillati; phylum Bacillota; class Clostridia; order Eubacteriales; family Clostridiaceae; genus Clostridium; species Clostridium sp. B9. Next base: position 1,642,389 of record NZ_JBNWKA010000003.1, read on the forward strand.
TAGAAGATAAAAAAATAAACTTTTTAACTGAGTTTATAGGTACTTTTGTTCTATCATTTGCTATTTTAGGTATAGGTGCTCATGATTTAAATTATGGTGTAAAGATTATCATAGTAGCATTTTTAATATGGGCAATTGGACTAAGTTTAGGTGGTCCTACTGGATATGCTATAAATCCAGCAAGAGATTTTGGTCCAAGACTTGCACACTTTTTATTACCAATTCCAAGAAAAGGCGACTCAAAGTGGGGTTATGCTTGGATACCAGTTATTGCACCAATATGTGGAGCAATATGTGGAGCTTTAGTTTATGTAAATATATTTTAATAAACTAAGTTGAGTAAGATTTAAAATTATTATCTATATGTTGGGTATAGGTAATAATTTTTTTTTGCTAAATCTAATTGAGTAAAATTAATATAGTTATTTTCAGTAAAGATAGACATAATTAGAAACTATAAAACTCTTAAGGAGGAAAAATGGCAAGTTTATTAGATATTAGAGATATTTTAGACCTTAAATCATTTCAAAAAATACAAGATGATATAGCTAAGGCAACTGAATTCGCAATAGTTACTGTAGATTATATGGGAATACCTGTTACAGAACACAGTAGATGTAGTGAATTTTGTAAGCTTATAAGAAAAAAGAAAGAGTTTTCAAAGCTTTGTGAGAAGTGTGATTCAAGAGGGGGTTTAGAGGCTGCTAGGGAAGGTAGCTTTTATATATATAAATGTCATAGAGGATTAGTAGATGTAGCTGTTCCTATAATTATAGAAGGACAATATTTAGGTTCAGTTATGGTTGGACAAGTACTTGTAGATAATGAAGAAAATTATAATTTAGAAGAGGTTTTAACTAATACGTTAGAGTATGATGTTAAGGAAAAAGAGGAAATATTGGAGGCTTATAATAAAATACCAGTTTTAAGCTTTGAAAAGATTAAGTCCGTATCTGAAATGATGTCTCATGTAAGCAATTACATTGTGGAAGAAGCTCTTTTAAAAAGGACTCAAAATGAAATATATAAAAAGAATATTGAGATTGCAAAAGCTGAGAGAACTAAGTTCGAACTTGAAGAAGAATATAAAGCATGTCAGCTAAAGGCACTTCAATCTCAGATAAATCCACATTTTTTATTTAATGTCTTAAACAGTATAGCCTCTTTAGCTATTATAGAGGATGCTCCTAAAACACAGGAGGTAATATATAATCTTTCTTATATTTTAAGATATACTTTAAAAAAAGCTAATAAAATTGTTAGGTTAGATGAAGAGATAAATCATGTTAAGGCTTATTTGGAAATACAAAAAGTTAGATTTGGTGATAGAATAAAATATAACTTGGATTTTAATGAAAATGATATAAATGTTCAAATTCCTTTTATGGCACTTCAGGTTTTTGTTGAAAATGCAGTTTTACATGGAATAGAGGAAAAAGAACAGGGGGGTTCAATAAATATGTCAATTGAAGATAAGGGAGAGAAGATTCTTGTAACAATTAGTGATGATGGGGTTGGCATATCAAAAGAGAAACTTGATGAAATAAGAGAAGATTTGAAAAGAAAAGAAAAGTTCAGTCTTGAAAAGGTAGGTATAAACAATGTCAATAAGAGAATGTATCATTATTATGGGAATGATTATGATATAAAAATTGAAAGTTGTGTTTCAGAAGGAACAAATGTTTATATAACAATTCCTAAAAAGATTTAATATTAATTATTGGAATTTTTATAGCTTTACCGAAGGGAGTAATATTTATGATTAATATAATGGTTGTTGATGACGAGCAACTAGAAAGAAGTGTTTTAGTATCTATTTTGAAAAGAAATAGTAGAGTAAATGAAATAGTAGAGGCGAAAAATGGGAAGGAAGCTTTAGAGTTAAATAGAGAATTTAACCCTGATCTAATAATCATGGATATAAAGATGCCTGGAATTAATGGATTAAAAGCATTAGAGCTTATAAAAAATGAATTTCCTCAGAAAGAAATTATTATGCTTACTGCATATGATGATTTTGAATTTATACATAAGGTTTTAGTGTTAGGTGGAGCAGATTATATATTAAAACCAATAAAGCTTGATAAAATAACTGAGATTGTAAATAGAATGATTAATAAAATAGAAAAGAAGGATTTAGAATCAAAAGATGATAGAATTTTAACATATGAGACAAATATACAGAACGATAAGAATTTTGTTATTAGAGTTGAGAATTATGTAAATGAAAATATGAATAAAGCATTAAAACTAGAAGAATTAGCAGCGATTTGTAGTCTTAGTCCTGGGTATTTTAGTAGAGTGTTTAAAAAAGAAACTGGAAAAACTGTTATTACATATATAAATGAAATGAAGATAGAAAAAGCAAAGGAGCTTTTGAAAAATAGTGAAGCACCTATAATAAATATATCTCTTGATCTTGGTTTTGATGATTGCGGATATTTTATAAGAGTGTTTAAGAAGATTACAGGAGTTACACCAAAAGCTTTTAGAGAAAATATTTTATAAGAAAAAATTGTATAGTTAACCTTAAATCAAGGGGGTTAACTATACAGTTTTTTTGTTTTAATTAAGTATGTATTTAATATATGTTTTGTTATTAAAACTTTATCTTGTTACAAAATAATCAAGCTTGATAGGAAAATATCACCAAGGTCATGGGATTATTATTATAAAAGTGGTATTTTATAGGATTATATTGATTTTATTATAGTGAAGATCAATATAATCCTATTTTTATATCTAAAAGATGACAAGAATTTAACATAACACATGAATATTGTTCGATGGAATTTGATTGAAAGCATATTATAATCTAGACATAGATAAAAAATTAACAAATGAATTTGAAAGCGAGGAGACGTTAAAGTGAAATCTAAAAGATTCCAAGTATTATCAGAACGTCCTGTAAATCAAGATGGACTTATAGGAGAATGGGCTGACGAAGGTTTAATAGCTTTAGATAACCCAAACGATCCAAAATCATCAATAAAGATAGAAGATGGAAAAGTTACTGAATTAGATGGTAAAAAGAGAGTAGACTTCGATATGATTGATAAATTTATAGCAGATTATGCTATAAACTTAGAAAATGCAGAAGAGTCTATGAGCCTTTCATCTAAGGAAATAGCAAGAAGATTAGTTGATATAAATGTAAGTAGAGATGAAATAGTTAAGATAACAACTTCAATAACTCCTATGAAATCAGTAGAAGTCATTCAAGAAATGAATGTTGTTGAAATGATGATGGCTCTTCAAAAAATGAGAGCAAGAAGAACTCCTGCTAACCAATGTCACGTTACTAATGTAAAAGACAACCCAGTACAAATAGCAGCAGATGCTGCTGAGGCTGCTTTAAGAGGATTTGCAGAACAAGAGACTACAGTAGGTATAGTAAGATATGCACCATTTAATGCATTAGCTATATTAGTTGGTTCACAAGTAGGAAGAGGAGGAGTTTTAACTCAATGTGCAGTTGAGGAAGCTACTGAACTTGACCTAGGAATGAGAGGCCTTACAAGTTATGCAGAGACAGTTTCAGTTTATGGAACAGAAGCAGTATTTACTGATGGAGATGATACTCCATGGTCAAAAGCATTTTTAGCATCAGCATATGCTTCAAGAGGACTTAAGATGAGATTTACATCAGGAACTGGTTCAGAAGCATTAATGGGATATTCAGAAGGAAAATCAATGCTTTACTTAGAGTCAAGATGTATATACTTAACTAAAGGAGCTGGAGTTCAAGGATTACAAAATGGAGCAGTTAGCTGTATAGGTATGACTGGAGCAGTTCCATCAGGAGTAAGAGCTGTTTTAGGAGAAAACTTAATAGCAGCAATGCTTGATATAGAGGTTGCATCAGCTAATGACCAAACATTCTCACATTCTGATATAAGAAGAACTGCTAGAATGTTAATGCAAATGCTACCAGGAACAGATTTTATATTCTCAGGATATAGTGCGGTTCCAAACTATGATAACATGTTTGCAGGATCAAACTTCGATGCAGAAGATTTTGATGATTACAACATACTTCAAAGAGACTTAAAGGTTGATGGTGGAGTTAAGCCAGTTACTGAAGAAGAAACTATAAAGGTTAGAAATAAGGCAGCTAAATGCATACAAATAATCTTTAGAGAATTAGGATTCCCAGAAGTAACTGATGAAGAGGTAGAAGCTGCAACTTATTGTCATGGAAGTAAAGAGATGCCAGATAGAAATATTGTTGAAGACTTAAAAGCTGCTGAAGAAATGTTAGAGAGAAGAATAACAGGCTTAGATATAATAAAAGCTTTAAGTAAAAATGGTATGGAAGATATAGCAAATAATTTATTAAATATGCTTAAGCAAAGAGTTACTGGAGATTACCTTCAAACTTCAGCAATTTTAGATAAGGATTTTAATGTTATAAGTGCAGTTAATGATATAAATGACTATATGGGACCTGGAACAGGATATAGACTAGATGGCGAAAGATGGGAAGAAATAAAGAACGTTCCTACTGTTATGAAGCCAGAAGATATAGAGTAGGGGGAGAATAACAATGGAAGAAAGAACTTTTATACCTGAAATAAATATAGAAGAGCTTGGAGAAGCAAAAGTAGGAGTAAAAGCAGATGAAGTTGTTATAGGTTTAGCACCTGCTTTCGCTAAATACCAAAATAAAACAATAGTAAATGTTCCTCATAGTGAAGCTTTAATAGAAATGATAGCTGGAATAGAGGAAGAAGGATTAAATGCTAGAGTTGTTAGAGTGCTAAGAACTTCAGATGTATCATTCATATCTCATGATGCTGCTTGTTTAAGTGGATCAGGAATAGGTATAGGAATACAATCAAAAGGAACTACGGTTATTCATCAAAAGGATTTATTACCTTTAAATAACTTAGAACTATTTTCACAAGCACCACTTTTAACTCCAGAGACATATAGATTAATAGGAAAAAATGCGGCTAAATATGCTAAAGGTGAGTCACCAACACCAGTTCCAGTTAAGAATGATCAAATGGTTAGACCTAAGTTTATGGCTAAGGCTGCTTTATTACATATAAAAGAAACTAAACATGTTGAACCAGGTAAAAAACCAGTTCAATTAGAAGTTAAGTTTTAGTTAGAAAGGATTGAAATCATGGAAAAGAATAAAATGACTGCGGCAGATTATCCTTTAACTTCTAAAAGAGGCGGAGAAATAAAAACTCCAACAGGAAAAATGTTAGAAGATATAACTTTAGAAAAAGTTTTAAGTGGAGAAATCGGGGCAGATGATATAAGAATTTCACCAGAGACTTTAGAGATGCAAGCTCAAATAGCAGAAAGTATGAATAGGGATGCTATTGCTAGAAACTTTAGAAGAGCAGCAGAACTTATAAAGGTTCCAGATGATAGAATCTTAGAAATGTATAATGCTTTAAGACCATATCGTTCAACAAAGGAAGAACTTTTTGAAATGGCTGATGAATTAGAACATAAATATGGAGCTAAGGTTAATGCTGATTTCGTTAGAGAAGCTGCCGAAGTTTATGAAAATAGAAATAAACTAAGAATAGAAGAGTAATTTTTTGAGGTGAATGTATGAAAATCATAGCAGGAATTGATATAGGAAACTCTTCTACAGAAACTGCTTTAGGGAAAGTTTATGAAAATAAAGTTGAATTCTTGTCTAGTGGGATAATTCCCACTACAGGAATCAAAGGTACGGAAGATAATATAAGTGGAGTAATAGCTTCTTTAAATCAAGCTTTAAAAAAGGCAGATTTAACTTTAGAAGATTTAGATTTGGTTAGAATTAATGAAGCAGCGCCAGTTATAGGTGATGTTGCTATGGAGACTATTACTGAAACAATAATAACTGAATCAACAATGATAGGACATAATCCATCTACTCCAGGAGGATTAGGATTAGGAATAGGAAAAACTATAAATTTAAAAGATTTAGAAACTTTAGAACTTATGGAAATTGATGAAAATGCATTTATTCCTTTAGTGTTAAAAGATACTAGTTTTTTAGAGGCTGTTCATAGATTAAATGAGGCAACTAGAAGAGGAATAAATATAACTGCTGCTATAGTTCAAAAGGATGATGGAGTTTTAATTAATAATAGACTAGATAAGAAGATACCTATAGTTGATGAGGTTTCTCTTTTGGAAAAGGTTCCAGTTAATATGAAAGCTGCTGTAGAAGTTGCTCCGCAAGGAGCAGTTATAAAACAACTTTCTAATCCATATGGAATAGCTACTGTATTTGATTTAGGTCCAGAGGAAACTAAAATGATAGTTCCTGTATCAAGAGCTTTAATAGGGAATAGATCAGCAGTAGTAATAAAAACACCTCAAGGGGATGTTAAGGAGAAGAAAATACCTGCAGGAAAAATAAATATAACTGGACTTAGAAGAAAAGAATCTGTTGATGTTGAAGAGGGTGCAGAAAAAATAATGGATGCAGTAACTCTTTGTACTCCAATAGAAGATTTAAGAGGCGATGCTGGATCAAATGTAGGAGGAATGCTTGAGAAAGTTAGACAAGTTATGGCTGACTTAACAAACCAAAGCATTTCAGATATAAAAATACAAGATTTATTAGCTGTAGATACATTTATACCTCAAAAGGTAAAGGGTGGGCTTGCTAAGGAATTCTCAATGGAAAATGCCGTTGGAATAGCTGCTATGGTTAAGGCTCATAAGCTTCAAATGCAAATAATAGCTAATAAATTAGAGGAAAAGCTAGGCGTGCCAGTTGAAGTTGGTGGAGTAGAGGCTGATATGGCTATAAGAGGAGCTTTAACAACTCCAGGAACTAGTACACCACTTGCTATTTTAGATATGGGAGCTGGATCTACAGATGCTTCTATAATAAATAAAGAAGGAAAAATAATATCAACTCATTTAGCAGGAGCGGGTAATATGGTTACTATGCTTATTAAATCTGAGCTTGGTATAGAGGATTTTGGATTAGCAGAGGATATAAAGAAATATCCATTAGCTAAGGTTGAAAGCTTATTCCATATAAGACATGAAGATGGAACTGTGGAATTCTTTGAAAAGCCTTTAGATTCCTCAGTATTTGCTAAAATAGTAATTCTTAAAGAAGGAATGCTTATACCAGTAGATGGACAAAATTCCTTAGAAAAGATTAAGAATATTAGAAAAACAGCTAAAGAAAGAGTCTTTGTAACTAACTGTTTAAGAGCATTAAGAAGTGTTTCACCAACAGGCAACATAAGAGATATAGAATTTGTTGTTTTGGTTGGAGGATCATCTTTAGATTTTGAAGTTCCAGAACTTGTTACTGATTCATTATCACATTATGGGGTAGTTGCAGGAAGAGGAAATATTAGAGGTTGTGAAGGCCCAAGAAATGCTGTTGCTACAGGTCTTGTTCTAGCATTTAATGGGAAGGGTGTTGACTAATATGATTAAGGATTATGGGCACCCAAGTATATTTATATATTGTTCTTTAGGGATAAATGAAATGGATATAGATGAAATTCTATGGGGAGTAGAGGAAGAAGGAATTCCTTTTATTATAAAAAGAAAAGAATTAGATAACTCTAAAAAGCTTTCACATCTAGCAGCTATAGATTCTAAGCTTTCTGTAGGAATAGGAATAGATAATAAGGGTAATATAAGTTTAACTATGGATAAATTAGAAGAAGAGAATCCTCTGTTTCATATTAGCTTAAAGGACGGGTTTAATTTAAGAAACTTAGGAGCTAATGGAGCAAGGTTAGTTAAGGGAATGCCCTTAAAAAGTATTAATTAAGAGGTGATTAGCATGAATATATACACTAAAACAGGTGATAAAGGTACAACTTCTCTTTTTGGAGGAAGTAGAGTTAATAAGTGTGATTTAAAGGTCGAGGCTTATGGAACTATAGATGAGTTAATATCATTTATAGGGGTTTCACGTGCTGAAGTGCCTGGAGAAGAAGAAAAAAATATACTTTTTAATATGCAAAAAGAGTTATTCATGCTAGGTGCTGAGTTAGCTAGTGATGAAAAAGGTCTTGAGTGGTTAAAGGAAAAGATAGAGTCATCACATATAGAGAAACTTGAAAAAATTATAGATAAATATATGGAAATAACAGGACCATTAACAGCCTTTGTTATACCGGGAGCTAACAAAAGTTCAGCTTCTCTTCATGTAGCTAGAACTGTAGCTAGAAGAGGAGAAAGAATAATGGCTTCTTTAAATGAAATGGATCCTTTAAGAGAAGAGATAAAAAAATACATAAATAGATTATCAGATGCTCTATTTGCATTAGCAAGATATGAGGAAGCTGAAAAATAAATATTACCTTAATGGAGGGAAGTATTATGAAAAAACTAAATGAAGTAAAAGAATTAAGTTTAGAAATAGTTAAGGAAATGGCTAAAGCAGCAGAGAAAAAGGCCGCTGAAATAAATGTTCCAGTTATATTTGCAGCAGTTGATGCAGGAGCTAACTTAATGCTTATGCATAGAATGGAAGATGCTTTTATAACAAGCATAGATATAGCTATAAATAAAGCTTATACAGCTGCTTGCTTAAAACAAGGAAGTCATGAAATAGCAGAATGTGTTCAACCTGGACAAAGTCTTTATGGACTTCAATTAACTAATAACTGCAGAATTGTACCATTTGGTGGTGGATTCCCAATTATAGTTGAAGGAAAAGTTGTCGGAGCAGTAGGAGTAAGTGGTGGAACTGTAGAAGAAGATATGGATATAGCTCAAGCTGCAGTAGATGCTTTCAATAATCTTTAAGAAATACCTTAAGTTAATATTATTTAACTTGTAAATTAAACAAAAGGTACAAGCTAAATATTAAAATACATAAATTAAAATTAGTTGTCAAAGAATTTAAAACAAAATGGAGGAATTTAAAATGAGAATGTACGATTATTTAGTACCAAGTGTAAACTTTATGGGAGCTAACTCAATATCAGTAGTAGGAGAAAGATGTAAAATATTAGGCGGAAAGAAAGCTTTAATAGTTACAGATAAATTTTTAAGAAGCTTAAAAGGTGGAGCAGTTGAATTAACTGAGAAATATTTAAAAGAAGCAGGAATAGAAGTTGCTTACTATGATGGAGTAGAACCAAATCCAAAAGATACAAACGTTAAAGAAGGATTAAAAATATTCCAAGATGAAAACTGTGATATGATCGTAACAGTAGGTGGAGGAAGTTCACATGACTGTGGTAAAGGAATCGGTATCGCTGCAACTCATGAAGGAGATCTTTATGACTATGCAGGAATAGAAACTTTAACAAATGCTCTTCCTCCAATAGTAGCAGTAAACACTACAGCAGGAACTGCAAGTGAAGTAACTAGACACTGTGTTATAACAAATACAAAAACTAAAGTTAAATTTGTTATAGTAAGCTGGAGAAACTTACCTTTAGTTTCAATCAATGACCCACTATTAATGGTTGGAAAACCAGCAGGATTAACAGCTGCAACAGGAATGGATGCTTTAACTCATGCAGTAGAAGCATACGTATCAAAAGATGCTAACCCTGTAACAGATGCCGCTGCAATACAAGCTATAAAATTAATATCACAAAACTTAAGACAAGCTGTTGCTTTAGGAGAAAACTTAGTAGCTAGAGAAAATATGGCTTACGGTTCATTATTAGCAGGTATGGCATTTAACAATGCTAACTTAGGATATGTACATGCTATGGCTCACCAATTAGGTGGATTATATGATATGCCTCATGGAGTAGCTAATGCTATGTTATTACCACACGTATGTAAATATAACTTAATAGCTAATCCTCAAAAATTCGCTGATATAGCTGAATTCATGGGAGAAAACATAGAAGGATTATCAGTAATGGATGCTGCTCAAAAGGCTATAGATGCAATGTTCAGATTATCAACTGATATAGGAATTCCTGCAAGATTAAGAGACAAAGGAATAAAAGAAGAAGATTTTGAATATATGGCAGAAATGGCTCTTAAAGATGGTAATGCATTCAGTAACCCAAGAAAAGGTAATGAAAGAGATATCGTTGAAATATTCAAAGCTGCATTCTAATAGATTTAATTACAGTATTTAAGTATATAAAAACATTATAAATATAAATTGCTAGCTTCTGCCTTTATGAAGCTAGCAATTTAAAAAAACTATAAAATTAAAATAAAAAGCATAAACACATTTAGACTTTAAGTAAACTTTAACAAACATTAAACAACAATTTTAATAATAAATATTTAATTATAAAAAATTAAATGTTTTGATTATTGAGGTATATCTACCCAATTTATTTTAATAATCAAACTTTTAAATGTACATAGTATCTAAAATTATCTACCCAATAAGTTTAGATATATTTTAACTAAATAAGACAGTCAGTAGGATTATAAGATACCCAGTAATTTTACTGATTAAAATATAACACCAATTTTCATAATATGTATTAAGAGGCTCTTTCACGGTGAAAGAGCCTTTATTTTATATATAAGGTTAATTCTTGTAAAATGATATGGAGTTTCTATTGAAATTATTTATCAATAGTGATATAGTTAAGAAAATACATAGAGAGAAAGAGGATTTATATATATGTTAACTTATATGATAACTTATTATTTGAAAGAAGAAAGTCACTCATGTTCATGTGGTGATAATCATGGAGAGGATCATCATCACCATCATGAGCGTGATGATTATGAAATCAAAGCGCATATAAAGACTTTAGGAGCGTGGGCACACTTTATGCCAACAAGTTTCATAGTTAAGTCTGAAATGAGAGCAAAAGATATATTAGAAAAACTAAAACCTCATGTTGAAGAAGGGGATTTAATCTTTGTAACTAAAGTTGACAAAGAAGAGGTGGCCACTTTAAATGATCAAGTTATAGAATGGATAAGAGAATAGAGTATTACATAAATAAAAAAACGTTAATTACAGAAAAAGTGTAATTAACGTTTTTTTATTTTCTTTTTTGTGAAATATATCAAAATAAAGATTTCTTTTGATAAAGAAATATGATAGATAGTTTAGTTTATAATTTGTTTATAAAAACAAATAAATATGCATAAATATACAAAAAGTAGTTGTGGATTTATTTGAGGGGTGTTATAATTCCATTAGAACAAATGAATAAAAAGTTAACAAATGATTAATTGAATTTAAAATTACAAAAGAGGGGATTTCATAATGGGAAAGGATAAAAAAATAAAACTATGGGCATTGGTAATGATGATATTTGTGCCAACTTTTGGATTTAGTAATATATCAAGTAATGCTGTCTACTTAGGGCCAGCAGCAATACCTTCATGGGTAATAGTTTCAATATTTTACTTCTTACCTTTATGCGGAATAATTGCTGAAATGGCTTCAGCAAACCAGGATAAAGAGGGTGGAATATATTCATGGATAAATAAAGCTATAGGAGAAAAATGGGCATTTATAGGAACTTGGACATATTTTATAGGAATATTATTTTATTTACAAATGGTATTTTCAAGAATACCAGTAGCTGCTTCATGGGCTATATTAGGAAGAAATATATTTACAGATTCAAATGCATATTTATTACCTATACTATCAATATTCATATGTATAGGTATGACATATATAGCAACAATAGGAGTTAGTAAGTTTTCTAAACTTGCAGACTTTGGAGGTCAGTTTACTTTAGCTGCTACGGTAATATTTATAGTTATGGCTATTTTAGGATATTTTTTAGGGGAACCATCAGCAACAGAATTTACTGTGCAAAGTGTAACACCAGATTTTAATGTTAGTTATTTTTCAACATTCTCATGGCTATTATTTGCAGTATCAGGTTCTGAGGTGGCTGGTACATACATAATGCAAACAGAAAATCCTAAGAAAACATTTCCAAAGGCAATGGTAATAGCAACAGTTTTAATAGCTCTATCATATATTTTAGGATCAGTGGCAATTCAACTTATAGCTTCACCAGAAGTTTTAAGTAAGGCTGGAATCCAAGATGCAGGTTATGTTGTTTATTATATATTAGCAAATAATTTTGGGATAAACGGAAGAATTGTAGTTCAAATATATGCAGCTATAAATCTTATAACATCAATTGCTGCTTATATAATTTGGATGGAATCTCCAATAAGAGCTATGTTTAGTGAAGTGCCGAAAGGAACATTTCCAAGTTATTTAACAAAGAAAAGAAAAGATGGAACTTTAGTAAATGCACTTTGGACACAATGTGCCATTTTGGTAGTATTAATATCAATACCTTTATTAGGGATTGGTTCAGTAAATGACTTTTTCAAGCTATTAACTGATTTATCATCCTTAGCAGTAGTTATTCCATATGTTGTGTTAATTTGTGCATTTATATCATTTAGAAAGAATAATAAAAATTTAGAATTTAAATTTTTCAAATCCGATATAGTAGCATATACAGTGGCTGGAATAGCATTAATACTTTCATGTGCTGGATTCTTTGGAGCTGGTCTTCAGGATGTTGTTGGAAGTTCAGGAAATGAAGCGATTATGCTTATAATAAAAACTTATGGAGGGCCAATAATCCTTACTATACTTGGATTAATATTAAGATATATATCACTAAAATCTTATAAAGAAAAAGAAGAATTTCTTGAAATAAGAAATAGTTAATAGATTGTATTACAGCAAGAAATTTAATTGGAAAATTATATAAAAAATAGAGTCGAGTAAAACTTGGCTCTATTTTTTATATAATTAAGTTTTTAACAATAAGTAATTAAAGAGAAAATCTTAATTTATATAAACGATGTATAAAAAGAAAATTACTATGTACATAAAGTGATAAAAATGAACAATATATTGATAAATTTTTAATTGACTTTGAATAAATAATATAGTATCATCTTAATGAAAATGATTGTCAACAACAATTGAAAGGAGAAATCGATGGAGTATTTAATTTATTCATTAATAGGAGCAATAATTTTAACAGTAGGATTAAACTCTATTTTAAAAAAACAATCAAAATTATTTTATGGACTAGCTATAATAATTTCTATAATTGTTACATGGTATGAACTTATAAAAATTAATACCGGGTTTAAGTTAGATGGAATTTTATATGTGATAGAAAGAAGTTTCATGAAAGGGTATGTTGCAACTGCTTTATTTATATTAGTAATGTTTGCGGGGTCTCTAAATAAAAGATGGGGAATAACGAAAAAGCTTTTAAGAGCAAGGGCAGAGATGGCGATAATGGCATCAATACTTATAATTCCTCACTGTGTAATTTATTTATATAAGTTTTTATTAAATTTATTAAGGGGCAACCAATTAAGTGTTGCATATATAGCTTTGGTGGTTTTAGGAACAATAGCTTTTATAATAATGATTCCATTATTTATAACATCATTTAGAAAGGTTAGAATTAAAATGACGCCAAGTAAATGGAATAAAGTGCAAAAATGGGCATATCCATTTTATATCTTAGTATATTTACATATAATGGTTATCTTATTAAATAAGAAGACAATCTCTTGGGATAGTATAATAGTTTACACTATCATATTTGGAGCATATTTAATATTTAAAGTTTATAATAATAGAAAAAAATAATTCAAACATAAAGAAAAAGCTGGTAAATTTTTGCTAGCTTTTTTATTATGAATGATATTCTGTTAAAAAATATAAAATATAGAGCTAAGCATCTTATTGAAAAATATATGAAGTAAAAACATAGCAGAAACAAAACAAAAAAATGTCGAATGTAATCGAAAGTTTTTCCTTGTGATTGCTTAAATATAGTGTTAAATTGTAAATGAAATGTAAATAAAGTGTGATTTTAGGATGATTATTTAAAAAGAGTTATGTTATCTATAATTACTTTTAAGGGGGAAAGTATTTGAAAAATAGGATGTTGACAGCTTCAATTTTGCTTTTAGAAATTTTTATAGTTATTATATTAATCTTGAAGTTTTTGGGGTGTAAATTAGCATTAATTTTAATGCCATATGCAATAGCTAGCTTAATTTTAGCTATATTTTTATTAGGAATAAAAATGTATAAAATAGATAGATTCATAGGGATAATTATATTTTTTTTTATTATAGCAGCAGGAATAATATATATTTTATAAGAAAAGGAGTCAAATTATGTTTGACTCCTTTTTAAGTATTATGAGAGAAAGTGTTTAGAAAAGTAAAGAAACCATTTTTTCTTTACTTTATAATTAAAGTGCATAGTTCCATTTTCATTAACAGGCTCACTTACAGTATATATTTCTTCATCTTCTTGGTCGTTTAATTCAGTATATTTTTCATTTTTTATAATTTCTGTGTTTAATGCAGTTTTAAAATTACCTGTTTTTAAAATATGGGTTCGTATTGAAGTTTTAGGATTTGAGTGCAAGGCTACAAAAGCAGCAGGGATTATAGCCGATAATGCTAGGAATAAACCTTTCTTTTTCATAAATAAAACTCCTTTAATGTTAATTAGAGTATAATTTATATAATATGCAAGAGCCTACACTATTTGATAAGAATTTAAATTAATTAATATTTAGAAATATTAATTGATTTAGTATAATAAAAAATATAGTTTGAAATTTAGGGGGAGTAGGTTTGAGATTTAGAAAAAGTAACATTTCTGATTTGAATGATTTAGTAGATTTAATAGAACAAGCAAAAAAGTTCTTGAGGGAAAATGGTGTTGATCAGTGGCAAGATGGGTATCCATATGAGTCTGACCTAAGAAATGATATAGAAGAGGATATTAGCTATGTTATAGATAATGGCAATAAGATAATTGGAATATCAAGTATATCTTTTGATGGTGAGAAAACTTATGAAAATATTTATGAGGGAAATTGGATTACAGATGATAGATACGCTGTAATGCATAGAGTAGCAGTACATAATGAATTTAAGGGAAAAGGAGTATTCTCTAAATTATTAAGAGAAGCAGAAAAATTGGCAGCTGAAAATGGAGTCTTTAGTATCAAGATAGATACTCATGTAGACAATATTGTTATGCAAAATTCATTGATTAAGAATGGATTTGAAAGATGTGGAATTATTTATTTAGATGATGGCAATAAAAGAATTGCTTTTGAAAAAGTAATAAATAATTATAAATAATAAAGAGTGCTTTTTAAGCACTCTTTATTATCTTTCTATTTAAGGAGCTGGTGGCATATATTGATGCAACTGTAATTTCTTAACTTGAAGTTGGAATATTGAAATATTGAAGTTAAGAGTTAATTTTTCAACGATTGTGTCAAATAAATCAGGGTTAGTTAAAGTACAGCTAGTTTTATTAATAACTGCTTCAGATATTTTATAGTTATCTAGTTCGCACTTAAAAGGTTCTTGTAAATGAACTGATTGAGTATAGAATCTTTCACAGTCTGATTCACTCATAGTACCTTTATCGCAAGGTTTCATGCAGTCTTTTAATACTGCAGCTTCATCTTTATCTATATCTACTGGGAAGTCAGCGCCATCTAATTCTATAGGAACTGAAAAACTAAATTCTATTTTAGCAGTTAAGTCTTTATAGTCATTTCTCATAGCTACACAACTATTGCAAGAATCAACTGGAGGTTGATTTTCACTTGGAGTAGCATACTCTACATTTTTAAGAATATATCCTTCTACAAATAGATGTGCATCGCATTTATTATGATCGTATCCTCCATTAGAATATGGATTAGCACAATAATGTGGCTTTATCTCATTAGGAACAACATAACATTGAGTTAAAACTAGTCTTCTAGAAATATTTTTTATAGCGTAAAATCCTTCTGGAATTGTTATTGTATCTGTTAAAGGTTGAGTAACTTTAACCTTAGCAACATTAGCAAGAACTTTAGCTTTTATATAGTCCATAGGAGGCTGTCCACCACCGTGGTTATAGTCCCTCTCTTTAAGTGTAGCATTAAAATTTGTAACAGTTACATCTATATCCTCAGCACATACAGGGAAATCTTTTTCGCAATATGAACTCATTTCTTCACCTCATAACATAACTTTATATTATTATAACTTATGTTATATAGTATTCTTTTTTGTGACTTAATGTTCTAATTTTCTACAATATATTTATTAAGATTTAAATAGAGTTTATTTATCATTAGAGAAATCATATAGTTCAACAGAATAATTTACTATTGTAGAAAGTCTTATAGCATTAAAAAGAGAAATATCATTATCTAGCTTAGATTCATTTATTAGCTTTGAATTAACTGAGTATTTAGTATCTTTTAAACATATATTTAAATTAGTAAAATAGAATTTATCTCCTGAAACTTCGTTTTCGAATTTAACATGAAGTGCACTACTAAAAGGAACTCTGATCACATAGTTTTTAGTGGAAGATATTATAGGAAGATTAAGAGTATCAGGAATAGAATACATAAGATCAATTTCAAGATAGCCGCTTAAAAATAATACACCACATTTTCTATTATCATTATCTAAAATTAATGTGCTAGATTTAAGTATTAAGTTATTTCTTATATTTTTAATATTTAAGATATATTTATAAAAACATATATTTCCTACAAATGATTCAACGATGGAAAAGTCATTTAACAATATTGGCGTTTTAGGAGGTAATGAAGTTGTTATTTTATCAAAGTTAAAGGTTTTAATAGGTAAATCTTTTTGTTTAAAATGAGTAGAATTTTTTAAATGCTTTATATTAGAAGTTATTTTTAGTGGTATTTTGAAAGTATCACTTGAAGAATCAGCAGATGAATCAATAGATGGATTAGTATTGTTAGCTAATAGTATGGGTAATTTTCTTTTGAGTTTATATTTTTTGTAGGCTGGTTGTGAAATTTTATTATTATAATCTTTTTTAGAAATAAGAATCAATACTATTTGTGAAATTATAAAACAAAATAATAATTTAGTACATTCTTTTGAAAGTAATTTTTTGCAATAAAAAATAAATAATGAAAAAATATAATTTAAATTCATGGTAAACCTCAGAACATTGATTTATTTCAATATAGAAATAGTTTAAGATATTATATGTTATTTTGTTGCAAATTGGTAATTAAGAATGGAAAAGAGGCCTTATTTGGCCTCTTTAGTAGGTGTTTTAAGTTCTTTCTTTAGAAAATAAGATATTATAGTTCTTAATGCAACTGTTGAACCCAATAATAAAATATCATATAGAGTAGGTCTTAAAATTGAAAGTATTATACCTGAACAAACTAAAACTTCTAAACCTAATAATATATAACTACCTAAGAAATTTTTTATAATTGTAAGTTTTTGAACAGTTACAATTCTATTATCTTTTGAAAATTCTATTTTTAAAAAGTTTATTATTGTAAGTATTACACCATATACAATAATAATAACTGAGATGCTTTGTAGAAAAATTATTATGAATTTTAAAATTTTATCTACCAAAGAAATCACTTCCTCTTATCAGTATTTTATTATTTAATCAGATGTTCTTTGTTAGATTCAATCTCCTTGTTTAAGAAGAAAGATATTACAGTTCTTATTACAACAATGGATGCTAATACTATGATATCGTGAAAAGTTGGATTTAATATAGATTCTATAATATCAGCACAAATTAAAATTTCTAAACTTAGTAGTATATAAGTTCCTAAGCAGTTTTTTACTACTGTTATCTTTTGTACAACTTCAATACGGTCTTTAGATTTGATTTCTGAGATTATAAAATCCTTAACAGTTAAAAGAACTCCCCATAAGAGAACAATTATTGATATGGCATTTATAATCCAAATAGCTCCTTCTAAAATATGTCTAAACATTTTCCACCTCTTATCTTTAGAATTTTTAAGTAAATATTTGTTTTAATGTTAAAATAAGTTTTTGTTATAAAGCAAATCTTATTTAAAATAAAACCTATTATTATATAATAATGAATAAATAATTCTATGAATAGTATATCATTAAAAGTACAAAATTTTAAAATAAATATAAATTATATATTTACATATTGTTAATTGACTAAGATTTAATTATGTATTAATATCTAATTAATATTTTAATTTTAAGAGGTGTTTTATGAGTGAGGTAGTATCTAAATAGATAACTTAATATTTAAATAAATTCTCTTTTAGAGACATTAATTATATGTCTTTGTTTGCTATGGATTTATTTAATTAATTCTATGAAGATACAATCTAGCTAAGATACCTTTTTAGTGTAAACAAAGTAGATTTACGTTTTTAGTTTACGCTTAATATTTAGTTTTATGAGTTTAAATTATAGGTATGCATTTATTGGCTGTGGAGTATCCACAGCTTTTTTTATTAATTATTTATATTAAATAATATGATTATTATTTAAGGTAAAAAGTAAAAAATGTACTAACTAAAATAGTATTACAAAATAAATTTTAAATTTAATAACTTGTAAGAATACTTAAAGGAAATAATAGTAGTTATCTTCATAGAAAATGGAAAATATCATTTATGAGGAGGATAAGGATGAACAAGAATACGTTTGAAAAACTACAATTTGATGAGTTAAGGGAAATTGTTAAATCATACTGTGTAAGTGGATTAGGAAAAGAGTTAATAGATAGATTAGAACCAAGTTCAAATATTAAAGTTGTAAAAAAGAGGTTAGATGAGACTAGTGAAGGAACAAGAATTTTAGATATGGCTAGTTATATTCCTTTAGAAGGTATTTCGAATATAAAGGGAATAATAAATAATATAGAAAAAGGGATTATAGCGGAGCCGGAAGAACTTGTAGCCATATGCGACTTTTTTAGAGGATGCAGAAAAATAAAAAGGTTTATGGGAGATAAAGAGTTTTATGCACCTACACTAGTATCTTATAGTGAATCAATAAGCACATTTTTGAATATCGAAGAAGAAATTGAAATAAGTATAAAAGGTTCTTTAATTGATTCAAATGCAAGTAAAGAACTAAAAAGAATAAGAAGGCACATAGATAATTGTGAGGAAAAAATTAAAGAGAGATTGGAAAAATTTTTAAAGAATAATGAAAATAAAAAATATATACAAGAATTTTTTATTAGTAAAAGAAATGATAGATTTACTATTCCTATAAAGGCTTCTTTTAAAAATCAGGTTGGGGGAACTATTATTGAAGTTTCTTCAAAAGGCTCAACTGTATTTATAGAGCCAGAAACAATATCAAAATATACAATGGAATTAGCAGTTTTAAAATCTGAAGAATCTGTAGAAGAAT
The DNA here is from genome assembly GCF_050509515.1 of Clostridium sp. B9. Lineage (NCBI taxonomy): Bacteria > Bacillati > Bacillota > Clostridia > Eubacteriales > Clostridiaceae > Clostridium > Clostridium sp. B9. Next base: position 1,661,517 of record NZ_JBNWKA010000003.1, read on the forward strand.
ATAGGATATTATCAGAGTTAACTAATCTTGTATTTAATAAAATAAAGGAAATAAAGATAAATATAGAAGTTATTTCAGAGTATGATATGATATTTGCTAAAGCTAAGTATAGCAAGGATATAAATGGGATTCAGCCCAAAATAAATAATAATGGTTATATAAGAATTAATTCTGGAAAGCACCCGCTATTAAAGGGTGAAGTAGTTCCCTTGGATTTTGAGATAGGAGAAAATTATAGATCCTTAATAATAACAGGACCTAATGCTGGTGGAAAAACTATAGTCCTAAAAACAGTCGGATTACTTTCTTTGGCCGTGCAAAGTGGTTTTCATATAAGTGCAAAAGCTGGAACAGAATTAAGTATATTTGAGAAAATATTTGTCGATATAGGTGACAATCAGAGCATTGAAAATTCATTGAGTACATTTTCATCTCATATGAAAAATCTATCTGAAATATTAAAAGAATGTAATAAATCAACTCTTATAATATGTGATGAAATAGGTAGTGGAACTGAGCCAAATGAAGGGGCTGGACTTGCTATTGCTATTTTAGAAGAATTTTATCATAAGGGATGCATAACTATTGCAACAACTCACTATGGAGAGATTAAGAATTTTTCGGAAAGTCATAGTGATTTTGAAAATTCAGCTATGCAGTTTAAAAGTGATACACTCCAACCTCTTTATAAACTTGTAATAGGAAAATCGGGACAGAGTAATGCTCTTTGGATATCTAAGAAAATGGGTATAAATGATAATATATTGAGAAGAGCAGAAAAGTATATTAGTAGCAAAGAGTATAATCTAGATAAAGTAAAAGAAAGTAAAATAAAGAGAAAGGTAGACTTTGAAGAGAAAGAGAAAGTTTTAGATAAAGATGTGTTCTCTATAGGGGATAGAGTTAGTTTATTAGATTTTAATGAAGAAGGAATAGTGTATAAGCCTGAAGATAAATACAATAAGATTACTGTTTATTATAAAAAAGAGTATTTAGAGTTGCCTACAAATAGAGTTAAGTTAGTTTTAAAGGCAGAGGAGCTTTATCCAGAAGGATATGATTTAAATTCATTATTTATAAGCTTTAAAGATAGAAAGTTTGAACGAGATATAGAAAGGGGATCTAAGAAGGTACTAAAAAACTTACAAAAAGAAATGAAGAGAAATAGAATTTAATAAAAAATGCTATATCAAATGTTACTTTGATATAGCATTTTGTTTTTTTATAAAATTAAAGTAATCCTTCAGCTATATATCTTTTTATAGCTCCATATATGTAGCTTAGAGTGCAGAAGTCTCTATCTATATTTTCTTCACAAAGATTTAGTCCTTTGATAAGAACATCTTCCTTAAAATATTCTTTAAGTCTTAATAGGCTTATTGGATTTATGTTACCCTCTTTTGTGTCTAAAACTCTTGATTTTTTTATGTAAGGATTTTTAAGCGCATTTAAAACTGCTTCTTTAAGTTCTTCACTTTCATTAAGTTCAGGCATTTCTTTGAATTCTCTGATTTCATCTAAATCAAAACCCATACCAATTGTGTTACTTATATCAGTATCTATTAAAATTACATTTTCAAATGTTGCTCCAGTGAAGTCAACTCCATCTAAGTTAACTCCTTCAAAGATTACATTTTTAAATTTAGCTTTTTTAAATTTACTTTTCTTTAAGTTAGTTCCTATAAATTCTGTAGATTCAAAACTACATTCAAAGAAATCACATGATTTAAAATGTGCTCCTCTAAGGCTAGCATAGTTGAAGTTTGAGTTTGAAAAAGTGCAATTGTAGCAATTTGCTCTTCTAAAGTCCATGTACATAAAATTTTTATTTCTTTTTTCAGCTTTATTGTATTTAAATATTGGAGTATTTTTCTTATTATTTGTCATAGTTTACTGTTAATTTTGAGGAAACCTCTTAACAGTGTCACCCACCTTTCAAAAGTATATTCTAATATTAACATTATTACATTGTATCATATAATATTTTAGATTGGGAGTTATTTGTTATGAAAAAGAATTTAAAATATGAAATTAGGTTTAAATGTAAGAATATAAAGAAAATAAGTGGATTAAGAAGATGAGTTAACTATTTATTTACAGTTAATTTAATTTATAGTAATTATATGTTATAATTTTTAATGAAGGAAAGTTGTTTTCAACATTAAGAAAAAAAGGGAGTTTTTAGTTATGTTTAATAGTATTTGGTGTAGAATAATACTAAATGAGCGAAATACTTTTAGTAGAAGAAATGGAATAGAATTTAGATATCATGTATCAAAAAATAAGGTGATTGTAGAGGGAGAGAATCATGCTTTAAGTAAAGAGGATTTTTTGAAAGTTTATAATTTAATGAAAGAATTAACTTTTAGTGAGATAGAAAGTATGGTTGTAGGGACAAAGTACATATGGCCAATTCTAAATGACAAAAGGATAAAAGAGTATTAATATCTTTTTAGGCTATGTTTTCAACATAGCCTTTTAAAATTCATAAATTAAGATCTTCTTCAATTTTTCTTCTAACCTCTTCATCATAATCATATATTCTAAGATAAGACTCACTTATAGAGCTCATAAAATTTTTATACTCATCTATAGTCATGAAACTATATCTTGAAAGTTTAAAGGGAATTACTTTTCTTTCATTTATGAATTCCTTTGTGTTTACAATAATAATTATTACTCTTAAAACATCACTAGTACTTGCATAATCTAATAACCTCAAAGGTATATCTTCAAAATATAAGGCTTCCGAAGCAATTAGGCTAAGGATGTTTCTAAGTTCATCTTTAAAGTCAATGGTTTTAATATTTAGCTTTTCAAGATAACTTCTGATATCATCTGGTTTTTCATGAAGTTTATCTATGAAATTTTCAAGTATAGCTTTAGTAAAAATTGATGAGGATGGAGATTGTTTTTTTATGCAGCAATTATAAGAAGCGAGAAATAATAGTGAGGAAGTAAAATTAAGCAGGTTTAAATTATATTTTAAATTAAGTTGATAATAAGAATTTTTAAACTCTTTATAATAAGCCTCAGATAGAGTAGAATCTTTAAATATAGAACAATGCTTAAAATAAGCATAAGGATTCTGGTTAAACCATTCTTTAAAGCATTCCTCATTTTCAAATAGATAATCTAGTATTATTTCACCTTCATTTAATAATCTTTTGAAGAGAGTAAGTTGTTGGAGTTGAAATGAGCATCCGTTTAATGTATTAGTTGCAACACCGGAAAAGTCAGAGTTGAGACCACCAATTAGCATATTTCGTTCGTTAATTTTTTCATAAAAAAAATCTGAAAAAGTACTATTGGACAACCTAGAAATAATATCATCTAGAGCTTCATTGTTAAATAGATCTTTTTCCATATAATTATTCAATAAGAATGTTAAAGAAAATAGTATCTTATTGATTAACCTCCCTTCTTAAGAGATAAAACATATTGAATATATTATATGCAAAAAAAATAGCTTTTGATATTTATGTGGGGATTTGATTGAATTTAAAAAATGTGAGAGTTATAAAATAATGGGTAAAATAAAAGTAGAGCTTGGTTTCCGGCGAAGGACTAACCAAGCTTTACAAGTAGTAGCACTATATTGTACCAACTGCCCACCCGTAATAACATTAAATTGAAAGAAATATCAATAAATTTTAAAATAAAAATTTTTCATAAAAAGCTTGTAAAAATTTGAATAAGATGTTATGATATATGAGTAGCAAAAATGCTAACAAAAAAATTATATAAAAAAGTTTTAATTCGTAAATAGTTTCTTCAAATTAGAGATTATTGTCAAATTAGAATCTTTTAATTCAGGAGGAATTAGTTATGACAGATAAGACATTAACATGCAGAGATTGTGGAGCAGAATTCGTATTCACAGTAGGAGAGCAAGAGTTCTACAAAGAAAAAGGATTCGATAATGAGCCAACAAGATGTTTAGCTTGTAGAAGAGCTAGAAAACAACAACAAAACAACAGAAGATAATAATCTTTTAGATTTTTTAAGCTATAGTTTAACTATAGCTTTTTTTATGTTTTATTGAAGAAATAGCATTAATAAAAAGACTTGATATATGCATAAAAAAATGATATAATGAAAAAGTAGTCATTAGTGATTACAGAAAAATAAATGAAAAGTTTTAATTAGCAAATAGTTTCTTCAAATTAGAGATTATTGACCAATTAGAATCTTTTAATTTAGGAGGAATTAGTAATGGAAGATAAAAAATTAACATGCGTAGATTGCGGACAAGAATTCATATTCACAGTAGGAGAGCAAGAGTTCTACAAAGAAAAAGGATTCGATAACGAGCCAAAAAGATGTTTAGCTTGTAGAAGAGCTAGAAAACAAAACAACGCTAGATAATTTTATATTAGATTGTTATAGAGCTATAGTCTAACTGTAGCTCTTTTTTGTATTTAATAGCATTAAATATTAGTTGTTTAATTATATAAATTTTTTTTAAGGGATATTTCCAGCACAGGTAGTAGCTTTTACAAGTCAAAGTAGTTATGGAACACTACCAGTAACAATAGAATCTTTAGTTCAGAGATTGGGCGTTAAAGTAGCTTTTTTCTAGTTTGATAAAATAAGTGCTTTAAAAGAAATATATAAATGATATAATTTGTGTAAACGTTATTTAGAACGAGAGCAATTACTATTTGTTTTAAATATAATATCAACTTTTCTTAAAATAATATATAAGAAAATAATAAAAACTAATTTTTATAATATGGGGGCAAAGGGCCATGAGAGAATTTAAGTTAAAAAAGAAGTGGGAAGTATTATTAATTCATCATTCTCACACAGACATCGGATATACACAAAGTCAAGAAACTATTGAACATTACCATGTTAATTTTATTAAGCAAGGAATAGAAATAGCTGAGGGACTTAGAAAAGAAGACAGAGAAAATGAGTTTGTTTGGACTTGTGAATCTTTCTGGGGAGTTGAATGTTTCTTAAAATCAGTTTCAGAAGAATGGAAAAAGCGCTTTGAGACTTGTGTATTAAATGGAAGTATTGAGGTTACAGGCAATTATTTAAACTTAAATGAGACAATTGATTATGAGGTTTTAAAGAACCATACATTAAAGGCTGTTGATTATTGTGAAAGTATAGGTAAGAAAATAAATTCTGCAATGACTGCAGATATAAATGGGTATTCTTGGGGGTATGCTGAAGCATTACACGAATGTGGAATAAATCATCTATTCTCATGTGTTCATTCACATCATGGAATGTATCCATTATTTAAGAAGCAAACACCATTTTATTGGGAAACACAAAAAGGAAATAAGGTTTTAGTATGGAATGGAGAGCATTATCATTTTGGTAATGAGTTTGGAATAGTAAGAACTGCTACAGGTTCATATATAAATAGAGATGAGATGAGTTCATCATTTACTGAGGATAAGAGATTTGAGTATGGACAAGCAAGAATGTTTAGATATTTAGAAGGATTAGAAAAACAAGGATATGAGTATAACTTTGTTCCAATAACTGTTCATGGACTTCCTACAGATAATGGATCGCCTAATCTTGAAGTTGTTGAATTCTTAAATTGGTGGAATGAAAGCTTTGGAGAAGAAGTTGAAATGAAGATGGTTTCTTTAGATACATTCTTTAGAAGATTAGATGAATCTCAAGTAGAAATTCCAACATATAGTGGGGATTGGCCAGATTGGTGGTCTTTTGGAGTTGGTTCAACACCGCAGGTTGTTAAGATATATAAAGAAGCTCAAAGACTTTTAAATACAACTAAGCTTATAGATGAAGAGTTAAAGCTAAGTAATAAAGAGTGGGTAGAAGAGTGTGAAAACCAATTAATGCTTTATTCAGAGCATACATGGGGACACTCATCATCTATTACTAACCCTTGGAATAGTTTTGTAAACCTACTAGACTATAAAAAATCAGGATATGCTATAAGAGCGCATGAAATGGCTATTAGAAATTATAATAAGGTATTAGAAGAAAAGGGAATGACTACTTTAAAGCCTAATAGAGAACCTAAATTTAAATTAGTTAATCCTCATAATAAAAGAATAACAGAGTATGTTAAACTTTCTTTAGATTATTGGGAAACTTCTACATTAAAAGAAACAATAATTGATAATTTAGGAAATGAATTTAAAACACAAAGCGAACCACATCCACGTGGGGTTTTTATAAACTTTGTTATAACTTTAGAGCCTAAAGAAGAGAGAACTATTTGGGTTAAGAGACATGAAGATGAAGTTAAGTATGTTCAGATAGCTAATGAAAGTCATTGCTGCCAATGTATTGATGACGTATTCTTATATGAAGATGAAAGAGAAATAATAAAGTATGGAAATACTTTTGAGAATAAACATGTTAAAATTCAATGGAATAAAGAAAAAGGTATTGTAAGTTGGTTTGATAAAGTTAATAATGTAGAGCTTTATGATAACAATTCTAAAACAGGAGCATTTATGCCAGTTTATGAATTAACTGAGGCTGTGGAGCAAACATCAGATGCACAGTATAGGGTTCGTCAAGTTTTAGGAAGAAATATGAGAGGCGCTAATGCTAAAATTTTCTATCCAAAAATAAATAGTATTACTGTTAGCGAACTTGGAGAGGTGTTTGGAAAGATAAATCTAGAGCTAGATTTAGAAGGTACAAGTTTAATTAAAGTTACAGTTAAGGTATATAATGAGATAAACAAGGCAGAAGTAGCTGTTATGATGAATAAGGATAGTGTATGGGATCCTGAAAGTCTTTATGTAGCATTACCATTTGCATTTAATAATAAAAAAATGGATTTATTCTGTGAAAAGACAGGATGTACTGTTCAAGTAAAAAAAGAGCAGTTACCAGGAACAAATTGTGACTTTAACTTAGTTCAAGAGGGTGTAGCATTAAAAGATGGGGATTATGGAGTAAGCATAGCTATGCCAGATTCTTCATTAATATATACTTCAGAATTAAAATATGAAAATTCGAAGAAACTATTCCATAAAAAATATACTGATTCAAAGGATTATGAATTATATTCATGGGTAATGAATAATATTTGGGAAACAAACTTTAAGGCATCTTTAGGTGGATTTATAGAATTTAACTACTCAATGACTTGGGGTAATAACTGTAAAAATCAATTTGAATTAATAAAGCGTAATAAAGAAATGAACTTAGGATTTGTTAATTATAGAATAGATTAATAATTAAAATCCATATATTTAGAAAAAACTTCTAATATGCTAATTATAAAACATATACAAGATAATTATTGAAAGCTAAAAGGGTTAAAGCAATTATGTTTTAACCCTTTTATTTATTATGAAAATATTTTTTGTATTTTTATTAAAGTTTGGTTTGATTATATAGTTGGAAACTAATATTAAATTGGACTAGAGGATAAAATTAGTTTAGATACAGTTTAAGAAAAGTTTAATATAAGAGAAGAGTATTTTTACAATATAACATATAACAATATGGTATTATTTTTATATGGAATAAATTTATTATGTTAATTAGGAGAATTTTATGAATAAAAGTAATTTAGGAAATATTTTAGTTGTGGAAGATGATATAGATATAAATGGATTATTAAATAGAATACTTATTAAAGAAGGATATACAGTAAGACAGGCTTTCTCAGGGTCTGAAGGCAAGATGTGCTTAGAATTCTTTGATTTTGATATGGTGATTCTTGATTTAATGTTACCTGGAATAACAGGAGAAGAATTTATAGAAGAAGTAAGAAAGATAAAGAATACCCCTATAATGGTCATATCGGCAAAAACAACTATTGATGATAAAATAAATGTATTAAAGCTTGGGGCAGATGATTTTGTAAGTAAACCATTTGATGTCCAAGAAGTATTAGCAAGAGTTGAAGCGCACCTAAGAAGAAATAAGATAGTTAATTATAGTGAAGATGATGAAATATTAAAATATAAAAATCTTATTTTAGAACCTAAAGGAAGAGAAGTAAAAGTTAAGGGGATTGAGGTTCAACTGACAACAAAGGAATTTAAAATATTAGAGCTTTTAGTAGCTAACCCTAAAAAGGTGTTTACAAAAGGAAATCTATTTGAAACAGTTTGGGAAGAGGAATTCTTAGGGGACGATAATACAATAAATGTACACATAAGTAACATAAGAAATAAAATAAATGTAATTGATTCGGAAAACGACTATATAAAAACAATTTGGGGTGTAGGTTTCAAAATGGAGTAATACACTTATAGAAGAGTTAAGAAAAAACTTAAGACTTTCTTAAGGGTTTCTTTAAGTTAATTTGAAGTTTATGTTTTATTATATAAACATAGATAAAAAATAAGAAAACTTTAGGAGGGCCAAGAGTTTTGAAAAATATAATTTCAGTTAAAAATCTAAACAAGAAATATGGTAAAAAAACAGTTCTTGAAAACCTGAATATGACTCTTAAAAAGGGTGATATTTATGGCTTGGTTGGGAAAAATGGAGCTGGTAAGACAACCTTAATAAGAATGATATTAGGATTATCAAGCATTGATTCTGGAGAGGTTCAATTATTTGGTAAGGTAGATGAAAATAGTAAAATAAAGGAGCATAGAAAAATAGGTAATATTATAGAAACTCCAGGGTTCTATTCTTACCTAAGTGCTAAAAAAAATCTTGAGTATTATAGAATACAACAAGGAATAGTAGGAAAAAAGTCTATAGATGAAGTACTTGAATTAGTTGGGCTTGGAGACACTGGGAATCTTAAATTCAAAAAGTTTTCATTGGGTATGAAACAAAGATTAGGATTAGCTCTTGCCTTGTTAGGTGATCCAGAATTATTAATATTAGATGAACCAACTAATGGAATGGATCCCATGGGAATCAAGGAAGTTCGTGATGTTTTGCTAAAAATAAATAAACTTAATGGAGTTACAATTTTGGTTTCTAGTCATATATTGGGGGAATTATCTCAATTAGCTAATTGTTATGGATTTTTAAAGGATGGAAAAATAGTTGAAGAAATTACAGAAAAAGAGTTGAATGAAAAATGTAGACATCATTTACTTATAAAAGTGGATAATAGTAAAAAAGCTAGTGTACTTTTAGAAGGATATTTGAAGAATAACGCATATGAAGTTCTACCAGATGGATTTATTAAAGTATATGACATGTTAGAAAATTCTCAAAAGATAAATAGATCATTAATTGAGGGTGGCGTTGATGTTTATTCTTTAGAAAGAATAGGTGTTAATTTAGAAGAATATTTTATAAATCTTATTGGAGGAGAAAAGGATGCTTAATTTAATAAAGGGAGAATTATTTAAGGTATTTAATAGACCAGTGTATATTACTATTTGTGCAATATTTAATTTGCTTATATTTGCTTATGGATTTTTATTAAAATATGTTGGGAAGATAGAAATTAATAGTGTTAATCTAGAAATAAATCCTCTTATTATGGTAGCTACTAATTTTATTATTGTAACGATATGGATTTTACCTATGTTCACAGATTTATATTTAGAAGAATATAAAGAAAATACATTTAAAAATTTAATTTCATCATCATTACCAAGATGGAAATTTTATTTAGGCAAATATATAACACAATTTATAATTTTCTTCTTGATTTTTGCAACTTCAATTGTGACACTTATAATAACTTCATATATATTTGGATATAACACAGGTATTGGAGAGTTAAATCAATTTACTGATTTAACAATGAAATTCTTGATAGCTATGCCGCTTTATTTAGGAGCTTTAGCATTTTATAATCTTGTAACAATAATCACCAAAAAAGAAACAATAGCAATGTTAAGTATGTATTCTATTGTAATAGGAGTTAATATAATTGGGAATGTGTTAGCAAGTATTAAAGGTGGAATATTTGAAGTTATAAATTCTTATATTATTTTTAATGAACCACTTATAAATATAGTAGAAAATGGGATGAATTTAGAAACTGTTTTTAGGGCAATTACTTCTGGAACATTAACTGCAATTATATTTTTAGCTTTAGGAGTTTTGGTTATAAATAAGCAAGAGATTAAATAAAAGAAAAGAGTGATAGATTGAATTATTTTATAATAGGGTTACTTTGTGTAATCCTTATTATTCTTTTAATAATTTTATTTCTAAGGGAAAAAGAAATAAGAAGGCTAGCTGAAAGCTTGAAAAAAATAAATAAAAGTGAAAAAATAGAGAGTTTAAGAATAGAAACTCCGAATAGGAATATAGAAAAGTTAACTGAAGAAATAAACTATATATTAAAAAATAATAGGTTAAGAGAAGAGGAATATAAAGAAAAGGATAGGATATTAAGAGAAGCAATTGCTAATATGTCTCATGACTTAAGAACACCTTTAACTTCTATAATGGGGTATGTTTACTTATTAAATGATAATAGTATAGGCGACAATGAAAGACGAGAATATTTAGGCATAATAGAAAAAAGAGCAGAAGTTCTAAATGGATTAATAACAAATTTTTATGGATTATCAAGAGTTCAAGCAGACCAATATGAGATAAATTTAGAGCCAGTTAGACTAGGATACATGTTAGGAGATATAGTGGCTTCTTTCTATGAAACTTTAGAGAGTAGTTTTGGTGAACCTAAAATAGAAATAAGTGAGGGCTTAGAAAAAGTTATAGGGGATAAGCAAGCAATAAATAGGATATTTATAAATTTAACTGAAAATATGATAAAGCATGGAGAAGGAGATGTTAGAATATCCTTAAAAAAAGAAAAAAATAAAATTATAACAGAGTTTTCTAATAAGGCATCTTTATTAGAAGAAAAAGATATTAAAAGAATATTTGAGAAGTTCTTTACTAGAGATAGAATGAGAACAGGTCAAAATACTGGACTTGGATTGGCTATTGTAAAACTTCTAGTAGAGAAGCAAGGAAATGAAATACAAGCTTTTAAAAGAGGAGAAGATTTAGTTATAAAAATTCTTTGGAATATTGAAGTGGATAAATAAATTTAAAACAGACACTACCAAATTTAATAATTAAAGTTGGTTAGTGTCTGTTTTTTCTTCTTTTATACAAATATAAATTAAAAGGGAGAACAAAATTAATAGGTTTATGACCTTGTCTAAATGATGTAAATGACTTATAGCTAATGAGTTAGTAAAAAATAATATTAATAAATCTATAGAAACTAAAAGAATAAAGCTAGAAAGTGCGATTATCTTTAAGATTAGTGCTTTTTTAGAAATTTTACTATTTAAATTATCTGAAAGTAGGTTTATTTTATTGAACAATATGGAAATAGCTAATATTAAAATTAATATAATCATAAAGTTTTGAAAAAAATTCATACAACTAGGTTTCTTAATTAAGAAACTTTTCACCTACCTTTACTAAATACTTTTTATCAATATGTTAAATAAATTTAAAAAAACTTCCTATTAATATTATAAACTTATAAAATTTACCAAATCAATGGAGTATGCATAACTGGGCTTAAAACGTGCATAACTGGTATTAAATTAAATCAAATTTGTATATAAATAGTCATAATAAGAAAATAGCAATATATGAGAATAAGTAAGCAATTAATGGCAAGTATTTCTGCTTTTTATAATGTAGAATGAAAGTGAATTTAAGGGAAGTATTTCTTTTTAAATTATCAGTTTACTAATATGAGGGGAGTGAGAAAATCTTATTTAATATTGTTAATTAAATAGGAGAAGATTTATGAGTAGAGTAGTTAAAGTTGGAATAATAGGTTGTGGTGGGATAGCTAATGGAAAGCATTTACCAGGATTATCAAAGGTTAAAGAAGTAGAAATGGTTGCATTTTGTGATTTAGAAATAGAAAAAGCTGAGAAAGCAGCTAAAGAATATGGAATAGATGATGCTAAAGTTTATATTGATTATAAAGAATTATTAAAGGATGAAAATATTGAGGTAATTCATGTTTGTACTCCAAATAGATCACATAGCTTCATAACAATAGATGCTTTAGAAGCTGGTAAGCATGTAATGTGTGAAAAACCTATGGCAAAGACTTCAGAAGAAGCAAAGGCTATGGTTGAGGCTGCTAAAAGAACAGGCAAGAAATTGACTATAGGATATCAAAATAGATTTAGATTAGATTCAGATTTTCTTCATAAGGTGTGTGAATCTGGAGACTTGGGTGAAATATACTTTGCTAAAGCTCATGCTATAAGAAGAAGAGCTGTACCAACATGGGGAGTTTTCTTAAATGAATTTGAACAAGGAGGAGGTCCATTAATAGATATCGGAACTCATGCTTTAGATTTAACTCTATGGATGATGAATAATCACAAACCTAAATATGTGGTTGGAAACGTTTATCATAAATTAGGACACAAGAAAGATGCAGCAAATGCTTGGGGCCCATGGGATCCAGAAAAGTTTACAGTTGAGGATTCAGCATTTGGATTTATAACTATGGAAAATGGAGCTACTATAGTTTTAGAATCAAGTTGGGCATTGAATTCATTAGAAGTTGATGAGGCTAAAACAACACTTTGTGGAACAGAGGGTGGAGCTGATATGAAAAATGGCTTAACTCTAAATGGAGAACAATTTAGTAGATTATATGAAAAGAAAATAGATTTACAAGCTGGTGGAGTTGATTTCTATGAAGGAGAGTCAGAAGAACCAGGAGATTTAGAAGCTAAGTCTTGGATAAATTGTGTAATAAATGATTTAGAGCCAGTTGTAAAACCAGAAGAAGCTTTAGTTGTAACTGAGATACTTGAAGCAATATATGAGTCATCTAAAAAAGGACAACCGGTATTTTTAAATAAATAATTAAAATAAACGTGAAAAAAGTTCTAATGAAATTGGAATTGGAGTTTTAGAGGAGGATTAAATATGTATTTAGGATATTTAACAGGATGTTTAGGAAGTATGCCGTTAAAAGATAAGGTGAAATTAGCTAAGGAATATGGATTTGAAGCCTTAGAAATTTCATGTTGGCCAAGAATTAATGATAGAGATTATTCAGGAAGTGATATAGATGTAGCTAATCTTACAGAAGAAGAAGCTAAAGAAATAAGAGCATACTTTGATGAATTAGGAATAAGGATTTCATCTTTAGCCTACTATGATAATAACTTAGATAGAGATTTAGAAAGAAGAAGCTTTGTAAATAATCACTTCAAAAAATGTGTAGACGCAGCTGTAATGTTAGGAGTACCTGCTGTTGGAACATTTGTAGGTAGAAATGCAGATAAGACATTTGAAGAGAATTTTGATGAGTTTGAAATAGTATTTAAAGACTTAGTAGGATATGCTGAGGAAAGAGGAGTACAAGTTATAATAGAAAATTGTGATATGAATGGATGGCAAACTCAAGGATATCCAGGAACAATATCATTCACACCAGAGCTTTGGAGAGAAATGTTTAAAAGAGTACCAAATAAAAACTTTGGGTTAAATTATGACCCATCTCATTTAAAACATTTATTGATAGATTATATAGCTCCTATTGAAGAGTTCAAAGATAGGATATTCCATACTCATGCTAAGGATACAGAAATATTTGAAGATAAGTTAAATAAATATGGAAAATGGAATAAAATTCTGTCTACAACTGAAGATTTTGGATATTGGAGATATAGAATGCCAGGTCTTGGAGATATTGATTGGAATACATTTGTGAACAAGTTAAAAGAAGTTGGATATGAAGGTGTATTAAGTATAGAGCACGAAGATCCTGTTTATGAAGGTTCAAAAGAAAAGGTTAAAGAAGGATTAAAGTTAGGGGTAGAGTACTTAGGGAAATTAATTTAATGTATAAGTTATCCTAAAATTAGGCTCTGTTTTAATTATGTGTTGATTTCTATATAAACAATAAAATCTCTTTATGAAATTAAGTTAGTTTTAAAGAGGTGGGTAGGAATTAATATTCAATTAAGGCAGAGCCTAAAATTAAATAAATAAAGATTGTGAGGAATTTGTTATGGATAGATTAAAGGTTGGTATAGTAGGTTGCGGTAATATATTTCCTATGCATGCTCAATCAATTAAAGAGGTTGAAAATGTAGAGATAGCTTGTGTTTGTGATATTAAAGAAGAGAGGGCAAAGGCTAAAGGAATAGAGTATAATTGTAATTACTATTTAGATTATAAAGATATGTTCAAAAAAGAAAATGTTGATGTGGTACATATATGTCTTCCACACTATCTTCATCCAGAGGTTTCAATATATGCTTCAAAGTTAGGAGTACATGTATTAACAGAAAAACCTATGTCAATAAATTTAGATGATGGTGAGGCTATGGTAAAGGCAGCTAAAGATAATAATACTGTACTAGGAGTTATATTTCAAAATAGATATAATCCAGGATCTAAGCTAATAAAAGAAACTTTAGCTTCAGGGTTATTAGGAGAAGTTAAATCTGGAAAGTTAGAAGTAACTTGGGATCGTTCAGATGAATATTACACAATGAGTGATTGGAAAGGCACTTGGGATAAAGAAGGTGGCGGAGTTATAATTGACCAAGCTATTCATACTATGGATTTAATGAGATGGTTTGTAAATGATGAGATAGACTATATAGATGCTAATATAAGCAATAGAGCACATGAAATAATAGAAGTTGAGGATAGTGCTGAAGGTGTTATTAAGTATAAAAATGGAGTCCTAACAGCTTTTCATGCCATAAATTATTACAGTTATGATGCTCCAGTTAAAATAGAGATTCATTGTGAAAATGGAATTGTTAGCATGACTGCAGATAGAGCTCATATAAAGTTTAATGATGGAAGAGAATTAATAGCAGATAATGATCCAAATGAAACTTTTGATTATGGTAATGGGGTAAAAGGATATTGGGGAACAAGTCATAAGAAGCAAATAAAGGACTTTTATGAAGCGTTAAAAAAGGGAAGAGAGCCTGACATAACAGGAGAAGAAGCTTTAAAAACACAAAAAATGATTTGTGGTATATATAAATCAGGAAAAGAGAGAAAGAAAATAGTATTATAAATAAAAATTAAGTATCAAAGAGATAGTATTAAAAATAATAAATCTTATATTTGAAATTGATAAAATGGTAAGATGATAGGTTTTCTATTTATCTTGCCATTTATTATATTATTAAGAGTAAAGCCATATAAACTATAGAAAAGTAAGTTACTTTTTTTTATTGATATATTAAAATTAGATATAACTAGTAAATATCTGTGTATGTTAAATTTTTACAAATATTATATAATAAATAATTGCTTTTAGATATTTAAAATGTATTTATTAACTATAAAAAGGGGGAAGTATTGAGAGATACTATTTCTCAATGCATACAACATGAAGGGGTATTTTGAAAAAACAATTCTTGAATCCGATTTTCCAATGAGATTATTTTTTAATAGAGCTAATGTAAGCACTTCTCACCATTGGCATGAAGATATTGAGATTATATATTTACTTGAAGGCAATTTAAAAGCTGGAGTAAATAATAAACTATATAACTTAAGAACTAGAGATATACTTATGATAGGTCCAGGAGAAGTGCATTATTTTTCTAAAGAAAAAGAGCCTAGTACTAGAGCTGTAATACAGTTTAGAATGTCTATTTATGACAGCTTTCATTCAGGGGCAAAAGATAGAATAGCTTTAAAACCTATGTTTTCCAATTGTAGAGTATTGAGTCCAGGAGATGAAACTTATGATTTATTAGAAGCTCAAATAAAGGATATGATAAGAGAGTATGAGGAAAGAAAAGATGGATATAAGCTTTTCTTGAAAGCTAGACTTTATGATGTAGCAGGGTTACTTATTAGACATTTACCTAAAATAGAGGAAAATGAAGAAGTGTCTGAGAAACAAAAAGAAAGATTAGAGAAATTAGATAACGTTATGCAATATGTTGAAAAACATTATAATAGCAATATAACCTTAGACGATATATCTAAGGTTGCAGGTTTTAGTAAATATCATTTTACTAGATTTTTTAAAGGGAATACTGGAATGACTTTTATTGATTATTTAAACAATTTTAGGATTGCTCAATCGGAGTGGATACTTTTAAATGAAGAAAATAATATTACAGATATCGCTTTTAAATCAGGTTTCAATAGTGTTAAGTCTTTTAATAGGGTATTTAAAGATTTAAAAGGATGTAGTCCTATGGAATATAAAAAGAAGAATAAAATTTAAAATAACTTATAATAAAACTTATAAATGTTTATGTTTTTATATCATATGTATATTTTTATAAGTTTTATTATTCCTAAGGAAATAAAATATATTTATTAATCTCTTATATAAACTTGATGACCACATCTAATTTCACTTAATGTTTTAATTCCTAAATCATTATTTCTATTTATATGCTTTAAGAAAGCAGATTCTAAGGTTCTCTTCTCTAGTAAAGATAATTTGTCCCATATTACTTTTGGAAATAAGTCTTGTATTACAAAGCTTTCACCAGAATTAATATAACTTAAAAGATTTATAGCTTGGGGTAGTAGTGCATTCATAAGAAAACCTCCTTTTCAAAAATGAAAATACTATTGACTATAATATATGCTTAAATTTTTAAAATAAGAACTATGGAATAGTTGATTCTTATCTTAAGGGTTTAAAATATTTTACTAAACTTAAAATTAATTTGTAAAAAAACGAAATATTTCTAGTTGAACTTACGAATATATTAATGAAACCAAGAAAGTACTTTCAGTTTTATTTAGGAGGAATATTTAATTGATAGATAAGGGGAATTTTATAAAACAACTTAAGAAAAAGAATACTAAAGCTTTAGATTATGTTATAGATAATTATTCTAATGTTATATTTAAGGTAGCTTATGGAGTATTAAATAATAGACAACTTAGTGAAGAATGCGTTAATGATGTGCTTTTAAAAATATGGGATAACATTCATCACTTTAATAAAGAGGAAGATAAATTCTATCCTTGGGTTTTAGCACTTTCTAAATATACAGCTATAGATATATTGAGAAAAGAGGTAAGACATTCTAAAACATTAGATATAGATAAATTAATAGTTTCAAAAGAGGTATGTTTAGCTAGTGAGTATCATAGTAAGGTAAAATTAGCTAAGGTTAAACAAGAAATTAATTCTATGAAGGATATTGATAAAGAAATCTTTTTAAGAAGGTTTTACTTAGATGAAAGTAGTGAAGAAATCGGAAAAAAGATGGGATTAACAGATAAGTTTATAAACCTTAGAATTTTTAGGGGGAGAAATAAGTTGAAAGCTAAGTTTACGGGGAGGGATTTTTAATATGGAACCAAAGGATATTTTAGAGAACATAGATGAATTTGATTTAGATAATATAGAGTTAGCAAAAGTAGATTTAGATGAAATGGGAAAAGAGAGGATAAGAAAAAATTTTAAAAACACTATTAAAGATAGAAGATTTAAAAGTAGAAAAGGTAAGATTATTGCTGTTAGTCTAGCATTTGGAATATTTTCAACAGTTATGATTACTACACCAGCCATAGCTTCTAATATACCTATTATAGGAGATGTTTATAAGGAACTAGGATTCTTTAAAGGAGTTGAACATTACACAAACTATATAGGAAAAAGTAAGGAAAAGAACGGCTATAAGTTTACAATAGATAATATTGTTAGCACATCAAGTGATTTTTTAGTTGGGGTAAAGATAGAGAGTGAAGTACCTTTTAATAAAGAGGACAGAGATGTTTTTGATACGAAAATTGATATGACTAAGTTAGGTATAGGAACATTATCTAATTGTTCTAATATATATTACTTAGATGATAAAACAGCAATACTTACTACATCTATTAATACTTTAGATAGAAATTTTAAAAAACAGGGAGAAATGGACATTAAGGTTTTAAAATATGGAGACGAGGGAGTTGAATTTGCTATCAATTTTTATGTGAATATTGATTTCTCTTCAAGCTTTGATAAAATTGAAACAATAGAGGTAGAAAAAGATTTAGTAGAAAATCAAAAAATAATGAGTTTAGAGGGTACTATATTAGGTAGTAAGCTTTGGTTTGAAGGAAGTGAATTATTTCCTAATGATTTAGAGTTGTATTTACTTGTTGATGGAGAAATCCATAGGGGAAAAGGTGCTTTAAGTAATCTTCCAGATGTGGGACAGGGCATTTCAAATGTTGAGTTTGAAACTTTAAATTATGATGATATTAAAAATGCAAAAGAAATTAAACTTTTAAGTTTAGAGGTTGAAAGAAGTTTTGATGATAGGAAACCTGAAATAAAGTATGAAGAAAAAGATGGAATAACTTATCCAAGTGAATTTAAGATTGGAGAAGAAGTTAAACATGAAATTTATGACCTTAAGAGAGAAGATGGAAAGATAAAGTTTTACTTTAAAGATAATGGAGGAATAAGTCCATTAAATAGATTTGTATTAGAAGAGGAAAAGGAAAATAAAAATGTTTTAGGAAAGTTTGAATATGGATTTTTTTATGAGAATCCTGCGAAAACAGGAGAATTTATATTAGAATTTAATGAGATAGAAGGAGGTAAATCTTTAAAATTAGAAGCTTTCATAGGGGATATAGAGAAAAGAAATATAAAAAATTATAAGATAATAGATATAAAATAATATGAATTTTTGATTAAAGTAAGTTTGAATTTTATATAATTTTATTAAATAAGAGAACATAAATTAAAGTAGATTTAAAAAAAGAAGTTATTTATGTGAGTAAAATTATTATGTAGTTTTACTTACCTTCTTTAGTGTATAATACAATATATAATAAATAGAATAAGGTGAAATTATGTTAGAAAACAGAGTTAATTTTGATATTAGCTCATGTTATAACTAAAGAAAATTTGGAGGAAATAAATGAGTAAGAAAAAAGTAATAGTAGTTGGTGGAGGACCAGCTGGTATAATGGCATCAATAACTTCATCAGTTAATAATGAAGTTATACTAATAGAGAGAAATAATGAAATAGGTAAGAAGTTAAAGCTTACTGGTGGTGGAAGATGTAATATAACAAATAATAGAGATATAGAAGAGTTCTTTGATAAGATAGTTACAAATAATAAGTTCATGTATAGTGCATTATACACATTTTCAAATTATCAACTTTTAGACTTTTTAAGTAAAAAAGGATTAGAATATAAGGTTGAGCTAGATCAAAAGGTTTATACTAAGAGTGATACAGCAGAAGAGGTAATTGGTATATTTAAAAGAGAATTAGAAGAGTGTAAGGTAAGAGCATTATATAACTCTAAAGTTTCTGATTTAATAGTAGAAGATGGAGAAATTAAAGGAGTAATTACTGATAATGGAAAACAAATTTTAGGTGATAAAGTTATAATAACTACTGGTGGGAAGAGCTTCCCTAACACGGGATCAGATGGAGAGATGTACGGAATATTAGAGAAATATGGTCATTCAATAACTCCAATTCATGCAGCATTAATCCCACTAGTTACAAAGGAAGACTTTGTAAAGAATCTTCAAGGTGTAGCCATGAAGGATGTAGTTGTATCGGCTAAAATTAAAAAGAAAAAATATGAGAAGTTTGGGGATATGATATTTACTCATTTTGGAGTATCAGGTCCAGCAATTTTAAAATTATCATCTTATATAACTAAGGCCTTAGGTGATGGAGAAGTAGAGTTAACATTAGATTTCTTAAAGGATAAATCAAGAGAAGAAATATCACAAATAATAAGAAGTAATCCTAATAAAACAGTTTTAAATAACTTAAAAGGAACTCTTCCTCAAAATTTTTTAAAGCAAATATTTGAGATGCTAGGGTTAACTGAAGTTAAAGCTAGTGATTTGAAAAAGGAAGATGAAAATAAAATAATAAATTACATGAAAGATATGAAACTTACAGTTAGAGAGACTTTAACAATAAAGGCTGCTCAAGTAACTTCAGGTGGAGTTAAGGTTAAAGAAATAAATGCTTCAACAATGGAGTCAAAACTTATAAAGAATCTTTATTTTGCAGGAGAGCTTATAGATATTGATGCTGAAACAGGCGGGTATAATCTTCAGATGGCATTTTCTACTGGGTACTTAGCAGGAAGTGATTTCTAGAAAGACGTGATTTAAATGTATTTAAATGATGAAGAATATTTAAAGAAAGAAGTAAAAACTCTATGTGATTATTTAATTAGTGATGATGAAGTTTTCTCTAAGAAAAAGTATGCCTATGCTAGAGTGTATAATAGCATAGAATCTATATTTGAATGTCAGGTAGGAGGACTTAAAAACCTATCATTAAGTAAAGAAGAAGTTAAGTCTATAATAAAAGAGTTTGTTGATAATAGTGATATAAATTTCAATAATAAGTAAATTTTAAAAGTGTAAAAGATATTAATAAAGATTATTTATTAATATCTTTTTTTGTTGACTTTGATATATTAAAGGTATATAATTAAGAAAAAATTGAATGAAATTAAATTTATATAAATTTAAAATAGCTCGATGAAATGGATGGAATATTTGATGAATTAAAATTTACTTTCTATAAATAGATATAAAGTAAATTAAAAAACTTGATTATACTTAGATTAAAAAAACTTAAATAGGATAAATTAAATGTGTAATAAAACACAATTAAGGAGAGATTGATTATGTTATATGATTTTAAAGTTAAAGATGTAGACGGAAATGAAGTTTCTTTAAGTGATTATAAAGGAAAAGTACTTTTAATAGTTAATACAGCAACTGGATGTGGATTTACACCTCAATATGAAGGATTAGAAAAACTTTATTCTAAATATAAAGATAAAGGATTTGAAATCTTAGATTTCCCTTGTAATCAATTCTTTGAGCAGGCTCCAGGAACAAATGAGGAAATTGTAGGTTTCTGTAAGTTACATTTTGGCACAAACTTCAAAACTTTTGCTAAGATTGATGTTAATGGAGAAAATGCAAGTGAATTATATAAATTCTTAAAGAAAGAAGCTCCAATGGCAAAAGAAGATGATGCATCTTTAGGATTTTACGATAAGTTAAAAGGATTAGGATTCACAACAGAAGGTTCAGAAATTAAATGGAACTTTACTAAGTTCTTAGTTGATAAAAATGGTGAAGTTATAGCGAGATTTGCGCCAACATTTGAACCAGAAAAATTAGGTGAATTAATAGAAGAGTTATTAGCAGAATAAGAATTATAATATATTAAAAGGCTTTTAGTCATCAAAATAATGACTAAAAGCCTTTTTACATTTTGTTGAAAAAATATTAACTTAATATTCATGGTAGAGTAATTATTTTGTTATATTGAGAAGGTTGTTGGAGTTTATACTTAATAAGTATTGTGTAATTATTTGGAATTATTATTTGATTTGTACTATATAAGGGGGAAAAATGATAATAGAATGTAAAAATGTAAAAAAAACATTTAAGGTTGGGAGTAATTCTGTTGAAATATTAAAGGGAATAAGTTTAGGAATTGAAAAAGGTGAGTTTACAGCTATAATAGGAGAATCAGGTTCTGGAAAGTCAACTTTTTTAAATATTGTAGGTGGAATAATGCCTTGTGATGAGGGAGAGATAGTTATAAATGATATTCACTTAGAAGGATTAAATGAAAATGAATTAGCTTTATTTAGAAGAAAGAACATGGGATTTATATTTCAAAGTTATAACCTTCTTCCTCAGCTTACTGCATTAGAAAATGTTGAAATGCCATTAATATTTTCTGGTGTTCCTAAAAAGGAGAGAATTAAAATAGCTAAAGAAATGCTTGAAAGAGTTGGGCTAACTGATAGGATGGAGCATAAACCATCAGAGTTATCAGGAGGACAACAACAGAGGGTATCAATAGCTCGAGCTTTAGTTAATAAGCCAAGTGTTATTTTAGCAGATGAACCAACAGGAAATTTAGATAGTAAAACAACTATAGAAATATTAGAGTTATTAAAAGAATTAAACAAGAAATTTAATACAACATTTATAGTTGTAACTCATTCTCAGGTAGTTTATGAATATGCTGACAAGATAATAAAGATGGAAGATGGTCTTTTGTGTTAATTAATATTTAATATATTATTGTTTTGGAATTTAAGGGGGAATTTTAATATGAAAAGAAGAAATTTAGGGATAGCTTTAGCAGTATCAACAATTATGTCATTATCTATTATATCGGTTGAAACATTTGCATTTTCGTCTGATATAAATAGCCTAGTACAAGGTGAAAATCAAAATGGAGAAGAAAATAATAATGGTGGAGGGGAACAAGTAACACCTCCAATTAGTAATATACAATCAAAGGATGTGATAATTAGTTCGGTAACAATAGATGAAGAAATCGTTGAACCAGGTACTCCATTTACATTAACTTTTAAGGTTGAGAATATTAGCGGAAATACAATTCAAGGATTATCATTAAAAATTGTTAATGTTGAAGGAAAAGGTACTTTAGATGGATTTATGCCTGTTGGAACAACTAACGAAATATATGTTGGAAGTATAGCTAAAAATGATATTAAATACGTAAGTATAACTTTAGCTAGTGATCCAAATATAAAGGCAGGAGTTCATAACTTTGTAACTAGTGTAACATTTAATGAAAAAGGAAAAGAGCCAGAAGAAATAACAAAGGTTGTTGGAATTATGGTTCAAAATACTCCAAGCTTAAGTATAAGTGGAATAATGCCATCCGAAGCTATGATAAGTGCAGCTTTAAGAAATGATAGTAAAACAAAAATAAAAAATGTAAATGCCAAAGTGATTATAGATGGAGAAACTTTAGAACAAAATATAGGTAGCATAGATGTAGAAGGTGAAGAATATATGGATATATCTATAAGTCCTTCTGATATAGAAAGAACTGCTGATATTGAAGTAAGTTATGAAGATGGCACTGGAAAACAATATGTTTCAAAAAGCTCATGTAAGGTTCCTCCAATGATGCAGGTTGAAGTTGAACCAGAGAAAAAGACTAAATTGGGATTAATATCATTTATAAAAAGCTTATTTGGATTTTAGGTGATAATTTATGAGATTTAATGATTTGCTTTCCATAATATGGAGGAATATGTGGAAGAGAAAAACAAGAACTATATTCACTATGATGGGTGTAATAATAGGATGTCTTGCTATATTTATTATAAGTTCTATAACAAATGGTTTTGAAAGATATTTAACTTATGAAATGGAAAGTTTAATGGATACTTCTATAATAACGATTTATCCTAATTGGGAGATGGAGGGAGAAGAAAGTAGTAAAGAGGAAATATCAAAGAATAAATTGACAGATAAAAACGTAGATGAATTAAATAATCTTGGGTATTTTTCTGAAATAATTCCTAAAAGATATGGACATATTTATATGAGATATGGAAAAGTTGAAGCTTATTCAAGAATGTTAGCTAATGATAAGGTTAGTTTAACACCAGAAAATGAACTCTTGGCTGGTAAAGCTCCTAGGCCTAGAAGTAAGGAAGTATTGATTGGGTATGATGTAGCAAAAGAGCTTTTAGGTTATACGTGGGATCAAAAAGTTGAAAATGAATCAGAGTTTAAGGAGTTAATTGGGAAGAGGCTTAAATTAGGTGGACAAGATTATGGCGTGGATGAAAATGGAAATTCGATTAAGAGTAAACAAATAACATGTACAATTTCTGGAGTATTGGCAGTTGGGAATGGTTCTAGAAATTATGAAATGCAAGGTTCAAGTAAACTTGTAGAGGAGATAATAAGAAGTGAACCGTTTAGTGATGAACAGTATCTAAAAGATATGTTATCTACTTATGAACAGATTGATGTTAGAGTAGAGGATAAAGAAATGTTAGAATCTTATGAAGGTATATTAAGAGAGATGGGTTATCAAACTAGTTCTTTTAAGGAATTTGAGAAACAAACAAGATCAATGTTATTAGGGGTCAGTATAATACTTGGCTCTTTGGCAGGAATTTCTTTACTTGTAGCAGCTTTAGGAATTACCAATACAATGGATATGGCAATTTATGAAAGAAATAGAGAGATTGGTGTAATTAAAGTTATTGGCGGAAGCGTTAAGGATGTAATAAAAATATTTGTTGGAGAAGCTTGCGCAATATCAATGACTGGTGGATTTATATCTATTATACTTGGTTTATTGTCTAGTTTGGGTATAAACTCTATAGCAAAGTCTGTTACAGGAAATATGATGGGACAACCTATAGAAAAAATAGCTATTCCTAGTATTGGATTGATCTGTGGTATACTTCTTTTCTGCCTAGTTATTGGATTTATAGCAGGTATTTTACCGGCTAGAAAAGCTGCTAAAACAGATGTAATAACAGCAATAAGATAAAAGGATTAAATAATAAGGAACGTACTTTGTATAGTACGTTCCTTATTATTTAATTAAGCTATTTTGATTATTTGAACCCATGAACCTATTCCGTTACCTAATATAGGAGTGTCTCCTAATACAGCAGGTGTAATAGTTATTGATGCAGAAGTTGTTGCTGTTGTAGATTCATTTCTTAAAGTAAACACATCACCAACATTAGCATCTATAGCTATACTTCCATTAACTACTCCTATAGAACCTGTTGTAACGTTAGGAACACCAGATACAAAGGTTCTAATATTGGCATTTTTATATAATGAAACTATTGCGTTTTTAGAAGCTGTATCATTATTTGTTAAATTAAATGACCAAATAAACAAGTATCTTCCAGAAGCATTAACTGTAAAAGTGCCGGTAGCAGGGTTAGCAGTTATTGCTGTTGAGTTTGAGCCATTAGGATTTTGGAGATTATAGGTAAAAACTCCTGATGGAATTACGGTGGTAGTTGTAATTAAGGAGTAACTTACCAATAAAGTATCATTTATTATATTTCCAGCAGGTCCTTGAGGTCCTTGAGGGCCTTGAGGACCAGTAGCCCCTGTTGCACCAGTAGGGCCGGTAGCACCAGTAGCACCAGTAGGACCTTGAGGCCCAACTGGGCCAGTAGCACCGGTAGGTCCTTGAATACCTTGAGGACCTTGAGGTCCTTGAGGGCCTGGAATACCAGCGGGACCAGCAGGTCCTTGAGGACCAGTAGGGCCAGGACAACCCTTAGGTCCAGGACAGCCTTTAGGCCCAGGAGGGCCAGGAGGACCTGGGTAGCATTCTGGATAGTGAGGACCATGGGTATAGCAATAATCATAACAATTGCAGTTTGGTTTATAACAATCATAATTATACTCGCAATACTTAGGATTATATGGAGTATATTTACAATCATCATAATATTTATCACAATAATCGTAATTATTATAATCATAATAATATTTATTAGGATTAAAATCTCTTCTTAACATAAAAATCTCCTCATAAAAGATTAAGAAAATAAATTCTCAATATTAGTTTATGAAAAAATTGTTATGTTGTGCTAAAAATATATAATTATGTAAAAATAACAATTATAATAAATTAGAAAGTCATAATCAAATTGATTATGGCTTCCTAATTAAGTAGGTCTTTGAATAAAGTAATTCCAAAAACTGAATATGATATTAAATAAATATTATATGCAACTAGTATAATATTTATAATTTTTATAATCTTGTTTATAAATTTTTCAATTTTAGAGCCTGTTTTAATTTTAGCTATTTTAAAATTAGCTTTCCATGGGAATAGTAATTCAATTCCCTCAGAAGTTATAAAATCTAGAGCTAAATGTGAAATATAACCACATATAAAACCAAAAGAAATTGAAAATAAAATTATATTTCCATCACTTATATATAGTATTGTATAAAATATAGAGCAGATTATAGCGACACACAAAAGGCTATGAGTAAAACCTCTATGTCTACATTTACTACCAAAATGTTTAGATAAAAAAGGATACATTTGGCTAATTGATGATTTTCTTTGATCTATATCTGGAAATAGAGCACCTATATACGAGAAATGAAAGAATAATGCTACCAATAAAATTTTATATGCTAAGTTATAGGGCGTTAAGAACTCTGTTATTAAATAGTTTAGTGTAAGTAAGCCTATGCAAACTCCACCAGTTGAATGTGTTTCTTTTGTCATATAGTCTCCTTTATATTTATCATTAGTTCTATAATAAAAATATTACCACAATATGAATTTAATATAAAGGATATGAATATTATTGGAAACAAAAAATTCCTAGGAAAAGAATGGACGGTTCTATTTCCTAGGATGATAGTTATGGTGGTAATTTTATGTAAGGTTTCTTACCAAATTAAAGTAATAACTTTACTGCTATTTATTTCACTCATAAATAAATTTACTACGTACCTTCATTAAAGAGAGTTTCCGTTGAATTTTTGAGATGGATTTAATATTTAAAATAAATCTCTTTATTCTAAAAATAAATTATGTTTTCAACAAAAATATTCTCAAGTATTAAGGGAGAAAAAAGAGTTGCTATTATATATTAATTAAGCTTCTCAAATAATCAACTCTCTTTAAATGAAATTACTCAAAATAAATAGTTACTACAAATCTCTTGTAAAATTTATTACAACTGTATTTTAACAAGTTTTTCATGTAGTGGGAATACTTTATGCATAACTGGGTAAAAAACATGCAAAAGTGGGCAGCCTTGTATATAATTTAGTTAGGATTTAATTGAATTAAGTTCTATAATTATAATATATAGAATAGTTAAGGAGAGAATAATATGGAAAAGTGGGTTAAATGGGCAACAGAGATAGACTCAATAGCACAGGCAGGTTTAACATATTCTAAAGATAATTTTGATATAGAAAGATTTAATCAGTTAAAAGAAATTGCTAGTGAAATAATAAGTGAATATACAAAAATAGAATTGGATAAAGTAAAAAAAGTAATTTTAGATGAAAAAGGATATTTAACACCTAAAGTAGATGTAAGAGCAGCCATAATAAAGGATAATAAAATTCTTATGGTAAAGGAAATATTAGAAGATGCTTGGAGTTTGCCAGGAGGATGGGCAGATATTAATCTATCATTAAGTGAAAACATAATAAAAGAATCCTATGAGGAATCAGGAGCAATAATTAATCCCAAAAAACTCATAGCTGTTTTAGATAGAAATAAGTACAATGAACCTAAACTTATTCAGAGTATATATAAAATATTTGTTTTATGTGAATTAAAAGAAATAGAATTTAAAGAGAATATTGAAACTAGTGAATATGGTTTCTTTGGAATTGATGAACTACCTAATTTATCTATTAGTAGAAATACTAAAGATCAAATAAAAATTTGCTTTGAAGCTTATAAAAATACTAACTTTGAAGCAATTTTTGACTAATTATAAATGCTTTAAATAAAACTTACAAATAAATTTTAAGAGCCGGTAAGCATTCTTTTAAATCATTTGTAAGTTTTATTATATTACTATTTAAAATAAACCTTAATTAGGAATATTCTGACTGGAATAACTTTGTTTTAAAACCCTTTTTTCTTGGCTTCTATTCCACTTTGGTTAATTCCAGGCTCCTCAATACTTGTATTTAAATGATTATTAGACCATTGGTTTTGAGTTTTGTGTCCATTAGCTAAATAGTTTTCTTTTGAGTAATCTTTTTTATTTTTATTTTTCATAATATCATCTCCTTAATAAGTTATATTATTAGTATGTAAATTTCTAAAAAAATTATATTGTAAATTAAGACCATATATGTATAAAATAATTTTAAGATTAAATTATAAGTAATTGAAATGAGAGGGAGTTAATATGGAAATCAAAAATAAAGATTCAATAAATATATTAGGGGAATTTTTATCAAAAAGGGATTTAAATGAGCTAAGTATAGAAGAATTAATGAAAAAATATTCTTTGGAAGAAGTAGATATTTTAGTACTTTTAGGAAGTGCAATAACTTATAACATAAAGGTTGCTGTAGAAGCATATGAAAAAGGATTATGCAAAAAAATATTAATATGTGGAGGTATTGGACACTCAACTGCTTTATTAAGAGATTCTGTTAAAAATCATAAAATATACAATGATATAGAAGTTAATGAAAAGGCAGAGGCAGATATAATTTTAGATATAATGATAAAACATTTTAATATTCCAATGGAAGACATAATTATAGAAAATAAATCTACAAATTGTGGAGATAATGCTAAGAAGGCTATTGAGCTTTTAGAGGATTTAGGAATAAAGTATAAGTCATTAATGCTTATACAGGATCCAACTATGCAGCTTAGAAGTTATTTATCATTTTTAAAATATATAAAAAAAGAAGATGTTAAAGTTATAAATTATTCTCCATTTATTCCACATATAAATGAAAATAGAGAATTTGATAATTCTGATATTGATGGAATATGGAGTATGGATAGATTTGAAGAGTTAATAGTAGGTGAGATACCAAGACTTAGGGATGATGAAAATGGATATGGGCCAAAAGGTGCAGCATATATTGAACACATTGATATTCCAGTAGAGGTTGAGGAGGCATATAAAGAACTAAGTAAATCTTTAGGTTTAAAAACTAGAGAACAATATAAAAGTTAAGCTTTAAATGTTAATTAAATGTTATTAATAACAAAATTGTAAAAATATAGTTGACTTTACTCTTTGTGTAATATAAACTACAAATAATAAAATTAAATATGCATGTAAATAGAGGCGCAGTTAAAAAGAGTAGTATTTTGGAGAGTGACGAATCTGTGAAGAAATATGAAAGGGTTGATTGCCGAAGTGGATGTATTATGTCAAACATCTTGCTGGGACTTAATTTAATAAGTTAAGGACTCTCACTTTAAAGTGATGGAGCTATTAATAATTAAAGAAGTTTTAAAGGATGATAGCATACTATTATCCTTTTTTTATTTGGGGAATAATTAAACTATCTTTATAATAAATAATTTAGCATCTAGTTACAGCATGAATAATTAGGGGGTAATTTTATATGACACAATTTATTAATGCTTTAAATGATTTTATTTGGGGCCCACCACTTATAATCCTTATGCTTGGAACAGGATTATACTTTACTATTCGTTCTGGATTCTTTCAGATAAGATATTTCCCACACATAATAAAACAAACTTTAGGGAAAATTTTTATTAAGGATGAAAATAAAGATGCTAAAGGGGTTTTAAGCCCTTTTGAGGCGATTTCAACTGCCATAGGAGGTTCGGAGTAGCTACTGCTATTGCTATGGGAGGACCTGGTGCAACTTTATGGATGTGGATTACTGCATTTTTAGGAATGATATTAAAACAAGTTGAAGTAACTTTAGCTGTTTATTATAGAAAGACAGATGAAAATGGAGATCCATATGGTGAACCTACATATTACATGGAAAGAGGTTTAGGTAAAGAGAGAAACTTTAAGTTTTGGAGAATATTAGCAACAGTATTTGGTTTTGGAATATTTTCAACATTTTTTATAACTGCAAGTAACTTTACAGTTTCAGAAGTTGTAGCTTCTACTTTTAAGATAGACCAAATATTTGCAAGTTTAATAATTGTTGTACTTACTTATCTTATGATATGGAAAGGCATGAAGTCTTTAGGAAAGCTATTTACTAAACTTGTTCCTATAATGAGTTTAACTTATTTATTTTTTGGTATCATAATAATAGCAATAAATTATGAGAATATACCAAATAGCTTTATGCTGATATTTGAAGGTGCTTTTTCAGGAAGTGCAGCAATTGGAGGTTTTGTAGGAGCAACTATATCTAAGGTTATTTCAACAGGTATGGCTAGGAGTGTTTATTCTAATGAAGCTGGTTGGGGGACAAGCCCTATGGTACATGCATCAAGTAGAACATGTCATCCGATAGAACAAGGTCTTTGGGGATCATTTGAAGTTTTTATAGATACATTTGTAGTTTGTACTATCACTTCTTTAGTTGTAATAATAACAGGAGAGTGGTCAACAGGAGCTGAAAGTGCTACTTTAACTCTTAATGCATTTTCAAGTGGGTTAGGTGTTTTTGGAACATATTTTTTAACAATAACAATGCTTGTATTTGGATTAACTACATCATCAGGATGGTATGTTTATTATGAAGTTGTTTTAAGACATTTATGTACTAAAAATATAAAGCTTAAAAACATGGTTTTAAAGATATTTAAATATTGTTATCCACTGCCAGGATTTTTAATGACTGCTTATATATTGTATGTTGGAGAGATAAGCATTTGGACATTTGTTGATATAACAAGTGGTATTCCAACCTTCGTAAATGTAGCAGTAATCTTGATACTTTCAAAACAATATTTTGTACTTCTTAAAGATTATAAGGCTAGATATCTTGGTAAAGGAACAGTAGATAAATCAGTTAAAATATTCTATGAAGAAAAAGAGGTTGTAAATAATGAGAAATATATATATTAATGGAGAGGTTTATACTATTACCAATGGAATGAAGGAGGCTTTTGTAGAGGAGGATGGAAGGCTAATTTATGTTGGTAATAATGATGAAGCTTTAAAGCTTAAGGATGAAGAAAGTAATATATATGATTTAGAAGGAAAGTTTGTAACTTCTGGGTTTAATGATTCACATATGCATGTTTTAGGTCTTGGATATTCTCTTCAAATGATAAATTTATCTAACAGAACTAGATCCATAGAAGATGTTAAAAGTGCAATAAGAGAATATATAGATTCTAGAAAATTAGAGGATAATCAATGGATTAAAGGAAGAGGATGGAATCATGATTATTTTCAAGAGGAGAGTAGATTTCCAAATAGATATGATTTAGATGAGGTTTCAAAAGAATATCCTATATGTATAATTAGAGCATGTGGTCATGTATGCATAGTGAACTCAAAGGCATTAGAATTGTTAGAAATAAATAAATATACCCTTCAAATTGAAGGAGGAACCTTCGATTTAGATGAAACTGGGGAGCCACTAGGAATATTTAGAGAAAATGCTTTGAATCTTATATATGATAATATTCCATCACCAAGTTTAAATGAACTTAAAGAAATGATCAAGAATTCTTGTAGACTTTTAAATTCTTTTGGAGTAACTTCAGCTCAGACAGATGATTTTATAGTTTTTCCTAAAATGAGTTATGAAGAGGTTATAAAAGCTTATAAAGAATTAGAGGAAGAGGGAAATCTTTCTGTGAGAATATATGAGCAAGCTCAACTTGTTGATATGGATGTTTTAAAGGTATTTATAGAAAAAGGGTACAAAACAGGAGTGGGGAGTGATTTATTTAAAATAGGGCCACTAAAGCTTCTAGGGGATGGTTCATTAGGGGCTAGAACCGCTTACTTATGTGAAGATTATAAGGACGATAATGGCAATAGAGGAATTGCAGTATATACTCAAGAGCAGTTTGATGAACTTATAGGATATGCTCATAAAAAAGGAATGCAAGTAGCTGTTCATGCTATTGGGGATGGAATTATGAGCATGATTATAGAATCTATAGAGAAGGCAATTGTGGAATTCCCTAAAGAAAATCATAGACATGGAATAGTTCACTGTCAAATAACTACTGAAGATATATTAAGAAAATTTAAAGAACTTAATCTTTGTGCATATTTTCAATCTATATTCTTAGACTATGACATAAATATAGTTGAAGATAGAATTGGAAAAGAAAGAGCAAAGAAAACTTATAATTTTAAGAGAATGATAGAAGACGGTATAATAGCTTGTAATGGATCAGATGCCCCTGTAGAACTTCCTAAGGTGTTAAATGGAATACAATGTGCTATAACAAGAAAGACATTAGATGGTAAAAAAGGACCATTTTTAAAAGAACAAGCTTTAACAGTAGAGGAAGCCATTAAAACATACACTATACTAGGAGCTTATGCATCTTTTGAAGAAAAGTTAAAAGGTAGCTTAGAAGAGGGGAAAGTTGCTGATTTTATAATATTGTCTGCAAACCCGTTTAATGTTGATAAAGATAAGATTAAGGATATAGATATAGAAGCTACCTATTTAAATGGAAGTTGTATATTTAGAAATAAAGTGTAAGCATAAATTTAAGAGGACAGGCTTTTTAGCTCTGTCCTCTTAATTCTTTAAATATATTATATATAATATAAACAACTTATAATTAATATTCAATTTATACTTTCAAATATTAAAAATTAGAATAGTATTTAATTAAATCTATTTTAGTAGTTATACCTATATTCTGAGGAATAACTAGTTCTTGAACATCATTACCACAAAGAGAATCAGTTACTAAGTATTCTTTTCCAAGCAATTTTTGTCCCCAGTATATAACTTTATCTACGACTGGTGTTTTAACATCACAGATTTCTGCAAAGGCCTTTATTATACATAAACCAAATTGTATATCTTCGATAAAATATCTTGAGTTTAAATCTGGAAGGTAGCCATTTTCACACTTAATCATAGGTGTTTTTATTGTTTGAAAACCTGGTGCAGTTCTAATTTTTTCTGTTAACTCACTTGGCTCTGATATTTTGTATCTATATTTTATTCTTTCAAAATCATCTTCATTAAAATTAGAAAATTCATTTATAGAATTAAATATATCTTTTAGCTCTTCATCTAATTCAATTAAAGTAGTTGA
The DNA here is from genome assembly GCF_050509515.1 of Clostridium sp. B9. Classification (NCBI taxonomy): domain Bacteria; kingdom Bacillati; phylum Bacillota; class Clostridia; order Eubacteriales; family Clostridiaceae; genus Clostridium; species Clostridium sp. B9. The sequence goes on from NZ_JBNWKA010000003.1 coordinate 1,693,878, forward strand.
AGCTTCATTTCCCCACTCTTCATAGAATAATGAGTGTTTATCATAAACTATACCTTCCTTGTAATCCTTAAATAATTCGTATAATCTAGAAGGATGCATAGTTGGATTAGAAGGTGATAGAGTTATTCCTAAATGAAGACAAGGAATATCTATTAAACTCGTTATTTTTTCACATACACATTCTTTAAATCTGTTTGGAATAACGGCAAGTCTCATAAAGTCATTTTTTTGTTTCAATAGGACACACTCACCATAACTTTCCAATCTAGTTATAGATGGTACTCTTTGACTTCCAAAGAATATACAGCCTTTTTCTAATAATTCATCTATATAATACTCTTTACCACCAAATCCTGGAATAGCACCTATTATAGTTCCAGATTTAGCATATTTACTTACTTCTTTTAGTGTATCCTTCATCATAAATGAAGGATGAGTAATAAGTAAAATTTCAGAGTTTTCAACTACTTCTTGTAAGCTAGATGTAACACAATAAAGTTTTACTTTATGATTTACATTTTTTTCTTCTTCTATAAGTATTAACTCTGCTTTAAAGCTTTCGGGTTTTGAGGTATGCATCCAAACCTTATTATTTTTATTTAATGAGATGTATGTTCCTAAATAAGTTCCTATGTTTCCAGCGCCAATAATACCAATATTCATCTAATCACTCCTAATAAAAAAGATTAGCCCTACCATGTATGGCAGTACACGGAACGTAGAGCTTTAGAAATAAGTCATCTTAATGCAAGGAGTATTGTATCATTAATTTTCTAGAAAGTTATAAATAGTATTTTAATGAAATGTAAAAAAATATTATATCGGAATAGAATTGACAATTTGTTCATATAATAAAAGTTGTTACTTAAAAATATTAATAATTAGTTTTATTTTTAGAATATAAAAAAAGCTCCTAGTTTTCTAGGAACTTAATTTATATTAATTTAATTTTTCAAACATTTTTTTTCCTTGAGCACATACAGGGCAGTGATAGTTGTCGGGCATGTCAGTATCACTAGAGTATATATATCCACAAATTTTACAGCGATATTTATATTGAACTTTTTCAGTTGATTCTTCTTTGACTTCTTCTAAATTAGGAGTTTCTTTAATAGTATCACTTGAATTTTCAAAAGGACTTTCTAATAATTCGAACATATTTTTACCTTGCTGGCATACAGGGCATTTAAAATCATCAGGCATATCAATATTGCTAGAATAAATGTATCCACAAACTTTGCAATGATATCTATATTTATCTAAATCATCTTCATTAAATTTATCTTTAACTATCTGTTTTTCAACAATTCCTTTAGGTCCAAGATCTGAAAATCTACTTATGTATGATGTATGAAGCATTTTTTCAGCAAGTCCACTAAGAGGTGTGCCATAGAATTCTTGATAAACACGTTTTATATCTGGATTTTCATAACTACTTCTAACTGTTTGATATTCATCTTTACTATATAAAGCACTAATTCTTGATTCACGAATTTCATCATTCATAGGAATAGCAGTCTTGGGTTGACCACCACCACCTATGCAGCCACCACGACAAGTCATAACTTCTATAAAGTCATAATCAACTTCGCCAGCATTTAGTTTTTCAATTACTTTTTTTGCATTATTAGTACCATGTATTATTGCAACTTTTAAAAGAGTGCCATCTATATCTAAAGTAGCTTCACGAATTCCATCCATTCCACGAACTGCTTTTAAGTCTAAAAGTTTAGCGGGTGGGTTTTTACCTGTTATAAGGTGGTATGCTGTACGAGAAGCAGCTTCCATAACACCACCAGTATTGCCAAAGATAACACCTGCTCCAGATGCATATCCCATTAAACTATCAAAATCGGATGTTCCTAATTCTTCGAATTTAATGCCATCTTCTTTCAACCATTTAGCTAATTCTCTTGTTGTTATAACGTGATCCATATCTTTTAAGTCTGGAATATTATTATATTCAGCAGAAGCATTCATTTCAGGACGGCGAATTTCAAACTTTTTAGCTGTACAAGGTGTAAGAGCTACGTTTACTATTTTTCTAGGATCTATATTATTTGCCTTAGCAAAATAAGTTTTTATAGTAGGACCTTGCATACCAATTGGACTTTTTACACTTGAAAGGTTAGGTCTTATATCTGGATAAAAAGTTTCGACGAATTTTACCCAAGCAGGACAACAACTTGTGAATTGAGGAAGTGGAGCAGTCTTTTTAGTTATGCGTTCAACTAATTCGGAAGCTTCTTCCATAATAGTCAAGTCAGCAGCAAAGTTAGTATCTAAGACATAATCAGCACCAAGAGCTCTAAGTGCAGCAACCATTTTTCCTTCAATAAAGGTACCTGCAGGCAAGTTAAATTCTTCTCCTAAAGCTACACGAACAGAAGGGGATGCACTAAATATAACAATTTTATTTGGATCTTTTATAGCATCACGCACAGCTTGATATTCATATACTTCTGTTATTGAATCTACAGGACAAATGTCTGCACATTGCCCGCAATTTATACAAATAGCTTTATCACATGTACTTTCTAAATCATATAATCTTCCAACAGCAATATCATTTTCACAAACATATCTACACTGACCACATTTAATACATAGGTCCTCATGTCTTTGAATAGATGGATTATCATTTTCTATTGGAATTCTGATATCAACAAACTTATGTTTACCCATAATAATGCCTCCTACAACATTTTACAATTAAAAACAACCTAATAAAAATTAATCATTAATAATTATTATCCTTTAGAAATATTATACATAAAAATGAATAAAATGTTAATTATTAAATGAATGGGAAAGAGTAATATATCTTTTAATTCATTTAAAATTCTGATATTTAACTTTATTAACTAATGGTTGAATTTATGAGAGTATAAGTTAACTTTCTATCTATTGTTAAGGATATTATTGGAAAGTATAATTAGGTTAAAGTCATGACTAATTAATATATTTTAGAAAAGGATTGATTATACTATGGATTTAAAAATAGGAGAGATCATATTTGATTTAAGAAAGAAGAAAGGCATTACTCAAGAAGAATTAGCAAATAAGATTGGAGTATCAACAGCTGCAGTATCAAAATGGGAGACAGGGAATTCATATCCAGATATAACGCTTTTAGCTCCAATAGCAAGAGCTTTAGAAACTAATATAGATGGATTACTATCATTTGAATCAAGTCTTAGTGATGAAACGATAGAGGTTATATATAATAAGTGCTTAAAATCCTTTGAAATGTGTGAATTTAATGAGGCTATAAAAATTTGGAATAACTATATAAAGGAATATCCAACGAACTTAAGGCTAAAGCTAAAATTAGCTTCTTTAAGTATATACTCATTAATGTTTGCAGGAAGTGAGGAGAATGCAGATATTATTATAAATAAATCAATAGAGCTTTTAAAGGCTGCTTCTAAGAGTGAAGAAAGAGAAATTAAGGAAAGTGCATTATGTATGCTAAGTAGTTTATACATGATGAGTGAGAGATGCGAGGAAGCTATTGAAGCTATTGAAAGCATAGAGGTTTCATCAATTAATCCTAAATTAATGCTATCACCAATATACTATCAGATGGGAAAGATAGAAGAGTCTAAAAAGTTAGATCAAGAACTTTTATTTAAATCTATAAATGATATTATGCTAACATTAGTAAGTCTATCTAAAACATTTAGAAAGGAGGAAGATTATGAAACTGCCTTAAAATTAGCTGATATAAATAGAAGTATTGGAGAACTTTTTGATGTTGAAAGATTTATTGGATTAGGAAATTATAATTTATATACAGGTATTTATAGTGATTTGAAAGATGAGGATAATACTTTATTTTATCTTGAAAAATTAGTTGATGGGTATAGAAATATTAAAGAAAATAATATTAAAGATAATAAATTGTTCAATTTAATAGAATTTAAAGAAAATAACTTATCAGATGCACAGATTAAAAAGGGGTTAAGCATTATATTAGAAGAAAAAAGATATGATTTTATTAGAGATACTGAGAGATATAAAAAAATACTCATGTCTATGGAGAATATTTAATTTGTTTGATAATTATGTGGGTAGAAATTTTAAAACAACTTTGTCATAATGAGATTAGGATTTTAATGGTTTGTTAAAAGTTGACAAAAGGAGAAGTGTTATGACAGTTAAGATAAAAATACAGTCACCTAAGTTATTTAATGATCTTAGAAGGATTGATAATGCAGAAATGGAGATATTAAGAGAAGAAAAAATAGAAGAGGGATTGATAGAAAATACAGTAATAGAAAATTTAACTGAAGCTTCGGTTAAATTTGATGGATGTATCTTTAGAAATGTTATGTTTATAAATTGTGATTTTTCAAAGATTGATATGGTTGATGTGAAATTTGAAAGGTGTGATCTATCAAATTGTGAATTTTTTGGAGGTGGCTTATATAGAGTCCAGTTTAAAGGATGTAAGCTTATAGGAAGCAGATTTGATGAATGTAGCTTAAAGAGTGTTTCTTTTAAAGAATGTCTTTGTAAATATTCAAACTTTTCATTTTCTAAGCTTAAGGATATTGAATTTTGTGAATGTGATTTAAGAAATGCTATATTCCAAGAAGTAAATTTAAAAGGTATAAAATTTGAAGGTGTAAATCTTGAAGAAGGAGTTTTAAGGGGAAGTGCTTTAAAAGATATTGATTTTAGAAGTTGTGAGATTACTAATATAGATGTAAATATGGAAGATTTAAGAGGTGGAATATTTACAACTTATCAAGCTTTAGAATTAAGTAGGTTTTTAGGGATAATAATAAAATAGTGATTTTAAGATGTTAAGGTCTAGAAATACATGATTTCAAGTATTTCTAGACCTTAACACTTACTTAAATATTGGTAAAACATTTATTTTAATCTTTCATCATCTTCTTCAACATATTCTAAAATATCACCGGGTTGACATTTTAGTATTTCACATAAAGAATTTAATGTAGAAAATCTTACTGCTTTAGCCTTATTATTTTTTAAAATAGAAAGATTAGCCATCGTTATTCCCATCTTTTCTGATAGTTCAGTAGAACTAATTTTTCTTTTAGCCATCATAACATCTAAATTCACAAGAATTGGCATTGTTTAATCCTCCTAAATTGTACTGTCATTTTCTTCTTTTATATCAATAAATTTTTCAAATAATCCAGCAACTACTAGACATAATAATCCTATTGTAACACATAAAAAAGAGATTATTAATATAGGAGCAATAATTAATGCATGTTTAAAGAAATCTACTGAGTATTTTAAATATATTAAACTCAAAGAAAATGTTATAATTTCACTAAAAGAACATATGCATATAACTTGTACAGATTTTATTATATCTCTTGAAAATGGATTATCATTTTTTATAAAGCCACATATTTTCTTAACTTTAAATAAAGCTATTACAAAAGGAATAGCACACAAGTATATACAAGCAGTTACAATCCATATTAAAGATTGATTGGACAGTGAAAAATTACTCTTAAAGAACGCTGTTAGTATAAGTGGCATGCCTATAAGAGCTAGAATTGTCAATGTTATTCCTAATATGACGGTATAGTCCAATAGCTTTGAAGTAATATTGTTTCTCATTATTTTCCCTCTTTCTTATTATTTTGAAATTAATATTATGAAAAAATTATAAATAATTATTTATCGTTTGTCAATAAATGATGAGTGTGATTGCTTATTAAAGTTAGTTAGAAATAATATATTTATTGTATATATAAGATAATTTTAAAATTATAAATATAATTGACAATATATAAAAAAAGTAATATCTTATATATATAATTAATTGTGTAAAATTTAATTTTTGTATAGTATATTTATATAAGGAGACACTATGAATAAATATGATGGTTTAAAATTAGAAAATCAACTTTGTTTTAGATTGTATGCATCATCTAGAGAGGTTATAAAGAAATATAAGCCTATATTAGATGAGTATAATTTAACATATACTCAATACCTAACAATGTTAGTTTTGTGGGAAGATGAAAAAATAACGGTTAAAGGTATTGGAAACAAACTTCACTTAGATTCCGGAACTTTAACTCCTCTTATTAAAAAGCTTGAAAAGATGGAGCTAGTTACAAAGTATAGATCAATTGAAGATGATAGAGTTGTTGTTGTCGAATTGACTGATAAGGGAAAAGCATTAAGAGAAAGAATGGTAGATGTACCTAAAAAAGCTTTTTGCTCATTAGGTATGGAAAGAGAAGAAGTATTAAAATTAAAAGATAGTTTAGATGAATTATTAGAAATATTAAAATAAAAATGGGGTTTTTCAATATTTTTATTTTAGTTAAAAAATATTATCTATAGACAGTGAAATAAAGCTATATCAAAACATATTTTGATATAGCTTTTTTATGTAAAAAATTAGATGGGATACAAAAATAGATTAGCAAATCTATTTAAAATGAATAAATTATATATTGGAATAATTTATTGGAGACAGATATGGGAAAGGGATATATTATTGTTCAGCTTTCTACAGCTTTAGAAGCTTTGCCTATTACAGAGGCTAGTGTTAAGATAATTGATGCTGATACTGAAGATGTAGTATTTCAATCAGAGGACGCTATAGATAATAGTGGAAAAACTAATGCTATAGAATTAAAAGCTCCCGACAAAGATTTAACATTACAACCTTTAGAACCAGGAGATTTTCCTTACGGAGTATATAATATATATGTTTCTGCAAAGGGATATAAGGATATGGTGGTAGAAGGAGTTACGGTTTTTGATGGAATAACATCTATACAAAAGATATCAATGAATCCTTTATTGAAAGGAAGAACTTTATTTAAGAAAACACCGATTGACATATTTATACCTCCTCATCAGTTAGCATTGAAAGAAAAAAGAAATCTTCAGAAAAGTTTTGATGAAGAAATAAAACCGCCTAAGGTTTTAAAGCAGGTATATATTCCAGAATATATAACAGTACATTTAGGAACACCGAATTCTTATGCAGAAGATGTTACAGTAAAATTTATAGACTATATAAAAAATGTAGGATCAAGTGAAATATATCCAACTTGGCCAGAAGAAGCTTTACGTGCTAACATATATGCTCAAATAACATTTGCCTTAAATAGAGTTTATACTGAATGGTACAGGAATAAGGGCTATTCTTTTCAAATAACTAATTCGACAGCTTATGACCAATACTTTGTATATGGAAGGAATATTTTTGATAGTATAAGCAAGGTTGTAGATGATATTTTTAATGAGTATGTTTCAATGGTTAGTTCCGAAGCTCCATATTTTACTCAATATTGTAATGGAACAACCTCTATTTGTGATGGGCTTTCTCAATGGGGAACTGTAGATTTAGCTAACAATGGGGAGGATGCTTTAGGAATATTACAAAAATATTATGGGTATGACAAGATAATAAAATCAACTTCATTGGTTGAAGGGATTCCTTCGTCATATCCTGGATATCCATTAAGGCTCTATGATAATAATGAAAATGTAAAGATAATTCAAGAACAATTAAACAGGATTGCTCAAAACTATCCAGCTATACCTAAAATAGAAAATCCTAATGGCTACTTTGGAATAGATACTGAAGAATCAGTTAAGAAATTTCAAGAAATTTTTAATTTAACTGTCGATGGAATTGTAGGTAAGGCTACTTGGTATAAAATATCAGAAATTTATGTTGCTGTAAGACGATTATCAGAATTAGATCAAGAGCCAGATACAGATGGAGATGAATATGACGGAGTATATCCAGGATATATTTTAAGTTATGGAGCTAGGGGAGAAAAGGTAGAAGAATTACAAACATATTTAAGAGAAATATCTAGATATTATGATATACCTACCTTAGACGTTGATGGTATATTTGGTAATGATACTTTATCCTCTATAGTTGTTTTTCAAAAGTTATTTGGATTAGCACAAGATGGACTTGTTGGTCCTATAACATGGAATAAGATTTATGAGGTTTATACTAATCTACCGGAAGAACCAATTTTTGATGGAGTATATCCAGGGTATGTGTTAAAGTACGGCTCAAGAGGTGATAAAGTAATTGAACTTCAAAGTTATCTCAAGCAAATATCTAAGTATTATGGTACTCCAAATTTAGAAGTAGATGGTGTCTTTGGAAGAGGAACAGAGGATGCAGTGATAGTATTTCAAAGTATATTTGGCCTATTTACAGATGGGATTGTTGGTCCTAAAACTTGGAATAAAATATATGAAACATATTTAGAATTGCCTAAATTTAAAAGAGATGTAGATTTAAATAAGTATCCAGGTTACGTTTTGAAAAAAGGGATGAAAAATAATGATGTAAGAACACTTCAAACATTGTTAAAGGCAATAGGAAAATTATATGAATTTATGCCTAATGTGGAAGTTAATGGAGAGTTTGATGAAAAAACCAATAGAGGAATAGAAGCTTTCAAGAAAAATTTTGGGTTAGTAGTAGGTGATAAGGTAGATATAAATACTTGGAGAAGCTTAATAGCAGTTTATAATGATTTAGCTTCAAGAAAAGACATAAATAGACCAGAATATTTATATAGGTATCCAGGGATTGAACTTAAAAAAAATGATGATAATGGATATGTAGCTATATTGAAAGAATATATAAATGTATTATCTAAAAATGGGTATCCTGTAAAAGAGGTATTTATTGATACAAGTTTTGATGATGAACTTGAAAATGAAATTAAGAATTTTCAAAAGTATGAAGGATTAAGGGAAACGGGTGTAGTAGATGCAAAAACTTGGACTAAACTTGCATTAATATATAGTGAACTTTATACTGGAATAACTTTAAAAAGAATGAAAAAGCATAATAAGCATAGACGAAGATAAAATTTAATCATTGTACTAAAACTAGAATGAGATATTATTAAGTTAAAAAAACCTTAAGATTTAAATTAAAATCTTAAGGTTTTTTTGTTGTATAGAATCTTTATACAATCTTAATGTCTATCTATTAAACTCTAACGCCATCTTAATGTTTTACAAAATATAATGAATTAAGATGAAAGGAGGAGGAAATATGAATTTTATTCTAATATTTATGGGATGTATTTCTTTAATGTTATTTATTTATCTTGGAGTAGTACTTTTTAGGGGGGATAAAAATGATTAATGCTATTTTACAATACTCTTTATATTTAATAATTTTAATCATACTAGCAATTCCACTTGGAAAATATATTGGAAAAGTAATGAATGGAGAAAGAGTATTTTTATCTAAAGTTATAGTTCCAATTGAAAACTTGATATACAGGTTGTTTGGAGTAGATGAGGAAGAAGAGATGGGGTGGAAAAAATACTCCATTTCAATACTAGTTTTTAGTGCTATAGGATTTATAGTTTTATTTCTTTTAAATATATTTCAAGGATTTCTACCACTTAATCCAGAAGGAGTTCAAGGAACATCAGTAGATTTAGCTTTTAATACTACATCTAGTTTTATTACAAATACAAACTGGCAAGCTTATTCTGGAGAAAGTCAATTAAGCTATTTAACTCAAATGTTGGGGTTAACAGTACAAAACTTTTTGTCTGCTGGTACTGGTATAGCTGTATTATTTGCATTAATAAGAGGTTTTGTTAAATCAAGTAAAAATACTTTGGGAAATTTTTGGGTTGATTTAACTAAAAGTGTACTTTATATATTAATGCCGCTTTCAGTAGTAATTTCGCTTTTATTGGTTTCACAAGGAGTAGTTCAAAACTTTAATTCTTATGAAGAGGTATCATTATTACAGGAAGTTATATTAGAAGATGGCAGCATTGTTAATAGTCAGGTTATTCCACAAGGGCCAGCGGCTAGTCAGGTTGCAATAAAACAACTAGGAACTAATGGCGGCGGATTTTTTGGAGTGAATTCAGCACATCCTTTAGAAAATCCTACAGCATTTTCTAATTTAGTGGAGATGATATCAATACTTCTAATTCCTGCAGCACTCTGCTTTACTTTTGGAAGAAATATTAAGGATAAAAAACAAGGGAAAGCATTATTCTTAGCTATGTTTATATTATTAGTTACAGCTTTGGTTATTATAGGGGTAAGTGAAGCTAAGGCAACACCACAACTTTTACAAAATGGACAAGTTGATATTGGATTTATAGATCAGGGTGGAGGAAATATGGAAGGTAAAGAAGCTAGGTTTGGAGTTGTTGGATCTAGTACATGGGCAGCATTTACTACAGCCGCTTCTAATGGATCAGTAAATTCTATGCACGATAGTTTTACTCCTATAGGTGGAATGATGACAATGCTTTTAATTCAGCTAGGAGAAGTTATATTTGGTGGTGTTGGTTGTGGGCTTTATGGAATGATAGCTTTTGCAATTATAACAGTATTTATTGCAGGGTTAATGGTTGGTAGAACACCAGAGTATTTATGCAAAAAGATAGAACCATATGAGATGAAAATGGCAATGCTAGTATGCTTGGCAACACCTTTATGTATTTTAATAGGAAGTGCTTTAGCATCTTTAAATGTAGGAGTTACCGAAAGTCTGAATAATTCTGGCGCTCATGGTTTTTCAGAAGTATTATATGCTTACTCTTCAGCAGGAGGAAATAATGGTTCGGCTTTTGCTGGATTTGCTGCTGATACGGTATTTATAAATTTATCAATTGGATTAATAATGCTTTTAGTAAGATTTGTACCAATGTTTGCAACTTTAGCAATAGCTGGATCTTTAGTTAAGAAAAAGAAAGTTGCTATAAGTTCTGGAACTTTACCAACACATAATGCTTTATTTATAGGATTATTAATATTTGTGGTTTTATTGATTGGTGCTTTAAGCTTTTTCCCAGCACTTGCTTTGGGACCAATAGCTGAATTTTTACAAATGATTTAATAAGGGAGGGTTATAGGATATGAAAGATAATAATAATTTATTTAATAGTAAGATTCTAAAGATGGCAATAAAAGACTCATTTGCAAAATTAAATCCTAGAGTACAGCTAGAAAATCCAGTAATGTTTATAGTATATATAGCGTCTATTTTGACAACTGGACTATATGTATTTTCTTTATTCGGCATAAAAGATAATTCTTCAAGTTTTATACTTGGGATAGCTATATTACTTTGGTTTACAGTAATATTTGCAAATTTTGCTGAAGCTATAGCCGAGGGAAGAGGAAAAGCACAGGCAGATGCCTTAAGATCAGCTAAGAAGGATGTCATAGCTAATAAAATTAAGTCTATTGAAAGCAAATTTCAGTTTGAGAGCATTTCCTCAACAGAGCTTAGAAAAGGTGATTTAATAATAGTTAATGCAGGAGAACAAATACCCGCAGATGGAGATGTAATAGAAGGTGCAGCTTCCGTTGATGAAAGTGCTATAACTGGTGAATCAGCTCCTGTCATAAGAGAAAGTGGTGGAGATAGAAGTGCGGTAACTGGAGGAACTCAGGTTATTTCCGATTATCTTATAATAGAGGTTACTAATAATCCAGGTGAAAGTTTTATGGATAAGATGATTTCCATGGTAGAAGGAGCATCAAGAAAGAAAACTCCAAATGAACTAGCTCTTCAAATACTGTTAGTTTCATTAACGATGATTTTTTTAGTAGTTACTGTGTCATTGTATGCATATTCTGAATTTGCTTCATCACAGCAAGGCGTGATAAATAGCACATCAGTAACGTCACTTCTAGCTTTATTAGTATGTCTTGCACCTACTACTATAGGGGCATTACTTTCATCTATTGGTATAGCAGGCATGAGTAGATTAAATCAAGCAAATGTACTTGCCATGAGCGGTAGAGCAATAGAGGCAGCTGGAGATGTAGATATACTTATGTTAGATAAAACAGGAACTATTACACTAGGTAATAGACAAGCAAGTGAATTTATACCAGTTGATGGAGTTAAAATATATGAATTAGCAGATGCAGCCCAACTTTCTTCATTAGCAGATGAAACTCCTGAGGGAAGAAGTATTGTTAAGCTAGCAAAAGAGAAGTTTGGCATAAGAGGAAGAAACTTAGGGGATTTAAATGCTAAATTTATAGAATTTACAGCTAGAACAAGAATGAGCGGGGTTGATTTTGAAGGAAATAAAATAAGAAAAGGATCAGCTGATTCTATAAAAAATTATATTTTAGAAAATGGAGGAGTATTTTCTAAAGCATGTGACGAAGAAGTGGAGAAAATAGCTAAAATGGGAGGAACACCATTAGTAGTAGCTAAAAATAATAAAGTTCTTGGGATAATATACCTTAAAGACATTATAAAAAAGGGAGTTAAAGAGAAATTTTCAGATTTAAGAAAAATGGGAATAAAAACAATTATGATAACTGGAGATAACCCATTAACAGCTGCAGCAATTGCAGCAGAGGCTGGTGTAGATGATTTTTTAGCTGAAGCAACACCAGAAGGAAAATTAGAAATGATAAGAAATTTTCAAAAGAAAGGACATTTGGTTGCAATGACTGGAGATGGTACTAATGATGCACCAGCACTTGCTCAAGCAGATGTGGCAGTTGCTATGAATACAGGAACACAAGCCGCTAAAGAAGCAGGAAATATGGTTGATTTAGATTCTTCTCCAACTAAATTAATAGACATAGTAAGAATTGGGAAGCAGCTTTTAATGACTAGAGGGGCACTTACGACTTTTAGTATAGCAAATGATATAGCTAAATATTTTGCTATAATTCCACCTCTTTTCATAGGAATTTTTCCAGAGTTATCAAAGTTGAATATAATGGGGTTACAAAGTCCTGAGAGTGCAATTCTTTCTGCTGTTATATACAATGCGTTTATAATAATTGCTTTAATTCCATTAGCACTTAAGGGAGTTAAATATAGAGAAGTTTCTGCTAATAAATTATTATCAAGGAATTTATTGATTTATGGTTTAGGAGGAATTATAGCTCCATTTATAGCAATAAAATTTATAGATGTTTTAATAAATATGATAGTTATATTTTAATAGGAGGATTTTGTTATGAAAATTTTAAAGAGAGCTACCTTAGCTATTTTAATATTTACAGTTTTTTGCGGTATTATTTATCCAGTAGCCATAACTACTATTTCACAAGTTTTTTTTAATAGTAAAGCTAATGGTAGCATAATAGAAGTTGATGGAGAAAAATATGGTAGTATACTTTTAGGACAAGAATTTACAAAAGATAAATATTTGTGGGGAAGGATTATGAATATTAATACAGAAATATTTAAAGACGAAAATGGAAATTCACTTATGTATTCATATCCATCAAACTTAAGCCCTGCAAGTAAAGAATATGAAAATTTAATAAAAGAAAGAGTTAATAAAATAAAAGATAGCAATCCAGAAAAGAAGTCTGAACCTATACCAGTAGACTTAGTAACTTCATCTGGAAGTGGCTTAGATCCACATATATCAGTTGCAGCAGCAAATTATCAAATTGATAGAATTGCAAAGGAGAGAAATATGGACAAAGACGAAGTAAGAAAAATTATAGATAAATATACCACTGGAAGATTTCTAGGGATTTTTGGTGAAAAAGTAGTTAATGTGTTACAAGTAAACCTTGCTTTGGATGGTATATTAAAAGAATAGGAGGGATGAAATTGAGAGAGACCCGTCCTAGTCCCGAGAAAATATTAAGAGAAATAAAGAAAGAAAAAAAAGAAAAAGAAAAAGGAAAACTAAAAATATTTTTTGGATATGCTGCAGGAGTTGGAAAAACTTATTCAATGCTTGAGGCAGCACATTCTGCTAAAAACATGGGGATAGATGTTGTTGTTGGTTATGTAGAACCACATACTAGACCAGAAACTTTGAATCTATTAAATGGTTTAGAAATATTACCTAAATTAGAAATTGAGTATAAAGGATTAAAATTACTTGAGTTTGATTTAGAGGGGGCATTAAATAGGCAACCAAAGTTAATAATTGTGGATGAGTTGGCTCATACCAATGTAAAAGGGGGAAGACATGAAAAGAGATATAGTGATATTGAAGAACTTTTAGATGCTGGAATTGATGTTTATACTACATTAAATGTTCAACATATAGAAAGTTTAAATGATCTAATAGCATCTATAACAAATATAATTGTGTCTGAAAGAATTCCAGATAGAATATTTAAAGAAGCTTTTCAAGTTGAATTAGTAGATGTAGATCCACAGGTTTTAATGGAAAGGTTACAGGAAGGGAAAATATATTCTAAAAGTCAAGCAAAAAATGCATTGAAAAATTTTTTTGTAAAAGAAAATTTGATTGCATTGAGGGAAATTGCTTTAAGAGAAACTGCAGATAGAGTAAATAGAGATGTTTTAATTAATAAAGGAGAAAATTATTATCATACTAATGAGCATATATTGGTTTGTTTAAGTTCTTCACCATCTAATAAAAAGGTGATAAGAACAGCTGCCAGAATGGCTGAAGTATTTCATGGGAAATTTACAGCACTTTTTGTTGAAAATAGTAATTCTAAGGAATTAAGCGATAAAAATATAATAAGATTAAGAGAAAATGTTAAGTTAGCAAGAGAATTAGGCGCAAATATTGAAACTGTATATGGAGATGATATTGCATATCAGCTTTCAGAGTTTTCAAAGATAAGTTTAGTCTCTAAAGTTATTTTAGGTAGAACTAAAAGAAAAAGAAATTTTTGGTCTAGATTAGGGGTTGTAGATAAGTTAATAGAGCTATCACCAGAATTGGATATTTATGTAATACCAGATGAAGAGATTTATGTTAATAGAAAAAAGTTTTTGTTTGATAAAAAAAGACTTACTACTAAAGATTCTTTTAAAACTTTTGTAATTTTATTATTAGCAACTATAGTAAGTTTATTCTTTGAATTTCTAGGGTTTAGTGAGGCTAATATAATAACTGTATTTATACTAGGGGTTTTAATTATATCTAATCAAACCAATGGCAGAATATATGGAAGCATTTCAGCCTTATTAAGTGTTTTGTTATTTAATTTTTTCTTCACAGAACCAAGATTTACTTTTAATTCTTATGATCCTGGATATATAGTAACATTTTTAATAATGTTATTATCAGCATTTATTACAAGTGCACTTACAACTAAGGTAAAAGCACAAGCAAGTATTTCAGCTATGATTGCTTATAGAACTAATATATTATTAGAGGCAAGCAATGAGTTAGGAGGATGTTCAGAACTTGAAGATATCATTAGAAAATCTCAAAGACAGTTAAATAATCTTCTAAAAAAACCAGTTGTTATGTATAAGGTAAATGATGAACAAATAGACAAAATATATAATTACAGGTTTGAAGATGGCACGGAATTAGATGAAAAATATTTATCACAAGAAGAACTTGGCGTTGTATTTTGGACAATCAATAATAAGAAAAGCGCAGGAAAGGGAACTGATACACTTCCAGGAGCAAATGCAATGTATATTCCAATATTAGGTGATTCAGAAGTTAAGATTGTTGTAGGAATAATTATTGGTGAAGAAGATGAAATACAAGAGGGAGAAAAATCTTTGTTACTAGCTATGATAAATCAAATAGCATTTGCAGTAGATAATCATATTTTAAATGAAGCTCGAAATAATGCATTAATGCAAGCTGAAAATGAAAGATTTAGAGCAAATTTGTTGAGAGCGGTTTCACATGATTTAAGAACTCCCTTAACTAGTATTTCAGGAAGCGCTAGTTCTATATTAAATAATAATTTTGATGAAAAAACAAAAAAACAATTAACTTTAGATATTTACGATGATTCTGTTTGGTTGATAAATTTAGTAGAAAATTTATTATCTGTTTCTAGAATAGATAATGGTAGTGTTAATCTTCATATGGAAGCACAGCTAGTTGAAGAAATTTTTACTGAAGCATTACAGCATGTTAATAGAAAAATAAATGAACATTTAGTTGAAATAGAACTTGAAGATGATTTTTTAATGGTGGATGCTGATGTTAAGTTAATAATTCAGGTGATAATAAATATTGTAGATAATGCTATTAAATATACAGATGAGGGATCAAATATAAAACTTAGTGCTTTCTCTGAAAAGGATAAGGTAGTTATAGAAATATCTGATAATGGAAATGGAATCAGTAATACCGATAAAAAGCATATTTTTGATATGTTTTTTACAACTAAGGGAAATAAAACAGATAGTAGAAGAGGGTTAGGCTTAGGATTGGCTATATGTAAATCTATTATAAATGTTCATGGTGGAGAAATATATGTAAAGAATAACAAGCCAAAAGGAACGATAATAGGCTTTACCTTAAAGAAAGTAGAGGTTAATGAGAATGAAGGAATTAATTTTGGTTATTGAAGATGAAAAAGCAATAAGAAATTTTATTTCAGCTACTTTAGAGGCACACAAATATAATTGTTATACTGCTATAAATGGAGAGCAGGGTTTATTGGTAGCAGTTTCTCAGAGTCCAGATATCATAATATTAGATTTAGGACTTCCAGATATTGATGGAATAGATATAATAAAGAAAATTAGAGGATGGTCTAATTGTCCAATAATAGTTGTAAGTGCTAGAAGTGATGATAAGGATAAAATTGAGGCTTTAGATTTAGGTGCAGATGATTATTTAACTAAGCCATTTAGTGTTAATGAACTTATGGCTAGAATTAGAGTAGCCATAAGAAAAATGAATTATGATAAAGAAGTAAATAAAGAAGTTAAAGAATTTATAAATGGTGACTTGAAAATTGACTATTTGTCAAGAAGTGTTTTTATAAATGATGAGGAATTGCATTTAACTCCAATAGAATACAAACTGTTATGTCTACTTTCTAAACATGTTGGAAGAGTATTGACACATCATTTTATACTAAAAGAAATTTGGAATAGTACTTGTGAAAGTGATGTAGCATCCTTAAGAGTTTTTATGGCTACTTTACGAAAAAAATTAAACAATAAATCAAAGAATTTAAATTATATACAAACACATATAGGGGTTGGATACAGACTCCTTAGAATTCAGCATGAGGATAGTGAGTTTTAATATGGGGATTATTATTTCAAGTAGTTTGATTGATGACCTTTTAGGTCAGATTAAAAAATTAAATGATGAAATTGATAAACTTAAAGGAAATAAATACTTTAAAAACCTTATTAATGAAGCAAAAAAATATATAATAGCTAATAAATATGACGAAGCAGAGAGAGTTTTAAAAAAAGCACTAATTATAAATTCAAGTTGTGCTGAAATTGAAAATTTACTTGGAATACTTGAAGAAAAAAGAGGAAATATTATACTAGCACAAAGATACTATAGAGCATCTTTAGCTTTTGATCCAAGTTATATTCCAGCTGATAATAATCTTAAAAGAACTGTTTTATATAATAGAGGTGAGACTAAAGTTGATTTTGGTTAATTAAAAAAATGATATTTTTTTAACAAATCCTTTGTAATGTGGTAAAATAGATTTTGAAAATTATTTTATTATATTACAAAGGATGATTAAAATGAAATACAAGAGACATTTAATATCATTAATACTTATAATGTTAATGGTAGCTTTCGCAGAGTACACAGGTGAAAGGGAAATTATATTTCCAGAGGTTGCTGCTTTAGTAGTTGGAGGTTGGATAGTAGAAAAACAACCTTGGAAGGTTAGTAAACTAGGAATGGTAACGCTTATGACTTTATGTTCTATGGTAGGAATTATTATAGTTAGATATGTACATATACCATTAACCTTACAGGTTTTAATTGGATTGCTTTTTACAGGTAGTTTGCTAAAGCTTACAAAAACTACTTTAGTTCCAATTGTTTCAGCATGTATATTACCAATTTTACTTAGAACGGAAACAATTATATATCCAATATCAGTATTTATATTAACTCTATTAATAGTTTCTATTCAATGTTTTATAAAAGAGAATAAAATAGAAGAAGTAAAGCATGAGCTGCAAAACGAAGTTAAGTTAGTTGAAAGTAGTTCAGATTATAGAAAAAAAGAAGCTATAAAGATGGCTAAAATTATTATAATAGTAGGGCTTTTAACATTACTAGCAATTAAAGTTGAAGAGAGTTTGCTAATAGCACCACCTTTAATTGTAGCATTTATTGAACTTACAAATGAACATTGTAAATTTAGAAAAAAATCTAAAAGATTATTGGTGTTATTTATAATTGCTGCTATTATAGGTGCTGGTTTTAGAATAGGATTAAATGAAATTTTAGGATTGCCATTATGGGTTTGTACAATTGGAACTGTTATTAGTATATTTATATGTTTTGAGAAGTTCAATATGTATTTTCCACCAGTAGCAGCTATTTCTATATTACCTATGCTCTTAAAGAGTAATCAGGTTTTATTTTATCCTTTACAGGTTGCTATAGGATGTAGTATTTTTATAGCTGTAGCAATGATTTTCTTTAAAGAAAAAAGGAATGAACTATGCAACAATGAATGTATATTAAAAAATACTATAAATACTTAAAAAATAGAGGTTAGTAATAGATATTACTAACCTCTATTTTTATTGTTTTTTATTATCTTCATCAATTGATGTGGCAGCAATTTCTTCTTCAACTATTCCTATACTATCCATAGTTAGGTCTTCTTCAGCTTCAACAACTTTTTCTAGTTTGGCAATAGTATTTGATTCTTTGCTTAAAACTTTTTTCTCATATCTTCTATATATTAGCCAAGCTAATAAGCCAAATATAATTGGGCCAGAAACTTGGAATGCAACAGATACATAGTCTTTTTCTGCTCCTGTTAAAGGCTTTATAATAGTAAATACGTTAGCAAAACCAACAGTAGCAGTTACTATTATAGATGCTATTAAAGAACCTTTATAAGTTTTGTAAACTTCAAATGGTTTTTCAATTTCTTTTTTCTTCTTAAAGAATGGGAATGCAAATGATAAGAACATATAAGGAATTGTCATTGCAACGTTACCCATAAGTATTAAGTGATCAAAGAACTTAGATGAATCATCTCCACCTAAAGAACATGCTAAGATAAATAATATAACTATTATTGCTTGAACCCACATAGCAGTAACAGGCATATTTTCTTTATTTAATCTTGTCCATTTTTTAGGCCAAATATCATTAGGAGTACCTTCTATTAATTGTTTTATTGGTGAATATGATAATGTGAAGTATGCACCAATAAGAGCTAAGAACATTGAAAGTCCAATGAACCTTGATAAGAAGTTTCCTAAAGCTGTACAAACCGCTGTACTTAATCCAAATGCTTGTCCAACATAGAATCCTAAGTAGTTTACAACTATATAAGCTATGTTAGCCATATTTACATCAGGGCCCATTAAGTCTCTATTCCAATTAACAAAGAAACCTATTGATAATATACCAACTGCATATCCTATAACTATTATGAATGCAGAAATCTTTATTCCTCTTGGGAAGTTTTTCTTTGGATTTTCAGTTTGGTCAACTAGTCCGCCAATAGCTTCTAATCCACCATAAGCAAATATTGCAAAAACAACGAAGCCTAGGACACCTAATGGTGATTGATAGGAAGGGTTAGGTGAATGTAAAAATTGATCCATATTAAATCCTTGTGCTGTATGGAATCCATTGCTTACTAAAACAATAAGACCTCCAAGAATTAATACAACGTTTGCTAAAGCAACAACAGTACCACCAATAGAAGTAATTTTTGAAATCTTGTTTAAACCTCTAGATGAAATGAATGTTATTGTTACAAGTAATAATATTCCTAATAAAGCAAGAGTTTGCGGACCTGAAAGTCCTAAAAATCTCCAAGATGCTGTAGTATCTTTTCCGGCAAATACATTTGATAATGGAATCCATATAGAAGAAGATACTGAAACCATCCATATAAGATTTGATGAAAACCACATAAAGGTAACTATGAATGCAAATTTTGGATTAACTGATCTTGCCATCCAAGAATATATACCACCTTTTTCTTTTCTAAATGCAGCTCCATATTCAGCCATCATGAATGCATATGGTATAAAAAATAATACGGCTGAAATTATGTACCATATAATACCGCTATAACCCATTAGATAGAAGGTTCTTGGCATATTAGTAAAGCCATAAACCGATGTGAATATCATAAGTATTAATGCGGTAAGGGTCAATTTGTTTTTTTCTTTTGATTTCATAAAACCACCTCTTAAAAATTTTACTTATAGAACCCTATTTTTATTAATTATACAAATAAAAAAAACTAAGTAAAGTATATTCTGTTAATAAATTCATTTATTGTTAACTAATTATTAATAAAAGTGATTAGAAACGAACTATATGAAGTAGTTATTGAATAAAAATTCGCTTATATTTATGCTAAAATCATAAAAATATATTGAACGATTAAACAGTTTTAACTTAAAATAGAAATAAAATCAATAAAATGGTAACTTGAGGTTTGAATTGGAATATAATTAAATATTAAAGCAAGGAGTGAAGTATATGAATGAATGAATTTTTTAATGTTGAGAAAATGAAATTTATAGATAGATTTTTTGAATATGTAGAATATGATGATATAAAGGATGATGATGAATATTTAATATTGGATCTTAGGACATTTAAGGAATTTGATTATAAGCATTTAGAAAAGAGCATACATTTTCCATTGCTTGATGATAAAATATCCTTGAGTTTGGAAGGGATGTTTGAGAATAAGACTTATTTTAAAACAATGATAAAATCTATATATTATATAATACCTAAGCTTTATTGTATAAACAAAAAGATAAAATCACTTGAAAATGATAAAAAGATTGTTTTAGGATGTAGGCATGCTCGGATTAGGAGTAGAGGTATTGCCATGTTTGTAAATATATTAGGTTCCAATACTAAGGTGTTAAAATTTGGAATAAACAATATTCTTAATATAAACAAAAAAGATATTTTGAAATAAGTGTAATAGGGAATATAACAAATGTAATTTTAAAATCATATAATTAAATATAGAAATCTTTTAGGTGGTTCAATGTCATTAGAAAAGCAAAGAGATTTATGGGTATTAGGAATTATATATTTTTTTATTGGAATGGTTATTTTTACAATTAAAGGATCTTACTTAGGTTTAATAAGCATATTAGCAGTAATTATAGTTAGTTTAAATGTACTTAAAGTAAATAAAGAACTTAGAACTAAAGAATTAAAAAACATAGAATAGAGAAGATGTAGTAACTTATTAAGGGGTGTATAGCTATTTTTCACTATTAAATTATAGGAATTAATATGAAACCATAGTAAGATATAACTAGAATAAAGCTTTTAGTATTACACAAAATATTATTGAGGTGATATTTAATGGGAAAAAATAAAAACAATAAAAAACACATAAATCATAACCCTCAAAGTGAGAGTACTAAAGCTGTTTTTGGAGAGCCAAAAGCTAAAGGAGATGAATTTACTCCAAAAACTTTTAAGTAAGTTAGAGTAGGTTTCTAAAATTTATAATATTAGCTGTCATTGTAAAATAAAAAAGGCAATTTATCTGCCTTTTTTATTTTATAAGCTTTAATAAAATTTCTGGTTAAATTTATTCTAAGAAATCTGTATCAACACAGTCTTCAAGGTGAGTTGCTCTATTTCTTCCATTTCTTTTAGAAATATATAAAGCTCTGTCTGAAAATTTAATAGCATATTTTAAATGTTTTATAGATTGAAGAGTAAATATACCTATACTAAAAGTAACATGATCTGAAACTTTAGAATAATTATGTTTTATATCAATTGTGTCTAAATTTTCTTTTGCTCTTTTTGCAAAGTTCATAGCAGTATGTTTATTTGCACCTTTTAATAAAACACAAAATTCTTCACCGCCATAACGAGCAACTATATCTTCTTTACGACAGTTTTGCTTTAATATGTTTGCTATATGTTTTAAAACTAAATCGCCTTCTTGATGACCATAGTTATCATTATATAGTTTAAAATAATCAACATCCACCATTAAAAAAGAAATTGGTAGTTCTTTTGATTTAATATTATTTATATATTGATCTAAAAATCTTCTATTATATATATTGCATAATCCATCCTTTATAGAATCTAATTTAGATTTTTTTGCTTTCTTAAAATAGAATATAATAAGTATTATCAAAGCTAGTGAAATCAATAATAATATTGTAATAGCTTCTTTCATAAAAGGAATTTCAGAGCTTTTTATTATATTATTATTTATGTAATATTTAAACTGATAGTCGTTTGTATCTAATATTTTAGTTTGCTTTTCATAATATTCGTTAATTAATAAATTTGCTTTTTCAGTATTACCTAAGTCTTTATAAATATCAATTCTTTCACTAAGTGAAAATAAGACAACGTAGGTAGCTCCTTCGTTATTTGCTAATTTTTCTAAATTTTCGAAATATTCTATTGATGTAGGATATTGACCTATTGCTTTGTAATAAAGTGCATATGATCTTTCTTTTAACATTTCTAGTTCAGAATACCTTGTATCAGTATTTTGTATTTCTAATTCTTTTATTTCTGAAATATATTCAGGTATTATATTGAGATTGTTATCGTAAATAGCTTCTAATATTCTATAAGAAAGATACATTATACTTAAATCTTGTGAATCAGATTCAGGAAGATTATTTAAGTATTTCTGAGCTTCATTTAAAGTAATCTTAAAATCAGTCATATCCTTTACAATCCAATAAATTTCAGCAAGATTTAATAGTGCATATTCTTTTAAATATGAGTTTTTATCATTTGTCTCTATATTACTATTTAATATATCATGAATGAGGTTTGTGCTTGTTACATAAGAGCCCATATATCTATATGCTAAAGACATATTTAACTTAATAACTAATTTCAAATCTTTATCAGCATACTTAAATGCCTCTTTATAGTTAGTTAGTGCATTTAGAAACTTTTCTTGTTTAAGATTGAGTATAGCTAAGTAATTATAGGCATCAAATTTATATTTATCAGGAAGCATTTTAAAGCTATCCTTGTTACCAATAATTGAGTAAATTTTATTTTGAGCTTCATTAAAATTTCTGTTATGTATATCTAGTTTTGCATTAAAAAATGTTGTATCTACTTTTTTTGAATAAGTCCTTATTTCTTTACTTCTCTTAAAAATATAGGAAGAACATCCAATTAATATGGATATAAGCAGTCCAATTGTAACCAAAACAAGATGTTTTTTCTTAACTTTAATCATAAATCCCCCTAAAGGTTAAAGTTTAATAGTTTTTTAGAATTTTGTATCGCACAATTTAAAAGTATACCATAAATATTAACAAAATGGATATTATTAATAGAAAAGAGATTTTAATTTTAGCATTTTCACATGAAAAATGAGAACATCTTAATTTAGTATCAGAATATACGTAGGATACATATTTTATATAGGAATATGTATTTTTTTGTTTGAAAATATAAAGTTTTAGATACTTAAATAAGATTATTGATGAAGAGGTGATTTTATGGCAGCATTTACATGTGACATATTTGCTTATCAAGTAGCTCAACCTGAACTTTCTCCAGGAGTTTTTGGGAATAGTCAATTTAGAAAGATAAATACTGTTAATGGAGATGTGGAAATAATAACTTATGATACTGGATTTAAGATAAATGCTATTGGATACAATACATTAGATAATTTCATTTATGGTTTTGCAACAATAGATTTAGGAGGAGGGAATTTTGAACAGCATCTAGTAAGAATTGAAGATGATGGTTCAACCACTGATTTAGGATTAGTTCCAAACTTACCTTTAACTAATGGAATAAATATTGGAGCATTTGATACTCAAGGATTTTTTTATATAGGACGCTCAGGAGATACTAACTATTATACTATAGATTTAAGACCTACATCAGCTAATTTTGGTCAACTAGTAGATCCTACGGCAGGTTACATTTTAGCTACTCCACCATATTATACATCACTGAATCCTCCGGTAACTAATAGTGGAGATTGGACATATAATCCTGTTGATGGGAAATTATATGCGGTTATAAATGGAAATACTCAGTTTGCAAGTATAAATCCAACAACTGGTTTAGTAACGCCACTTCTTACGCCAAATCCAGATGGTTTTCCATTAGATTATGGTGGAATGTTTTCTGATGCTGATGGGTTTATATATGGAATAAGTAATACTACAGGAGATATAATAAGGTGGCAAAATAATGGAGGAACAATGGAAGGAGTATTTTTTTCTCAAAGTTTAGGTACTAATAGAACTGATGCTACTTCTTGTGTAGAGATGAGAATACTTCTAGATTTTGGTGATGCACCTGATATTAGTTCTGGAAATGGAACTGGAGATTATACAACACTTCTAGCTAATGATGGTCCTAGACATTTAATAATAGATGGATTAAGACTAGGAACATTGATAACTTCAGAGCCAGATGCATATGAAAATCCAAATGCTACTGGTGATGATTTAGTTCAGGGAGTACAAGACGATGCTATAGTCTTACCAGTACCAGAGATTTTGGTTGGACAAGACTATAGTGTAGATATAACTTATACAAATAGTACAGGAGAGAATGCAAATATATATGCTTGGATAGACTTTAATATGGATGGAATATTTCAGTTGAACGAAGCGGCTACTCCAATAAGTGTATCATCATCTGCAACAAATCCTAGAACTGTAACACTTAATTTTACTCAGCCTGTAGGCACTATTTTAGCACCATTAGATACAACTTTCATGAGAATTAGAATAACTACAGAGAATTTAATAAATGGTAATAATAACCTTGCGTTAGAGGATACAAGATCAATTGGTGTAGCTTTAGATGGAGAGGTTGAGGATTATCTAATAGAAGTAACTAGCTTAAATATTGAAGGAACAGTTTGGTATGATACAAATTGTAATGGAATAAGAGACGTTGGAGAACCTCTTGCAGAAGGAATTGTTGTGGAGCTTTATGAAGAAAGCGATTTAGAAAATCCAATAGATTTTACTACAACAGATGCAAATGGTTTTTATGAGTTTAATAATTTAAATGAAGGGGTTTATTATGTTAAAGTTATAAAACCAGATGAGTATGAGTTTACATTGGTAAATGTAGGAGCCAATGATAGCATAGATTCAGATGTTAATAAAACAAATGGAATATCTGAACCTATAGATTTGAACAGAGATAATCAATTAGTTACTATAGATGCTGGTTTATGTAGATTAAATAAGATATCAGGACAGGCATTCTATGATTGTAATAATAATGGGATATTAGATGATGGAGAACCATTTTTATGTGGAGTCCCAATTACTTTAATAAATGAAGATGGAATAGAAGTAGAAACAGTAATAACTGATTGTGATGGATATTATGAATTTAAAAATTTAGAAGCAGGAACTTATACAATTAGAGTGGTTGCACCTCCAGGAACCAATATAGTTACTCCTGTGCCAGCTGAATATTATGGATCAAAACCAGATTCAGTAACTGGAGAATTCCAAGTTACTTTGACAACTTTTGATTATTTACAAGGATTTGTCGGATTTAAGGGAGATTTTAAACTAGATAATAAATATTGTATAAAATGTAATCAATTTAATAATTATGGATGTGGATTTTAGATTATAAAATAAGGAGGTGAGAACATGCCTTTTCAATGTAGTACAATCTTTTATCAGTTTGCGGGAAATCCTAGTAGGATTTATGAAATAAACCTTGTAACTGGAAAAATTGAGCAAGTAGCAACATTAGACATAGCTTTAAATGGAATAGCTTATAATCCTATAGATAATTTGATTTATGGAATTAAAGAGCCTGGTGGTGGAGTATATACTGTAGATTCAGATTTCACCTATACTCAATTGCCTACACCAACAGGGTTAGGAACTTTATCATTTAACTCAGGAACATTTGATCAATCAGGTTATTATTATCTTAATAGCTCGGGTGGTAATACTTTATATGTTATAGATTATAATCCATCAAGATCTACCTATGGAAAATTGGTAGATCCAACAGCTGGATATACCGAGCAGACTGGACCAACTTATGGTATTCCAATAACAGCACCTACAAGTCCATTAGGTATACCAGACATAGCTTGGAATACTGCAACAAATCAGCTTTGTGGAGTCTTAAATAATGGAACTTTAAGATGTATAGATCCTATTACGGCTACGGCATCAGATATCCCGGGGGTATTAGGTCCAGCTTCATATGGGGCCGCTGGTTCATTTAAAAATGATCAAATGTTTTTTCCAACTAATAATACTTTTGAAATAGCTAGAGTAATAAGTGATGGAATAACTGCCGATGGAACAGTTATATCAAATACAGATGTTGCTTTTAGTGTTAATGATGGGACAACTTGTATAAATGTTGACTTTTTAATAGATTTTGGAGATGCGCCAGATACTGGTCCTGGAAATGGAGCGGGTAATTATTCAACATTATTAGCTAATAATGGGCCAAGACATGGAATTGTAAATGAATTATATTTAGGGGTAACAGCTACTGGAGAACTTGATGCATATGAAGATCCTCAGGCTTTAGGTGATGATATGGTTGAAGGAATACAGGATGATGGAGTATTAACACCAGTAACCTTTTTAATTACTGGTGATGACACTTATAAAGTTACGGTTAATTATTTAAATAACACAGGGAAAAATGCAAATCTTTATGGGTGGATTGATTTTAATGAAGATGGTATTTTTCAGTTAGAAGAGTCAGCTAACTTTATTCCAGTAATACCTAGTGGACCAACACCTAGCCAAGTAGAATTAGAATTTACTGTTCCACCTGGTTCAACATTGCAAAGCGGTGATCAAGCATTTATGAGGTTAAGATTAACAAGTGATATTCTTGAAAATACCAATGTATTGCCAACTGAAGAGGATACAAGGAGTTTAGGGCCTGCCTCT
This sequence comes from Clostridium sp. B9, assembly GCF_050509515.1. NCBI lineage: Bacteria > Bacillati > Bacillota > Clostridia > Eubacteriales > Clostridiaceae > Clostridium > Clostridium sp. B9. The sequence goes on from NZ_JBNWKA010000003.1 coordinate 1,720,670, forward strand.
GATGGAGAAGTAGAAGACTATCTTGTGGAAGCTACTAACTTAAATATAACAGGAGTAGTTTGGTTTGATGAGAACTGTAATGGAATTAGAGAAGGGGGAGAACCATTTTTAGAAGGAATAGCAGTAAAACTTTTTAGCGAAAGTGATCCGAACAATCCTATTGATGTGAGAATAACTGACGCTAGTGGTGCTTATTCTTTTTTAAATATGCCAAGTGGAAATTATTTTATAAAAGTAGAACTTCCAAATGGATATGAGTTTACAATTCCCAATGTAGGTAATAATGATACTGTAGATTCAGATGTAAATACAGATGGAACATCTAGTGTTTTTGAACTTTCTTTAAATAATCAATTAGAAATAATTGATTCAGGATTATGTAAATGCTTTGATATATCTGGTCAAGCTTTTTATGACTGCAATCAAAATGGAGTGTTAGATGCAGAAGAACCATTGATATGCGGAATAAATGTAACGCTATTTAATTCAATAGGGCAACAAATTGGATGTATGGTAACAGATTGTGAGGGATATTATATTTTTGAATGTTTAAACCCAGGAGATTACCAAGTTGTATTTCAACCTTTAGCAGGAACAAATTTTACAACACAAAATTTAACTTCCTATTATGGCTCAAAGCCAAATTCAACAACTGGTATAGCGGATATAACATTAACTGATTCAAATATTTTAAATGTATATGCTGGATTTTCAGGTTCTTTTGAACTAAACATGAAATATTGTTTGGATTGTAATCCAGCTAAAGATTGTACTAGATGTAATAATTGTCAAAAGTGCAGGTGTTATAATAAGGGACCTTTAGATTTTGGTTCCAATAGCTGCGATTTTAATTTTTTAAATTCTTAAGATTTATTAGTAGGAGGATAAGGTTTGCCTCCTACTAATTTCATATAAGAAGAAATGAGAGCAGAATTGATTTAAAAATATGAAGTAGGTTAAGATACAGCAATTTATAAAAATACGTTTAATAATAAAGTTAAATTTAGAGAAGTAAAGTATGAATATAGAAATTATGAATTAATTATCAATAAAAGGATATTTAGAGTTATGGAGGTTATTAATGTATCTTATGAAATAGAAATTGCATAGGATGTAAAAGGAAAATAACATGAGACTTTTCTGGTATACTTACAAATTTAGAGCGTTTGCATGATTTTACAATGATCATAGGAGAATTAAGATATGAAATATTTTATAGAATATGATTATTTTTGCAAGAAATATAATTGTTAATAAAACTAAGTAAGGAGGATTAATATGACTCTTATAAATAGATTTGCTACAACTAAAAGAGGTTCAATGATATTTACTGGTAATACATTAGGGCTTACAGATGCACTAGGTCAAGCTAAAGCTTTTATAACTTTCGATTTAGGGCAACAGGTTCCAGGTTATCCAGCAGGTACTACTTTGACTTGGCAGGATAATGGGTCAGCAGCACAATTGAATTTACTAGCAGGAAGTACTGTTTTATATGCAGAGCTTCAATGGGGAGGAGTATTTACTAATGGAACTCAGGATGTAAGTGCATTTATAGATGATGCAATAACATTTAATACACCAAGTGGATCATTTAGTTTAGTATCGGATGCAGCTACATCGGTAGAATTTGGAAGTTATTATTCTAGAAGTGTAGAAGTAACAAATTTAATTGAAAATGGTGGAAATGGAACATATAGTGTAGAAGGGGTACCTGCTACTATTTTAGGATTAAATAATACGGTAGGATGGACTTTAGGAGTAATATATGAAAATCAATTGTTACCAATACAAAACATGAGTATATATTCTGGAATACAATATATAAATGGACCTCTTTCTCCAATAGATTTTACATTAGATGGATTTATTACAAAATCATCAGGTACTGTTCAAGGAAGAGTTTTAATTTCAGCTATGGAAGGTGATCCAGGTGGAACAGGAGATCAACTTTTAATTGGTCCTAATACCGGTAGTTTAGTTAATTTAAGTGGACCTAACAATGCGGTTAATAACTTTTTTCAATCTAATATAAATAATGGAGACTCAGAAAGTCCTAATGTTGGTCAAATTGATACTTCAGGAACTTTTGGTAATTTAAATCAGCCAACTTTACCAGCAAGATATGGATGGGATATAACAAATGTATCATCGAATAATTTTATGAATAATCAAACATCTGCAGTAGTTCGTTTAACAAGTGTTGGAGATGGATTATCTGTTCCTTTAATGGGAATACAACTTGATGCTGTTTTTATAGATTATGGAGATGCACCAGATACAAGTGCAGGAAATGGACCAAATGATTATAGCACTTTATTTGCGAATAATGGACCAAGTCATGGTATAGTTAATGAACTTTATTTAGGAACACAAGTGACTGGTGAAGATGATGCATATCAAAATTCATCAGCAACAGGAGATGATATTATTGAAAACATACAAGATGATGGAGTAATAATTCCAGTTGTATTTTCAGAAGGTACCAATATATATTCAGTAGATTTAAGCTATACAAATAATACAGGTTCTAATGCAAATATATATGCATGGATAGATTTTAATAGAGATGGAATATTTCAATTAGAAGAAGGAATATCTCCAATAAGTGTAAGTAGTAGTACAACTAATCCAAGAACAATTACACTTTCATTTGTTGTTCCTGGAAGAACTGTTCTTATGAGTGGAGATACAACATTCATGAGAATACGAATAACTACGGATACTTTAACAAATACTAATGTTCTTCCAATTGAAGAAGATACTAGAAGTTTAGGCGTTGTAAGTGATGGTGAAGTTGAAGATTATTTAGTTAATATAGTATCTGGACCAAGCTTTTTATGTGAACCTACAGCATATCAAGTTATAGCTGAAACTAATCCAAATACAGGGCTTCCTTTTAATAGTCAGTTTAGAAGTATAGATCCAGTAACAGGAGAAGTAACAGTAATAAATTCAAATATGGGAGCTATAATGAATGCTATAGCTTATAATCCAATAGACAACTATATATATGGTATTTATGATGTTAATGATCCAAATGCAGGGAATTTAGCGAGAATATCAGCAGATGGAGTAGTTACGAATTTAGGTCCAATTCCAAATCTTTCAAATTTAAATATGACAAATGGAGCCATAGACAATAGAGGATTTTTCTATTTAAAAAACCAAGGAGACGATGAATACTTTGTTGTTGATTTAAGGAGTGGTTCAGCAAACTTTGGACAACTTGTAGACCCTACAGCTGGTTATATCTTGGCAACACCTCCATATTCAACTCCAATAGCACCGGCTATTGGAAACAGCTCTGGAGATTGGGTTTTTAATCCTATAGATAACCTTTTATATACCACAGCAGGAGGACAATTTTATACTATAGGCCCTACAACTGGAATATCAACACCTATTCCAACGGAAGCTGGATTTCCATATGATTATGGAGGAATGTTTAATGATGCAAATGGATTTATTTATGGTATAAATAATCCTACTGGAGCTATTATAAGGTGGCAGGATGTGGGAGGTACAATGGATGGAGATTTCTTCTCAATATCAGGACCTTCTCAAAGGCAGGATGCCACAATGTGTATAAGAGCTAGTATTTTAATGGACTTTGGAGATGCACCAGATACAAGTTTAGGAACTGGTATTGGTAATTATAACACTTTATTAGTTAGCAATGGACCAAGACATGGCATAGTAAATAATTTAACCTTAGGAACTCAAGTAACTTCGGAGGATGATGCACGTCAAAATGTTACAGCTACTGGAGACGATATTCCAGCTAGCATTCAAGATGATGGTCCAATTGGAATATTAGAACCAATAATAGGTGGAAATTCAACTTATACATTACCAATAAGCTACGTTAATGATACTGGAGAAACAGCCATAATTTATGCTTGGGTAGATTTTAATAGGAATGGAATATTTGAGTTGCAAGAAGGAATAAGTGTCCCTGTACCTTCAAGTGGAACAAATCCAAGAGTTGAAAATTTAGTATTTAATATTCCACCAGGAACCACATTTACTTCAGGAGATTTAACATTTATAAGAACAAGAATAACAACGGATAACTTAGTGAATTCAAATATTTTAGCAACACAGGAAGATACCCGTTCTCTTGGTCCAGCTTCAGATGGAGAAGTTGAGGATTATCAGGTAGAAATTATAGTTTTAAACATTGAAGGAACAATATGGTATGACTTAAATTGCAATGGAATAAGAGAAGTTGGAGAACCCTTAGCTGAAGGAATAACAGTAGAACTTTATGATGCTAACAATGCGAATCTTCCATTAGAAGTAACTACTACTGATAGTAATGGTTTTTATAGCTTTAATAATTTACCTTCAGGAGAATATTATGTGAAAGTTATTTTACCAAGTGGATATGAATATACACTATCTAATATTGGAAACAATGATTCCATAGATTCAGATGTAGATGGGGCATTAGGAGAATCACCAGTTTTTGAATTATCAGCACAAAATCAATTAGAAATAGTTGATGCTGGACTTTGTAGATTAAATAAAATAACTGGCCAAGCATTCTTTGATTGTAATGAAGATGGAATTTTTGATTTAGATGAAAAGCTTCTTTGTGGAGTTGTTATAACTCTTTTAAATGAATATGGAGTAGAACTTGGAACTGTTAGTACTGATTGTGATGGAAGATATGAGTTTACAGATTTGCCTCCTGGAACTTATACCGTTATAGTTACTAACCCAAGTGAAATGACTTATGTTGTTCCTGTACCAGGGGATTTTTATGGGTCTAAGCCAGATAATATAACTGGAGAATTTCAAGTAACACTAACAAATGAGGACTATTTGCAAGGATTTGCAGGATTTACAGGTGGATTAGGATTGAAAATGGAATTTTGCATAGAGTGCTCACTTTTCTGTAATACATGTTCTAAAAATCTTGAGACTGTAAATAAATCATGTGTTTGCACGCAAAATGAAGATACATGTATTTCATGCAATAATCAGTGTATAGGTTGTAAAAATAAAAGAAGTAATAGAAAAAATAGAACCAATAGTGGTATTTGTTCAGAATGTAATGAAGGATGCAAGCAATAGATAATATTATTTTTTAAGGATAATAAAATATTTTTGATTTATTTTATTATCCTTATTTGATTTATATGAAAGGAGAGAAATATGGCTTTTCAATGTAATTCATTTGCATACCAGTTTGCCGGAAGTCCTACTGAAGTTTTCCTAATAGATTTAATAACAGGGATTTCAACTAAAATTGGAGATTTAGGTGGTATTGACGTAAATGCAATTGGTTTTAATCCAGTTGATAATCTTATATATGGCTATGACCAGAGTAATAGGGAAATAGTTAGTGTTGATGAAAATTTAAATGTAACAACACTAACTCCAAGACCAACAGGACTTCCAAATATTCAGGGGTTTACTACAGGAACCATAGATCCTAATGGTTACTATTATATGTATGGAGCAACACTAAATAGATTTTTTGTGGTTGATTTAGATTCTTCAAGAAGTACTTATGGTAAATTGGTTGACTCTACAATGGGATATATTGAACAAACTGGGCCAAATTATGGAGTGCCTTTTAGCCCTTCCGGGAGTATAACTATACATGATTGGGCATGGAATACTGATAATAATACCTTGTTTGCTATTATAATAGGTGGAACTGGAGTATCTATAAACCCTTTAACTGGAAGTAGGACAACTCTTTCTACAAGTGGATTGCCGGGTGGTATATATGGAGCAATATTTTCTTATGCAGATGGGCAAGTTTTTGCAATAAGAAATACTAGTGGTGTTGTATATAGAATGAATTTTAATTCTACATTTACAAGTGTAAATGCAGATATATTTTCACAGTCAGCCTCGGCAGATACTAATGATGGTGCCAATTGTATTGATGCAATTTTATTGGCTGATTTTGGAGATGCACCAGATGTTAGTTCAGGTAATGGGCCTAATGATTATAGTACTCTTTTAGCGAATAATGGACCAAGACATGGAATAATAAATAATCTAAAATTTGGAACAGATGTTACATCAGAATCAGATGCTTATGAAAGTCCAGATGCTAGAGGTGATGATTTAAGTCAAGGTGTGCAAGATGATGCTTTTAAGTATTATCCAACCTATGAAGTAGGGCAGCCAATACTTTCATTAGAAGTTACTTATACTAATGATACAGGTGAAAATGCTAATATTTATGGGTGGATTGATTTCAATCAAAATGGGATTTTTGAGCTTGAAGAAGCTTCAACTGTAGTTCAAGTTCAATCAAGTACAAATAATCCAAGAAAGGCAATATTAAATTTTAATGTTCCAGCTAGTAGCACATTAATTGTTGATGATAAAACATTTTCAAGGTTTAGAATAACAACTGATACTTTAATTAATACTAATGTCCAACCAGGTGATGAGGATACTAGAAGTTTAGGAGGAGCATCAGATGGAGAAGTAGAGGATTTTATATTGCTAGCAACTTTACCTCAATTTGAGTGTAATACTAAGGGGTATCAATTTTATGGGATACCTACAAGTGTACTTGAGATAGATTTAATTACAGGTGAGGCCACTATAGTTGCTAGTAATATAAGTGCTGGAACTATAAATGCAATAGGATATAATCCAAAAGATAATCTTATTTATGGTATAAGGACTGGTGCCGGCGGAGCAAATGATGGTCTAGTAAGGGTAGATAGTAACTTTAATGTCTATAAATTACCTACTCCAGTAGGTTTACCAACAGGAACATTTTATAATACTGGCGCAATAGATGATAATTCTTATTATTATATTTATAATGGGTTGAGCACTAGATTTTATGTTATAGATGTTGATTCTACAAGAAGTACTTATGGGCAGTTAGTTGATTCTACTCAAGTAAATCCTATAACAGGAGATTTTTTACCAGATACTTCTCCTTATGGAGTTCCATTTGTACCAACTGGATCAATATTAACAGCTGATTGGACTTATAATCCTATCGATGGAAAACTATATACTGTAGAAACAAATACAGGTGTTGTATGGTCGGTTGATCCTGAAACTGGTATAAGAACAAGTTTAACAACAACAGGGCTACCACCTCAGGGATATGGTGGTATGTTTTCTTATGCCAATGGCTATATTTTTGCCATAAATAACAATACTGGTCAAATATATAGAATAGATTTAAATGATACTTTTACAGAGGCTACGGGAATATTATTTTCTCAATCAGTTCCAAATGGATTTAATGATGGTACTGCTAGTTGTTTAGCTTCAGCCTTTCTTATTGATTTTGGAGATGCTCCAGATATATCAAGTGGAAATTCACAAGGTGATTATTCAACATTATTAGAAAATAATGGTCCAAGGCATGGAATTATAGATGAATTAAGATTGGGTATTGAAGAAACAAGTGAGGGAGATGCATATCAAAACACTCAAGCAGATGGTGATGATCAAAACCAAGGAATACAAGATGATGGTGTTATAATTCCGATAGAATTTGAGGAAGGAAGTACAAATTATAAAATAAGTGTAAGCTATACTAACGAAACGGGTGAAGATGCATATATATACGCATGGATAGATTTCAATAAGGATGGTATTTTTCAACTTGAAGAAGGTATAAGTCCTGTAGTTGTTAGTTCAGATATAATAAATCCTAGAACTATAGATTTGAATTTTAATGTTCCATCAAGTTCAACATTAGTAAGTGGAGATATAAGTTATTTAAGAATAAGGATAACAAGAGATGTTCTTATTAATAATAATACACAACCTAATCAAGAAGATACAAGAAGTATAGGACCAGCATCAGATGGAGAAGTTGAAGACTATATTTTAAATGTTATAAGAAATAATTTGGATTTTGGAGATGCTCCTGATACTGGAATTGGAAGTGGACCTAATAATTATAGTACCTTAGCAATATCAAATGGGCCAACTCATAGTGCAATAGAAGGCTTAAGGCTTGGAGTAGAAGTAACTATAGAACTTGATGCATATGAAAATTCTACAGCAACAGGAGATGATATTTCACAAGGGATACAAGATGATGGAGTTATTACTCCAATAGAATTTTTAGAAGGAGAGAAGATTTATTCTTTAGATGTTAGTTATACAAATAGTACTGGAGGAGATGCTAATCTATATGCTTGGATAGATTTTAATAGAGATGGAATATTTCAATTAGAAGAAGGAATAACACCATTAATTGTAACTTCAGATTCAGTAAATCCAAGAAGTATAAATATTCAATTTCGAGTTCCAATTACAGTATCACTAAAAGCTGGAGAGACAACATTTCTTAGAATTAGATTAACAACAGAAAATCTATTGAATACTAACACGTTACCTACAGAGGAGGATACTAGAAGTTTAGGACCTGCAATAGATGGGGAGGTTGAGGATTATCTAGTTACTGTAACATCTAGACCAAGTTTTCTATGTGAACATACAGCATATCAAGTTATAGCTGAAACTAATCCAAATACAGGTATTCCATTCAATAGTCAGTTTAGAAGTATTGATCCGGTAACAGGAAAAGTAACAGCAATAAATTCAAATATGGGAGCTATAATGAATGCCATAGCTTATAATCCAATAGACAACTATATATATGGTATTTATGATGTTAATGATCCAAATGCAGGAAATTTAGCAAGAATATCAGCTGATGGAGTGGTTACAAATTTAGGGCCAATTCCTAATCTTCCTAACCTAAATATAACAAATGGAGCCATAGATAATAATGGATTCTTCTATTTAAAGAACCAAGCTGATGATGAGTATTTTGTCGTTGATTTGAGAAGTGGTTCAGCAAATTTTGGACAACTTGTAGACCCAACTGCAGGATATGTTTTAGCAACGCCACCATATTCAACAACTATAGCCCCTGGAATAGGTTCAACATCAGGAGACTGGGTATTTAATCCTGTAGATAATTTATTATACACCTTTGCATCGGGACAATTCTATACAATAGTACCTACAAGTGGGGTTTCATCTCCAATTCCAACTGAAGCTGGTTTTCCAGGTGGATATGGAGGTATGTTTAATGATGCCAATGGATTTATCTATGGTATAAGTAATCCTACTGGAAATATTATAAGATGGCAAAATGTTGGAGGAACTATGGATGGAGATTTCTTCTCTGTATCAGGACCAGCCCAAAGACAAGATGCCACAATGTGTATAAGAGCTAGTATTTTAATAGATTTTGGTGATGCTCCAGATACGAGTTTAGGAACTAGCACTAATAATTATAATACATTATTAGTTAGTAATGGACCAAGACATGGAATAGTAAATAATTTAACATTAGGAAGACAGATCACCTCAGAAAATGATGCACTTCAAAATTCAGCGGCAACAGGAGATGATATTTTAGCTGGAATTCAGGATGATGGTCCACTTGGAATATTAGAACCAATAATAGGTGGATATTCAACTTATACATTACCAATAAGCTACGTTAATGATACCGGAAAAACTGCAATAATTTATGCTTGGGTAGATTTTAATAGGGATGGAATATTTCAGTTAGAAGAAGGAACAAGTGTTGCAGTAGTCTCAGATACCACAAATCCAAGAGTTGAAAATCTAATTTTTAATATACCATCAGGAACTACGTTTAATTCAGGGGATTTAACCTTCATAAGGACTAGAATAACAACAGATAACTTAGTAAATTCAAATATTTTAGCAACACAGGAGGATATTCGTTCTCTTGGTCCAGCTTCAGATGGAGAAGTTGAGGATTATCAGGTTGAGATTATAGTTCTCAATATTGAGGGAACAGTATGGTATGACTTAAATTGTAATGGAATAAGAGACGTTGGTGAAACTTTAGCTGAGAGAATAACAGTAGAACTTTATGATGTTAACAATTCTAATCTCCCATTAGAAGTAACAACTACTGATAGTAATGGTTTTTATAGCTTTAATAATTTACCTTCAGGAGAATATTATGTGAAAGTTATTTTACCAAGTGGATATGAATATACACTTTCTAACGTTGGAAACAATGATTCAATAGATTCAGATGTAGATGAGGCATTAGGAGAATCACCAGTTTTTGAATTATCAGCACAAAATCAATTAGAAATAGTTGATGCTGGACTTTGTAGATTAAATAAAATAACTGGCCAAGCATTTTTTGATTGTAATGAAAATGGGATAGTGGATTCTAGTGAGAAGTTTCTTTGTGGAGTTAAGATAACTCTTTTAAATGAAGATGGAGTAGAAATTGGTACCGTAAGTACAGATTGTGATGGAAGGTATGAATTTGCTGATTTATATCCAGGAACTTATACCGTGATAGTGACCAATCAAAATAAAATGACTTATACTAGTCAAGTTTTAGGTGCTTTTTATGGGTCTAAGCCAGATAATATAACTGGAGAATTTCAGGTAACACTAACAAGTGAGGACTATTTACAAGGGTTTGCAGGATTTATAGGCGGATTAGGATTGAAAATGAAATTTTGTATAGATTGCTTATTTTTCTGCAATACATGCTCTAAAAAACTTGAAACTGTGAATAAATCCTGCATTTGCTCAGAAGATGAAAATCGTTGTACAGTATGTAATAAACAGTGTATTGGATGCAAGAAAAAAATAAGTAATAGGATATATAGAAGGAATATAGATTAAATAGTACTCTATATTTGTACTTAGTAAAGAGTGTATCTTATGGAAGAAAAAATGCATAGGATGTAAAAGGAAAATAATAAAAATAGAGAAAAATATGATTGAATTTAATTATTTTAGCATATAAAGGAGGGTAAAAATGGCTTTAGTAAATAGAATAAGTGTTACTAAAAATGGTGCCATGGTTTTTACAGGAAATACTCTTGGATTAAGCAATAACAATTTAGATGTAGGTGCATTTATAACATCAAATTTGGCAAGTCAAGTTCCCGGATTTCCACCTGGTACAACAACTTTGTGGCAAGATAATTCATCCTCAGCTCAACTTAATATACCAGCAACTGCTACTGTGCTTTATGCTGAACTTCAGTGGGGTGGAACAGCAAGTGATCTTGATGGATCAAATGTTTTTCCATTTATAGATAATCCGGTAACATTTACAACACCTGCTGGAAGTACAAATGTAGTATCAGATCCAATAACGGCACAACAACTTAATATTGGACCAGTATATTATTCTAGAAGTCAAGATGTAACTGATTTAGTTAAGGCTGCTGGAAATGGGACTTATACTGTGTCTGGAGTTCCAGCAACAATAACAGGACTAAATAGTGCAGTTGGGTGGACTTTAGGAATAATATATGAAGATCCTACTTTACCATTACAAAACATGACATTATTTTCTGGTATAGAGGGAGTACGCTCTGCTGCACCGCCAGCTGATTTTCCAGTGTCAGGATTTATTACGCCTCCTACAGGAAATGTTAGTGCTAGGTTGTTGGTAGCTGCTATGGAAGGTGATTTAGGGCTTTCAGGAGATCAGGCTTTATTTGGACCAGATGCTAATGATTTGGTAGTTTTATCAGGCCCTAATAATTCGGCGACCAATTTTTTTCATTCAGCTATAAATTATGCTGATTCTGAAAGTCCTAATGTAGGTCAACTAGATACAACGGGAACATTTGGAACATTGAACTTACCAACACTTCCTGCAAGATATGGATGGGATATAACTAATGTTGGTTCTCAAAATTTAAATAATAATGAGACATCTGCTTTATTTAGACTAACTACATCTGGGGATGGATATACTGTTCCTTTGGTTGGAATACAAGTAGATGCATATGCTCCAGTTGTAGAAATAAATAAATTAGCTGATAAAGATGAGATTGTATTAGGAGAAAAAATTAAATATAGATTAGAAATAAATAATAACGGTATGTTAAGTAGTGACAATTTAACTATATTAGATTATGTGCCACCAGGAACTAAGTTGGATTTAAATAGTATAAATGTCATTGGTGCAACTGGACCAATAGTTGATTATAGTATAGAGAGTGCTTTGAATATAGAAGTAGGTCCTTTAGATATAAATCAAATTGTTGTTATTGAGTATGAAGTTTTTACAGATGAAAATACAACGGTTCCCATTGAAAATAATGGTGAAGTTTTTTACACATATACATCAGGAAATGTTACAGAATCAGGAAGTGCAATGTCAAATTTGGTTGTAACTAATGTGGTACCTTCTTTGATAGATGGAGTGGTTTGGTATGATTTAAATTGTGATGGAATACGTGATGTTGGTGAACCATTAGCGGAAGGAGTAACAGTGCAATTATTTGATATAAATAATCCTGATAAGCCAGTGAATACAACTACAACAGATGCAATTGGAGCTTTTCAATTTGTAAATGAGTTAGCAGGAAACTACTATATAAAGGTTATATCTCCTAATGGATATGGATTTACTTTATGGAATGCTGGTAATAATGATAGTATTGATTCCGATGTTGACCCTACAAATGGACAAACAGTAAGCTTTGTGCTAAATGCAAGTACAACTCCAATTACTAGAGATGCTGGTCTTTGTAGATTAAATAAGATAACTGGGCAGGCGTTTTATGATTGTAATGGTGATGGAATATTAAATAACAATGAGCCTTTCTTATGTGGAGTAATAATTATGCTATTAGATGAGAATGGAGTTGAAATTGATAATACAGTTACAGATTGTAATGGATATTATGAATTCAAAGGATTATCAGCAGGAGATTATACAGTTCATGTAATAGCACCACCAGGTACTAGCTATGTTACACCAGTTCCAGGAGATTATTATGGATCTAAACCAGATGAAACAACAGGAGAATTTTCTGTTACACTTACAAACTCAGATTATTTACAAGGCTTTGCAGGATTTAGAGGAGATTTAAGTATGGATATGAAATATTGCATAGAATGTGATCCTTGTTGCAAGAAATATAATTGTTAATAAACTAAGGAAGGAGGATTAATATGGCTCTTATAAATAGATTTAGTACAAATAAGAATGGTTCTATGATTTTTACAGGTAATACCTTAGGACTTAGTAATAATAATTCAGACATAGGTGCTTTTATAACTTTAGATAATGCAAGTCAAGTTCCAGGCTTTCCATTTGGTACAACACTCATTTGGCAAGACAATGGATCAGAAGCACAATTTAGTTTGCCAGCAGGAAGTACAGTGTTGTATGCAGAATTACAATGGGGTGGAAATTATGATGCTAATATTATAGGTGATTTAAATACTTCAATAACATTTACTTCACCTTCATCATCATATACAATATCCCCAGATCCTATTACATCTCAGAATGGACCGATATTTTATTCACGTAGCCAGAATGTTACATCTATAATTCAAAACGATGGAGATGGAATTTATTCAGTAGAAGGAGTTCCTTCACAAATAAACTCAGGAGTAGCTTCGGCAGGATGGACGCTTGGAATAATATATGAAAATTCAGCATTGCCAATTCAAAATATGACTATTTTTTCAGGGATAGAAGAAATAGGAGCAGGAGCGCCTCCTGTTGATTTTAATTTAAGTGGATTTTTGACACCAGCTACTGGGAGTGTAAATGGTAGAGTATTACTATCAGCTATGGAAGGAGACAGAGCTCTTGGAGGAGATCAGATTCTCTTTGGTCCAGATGTGGGGTCTTTATTACCTTTAAGTGGTCCCAATAATATTATTAATAATTTTTTTGCTTCACAAATTAATGATGGGGATTCTGAAAGTGCTACTGTAGGACAGCTAGATACTAGTGGAACGTTTGGCACAATAAATGTTCCAACAAATAGTCCAGCTAGATATGGGTGGGATATAACAAATGTATTCTCAAATAATTTTATGAATAATCAAACTGGAGCAGTTGTTAGACTTACATCAACTGGAGATGGATATGCAGTACCATTATTTGGCGTACAGTTAGATGCTGTATTTTTAGATTATGGAGATGCTCCAGATACAAGTGCAGGAAATGGACCCAATGATTATAGTACTTTACTTGCCAATAATGGACCAAGCCATGGTATAGTTAATGAACTTTATTTAGGAACCAAAGTTACAAGTGAAGATGATGCATATCAAGATCCAGATGCAACAGGAGATGATACGATTCAAAGTATACAGGATGATGGAGTAATGCTGCCAGTTGTATTTTCAGAGGGAACTACTATATATTCAGTAGATTTAAGCTATACAAATAATACAGGTTCCAATGCCAATATATATGCATGGATAGATTTTAATAGAGATGGAATATTTCAATTAGAAGAAGGAATATCTCCAATAAGTGTAAGTAGTAGCACAACTAATCCAAGAACAATTACACTTTCATTTGTTGTTCCAGGAGGAACTGTTCTTATGAGTGGAGATACAACATTCATGAGAATAAGAATAACTACGGATACTTTAACAAATACTAATGTTCTTCCAATTGAAGAAGATACTAGAAGTTTAGGGGTTGCAACTGATGGTGAAGTTGAAGATTATTTAGTTAATATAGTACCTGAACCAAGCTTTTTATGTGAACCTACAGCATATCAAGTTATAGCTGAAACTAATCCAAATACAGGGCTTCCTTTTAATAGTCAGTTTAGAAGTATAGATCCAGTAACAGGAGAAGTAACCGTAATAAATTCAAATATGGGAGCTATAATGAATGCCATAGCTTATAACCCAATAGACAACTATATATATGGCATTTATGATGTTAATGATCCAAATGCAGGGAATTTAGCAAGAATATCAGCTGATGGAGTGGTTACAAATTTAGGGCCAATTCCTAATCTTCCAAATTTAAATATGACAAATGGAGCTATAGATAATAGAGGATTCTTTTATTTAAAGAACCAAGCTGATGATGAGTATTTTGTCGTTGATTTGAGAAGTAGTTCACCAAATTTTGGACAACTTGTAGATCCAACAGCAGGATATGTTTTAGCAACGCCACCATATTCAACACCTATAGCCCCTGGAATAAGTCCAACATCAGGAGACTGGGTATTTAATCCTGTAGATAATTTATTATACACCTTTGCATCGGGACAATTCTATACAATAGTACCTACAAGTGGAGTTTCATCTCCAATTCCAACTGAAGCTGGTTTCCCAGGTGGATATGGAGGAATGTTTAATGGAGCTAATGGATTTATATATGGTATAAGTAATTCTACTGGTGATATTATAAGGTGGCATAATGTTGGTGGAACTATGGATGGAGATTTCTTTTCAGTATCAGGCCCAGCTCAAAGACAAGATGCCACAATGTGTATAAGGGCCAGCGTTTTAGTTGATTTTGGTGATGCACCAGATACTAGCTTAGGTACTGGAACAGATAATTATAATACACTGTTAGTTAGCAATGGACCAAGGCATGGAATAGTAAATGGAGTGAAATTAGGAACTAAGGTAACAGCAGAGATTGATGCATATCAAAACCCAACTGCAACAGGAGATGATACTACTTTAGGGATACAGGATGATGGAGTTATATTTCCATTAGATCCAATAGTAGCAGGTGATACAACGTATACTTTACCAATAACTTATATGAATGATTCTGGAGAAGCGGCTAATATATATGCATGGATTGATTTTAACAGAGATGGAATTTTTCAATTAGAGGAAGCTGCACAACCATTAGGCGTTGCATCTAGCATAAGTAATCCAAGGGTTGAAGAACTAACATTTAACATTCCAGCAGGAAGTAGTTTCACGCCAGGAGATACAACATTTATTAGGGTACGAATAACTACAGACGAATTAAATAATAGTAATTTACTTCCTACTCAAGAGGATACAAGAAGTCTGGGGCCAGCTTCTGATGGTGAAGTAGAGGATTATCAAGTTGATATTATAGAATTAAACGTTGAAGGGACTATTTGGTATGACTTAAATTGTGATGGATTAAGAGATATTAGTGAACCTTTAGCAGAAGGAATTACAGTAGAACTTTATGATTCGGATAATGATGCAGTACCATTTGCTATAGATACCACTGATATAAATGGATTTTATACTTTCCCTAATCTTCCATCTGGAAATTATTATGTTAAGGTGATTTTGCCTAATGGATATGAATATACTTTAACTAATGTTGGAGCTAATGACAATATTGATTCTGATGTGGATAAAACTAATGGAGAATCGCCAACTTTCACTTTAGATGGTAACAATCAATTAGAAATAGTTGATGCTGGACTTTGTAAATTAAATAAAATATCAGGTCAAGCCTTTTATGATTGTGATGGCAATGGAATTTTAGATTTTGGAGAACCATATTTATGTGGTGTACAAGTTACTCTTCTAGATGTAAATGGATTTGAGATAGGAACGGTTATAACTGATTGTAATGGATACTATGAGTTTTTAAATCTTCCACCAGGAGATTATACTGTTAGAGTAGTTGCACCACCTGATATGAACTATGTATCGCCAGTACCTGGAGATTTTTATGGTTCAAAACCAGATGATATTACTGGGGAGTTTGGGGTTACATTAACTAATGAAGATTATATACAGGGATTTGCAGGTTTTAAAGGGAATTCGACTTTAGATGCACGATATTGTACTGAGTGTGAAGTTTGTAGTGAAAAAAACAAATATAAGTCTTGCAGGTTTGGATGTAATATATATACAAATGAAAATGGCATGATTGTTTGTGGAGAAAATTCAAATTGTAGTTGTGAATCAAATTGTAATTGTAAAAATTGCAATGGTACTTGCGTCGGATGTAATACTTGTAAAAGCAATAGAACTTTTAATCATAACAGAGTATCATGTAGTCAATGCGATAATAGCAATAATTGCAATAATTGTGATGATAAAAAACAAGATGATAATGGATGTGGGTGTTATTAATAATGTTCCCTTAAAGCTATCTAAGATTTCTTAGATAGCTTTTAATTTTGACTATATTTTAAGTAAGTGTTGATTTCTAGCTATATCTTCAGACCTAACTTAATTTCGCAAAGAGTTTCTATTATCTATTCCAGAATAATATCTAAGGATTTTAAACTCGCTGTCGCTCAAACAGAAAAATCCTCTTAACGATATTATTCTTACATAGACAATGAAACTCTAATTGCTTATTAAGATGGTCTTTCATCTATATCTAGAAATCAACACTATTTTAAAACATAGCCTTAATTTAAAAAAGAGGAAAAATAAGTTGTGTGATAAAGTCACAGAAGTTAGAAATAAGTTTATATATAATTAAGTTGTAAATAAAGATAATAGGAGTTCGAAAGTTAATAATTTGACAAGTTAAAAGGTTAAAAACTTTATAAGAACTAAAGGAGATAGATTATGAATAAAAAGATTATTATAGTTGGAGGAGTTGCAGGTGGGGCCTCTACTGCTGCAAGGCTTAGAAGATTAGATGAAAATGCTGAAATAATAATATTTGAAAAAGGAGAATATATATCATTTGCAAATTGTGGTTTACCTTATTATATAGGAGAAACAATAAAAGAAAGAAGTAATTTAATTGTCCAAACAGTAGAACAAATGGAGAGTAAGTTTAAATTAGATATAAGAAACTTTAGTGAAATTATTAAAATAGATAAAGATAATAAAAAAATTAAGGTTAAGAACCATAAAACTGGAGAAGAGTATGAGGAAGGTTATGACATATTAGTGTTATCACCAGGTGCAAAGCCATTGAAACCAGGAATAAAAGGTATAGATGAATGTGATAACTTATTTACATTAAGAAATATACCTGATACTGATAAGATTAAATCTTATGTAGATGATGTAAAACCTAAAAATGCTACAGTTATAGGTGGAGGATTTATAGGAGTTGAAATGGCTGAGAATCTTCATGAAAGAGGAATTAACGTTACTTTAGTTGAAGCTTCAAATCAAGTCATGGCACCTATAGACATTGAAATGGCAAGTATAGTCCATGAGCATTTAATTGATAAAGGAGTAAATCTTATATTGGAAGATGGAGTTTCCTCTTTTGAGAATAAAGGTAAGAAAGTTTTATTAAACAGTGGAGAAGAAATTGAAACTGATATGATAATTCTTTCAATAGGAGTTAGACCAGAGAGTGATATAGCAAAAAATGCTGGCTTAAAGCTTAATGACAGAGGAGCAATAATTGTTGATAAAACAATGAAAACTTCAGATGAAAGCATTTATGCTTTAGGTGATGCTGTAGAAATAATGGATTTTGTAAATAAAAAGCCTACAATGATACCTTTAGCATGGCCGGCAAATAGACAAGGAAGATTGGTAGCGGATAATATATGCGGGAAACATGTTGAGTATAAAGGAACATTAGGATCATCAGTTGCTAAGGTTTTTGATTATACTGTGGCTTCAACTGGAAATAATGAGAAAATTTTAAAGAGATTAGGGCTTGAATATCAAGCTATTCATATTCATCCATCATCTCATGCTGGATATTATCCAGGAGCATTTCCAATAGCGTTTAAAATGTTATTTAATCCTAAAACAGGGGATATATATGGTGCTCAAGGAGTTGGATTAGATGGAGTTGAGAAGAGAATAGATGTTTTAGCTACTGCTATTAAGGCTGGTTTAAAGGTAGAGGATTTACAAGATGTAGAGCCATGTTATGCTCCGCCATATAACTCAGCTAAGGATGCTGTAAACATGATGGGATATTATGCTTCAAACTTAATGTATGGAATAGTTAAAACAATACAATGGAATGAAGTTGATTCAATAGATAAAGATAAAGCTTTAATACTTGATGTAAGAGAAGAGTTTGAGCTTATGACTGGAAAGATAGAAGGATCTTTAAACATTCCTTTAGGACAATTAAGAGAAAGATTAAATGAGTTGCCAAAAGATAAGAATATATATGTAACATGTCAAGTTGGAATAAGAGGATATGCTGCATGTAGAATATTAAATCAAAAAGGCTATGAAGCTATAAATATAGATGGGGGTGTAAAAACTTATTTAGCACCTAAAAAAGCTGAGAAGGCTTTAAAAGAGCAAAAGAGATTAAATATTAAAATTAAAGTTAAAGAGGATAATGATATGACTCAAAATAATATAGATTTAAATAATATAAAAGCTGATGTTGAACTGAATGCTTGTGGATTACAATGTCCAGGACCTATTAAAAGAGTTTTTGAAGAGACTGGAAAGATGAATGATGGAGATGTTCTAAAGGTTTCTGCAAGTGATCCAGGATTCTCTAAAGACATAAAAAGTTGGTGTGAAAAGACAGGAAATACTTTACTAAAAGCAGGAATGAATGATAAGAAAGTTGTTGAGGCTTTCATTCAAAAAGGAAATGGTGAATCAGCTTGTGTAAGAGAGTTTTCAAGCAATGTTACTAAAGATGGAGCTACCTTAGTAGTATTTAGTGGAGATTTAGATAAGGCAATAGCATCTTTCATAATAGCTACAGGTGCTGCATCAATGGGTAAAAAGGTTACTATGTTCTTTACATTCTGGGGGCTTAGCATATTAAAGAAAAAGGATAAACCAAAGGTAGAAAAGAAAACAATAGAGAAGATGTTCGATGCTATGCTTCCAGGAAATGCAGGAAAGCTTCCATTATCTCAAATGAATATGATGGGTATGGGACCAGCTATGATTAAGAAGATAATGAAAGATAATAATGTAGATGATTTAGAGACATTAATAAAGAATGCTATAGATATGGGTGTAAATGTTGTGGCTTGTGCTATGAGTATGGATTTAATGGGAGTTAAAAAGGAAGAATTTATAGATGGAGTTGAAATTGGTGGTGTTGCATCATACTTAGGTGCTGCTGAAGATTCAGGATTAAATTTATTTATATAAACTGTATTTAATAAAATTTTAGATAATATAAAACAGAGAATATTTATATAAAAAGAGTTAATTGTTATTGGAATAACCATCCAAGAGTGATTAACTCTTTTCAAATTTGATAAAGTTTTTTTCTGTATTTCTATATATATTTTTAATAATACAATCAAAATTAGGAAAAAACTTGAAAATGAATATAGCAATATTTATCATAAAAAGTGAAGAATAGTAAAGGTGAAAATGTTTTATGTTATCATAGAAGACTATTTTAAGGAATTGACTTAGACTATTTAGATTTATATAATCAAATACGTTGTTTTAAAAAATATAGAGTATTAGGTAAGGTGATTATATGTCAAAGAAAATTAAGGGAGTAGTTTTGGGCTTTGCAACAGTATTAGTATTAGGTGGGTTAAGTAGCTTTTATTTTAATAAACCTAAAAGTAATGAAGTATATAATATAGGAGATACAGTACAACTTAATAATCATAATTTAGTTGTAAATAGCGTAAAAACTAGTATGGGAAATGAAAAAGATAGACCACAACAGGGAAATGAATTTGTTATTCTTAATGTGACACTTGAAAATAATAGTAATAAGGAAATGAATTATAATCCTTATAATTTTCAAATAACAAATAGTGAAGGAGATGTTAAAGATAGGACATTTACCGCTATTGATGGAAAAGAGGCTTTGAACAACGGAGTACTTGCGCCAGGAGAGAAGGTTACAGGAACCATAGTAGTTCAAGAGCCTATAGGAGATAAAGATTTGAAATTACATTATACTCCAAATATATTTAAAAATACTGGAGTTACAGTAGATTTATAAGATTCAATAATAGACATAGAAATAATCACAGAAAATTTAGAAGTTATAAATGTAGCAAAATATATAACATAAGGGCAATATTTTATAATATTGCCCTATTTATTTACAATTGATTAAATTAATATTGACTATTTGTAAATTTCATTTTATAATTAAGTTAATTCATATCAAAACACTATGAATTAAATGTTTTAATCATAAATAAAATATAAAAGCATTGATTAGAAAAAAGAATTGATTTTTTTATTCAGAGAGAGTCTTCCAGGCTGTAAAAGACTTTAAAGAAACTTTTCGTAAAGTGCCTCTATGAGCTTGCTTCTTGAATTAATTTAGTAGGGAAGTGCGGGAATGCCCGTTATAGCATTAAGGTATATTTGTACCCTAGAAGAGATTTTGAAATCATTATTGCAATTTAGTTAGTGTTCTAATTAAATTTCTTTATAAATTCATAAAATCAGAGTGGAACCGCGGAAGTTTTTATTCTCCTGCCTCTGTTAAGAGGTAGGAGTTTTTTTATTTATCAGTTAATAATTCTTTACATATAATCTGCTCATTACAAAGAGTAATTTGAAAGACTTTTAAAAATCTGAACTCACTTAAAATAAAGTTGAGGTGAAAATAATTAAATTAAGTTTGTAATAAGTAGATATAAATAAAAGTTAAAGGGGGTTATGATGTGAAGAAATTATTTAATAATCTTATTTTCAAATTAGTTTTAGGAGTTGTAATTGGAATAATTATAGGTACATATTCATCAGCAGGATTGATGAGCGCTATTATTACCATAAAATATGTACTTGGACAAATTATATTTTTCTCTGTTCCATTAATTATTTTAGGATTTATTGCTCCGTCAATAGCTAAGCTAAAGGAAAATGCAAGCAAATTGCTTGGGTATGCAGTATTAATAGCATATTTTTCTTCAGTTTTTGCAGCAATACTTTCTATGGTAGCAGGGTACACTATAATACCTAAATTATCAATAGTGTCTAATGTTTCATCACTTAGAGAATTACCAGAACTTATATTTAAATTAGATATTCCACCAATCATGAGTGTAATGAGTGCATTAGTATTAGCTTTACTTTTAGGACTAGCCGTAGGATGGACTAAGGCAGACTTAGTAGAAAAATTATTAGATCAATTTCAAAATATAGTACTTAGTATAGTCAATAAAATAATAATACCAATATTACCTTTCTTTATAGCAACAAACTTTGCAGCTTTAGCTTATGAAGGAGGATTAAGTACTCAATTACCTATATTCTTTAAGGTTATACTGATAGTTTTATTTGGTCACTTTATATGGCTTACTATTTTATACTTAATAGGTGGAGCAATTTCAAAGGAAAATCCTTGGGAAGTAGTTAAATATTATGGACCTGCATATTTAACAGCTGTAGGAACTATGTCAAGTGCAGCAACGTTACCTGTTGCCTTAGAATCAGCAAAGAAATCAAAGGCTTTAAGAGAGGACATAGTAGATTTTGCTATCCCTTTATGCTCTAATATTCATTTGTGTGGTTCAGTCTTAACAGAAGTATTTTTTGTAATGACAGTTTCACAAATACTATATGGAAAATTACCAAGTTTAACAACTATGATATTATTTATTTTGTTATTGGGAATATTTGCAATAGGAGCACCTGGAGTACCAAGTGTCTTTAAATAATTATGAAATTATTATATTTTCCCCTGTCCAAGTAATCTTATTAATTACCCCTCTAATTGCATTTTGTCTTTCTTTAATGTCCATATTTTCAAAATCACTTAAAAAATGTTTTCTATTTTCTTCTTTTAAATTAAAATCTTCTTTGTTATAACTTGATGCAATTTCCTCTTTTTCTAATAAGTCTATTTTATTTTGCAAATCTTTTATATCTATATTTAAACTTTCCATTTTTTCTATTAATACATTTGCTAAATTAGAATCTACTAGAGCTAATTTATTAACCAAGCCATCTAATATTTTTTTCTTTTCTTCAAGCTCTTTTAAAATCGATTCTTTGATTTTAGAATTATCTTTATTTAAAGTAGTTTTATTTTGTCTAATTTTATTAAAGAAATTAACATCTCTTAATGCTGTTAGAGTATCATTTTCAATTTCTTCAACATCTCTATAGTTATTACCACATTTGTTTGGACAAGCAAAGTACAATTTTCTAGTTCCATCTTTCTTTTTATGACCTAGTACAATAAGCATATTAGCACCGCAAGTACATTGAACCATTTGTGCTAAAAAACTCTTAGTACTTACTCTTGGAGCTTTCTTTCCTTCAAATGTTTTTAATTTTTCTTGTGCTTTAATAAATGTGTCTAAGTCTATTACAGCTTTATGTTTACTTATAGCTGCTACTTTTAAGCCATCTGTATTTTTAATTTTCTTACCATTAACAACTTTATATTTTCCATATGGTAAGTAGCCACATCCGTTAGGTTGTCCAATAACCTCATAGCCTAAAACTTGTTTTAAATAGATATTTGCATCTTGGGAGCTTTGTAAATAAGTTATATTGTGCAATATTCTACTTATTTTTTTCTTGTTACAGTTAAATTCATTACCAAGTCTAACAATTCCTTTACCATTAATAAATTCATTAAATATATATTTTATATTATCCTCATCTTCTAACTCTAAATATTTTCCACTATTTATAGTTACAACTTTATAACCAAATGGTTGAGTACCTCCAGTCCAACGACCTTGTTTAGCTAAGTTAAGCATACTATCAGTAACTCTTTGTTTTATATTTTCTCTTTCCATTTCAGCTAAAGATGCTAATAGTGTCATCATCAATCTTCCTGCAGGAGTGCTAGGATCATATTTATCTTCTACGCAGATTAAATCAATTCCATATTCATTCAATAAATTAAATGTAGTAAGAAAGTCTAATGTATTTCTAGCGATTCTATCTAATTTATAACAAGCTACAGCATCGAATTTATTTTCCATTGCATCAGCCATCAATTTTTGAAATGCTGGTCTATTAGTATTTCCACCACTAAAACCATCATCTTTATAAATTATAAATTCATTTTTGTCTTTAAAGTAGTGTTTAATCACTTCTGTTTGAGCTTCAAGGGAGATAGAGTTTTCATCTCCCTTTACAGACTTTCTTATATAAATAGCTATTCTTTTCATGTAAATACCTCCTAGAGTAATTATTTAAATATTGTAATAAATGTACATTATGTTAATAAGTTAATATACTTGTAAAATTTATTAAAAGCTAGTAAAATAAAACTATAAAAAGAGAACTTATGTTCGCATAAATAAAAGCAACTGGGAGTGGAATTTAAAATGAAAGATGAAATACTTGAGTTAACAAAGCAGATAAGTAATAAAGAATTAAAAGAAATATTAGATGATATTTTAAAAAACGAGGAATAAATCCTCGTTTTTTACTTTTCATTAGGCAATTTTTCTTTTATCATTTCTAAGACCTTTTCTTTTATATCATCAGATATATCATTAGAATTTTTTAAAATTCCTTTTTCAATAAGTTCATAAATAAAAGAGTCTATTATGTTATTTCTTTCAGAATTACCAGTAATATAATCTAATGAAACATTATAAAAATCAGCTAATTTTTTTAGCGTTTCAAGTGTTCCAGTTCTATCTCCTTTTTCTAAATGCCATAACATATTTCTACTTATATTAGTTAGTTCAGATAATTGCTCTAATGTTAAGCCTTTTTCTTTTCTTAAACTCAATATAACTTCATTTTGTTTCAAGAAAATCACTCCTTTAATTGAATTATATCCATTTTGGAGAGATAAAGCAATAAAAGAATGTATCTCCAAAAAGGAGATAAAACGAGAGAATAGAAGAATATATACATATTATCAACTTAAATTACCCATTTTGGAGAATTATTTGTTTTACATCTCCAAAATGGAGAAGTACAATAGAGACATGCAAGGGAGGTGAAACAATGAACTTCAAGGAACTTCGCAAAAGAAAAAACTTAACATTAGAGCAAGCTTCAAGCGAATTAGGAATTGGTTTACAAAGTCTATGCAGATATGAGAATCAAAGTAGAATTCCTAAAAAAGCAATCTTAAAAAAGATGGTTTCTTTATATGAATGTAATGCAGAAGAGTTGGGAGGAGCCATTCTTAATAATATAAAGGAGAGTTGAAAATGAAAGAAGATATTATGAGAATTACAAAAGAACTTTCAAATAAAGATTTAAAAAATCTTTTAGAAAATGTTCTTAATGAAATAGAAGGAGGTTCTAAAGATGAATAATTTAGTATTAAAAGAAAAGCAAGAATTTATGGGAATTCAAATTCCAGTAATAGAGGGAGGATTTGGTGAAGGTCAAAAAGTTATGTTAGTTAAAACAGTAGCTGAAATACATCAAATGGAATTAGGAGATGTAAATAGACTTATAAATAATAATTTAGACGAATTTGAAATTGGTATAGATATTTTAGATTTAAAAGGCAATAAAGATTTCGCTATGGTTGCTAAGCATAGCGGATTATATACTCAAAATTCAATAAATGCTAGTTCAAATATATATTTACTTTCAGAGCAAGGATATATGGCTTTAGTTGGATTGATGAGAACAGATAAAGCCAAGGAAATAAGAAGAAAGTTAAGAAGAGAATATTTTGCTATGAGATCAGAAATAAAAGAAAATAGCTTTGATATTTCTGAATTAAGTCCAGAACTTCAAATGTTTAATAAAATGCTTCAAGCGGTGGCAAAGAGTGAGCTAGAGCAAAAGAAAATAAAGCAACAGCTTAATGAGGTGAATCATCATGCTTTAGAAGCTAAAGAAGAAGCTTCTAAAAGTAGGGAAGAAATACAAGCTATGAGAGAAGTTGTAGCTATTAATACTAGCAATTGGAGAGAAGATTCAAGAAAAATGATAGTTAAAATGGCTCATTACTTAGGTGGTAATAGTTATATACATGCTGTTCAAACAGAAGTGTATTCCCTTATGAGAACTAGATTAAGATGTAAGCTTGATGTACAACTTACAAATATGCGTAGAAGAATGGCAGAAGAAGGAGTTTGTAAATCTAAAAGAGATAAACTTAATTATTTAGATGTTATTGAGAGAGATAACAGATTAAAAGAGGGATATTTAGCTATAGTAAAAGAATTAGCTATTAAATACAGTTAAACATTTAGACCATATTGTTAAGGTCAACAAAATGGAAGGAGGGATTTGAATGGATAATGTAGATATTGTTATCGAAAAAATATGTAATTCAATCAAAGAAGATTTTGAGGAGCATAAAGAAAATGAGTTCACTTTAGAGATGATAAAAGCTCTAGCTGAACTATTAACAGCTAGAGCAATTTAAAAATTAAAGTCTAGACATTGATGTGCCTATTTTCTTTTTAGAAGGTCTATTATCTTCTAGAACATCAAATATTTTAGAATATATCTCTAAATACTTATTTGCTAACTCTTCTGGAGTTAATGAAGATAAATCTTGAGACTTTAAGTTAAGTAAAGCTAAGTCGTGTGCTTTAGCTTTTATAGAATAACTTATTAATTCAGACATTTACTTCACTACCTTTCATAATTTATTTCGACTTGGCGGAGCCGATACTTAAATTATAAAGGTTGGAAATATATAGGACAAGTATCAGTAAACAACGTATCCCTCTGATACTAAGGGAATGAATAAGACAAGCTCTACTAAAATCCTTTTAGAGCTAAAGGTAAATAAATAGAGGAGGCGATTAAAAATGGCTAAGAAGAAGTATGAGCCTATTGAGATAGACTATAGCAAACTAAGAAGAAGTAAAGCTAAAACTAAAAATCCAGTCTACTTTGCAGTTAGCGAAGAGGTAATGGAAGAAAGAATGGCAAGACAATGGGAGAGAACCCAGAAGCTAAAAGAAGAAAAGAGGTTGAGAGAAAAATGCTTACAGAAGCAGGAAGAATAATCTTAGGAATAATAGCAACATCAACAAGCCTTTTCTTAATGGTTTATTTTTTAGAGAAGTGCTTAAATGAAAAGCAACCTAAAGTAAGCTTTGGATACTTAGTAATGTTTATAGGTTGTATGTTTAGTTTGCTATTCTCAATAAACATGATGTAGAGGGTAATAATATGAACTATAAAGATATAGAATCTTTAAAAGCTAGACATAGCAAAGAGGAATTTGAAAGTATCTTATTAGCTGTAGAACAGGATTTAAAATTCAATAATCTTAGATTTAAGAAACCTATTACAGAAAAGTATTTCTTAGAAGTACTTAACATAACAGAAAATTTGTTTAGGAGGGTTTTATGAAAAAAGTAAATAAAGGCTGCTTAGTAGCTTTAGTAGGCAGCATAGTGATTTGGGTGATTTTCTTTTATCTAACAGTTAAAGTTTGGTGTTGGCTATGGACTTAATGGAAGGGCTACAAAAGGTAACTGATAGAGTACAAGGAAAGCTTAATAACTTAACAGTAGACAAACCTCTAAACGTTTTAATAGAGGAAGAAATAAAAAGAGAGTGCATTGGCACCGACCAAAGTAACCAATGTACTCAAGAAATTATTCAAGAAGATTATAACACAGACTAAGGAGGAGTTGCTATGGAAAATATGCCAGATTGTTGTTATGAATACGGAAATGATGAAGAAGAGCTTAAAGTAGCTTTTGAGTGTACTCATTGTGGTAATGAAATATATGTTGGAGATGATTATTACGAAATAGGAGATATGAAATTATGCTGCGAGTGTATTGATGAGTGCAGAACATTAGCAGAAGACAGTGAATTTTAAATTAGGAGGAAAGAACATGGCAGAAGTAAAGAAACTTAATATATATCAGAAAATACAAAAGGCTAGAGTAGATTTACAAAATAAAGATTTAAAGAAAACAGGATATAACAAGTATTCAAATTATAAATATTTTGAATTAGGAGATTTCTTACCACATATCAATGATATTTGTAATGAGATTGGATTATATACAGAGTTTAGTTATGAAGAGAAGTTAGCAACTTTAACAATATATAATACAGAAAATTTAGAAGAAAAAAGGATATGGACAACACCAGTTGAGGTAGCAACATTAAAAGGATGCAGTACTATTCAAAATATAGGTGGTACTCAAAGTTTTGCAAGAAGATATTTATATATGATGGCTTTTGAAATTGCTGAAACTGATGTAATAGACGGTGGAGCAATTGACGAAGATGCAGAACTAGGAAAACAGAAAATAGGAAAAGCTCATGTATTAACAATTAATAGTTTAATACAAGAAACTGAAACGGATAAAAAAGAATTTTTGGCTTGGGCAGGAGTTAATAAAGTAGAAGATATTACAAATGAAGCGGTAGGAACTTGTTTAACTATGCTTAATAAAAAGAAAACATTAAAAGAAAAAAGAGAGCAAGAGGAACTAAAGCAAATAGAAGCAGAGCAGCAACAAAGAGATTTTGATTTTTAGGAGAGTTGAGAAATGAAAGAGATACAAATAAATAAAGAATTACCAGTAATAAAAAT
Source organism: Clostridium sp. B9 (assembly GCF_050509515.1). NCBI lineage: Bacteria > Bacillati > Bacillota > Clostridia > Eubacteriales > Clostridiaceae > Clostridium > Clostridium sp. B9. The sequence continues at coordinate 1,748,724 of NZ_JBNWKA010000003.1, forward strand.
GAACTTTGAAGAAGTTAAAGGATCATTACAAGAAACTATGAAAAAGTATGAGGGAATTATAGTTACAGAAGAAGGATTAAAAGACTGTAAAGCAACTCAAAAGGATTTAGCAAGTCTTAGAAATAAGATAGATACTTATAGAAAAGATGTTAAAAGAGAGATGTTAGTTCCTATTGATATATTTGAATATCAATGCAAAGAGCTAATAAGCCTTATATCAGATGTAGAAAAACCAATAAAAGAAGGAATAAAAGTATTTGATGATAAGCGCAGAGAAGAGAAAAGACAGAAAGCATTAGAGCTTATTAAAGAAAGTGTTATTAAGCATAATTTAAGTAAAGAATATGCTTTAAAACTTACTGTGAAAAATGAATATTTAAACCTTAGTAAAAGTTTAAAAAGTGTTAGAGAAGATATAGAATCAAGAGCTTTATTATTAGAAAGAGAGCAGGAAGATGAAAAGCAAAGAAAAGAAATGCTTAGAGTTTCAATAGAAAATGCAATAAGTGTGGCTAATGAAGGTATTAATACTAAGTTGAAATTTGAGGATTTTACTAAGTATATAGAATTTGGATGGCCTTTAGATAGAATTTTAAAAGAAATTAATGATAAGGCAACTATGATAAAGGAAGCCGAAAAACCTAAAGTTGAGATTAAAGAACCAGTTCAAACACCTTTAGATATCTCTAAGCCAGTTGAAAATATTAAAAAAGAAGTTAAAGAAGAAATTAAGCAAGATAAATTTTTTGTAGATGTTCATGTGGAACATAACTTTGAGATGATCCAGGCTTTAAGTAAATTCTTAAAAGATAATGGATATAACTATGAGGTTCATAAAAAAGGAAAAGTTAAATAGGAAGGCTTAGGAGGTGCTTAAGTTGGAAATAAAGTTAGATGAAGTTAAGAAGTACGGAAAAGAGGAGAACTTCTTTATAGATATAAGAGATACTGAGATAGTTGTATTAAGTATAAAGGATAGGGACGATATTATAGTCCCTATGGATGAAGCTTCTTTTAATGAATTGAGAGAAAAAATAAATGAAGCTTATGAGTTAAGACAGATGTAAGGTGGTGGATATAGATGTCCGACAATAAAAAATATTACTATTTAAAGCTTAAAGAAAACTTTTTTGATAGTGCTGAAATTAAAGTTTTAGAGAGTATGCCTAATGGATATAAATATTCTAACTTGTTATTAAAGTTATATCTTAAAGCTTTAAAGTTCAATGGAAGGCTAAGATTAAATGAATTCATACCTTATAATCATCAAATGATAGCAGCTGTAACTAATATGGATATAGATACAGTAAAGGTAGCGTTTGAATTATTTGAACAATTAAAGCTAATAGAAGTAATGACAGATGGAACTATTTATATGCTAGAAATTCAGAATTTTATAGGAACAAGTTCATCAGAAGCAGATAGAATTAGAGCTTATAGAAAAGAGATAGCTTCTAAGAAAGAAAGTAAGGAAAATAAAGGCTTAGAGCCTCCTAAAAAAAGTTATCCACAGGAAGATGTACAAATGTACAACAAAAGTACACCAGAGTTAGAGTTAGAATTAGAGAAAGAGTTAGAGATAGAGTTAGATTCTTCTTATAGCGATGCTAGAAAAAAAGAAATAGTAGAAGTAATGAAATTTTGTCAAAAAAATAAATACAAATTAAAGAAAGCTGATTCTATTGAACTTATAGAAACATATGGAGCGGATCTGTTAAAAAAGGCTATACTAACAACTGTTTCAAGTAAAGCTTTTAAAGAAGGAAAGATAAACGGGAAAAATAGTTATTTATTAAAAGTTTTAAATGATTTGACTAATAACAAGGTTGTAAATATTAATTTTGAGAGTAAAAAAAATAAAAAGGCTAATTTTACTCAAAGAGATTATGATTATGATGAGTTAGAGAAAAAATTATTAGGTTGGGAAGAGTAGGTGATTTAATTGAAAATAAGAAAATTTAGACCAGGATTAAAATACGTATTTACTACTAAGCGATTTAAGAGAGATGCAAAGAGGAGAGGTTTTTATCTTGATAGTGAAAGAGGTTGGTTTAAAGATTGTAACGGAATGGAAGTTAATGTTGTTAATTCTTTTGATGGAGAAGTTAGAGGTTACGTTGTAGAGCCAGATTGGTGCAAGGTGATTGAGTAATGGCGAGAAATAAGAGATATAAGAGAAAAGCTAAAAGAGTAGTAGGGCATTGTATGAATACGAAATGTTGTGATTGCAAACATTTATTGCATATTCCACAGTTTGATTATTTCTATGGAGAAATAGAATATTATCCTGCTTGTGAATTTGGATATGAAGGCGAAGGAATAAGGTGGCTAGAAAAAGAGTTTAAAGGTAAGCAGATAAAGTTTAGGAGGAAGTAGATGGCTAAGAATGAAGGCAAAAAGTTCGAGGAAGATTTTAAAAAGTCTATTCCAGATAAATATTTTGTTTATAGATTTAAAGATGGTACGGCAAACTTTAACGGATCTAAAAATGAAAATGTAAGATTTCAAGCTCATAACATTTGTGATTTTGAAGTGTTTGCAGAGGACAAGCTATTTCTATTTGAACTTAAGAGCTATAACGGTGTAAGTATTCCTTTAAGTGGTATTAGAAAGAATCAAATTGAAGGGATGATTAAAGCTAGTAAGTACGAAAATGTGGAACCATATTTTTTATTGAATTTTAGACCGTTAGAGAGTGTTTATGCAATAAAGGTACAAACACTCAATGAGTTTATTAAAAATGCAGAGAGAAAGAGTATACCAGTTAAATGGTGTATAGAAAATGGAATAGAGATTAAAGGAACTAAAAAGAAAGTTAGATTTGTTTATGATCTGGAAGAGTTTTTTAGAATAGGATCTTTTCTTTAATTATTTTTTATATGCTATGAAGATAGTAATAAACACAAAGAGAGTTGCTTAAATACAACTCTCTATCTTAAAAAGTGATTTCATGTGTTACTTTATTTAATTTTTTTGCATATGACCCCAACAGAATAGATGTATATCTATTCTATCGCTTTAATTAAAAAAATTAAAGACACTTTAATATGCATAATGATAACACAAAGATTATCAGTAACATTAAACATTTACACATTAAATCACCTCAATATTGAATTTTATATTTAATATTATATTCAAAAATAATATAGTTATTCATAAAAATTATAGGAGGATAAAAGTGAAAAAAATAATTTTTAAAATAAAAGGATTATTAGGATTTTGTCAATGCAATAAATGCTGGCATAGATCTACTTTAGTAATAGAAAGTAAAGATATTAAATTAAAGAGATATATCTGTGAAAAGTGCTCTGAAAAGATTATAAATGTACTTAATTCTACAGAAATAGAAGAAAAGGAGGAGGAAAATAATGAGTGAATATAAATACACATTGATAGTAAGTCAACTTTATCATTCTTATCATATGTTTTTAGTTAAGTTTGATGAAGATAACTACTTTGGACAAATGAGAAGTTTAACTAAAAAGTTATGTGAGTATAAAAGAGGGAATGATGAATATTACAAAGAAAAATCTTTAGAATGTGGTGATCCATTTTATTTTAAACAAGAAGAACCGCGTTTCAGATATAACGTAAATGATGCTGGGGATATATACTTTTTAAACTTTACAAGTATAAACCACGCTTTAGATACAGTAAAGAAGTATTTTGATGATGAAAGAAGAGGAAGTCAAGGGTATAAGAGTAAAGCGATATTAGAAGAACTATCTATGTGCCACAATAAAGATAAAATTCTTGAGATAATAGAAAGCATTTATGAGATAGCTTAGGAGGGGTAAAGATGAAACCAATTCTATTTAATACCCAGATGGTAAGGGCCATTTTGGATGATGAAAAGACTTGCACTAGAAGAATTATCAAAGATGAAATACCAGAAGGCTATAAGCCTTTAGGATATGTTTTATATCCAACAGATGATAAGGAATTAGGAAAACTTGCTTTTGGAGGAAAAGGAGCTAATGTTCATTATGCTAAACCACCTTACAAAGCTGGAGATATTCTTTATGTAAGAGAAACATGGAATATAAATCCTGTATGGGTGTTTGGTGGAAGTTCTGATAACTTACCACCTAAGGAATCTAAATATATTTATAAGGCAACCAATAGTGAATTTACTGGTGGTTGGAAACCGAGTATTCATATGCCAAAGGAAGCAGCTCGATTATTTTTAAAAGTAACATCTGTAAGAGTTGAAAGACTACAGGATATTACAGACGAAGGATGTTACAAGGAAGGAATAAGCGGTACAAGCTTTTATGATGAAGCAGAGCATATACAAATAGCAGGTATAGGACTTAAGGATTCGTTAGAGAGAGCAGCATTTAGTCTTTTATGGAATAGCACAGTAAAGGAAGATAAATACTCTTGGGAAGGCAATCCGTGGGTATGGGTTATCGAATTTGAGAGAGTAGAGAAAGGAGAATAGACGTGAAAAGATTAGTTTATAAGGTGAAAGGGTTATTAGGCTTTTGCCAATGTAAAAAGTGTTGGCATAGGTCTACAAGAGTAGTATCTGGTAAAGGAGTTAAAACTAATAAGGTGTATATCTGTGAAGAGCATCTTAAAGCTCTTATTAGAACAGCAGATTATATAAAGGTGGAAATAGAAGAATAGGAGGGGTAAAGATGGATGGATTTAGCGTTGTTGAATTTCAAAAAGAGTTTACAGAGATAAATTTAAAGCTAATGAAAGAAGATATTAAGCTTTATGACTTAGTTATTATAGGTTTATATACTGTAGAAACTAAAAGAGGGTTTAAGGTTAAGAAGATAGGCAAAACAGGTAGAGCAGGAACTAAAGTTATCTTTGAACCCATTAAAGATAAGGAAGATTTTGAGAAATATTTAGATAAATTAAAAGGAATGTTAGATGAATACAATAAAAAGTATGGTACAAATCATACTTTAGAGAAATAGTTATGAGTAATCAAATTAGTTTCTTTGATAAACCTAAAATAAAGTTACTGGAGGATTGGACAAGGCTCCATCCTCTATTAACTAAAAATAGCGTTCATGAGGTTTTTATGGAGAAAGAGGATAGTTATATTGTCTTAATAGGCAAAACGTTCTATGGCGTTTATAAGAGAGATACGGAAAGGTTTTAAATATGAACTTAGAAAATACAAAAAGATAATTCAAGAAGTAAAAAAAGAGAGTTGTAAAATTAAATGATTGGAGGTTGATATAAATACAACTCTCTATAATTAAATTGTTGTGAGTGAGATTTAAAAGTGATCATATAGATTAAATATTATTATTACAAGGAATTTTTTCTACAATTTTAGTATATTCAATTGTTTATATAGATATTACAAATAATAAATATTTATTTTAAAATTAAAATGATTTGTATATAATAAAAATCCACCAGCTTAGCTGGTGGTATTTCCTCAGCCCTATAAGGGCATGCTACTTGCGTTGCGTCTTAAGACGCTTAAATTGGTCCGCCAGCCGCATACTTCTTTACTTGCTACCCTTAAAAGGGTCCATATATTCTTTTATACTAATTTGATCAGCTATCATATCTTCTTGTTCTTGATTTCTTATATATTCTTCAATTGCCTTCTTATTTTTTCCGACAGTATCAACGTAAAATCCTCTGCACCAGAAATGTCTATTTCCATATTTATATTTTAAATTTGAAAACTTCTCAAAAATCATAAGACTACTCTTACCTTTTAAAAATCCAACGAAACTTGAAACACTCATTTTTGGTGGTATTTCAACAAGCATATGTATATGGTCTACGCAAGCGTGCGCTTCGACTATCTTAACTCCTTTCCATTCACAAAGCTGTCTTAATATCTTACCTATCTCTTGTTTTTTCTCTCCATATATTTCTTTCCTTCTGTATTTTGGTGCAAATACTATATGATATTTACAATTCCATTTTGTATGTGCTAAACTGTTTGTATCCATTTAAAAACCTCCCTTTGTTACGAAAATTGGCTGCGAACCTATTTTCATTTTAACAAAAGGAGGTTTTTTATTACATCGCTAAAGCTCATCTGAACACACTCGCATAGCGAGTGGTTTTCATTAAACAAAAAAAGAGAGTTAATAAATTAACTCTCTAAATTTAAAGATGAATAGGTTATATTATAGATTTGATATTATGAAATATCTAAATGATTATTGAATATGGAAGATATCAATAGGCAATGAGTTTTATCATAATATAGCATATGTTATTTTTTATATAAATGTTACAAGTATAGAGAAAAAAAGTTTATAAAAAGATACGGAGAGGTGCTAAAGTTGGAAATGCTAGAAGGTCAAGTGAGTATATTTGATTTTAATATGCTCCATGGAGAAGAAAAACACATTAAAGTGCCTTATGCACAAATGGTAGTTATCTTAGAAGCTTTACATAATTTTAAGGCTTCTATAGAAAATAATATGCCAGATAATGTAGTTGGAGAATTAAGATTTAAAGATAAGTTAGAAGATGTTAATTATCTTATAGAGGTTATAGAACAGGGAACAGAATATAACTTTCATAGAAGATTAGATAAATGTAAATTGAAAAATGTTAAAAAAGATGATGCAGGAATGGATGCTCTTAGTGCAAGTGTTGTTTTGAAAGAAGAGAAGGCTAAAAAGGAAGGTGAGAAGTAATGTCTTTGGGAAGCATATTAGAGGGACAAGTTAGTGTATTCGATATTGTTGAAGATATTAAAAAAGAAACATTACAAGATAAAATGAAAAAACAATTAAAAAAAGCTATTCAAAAAGGTATAGTACCAGGAGCTAAGGTTTTCTTTGATAAAGATGTTGAAAATATTTATGTGGTTTCATATCTTTATTGTGGATCAGGGGAAGTGCTGGAAGTAAGACTTAGGAGTATAAGTGGAGGTTCATCTGAACCATGCAATGCTTTAAGTGATAGATTAACTGTTATTGAATAGGAGGAGAAGAGATGAACAGAGAGATTAAGTTTAGAGCTTGGGATAAAACTACTAAGAAGATATATGAGGTTGATAGTTTAAACTTTAGAAACGAAGATTTATGGTTAAAGCTAGATGATAATAAAATCATTGGAGCCAATTTTTTTGAAGTTGAATTAATGCAATATACAGGACTAAAGGACATTATTGGTAAAGAGATATATGAGGGAGATATAATTCCTTTTCATTTCGATTCAAATGAAAAAGGGGTTGTGAAATTTGGAGAATATACTGATTGGAATTGTAAAAATGAAACAAAACATATAGGTTTTTATGTTGATTTTTATGGAACATATAAAAATATTAATAGAAAAGATTTAGGATACTGGATAGAAGTTAGCTATGTTGTAGGAAATATATATGAGAATCCAGAGCTGTTAGGAGATGAATAGTAATGAGAGATATGAAGCTAGTTAGAGGTGAAGTTACTATTACAATACAAGTTGCTACATTAGTCGATAGAGAACTAGATGAAGAAGAGATGTGGGGAGTTGTATCTGAATTAGCAAATAACGAAACTGTTGATATTGATAGTGATGTAGATATTTTTGATATAACTAATATAAATTTAAATGAAAAACTTAGTGAAAGATATGAGAATAAATCATTAGATTGTGATGATTGGAAAGATTTATTAAACAAAGCTGATAAGGAAGAAGATGAAATAATAGAGATAATACCAGGGCAAATAGGATTTGAGATTTAGGAGGAACTATGGATAAGACATTATTTAAAAAGACAGAAGAAAGAATGCGTAACTACTATAGTAAAGATAAAAAGATAAAAAGCATAAAAGAAAAGATAAAATTTCTAGAAGATAGAATAGAAGTACTTGCATATAGAATAGAAAATAATGATTTTTGTATTCCTTCTAATTTAAAAGGTATGGCGATCAGTGAAAGAGTACAGACTTCATGCTCTGGAAGTCCTATAGAAAAATCTATGATAGAAGTTATTGAGGAATATGAAAAGCAGATTGCAAGAAACATAAAAGAAATAAACTATTTAGAAAATTGTATTTATGATATAGAGAAAGATTATAAAGTAATAGATTGCAATATTACAAGTTTATTAGGAGAAGAACATAAAAAATTCTTAGAAGAAGCATATAAAGAATGTTTACCTAATTGGAAACTTGCTAATAAGTATCATATGAGTGAAGTTTCTTGTACCAGAAAGAAAAAAAGACTAATGAGGCAAGTTATAAAGTGGGAAGAAGAAATGCTGAATGAACATTTAGATGAAATAATTTGAAATAAAATGAAATAAGATGATAAACCATATGTATAAAATATATGAGATAATATATATGTGGTCGGGTTGATTAGTTCATTGCGTACCTCCTTGATGTGAATTAAAATCTTAACTTTGGACGTAAAGCAAGGTGTAAAAGCCTTGCATCATGGAAGGAAGAGTATTAATAAAGGTGCAACTCCTTTACCTTCCTAAAAATCTCATTTGTTCCTCTTAGTTTTTTTCAACAATTAACCCTAAACAAGCAGGATTAAGTCCTGCTTTATGGAGATATAGCTCAATAAGGAAGAGTGTCGCTTGAAAAAGTTCCTAGGTAACCAGAGCGGAGGTTAGAGGTTCGAACCCTCTTATCCCCACCACTAAAAATTAATATTCCTTTGGAAGGGGTTACAAAGGATGATGTGTTAAGAATCTAGTTTAGGCTAGGTTCTTTTTGTTTTTTCTAAAAGGAAAGTAAATCCAATGTAGTATAATTAATTTGAAAAATAATTATTAATAGGGGGATTAGAGTTGAAAAAAAGCAAGAATAAAATTAATTTTACTATTGGAATTATAATAATAACAGGACTATTTGTATTAATAGCGATTGGTATAGCTTCAATATTTAAACATAGTCCTTATGGAGATTTATTGGAGATAAAAGATTTCTTTAACTTTGCTGGTAGTTTTGGAGGAGCTATTTTAGGTGGTTTAGTTTCCATAATGATTCTTAAGTTTACTTTGGATAAACAAAAAGAACAATTTGATGAGGAAAGAAGATTAGAGAAAGAAAAATATATTATAGAAAATAATATTGAAACATACAGAGAATTATATAATTTGTGTAAAAAAATGCTCATAGAAATTAATTCATTAATAGAAGAAATTAATAATAATAAAGATTTCAATACTAAGGAACAATATAATGATGTGCTATTATATTTCAAAAAGTCTTGTGACAATATAAATATGCTAGTTTATGATTTTACATTTACAAAATTATCAATAAATGAAGATTTATTTATTGATAACAATATTATGAATTTAAATAATAATATAGATGAAATATATAAAGAGTTTAAAAGTAAAAAGTTATCTGTAAAAGAGATCAAAAAAATAGTATTAGAACTAGAAGGTTTGAATTGTCATATTGAAAATTATATTGATAATATAATAGGAAATACATTAGCTTTAAATAACAAGAGATTATTAAGTAAATAATTAAAATATATTTTATTATAAATAAAAGCATAGATGAGGTGGTGATATGGCTAGAGCAAGAAGTCCAAACAGAGATAAAGCATTTGATATATACAAAGATCATGATGGAGATATTAAGTTAATTGATATAGCCAAGGAGTTAAATATAAAAGATTCTCTAATTAGAAAGTGGAAATCACAAGATAATTGGGATGATAAATTAAAAGGAGCGTTACCAATAAGCAAAAGTAACGTTACTAATCAAAATAAGAATAAAACTAATATAAAAAAAGAGATTAAAGAGCCTGTTGCGGAAGAAGTAAAAGAGGTATTGAAAAACACCGAACTTACTGACAAACAAAGGCTCTTTTGCATTTATTATATAAAGTATTTTAATGCTACTAAAGCTTATAAGAAAGCATATAAGTGTAGCTATGAAACTGCTATGGTTAATGGCTTTAACTTACTAAGAAACACTAAGATAGAATCAGAGATAGAAAAGCTTAAGCAGCACAAGCTTAACCAGGTAATGTTAAGAGAAGAGGATATATTTCAAAGGTATATGGATATAGCTTTTAGTGATATAACTGATTATGTTAACTTCGGAAAAAGGGAGATAGAAATCTTCGAAGATAATCAATCTAAAACTATTGAAGTAAACTATGTTGATTTTAATGATAGCTATGATGTTGATGGAACCATAATAAGTGAAGTTAGACAGGGTAAAGATGGTGTATCAATAAAACTACACGATAAGATGAAAGCTCTTCAATGGTTAAGTGATCATATGAATATAGCTACTGATAAGCAGAAGGCAGAACTTGAAGTATTAAAATCAAGAGTAATTAAAGATGATGCTAAGAATAATACTAATTCTACAGCTAAGTTAGATTCTATATTAGGACAAATTAAGGAAAGAAATAAAAATGAGTAATGAATATAGGTTATCAGATAAGTATTTAGACTTTTTAGAGCATAGAGCACCAGTAGAAGCATTGGAGGGAACAACCGCAGCAGGAAAAACTACAGTAGGAATACTAAAGTTTATGCTAATGGTTGCAGAATCTACTAAGAAAATGCATGTTATTGCTGCTAAAACAACTGGTGTTGCAGAAAAGAACTTAATACAAAAGGAATATGGAATTACTGATGTGTTTGGTGATTTAGTTAAATACAATGGTAATGGTGATAAGGATAATAAAATACCTCATATAAGATATATAACTCCTAATGGTGAGAAAATAATATATATACTAGGTTATGATAACGTAGATAAATGGAAAATGGCTTTAGGTTCTCAATTTGGATGTGTACTTATAGATGAGGTTAATACAGCTAGTATTGAATTTGTTAGAGAAATATGTACTAGAAATGATTATCTTATGATGACGCTTAATCCAGATGATCCTAACTTACCTATATATGATGAATTTATTAATTGCTGTAGACCGTTAGAAAAATATAAGAGTGATGTTCCAAAAGAAATAATGGAGCAATTAAAATCAGAACCAAAGCCTAATTGGACTTATTGGTTCTTTTCTTTTTGTGATAATGCATCCTTAGATGAAGAAGCTATTGAAAAGAAAAAGACAAGTGCTCCTAAAGGTACTAAGTTATATAAGAATAAGATACTAGGTTTAAGAGGTAGAGCAACAGGTTTAATATTCAGTAACTTTGAAAGGAAAAATAATGTTTTATCCAAGGATTATATTATTAAGCAGGTTAAAGATAAGAAATTAAAGTTTGTTCAATTTACAGCAGGATTAGATACAGCATATTCTCAAAATAGTCCTGATACCTTTGCATTTACTTTCTTAGGCATTACAGATAAAAAAGAATTAGTAATACTAGATGAAGAAGTATATAACAATAAAGATTTAGAAACTCCATTAGCTCCTAGTGATATAGCTCCTAAATATTTTAAGTTCTTAGAGAAGAATAGAAAAGAATGGGGATTTGCTAGAGATGTATTTGTAGATTCAGCAGACCAAGCAACTATAATGGAGCTTAAGAAGTTTAAAAGAACTAATCCATGTATGTATAACTTTATTAACTCTTATAAGAAAGTAACCATACTAGATAGAATACATTTAGCTTTAGGGTGGATTAATACCCATGGCAAAGTCTTTTATTATGTTGTTGATACTTGTAAAGAACACATAAGAGAATTGGAGTGCTATTCATGGAAAGAGGATAAGTATGAGCCGGAGGATGCAAACGATCATACAATTAACTCTAGTCAGTATGCATGGATACCATTTAGAAAGCTAATAGGAGATTATAAGGAGGAATAGAAATGGGGTGGTTTAAAGGGATGTTGACTAAAGCAGCAATAAAATATTTAAATGTTCAACCAGCATTAACTAATCCGATTACTATACAAGAGGCTTATACATATGAAACTAATGTAATTAGAAATAAGCTTTGGTATAGGGGAGAACCATACGAACTGGACCAATTCTTTAAGAATATAAGTAGTGATCCAGTAAATAAAGCTAGGTTCTGGAGTGCTGTACCAAGTGAAGATTTGAGTATAAGAAAAATACATAGTGGATTACCTGCAATGATAGCTGATAAGTTAAGTGATATAGTTGTGGCTGACTTAGATAGTATAGAAGTAGCTAAAGAAAGTGATAATTCATTATGGGAAGAAATAAGAAAAGATAATAAGTTTGATGATATGCTAGGTGATATAATTACTACTACATTAGTTAGTGGTGATGGAGCTTTTAAACTATCTATAGATACAGATATAAGTGAATATCCAATAATAGAGTTTTTCGATAGTGATAAAGTTGAATATGTAACTCAAAGAGGAAGATTAAAAGAAATAAAATTCTTTACTTTCTATAGGAAAAATAATAGGCAATACAAGTTATGTGAAACTTATGGAAAAGGATATATAAACTATAATCTATATGATAGTAACGCTAATGAAGTTCCTTTAAATACATTAGAAGAAACTAGAGAGCTTGTAGATGTAACATATAAAGGTGATTTTATAATGGCTTTACCATTGATGTTCTTTAAATCCCCTAAGTTTGAGGGAAGAGGTAAAAGTATATTTGATAATAAATCAGATGCCTTTGATGCATTAGATGAAGTTATATCTCAATGGATAGATGCTATTCGTGATGGAAGAGTTCAAAAGTATATACCAGAAGATTTAGTACCAAAAGATATTAATGGTAACTTAATGAAACCTAATCCGTTTGATAACAGATTCTTAAAGGTTGGTTCAAGTCTTGCAGAAGATGCAAAGCATGAGATAGATATGAAACAAGCTAATATAAATTATGAAGCTTATGTTGAAAGTTATTCTAATGCTGTTGATATGTGTTTACAAGGTATAATAAGTCCTAGTACATTAGGAATAGACTTAAAGAAAACAGATAATGCAGAAGCTCAAAGAGAAAAAGAAAAGACTACTTTATATACTAGAGGGAAGTTAGTTGATATATTAACAGAGGTTATACCACAGTTAGTTAATATAATTCTAAAAACTAATGATGTATTAAATAAAAGAAATGTTGGAGAATATGAAGTAAGCATTACCTTTGGAGAATATGCAAGTCCTAGTTTTGATGCAGTAGTAGAAACTGTAGGAAAAGCTAAAACCTATGGAGTAATGTCTATAGAGCAATGTATTGAGGAAATGTATGGAGATACATGGACAGATGAAGAAAAGAAAGAGGAAATACAAAGAATAAAGGAACAAAATGGCTATCTTGTAGCTGAAGAACCTACAACAGTAGATAATCCTAATATAGTATCAGATACTGATGATAATGAGGTTGATATAAATGAACAAGAAGGATAAGGATATATCATTAATAGCTGATATACTTAAAGATGTTACCAGGAAGAGGATAATTGAAAATGCTAAGAAAGAAAGAGATAAGTCTTATGATATTAGAAAAATATTCGAGCAAATGGAGCTTGATTTAATTTCTAGTATGCATAGGGCTTTTTATTTTCACCAAGCAGAGCAGAGTAGGGAAGGTTTTCAATGGGAACAATGGCAAAGGACTAAACTTAGAGAGATTGAAAAGTATAGAAAAAGAAATAAGAAGCTAGTTAAGGAATATAATAAACCTATCCAAGAAGCTGTAGAAAGAGAAATTCAAGGTAATTTCAATAAAGGTCAAGAGAATACACAAAAGCTCATAGATGAAGTTAAGATACAGTTCCCAGAGGATATAAAAGAACCTCAAACAGTTAGAGAGTATATTGCTAAAGAATTAGGTAAAAAGGCTACTCCACAAGTTGAAGAGAACTTCTTTGGTATCAATGAAAAGAAGCTTAATGCATTACAAGAAACAGTTACAAATGATTTGAAGAAAGCTCAATATTCAGTTTTAAGAAAGATGGATGATGTATATAGGCAGACAATATTTAAAACTCATGTGTATCTACAAAGTGGTGCTAAGACTATCAATCAAGCTATAGATATGGCTACTAAGGATTTTCTTGAGAAAGGTATAAATAGTATAACTTATAAAGATGGTAAACAAGTTAATATTGCTAGTTATGCAGAAATGTGTTTAAGGACAGCAAGTCAAAGATCTACATTCTTAGGTGAAGGTAAGAAAAGAGATGAATATGGAATACATTTAGTAGTTGTTACAGCTCATGCAAATACTTGTAAAATGTGTGAGCCATGGCAAGGAAAAGTATTGATTGATGATGTGTTTTCGAATGGGGGTGATATGGAGCAAAAAGATTATACGTTATTATCAAAAGCAATAACAACAGGATTGCTCCATCCCTAACTGTAGGCATACATTAGTAACTTACTTTCCTGGCATAACAAGACTTCCAGTAGTTCCTAATGGTGAAGATGCTATTAAACTTTATGAAGCTGAACAGAAACAGAGGTACTATGAAAGACAACTTAGAAAGTGGAAGAGATTTAAAGCTGGTACTTGTGATGAAGAAAATAAAGAGATAGCAAGTAAAAAGGTTAAAGAGTTAAAAAATGCTTTAAAGAACCATTTAGAGAATAATAAACAACTTAGAAGAAATCATTATAGAGAGAAAATTTAATGAAGGATAAGAAGGAGAATTAAAATTATGGATAAGAAAAATAAAATTTATATGGTGTGTGATGGAAGTCCAATTAATTTTGAATCTGAATATAGTGTTAAAGAAATTGTAACTAAGATTGAAGATGAAAAAAGCTTTGAAACAGATTCACTTATAGAAGTTGGAGAAGGGATTTATATTAATCCATATAGTGTTTCACTAGTTAGAGAGATTAAACAGGATAATCAAATGGTAGTTAAGATTGGTAATGAAGAGTTTGGGAGAGTAACAAAGGAATTCATCATGTAAGTGTAGGAGATTATATTATAAAAGGTGTAAAAGGAGAATTATACCCTTGTAAACCGGATATTTTTGAACAGACTTATGAGGAGGTAGTTGAATAATGAAATTTGGATTAGCATTAAGTTTAATGAAACAGGGATTTAAAGTTAAATTACCATCATGGAGTGGTTACTGGTGTTGGGAAGATAACACTATTATGATGCACTGTAAAGATGGAAAAGTATTAGATATAAGAAATACTGATAGAGTTGAATATACTATGAATAATATTTCTAGTGAAGATTGGATAATAGCCAATAAGGAAAATACACCAATTTTAGGTGGAGTAGCTACTTTTGATTTTGGAGAAGCTATTAAATATGTTAAAAGAGGATTAAGAGTTGCTAGAAAAGGTTGGAATGGCAAAAAACAATATATAGAATTAGCAAAAAATATTAGCTATAAGAATGCTAATGAAAAAATAATAAATACAGAACACGAAGCAATTGGTAACAAAGCAATAGCTTTTGTAGGGACATCAGGAGTTCAAATTGGATGGCTTGCAAGTCAAGCTGATATGTTAGCAGAGGATTGGATATTTGTAGAATAAAATATTAAAGAGAGGTGTTTTAATAATGAATGAAAAAGAATTTTTACAATGGTGTAAACAAGAGGTATGTGATTATACCAATAAGCATTTAGATAAAACAGATAAAAAAGAAATTACCACAGACGATGTATTTATGGTATGGAGTTGTAAAACTCTTCAAAACAATAAAGCTCTATTAAGTACTACTTTATTTGATGGAATGTATTACGAGTGTACTTACAATGGAGATAAGAAGGAAATGTATGTTGATGCATATAAGAAATGGGAAAATTATAAAGTAGAAATATAATTAAAGTCTTAAAAATAAGGCTTTTTTATTTTGTCCAAAACTTGCTTAAGACCTTAAACTGCGCATGGAATTAACAGCCGACAGGCTATAAATGGAGGTATTTATGTCTATATCAAATTTTAATTTAAGAAAAAGATTAGGTATGAAATTAGCTCAAGATGATGGAGCAGGTAATGGTGGAGCAGGTTCAGAAGCTAATCCAACAGAAGGCGATGGAGAAGGCGAAGGAGCAGAGGAAAATCCACCAGAAGAAAAGACTTTTACTCAAGAGGAAGTAAATAGGATGATTAAAGATAGGGTGGCAAGAGAAAATAAAGGTCAACTATCTAAGGAAGAGCTTAAAGCTTATCAAGATTGGAAAGAAAGTCAAAAGACAGAAGAAGAGAAAAAGAATGAAGCTTTAACTAATGCTGAAAAAGCTAAACAAGATGCAGAGGAGAGAGCTAATACATTAGAGGCAAAAGTAACTTGTTTATCTAAAGGTGTTTTAGCTGATAGTGTTGACGATGTTGTTATATTAGCTAAAGCTATGGTAAGTGATGATGTTACTATGGATCAAGCAGTAGATAAAGTTTTAGAAAAGTACCCAAGCTTTAAAGGACAGCAACAACAAGAAGAAAATAAAGGCTTTAAAATAGGTGCTGCTGAACAAAACACAAAATCTAATAAAGAAACTATTCAAAATAAAAAACGTTGGAATAGATTTAACTAAATTATAAGAAAAGGAAGGTAATAAAATATGGCAAATTTAAACTATGCAGAGGTATGGCAACCAGAATTATTAGATATTTTAATACAGGAGACACTTACATCACCATTTATAACTAGTAATGTTAAATGGGTAGGTGCAAGATCATTTCACTTTACACAAATGAGTGTATCAGGATTTAAGAATCATAGTAGAAAAGGTGGATGGAACAGAGGAGAAATTAAGCAAACTGATGTACCATTTACTTTAGAACATGATAGAGATGTTGAATTTTTAATAGATAAAGCTGATGTAGACGAAACTAATGCAACTGCATCTATTCAAAATGTATCAAGAATATTTGAACAAACTGAAGTAGCTCCAGAAACAGATGCATTATTTTTCTCTAAGGTAGCTACAAAAGCATTAGATGCAGAGGGATATAATAGTGTTACAGCAACAAAAGATTTTACTAAAGCAAATGTATTTGGAAAACTTAAGACTATGTTAGCATCAGGTAAGTTAAGAAGATATAAAGCAAAAGGTGCTTTAATAATGTATGTATCAAGTAATATAATGGATAAATTAGAGCAATCTACAGAGTTTACAAGAAAAATTGAAATGACACAAATTGCAGAAGGTGGACTAAGTATTGAAACTAGAATAACTGATATAGATGGTGTTCCGGTAATGGAAGTAATAGATGATGAAAGATTCTATGATAAGTTTAACTTTGATAGTGAGGAAGGCGGCTTTACGTTAGTTCCTAAAGTTGAAGCTAGTGAAGGAGTAGAAGCTGTTCAAGGATCAAGAAAAATTAATGTGCTTATAGCATCACCATTAACTTGTAAAACAGTACCGAAAATATCTTCTATTTATTATTTTGCTCCAGGGGCACATACTGAAGGAGATGGATATCTATACCAAAATAGAAGCTTATCAGATGTATTTGTATTCCCTAATGGTAAGGACGGAAAAGTTGATAGTATTTATGTAGATGTAGATAAAACTGAATATATTGGAGAATAGGGAGAATTAAAATGTTCTTTCTATTTTAAATAAGGATGTGAATTTATGGCTTATGTAGATAATTCATACTATAGGGATGAGTTTAAAGGTGAAATACTTTCTGATGAAGATATGGAAAGTAAACTTGAAAGAGCAAGTGATCAGATTGATGTTTTAACCTATAATAGAATAAATAAAATAGAATTTAAGAATTTATCTCCATTCCAACAAGACAAAATTAAGAAGGCTGTATGTTTACAAGCTAACTTTATAGAGCAATATGGTGAGTTTATTAATATGCCTTTAAGTGGTTATTCAGTTGGTAGTACATCTGTTAGTTTTAATGGAAGTATTATAAATGGAATAACTACAACACAAGAGGTTATTAATTATATATCTCAAACTGGTTTAAATAGTAGGAGGTTATAGTTATGGGAGTTAAACTACCTTTTCCTAAATGGCTTTTAAAAACACCAGTAGAGGTTTATCATACTTATATTAGTGAGGATGGTGAACCAGTAGAAACTTTAATTTATAGAGGATTAAGCATATACAATGAGAAGGGAAAGAATACGCTTGATGCAGAGCGTAGACTTGTAACTTTAAGTGGTAAAGTAATAATTGAAGGTGATATTTATCCTAATAAATTAATTGAAGGCTATGTAAAAGTTGGAGAGCTCAAAAAAGATATTTATAAATCATCAAGACCACGTAATCCAGATGGTTCAGTTTTTTCAACTGAATTGGAGCTTGTATAATGAAAGCTAAGGTTACAGTAAAGTTAGATAGACAAAAGATAAATACATTAATAAAAGCTGAGAATAAAGCACTTGAGGAAACTACTGAAGCCATTTTAAGTGATATTAAAACAAGTGCTGTAGTTCCTAAAGATAGTGGTGAATTAGAAAGAAGTGGTTTTGTTGATTTATCAAGATTAGATGATGGAATTACATCTATAAATTTTGATACACCATATGCAAGGAGATTATATTGGCATCCAGAATACAATTTTAGGCAAGATAAAAATATAAATGCACAGGGTAAATGGATGCAAAGTTATGTTGATGGAGATAATAAGGAATTTGTTACAAATACTTATTCTAAATTCTTAAAAATGTTTAGTAAAGGGTTGATAAAGTAATGTTACTAAGCGATGTAAGAGAATATTTAAAAAGTAAAATAGATTGTCCTCAATGGTATATAGGGAAAATAGATGGAACTAAAGAACAATGTATAGGTATCTATAGTATAAGAGGACCAAGAAATAACATAGCCTTAGGTGGTTTAGAAAATACAAGCTATTCCACTAAGGCTATTTCTATATTAATACATTGGGGAAAAAACGCTAATATAGCAGAACAAAAAGCACAAGAAGTATTTAATGCTTTATTTGGGCAAGAGGCTATTATAGGTGGAAAGAGAGTTATAGATTTTAAGATGACAACTACTGAACCTATAGGAGTTGGAACAGATAAAAATAACATATATGAATATGTAATAGAAGTAAATATAATACATGAAAGGTAGTGAATAATTATGGCATTTACAGGAGTATTTCCAGTTTATAATCTTAAGTTTAAGATAGGAACAAAAGGAAAGGCAAGTGCAACTCAAGATATGCAACCTATAGCTGATATGGAGAATTTCGGTATAAAAATAGATGGTAAAGTAGAAGATTGGACACCTATGACTACATCAGGGTGGGCAAGAAGTTTAATGACAGGAAAGAGTTTCTCTATATCTTTAAAAGGGAAAAGAAATGTTGGTGATCCAGGAAATGATTATGTTGCAGCAACAGCATGGAAAGATGGATTAGATTGTAGTACAAAAGGAGAAATAGAGTTCCCAGATGGTTCTAAACTTGCATTTGATTGTGTAATTGATGTTAAGAATGTTGGTGGAGATGATAGTACAAAGGTTGCACCATTAGAGTTTGAACTTAAAGGTGATGGGAAACCAACATACACACCAGGAGCAGGCGAATAATAGGAGGATATAATAATGGCAAAAGTATATAACATAATGGACAAATTGGTTAATGAAAGACCAACTATAAAGATAGATGAAAATCATGAATATAAAATTAACAATACTAAGAATAATGCTATATATATTCAATCTTTATCAAAAAATAAGGAGAAAAGTAAAGTTGATGATATAGAATTATTAGAAAAAATAATAAAAGCTTCTTTAGGCAAAGAAGCTTTTGAATATATTGAAAGTTTAGAGTTAAGCTTAGAGGCTTATGGAGTAATAGTTAATGCAATAATGGCTGGAATATCTAATTTAGAATTAGAAGAAATTGAAGAAATGAGTGAGAAAGAAGCTAAGCGATTTCAAGAAAGTAAAAAATAATCAATGGTATGATTTATTTGAAGATTGGGAGTTAATAGATGCTTCATTTACTGCACAATATGGAATAAGGCTTAGGAATGAGCTTGATATGAGTTGGGATGAATTTTGTACCTTACTTAGTGGAATAATGCCAAAAACTCCTTTAGGACAAATAGTAAGTATAAGAAGTGAAGAAGATGAAAATATGCTTAAGAGCTTTTCAGAGGAACAACATAAAATTCGTAATGATTGGAGAAATAGACAAGTAGAAGAAATGACAGATGAAGAAAAAGAGGAACAAATAAAAGAAATACAAGAGATTCTAAAAAAGGCGTTTAGTTAATATTAAATGTCTTTTTTTATTTAGAAAGGTGGTGAGATTATGGCAGATGCTGATTCGGTAGGGAAAATAGGTTTGGATTTAGAGATACAAGGTGATGACTTAAATAAACAGTTAGAAAAGTTGGCCAGTTCAATAGGAACTCAAATAAGTAAATCACTAGAAGGAGTTACAGGAAAATTAAATTTTAATTCAATAACTAAGGGGATTTCTGAATCTATAAATAAGGCTATGAGTACTATTGATGAAACTATAAATTCTAGCGTTGAAAAGAGTAAGGCTAATATTCTTAGAACTATAGAGGAGATAAAAGCAAAAGCATTGGAAGCTATAAGAAGTATAATAGCTAAATCTAAAGAAATAAAAATTCCTATGAAGTTTTCACCAGTAAGTGATGTATCAGTACCTAGAACAACAACTACTCAACCGATAAGTAGAAGAGGTCCACCAGTAAAGAGTAATGCCGTAGATGTAGAAGCTATAAAGACTAAAATAGAAAATTTATCTAATAGTTTAGAAATTACTAATAGATCCATAGAACAACAAAAAGAGAAATTAAGTGGATTAAAAGAAGCATATAACTCCACTTTTAATCAAGCAAGAAAAAATAAGCTAGAAGAACAAATATTAAAGACAGAGAGAGCAATAAATAAGTTAGTAGCTAAAAGTGATGCTACAGGATTTAAATTAGCTGATTTAGATAGAGAACTAGAAAACCTAGGCAATTCTTCTAGAAATTCTACAACAGGGTTAAATCAAGCAACTAATAGTATCAAAAGACTTGAAAATGCAACTGGAAAAGCAAATAGAAGTTTAAGAAATGCTAATAATTCTACTAGAAGATATAGAGAAAATATGAATGGAGCAAGAAGTGCAACAGGATTATTTATAGGAAGTATGTTTAGATGGGGAATAGTTTTCCCTATAATAATGAAAGGAATAACAACAGTTGCTAGTTATATAGGAAGTGCGTTAATGACAAATGCACAGTTTGCTAATAGCTTACAACAAATAAGAACTAATTTAATCGTTGCTTTTATGCCGATTTATCAAGCTGTTTTACCTGCATTGAATGCGTTAATGAGTGCATTAGCAACAGTAACAGCATATATTGCAGCCTTTATAAGTGCTATATTTGGGAAAACTTATCAAGCAAGTTTTGGAGCAGCTCAAAGCATGAATGCTTCTATAGCTTCTATGAAGAATATGGAAAAACAAGGCAAGAAAACATCAGGAGCAGTAGATAAAATAGGCGATTCGGCAGAAAAAACTAAGAAAAAAATACAAAATTCCTTAGCTGGATTTGATGAAATAAATAAATTAAGTATTCCTGATGATTCAGATAAAGTCCCAAAGGCTCCAAAAGGAGGAGGCGGTGGTGGAGGAATAGATCCAATACCAATGGTTGCACCTAATGTAGATTTAAGTCCAACAAGTGTAGCTATGCAAAAGATAAATGAAATGGTTGAAAAGTTAAAAGATATTATATCTAAGATATTTCAACCATTTAAAAATGCATGGGCAAGAGAAGGTGTTGCAACAATTGCTAGCATTAAATATGCATTACATGGAATTTGGGAACTTATAAAGGCAATAGGAAGTAGTTTCTTAGAGGTTTGGACTAATGGAACAGGAGAAAAAATACTTGTAGTTATCCTTCAAATTTTACAAAATATATTCAATATAATTGGAGATATAGCAATTACTTTTGCTAATGCGTGGAATGCTGGAGGAATAGGAATAGCTATAGTACAAGCATTAGCCAATGCACTTTTAAATGTACTTACATTAATTAAACGTATGGGAGATTCATTAAGACAAGTTTGGGGAGAAGTTGGTCCAGGATTAGCATCAACATTTATGCAAATATTAAATGCAACTGCAGGAGTGTTAGAGAATTTAACTCAAAAATTAATTTACGTTTGGGATAATGGAGGAAGTCATTTATTTCAAGGTTTCATAAGATTAGGTGCTAAGATATTTGAATTAGCAGGATATATTTATGTTAGTTTTGTTGCTCCTATGGTTAATTGGTTTGTTAACATGATAGCACCAGTTATAGCTAAAGTTGCTGATGTAATTGGATTTGTATTAGATGCTTTTACAAATTTAATAAATTGCTTAATGGGTAGTGGGAAACCTATATTAGATACAATAATTATAGTTATTGGAAGTTTAGGCGCTGCTATATTGATAGTTAAAGGAGCATTAGCTTTATGGACTATAGCGCAAACGATTTGGACTACTGTAGCAACAATTAGTACTACAGCAACAACTTTATTAGGTGGAGCAATAGCATTTTTAACAAGTCCAATAGGAATTGCTATAGCTGCTATAACAGCAATAATAGCTATTGGAGTAGCTTTATATAGAAATTGGGATTTTATAAAGGCAAAAGCTATAGAAATATGGGGAAAGATAAAAGAAATATTTAATAGCTTTAAAGAATGGTTAAGAAATGTTTTCCAAACAGATTGGTCAAATTGCTTTGGCGTATTAGGAAATCTATTAAATGCCTTTTTAAAGAATGTAGATAATGTTTTTCAATCCATTAAAAGAATATTTGGTGGAATAATAGACTTTGTAACTGGAGTATTTACTGGAAATTGGAGTAGAGCATGGCAAGGTGTAGTTGATATATTCGGAGGAATAATGGATGGGCTAAAAGCTGTTATAAAAGCACCATTAAATGGAGTTATAGCACTTATAAACATGGCTATAGATGGTTTAAATAAAATTAGTTTTACCGCTCCAGATTGGATTCTTGGTATTGGTGGTAAGCATTTTGGAGTTAATATAGCTAAAATGCCTTATTTGGCTAAAGGGGGTATAGTAGATAAACCAACGCAAGCCGTAATAGGAGAGGCTGGAACAGAAGCTGTAGTACCACTAGAAAATAATACTGGTGGATTAAATTTACTTGCTAATAAGCTTTCTGAAAGAATAAATAATATGTTATTACTTTCTAATAATGCATTACAACAACCTGATTTAACAATGTTAGGTCAAAATATTAATAGTAATGAAAAGAAGAGTATTAATGATCCAAAGTTCATAGAAAAAATAAAAGAGGTTATTATAGAGGCTATTTTAGAAGCAATGAAGAATAAAAAGGATAATAATTATAATAATTCAGGCTCTCAAGAGAGTGGTGATTTAATATTAAGAATAAAAGATACTGATTTAGGCAGAATTGCCATAGAAGCTATAAATAAAGTAAATAGACAAGCAGGAGAACAATTATTAAATCTTTAGGAGGTGGCAACTATAGGAATTAGTATAAATGGAGTAGCAGTTGCTTCTCCAAAAAGTTTTAAGGTTAACATAATGGATTTAGATGGAGAGAATACAGGAAGAAATTTACTAGGTGTAATGCTTAGAGATAGGATAAGAGTTACAAGAAAATTAGAATGTGAGTGGGGACCATTAACATCTGATGAAATTAAAATAATATTACAAGCTGTAAGTGGAACAGAATTTTCAGTTACTTATCCTGATCCAATGGAAGGAGTTACAACTAAAAATTTTTATGTAGGAGATAGAAGTACACCTGCTGTTGATTTTAATAAGAATATATGGCAAGGACTATCTATGAATTTAATAGAGATATAAAAAGGAAAGAAGGAATTAAAATGTCAGAAGAAACTGTAAAAGTAACAAGCTCAATAATAGAATCTACAAATCTTAATGGAACAGTAGAGATAGAGAAAGATGGAATGAAACAAACAATACTAACAATGAGTTGCAGTTTAACTCAAAATACTATTGCTAATATTCAAACATATCCTACTAATATGGAGTTATTCTTAGCAAATTCTCAATTAGTTCAAGCTGAGGTTCAAAAATTCAGAATAAAGGCTATAGAAGTGGGGAAAGACTTAAATTGTTTTGTACTTTAACTTATAAGAGCTTACAGCTAGTAAGCTCTTTTTTATAATAAACAAATTAAAAGAAAGAAGGATATAAGATGGTTAAATTAACAAATAAAGAAATATTAGAAAAAGTTAATGTATTAGGAGAAATAAGCTCAAGAAAGTTACCAGTTAAAGCGAGCTATGCTATAGGTAAGAATATAACTAAAGTAGAAAGAGAGTTAAAGCACTACAATAAAGAAAGACAAAAATTAATAGAAGAATATTGTTTAAAAGAAGATGATGGAACTCTAAAAATAACAGATGGAAACTTTGATATTGACCCAGTAAGATTAGAGGAGTTTAATAAAGAAATTAATGAGCTGCAAGAAATTGAAGTTGAAATGGATATACATAAATTTAATATTGAATTATTAAATGGTTATGAAATGAGTCCAGGAGAGTTAATGTGTATTGACTTTATGATAGAAGAATAGTACAAGTATTAATCTTTTGGAAAGGAGGTTAGTAATTGTTTAATGTATCAAAAGAATTTAATCAAGAAATAAATAAATTGCAAGATAGAGAATTTAATGCAAAAGTTATAATCAGAGATAAGGAGTTTAGTGGAAGTTTAATATATGAAATGAGTTTAGAGGAATCAGTTAATCCTAGTGATAACTTTTCTATAGGTACTGTTTGTTCTAATACTTTTGAGATTAAATTAATTAATACAGGAGATATATTCGATAATGCTGTTATAAAACCATATGTAGGATTATATATAGGAGAACACATAGAATATGTACCTTTAGGTGTATTTAATGTAATTAAGACTAGTGTAAAAGGAAAATTTATAAACCTTGATTGTGTAGATAATATGCTATGTTTAGAAAAAGTTTATTTTTCTGATTTATCATATCCAGCAGATATAAACGATATTGCTAAAGAAATATGTAAAAAGGCAGGAGTTAATTTTGCTAGTAAGCTACCTAATTATATAGTTAATAAAATAGAAGGGTATTCATTAAGAGAAGCTATAGGTATTGTAGCTTCTCTTTGTGGTTCATTTGCTAGATTTAATAGAATTGGTGATTTAGAGATAAAAGGTTATGAATTTGTAAATCAAGAGCTAGATCCTAACAATATATTTAAATTAGATATTGAAGCAGATGAATGTTTTATAACAAAAGTAATAGCAAAACGAGGAGAAGATGAACTAAGTAAGGGTTCAGATGAAGGGATTTCTATAGCTTTTAATAATCCAGTAATAACAGAAGAAATATTAGATGGAATTTATCAAAGATATAGAAGCTTTAGATATATACCATACAGTTTAAAGTGGAAGGGAAATCCAGCTATTATGGCTGGAGATATATTGAATTTAACTGATTTAAAAGGCAAAAAATATAATGCTTTAGTAATGGAGCAAAAGTTTACTTATAAAAATGGGATTGTTTCTGAGTTAAAGGCTAAAGGAAAAGGAAAACAAGAATCAAATTTTGATAGTAAAGGATCAGTTACTCAATCAATGGAGAGATACTCTATTGAACAAGCAAACATAAAAAAGGCATTAATAGATAAGGCTAGTATAAATGATTTAACAGCTATAGATGCCAAGATACAGAGATTATATACAGAAGATTTAACAGTAATAAGGGCCGACATAGTTAATTTAAATTCTAAAAAAGCAGATATTGTAGAATTAAATGCTGTAAGAGCTGACTTGCAACAAGCTGTAATTGGTAAAGCAAATATAACTGATTTAAATGCAGCAGTTGGAAAAATATCTGTACTAGAAAGTAAAACTATAAGTGTAGAAAATCAACTTGCAGGAAATCTAACAGCAGATAACTTTAAAACTAATGCTATTACAGCAGGAAGTGCAGTCATAGCAGAAGGAGCTATAGGTAGTTCACAAATAAGTTCTCTAAGCGTAAACAAGCTAGAGGCTGGTGATATAACAACTAGCAAACATAGAATTGTTAGTGCAGATGGAACTATAGAAATTGTAGGTAATCAAATTCTTATTAATAGAAATAATATTAATAGAGTTATCTTAGGAGAGTATAGAAAAACAGATGGTACTACCGAATATGGATTATTAGTTAGAGCCAAAGATGGTAAAACTATAATGCTAGATGGTAATGGAGTACATAACGCTGGTATTACAGATGGAGCAATAGATAATAATAAGGTTGCAGATAATGCAAATATAGCTGGTAATAAGCTAGATATAAACTCTGTAATTAGAGAAGTAAATAATAAAGGAACAGAAACTATTAAAGGTACTAAGGTACAAATAGGGGATAGGACTTTAGATGTAGAGTTATCTACACAAAAGAATATTATCACAGAGCATGGAAAAGAATTATCTAGTCAGAAAGCTACTATACAGGCTTTAGATAATGCTATTAAGTTAAAAGTAGATTCACAAACTTTTACTCAATCTACAACTACTATAAATAATAATATTAATAGAGCTAAGGAAGAAGCTATAAACACAGCTAATAGTAATACTACTAATGCTATAAATAATTTAGAGTTTGGTGGAAGAAACTTAGTTTTAGATAGTTTAGTAAATGAAAGTTCTAGTGAATATGCTTTTGCTATAAGAAAAGTTAATGGATTAGAACCTAATACAGAATATATTTTTAGTGCTAATGGATTTATAAAATCAAATAATGAAAAAAAATCACTTGTAGTATATATATATCCTCCTGATTGGAGTTGGGGGTATAACTTTACTTTACCATATGATAAAGCTGAAACTAGATTTATTAAATTTAGAACTCCAAATGAAATAAAAAAAGGAGTAGTAGTTAGAGCTTGTTGTTCTCCTAATAGTCCAGCTATCGAAAAAAATCTTGCTACTTTAAATTGGTATAAAGTTGAAAAGGGTAATAAAGCTACTGATTGGACACCAGCTCCAGAAGACTTACAAGCATATGCTGATGAAGTGGCAAAAGCTAAAGCAGATCTAGCACAAGCTAATGCAATAGCTAATGCAGATGGAAAGATTACAGAAGAGGAAAGAAAAAGAATCCAACAAGCAGAAGCTAATCTTAATACAGCTATAGCTAAAGCAGATAAGGCAAAACAAGATGCAATAAATGAAGCTAATAGAGTAGCAGAGTTAAAGAAACAAGAAGCTATAAATAGCGCTAGTGCAGATGCTACTAGCAAAGCTAATAGTGCATTAAATAGTGCTAAGACATTTGTTAATGTAGAAATAACAACAGTAAATTCTCATCTTAATAAAGCTACATCAGAAATAAATATTTTGAAAGAACAAATTTTAACTAAAGTTTCTCAATCTGACATAGATAGAACTATTTCTAATATGGTTATTGGTGGTAGAAATTTAGTTTGTCAAAAAAATATATCAAAGGTAAGCACTACAGGGACTTTTGATGCCAAAACTAACACTTGGTCTTTAGTAGCTAATAGCGGTGCTAACAGTTATTGGGGAGCTGGTTTAGGGATAGTAAACGGTCAAAATATAAAAATCCCCTTTGGACAAGGATATATATTTTCTTTCGAAATAAAAGTACCTATAGAATGTGAGTGGAATACAGACAATAATAACTATGCTTCAGTTGGAAGCTCTTGGAGTGGTAACGATAATGATGAAGTTTCAAAGAGAAAAACTTCATCAAAGCAATTAAGTCCTAATAAATGGATTAAGTGTTGGTTTTATTACGAAAATACTTCTTCTAAAAATACAAATTTTGTAGATATCTATGATGGCAGTACATTTGGTATAGTAAACAACACAGGTGCTAGTATTGAATTTAAAGTTAGAAATATTAAAGGTGAACTTGGAAATAAACCAACTGATTGGACACCAGCACCAGAAGATACAAACCAATTAATAGTAGATAATATTAAAACAGTAACAGATAAAATAAGTACAGTAGAAAGTAAATTTACACAAGAAAATAACAGTATAAAAGCTAGTGTACAAGATTTAAACTCTACAACTCAAAGTATTACTACAAATGTAAGTAATATAAATAGAGATTTAACAAGTAAGATAAATTCTAATTTGGATGTAGCTAAAAGGTTTGCTACAGATATAGCTATAGCAAAAGCTAATCTTGCAAAAGAACAAGCTATAGCCAATGCAGATGGTAAGATTACAGAAGAAGAAAGAAAAAGAATAGCTGAAGCTAAAAAGAATTTAGATACGGCTATAGCAAGAGCAGATAAAGCTAAACAAGATGCTATTAATACAGCTAGTACAGATGCTACTAATAAAGCAAATTCAGCTAAACAACAAGCTATAATTGGAGCTAGAAGTATTCCAGATACCAGGAACAATAATGAAAGTCCTGGATGGTATATAGAACATTATCCAAAACAAACCATAACAGAATTTAAATTCTCTAATGTTGTTCAAATACCTGGTTCAAAAGTTTATGGAACATTAGAAACAAAAGTACCTTGGGCAGATTCAAGTGGTGGATACCCAACTCAAGTTTTTAGAAGTAATTCGACAGCTACTTTTCAAAGGCATGGAGTAAATAATACTACATGGAGTGCTTGGGAGCAAATAGAAGATACTCAAGGAGCACAAGATAAAGCTAATGGTGCTTTAAATAATGCTAAAGCTTATACTAACGCACAGATAACTACAGTTAATTCTAAAGTTCATAATGTAGAAAGTAATCTTAATATTTTATCAGATAGAATTAATAGCAAAGTATCTCAATCAGATATAGATAAAGCTGTAACAACTATAAGAACAGAAAAAATAATATATGCTAGAGGTACAGGAAATGATTATCCAGCTAATTCTATAGTAAAAGTTAATGGTAAAACAATAACTGATGGACAAGGTAGAGGACTAAGAATAAATGCTTTAAATAAAGCTACATTAGAAAGAGTTTTTCTACAAGATTATGATACTTATGGTTCCGAAGATGCTAAAGTATCATTTGTAAATAAAATAAACGAACTTAATAACGGTGATTGTATAATAATAATCACTTCTCAAGATGCTTCTTATCCACTACATCCACCTATAAAAGAAGCTTTAGAGAAGATAGGAGCAACACTATTTGATAACAAACAAGGAACTTATAGAGAAGCCTATGCTCTTATAGGTAAATCAAAGTTAGGTAGAGGTAATGGAGTAGAAATGTTTATTCCTAGAACAGCTACTGATAAAAGATTTGCTGAAGTTTCCGTAAAAGTTGGCGAAGATGGAACTTTTATAGGTGTAAATCCTAATAATATGGGATTAGAAACAACTCTAATTAAAAGTAATATATCTGATGTATCTTCTTCAGTAACTCAACTTAGAGATAGCGTAACAACAGATATTAGAGCTATTAATTCCAAAACAAATTCTATAGAAACAAGCTTAAATGGAAAAGCATCTAAACAAGAAGTTACAGAAGTTAATAATCAAGTGGCAACTATAAAAGCTAGTTTAGATGGAATTTCACAGAGAGTAAGCTATACGGAGAGTAAAACTCGTACTTTAGAAACAAACTTAAATGGCAAGGCTAATAAGCAAGAAGTAAATAATGTTAGTAGTAAAGTTGTTTCTTTAGAAGCTAATTTAAATGGAATAACTAATAGAGTATCTAGTACAGAGAGTAGAATAAATACTTTAAATGGACAAGTTGCAAATGCTGTAACAAGACAACAATTTACAGAGTTCCAACAGAGCAATAATAAATTTGTTATGGATTTAGCGAGTTCTGGTGGAAGTAACTTAGTTAGAAATAGTGCCTTTGAAAGCCAAGACTGGAGAAACTGGACTAAATGGGGAAGTATAGCTGATCCTGTAGTTTGGAAGAATAACGAACCAAGCGGACATACATGGGCATGTAAGATTGTAACAACTAGAAGTAATCAAGGTATTCAACAAAGAATTTCTGGATTAATAATAGGAAAAGTTTATACATTTTCATGTAAAGTATGGTCTACTAGAGGTGTTATTGGAGCTATGGTAAGTAATGCAGGTGTTTACAACGGTAATCATTTTGGTGGTGCACAGAATGTTTGGGGAGAAATAAACTTTACATTTACAGCTAAAGAAAATACTACAACTCTTTATTTAGGTGTAGTAAATAGTAAATGTACACCAGGAGATTATTGGGTTACTGGTATTCAGTTAACAGAAGGTAATTGTAAGCAACCTTGGTCACAACATCCCAATGAGAACTACAATACTAATTACAGTTTTGATAATGAAGGCTTTACAGCAAGATTTAAAAATAGCACTTATACCAAAATAGCTGAAGATGGATTCGCTTGGTTTGATGCAAATAATATGAGCCATGCATACCATTGCCTTATGGAAACTGGAATTTTCAACTTGCAACAATATGGAAATGGTAACTATACTCGAGTAAAAATTCAACTGCCAGCTTATTTTAGAGGGAAATATTTTAAGGTAATAGCTTGTCCTTCAGGTTGGTCTGTAGGACAAAGTAGTTTAGATACATTAACTGTACTTGTAGAAAGCTACGATATAGCCAATGCTACATTTACTATAAAAGCTTTTGGACATAGTGCAAATGGAGCATACCAAAACAATATTAATATTTCTTGGATGGCTACAGCCTAAGGGGGTGAGATAATGAATGAAAAAATGACTATATTTTATAGCAAGTTTACTGGGAATATAGAAGGAGCATTTAGTGGAGAAGTTGACTTTTATACTTTTTGCGATAGAGAAGAAGATGTAAAATCTTATTGTATTAGAAAAGTAACTGACTTAAATAATGAGTTTATAGTTACTTCTTCTAACTATAAAGTTAATTTAGAAACTAATAAAATAGAACTTAAAAATAAAGTTGATATAACACTTTAAGAAAGGACAGCGATATGAATGAAGAATTAGTAGAACATAGAATGGAAAAAGCAGAAAATAAATTAGATGAACATGATAGCAGAATTGATGCACTAGAAAGAAATGATGCTAAGAAAGAGGTTCAAATAAACAACCTAATAAAAAGTATAGATACTTTAATAACAGTATTAAAGATTTTTACAACAGTATTTGGTGGAGCTATAGTAGGCTTCTTTTTTTATGCAATTCAAAACCATATTTTTAAATAGAAAGGATGAAGTAAAATGGAAAACTTAATAAAATTTGTACCAGAGCAACTACTTATACTTGTAGCTGCTCTTTATGTTATAGGAATGTTTTTAAAGAAAACACCTAAGGTTTTAGATTGGAGTATACCTTGGATACTTCTTGTTTTAGGAGTAGGATTTAGTATAGCTATAATGGGTATAAATCCAACTAGCATACTACAAGGCGTTATATGTGCATTTGGAGCTATTGCAACTAACCAATTAGTAAAACAAACAGTAAATAAATAAAAGCTTATATAAGGCAATAGAAGGGGTTAGAGATAACCTTTTTTATTGCCTTTAATTATAGAAATTTAAAAGAAAGAAGGAATTAATAATGCAAAGTAGAAATAGTAGTAATTTAAAAGGAATTGATGTATCTAACTGGAAAGTAGATATTGATTTTTCTTCAGTTAAAAATGATGGTGTAGAAGTAGTTTATATTAAGGCTACAGAGGGAAATTATTATAAAGATAAATACGCTAAACAAAACTATAATGGTGCTAAGGAGCAAGGATTAAGCGTAGGATTCTATCACTTTTTTAGAGCAAATAAAGATTCTAAAGATCAAGCTAGATTCTTTATTAATTATTTAGATGAAATAGGAGCAACTAACTACGATTGTAAATTAGCTTTAGATATAGAAACTACAGAAGGTGTAGGAGCAAAAGAATTAACTACTATGTGTATAGATTTCTTGGAAGAAGTTAAAAGACTTACCGGAAAAGAAGTAGTTGTATATACTTATACAAGCTTTGCAAATAATAATTTAGATAGTAGATTATCCAATTATCCAGTTTGGATAGCTCATTATGGAGTAAACACTCCAGGAGCCAACAACATATGGGATTCATGGATTGGATTCCAATATGCAGAGGATGGAGATGTAGCTGGTGTAAATGGTGGATGTGATATGAATGAATTCACAGAAGATATATTTATTGATTCAAGTAGCTTTAATTTAGATAATGCTACTACTAAGAATGTAGATACAGAACTTAATATAAGAGAAGAGGGTACTACTAATTCCAAAATAGTTGGTGCTATACCAGCTGGTGAAAACTTTAAAATTGAATATGTCAATGATGATTATTTAGGATGGTATTATATAACTTACAATGGTGTAAGTGGATATGTTAAAGAGGATTATGTTAAAAAGCTTCAAATGGCTACTACTCACAATGTTAGTACTTTCTTAAATGTTAGAGAAGAAGGATCATTAAATTCAAGAATAGTAGATAAAATAAACGCAGGTGATATTTTTAGAATTGATTGGGTTGATTCTGATTTTATCGGTTGGTATAGAATAACAACTAAAAATGGAAAAGTAGGATTTGTTAATGCTGAATTTGTAAATAAAATTTAATTTTTTCTATGTATTACTTGATTTTTTTGAAAATAAGTTTAATATATTAGATGATATAAGAATTTATATCCCTTTTTATCAACAAAAAGAAAGTTGAATATATAAAAGTTCAACTTTCTTTTTTATAGTGTTAACAACCTTAGGCATTAATATTATATTCAATAGAAAAAATAAATATTCTTAATATTAGAAATTTATTAAAACTTTTAGCTATTATGTAATTTAGAAGAGAGGTAAGTATATGTATTTATATACTTACCTCTCTTTTTTAGTTTAAATAAGTATAAAAGAGTAAGTGATTTTAAACATCTTTATCACCGCTTTAATTTAAGTATACCCAGTTATTAATATATTCAAAATTCTAAAGAATATTCATATAAAGCATGAACTTTATTAATTAACAATAATGTTATATAATGTTAATGAATAATTCGAAGAGGTGTTTAATATGGGATTTCTTGATAATTTAAACAATAAAAATAAACTTGGTAAATATTCACTAGAATCAGATAAAGTTGAAATAATAAAAATTAAAGAAATATTAAAAGAGCAAGAAGAATGCTTATTGTTTATATCAGCTTTTACATTTAATAGAACATGGGTTGTTTCGGTAACAAATATGAGATTAATTTTAGTTAGAAAAAAACTAAATAAAGAATTGGAAATAAAGAGTTTTTTTATTGATGAAATAAATGAAATTGATGTTCAAAAAGGATCATTACTTAGTAAATTAGTATTAAAAATGAATAATGCTAATATAGAATTTAGCAATGTAGAAAATTTATATTTAGATAAATTCTTAGATTTATTAAATATACAAATAAATAATAAACCTAAAGAGTTATCTAAAAGACAGGCTGAAAAGAAATATCAAAAAGAGAGAATAGCTCAATTAAAAAGAGATAAAATACCATACTGTCCTAAGTGCAAAAGTACTGCGTTAACTTATCAAAATAAAAAACTAAGTATAGGTAGAGCTTTGACTGGAGTTTTTATAGGTGGCGATAATGGAGCAATATTAGGCGGGTTAAGTAGTAAAAAAGGTTATATTAAGTGCTTAAATTGTGGACATCGCTGGAAGAGATAAAGACTAGGAGAATAAATCCTAGCCTTTTGTAATAATTTAAAGACACCACGAGTTCCAGGAGGAACTGTCATGGCATCTTTAGGGTTAATAATAAGTGTATTGGCATTTGATGATGCAGGGACTGCATTAATGCTTACTATTTTTGCTCTTCAAGATAGTTTTGGAACAGCATGTAACGTTACAGGAGATGGAGCTATAGCCTTGATGCTTACAGGAATAGCAAAGAAAAAGAGTTTATAATAAAAAGCGTACCTTTTGGTACGCTTTTTATTATAGGTTCAGAATTATCAAATTAAAAACTTAAATTTATATCTAATAGTATATATTAATACTCGGTATCTGGTTTAGGATCTATATCAGCATCTAAAGATTTATTTGTAATCCAATTTACGTTACATGAATTTAAATCACTATCATTTTTTATTATATTAATTATTTTATTGGCTATGTCTAATCCTAAAGCAAATCCATTATCTAAATCAGGCATAAAGTGTACTCCCCCATATATTCTTGAAATGCTACATTCCTCACATAAGGAATGTATTTTTTCTTTTTCACTTGGGAAATAGTACGATGCTATACCTTCAAAGCAGCCAGCAAATACTGAATGACCAGCTGGATATGTTGGGTGCTTAGGTGTGGTTAAATAAGGTATAAAATCAGGATCATATTGAACTGGTCTTGGAATTTGGAATTTATATTTATAGTACCAGCATATAATCATAGAATCACTTATTGCACTAGATAATACAGAAAACATTCTGGACGCTGGAACTACTTCTATTCCATATGCATTTATGAGATTTAAAAATAATGGGAAAAATTGATTTTGAGGAACACCTTTCCCCCAATATGTTGCAAGAAATTTTTGTTCTTCAGTTAAATTTTTAGCAACTTCTTTAACTTTGTCTAACTCTTTACCTTCAAAATCATATAAAAAATCAGGTGGAAGCATATTAAAGGCAACTTTTTCACCATTTTTATATTTAAATGAGCCATCAAGATTTCTATCAAAATAAGTCAATGGCCATCCTGCACAAGAAGGTGTTTCACCTAATGTAGTAAATTCAGAATATCCATAAGGGAGTTTCCACCAGTTATTTTCAACTGGACGATTGTCAAAGCAACATTGTGTAGTAGCTTTTGAAAATTCCTTTTTACAAGAAGAATTCAACCCATTAAAATTATATTTATTTATCATCCTAACTCTCCTAAAAACTTTATACAAAATCATTATATTATTAAAATTTTGTTTTGCTACAAATGTAATAGTAAGATTTTAAAGGAATTATGATGATTTTAGAGAATAATAACCTAAGAAAAGTATAATTGGGGGAATATATATATGAAAAAAATAAGCATAGCAGTAATAGGTGCAGGGGCTAGAGGAAGATATGCATACTCTTCATATGCTCTTAAAAATAGAGATGAAGTTGAAATTATTGCAATTGCTGAACCGAATGAAGAAAGAAGAGTTCAGTTTGTAAAAGAGCATAATATTAAAGATGAAAATGTTTTTTATTCTTGGGAAGAAATGATGAAGAGAGATAAATTAGCAGATGCAATAATAATTGCTAATAATGATGAAGCACATTTTGAACCAACAAAAATAGCCTTAGAAAAAGGTTATCATATTCTTTTAGAAAAGCCTATGTCCAATAATTTATATGAAGTAATAAAGCTTGGAGAATTAGCAAAAAAATATAATGAAAGAGTCTTTATGATTTGTCATGTACTTAGATATACTCCATTTTTTGAGAGGTTAAAAGAAATAATAGATTCAGGTGAACTTGGAAAGCTTATAAATATTCAGCATAATGAAAATATAGGGTACTGGCATTTTGCTCACAGTTTTACTAGAGGCAACTGGAGAAATTCAGATGAAACATCACCACTTATATTAGCTAAGAGTTGTCATGATATGGATATATTATTGTGGCTAACAGGAGCTAAATGTACAAAAATAGCTTCTTTTGGACATTTAACTCATTTTAAGGAAAGTTTTTTTGAAAGAGATAATATGAGTGAAAGATGCTTAGAGTGTAAAGTTGAAGAGGAATGCCCATATTCAGCTAAAAGATTATATTTAGGAGAAAAACCGGTTTTTAAATCAGTTGTACATCCAAATCCAACTCCTGAGAACTTAATGTGGGCTTTGAAAAATGGACCATATGGAAGGTGTGTGTATAAATGTGATAATAATGTTGTAGATCACATGGTAACAATTTTAGATTTTGATAATGAGGTTACAGCTACATTCAATCTTTCAGCTTTTACTAAAGATATTCATAGAACAATAAAGCTTATGTTTACTCATGGAGAAGTTGGAGGAAATGATATAGAGAATATAATTGAAATAAAGAGGTTTGGAAGAGATAATAGTGAAATTATAAAACCTAAAGAGGTTCAGGGAGGTCATTTAGGAGGAGATACTGGCTTAATGAAAGACTTTCTAAAAGCGATAAGAGAAAATGATTTTAATTCCAGAACATCTGCTTTAAGAAGTATAGAAAGTCATATCATGGCTTTTGCTGCAGAAGAATCAAGAGTAAATAGTAGAGTAGTAAATATAAATGAATTTTGGAAGTATAATATGTAATAAAACATAAAAAGGCTAACTTTGAAAGAAGTTAGCCTTTTTATGTTGAGTTATAAATTTGGGAGGATATATAAATTAAAATAAAAAAATATGGGGAATTAACATACAATAAATCACAAATAATCAAAAAAAAGCTAATATAAATAGTATAGGATAATAATTTTTTATTTGACTTAATAATAATTTTATTCAGTAAAAATTATGTGAAAATATTTGAAGTGATATTGAATATTGCGAAAGGAGGCGCTTATCAAGCTTAACATTTAGCTTGATAAACATTTATGCGAAGCAGAGTTAATAATTTAAGTAATAGTATGGTTGCAGCTTTAGGTATAAAGACTTTAAATCAGAACTTAGAAGATAGTTTAAGATCCATATTAAGATGTAATCCTGAATTTATTATATTAGCAACTAGAGACTTTTTCTTAAGTGATGATTTATGGAATGATTTAAAAAATGCTGATTGTCCTAAATTGATTATACTTCCATTTGATTATAGATACAGAAATCAAAAGAATGCAGTAAATGATATTAAAATCATAAATTCTCTTATTGATGAGGGAAAGGTTGGGACTATTTTAAATTCTGCAAACGAAGCTAATTGTATATTGACAGATAAATTTTGTTATTTATCCTCAGGTGCTTTAGATTATAATGGTATAACAAATTATATAGAAAACTATGAAATTATGAATTCTAATGATCCTAACTACGAGCTTTGGAAAAGAGAGATTTTTGATTTTGCAAATAGAGAAATAGAACATTATAGAAGCATATGTAATAGGGCTAAGGTAGAGGAGGAGTTAAATAATAGTGTTAATAAAGCGATTCAATTATTTTCTGATGCAGCTAGACCATTGAGTAAAGCTTTTGCAAATGAAGTTTTAGAAGCAATGGAAGACATAGATAGAGCTTGTATTTTAAGTTCTGATGCCTATCAATATATAGATAAGAATTTTGTCAATCTAATAAAGTGCACAAAAAAAGTTTTAGTAAAAATATCATGCATAATAGATGACTTAACAAGACTTATACTAAATTTTGACCAAAATAAAGAAACTACAAATATAAAAATGTTTAATTGTATAAGAGATGAATTCTGGTGCTTAATTCCATTTATAGGTGAGTTTAAAGAGTTAGAAGATGTTATATTTTATAACACTAAAGATGAATGGAGAGAACCAAACGAGAGTATAATAGCATTTTTATCTGAGAATACTACTCCTAATAACGAATTAATTAAAACTTGTTACGAGGATGTTATACTTCCAAGTAAAGGTTGTTCTAGGGAGTGATGATAATGAATAATAATATTTCAAAAGTACCCAATAAGGTGATATTAGGAAACTATACTAAAGGTGCAGTAGAAAAGTTTGAAAAAAATATAGTTAATCAAAAGGATTATTTAGAAAAAGTAAATAATAATAAATAAAAGTATCACTTTAAATAAACAGCAATAATAAAAAAATTATTGCTGTTTATTTTTATGCTTTAAACTATGTTTATATCAACATAGTTTATTATAGAGATAGGGTTTAAACCTCTATATAAATATAATAAAATTTACTACTTATATTAAACATAACTTTTATTATATATTTAGTAAAATAATAAAGTTTTATATGAAATTAATAAAATTATTAGATTTTTGATAGATTTAACCAAAAGTTATACGAATTAATAAATGTAGGCCGATAAAA
Organism: Clostridium sp. B9; assembly: GCF_050509515.1. NCBI lineage: Bacteria > Bacillati > Bacillota > Clostridia > Eubacteriales > Clostridiaceae > Clostridium > Clostridium sp. B9. The sequence continues at coordinate 1,786,398 of NZ_JBNWKA010000003.1, forward strand.
TTCCAATAAGCTTATTGAAAGGAAGGAAGAAATGAAAATAAGTGAAGAAAATTTTCTTAGTGAATTAAGAAAAAGAAATGAAAAAGCTCTAGAATATGTCATAGATACTTATGGCTGGCTAGTTAAGACAATTGTTAAAAAACATATGTATAATTTAGAATCCTATGAAGACGATTGTATAAATGATATTTTCTTAGGAATTTGGAATAATATAAAAAGTTTCGATGAAGAAAAGAATTCTTTTAAAAACTGGGTTGCTGCAATAAGCAAGTACAAAACCATAGATTATAGAAGAAAATATTTAAAGGATTTAGAAAATAGGAACATAGATGATGAAATTGTTGTGACTGAAGATAAAAGTCATGTAAACATAACTAAGAAAGAGCTTAATAAAGATATTGAAGATATGCTTAGTTGTTTAAAAGATAAGGACAGAGACCTATTCTTAAATATTTATGTGGAAGAAATGGATATAGCGGATATTAGTAAAGAAACTGGTATGAATAGGGATAATATATACAATAGGCTTTCAAGAGGAAAAAGAAAATTGAGAAGTATCTTTGGAGGTGTAAAGTAATTATGAGCAAAAAGATAAATAAAGAAGACAAGCTATATGAGATCTTAAATGATGTTGAGATAAATTTAGATGAATATTCTATGGAAGAGTTTAATGAGTTAGAGAATAAGAGGATTAAAAAAACTTTAAGGGGGAAATTAAAAATGAAAAATGGATTAAAAAAGAAAAGTATAATAGCTGCATCAACAGTAGCTGTTTTAGGATTTACATTATTAAATACAAATGTAGGAGTATATGCTTTAGATAGTATAGGAACTATGGCTTATAATATTTCAGATGCATTGGGTATAGGTAGAAATTTAGACGATTATAAGACTGTGGTAAATCAAGTTAAGGTTAAGAATGGAATCTCTGTAAAGTTAGATGAAGTTATTTTAAATAATGATGAACTTATAGTTTCTTATATAGCTAAAAGTGATGTGAAGTTAGTTAAAGAGTATGGACATATAAGTTTATTTGGCCACATATGGATAAATGGAAAAAGTATCAATAGCGGGGCAGGAGGCAGCTCTGAGAAAATAGATGACCATACCGTAAAAGGGGTTACTACTTATGATTTAGGAGATGTAAAGTTATCTGGAGATACAGATGTTAAAATAAAATTCTATGATGCTATGCTTTCAGGATTTGAAAATGAAAAATTAGATAAAGATGGAAATACAACTCCTAAGGAAATAAAAGGACCTTGGACATTTGAATTTAAAACAAATGGAGATGAACTAGCTATAGAAACAGAGGAGTTTAAATTAGATGATTCATTTATTCTTCCTAACGGTAATAAGATTACATTAAATAGAATGACTAGAAATAAAATAGGTTGTAAGATTTATTATTCTGAAGAAGACCTTTCAAAAGAAGAAAAAGGAAAAACTTATGATATGCTTCTAAAAGGAACTGATAATAATGGAAAAAAAGTAGAATTCTATTTAAGCCAAAGCTCTAATGAGGGTGGAGTATTTGTTGAAGATAATTTAGAGAGAAATATAACTAAAGATACAAAGAGTATAACTCTAACTTCATATGCAGTAGCATTCCCAGAGGAAAGTGGTAAGATGAGTAATGATTATAAGCAAATAGGAGAACCATTTACAATAAATTTAGAAAAGTAAATAATATTAAACTAAGGGGCTATATTAAAACTTAATACAGCTCCTTAATAATTTACACAAAGTACTTTACAGAACTTAATTTTTATCTTACAAGTATTTGCTTAATTTCTGATATATATAGGACGTGGTAGTCTTTTTCAGGGTACCACCTCTCATCTATACCATCTTCTAAAAAGCAATTAGGATCTAATTGTTGATTATATAGTTTTTTACAAACAATAACAACTTTTCCTTCTTCAAAATAAGGAGTATTTTCAGTGTGGGCAATTGTTAAATTAGAATTTGTTATTTTATCCTCGTCTCTTCCTGAAACTCTACCAAGGTAACCTAAAGCTTTTTTATATTCATCATCAAAGAAAGTTAATGAGAATGTATCTGAATTATCTATAAACTCCTTAGTGTAACGTTGAGGTCTTATAACAACATAAGCAACATCCTTTCCCCACATTACTCCAAGACCACCCCAAGAGGCTGTCATTGTATTAACTTTTCCTTCTTTTTCAGCAGTTACAAGCATCCAATCTTTGCCTATTAATTTAAATGGGCTTTCATTTAGCTCTTCTGTTTTAATTTCACGAAATTTATTCATAGTCCTATCCTCCACAATTGTATAAGTATCTTCTAAAATTATATCAAATATTAAGAGTTTAAAAAAACTTTTGTTTATAATAAATAAAAAATACAGAGGATATGATTTAAAGACATATCCTCTGTATTTTATTCTTCTGGAAATGTTAAGTTACAAGTTGATAGCATATCTATTGTTTCATTTACATCATGTTTAACCCCAGCAAGTATGATTAAGTCATTTACTTCTAAAACAGTATTTGCATTAGGCATAAATTCATGATCATCTCTTATAATTGAGAATATTCTACAGCCTGATGGAATTTTGCACTCTTTAAGTGGTTTACCTATATAATAATGGCTTCCAATAACAAATTCACGTATTATTATTTTTTCATCTTCATCTACTGTTTCAGTAGTATGGTCATCTGTTACTATGAATTTTTCAAATAATATAGGGAATATAATACAAGTTACAACAGTTGTAACTATAAATGCAGAATAATCAGCATTATTTATATATCCTAAATCTAAAGCCATTTGAGCACCAACTATAACTAAGCTAAGCTGAGCAGTTAAAATCATTGAGGCTGCCAGTGTGTTTTTCATTCCATACTTCTTTTTTAACAATAATGATGGAGTAAACTTTACTAAGAAGAATATAAGAACAAAAAATGGTATCTTAGCAATTGAGTCTGGATTTTCTACTATTGCTCTTAAATCAACATTAACACCAACCATAATAAAGAATATTGGAATTAAAAAGCCATAGCCTACTACGTCTAACTGGTGAGAAATCTCTTCTTTAGCTTTACCAACTATTAGTGAGAATACCATACCAGCTAGGAATGAGCCTAAAATTATTTCTGAATCAACCTTTTGAGCTACAGCAACTAAAACTAATACAAGAACAAATGCGCCTCTAACACTAAGGTGAAGGTTTTTAAATGCCATTGCTGAGAAATCATTTACTTTAAATATTATTTTTGCTAAGAAATACACTATTATAGCTACTGCAAATATTATAAGGAACGTAAAGCTCTTTAATGTGATTCCATTAACAGCTATTGAAGCAACAAAGGTAACTCCTATTAAGCTGACTAGTTGAGTTATTATTCCAAATACAAGAAGAGTTTGTCCATAGCTACTATTTATTATGTGTTTAGCCTTTAATATTGGAACTAGAAGTCCAGGTGCAGCTGCTGTAAATAATAGAGCAAAGAATAACATCCCTTCTGAAATACCTACAAACCTTAATGTATAAGAAAGTATAAGTGATGTTAATATTGATACAAAAAACATCTTTATGCTTGTAAATAGTTTTGAATCTGTCAGTGCTTCTCCTTCGCTAAGCTTAAGTTCATCAAAATCTATAGCAAGACCACTTAAAAACATTAAGTATGCCAATCCTAGGTTTGATAAAAATAAAATCCATATATCAGGCTTTATTATATTTAAAAAGCTTTTACCAAGTAATATACCTATAAATATTTCTCCAACTTGATAAGGAATTTTTACTCTCTTTAGTTTTGATACTAAAAAGGGAGTGAAGAATGCTACAACAGATAAAATTAACAATGAATCATAATTTATAGTTGTACTCATGATATAATCCTCTCTTTTCTTTAGTTTTTTATATTAAATTTAAATAACTTAGTTCATAAATAACAATTTTTTCTCTTGGGTCTTTATCATATCTTTCGGGAATCTTAATCTCTTGTTTAAGAGAAAAGATAGTATAATTATCTAAATAATAAAGATAATCTTCAGATGGATAATAAAGTATTATATTAACTTGTCTTTCATTTTCAAGCAAAGAGTCAAGAATATTTCCAACAACCTTAATAAATATTTGTTCAGAAAATGGATTGAAAAAATAAAATTTATTATCATTCTTTTGAACTTTATATTTTTCTGCAAAGCAATTTAAAAATTGAATTTTATCTTCTGTACTTTTATTTTTTGATAAATAAGATTTTTTATTACTTAAACATTCTTCAAAAAAAAAGTTATTCATTTCTATGCCAGTAACTTTAGTGTCATAAAAATGATTGATATAGAAATTTAGCCTTCCTTTTCCACAACCAAAATCAATTAAAGAATCATCCTTATTAAACTCATAGTTATCGCAAAGGCTTTTTAAAACATCATATGATGTAGGTTCATATCTATTGTAATGAAGAGATTCATTAAAACCTTTCTGTTCTCCTGAAGTTTTTATATTAAGTAATTTTTCATAGTACTGTTCGTTCATTTTGCTCCTCTTTCGTAAAAGTTATTATTAAATTATCTCATAACAGTATAGTATTTTACTTTAAATAAGGCAAGTCTAATTTTTAGGAAGAATTTTTAAGTTAATTGTAATTATAAGAGGTAAATTAAACCATAGTTAATTTAACTTATTAAGAGAATAAAAAACTACTCTTGGTTAAACCCTTATTATTAGATACAATAATAAAAGGAAATACGTAAATAACACAGGAGGAAATTAAATGAGAAGTAATTATCATACACATACATACAGATGTAATCATGCAACTGGAACAGTAGAAGATTATGTTAAAGAAGCTATAAAAGCAGGATTAGATGAAGTTGGGATTTCAGACCATTTACCTCATCCAGGAAAAAATATAGATAATTATCATAGGATGGCATATGAGGATTTAAAAGATTATTTTGAAAAAATAGAAGAGGCTAAAAAAGAGTATGGAAATCAAATATCTATTAAAAAATCAATAGAGTGTGAGTATTTTCCAGACTTTGGTTGGCTTTATGATGAGTTGAAAGAAAAATATAAAGTTGACTACTTAGCCTTAGGAGTTCATTTTTTCCCTTATAAAGGAGAATGGGTATATGTTGGAGCGATAAACTTAACACCAGAAGCGCTAATTGTTTATGCAGATTTTGTTGTAGAAGCAATAAAAAGTGGATATTTTTCATATTTAGCTCATCCAGATCTTTTTGGAATGACTTATAGAAATTGGGATGAACATTCTGAAGAGGCTTCAAAAAGAATATTAAAAGCAGCAGAAGAAATGAATATTCCTATTGAAATAAATATAAATGGAATGCGAAAGGCAAAAGTTTCTTATAATAAGGGAGAAAGATACCAATATCCAATAAAAGAATTTTGGAATCTTTCAAAAGAATATAATGTTAAAAGAATAATTGGTATTGATGCACATAATCCTTGTGAAATGCAGGATTTAGATAGGGGACTTAACTTTGCTAAGGAAAACAATCTTGAAGTAATAGATGGTCTAGAGTTTAATTAAATTAAGTAAACATTAAAAAGAGGTGAATTTTTTAGTTCACCTCTTTTAATTATATGCTATGTAAAATTTCTAGGATTATTTATATGTTGTTTTAGATGAAGGTTCATTAGCTCCATATGGAGTATTTTGATTATTTTTATTCTTAATCTTTTCATTGTAATTATTAGCAGCTGGTGATGCTAAATCTTCCTTATGATTTACATTATTCTTATTCATATTAGTCTCCTCCTATTTGTTATGAGAAAGTTTTGATCTTTTGGTATATTTTTTACCACTTGAATGAGCGCCTCTTTTTTGTCCTTTTTCTATGGCTATTTCAGAGCCTGCTTCTGAATACATTTTTCTCTTTTCAGCATTAGATTTAGGGTGGTCTTTAAGTCTATTTTTATTGTTATCCATTTTAGTTCCTCCTAATTTAGAAATCTTCTATAATAGCTTATCCATTTTTAAAATTCATATGAGTAGCTAAAAAATGAACTAGAGTAATTTTATGTATATTAAAAAATCATAACAATATGTAGTAAAATTATGTAACAATGTATAAAAAATACATATAATATTGTATAAAGAAAATTAAATAATAAATTGTAAATGCGAGGAGTGTTTGATTTGGCTAGTATAAGCAGTGTGGCTTGTTATAGTTATAAAAAAGTGAGGAATATGATCGAGTATGTATGCTTAACAAGTAAATTTCCTACAAATCCAACTACATTTACACAGTTTAGTGTAGATTATAGGGTTTGTGTTCCAGATCAGAAGCCTGATATAGAGCGTATATTAAAAGTTGAAACTCAAGTGTGTATAGATAATCAAAAGGTTATAAAAACTCCAGTTGGAACGTCATTAGAAGGGCAGGAGTTAACAGGATATAAGCTTATTGTATATGGTCGTATAAAACAAGTCATCATGTATGTTGCAAATGATACAGAACAATCAGTACACTCAGCTCATTTTGAAAATTATTTTTGCAAATATATAGTATTACCATCAAATTTTAAAATATATACCCCTGTTCGAGTTATTCCATATATAGAAAATGTAAATGTTGCAAGCTATGATACAAGATGTGTTAATATTTGTACAACTTTATTTTTAAATGCAATATTATGTGCAAAATGCAACACTAATTATATTAAAAATTGTATGAATTTATGTGCAACACCTATAGGAATAGATACTACTTTACCAACAGCTCCTGTTTATTTTAAGGAGATGATACTAGAGCAGGATTTGGTAATACCAGATGTTAAACCTGATATGGAAGGATTAATATCCATAAGTACAAGTGTTGAGGTGATATGTAGCAGAATAATAAATACTGAGCAAAAAACATCTATTGAGGGACAAAATTTATCTGGATGTAAACTTATATTAGAGTTACAGACAAAAGATTTACTGGTTTACACAGCAGATAGAATAACGCAACCAGTTCATTCAGCTCATTTTGATGGTATGAATAGTGCTTTTGTAATAGTACCTTGTGAGATTAATGGGGTTGATATTCAAACTTTAATAGAGCAGTGTAAGTTAAATGCTACTGTTTATGTAGAAGATATATGTGCAAGAATGGTAGATAATAGAACGGCTAAGAGGTGTGCTGTTATATTTATAGATATTTCGACTAGTTGTATATGATGATTAAAAATTGACAATTTAAATAAGTGTGTAGTGATTAATAAATGAAAAATAGAGATGAGTTTTTAGAAGGTTTTAATGTAAGTCATTTATAAAAAATCTAATCATAGTTGATTAGATTTTTTTATTTTAAGTGAATAGATTCTTTTATCAACTAAGAAAAGGTATATTCATATAATGATTTATATAATATGCATACTTAGGAGTGATGAGTATTGTCAGCCCAAATTCAAGGAATAGTCTTTAATGATTTAAATAAAAACTCTCAATATGATGTAGGTGAACCAGGCATAAGTGGAGCTTATTTAGTTTTATATGATTCTTTAAATGGAACTTGTATAAGTACTCCAAGTGATATAGATGGAACTTATTCTTTTATAAATATAACTGTTGCAGGAGATTATTTAGTTTATGAAACAGTTTCAGACCCTGGTGGAACATGTCCTCCAACAGTATTTACTCAGCCAACAGGTTTTACAGAGTCAAACACTCCAAGGACAGTTCCCATAAACATAACTCAGAGCAATATAGATAATAATGACATTATCTCAGATATTAATTTTGGACATGAAATTAATACTAATACATTACCATGTAACACCACTGCTATTCAATTTGCAGGATCACCTGTTACAACATGGTACAACATAGATCTTATAACTGGAGAATCAGTACCTCAAGGTGGGTTAAATCCTCCAACAAGTGTAAATGCTATAGGATATAATACTTTAGATGGATTTTTATATGGATTCGACCAAGATAATATGAATTTAGTTAGGATTGACTCTTTGGGAAATATAACAATTCTAACATATCCTAATGGACTTGCTAATACTGGATATAACGTTGGTGGAATGGATGATAAGGGATATTTATATCTTTATAACACCGATAGAGCAAGGTTTTATGTGATAGATTTAATACCAGACTCACCAACTTATTTAAAGTTAGTAGATTCAACCAATAACTATGAAGAACAAACATCTAATTATGGAATTCTCTTAGATCCAGGTGGAATAGATATTTATGATTGGGCGTATAACCCGCTAGATAATTCATTGTATAGTGTTAGAGCGACAAATGGAAATGTTGTTAAAGTAGATGTAGCTACAGGGGATAGAACAATCTTATCTACTAGTCCTTCGCCAGATGGATTATTTGGAGCTGTTTTTAGTGATGCTGATGGATATTTATATGCTATTAGAAATAGCACAGGTGTTGTCTATAGATATACTATTAATGGAAGTAGTGCAACAAGTGAAGTATTTTCAAAATCTGCAAGCTCTAATAATAATGATGGAGCATTTTGTGTAAATGCACGTATTTTAACAGATTATGGTGATGCTCCAGATACAGATACAACAACACAAGGACCTGGAAATTATAGGACTCTTTTAGAAAGTGATGGGCCTAGACATGGGATTATAAATATATTGACTTTAGGAACTCAAGTTACAGCAGAAGTAGACGCATATGAAGATACTAATGCATTAGGTGATGATACATTTCAAGGAATTCAAGATGATGGAGTAACATTTCCTTTAACCAATATAGCTTCGAATGCAAGTAGCTATACTCTACCGATTTCTGTGTTGAATGATACTGGAAGTACAGCTAATGTATATGCATGGATAGATTTTAATAAAGATGGAGTATTTCAGACAAATGAAGGTGTTACTACTACTGTAGGGACTAGCCCTTCAAGTCAAAGTATAAATTTAGTCTTTACAAATCCTACAATACCATTAGATCCTGGAAATACATTTGTTAGAGTTAGAGTTACGACTGATAGTTTAACCAATACTGGAGGCGCTACAGATGAGGATCAAAGAAGTTTTGGACCAGCAAGTGATGGAGAAGTTGAGGACTATGAAATAATTATAGAAGATACACAAATAGTTAGTGATAAAGATGTTAATAAGGTTTATGGAGATGTAGATGAAATAATAACATATACAGTAACACTTAATAATCCTGGGACCTTAACTATAGAAAATGTACTCTTTCAAGATAGTACTCCTACTGGAACCACTTATATTGGAAATTTATCAGTTGATTCAAATTACTCAGGAACAGCTCCAGATAGTGGGTTAACCATACTTCAAATCAATCCAGGAGAAACAGTAACAATATCTTGGCAAGTTCAAGTAAGTGGAGTGATTCCAAATCCGAATCCTATAGAAAATATAGGGAATATAACTATACCAAATCTTACAAACACAACTACAGATACTGTTAGTACAGAAATTAGGAATGCAGATTTATCAGATGTACAGAAAAATGTAGATAAGGATTATGCTAATGTAGGAGAAGAGATAACTTATGAAATAACTTTTAATAATACTGGAAATATAGATGCAGATAATATAGTTATTGCTGATGCTATTCCAAATGGAACTACCTATGTAGCAAACTCGCTGACAAGCACGGTAAATGTAACTGGAGATCCAACAAGTACTATAAGTTTAGATGATCCATTGATATCTGGTGGAAGTGTAACTTTAAGTTTCAAAGTGTTAGTAAATGAAATACCAATCCAAAATCCAATACAAAATCAAGCAAATGTATCCTATGAATATTTAGTAGACCCAGTTGGCAACCCCACAACTGATAATCATGATTCAAATATTGTAGAAACGGAAATTAGAAATGCAGATTTATCAAATATAAACAAGGAAGTTGATAAATCATATGTTGAGGTTGGAGAAGAAATTACCTATACAATAACCTTTACTAACAGTGGAAATATTGAAGCTAGTAATGTTCAGTTAATTGATTCTATACCTCCTGGAACTACTTATGTAGCTAACAGCCTAGTTTCAAATGTTTTATTTACAGGTGATCCAACTGGAACTATAAATATTACAAATGATGTTTTAAGTGGAGATGTTGTTAGCTTTTTATTTAGAGTTTTAGTTACTGAAGTTCCAACACCTAATCCAATTTCAAATATGGCAACAATAAACTATGAGTATTTGGTAGATCCTTTAGGGACTCCAGTGACTGACTCTCAAGATACTCAAACAGTTACAACACAGGTGAATCATGGAGAAATAACTTTAACTAAAGGTGTTGATAAAAACTATGTTGCAATTGGAGAGGATATAGAATACACTGTTGAATTTACCAATACAGGTAATGTTCCTCTTTCTAATGTAAGCATAACTGATTTAATTCCACCTGGAACTAATTATGTAAATGGATCATTGGCAGCTAACGTAGGAATATCAGGAAATCCAAATAGTAGCGTAAATTTAACAAGTCCTGTTGCAGTTGGAGAAACTGTAACTTTGACTTATAGAGTAAGAGCTAATAGTATTCCAAGTGAAAATCCAATAAATTCTCTGGCACAAGTTTCATATAACTATATTGTAGATCCAGCGACACCTCCTATAAATAACATTATGGATTCTAATACCGTATTAACTGAGGTTAGAAATGCTAGTCTATCTGGTATATCTAAAACAGTTGATAAGGTTTATGCGGATTTAGGGTATGAATTAGCTTATAGTGTAAGTTTCACCAATTCTGGTAATGTTCCAGCAAATAATGTTGAATTAGTAGATATAATTCCAAATGGAACATCTTATAAAAATGGAACAGTTACTAGCAATGTTGCTTTTAGTGGCACACCTGATACAAGTATAACTCTAACCAATCCTGTTTTGCCAGGTGAGACTGTTCTTGTTGTTTTTAATGTTTCTGTAGATAGTATCCCAACACCAAATCCAATGCCTAATTCAGCAAGTGTAAATTATGAATTTACAGTTGAGCCAAATAACAATCCAATAGTTGTCACTAATAATTCTAATACTGTAAATACGAGAGTAAATCATGGGGAAATATTGGCATTAAACAAGAGTAGTAATACCGACTTTGTTAATGTATTTGGAGAAATTGAATATACCTTGACATTTACTAATACAGGAAATACATCTGTTCAAAATATTACTATAGTAGACCCTGTTAGGAGTGGAACAAGCTACGTACCAGGTTCTTTAAATGTAAGTGCACCTTATACAGGTGATTTAAATAATGGAATAGTCATAACAGCACCAATAGCTCCAGGAAGAACTGTAACGGTAACTTATAGATTAAGAGTAAATGAAATACCAGATCCAAATCCTATTCCTAATATTGCTACTTTAACTTATGATTATATAGTTAACCCTTTAGAACCACCAGTTCAAGGTGCCGTAGACTCTAATTTAGTTGAAGTAAGAGTTAACCCAGTTTACTTGATTAAGAACTGTTCGCCAGAAGAGGTTGCCTTATGTGACATTATAACTTATACAATAACCATAGTTAATACTGCTGAAGTTGAAATTAATAATGTAGTATTTTATGACTATATTCCTAATGGAGTAGAATATGTAGATAGTTCATTTAATGGAGCATTCTTAAATTTGGTAAACGAGAAGGATTTATTAACCGGAGTTTTAATAGGTACAATTCCTGCAGAAAGCAGTAAATCAATTTCTTTTGAAGTAAAATTGATAGAAATTCCATGTGAAGAACCTTTGGTTAATGTAGCTAGTGCTTATTATGAAGCAGAATTTCAACCAGGAATTATAAGTAGAGTTCCTAATAATAGAAGCAATCAGTGCTCCATCAATATAAAGAGAATAGGTTTTACTCAAGGACTAAAAGAAGGAACAATAACGCTTGATGAAGATGCCTTTGATATTGAATCAATAGTTGATTTAAGAGCTTGTTTAGAGTGTATAAAATATGAGTTTATAAAAACACCTATAGGTAAAAATATTAGTAATCAAGAACTAAAGGGTAAAAAGCTTTCAATTTATAGTGAATTAAATTTATTTTTACAGTATGTGGCTTTAAATAGGGAACAAAGCATAAATACAGTTAATAAAAATAAGGTTTTATGTGATTATATAGTCTTACCAGACTTAGAATACAAGCCATGTGATATAGAGGTTTCATATGAATTTGAGAATATAAGTTATGAGCTTGTTGATGAAAGAACTATACATTATTGTATAACTTATATAGTTGAAAGTGGAGTTTAACTAAGGAGGTGAAGAAATGGCTGATATTTCACCAATAAAAATTAGTAGTAAAGCATTTGCTGATATTGGAGAAGAGATAGTTTATACTATAAGTTTTACTAATACTGGAACAGTAGAGGGGGAAAATATAGTTATAACTGACCCTATACCAAATGGTACGAGTTATGTGTCAGGGAGTATTAATTCTAATGTTTTAATAACAGGAGATCCTACAAGTTCTATAAGTTTAAATAATAATTTAGCTCCAGGTGGGTTATTTACTGTAAGTTATAACTTAATTGTAAATAGCATTCCAACACCAAATCCTATTATAAATATAGCTACTGTTGACTATAGCTATGATTCTTCTGGTACAACCATTAATGAAAGTAGAGATTCAAATAGTGTTTCCACAGAAGTTAGACATGCGGAAATAACTTCTATTTCTAAAACTAGAGATTTACCATATGGAGATATAGGAGATGAAATAACTTATACTTTAGACTTCACTAATTTTGGGAATGTAGATGCTGAGAATATAGTAATTACAGATATAATTCCAAATGGTACTACCTATGTTGGAGGAAGTATTTCTTCTAATGTTAGTATTACTGGAGATCCAACAAGTACAATAATATTAGATAATCCACTAGGACCAACTGAAAGTGCTACAATCTCATTTAGAGTATTAATAGATTCGATACCAAATCCAAATCCAATCCCAAATAGTGCTAGTCTAGATTATGAATATACAGTAAATCCATCTGAAAATCCAGTTCAGGTTACTTTAGACTCTAATGAGGTTTTTACAGAAGTTAGACATGGTGAAGTAGCTGATGTTGTAAAGCTTGTAAATAAAAGCCTTGCTGATATTGGTGAAGATATAACTTACACGATAAGTTTTACTAACTCTGGGAATATAGATATAGTCAATGTAGAACTAATGGATGTTATACCTAGTGGAACTAATTATGTCGATGGAAGTATAAGTTCTAATGTAACCTTTTCTGGAAATCCAACCACATTTATAAGTTTTAATAATCCAATAGCTCCTGGAGAAAACGTAATATTAACTTTTAATATAAGAGCTTTTGAAATACCAACTCCTAATCCAATACCAAATACTGCTACTCTAGAATACGAATATAATGTGGATCCAGGTAATCCTAATGTATCTGATTTAATAGATTCTAATACTGTTTATACTCAAATAAATCATGGAGATTTAGAACCAGTATCAAAAAGTGTAGATAAAGTCTATGCAGATGTAAATGAAGAAATAGAATATACTATAAGCTTTACCAACACAGGTAATGTAGATGTGGAAAATATAGTTATAACTGATCCTATAGCTAATAAGACAAGTTATGTACCAGGAAGTATTAGTGGGGATGTTGGTTTTACAGGTGATCCAACAACAACAATAAATTTAACCAGTCCATTAGCACCAGGGGATACGGCTAATATAAGCTATAGAATAATTGCTACGGATATACCAGATACAAATCCTCTTCCTAATTCTGCTACAGTAAATTATGATTATGAAGTTGATTCGTTAGAAGGATTAGTAAGTGCAGCAAGAGAGTCAAATACTGTATTTACACAAATAAATCATGCTGAATTTGAGCCAGTATTAAAATCTAGTGATAGGTATGTTGTTCAAGTAGGTGAAGAAGTTGAATACAAAATTACATTTACAAACAGTGGAAATGTAGATGCTAGGGATGTTGTTATTACAGATCCAGTTAGGGCTAGTACAAGATTAGTTGCTGGATCATTAAATGTAAATGTTTCTTATACTGGTGATTTAGATAATGGGATACATTTAACAAATCCAGTGGCGCCTAATGAAAGTATAACTATAACCTATAGACTATTAATTTTAGAAGTTCCAAATCCCAATCCAATACCTAATATAGCTAGTACAAATTATAACTATATAGTTGATCCAAATAAAGCACCAGTTGATGCTATAGATGATTCTAACCTTGTTGAAATTTTTGTTGTACCAATTGTTATACTTAAAAATTGTTCTGTAGAAGAGATATCATTAGGTGAAATAATAACCTATAGTTTTGAAATAACAAATTATTCTCCTATAGATGTAGCTAATTTAATGTTTTTTGATAATATTCCTAGGGGAACAGAGTTTGTTGAAGGGTCATTTATTGGGGATTCTATAGGAATAGTTACTGGAGCAGATTTAGAAAATGGAATTAACCTTGGAACTATATTAGCTGGAGAGACAAAAAATATAGAGTTTCAGGTCAGATTGGTATGTATTCCATGTCCTATAGAACTTGTAAATTTAGCTTCTTTAGAGTTTAGTGGAGATTTTTTAGAAGGTTTTATTAGGAATCTAGTTGCTACAAGCAATGAATGTGCTATAGATATAATTTTAGCTGGTTTTAAGGAAAGTAATTTTAATGGCATAATTGATTTCTATGATTATTTAAGAGAGGTTAAGGAGATTATAGATGTTCAAGGAGATATAAGCTTTGGGGAGTACAAAATAGTAGAATCACCTATTGGAGTTTCAAATGAAAATCAGATGATTACGGGAAAGAAATTAATAGTACCATCGTATCTATGTTTAAGAGTGTGCTATATAGGATATGAGGAGGAATGTAATATATATGAACTTACTATAGAACTTCCTTTATGTAACTATATTGTTATTCCAGATATAGTTGATGAATGTTATTGCAAGATAGTTTTAGTAGGTGAAATAGAGTATATTTACTTTGAAGAATTAGAGGGAAACAGAATGTTTTTTAATGTTGTCTATTTAATTGAAAGCGGAATATAGTCTTTATAAGGAGTGGAAATATTAAAAATAGGAGTGAGTTATATGTATAATAAATTACCATGTGACTATACTAATTTGAATAAACAGATTGATTATATATATGAAAACAAGAGGTTTCCAGATAATCCAACAACTTTTACTCAGTTTATTTCAGAAGAAAGATTTCATGTTCCTTCACAAAAGCCTGATATAGAAAGCATAACGAGAATTGATGCAAAGGTAATAATAGAAGATAAAAAACTAATAGAAACACCAGTTGGGTCTTCCTTAGAAGGACAAGGATTAACTGGATATAAGCTAATAGTAAGTGGATATATAAATTATAATATTATATATGTATCCAAGAAATTAGAACAGTCTCTTCACTCTTTTAGAAAGAAAAAAGAATTTTGCAAATATATAGTGCTTGAAAATAAAATTGATTCTCCTGAATTTATAAGAGTAAATACATATATTGAAAATATATGTATGGTAAATTTTAATGAGAGGAGTCTTGATATATGCTTAGCTTTATTTTTAGATGTTGAACTTTGTCCTGCTTGCTTTAGACAAAATAAAAAAGCCTGTTTTGAAGGGTGTAGTAGTATAAAAACTATAGGGTTAGCTAAAAAACTTCCAAGTAATCCTATTTATTTTAAAGAAACAACAGTTTCAAAGAAGCTGAAAATTCCATCACTAAAACCTAATGCTAAATATATAAAAAGTATAAGTTCAAATGTGAAAATAATAAGTGTTAGAGCTATAGATACAAAGGAAAAAACTTCTTATGAAGGACAAAATTTAAGTGGATGCAAATTAATAGTAGAATTTAAAACTGAGGATTTAATTGTTTATACAGCTGATAACGAATTGGAATCTATTCATTCTGCAAGATTTGAATGCTATGATAGTGCATTTATAGTAATTCCTTGTGAGATTGATGGATATTGTATAGAGGGATTGTTAGAAGAAGATAAAATATGTGTTAAAGCATATATAGAAGATATATGTATTAAAAATATAGATGGTAGATATTTAAACAGATGTTTAACTTTATTTTTAGATGGAGAAGTTAAGTGTATATAAAAAATGGGAAGAACATATTCTTCCCATTTTTTACAAGAATTTTATACAAGTTGGAGCTGGAACATTAATTTCTTTGTTTATAAGTTTTAAAGTTCCATCAGAATTTCTTGAATAAATTGTTAAGTTATCTGATTTTTGATTTGCTATTAATAAAAATTTTTCACAAGGACTTAATGTGAAATCTCTTGGAAAATCTCCATATGAGCTATAGTGGTTTATTAGTGAAAGTAGACCACTTTCTTCATTTATTCTAAATGCAGTGATTCCATTGAAACCTCTATTTGATACATATAAGTAACTGTTGCAAGATGTTATTTTAATGGCTGAACCATAGTTTTCGCCTCCAAATCCATTAGGTAGAACATGATTGTACTGAACTAACTTAAATCCTTCTTCACCTAGATATTTGAGTATTATTATTTCAGAACTATTTTCACATATTACATATGCAAATTTTCCATTCTTTGAAAATTCTATATGTCTAGGGCCACAGCCTTTTGTGCATTGAAAACTTAAATCATCTAAATAAGTAAGTTTATTTCCGTTATTAATTCTAAATAGTTCTATTCTATCCATTCCAAGATTAGTAGAGCATATAAATTTACCGTCTGGTGTTAATGTAGAGTAGTGCATTTTAGAATTGTCCTTATGTACAAATGATGATAAACTTGTATCAATATCTAATGAATCATTTAAAGAATAAGTATTTATTGATTTTTCATGATAATTACTTGAAATAATAAATGATTTCTCATCTTTATTAATTAAGTTTATATGGCATGGTGCTTTTCCTTGTAATAAGCTAGCACCAGTTAATTTTAAGGAATAATCCTCTTCTATATGAAAAGAAGCTACGCCTCCTAAAGTATCTAAAGAAAATGGGTTTCCTACTGTATATAATTTGTTTTTATTTATGCATAAGTAAGTTGGGTTACCAAATCTAGCTACTAATGATAGTTCGATTACATTTCCACTATCATTATCTAAGGATAACCTATATATACCTTCACTAGCCCCATTAGTGTAAGTACCTATATATGCAATAGATGTATTCATTCTTCCAAGCCCCCTCTGACTTAATATTGTTAAATCTATATAGTATATTGTATGATATAAGATATATGTTAACAAAAAATATAAATTATATTAAATATTAATTGTTATACCATATAAAAGTAATTTAGTAAAGGTATTATGATATTTTTGAAACGTAATAGTGGAGGAATACTATGAGAAAGACAATAGGAATCTTAGCTCACGTTGATGGTGGGAAAACAACATTTTCTGAGCAATTATTATATCATACAAAAAGTATAAGAAGTAGGGGAAGAGTTGATCATAAGAACTCTTATTTAGATAATAATGAAATAGAGATGGAAAGAGGTATAACCATATATTCAGAAGTAGCCAAATTTAACATTGAAGAGGATGAATATTATCTTATAGATACTCCTGGACATATAGATTTTTCTCCAGAGATGGAGAGGGCTGTAAGTGTGTTAGATTATGCAATACTTATTATAAGTGCTGTGGAAGGTGTACAAGGACATACAGAAACTATATGGGAGCTTTTAAATAAATATAATGTTCCAAGTTTTATATTTATAAATAAAATTGATAGGGAAGGCGCGGATGTTACTTCTACTATTAGCGAAATTAAAAGTAAGTTAAGTTCTAATGCAGTGTATTTTAATAGTAGTGAAGAGGAACTAACAGAAGAGACTTTAGAAGAAATAGCGGAGAAAGATGATGAACTTTTAAATTTATATTTAGAAGGTGAGTTAGATAATAAAAAGGCATTAGTAAGTTTAAAGACCATGATTAAAAATCTAGAAATAACACCTTGTTTTAGTGGATCAGCTCTTTTAGATAAAGGATTAGTTGAATTTATAAATTGGTTTCATAATTTAACATACACAGAGTACTCTAAAATGGGAGAGTTTAAAGGGAGAGTATTCAAGGTTAGATATGATGAAAGAAATACTAGAATAACATTTATAAAGGCTTTACAAGGAAGTCTAAAAACTAAGGAAGAATTAGTTTATTTAAAAGAAAATGAAGAGATAAGAGAAAAGATAAATGAAATAAGAAGCTATAATGGAAATAAATTTGAACTTGTAAATTCCATAACTGCTGGAGAAATATTTGGAGTTTCTGGTATAAAAGATTTAGAATCAGGTGATGGAATAGGAATGGAAAATATAGATTCATATGATATGATTCCAACTTTAAAATCAAAAGTAATTTATAGAGAGGGATTAAATCCAAAAGATGTTCTAGGTTGGTTTAGGATATTGGAGAGTGAAGATAAAAGTCTTAGGGTTACTTGGGATGAGAGATTAAAAGAAATTCATGTAAATATAATGGGGCAAGTTCAGATAGAAGTACTTAAAGAAGTTGTGAAAAGTAGATTTAATGAAGAGGTTGAATTTGGAACACCAGAGATTTTATATAAAGAGACAATTGGAGAAAGCTTAATAGGGTATGGTCATTTTGAACCATTAGGCCATTACAGCGAAGTTCACTTAAAACTTGAACCTTCAACTAGAAATTCTGGAATAAGTTTTGAAAATAAATGTCATGCAGATCATTTAACTACTGGGAATCAAAATTTAATTAGAACTCATATTTTTGAATGTGAGCATAGGGGAATACTAACAGGTTCTCCAATTACAGATATGAATATTATACTTTTAACTGGAAGAGCACATAATAAGCATACTAGTGGTGGAGATTTTAGGGAAGCAACTAAGAGAGCCTTAAGACAGGGATTAGAAAGTGGAGAAAATATTCTTTTAGAGCCATTTTATAAGTTTAAAATAGATGTTGATATGAATCTAATAGGAAGAGTTATGACTGATATTCAAAAATTAAATGGTGAGTTTAAGGAACCTTTAATTAAAAATGATAGAGCTATAATAGAAGGAAGAGGCCCTGTAGCTACTTTTATAAATTATGGAATGGAGTTTCAAAGCTTTACTAAAGGTAAAGGTGGCCTAAGTTTAAAATTTGATGGATATGATTTGTGTCATAATCAAGAGGAAGTAATTGAACAGAGAGGCTATGATAGAAATTCTGATATAGATTATACGTCAACCTCCATATTCTGTTCAAAAGGTCAAGCATATTTAGTGAAGGGTGAAGATGCAAAAGAACATATGCACTGCTTAGATAAATAGGTTAGACAATTACAAATAGCATAGTTTATAATTAAGTAAAGTATTAGAAAATAGATTTATTTTAAAGATGTGCTGATTTCAGTAAATTTTTAAGATTAGCTTATATTTCTATCTAAAGTCAGCAGTGTTTAAAGTAGAATCTATAAATATACCATAAGACTATATGAGGTGAAAAAATGGAATTAGTAAACATTTATGAAGAATACGTAGAAGTAAATAAAAACTACGTTGATTTTATAGAGGAATTAGTAAATAAAAACTTTGAAGGATTTAGTGAAGACTTTGTAATGAGTAATTTAGAAAACTTTCAAAATCAAATAGGAGATTTAAAGTTAAAAGCTGATAGCTTAGAGGTAGAGGAAGAAAATAAGAATAACTTAAATGATTTATGTTATTTAATAATGGACACACTGTTCTTAACTTTTGATTTAAATAACTTCTATAAATTAAAGGAGTTTGAAAGATTTAAAATGAGATTTGCAAACTATATAAACAAAAGAATGAGAGATGAAAGAATAAGAGAGTTTTAATAACTACTTTTTAATTGAGTATTTTTATTTTATAAAAGGCTATGTTTTTATTTAAAGCATAGCCTTTTAAATATTACTTATGAACACGTGTTAATTCTGTATATTCTGTGGTTCCTATTATTAGAGGAACATTTTCTATTTCTATTTCACTTGATTCAAGACCAAACCATTTGGCTGGAGAAACTGTAAATTTCTTTATGAATAGTTTTGCTCTAATAACCATTGAATCTAATGTTCTTATATGGCTTTCAGATGATAATATTTCATTTATTAAAGTAAATCTAAAATCTCCAACTCTTCTGTGAGGTAGGGTAGAGTATTTTTTGTTTTGAACTCTAATATCTCCATTATCCATAAGTTCACCAACTATTTGACGAAGAAATACATTAAGCTTTTGATTAACTCTAAATCCAAGTTTAAGCTGTACTTTTACAATATAGTCTGTACCAAAGGTGTTTACAGTATATTCTGCTGTGTAAGGCTCATCAGTAACAACTACATTTACAAACCAATATACATCTGCTCTTTTAGGCCTTTTATCTAAAATAGAGTACATGATTTTTCTCTCTATTCTCTTAGATTTTTCAGAACTTGTAAGATAAACTAAGTTTGTAGCATATTTAGGTCTATCTAAATCATTTTTAAGTTCCTTTAACTGTTCTTTATAGTTTTCTATAGGGACATAATCTAATAAACTCATTTTTATATAATGTCCTTTTATCCATATGTACATAATGCTTAATATGCATAAAGCTATTAAAACAGACACAAATCCACCTTTTTCAAATTTAACAGCACTTGATATTAAAAAGGAGGTTTCTAAAGTTCCAAAGAATAGTAATACAATTAAAGCAATTGGTTTTGGAGTTTTCTTATTTAATAAATAGTTAAATAGTAGTATTGATGTCATAAGCATTGTAACTGTTATTGAAAGACCATAGGCAGCTTCCATATTATCAGAACTTCTAAAATATAAGACTATAGCTATGCATGCAATCCATAATATTTTATTTATAGATGGCATATAAATCTGTCCCTTAGAGTTTGAAGGGTAAAGACATTGAAGTCTTGGGAATAGATTTAACTTAATTGCTTCTGAAACCAAGGTGTATGAACCTGAAATTAAAGCTTGAGAAGCTATTATAGCAGCTAAAGTTGAAATTATTACCCCAAATAATAAAAGCCAATGAGGCATCATTTGAAAAAATGGGTTTAAGTTTTCTACAGTATTTAAATGCTTATCGCCTCTAACTGATAGAATCCAGGCTGCTTGTCCAAAATAGTTAAGAAGCAAACATAACTTAACTAAAGGCCAAGTGAGGTAAATATTTTTTCTTCCAACATGTCCAAGATCAGAATAAAGTGCTTCAGCTCCAGTTGTTGATAAGAAAACACCACCTAGTATAAAGAATCCTAAATGATTATAGGGACTAAATAATATTTTTATAGCATAATATGGAGATAGTGCTTTTAAAAGATAAAGGCTATCTGACATATTAGCTATTCCAATAATAGCTAAGAATGCAAACCAAATAAACATTACAGGTCCAAAAATCTTACCAACTATTTCAGTTCCAAAGTGTTGTATGAAAAATAAAAAGCTTAAGATTATTATAACGATTGTTATGATTATATCTTGATTATTTCCACAAATACTATTAAAGCTTGGAAGTACTTTTAATCCTTCTATAGATGAAGTAACAGTAACAGCAGGTGTAAGCATTCCATCTGCTAATAAGGCAGAACCGCCTATCATGGCAGGAATTATAAGCCATTTAGCTCTACGACGAACTAGTGTATAAAGTGAAAATATTCCTCCTTCACCTTTATTATCTGCTTTTAAAGTTATTAAAACATACTTTATTGTCGTTAATAAAGTCATTGTCCAGAATATAAGAGAGAGTACACCAAGGATAAAATCTTGGGTTACACTAGCTAATCCCCCGTTTCCATTTATTATTGATTTCATAACATAGAGAGGAGAGGTTCCAATATCTCCATAGACGACTCCTAATGCAATTAGAAATCCTCCTAATGTGATTTTTTTAATAGATTTCTTATTAGTACTCATTTTAAATACTTCCTTTAATTTTAAAAATATTATAATTACGTTTAAATTGATTAAATATTAATAAAATATTAATGTGTACACAAAATATTTAAATTTAATAAGCTTAATAGTAGCACCATTAGGTATTGCTGTAAAGGAATTTAAAAAAAGAAATGAAATAGGTTTTATGAAACATTTACATTAGAAAGGATTGTTAAAATTTGAAATGTTTTTTTATAAAAAATTCAATGATTTCCCATAAAATTTCCACTTAAAAAATGAAAAATAGCTATAAAAACAAGTGAATAATCAAAAGTTTTCATAGCTAATAATAAAATTATTTTGTAGTTGTAGGAGGAGTAAATACTCTTGTAGCTAATTCATCATCCATCATATAAAGAGCAGCAGGATTTCCTTCTGATCTTCTAACCTTTTTTAGTAGTGAATGGAAATTGTTTTCTTCTTCAACTTGTTCATCTATGAACCAATTAAGTAAACTCATAGTAGCATGTTCTTTTTCCTCAAAAGCAACATCAGCAAGTCCATATATCCTTTTAGTAACTAATTGTTCATGCTCATATCCTTTTTGAAAGGCTTCTATTATGCTGTTAAACTCTAGGTTTGGACCTTCTATTGCTTCTAATTTAACAACTCCACCTTTTTGGAATATGTAATCATAGAATTTCATAGCATGGAATAATTCTTCTTGAGCTTGAACTCTAAAAAAGTTTGCAAATCCACTTAAATCAACTGATTCTGCATAAGCAGCCATTGCTAAATAAGTGTATGATGAATAAAATTCAAAATTAACTTGTTCATTAAGTTTTTCTAATAAATTTTCGCTTAACATATGTGTACACCTTCTTTTAAAGTTTTGTTTTATGAAAATATTCTATTACTATTACGTAAATTAATCAAATTAATTAGTAAATATTATTAATTAAAATTCAAAATCTTATAATAATAGATGGTTAAATCTTTCCTATGCTTCAATATACTCTTAATTAGGTAATATTATCTTTAGATGGAAGTATTCCCATGTGTTTCTTGTAGGTTTTGGAGAAGTATGATAAGTTATTAAAACCACTCTTATAAGCACTTTCAGAAATATTATACCCTTTATAAAGCATTAAATTCTTAGCGTTATAACAGCGTATATAATTTATATAGTCTAAAATAGTACTACCTGTAATCTCTTTAAATGTTCTGCAAACATAATATTTACTAAATGAAACATGAGTACAAATATCATCTATGGATATGGGGGTATTAAAATTTTCTTTAATAAACAATATTATTTCTTTTATCATATCTATTTTATTTGAATTTTTGGTCGGTACATTAATATTTTCTTTTTGAATATAGTTTCTATGAAGATGAATTAATATTTGAATAACCTCACTTTTGATAAGTTCTTTAAAAAACATATTGTTATTTTTAAATTCATTGTCTATTGATATAAATTTAGTTTTTATAAAGTTATCAGTTATTAAATTATTAAAAATAGAGCTTTCAGGGAATATATCCTTATCTAATATACTTTTATCTATTATTAAGCAGTAATACTTGCAGTATTCATTAATAGTTTCTATTGAATGTAGTTCATTTGAATTAATAATAACAATATCATTAGTAGAGGCTTGTATAATTTTATTATTACAATATATTTTGCCAATACCATCTAGAAAATAAAGAATTTCTATACTGTCATGATAGTGCATAAGGAAGCTTGGACGATTAGAATTTAAGTGGTCACAATGAAATATTATAGGAAACTTTGGATCTTTATGTATGTGATTTTCATATATATAATTACTCATAAATATCTCCTTAAAGCAATATTGTGTTAATTTAAGGCAAAATACTTCCTTAAAATTAAGTTTTATTGATATATAATTATAGTAAACCTTTAACTAGGTTAATTATATTATGAAATTTTAAAAGAATAAAGTGAATATTTTATTTCTTTATTATGAGGGGGAAGCAATTATGCACTTAATACCAAGACCAAAGAATATTGTTGAAAAAGAAGGAAGTTTTTTAATAGAAAGAGATTGTGAAATTATTATAAGTAATAATCTTAGCTTTAATGAACTTAAACTAGCACTTTCTATTCAAGAGGAGATAGAAAAATATTTAGGTTTTAAGGTTAATATAAATAAATTATTTAGTGAAAAAGATTATAAGAATTCAATTATACTTACAAGTAATATTTTTGATAATAAGGAAGCATATAATTTATCTGTATGTGAAAGCAATATTATTATAAAAGGAATGAGAGAAGGATTATTCTATGGTGGGCAAACTCTTAAGCAGTTAATAAGGGAATATGGTGCATGTATTCCTTGCTTAGATATAAATGATGAACCATTTTATGCTCATAGAGGGTTCTATCATGATGTAACAAGGGGAAAGGTTCCTACTTTAGAAACTTTAAAAGAATTGGTAGATAAAGCTGCTTTTTATAAATTAAATCAGCTTCAGTTATATATTGAGCATACTTTTGCCTTTAAAGGTATGAGTGAAGTATGGATGGATAAAGATCCTTTAACAGCAGAAGAAATATTAATATTAGATCAATATTGTAATGAAAGATGCATTGAGTTAGTTCCATCATTATCAACATTTGGTCATTTATATGAAGCACTAAGAACAGAGTCATTTAAAGATTTATGTGAGTTAGAAGTTAGAGATGAAAAATATTCTTTTGTGGATAGAATGGCACATCATACTTTAGACGTTACTAAGGAAGAAAGCATAAAATTTGTTGAGGATATGCTTATGCAGTTTATTCCTCTATTTAGTTCAGAGCAATTTAATATTTGTTGTGATGAAACTTTTGATTTAGGTAAAGGAAAGAGTAAAGAGCTTGCAGAAAAAGTTGGAGTAGGAAAGATATATACTGACTTTTTAAATAAAGTATATGAAATTGTTAAAAAGTGTAATAAAAAGGTTATGTTTTGGGGCGACATAATAGTTGGATATCCTGAACTTTTGAAGGATATACCAGAAGATTTAACTTGCTTAACATGGAATTATCATCCACAAGCTAATGATGTAGCAACTAAAATAATATCAGAGCATAATAAGATTCAGTATGTTTGTCCAGGTGTTGGTGGATGGAATATGATGATGAATCTTATGGAAGGTTCATTTAGTAATATAAGCAGAATGGTTTCTCATGGAAAGAAATATGGAGCGATAGGTGTTTTAAATACTAACTGGGGAGACTACGGAAATATAAACTTATTAGCTAACTCAATACCATCTATGGCATATGGAGCAGCTATCTCATGGAATCCTGAAGAAGGAGATTTTAATGATATGTTTAAATCAATTTCTCTTATAGAGTTTGGAGATATGTCTATGAATGTTGTTTCTCTTATGGATAAGCTATCTAAAAATCAGGTTGCTGGTTGGGGAGAACTTGTTAGATGGAAAGAAAAATTTGAAGAAAAAGAAGAAACCAGAGAAGAGATTGAAAATATAGATTCTAAGAAGGTATTTGAAGGTTATAAGGATGCTGTTGAAGTAAGAAAAGAGTTTACCAAGCTTCTTAGAAATGTTGATGATAAAGAAGCTATGCAAAGCTTTATAATATCAGCTAAAGGATGGGAACTTATAGATAAATTCTTCTTAGTTTTATTAGAAGAAGAGTTTAGAAGAGAAAGATTATTAGAAATAGACAAGATTAAGTTAGCAGAGGAATTAGAACTTTGGTTCTGTGATTATATAACTATATGGAGAAAGAAAAACAAGGAAAGTGAACTAAATAGAATAAGAGAAGTTATAGTTTATGTTTGTTCATATTTAAGAAATCACTAGGTCATAGATTATACTTCAAGAAATTATTAATTTATATATAGCTCGTAAACCAGATATAAACTTAATATTAAATAAAAATAGGATTTACTTTAAAAGCAACGCTAAACAAATTAGCATTAAAAGAGTATAATATTTTATAAAGTATATTTACTTTGTTGATAAAAAAGTGTTTTATATTAATTGGTATGAAAGAAGGTAATGAATATGAATTATTGGCAAATATCAGCAGAGATAGGTAACACAAACCTAGTAGACATATTCTTTGATTTGGGAGTTGCTATTGTTGGCCCTGGGGATAAAGGTAATTACTTTGACAACAAAGAAGAATATGAACTATTAGAAAAAGAAAGTTCTTTAATTAAAAAGTTTGCAGAAGAAGTTAAGGTAGGAGATATACTTATTTTAAAACAAATAAATTCTCATGATGGTAGCTTCACTATTGTTGGAGTTGGAAAAGTAACAAGTCCATATAGATTTGAACCTATATTCGATAAAGTCGGAATAGATAGACTTCCTATGCAGCATTGTAGGAGGGTTAAATGGTATATTCCTACAGATGGATTAGTTCTTGATAAAGAAGGAATTAACATTGGATTACAAAAGCTAAAAGAAGATAGCCCATTAAAAATAAAGGCACAAGAATTTATAGATGAATTAAAAGAAGAATAAAAGTAAAGCTCTGTTTTAAGTGAGTGTTGATTATCTTATAATATCAATATTAGTTCAAAACAGAGCCTAAAAATAAGGAGTTGTATCAAAATAAGTTTTATTATTAAGTTTTGATGAGAACTCCTTATTTTTTTTGATTATTAAAGAAGTTAGGAGAAACCTCATCAATTTGTAGAATTGTATCAGCTAGCCACTTTCCATCTTTTTTTATAAATTTCCAAAACTCTTGAAAACTATTACCCATTGAAGGATCACCATCGGTTATAATATTATCTTTTTCATTAATAGTATAATCAATCATTCTAGCCTCCAATAAAACCCAGATATAGTCATCTCCATTTTCATCATTTTCCACTGCAACCATAGGAATAACTTTTTTTAACTTTATGTTTTTTAATATATTTTTTTCACCACGTAAAGCCATCCAGTTCATTTTTACTGTATGAGTGTTATAGAAATCTTCTGTCATTAGATGTCTAACCGGTGAATAATCTCTATTCATCCATGCTTCTTGAATAAGAGGAAAGGAATCTTCTATTTGAGTTTCTATTTCGCAAAAATTCCAAGCAGGATCATTTATTTCAAGTTCATTTAAATCAGCTAGTATTTTTTTTCTGTTTGATATAAGTGTAACGGTAGAAATAGAATTATTTTTTTTATTTATAAACAAGAATCCACCTAAGAAAACAATCATCCCTATAAAACCAACACCAGATGATGAACCACTACCTGAAGAACTACTAGAAGAGGAACCACCGCCTCCACCACCTCCGCCTCCTCCTCCCCCTCCACCTGCACGACTTAAGACTTTTGTAGATGGGATTAAAAATATTAAAAGTAAAAAAATACATATAAATCTTTTTATATTTTTCATGTCAAATCCTCCAAAATTATTTATAGAGTATTAATTACTACAAAAAAATATAAAATCCTTTAAGTTAATGAAATATTAAAAAAATCATATGCTTTTTATTTAGTGACTATATTTTAAGTTTGTAAACCATATATTAGAAAACAGCTCTGATTTAAGATATAACTAAACTTTAAAGCAATAACAAAGAATTTATAGAATGAAATAGAATTTTCAGATAATTTAAACTTTTTATTGAAATATTGATAAAAATTGTAAATAGTGATAGTGTTTTAGGTGGATGATATTTTTTTATAAGTCATACCATTAATTTATTTATATTTATGTTTAATTTAGACACTCAATAGAAATAAGAAGATAATATTGCACTCTTTTTGGAGGTGATAATTATAAGAATAGGTTTTATTGGTGCAGGTAAGGTTGGATTTACCTTTGGAAAATATTTTAAAGAGAATAATTTAAATGTATTAGGTTATTTTAGTCGAACTGTAGACTCATCTTATAGAGCTGCGAATTTTACTAAAACTAAACAATTTCTAAAGTTAAAAGATCTTATTAACATGAGTGATATTATTTTTATAACAACAGGGGATAATTCTATACCTATTGTTTGGAAAGAAATAAGAGAGTTGTCTAAATGTGGAGAAGTATCTATAGATGGTAAAATTATTTGTCATTGTAGTGGTTCTCTAACATCTAATGTCTTTTCTAATATAAGTGAATACAATGCGTATCCTTATTCAATTCATCCATTATTCGCAATTTCTGATAAATTCAATTCCTACAAAACTTTGAAAGAAGCTTTTATAACTATAGAAGGCCATAAAAAATATTTGAATTATTTTAAAAGCTTATTTGAGAACTTAGGAAATAAAGTTCAAATTATATGTGGAGACAATAAAGCCTTATATCATGCATCAGCTGTCATGTGTAGTAATTTGGTATTAGGTATTATTGAATGTTCTATTAAAAATTTAACAAAATGTGGTTTTTATGAGGATGAGGCAAAGGATGCTTTATACCCATTGATAAGCTTTAATATTGATAATATTAAAGAAAATAGCATAGTAGAAAGTCTTACGGGTCCTTTAGAAAGAGGAGATTTAGATACAATTATAAAGCACTGTGAAGTTTTAAATAGAAATGATCAAAAACTCTACAAGGTTCTTTCAAAGGAAGTTTTAGGAATTGCTAAAAGAAAAAATAAAAATAGAAATTACGAAAATATTGAGATGTTTTTAGGAGAGGAATAATGAAAAATACAGTTGTTACATTTAGAGAAAGTAAAAATAAAGGGGAAAAACTTAGCATGCTAACTGCTTATGATTATTCAACAGCTAAGTTAGTTGATGAAAGTGAAGTAAATGGAATACTAGTTGGAGATTCTCTTGGAATGGTTTGTTTAGGATATGAAGATACATTATCAGTTACTGTAGAGGATATGATACATCATACAAAAGCTGTATCAAGAGGGGTTAAAAACACATTGGTAGTTGCTGATATGCCTTTTATGTCTTATCAAAGTGGTATTCATGATGCAGTAGTAAATGCAGGAAGATTAATAAAAGAAGGAAGAGCACATGCTGTAAAACTAGAGGGTGGAATTGATATGTGTGACAGAATAGAAGCTATAGTTAAGGCATCAATTCCAGTTATGGCTCATATTGGATTAACACCTCAATCTGTTAATGCTTTGGGAGGATTCAAAGTTCAAGGGAAAAGTGAGGATGCAGCTAGAGCTTTATTAGAATCAGCTAAGGCGGTGGAGAAGGCTGGAGCTTTTGCAGTTGTTTTAGAGTGCGTTCCACATAGATTAGCTGAATTAATAACTAAAGAAATAGGAATACCTACAATAGGAATTGGTGCTGGTGCTGAGTGTGATGGACAAATATTGGTTTATCAAGATATGTTAGGTATGTTTAAAGAATTTACTCCTAAGTTTGTAAAAAGATACTGTGAAGTTGGAGATATGATGATAGGAGCCTTTAATGAATATTCTAGGGAAGTAAAAGATAAAGTTTTTCCAGATTCTAGTCATGCTTTTAAAATAGATGAAGAAGTAATAGAGAAACTATATTAAAAGGATGGAGTAATTATGAGAGTTGTAAAAACGGTTAGTGAAATAAGAGAACAGGTAAAAAGTTGGAAAAGTGAAGGATTAAAAGTGGCTTTAGTTCCAACTATGGGATACTTACATGAAGGGCATATGTCATTGATTAAGAGGGCTTCAAAAGAAAATGATAAAGTTGTTGTAAGCATATTTGTTAACCCAACTCAATTTGGACCAAATGAAGATTTAGATGATTATCCAAGAGATTTAGAAAAAGACAAGTTAACTTGTGAAGAGTCTGGAGCAAGTATAATATTTAATCCTGAACCTTACGAAATGTATGTAGATGGATTTTGTACTTATGTAGAAACAGAGAATTTAACAAAAGAATTATGTGGAAAAAGTAGACCAATTCATTTTAGAGGTGTATGTACAGTAGTATCAAAACTATTTAATATAGTTTCACCACATAGAGCTTACTTTGGACAAAAAGATGCTCAACAATTAGCTGTTATAAAAAGAATGGTTAAAGATCTAAATTTTGATGTTGAAATAATAGGCTGTCCAATAATTAGAGAATCAGATGGATTAGCTAAGAGTTCAAGAAATGTATATCTCTCATTAGAGGAAAGAAAAGCTGCTACAATCTTGAATAAAGCATTGAGTAATTCCAAGGAATTATTATTAAATGGAGAAACTGATTCAAATATCTTAAAAGAGTTTATTGTAAATGAGATTAATAAAGAAAATTTAGCAGATATAGATTATGTTGAGATTGTAGACAATAAAACAATAGAAAAGATAGACTCAATAGAAGATGAAGTTTTAGTGGCTGTAGCAGTTAAGTTTGGAAATACTAGATTGATAGATAATTTTATTTTTAAAGGCAAGGGTGAGAACTAATGAGAGTAGAGATGTTAAAAGGAAAAATACACAGGGCCACAGTAGTGCAAGCTGAATTGGATTATGTAGGAAGTATTACTGTTGATGAGGAACTTTTAGAATCATCAGGAATTTTAGAATATGAAAAAGTCCAAATAGTTGATATAGATAATGGAAATAGATTTGAAACATACACAATTGCTGGTGAAAGAGGATCTGGAATGATATGTTTAAATGGTGCAGCAGCTAGATGTGTACAAGTTGGCGATAAGATAATACTAATGTCTTATTGTACCCTAGAAAATGAAGAGGCTAAAAATCATAAGCCACAAGTTGTTTTTGTAGATGAAAACAATAAGATTTCAAGAATAAGTAATTATGAAAAGCATGGTGAATTAAAGTAGCAAAATAAAAGGAGTGTTCATGTGAACACTCCTTTTATTTATCTTTTTGTTTTGGAATTAGTCTTATTCTAAATACAAGTGCTTTAAGTGCGCTCCAATCAAATGGAATAAGAGGATACAAATAAGAATTGCCAGTTAGTGTCTTATTTGTAGCTATTAATATTAATCCTATTATTAGACCTGCAATGAATCCTATGATGTTAAATAAACTGGTTAATATAAGAAGCAATGTCCTTAAAAATTTAAGAGCGTAACTAAGTTCCAAACTAGGCTGAGAAAAGCTTCCTAAGGTAACTATAGCCATATATAAAATGGTTTGAGGTAAAAACCATCCAGTATCTACTGCAAATTGACCTAAAATTAATCCACCTATAACAGATAAAGACATACCTAATGCATTAGGGGTATTTAAGGATGCTAGTTTTAAACCATCTACAGCAACTTCAAGAAGTAAAAACTGTATTATTAAGGGGACTTTATAACCCTCTTCAGGCAATAAAAATTTAAGGTAATCAGGTATCCTATAGGCATTTTGAATTAATAATAAATAAAGAGGAGTAACAAATACAGTAGATATTAAAATGAAGTTTCTTATTAATCTTACAAAGTTACCAGTTATAACTGGTAAGTAATAGTCATCTACATCTTGTATAAAATCAAATAGTGTTGTGGGTAAAATTATGACAGAAGGTGAGTTATCTATTATTATAACTATTTTTCCTTCAGTTATATGTGCAGCAGCAACATCAGGTCTTTCTGTATAACGTACCTTTGGAAATGGATTGTACCAAGATGCATTTGCAAGAGATTCTACAAGACTTTGTTCACTCATTGTAAGAGCCTGAATATCTAAATTAGATATTTTTTTACGAATCATTTCAAGAGCCTTTTTATCAACAGCTTCATCTAAAAAAGATATTACTACGTCAGTTTTAGAAATCTTTCCTATTGAAAGCATTTCAAAGGTTAATCTTGGATCTCTAATTCTTCGTCTTATTAAGGCTGTATTAAATACAATGGTTTCTACAAATCCATCTCTAGATCCTCTTAAAACTTTTTCAGTTTCAGGTTCCTGAGTTCCCCTAACTGGATAAGTTCTTAGGTCCATCATTATGGAGCTAGAAAATCCTTCTATTATTAGTGCAGTTTGACCACTTAATACTTGGGGCACAATATTATCTACCTCTATTTCTTTTCCAACTTCAACATAAGGGATTTGTCTTCTCATAAAATCTTTTGGAGATTTTATCAAATTCATATCAGTTTTGCTTAACGAAAAGAAGTCGCTCATTATAAGTTCCATTATGTCATCTTTAACAAAGCCATCAATATAGTACATATTAGCTTTCTTATCACCTATTATTATGGAACGTTCAATTATATCAAAGCTTTTTCCAATTCGTAGAGCTTTTGATAACATATTTATATTTTTATCAAAATTTGATGTTAATTGCAAAAAATTCCCCTCCTTTAAAAATAATATAAAATTAGTATTTCAAAGGAGAGGAATTAATATTCTTATATGTTATTAATTAAAATTAAAGTTTATTTTAAAGATGAACTTGTACAAGTAGTAATCCTATAGCAAATATTGTTATATAAGCCATAAGAGGCATTATGAATTTTAACCATTTATTATAGGTTACATCAACCATAGCTAAGGTTGCTAGTATAAGTCCGGTTGGTGTTATGAAAGAAATTAATCCTTGACCAAATTGGTAAGAACTTATAATTACATCTCTAGGTAAACCTACAGTATCTGCAAGTGGAGCCATAATTGGAATTGATAATACTGCAAGACCTGATGATGATGGGATAAAGAAACCTAATATAATGAATACAATAAGCATTAATATTATAAATATATTTTTATCCATTCCCTGTATTCCATTAGAGAAGAAATATAATAAAGTATCTGATATCTTACCGTTTTCTAATATTAAGTTTATTGATCTTGCAACACCGATTACTAAAGCAACTCCTACTAAATCAGCAGCTCCAGCTACAAATTCGTTAACAAATTTCTTTTCTCCAAGTCCAGAAATAAATCCAAGAAGAATTCCAACAACTAGAAATAAAGCTGTCATTTCTGTAAACCACCAATCTAATGAGTAAACTCCATATATCATTATTACAAATGAAGCAGCAAATATTAGGAGCATAAGCTTTAATCTAAACGTGAATTCTGGAACATCTTTAGCAGATTCATGTAAAAATTTATTTTCTATTTCATCCTTTTGATCAAATATAAGAGATTTTGAAGGATCTTTCTTTATCTTGTTAGCATATTTGATTATATATAATAATGTTATTAAAGTAGCTATAACCAAACCTATTAATCTAAAATTAAGACCTTCTGTAAAGTTTATGCCAGCAGCATTTGAGGCTATTACAGAAGAAAATGGGTTAACGGTTGAGAACATTGTTCCTATGGAAGATCCCATATATATAGTTGCTATGCAAACAATTGCATCATAACCTGCTGCCAAGAATATTGGTAGTAGTATTGGGTACAGAGCTATAGTTTCTTCAGCAAGACCAAAAGTAGTTCCTCCTAAAGCAATTAATATATTAAGTAATATTATAAGAAGATATTCTCTTCCTTTAGTTATTCTAGATAAGCTAGCTATACCTGCATTAAATGCTCCAGTTGCATTTAATATACCTATAACTCCACCTATTATTAATACAAACATGATAATGTCTATAGTATCATAAGTTCCTTTAATAGGAGCTTCTATTATTTCAGAAATTCCTTGAGGATTTTGTGGAACCTTTTCATAGGTATTTGGAATAGCAATAGGTTTATTTATACTTCCATCTGTAAACTTATTTAAACCTATCTTTACACCAAGTTTATCTAGAGTTTCTTGGGTTGCAACTTCTTTAGATGTTTCTCCTTTTGGATTTGTGATTACAAATACTTTATCAGGCTGACTATATGATAGTTTTGAATATGACCCAGCTGGAATTAAATAAGTTAAAATAGCTGATAATATTAGCACAATAAATAATACTGTGAAAGCCGTCGGAAAAGTAAATTTTTTCTTTTTGCTCATTTTAAAACCTCCTCTTATGTTTGGTTATAGTATTAGACCACTATGGTAATTTAATACTTCTTATATGTTTAAAATACAATGTATAGTTTAATTATACTATGATGTAATTAAGTGGTAAAATGTGAAAGGATTATTAAAGTGATGAATAATACTAAAAATAAATGTATATTCTCTATAAATTAACTTCAATTGAATTCAATTATACTTGACTTTAAGAAAATATTATAACTATGTGTTTAGTTAAGTAAATTATTAGCATTAAAATTATTTTAATATATTGTTTTAAGTATTTTTTAAAATATAATTAAAATGTAGGGAAAATTGTTTTATTTTGTAAAAAATAATTCTTAACTTAAAGGAGAGTTATATATGAAAGATTTTCAGGGAATATTAGAAACATGTCCTATGGATTATATTTATTGTGTTATGGATCAAAGAGAGTCCGTTAAAGCTTTAATTATAAATGACTCTAATATTAAAGAGATAATTGGAGAATGTTTAGAAAGTTTACTAGAAAAAAGCAATAATTTAAGGGAATTAAAAGAAATATACTATGAAATGCTTAATGATATAGAGAATATTGGAGAATACAAGAGCAATTTTTTAAGTGCTAAGAGATACAAAGAAGGGCTAATAATTTGGATAGATAGGTTTTATCTAAAGGATTTTGTTAAGAAGGAAAGTAAATTTAGATATGAAAAGAAAATGTTAGATTTATTTTTAGATTCATTGACGGATTATGTATTCTTTAAAGATATTGCAGGAAAGTATTTGAATTGTAATAAAGCTTTTGCAAATAAAATTGGTTTAGATAAAAAAGAAATATTGGGAAAAACAGATAAAGAAATATTTTCACGTGATTTATATAGAGCAGAAATGTTCTTTAAAACAGATAGAGATGTTATTGAAGCTAAAGAAAAGAGGGTTTATGGCGATAAGTGTGAATTAGGAAATGGAGTTATTGCTTTAGAAGAGACAATAAAAGCTCCATATTTTGATGAAAATTATGAAATAAAAGGAATAATAGGATTAACAAGAGATATATCTTATAAAAAAGCTATAGAAAATAGAATTCATGAAAATGACATAATGTTTTTTGAGGTTTTAAATTACTTAGATGATGTTGTAATAATAAAAGAAGGAAAGAAAACTTTATATGTAAATGAGGCTTTTGAAAAACTTTATGGAATAAATTGCAAAGAATTGTATAATGAAGAGTGTTTACTGGTGCAAGAAGAGAGAATACATCCAGATGATAGACATAAGTTTAGAAATATAGATTTTACAGATTTCTTTTCACAAAAAGCTAGAATTATCAGAATTGACAATGAAGTTAGAACTGTTTGGTTTAGAGCAAATTCAATAAAAAATGAAAATGGTGATTCTATAAGAAGAATAATAGTAATAAATGATATAACGGATAATATATCAGAGGAAAATAAAATAGAAAAACTTAAGATGGAGTTTTTTGCTAATATTTCTCATGAATTTAAGACACCTGTTAATTTGATATTTAGTGTATTTCAATTATTAGAACTTAAGTTAGATAACTCAAATATAGATTTTAAGGAATATTACAAAAAATATATTAATGCAGGAAAAGAAAATGTTTTTAGACTTTTAAAATTGATAAATAATCTTATTGATAGTACCAAGTTAGAGTCTGGCTTTTTAAAGTGCCACATGAAAAATTATGAAATTGTTAGCTACATAGAGGATTTAACTTTATCCATATGTGACTTTGCTAAAAAAAATAAGGTTAGTATAGTTTTTGATACTGAAGAAGAGGAGAAAATAGTAGCTTTTGATATAAATCATATGGAAAGAATAATTTTAAATTTATTATCAAATGCTATAAAGTTTAATAAAGAGAACGGGGTTATAATAGTGAATTTAACTTTTGACAATGAATATGCCAATATAAGCATTAAAGATAGTGGTATAGGAATACCTAAAGATAAAATTCAATCACTTTTTGATCGGTTTAAAATAATAAACAATAGACTTACAAAGATAAATGAAGGTAGTGGAATGGGATTATTTATTGTAAAAGAACTTGTTCTATTGCACAATGGAAAAATAGAGGTGAAAAGTGAACTTGGAGAGGGAAGTGAATTTATAATTAAAATTCCACTAGTACAAGTAAATAATGAAGCTTTTGATGAAGTTGCTTTAACCCTTTACGATAATGGAAGAAGAAGGGATAGATACAAAATAGAATTATCTGATATATATAGTCATTAAAAAAAAGTACAAGCTTTGCTTGTACTTTTTTACATGTTTTGGATAGTATCTTTATCCCAGACAAACATTTGATCTGTATTTCTAAGTGATTTGAATAAATTTTTCTTGAAACCAGGCATTTCCTTATCTAAATTTCTTATAAGAGTCTTCATATCTTCTCTCTTAGTTTTCCCATCAGCGGGGCAAGGGTTCTTTATTATAGGATAATTATATTCATCTGCGGCTTTTCTTATTTGACTTTCTTCTATAAATACCATTGGTCTTATAAGTGTTATGTCATTTTTATGCATATAACTTTTAGGTGAGAAACAGTTGATTCTTCCTTCATAGCTAATTGATAACATAAGAGTTTCTAAGGCATCATCTTTATGATGGCCTAAAGCTACCTTATTACATCCAAGCTTTTTAGCATTATCATTTAGAGCTCCTCTTCTAAGATTTGCACATAAAGAACACGGATTTTTCTCCTCTCTAATATCAAATACAATTTCTTTTATATTGGTTTGAATTTCATAAAAGGGAACATCTATATTTTTACAAAGTTCATGTAATGATGAATTATCAACACCACCTGGGTTTAAAGTAATTGCTATAAGTTCAAAATTCTCTGGAGAGAATCGTTGATAATTTTTTAATATATGTAAAAGAGTTAGACTATCTTTACCACCAGATAATCCTACAGCTATTTTATCTCCATCTTCAATTAGATTATATTCCTGAACTGCTTGTCTAGTTTTGCTTAATAGCTTTTGCATTGTTTTCATTTAATCACCTCTGAGTTTTGTTAGAGTTTTATTTAAAACAGAGCCTATTAAAAAATAAGCTACATAATTTAAACCTTAGCTTTATTATCTTATAATAAAATGGTTTAAATTAAAAGAGAAATTTATACCATATAAAATTTATATTAGGAATTATTCAATTTAAAGCTAATAATTCATAAATAAGTTAGTATAAATAGAGTTTATTTGGTAAAAATAATAAAAAATATATACTAATCTATTGTTTACTAGATAACCCCTCTATATAATTATGCTAAGGCGTATGTATAGAGAGGTTATTTATTTTAGAAAGGGGATAGTTTTATGAAGTGGGTATTAAAACATTTTAATGAGTTAGAAGTAGACGAACTATATAAAATTCTTAGATTAAGAAATGAGATTTTTATTGTAGAACAAAATTGTCCTTATCAAGATTGTGATAATAAGGATAAAGATGCATATCATTTATACTTTGAAAATGATGAAGGAATAGTTGCATATGTACGGATTCTTAAAAAAGGTACTTCATATGAGGAAGCCTCAATTGGAAGAGTTGTATGTTCAATTGATTATAGAGGCTCTGGAATAGCTAAAGAATGTATGGAAAAGGCAATTGGATTTATAGAAGAGGTTTTAGGAGAAAGTGATATAAGAATATCAGCTCAGGAGTATGCTAAAGGCTTTTACGAAAAACTTGGCTTTAAAAAGGTTTCAGATATATATTTAGAGGATGATATACCACATATAGAAATGTTATATAGTAAATAGTTTTATGTATATAATTTTATAATAAAAATAATATTGATTAGCCTACATTAGATTAGTGTGATAAAATTATATGACGTTAAAATAAATGTTTTAATTAGGAAGGATAAAATAATATGAGAAACATAAAAATGTGTTTAGAGTATGATGGAAGCAAGTATAAGGGATGGCAAAAACAAAATCAAAAGGGAAGTAATGTTTCTACTATACAGGATAAAATAGAAAAAGTATTAAGCAAAATGACTGGAGAAGAAATTCAAGTAATTGGTTGTGGAAGAACTGATACAGGAGTTCATGCTAAAAACTACATAGCTAATTTTAAGACGAATTCTTTTATGACTATAGATGAAATGTTGGATTACATAAATGAATATCTACCAGAAGATATAAGAGTAAAAGAAATGAAAGATGCTAGTGAAAGATTTCACTCAAGATTTAATGTTAAGGCAAAGACTTATGTTTATACAATAGATAATAATAAATTTAAAGATGTTTTCTTAAGAAGATATGCTTGGCATATTAGTGAAAAATTAAATTTAGATGAAATGAGAAAAGCATCTGAACTTTTAATAGGAACTCATGATTTTAAGAGTTTTACAAGTTTAAAAGGTAAGGGCAAATCAACGATAAGAACTATAAATAGCATTGATATTGAAGAAAAGAAAGGTTTAGTTACCTTAGAGATAAATGGAAATGGATTCTTATTAAATATGGTAAGAATAATTACAGGCACATTAGTAGCTGTTGGACTTGGAGAACTAAAAGCAAGTGATGTTCAAAATATATTAGAAGCAAAAGAAAGAGCAAAGGCAGGAGAGAAAGCACCAGCTCATGGATTATGTTTATTAGAGCTTAATTACTAATAGCTTTTTAAAAAGCCATGTGCTTTAAAGTCATGTTGATTTTAGCTAGTAATTCAGAGCTACTTAATTTCATAAAGTGTTTTTTATTATCTATCTAATTAAAATAATAAATTCTAAATTTATTCATTAAGAGGGATTACATATATAGTTAAAATCAACACTCATTAAAATAGAATACAATTAATAAAAAAGATGTTATATTATAAGAACTTTATAATATAACATCTTTTTTATTTGCTTTTATTTTAAGCTTCTAATATTTCTTTTTCAAGTTCATTCATTAAAGACTCAACTGAAACTATTTTATTTATTTTTGAAGCATTTTCTCCACAGAAAATAAGACCATTATCAAGATCACCTTTTACTGCATTTATTAATGCTTCACTTATACAATATGGTGTATCAGCTGGGTTACAAGGTATTAAGCAATTATAGCAGTGAGAAACCTTTCCTTTTTCAAGTTCTGTGCC
This sequence comes from Clostridium sp. B9, assembly GCF_050509515.1. Classification (NCBI taxonomy): domain Bacteria; kingdom Bacillati; phylum Bacillota; class Clostridia; order Eubacteriales; family Clostridiaceae; genus Clostridium; species Clostridium sp. B9. The sequence goes on from NZ_JBNWKA010000003.1 coordinate 1,825,066, forward strand.
CTTTACAAAAGAGTTTCTTATGGCTCTTCCTGGCATTCCTACCGGACTTTTTACTATTGATATTTCATCTTGGCTGCAATTTACATATGCTTCTTTAAAATTCATGCTAGCATCACACTCATCGGTTGCAACAAAACGAGTTGCCATTTGAACTCCACTTGCTCCAAGATTTAAATATTTTGCAATATCATTTCCATCAAAAACACCACCTGCAACAACTACAGGGATTTTCTTTTCATATTTTTCTTCATAAGTTGAAGTTTCTTTTATTATATCAACTATTGTTGAATCAAAGTTTTTAGTTTCTTCTTCTAAAGACTCCTTAGAAAATCCTAAGTGTCCACCAGCCTTAGGCCCCTCTATAACTATCATATCAGGAGCAACTTTGTGATGTCTATCCCAAAGTTTAAGTATAACTTTAGCAGCTTTTAGAGAAGATACTATAGGAGCAAGTTTTACATCACTTCCTTTTGCAAATTTAGGAAGATGAGATGGAAGTCCAGCACCAGATATTATTAAATCAACACCTGAATCTATAGCAGCTTTTACATGCTCTGCATAGTTGTTCATTGCAACCATTAAATTTACACCAATTATTCCATTTTGTGATTTTTCTTTAGCTATTTTTATATGTTTTTTTAATGCTCTTAAATTTGCTTCAAGAGGATTAGATTTAAAATCTTCTTCTAAATAACCAGGTTGAGCACCTGAAATTATGCCTATTCCTCCAGCTTTTGCTACTGCACCTGCAAGGTTAGATAAAGATACTCCTATTCCCATACCCCCTTGAATTATAGGTAGTCTAGCTGATATATTTCCAATTGTAAGTGGTTTTATATTCATAAAAACATCCTTTCTGACTAAAAATGAAAATCAAATATTTTTATAGTCAAAATATTTGAGTATAGATATATTATAAGAATAAGTTGTAAAATAAACAAGTATTAAAATAAATAATTTTAAATTGTTAAAAAAGTGTGAATAATAATGGAAAATATATTATAATAAATGATAATGGTGAGCTTATGCTAAAAAAGAATAATTGTAAGTTAGGAGAATTTTTATGAAGGAATGTGATTGCAAGGGCTATGGGAATTGCTTGTGTAGCAAAGACTTAACTATATTTAAAGATTTGAAGGAAGAAGAATTTAATAAATTAGCAACTGGAATGACATGTTTTCATGCTAATAAAGGTGAATATATTTGTTATGAAGGAGAGGTTCTTTCAAAATTATTTTTAATAAGTAGTGGAAGTGTAAAAATAAGTAAGCTTACTAAAAGCGGAAAAGAACAAATTATACATATTTTTTCAAGAGGAGATTATTTTGGGGAGACAAGCTTATTTGAAAATGAAGGTGGACTTTCTTTTAATGCTATAGCTTTAACAGATATTACAATTTGTGCTATAGATAGTTTTGAAGTAGATGAGATTTTGAAAGAAAATCCTAATATTGCATTTGTTGTTTTAAAATCTTTAACAGAAAGATTAAAAGAAACAGAGGAATTTGCACATACTTTAGCAACAAATGATGTACAAGTTAGAATTGCATATATGCTTAAAGAATTTAAAGAAAAGTATGGAAAAATAGAAAATGGTGATACATATATAGACTTACCTATAAATAGAGAGGAAATGGCAAATTATTGTGGAATAACTAGAGAAACTATGAGCAGAAAACTTTCAAAGTTTGAACACCAAGGGATTATAGAAGTTAGAGGTAATAAGACTTTAATAATTAAAGATTTTGATGAAATTTTAAGTATAATATCGTAAAACAAATTAGACTGCATAATAATATATTATGCAGTCTAATTATTTTATTATAATTAATTTTACATATTTAAGATTTCGATATATAATACTAATTAATAATTATTATTTGATAAAATTATATTTTATTAAATGAAATTTATAAGAATATAGTAGGAGAGTATTATGAGTTTAAAAAAGAAATATATAATTAAAATAACAATAGTATTAGTTTTATTATTATCACTAAACTTTGCAGTACTAGGTAAGAAATTTAGTACAAAAGTTTTTGATAATAAAGGAGTTCTTACTGTTGGTATGGAATTAAAATTCCCTCCATTTGAAACTGTAGATAAGGATGGAAATCCTACAGGAGTATCTGTGGATATGGCTAATGCCATTGGCGAAAAACTTGGTATGAAGGTTAAGATAAAGAATATAGATTATTCTGGGCTTATACCAGCACTTCAAAGTAATAATATAGATTTAATAATATCATCTATGGGAATTACGGAGGATAGAGAAAAAACTATAGATTTTTCAAAGGAATATGCTAGATCAGATTTAGGATTAGCAGTTAATAAAAACTATGATATAAAGACATATAAAGATTTAAACAATCCTAAATATACTATAGCTGCAAAGCAAGGAACTATAGGAGCTATGTGGGCTAAAGAAAATTTACCAAAAGCTCATTTAAAAGAGTTCACAGAGGTTTCAGCAGCAATGCTTGATGTTAATAATGGAGGAAGCACAGCCTTTATCTATGATCCCTTAAGTCTTATTGAAAGCAGTCAAAATTTAAGTAATATAAATCTTGTTTTAGAACCTCTTCCAGGTGTTAAAGGATGGGGTATTGGAATGAGAAAAGGAAATGAAGAGCTTAAAGACAAGGTTAATAAGGCCTTAGATGAACTAAGAGAAGAGGGATTCTTTGAGAATACTAGAGAAAAATATTTGAAAGATCAAGTAGAAAAGTATAAGAGCTATGGGCTTGAATACTTCTTTTAGGAGGAACATAGATGAGAGAAGAAACTTTAAAAAAGATATATAATGGGCTTTTAGTATTTGCATTTTTTAATATAATAGTACTATTTGTTATATATAGAAATCCAGATTTTAAATTAAATTTAAATGTTTTAAAAGATTATAGTGGTTTGATAGGACAAGCATATTTAACAACAATTTATATAAGTATATTAAGCTTAATAATAAGTTTAGCTTTTAGTGTAATATTGTTTTTTATGAGTATTAGCAAAAGACTTTATTTAAATTATTTTTATTCAACATATACACAGATAGCTTTAGGGGTACCTTTAATAGTTCATGTTATTGTACTATACTTTTTCTTTACCTCTGCAATAGGAATAAAAAGCCCAATCATTGCAGGAACATTAATTCTTTCTGGATATATGTCAGCATATTTTGCTAAAACATTCCAAGGAGCTTATGAAGCAATAGATGAACAACAATTTAAGATAATACACATACTTCAATTACCAAGAAGAGTAGCTATGAAAAAGATAATAGCTCCACAAATAATTAAGAATACATTGCCTACATTAACAAGTCATTTTAGCTTACTAGTTAAGAGTACAGCATTACTTTCATTAATATCTGTACCTGAGTTTACAAATGCCATAAATGCATTTAATTCAAAAACATTTGAATTTGTAACTGGATATGTAGTATTGGCTCTTGGATATTTATTAATAACAATACCGTTAAATTATATTGCAAAATGGTTAAATAAAAAGGTGGTGGCTAGATAATGAAGTTAGAGATAAAAAATCTTATGAAAAAGTACGAAAATGGTGAAGGTATAAATATAGATGATTTTAAGATAGATAATATAAATAGTTTAGCTATAATAGGACCAAGTGGTGGTGGGAAAAGTACACTACTAAGAATATTAGCAACTATAGAAGATGCCACTTCTGATGTTTTAAAGATAAATGATATAGATATATCAGATAAAAATAATCAAAGTGAGTTTTTAAAAGAAGCAGGTTATGTGTTTCAAAGCAATAACTTATTTCCTAATTTAACTGTTTTAGAGAATGTTACAATACATCTAAAATACACTTATGGAATGAAAGAAGATGAAGCTAATAAAATAGCAGAAAAATGGCTAGATAAGATTGGAATATTAGAACATAAAGATAAAAAGCCAAATGAAATAAGTGGTGGTCAAGCTCAAAGAGCTGCTATTGTAAGAGCCTTGGTTACAGGCTCTTCACTCCTTTTATTAGATGAACCAACAAGTGCATTAGATCCAAAGCTTGCTTATGAAGTAATGCAGAGTCTTCTTAAGATAAAAGAAGAATCAGATATTATAATAGTAACTCATGAATTGAATTTTGCTAGAAGATTTGCAGATTATTATATATTCATAGATGATGGTAGGATAATAAATCACGGAAAGATAGAAGAGTTATTTAATAATTCAGATGAAAGAATAAATAACTTTGTGAAAATGGTTGAGTTTAAGTAGAGGCTAGTTTAGTAAGGATTTTAGTGTTACTAGAAATCAACCTTAGTTTAAAACAGATTCTAATTTAAAAGGCTAATTAAAATTAGCCTTTTAAATTTTTCCTTATTGAGTAAAGAATCCAGTTAATATTACTGATTATAAGTAATATTACTATAAAAACAGCCCATAAATATTCTGGAACAATAAATAAAAGAAGTAAAAATCCTAGAGCCCAAATTAATATTGAATATAGTAAATACTTACTAAATAATTTCAAATAAATCACCTGCTTATTTTAAAACTCCTTGGAATTCAAAGGAAGGAACATAGGCTAAAGTGTTTGTTCCACTTTCTTGAATAAAGGCATTTTTTACTCCTAATGAAGCTGCATACTCAATTAATGAGTCATAATGCTTTGGGTTTAGTGGTTTATTTATTTCTGGGTATTCACAAGCCTTATTCATAGGAGTATATTGATTCATTATGCTTATAAATACATCATCTCCAAAGGTAGAGTAGATTGTATCAATAACTTTTTTAGAATCAAATAAAAGTCCTGGAAGCATAAGATGTCTTATAACCATACCTTTTAAAAGCTTTCCATCTTCTCTAAACACAGGAGTTCCTACTTGTCTAAACATTTCAATAAGTATTGGAAGTAGGTTATCTTTATAATTTTTAACTTTAGAATATTTTAAGGCATAATCATCTTTAAAGTATTTAAAATCTGGAAGATACACATCTATATAGCCATCCAATGCTTTAATAGTATCTAAGGTATCATATCCATTAGTATTATATAGAATAGGGATTGTTAATCCATTATCTTTAGCTATTTTTAAAGCTTCTATAATTTGAACTGCATAGTGTGTTGGAGTTACTAGGTTTATGTTTTCTGCTCCTTTTTCTTGAAGCTCTAAAAATATTTCGGCAAGCCTTAAAACAGAAATTTCAAGTCCTTTAAACTCTTGGCTTATTTCATGATTCTGACAAAAAACACATTTTAAATTACAGTGAGAAAAGAATACTGTGCCAGAACCATTTTTAAATGTTATAGGTGGTTCTTCCCACATATGTAATTCAGCTCTAGCTATTTTGACTTTTTCATTTGCTTGACAAGCTCCAAGCTTTTCAAATCTATTAACTTTACAATTTCTATTGCAAAGAGTACATTCTTTTAATATATTTTCATTCATTAAAAACACCTCTAATTCTATTCATATTAAATTATATAGTCATAATAAATAAGTAGCAAGGTTACTTATTTCAGGTTTGGTTGTGGTATAATAATCCATATAATCAAAGAGGGGGTATTTAATATGAAAGTAAATAAAGAGTTTGTACTTAATACAGCAAAAGACATATTGAGTTTTCATAGTCCAAGTGGATTTTGCTTTGAGATTATGGATGAGATAGAAAGAAGAGTAAATGAGTTAGGATATAATCTAGAAAGAACTAATAAGGGCTGTGGAATAATAACAGTGCCAGGTGAACGTGAAGATATGATAGTAGGTTTGTCTGCTCATGTTGATACTTTAGGGGCAATGGTAAGATCAATAACTGGTAATGGAACTTTAAAGTTTGAATTGATAGGGGGGCCTATAGTACCTACTTTAGATTCAGAGTATTGCATAATAAGGACAAGAGAAGGGAAAGAATATACTGGTACATTTGTTAGTACAAGTGCTTCAATCCATGTTTATGATGATGCATCAAGCAAACCTAGAGATACTAAAAATATGGAAGTAAGAATAGATGAAATTGTTAATAGTAAGGAAGATGTCCTAGCCCTTGGTATCAGTGTAGGAGATTTTATATTTATAGATCCTAAAACAACAATAACTCCAAGTGGATTCCTAAAATCAAGATTTATAGATGATAAAGGAAGTGTATCTGCCTTAATAGGACTTTTAGAAGTGTTTAAAACTTTAGGGGAAAAACCTAAATATACAACAAAGATATTTATTTCAACTTATGAAGAAGTTGGACATGGTTCTTCATACATACCAAATGATATAACAGAAATGATAGCTGTGGATATGGGATGTGTAGGAGATGACTTGACTTGTAAAGATACTCAGGTTTCAATCTGTGCTAAGGATTCTGGTGGACCTTATGATTATAACATGACTTCAAAGCTTATAAGTCTTGCTAAGGAAAATAATTTAGATTATGCAGTTGATGTATATCCAAGATACGGCTCAGATGTTGGAGCAGCCTTAAGAGGTGGAAATGACATAAGAGGTGCTTTAATAGGACCAGGTGTGTCAGCATCACATGGTATGGAGAGAACTCATTATAATGCCTTAGAGAATACTATAAAATTACTTTATTTATATTTAACTAAATAGTATAGTAATTTTAAGTTATGGTTTTATCTAAAAAATAACACTACTTTTAAAATAGATTCTAATATTAAAAGCACTAATAAAGTTGGATTTTTAAACTTTATTAGTGCTTTTTTTAGTGTTATTTAATATGGAATTATTGAAATAGAAATAATTTTGTTAACAAAATGTAATTAAGCTATTTTTTACTTGAAGTATAATAATCTAAATATTAGAATTATCTAAAAGTTAAATTAAAAAAAGATTATAAGTTTAACATTTTGGAAATAATATACTTAAGAGAAAAATTGAATGGAGTGTTTTATATGAAAAAAGTTTTAGTTGGTGGTGCATTAGTAGTTTCATTATCAGTAGGAAGCTTTTTAGGATGCTATAGCGTAAATAATAACAAGGTTAATGAAAAAACTTATAATAATTTAACTTTACTAAATAATAAGGATAATGGAGAAGATATGAGTATGGAAAAAGCTCAAGAAAAAAATGAGGATAGTGCATCTAAGGTAAAAATAGATGATAAAATAAAAAAAACTATAGAAAAATTTGCTTTAGACTATGAAGATAAAATGTCATACCTAGACCTAGGAGCCAAAATCAATGGGTGGAAAGAGATGGGGAATGAAAAATACTATCAAGTAACACTATATTCTAAAAGTGTACAAAATGACGAGTTAACAGGAGCAATTGATAGAGTTATAATAAATAAATCAGGTAAAGTTCTTAAAAGTGAAACAGGTGAGCCTTTAACTGGAATAGAGGGACTTATAACAAAGTTAAATATTAGTGATAAGGAAGCTTTAGAGATTAAAGATGTAGCAAAGGACTATGAAGTTTCATTAAACAATGGTGATATTGAAGTTGTTATTGAGGGTGAAAAAGAAATTGAGGGCACTCTTTACTACAAAACTAATCTTTATTTAAAAAGCATGAAAGAAAAAGGTATATATGCGCCTATACTTAAACTTTACATAGATATAGATGGAGATGTTTTAAGAAATTTAGATAATTAACATAGGAGAGTTAAAATGGGATACAGGGATATTATTTTCTCAGTGAGAAGAGATGAAAATGAGAATTTGTTAAATATAAAATTAGAGATGAATAATTTAGAGGGAGTATCAAAAGTACAGCTTTACAAAGGTAAGGTTAATATTAAGGAAATTTATTCAGATACATATTATGAAATGGATGATAATTTCTTATTTTTAGAAAGTAAGGAGACTAATCTTATTATAGATTATAAAGTTCAAATAGGTGCTTTAGGGAAACATGGTAGATTAGGTGCTTTGAATAATGATTTAATAAGTTTTATGGGTGAACAAATATTAATTTTACCAGTAAATGTACTTACACTAAAGGATTATGAAAAATTAGATTATGATATAGAAATTAATTTTTCAAAGCTAGAAGGTGCTTTTGAGAATAACATATTGCAATATAATTTTCAAAGTATAATTCCTTTTAAAGAGGATAAGTTTATAAGCAAATGTAAAAGAGCTAACTGGAGCGATTTATATGAACTTATGAAGTCCGCTTATGTATTTGGATATTTCGAAAAGAAAAGCTTTTTTGAAGAAGAGGGTAAAATATCCCTTTACATAGATTGGACAAGCAGTCTTATAAATAAGGATTCTAAAGTTTATGAAAATATAAGAAATATTTGCAGGTACTACTTTGATTTATTTAAAAGTAGTAAAAAGTTTAAGAAAAATATTGATATAGTACTTTTAAGAAAAGAAGAGGGAGAACATCCTTATATATTAGGGGGAAGTGGGAAAAACATAATAAGTGCTACCTTTGATGAAAAAGAAAAAAGAGATTGGCAATTATTATCCCATAGATTATTCCATGGATTTATGGATTCTAAGCTTGTTTCAAGGATATATCACCTTCCTCCTAATCTTTGGTTAACAGAAGGATTAGCTACTTATTATGAAAATTTAGCACTTGAAAGCTTAAATGATAATTTGAAAGAAAGTTTAAGTATAAATTTCAATAAAGAGTTAAACAAGCTTTATGTTAGATATTTATATATGACTTTAAAGGAGCCAAATAGATATAGAATAATTCCTATGGAAGAGGCTGGTATTAAAAGTCATGGTAAACTAGAGTTTTTGCATTATACCAAAGCTCCCTTATTAGTTTATCTAATAGAGAATTCAATAAAAAATAATAAGAATAGTATAGTAAAATATTTAATAGAAAATAGTGAAAATGAGTTTTCTATGCAAGATCTTTTTTATAAGCTATTTGGAAATAACATAGAGAATTTTGCTTCTAACTATCTTTTTGGAAATGCATTACTTCCATTATGGAATATAAAAGAGGATATATCAGATGAAGAGCTTATCAACTGGATAAATGAGTATGAGTATATTATGTGGACATGGTTTCAAAAAGAAGAGGAGTTCTATACTAAGGATAATATAACTTTAGAAGAGCAGTATAAGATAGAGAAAGTATTGGATAAGAGTAACATTGTTATATACAATAAAGATATAACTTCTAATGTGGAAAAATATTCAAACTTATTATTGAATATAATTAAATTATGGTTATTAAAAGAGCAAGTTTTAAATGTTACTTATAATGATTTGAATTTAAGATATAAATTATTAAAAGACGAAATTAATTTGAAAGCTTGGAATAATTTTTTAGAAAATAATTAAAGAATAGTTCATGAGGATTGCTATTAAGATAAAAAATTACAACAAATTAGGATTATCTATTAAATTTATAATCAAAGTGAATAAGATTAAGTTAAAAAGATTAAGTTTTATAATTTGAAGGGGGAAATTTTATTATTAGTGAAATTCAATAAACTTTTATAAATTTTTCTATATGATATAATAAATTAAATAGAAATATAGTAAAGAAATTCTTTAGTTTATAATATTTTTGTTTACAACTTTAAAGAATCTGTTATAATATAATTTGTCATATTTAAAAGAAAATATTTTAAGCTATGATGAAGAAGAGTATATAAGTAATTATTTCTAAGCGATTTAGGGATGGTGTGAGCCTAAAAGATAGTCTTATAGAAAGAAGCTTCGGAGCTATAGACTGAAAATCTTAGTTTTAAGGAGTAAGTCTAGGGATAATTTCCCTTAATAAATTTTGAGTGAGTTAGTCTATGACTAACTAATTTAGGTGGTAACGCGGAAGTTAAGTCTTTCGTCCTAATTTTTTAGGACGAAGGACTTTTTTTATACATAAATTCAGAAAGGAAAGTGAAAAGAATGAGTTATGAAAATTTAGCTAATTTAATATTCCCTAATATAGATAAAACACCGGAATATTATTTTGAAAAATATCCAGAAAGAGATTTAAAAGAAGGTGCTAAAGTATTAAGATATGCACCAAGTCCAACTGGTTTCCAACATATAGGAGGAGTTTTCGCTTCATTAATCAATGAAAGATTAGCTCACCAAAGTGGTGGAATCTTCTACTTAAGAATAGAAGATACAGATCAAAAGAGAGAAGTAGCTGGTGCTATAGATGATACTATAAAAACTATGCATGACTTTGGAATGGATTTTGATGAAGGTATAACTGGAGAAGATACAGAAAAAGGAGCTTATGCACCATATAAGCAAAGTCAAAGAGCTGATATATACAGAGCTTTTGTTAAAGATCTTTTAAGAAAAGGCTTAGCTTACCCTTGTTTCATGACTTCAGAAGAGTTAGAAGCTTTAAGAGAAAAGCAAGTTGCAGAAAAATTAACTCCAGGATGTTATGGAGAATTTGCTAAGTATAGAGATTTATCACCAGAAGAAGCTATAAAGAGAATAGAAGCTGGTGAAAACTATGTTATAAGAATGAAATCACCTGGAAATCCAGAGAAGAGAGTAGTTTGTGAAGATATGATAAAAGGAGAAGTTTCATTCCCAGAAAATCTTCAAGACATAGTAATAATAAAAGGTGACGGTCTTCCAACTTATCATTTTGCTCATGCTATAGATGATACATTAATGAGAACTACTCACGTTATAAGAGGAGAAGAGTGGTTATCATCACTTCCAATCCACCTTCAAATGTTTGAAGTTTTAGGAGTTCCAGCACCTAAGTATGCTCATATACCAACAATAATGAAAATGGATGGAAGCTCAAAGAGAAAACTTTCTAAGAGAAAAGACCCTGAAAGTGCAGTAAGCTACTATAGTGAAAAAGGATATCCAGCACAATCAGTTATAGAATACTTATTAAACATAATAAACTCAGCTTTCGAAGAGTGGAGAGCTGAAAATCCAGATGCTGATTACCATGATTACAAGGTTGAATTAAACAAAATGAGTAAGAGTGGAGCTTTATTTGACTTAGTTAAATTAAATGACGTAAGTAAAGATGTTATCTGCAAAATGAAGCCAGAAGTAGTTTATGATTACTACACAACTTGGGCTAAAGAATACGACAAAGAAATGTATGATTTAGTAACTGCTAAAGAAGACATGATGAAAGAAGTATTCAACATAGATAAAGAAGGTCCAAAGCCAAGAAAAGACTTCGCTAAATGGGATGAAGTTAAAGAGAAAATATTCTACTTCTTCGATGAGTTATTTGATAAAGAAACTGCAGAGAATGTTGAATTACCAAAAACTGTAGAATTAGAAGAGGCTAAGAGAATAATGGAAGCTTATGCAAAAGCATATAACTTCAATACAGACAAGGACACTTGGTTCTCAGACCTAAAAGCAGTTGCTGTTGAATTAGGATATGCAACTGATAGAAAGAAATATAAAAAGAATCCAGAAGAATTTAAAGGAATGGTTTCTGATGTAGCAGGAGCTGTAAGAGCTGCTTTAACTCACAGAAGTAACACTCCAGACCTTTACACAATAATGCAAATTATGGGTGAAGATAAGGTTAGAGAAAGATTCCAAAAATTCTTATCACTTTAATATAAAAAAACTGTACTAAGATTTTCTTAGTACAGTTTTTTATTATTAACTTTGCTTTACTCTTTATTTTAAAATATATATTTCAGAAAGTTTACTTAGAAGTTTTGTAACTAAAAAAGATAATTTTCACAAAATAAGAGAAAATATTGTTAAGTAAATGTTTAAATTGTTATAATCATAATAAGTAATTTAAAAAATAATGCATAAATTCAAATGAAGAGAGAAGGTAGAGGTAAAGGTGGCAAAAAACAAACAAAAAAACACTGAAAAGAAGCTTACAAAAGAACAACAAGAAATAGAAGAGAATGCTTTAAAGAAAAAGTTTTTTCCTCTTAACTTAGCAAAATATATATTATTTATAGTGCCAATTGTATATATAATATATTTATATTCAATAACTGCTTCTAAAGGAGAGAAGTTTTATCAACCTGTTTTAGATGATCCTAAAATAACAGTAATGTTTGTTTTAGCAATGTTAGCATTTTTCTGTGGGACTATACTTAAGTATGTAATTAGAGATCTAGAAGAAGGAAAAAATATAACGTCTAACAAAATATCTTTAAATATAATAGCTTTAGCTCAGCTTGCTACTGGCAACATAATAGCTAGTGGAATCATATGGGGAGGTCTTTACAGAATAAGAAAAGATAAGGGCGCCAAAATAAATAGTGTTGAATTTAAAGAGGATTTAAAACATGGATTAGTAAACATAATAGGAGCAATAATAATACTATTATTAGTACTGCTATGCGTTTATTTCATGAGCAAAGTTTATTCTTTAAGTTCAGTTTTACCATATTAGAGCTAAATTCCTATAGAACTAGTATTATTATTTTAATAAATGTTAAAGATTTTATATAATTTGTTTATAATAAGGTTGTAAGATAATTCTTACAACCTTATTGCTTTATATAAAGGAGAAGTTGATATGAAAATATATACAATAGGTCATTCAAATTATTATATGAATAGATTAGTAGATATGCTAAAAAAATATGATATAAATTGTGTTGTTGATATAAGAGGCATACCATACTCTAAATATAACGTTCAATATAATAAGGAAGATTTAGAAATAACCTTAAAAAGTTTAGGTTTTAAATATATTTATATGGCTAGAGAGTTTGCTGCTAAAAGAGAAAATAAGATTTCTTATAATAGAGAAGGGTATGCTGATTTTAAAAAGGTAATAGAAGAAGATGCCTTTAAAACTGGTATAGATAGACTTAGGAATGGATTAGAGAAAGGATATAATATTGTACTTTTAGGGGCTATGCAAGAACCTATAAGATGTCATAGAAGTATATTAGTAGGTAGAGAGCTAGATAAAAAAGGGTTTGAAGTTAAGCATATACTCCACGACTATTCTTTAGCTAACCAAGAAGACATAGAAAATATGCTATTGGATAAATATTTTAAAGAGAGAAATCAATTAACACTTGATTCCTTATTAGGAAATGAAATGAGTAGAGATGAAATGATTGAAGAAGGATATAGATTAGCTAATAAAGAGATTGGTTATAGAATGGAGAAATTAAAATAATTTTAAGATTAATTTCAAAAATAAGCTTTTATAAAATAGATGAAGTCTGTGAAAAATACACTTATAAAATGATTGGAATTATTTAGTTATAATAAAAAAGGAAGTATTTAAAAATATTTTTAATACTTCCTTTTTCTTTATTTAAGTGTAGATTTCCAAGCTGAAACAAAGCTTTCTAATATTTTTTTTAGGACAGTGCCTATTTCAGAATAAGCTTCATCCTCTAGATTAGCCAAAGAAATTCTTACAGACCATTCTGGCCCTTGGAAGCCACCTCCACTTAGAAGTACTATAGATGACTCTTCTGCCAATCTATAAAGAACATCAACCGGTTTATAAGTTTTATTTAGATAAGTTGCAAAATTTTCTCCATAATTTTCTCTAGCCCATTGAAGTAGATCAAATTCAGTATAATATGCTGCATCATATGGATTTTCAGTTAGTTCTAATCCAAGACCCTCAAATAGAAGTTTTTGTCGTCTATGGCATATTTCTATAGTTTGTTTTTTATAAACATCCTCTTTATCAATTAGTGAAAATGCTGAGAAAAATGCCATTTGAACCTGTTGAGGAGTAGATAAGCCAGCAGTGTGATTTAGTGCTACTTGACGGCTATCTGCAACTATTCTATCTATAAATGGTATATCCTCTGGATGAGTTGAAAGTGATTCATATCTTTTATTAACTATTTCCTTTTTCTCTGGTGGAAGTTCTTTTATTAATTTATCAAATATGTTATCTTCATAAAGTCCTAATGTTCCAAGTCTCCATCCAGTAACTCCAAAGTATTTAGAAAATGAGTAAACCCCAATAGAGTTATGTGGAATATCTGCAACTAATGATTGAAATTTATTAACAAAAGTTCCGTAAACATCATCTGAGATTATCATAAGGTTTGGATTATGATTTCTTACTATATCCTTTAGATATTCTTTGCTTTTATCATGAATGGCAACAGAAGGTGGATTACTAGGGTTTACTAAAAATAATGCCTTTATAGAGGTATCTTTTAATTTATCTAACTCTTCCTTAGGATATTGCCAAGTATGAGTACCATCTTCTAAAACCTCGCTAGCGTGTATATAAACACTCTCTAAATCATATCTAGGTAGTATAGGAATTTCTAAATAAGGGGTAAAAATAGGAGTCATTATTGCTATCTTATCTTTTCTTTGAAGAAGTTCATTTGCTATTAAGGAATCAAATATATAACACATAGCAGCAGTAGCTCCTTCAACAGCAAAAAGTTTAAATTTCTTTGAAGGTGGTAAATAACAAAGCTCTTTTATTACATAATCATGAACTATTGATTCTATATGCGGAAGCATTCTATCTGGAAATGGGTAATTATCTCCAATTATTGCATCAGAAAGTTCATATAAAAAATTATCGCCATCAAATCCTTTTTTACTTACTCCATAATCTATGATTTTATCTAACAAATCTATCCCAGGTGAATTGGGGTTTTCTCTTACATAGTCTAAAAATCTATTATATATGCCCTTTTTACTTGGCATTCCAGCTAAATCTCCATTACAAAGTGTTCTTCTTGTTTCTGATACAGCAAAATGTCCAAAAGTAAAAAAAGCATCACGTGGAGTTGATGCAGTCCAGTTTGGATTACCTCTTCCAGCATCTAAAAGTGAATGAGCACTTTTTTTATCCTTTGCTAAATCTATAAGTTTATTTTTAAATTCAAATGGACTGATTTTTCCATATACCTTTTTCAGTTCTTCAAGTTGAAAGTTTTTTTCTGACATAAGTCTTCCTCCTAATGTTAAAGTGTACGATAAGTATATTATAAGTATAAAACTTATTTTCTATAATTGAAATAAATTACAAAAAAAAATCCACCCATAAATTTGGATGGATTTTTTTATTTTATAAGCATACCTTGAAAAATTTCTACAAAAAATTCTTCAAGTTCAGAGACTTTCTTTTCTAAATTAGAAATACGTATTTCTAAATCTTCAGAAGATGAATCTTCTGCATTATTTGATTTTAAAGTTTCTATAAAGGAAGAATCTATCCTTATTTTTGATATTTCCTCTTTTAAATAATCTATAGGGACTTTATCTAAGTCTATTATGTTCTTTTCTTTTATTATATTTTTATCATATTTTTTACTTAAGACTTTTAAATCTAATGGGAGCTTTATTTCAAAAGAAAGCTTTGATTTTATGGATTTATTAGATTCATAGCAATCTATCTCATCTTTAACATTAATTTTAGCAATATCATCTTTAAGAACATCAGTAGCTACTTCTTTTAAAATTGCTTCTGAATATGCATTGCCTTTAAAATCTAGACTATCAACAGGTTTATCTGCTAAAGAAGTATTAAGTTCCGCAACAGGCAAACTAATATTATTTTGGGACTCAAGTTTAATTGTATTTTTTTTATTATTACTAAACAAAGATTTTAAAAATAACATGAATCTTTTAAAAGGAGATTTTTTTAAAATCTTTCTTCTTTCTGTTCTAGAAACTTTAGGTATCTCTAAAGTTAAAATTTCTTTTTCTTCTTTTATATTAGTTTTTTTCTCAGATTTTACAATGTTAGTATCTAAAGAATTAGATTTATTTTGAGGTTTAATCTCTGGAAGTAATGACGCTTGAGTCTCAATTTCTTTGAGGTTAAGCTTTTTGTTTATTGAATCTATTATTGATTGAACATCTTCAAGTTCTGAAGGAGGTTTTTCAGCCGCGTCTTCTTGAACTGAGAGGCTTTTTTCTTTTTCAATATTGTTTGTCACAGGTGATTCTTTTTTAAAATATCCCTCTATTTCATCAAATGAAAAACCTTCTGATTTCATAAATGTCATTATTTCTTTTTTTTGAACATTAATCTTTTTAGATAGTTCTTTTAATGATAACCCTTCAAGAACCAATGAATTATTTATAAGCTTTACTTTATCGCAATTATTTAATAATTTAAAATTTAATTTTTTAGTACTCATAATCTCACCCTTATCTACAAATATAATTATGTCTAAAGTAATGTGAGCTTGTCATATTACAAAGTTTCTAAAAATATTATAAGATAAATTTGAATAATATGAAATATATTACAATTAAAATAGGTAAAAATTTCTAAGAATTTAACATCTTAGATATATTTTTTATATATATTATAATAAAATGATTATTAAATGAGGAATTTAACAATAAAGATTGTTGCTAAAAAATACATACAAATGTAAAATAATATTATAAATAAATTATGACATATGAGAAAAGGAGAAAAGCTATGAATATAGATGAATTAACAAAAAGAATAAATGAATTACATAAAAAACATAAAGAAGAAGGTTTATCAGAAGAAGAGCACAAAGAGAGAGAAGAGCTTAGAAAAGAATATATAAGCAGATTTAAAGAGAATTTAAGACAGCAGTTAAAAGGGATAGAGCCAAAAAATAAGAAAAATTAAGGGTGATTTATGTGGGTGTTACAGTAGAAAAGTTAATAAGGGATTTTAATTTAGAGGTAATTCAAACTGGTGAGGAAAATGTTCCTATAAATGTTAGTGATGTTAATAGACCAGGACTTCAATTAGCTGGTTTTTATAATTATTTTGCTCCAGAGAGAATTCAGGTTATAGGAAAGGCAGAGTGGAGTTTTTTAGAGGATATGTCTCCAGATTTAAGAAAGAAAAGATTAAATAAATTCTTCTCTTTTGATATATCATGTCTTATAGTAACTAGAGATTTAGAAATACATGAAGAGCTTGTAAAGGCTGCTAAAAAGAGAAATTTATGGATTCTTAGAAGTAAAATGATAACTACTAAATTCATAAGTAAAATCACAATGTATTTATCAGATAAAATGGCTCCAGAAACAAGACTACATGGTGTTCTTGTTGACGTTTATGGTATAGGAATGTTAATAACAGGGGAAAGTGGTATTGGTAAGAGTGAAACTGCCCTAGAGCTTATTAAAAGAGGTCATAGATTAGTAACTGATGATGCTGTAGATATAAAAGAAATTGATGGTGACCTTATCGGAAGATCACCTGAAATAACTTTTGGTATGCTAGAAGTTAGAGGTATGGGAATAATAGACGTATCAGCTTTATACGGTTTAAGTTCCATATTGAATTCTAAACAAATAAAAATAATAATCCATTTCGAGCATTGGAAAGATGATGGAGATTATGATAGATTGGGAGTAAATGATGAATATCAAGATATACTTGGTGTAAAGGTTAAAAAGTTAAGAGTTCCTATAAGACCAGGTAGAAACATAGCTGTTATCATAGAAGCTGCTGCAGCTAACTATAGATATCAAAGAATGTCAGATATTACTCCAGTTGACATAATTGAAAAAAGAATGTTAGAAAGCATGGAAAAAGAGAGTAAAATTTAATAAAGTGCACAGAATATAACCATATCGGAATTAAAGGTGATGATATGGTTATATTTAATATTAAGGATAATTTCAATATTGTAGAAAGTTGGAGACCAGGCAAATTTCCAGCTTGGATACTCATAGAAGAAGATGAGATAATATTACTAAAAGATATGTTCTCTTACGAATGTATAAAAGAGTGCATAGATTACAAACAAGATCAAAGAATAGACTATTTCAAAGATTATATATTTATATTAATAAATATAATTGATCAACAAGGAAGACAAATAATATCTAAGGAGCTTGATATATTTTTAGGAGAAACATTCATAATAACTGTTTATAAAAGCAATATGCCTCTTTTATACGAATTGATAGAGGATATAAAAGAGGGAAAAAACAGTCATCTTTTTAAAGAAGATAAAAGCCCTTCAATTATTTTATATTACATACTAGATAGAATAATAAAAAATAATTACAATATAATATCAGATCTAGAAGCAGAGGGTGACAAGATAGAGCTTGAGATATTAAAAGATCCAGATAGCAAACAATTAAACTCATTATTATTTATAAGAAGAGAGGCTTATAAATTAAGAAAGTTAATAAAGCCCATAAGGTATATTGGAGATGCCTTAGTAATTGATGAGAACGGGGTAATAGGAAAAGAAAATATTATTTACTTTAAAAATATAAATAATAAAATAGAGAAGCTTATTACAGCATTAGACACACTTTCTCAGGAATTGGCCATAGTTAGAGAGGCTTATGAGTCAGAATTAGCCAATAAAACCAATGAACTTATGAAGGTATTTACCATAATAACAGCTGTTTTTCTTCCTTTGGAATTAATAACGGCTGTTTTTTCTATGAGTTTTGAATGTATGCCATTTAAATCTTGTCCTTATGGATTTTATGGATTGGTCAGTGCATTAATTTTAATGGCAATAGTACTGTTATTATTGTTTAAAATAAGAAAAATTCTATAGTTTGACAAAATATTACCAAAAATATAAAATTAAATTAAGAAAAAATTAGGAGGGCTATGTATGAAAGACGTAAAAGATTTAAAAAAAGATTATGCAAATGCTTGGGGAAAATATGAAGAAGCAGATATGAAAGAAGTATTTTCTTTAAGTGATAGATATAGAGAGTTTATGTCTGTAGCAAAAACTGAAAGAGAATGCGTTTCTGTTTTAGTTAAACAAGTAGAAAAAGAAGGTTTTAAAAATTTAGATGAAATAATAAAAAATGGTGAAAGTGTTAAGGCTGGAGATAAGTTATATTCAGTAAATATGGATAAGACTTTAACTTTAATAAAAGTTGGAAAAGAAGCTTTAGAAAATGGATTAAGAATAATAGGCTCTCACATTGATTCACCTAGAATAGATGTTAAACAAAACCCATTATATGAGGATTCAGATTTAGCTTTATTAGATACTCATTACTATGGTGGAGTTAAAAAATATCAATGGGTTACTATTCCACTAGCAATACATGGGGTTGTAGTAAAAAAAGACGGAACTAAAGTTAATATAGTAATTGGAGAAGATGATTCAGATCCAGTAATAGGGATTTCAGATCTTTTAATTCACCTTTCAGCAGATCAACTTGGTAAAAAAGGTGCTAAGGTTATAGAGGGAGAAGACTTAAACGTTCTAGTAGGAAGCATTCCTCTAAAAGGAACTGATGAAAAAGAAGCTGTTAAGGCTAATATATTAGTTTTATTAAATGAAAAGTATGGAATGACAGAGGAAGACTTCGTTTCAGCAGAGTTAGAAATAGTACCAGCAGGAAGAGCTAGAGATTATGGCTTAGATAGAAGTATGGTTTTAGCTTATGGACATGATGATAGAATATGTGCATACACTTCAGCAGAAGCTATTATGGACTTAGGAGAAGTTGATAAGACTTGTGTAGCCTTATTAGTAGATAAAGAGGAAATAGGAAGCGTTGGAGCTACAGGAATGCAATCAAGATTCTTTGAAAACTTAGTTGCAGAACTTATGGATAGAATGGGAGACTATTCAGAGCTTAAACTTAGAAGATGTCTTCAAAATTCAATGATGTTATCAGCTGATGTTACAGCTGCATATGATCCAAACTATCCTTCAGTATGTGAGAAGAAAAATACAGCTTATTTTGGAAGAGGAGTTGTATTTAGTAAATATACAGGTGCAAGAGGAAAATCAGGATGTAATGATGCTAATGCAGAGTATATAGCTCACTTAAGAAACATAATGGATAAAAATAATGTAGTATGGCAAACAGCAGAACTTGGTAAAGTGGATCAAGGTGGCGGTGGTACTATTGCCTACATCTTAGCACAATATAATATGGAAGTAATAGACTGTGGAGTTGCTCTTCAAAATATGCATGCACCACTTGAAGTTGCTTCAAAGGCAGACATATACGAAACTAAGAAATGTTATAGAGCATTTTACGAAGAAGCTTAATTGAGAGAATAGTTATGTAATCTTTTTGATTACATAACTATTTTTAAATATAGAAAGTATAAAAAATATATTAATTTTATTAAGGGAATATATATGAAAAATTTTTGGGGAAAGAATTTAATTTTTTTAATAGTAATTTTTGGGATATTAACAGTGCAAAAATTTGTTTTTAACAGTGTTAATAGATATACTATAGTTTTTGTTAATTTAGTATTTTATTTTCAAATAGTATATTTTACATGGAAGTTTTCTAAATCAAAATGTTTAGAAATTTTTACTAAAGAGAAATGGTTGGCTTTTTCTGCAAGTTATTTATGTACAGCAGTATTAGTCATAAATATATTTATAAATTTTTGTGGTTATGAATTAAGACGAGATTTAAATACTATTATTTTAATTGTAACGCTTGTATATATTATAATTAAGTTGAAAAATATTTTGAAATTTTTAAAAGAGTTTCAGTATTATAGATGTGTAATAAATGATTCTATCTTACTATTCATACCAGTATTCATAATATTATTAGGGTTCATTCCAACATATGTTGGAATGAAATTAAATGCTATACATAACCAATTTAATTTCTATCTTTCTAATATTATGATGTTAACATTAATATTTATAGCTATATTATCTTTTGTAACATCTCTTTATTCTAAAGCACAAATTAGAGTGAATTTTTATTTAATATGCTATATTATAATTAAATTAAGTGTTTATTATATTTTAAATAGAAACTCAAACTTGGAAAGTAATCATATTTATATATTTATAAATTTTATAGATACTATATTTTTTATGTTTTTAACAAGCTTTGCAAGTAGAGATAGAAAGAGGTTTTCAACTAATATAAATCATATTCAAGATAGTGATTATGATGAAATTATAAATATAATTATATTTAGTGTTTATTTAATATTTTCATTATTAAGTATTTTTATATTCAATATATTAAATACAAAAGAAAATATAATTAGATATATAATTTTGAATATACTCACAATAAATGTGTTTCTAGTTAGAATTTTTAGTAGCAATAAAAGTAAAAAGAGAAATATAGCAGCAATATTAGCACAGGAAAAATTTAATAAAATAACTAATATATATTCTAGATTTGAATTCAAAGATAGAGTTGAAAGCTTATTTGGCAAACATACATTATTTATTATTGATATAAGTAATTTTAATTTGATAAATGAAGTTTATGGAAGAAAAATAGGTGATAAAACATTATATGAATTTGGTGAAAAGCTTGCAGAAATATGCAAGAGGTGTAAAAGTAAAACTATATATGGTTCTTATGGTGCTGATGAATTCTTATTTGCTATAAAATCTATAAAAAGAGAAGAGATTAATTGGGTTTTAAGTCAGCTAAATAATATAAATAATCTTTATATTCATGAATTGGACAAGAGTCTAAAAATTAATATAAATATAGGGTATTCATTGAATAATAACAAAAAGACTTTTGATGATATGTTGGAAGAAGCAGCTTTTGCTAAGAAAAAAGCAAAAAAAGAAATATTCTTAAATTCTATAGAGTATTCAGAAAAACTTGATAAAGACAGAAGTAAGCATAAAATAATAAAAAGAGATATAATTTCAGCTCTTAGAAATAATGAGTTATATACTGTTTATCAACCACAAATTTCTTTAAAAAGTAATAAAATAATAGGCTATGAAACATTAATTAGATGGAACCACAATACATTAGGCTATATAGGAGCTGATGATATTATAAATACTATAGAAGAGCTTGAGCTTATAAATGAGCTAGATATTTATGTGTTTGAAAAAGCTTGTAGTTTTCAAACAGAGTTAATAAAAAATGATATAAATATTCAATGCTCTATAAATATATCTGTAAACACATTGAAAAATAGAGATATTGTATACACTTTGGATAAAATAGCTAAAAAATTTAACTTGAATCCTAATAATATAACCATAGAAATTCTTGAAGATTTTGATTTGGAAGCAAATGGAACAGCAGCAAATCAAATAGTTAAATTGAAAAAGTACGGGTTTAAAATATCTGTTGATGATTTTGGTAAAGGATATTCTTCAATAAACAGACTTCTAAAGATTCCATTTGATCAAATAAAAATACCAAGGGAGTTTGTGGATGATATAGCTAATGAAAAATATATATCTATGATAAGTTCTATAGCTAAATTTGCTAGCTGGTTAGGAGCCGAACTTGTTGTTGAGGGAGTAGAAAGTAAAGAGCATTATGATTTCTTTAAACTTTTAGAATTTGATATTATTCAAGGGTTTTATTTTTCAAAAGGATTAGAAGAATCAGGTTTTGTGGAGTATGCTAAAAAATTAGGAATATAGGTACAAATTTAATCTGATTTATTATATAATTAAAATGTAAAGGTAATCTAGAGAAAAATAGAAGGGGAGAGTTACATGAAAATAGCATTAATAGCACATGACAAAATGAAAGACGAAATGATTGAATTAACTAAGGAGTTTGAAGAGAAACTAAGTAAGCATATATTAGTTGCAACTGGAACAACTGGTCTTAAAATAATGCAAAACACTGATTTAGATGTTAAAAGGTGTAAAAGTGGTCCACTTGGAGGAGATCAAGAGATTGGTGCGATGATAGCAAACCACGACGTTGATATGGTAATCTTCTTAAGAGACCCACTAACAGCTCAACCTCACGAACCAGATATAAGTGCATTACTTAGACTTTGTGATGTTTACAAGGTTCCACTAGCTACTAATGTAGGAAGTGCAAAACTTATAATGGCTGATATATAATAAAAAAATCAAGTACTTGTTTATAAAATATAAATCATGATATAAAAATTATGATTTAGTATAAACAAGTATTTTTTTATTGTTTTTAATTGGTATACTTAGTAAGTATTTTAATTGAAATCATCGTAAATGATAATAAAATAACAAAAAGAAAATATATAACCATAAGAACATAAGTTGAATATAATATAAAATCATATATTTTATATCTAAGGAGGATAAGTTTATGTATGATTGGAGCAGATTAAAAAATTATGGCTTATGGATGTCTGTTTTTGCACTAATACCATTGATTCTAGAGGGATTTGATTTGAGTTTGCTACCAAAAAATTATAATGAATTAGTTACAGCTATTTTATCAATATTGGTTATGGCTGGAATACTAAATAACCCTACAACACAAAGCAAGGGATTTAGTGATGATAAAATCTCTCCAAAGACTTTAGACGATGTAAGTAATAATGCAGTTATCAGAGAAAATAAAGATAAATAAAAATGTGCCCATTGAATTTCGAATTTTGCTGTATTAAAATGGAACTATAAGAAGAATGTATTGAAGAACAGGAGATGTTTTATATGGCAAAAAAAATAATAAAAACAGACAAAGCACCAGGTGCAATTGGACCATATTCACAAGGGGTAATAGTAGGAGATTTTGTTTATACTTCAGGACAAATTCCACTAAACCCTAAAACAGGAGAAATGGCCGTATCTATAGAAGAGCAAACAACTCAATCATTAGAGAATGTTAAGGCTATTTTAGAAGCCGCAGGTACTTCTATGAATAATGTAATTAAAGCAACAGTATTTTTAAGTGATATAAATGATTTTGCTAGAATGAATGAGGTATATGCTACTTATTTTACAGAAAATAAGCCTGCAAGAAGTGCAGTAGAGGTTGCTAAATTACCTAAAGATGCTAAAATAGAGATTGAAGTTATAGCTACTTTAAAATAGTAGCCATATTTTAATAATTATTTAAATAGGGGAGATACTTATGAATTATAAGACTACAGGCGTTTGTGCCAAAGAAATAATCTTTGACATTGAGGACAATAAAATCAAAAATGTTACTTTTGTTAATGGTTGTCCTGGAAACTTAATGGGAGTTTCTAAACTTGTAGAAGGAATGGATGTTGATGAAGCTATTTCTAAATTAAAAGGAATAGATTGTAGAGGAAAAGGAACTTCTTGCCCTGATCAGCTTGCAAAGGCTTTAGAAGAGTATAAATCTCAACAATAAATTCATAAAAAGAGTAAGAATAAGAGGATATGTAAGCTTTACATATCCTCTTTTATATTTAGTTCTATGTGAGTGATAGCACTTTTAAATAAAGTTTAAATCTATCTTACATAAGCTTTAATGGTTGAGATGGTTTTTCCTAAAGATTTACCATAGGGACTTATTTCATATTCTTTAATATTTTCGGGAATTATGAATGTTTCTGCATAGTGAACTACAAATGGTTCAAATTTATTATTTGGACTATGGACTAAAGCTTCAGCACCATCTACAAGGTTTAATACATTAACACTGCCATTTGTTGAGTGAGAAACTGTTTTAGAGAATGTATGTCTTCTAGTCTCTATAAATTCTCTTTCGTGTAATCCTGTTTTTTCTTCTTTTATATCCCTACTTTGAGAAATAACTCTAATATCATTTACTAAGTTTTCTTTTACCCAAGAAGTTGTCCTATCCCATTGAATATTCTTTTCACCGTGCTCTAAGTGAATAGGTCTTGGTAATCCGTCTAATCCAAGTCTTTCCCAATCCCATAGTTTAAATGTAAATATATATGGTGTAGCACTGATTTCTAATACCATTGTACCAGAACCAGAGCAATGAATAGTTCCAGCTGGAATTAAGAAATGGTCGTGTTTATTAGCTCTAAATTTATTTATATATTTATCAGCTTGGAATACTATCTCACCTTTTTCAGCAAGTTTTAGGTCATTAATCATTTCTTCTTTATTTATTCCTTCTTTTATCCCAAGATAAACATATGAATCTTCTTCGCAGTCTAATATATAATAACTTTCATCTTGAGTATAATGCATTCCAAAGTTTTCTTGTATATATTCAGTTAGGGGATGTACTTGGAGAGAGAGATTTTGTCCACCCATAGTATCTAAAAAGTCAAATCTTATAGGGAATTCACATCCAAATCTAGCATGAACTTTTTCTCCTAAAAGAGCTCTTGGGTTAGTTAATACTAGGTTTATAGCAGGTAATTCCACTTTTATTTCACCAAATTGAAGGTAAAGGCTGTTTTCTTCTGGAACTCCATCAAAGCTCCAAGCAAAGTTTTCTTGATTCTTATCTAAGCCACAAACATCTTTCATCCATTGTCCTCCCCAAACACCAGGGTCAAAGTAAGGAACAACTCTAAATGGTCTAGAAGTCATTTCTTTCAATGATGAGAAGAAGGCATTAGCTGTAATCATCTTAGGAGTATTTTCTATATTTGTATCTAATATATAATCAAATTTAGAGAATTTATCCCTTTTGTGCTTGTCCATCATTCTCCATTCTAAGAAGAAGCCACGCTTATATTTTTTTAATATCTGTTCATCTTCATTATTAGCTTTCCAATTTCCCATTCCTTTTCTATATCTCATTTGAATTTCCCATCTAGCAAGATCGCAGAATATTAATATATCACCTTCTGTGATCAGGGATGCACCAGTACCATAAACAATAGTTAGCCCTTTATTAGTGTTTATAAGTTCTCTAGCTTCTTTTAAGTTTTCTTTTGGGAAGAAATCTGATAAGCGTTTATTATTCATAACTCCAAACACTCTATCATCAGTCATTAATTCTTTAATTTTTAAATTTATTTCCTCACCAGATAGTGCATATTCATCTGAGTTAATTATTAAAGAAGGGTTAAGTTTAGAGAATGCTTCTCTTATTTCATCTAAATTTACTCCTATATAGGAATCTATAACTAATATAGTCTTTTCTTTATTTAAAGCTTTTAAATCATTTTCTATTTTACTTAAAATATCTTTGTATCCCTGAAAAGCTTCATCATCAAAGCCCTTAATAATATTAGTTGGATATTTATCATAATTGTTGTATTTGTTAAACATAATCAATCTCCCTTTAATAGCATAGTTAGTTTTATAGTTGATTTTATTTCTTATAGGCTCTTTTTTAAATAAGTGTTGATTTAAAAGAGCCTTTTTATAAAATTATTTTGGTAAATATAACTTAATTTAATATTACAATATGTAATTACATATATCAAGTTATATGGGAAGAAAACTATTAAAATACTGTGAATAAGAAATAAATGTATTTACATATTTGGATTATGCATATAAAATCAAGATAGAGGTGATATTTATGAGAGATTATTATATTGCACTTGATGTAGGGGGGAGTTCTATTAAAAGTGCTATAGTTGATGAATTAGGGAATAGAGTAACTACTATTAATATAAATAAAGCTTTAGCTAAAGAGGAAAGAGAAGTTATTTTAGAAAACCTTTTTAATATAGTTAGCTTTCACTTAATGGAAGGAGAAAGCTTGGGTTTTAATATTAATGGTGTCGGAATAGCTTTCCCAGGACCTTTTAATTATGAAGAAGGAATATCTTTAATAAAAGGCATAGATAAATATGAAAGCATATATGAGGTTAATTTAAAGAAAGCTTTAGAAAATAAGTTTGATGGTTTAAGTTTTAAATTTAAAAATGATGCTCATTTATATGCCTTAGGTGAATGTAATTTCAGAACAGGACAAAATTTTAATAAAAGTCTATGCATATGTCTTGGTACTGGAGTAGGATCAGCATTTGTCTATAATAAAGATTTGCTTGAAGAAGGAGAAAATATACCAGAGTATGGTTGGATATATAATATTCCTTTTAAAGAATCAATAGCAGATGATTATTTATCTACTAGAGGACTTATAAATATAGCTCAAGGGTTAGGATTAAAGGTAGTTAATGGTGAAGAAATTTATAAATTAGCAATTAACAAGGATCCTCTTGCTTTAGAAGTGTTTAAAAGGTTTGGAGAAGACTTAAAAGAACTTATGGAATTTTATTTAAATAAATGTGATTTAGATTCAATAATAATTGGCGGGAATATTTCTAAAAGCTATGAATTCTTTAAAGAGCCCTTAGAAAAGCTTTGCATGGAAAAAAGCATTTCAATAAGATTGAGTAGTGATTCAACAGAAAGTACACTAATAGCTGTACCAAAGCTATTTAAAAATAAAGTTTAACAAAACATTTATACTCTTTTAAACCAGTGTTGATTTCTAGATATAGATGAAAGACCATCTTAATGAGCATTAGAGTTTCATTGTATAGGGAAGAAGAATAGCGTTAATAAGCGAAGTTGTTTGACCGAAGGGAGTTCTTCGCTTTAGCTATTATTCTGGAATATACAATAGAAACTCTTTGCGAAATTAAGTTAGGTCTGAAGATGTATCTAGAAATCAACACTCAATTAAAATAGAGCATAAATATACAATTAAAAGGATAAAAGGAGAATTTTATGTTAGAGTTAAAGAAAAAATGGAAGATACTAGTTTTTAATCATAGTCATACTGATATAGGTTATACAGATAGACAGGAGAAAATTGAAAGGCATCACATAGAGTATATAAAAGAGGCTATAAATATATTAAATGAAGCCTATGTTAATGGACGAGAAGAGTGGCAAGGATATAAATGGACTTGTGAGAGTTTTTGGTGTGTTGAAAGATATTTAGAGGAAGCTAACGAGAAAGAGATAAGTGATTTTGTTAAGTATGTTAAGTCAGGAAACATTGGGTTATCATTAAACTATTTAAACTTAACAGATTTAATAAGTGACGATGTTTTAAGAGATGTATTTAATAGAACAATAAATAAATTAGAGGCTTTAGGCTTAAATTCTCATTGTGCAATGACAGCAGACATAAATGGATATTCATGGGGATATTCACAAGCATTAAAAGATAGTGGAGTAAAACTTCTATATTCATGTATCCATACTCATCATGGTATGTATCCAAATGGAAGAAAGCAATATCCTTTCTATTGGGAAACACCAAATGGAGACAAACTTCTTTCATGGGTAGGAGAACACTACCATATAGGAAACGAATTAGGTTTTTCACAGTTTAAAAGCTGGGAATACATGATAAAGGATGGTTTAGATAATACAACAATAGATGATTATAACAAGGCTGTAAAAAGAATATTTAATTACTTAAATAAATTTGAAGAAGAGGATTATCCATTTGATTTCATTCCAATAACAGTATCAGCACTTATGACAGATAACGCACCACCTAGCTTTAAGGTTATAGAATTCATAAAGAAATGGAATCGTGAGTTTGGTGATAAAATATATCTTGAAATGGCTATATTAGAAGATTTATTGGCTAATGTTGAGAGATATAAGGATACTGATTTAATTCCAACTTATAAAGGGGATTGGACTGATTGGTGGGCTGATGGAACAGCTTCAACGCCAGGTGCAGTAAAGCATTATAGAGAGGGTTTAAGATTATATAATCTATGTAAAAAGTTAGATCCTAAAAATGAATTAGGTGATGAAAAACTTATGAATGAAGCTTTAAATAACTTCATGATGTATTCAGAACATACATGGGGATATTCAGCTTCAATTACAGAGCCATGGCATACTATGGTTAATAATTTAGATTTAAGAAAGCAATCTTTTGCTTCTAATGGACACGAAGCTGCAGCTAGAAATTTAGATAAGATAACATTTAAGTTAGGCGAGACTGAACTTAAAATGTGGAAAGAGTTAACTTTTAAAGTTGTAAATCCTCATAACGAAAAGAGAAGAGAAGTAGCAAAATTCTTCCTTGAAATATTATTTGGACATGATAATTTTGAAATAGTAGATAAGGATACTGGAAAAGTTTACCCGCATCAAATGGCTATGGTTCCTAGAGGTTATGAGATAAGTGTACTTATAGACTTAGAAGCTAATGAAGAGAAAAATTTAATTTTTAAAGATATTGAAGATGATAGAATAAACACTACTGCAGGATATACTCTAACTGGAAGTGATGCAGTACAAGACTTAGTTGATAATAGTAAAGCTTTAATAGTTACTCCAAATAGAATAGAGTCACCTTTCTTTAAATTAGAGTTTGAACTTGAAAAAGGAATAGTTAATATAATAGATAAAGAAAGCGGAAAGAGTATTATAAGAGAAGATAGAGTAGCTAATGCTTTTACTCCAATATACGAAGTAACACCTGTTAAAACTGATATAGCTAATGATAGAAGACTTATGGGAAGAAATAGAAAGGCTTATCATAGCACAAGAGATATTGGAAAGCTTATAGATGTTTCTGTTTTAAATGAGGGAGATGTATTTGGAAGAGTAAGCTTAGAATACAAAGTTGATGGGTGTTCAAGTTACTTTGTAATACTTACAGTTTACAAGGAAATTCCAAGAATCGATGTTGCTTGTAGAGTAGGTAAGGATAATGTTTTAAATGCAGAGAATCTTTATATAACACTTCCATTTACAACAGGAGAGGAAGAAGAACTTTATATAGACAAAACAGGATGTCATTTAAGACCAAGAGTAGATCAACTTCCTAAGAGTTGTGTGGATTTTTATGCAATCCAAAATGGAATTGTATTAGAAGGAGAAAAGAAATCTCTTGTAATTACAACTAAGGATGCTCATATGCTATTTATGGGGGATATTAAACCACATGAAATAAACCTTTGTGGAGATGTTGGTGTTATAAACAATGATTTAGTTTATTCATGGGTTATGAATAACTATTGGGAAACAAACTTTAAAGCCTCTTTAGGTGGATTCTATGAGTTTAATTATTCAATATTTACTGTTGATGGAAATGCTGAAAGTGCTTTTAAAGAAGCTATACATCAAAATGAAGGCGTAGTTGCATTTAACAGATGGAGCTAATAAATATAGGATTAAATAACTATAATTAAATCAGTAAATCAAATTAGTAAGCTATATTTAAATTATTTAATAAGCATAAGAATTTGTTAGAAAATAACTAAAGTTAAATTTACATTGTTAATTTCTTCAATTCAAAATAAGCTTAGTTAATATATTTAGATATAGCTTATTTTTATTTTTGTAAATAATATTTAGCTTATATGTAATTACATTTAAGAAGAGTTATATGATATAATTTATATTACTAGAATTATAAGAAAAGGGTGTTTATATGCATTTACATAATAAAATTGAAAAATATATATTAGATAAAATAGAAAATGAAGAGTTAAGAGAAGGGGAATCACTTCCAACAGAAATGAAGCTAGCAGAAATGTTTTCAGTTAGCAGACCAACTGTAAGGCAAGCGCTTAACAGTCTTGTAAATAAAGGATATTTAAAAAGGGTAAAGGGAAGAGGAACCTTTGTAACCAAACCAAAGATATCTCAGGACAATACAAGGTTTATAGAAAGTTATAATAAAGAGATGAATAAAAAAGGGTTAACACCTAAAACAAAGGTATTAGGAAAAGATTTAGTATTAGCAGATCGTAAAATTGCTGAAAAGTTAGAGGTAAAAGAAGGGGAAAAGATAATAAAAATTGAAAGGTTAAGATTTGCTGAAAGAGAAAACAGTAATAAACCAGTAGCAAGTAGCCCAGTTCTTTTAACTACAGTTTATCTTCCTTATAAATTAACAAAAGAGATATTAGATAATGATTTTGAAGATACTTCTCTTTACGATATGTTGGAAGAAATAGATTTAAAGGTTTGTAAAGTAATCAGAGAGATAGAAGCTAAGAATGCAGATTACAAAACTTCAAGACTCCTAGAAATAGAAGAGGGGGATGCTATTCATTACTTATCATCTGTAGGCTATCTAAAAGACGGAACTCCAATTGATTATTCAGAGAGCATATACCCAGGAAAAAGAAATAAGTTTATAGTAGAGCTTAATTTAAACTAAGCTAAATATAAAGAGTTGTATCAAAATAACTTTTGATACAACTCCTTGTTATTATAGTAAGTTACTTGCTAAAGCAGCTGATTTTGATAATTTATTATCTATTGCTATGATAATTTGACCAGCTTTAGTGATATCACCAACTATTATTCCACCAACTAAAACGTTGTTTTTGAAGAATAGTTTAGTGTATTGTCCTTTTTCTTCATCTTTTAAGCTTATTTTTTCATATGATGGATCATTAAATCTAATTAATCCAGCTGAGAATACATGAGTATTTAAAGCATCTAAGATGATTGAAGGAGTGAAGTTTTCAAATATTTTATCTTCACCTGAAGCATTTGCACCAGCAGTTTTACCCATTTCTATAGCAGCAGGCCAGTTTCCATATACAAGTCCATTGTATTCAGCAACGTCTCCACATGCATAGATATCTTTAACGTTAGTTTCCATTCTTTCGTTAACAATAACACCTCTGTTGCAATCTATACCAGTTTCTTGAGCTAAAGCAATATTGCTTCTTATACCAGTTGAAACTAATAAGATTTCAGCATCTAAAGTTTTTCCACTCTTTAAGTTAATTGAAGTTAACTTACCATCTTTAGTGATGATTTCACTACATTCTTCTGAAGTTAAGAATGTTATTCCACATCCTTCTACATTCTTTCTGAATAAGTCTGCACCTTCTTGATCTAATTGGTTATTCATAAGGTTAGGTAAGAATTCAACAACTGTTACTTCTATACCAGCATTCTTCATTTCCCAAGCAGCTTCTAATCCAAGAGGACCAGCACCAATAACAATAGCCTTCTTAGCTTCTGTCATCATTTCTTTAACATCAAATGTATCTTTTAAGTCTTTAATAGAGTATATACCTTTGAAGTTTCCAATATTTTCACTGCTTAACTTGATTTCTTCACCATTATTAACAACTTTGAATGGTGGAATGAAGTTATGGCTACCATTTGCTAATATAAGTTTAGTGTATGGTATTTCTGTTCCATCTGATAAGATAACTTTTTTACCATCTTTATCAATCTTAGAAACAACTACGCCTAACATTTCTTCTACATTATTTTCTTTATACCATGATGATTTTGCTAAGTAGAATGTATCTAAATCCATTTCCTCAGTTAAAAGATCTGATAGGTTAGGTCTTGAGTATGATGAAACTTCTTCGCTTGATAGTAATTTTACAGTAGCAGTTGAGTTGATTTCTCTTATTGTCTTAGCAGCATAGAAACCAGCAGCTCCGTTACCAATAATTACGATATTATCTTCAGTATCAATTTTCTTGAAGTTTTCCATTTCAACTTCTATAAATTGTTCTTTTCCAGCACCACAAACAGGGCAGATATCTGGACAAACAGGACTTTCAAATATTTCACCACAAACTAAGCATTTCCAGTATCTTGTTTTTCCGTTACCAGTAATAACTTCTTGAGCTTGAGTATTATGATTATGATCTATTGAGTAAGTGTTCTCTTTTTCACCAAACATTATTTGAGCAAATTCTTTACCAAATTCAAATGTTTCCTGTAATTCTTTTTCAGAAGGTTTAAATCTGATTCTTAATCCAGGACCAACAATATGCATTTTTAATTCTTTTAATCTAGCTTCTATTCTTGGAACAGCTTCTCCACTCCAACCATATGATCCAAAGGCAGCAGCATATTTTCCACCATGAACAA
Organism: Clostridium sp. B9; assembly: GCF_050509515.1. Lineage (NCBI taxonomy): Bacteria > Bacillati > Bacillota > Clostridia > Eubacteriales > Clostridiaceae > Clostridium > Clostridium sp. B9. The sequence goes on from NZ_JBNWKA010000003.1 coordinate 1,857,267, forward strand.
CTGGGTTTAAGTTAGCTAAAAGTATTCTTATTGGAGGTAATAATTCAGCAACTATTGTTGGAGAACCAAATAACAATCCGTCTGAATCAGCTATATCAGCTAAAACATCCTCTTGATTACTATATGTTAAGTCGTATAATTTAACTTCAACATTGTGCTCTGATTTAATACCTTCTGCTAATTTTTCTGCTAGCTCAGCAGTGTATCCATAAGCTGAAACGTAAGGAATAGTAACTTTTTTATCTCCTTTTATTTCTGGTTTTACTGGAGTACTCCATTCTTTGTAAGTGTTAATTACTTCCCATGGATTTTCTCTTAAAACTGGACCGTGACCTGGACAAACTAATTCTATATCTAAATCTTTAATTTTATCTATAGCTTTTAATACATATGGTTTATATGGTCCAAAGATACAATCATAATAATATCTTAAAGCATCTAAGTATTCTTCTTTATTAGGAATTAAATCATTAAATACCTCTTCACAAGAGTAGTGGCTACCAAATGAGTCACAAGTTATTAATGCTTTATCTTCTGGAATATATGTGTACATTGAATCTGGCCAATGTAGGAATGGAGCTGAAATGAATTGTAATGTTTTATTTCCAAGTGAAATACTATCTCCCTCTCCAACTACTATATATTCAAATTCTTCATTTACGATTTCTTTTAAAAATTCTATAGCTGGCATTGTACCAACAACTTTAGCTTTAGGAGAAATTTTTAATAATTTTTCAACTGATCCAGAGTGGTCTGGCTCTGTATGGTCAACTATTATGTAGTTGATTTTATTAGGTTCCACACCTAATTTTTCTAATTTGTCTAGATAATCATCAAAACATTTTTCTTTAACTGTTTCAAAAACAGCAGTTTTTTCACTTCCTTTAACTACATATGAGTTGTAAGTAGTTCCATATGGAGTATACATTATAATATCAAATACTCTTAACTCTGGGTCTAATGAACCAACCCAATATATATCATTTTTAATCTCTAAATAATTCATAAAAAACACCACCTGTATATGTTAATATTGTAACAATCAAAATCAATTAATACTAATTCTTAGTTAATATCTATAATTAAATTATAAGCTTTTTGTAAGAAAAGTAAATAGTTTTTTAGCAAAAGAGGAAAATTTTCTGATTTTATTAAAATAAAAGGACAATAACTTTAAATATTTAAAGCTATTGTCCTTATTTTAATCATTTAATCAAATTTTATTTATTGTGGTAAGCTGTTAAAAATTTTTCTAGATAATTTTCAGGAATTTGCATACATCCAACCTTACCGTGACGGTCATCTCCCTCATGATCTCCATGAAAGTCTGAACCACAAGTTATTAATAAGTCGTTATAAACTGCATATGATAAGAAGAAATCTGTGTCTTTCTTTGTATTTTGATAGTAGATAGCTTCTATACCATCAAAAGGGAATGCCATAACTTCTTTAACAGGAACTCGTTTTATAAGCTTTGGATGAGCTAACACCGTTATAGCATTATTTTCTTTAAGTATTTTAATACCTTCTTCAACAGAAATCTTTTTGTTAGGAACATATGCCGGGCTATCATTTCCTATAAATTTATCAAATATATATTCCCATTCATATGGATAGCCAGCATCTATTATGCATTGTGCTATATGTGGTCTTGCAACAACACCTTTTCCTTTAGCTAATACATCTCTATAATCTAACTTTATATTGAAGTATTCTTCTAAATTAGAAACAATTTTTTTTGCTCTTTCAATTCTAGAGTTTTTTAATCCTTCTAAGAAGTTTTGAAATGATTCTGATTTATAGGAGTCATCTCTAAAATATCCTAATATATGAACTGTTGCACCTTTATGCTCGCAGCTAAGTTCTATTCCTGGTATAAATGTAATATTAGTCCCCTTTGCAGCTTCTTTTGCTTCATCAAGTCCAGCTGTTATATCATGGTCTGTTAAAGCTATTACAGATATCCCTTCTTTTTTAGCTTCTTCAATTACCTCTTTTGGAGATAAAGTTCCGTCTGAAGCTAATGAGTGACAATGAAATTCTGCATTAATATTAATAGTAATCCCTCCTTTAATTTTTTTATTATATGTATAAGTATTAATTATTTAAATAGTTATTATTTTGAATTTTGTATTATAAATATTTTAACACAGAATTTAAAATAAAATAAATTAATTTTTATATCTTTATTTTATTTATTAGATAATTTGAATTATTAAATAACAAAGTAAGAATATGTAAGTGATATAAAACTAATATTTTTTTTTAGGAGTTTTTGATATAATGATTTTAAACTAAAGAGTTTTGAGGTGAATTAATGTTTTTAATAATAGATAACTATGATTCTTTTGTATTTAATTTAGTAAGATACTTCAAAGAGATAGAAGAGGATATTGTTATTAAAAGAAATGATAAGATTACTATTGATAAAATTAGAGAACTCAAACCAGAAGGAATACTAATATCTCCAGGACCAAAAGCGCCTTGGGATATGAAAGAGTGTCTAGATATAATAGATGAATTTAAAGGAAAAATACCTATATTGGGAGTATGTTTAGGACATCAATGTATAGGTTATTCCTTTGGAAGTAAAGTGAAAAAAGGAGAGTATCCTGTTCATGGTAAGGTTAGTAAAATAACTCATGATGGCAAAGGGGTGTTTAAGGGGTTAAAAAATGATATAAATGTTACTAGATATCATTCTTTAATTATTGATAAGGAAAATTTAAGTGAAGACCTTGAAATTACTGCCTTAAGTGAAGATGGAGTGATTATGGGGGTAAGGCATAAGAAATATAAAATAGAAGGTGTACAATTTCATCCAGAGGCTGTTTTAACTGAGTATGGACATGAAATGCTTAAGAATTTCGTTGAACTTTCTAGAAATTAAGTATAAGAAATTAGGAAAAGGTGATTTAATTTGGATTTTAAAATAAAAGAAATAGATAATTCTCTTAATCCACATGAGGTTTACTCAATATTTAAGGAAGAAAAAGAGAGTATATTTTTAGATAGTTCTAAGGAAGAAAGTGAATTTTCTTTGTATTCATTCATTGGATTAAATCCATTTAAAAAATTTACTTCCTATGGTAATGAAATAAATATAGATGGTGAAGTTAAATATGGTGATCCATTTTTAGAACTTGAGAAGTTAATAAACCACTATAAAATTGACATTAATAATGATATTCCTTTTGTAGGTGGTGCCATTGGATATTTTTCATATGATATAGGAAGAGTTTTAGAAGATATGCCAAAGAGTGCTTTAAATGATGTAGAAATACCTGATAGTTATTTTTTATTTTATGATAATGTGATAATATTTGATTTAATAAATAAAAAGACATACATAAGCGCCTTAGGAATAAAAAATGATTCTTATGAAAGCATAAAAGAAATTGAAAGATGCTTAAAAAAGGAAGAAGTTGATTTCAATATAAGTTTAGATAAAAGTACAACTTTCACTTCAAATTTTTCAAGAGAAGAATATATTGAAGGAGTTAGCAAAGTTAAGAATTACATAAAAGAAGGGCATACTTACATAGCTAATTTAACTCAAAGATTTATGTGTGACTATAATGATGATCCTTTTAATACCTATTCAAGTCTAAGGAGTATAAACAAAGCTCCATTTTCTGCGTATTTAAATCTAGATGGATTCCAAATAATAAGTTCATCACCAGAAAGATTTTTAAAGGTGCATAATAATATGGTGGAAACAAGACCGATAAAAGGAACGAGACCAAGAGGAACTAATTTAGAGGAAGATATAAAAAACAAGAATGAACTTCTAAATAGTGAAAAGGATAAATCTGAGCTTTTAATGATTGTTGATTTAGAAAGAAACGATTTAAGTAAGGTTTGTAAGCCTTTTTCTGTTGAAGTTACAGAGTTATTTAAACTTGAAGAATACTCAACTGTATTTCATCTAGTGTCAACAGTAGTAGGAGAACTTGAAGAAGGAATAAGCTCTGTTAAATGTATAAGAGAATGTTTCCCAGGCGGTTCCATAACTGGAGCACCTAAAATTAGAAGTATGGAAATAATAGAAGAAATAGAAGGACTTAGAAGAGGAATATACACAGGAGCTATTGGATATTTTGATTTAAGAGGAAACTGTGATTTTAACATAGTTATTAGAACTATACTAACTAAGGATAATAAAGCTTACTTTGGAGTTGGTGGTGGAATAACCATAGAATCTGAAGAAGAGATGGAATATGACGAAACCTTAGATAAGGCTAAAGCTTTAATGAGGGTTTTGTAATATACTAAGTTTTAATCATGTTGATTTAAAACTTAATAATATATTAAAGAGGTCTTTTATGATTTATGTAAGAAGAAATTTGATTGGAGATAACTTAAGGAAAGAAGTTGTTGGTTTAATAGATTCCTCTAACTTTTTTGGAAAAGGTGCTTTTGAGACTATACTTGTAAATAAGAAGTGTGTATTTTTAGAGGAGCACTTATTAAGACTTAGGGAAGCTTGTAGTTTATTAAATATTGATTTTAATATAACTTTAGATGAAGTTGAGAACTTTATTATTGAAGAAAATATAGAAAATAAGGCTTTGAAGATAACAGTTACGGAGAAAAATGTTATCTTTTCAATTAGAGAGGTTCCTTATAAGGAAGAGGATTATGAAAAAGGGTTTTCTGTAGGAGTAAGTGAGGTTCTTAGAAATAGTACATCTAGATTAACTTATATAAAGAGCACTTGTTATATTGAAAATATATTAGAGAAGAACTTGTTTAAGGAAAGAGGAATAAGTGAGCCTATTTTCTTAAATGAAAGAAATGAACTTACGGAAGGTGCTACTACTAATATTTTCTTTATAAAGGATAATATTATATATACTCCAAGGGTGAGTTCTGGACTTTTAGATGGTATAATTAGAAAATGGATAATGAAAAACTTTGATGTAATAGAAGGAAGCTTTTCACTAGAAGATTTAAAAACTAGTGATGGTGCTTTTCTAAGTAATTCTCTTATAGGAATTATGAAAATTACTAGTATTGAGCATAAGGTTTTTAAGGAGCATGAACTAATAGATAGAATAAGAAAAGAATATGAGCATTCTATTAAAGAGTTTTAGTGAATGGAGGAAATTATGATAGATAAAGATAAGATAAAAGAAGGAATGAAATTAATACTTGAAGCAATAGGGGAAGATCCAAATAGAGAAGGCTTAATAGAAACTCCAGATAGAGTAGCTAGAATGTACGAAGAGATATTTTCAGGAATAGGTAAGGATGCTAAAGATCATTTAAGCAAAACATTTGAGGTGGATAGTAATGATTTAGTTTTAGAGAAAGATATAACTTTCCATTCAATGTGTGAACATCATTTAGTACCTTTCTTTGGTAAAGTTCACATAGCTTATATCCCAAATGGTAGAGTGGTTGGATTATCTAAATTAGCTAGATGTGTTGAAGTTTATTCAAAGAAACCACAGCTTCAAGAGAGATTAACTAAGGAAATTGCTGACTCAATAATGGAGAGCTTAGATGCACAAGGAGTTATGGTGGTTGTTGAAGGTGAACATATGTGTATGACTATGAGAGGGGTTAGAAAGCCAGGTGCTAAGACTTTAACTACAACTTATAGAGGAAGATTCATAGAGGATGAAAGTTTGAAAAATGATGTCTTTAGAATGATTTCAATGTAATCTTCCCAAAAGGAGTAAATACTATGAAGAGAGTTAATTGTATACTTAATAATCACAAGTATAAAGATTACATAAATAAAAACTCTATTTGTGAAGAAGAAAGAATTTTTTGCAAACATAATTTAGAGCATTTTTTAGATGTTTCTAGAATTGCTTATATAATGGCTTTAGAAGAAGGAGTAGATGCTTCAAAGGAAATCATTTATGCCATAGGACTTTTACATGATATAGGAAGATGGGTTGAATACCAAGGTGGAGAAAGTCATGAAAAAGCTTCATTTAGATTAAGTGAAGAAATATTAGATGAATGTGGATTTAATAATGAGGAAAAAGAGATAATTCTACAAGGAATATTAAACCATAGAAATAAAGAAGCTACAGGACTTAATAAAATAATATATTTAGCAGATAAAAGGTCTAGAGCATGTTTTTTATGTAAGGCAGAGAATCTTTGCAAATGGAGTAAGGAAAAGAAAAACTTAAATATAATAATTTAAGGGGGATGTAAGATGAAAATAGGAAATAAGAATTTTGAAATAGGTAAAAGAACTTATATAATGGGTATTTTAAATGTTACCCCAGATTCATTTTCAGATGGCGGTAAATTTAATGAAATAGATGCAGCTTTAAAGCAAGTTGAAAATATGATAAAAGCTGGAGCTGATATTATAGATATTGGTGGTGAATCAACAAGACCTAACCATACACCAGTAAGTGAAAAGGAAGAATTAGAAAGAGTTGTTCCTATAATAAAGGCGGTAAGAGAAAAATTTGATGTTCCTATATCAATAGATACTTATAAAGGTAAAGTAGCAGAAGAGGCTATAAAAGCAGGTGCTAACCTTATAAATGATGTTTGGGGATTTAAAAAGGATTCATATATAGCTGAGGTTGCTTCTAAATATGGAGTTCCTTGTTGTTTAATGCACAATAGAGAAGATAATAACTATGGAAATGACATAATTGAGACTATGAAAAAAGATATCATGGAAAGTGTAGAGATTGCATTAAAAGCTGGAGTAAAAAAAGAAAATATTATGTTAGACCCAGGTATTGGTTTTGCTAAGACTTATGAGGAAAACTTAGATGTTTTACATAGATTAGAAGAGTTTTGTGAGTTAGAATATCCAGTTCTTCTTGGAACTTCAAGAAAATCAGTAATAGGTAATACTTTAGATTTACCTGCTAATGAAAGAGTAGAGGGAACATTAGCTACAACTTCTATTGGAATAGCAAAGGGTTGTGAATTTGTAAGAGTTCATGATGTTTTAGAAAATAAGAGAGTAGCAGTTATGACTGATGCTATGATAAGAAGATAGGAGTAGTTTATGGATAAGATTGTTATAAATGATTTTGAAGTCTTTGGAAATCACGGAGTTTTTGAAGAAGAAAAAAGATTAGGTCAAAAGTTCATATTAAGCATAGAACTTTCATTAGATACAAGAGAGGCTGGAATCACTGGTGATTTAACAAAATCAGTTCACTATGGAGAGCTAGCACATAAAGTTGAGGAAGAGTTTAAAAGAGAAAGCTACGATTTAATAGAAACTGCTGCTGAAAAGATTTGTGAGTTTATCTTATTAGAATATCCTCTAGTTAAAAAGGTTAAACTTTCACTTAAGAAGCCCTGGGCTCCTATACTAAGAAGTTTAGATACTGTGTTTATAGGGATAGAAAGAAGTTGGAATGAAGCTTACTTATCTTATGGATCAAACATAGGAGATAAAAAGTATTATATAGAAGAAGCCTTAAAGGAATTAAACAAAGAATACCATACAAAGATTTTAAAAACTTCTTCTCTAATAACAACAGAACCTTGGGGATACACTGACCAAGAAGAGTTTTTAAATGGAGCATGCATGATAAAAACATTATTAAGTCCTAAGGAGCTTATGAAGTTTTTATTAGAAATTGAACAAAAACTTAAGAGAGAAAGAATAATAAAGTGGGGTCCTAGAACAATAGATTTAGATATAATCTTCTTTAATGATTTAATAAGCGAAGATGAAGAGGTAGTACTTCCTCATCCTAGAATGCATCAAAGAAGCTTTGTACTAGAGCCATTAAACGAAATAGCTCCATACAAGATACATCCACTTTACAAAAAACGTGTTTTTGAATTATTAGATAACTTAAAATAAGGTGATTAAAATCACCTTATTTTTTTAGCTCTTTTTATCAAAGGCGTATTGGCAAAATGCTTCTAATTTAAAGGCATTTGGCACGTCTTTTAAAGTAATAAAGTCCTTAGAAAGGGTACTATCCCAGGGATATAGAGTTAAAAAATCATCTCCATATATATCAATTACATATTTATTAGAATTCACATCTATAAAGAATTTATATAAAGGCTTTTTAGGAATATCCTCTTCCTTTAAGAAGTTATCATCTTTTAGGCTATCTGTTAAATCCTTTACTATCCTAATATCCTCTTCATTTACAACTGTTTCACTATATATATTCATATCTAGTATTCTAACTTTAGGCTTTGATTTAGCTAAATCCTCTTTAAGACTCTCAGTATGATAGTTTAAAGAAGGCTTTTCTTTATTAAGAAAGTTATTTTTACTACAAGATATTAATCCTACACACATAATTAAAGTAATTATTAAAATTAAAAGTTTTTTAGTCAAACTATCACCTCCTCAAGTCTAATTTATGAAACTTATGTTTTTTATAGAACTTTTTTAAAAAAATTGAATAATATATATTACGATTGACATTTTAACTAAGGAGGTGCTTTATGAAATACGCATTAGATATAAACGACTCCTATATAAGAGAATTTATAATAAAGAAACTAAGGGAAGATGGCAATATGACAATTGATTGTTTAACAGAAGGATGTTGCTTAGGAGAAAGTTTCTTTAAAAAGGTCCTTTTATCTAATACTACAAAGGTTGATTTATTTATAAGAATAACTAAGGATTTTGGTGGCGAAAGAAAGTTTGAGATTTTAGGAGATGATCAAATATTAAGAAGGGTAGTATCAATCCCTCTAGAAGATATGGTTGAATATTTAGCACTTGGCCAAATCTGCATTAAAAGTGGCAATGGACTGTACTTAGTTAAGAACTTAGAGTCTTTATGCTTAATTATAAATATAACTGATGTAGAATTTGACTATATAGATAAAGATAAATTAAATGATGTTCTTTACAAAATAATAAAAGAGGTTAGTTGAAAGAATATGGACTAGCTATGGACTAGTCCTTTTTATTTTGCTCAGCACATAGTTTTTCTAACTCTTCACTTACATCATGACTTTTAGCTTTACTTATTAGAAAACCTACAGATGAAAAAAGTGTGTTTCTAACTTCAACAATAGCCGCACTACCTTGTTCTACTGGTAACAAAGAACTTAACATTATTGTTATTAAGGCCAGTATAGCAATTATACTAGCAACTATAGTATATAGATTTTTTGAACTTTGCTTGCTTGAATCTAGTATATTATCACCAAATAAATACCCAAATATTGATGACATTATTGAACGTATAGTTATTAAGGAAGGATCAGTAAAATACTCTGTATGAAATACTGAAAATATAGTAAATAAAAAAGACGCTAGAGCTAAAAATATGATTACCTTACTTGCTAAACAATGTTTTTTTATTAGTTTAACAGTATATAAATTATATATATAATTTTTTATTCTAGAAAAAATATTCATACTTACCCCCTTTAAATATATTATGTAAAGGTAAAAAAATATGTTATTCAATAAAATAATATTTAAGGTTCTAATTGCATATATATGATTGATAGCAGTATTTAAGGAGGAAGCTTTGGATATTATAGGCAGCATTAACACAAGATTCGTAAATAAAAATGAAGCAGGGAAAAAAGAGGCTTTGAGAAAGATTGATAATATTATATTAAGCGGAGCTAATATAATTAGAATGAATTTATCCCATGGAAAGCATGAAGATATACTATTTTGTATGAATTACATAAAAGAGAGGTATAGAGATACAAAGATTCTTTTAGATTTACAAGGAAATAAAGTCAGAGTAGCAAATAACATTTATGATACTTTTAAAGTAAATGAAAATGAGATTGTGTATTTTTGCTCTGAGGAAACATATGATGTGTATATACAGAATGTTGAAAGAGATAAATTAATTCCTTTAAATATAAAAAATAAATTTATTCATGCTAGTAATTTTAAAAAGATATATATGAAAGATGGTACTATGGAATTTAATGTTATAAAAAATAACAATGGACTGATAAAGACGAAAGTCAGAATAGGTGGTGTTGTAAGAAAAGAAAAAGGATGTAACCTGCCTAGATTAGATAGAAGAGATTGGGGAGTTACAGATAAAGATAAAGAAGATATTAAATTTGCAATTAAGCATGATGTAGATATAATAGCATATTCATACTGTTCATATATAGATGAATGTAGAGAATTCAAGAATTATGTTTTTAAGAATTTAAAAGTAAACCAGCAGATTCCTAAGTTATGGGGGAAGATAGAAACTGCTGAAGGCGTAGTAAATATAAAAGAGATATCTGATGAATTAGATGGTATTGTTATAGCAAGAGGAGATTTATCAGCAGAATTGGGAATTAGAAATGTTCCCGTGGCTCAAGAAAAAATAGTATATGCTATTAAAAATGATAATAAGTCAATAATAGTTGCTACTAATGTGCTTGGAACTATGAATAAGCTAAACGCCAAACAACCAACCATAAATGAATTAAGTGATATATATCATTTAATGAGGTGTGGTGCTAATGGATTTATGCTTACTGGAGAAACAAGTACGGGAAAAAATGAGAAAGAAGTGGTTACTACTTTAAAAAATAACATAAATCACTATGAAAAGCTTATATTAAAACTCAAAAAAAAAACTAAGTAGGGTTAACCCTTACTTAGTTTCTTTTTTTGAATAAATTTATATCCATTTATAACTATCAAGAAGCTTACAAATCCAAGTAATATACCACTTAATACATCACTAGGATAATGAACTAAAAGATAAATTCTTGAAAAAGCTATTAAAGAAGCTAATCCATAAAAGTACCATCTTAGTTTTTTGAAATAATATCCTAAGACAAAAGCGGCCGCAAAGGATGCTGATGTATGTCCTGATGGCATAGAAAAACTGCTTGGTTTATGTATTATTATATTTAAATCAGGATAAGTTACAAAGGGTCTTGGACGTTCTATTAAATGTTTTAATATACCTTCACCTAATAGTGTGTTTATTATAAGGGCTGATAAGGTTAATAATCCTACTTTTCTATACTTTTTTGTGATTGAAAGCCCAAGGCCTATAGCAATCCAAAGTAATCCCAAATTACCTAATTTAGTGAAAAATATCATTATTGGATTTAAAAAAGCATTTTGTAGATTAGCTTGAATCCAATATAATATGCTTATATCTATATTTTGAATTAACATAGAAAGCTCCTTTCTACTTTTAATAAGTTAATTTTATTACTAAAACTTTAATTAGTCCATATTAGATTTTAAATAGGTTTATAAAAAAAAGTAATATTATATAAAAATTATTCATTTAAAGAAATTTAAAAAGGAAATATAATATAAGTGTAATAATTTTTGGAGGATTAAATTGTGGTTAAAATAGAAAAATCGATTTTAATTATTATACTATCTTTATTAATGATATTTATAATAATGTTTAATGTAATAAAAAAATCTGATTTAACAATTTGGAAAAGTGAAGAAAATACAGAACTGATTTGGTACACTATAGGAACAGAACCAGAAGATATGAACTTAGTTGAAGAGGAAATAAACAAATATTTATCAGATAATATAAATACAACAATTGATATTAGATTTATAGATTATATAGATTTTACTAAAGTCATGGCAAAAAAGTTTGATGATGAAGAGGCATTTGATCTTGTATTTACATCATCCTGGGCAAATGATTATATGCCTAATGTCAGAGATGGTAACTTTTTAATGTTGGATGAATTAATAAAAGATTATGGTAAAGAAGTTTATAAGACAGTTGATTCTATGTTTTGGAAGGGTGCTGAGGTAGATGGGCATGTATATGCTATTCCTAACCAAAAAGAAGTTGCAACTATGCCTATGTGGGTTTTTTCAAAAAAATATGTAGACAAATACAATGTACCTTATAAAGATATTAAAACATTAGAAGATTTAGAGCCTTGGCTTAAGTTAATAAAAGAGAAAGAAGCCAACGTTGTTCCATTTTATATTGATAATAGTTATTCAGTACCTATGTATTGGGATCAATTAACTACTAATATAGGTGTAAGTTTAGATGATGAAAATTTAGAGGTAGTGAATATTTTTGAAACAGAAAAAATGAAGAAAAATTTAGAAGTTATGAGAAGGTATCATGAACTTGGATATACAAATTCTAAGATGGGAAATACAGGAGATTTCACAATAGATAATTTTGTTACTAAAGCTGATGGTCAACCTTATGCAGAAAAAATATGGGAAAGTAAAAGAGGAGAGGAAGTTGTAGCAACCCCTATATTGGATAGTTATATAACAAATGATTCAACAATAGGATCTATGATAGCTATCTCTAAAACATCTAGAAATCCAGAAAAAGCTATGGAATTTTTAAATCTATTAAATACGGATGTTTATCTTAGAAACTTAATAAATTACGGAATCGAAGGGGTTCATTATGAAAAAATTGATGGGAATAAAATAAGACTTTTAGATAAATCAAAAGATTATAAAGTGGATTATTATACTTTAGGTAATTTATTTATAACTTATGTTTTAGAAGATGAGCCAACAAATAAGTGGGATGAGTTTAAAGCTTTTAATGAACAGGCTAAAAAATCACCAGCACTAGGATTTAAATTTAACTTTGATAACTTAGAGGTTGAATTAAATTCTATAGCTACCGTTACAGAGGAATTTAAAAGAGGGCTCTATAGTGGAATGGTTGATACAGAAAAATACTTAGATAAGCTTAATAATAAGCTTAAAAGTGCAGGTATAGATAAGGTGCATAATGAAATAGAGAGACAATTAAATATTTGGAAAGAAGAAAAACAGACTAATGATTAGTCTGTTTTTTATTTTTTAAATCTTATAACATCAACATTATCAACTATGGTTATGGTTCCTGTTTCAATCATAGGTTCTAAAATATCAACTATTTTAGAAATCTTCTCTTTAGTATCAGTAATTTCAATTGCTATAGGAAGATTTCTTGCTAGAACCTCTATAAAATCAGAATGGATTTTATGGTGTCTATCAAGACCTTCAATCCCTCTAAATACTGTTGCACCTAGAACATTTTCTTCCTTTAATTTCTTTAATATTTCAGAATATAGTGGTTCACCATTATATTTATCTGATTCATCAATAAAAACTTTTAAAAAACTACCTTTAAACTCTTCCTTCATATGTTTCTCCTCCTAAAATTAGAATAATAATCTAGCTACTTTTTGCCCAATTACGACGAATAACAAACTGCATCCTAAATTTAAAATTGCATTTTCAATTCCTAAAATCATATGACCATTATTTAACATGCTAACAGTCTCGTATGAAAAAGTTGAAAATGTAGTAAGTCCACCCATAATTCCTGTGGTTAAGAATAATCTCATATTAGATGATATAAGAGCACTATCCATACTAAATTCCATTATAAAACCTATCAATATAGCTCCTAGAATATTAGCTATTAAAGTTCCATAAGGAAAGTTACCACCTAAATTTTTTGCTGCGAATATGGATATTAGGTATCTTAAAGCAGCTCCTATAAAGCCACCACATCCTACAACTAAAGCTAGTGAAAGTTTCTGCATTTTAGACATCTCCTTAGATAATAACCATATATTAAGTTAAAATTGTTTTATTAGATTTCAGTTAGCCTTTAAGAACTACTTAATTTCTCAAAGAGGTTCTATTAAGATCCTTTTATAGTTCTATCTCAAATCAACATTAGTTTAAAACTTAGCTTTTTATTAAAGTAAAAGTTATATACATATTTATATTAACAAAGTGTTAACGAGAAGTAAAAAAAACTTTCCTAGCATATGTTTTATAATAGAGTTGTTTTATTAGTAATTTACTAATAAAATGACTTTTTTGAGAAAAAATATATATCTTTACAATAAAGTTAGTATTAATCAATAAAATATATTAAAAGTTTTATCAATTAATAAATAAATATTCATTTTTTTATTGAATGTATAAATTCTAGAAAAAGTGTATAAATTATATGCAGTAAAATGAAATATATTACAAATAATTACATCTTTTTAAAATATTTAAAAAGTTAACATAATATATATAAATTAATTGTAACATTAAAAACCTTCTAAGCTGTGTATTTGCAGGGGTTTAGAGGGTTTTGAGATGGAACTTTCATAGCGTTGACTTTTTTCCTGTTATGTTATAAATTAACTATAGAAGCTTGAATCGCTCAAAAATATTTGAGAAGTGAATTAAAGTTTTTAAACAAAGTCTTAGTAAATAATCAAAAGGTATGGGAATGTTTTATGAGAATTATATACTAATTGTAAACGTTTGTTTTAAATATTTATTCATGATTTAAGAGTCAAAAAACTAAAGGTATAGAATAATAATATGAGGGGGAAAAAGAAGATGCTTAAACACAAAAAATTAATGGCATTAATTTTAGGAGGAATGATGACTACATCAGCAGTACTTACTGGATGTGGATCAGACAAAGGTGCAGCTGAAGGAGGCACAGCAAGTGAAGAACCAGTAAACTTAGTATGGTACACAATTGGTGATGCTCCAGCTGACAATGAGGTTGTAGAAGAGGAAGTTAATAAATATTTAAAGGATAAAATAAATGTAACAGTTGATATAAAACACGTTTCATTTGGAGACTACACTCAAAAAATGAACGTATTAGCTAACTCAGGAGAACCATATGATATAGCTTTCACATGTTCATGGGCTTTCCCATACTTAGAGAATGCTAGAAAAGGTGCTTTCTTAGAGTTAAATGATCTAATTGATGAAAAAGGATCAGACATGAAAAAGGTTATAGATGAGAGATTATGGAAAGGTGCTGAGGTTGATGGAAAGATTTATGCAGTACCAAACCAAAAAGAGATTGCAGGAGCTCCAATGTGGGTATTCGATAAAGAGTTAGTTGAAAAGTATGATATACCATACCAAGATATTCACTCTGTTGAAGATTTAGAGCCATATTTAGAAATCATAAAAGAAAAAGAGCCAGATTTCGTTCCATTCTATACTCAAGGAGATTCAATTCCACTAGAGTTTGATGAAATCATGAGACCTTTAGGAGTATTCTACAATGATGATACTTTAACAGTTCAAAACATGTATGAAACTGAAGAAATGAAGGCTATGATGGCTAAGTTAAGAGAATACTATGAAAAAGGATATATAAACCAAGATGCTGCTGTAAACAACATGCAAAATGAAGTTAAGAGATTTGTATGGAAAGCTGATGGACAGCCATATGCTGAAAATGGTTGGGGACAATCTTTAGGAAGAGAGGTTGTTACTTCATCAATAATTCCTGCATATGTTACTAACAACTCAACAACTGGTGCTATGACAGCTATATCAACAACATCAGAGCATCCTGAAAAAGCTATGGAGCTTATAAACTTAGTAAACACTGATTCTGAGTTAAGAAATATGCTAATGTTTGGTATTGAAGGAACTCACTACGAAAAAGTTAGTGATAACCAAATTAAGAGAGATCCAAATGGACCATACAACGTAACTAGCTGGGGATATGGAAACTTATTTGATACTTATGTTTTAGATACAGATCCAGTTGATAAGTGGGATGCCTTTGAAGATTTCAACAAAGCTGCTGAAACTTCTCAAATCTTAGGATTCAAGTTTAATACTGAAAAAGTATCAACTCAAATATCTGCTGTAAACAACGCATTACAAGAGTTTGAAAAGTCATTATACACAGGTTCAGTAGATCCAGTAGAAGGATTAGAGAAATTAAACAAGAAGTTATATGATTCAGGATTAGAAGACATAAAAGTTGAAATGCAAAAGCAATTAGACGAGTGGAAAGCTAATAACAAATAATTTTGAATAATTAAGATTTTAAGGATGATACATTTTAATGTATCATCCTTTTTATATGCTTTAAAGTAATATAGTTGTAAACGTTTTATAAAATTATTTTAGAAGTATCATACTACATAAGATTAAATAATAAACATATATAGTGGAATTTAAATTAGAATTTTGATGGGGGTAAAGCAATATGCTTAAAAGAAAAAAATTAATGGCCATTATATTAGGGGCAGTAATGACAACATCGGTATTACTTACAGGATGTGGTGGCTCAGGAGGAGGAACTTCAAGTGCAGATGAACCAGTGAATTTAGTTTGGTATGTTATTGGAGATGCTCCAACAGATAATGAAATTGTAGAGGAAGAGGTTAATAATTATATAAAAGATAAGATTAATGTTACTGTTGACATAAAACATGTTTCTTTTGGGGATTATACTCAAAAAATGAATGTATTAGCCAACTCAGGAGAGCCATATGATATGGCATTTACATGTTCATGGGCTTTTCCATACTTAGATAATTCTAGAAAGGGTGCTTTCTTAGAATTAAATGATCTTATAGATGAATATGGATCAGACATGAAAAAGGTTATAGATGAGAGACTTTGGAAAGGTGCTGAGGTTGATGGTTCCATATATGCTGTTCCTAATCAAAAGGAAATAGCAGGAGCTCCAATGTGGGTATTTGATAAAGAATTAGTTGAAAAATATGATATACCATATGAAGAGATTCATTCACTTCAAGATTTAGAGCCTTACTTAGAGCTTATAAAAGAGAAAGAACCAGATTTTGTTCCTTTCTATACTCAAGGGGATGGAATTCCTTTAGCAGGAATAGAAGATATAATGTCTCCTTTAGGAATTTATTATGATGATGAAACTTACACAGTTCACAATATGTATGAAACTAAAGAGATGAAAGATATGTTGAGCAAACTTAGGGAATACTATGAAAAAGAATATATAAATCAAGATGCTGCTGTAACTAATATGCAAAGCGAGGTTAAGAGATTTGTATGGAAGGCTGATGGACAACCATATGCAGAGAATGGTTGGGGGGACTCTTTAGGAAGAGAGGTTGTTACTTCTGCCATAGTACCAGCTCTTGTTACTAACAACTCAACTACTGGAGCCATGACAGCTATATCAGCAACATCAGAGCACCCTGAAGAAGCTATGAAGCTTATAAATTTAGTTAATACTGATGCCCATTTAAGAAACCTACTAATGTTTGGTTTAGAGGATAAACACTATACAAAGGTTAGCGAAAATCAAATAAACAGAGATTTAAATGCAAACTACAATGTAACAATCTGGGCATATGGAAATTTATTTGATACATTTGTATTAGATGTTGATCCAGTTGAGAAATGGGAAGGATTTAAAGAGTTTAATGAAGCTGCAGAAACTTCTCCAATTTTAGGATTTAAGTTTAATACTGAGCCTGTAGTTACTCAAATTTCAGCAGTCAATAATGTTTTAAGTGAATTCTTAAAGCCTTTATATACTGGATCTATAGATACAGAGGAGGCTTTAACTAAATTAAATAAAAAGTTATATGATGCTGGATTAGAAGACATTAAAGTAGAAATGCAAAATCAGTTAAACGAATGGGTTAAAGAAAATAAATAGGTTTTGTTAAGTGTTGATTTTATATAGCCCTTTAGCCCTACTTGATTTTGCAGAGAGTTTCTATTATCTACTCCAAAATAATAGCTAAGACTTTTAAACTCGCTATGGCTCAAACAAAAAAAATCTTTTAACGCTATTATTTTTCCGCAGATAATGAAACTCTAACTGCTCATCAAGATGGTCTTATAGTTCTATATAAAATCAACATTACAAAAACAGGTATTTTATACCTGTTTTTATTTTTTTACCATATGTAAACGTTATATTAAGTTTGGTTAGTAGGGTGATATTGAAATATGCGTAAAAATAGATATATAGAGTTAAGGGAATTAATTTTATTTTAGGGGGAAGATTAAAAATGCTTAAAAGAAGAAAATTAATGGCTATAATTTTAGGAGCTATGGTAACAACATCTGCTGTATTAACTGGATGTGGCGGTTCAGGTGGAAATTCTTCAACTGGCGGTGAAGGAGAGGAACCAGTAAATTTAGTATGGTATGTAATTGGTGGAACACCTAAGGATAATGAGGTTGTTGAAGAGGAAGTAAATAAATATATAAAAGAAAAGATTAATGCTACAGTTGATATTAAACATATAGACTTTGGAGATTATACTCAAAAGACTAATATTTTGGCTAATTCAGGTGAAGAATTTGATTTAGTATTTACATGTTCATGGGCTAATCCTTATCTAGAAAGTGCTAGAAAAGGAGCTTTCATGGAATTAAATGATTTAATAGATGAGTATGGATCTGAACTTAAGGAGGTTATAGATGAAAGGCTTTGGAAAGGTTCTGAAGTAGATGGAAAGATATATGCAGTGCCAAACCAAAAAGAAATTGCATTAGCTCCTAGTTGGGTATTCACTAAGGAATATGTTGATAAATATGACATACCTTATGAAGAAATTCATACTGTGCAGGATTTAGAGCCTTGGCTTAAGATCATAAAAGAAAATGAACCAGATATTGTTCCATTCTATACTCAAGGAGATACTTTGCCAATAGAGTTTGATGATATTTTAAGACCTTTAGGTGTTTTCTTTGATGACGATACTTTAACAGTTCAAAATATATTTGAAACTGAAGAAATGAAAGAGATGCTTATTAAATTGAGAGAATACTATGAAAATGGATATATAAATCAAGATGCTGCTGTTAATAATATGAATAAAGAAACAAAGAGGTTTGTTACTAAAGCTGATGGACAACCTTATGCAGATAATATTTGGAGTACAAACTTAGGTTACCCAGTAGTTTCTTCCCCTATAATAGATCCATTTGTTTCAAATAATTCAACAACAGGTGCTATGACAGCAATATCTTCAACTTCTAAAAATCCAGAGAAATCTATGGAGCTTATAAACTTAATAAATACTGATGAAACATTAAGAAATATGCTTATCTATGGAGTTGAAAACACCCACTATGAAAAGACTAGCGATAACCAAATAAAGAGAACTCCTCAAGGACAAGAAAATTATAATGTAACAAGTTGGGCATATGGAAACTTATTTGATACTTATGTATTAGATGTAGACCCAGCTGATAAATGGGATGCTTTTGAGGACTTTAATGCAGCTGCTAAGAGTTCGCCAGTTTTAGGATTTAAGTTTAATTCAGATTCTGTTTCAGCTGAGGTGACAGCTATAAACAATGCATTACAAGAATTTGAAAGATTGCTATTCTCAGGATCAATAGATCCAGTTGATGGATTAGAAAGATTAAATCAGAAATTATATGATTGTGGATTAGAAAAAGTAAAAACAGAAATGCAATCACAATTAGATGCTTGGAAGGCAGAAAATAAATAAGTTTTAGGCATAAATTCAAATCAGAATAAGTAAAATGTAAAGTAGGTTTTATACTAAGTATAAAACCTCTTTTTAAATGGGAGAATAAATTAATTAGGCTATATTTTAAGTGGTGGTTGATTTCTAGATATATCTTCAGACCTTACTTAATTTCGCAAAGAGTTTCTATTGTCTATTCCAGAATAATAGCTAAGGATTTTAAACTCGCTAACGCTCAAACAGAAAAATCCTCTTAACGCTATTATTCTTACATATACAATGAAACTCTAATTGCTCATTAAGATGGTCTTTCATCTATATCTAGAAATCAACCCTAGTTTAAAACAGCGCCATTAATAAATTTTAAGGAGGAATTAGCATGGCAAGATTTACTTTACCAAGAGATTTATATCATGGAAAAGATGCTTTAGAGGTATTAAAGACTTTAGAAGGGAAAAGAGCTTTCATAGTTATTGGAGGAGGCTCAATGAAAAGATTTGGCTTCTTAGATAAAGTTGAGAGTTATTTAAAAGAAGCAGGGATTGAAACTAAGGTCTTTGAGGGGGTAGAACCTGATCCATCTGTAGAAACAGTTATGAAGGGTGCAAAGGAAATGCAAGACTTTGGGCCAGATTGGATAGTATCAATTGGAGGTGGATCTCCTATAGACGCAGCTAAGGCTATGTGGATTTTTTACGAGTATCCAGACTTTACATTTGAACAAGCAATAGTTCCATTTGGACTACCTAAACTTAGAAAAAAAGCTAAGTTTATTGCTATTCCGTCAACATCAGGAACAGCTACAGAAGTGACAGCATTCTCAGTAATAACCGATTATAAGGCTAAGATTAAATATCCTTTAGCAGACTTTGAAATAACTCCAGATATAGCAATAGTAGATCCAAGTTTAGCTGAAACTATGCCAGAAAAGTTAGTTGCTCATACTGGCATGGATGCTTTAACTCATGCTATAGAAGCTTATACAGCAGGATTAAGATCAAATTTCACAGATCCACTTGCTCTTAAAGCTATAGAGATGGTTAATATTCATTTAATTAATTCATATAAAGGTGATATGGAAGCAAGAGGAGAAATGCATGAAGCTCAATGCTTAGCTGGAATGGCCTTCTCTAATGCACTATTAGGAATAGTTCACTCAATGGCTCATAAAGTTGGAGCAGTATTCCATATACCACATGGATGTGCAAATGCAATCTTCTTACCATATGTAATTTCATATAATAGAAAAGAATGTGAAAACAGATATGGTGACATAGCAAGACATATTGGATTAGAAGGAGAAAATGATGCTGTATTAACAGATAAACTTATAGAGTTAATACAAAACTTAAATAAAGAATTAAATATTCCATCTTCTATGAAGGAATATGGAGTTGATGAGGAAGAATTTAAGAACAATCTTAAGTTCATAGCTCATAATGCAGTACTAGACCCATGTACAGGTTCAAACCCAAGAAAGATAGATGACGAAACAATGGAAAAACTTTATTCATGCACATACTACGGTGACAAGGTAGAGTTTTAAAAAGCTATGTTTCAGTAAGTGTTAATTTTAGCTAGTCCTTCAGACCTGCTTATCAAGATGGTCTTACAGTTCTATCTAAAATCAACACTAGTCTGAAACATTAAGCTAAATAAAAATAAGATGCACTAGTATCAATACACCTTAATTTGTATTAAAAATCATAGAAAATTTATCAGAACCAAAAATTTTATATGGGGGTTATTATGTTTAGGATTTTAGAGAAGAGAAATTTAAATGAAAGTGTTTATTTGATGAAGATACATGCTCCTAGGGTGGCTAAGAAGGCTATGCCTGGGCAGTTTATTATATTAAGAACTACTTCTAAAGGAGAGAGGGTTCCTTTAACAATAGCAGATTACAATAAAGAAGAGGGAAGTGTTACCATAGTTGTTCAAGGACTTGGAGCATCTACAAAGGAACTTGGAGAGTTTAATGAAGGTGATTATGTACAAGACTTTGTTGGACCACTTGGAAAAGAAAGTGAATTTGTTCATGAAGATTTAGAGGAATTAAAGAGTAAAAAGATGATTTTTATAGCAGGTGGTGTTGGAGCAGCACCAATTTATCCTCAAGTAAAGTGGCTTCATGAAAGAGGAATAGATGTTGATGTTATAGTTGGTGCTAGAACTAAGGATCTTGTTATATTTGAAGAAGAATTAAGAAAAGTTTCAAAAAATCTCTACATAGGAACAGATGATGGCTCTTACGGGTTTAAAGGAAGAGTTACTGAATTATTGAGGGATTTAGTTGAGAACAAGGGAGAAAAATATGACCAAGCTGTGGTTATAGGTCCTATGATAATGATGAAATTTATGTGCGAGCTTACAAAGGGATTAAACCTACCTACTATTGTAAGCTTAAACCCTATAATGGTAGACGGAACTGGAATGTGTGGTGCTTGTAGGGTTACAGTTGGAGAAGAAGTTAAGTTTGCTTGTGTAGATGGTCCAGAGTTTGATGGCCATTTAGTAGACTTTGATGAATCCATAAGAAGACAAGCTATGTATAAGACAGAAGAAGGGCGAGCGTTCTTAAAAGTTAAAGAAGGAGCTACTCATAGTCATGGTGGGTGTGGTTGTAAAGGGGGAATGGAATAATGAGTAATTTAAAAGATAATAAAAGAGTTAAGATGAGAGAACAAAATCCCCTTGAAAGAGCAAAAAACTTTAGGGAAGTAAGTTTAGGTTACAATGAAGAAGAAGCTTTAAAAGAAAGTCAAAGGTGCTTAGGATGTAAGAAGGCTAAGTGCATGGAAGGATGTCCTGTAGCTGTTAATATTCCAAGCTTTATATCTTTTATTAAAGAAGGGAAATTTGAAGAGGCAGCAAAAGAACTTACAAAGTATAATTCATTACCAGCTATTTGTGGAAGAGTTTGTCCACAAGAAAGTCAATGTGAAGGTAAGTGTGTTTTAGGAATTAAAAGTGAGCCTGTAGCAATTGGAAGATTAGAAAGATTTGTGGCAGATTATGCAAGAGAAAACTCTATCAAACTTTTAGAAAAGTCAAAGGAATCCTTAGAGAAGGTTGCCATAATTGGAAGTGGACCAGCAGGCTTAACCTGTGCAGGTGAATTAGCTAAGCTTGGCTATGATGTTACAATTTTTGAAGCATTACATGAAGCTGGTGGAGTATTGGTATATGGAATACCAGAGTTTAGACTTCCTAAAAATGATGTTGTTAAGTATGAAATAGATGAGATTAAAAATCTTGGAGTTAAAATAGAAACAAATGTAGTAGTTGGAAAGACTGTAGCTATAGATGAACTTATAGAAGAGGAAGGATTTAAAGCCGTATTTATAGGATCTGGAGCAGGGTTACCTAAATTCATGGGAATTCCAGGTGAGACTGCAAATGGCGTTTTCTCAGCAAATGAAATTTTAACTAGAGTTAATCTTATGAAGGCTTTTGAAAAAGAGTGTAACACTCCTATTAATATAGGAGAAAAGGTGGCAGTAGTTGGTGGAGGAAATGTGGCTATGGATGCTGCAAGAACCTCTTTGAGATTAGGTGCAGAAACTCACATAATATATAGAAGAAGTGAAAAAGAACTTCCAGCTAGATTAGAAGAAGTGCATCATGCTAAGGAAGAAGGAGTAATATTAGATGTTCTTACTAATCCTATTGAAATCTTAACAGATGAAAAGGGCTGGGTTAATGGGATAAAATGCATAAAGATGGAGCTTGGGGAGCCAGATTCATCAGGTAGAAGACGACCTGTTGAGATAAAGGGTTCAGAATTTGTTATGGATGTTGATAGAGTTATAATGTCTCTTGGAACATCTCCAAATCCGTTAATAGCCTCTACAACAAATGGTTTAGAAGTAAATAAACGTGGATGTATTATTGTAGATGAAGAAACATGTAAAACCTCCATAGAAGGAATATATGCAGGTGGAGATACTGTAACAGGAGCTGCCACAGTAATACTAGCCATGGGAGCAGGTAAGAAGGCAGCTAAATCTATACATGAATACCTTAGAGCTTAATTTTATAAAGTTTTGACTCTGTTTTAAGTGAGTGTTGATTTTAGATAGAACTGTAAGACCATCTTAATGAGCAGTTTAGAGTTTCATTGAATATGGTAGAATAATATCGTTAAGAAGCGAAGTTGTTTGACCAAAGGGAGTTCTGAGCTTTAGATATTATTCTAGAATATTCAATAGAAACTCTCTGCGAAATTAAGTAGGTCTGAAGGACTAGCTAAAATCAACACGACTTTAAAACAGAGCCATATTCTAAAATAAAGTTTATTATAGATAGAGTGGAAGTGCTGGTTATGAAAGATAAAAAGACTAAAGCTACTCTTAAGTTTATGGGTTTAATATTAATTTCTATAATAATTGTTGTAACTCTTTTAATTCCTTTTAACTTAAAAAAATTACTAATACTATTTGGATTTTTATTTGTTATATCTATACTTTATAAACTTTGGAATATAGCAACCTATGGTTTTGTTTGTTTAAATTGTGGATATGAGTTTCAAAAAGGAATTATTAAAAGACTTTTTAGGGAGAAAAGGTGTCCAGTTTGTAGTAATCATGAACTAATAAAAGAAAGTTTCTCTTATTATTATTTCAAAGAATGGTCAGATTTAGATGAGGATTAATAATTTGCAATTTGGAAATAATAAATAGATAGCAGTGAGTTAAACAGCTAACTAAAAAAGTATGATTAATATTGAAACAAATTTGACATAATTATGGTTTATATTTAAACTATAAGAAACAAATGTAAATAGGAGGTAATCATATGAGAACAGAATCAAATCCTGCATTAGCCGTTGGCTTTGAAAAAGCTAAAAGCAATGGTACTACAATGACTGTAGGCGGAACTATTATTAAGATATTAATAATGACAGCAATTTTAGCTGCTACATTTATATATAGCTGGATAGCTTTTCAAAATCCAACTGTAAACTATCAAAGTGCTATGATAGTATCTGGAATAGGAGCATTAATCTTAGGGTTAGTAACATCTTTTGTTCCAAAGGCTGCTCAGTACACAGCAGTTTTCTATGCTGCTTTTGAAGGAGTACTTTTAGGATCAATTTCAAGATTTTTTGAAAATGTATATCCTGGGATAGTATTCCCAGCAATGCTTTTAACAATAATATGTTTAGTTGCTACTGTATTAATCTACAGAAGAACACCAGAAATAGCTGGTAGAATAAGCAAAGGTGTATTCATAGCTTTAATTTCAATAGCTGGAATCTACTTTGTTGGATTTATATTAGGCTTATTTGGAATAACTTTACCTATATATGGTTCAGGCATAATAGGAATAGGATTTAGTTTAGTAGTTGTAGCAGTTGCTACATTAAGCTTAATAATGGACTATGATTTCATATTAAAAGGTGCACAATACGGAGCTCCAAAGTACATGGAATGGTACGGTGCTTTTGGATTAATGGTAACTTTAATATGGTTATACGTTCAAATATTACAGCTTTTAGCTAAAATAGCAGATAATAATTAGGTTATGATTTAAAAAGTGCATTAAAATCACTCTTTAGTGATTTTAATGCACTTTTTTTGTTTTATTATTTTTATTATTTTAAAAATAAATAGTTAAATTACTTTTAAATGGATATATATCTATTTACATATATGGAAAATAAAGTATAATTATTATAGAGATAAATAAATTTTATGATTTTTAATGGGGATATTTAGAGAGATATAAAACTATTTGATGATATATATAGAATTTAGGTAGTGGTTTAGGAGGGTAATATGGAAAATAGGAAAGAGGAAAGATTAATTGATGAGTTTAATGGATTGGTTTCAGAGATAAGTAAAAATGTTTTTGATAAATCTATTTATAGGGATTTGAAGATGACAGAAGAAAATCTAATAAAGACATTAAATAGCACTTCTGAAAAAACTGCTACTATAAATAGAAATAATTTAATAAGCTTGCAAAACAATCTAAAGGTTATATTAGATGATGCGATTTCAGACTTTAACTTAGGTGTTGAAAATGGAGAAAAGGCTTTTGAAAGAGATGCTTCAAAATTTTTGAAGGATTTAGAGAATTTAACTAAAGAGTCTAAAAGCAAATTATATATCATGCAAGAAAAAGCTAAGGATACTTCTTGTGAAATTGATATTTTAAATGACAGAATAGCAAGTATAAAAGAGAATGTTTTTGAACTTTCAACTCCAGAAGGAATAAATAACCTAAATAGCATAAAAGCAACCATTGAAGAAATAAATAAAAATTTAGAATTAAGCAATAAAATAGCCTTTGAACATGTAAAGAAAATAGAAGAAATGGACAAAATGTTAAAGGGAGACTGTTTAAGAATTTTAAACTGTGTAAATAAATTAGAGAATAAGATAAAGGTTGATAAAAGCGATACTTTTCAAGTTTTAGAAGAATATAAGGGATATATAGATGCTAGTTTGCTTGAAGTTAAAGAAAATATGGAGGCTGGCATAGATGAATTTAAAGATTTGTTAGAAGAAGAAAATACTAATTTAGATAATTTTATTGAACTGATAAATAGCTCTTTACCAAAGTATAATAGTGATGTTATAGATTCTGTAAGAAGAGTTGGGGATAAGGTTAATGCCTTAGAGAAGAAAGTCTTATTACTTGATAAAAAAGAGAGTACAGGACCTGCCTTTAATGAAGAGATAAAAAGTGAATTTGATAAAAAATATAACTTTTTAGTTTTGATGATTGCTATTATTGGAGTTTTAGCGATTTTATTTTAGGAGTGTTATGGTATGTTACTAGAAAAGCTTAAAGAAGATATTGTAGATGAAAATTGTGCAGAAGGTTTGTTTATTAATTTTTATAATAATCTTATAAGGTATGAAAACGAAAACAAAATTATTTTGATTTCTGAAAGAATAAAGGAATATATAAATAATCTAATACAAGAAATAGATTATTTAGAGGAAATAACAGCACTTGAAACTACTTCAATTTCTTTAGAGGGGAGCCTAAAAGAGATTAAAGAAGATCTCGAGGTTGTTAATGAAAAAATCAACTTTATTATAGATGAGGATTTTGAAGATAAAACTGAAGAATTACTGGAAAATATAATATTAAATATTAAATTAGAGTTAATTCCTAAGATAGAGGGATATAAAGAGGATTTAGAAATAAGCTATGACTACTATAATAAAATTAAATTGAATTTTATTAATGATATAAATGAATTTCAAAATAAATTTTTAAAGTTAATAGATTTAAATAATAAAAAAAATCTAGAAAAGATAAAAGTAAAAATAAACGAAAAAGCAAAAGTGATATTAAAGGATAAAAGAATAAATATAGAAGACATAGGAATAGAGGCTATTGAAATAATAAAAAACACAATACTTAATATAGATGAAGTAAATAAGGAAAGTTTTGATATTTATAAGGACATTAAAGCTTCTACATTAAAGGTATTTAATGAAATCAAAGAAAATACAGATATTACTTACAATGAAGAGGAAGAAGAAAATAAGGAAGAAGAGCTTATAGACATTTCTGTACTAAATAAAAGATATATTAAATTCATAGAGAACAATTCAGGATTGATAAAGAATAAAATCATAAAGGATATACAAAATATGCTTGGAGCTGAATCTATTGAAAGCAAGCTAGAGATTGAATTTATATATGCTCAAGACTTTATTAAGGATGAATATACTAAAAAGTTAAATGAATTTTGCAAAGAACTTAAAGCCAAAGCTAATTTAAATGTATATAAGAAGTTTAAAAGTTTATATGGAGATATGCTTACTTTTCAAGAGCAAATTATGATTTTAGATAGAGTAAATTTAAAAATTAAAGAGTTTAATTTTATAAATTTTAATGATATAAGCCTAATAGACTACTTAAATCACAGTAAGAAAAAAAGATAGATTTATATTCTATCTTTTTTTTCTTCTAAAATAATAACAAAAAGTGTATAATATTAACGTATTGTTAATAAAATATTTTAGTTTAGGACGTGATTCTTTGTGAAATCAAATAAAGAAATTGTTTTTTCAATAGGTATAATCTTGGTGCTAATAATAATATTCCTATTTTTTATATTTGAATTAAAGCATACAAGAGAATATCAAGTTAGAAAAGTTATAACTAATTTAGAAGAGGAATTAGTTTATGATTTTTCAAACTTTGAAAGTATGCAAGAAGAATATATTATAAATGATAGGAACATAAATATTGATTTATATAAATCTAAGTTAGATAATTCCTTTAAAGAGGTAGAAGAATATAAGTCTAAGATTTGGAATGAGAATATAAACTGCAATAGAAATAGCAATAGTTTAGATAAGAGAATTGTATTTCTAAATAATACATACAATATGCTTAAACAGTCTGAAGATCAAGTTATAAAAGCCTATTCAGAAGAGGACTATAGTAGATTTGAAGATGTATTAAAATGTGTTAATGGCCATTTAAAAGAGAGTTTTTATGACACTAAAAATCATAGCTTTTAAAAAGTAATCGAGATAATATCTTGGTTACTTTTTCTTTTTTAGACAAAAAATGACCAATTTTACATAAATAATGACCAGTTATGCAATAGAACTTTAAAAAGACTAAACTATGATGTAATATCATTGATATAAGGTGAAAGTGAGGGAGAATTTATGAGTAAAAGAATATTATTGCCAATAATATTAGTCTTAATAATCATAGGCGTTATAGCAGTAAATGTTCCAAGTAAAATAGATTCTAAAAAACTAAAAGCTGATGAAGTTACGTCTATGAAATTTTTTGTTAGTAAAGAAAGAGAAGAAAATTATCATCAAGTGCCTAAACACATTGAAAATGAAAGCATAAATGAAATAGTTGATGCTTTAAATACTGAGAACTTAGAGGTTAATAAGGACATTGGTGAAGTAAATAATAGTAGTAGAAGATTGTATATGTTCTTAAATAATAAAGATGTAATAGTAATAAATAAGAATGAGTCAAATAATAATGAATATATAATTAAATTTAAAAAGGAATCTATTTTAAATAAAATTCCTGAAGATAAATATGTATTGATAAAGTCAGAGAAGTTAAATGGTATTTTCGAAAAATTTGAAAATACTTTTAATACACCAGAAGGCATCAATACAAAAATGAGTGTGTAAACAAATTTTATACTTAATTTAGTTCCCTAAAATCAATATCCACTTGATTAAATCATCCCAAGCTAAGTTAAGTATAAATTTATTGAACGATTCAATTATAATTGAATCGTTTTTTTTATTTTGAATTTTATTTAATTTACTGTAGAATAATATTAATAACATGTTAACAAAAGCGAAAAAGGAGAGGGTTTAAAATTGAATTTTAAATTGAATAAGAATGTTAAGTTAGCACTTAAGATAGTGTTTATAACGGTAGTCTTAATTTTAGTAGCAATGGGATTTAAAAATATGTTTAAAGAATTTGATATGAAATACTTTAATATGTATAGAGATAGATTACATTTTCTACAACTTGTCCTAATAGGACTAGCAGGTATAATTGCATACATGCCATTAACTCTTTATGATTTTATTTTAAAGAAAAATGTTGGTATAGATATGGAAAATAAGAAACTCTATAAGTATTCATGGATAGCAAGCTCTATAGCAAGTCTTCTTGGCTTTGGAGGGGCGACATCTTTAGCTTTTAAGCAATATTTTTATGGAAATCATGTGAAAGATAGAAAAAAGCTTTTAAAAGAAATAGGAAAAATTATAATTTTAAACCTAAGTGGATTATCAATACTTTGTATAATATATGTACTACTAGAGTTTAATAGCATAAAGACTCTAGGACTTATAAAATATGTTGTTTTTGCTCTTGCAGCATATACTCCTATAGTTATTATAAATTCTATATATAAATACAATAAGAAGAAAGAAAATAAAGAAGAGAGTTTTATATTAAAAGTAATTGGAATATCTTTTATAGAGTGGATAGGAAACATGCTTTTAATTTACTTAATACTAGCTATAACTGGAGCTTATATAAATATAAGTGAGTATTTCTACGTTTATGTAAGAGCTACAGCTATAGGAATTGCTAGTATGATACCTGGAGGGTTAGGAACATTTGATTTAACTTTCATAAATGGATTTAAACCTTTAGGGGTTCCAATAGAGCAAACATTCTTGGTTATAATTTTATATAGAATAAGTTACTTTATATTACCTACTATTATAGGTGTAGCTCTATATATACATGACTTTGGAATGAATTTCAAAGAAATAATAAAAAACAGAGATAAATAATTAAGTGGTTATATTAGAATGCAATAATAAACTTTCCAAATATATTCCGAGAATTACTAGATTTCGCTAAGAATTTATAGTTATTACTCCGAAGATATTACTAAAGCTTCGAAACTAGCTTCGCGTCGAACAGTCTCAGCTTCTTAACGTAATATCTTCTACGTAATAACTTAAATTCTAAAGCTCATCTAGATATTCTCTTCATACTTATTTGGAAAGTTTATTAAAATGTTTTTATATAACCACTTTTTTGTGGTAAGAAAGTTTATATGGGAGATTTATGGCAAGGAGGTTTAGTTTTGATTGATTTTAGAAAGTATGACTTTGTTTTCTATATTTAAGGTAAATATAAGGTTTAGTAAATATTTATTTCATTTTTTCAATGTAAAATAAATTAGATGAGAAATGTTACATTACAATTTTGTAATATAAATGAAATCTTAATCGATGGATTTAGACAAGAGAAAAACCTTATAATAAACATGAAATTTTAAGTAATTAGATTTTTTACTTATATGAACTTGAAAAGGGGGACTTAAATTGAAATTGAAAATAAATGATAAGGTTAAGTTAGCTTTAAAGATAGCTTTTGTATCTTTGGTAGTTTTATTTGTAGTAAGAGAGTTTACTAATGTATTTAGAAATTTTAATACAGAATACTTTTTTATGTATAGAAATAAGCTAACATTTTTGAACCTATTAATAATTGGGGCTTTAGGAATAATTTCATACATTCCATTATCATTTTATGATTTTATACTAAAAAGAAAGGTTGGAATAAGGTTAAATAATAGAAGCCTTTATAAATATTCATGGATAGCAAGTTCTATAGCTAGCCTTTTAGGATTTGGAGGAGCCACTTCATTAGCTTTTAAGCAATATTTCTATGGTGATTATGTAGATGATAAAAAGAGACTTCTAAAAGAAATTGGAAAGATAGTATTTTTAAACTTAACTGGACTTTCAATAGTATGTTGTGTTTACATAGGAATTCAAGTGTTTTCATGGAGTGATTTGGGAGTAATTAAATATGCTATTTTAGCAATAGCTCTTTATGCACCAGGAATGATAATATACTCTATATTTAACTTTACAAAGGATAAAGATAAGGTAGAGCTTTTTAGTACACTAGGAACTATCTTTATTTCTTTCCTAGAATGGCTTACAACAATAATATTAATTTATGCTACCTTAAAGATAACAGGAGCAAATTTAAGCGTAGGAACATTTTTACCTATATACATAGAAGCAGCTGTTATTGGTATAGTAAGTATGGTTCCAGGTGGAATAGGAACTTTTGACTTATCTTTTATGACAGGATTAGAAGGTGTTGGAGTTCCAATAGAACAAACATTACTTGTTATAATTTTATATAGAATAAGTTACTTTATAGTACCAGCAGCTATTGGGGTGCTTTTATACATGCATGATTTTGGAGATAAGCTTAATAAAAAGTTTAATGGATTACCAAAGCAAATCGTTTCAAAGATAGCTTATAATATATTAGTATTTTTAGTTTTTCTATCAGGTATTGTAATAACACTTTCAAATGTAGCTCCTCAAGTACTATTTAAAATAAAATTATTAAAAGAACTTTTAGGAAAACAAATTTTAGGATTATCTATGGGAGTTAGCATCATTTTAGGATTTTTAATAATTTTAACTTCTTTAATGATGAAGTACAGAGCTAAAAGTATTTATAACACAAGTTTTGTTCTTTTAGTTCTTGGAGTAATTTTATCATTTTCAAGAGGAATAAATCCATATGAGATAGTATTCTTGCTTTTGGTAATATACTTACTTTATTTAAGTAAAAGTATGTTTTATAGAAAAAATTTTGTGGTAAGTTGTAAAAACACCATAATAGATTCAATGATACTTTTAGGAAGTTTTGTGACATATTTCTTTGTTATTGCAAGTTATAGTAAGCATATAAAGGTTGTTGGAATAATAAAGAAAATGCCTTATAAAAATGCTTATCTTTTTGGAATAATAGCTTTTGTTATTATAACAGTATTATATGTAACAATATATTTTATAAATAGCAGAAAAAAGATACCAACAACTTCTTTTAGTGAATGTAAAGAAGAGGCTTTGGCTATATTAAATGAATACAAAGGTGATTCTTTAACTCATTTAATATTTTTAAATGATAAGTATGTTTACATAAATGATAAAAAAGATGTATTAATACAATATGAAGTCTATGGAGACAAGCTCTTTGTATTAGGAAATCCAGTTGGAAATAAGGAGAATCTTTTTAAAGAAATAGAAGAATTTTGTGATTTTGCAGATTCTTATGGATATATTCCAGTATTTTATCAAGTAGATGAAGACATGATAAGTTATCTTCACTCAAATGGATATGACTTTATGAAAATAGGGGAAGAGGCTAAGGTTTATGTTGATGAATTTAAGGTTGTAGGAAATAAGATGAAAAGCTTAAAAACATCTAGAAGTAAGGTAACCAAAGAGGGATATACCTTTGACATAGTTAAACCACCATTTTCAGAAGAGTTCTTTAGAGATATAAAAGATGTTTCAGACCAATGGTTAGATGGAAGAAAAGAGAAGGGGTTCTCAGTAGGATTCTTTGATGAAGACTATTTAAGTGAAGCTCCAATAGCTATTTTAAGAGATAAAGAAGGGAAGATTAAAGCTTTCGCTAACTTTATGTATATGTACGATAATGATGAAAGCTTCTCTGTGGACTTAATGAGATTTTCAAAGGATACTCCAAGAGGAGTTATGGACTTTATGTTTATAAAGCTAATTGAGTATGGAAAAGAGAATGGATACAAGATCTTTAATATGGGAGTTGCTCCACTTGCTAATGTGGGAGAATCTAAATATGCTTTCTGGAATGAGAAACTTGCACTTCAATTTTATGAATATGGACAAGCAATATACTCATTTAAAGGGTTAAGAAGGTTTAAAGAGAAGTTTAGTCATAAATGGGATTATAAATATATAGCCTATAGAAGAAATACTTCAATACTAATAACAGTTATACAAGCTGCTATAGTATGCTCAAGAACTCGTGATGTAGAAGATGGCCTAATCATGAGAAACCTTAAAAATGTAATGAGGTAATTCTAATTAAAACTTAGAATTAACAATAAAAGATATAGGGGATGTATCAAAAAATTTTCTTAATAAAACTTTAAAACAATATGAAGAGAAGATTTAGTGATTTTCAAATATGTTTGTAGGTTTTATTATTAAGTTTTGATACATCCCCTTGACTTTACTATATATGATTTTTAATTATTATTTAACTATATATGGGCGAATTAGTTTAACTAGGTCGTCATATCCATTTAGAAATTGATTCATAGTTCTTAGGAATGCACCATAATGTTCAAATTCCTCAGGTTTTAATCCATCTTCATAGTATGCTTTTCTAAACTCTTCTAATTCTAGAAGTTTGGATAAAATATCTTGATCTAACTCTTTATCCATATAATTTTCTACCTTAATATCTAATTCGTTGAAGATGTTTTGATATTTTGTAGTTATTGTTAAAACAATATCACCACCTATAAATTCTGTGAAATGGTAGTTGTTACGGAAGGCTGCAACTAATAGTTTTGTGCGATAACCTCTTTCTTTATAGATTTTGTAAGCATTCTTACAAGTATAAACACCAGCTAAATCTAATATTTCTGAATCAATAGAAAGATTATTGT
Source organism: Clostridium sp. B9 (assembly GCF_050509515.1). Taxonomy (NCBI): domain Bacteria; kingdom Bacillati; phylum Bacillota; class Clostridia; order Eubacteriales; family Clostridiaceae; genus Clostridium; species Clostridium sp. B9. The sequence continues at coordinate 1,890,352 of NZ_JBNWKA010000003.1, forward strand.
CAGCTACATAAGCTTTTAAGTAATCATCTAATCTTCCAACCATAATAGTACATACTGGATGCATATGATCAATTGGAAGCCCCTCTTTAACACGACGATTTAATCCTCTTTCAACAGCCTCAGCTACGGCTATAGCTTGAGGACAAGTGAAGGAAACGGTTGCATTGATGCTTACTCCAAGATAAGTTAATTCTTCAAAAGCTTCTATTCCAGCTTTTGAAGCTGGAATCTTTACTTGAGAGTTTTCTATAACTTCTGAGAGTTCAACTCCTTGAGATACCATCTTCTCTTTATTTCTGTAGAATTTTGCGTTAGTTTGAAATGATATTCTACCACGCTGCCCATTACTTTCTTTGAATTTAGGATATAGAAGCGAGCCAGCTTTTTTTCCTAATAATTTAATAATCATCCATGCTATTTCATCTTCTGTAGCAGTAGGATTATTAGCTACCACTTCCTTAATAGTAGAATCCCATTCTGGTAATTCTTTTTTTAGTACATTTAAAACTATAACAGGATTAGTTGTAGCACCAGAAGCTCCATTTTCTATAGCCTGTTTTAGTTCTTCGTAGGAACAAGAGTCATTCCAAAATTCAGTTTCATTAAAGGTTTGTGTTACTTCTAAAAGTTTTCCCATGTTTATCGACCCCTTTTTTTTATTTATACCACTGTACAAATTTAGCAATTGTACAATTTCATTTTATGATTAAACTTTAAAGGAATCAATATACTAACTCAAAATATTATCAATAATTAACTAAAATATATTCAAAACATGAGTATATTTTGAATATATTGAGTATGTTTAGATAAAAATAGGACTATATCAAAATTTGTTTTGATATAGTCCTATTACTTAAATTATAATATTTCTAAAACTTCTACAGTATAGCTTCCACCAGGTGCTTCAACTTCTACTGTGTCTCCAACTTTTTTACCCATCAATGCTTTACCTAAGTCAGATTCTATGCTTATACACATATTTTCTAAATCAAGGTCTAGAGTAGTAACTAAAGTAACCACATCTTCATCATCATCTTCAACAAATCTTATTTTAGCTTTACTATTAAGCCCTAATGTAGATTTATCTGTAGTTTCCTCATCAACTATTATAGCTGTTGAAATCATAGTTAGAAGGTATTGTATTCTATTATCATTCTCTCTATAGTTTCTACAAGCTTCTTTATATTCAGCATTTTCTGATCTATCACCATGTGCTGCAGCTTCAAGTTTTTCCTTTGCTATTTTAGCTCTAACAACAGACATTCTATAGTCTAATTCCTCTCTTAACTTATTTATATTTTCCTGTGTCAAATAATTGTTCATAATAAAAATCTCCCTTATATGATGAAATTGCCTATCTTACAATTATACAATAAATATTCAAAAATTAAAGATGTTATGTAGATAATAAGCTTTAATTAAATAGTATTTTATTATTAGGCTCTGTTTTAAGTGGTGATTGATTTTTAGATATATCTTCAGCCCTAACTTAATTTCTCAAAGAGTTTCTATTATTAAGAGTTTATTTTAATTAAGTTACTCGTAAATGATTATAAAGCAAAAAAATAACTAAACATAAAAAAACAATAAACATTAAAAATTAACAACAGAGTTGAATATTTTTACTTATAAAGGCAAAAATTAAAATAAATAGAAAATAAATATAAAATTTAAATTATAAAGAAGGAGAATGCTATAATGGCAAAAATTAAAAAATGTAGAAATTGTTCTAAAAAAATAGCATCTAATGCTAAATCTTGTCCAGAATGTGGAGAAAAAAACAAAAAGGTAATTTATAAAAGACCTTGGTTTATAGTGGCAGCTAGTTTTATAGTGATTGGATTAATAGGGGTAGGATGTAGTGAGGAGCCTAATACACTAAATAATGAACTAGGAAAAGAGATTAGCCAAAACCAAAATACAGAAGCTAATCAAAAGCAAGAAACAGAAAATAATGGAGAAGAAGAAAAAGAGACTATTGTTGAAGAAGATAATACGCAGGATGTTTTAACTGAAAAGGAGCCTGAAGAAAATGTTCCATCAGAACATAAATCTGCATTAAAAAAGGCTAAAACATATAGTGATATGATGCATATGTCTAAGGTAGGATTATATGATCAGTTAACTTCAGAGTATGGTGAACAGTTTACAGAAGAAGCAGCTCAGTATGCTATAGATAATATAGAAGCTGATTGGAAAGAAAATGCATTAAAAAAAGCAAAGACATATAGCGATACAATGAGTATGTCTAAGGCAGGATTGTATGATCAGTTGATTTCAGAGTATGGTGAGAAATTCACTCCAGAAGAAGCTCAGTATGCAGTAGATAATGTGGAAGCAGACTGGAATGAAAATGCATTAAAGAAAGCTAAGACATATCAAGAAACTATGGCTATGTCTCCAAGTGCAATATATGACCAATTAATATCAGAATATGGAGAAAAATTCACCCCAGAAGAAGCTCAATATGCTATAGATAATTTGAATTAATGAATTTTTCATTTAAGTTTATGTATATTTTACACAAATATTATAATTTAACACTGAAATTATAAGAAGAAAAAGAGATATATGTGGAAATCATATATCTCTTTATTTTTTGTAGTTTTATTACATAAATTCGCAAATATTGTATAATTATAGAATAAGAGTTGATTATATTTAAAATTATGGAGGAAGTTGTTAAATTGGATAGAATTAAGTCATGGGAATATGATGATGAAACTAATAAGGTAGCTATAAAGGATTTAGATAAATCCTCATTTAAGAGAGGAAGTCATATACCTATAAAGGTTAGAAAAGTATTTGAATGTGAAGATATAAAACATGGGGAAAAGAAAAAGATAACATTAATATATAAAGGGGAAGCCTTTCCAGCTGAAATAGAAGGTGAAATTAAGGGAAGGGTAAGGATGAATTGGTCCAAGCTAATTCCTAAGATGAAGGAAGTCTTTAAGAGTGAAATAAAGGACTTTGAAGATTCAGAAGAGCTTAGTGTAAGAGTGCCTAGATTAAAGTTTACAAAAGAAACAGCCCTAAAATATGATGTTGAAATGAGAACTAAATATAGTCATGATGTGCTTTGTGAATTAGAAAAGTTAGACATAGATGTTGAAAATAAAACCCTAGAAGAAATAAATGAAGTGGGAGAAGTTATAGAAAGAGTTGTTAAGGCTAGAAAAAATCAAAATAAATTTAGACAAAGATTACTTAAAAGGGATAATAAATGTAGAATTTGTGGACTAGCTCACCAAGAATTACTTATAGCAAGTCATATAAAGCCTTGGAGTGAAAGTACACCAGAAGAAAAACTTAATCCTTACAATGGATTTTTGCTATGTCCAAATCATGATTCTTTATTTGATAAGCACTTTATTACTTTTGAAGATAATGGAAAGATTATTATATCAAAGAGGTTATCAGAAAAGGACAAGCAGCTTTTAAAGATAAATGATGCAATAGTAATTAATATTGAAGAGGAAAATAGAAGGTTTTTAAAGGAACATAGGGATGTTTTTTATAAGATAGAGAAGGAATATATTATAGCAGAAGAATTATCAGTAGCTAATAAAGAAATAGAAGTATATAGTGTTGAACTTGAAGTATAGGTTCAAATTCAAGGTTAAGGAGTAATGATATATGAATATAATACAATTATTAGGAATTGAATATAAAGAAGATATTATTAGCAATATGCTAGTTGGATTAATAAATGAGTCAGAAAACTTTAGAGTGAGTTTTTTAGAAAATATAATAGGTATATCAAATGCAAGGTTGTATTCTGCTAAAGCATTTACAAGAATTGCAACTTCAAAAGGAATACCAGATATTATAATAAAAATTTATAATAATAAAGAAACTATATTGACAATAATAGAAAATAAAATTAAAGCAGAAGAAGGGTATGAACAGACAAAAAGGTATTCAGAACAAAGATGTATAGAAGAGATATGTTCTAACAAAAAAATTAACTTAGATTATAATGATATAAAGATGAAATTTATTTATCTTACTCTTATTCCAGAACAGATAACAAGTGGAGAAAAGTTTGTTAACAAAACTTATAAAGATTTATTAAATAGTATTACTGTAGATATAGAAGATGTTTTGTTAGATAGAGTATTTAAAGATTTTATGATAGTAATTAAGGAGTTTTATGATAATCTTGATGTGAATGAAAACGATAAGTTATTAGATATACTTTGTGATGATATTGATGCTGAAAAAGTCTATATAAGATTTAAAAATTTAATGAGATTATTTAAAGCACCTGAAGGATTAAATATTAAAAACATTGGTAAAGCAGGGGGTGTAGGAAGGGTTAGTTTTATTGCTCAAATAGCAAAAGATGCTTGGTGTGGAAGTGAAAAGGCTGATTTTATAGATGGATTTTATAATGTTAATAATGAAACATATGACATTCATTTGGAGTTTTCTTTTGATATTTTAAATAAAGTTATTAAGTTACCATTACACTATGAGACGAATCCGTATATTCCTAAACATACATTGATTAAATATTCTAAAGATGATGAATATAAAAAATATATTGATAGACGAGAAGTGTTTAAAGGAAATTTACATGAAAAGATAAATAGCTTAGGAAATAGAAATATTAAAACGTATAATGGGAGTAATCAAATAGCGAATATTAATATTATTCTAGATAATGATATAACGGTAAAAGAATTTTTGAAAATATTACAAGAATATTGTGAGAATATTTCTATATTAGTTGATGAAGTATTATCAGAGATGGATAGTTAATATATTTATGAGAGATAAAAGTGTTTGTAACAGTATTTTAAACTTATGATTGTTAAGTAGCACTTTAAATAAGGATAAGTCATTAAAAGAATAGTCTGAAGTTTGTCAGGTATTATTTAAAATTTATAAAGTATATAAAAATAAATGAATAATGCCATACTTATACCAACACTTTAAGTTATGACACTCCTTTAATAAGAATGTCACAGCTTAAAGTGTTGGTATAACTAGCTTGTGACGACTTATGACGGAATGACAGGATTTTCTACCCCTTATATATAGGTATTTAATATTTTTATATTAATTTATATGTAATTATTTATTTTTCCCATACTATATAAATAAGAAAAAGCCGTCATACCCAGCACACCCATTGATATCACTAAATTTTCTCTGGTTTCAAATAGACACTAACCAGTCATAAAAGTAGTCATTAAATAATTAAATAGTTTATTATTATAATAATTCTAGTAACAAACTATTATGTTAAATAAATATGTATTTTCACTAGTTATATTATCATGAAATTTAGTTTTAAATTTATAAATTAACAAAACCACTATAAAAGACTTCACACGCCTTTTAGAGTGGTTTTTTATTGTCTTCAATGTAAATATATGTTTGAAAATAAAACCTCTTAAAATGGAAAATAATAGATAAATTGATGAGCTTCATATTTGATTAATTAAAGGTTATGTTTTTAGTAAGTATTGGTTTAAAACATAGCCTAATTAATAAGTTTCTTATAAGAATATAAACTTAATTATTAAAATATAAATTTTAGTGGAGTATTTTTTAGGAGTAGTTTATGGCAAAAATAATAAGTTTTATAAATTTAAAGGGTGGAGTAGGAAAAACAACATTAGTTGTGACTGCAGCAGAAATTTTGGCGTATGCTTATAAAAAGAGAGTTTTAGTTGTAGATTTAGATCCACAAACTAATGCAACTGTATCCTTAATTTCTCAAGAAAAATGGAAAGATGCTAATGATAATAATAAGACTATACATCAACTCTTTTTAGATAAAGTTGATAAAACAAGTGCTTTTAATATTGATAAATCTATAATTAAAAAAGTTGGAAATATAGCTGGTGGTATAAAAGGATTAGATTTATTGCCATCAAGTATAGATTTAGTGGATATGTATGATGTTATCCCTAGCATAAAGAATTCTAATTTTATTTTGAAAGATCAGTTAAAAAAAGTAGAGTGTAATTATGATTATATCCTAATTGATTGCCCTCCTAATTTAGGTGCAATAACTATGTCTGGAATATATATAAGCCAATATTATATTATACCAGTTATTGCTGATACATTATCAACATATGGGTTAAAGCAGGTTGTAAATAAAATAGATAAAAAAGTAAGAGAAATTAAGAGAATAGATACAGATTACTCATTAGCTACAATGGGAGTTATTATAAATAGATATAAGGATAATAAACCATATAAAGCAATAAGAAGAGCATTAGAACTGCAAAGTAATAATAATGAGATTCCTAAATTATTCAACACTATAATCCCTAATAGATCTAATATTTCTAAAATTTCTGATTATGAAATGAAGGAATCAACAATAAAAAAGAAATATGGGAAAGATTATGATTTAGTTAATAATTTTGTTAAGGAGATAATGGAAAGATGCCAATAAATAATAAAAAAGAAGATAATAAAAGTTTTGAAATAGAGAAGCTTTTGTTAGAAGGGGTTACGAGAGAAGAATTAAACAAAAAATATTTTAAAGGAACAGTAACTAGAGTATATAACAAGTTAATTAAGGCTGGAAAGATTAAAGAAGAATGCAAACTAGAAAAAAATAATGAGAAGTTAATATCAAATTTGTTAAAGGAAATCCTTGAATTAGTAGGAAAAAATAAAGAATATAAGCTAGAGATTAAAGTGAAAGATTGTACTGATAAAAAAGATATTAAGACTAATAAAAGAAAAGTTAATGTTATTAATTTAGATATATTTGACTTATATGAAATCTTAAGTGATAAGGAGTTTATAACATATTTAAGTAAAAAAGATAAAAATATTCTTATAAATACAATTAAAGAATATTTCACATGGAATAAAAAAGTTTCTGCTTATTCAGAAGAAGAGCTTGCCAATTATATAAATATTGAAATAAATAAGGTTGTGAAAAAAGGAGATTGCTTTAAGTAATATAAAAATAACTTTTGGCGGACTTTTAATTTTATAGGCAGACTTTTTAAATTTGGGCCACATTGAAATGCATTGATATAACTAGCTTTGGACAGAGTTTGCCCAAAAAGGACTGACTTTTTTCTATTTTATGTATATATACGTATATATGTATATTAAATATTTATTTTATATTTAATTATTTTCTCTATACTATATAAATAAGAAAAGTACGTCCAGTACGCCCAAAGCATTGAAATCACTAAAAAAAGTCCGTTTTCAACTCCGCCCAAAGTCCGCCAAAATTCTATCCAAAGTCCGCCCATAAATACTTAAAATCTATAAATAACATATCATCTAAATAAATAATGCCAGGTTTATGCCAGTATCATGCCAGAGTTTTAAAATAGTAAAGGCTTGATACCACTAGCCTAAGCCAGACTCTGCCAGAGATGCCAACTAATTTTCACTTTCTTATATATAGGAAAAATATAAATAATTTTTATAAATACAGTATTTATATTTTTCCTTACGTGTATAAGTAAAAAAAAGCTGGCATAGTTGGCAAGCCCTTGCTATGACTTGATTTTTGCTGGCAATATACTTGGCACAAAGCTGGCAGAATTAATTTTTTTATAAAATTATATTGTTATTTTAAGTTATTATTAAATTAGGTTGTGTTTTAAGCATATATAAATATAAAAAAGAAAGTGGTGACAGAAATTTATATTTTAAATTTTAGACTTGTCACTCTTAAAATACTTGCTATAACTAGCTTTGCTTATATAGGTGACAGGAGTGACAGAAAAAAAGCTATTTTCAGTAGTCATAGTATTAATATATTAATTAAAATTATATGTAATTATTTATTTTTCCTTATACATATAAATAGAAAAAAGCTGTCACCTCTGTCACCTGCTTGATATAACTAAGTTTTCAGTACTTTTAACCTGTCACCAAGCTGTCATCAAGCTGTCACCTCACATAATTAAATTTATAACTTTTGGCGGACTTTTTGTTCTTTGCCAGACTTTTTAAAAAGTCTGGCATGCTTTAAAGTGTTGATATGACTAAGAAAAGAATTAAATTTATCAAGAATCAAGCACTATTTTAAAAATAATACAAATTTAAAATAGTGCTTGATTTAATATGACATTATTCTTTAAATTTTATTCTGATATACATTAGTCTTATACTATATTGAAATACTTAATTCCCTTAATACTAAATTTATTGGATTGTAAATTGTGGCAGAATCAGAGCCTGCAAATAGTAATCCTAGAGCGTTATTTTTCCTATCTAAAAGTAAACTGCCAGAATCACCTGGTTTACTCATGGAAGTTGTTATGATTTGTCTTAGGAATATAGCAGTATTTCCATCTGAGTAAGTTACTCTAACAGTAGCATTGGTATTTCTTATTTCTCCAGTAGTTTCCTCAGTTGTTCTACCAACCTTTTTCACTCTTAATCTTACTCTTGGTCTTAAGTTTAATCCAGAAACTCTGCCATTTAAATAAATTATATCATTAGCATCTGAAATAGGATTTATGAATTTTGATATAGCAGCATCAACAAAATTTTCTGGTGATTCATTTTGAGTTTCAAATTTGATTGGAACAAATTTTGAAAGAGTAGCTATTTTATCTGTTAAACTTGTTCCTCCATCTATTAGACTAGGCTGAAGTATTGGAGTATTGATTGGAAGCTTATTTTCACCAGCTAAAACATGGTTATTACTCAGAATATATAGATTACTTAAATAATCTTTTGTTAAATAACCAGCTGTACCTGCCCAAGGGCTATTATCAGGGCCTATGCTGTAACCAAATATTATTGGTCTTACTTTATCAGTTAAACTGGTAGCCATAATTTCTCCAGTTTCAATAACATCAGTTAAGATCCCCTTATATTTTTCAGGAATCATATCTTCAGGAGAAAGTTCACATTCAGGAAGCTTTTTGCTAACTAATACTGTTAAACAATCTTTAAATGTATCTTCTCCATTAGAGATTTTACTACCTATTGAAACCCCTAAGACATTTTCCTTACAGAGAAAGTATCCATATTCCTTTTCACAGATAGCTTCCATATCGTACTTTAATGGGCTTGTATCAATAATATCCTTGCATTTCAAAGGATTCATACTAGTCACCTCTATACTTTTATACTTTATTATATGTTAGGTTTATTTTCTCAGTTACATAATTAAGTAAATGTTAAAATGGCAAAATATAAATTAAAAAACTTTATAAAGCTTTTTAATAGTAAATATTTCAAGAACTGAAGTGTCTAAAAATACATATTTATATAGTGTGAGGAGTTTAAAACTAGAGAGGATGTATTTATACTAGGGAATAATTTAAAACAAGCAACCCATTATATAAAAGTTCAAGGAACAGGTAGAAATTTTCTTCTTGGAAGTGGAAAAGTTGATTCTTCTCTTATAAATGAAGAAGGAGATGCTCTATTTAATCTGTTTGATATAACTAATTTTAAGTTAACTGATAAAAATAGCAATGAGTACTTTGTATTTATGAGCACCTATGCTTATTACCCAAAAGATGATGAAAAAACCTTTAAAACAAACTTTAAAGTTGAAAAGCCAGTTCCAACAGGTGAAATCATAGTAACCAATGAATTTGTAGGTGGGGATAGAATTGATAAATCAGGAGTTAAATTTATCCTTGGAAGAATATTATTTGAGGATGACCCAGAGAAAGAAAAAACTGAAAAATATTCTGATTATTTAGATGAATCCTCTTTAAATGGTTATAATGACGAAGTTAAAGCTTGGGGGATAACTGATGAAAATGGAAAAATAGAAGGTTTTGAAATATGGGATGGTGTTTCTGAATTAGAAAATGGTAAATGGTATGCAAAAGAAATTTTGAAAATAGGTGGCTATATGCTACTTCAAGAACCTATTGATAATTATGAAAACAATTTAGAACAGTTGAACCCATATGTAGATGATGGATCTTTATTAAAAGAGGTTCATATAGAAAGGGATACTCTTGTAACTAGAGAGGTTTTAAATATTTACTTTGAAGAATAATCAATAAAATTCTCTATATGCTTTTGAGTTGTTGTTAAAAATGTATGCTTATATAAAAATTATAGAGTATGTTTAAAACATACTCTATTTTAAAGTTTAATCAATAAATTGACTAGAGCACCATCCTATATTTCCTTTGTAATCAACTTTGTACCAGCTTCCGTTCTCATCTAAAACTTTAACTTTTTCTCCGTTACTCATTATTGTTAATCTAGATGAGGCTGAAGTACTTTGGCTTGAATGTAACCATAAGCCTCCGTTAGCTTGTACATATGCTGTCTTTGAACTTGGCTTAGTAGAAGTAGGTGTTGTTATAACACTTGAAGATTTAGGTGAAGTTAAGAATTGGCTTGAACACCATCCTATTTGTCCATTATAGTCAACTTTATACCAAGATCCACTTTCATCTAAAATAGTTACTTTTTTACCATTACCCATTATTGACATTCTAGAAGATGATGAAGAATCCATACTAGAATGTAACCAAAGTCCACCATTAGCTTTTACATATGCTGTTTTTACAGTTGATTCAACAACTGCCTTTTCTACTGGTTTACTAGGTTCAACATGGTTAACTTCTTTAATTGTATCACTAGGTTTTGATGTTGTTATTGTTGTAGGATCACTTAAGAACTTACTTGAGCACCAACCCATCTTTCCATTATAGTTAACCTTATACCATGAACCATCTTCATCTAAAATCTGAACATTTTCTCCGTTGTCCATAATAGTTAGTCTAGAAGAAACATATGAGTCTTTGCTAGAGTGTAACCATAGACCTCCGTTAGCTCTGATATGGGCTGTTTTTATTGTAGATTCAACAGGTTTATTAGGCTTAACAGGTTTAGCTGGTTCTACTGGCTTAATAGGTTCAGTAGGCTTTGTAGGTGTCACTGGTTTACTTACTTCAGAAGGCTTTGTATCTTGATTAACTAAAGCTTTTGGTTCAGTTAAGTACTTACCTGAGCACCATCCTGTTTGTCCATTGTAATTAACCTTGTACCATGAACCACTTTCTTCTAATATAGTAACTTTTGAATCTTTATCCATAATAGTCACTCTAGAAGAAACATATGAATCCTTGCTTGAATGTAACCATAGGCCACCATTAGCCTTTACATATGATATTTTCACAACAGATTCAGTAGGTTTACTTGGCTTTGCTACTGGCTCTATAGGATCAGAAGGTTTTGTAGTTTGAACTTTAGTTTCTACAGGATTAGTTAAATAATCCTTTGAACACCAACCTGTATTACCATTATAATCAACTTTATACCAAGAACCATTGTCATCTAAAATAGTAACTTTTACTCCATTATTCATTAAACTCATTCTAGAAGAAGAGGATGTACTTGGAGTAGAGTGTAACCATAAACCCCCATTAGCTTTTATATATGCTGTTTTTATAACTGTCTCAACAGGCTTTGGTTGAGTTGGTTTCTCAGCAGGTTTACTTGGCTTAACTGGCTTTGCAGGTTCTACTGGTTTATTTGGTTTTTCAGGTTTATTAGTTTCAACTGGTTTACTTGGTTTATTTTTATCTGTTTGATTAGCTTGATCATTAGATTGATCTGTCTTTGTAGGCTTAGTTGCATCCTTACCATCTGATTTTGAAGTTTCACTTGGTTTACTAGGCTCTGTTGGCTTAGTTTGATCTACTGGTGTTTTTTCAGGTTTATTTTTTTCATCAGTAGTATTATTTGGTTTATCAGGTTTGGTAGGTTGAGTAGGAGTAGTTGGTTTAACTGGCTTAACATCCTTATCTGATGAAGAATCTTTTTCCTCTAAGAAGTTAGTATACTTATTACTTATGTAAGCTTTTTTGCCATTATAAAGAATTTCATACCAACCATTTGATGCCTTTCCTGTAACCTTGAATTTATCTCCACCATGGGCAAGTCCTACTGGAGTTATTCCTTCAGTTGTAGGAAATGGTTTTTCATTTGCATAGACATCTTGCTTAGCAGTTACAGTACCTTTTAAAGGAGTAACAGTGAACTTATGATACTCTGAATCATAAATAACATTACTCATATCTTTAGTATCTGAATTTGAATCACCTTTAATTGGAGTTCCTTTATATTTATAGTATCTTGTTGCTCTATATTGATTATTCCACCCATTTTCTTCAGCTGCTTTTTGTCCATTCAGATTACGGTTTGAATAGGCATCTCCTACACTATAAGCTTCATTTCCCATTACATAGGCAATTCCACGAGCTTTATCCTTCCATCCCATAAAACACATTGTATGATATTCACCAGCAAAGATGATATCGCCTTTTTGTATATTTCCAAAGTCTCTATGCATTTCCCAGTTATTATCTTCTAACCAATTCCAAAGCACAGAAGTATATCCAATATGGTTTGGAACAGGAACTCCAATTGCTCTTAAACAAGCTGATTGGAAGAAAACACAAGTGTTGCTTGGATCTCCATTATGTAATCTAATAGCTTCTTGCATAGCAGCTGCTTGATTACTTTTAACCTTTTCATATTCATATAATCTTTTATTTACCTCTGATGCATAACCATTTGCATAAGGTAAAGCTATAAAACATCTATATCTAGATGGCTTTGGTACAGGCAATTGAATTGTTTCTAAAACTGGTTGTTGAGCTTCAACTTCTTTTTTGATTTCAGTCTTAGTTTTATCCTTATTATCTTTTTGATTTTCTTCAGATTTATGTTGTTCTTTCTGTTCACCCTTAGGTGCCTCTTGTTTTTCTTTTTCATTCCTTTGTTCTTTATTTTCAACTTTATCATTCTTAGTATTCTGTGTTACTTCTTGTTTTTTTTCTTCTTTTTCAGAAGGGTTGTCAGAAGGGTTCTTAGTTTCTTTATTATCTTGCTTTACAATAACTTTAGAATTAGCTAAATCAACAGTTACCTTATCATTTGGTTGTTGAGGTTGCTGAACTACTACTGCAGCCATTTAAAATCATCTCCTATTTATCTAAAACTTGTATTAAGTTTTTAAAAGTATAAAAATAAATTATACTTTTAAACTAATTAAATATAATCATCTTATTAATATTTCTCATGATAATTATAGCATGTTTACAAATATTAATAAATAATGGAATTTATATGAATTAAAGTATATCGTAAATGAGTATTTATTATTAATAAAAAAGCATCTAAATAAACTAATTTAATAGAAGTTGAAATTGCATATAAGTAAATACTTATGATTTTTAAAAAATATAAGTATTTAACAAATTACAAACTCAGTGTTACCATAAATTTGTTGATTTAAATAATTATTCAAAAAGGAGATATTATGTGCCAAGTTGTCATAAATGGTAAAAAAGTTATTGCTAAAAGTGAAGAAACTATATTAAGTTTAGCAAAAAGAGAAAATATAGATATTCCTACTTTATGTTTTTTAAAAGATTGTAATAATTTGGGGAATTGTGGTGTTTGTCTTGTTGAAGTAAATTCTGAAAAGGATTTAGTGAGAGCTTGTTCTTATAAAGTAAGAGAAGGTGACATAATAAATACAGCAAATGAGAGAGTTCAAAAAGCTGTAAAAGCAAGAGTCTCAGAAATACTTAATGATCATAACTATAAATGTGGAAAATGTAGTAGACTTGAAAATTGTGAGCTTTTAGCTCTTGTTAAAAAGGTTAATGGAAAAAAATCAGAAAACTTTATCAAAGATTCAGATAATGAAATTTACATAGATAATAGAAGTAAATCTATTGTTATAGATAGAAGTAAGTGCATAAAATGTGGTAGATGTGTAGCTGCATGTAGAGAAAATAGTGGAACTGAAATTATGGGATTTAGATTAGAAGATGGTAAGACTTCTATGGGTCCTGAAAATTTAGCTTGTTTTGATGAAACAAAGTGTTTATTATGTGGTCAATGCGTAGTTGCTTGTCCTGTTGGAGCTTTAAGTGAAAAATCTCATATGGATAGAGTTTTAGATGCTCTTAAAGAGAAAGATAAGCATGTAGTTATAGGAATAGCTCCTTCAGTAAGAACAGCTATTGGAGAAGCTTTTGGAATGGACTATGGTACTGATGTAACTGGTAAATTATATGCCGCCCTAAGAAAATTAGGTTTTACAAAGGTCTTTGATGTGAACTTTGCAGCTGATGTTACTATATTAGAAGAAGGAACAGAGCTAATAGGAAGAATACAAAATGGTGGTCCTTTCCCAATGTTTACTTCTTGTTGTCCTGGTTGGATTAGATTAGTAGAAAACTACTATCCAAATTTACTTGATAATCTTTCATCAGCAAAGTCTCCTCAACAAATTTTTGGAGCAGCAAGTAAAACATATTATCCATACACAGAGGGTATAGATCCTAAAGATGTGTTTACAGTTTCAGTAATGCCTTGTACTGCTAAGAAATTTGAGGCAGATAGAGATGAAATGTGGAATGATGATATTAAAAATGTAGATGCTGTACTAACTACTAGAGAACTTGCTAAATTAATAAAAGAAAACAACATAGATTTTCTTAATTTAGAAGATGAAGATGCAGATCCAGCTATGGGAGAATATACAGGGGCAGGTACACTATTTGGTGCTACAGGTGGTGTTATGGAAGCTGCCTTAAGAACTGCTACAGACATCTTAGAAGGAGTATCTTTAGAAGATATTGACTACAAAGATGTAAGGGGATTAGAAGGTATTAAAGAAACTACTATAAAAATAGCTGGAAATGATTATAAGATAGCTGTTGTTCATGGTGGTAAAAACTTATTTAACTTTATAGAAAGTGGAATGATGGAAAAAGGTAATTATCATTTCATAGAAGTTATGGCTTGTCCTGGTGGATGTGTAAATGGTGGTGGACAACCTTTTGTAAGCTCTAAAAATAGAGAGTTATTCAATATTAAAGAGCTTAGAGCTTCTGTTTTATATAACCAAGATAAGAATTTACCAAAGAGAAAATCTCATAAAAATAACTCTGTATTAAAAATGTATGATTCATATATAGGTGAACCAACTAAGGGTAGAGCACATGAGTTATTTCATCTTAAATACAAAAAGTAATGTGGAGGAGTTTTTATGGATTACAGATTATCAAAAAGCGAAAGCGATAAATTAATAAATGAGTTAAAAAAACAATATAAAATATATGCCCCAATAAACTTTCAAGGGGAAGGAAGACATAGTTATACAAATAATATTAGATATGGAGAAATAGATTCTTTTAATGATGTTGTGTATAAAGAAAAATCTCAATATTCACCAAAAGAACTTTTAATTCCAATAAATCATACATTATCACTTCAATTTGAAGGTAAATCTTTAAAAACTGATGATTTAGAAGAGGACAAGGACATAATAATCATTTTACGTTCTTGTGACTTGCATGGAATAAAGAGAATAGATAATTCATTAAAGCATGATTCTTTCTATAGAAATAGAAGAGATAGAGTTAAATTCATGCTTATGGGATGTCCAAAATCTTTTGATACTTGTTTTTGTGTTTCAATGGGAACAAATGAATCAGAGGATTATTCCTTAGGCATTAAATTCCATGAGGATGGAGAAATCTCAATAAAGGTTAAAGATGAAGAATTTAATAAATACTTTGAGAATTCTAAAGAAGAAAACTTTGAAATGGAATTTGCAAAAGAAAATGAAATAAAGGTTAGAAGACCTGAAATAGAAACTTGGGACAAGGTAGTTTTAGATAAAGTTAAAGAACTTGATATGTGGAATTCATACAAAAACCGTTGTATAGGATGCGGAAGCTGTAATATGAGTTGCATAACTTGTTCTTGTATGATAACTAAGGAAGTTACTCATAGGGATAATTCTAAGCTAAAAGAAGTAAGAAGAACTTGGAATGGATGTCAATTAGTTAAATCTTCTGCTTTAAAAAATAAGAGCATGAGTGAAATAGTTCCTACAAGAATAAGACAAAGAGTTTTAGATAAATTTTATAGACCAAAGCTTGAGATTTCTAAGGAGCAAATTTGTGTTGGATGTGGAAGATGTACAGATATCTGCCCAAGATATATAAATTTTGCTACAACAGTAAACAAGTTAAGTGATGAATTAGATAAGATTTATGAAGAGTTAGGAAGATAATGTTAAAGGGAGAAGAGTATAACTATGAATAGAGATATTGATATAGATAAATTACGTACCAATTGTTTCCGTGAATCAAAGGTACCAGGAGAATTCATGTTTCAAATGAGAGTTCCTGGAGGAACTATAGATGCTAAGCATTTAAGCCTAGTTCAAGAGATTGCTGAAAAGTATGGTAATGGAAGTTTTCACTTTGGAACTAGACAAACTTTCAATATACCAGGAATAAAGTACGATGATATAGAAAATGTAAATAAATTAGCCAAAGATTACATAGAAGAAGTTGAAAATGAACTTTGTAATGTTGGTTTAGATGTTGATGATTATGGTTATCCAACTTTAGGAGCAAGAAATATATCAGCTTGTGTTGGAGCAGACCATTGTATAAAAGCTAACGCTAAAACACCAGCTTTAGCAAGAAATTTAGAAAAAATAATATTCCCAAGTAACTATCACATAAAAATATGTGTAGCAGGATGTCCAAATGATTGCATAAAGGCTCATATGACAGACTTTGGAATATTAGGGGTTACTATTCCACAATATGATTATGATAGATGTGTAGGTTGTGGAGCTTGTGCAAGAGCTTGTGCTGCTCATTCAACTTCAGCAATTCAAGAAGTAAATGGAAAAGTAATAAGAAATGAAGAACTTTGTATAGGATGTGGAGAATGTGTGGAAGCTTGTCCAACAAGAGCTTTTACTCGTTCAAAAGAAACTTATTACAGAGTATTAATAGGTGGAAGAACAAGTAAAAAAACTCCTAGATTAGGAGAGGTTTTCTTAGATTATATAACAGAAGACGTATTATATGAAGTAATTAAGAATTGGGAGAAATTCTCTAAATATGTATTAAAGGGTTCACCAAGATATCTTCATGGTGGTCACTTAATGGATATGGCAGGATATGCTAAGTTCAAAGAGATCATGCTAGATGGAGTTAAGTTAAACAAAGAAGCTAAAGTTGCTACAAGACTTAACTGGAAAGAGCGTGAATACAAAGCTAATATAAATTTAAAATAAATTGCTTATAAACTCTAAAATTTTATGAATACATATTTAACTTAACATAAAACATATTTAACTTATTATTGGCTTTTCTACAATAATATTAATAAGTATAAGTATTTAATTTTCACTTCAAAAAAATTAAAAATAACCTTTATAAAAGCAATTACAAATTTAACCTAAAATAAATATGTAGTACAATAAAATTTTAGAGTTTTTAATAAAATATAAATTAAACACACAAGTTTAATTAGTTTCTTACAATAACAAAAAAATAATAAGCCTGAAAAAATGGGTTGTATCAAAATAACTTTTTAAGTTTTGATACAGCCTATTTTCATTACTTTCTTTCAGTTAAGAGTTTTCTAATTTCATCTGGTAAAGACATAGGTGAAAAATTCAAAAAAGTACCATCATCATACAAAAACATAGTAGCTATTTTATTTTCAGCATCTTTTAAACAGAGAATGATTTAAATAAAATACTCGTAAATGATTCCTATAAATAAAAAATGTTTTCAAGTACTTTATATATAAGAATAGTAAGTTTTAATGCTAAAGGAATACCGTTGATTATTTAATTAAGAATATACTTAATTAAATTTAAAATAACTATTGCAATTATAATATAATAGGAGTAGAATTTTAATTAAGGAAATGCTTAACTAAAATCTTTTAAAAAGAAGGAGTATATATGGAAGAAAGAATAAAAATCTTTAAAGCCTTAGGTGATGAAACAAGAATAAACATTTTACACCTTATAAGAGATAAAAGCATGTGTGCAAAAGGAATTGCCAGAGAACTTGAAATATCAGAGTCAGCAGTTTCTCAACAAATAAAAATACTTAAAGAAGCTAATTTAGTTATTGGATATAAAATAGGTTATCACATCGTTTATGATCTTAATATTGAGAATCTTTTAAGCGTAAATACCTTAATTGATTACATCGTAAATGATGATAATATAAACAAAAATATAACCCCATACGAGAAATGCGTAAAGGGATGTAAACATATAAAATGCATGAATAATAAAAAATTAGAGGAGGAGAAAGTAATGAGAATTTGTTTCCCAGTTAAAAGTAATGAAGGAGTTAAAAGCATACCATATGGTCACTTTGGTACAGCTCCAACTTTTGTAATATGTGATTTAGAAAAAAATGAAATAACTACAGTTGGTAATGGTGATTTAGGACATGAGCATGGAAAATGTCAACCTATAAAAGCTTTATCAGGAGAAGTAGTTGATGCTGTAGTAGTTGGCGGAATTGGTGCTGGCGCTATAAATAAATTAAATTCTATGGGAATTAAAGTTTATAAAGCTTTAGAAGGAACTATAGAAGCTAACTTAGAAGCTTTCAAAAAAGGAGAATTAAAAGAATTCTCAAGAACACATACTTGTAGTCACGATGGATGTAACCATTAATTTGTATAGATAGAAATTTAACTTTTTAACCGCAATTTTAAAGTTTATTTTCAGAATTATAAAAGAGGCAGTCTATTTTTAGATTGTCTCTTTTTTTGTTTTTGTTTTAACTAAATGGTAAATAAACATCTTTTTAAACTTATATAAAATCAATCTTAGTTTTAAATATAGCTTCATTTTTTATAAATTTGTAAAATAATAACTTTATACATTGGATTATGTAAAAATTTAACTTACAATATAAATACTTAATAATTTAAAAATAGAGGGGTGAATTTAATAAAGATTAATAAGATTTTTAATACCCGTACAGTATTTTTTACATTAGGAATAATAAGTTGTATTATTATAATCTCTAAAATTCCAAAAGATAATATTCCTTTTAAAAAGCCAGACATCAAGGTGGTTCACAATAATAAAGAAGTTTCCACTATAAATGGTGAGTTTAACTGGTTTAATAAAAACTCAGGTGGAAATAGCAATTTAGCTGAACCCTTAGAGGATTTAAAAGAGCCATTAAATACTAAAAGTGGAGAAACTATAAATATAAAGTTTGAAAAAGCTCCAAAAAATATAAGTATTAATGAGGTTTCAGACATACCCTATAAAAAGCTTGAATATTCAACTGGTGATTCAGAAAAAGAGATTTCATTTAAGTTACCTGAGGAAAAGGGAACTTATTATATTGAAGTAAGTGGATTCTATGATGAAACACATTCAAATGCTGAAATATTCAAAGTTATTATTAAATAAGATTAAAATATTAGGCTCTGTTTTAAGTGGGTGTTGATTTTAACTAGCCCTTCAGACCTACTTACAGTTCTATCTAAAATCAACACTGGTTTAAAACAGAGCTAAAATTAAAAATAGTATAAATTGGGTAACAGGGGAGATGAGATATTATGGAGGAAGTTTTAAAATTAAAAAATGAAGAAGAAAGAGTATCAGCACTTTACGATATTTTTAATGAAAGTAACAGGCTATCATCTAAAGCAACTAGGGTTGAATTTTTAACAACTGTTAGAAATATAGAAAAGTTTTTGAAACCAGGAATGAGAATTCTTGATTTAGGGGCTGGTACTGGAGAGTATAGTCTTTATTTTGCAAGTAAAGGTTTTGAGGTAACAGCTGTTGAATTAGTAGAAAAGCATGTTAATGAAATTAAAAGTAAATCTACTGAAGATATGAAGCTAACAGTAATACAAGGAAATGCTTTGAATTTATCTAATATTGAGGATGAAAGCTACGATGTTGTTTTATGCTTTGGCCCTCTTTACCACTTAAGCAATATGGAAGACAGAATAAAATGTGTCAATGAAGTGAAAAGAGTTTGTAAAAAGTATGGGGAGATGTTCTTTGCTTTTATTTCTAATGATATGGTAATTGTAACAGAAACTATGTGTTATAACCCAAACTTCTTAAAAGAAGATGCCTATAATCATGATACATTTAAAATTCATAATTTCCCATTTGTTTTTCATACAGTAGAGCAGTGTAGAAATCTTTTAAGAAATTCATCTCTTAATATAAAAGCAGAAGTAGCTGCTGATGGACTTTGTGAACTCTTAGCTGATAAAATAAATGCAATGGATGATTATGACTATAATAAATGGTTAGAATATCATTATTATTGTTCTGAAAAACCAGAGTTATTAGGATATAGTAATCATTTATTATTTGTAGCTAAAAAATAAGAGAATGAAGAGGGACTTATGGAATTAGATAAAGTAATTTTAAAAAAGGATTTAATCAAAGATGTTGAAAAAATTGCATCACTATATGAAAGTGTAGGGTGGAACACTTATACTGATAATATCAAGTTGTTAGAGAAAGCTTTTATAAACTCATTAAAAGTTATATCAGCTTGGCATGATGATAAGCTAGTTGGACTTATTAGAGTTGTTGGTGATGGCGTAAGTATAATTTATATACAAGATTTACTTGTACTTCCTGAATATCAAGGCAATGGTATAGGTAAAGGGCTTATTAAGTCTATTTTAGATGAATTTGTATTAGTTCCTCAAAAGGTTTTAATAAGTGATAATGAAGAGGTCTCACTTGAGTTTTATAAAAACTTAGGCTTTAAATCAATTGAAAATTATGATGGTGTAGCCTTTGTAAATTATATTGAGTAACTATAATTAATATTAAGCTTATTACTATATTAAGTTGAGGTTAATTTCTAGCTATATTTGTATTAAAGGATGATAATTTATGAGAACAATAGAGGATATAACAAAATTTATATTTATTGAAGATGAACCTGAAGTTTCAGATATAATCTTTATACCAGGATCATCAAAGCATGAACCAAGTGAAATGGCAAGTTACTTATACAACAGAGATTTTGCTAAATATATTTTGCCATCTGGAAAGTTCTCTTGTAAATTAGAATGCTTTCCTAATGAAAAGATAACTAATAAAAGGTATGTTGGAACTTACAAATCTGATTGGGAGTTTTCATATAATGTGCTTATTAAGAATGGAATAAATAAAGAATATATTTTATGTGAAAACAACTCTACAAACACCTATGAAAATGCATTTTATTCTAAGAAGCTTACTGATGAACTTGGACTAGAGGTTAAAAAAGCCATAATTTGTTGCCAAGCCTTTCACGCTAGAAGAGTGCTTATGACATATTCATGGGCCTATCCAAACACTAAATTTTATATTGTACCAGTTGAAACTCAGGGAATATCTAAGGACAATTGGCACAAATCAGAATACGGTATAAAAAGAGTTCTTGGTGAAGTAAAAAGATGCGGAACATATTTTCAAGACTATTTCAATAAACTAATATAAAAAAGGTGACTGTATCAAATTTTATTAAAAACTTGTTTTGGTACAGTCACCTTTTCTTATAACTTAAATTTAATACTTATAAGATGTTTATAACCTTTTTAAGAAGAAATGTTCTGAAAAGCCATCTTCTTTATTTTCATAGAATCCAACTTCTTCATATCCTAATGAAGAATAAAAATCTTTTCCTTGCCAGTTAAATGTATCTAACCTAATCATATTAGCCCCTAATTGTCTTGCTCTTTTTTCAACTTCAGCCATTAGCATTGTACCAATATTATTTCTTCTATAGTTTTCATCTACAAATAGAGTAGATACATATAATATTTTAAAAGCTGTCATAGAAGCATCTACACCGGCTATTATTGAGTTATCTTTAAGTACACCTATATTTATATTGCCAGTAATTCTATATCTTATATATTTTTTATCGTAGTCATCTAATTGACTTTCTATATAATTTACTTGACTCTCATTAAGTTCAACTATTTCTAAACTCATAACTCCTCCTAAAACAATTTAAGATAATAGGCTGTGAAATTTTAAACTTAGTAATTTACAAGATGCTTTTTAATTGAAACTTATATTGATTTATAGATATAACTGAAAGGACATTTTAATAAACAATAGAAACTCTTTGCAAAATTAAATTAGGACTGAAGGTATAGCTATAAATCAATATTTACTTAAATTAAAAGCATATTAAAGGTCTTTTCTGAAGAATACTTCCCCAACTCCCTCTTCATTTATTCCAGAAATAAAGCCACATTCTTTGAACCCTCTTCTCATATGCCATTTTTGAGCCTTAGTTGCATCTGTCATTGATGAACTTAATAAGAACTCAGCCTCTTTTTCATCTCTTAAATAATTCTCTAAAAATCCTAAAAGACTAGCTCCAATTCCGCCATGTCTTAATCCATCCTTAACAACTATATAACTTATAAAAGGCATATGTGTCCAAAGATATTCAAGCTTTAGGCATCCAACTATCTCACCTTCTGATTCTGCCACAATAACTTCTTTCATTTCAATTTTATTAGAAACTACCTTTTCATTTCTATGTAAATCAAACTCCATAGCAGCTTCTAAATCATTTTGATTTGCAAATCTTACATTTAAATTCATAAAAAATCTCTCCCTATCCCTTATATTTATTTGACTTATTAAGAGTATTGTGATACTCTTATATAGCAGTTGGTACGTAAAGTGCTATAAAAAGTAAGGCATGGGTCTTTCGCGGGAACCATGTCTTATTTTTTTATCTTAATACAATTTTAGAGTATTATTCTATTTTTAACAATATAGAAAAGGATATATATTACATTAAATTAAGATAATAAGCTTTGTTTTAAATTAGGGATTTTTAAAATAGAGAAATATAATTGAATTTTAAAATAACAATACTGAAAGGATAGGGATAAGAAATTGAATTTTTTAGAACTTGGAATAAATGAAAGATTAACAAAAAGACTATTAAAAAGTGGGATTAAAACTCCAACTAAAATACAAGAGGACAGCATACCTCATATATTAAATGGATCAGATTTAATTGGTGAAGCAAAAACCGGTACTGGAAAGACATTAGCATTCCTTTTACCTACAATACAGAATATTGATGAAAACTCAAAGGATACTCAAGTTCTTGTTATATCACCAACAAGAGAACTTGCTCTTCAAATAACTGAGGAAGCTAAAAACTTAACTAAAGCAACATACATAAAAGTTTTAGCAGCTTATGGTGGAAAAGATGTATCATCACAGGTTAATAAGTTAAGACATTCTATACATATGGTAATAGCAACTCCAGGAAGATTACTAGATCATATAGAAAGAAAGACTATAAACTTAAGCAAAATAAGAACTGTTATAATTGATGAAGCTGACCAAATGCTTCTTATGGGATTTAGAAATGAAATAACAGAGATAATGAAGCATATTCCTAAAAAGGCACAAACTCTTTGTTTCTCTGCAACTATGGATTCAGCAGTTAAAAAGCTTGCATATAGATATATGAATGATCCTGTATCAGTTAAAGTTGAAGAGGAAACATTAGTAGTTGATAAAATAAGACAAGAAATTGTTGAAACAACAGATAGATGGAAGCAAGATGCTCTTTGCACAGTATTAGAAGAGGATAATCCATTTATGGCTATAATCTTCTGTAGAACAAAGAGAAGAGCTGATGAACTTGAAGCTGGCTTCTCTAAAAGAGGAATAGCATGTGAGAAAATACATAGTGATGTTTCTCAAGCTAAAAGAGAAAAGATTATGAACCAATTTAGAAGATGTAATATTCAATATCTTATAGCTACAGATGTTGCTTCAAGAGGAATAGATATAACAGGGGTAACTCATATATATAACTATGATGTGCCAGAAACTGTTGAAAGCTATGTTCATAGAATAGGTAGAACAGGTAGAGCTGGAGATGAAGGATATACTTGTATGTTCACAGATCCAAAGAACTTACCAATGGTAAAACAAATTGAAGAGGCACTTCAAATAAGCATAGATAGAAGAGACGTTGATATAAAGAAAACTAAATAATAATTTTAGGCTCTAAAGTTTTAGGTCATAGAGGTGAAACTGGAGGATTAAAATAATATACAATATAAAAAACAAGATATTCTATCATTATATTTAGAATATCTTGTTTTTTTTAATACGCCATTTATAGTATCCACTTTTTGAGAAGATTGCTATATTACAAAGTAAATATATATTAAAGTTATGTCTTAATGAATATATTATAGTGCGTGCTTTATTTACATAAATTGTATATTTTGTTACAATATAGAAGTAAATGGAGTGATAAAAATTTTTATATTAATATGAAAAGGAGAGTATTTTGAAAAAAAAAGTAGCTTTAATTATTTTATTTATTATTATTACTATCTTATCTTTTGAAGGAGTATATTCAGTAAGAAATCATACTGAGTTTATGAAACTAAAAAATTTACAAGGAGATTTAGAAAATTTTGAAGTAACAATTTCTATACCAGATAGAGAAAACTATGATACCGCCTATGAAAGTATAATAAAAAGTTTAGATAAATATAATGGAAATATTTTCTTTTCAGAAGTTGATATAAAGGAAGATTTGAAAAAGTATATAAATTATGGTTATTTTTCAAATGAAGAAACTGAGAACCATATTCCAATAGCATCAGGAAGATTTTTTGATGAAAAAGATAATATAGATTCATATTTATCAACAATTGATTCAGAAAATATACAACAAATAGGAGTTATTAATGATTTTAGTGGGAAGAATATCCATGAAATTCGCACAATAAAAAGTAAGTTAGATATAAATACATTTGAAAATTTATTTATAGTACAGATAGAGAATGAACAAATTTTAGACAAGCTAATAGAAGATTTAGAAGTAGAATCGATTATTGTACAAAAAAGGGTAATGGGAAGTTCAAATCAATATAACACTGAAACTTTAAAAATTATTTTAGTAGTTTGTTTTATTGGGTTAATTTTTATGATCTTTTATCAAATACTTGGATCATATAAGAAAATAGGTATACAAAAGTTATTAGGACATAGTACATTTTTAATGTTAAAAGAAAGATTATTAGAGGTACTATGGATAGAAGTAAGTGTGATGTTAGTAGTAACAGTATTGCTAGTTTTTTTAAATTTCAATACATTTAATATTTTATTTTGGGAATTTATAATAGAACTTATATGTATATATAGTATAATGTTAATTTTTACTACTGTAAGTGTGATACTTCCATATATCTATGTAAGTAAAATAACGGTATCTAACATTATAAAAAATAAAAGACCTGTAAAAAGTATAATTATATTAAATAACATTGTGAAAGTTATATTAGCTAGTATAGTTTTGATTTTTTTTAGTAATGCATTGGATAATTTATCGAGCATAGGAAAGGGATATGAAGAAAATTATAAAGTATGGGAAGAAACAAAAGAATATTATATTCTACCAGAGCTAGGATTTAACGATGAGAGTATACAATCATTTTCAATTGAGGAGATGGAAAAAGAAAGAGCAGTATATTTACACTTTAATAAGCAAGGAGCTATATTGGCAGATTTCAATATGTATGAGCCAGCATCAATAGAAGAAGCAAAGCAAATGTTGCCAGAAGAATATATGAGAGAGAATATAATTGTAAATCCTAATTATTTATTAAAACATAAAGTATACGATGTAGATGGTAATATAGTTAATATAAGTGAAGATGAAAAAGATAGAATTTTGTTAGTTCCTGAAAAATATAGGAATTTTGAAAAAGAGATTTTGGAGTATTATGATTATAATTCACAAGAACCTTGTTCAAGTACCACTTGTTCACATAAAACAGCAGATGGAAAACTTAATTTAGTAGAACAAAAGCAGAAAATTATTTGGATGAAATCAAATCAAAAATATTTTTCATATTTATTAGATGTGAATCCTGAAGAGGGGAATTGTGTAACTGATCCAATTGTCAGTGTTTTAACAGAGAGTAATGACAAGTTGGTAGGTTACTATAAGATAATTGGGTACAATAATAGTCCATTTAAGATTAGAGCTAATTCAGAAGAGGAAGTTATTAGTGGACTTGAAAAATATTATGATATGAGTGTTTATTTAATAGATCCTTATAATCTATATGATAATGTAGCAAGTACAATAATTAATATACAAGCAAAAGTGAAAGTTATTATATTTGCTATAGTAATACTACTCGCTGTAATTAGCATCATTATTTTACAGAATACATCTTTATATTTTAATCAAAATAAGAATAAAATAATTGTGAAAAAACTTCATGGATATAGATTGATTTCTAGGTACATGAATTACTTTATAATGGTTTTAATAACTTGGACATGTCCACTGGCTATAGCAAGTTTAATTACTAAGGATATTAGTATAATATACTTCACTCTAATATTAGTAGCAATAGAGTTAGTTTTTATTATATTTAATATTAATTTATTAGAGAAAAAGAATCTTATTAAAGTTATAAAGGGAGAATATTAATGAATATTATAGAAATTTCAAATTTAAATAAAAAGTATTTTGATAAGGTAATATTTAAGGATTTTTCTTTGAGTGTAAAAAAAGGTGAGATGATTGCTATTAGTGGAAGAAGTGGTTGTGGAAAGAGTACCCTTTTAAATATGATAGGCTTGATAGAAAAATTTGATTCAGGAGAAATAATTATTGACGGTGTAAAAAATATAAAAATAAATAGTAAATTAGCAAATAAGTTTTTAAGGGAAAAGATAAGTTACTTATTTCAAAATTTTGCCTTGGTAGATGAAGAAACTGTAGAGGAGAATTTAAGACTTGCGATTAAGCACACAATTAAAAATAAGAAAAAGATTGAAGAAGAAATAATAAGATGTTTAAAATTTGTTGGGCTAGAGGGATGTCAAAAAAACTATATATATGAGTTAAGTGGTGGTGAGCAACAGAGAGTTGCTATCGCTAGATTAATGTTAAAACCAAGTGAAATTATTTTAGCAGATGAGCCAACAGGCTCATTAGATGAAGAAAATAGAGATATTATAATATCTTTATTAAAAGAGCTTAATGAAAGTGGAAAAACAATAATTATCGTGACTCATGATAATTATGTTGCAAAACAAGCAGATAGGATACTATTTTTATAATAAAAAGATAAAATAATAGAGCAGTATTGCTAATGAATTAGGGGATTTTTAATGTATACAAAAAGGATGTATACAAATAAACTTTTGTGTACAAATATTATTTTTTTTGAGTATATATAATGTAAAGAAGTTGTATTGAAATAAGGAGTTGATTTTTTGAACAACAAAAATATATTGTATTGTATTTTAGGAAGTCTTATTTTAGTTTTTTTTGGTACAGCATTTATAAATGATGTATTAATTAGATTGCCAAATGGTTACATCTTTTGTAATATGCTTGTTCATATTTCATCTTTAGGTATATTATTACTTATAGTTTTTTCTATAACCCTAATTATAAATAATATAATATTACTTTTTAAAAGGGAGATAAAAAAATGAATTCTAAAAAATATCTGCAATTGCTTTGGTTAGTGCAACACTTATAGGAGTTACATTATATACCATTAAATTAATATCAAAAAGGTGTTATCCAGAAATTAATTTGGCTAACACCTTTTTAATTTTCAAAGATTTTTATTTATTGGTTCTTATGATTTGTTTTATAGTGGTTATTACAATATAATAATAGATATAAAATATTTAAATATTATCGTAGAAGAACCTCTTCTTAAGATAAACACAGGAGGAAATTTAATATGAAATTAATATCATGGAATGTTAATGGTATAAGAGCATGCGTTAAAAAAGGATTTTTAGATTACTTCAAATCTGAAGATGCTGATATATTTTGTTTACAAGAAACTAAATTACAAGAAGGACAAATAGAGTTAGATTTAGAAGGATATCATCAATACTGGAACTATGCTGAGAAAAAAGGATACTCTGGTACTGCTATATTTACTAAAAAGGAGCCTTTAAATGTTTATTATGGAATAAACATGGAGCATCATGATAAGGAAGGAAGAGTTATAACTCTAGAATTCGAAGACTTCTTCATGGTAACTGTATATACTCCAAATTCACAAACTGCTTTAGCTAGATTAGACTACAGAATGCAGTGGGAAGATGATTTCAAAAACTATCTTTTAGAACTTTCAAAAACTAAAGGGGTAGTTGTATGTGGTGACTTAAATGTAGCACATAAGGAAATAGACTTAAAGAATCCTAAATCTAACAGAAAAAATGCTGGATTTACAGATGAAGAGAGAGATAAATTCACAAATCTTTTAGATAGTGGATTTATAGATACATTCCGTTACTTTAATCCAGATTTAGAAGGAGTTTATTCTTGGTGGTCATATAGATTTAGTGCAAGAAAGAATAATGCTGGATGGAGAATTGACTACTTCCTAGTTTCAAATAGCTTAGAATCAAGAATAAAAGAGGCTTCAATAGATACAGAGATTTTAGGATCAGACCACTGTCCTGTTAAACTAATAATGGAGTAATATTTAGCTTTAAATAAATGTTGATTTTAGCTAGCCATTAAGATGGTCTTACAGTTCTATCTAAAATCAACATTATCTTAAAACAAAATCTAAATTCTAGGTATATGATGAAATTAAGTTGGGTCTGAAGATATAGCTAGAAATCAACACTCACTTAAAAAAGAGCTTTTAGTTAAAAGCTCTTTTTTCTTGTTTATATAATACTCTTGAAAGTGGTAAGGCAATTACTATACCTACACCTACTTGAAGTATATTTCCTACTATGTCTTTTGCAGAGTATGCTAAAGCTCCTATAAAAGTGTTAGAACTTCCTGTAAATAAGAAGGCTATTATAGCTCCAGCAAAGAAGTATCCTACTACCATAAATACTCCAGCTGCTAAAAATGCTACTAGATAGCTTTTTCTATGATTCACTTCTAAAACATATCCTGCTATATATGCCATTAATGCTTTTATTATAAAAGTAAATGGTGCCCATATTATATACCCACCATATAAATCAACTAAAGCCATTCCAACTCCACTTGCAATTGCTCCTCTTTTCTTTCCTAATAAAGCAGCTGCAAGAAGAACCATACAATCTCCAAGATGAACAAATCCACCTACTGTTGGGATTTTTATTAAATTACCTGAAATAAATATTATTGCAATCATTAAGGCCGTAAAAACAGTCTTTTGAAAACTATCTTTTGAATTTATATCCATAAAGAACCCTCCTAAACTTTACTATATTAATATAGTAAATTATTATAAGATTATTATCAAATGTATGGGTACAATTTTGTTTTGATTAATTTTAATGTATTGTATCACTTTTTTTGATATATATAACTAGAAATTAACTAAAAAACACCAACTAAATCTAACCATATTTTAAGTAATTACTTTAAAAAATATTTATTTATGTTATACTGTTTAAAAATACATAAATGGAATTTTTACAGAAGAGGAGTGATTGATATGAAGAAAAACATAGCAGCATTTTTTGATATTGATGGAACAATATATAGAGAAGGACTAATAACAGAGGTTTTTAAAAAAATCATAAAATATGAACTAGTTGATGAAACTAAGTGGTATAAAGATGTAAGACCAGCCTTCTTAAAATGGGATAAAAGACAAGGCGATTATGATGAATACCTTTTAAAAATGGTTGATATATATACAGAAGCTATAAAAGGAATAAGCAACTATCATATAGAATACATAGCTAAAAAAGTTATAGAGCAAAAAGGTGATAGAGTTTATACTTTTACTAGAGAAAGAATTAAATGGCACCAAGAACAAGGACACATAGTAATAGCTATATCTGGTTCCCCTTATGAACTTGTAAAGGAAATGTCAGCTAAATATAATATGAATGACTTTAAGGGAACAATTTATAAACTTGGAGAAGATAATACATATAATGGTGACATAATTCCTATGTGGGATTCAGAAAGCAAAGAAAATGCTATTCTAGATCTTAAAGAAAAATATAATATAGACTTAGAAAATAGTTATGCATATGGTGATACTTCTGGAGATTTCACTATGTTTAAAAATGTAGGGATACCGTATGCCATAAATCCAACTAGAGAGTTATTAACTAAGGTTCTAGAAAATGATGAAATAAAAGAGAAGATTAAGGTTATAGTTGAAAGAAAAGATGTTACTTATGGACTTGATATAAATAATTTACAACTTATTTAATCAATAAAAATTAACTATTTAAATTAATTAGAGTTTGAAATTGAACCTTATTTATAAGTGAATATAGATTCTTGAGTTAATGAATTAAAGACAAAGAAGAGGGTGGTTAAAATCAACCTCTTCTTTTTAATATTCGTGTTTTTATAAAAAATCCCCGGGGCTATAAAATTAGAGTGGTTGAAATTATACTGAATATACCGAATCATTATAACTTTTATAAAAATATAATTCGTATAAATTCTTGATAGCTATATAAATCTTTAAAGGATAAAAGAAAGTGTTTTACATTAAATCCCTTTCAAGTTTATTAATATATAATCCAAAGATTATTGATAATGTTTTCAAATTAAATAAGATTGAAAACATTATTTAAACTTATAATAAATTAATACAACAACATACTATAATTTGCTATAATATGTATATATAAAACGAATTGTGTAAAAGGGGAGAAAGATATGAGCAACATAAAACTTTGTTCTGTTATTATAAAGGATGATTTTAATAACATATTAATTTCAAAAAGAAAAGGAAAAAAGAGTGAAGAACATTTATGGTATATCTTTGAGAGAAAAATCAAAGGAAGAGAGACTCCTGAAAAGTGTGCAAACAGAGCTATAAAAGAGGATTTAAAAACTATAGTTTTTGATTTAAAAGAATTATGCGATTTTAATATTAATGAAGAAGAGGATTTAAGGGTATTTACAGGTTCATTAAAAGAAAAAGTAACTTGTGGAGCTAATATAACTGCTTATAAATGGATAAATAAAGATGATTTAGGCGAATATACTTTCCCAGAGAGCGAAATGAAGAAGATAAATGCTTTTTTTGAAAGTACAATCTAATTATTTAAGAAATACAAAAACATGTCAAAGTTGGCATGTTTTTCTTTTGTTGTTATAATAAAAATGAGAGGTGATTTATTATGACATTATTAAGAAAGAAAATTTTAGGAGAAGATTTTCATGTTACTATAAAACCAATATATAATAGAGAGGATACCTTGGCCTTTACATTTTCACCAGATCAGAAGAGGGTGGAAATAGGAGAGGAAATTAAAATAACAGTTAAACATCCAACTAAAAGATATGATGCATTCTGCGATGAATTAGTAGAATTGATAGCTAAATATCAGGAATTATAATACATAAAAAAAGCCAGTCCCAAAAAAGGACTGGTTTTTTATGTATTATTTTGTAGCAGTTTTTCCTATAAACTTATGTACAATCTTCTCACATGGTGGCATAAAGAATTGAATAGCTGGACCAGTGAAAAGAACTGCTATAATTGTACCAACACCTACAACACCATCTAAAGCGTATCCTATAGCTAAGAATGTTAAGTCTAAGCAGATACGTATCCAACGATATTGGAAGTTAGTTTTATCTCTTATTATAAGAGGTACTAGGTCGTTTGGTGCAACCCCTAATTCAGTACTAACTAAAAATGAGAATCCTATAGCTATAATTATACAGCTTAAAGCTACGATTATAGCTTTAGTAAATAAGTTAACATCATTAAGCATAGTGTCTAATCCGAATTTTTGTAAAGTTTTCATAATAAAGTCTATAGTAGGACCTATTACTAAAACTAGAACAAAAGTACCAACTTGAAGTCTCTTTCTGTCTATTAAGAAGATACCTATAACTAAAGTAACAAGTATAATCATGTTGGCGCTTCCAGTTGAAACACCTAAAGCATCAGAAAGACCTTGAGTAAATACAGTAAATGGGTCAGACCCAGCGTTAGTTAATAAGAATATTACAACTCCTAATTGTATGATTGCCATTCCTAATAAGAAAAATATCAGTTTAGGAATAATATTTCCTTTTTTCATTTTTAATACACTCCTTGTTTTTGAGTTTTGTGAATCGTATTATTGAATGTGAATTTAATATTTAAGCGTATTTAAAAAAACTTAAAGGAACACCAAACAAAATGATTATACAAGTTGTTCATCAATATGTCAAATATATTAATAATTTAACAAAGTTTATTCATAATTTAATGTAAAATTGGGTAAAAAATCTAGATTACCATGATAAATGATAAAATTGAAATGTATTTAATTTTATTTTATAATTATTACGTTAGATTAGAGAGGTGGAATTATATGAATAATGATAAAATAACTAAAGAACACATAGCAAGAATAGCTAAAGGATCAGCATACTTTATATTTAAAAATGGTCCAGTTAATAAACTTCACAAAGAAAACAAGATTTCAGATGAAGATATGAAAAATATGCAAGAGTATTTACAAAATCATTTAGCATATCTTTATGAAGTTTTACTTGAAGAAGGAAACTTAAAGAAATATGAGTTAATAATGAACACAATGCATCAATTTTACGTAAATGATGATACAGAAGTAACTTTAGAAGACGAAAATTTTGATGCTTTATATGACCAACTATTCCCTAAAAGCAGCAATATAGTTATTAAATAAAACGATATGTTTAATAGGGTGATTTCTAGCTATATCTTTAGACCTAACTTAATTTCGTAAAGAGTTTCTATTGGTCATTCCAGAATAATAGCTAAAGCTTTTAAACTCACTGCGTTCAAACAGAAAAAGCTTCTTAACGCTATTATTCTTCCATAACCAATGAAACTCTAATTACTTATTAAGATGGTCTTTCATCTATATCTAGAAATCACCCGTCTTAAAATGTATCGTTTTATTATTAAGTTGTGATATGTCTAGAAATTAACACTGAATTCAAAGTAGAGCTTACAACAAAAGAGCTATATCAAACAGTAGTATGTTTTGATATAGCTCTTAAAATATTTAGTTATAACTTATCTCTGGGATAAATTCCTCTTCACCATCTAAGTTTTCTTCAGTCTTTTTAGATTTTCTCTTTAAAATAGCTTCTACTATTATAGCAATAGCTCCATCACCAGTTACGTTAGTAGCAGTACCAAAGCTATCTTGTGCTGCATGTAATGCTATCATTAAAGACTTTTCTACATTACCAAATCCAAGCATACCTTCAAGTAATCCTAAAGCCGCCATAACTCCACCCCCAGGTACACCAGGTGCTGCAACCATTGTTACTCCAAGCATTAATATAAATGGTAGCATTAATCCTATAGTAGGAACTTGTCCCCTCATATACATTACTGCCATAGAAGCAAGAACTAAAGTTATTGTATCACCAGCTAGGTTTATTGTAGCTCCTAAAGGAATTACAAAGTCACATACATCTTCTTCAACACCATTTTCCTTAGCACAGTTTAAAGTTACTGGAATAGTAGCTGCTGATGATTGAGTTCCTAAAGCTGTCATATAAGCTGGAATCATATTCTTTATAAGTTTTATAGGATTTTTTTTCTTTATAGAACCTGCTATTACATACTGGACTAATAAGTATAATCCTTGTATTGAGAATAATACGGCATATACAATTCCAAAAGATTTTAAAGTTGTAAATATCTCTCCACTAAAGCTTAACTTAGCGAATATAGAAAGTATATATACTGGAACTAAAGGAATTAGTATATTCTTTATTGTTAATGTAACTACATGATTAAATTCTTCAGATACTCTTAATAGGTAACTATTCTTTATTTTAGAAATTCCTATTCCTAATAAGAATGAAAAAGCTAAAGCAGACATAACACTTACCATTGGAGGTATATCTATTGAAAAGTATGGTTCAACATTTACTGCACTATTAGCTAAAGTAGCACTAACTATAAATTTAGGAAGTATGTAGCTTCCTACAAAGAAAGTTATTAATCCAATTGAAAATGTTGATATATATGAAACTAAAGTAGTTACTAAAAGTCCTTTTCCTGATTTATTTCCTAAGGATGCTATCCCAGGAAATATAAATCCAATTATTATAAGTGGTATTAAGAAGCTAAGTAAGCTTCCAAATAAACTATTGAAGGTTACTAATATCTTAACCGGTATTTCTGTATTTATATAGGAAGATCCTAGCCCAATGAATATTCCTAAAATTATTGCGAAGAAAATTTTGCTTACTAAAGATAATTTTTTCATAATTGCCCCCTTCTGTATTTTTACTAAATACATATGTTCTCGATATGAATACATATTACTATAATTAATATATAAAGTCAAGCTATATAATATAAGTATTTTTTATTTCTACATATTTGAAAGTAGGTTAACTTATATAATGTAGGTTTAAAATTCATTAAGGTTAAAATGAATTTTTCCTTGACAATTTATTAATAGGAGTTCATAATTGTTAATGAAAAGTGAATAACTGAGATAGAGGCGCAATGATTAAAAGTAACCTTACTGAGTGTAAGCAACGTTGAAGTAAAGTGAAAGGATGATTTGCCGAAATCAATAGAAAAAGCTTTAATTTCTATTAGGTTGGGGTTAAGTATAATATGCTTAACACTGTCACAATTAATTTGTGGTGTGCTATCATGAAAGAGAGTATTGTATATAGACTTTACAAACCCTTAAGCATGAAACCACGCTTAAGGGTTTCTTTTGTTAGCGGACTTAGTTATCACTTATGGCTTACTAAAAAAACCATAAGGAGGACTAAAAAATGAGTCAAGAACAAAATACTAATTTGAAAAGAGGGCTTAAATCAAGACATCTTAGCATGATTGCTATGGGTGGAGCCATAGGAACAGGTATATTCCTAGCAATGGGAGATACTTTGCATCAAGCAGGTGTTGGAGGAGCCTTTGTAGCTTACGGAGTAATAGGGGTAATGGTTTATTTCCTTTGTACAAGCTTAGGAGAAATGGCAACTTACATGCCTGAAACAGGATCTTTCGGTACATATGCTACCAAATTTATTGATCCAGCCTTAGGATTTGCCTTAGGATGGAACTACTGGTACAACTGGGCTATAACAATAGCTACAGAAATGGTTGCAGGATCTTTATTAATGAAGTTCTGGTTTCCTAATGTTTCATCAATAGTTTGGAGTGCTTTATTCTTAGTAATTATATTAGGTCTTAATTTATTATCAGCAAAAGCATATGGTGAATCTGAATTCTGGTTTGCAGCAATCAAAGTTGCTACAGTTATTATATTCCTTATTGTAGGTGTACTTATGATATTTGGAATACTAGGCGGAGAAAAAGTTGGTTTCAAAAACTTCTATGCTAATGGTGAACCATTCATTGGAGGAACAAAATCAATATTCATGATATTCTTAATAGCTGGTTTCTCATTTCAAGGTACAGAGCTAGTTGGAGTTGCAGCTGGTGAAAGTGAAGACCCTGAGAAAAATGTACCAAAAGCAGTTAACACTATTTTCTGGAGAATATTATTATTCTACTTAGGAACAATCTTAGTAATTGGAGCTTTAGTTCCAAATGCACAAGCAGGTGTTGAAACAAGTGCATTTACTATAGTGTTCCAAAAGTTAGGCTTAGCAGGAGCAGCTTCAGTAATGAATGCTATAATACTTACATCAGTTTTATCAGCTGGTAACTCAGGTATGTATGCATCAAGTAGAATGCTTCATTCTATGGCTAAAAGTGGAATGGCACCAAAGATGTTTGAAAAGACAAGCAAAAATGGTGTTCCAGTTAACGCAATCATATTAACTACAATAATTGCAAGTTTATGTTTTTTAACAGGTATCTATGCAGAAAATGTTGTTTACGTATGGCTTGTAGCAGCTTCAGGACTTTCAGGATTTATAGCATGGCTTGGAATAGCCCTTTGTCATTATAGATTTAGAAAAGCTTATGTAGCTCAAGGAAAAGATTTAAATAAGTTAGTTTATAAAGCTAAGTTATTCCCATTTGGACCTATAATTGCATTACTATTATGTGGCGTAGTTGTTTTAGGACAAGGATACGCATACTTAGATGTTACAAATGGAGTAGATTGGGGTGGATTAATTTCATCATATATTGGAATTCCACTATTTGTAGGATTATATTTATACTATAAAATTAGATATAAAACTAAGTTTATAAAATTAGAAGATGTTGATTTAACTAGAGATGAAGTCAAATATCAATAGAATATTTAAATAAAAAGAAGAGGTTATTTATAGCCTCTTCTTTTTTTTGTTTGAATATATTGTTCTATATTGCCAAAAACTAAAAAAGAAAATCTCCATACTTAAATAAGTAAATGTGAATCATTAACAAATTATTGACAATTTATCAATAAAGAGTAAGATAAAAAAAGAAAGGAGGTTATTATGAATAAGATATTTATTATAGGAAATCAGAATGCCCTTATAGAATCACTATGTCACAGATTTTCAAAGGAAGGTTTCGGAGTTGTAGTCATGTCAAATAACTTTACAAATTCTAAAAAATATAGAACCTTTAAAGATAATTTAGACGATAAACAATTAGAGCTTATTTTTAAAAGAAACCTTTTTAAAGTAGTAATCTACTTAGATTATTTTGAGGATGTAAATAAACTTACAAAGTTACTTAAGCTTGCTTCTAAATACAATGTTAGAAATTTTATAAGGACAGCAGATTTAATAAAAGAAAATGATGAAGCTTTAGATGGTTCATTAATCAATAATATATGTTTAGCCTTTAAAGAGATTTCAAATACAAATATTGTAACATTAAAAATCCCTATACTTTATGGAAATGGATTCCCTAAGGATTTTATGGATAAGAAGATATTTACTATTATGAACAATTTAATTAAAGGAAAGAACATTGCTTATGATAGTACTGTTAGAAGGAGTTATCTTAATGTAAATGATGCATCAGAGTCTATATACCTATCTGTCAAAAATTCTTTAAATGGATTATATACTATTCCTAGTAATGGGGAGTTTACTTTAAATGAGTTAAATGAAATTCTAACAGGAAGTTTTAGTAGAGAAATCGGTGATGAAGATTTTATTTTTAAAAATTCATCCTTTAGTATAGCTACTGGTTTCAAAGAAAAATACTCTTTATCAAAAGAACTGCCTATTATTTTTGAAAATTATAAGGATTTAATAGCTCTTAAAAAGGAACGCAGTTTAAAATCATCTAAATATAAAAAAATAAAGAACTTCTTAAAGGTCTCTAAACCTTATATAGAGAATATAGTTCTATTTATATTGGTTTGTTTTCTTTCAAATATTATTTCTCCAACGGACTCCATATTTTCAACAATAGATATTAAGCTTATTTATATAATAGTCATAGGTATAGTTTATGGTTCAAAACAGTCACTATTAGCAACTTTATTATCTTGCTTATTGTTAGTTGGAGAACAGCTATCAATGGGAATATCCTTAGTCTCAATTCTTGTATTAAACGAGTCCTTGGTACAACTTCTTACATATATTTTAGTGGGAGTTTATGTTGGATATGCTAGTGACTTTAAAAATGTATCTATAAACAATTTAAAAAAAGAAAAGAAAAAACAAGAAGAGGAGTATGAATTTTTAGAGGATTTATATACTAAAACCTACGATGAGAAAAAAGAGTTAGAGGAAAAGGTAATAGCTTCTAATGATAGCTTTGGAAAAATATATTCTGTAGTTAGGGAGTTAGATAGCTTAGAACCTCAATACATTTTGAAATCTTCTATTGATATATTAGAGAAGTTCTTAAATAGTAAACGTATTGCTATATACACACTAAAAAATAATTTTTTAAGGCTTAATGTTAAATCAAATGATGCTGAATTTAAACCTTCAAATAGCATTAATTTTGATAAATTAAATATGATGAAAAAAAACATTCAATATGGAGAAGTTTTTGTAAATAAAAGTTTAGACTTAGGTGTTCCTATGATGGTTGCTCCTATAAAAAAAGAAGACAAAGTTATAGCAATCATTATGATAGAAGAACTTGAGTTTTCTAAAATGAGTTTGTATTATGAAAACTTATTTAAAGTTATTTCTAACTTAATAGAAACTTCTATAATTAAGGCTTATGACTATGAAGAACTTACTTTAAAAGAAAGATATATAAAAAATACTATATTCCTTAAAGAAAAGTGGTTCGTAAATTTATTGAAAATTAAACAAGTAGCTAAATTTGAGAAAAAGTTAGATTATACACTTCTTAAAATAAGCAATAATATTTTACCACTACATGACTTATCAGAAATTATTAAAAGATCTACAAGGGAGACAGATCGAGTTGGAATGATGAATGGAGATGTTTATATACTTTTACTTAATACAACAAAAGAGGAAAGTTTGACACCTATAAACAGGTTAAAATCTAGAGGTGTTCATTCTGAAGTTGTAGAAGAGGTAATTAACTATGATTAAACTGATATTAATTAATTTCGTTTTAAGCTTTATTTTATTCTTAGTATTAAAAGTTTCAAGAAGAAAAGTTGCTGGTACAGCTTTTTTATTATCATTAGCAATCCCATACATAGGCTTCTTGATACTACTAGTTCTATTTATATGTAATTTTCTTATAAAAACTGATCATGGTGATGAGGTTTTAAAGAGAGAAGATAAATACGACAAGAGTATAAGCTTGCTTATAAGATCTGCTGAACTAGAAAATAGAAAGGACTTAATATCTGTGGAAGAGGCTTTGATACTTAATGATAATCATGTTAAGAGAGAGCTTGTAAAAGATGTTTTAAAGAAAGATACCTACAAATACAGAAAAATCTTATTAGAGGCTTTAGTGGATGAAGATACAGAAACTTCTCACTATGCAGCTACAGCTATAACTCAAATGAAGAGTAAGCTAACGATTATTATGCAGGAGTTTGAAGCTGAATATTATAGGAATCCTAAAAATAAGAAAACTGCAGATATGTTTCTTCAAGCTATAAAGGATGGGATAGAAAGCAACATAATTGATTCTAAGGATGTTCTTAAGCTTAAGTATCTATATAAAAATACTCTTAAAGAATATAAAAGGAACTTTGAATTTTCAAGTTATCATTTTAATGAGCTAATAAAAACTTGTATAGATCTTAAAGAGTTTAAAAGAGCCATAGAATATAGTACTGAATATAGGACTTTATTTCCAGAAGAGGATACCCCTTATTTATTACTCCTTGAAGTTTATTATTATTTAAATGATAAAGAAAGTTTTGATAATACTATTCTAGATATAAGAAAATCAAACATTAAGTTAACTAGGGATTCACTAGAGTTATTAAGATTTTGGATGGAGGGGAATAAGGATGTTTAGTAAAAAATTTATTTTTTCTTTTATTACTTTAAGTTTATTTTTAGGATTTTTGCTTTCTTTTATGAAGCTAAACTATGTCTTTGATAAAATAGAAAATACTCATATACCAAATTTAAATAAGCCAAGATATTCCTCTTCAGAATATGAAACACTTAAAAACACATCACCAGATATTTTTTTGATTTTGAACGGTGATGGAGTTGAGGATAAGAAGGTTTATAGTAATTTTAAAAGGGTCATTGAAGCTATGGATAAAGACATCACTACACTTCCTATAAAAAGTTTTAATGGAGATGTGGATGGCTTTAGGGCAATTATAATAAATAGTGAAGACTTAGCTAATTTCGATTATTTACCTAAGCTTATTGACTATGCAAAAAAAGGTGGAAACTTAATATTTGCTCAAAGACCTTTAGCAAGTGATAAAATTCAATCTGTTTTAAGTGATTTAGGAATAGAAAATATAAATGATACAGATCCTATTGATTCAGAATCTATGTATGTTAATTCTAATATATTAATTCAAGGTTATGGGTTAAAGCGTACAGAAGAAACTGAAAATAGCTCATTAGATGTAACACTAAATAAAAAATGCTTTGTTCATATAACCGCTAATGATGATATTCCTATATTATGGGAAGAAAACTTAGGTGGTGGTAAAGTTTTTGTAGCCAATGGACAGTTTTTAGGTGAGAAAAGCAACAGAGGTATTTTAACTGGTATATTATATAGAACTGGAAATGAATTTATATATCCTATAATAAATTCTAAAGTGTTTTTTATAGATGATTTTCCAGCACCAATACCTGAAGGAAGTTCCCCAAGCATATATAATGAGTATCATATGAATGACCAAAGATTTTTTTCAGATATATGGTGGCCAGATACTGTTGAACTTTGTAGTAAATATAATATGAAGCCTACTGGGTATTTAATATACAATTATCAAGATGTTACAGAGGATATTGAAAATTTTAAAGGTAATGCATATTTTCAAAGCTTAATAACTCAAGGAAGAAACTTGTTTAAAGTTGGTGGAGAATTAGGAATACATGGTTTCAACCATCAGCCTTTAAGATTAAAAGACTATCCTAATGATGATCTAGGATATAAAAAATGGAGAGATTATAATTCAATGGTTCAGGCTCAGATAGCTTTAAATAAGTTCATTCATACAGTTTATCCTAATTATGATGTTAAAGGATATGTTCCTCCTTCTAATATAATAGGAGAAGAAGGTATTAAAGCTTTAAAGGAAGGTATTCCTAGTGTAGATGTTATCTCTTCATTATATATAGTAGGAAAAGGTGAGCTTGCATATGAACAGGAATTTTCAAAAGGTAAGGATGGAATATATAATTTCCCAAGATACAGCTCTGGTTATGATCATGATGAGTTTCAGAAATGGATAATGTATAATGGTATAACTATAAACGGTGTATTTGCTCATTTTAATCACCCAGATGATATATTAGACCCTGAAAGAAATAAGGGATTTACTTGGGAACAATTAAAGAAGCAATTTAGTGAAATGATGAGTGATATATTTACTAAGTTTAAATGGTTGAAAGCAGATACTATTTCTCAAGGTGTTGGTGCTTTAGATGAGTATTTAACTACTAAAAGTGCCTTTACATATAATGATAATGTAATAAAAGGTGCTTTGAAAACTTCAGGTAAAAATGATTATTTTGTATTAAGAACAACTAAACCTATAAAAAATAGTAAGGGATGTTCTTATGAAAAGATAGACAATGAATTGTATCTTATTCATTCTAATGAAACTGATTTTGAAATAATATTAGGAGGGGATTAGAGAGTGAGGATTTGTTTGATTGCAGAGGGAAGTTATCCTTATGTAACTGGTGGTGTATCTAGTTGGATTCAAATGCTTGTTAGTAATATGCCAGAGCATGAGTTTATAATATTTGCTATAAGTGCTAATAAAGAGGATCATCATACATATAAATACGAAATACCTGATAACGTAATAGAGATTAAGGATATTTATCTAAATATAGAAAAGAGTAAACAAAAGAAAAGTAAAGTCCATGTAACTTTAGATGAAAAGGAAAAAGAGCTTTTATTAAAGTTTATAGTTGGTGAATATTTTGATTGGTATGAGTTTTTTGATTGCATGAAGAGGCTTAAAGATGTTAATACCGTAGACATTATAATGAGTGAAGATTTTTTTGATGTTGTTAGTGAAGTAGCTACAAAATATTATCCCTATATAGTATTTAATCATTTTTTCTGGACTATACGTTCAATGATGATGACTGTTCTAGAAGTTTTAAAAAGTGATATTCCAGAAGCTGATATATATCATAGTGTATCTACAGGATATGCTGGCCTTGTAGGATCTCTTGGAAAGTATTATTATGATAATTCTAAATTTATACTTACAGAGCATGGTATATATACAAGAGAGAGGGAAGAGGAGATTATAAAAGCAGATTGGGTTCAAGGATATTTTAAAGATAGTTGGATTAAGTATTTTTATAATTTGTCTAGAGCAGCTTATACCTATACAGATAAAATATTTACTCTATTTCAAAAAAATAAAGAACTACAAATTGAGCTTGGCTGTGAAGAGGATAAGATAGAAATAGTTCCAAATGGAGTTAAGATTGAAAGATTTGAGAATTTAGATGATTCAAAAGAAAATGACTCAATAATAAATGTAGGAGCCATAGTTAGGGTTGTGCCTATAAAAGATATTAAGACCATAATTCAGGCTTTTGTTATGGCTAATGAAAACATACCTAATATGAAGTTATATATAATAGGTCCTATGGATGAGGATGAAGACTATACTAAAGAATGTATAAATTTCATGGATAGTTCCGGTAATCAGAATATTGTTTTTACTGGTAGGGTTAATATAACTGATTACATAGGCAAAATGGATATGCTTATATTAGGAAGTATAAGTGAAGGGCAACCACTTTCTGTTTTAGAAGGAATGGCAGCCAAGAAACCTTACATTACTACTAATGTTGGAGCATGCAAAGAGCTACTTTATGGAAATGATGATGGTCTAGGAAAGTGTGGTATAGTTGTTCCTGTAATGGGATATTATCAGATGGCTCAGTGTATAATAAAGCTTGCTACAAATAAAAATTTAAGAAGTGAAATGGGCGAGATAGGATTTGAGAGAGCTTCTAAATTTTATACTCAAGAGCAATTCATTGAAAGTTATAAAAAGATATATAGAGAGTTGGGATAGTTATGGCTGGAGTTGGTTTTGAATTAAAGAAAATAATTGATAAAGATAATATTTTTGCTAGAACAAGAGCGTACTTCATGTCAGCATTAATAACAGTGGGTCCTATGATTGTTTGTATAACCCTCTTCCTAGTTATGCAAAAACTTTTAAAAACCTTAGGGGAGAGTTATGTAGATATTCAAATTTTTAATGCTATAATAATTTATTCTTTCTTAGTATCCTATATAAGTTCAAATGGTATAAGTATGTTTATGTCTAGATATATATCAGATTGTATATATGGCAAAAAAAGTGGAAGCATCTTTGAATCCTTTATAGGTGTAAGCATTATTTGTAGTGTTATAAGTTCCCTAGCAATAGGAATATTTTTAATAAATTCTCCACTTAATCTATTTTTAAAAGGTATTTGTTTTATGATTACAATAATCCTATCCCTAATATGGTTAGAGATTATATATTTATCAGCTATAAAAGAATACCTTCATATAGTAGTATTTTTCTTAATAGGAGTTGCTGTTGTTATACTAGGAACTTTGTTTGGTATTAAATTCTTAGGAATACCCAATATATATAGCGCATTATTATTTTCATTGATTGGCTATTTATTTATAGCATTATCTTTTATTGTGTTGATATATAGAGTCTTTGGTATACAGGATTTAAGTTTATCAAACTGTTTTAGATTTGTAGAAAGTATAGATAAATATTACGAACTATTTTTTGTAGGTATATTACTTTCATTTGGTGCATACTTCCCTAATATTATAGTATGGTTAACTCCAAATGCTGAGGAGGTAGCAAGTACTTTTAGAATTGCACCATTTTATGATGTTCCTAGCTTTTATGCATTCTTAAGTATTATTCCTTCTGTGGTGATGTTCACAGTTAAGGTAGAAACATCTATATATCCTAAATACAAAGAATTTTATAACTTTGTAAGAGAGAGTGGAAGTATAAATGAAATAAGACGTACAAGAGATATGTTAATAGATAGTATAGTTCTTCATATGACTCATATGATGGAAGTTCAGTTTATTGCAAGTTTTGCCTGTGTAGTTTTTGGATTTAAATTACTACCTACCATGGGATTTGCAAGTGATTCCATAGAGATATTTGGTATTTTAACCTTAGGGGCCATATCATATATATCTATGAGTTTTCTAATACTTATGCTATTATATTTTGATTCAAGAAAAGATGCTATGTATATATCCTTAGTCTTTTTCATAAGCACTGTAGT
Source organism: Clostridium sp. B9 (assembly GCF_050509515.1). NCBI lineage: Bacteria > Bacillati > Bacillota > Clostridia > Eubacteriales > Clostridiaceae > Clostridium > Clostridium sp. B9. The sequence continues at coordinate 1,933,908 of NZ_JBNWKA010000003.1, forward strand.
ACTTTCTATAGTAACTGTTATTATAGGTCCTCAATACTATGGTTATGGATTTTTCTTTGGAAGCTTAATTTCTGTAGCCTTCGCCTTTTATAGAGTAAATAAGTTCTTCAAAGAAATAGAGTATAGAACTTTTGCTTCTCAACCAGTATTTCATAGTGATGAGAAAAGGTTCTTTGGTAAAGTTTATGCTTTATTTAATAGAAGAGATAAAAAAGAAGCTTAATGTATTTTCTACATTAAGCTTCTTTTATTATTATATATGAAGTGTTCCTATCTTATAGTAATAAGGGGAAACCTCTTCTTCGTTACCAAATTTTATTGATGGCTTATTATTAGAAGGATCTAAAACTCCTATGGCTAAAGTATAGTCACCCTCTTTTAGATTTTTATCAATATGCACATCTTCTTTCAAAGTATTCTCTCCAGGTAACCAAGTTCTTATATCTGTATTCAAAGTAGTCTCATAAGCTATAGAGCCAGTATTGTCTATAAGAACTAAACTTACAGGCCATTTAAAATAAAATGGTGCAACTCCCTTATTCTCAATTTTTAAAGATATATTAATCTTGTTAGAAAATGAGGGTTTATAATTATAAGTAGATTCTTTAATAACAAATTTATATCCTAAGGTATTTAAAATCTTATCATAACTTTCTTTATATGTATTATCCTTGTCAGCAGGACAATTAGGTCCTATAAAGGTAGTATGTGATTCTTTTATTTGATTTAGAGTAGAGTATATAGAAAATTTTTTAAAGTAATTTACACTTTGCTCTCCACTTGCAAATTCTCCACCTGAAGGAGCCTTTTTCCAAAACTCTTTCATAGATGGTTCTTGAGTTTTAAGCAATTCATTATAGTAGCCATTGCTAAACCAAGATATAAATTCATCTGTAGAGTCTTTATCACCTATCATATCATTAAATAATCCAAAGTTATTTTCTTTAGCGATTTTAAAAGGACGTCTCATAAGCATAAGTTTGTTAGGAAAATACAATAAATAAGGTTTAACATACTCATTAGCGACTTCTTCACTAGGAAAGTCAATCTTTTTATCATCTTCTTGGTAAGTATGCCATTCACCCCAGTGACCAATACTACCTAACTCTATAAATGCTATCTCAGAAGAGGAGTCGTATCTTTCACCTAAAGCCTTAATAAGCTTATTATGATATGATATTAAAGTTTTATTTTCATAATTAGGACTAAAGCCTTTGCCATAAGGTGTGCTATACCAAGTGCCATCTCCATTAATTTCATCATAAAGCCATTTAGGAATTTGCATAGAGTTTTCTTGGTTAGGGTAGTCTAGAACAATTCTAATTATGAGCTTTACATTTTTAGACTTCCAATAATCAAAATTAAACTTCTTCTCAATTTCATCAAAGGCATATTCACCTTTATTAGGCTCTAAATCGCTCCAATATAAGTTAGCATACACTAAAGAATGTGGTTGTGTATAATCAGTATATTGAGCTTCAGGTGCCCAGCCCATGAGAGGGTTAATTAAAACCTCTTGAGATTCTTTTGGGTTATACGTAACCTTTTTATCTGTAATCTTGTAAATACAAAAAATAATTAATAGCATTATTAAAGCTATTATAAGACCTATAGAAGATTTCATCTTAATATTCATTTATTTAAATCACCCCTTAAATCTTTATGAATAGATTAGTGCATTAAGATGATAACACTAAAAAGTTAGTAAAGCAATAAACTGAAGTTTGCTAAAGGAGAAGAGGGTAAACTACGCAAAAAACTTACAAACATCTAAAGAAAATAACTTTTTTGGTAGCTAATATTTATTCTCTTCGCAATATTTGTAAGCTTTCATATATTATTGGCAAGTATATTTTATTAATATATTTGTTTTATTACATAATTCTCATCTGTTAAAGCTTTTTTAATTTCATCTATATGAGCTTGGCCGTTGGTTTCTAATGTTATCTCTATAACCATATTTTTAAGAGCATCTGTTGCTTTGAAGTGATCATGTTCTAATTTAACTATATTTGCATTTACATCAGCTAGTATTTTAGAAATTCTTAAAATTTGACCAGGTTTATGAGGGACTTCCAAGCTAAAACCAAATAATCTTCCTTTTGTAACCAAGGCACTATTTATAAGGGAGGTTATGGTTACCATATCTATATTTCCACCACTTATAATAGAAACTACATTTTTATCTCTACATTTTAATTTATAGGAAGCAGCTAGAGATACCGCCCCTGAAGCTTCTGCTAAAAGCTTATGTTTTTCACTTAATATAAAGAAGGCTTCTACTATTTCGTGGTCAGAAACAGTTATAACATCATCAACATATTCTTTAATAAATTCAAATGTTAAATCACCAGGTCTTTTTACTGCAATTCCATCAGCTATAGTATCTACAGATTCTAAATTTACTATTTCTCCACATCTAAAGCTTTGTACCATGGCATTTGCACCTTCCGCTTGAACTCCTATTACCTTTATGTTAGGATTGATTTCTTTAGCAGCAATAGAAACACCACTTATAAGACCACCACCGCCAATAGGGCAAAGTATTATATCAACATCTTTTAGATCTTCTAAAATTTCTAAAGCTACAGTTCCTTGACCAGATATTATATCTATATCATTGAAAGGGTGTATGAATAGAGCGCCTTGTTCGCTTTCTATTCTTTTAGCTTCATTATAAGCATCATCATAAACATATCCAGATAAAACTACATTTCCTCCTAAGTCCTTGGTAGATTGGATTTTTATTAGGGGAGTAGTTTTAGGCATTACTATTGTAGATTTTACGTTAGCTTGAGAGGCAGCAAAAGCTACACCTTGAGCATGATTCCCAGCAGAAGAGCAAACAACCCCTTTAGCTTTTTCTTCTTCTGATAGTGATCTTATTTTATTTAATGCACCTCTTATTTTGTAGGCTCCAGTTAGTTGTAAGTTTTCACACTTCATATAGACATTATTCCCTGATTTTCTTGAGAAAAATTCACTATACATTAGTGGTGTTTTAATAACTACATCTTCTATATTCTTTCTTGCTTTAATAATATTTTCTAAATACAAAATAATCACCTCTCATTTATGTAAACCTTTTATATTTTAATTATAACAAAATGTAGTAATTTTTTATAGAGAATATTTTATTTAAAATCTGGATAAAATAATGATAAATAAACAAAAGAGGTGATTATTATGTCGGATTGCATAGTAAAAGTTAAAAAGAATACTAATGGTGAAATAACAGATTATATCTTAAGCAGTGGAAAAACAGTTTCTAAAGCAGAAGGTGTTAGAATGGCTGAAGAAGGTATGATTGATGGAGTTATAATTTCTCATTCTAAAAAAGGTGAAGCTTATTTAAGAAGTATTCCAGATGGAAAAGAGAGTAATAACTTAGATGAAATGTCTTAAAAGAAATTAATTATTTCTATAAATAGCTTATTGTAAGCTCTAAAGAGATGTTGGTTTTAGATAGAATTATATAAATTAAAGTTAAACATCAGTATTTATATTAAATATATACGTATTGGTGTTTAACTTTTGTTATCTAATATCCAAATTCGATATGAGAGTTGGTGAAATATAGAGTATTCAAGGTCTTATATTATATTTTAAGGATTAGAACCAGGTTATTACATATATTAACTAACCTCCGAAATATATTTTATATTTTTTGTTGTTTATATGTATAAAAGAAGATTTTTGGGTCAATAATTAAAATGATATATGATTTATAATTTATGTATTACAAATTTATGTTTACGTTATGTAATACAAATAAACAGTTTTGCATTTTGTTTAGAATCAATCGACTGAAGATTAAATGATTTTTGTAAAACTAAAACTAGGTAACGTGAAAATTCTTCTAAAATGCAAAATTAAAAGCCATATATAAAACACTCTAAAATATCCTAATTTATAACTTCGCTAAATATACATTTAGCGAAGTTATTGCTATTTTAAGCAAAATATGCTACAATATAGTCATATCAAGGCTTTGAAAGGGATTTAACTATGGAAAATACACACAATAAACAAGAAAACATTTTTGAAAATTACAATTACCCATCAGAAGTTAAAGAATTGCTAGATTTCAATTTGAGTAATGAAGATCTAACAAACCTAGATCACATTTATAACTATTACGACTCATTAAATATCCAGCGTGATTACGAAGAAATAATCGAAGATTTATATATATTGGTTTTTAAAAGACGATTAAGTAATACACAACTTTCAGAAATCTACAATGTTAATCAAAGAATTATAAAAAGATGGTTTAAAGAACTCGGAATGGACAAGCTCTTAGAAGTAGAAAATAGTATTGATTCTGATAAAAAAATAAATTTCAAAACAAATCAAAACGACGAATTACACTCTGAACAAAAATTAAAATTTGATTTTTTAGAGAAATCGAAGCATCCAAAACGCGTTATTGAGTTCTTAAATTACCTAGAAAATGTAAAAGGTAAATCTATAAATACAATTAAAGGATATTCCGTTGATTTAGGATTGTTTTTTAAATTTCTAAAAGTATATAAAGGTTTAGAGAAAAATGGAAATATAGAAAAAATTGAAGACGTTGAGATTGATACTATATCTGATACTTTTATAAAAGAAATTACACTTTCAGATATTTATGCTTTTTTAGCTTTCTTAGAAAAAGTTAGAAACAATAGCGCTTATGCCAGAGCTAGAAAAGTTGCAACATTAAAATCTTTCTTTAAATTCCTAAACTCAAAACTTAAACTTATTGACGATAATCCGACTGTAGAATTGGAGTCTCCAAAAATAAACAAAAGACACCCTGTTTATTTGACATTGGAACAAAGCATAACCGTTTTAAATTCTATGGATCAAAGCAATAAAAACTATCTTAGAGATTATTGTATATTAACCTTATTCTTAAACTGTGGAATGAGATTATCAGAACTTTGTAATATAGAAATAGAAAAAATTAAAGGTGATACACTTACTATTATAGGAAAAGGTAATAAAGAAAGAACTGTTTATTTAAACGAAGCCTCTCTATCTGCTATAAATAATTATTTAAGAAATAGAAATGATTCAAAAGCTACAGAAGAAGCTAAAAAATATTTATTCTTATCAAGCAAATATAGACCAATAAATAAAAGAAGCGTTGAAATTTTAGTGAAAAAACATATAGAAAATGCAGGTTTTAAAGATCAAAAATATACTCCTCACAAGTTAAGACATACAGCTGCTACTCTCATGTATAAATACGGCAATGTAGATATAAGAAGTCTTCAAAATATATTAGGCCACGAAAATATATCTACTACTCAGATATATACTCACGTAGATGATGAAACTCTTAGAAAAGCAGTAAATACCAACCCTCTAGCCAATTTAAAATAACAAAACCTATTCAAAAAATGCTAAAAATACGAGTATAGAACATATGTTCTATACTCGTATTTTTAGCATTTTAAGAGTTTCAACTACTCTTTTATCTTAAGTTTTCTAACTCCAGGGAATAACTCCTCTGTCATCTCTTCCATTGTTAAATCGTCATTTAAATCAATATCTTCAAGGTATTCTATATGATCAAAAGCGTCTTCATAATCATCTTGCTTAGCTAGATATTCTTCCCAAGTTTCTGTAGTTAATTCTTCTTCTACATCATCATCTTCTTGTTCTTTATTTTCTTCTTCAGTAAGTTTCTTTAGAGCTTCCTCTATCTTCTTATTCTCTTCTACCTCTTTAGCTATATCAGCTATTTTGATAGCTTTTGTATCAATCCCTTGCATTTCTAAACAATCACCGCAGTTATCACAAATCTTACCATTGTAAACATCACAGTAATCATCATTGTTTAATACTTTTTTATCCATAAAGTCACCTCTTAAGTTCAAAATCATTCCTTCATTATAACAAATAAGAAGATTTTTATCAAATCAAAGAGAAATTTTAAAAATTTTCAATAATATGAGAACATAAGTTTGCTATGTTTTTGTTCATATGTTATAATATTACCAAAGAATTGTGAGGTGCAATTACTATGATTAAAGAAGGTTCAGATAAACAAAGTCAAATATATAATTTTCTACTTGAATTCACAAAATCAAAAGGATATCCACCTTCAGTTAGAGAAATTTGTCAAGCGGTTAGTTTAAAATCCACTTCAACTGTTCATGGTCACTTAAAAAGACTTGAAAAGAAGGGGTTAATATATAGAGATCCAACTAAGCCTAGAGCTTTAGAAATCGTAGAATTATCTACTGAAGAAAAGGAATTAATCGATATTCCTATAATTGGAAAAGTCACAGCTGGAATGCCTATATTAGCTACTGAGAATATAGAAGATATGTTCCAAATACCACTTAATTACGTAAAACATAACAATGAGTTATTCATATTAAGAGTAACTGGTGATAGTATGATTGAAGCTGGTATTTTAGATGGCGATTTAGCTATAATAGAACAAAAAAATGTAGCTTCTAACGGTGATATAATAGTTGCTTTAATAGAAAATGAAGCTACTATTAAAAGATTCTTTAAAGAAGATGGATATGTAAGATTACAACCAGAAAACAAAAATTATGAGCCTATAATAGTTCCGGATTGTTCTATTTTAGGAAAGTTAGTAGGTATTTATAGAGCTTATTAAAAGTTAATTATTCAATCAAAGAAAAGTTGTAGAAATTAAACTGATTTCTACAACTTTTCTTCTTTGTTTAAAACTCTATTCGAAAGATTTTTTCTTGAACTTTTCTTTATTTCCAATTGTAACAAACCCCGCTGAAACAACTAATGGAAATATTACGCTATGGTCTCCAAAAGGATTTGAAATAAGTGAATATAATATAATAACTGTACAAATCAACAACACTGTCATTATTATGCGCTCTAAAACTTTTTCACTCTTAACCATTTTACCCCTCCTAAATTCCTCGTTTACCATCTCTTTTTAAGTTAATTATACTATATTTCTTAAGTTAATTATACTATATTTCATAACATTTTTCTTAATTAGACTCTATTCAAATAAATAACTATTTTAGAATGAAATCTCTTACTAAGTTAAGCTTTCATTCGGCTCTCAAGAACCTCTTTCTCATGTTTTAATGTCTTTATATCAAGCTCAAGACTTCTCTTCTCTAATTCCAATCTATCCTCAAATGCTTTCCTAAGCTTCTCAGACTCTTTTTCTATCATCTTAGAGTATTTATCCTCTAAAAGCTCTAATTCCTTCTTGTGATCCTTTCTCATAGCTTCTATAAGCTTTTTGTATGATTCCACCTCTTCTTTATAAGAATTTTCTTTTTCTATATAGAAATTCATCTTATCCTCAAGAGAGTTTTTCTCTAATTCTTTGGTTTTTAAAATTGTTTCACACTCTCTTCTGCTTTCTTTTTCCTCTTCTAAAGCCTCTTTTAACTTTAAATTATCTTCTTTTAAATGTTCTAAAGATTTCAAAGAAGCAATTTCTTCCTTGTTTTTCTCTAATAGGTCATAGTTTCTTGAAACTAGTTGAGATAAAGTGCTCTTATCCTTCTCTAAGGTTACTACAGATTCTCTTAACTCTTCTGTTTCTTTTTTATAAGCTTTAGTCTCCTCTTTTAGTTTCTTTTCTTTTTCTATGAACTCCTCTTCTCTTCTTTGTAATCTCTCTATAGTAGTGTCTTTAATAGACATCTTCTTTACAAAGGCCTCTTCTGCTCTTTTGCCTGCATCCTCACTCATTTGTAATGACGTTAAAAATAGCTGGTTTATCTTATTTAAATAGTCTTGGAATGATTCTATCTCTAATTTTCTCTCTATTAAGGTGGATTTAGAGTTCTCCATTTCATAAAGTGATATCAAAGCATCTAAGCATTGTCCTTGATTTCCAAACTCGTCTGATGCTATCTTTTTAAATTTATCGAAAGTTTCTTCAGTAACTCTGAAGCTTTTTACCTTTAATTCTTTATTCTTGCTCTCTTCCATTTTTAAAACCTCTTTCTATTTGTAATACTTTATGTATTTTAAAATTGTAATACGTAATATTTACAATTAAATTATATAACACAAAAGGATTTTTATCCATAATAAAAAGACACCTTAGACTAAAAAAGCTAAAGTGTCTTAAATAAAGTATTTTTTTTAATTAGTATCACTTTCTATATGCTATATAAAATTAAGTTAACCATTAGAACATAGTAACACTTACTTAAAATAAGATAGTAGTTTATTACTTAACTACGTTGTTTAAAGCTATTAAAACTCCAATTTTAGCATGGTCAAATGTTAAACCACCCTGTAAGTAAGCTATGTATGGCTCTCTTATAGGTGCATCTGCTGAAAGTTCTATTGATGAACCTTGAATAAATGCTCCAGCTGCCATGATTACTTCATCAGAATATCCTGGCATAGCCCATGGTTCACACTCAACAAATGAATCTATTGGTGATGCATATTGAACACCCTTACAGAATTTTATAAGTTTTTCTTTATCATTGAATTTTATAGCTTGAATTATGTCACTTCTCTTATCATTGTATTTAGGTAACACTTCAAATCCAGCAAGTTCCATGATTCTAGCACAGAAGATAGCTCCTTTTAAAGCTTCCATAGCTATATGTGGTGCTAAGAATAATCCTTGGTAGAAATCTTTCATAACTCCAAATGTACATCCACACTCAGCCCCTATACCAGGTACTGTTAATCTATAAGAAGCTTGTTCTACATATTTCTCTTTACCTACTATGTATCCACCAGTTGGAGCAATTCCTCCACCGATATTTTTTATTAATGAACCAGCTATTAAGTCTGCACCAACATCTGTAGGTTCTATAACATCTATAAATTCACCATAACAGTTATCCACAAATACTATTAAGTCTTCTCTTAATTCTTTTATAGCCTTTATAGCTTCTCCTAACTCTTTAACTTGGAATGCGTTTCTCCATCCATAACCAGTTGATCTTTGCATATGTATAAGTTTTATTGAATCATCTTCTTTAATCATCTCTAAAGCTTTTTCTATGTTTATCTTTCCATTGACTAAATCTACTTGCTTATAGTTAACTCCATACTCTTTTAATGACCCTATGTTTTCCTCTCCACTTATACCTATTACACTATGTAATGTATCATATGGACTTCCAGTAACAGCTAGTATTGTGTCTCCTGGTCTTAAGTTACCAAATAAAGCAGTACCTAAAGCATGAGTTCCATTTACAAAGTGAGGTCTAACTAAAGCCTTCTCTGCATTAAATATTCTTGCATAAACCAAGTCTAAAGTATCTCTTCCAACATCTCCATAACCATATCCAGTTGAGTTAGTGAAATGATTATCTGAAATTCTTTCTTCTTGGAAAGCTTTAAGAACTTTTAATTGGTTAAACTCTCTTATTTCGTCATATATCTTAAACTCTTCTTCTACATCATTTATAGCTTGATTGTAAAGTTTTAAAGTTTCATCAGTGAAACCGTATTTTTCTTTTAGTAATTCTATAGTTGCATTAAGCATTATTATACCCCCGCATTATTAAATATTCGTACATTTATAAATCTTAACATATACAAAAAAAATAGGCAAACCAATAAGGCTTACCTATTTTCAAATATATTTTTAATTATCTGAAACCTGTGTATTATTAAATAAAATAGGTCTAGCTGGTGATACTGTACTCATAGCATGTTTGTAAACAAGCTGTTGCTTTCCATCACTATCTAAAACTACTGTAAAACTATCGAACCCTTTAACTATACCCTTTAATTGAACACCATTTACTAAGAAAACTGTTACTGGTATTCTTTCTTTTCTTGCATTGTTTAAAAATATATCTTGTAGGTTATTGATTGACTTATTCATCATATTGCCCTCCATAAATTATAGTATAGTTTAATTATAAACCTAAGATTTTATTATGTCATTAATAATTTTGGCAGAAATCTCTTTTTCAGAAGAGAATTGGTCTTTATCTATAAATATGGCTCTAGGATCCTTTCTAAACCATGTAAGTTGACGCTTAGCATAATTTCTACTACCTTGCTTTATCATCTCTTCACACTGTTCTAAGGATATCTTATTATCTAAATAGTATAATACCTCTTTATATCCTATCCCCTTCATAGATTGCATATCATCTGTAAGTCCCATTTCTTTTAATTTCTTAACCTCTTCTAGAAGGCCTTTTTGGAACATGATATCAACCCTCTTATTTATTCTCTCATAAAGCTTAGCTCTATCCATATTAAGTACATAATAATATATATTATATGAAGTTTTATAAATACTATTCTTAGCTTTGAAAGATGAGAAAGGCTTTCCTGTTAACTTATAAGTTTCTAAAGCTCTTATAACCCTTTTTCTATTATTAAAATGTATTGTTTCATAACTTTCAGGATCTATCTCTTTAAGCATTTCATGTAAATATTCATTCCCATGTTCTTCAGCTATCTTTTCAAGCTCTTCTCTATACTCTTCATCCTTATCACTTTCTGCAAAGTTCATATCACAGATTATTGAGTTTATATAAAGGCCAGTACCTCCAACTAATATAGGAAGCTTTCCTCTACTTTGAATATCTTTAATTTTTTCAGTAGCAAGCTCTTTAAACTCAGCTACACTAAACTCCTTCTCTGGTTCAACAAAATCTATTAAATAATGAGGAACACCATTCATTTCCTCTTCTGATATTTTAGCTGAACCTATATCCATGTATTTATAAATCTGCATAGAGTCAACAGAGATTATCTCCCCGTTTAACTTCTTAGCAAGATCAACAGAAAGGTCACTTTTCCCTACCGCTGTTGGTCCTGCTATAATAAGTAAATCATTATTCATTTAAACTGTTTCTCCTTAAGTTATTCTTTTAAATTTCTTATCTAATTCATAGCTAGTGAATTTTATTATAGTTGGTCTTCCATGTGGACAATGGAATGGATCATGAATATATCTTAAGTCCTCTATTAAGTTATCCATTTCTAATATGCTTAAAACATCATTAGCCTTAACTGCCGCTCTACATGACATTGATGCTATCTTATTGTATTTAACCTCTACAGTTTCTCCACTACCCATTTTCTTAAGGTTATTTATCATAGAAGTTATAAGGTCAGTTGGGTTTAACTTATCTAAAAAGTATGGTACCTCTTCAATTCTTATAGAAGTATCTCCAAAATCACTTATCTTAAATCCTGCCTTTTCGAATATCTCTTTATTCTCATCATAATAAAGATATTCTTCCATAGGTAATGTAACAACCAAAGGAACCATTAAAGGTTGAATTTCAACTTGCTTATTAGCTATAGAGTTAGAATACTTTTCAAAAAGTATCTTCTCATGTGCTGCATGTTGGTCTATTAAGTATAGTATAGAATCATGCTCTGCTAATATATAAGTCTTATTAAACTGTCCTATAACCTTAAGCTTAGGAAACTTAGCTTCTCTATATACAGGAGTATTGATAGAAGGCTCCCTTTCTTCACTCTTAATTTCCACTTCATCACAGTCTACTTTGTTTAAAACACTCTCATTAGTATTAAAAGCATTCGCTTTATAATTATCACTCAAAACCTCTTTGTTATTTACTAAAGCATTTCTTTCTTGAGGTTGAAGTGAAGCTGGTGAAGAATAAGGCTTTTCATCACTAAATCCTTTATTAGAAATATGTGAAAAATCTTCCCTAACTTCTGGTTTAATCTCATTTTTAATCAACACAGGCTCATAAGTAAATTCTTTATACTCTGATTTAATCTTTGAAGTTTCTATAGTATCCTTTTCTGAAGAGGTGTTTGAAAGTCCGCTTTTTAAATCAACAGGTATTGAAACCTCAGTTTTACTTTCAGAAGCAGGTTTTGAAAATGGATCATTATATGAATATGATTTTTCAACCTTTCTTTCCTCAGTAATTCTAGGATAGACATTTTCCTTTAGTTTTTCTAAAGTACTTATCTCTTTATCTAAACTTTCCTGTATTACTTCTACCTTTAGTTCTTCAAATTTCTTCTCTTCCTCTTCTGGCAGAGTAAATGTATCCTTAACATATTCCCTCATAGCAGAGTGAACAGCATCAAATACTGTTTTAAAGATAAATCTTTCATCCTTAAACTTAATTTCTGATTTAGTAGGATGTATATTTACATCTATAAGCTCTGGATAAGTATCTATGAATAATACAAAGAAAGGAAACTTCCCTGTTACGTTAAATGATCTAAAGGCATTTTCAACAGCTACAGTTAAACTTCTATTTTTAACATATCTTTTATTAACAAAAAGACTTTGATTATTTCTAGAAGCTCTAGCTAAAGTATCGTTTCCTATAAAGCCATATACAGAAGCTGTATCCTTATGATCTTCAAAGTATATTACATTCTCAGCAGTAGCTTTTCCATAGATTGTTCTTATAACATCTATAAGCTTTCCATTTCCGTAAGTTTGTAATACTTTCTTGTTATTATTAAATAGCTTAAAGGCTACATCTGGATTAGCCAAAGATAGTCTATTAACCAAATCACTAATTATGGCGCTTTCTCTAGCAGTAGTTTTTAAGAACTTCTTTCTAGCTGGTACATTAAAGAACAAATCTCTAACTTCTATTTGAGTTCCCTTGTTTAATGGACAATCCATTAAAGATTCTTTTTCTCCACCAGAAATGATAAGCTCTTTCCCTAAGGCTTCCTCTTCAATTTTACTTTTAAAGTTAATCTTAGATATGGAGGCTATACTAGGTAATGCTTCTCCTCTAAAACCTAAGGTGTTTATACTAAAAATATCATAAGAATCTTTTATCTTACTTGTAGCGTGAGGATTAAATGCTTTTTCTACATCATCAGGATGAACTCCATTTCCATCGTCTATTATCTTAATAAGTGTTTCTCCACCATTTTGTATTTCTATGGTTACATTCTTAGCTCCTGCATCTAAGGAGTTTTCAACTAATTCCTTAACAACAGAAGAGGGTCTCTCAACAACTTCCCCAGCTGCTATCTTATTAGCAGTATCTATATTCAAAATATTTATTCTATTCAAAAATCCTCTCAACTCCCTTCTAAACAAAATTAGCTTTTTGACTCTTTTTAAGAAATTTTGATTTTAGCTAGCCCCTCAGACTTATTTAATTTCGCAAAGAGTTTCTATTATATATTCCAAAATAATAGCTAAGACTTTTAAACTCGCTACGGTTAAGTGAAAGTCCAAATTTTCAATTTGGTATCTTGAACTTACACATTTGAACGTAGAGAAAATGTGCTTCATATTAAAAAGTCTCTTAACGCTATTATTTTTCCATATATAATGAAACTCTAATTACTCATTAAAATAGTCTTACGGTTCTATCTAAAATCAAAACTAATTTAAAGTTGAGTTAAATATATTTAAAATTTAAAAATAAACTACAATAAATTCTTAGCTTCTCTTACTAGGTTATATAACTTGTTCATAGCATCCATAGGATTTAATGACATTATATCAACCTCTGATAGTTCTTTGATTAGATTATCCTTTTCTAAGCTTGTGAAATCTAATTGCATTTGGTCGTCTTGATTTTTATTTTTATTAGCTTTTTTAGAAACTGCTTTATCTAGTTCTAGAGTTTCTTCTATAGTAGTTTCAATAGCAACATCTTCTACTATTTCTTCTTTTATAGAATTTTCTTCTATAGTTTTAACCTCTTCATAAGAAGTTTTACTTTCTTTTATGATTGTTTCTAGTTCGTTTTGAGATGATTCACCTTCTAAAGTAGCTAGTATCTCTTTAGCTCTAGAGATAACATCCTCTGGAATTCCAGCAAGTTTAGCAACCTCTATACCATAAGACTGGTCAGCTCCCCCTTCAACAATCTTTCTTAAGAATATTATGTTATTATCAACTTCCTTAACTGCTACTGAGTAATTCTTAACTCCAGGAATTTCTCCTTCTAACTTAGTTAACTCATGATAGTGAGTTGCAAATAATGTTTTACATCTTAAATCCCTATTTTTGCATATATACTCTATAACAGACCAAGCTATACTTAATCCATCATAAGTACTAGTTCCTCTTCCAACTTCATCTAAAAGAACTAAGCTGTTCTCTGTAGCATTTTTAAGAATATTTGAAACTTCCCACATCTCAACCATAAATGTACTTTTACCACCAGCTAAGTCATCAGAAGCTCCTATTCTAGTAAAGATTTTATCAACAATACTTATTTTAGCCTTACTAGCTGGAACAAATGAACCTATTTGACACATTAAAGTGATTATGGCAACCTGTCTCATGTAAGTAGATTTACCTGCCATGTTAGGTCCTGTTATTATAAGAAGTTGGTTATCCTCTTTATTTATAAGAGTATCATTTGGAATGAATTCTCCTTTAGGTATAACTTTTTCAACAACAGGGTGTCTTCCATCCTCTATATTAGTATCTCCACCTTCTGTTATCTCTGGTTTTATAAAGTCATTTTCTAAAGCCACAAAAGCTAAGTTACTTACACAGTCTAACTCTGCAATTATTTTAGCAGTAGTTTTTAATCTATCTATATGCTTCTCAACTTCATTTCTTATTTCTATGAAAATCTCATACTCTAAGGCACAAAGTTTTTCACTAGCACCTAAAAGTTTCTCCTCTATTTCCTTAAGCTCAGGAGTTATAAATCTTTCAGCATTAGCTAGGGTTTGCTTTCTTATATATCTTCCTTCTGGAATAGAAGAATAGTTAGCCTTTGAAATTTCTATATAATATCCAAAAACCTTATTAAATCCAACTTTTAAAGATTTAATTCCAGTAAATTCTCTTTCTCTATTTTCTAAGTTAGATATCCAATCCTTACCGTTAGTCTTAGCAAGTCTTAATTCATCTATTTCCCCATTAAATCCATCTTTTATCAAATCTCCATCTTTTATAGTTAATGATGGATCTTCTTTTATAGCCCTATCTAAAAGGTCATATATATCTTTTAAATCATCTAAGTTATTATGATAATCCTTTAAAAGATTAGAACTACAGTTTTCTATAACTGATTTAACATTAGGTATTTTTCCTATAGAAGTTTTTAAGGCCATTAAATCCTTAGCATTAGCATTTTTATTAGAAATCTTACCTAGTATTCTCTCTATGTCATATATATCATGTAAAGCTTCCTTTAAAGAATCATTTAAAGATATATCAGAGAATAGTTCTTCTACTGCATTAAGTCTTAAATTTATCTTCTCTTTATTAACTAAAGGTTCTTCTATCCATCTTCTAAGCATTCTGCTTCCCATTGAAGTTTCAGTTTTATCTAAAACCCATAAAAGAGAACCTTTCTTGCTTTTTTCTCTTAAGTTTTCAGTAAGCTCTAAGTTTCTTCTTGAACTTAAATCTATTGTCATAAAGTCAACTAAGCTATAAACTTCTATATCATTTATATTAGTTAAGCTTATTTTTTGAGTATCTAATATATATTTAACTAAGGCATTACTTGCTTTTTTAACCATTAAGCTTAAAGTATTAGTCTTATCTCCAAATTGCTCTTCTAATGTGCTTTCAACCTCTTCTTCAAAATATGAAAGTGGTTTTCTACTTATTAATGCAGGAGTAGTTAATGTAATTTCTCTTATAAGCTCTGGATTTATAGAGTCTAAAAGAATTATCTCCTTAGGGTTAAACTTAGATATCTCATCTAAAATTACTCCTTTTTCTAATTCGCCCTCTGTAGCTAAGAAATCCCCAGTAGATATATCTGTAATTCCTAAAGAACACTTATTCCTAGCTTCATCAACGAAAATAGTCATTATGTAGTTATTCTTAGTTTCCTCAACAAATGAAGAATCTGTATATGTTCCAGGAGTTATAACCTTTATAACATCTCTTTTAACAATTCCTTTAGCAACCTTAGGATCCTCAACTTGCTCACAGATAGCAACCTTATATCCTTTAGATACTAATCTTCCTATATATGAATTAGATGCATGGAATGGAATACCACACATAGGTGCTCTTTTCTCTAAACCACAATCTCTACCAGTAAGAACTAACTCAAGCTCTCTAGCAGCAGTTTCTGCATCCTCAAAGAACATCTCATAGAAGTCTCCAAGTCTAAAAAATAGTATACAGTCTTTGTAGTTTTCTTTTATTTCAAAATATTGTCTCATCATGGGCGTTAAAGCCATTCTAAGTACCTCCATTTAATCTGTAAATTTATGAATATTATCTTATGTCATACTAATCATTTTAACATATTTTTAAGATAATAAAAAAGGGGATGCATTAAATAACTTTCTAACCCAAGCTATAAATAATATTAACCAACTTATTATCTACACCTACTATTAGAAAGACTGAATACTCCCCTTAATTATTTATTATATTTTAATTCAATACATTTTTACCAAAATAACTTTTTAAATCTAATTTTGTTTTAAAGAGTGTGGTGTTTTCTAGATATAGATGAAAGACCATCTTAATGAGCAATTAGAGTTTCATTGTTTATGGAAGAGTAATAGCGTTAAGAAGCTTTTTCTGTTCGAACGCAGTGAGTTTAAAAGCTTTAGCTATTACTCTGAAATAAACAATAGAAACTCTTTGTGAAATTAAGTTAGATCTGAAGATATAGCTAGAAAACGCCACTAGTTTAAAACAAAACTTTATATTCTACATTAATTAAAAAGTTCTTTTTCCATTTCTTTTAGCCAATTCTTATCTAAAGGCTCAACGCCGTCTAATCTGTACGGAATATTTAAAACCTCATATTTATTTACTCCTAAAACATGATAAGGTAAAAGTTCTACCTTTTCTACGTTATGTAGTCTATCTATAAAGTTTTTAATTCTTGTTAAATCTTCCTTATTATCAGTATATCCTGGAACAACAACATGTCTTATCCACATTTTCTTATTCATAGATTGAGCTACCTCTAAAAATTCTAAAGATTTATCAATGGGAACTCCAACTAATTTTTTATACTTTTCAGGATCAGTTTCTTTTACATCAAATAATATAAGATCCACATATTTTAATATCTCTTCATAATCTCCTAATCCAACACCAGCAGTATCTATAGTAGTATGTATTCCCTCAGCTTTGCAAAGCTTTAAACATTCTAATAAAAACTCTGGTTGAAGAAGAGGCTCTCCACCTGAAAAAGTAACTCCACCGCCTGAAGATTCAAAATATGTTCTATATCTTTTTATCTTAGCAACAAGTTCTTCTGGAGTATATTCAGTACCACCATCTTTGCACCAAGTATCTGGGTTATGACAATATGCACATCTAATACCACACCCTTGCATAAATACTATAAATCTAATACCAGGTCCATCAACTAATCCCATTGATTCTAATGAGTGTATTCTTCCTTTAACCATTTGCTGTTCCTCCTAATTTCAAATATTCTAAAAAAGAGTGTATAAAGTGTTTGCTTAATTAAACCTTATAAATATAATGAAGAAAATATCTAGATGAACTTTAGAATTTAAGTTATTACGTAGGATATATTTCGTTAAGAAGCTGAGACTGTAATTCTTCTAATGAATACACTCTCACTCTGTTCGATTGCATAAGTTCAAGCATCCAAATTAAAATTTGGGCTTTCACTTAAGTTTCGAAGCTTTAGAAATATATCCGGAGTAATAACTATAAATTTTTAGTGAAATCTAGTAATTTTCGGAATATATTTATAGGTTTTAAGCAACCTTATACACTCTTATTATATAAGATTATAGAGACTCGTGGAATGTTCTGCTTATAACCTCTAATTGTTGTTTTCTAGTTAATCTGTTGAAGTTAACTGCATAACCTGAAACTCTGATTGTTAATGTTGGATACTTTTCTGGGTGATCCATAGCATCAACTAAAGTTTCTCTGTTAAATACATTAACATTTAAGTGATGAGCTCCTTGCTTGAAGTAACCATCCATAATAGCAACTAAGTTGTCTATTCTTGAATTTTCTTCTTTACCTAAAGCATCTGGAACGATTGAGAATGTATTTGAAACTCCATCCTCACAAACTTCACAGTAAGGGATTTTAGCAACAGAGTTTAAGCTAGCTAAAGCTCCGCTATTATCTCTTCCGTGCATTGGGTTAGCTCCTGGAGCAAATGCTTCACCAGCTTTTCTTCCATCTGGAGTTGAACCAGTCTTCTTACCGTAAACTACGTTTGAAGTTATTGTTAAAATTGATAATGTGTGCTTAGCTCCTCTATATAATGGGTGCTTTTTAAGCTCATCTGAGAATTTCTTAACTATTTCAACAGCTAAGTCATCAACTCTATCATCATCATTTCCGTATTTAGGGAAGTCACCTTCGATTTCGAAATCTACAGCTATTCCATTTTCTCTTATTGGCTTAACTTTAGCAAATTTAACGGCACTTAATGAGTCAGCTACAACTGATAAACCAGCGATACCGAATGCCATTAATCTACCTACATGAGTATCATGTAAAGCCATTTGTCCAGCTTCATAAGCATATTTATCATGCATGTAGTGGATAACGTTCATTGTATCTACATAAAGGTCTGCAATATATTCTAAAACTTTATCGTAGTTAGCTCTTAACTTTTCATAATCTAAAACTTCATCAGTTATTGGCTCTAATCCTTGAATTACAACTTTTCCTGATTTCTCATCTACTCCACCGTTTATAGTGTAAAGTAAAGCTTTAGCTAAGTTAGTTCTAGCTCCGAAGAATTGCATTTGCTTACCAATTTGCATTGCTGATACACAACAAGCTATTGAGTAATCATCTCCGTACATTGGTCTCATTAACTCATCATTCTCGTATTGGATTGAGTCAGTTTTGATTGATACTTCAGCACAGAACTTTTTGAATCCTTCTGGTAATCTATCTGACCATAATACAGTCATGTTTGGCTCTGGAGCAGGTCCTAAATTAATTAAAGTTTGAAGATATCTGAATGAGTTTTTAGTTACTAATGGCTTACCATTAACACCCATACCACCAATACCTTCAGTTACCCAAGTTGGGTCTCCAGCAAATAAATCATTGTACTCAGGAGTTCTTAAATGTCTTACTAATCTTAATTTGATTATGAATTGATCTATTAACTCTTGCGCTTCTAATTCAGTTATAACTCCAGCTTGAAGATCTCTTTCTATGAAGATATCTAAGAAAGTTGAAGTTCTTCCTAATGACATTGCAGCTCCGTTATTTTCTTTAACTGCAGCTAAATATCCAAAGTATAAGAATTGAACTGCTTCCTTAGCGTTTGCAGCTGGCTTAGATATATCAAAACCATATTTTAAAGCCATTGATTTCATTTCATTTAAAGCTTGAATTTGCTCTGAAACATTCTCTCTTAATTGAATGTACTCTTCAACTGATCCTTCGCTTTCAAATGATATATTATCATAATCTTTTCTCTTTTCTTCTATTAAATAATCTATACCATAAAGAGCTATTCTTCTATAGTCACCTATGATTCTTCCTCTACCATAAGCATCTGGAAGACCAGTTAAAAGACCAGCAGATCTTGCAGCTCTTGTCTTAGCTGAATATGCGTGGAAAACACCTTGGTTATGAGTTTTTCTATAAGCGTTAAAGTGCTCTCTTATATCGCTATCTAACTCATATCCATATTCTTTTAAAGAACTTTCAACCATTCTCATTCCACCATAAGGATTTACTATTCTCTTAAGTGGAGCGTCTGTTTGGAAACCAACGATAACTTCGTTATCTTTATCTAAATATCCAGGCTCATATTTATCTATACCTGAAACTCTATCTGTAGCTACATCAATAATTCCTTTTTCTATCTCTTCTATTATTAATGCTTGAGCTTTTGCTAAAACAGCATCAGTCTTTGCAGTAGTACCTGCTAAGAATTCTTTGTCGCCTTCATATGCAGTATAGTTTTTTTGTATGAAGTTTCTTACGTCAATTCCTTCTTGCCAAGTTCCTTCTTTAAAACCTTCCCATTGTTTAAACATATGGTATATCCCCTCTTTCTTAATTGAAAATCTTTATCAACTTAAATTTAACACATTCCAGAAGAAATGTAAAGCAGTTGATAATCGATTTCAATAATCTTTGCTAAAATTTCTTTTTGAAAATTGTTAAAATTTAAATCAATTATAGTTTAATCATTTAAATTCTACCTTCTTTTTTAAATAATATAAATAATAAAAGGCTAAAATTTTCATTTAATTAATAATTTATAAATAGAAAAAACATAAAATTTTCCTTGAAAACATTTACTAAAAATTCCAATTCCATTATGTGACTAATTGAGAATTTTAAGTAAAAAAATAAAAAGCACTATAAAGCGCTCTTTACTATATCTTTCTAAAATGTCTATATGGAACAGTAAAAATTTCTATGTTATCATAAGTTTCCTTATTCTCATATTCCATTTTTAATCTTTTACTTATAAAATTAGCATCCTTCATTGTAACTGGATAAATAAACCCTTCAGCTACTAAACTCATAATTGCCTTTTCATCTATTAAGTAATCTATAATTGCATTTGCAACCTCTTCACAAGCTACATCAAAAGATCCTAAATAAGTATCTTGTAATTTAAACTCTTCTAATTCCCACAATTCTAAATTACTTAATTCATTTATTTCTTTTCTTAAAACCTCTTTACGTTTCTTTATATCCTTATCTTTAAAATCATAATCATTTAATATTTTTTGAACTTCACCACTAATACTATTATCGTTTAATACTTTATCATAATCTAAAATCATCTCAATCACCTCGTGTGTTTCTTCTCAATGACTTAATAATAACAATAAAGTTTAATTAAGACTATGATGCATATCATAATTTAAAATTATATAGTTAATCTAGTTATAATTTTAAAAATAAACTTGTTTCAGTTAGGTTTTCCTATAAAATTAACAAATAATTCTCTAATTAATTATGTTCAGTTACTAATATAATCTTTTCTAAAATTCAATAAAAACTAACTTAACAAATAGCCACTTATTCGAAAAATAAAAACATCTTTTGTTAATCTAATTAATTAACAAAAGATGTTTTTGCAACCTTTTTAATTCATATTTATTAGCTTCAAAATATGTTTATTGGCTTTTTTATGAGTAAATTTAGATTATTTATAATAAATTTACCCATTCAATTTTAATTTTAGCCTATACTTCCTCTTACTTTACCCATTCTTACTATCCACTCATTTAGGATTTTAAGTTCTTCTGTACTATTACGCATTACATTTTCCTCAAGTCCCATTAAGTGCATAATTATAGGCTTAGTTGTTTTTAATAAAGTATGGTAGAATTCATTTTCGTTTAAGAAGTCATAGTCTAATCCAAGGTTAAGAATTTCATTTACATATCTCATGTCTTCTTTGTACTCTTGTCTAGCCTCTTCATCTATTATCTTCTTAGATACTCCACCATTTGCAAATCTAGCAGCAAATGCTAAGTCTTTTCTTAAGATTGGGTATATTTCAAGAAGCTTATCTATTCCCTCTTGGCCATACTTTTCTTTTATTTCATTTAATGCTCTACCCATACCCATAAGTTCTGGTGGCATTCCTAATGTATACATAGCTCCAGTAAATGATATTGCTCTTGGAACTGCATATTCTTTTGAGTTATCTATGCTAAGAATTTCTTGTTTTAAGACCTCGTCTTTAACTAAATCTGCTACATTATCTAAGTTTGCTACTTCTCTATTATACTCTAATCCAGTTTTAGCTTTTGTTAATCTATCTCTATTCTTAGGAATGAAGTCAGATACAAAGGAAACCTTATCTATAACTTTTAAGAAAGTATGTAGGTAATGCTTTGAACATATTCCTATAAACTCTTTCATTAAATCTTTATCTTCTTCTGATAAGTTTCTTGGCTTTGAATCAGCAATTCTTTCTTTTAATTCATTTACCGCTCTCTTAGTTGCTTCCTCACCATGATCATATCTTAAAGCTGATTGGAATGTGAAAGTTTTTATTCCGCTGTATGTTGCAATTATTTCTTCTATATTTTCTTCTGAGAAGTGACCTCTAAATGGAAGTGAACCACATCCTAATATTGGATTTATTTCAACTCCATTTCTCTCTCCCCATTTATATGCTCCATCTACTGCCATAAGTACTGATAATACTCCTGAAATAAGTCCATAAGACATAGCAGTATCTGATCTTGCAATCATTATTCTAAGGTCTTTTAATACGTTACCTTTACTCTTTTCTATTTCATAATGTTCATCTAAAATTTTATCTATATTTACTAGTGCAGGGACATCCTCAACTAGTGGTATTATTCTAACGCCATTTAAGTCTAACTTAGTTTCATAGTTTTTATTCCCCATATCTATAACTGAGTTAACCCTATCTTGAAATTCCGAAATTTCCTTACCTGTTTCTATCATTGGAACGACAACCTCTGATATAGCAGGAATTCCTGTTAATGTTTTTGATTGTACATTTGTCTCTATTATAGACATTATACTCATAAGCTGTCTAAAAACAGATTCTTTATTAGCATTTGGTATTCTAGGAGTTACTCTAACATCCTTACCAGGAATTATTCCTTTTCCTATTAATCCAAGTGCTACTTGTGAAGTTTGATGATAAGGAGTTAATTTTCCTTCAAAATCTATCATAACTTCTTCTATTCCTAAACCACCTTCGCTTTGTGGTGTTAATCCTTTTATTGCTTCAGCCGGCTCTTCTTGTATTGAAACGTATGTTTCTACATTATCCGGATGTTGTGTCATCATTGAACAAGGTATTTTCATAATATATCCCCCTCTTTGGTTATTGCCGAAATGAAATTTATGATTAAATTATATTGCACTTTTTCATAAATTTCAAGTGTTTTTAAAGAAAAAATGCAATTTATTTTAAATTCTTCTTGCATTTTATATTTGCAAGAAAAATTTCATTAATTCATCACATATTAATAATGTATGAACATTGTTTTCTTATTAATATAATATTGTTCGTGCAACTAACTTTTGTGAAGTATAAATTATATTATTCCCAAAACAAACATATTAATTTATTAAGAAGCTATTTTTTTATTAGGAGGGATTATGAACTGGGAGGAACTTTATAAAAATAAAAAAGTGACTGCTAGAGAAGCCATCAGTAAAATACGTTCTAATTCAAGGATTGTAACAGGTCACGCTGTTGCAGAGCCAAAGGTTTTGTTAGATGAACTTGTTCTTAATTATGGGAAATTTGAAAACTTAGAAATACTTCATTTAGTATCTTTAGGTAAAGGTGATTATGTCAAAAAAGAAATGGAAGGACATATTAAACACAATGCATTGTTTGTGAATTCAAATACTAGAGCAGCTGTTCAATCTGGTTTTGCTGACTATACTCCATCATTCTTCTTTGAAATTCCTAGATTATTTAAGAAGGATTACTTGCAAGTTGATGTATGTTTACTTCAATTATCCCCACCAGATGAACATGGATATTGTAGTTATGGTACATCTTGTGACTATACAAAATCAGCTTCTGAATGTGCAAAGCTTGTTATTGCAGAAATAAATCCTAATATGCCAAGAGTTTTAGGAGATAATTTCATACATGTATCTGATATAGATTATATTGTAGAAGTTAATTATCCTCTTCCAGAACTTCCACCAAAGCCTATTAATGATGTTGAAAAGGCTATTGGGGAATATTGTGCAAGCTTAGTTGAAGATGGTTCAACTCTTCAACTAGGAATAGGTTCTATACCAGACGCTGTTTTAATGTTCCTACATGACAAAAAGAACTTAGGATTACATTCAGAAATGGTATCAGATGGTATTGTAGACCTATTTAACATGGGGGTTATAAATAACAAGGAGAAAAGCATTCATAAAAATAAAATAGTTCTTACATTCATTATGGGTACAAAAAAACTGTATGATTTTGTAAATAACAATCCTGTAATAGAAATGTATCCCGTTGATTATGTAAATAACCCTATAACTGTAGCTAAAAATAATAAAATGATTTCTATTAACTCTTGCATACAGGTTGATCTCTTTGGTCAGATAAACTCCGAATCCATAGGTGGTAAACAGTTCAGTGGTGTTGGGGGGCAAGTTGACTATGTAAGGGGCACTAGTATGTGTGAAGATGGAAAATCAATAATAGCTATTCCTTCAACTGCTTCAAAAGGAACAATTTCTAGGATAGTTCCAAGATTAGATTATGGAGCAGCTGTTACAACCTCTAGAAATGATGTGCATTATGTTGTAACTGAGTATGGAATAGCAGATTTAAGAGGAAAAACTTTGAAGGAAAGAGCTAAGGCATTAATAAATGTAGCTCACCCTAAATTCAGAGATGAACTTTTAGAGGCTTACAAGAACTATTTTAATTAGTGTTGATTTTAGCTAGCCCTTCAGACCTACTTAATTTTAAGTGAAAATCAAAATTTATAATTTTGTATTTTGAACTTATACCTCCAATCTATCTAAAATCAACACCAGTTTAAAATAGACTGAATTTCAAAGAAAAAAACTTATAAACATATTCCGAGAATTATTAGGTTTACTAAGAATTTTCGGAATAGTATTTATAAGTTTTACATACTATAGTTATATAATTTATGATAAAATTACTTCTCTATTATTTCTCCGATTAATGAGAATGGTTGAGCTCTAACTATTTTAAGATTAACTAATTCTCCAACTAAGCTTATGTCTCCAGCAAAGTTAACTAATTTACCATTTCTAGTTCTTCCAGTTAATTTAGTTTCATCATTCTTACTTGGTCCTTCAACAAGAACTTCAACTACTTTACCTTCATACTCTTTGTTCTTTAATATAACCTTTTTGTTGATAGCTTCAACTACTCTGTTAAATCTCTCATGTTTTATATCATCTGGAATTTGATTTTCCATCTTGTCAGCAGGAGTGTGATTTCTTCTTGAGTATATGAATGTGAATGCTGAATCATATCCAACCTCTTCACAAAGACTTAATGTATCTTGGAAGTCTTCCTCAGTTTCTCCAGGGAATCCAATGATTAAGTCAGTTGTTAAAGTAACATCTGGAATCTCAGATTTTATTTTCTTAACTAAATCTAAGTAGTATTCTCTATCATAGTGTCTGTTCATCTCTTTTAATATTCTTGATGATCCACTTTGAACTGGTAAGTGAACCTGCTCGCAAAGCTTATCACACTCTTTTATAGCTGTGATTACATCATCACTTAAATCTTTAGGGTGAGAAGTCATGAATCTAACTCTCTCTATTCCCTTAACTTCATTAACCTTTCTTAAAAGACCAGCGAAGTCTATATCCTCTTCTAAGCCTTTTCCGTATGAGTTTACGTTTTGACCTAATAGAGTTATTTCTTTGTATCCTTTTGATACTAATTCTTCTATTTCTTTTATGATATCCTCTGATTTTCTACTTCTTTCTCTTCCTCTAACATAAGGAACAATGCAGTATGTACAGAAGTTGTTGCATCCATACATGATAGTAACGAATGCTTTAACATCACTCTTTCTATCTATAGGTAAACCTTCAACTATTCCCTCTTCTTTATTTAAGATTTCCTTAACTTGAACTCCTTCTTGAAGAACTCTGTTTAAATACTCTGGGAATTTATGTGCATTGTGAGTTCCAAATATTATGTCAACATAAGGGTAAGTTTTTAAAACCTTATCTGGCATACCTATTTGTTGCATCATACATCCACATATAGCAATAACTAAGTTAGGATTTTTTCTCTTTAATTTTTTAAGCTGTCCAATGTTACCAAAAACTTTATTCTCAGCATTTTCTCTCACACAACAAGTGTTAAATATTATTATAGAAGCTTCTTCCTTCTCTTCTGTTCTCTCATAACCTTGAGACTTTAACATCCCTGATAATTTTTCTGAATCTTCCTCATTCATTTGGCATCCATAAGTACCAATATAGAAGAGTTTTTTTTCTTTATTATTTTCCATTGTCATTTCAGTTCCTCCAAAATAAAAAAACATTAATGTTTTTATTATATCATAAAAATTATTCATATTAAAAGATAGAATTTTTTAATATGAATTTTTTAATTAAGAAGGTTAACGAAGCAAAACAATTGGATAATAACTGGTAAAGTGGTATTCTATTCTTATAGATATTAAATTACAAATTTATAGTAAAAGGGATTAA
The DNA here is from genome assembly GCF_050509515.1 of Clostridium sp. B9. Taxonomy (NCBI): domain Bacteria; kingdom Bacillati; phylum Bacillota; class Clostridia; order Eubacteriales; family Clostridiaceae; genus Clostridium; species Clostridium sp. B9. The sequence goes on from NZ_JBNWKA010000003.1 coordinate 1,959,910, forward strand.
AGTTTAAGGAGAGAATATTATGGATTTAAATGAAGAATTAAAACAATTTACAATTAAAATAAATACTCTAAAGGATAGTATAGCAACTGAAGAGGCCACCAAAACTAGTTTGGTTTTACCTTTCTTTCAGCTACTTGGATATGATATTTTTAATCCTTTGGAATTTGTGCCAGAATACACAACAGATGTAGGTACAAAAAAAGGTGAAAAGGTTGATTACGCAATACTAAAGGATAATGAACCTATGATAATTATAGAGGTGAAATCTTGTGGTACTCAGCTTAATAATAAGCATATAAATCAGTTGCTAAGATATTTTTCAGTTACCAAAGCTAAGTTTGGAATATTGACTAATGGAGTAATATATAGATTTTATTCTGATCTTGAAGAGGTTAATAAGATGGATAATATACCATTTTTAGAGATAAACCTACTTGATATTAATGAGTCTTTAATACCAGAACTAAAGAGATTTCAGAAAGAAGCTTTTAACCTAAAAGACATTCTTTGTAGTGCTTCTGAACTAAAATATACTGCCATGATAAAAAATGTGTTGGCAGAACAACTTTCAGAACCTACAGATCAATTTATTAAGGCTATTCTCAACAAAGGGGTTTATTCAGGAGTAAAAACTCAAGCTGTTATGGACAAGTTTAGAGTTCTTGTTAAAACCTCATTTAACGAATATATAAATGAACTACTAAGAGATAAGTTGAATACAGTTATAGAAATGGGAAATTTAGAAAAGCCTTCTCTTATAGCTAACAATAAAGAAGTTGTAAAACCTAAAAGCATTGAAAATGAAATTACTAAAGATGAAAAAGAGATGTTAGATTTTATAGCTGGTTTAATAGAGGTAGATGAAGAGATACTCTATAAGAAGACTGATAAATATTTAGCTATACAGTTAGGAAACAATGTAAGACGTTGGGTTTGTAGAATTTTTCTTAAAAAGAATCAAAAGGTTTTTCTATTGCATAAGTTTGATGACTATGATTATGAAGAGGAATATTACTTTGAAGAGATATGTCAGCTTGAAGTAATAAAAGACTTGATTTCAGGTGTTGCAAATTTATGTATATCCTCTAAATAGAAATTATATTTAAAGTACCATACTGACATAAGTATGAGTATGGTACTTTGCTTTAACTATATATAATCCGTAAAAAGGAGGCTATAAAATGAAAAAAATATCACTTATAAATAAAATACTTTTCTTTTGGGATATAAGAGATCTCTCTGATGAAATTGATATAGATTTTAATCGTAAGACAAAGACTTTTTTTCAACTTTCCTTTATTTTTTCCTTATATCTTTTCAATAAATTCTGTTTAGATTACTTTATAAGTAATGTTAATTTTTTCTTTAGGGTAATCTTATTATTGTTATATTTTTATGCTTTTGTGCAAATATTATATTTAGTGACTTTAAAAATGTATGATATGGGATATAGATAGAAATCAACGACACTCTAAATAAAAACTCATTCTTGGGATTTATGATATAATTTAGTAAAGGAGGTGATATTTATGGCTTATTTTAACGAATTATATTCTTTTAGCAACTCAAGTGTATTAATAGCCTTTATATTTTATCTAATAAGACTATACCCTAGTTATGTTATGGCTAAGAGAGCTAATTTAAAACATGCATGGATGATGTTTTTCCCTATACTTGGTGAATTACAATTATTACACTTAGCAGGATTGTCTTATTGGTATTTTTTACTTTATATTGTCCCATTTGTTAATGTAATTCTTGGTATAATAGTATTCTATAAAATACTTAGAAACTTTGGATTTGGCTTATTTATGACTATTTTAGGAATAATATTCTCATTTATAGCATTTATAGCATTTTGGTTCATAGTTTTAAGTGGAAGAGATTTTGTAGGCGATATCCCAAGAGAATATCAAGAATATTAAATACCTTTTGAATTACATATCAACACATTATTAAAATTTAGGCTATGTTTTAAATTGTGGTTGATTTCTAGATATAGATGAAAAACTATCTTAATGAGCATTAGAGTTTCATTGTATATGGAATAATAGCATTAGACCGAAGGGAGTTCTGAACTTTAGCTATTATTCTGGAATAGACAATAGAAACTCTTTGCGAAATTAAGTTAGGTCTGAATATATAGCTAAAAATCAATCCTCACTTAAAACAGAAACTAAATTTTAATTGGAAATTTATAAAAACATAGCCTTAAAGGCAGAAATTTTGGTGAGTTATATCAAAATAACTATTTAATAAAATTTGCAAGCATATTCTTTTCATACTGTCTGTAAATTTTATTATTAAGTTTTGATATAGCTCCTTTCATTTAACCTATCTTTTATATAACACTTCTTTAGAGATATCATTTTTCAAATTAATTGCATATTTTTTACAACACCCTCTTCCAATATGAAAATATATGAAATATAATGAATATATAGGAAATATTTGTGAGAGGTGTTAACTATGAATGATTTTGAAAAACTTTATACAATTGATGACATTGCTAAAATGACTAGATTAACTTCACGTACCATAAGAAGCTATCTAAAGGATGGTATCTTAGAAGGAAGAAAAATAGGTGGACAATGGAGATTCACCATGAAAGATATTGAAAATCTATTTGATAGTAGAAAAACTAAGGAGGAACTAGCTAAGAATTCTAAAACAGAAGTTATAGATTTTTTAGAAGGACAAAATGTAGATTCAAATAAAAAGATACAAATATGCACAGTAGTAGACTTATATTGTAAAAACATTTTGGAAGGTAAAGAGCTTTCAAGTAAGCTAATGACTATAATAAATGAAGATGAAGAGGCTGTTAAAAATGGAGCTAGATTTTCTTATGAATATATAAAGGAAATCTCCAAGGCTAGATTCACTCTATTTGGTGATGTTGAATTCATTATAAAGACATTAAAAACCTTAGAAAACTAAAAGTATTTTTAAAAGTAATTAACTAATAGTAAGAAAGACCCCTGTCAAACAACTTAATTTTGACAGGGGTCTTTTCTTAAAACTTGTATACTCTATTTTCTTATTATATTTAAAACATAGTTTTTAAAATTTTCAAAAGTCATACTTTCTATTGTGGCACCTTTATTGACTTTTCTAGTTGAGAAATCATATGAAGCTGATCCATAGTTAAATGCTGGACTTCCTACCACAAAGCTACTTCCAGTTACTCTGTATGTAACTTTACATTTTAATATTTCTTCACAGAAATCTAAAAGTCCTAAGTAATCCTCTAGATGTTTTTCTTTAATCATATTAACCACAAATGAGAATAATTGATATCCTCCTAGTAACTGTTGCATTTTTCCACCATGCATATTAAATACTTTATCTGTACTAAAGAAATATTTCATCTCTTTATATGTAGCTGTTTTAAAGTCCTTATTTACTTCTAATCCTTCTAGTTCAACGCTATCTAGTTCTTTTTCTATAGTTTCCCATTCAATTGATTTAGGCATAGCATTATTATTTATAGTTTGAGTAAACTTCTCTATTGCATTATCCATATATTTATTAACTGTAATAGCTTTATCATTTATATATACTGTATATTCACCATTTTCAAATACTAAACTAATTTTGTTTCCCATAAAAAACACCTCGTTTTTATAATTAATAATAATTATTATATAATAAAGTTTTATATTTGTCTATATTTAATTCATCTTCTTTATAGATGTTCTAATAAAGCTTTTAAATTTTCAAATAATTTAAATCAACCTTTTTAGACTTTTGCTTAATTAGGCCTATTAATTAATATTAATTTATAACTATATTTTAAACAAGTACTGATTTCTAGATATAGATAAAAGACCATCTTAATGAGGAATTATATAAATATTATTAAATAAGATTTTAAAATATGTAAATAATAAAACTAGGAGGTGATTTTTATGTATGATCTAAAAGAACTAGAAAATAATGTTAATAACCAAGAAAATGCACCTAGAGATATTAGCGATAGATCTTATTACAGTGCCCATTTAACAGATAGTGTATTCAGAACTAAGACATCTTACATATCAACTGATTATTTGCTATAGCTTATAGTGGAAAGATATAAAAAAGCTTTATCTAAAATACATAAATGGGCTATATCAAAATAACCTTTTAATAAGACTTTCAAACTTTATTCTATTAATACTGTTTGAAAGTCTTATTATTTAATTCTGATACAGCCCATTTAAATTTTTAGCTTAGTAATTCGTATATCTTAACTTCTGAAAACTCTTTAAAGCCCATTTTCTTATATAAATTTAAAGCCTTTATATTATCTGATTTAACCTTTATATAAACCTCTTCTAATCCCATCTCTTTGCCTTTATTAAGTATATGAATAATAAGCTTTTCCCCATATCCTTTTCCTCTGAATTCTTCAACAATTCCGAAGTTAGCTACAGTATGTTTGCCTTTTAATATTAGTATTTGACCATATCCTAAAATTTCATCATTTTTTACTGCAAAGAATGATAAATTTGGTAAAAATGCTTTTCTACTACATTCATATACTATATCCTTAGGTTTTAAAGGTATTCTATTTTCCTCATGAAATATTTTATTTTGAATATCACAACGTAATTTTTCATCTTGCCCTTTTATAAACTTTCTAAATTCAAGATCTGAACTCTCTTCTTTAGAAAAGTTCTTTAGATCTAGACTCATTATTATGTTGGACGCTTTTTTTGTAAAACCATATATATTCAAATTAGTCCCCTCATTTTCCTTAGTCTCATATATAAATTTATCAATGTTAAATTCTGAATTAATTTTATTATTACCATTAAAATCTCTATTATAATTCACATGAGTAATATTTTTTATATACGCTTCCTTATTAGCTGCATAGTCTATCTCCCAAAGCATAATATCCTTGTCCTCACAAATAACCTTCAAGAAATAATTAGTACACAGGCTTCCTAGTGAAAACCTTAATAATCTTGCATATTTAAAATAATCCCATAACTTAAACCTAACTATATTCATTTTACTACCCCTAATTTTTGTCATATATTATAGTATAAAACAATTGCCATATAAATTCCAGTACAATGGAATTTATATGGCAAAATATTGCTCCTATAATTCTTTCAATCTATCTATAACTTCATTGATTATCCAGTCTGGAGTTGAAGCACCAGCTGTAATACCAATATTTTTTATAGATTCGTCTTGTAAAAGACTTTCATCTAACTCTTTAACATTCTCTATATGATAGCTTTTAGGACATTCTTTCTTGCATATTTCATATAGTTTTGTTGTATTAGAGCTATTCTTACCACCTATAACAAAAACTAAATCAGATTCTTCTGAAAGTTCTTGTACACTTTTCTGTCTAACATCTGTAGCTGAACAAATAGTATTAAATGCTACAATCTCTTTGCTTTCACTTACTATTTCATTTAAAACCTTATTCCAAGTTGCTTTTTTCTCTGTTGTTTGAGAAACAACGCATACTTTAACAGGAATATTAGTAAGATCTTCTTTTCCATTTGTTATTATGGCTGAATCATTACACCATCCATTTATTCCAATAACCTCTGGATGATTTTTATCTCCAACTATAATTATCTTATATCCTTGCTCATAGCATTTTTTAACTTTTTGTTGGATGTTAGTTACATAAGGACAAGTAGCATTTTTAACTATTAATCCTTTAGCTTCTAAATCCTTTATAACACATTCTTTAACTCCATGAGATCTTATAAGTACAACATCTCCAGGGGTTAAATTATCAGCTTCTGAAAGTTCTATAGCAAATATATTATTGTCCTCTAAATAATTAACAACATCGTTATTATGTATAAGAGGTCCTAAAGTATATATTTTTTTATCAAATTCTTTCTGATACTTTATAGCCTCGTCTACAGCTCTTTTTACTCCAAAGCAAAATCCTGCATTCTTTGCTAAAGTTATTTTTCTTTCCATAATTATTTCTCCATATAGCTAGATATCTTATCAACTACTCCCATTATGCCTATGCCAGTAGTATCTATCTCAATAGCATCCTCAGCTTTTCTTAGAGGATCTACCTCTCTGTTAGAATCTAGGTAATCTCTTCTTATTATATCTTGTAATATTTCATCGTAATTAACTTCTAAACCTTTTTCCATAAGCTCTTTGTATCTTCTATCAGCTCTTTCTTCAGCACTAGCAGTTAAGAAGAACTTATAATCAGCATCCTTTAATACAACTGTTCCAATGTCTCTTCCATCCATTATAACACTATATTTAGAAGCCATTTTTCTCATAAGTTCTACTAGTTTTTCTCTCACTTCTCTTATTGAAGCATAAGCTGAAACATTTTTGCTTATTTCAGGCATAGTTAATTGTGAGTTTATATTTTCTCCGTTTAATATAAGCTCATCATTTTCAAAATGCATATCCATTCCATCTATCATTTCTAATAATTTCTCAACATTTTCAGCTGCAATATCATTTTCTAAGGCTTTTATAGTAACAGCTCTATACATAGAACCAGTGTTTATATACATTAAATCAAAGTTCTTTCCTATAATTTTAGCAATTGTGCTTTTTCCAGCACCTGCTGGTCCATCAATAGCTACTGTAATAATCTTTTTCATATTGTTAATTCCTTTCTCACAAAACATCAAGTTTTATTTACCATATATATTGAACTTTTAGGCTCTATCTTAAGTGAGTGTTGATTTCTAGCTATATCTTCAGACCTAACTTAATTTCGCAAAGAGTTTCTATTATCTATTCCAGAATAATAGCTAAGGATTTTAAACTCGCTATCGCTCAAACAAAAAATCCTCTTAACGCTATTATTCTTACATAGACAATGAAACTCTAATGCTCATTAAGCTGGTCTTTCATCTATATCTAGAAATCAACACTTGTTTAAAATAGAACAAAATTTTAAAATAAGTTTCTTATATTAAAGCTTTAAGTTAATAATGAAACTAAATAGACTTTCCTGCTAAATACCCTGTTGATAATGCTATTTGCACATTGTATCCACCTGTAAAAGCATCTACATCAATAACTTCACCTGCAAAGTATAAATTTTCTACAATTTTAGACTTCATAGTTGAAGGATCTATTTCCTTAGTAGAAACTCCACCAGCTGTAACTATTGCTTCAGAAATATCTCTTAAGCCCTTAACAGTGAATGTTAGGTTCTTTAAAAGATTTAAAAGATTTCTTCTTTCTTCTTTAGTTATAGAATTAACCTTTTTATTTTCATCTATTCCTGAAAGCTCTATTATAGTTGGTATAAGTTTTTTAGGAAGAAGTTCATCTAAAGAGTTTTTAAAATCTTTATTTAGATTCTTCTTAAAATCTTTTTGAAGTCTTAAATCTAGCTCTTTATCCTCTAAAGCTGGTTTTAAATCAATAGAAATCTCAAATTTTTCTCCTTCTTTTATAAATCTACTTCCACTTAAAACAAGTGGACCAGAAATTCCAAAGTGAGTAAATATCATTTCTCCTTGATTGCTATAAACAACCTTTGAGTTTTTCTTATTTTTTATCTTAAGCTCTATATTTCTAAGAGATAACCCTTGAAGTGCACGTACCCAAGCCTCTTCAATCTCTATTGGAACTAAAGATGGTTTTGGATCAATTATTGTATGTCCCATCTTCTTAGCTAAATCAAAGCCTATACCAGTTGAACCTGTTAAAGGATAAGATTTACCTCCTGTTGTTATTATGAAGTAATCACCTTTAACTTTAGCTCCTCCTTCTAATACAACAGCCTCTATTTTATCGTTATTAAATATAACATCTATTACTTTACTATGTAATCTAACTTTTACTCCCGCTTCATCTAGACCTTTTGAAAGTCCTCTTATTATATCAGAAGATTTATCTGAGTTTGGGAATACTCTAGAGCCTCTCTCTACTTTTAACTTAATTCCTGCATCCTCAAAGAAATTCATTACATCTATATTTGTATATGTGTATAATGCACTATATAAAAAATAAGGGTTTCCTGGTATGAACTCAAAAAACTCACCTATATCCTTTGCATTCGTTACATTACATCTCCCTTTACCTGTAATAAATAGCTTCTTACCAAGTCTTTCATTACTCTCTAAAAGAGTAACATCATGGTTCTCTGCTGCAGATATTGCTGCCATCATCCCCGCAGGGCCAGCACCTATAACTATTACCTTAGCCAATATATCAGCTCCTTAATTTAATTGAATCAAACTAATAATAAACTTTCTTAAAAACATTGTCAACTGACATATAAGTTTATTATTTTGTTCTAAAAGATAAAAAATAGACTTATTACTGATTTCAATAAAAAAACTTACAAATAATATGAAGATAATATATGTAAAAGCTTTAGAATTTAAGAAATTATCGGAATTTATTTGTAAGTTTTTTTAAAATCACTGTAAAAGTCTATATTAAGACTCTATGTTGTTTTTGTTGTATGAATATACGTTATAATCTTTCCATATCTTTTCAAGTTCATTGAATGTAGAAGTTATTTTCTCTTTTTCTCTTATCCCTACAGCAATGATTAAAGCATTTATTACACTTAGTGGAGCAACTAATGAATCAACAAATGATGCCATGTTACTTTGGGCTATAAGTGTGTGATCTGATTGAGATGCAAGTGGTGAGATTAAGCTATCTGTTATTGATACTATTTTAGCATTTCTACTCTTAGCAAACTCTAAAGCATCTATTGTTTTTAATGCATATCTCGGGAATCCAATTCCTATAACTAAATCTCCTTCTCCTAAGTTAAGCATTTGTTCAAAGGTATCACTTATACCATTTGATATAACTCTAACATTATCTAATATTAAATTTAAGTAGAATCCTAAAAATTCAGCAAGAGCTGTTGAGCTTCTTAATCCTATTATATATATTCTTTTAGCTTTAAATATCTCATTTACAACTTCATCAAAAGTCTTATGATTTATTTTCTCTAAAGTAGCTCTTATATTCTCTATATCAGCCTTTAAAACACCCTTTAAAGCATTTTCTTCACTTATAAAGTCATTTGATAACTCTAATCTTTGTACTGATGTAAGTTTATTCTTTATTAACTCTTGTAGAGCCTTTTGTAGTTTTGGATATCCTGAGAATCCAAGCTCCGTTGCAAATCTAACTACTGTTGACTCACTTACTCCAACGTTATTTCCTAATTTAGCAGCAGTCATAAAAGCTGCCTTATCATAATTCTTTAAGATATATTCAGCTATAAGTTTTTGTCCTTTACTAAGTTTTGGGAACTTTACTTGAATTAATCTCATTAAATCTTGAGTATTCTCCATTTTAAAAATCCTCTCTTCATTTTATTTATTTAAATTTCTTTTCAATTACAACCAAAGAAGGTGCAGTTTTTGCTCTATTTATAAATTCAGTATGCAAAACTCCATATTTATTCTTAGGTAACTTTTCAACAAAGCTAAGCACTTCATTTTTCTCTATCTTGCCTTCTTCATGTCCACTATATAGAGCTATTATCATTATTCCGTTCGTATCTAATAAATCTAATCCTATATTTATACTCTTTAATGTACTTTCAGCAATAGTTGTAATATGCTTATTATTACCTGGTAGATAACCTAAGTTATAAACTATACATTGAACACTTTCTTCCTTTATATATGTATTAAAATTTTCATGTGAATCTAGTATAGCTTCTACATTACTTTTATTTTTCTCTTTATATGTGTTTACTGCCTCTTCTTGGATATCAAAGGCATAAACCTTTTTAAATAAATCACTTAAGAAATCACAATCATGACCATTTCCTAAAGTAGCATCAATAGCAACATTTTTTTCTTCTATAAATGTAGTTATTATATTATGATATATATTACTTACATCAGTTACATATTTAAACATAATAGATTATAGAGATTTTATATAATTAACTTCTTTGTCAGTTAAATATCTCCATTCCCCTTTCTTAAGACTTCTAAGATTTAAACTACCTATACGCTCTCTTTTAAGAGAAACAACTTCATGATTGAAAGCAGCACACATTCTTCTTATCTGTCTATTCTTACCCTCGTGTATTATTATTTTAACTTTACAACTATTAGTGTACTTCTCTAAAAGCTCTATTTCACACTCTGCTGTTTTATAGTCTCCAATATCAACGCCTGATCTAAATTTATTCATTTCCTCTTCTGTGAATATTCCTTTTACTAAAGCAACATATTCTTTATTTAAATTGACTCTTGGGTGAATTATTTGGTTATAAACATCACCATCATTAGTTAAAAGAAGAAGTCCTGAACTATCGTAATCTAGTCTTCCTATTGGATATATTCTCTCATTAACTTTAACTATGTCTAAGATAGTCTTTCTGTTCTTTTCATCCTTATTAGTTGTTACATATCCTTCTGGTTTATTAAGCATTATATATACTTTGTTTTCCTCTGGTCTTATAACTCTATTATTAACAGTAACAACATCTACATCTGGATTAACTTTTGTTCCAAGTGAATCAATAGTATCGTCATTAATCTTTACTTTTCCACTCAAAATTATCTCTTCACATTTTCTTCTTGATGCCACTCCACATCTAGCCATGTATTTTTGCAATCTTTCTTCCATTTTGCACACTCCATCTTATAGTTTCTATTAATAATTTTAAAGAACTATGCTCTAAAATGCAATATTTATTTCGAATTATTGCATTTTTTCTCTAAAAAAGCAGAAAATATATCTATATATTAACAATTTCTACAATTTATAATTCATATTATATAATAATTAATATCTTTTATTGAATAATCCCTACTATTTTGCTATACTTTTATAAAGAGGTGATAACATGGAAAAACTTTTATTTGGTATTTCTGGACTACCAAACGGAGAAGAAGGACAGAAATTCAATTATGCAACAGGAATAGAATATTTAAAAAACATTGGTTTAGAAGCTATGGAACTTCCATTTGTTAGATCTGTTAATGTTACAGCTAAAAATAGAGATAAAATAATCGAATCAAAAACTAAAAATGATTTTTATCTTTCAGCTCATGGATCATATTTTATAAACTTAAATGCAGTTGAAGAAGATAAAAAGGAAAAATCTATTGAAAGAATTTTAAAAGGAGCAGAAGCTTTAAAAAGTGTAGGAGGAAGAAGTTTAATATTCCATCCAGGGTTTTATTTAAAATCTTCTAAAGAAGAGGCTTTAGCTGAAATCAAAAAGAATTTAAAGAAACTTCCATACGAAGGCGTTGATTATAGATTAGAAACTACAGGAAAAGGAACTCAATTTGGTAATCTTCAAGAGTTAGTTGATATATGCAAAGAAGTACCTTCATGCAAACTATGTATAGATTTTTCACATATACATGCAAGAGGAATCGGTGCCTTAAAAGAATATAAAGACTTTGCTGAAATCTTAGAATATATTAAAGAACATTTAGGAATGGAAGCCTTAGAAGATTTACATATTCATATGTCAGGTATACATTATACAGATAAAGGTGAAAGACACCATCTTCCATTTTTAGAAAGTGATTTTAATTTTGTTGAATGCTTAAGAGCACTTAAAGATTATAAAGTAAAGGGCTGTGTAATTTGTGAAAGTCCACTTTTAGAAAAAGATGCCTTATTATTAAAAGAAACTTATGAAAAATTATAAGATAGGAGAATCTTCCCCTATCTTATACTAATACTTATAATGCTATTATAAAAATATTAACAGTATCCACCGCAGTTTCCAAATCCACCACAATTACCTAAGCCGCCAAATCCTCCGCAGCCTCCACCTAATAGTAAAAGCCAGATTAATGGAAATCCACAGCCACCGCCAAATCCGCCACAATTTCCAAATCCGCAGCCACCGCAGTTTCCAAATCCACCGCAATTATTTCTACAGCTGCAGCCACATCCACAATTTCTTCTGCAAGAATTACATCTACAACAGCAATCTCTTCTTGACATAATAATTCACCTCACTTCTTTTGTATAGTACAGTATATTCAAGAAATCACAAATTGTTAATTACTTTCAGTAAGATTTTGGGTTATACTTATAATATAAAAAGTAAATTTGGAGGTGAGGTATTTTGAATAAAAGAACTCGTATGGTTGCACCAAGAAATATTATTAATGCAAAACAATTATATTCATTTTATGTACTAAAGGAGCTTTCAAAAGGACATGAAGTATTTGGAAATAAGGTTTTAGAAGCTTTCAAAGATGAATTTTCTAGTTCTCCGCTTCCATTTCCAGTATCATCCAGTACAGTATATGATACACTATATGACTTAGAACAAAAAGGATTAGTGACAAGCTATTGGATAGGTGATGATTTCATCAATAAAAGAACTAAGAAAATGTATAGAATAACAGATGAAGGAAAAGAGTATTATAGACTTCACGTTGCAGATTATGTTGATGCTTTAAATAAAAACAAATCAATAATAGATATTTTAATAAGAATGCTTACTGATTAAAAAAGAAGCTAAATTAAGAATTTTCCTTAATTTAGCTTCTTTTTTAATTTTATATTATAAACTTTATATTTCGCACTCTATATCTCTATATTTATGATATCTTTTTTCTAATAATTCATCTATAGATGTACCTTTCATTTCTGAAAGTGTTTCTAATATTGTTTTCTTTATATTTTGAGCCGTTTTAGTAGGGTTCTTATGTGCTCCCCCTCTTGGCTCTTTAATAATTTTATCTATTATATTAAAGTACTTTAAATCTTGAGCAGTTATTTTCATTACATTAGCAGCCTCTTCAGCTCTACTTGCATCTTTCCATAATATAGATGCAAATCCTTCAGGTGATAATACTGAATAAACTGAATGTTCAAGCATAAATACTTTATCTGCTACAGCTAAAGCTAAAGCACCACCACTTCCACCTTCGCCTATAACTATTGATATAACAGGTACTTTAAGCCCCATCATTTCAACTAAGTTTTGAGCTATAGCATGACCTTGCCCTCTTTCTTCTGCACCTATACCACAAAAGGCACCAGGTGTATCAACAAAGCATACTATAGGTCTTTTAAACTTTTCAGCTTGTTTCATAAGTCTTAATGCTTTTCTATATCCTTCTGGGTGAGGCATACCAAAGTTTCTTTTTATGTTTTCTTTAGTATTCTCTCCCTTACATATACCAACTACTGTATAACTTAAATTATTTAAAAGTGCAATACCACCTATTATAGCACTATCATCACCAAAGTTTCTATCGCCATGTAACTCTATAAACTCATCAAAGATTTCATTTATATAAAATTTAGCATTTGGACGACTTGGATCCCTAGCTATCTTTACTTTACTCCATGCATCTGCTGTTCTTATTAGTTCTCTACTCATAATTCACCTCATGCATTCTTAAAAGAGAAGTTAAAATTTGTTTTAAATCTTTTCTCTCTACTATTTTATCAATGAAGCCCTTTTGTAATAAAAACTCAGCTGTTTGGAAGTCATCAGGCAACTTTTCATTTATAGTTCCCTCAATTACTCTTCTACCTGCAAAACCAACTAAGCAACCAGGCTCACTTAGTATGATATCTCCTTCCATGGCAAAACTAGCAGTAACTCCACCTGTTGTTGGGTTTGTTAATACTGTTATATATAATAAGTTTTCTTGACTATGTTTATATATAGCACCACTAATTTTAGCCATTTGCATAAGAGAATAGATTCCCTCTTGCATTCTTGCTCCACCAGAACATGTAAATATTATTAAAGGAAGTCTATTTTTAGTAGCATATTCTATTGCTCTCGTAATTTTTTCTCCAACAGCTGTTCCCATACTTCCCATCATGAAGTTTGAATCCATAACACAAAGAACCACTTTTCTCTGTGCTATAGTTGCTTCACCAGTTACAACTCCTTCAACAACATTACTTTTTCTCTGATATCCTTTAATTTTTTCCTCATATCCTTTGAAATCAAGAGGGTTTCTTCCTATAAGTTCTGAATCAAACTCAATAAAACTATTCTTATCTGTTAAGCATTCTATTCTTTCATATGCCCCTAACTTAAAATGATTTCTACAATTAGGACATACATTATAATTTTCTTTTAAATCCTCTGTATATAATATCTTTCCACATTTATCACATTTGCTCCACATACCAGAAGGTATATTAGGCTTTTCTTCTTGCTGATGTTCCGTTTCCTGTAATTCAACTGAACTAACAGTTATATACTTTCTTTTGTTTAATAAATTCTTAATCATACTTATTCACCAACTTTTCAGCTAAAAACGAAGTATTATAAGTCCCATTTCTAAAGTCCTCATGGTCTAGAATTAGGAAATGATAATCTATGTTACTTGTTATACCATCAATAGCAAATTCATCTAAAGCTCTCTTCATTTTAGAAATTGCCTCTTCTCTATCCTTACCATGAACAATTAATTTACCAATCATTGAATCATAACAATGAGGAATTTTGTAACCTGAATAAATAGCTGTATCTAAACGAACTCCGAATCCTCCTGGAAAATTAACATCATTAATTAATCCAGGACAAGGCATAAAGTTTTTACTAGGATCTTCTGCATTTATTCTACACTCAATAGAATGACCCATTATCTTTAGATCCTCTTGTGATACTTCAAGTTCTTTACCAGCTGCAACTTTTATTTGTTCTTTAACAAGATCAATACCTGTTATCATCTCTGTTATAGGATGCTCAACCTGTATTCTTGTATTCATCTCCATAAAGTAAAACTCTCCAGATTTATCCAATAAAAACTCAATAGTTCCAACATTATGATAGTTAACAGCCTTAGCAGCTCTTACTGCTATTTCTCCAATTTTTACTCTTTGCTCTTCAGTTAATATACTTGAAGGAGCTTCTTCTAAAACTTTTTGATTTTTTCTCTGAACTGAACAGTCCCTCTCAAAAAGGTGAACAGCATTTCCATGTTTATCACATAGTAACTGAACCTCTATATGCTTAGGTCTTTCAACAAACTTTTCTATATAGATTTTATCATCACCAAAGTTTGTTTCAGCCTCTGATTTAGCAGTATTATAACTTGAAATAAAATCTTCTTCTTTGTGTACGATTCTTATTCCTTTTCCACCGCCACCTGCTGAAGCTTTAACTATTACAGGGAAACCTATTTTTTTAGCTATTTCTAAAGCAAATTCTGGATTTTCTATTTCGCCTTCATATCCTGGAACAACAGGCACATCAGCTTTTTTCATAATCTCTCTTGCCATAGCTTTATTTCCCATAAGCTCTATAGATCTCCAGTTTGGCCCTATAAACTCTATATTACACTCTTCACACATTTTAGCAAATCTAGGGTTCTCAGATAAGAATCCAAATCCGGGGTGTATAGCCTCAGCCCCTGTTAAAACACAGGCACTTAGTATATTTTGAATATTTAAGTAGCTCTCTTTAGAATTCCAAGGCCCTATACAAACAGCTTCATCTGCTAATTGTACATGTAAAGCATCCTTATCTATCTCAGAATACACTGCAACGGTAAGAATCCCAAGTTCTCTACAAGCTCTAATTATTCTAACTGCTATCTCACCTCTATTTGCTATTAATATTTTTTTAAACATATTCCAATCACCTAACCTATTGCAAACATAATTTCTCCAGAACAAGCGATTTTTCCATCAACAGTAGCCGTAGCTTTACCAAATCCAATGCTTCCTCTAAGTTTTATTATTTCAACTTCTAATCTTAGTGTATCTCCAGGTAAAACTTGCTTTTTAAATCTTAATTTATCTATTCCTGCAAAGAAAGGAGTTTTTCCTTTGAACTCTTCTTTATTAAGCATAGCAATAGCACCAGCTTGTGCTAAAGCCTCAACTATTAATACTCCTGGCATAACAGGATAGTTTGGGAAATGCCCTTGAAAAAATGGTTCATTAGCAGTTACATTCTTATATGCAACAACTTTATTTTCTGTTATTTCCTCTACTTTATCTACAAGTAAGAATGGATATCTATGAGGAAGTATTTCCTTTATCTCATTTATATTCATCATAATTATGCTCTCCTAACTTTAAATAATGGTTGACCGTATTCAACCATATTTCCATTTTGAACTAGTATCTCTACTATTTCTCCAGATACTTCACTTTCAATTTCGTTCATTAACTTCATAGCTTCTACTATACATAAAACATCTCCTGTGGAAATCTTACTTCCTACAGAAACATAACTTGGCTCACCAACTCCTGGTGATTCATAAAATGTACCAACCATTGGTGAAGTTACAACATGTAAATCTTCATCCAAAATGTTATTTTCTACCTTTTCTTCATTTGACTCATTAACTACTTCGTTTGATTTAGTTGTAGATACTGACTCATTAGCAAGAGTGGCTTCTTTAGAAGAAGCCTCCTCTGATACAGTTTTCTTTTCTTCACTAAAGTTTCTAGTCAATGATTTATCCATTTTTATATACGAATTATCAACTTTTACTTCAAAATAAGCAATATTAGAAGAATCTATCTTATCTATAAGCTCTTTAATATCATTAAGATTCATTAATTTCACTCCTAATCCCATTTCTTAAATAGTAAAGAGGCATTGTGACCACCAAAACCTAATGCATTATTCATAACATAAGTTAAGTCTGCTTCTCTACCTTCATTTACAACATAATCTAAATCACAATCTTCATCTGGAACTTTATATCCTATTGTTGGAGGAATAAATCCTTCTTCCAATGCTTTAACACAAATAACAGATTCTATAGCTCCAGCAGCTCCTAAAAGATGACCTGTCATTGATTTAGTAGATGAAACTGGTATGTTGTATGCTTGTTCACCAAAACATCCTTTTATTGCTAAAGTTTCAAATTTATCATTTAAAGGTGTACTTGTTCCATGTGCGTTTATGTATGAAACCTCATCCTTATTTATTTTACCTTCAGCTATAGCAGCTTCTAATGATCTTTTTGCACCTTCTCCTTCTGGATCTGGTGAAGTTATATGATATGCATCGCAAGTTGCGCCATAACCTATGATTTCTCCATAAATTTTAGCTCCTCTTTTTTCAGCACTTTCTAAACTTTCTAGTATTAATATACCGGCACCCTCACCCATTACGAATCCTGATCTTTCTTTATCAAATGGAATTGATGCTCTTTCTGGATCATTATGTGTATTTAATGCTTTAAGATTTGTAAATCCGGCAATTGCAGCTCTTGTAATAGCAGCCTCTGATCCTCCAGATATTATTATGTCTGAATATCCATGTTTTATGTTTCTATAAGCAGCACCTATTGAGCTAACCCCTGTAGCACATGCAGTAACTAATGATTCACATACTCCTTTAGCTCCATATTTTATAGCTATATTTCCAGCTACTAAGTTTATTATTCCTGCTGGAATTGAGAATGGAGATACTCTTCCAGGTCCTCTAGTTAATAAGTTCTCAAATTGAGCCTCTAAAGTACCATATCCTCCAATACCTGAACCAACCATAACACCTACTCTAGTTGGATCTATATTTTCATCATTTAAATCTAATTTTGCATCCTTCATAGCTTCTTCTGTAGCTACAAGAGCAAAGTGAGTAAATCTATCTAAACGCTTAGCTTCTTTCTTATCAATGAATTCTTCTACGTTAAAATTTTTAACTTCTCCTGCAATTTTTACTTTATAGTCAGTAGCATCAAATAGAGTTATTTCATCTATTCCTAAAACTCCTTTTTTTGCATTTGACCAAAATTCATTCACATTGTTTCCTATTGGAGTAACTGCTCCCATTCCCGTTATAACAACTCTGTTTTCCATAAAAAATCCTCCTACATTACCATTCCGCCGTCTACATTTATGACTTGACCTGTTATATAATTTGCTGCATCTGATGCTAAGAATCCAACTAGGTTAGCGACATCTTCAGCTTCTCCTAATTTCTTTAAAGGAATATTTTTTATAGCTTCCTCTTTAACTTTTTCAGATAATCCTGATGTCATATCAGTATTTATAAATCCTGGAGCCACTGCGTTAACAGTAATTCCTCTACTTCCTAATTCTCTTGCTAATGACTTAGTTAAGCCGATTACACCAGCCTTTGAAGCTGCATAATTTACCTGTCCTGCGTTACCTGTTATTCCAACAACAGATGTCATATTTATTATTTTACCAAACTTTTGTCTCAACATTATGGCAGAAGCATGTTTTGCACAATTAAATGTACCTTTTAAATTAACATCTATTACACTATCAAAATCTTCTTCCTTCATTCTCATTATTAAGGTATCTTTAGTGACTCCAGCATTATTTACAAGTATATCTATTTTCCCAAATTCTTCTTTACACTTATCCATTAAATTCTTAGAATCTTCAAATTTACTTATATCACATTTAACAGTTAATACTTTTACACCTTTTTCTTCAAGGATAGCTTTTAACTCTTCTGCTTCCTTGTCTGAACTTCTGTAGTTTATAACTATATTAGCTCCTTGGTCTGCTAATTTTAAAGCAATTGCCTTTCCAATTCCTCTAGTACCACCAGTTACTATTGCTACTTTATCTTTTAACATCATAGCTTAAAGTACCTCCATCTCTTTTAATTTTGATAATGTTTTGTCTAAAGAATTTAAGTCTTCAACATTAAGAATAGTTACATTTTTGTTTATTTTCTTTACAAATCCACTTAAAGCTTTTCCAGGACCTATTTCAATAAATGTATCCACACCTGCATTTATCATATTCTCTATATCATTTATAAATAAAACGGGCTTTTTAACCTGCTCTGTTAAAAGGTTTATTATGCTATCCTCTTCTGTATAAGCTTCCCCCTTAACATTTGACATAACAGTTCCTTCGATTTTATTTATTGTTATATTTTCTAATTCTTTCTCAAGTCTTTTAGCTGCTGGCTGTAGCATTGAACAATGGAATGGTGCTGATACTGGTAATTTTATAGCTCTTCCACCAGCTTCTTTAATAAAATCCATTGCTTTTTCTAAAGCCTTAAGCTCTCCTGAGATAACTATCTGTCCAGGTGAGTTATAATTTGCTCCTTCTACTATTCCAAACTCTGAGCTTTTTTCTATTATTTCATCTACTTGCTCTGGAGTCATTCTTAGAACAGCAACCATACCTCCTACGCCTTCTTCAACAGCTTCTTGCATGAACTTACCTCTCTTTTTAACAAGCTTAACTCCATCCTCAAAGTTAATGGCACCACTATGGATAAGTGCAGAGTATTCTCCTAAACTTAATCCACAACCTATATCTGATTTAATTCCTAATTTATCTAAAACTGATAATATAGCCATATTTGTTGTTACTATTGCAGGTTGAGTGAATTCTGTTTTATTTAATAACCCTTCTGGATCATTAAAACATAATTCTTTCATATCTATGCCTAAAGCATTACTACTTATTTCAAATATTTCTTTACTCTCATCAAATTTATCAAAGAACTCTTTTCCCATACCTACGTATTGAGCTCCTTGCCCTGCAAATAAAAATCCTAGTTTAGCCATTAAAAATACCTCCTAAAACCCTTCGGATTCAAAAAATTATATATATTTATACTAAATATAATATTACTCTTTATTTTTATATATTTTATTCTTATACGATTAAAGCTTTACTAAAGTAGCCCCCCAAGTTAAGCCTCCGCCGAAACCAACCATTATTATGTTGTCGCCTTTTTTCACTCTGCCTTCATTTACTGCTTCACAAAGTGCTATTGGAATACTTGCCCCTGATGTGTTTCCGTAATTCTTTAAATTTAATACAAACTTATCATTTGTTATATTTAATTTTTTTCCTACATAATCTATTATTCTTAAGTTTGCTTGGTGAGGAATTATGGCATCAATATCATCAATACTCATATTTTCTTTTTCGAGTATTTCTGCAATACTCTCTTCCATAACCTTTGTAGCAAATTTAAAGATTTCTCTACCATTCATGCTTATGTAATTCTTACTTGAAGTTTTTTCTTCTATAAATGGATTATTTAAAGGTAATCCTTCTACTACAAGAGAACTTCCCTTTGATCCATCTGATTTTACATTTACACATTTTATACCACAATCTTCATCTGTAGCTGTAAGAACCGCTGCACCTGCTCCATCTCCGAATAGAACGCAACTTCCTCTATCTTCCCAATTTAAAGCCTTAGATAAAGTTTCTGCCCCAATTATTAATGCATTGTTAGCTTCTCCTGATGCTATTAAAGATCTTCCTATCTTAAGAGCATAAATAAATCCAGTACAAGCTGCATTTATATCAAAAGCCCATGCATTCTTAGCTCCTAATTTATCTTGTACTATACAAGCTGTAGATGGAGTAAAATTATCTGGCGTTACAGTAGCTAATATTATAAGATCAATATCTTCTGGAGATAAACCAGACTGTTCTAAAGCTTTTTTACTAGCTTCAGTTGCTAAATCTGATGTATTCTCACCAGTTGATATATATCTTCTTTCTATGCCAGTTCTTGTTCTAATCCATTCATCGCTAGTCTCTAAAAATTCTTTCAATCTATCATTCTCTATTAAATTTTCAGGTGTGTACAAGCCGAAGCCTATCATTTTAGCATTTTTCATTATTAAATCTCCTTTGATTTTATAAGTTCTAGCTTCTTTAAGAAGAACTTATCTAGCTTCTCTAAAGAATTAATTAAAACTTCCTCCTCTTCAACACCTAACTCTTCTAAAACATGATCTATCATCTCTGCGTGAAAAGTTTCGTGTACCTTGTAAGCTAAAGTTCCTCTCTCTGTAAGCTCGATCATAACAACTCTTCTATCTTCTTCGATTCTTTTTCTAGTTACATAGCCCTTTTTTATTAATTTATTTATAGCTGTTGTTAATGTCCCTACAGTAATATTTAAGTCCATTGCCACTTCTGACATTGTTCTTGATTTTGATACCCCTATAGCTTCTATAGTATGCATTTCTGTTATAGACAAATCATTAAAAGGTGCACTTTTAAGTGCAAATTCCTCTATTCTCAAAATATTATTGAATAATTTCACCAAAATATTATTTAATATTAATTCGCTTTCGTTCATTTCAAAACTCTCCCTTACTTTAAACATCTTTAGATATCACATTCAAACACTTTGAAAATCAAATCAAATATTTTGATATTCAAAATATACTATAATCAATAAGAATTGTCAACTATTCTAAATTTTAAGCACATAAAACCTATAGGAAAAAAATCCTACAGGTTTTATGTTAAACATCTTCTGGATTGAATGATATCATTAGGTTTTCTCTTTTGCTATCTAAAGCTCTATATCTTACATTTGCCTTATCAAACATAAGTTTAGATGCTTTAACTATATCTGTATCCTTGTATTTATCTGATAAATATATGACTTCATTTATTCCTGATTGAATTATTGCCTTTGCACATTCATTACATGGGAATAAAGTAGCATACACTCTGCAATTCTTCACAGATTTTCCTGTACTATTTAAAATAGCATTAAGTTCTGCATGGCAAGCATATGGATATTTAGTTTCTAAAAAATCTCCTTGATTTCCCCAAGGTAAATCATCATCTGAACATCCTTTAGGAAAGCCATTATATCCTATACTTACTATTTTATTATCACAATCTACTATACAAGCTCCAACTTGAGTATTTGGATCCTTACTTCTTTTTGCACTAATTAATGCAACTCCCATGAAATATTCATCCCATGAAATATAATCTTCTCTTTTGCTAATCATTTAAAACCCTCCTAAAAAGAACTTAACACTAATTTAAATGTTTTTAAGAAATTTTTCAAGGGTATATAATATATTTATTTGTTTTTAACTAATGTTTTTATCTGGAGTTAATTGTTTTTTTAGGACATTTTTCTTTGCAAATGCCACAAGAAGTACACTTTTCATAGTCTATTGTTGCTAAAAATTCATTAATCTTAATAGCTTCACTTGGACAATTTCTTTCACACAATTTGCATCCTATACATCCAACTGAACAATTTTGATTAACATTCTTACCAGAATCTCTAGAATTACATTTAACTATTATCTTTTTATCATCTTTTATTATATCAATAAGATTTTGAGGACATGCTTTAACACATGCTTTACAAGCTACGCATTTAGAAGAATCTATTTTTGCTAATCCATCTACTATGCTTATCGCACCAAATTTACAAGCTTCTGCACATTTTCCTAGTCCAAAGCATCCATATTGACATCCTGCCACTTCATTATTAGAAATATACTCTTTAGCTTCATCACAGCTTTTTCCTTCTGGAAAATCTAACGCTATTTTCTTTTTATTGCAATCTCCATTACATTTTACATAAGCTACTTTCTTTTCTACTTTTTTAACTTTCACTCCTAGTATTTCTCCGATAGCTTTTGAAACACTTGGTCCTCCAACTCCACACAAAGTAATATCAGCCCCATCTTCTACCATAGCAGTAGCATATGCATCACACCCTGGATATCCACATCCACCACAGTTAGCACCTGGCAAAACTCCTCTTATTTTAGGAATTCTTTCATCAACTTGAACTTCAAACTTTTTAGAAGCAAACCCCAAAAGAATTCCAAATAACAATCCTAGAATTCCTAGAATTAAAATCGAAAATAAAATACTTGAAAAATCCATTCCTTATTCCCTCCTAACCTATATAAGTCCCTGAAAACCTAAAAATGCTATAGACATTAATGCTGCTGTAAAAAGTGTTATAGGCAGCCCTCTGAAATAAGGATGAATTTCTTCATTATCATCAATCTTTTCTCTTAAAAATGACATTAAAACTATTGCAAGCATAAAGCCACCTGCTGCTCCTAAAGCATGTACTATAGATTGAATTAAGGTATATCCTTCTTCCACATTTGTAACTGCCATACCTAAAACTGCACAATTTGTAGTTATTAGAGGCAAAAATATCCCTAATGCCTTATAAAGACTAGGACTATATTTTTTTACAACCATTTCAACAAATTGAACTAAAGAAGCTATAACTAATACAAAGACTATAGTCTTTAGATATGTTATTTCCAAAGGATCTAAAATCAAATTATAAACTAACCAAGAAATCACACTTGCTAAAATCATTACGAAAGTAACAGCTAATCCCATACCAATAGCTGCATCCTTCTTTTTAGAAACTCCTATGAAGGAGCATATACCTAAGAACTGCGATAAAACAAAGTTATTAACTAACATAGCACCAATAAAAATAAGTAATAATTCCATAAATTTCACCCCTACCTATAAATTCAGTTTATTATGATTTTTTTCCACATCCTGAGCATGTACTACAGTTATGCTCTAAACATTTAACCTTAGTTCCTTCCTTCTTAGCTTTATTTATATTTCTATAATTTAAGAATGTCATTAAGGCACCAAGTGTTAAAAATGCTCCCGGCGCTAAAATCATTATGGTAGCAGGTTTAAACCCACTTGGCATAACATTAATTCCTAAGAATGTTCCTGCTCCTAATATCTCCCTAAATGTACCTATAGAGAAAAGTGCTATTGTAAATCCTATTCCCATTCCTATAGCATCAAAAATAGAAGGAATCACTGAATTTTTAGATGCATAAGCTTCTGCTCTTCCTAAGATTACACAGTTAACAACTATAAGAGGTATAAATATACCTAGTGATTTATATAATGACTGAACATATGCATTCATAAGCATGTCTACTACAGTAACAAAGGAAGCTATTATAACTATATAAGCAGGTATTCTTATCTTACTTGGAATAAGTTTTCTTAAAGCAGAAATTATCATATTAGAAAAAACCAAAACTACAGTAGAGGCAATTCCCATTCCTACTGCATTTTCAACACTTGAAGTAACAGCAAGAGTTGGACACATAGCTAATACTTGAACAAAAATAGGATTTTCAGTTACTATACCATTCTTTAATCTTTCAAATAAAACCTTCAAAACCATCACCTCTAATTACTTAGTTTGTTATTATAAAAGTTCATTACATTTGTAACCCCTTTTATAACAGCTGTAGAACTCTTAGTTGCTCCACTAATAGAGTCAACCTCTAAAATTTCTCCATATACACTCATATCAACTTCTTCAGTATTTTCTTTTATAGAAATCTTATCTAGAGAAGAAACACCTATGAAACTTTCTAAGAATTCTTCACCTTCTATTAAATCGCCTAATCCAGTAGTTTCTTTATGTTCTATTATTTGAACTCCAGTAACTATCCCACCTGTAGAAACTCCAACTCCAAATTTTATAGGTTTATCCTTGTACATTCCAGCCTCTATACCTTCTATAGCATATCCTACTTCTTTTCCATCTTTTGATACTATATAAACAGCAGTTATTCCATCCGGTAATTCAATAGTTAGCTCTTTCATTTCTCCTTCTAAATTTAAGGCAATTAAGTCTAATTCTTTGACCTTACTAACTACCTCTTCTCCTAATATATTTACCTTATAAAAATTCAAAGCATCATTAACCCCGCTAAGTACTGCATTTGAAGAAATAGTAGCTCCAGTTAACCCTTGAATCTCAGTATTGTTATTTGGTGAACTTTTAACTATTTTTATTTCATCATTCACTGTTAAATTTTTAAATTTATCTGTAAATTCAGTTTCTTCTATTCTAGCTCCTAGCCCAGGTGTTTCTGCTTGAGATAGTACTTTTATTCCTCCAATTTCTCCTTCATTATTTATACCTACTACCATATCGATAGCTCCATTAAATCCTTTTGGAGAAACCTTTATAACATATCCTTCAGTATTAGAATTGCTTTTAGCCTCAAAAACTTCTGACACACTTGAATCTTCACTCTTTTCAAAAGTAAAATCCTCTATTTTATTAGCATTAGGCAAAAGTTCCTTTAAATCATCTGAACTTAACTTTGAATTCTGAGCTATTACTTCCTTAGTAAACTCATTAGCAAGTCCTAAAAAGACTCCTGCAAAGGAAGTTATTAGACAAAGTATAAGCCCTAATTTTAGATTTTCTCTCATAAACTTATTCTCCCTCCCACATAAACATTGATTTGCTTAAAAATCTAAAATCCTTAGTGTATATTTCAATTATGAAAGTATTGATTAAAGTAAATCACTTTTATCCCTTTGTGACTTTGTTTTTTGCTTCTTATTCAAATATATAAGAAACATCATTATTCTAATGTATTAAATTTTATACTACTAATGTATTAAATTTTATACTATATTAAAAGGTAGTGCTTTAATATATAAAATATTACAAAAAAAGAAAAAAACATAAGACTTAATTTGTAAGTCTTATGTTTTAAAATCCATTTTATATAAATATGCAATTTTTAATTTTTCTTACTCATAAATATATCTTTTTTCAATACTTGAATCTGATATTATTGGAGATATATCAATTTTTAAAACTGAATCTTTTGAACAATTCTCCATTGATATTATGGTTATATTCATATTAGCTTTTCCTAATATCTTAACAGGTATATTTTTATTAAAGATAACACTTCTTTCTTTAAATCTTCTGTACACCATCCTAAATATATCATAGAAAATGTTATTCTTAATTTCTCTGCTTACTCCTAACCCATGAACATTACCACATTCTATTATTCCTATTTCCATGTCTTTATCAGCTTTGAAAAGACATCCATATCCTACTGTTTGTCCTTTTGAAATTTTATATGTATTCACTGGTTTAGCATAATACTCATATACCTTTTTTATTCCTTTATTAAATCCTATGTATCCATAAAGAATATTTCCAGCTCTAGCACCAGTTGTAAATCTACATGCATTTCTCAATTCATCATTTACAATAGCACTAGATGCCATACAATGTATAACTCTTACCTTATCCTTGTATTTCTCTACAGTGTTTTTGAATAAGTTTACTTGGTTTAAAGTGTACTTTACATCTTTTGCATTATGTAAATGAGTATATATACCATCAATCTCTATATTAGGAAACTCTTTAGATACTCTTTCCACAAATGAATCTAATCTTGATGGTTTAATTCCCATTCTATTCATCCCTGTATCAACATATATATGTACTCTTCTCTTAGTATCTTTGTTTAAAGAGTCTAAAATTTCTTCATTATCTAAAGTTAATATTAAATTTTCTCTTTTATCACTAAAGTCTTCAATAGTACATAGTGGAGAAAGGATAAGTATATCTTTTTCTATTTCATCTAATACAAGACTCTCTTCTATATTTCCAACAGCTATAATATCAACTTTGTCTTCTATAAATTTAGCTATTTCTTTACTTCCTAATCCGTAAGCATCCCCTTTTATAACTGAAATAAGGGTTTTATCTCCTATTAAGTTACGGATAACATTTATGTTATTTTCTATGTTTTTTAAATTAACATCGCACCAAAAATATTTACTCATGTTTTAATCCTCTTTCCAATTAAAATTACATTTTATATAATAACATTTTTTGAGATTAATATAAATTGTTAATTTTTATTTAGTATAAAAAAAGCCCTCCACTTAAGAAGTGGAGGGAAAAGTAAATTCCTACGTAAGCCCTTAATTTAGGCTCATAAATAGTATATTCTCAAAATTGCTTTTTATTCTTTTTAATTTATTATGACTTTTTATTATCCTTTAGCATATCAGCAATAGCTGCTATACTACCTAGTGAAGATACTGCTTCATTTGGAAGTATAAGTTTATTAGCTGGATTTGTAGCCATTTCTTTCAATGCTTCAACTTGTTTTAAAGCAATTACAGTTTCATTAGTTCCTGATTCAATTATAGCTGTATTTATTCTCTCAATAGCAGCAGCCTCTGCTTTAGAAACTTCTGCTATAGCTCTAGCTTTACCTTCTGCTTCAAGTAATTGAGATTCTTTCATACCTTCAGCATGTCTTATATTTGCTTCTTTTTCAGCCTCTGCTCTTAAAATTTTAGCTTGCTTTTCAGCTTCAGCTCTTGCTATTTCACTCTGTTTTAAACCTTCAGCTTGTAAAATAGTTGCTCTCTTGTCTCTTTCTGCCTTCATTTGCTTTTCCATCGCATCTTGAATCTCTGATGGTGGCATTATATTTTTAATTTCTACTGATAAAATTTTTATGCCGTAAGCATCTGTTATTGTATCTATTATTGTTAAAAGTTCTAAATTTATTTGATCTCTTCCAGATAAAACTTCATCTAAAGACATATTACCTACTATATTTCTCATATTAGTTATTGTTGAGTAAACTATACCAGATTTAAAATCTTCTATGTTATAAACCGCATCTTTTGCATTTAATACTTTATAGAAAATAACGTTATCTATTTCTATTTTTACGTTATCCTTTGTTATTACATATTGAGGAGGTATATCTAGTATTTGTTGCTTCGTTGATATTTTCTTTCTCACAAAATCAGCAAATGGAATTACTAAATGCCATCCCGGCTCTAAAATTTTACTAAATTGACCAAAACGTTCTAAAACATAAACATATCCTGTATTTACAACTTTAATTGAAGAAATAGCTGCAAATACGACTATTAATAATAAGATTACAATAATTATAGTAGCTACCATAAGTAACCCCTCCTATATTTTTATTTTTTTACTAGTATTTTATTACCTTCTATACCTATGATTTCGACTTCCGATCCTTTCTTTAAAGGACCACTAACACTTTTGAATGTCCAGTAAACTCCTTCAAACTTAATTAGAGCTGAATCTTCTACATTTTCATCTAATATAACCTTTCTTCCAATATAGGTTTGCTCCATTGTTTTAGTACCTATATTATCAACTTTTATCTTTTTCTTAATCTTAGGATATATATAAAAGAAAAAGAAAATTGTTATTATTGCGAAAAGTGTGAATTGTAATATTACATTAACATTTAAAAATGCTAATAATAGACCACCAAAAGCTCCGAAAGAAAATCCTACAAATAGTACATCTGAACTTAAATAGTCTATAAGCATTCCTGCTAAAATAACTATTAACCAAAGCCACAACATAGGCGTAACCCCCTTTACAATTTACTTTTTATTAATATTTACTTTATTATACATTTCATACAATATTTTTGCAAGTATTATTTTAGACTTTTTTAAATAATATTTCTAAACTTTCTAAATGGTATCTTAAACCTTATTAATTAGGTTGATTTTATTTATATTTCACATTAATATTTAATATATACATAAACTTAGTAAAAGTTTCTATGTTATGAAATACTTATTTTTATAAGAAATAATTATCAAAGGATAAACTTTTACTAGTATAGAAATAATAAAAATAAAAATGTAACTGGAGATGATATGATGGATTTCATAAAAGTAGGTGCAGCTTCACCTAAAGTAAAGATAAGTGATACGAAGTACAACCTTAAAGAAATAGAATCTATGATTCTACAAGCTATAGATGAAGAGGTTAAACTTATTGTTTTCCCAGAATTAAGTATATCAGCATACACTTGTGGAGATTTATTTACAAATCAAAAATTAATTGATAATTGTAATTTAGCTCTAAAAGACTTAGTTCAATTTTCAAAAGGAAAAGATATAGTTATAGCTGTAGGTGCTCCTCTATTATATAGATATTGTTTATATAACTGTGCATACATAATTTTAAATGGAAAAGTTCTAGGAATAGTTCCTAAAAGCTATATACCAAATTACTCAGAATTCTACGAAAAAAGATGGTTTACTGAAGGGCTTAATATAAAAGGATTAAATATAGACTTACTATTCCAAGAAGAGGTACCTTTCGGAACTGATTTAATATTCTCATATGGAAATCTTAAATTAGGTTTTGAAATATGTGAAGATTTATGGGTTACTATACCGCCTAGTTCAAATTTAGCACTTATGGGAGCTAATGTTATATGTAATCTTTCTGCCTCAAATGAATTAGTTTCTAAAAGTTCATACAGAAAATCACTAGTTCAAAATCAAAGTGCTAGAACAATGAGTGCTTATATCTACTCATCTGCTGGTGTTTATGAATCTACTACTGATTTATTATTTAGTGGTCATATGATAATAGCTGAAAATGGAACAGTACTAAAAGAAAATAAAAGATTTTCAAGAGAAAATGATTTATTAACTGGTATAGTTGATTTATTCAGATTAGATGCTGAAAGAACTAAAAACATAAGTTTTAGAAATTCTACTTTTACAGAGCAAACTAATCCAAGATTTATACCATTTACTCTAGAAAGTACTGAAATAAATAACTTTGATAGAGAAATAGATAAACATCCATTCTTGCCAAAATCTCAATACGCTATGGAAGCTAGATGTGAAGAAATACTAAATATACAGGCAGCTGCTCTAGCTAAAAGATTTGAACATACAGGTTTAAAGAAAGCTGTAATTGGTATCTCAGGTGGGCTTGATTCTACTCTTGCCTTACTAGTTGTTGTTAAGACTTTTGATATGCTAAATATACCTAGAAAAAATATAATAACTGTTACTATGCCTGGATTTGGTACAACAGATAGAACATATAACAATGCAGTTACTCTTTGCAAAGAACTTAGTTGTGATTTTAGAGAAATAAATATTGTTAAAGCTGCTCTTCAGCACTTTGAAGATATTGGTCATGATAAAGATATTCATGATGTAACTTATGAAAATGTTCAAGCAAGAGAAAGAACACAAATTCTTATGGATATTGCTAACAAAGAATCTGGTCTTTTAATAGGTACTGGCGATCTTTCTGAATTAGCTTTAGGATGGTGTACATATAATGGAGATCATATGTCAATGTACTCCGTTAACTGTTCTATTCCTAAAACACTTGTTAGATTCCTAGTTAAATACTTTGCTAACAATGAAATATCAGATGATGCTAAAGAGGCTTTATTAGATATATTAGATACTCCTGTTAGTCCAGAGTTATTACCTAAAGACAAAGAAGGTAAAATAACTCAAAAAACTGAAGACATAGTTGGACCATATGAACTTCATGATTTCTACCTATATCACTTTATAAAACATGGTTCAAAACCTGAAAGAATTATTTTCTTAGCTAAGGAAGCTTTCAAAGATGAATATGATGAAGAAACTTTAAGAAAATGGTTAGATAAATTCACAAGAAGATTTTTTACTCAACAATTTAAGCGTTCTGCTCTACCAGATGGTCCAAAAGTTGGTTCTATATCACTTTCACCTAGAGGCGATTGGAGAATGCCATCTGATGCTGTATATAATGATTTTTTAATCTAATAAAAAATAAATAGATAGATTATTTAAATCTATAATCATATTTCTAGAAATTATTGATTATTTTATTAACACTTTGTTCTAGTTATATGGTTATAGATTTTTTATTTGTAAAAATTTGTAGAATTTATAACAAACTCTCTAATTAACAAAGAAAAAGCACCGATATTTCACATAAAAATTTATTTATTTTGCTTTTATTTTTTGAAAAGATCCTAATTTGTTAAAAAATTAAGAACATTGACATACTTTTGCCAAAAATATATTGTAAACTTTTATATGTATAATGTATAATTAGAATTTAGACAGATACTATTTTAAAATGGTCTATTTTGTCAAAATATGTTTGATAAAAATTATTAAAAAAGGAGGAGCTATGAGGCTATGAGTAAATATGATAAAAAACTTAAAAAAGCATTAGCTCAATTTGAAAAAGGAAATTATGAGGAAGCATTAGATATATGTGAAAAAGTCCTTGATAAGGATTATAATAATGAAGAAGCGCTTTTAATAGAAGGTAGGGCATTAGAAAAACTTGAAAGAATTAGTGATGCAGTTGTTTCTTGGAAAATAAATGCTGAATATAATAATAATGAAGAAGCTAGAAAAAAACTTGATAAATTCAATAATATAGATGAAAAGAAACTTGCTATGAGCACTATTTTTAGTGAAACAATGAAAGATGAGATAAAAGCTAAACTTCAAGAAGAAGCACAAAAAGAATTCTCAAAACAATTAGAAAAAAGAGAACATGAAGTTGAAGAAATTAAAGTAACAGGAAAAAATGAACAAGCACCTGTTATAGAAATTAAAAAAGAAACTCCAGAGGTTCAAGAAGAAATAAAAATTGAAGAAGTAAAAGCATTTGAACCTAAAAAAGAAGAAGCTAGTAAGATTTCAAATGTTACAAAAGTAGATTTTACTAAGAAGGATGAAGTTAAAGAGGATAAAACTGAAGAGCCAAGAGTTATAAGTACTCCTAGCTTTGCAAATGAAAACTCAAATTCAAAAAAATCAAATAAAAAGAATAAAAAAACTGTTAAATTCGTTGCCATAGCAGTATCAGGAGTTATAGTATTATCACTAGCTTATGGTATAGCAAAAAATATGAATTCTACTTCTGCTGCTGGAAATAACTCTACTGTTGCCGATGGTTCAAACACTTCAGAAGATAAAACTAATAATAATGCAACAGATAATTCTGCAAATAAGGATAACTCAATAGAATCTAAAGATACTAACACTTTCAAGGCTGAAGATTTAAATAAGGCTATTGAAGGGAAAAATTATAGTGCTATAGCGAATATATTAAGCACTACTCCTAAGGATAAAGTTCCTGCCGATGCTTTAGATACTTATACTAAAGCTGAAAACCTAATGAAAGAAGAAGGAGTTAAAGAGTTATACTTAAAAGGATCTGATTTATTCAAAGAAAAGAAATATGAAGAAGCTCTTAAAGATTTTGAAAGTGCATATACATATGCAGGTGATTCATATTTAAGACCTCACTTAATATACTTTATGGGAACATCTTATGAGAACCTTGATAAAAACACAGAAGCAATAAAATACTTCCAAGAGTATTTATCTGATTATAAAGCTAAACCAGATGCTGAAGATGTAATGTATACTCCTCAATGTATGTACAACTTAGCTGTTTTATATAACGAAGAAGGAAATAAAGCTGAAGCTAAAAAGTATGCTCAAGAAATTGAGGATAACTACCCTAATTCAATGTTCTATAATGATGTAACTAAAAACATTATATATGGTTAAAATTAATATACAAATAAAAGAATCCTATAGATAGAATTAAGTATCTATAGGATTCTTTAAATTATATAAAACTTTTTATATAATTTAAAATTTGGCTTTGTTTTAAACCATGGTTGATTTCTAGATATAGATGAAAGCCCCTCTTAATGAGCATTAGAGTTTCATTGTATATGTAAGAATAATCGCGTTAAAAAGCTTTTTCTGTTTGAACGCTAGTGAGTTTAAAAGCTTTAGCTATTATTCTGGAATAGACAATAGAAACTCTTTGCGAAATTAAGTCAGGTCTGAAGATATAGCTAGAAATCAACCAACACTTAAAACAGAGCCTAAAATTTAAATTGCCTTTGAATCTGGGAAAATCATATTAGCAACTTTCTCAAATTCAACTCCAACATATTTTGAACTATGAGAATCTGAACCTAAAACCATAGGTATATTATACTTTAAGCATAAATCAAGGAATATACCCTGAGGATGAACTTCTCCACATTTAGCTCTTCTTAAGCCAGATGTATTTAAATCAATCTCATAATTGCCTTTTTTCATTTCTTTAAGAACTTCTTCTAAAAGCTTAAGATTATATTTTTCATTTGGAAAGTCAGCCTTATATTTTCTAACTAAAGTGGGATGTCCAATTCTTTTAGGCTTGTACTTTCCTAAATCAGCCTTAATTGATTTAAGCATTGTTTCATAATATAAGTCATATAGCTTATCCATTCCACCGATCTTATTAACTAATGCACCAATCATATCTGATCCATTTCCTATTTGATAATATTCACCATTAAACTTAACTATATGAACAGAAAGAATTGCATCATCTAAAAATCTTCCATACTTATCTAATATGGCTTTAGTTTCATTTTCATATCCCTCAACATAGTCAACTTCTAATCCAACATTAATCTTTATTTTATCCTTGTATTTCATTTTTAAAGCAGAAATACCCTCTAAGTACTCTTCTAATCTTTCAATAGGAAGTGCACTATTTTTTCTTGGTGACGGATCCTCCATTGGTAAAGGCATATGTTCAGTAAATGTTATTTCTTCAATGCCGTTTTTTAATGCAGTATCTATGTACATGTCTAATTCATCATCACTCCCATGAGGACAGTAAGTGCTATGTACATGACCATCTCTTCTTGTGTTTAAAATCATATTTATCCTCCGTAAAACCTTATTAATTTTTTCACAGTATTATTATACCTTATTAATTTAATAAGACAAAATTAATTACCAAAGATAAATAATTGTATTAATTCTAAATTTAATAATCTAATAACGGATATAAATTAATAAATCTATTGATTTATTATAAAATCACCTATTACTGGATAATGATCTGATGGATATCCCCCACAAATTAAATCATCATCTATATATAATTCTTGTAACTTAAACTCTTCTGAATAAAGTAAATAATCTATAATATCACCATCATATCCACCTTTAAAATCATGGAATGTTCCTTTAATTGAATGATCTATATTTGTATAACAATTATTAAACTTAACATTTTCTTCTTCCAACTCTTCTACTATATTAAAAAGTTCATTATGTAAATAGCAATTAAAGTCTCCTACTATCATATACGGATAGCCATTTGAAAAATAACTTTCTTTAATCTTATTAATTATTATTTTTATACCTTCTTCTCTTGCAAGTTCACTTTCATGATCTAAGTGTGTATTATAAAAAACAATATTTTTATTATTTTCTTTACATCTTAAAATAACTTCTGTACATATTCTTGGAAGAGAACTATTAAAATCCTTGCTACCTGGAACTTCTGGAGTCTTAGATAACCAAAATTGTTTCCATTCTAAAAGTTCAAACTTATCCTTTTTAAAGAAAACCGCATTGAATTCGTCAATGCCTTCTCCGGATCTATCATTACCAACCCAGGCATATTCACTTAAACCTTCTTCCATATCTTTAAGCATATGAATAAGACCTTCTTGAGTTCCTATTATATCTGGGTTATTTTCTTTAAAGACCTTTATTATTCTTTCACATCTTTTTTTCCATTCATTATTATCATTAGATTTAAAATCATACTTCAAATTAAATGACATTACTCTTAAATTGCTCATACTCTTCTATCCCTTCTAATTAAATAAATCTTTAAAATAATTATAATAATATGAACTTATTTTTACAAGAAATAAACACATAATTTAGTTATAAATACAAATTATGTGTTTAAATAAATTTCTATAATTTATATGACAATTTATTATTTTTTAACTCATCTAATCTAAAATTTCAAGCTTGAAACTTGTTTAAACATATTTATTTCCTTTTCTGATTCAACAGAATTTAAACTTTCATTCCATTCCTTATCAAATTTGATTTTGTATAGCTCTATATGTGACTTATCATCCTTTGGTGCCATAGCCACATATTCTTCACCACATATTAGTTTTTGCTCTAACACCAAATAATCAATTTTCTTTCCGTTTTCATCTCTAAAAGATACAATTTGTTCATCCATTACAATACCTCCTTACAAAATTATCCAATTCGTTTTTTATTTTTCTTTATTATTGTTTATTATTTTCTTTTTTTTATTCTTTTTTTAATTTTAATACTCATTTACGAGTATATTATTTAAAAGTATTTAAAAGTATATATTGTTTTTTAATACTTTTAAACTCTATTTGATTTCTTAACCTTTGTTAACTAAAAAACCACCAAGGTAATTTATTACCTTAGTGGTTTAAATTTGTTATATTGTTATTTTTAATTTAAAACTTATTTATTAGAATTCAGAATAGTATCAGATATATAATTTATTTCAAACTGATCTACTATTGAATTACCATTTAAATCATATTCAGGTTTTTCTTGTCCATAATGCTTAGATGCTAAAGAAAGATCTCCAACATCTACTTTTCCATCATTATTTAAGTCAGCTGAAATTTCCACATCTATTTCTTCTAATTGAACTATGGCATCATTTAATAGGCTTATAGCACTATTAACATCATACTCTGTAGCATTTTCATTGTTACTTATAATAGTAGAATATTCTATAGCTTGATTTAGTATAGCTTTACTTTCCTCTGTATAGTTTCCATTTAATAGCTCATTAGCTTCAGCTAACTTTAAATTCAACTCCTCTTTAGATACAGAATGCTCATTGCTTACAAATCTTATTTCATAAATATTTTGACTTATTCCATCTTCTCCTTTAACAATTACCTTAGCTGTATCATTGCTATGCTGTGCTTGAATTACTGTTACAGAAGCATTATCTAAAGCTTTTGCTGTAATTTCTGGAACTTTTTTATTTTCTTCTAAATTAACTGTATATTCAAAAGTATTAGAATCAAATCCTTCTAAAACAATTCCATCTAACAGTATTTCACTTGCTGTATTAGTTGTGTTTTCTACAACATCTTTCTTAAATACCTGTAATTCAGTTATTCCTAAAGCTTTACCAGGAGTTGCTACCATAAATAATCTTAATTCTGAAGTCTTAACCTTATCAAATTTATAAACTCTACTATTTTCAAACTCTCCATTTTCTTCAGTTTGATTTGAAACATTTATCCATTGACCATTTTCTTTATATTGAACCCTAGCTGTATGAGGTAATGAAACACCATTATCTGTAAAGTAATGAACTTTCATTTCATCTACATAATGCTCCTCAGGACCTGATCTACCAAATTGAACTGATACCCATCCATCTGGATCATTCTGTCTCTTCCAGTTAGTCCATCTATCATGAGGTGAATTATCAAAAGATATAATATCATTGTTAATATGAGCTAATCTATCATTTGAATAATTATCATGTGGTGGCTCATTAGAGTATGACGCTGCTGTTCTTGGATAATCATATCCATTTTGGAATCTAGATATGTTTAATCCCTCTTCATATTGATCTGAAACTCTAACAACTATTTTAGCTTTTTCATTTATTCCTTCAACCTTTCCTAAAACTTCAAATGTTCCAATTGCATTATAATCTTCTGGATTTATTTCATCCCAAACAACTTCTTTTTCTAAAATAGATTTATCACTATAGTGAACATCTACTGTTTCAGGAAGTTTTGGTATCTCTCCAAGTAATGTTACAGTAGATAAATTTTCAACAGTAAGAACACCTTTAACTTCTACTTTTGCCATGGCTCTAATAGATGTACCTTCTACTGTTCCATAAACATTAAATGTTCCTATTTCACTATAATCATCTGCTGGTACACTATCCCAAACAACTTCCTTATTTCTTGATAATCCAACATTGTACTTTGCAACTACAGTTTCAGGTAAAACTGGTTCTACACCTTTTTCCGTAACCACAGTTGCCGGACTTAATGAAATTATTATCTTATTCTCTAAAGATTTTTCTACTGAAACTCTTAATGTATTAGATTTAACCTTTTCACCTTTATACTCACCCTCAATGTATATATCTGAAGTACCTTCACCTATAGCAGCTATATTTCCATTTCTCATTTCTATAACTGATTTATCTGATATAAAATACTCTAAATTAATTAAAGAATTATCTATTTCACTTCCATCAACTAAAAATGAAGTAATGTTTAACGGTACTAAATCATCTTCTGATAAATTAGTATTATCTAAAGCTATCTCTACTCTATCTAAACCTGGATCTTCTACTCTTAAATCTATAGTATATTCTCTAGTGTTTTTCTCACTTTCTGAAGTAACAACTATTGTAGCTTTTCCTGGTAATTCAGTTGGCGGAATTATAACCTCGGTACCATTCTCTAAAACTTCTACAGCTATTTCAGGGATTTCTGAACCAAAATCTAAATCTACTAAATAGTTAGTAGTTTCTGAGTTAAACCCTTCTAAAGGTTCATTATTTATTAAGATGTTTGCTAAAAGAGCTTCATCATTTTCTACTAATACTTCACCATAAACTTCAAGTTCTGTGGCAGCTAAAGATTTTCCTTGTGTAGGGTCCATTTTAACTCTTATTTTATTTGTAATAACCTGACTAAATGTTATATCATGTCTTTCATTATTTTGAATATTACTTGGATTCATAGCTTGGTTTTCTACCGCTATCCAATTAGTTCCATCAAAATATTCAACTTCTATATTAGTTGGTTTTTCACAACCACTATCTGCAAATGTATAAAGACTTACATTATCAATCTTATGAGCCTCTTCCCACTCAACACCTATCCACTCACTAGAAGTTGCTGGCCAGTTAGTCCATCTATTTTTAGGACTGTTATCATAAGAAATTATTCCATCATTTAAATGAGAAACAGAATCTCCAGATCCAGTTTGAGATGCAAAAGTCTTTCCTCTAGCTAAGCTTGAAGAAAGAGCTATGTTTTCTCTTTCTAATTCATCAGTTACTCTTATTCTAGCCTCAGCCTTAAAATCATCTATTCCTTCAACTGTTCCATAAACAGTAAAGTTACCTACCGAATTATAATCTTCTGGATTAATCTCTTCCCAAACTACATTTTTACTTGTTTGATATCCATCACTGTAAATTACCCAAGCTTCACTTGGAAGAACTGGCTCTTCTCCAAGTTCCACGGCAGTCGAGAAAGGCTTAACACCTATTATATCTCTAACAGTAATAACAGCTTCCGCTTTAATATCTGTACCCTCTACAGCACCAGAAATCTTTATTACTCCAACTTTATTAAACTCACTTTCATCAATTGAATCCCAAATTACATTAACCGCCTTAACAGAACCATCTCCATAAACAGCGTCTATTGTACTTGGCAATTCTGGAATATTCCCTTTATCAATATTTATGCTTATAGGACTAACTCCTATTATGCTATCTTTGTTTTCATCTGGATTATCTACTGAATAAACAAGCTCTATATCTGATGATAATCCCTTAGAAGTAGCTTTAATTGTTATAGGACCAGCCTCTTCATTAGATTGTACTATTGCTAAAGCTTTACCACTAAATGCTTTTCTTTTATCATCTTTATATCTCTCTACACTTGAAGCATTTCCATTATCAACTCCAACTAACTCTCCTCCAGTAACTTCAAACTCTACTAGATTATCAGCATTTGGAACTATTACTCCATTTTCATCAACAATATCTACTGTTACAAAAGATAATGCTTCTCCATCTGCATCTATAACTCTTCTATCTGGAGTTAATTTAACTGCAGCAGGATCCTCCAGCAGTCTTTATTTCTTTTTCTGCTACAATCTCTCCATCTTTCTTAGCAACAGCTTTTAATGTTCCAGCCTCAAATGGTACATCCCACTCTAAATGTAATTTACCATCAGAAGTTTCTAAATAAGATTCTCCATAATTAGTTGTCTTGTTTTCAAAACTTCTTTCTCCTAAAGATTCTCCATTTAGAAATAACTCTACAGTATCTACATTAGAATAAGCCCAAACCTCTACATTTTCTCCTTCTTCCCAATTCCAGTGTGGTAAAATATGCACCATTGGTTCATCTGTCCACTGACTTTGATAGAAGTAATAAATATCTTTTTCAAATCCAGCTGTATCAATTATTCCAAAATATGAACTTTTAGCAGGATATGAATTATAGAACGGTGTTGGTTCTCCAATGTAGTCAAAGCCTGTCCAAATAAATTGACCTGCTATAAATTGTCTATCTCTATCCCTCTTAGTTGAGTCCTCAGCACTTCTTCCCCAACCTACTACTGAGTTATCATATGATGATGTCTGAAGGTTTTCCCAATCACTTATATTAGGATTGCTTGGATCTAAATAAACTCCTCTAGACCTTACTGCTGAAGAAATTTCTGATCCATATTTTATCCACTCTGGTTTTTCTTCTTGGTGAACATCGTATACATTTTCGCTATAGTTGTATCCAACTACATCTACAGCATCAAATACTTGATCTCTATATTGGTGGAAGTTTGCAACTCCATCAACTTTATTTCCTCTATATTTATCTTCTCCAATAGTAGTTGGTCTTGTAGTATCAACTTCTTTAACCCATTTAACAAGATTCTTAGCTATTTGAACTCCACTAGCATTATTGGTGTCATATATTTCATTACCTATAGACCACATAATTATAGATGGACTATTTTTTCCTCTTTCAACCATAGCTTTAATATCTCTTTCAGCATATTGATTAAAGAATCTACCATAATCATATTGTTTTTTAGATTGGTTCCAACAATCAAAAGCCTCATCTATTAAAAGAATTCCTTTTTTCTCACAAATATCTATAAGTTCATTAGAAGCTGGATTATGAGTTACTCTTATAGCATTTACTCCCATACCAATTAATTTATCTACTTGTCTTTCAACAGCATCATAATTAACAGCTGCTCCTAAGGAACCTAAATCATGATGCATACAAACACCATTTAACTTCATATACTCTCCGTTTAAAGAGAATCCAGTATTTGCATCAAATTCAAAATATCTAAATCCAAATTGAGTATCATAAGTATCTGTAATTTCATCATTAACAATTACTTCAGTTTTTACTTTATAAAGATTACCTTCATAAACACCCCAAAGTTTCGGATTGCTTACTATAATATCATGATTAATTTTATTAATACCACTTGTTAATGCCTCTTCACTTTCTACTTCTCCTACAACATTGCCCTCTAAATCTAGAATGGTAGATTTAATAATAGCACTTATATTTTCACTGCTTCTATTATTTACTTCTGTAACTATATCTACATTTACATTACCATCTCTAGCTAAATCCTCTTCTAATGTAGGTGTTGTTACAAAAGTTCCATATCGATCAACATGAACTGGATTTGTAACTGTTAAATTAACATCTCTATAAATACCACTTCCTGAATACCATCTACTGCTTGGTTGAGCATTTTTAACCTTAACAGAGATAACGTTTTCTTCACCATTAAATTTTAAATACTCTGTTATATCAAAACTAAACGGCGTATATCCATTTTGATATTCCCCAGCTTTATGTCCATTTACATATACTTCACTTTCCATGTAAACCCCATCAAAGTCTATAGATATTTTCTTATTTTCATAAGAATTATCTAATATAAAGTGCTTTCTATACCATGCTGTACCCCCATCTAAATATCCCCCTTCATGAGTAGCAGGAGAACTACTATTAAAATCAAGTTCTATACTCCAATCATGAGGTAAATCTAGTCCTCTCCAATTTGAATCATCTAATTCAGGTGATTCTCCCCCAGCTACATCACCTAAATTAAATCTCCACTCTTCTGTAAAATCAACGGTTCTACCTTCTTCTGTAATAAACTCAGCTTTCATTTTTTCAAAAGTTCCCTGTGTGCTCAGTGGTTCTCTGGCTAAAGCTAAAGTACTTCCAAGGTTTGACGTAACTAAAACCGCCGTCATTAATAAGGTTAATACTTTTTTCAAGTTTCCACACCCCTTTTAATTAATTTATATCTAAATTTTTACATAATTTCAATTATTTTTCAATACTTTGATAAAAAATAAAACATCTTATCGTTAAATAAGATGTTTTATTTTAAATTATATTATGTTATTTGGCTTTTAATAAAAGTATCACATTCCATAAAAATTGAAGTAAGAAAACTATACTGGCTACTATTATAAAGTAATAATAAGCTAATAATCCTCCAAAAAACTTAAGTTTGATAACTAGCGCTAATATTATAACTGCTATTACCAAAATAACTAATTGAGTTATTATAAAGCTATCTTTCTTATTCTTCATTAAATATATAGCTAAACATAGAAATACTATGGTTAAAATCACTACACTTAATAATAGTTGATTTAATTTTGCATCAGTTAAAATATTTGAATATTCATATCTTTTGAAATATATATGATGCATTACCCCTGCACTTTTCTTTGTGAAATACTGTACAGCAATTACTCCTACCCATAAAACTAATTGAATTAATACTATTATTGGATATAAAATTTTCTTTAATTTATTCATAATTATTTAGTTGGATCTCCTGTTACTGATGGATTACCAGCATTACTCCAACCAATCCATCCATCACTATAAATTGATGTATTTTTAAGTCCCATCACATTTGCATAGTAATAAACTTCCGCAGCTCTCCAACCACTTCCACACATAAATGCAAGATGATTTTTTAAGTTTATTCCTTGGTCTTCCCACATTTTTTCTATTTCATATCCATTCCTCATAGTATTATCAACATTTCTATAATAATCTAGAGAAGTTGAACCATGTGTTCCAGCATATCCATATACAGCTCCTGGAATTCTACCTTTTTTATCATGGTAACTATATCCTGATTCTTTTCCTATGTATTCATCCCAAGAACGATTATCTACTAAAGTGAAATCTGACTTCTTAAGATCTTCTTTAAGTTCTGGAATAGTAGTTATTACACTTGGATCTCCTGGTATAGTTTCACCGAAACTTCCACCTGAAGTTTTAGGATTAACCTTAGTTTCTAATTCATATCCAGCACTTGTCCAAGCACTATCTCCACCATTTAGAACTCTTACATCCTTAACTCCCATGTATTTAAGCACACTTGCGACTCTATAAGCTGCCATTTGCTCTGCACCAGTTAGTATTATAGTATCATCTTTATTTATTCCATACTCTTCTGCAAATTTTGTTAACTTGTCTGGTGAAGCTAACATCCATTGAGGCGGATTTTCTGTTGGTGGTTCAATAGTATCTGTATTTATATGAACACTTGTAGGAACATGTCCTTTTCCATAACTTTGATTTTCATCTCCCCAACTTGCTTCAAACACTTTTATATCTTTAGCATTTTCAAAAGTTTCTGGCTTTTTACCATCTAATATCTCTTTAAGAACCTTAGCTGGAATTATCTCTTTATAATCTTCATATTTTTCTAATGGCAAACTCTCATCTTTAGCCCATTCTTTAATATCATATGAATATAAGTTCTTGTAGCCCTTTTCTTCTAAGTACTTTGCTACAACCTTTGAATCTTCTCCATTAGCATCATATAGAATAATATTCTTATCTGGAGTTATTCCCTTAGTCTTTAGAGCTTCTTCTAATTTAGCTTCCTTTTCTTTTTTATCCTTAACTTCAAAAGTTATCCAATTCGCTGAAAAATCCTCTGCATTTGGAATATGTCCGCCTCTTGCCTCATCGTATAATATCCATCCATTAAATGAATCACTTAAACGAGTATCAACAGCAACCCATGACTTATCTTTTAAGTCTTCTTGTACTTCTTTAGTCGTTAATGATTTAAGTGTTATATCATTAGTTTTAACACTTTTATCGCTGCTACAAGCTACAAAAGTAAATGTAGACATAGCTACTACTAAGCCTAAAGAAAATTTCTTTAATAAACTCATTATTATCCTCCTTAGTATTTGTTTTAATTTAAACTTTTAGTTCTTTTAAAAGCATATCAAATTTATATAAATTAGTAAACATTCTCTTATTTTTTTGTTAAAATTATATTTTTCACTCTCAAAACTTAAATTTATTTATTATTTAGTGATAATTTATGATATTTTTCTATTTTAAATACCATTTTTTTCTTTTATACATGTGTATTTTTGAGTAATTTATATATTATTTTGCATATTTAAAGGATAATAAAGATTTAAAGGTTACTTTATTTATGTCAATTAAAATCATTAGGAGTATTATAAAAATATAACTTTTATAAAGAGGTGATTTTAATGGAAATGAATAAAACTATAGCTAAATCCATCGCTGAACATCTTTCAGATAGAACATTTGATTTAGAGTTTTGGGATGGCGAAACACTTAAATATGGAGAAGGAAATCCAGAATTCAAATTAATAATAAAAAACTTTCCAAGCAAAAAAGATCTTATATCAGATCCTAGTGTTGCTTTAGGTGAAGCTTATATGAATGGGGATATTGATATAGAAGGAGATCTTCAAAAATTCTTTGAAAGCATACTTCGTAATAAAGATAGCTTTATGAATCAAAGTACTGTATTTAGACTTGCTTCAAAAATTAAAGCACCGTCACTATTAAAATCAAAAAAGGATATTGCTCATCATTATGATATTGGAAATGATTTTTATAGTCTTTGGTTAGATAAAACTATGAGTTATTCATGTGGATATTTTAAAGAAGAGTCTGATACTCTTTATGATGCCCAGATGAATAAAATACATTACATATTAAAAAAACTTAATCTAAAAGAAGGACAAAGACTTTTAGATATTGGTTGTGGCTGGGGCTATTTAATAATAGAAGCAGCTAAACTTTACAAAGTAAAAGCTTTAGGAATAACACTTAGCGAAGAACAATTTAAAAAGGCTAATGAAAGAATAAAAAATGAAGGATTAGAAGATTTAGTAAAGGTTGAACTTATGGATTATAGAAACCTTGAAAAATCAAACTTAGAGTTTGATAGAGTGGTAAGTGTAGGAATGGCTGAACATGTTGGCCACGCTAACCTTCCTCTATTCTTTAAAAATGTAGATTCCATTTTAAAAGAGAGTGGTCTTTTCTTACTTCATAATATAACTAATCTTGTTGAAACTGAAGGTAACAAATGGATTACTAAATATATTTTCCCTGGAGGATATTTACCAACATTAAGAGAAGAGCTTACAATTGCTGCTGATTTAAACTTCCATGTTATTGATGTTGAAAGCTTAAGACTTCACTATATGAGAACATTAGAAGAATGGGTTAAAAACTTTATGGATCATTTAGGTGAAGAACGCGAAATGTTTGATGAAAACTTCTTAAGAATGTGGCACCTATATTTAGCAACTTGTGCAGCTGCCTTCCACTATTGGGATATAGATGTTCATCAAACTCTATACTCAAAAGGAATAAACAACTCACTTCCTATGACAAGAAAATATTTATATGAAGATTAATAAATAACTTAATTACCTATAAAATCATAACATACATTTTCTTACTTAAGTTAAAACTAAAATGAATTTTAACTTAATAGGAGGTACTTATTATGAATAGTAAAAATAAATCTTCCCATGATCTTGCTAAGCAAATGATTATTGATGGGGAATCATTTGATAAAATAATGGAAGTAACAAATTTAAGACTTAAAGAGATTAAAAGAATTCAAAGAGAAGAAATAAGTCCTAAATTTTAATTTAAGTCTTGGTTTTAAGTGAGCATTGATTTTGCGATATATTTAGACCTATATAAAATCAATGCTGATTTAAAACAAATCTAACAAAAAAGATACATCAAAACATTCTGATGTATCTTTTTTGTTTATTTTAAAATATCAATTATCTTTTTAAAACTAAGACTACATTTTTTCAAACATTGCTTTTAATATAGACGTTGAATTCTTAACTCCTATTGGAATAAATTCTTCGTAATCCATATGTGCTCCATTATTAGCATTATCTGATATTGAACGTATTATTACAAATGGTATATTGTTTAAGTAAGCAACTTGTGCTATGGCTGCACTTTCCATCTCAACTGCCTTTGCGTTAAATTCTTTTTCAAGCCATTGTACTTTTCCACTATCGGCTATAAATTGATCACCAGAAACTATTCTGCCAACATAAGTATTTATATCTGGAACTGTCTTCGCAGCTTCTTTAGCTAAATTCAACAAATTTTCATCAGCCTTAAAATCATAAACAGCCATTCTCGGAACCTGTCCAACTTTATCTCCAAAAACTGTAGTATCCATATCATGTTGAACATATGTATCTCCTATTACTACATCTCCAGGATATATATCTTTTGATACTCCCCCAGCAACTCCTATGTTAATAATAGAATTAACTTTAAATTCACTTGCTAATATTTGAGTACATGATGCCGCATTTACCTTTCCAACTCCTGAAACAACTGCTACTACATGTTGTCCCCAAAGATCACCCTCATAAAAAGT
This sequence comes from Clostridium sp. B9, assembly GCF_050509515.1. NCBI lineage: Bacteria > Bacillati > Bacillota > Clostridia > Eubacteriales > Clostridiaceae > Clostridium > Clostridium sp. B9. The sequence continues at coordinate 2,004,523 of NZ_JBNWKA010000003.1, forward strand.
TAAATCATTCTTTTTAACTTCTTTTTTATTTTTCATATCCTTAAGAAGAACTTCTAATTCTTCATTCATAGCACCTATTATTCCTATGGTATTTTTCTCTTCTGCCCTCGCCTCTTTTTTATTATCAATGCTACATCCAACAAAAGCTAAACTTGTAATAAGCACTGCTAATAAAATAGTTGTCATTTTCTTTAACATACTCTATTTTATCCCCCTCGAATTTTATATAACGAACTTTATTCCAAAAACAATATAAATATTTCGTTATTACACAGATAATTATACATACTTTTTATTTTTTCACAAGGGTTTCTATTTGCTTTTTAGCAAAGTATACAATTTATTAACATTTAACCCAAAAATAAAATTCAATTAAAACTATAAAAACAAAAAAGAACAATCAAAACTTGATTGTTCTTTTATACGAATTATATAATATTCTCTTCTTGTAGTAACTTATATAGTGTTGGACTTAAGTTAAACTCCTCAATAAGATTATTAACTTCCTTTAAAGCTTTCTCTTTCTTACCCTTCGAAACATTGCTCTTAGTTGCTCTTATTAATATGTTCTTTGGAGAATGAGCTATGTCTATAAACTCAAGAAGTTGTGTTTTATATCCTGCACACTCTAAAAGATTTGCTCTAACAGAATCTGTCATAAGAGCTGATATTCTCTCTTTTATTATTCCATAATTAGTTAATATAGAAAACTTTTCACTTTCTATTTGGCTATTAAATTCATGTTGGCAACATGGTACTGAGAATATCATTTTAGTATTCCATTTAATAGCATTATATAAAGCATAATCGGTTGCTGTATCACAAGCATGTAAAGTTATTACCATATCAACTTTATTATTATATTTAAATCCATTTATATCACCTAATTCAAAGCGAAGATTTTCATAATTGTACTTTTTAGCTATATCATTACATTTTTTAATTACATCAGCTTTTAAGTCTAGTCCAATCATATTAACCTTTATCTTCTTAATCTCAACAAAGTAGTAGTATAATATAAATGTTAAATATGACTTACCACATCCAAAGTCTAATATAGTAAGTTCTTCTTGATCTATTTTCTTTATCTCATCATCTATAATTTCTATAAATCTATTTATTTGCTTATATTTATCATATTTTGAATTTATAACTTTTCCTTCTTTAGTAAAAACACCCAAATCTATAAGAGGCTCTATAATCATACCCTCTTCTAATATGTAATTTTTCTTTCTATTATGTTCCTTCTTAACAATCTTTAAATTCTCATTATTTTTAATTCCTAAAAACACCTTTCCTTTTTTAGAAACTTTAAGATCAAAGGATTTATCCTTTGAAAAAGCATTTAACTGCTTATAATTTGAAGCAAATAATTCTAAAACTTTAGATTTTATTTCTGACTTTTCTATATTTTCATGAAAAACCTGCTTATCAGTGTACTTTTCTATTTGATAAAACTCTTTTTTATTTTTCTCCTTAAGTTCAAATACTATCTTCTTGTATTCAATATCTTTATTCATTTTATTGCTTATTACTAACTTTACTATTTCTTCATTAGTAATCTTATCAATTGACTTTATTAATTCTTCCATTAAATCACCTTACAAATTTTATATTAAGTTAAATTAATTTCTATAACTTAACTTGCTATATAATATAATACCTAAGATTTACTCATATATCAAATAAACTTATAATAACTCACTTAAAACAGAGCCTAACCGTAAAACTTTATTGTCCCCTAGAATATTTTTAGCAAAATCAAATAATCCTAAGTCCTCAGTAACCAATTGAAATTCTCCATTACATTTTGTGGCAAAAACAAGAAGTAAATCTATTTCTGTAAGTTTATTTCCTTGATAATAATATGATTTGCCTTTTATATTTTCAAAATTTATATCACTTAAAAATTCTTCAAATGAAAATTTATTGCTTTCATACATAAATGGAACTAGTTTCATAAATCTCTCAGACATTATCTCTGCTCCATTAAACCTTTTTCTCTCCTTTTTTGATAATTCCTCTAATACTTCTCTCAGAATTAAAATATCATTATCTTCTATAAAACTTTTAATCGCCCTATCTTGTTTCCAAAGACTTATGATTATATTAGTATCTAATATATATTTTCCCATTTTTAGTTATCACCAACTTATATATTTTTTTATTACAGACTGTATTTAAATTACCTTTATGACATTATAAAAATATTTTTACAATGCTATTTTCCCTTGGTACTTATTTAAATCCTAACCTTATTGTGAAATTGTCAAAAAGCTACTTTAAATCATATTATTATTAGTATAAAAATATAGGAGCTTTAATCATGATTCAGGAAAATTACTTAAGGCATATAAAAGTTAATCTTACAAATTGTAGTAAAGAAATATTATCTAACCATTCTTTATTTACACTATATCTATATGAAATGACTAAAGAATTAAATATAGGTAAAATAAAAAACTCTTTCTTTTTACCAAATTCAGATGGTCTAACCTTTATAATTAATTTAAAGAAATCCAAATTATCCATTAAAACTAAGGATAGTAATCAAGATGTAGAGATAGATTTTTTCACCAATCTATATAATGAAACCGCCTTTGTAGGCTTTAATTATATAAAAAAAATTTTAAAGGCTACAAAGTGCGAAATAACTGAATCTCTAAATCCAAACTTATCTATTTGTGAGTTTACCCCAAATCTAAATTTATATAGAAATGATTCTTCCTTAACGCCTCCATACAATATAAGTATCTTAGGAAGCAATGGTGGAGTTTCTAAATCATTTTTATCAATTTTAAATATTGCAATTAAGGACCCTGATGACCCAATATATAACTTTATAAAAGATGTAAATCTTCATTTAGTTGATTTAAATCAAAATCTTATATCATATTATAATAATAAATTTCCTAACTTAAAAGATAAAATTAATTTATATGAATTTGATGCCAATGATGCAACAAATCTTGAAAACCATCTTAAGAATACTAAAACTTCAATAGTTATAGATCTTTCTTATTCAGATACTATATCAACCTTAAAGTGTTGCAATAGTTTAGGAGTTAGATATATTAATACTGCTTTAGAAAGTACATCTGTAGATGAAAATGAAGATATCCAAGGCTTTCAATCTCAGGAAAGGTATGAAATTTTTCAAAGTCATAGGGATGAATTTAAAAATACAACAGCTATTATTTGCTCTGGAATGAATCCAGGAGTAGTTCAATGGATGGCCATAGAATTAATGAAAAGAAAAAATCATCTTCCTAATGGATGTTATATCATAGAAGAAGATACATCCTTTTTAGAGGATAAATCAAAGGTAAATAAAGATACAATCTATACTACTTGGTACCCTGAAGGCTTTTTAGATGAAGCTATAGATAGTTATCCAACCTTTATGAAAAATCACGAATCCATATTCCTCTATAATGAAATATATGAATTAGAATTTAAGGTTTCATTGGGAAATAAGATCTTTTATGGTTGTTTGATGCCCCATGAAGAAGCTATTACTCTTGGTAAAATGTATAACATGGAGACTGGATTTATATACAAGATTAATGATCATACAACAAAAATCATTAAAAATAATATAGATACTATAGACGAACTTTGGAATAAACCTACTGAAGTTTTAAATCCCGAAAAAGATTCTTTAATAGGTGATGATTTAGTTGGTGTTCTTTTAAGTTATGATGATTTTGAAATATATATGTATAATTCTTTAAACAATAAAAAAACTTATGAAAAATATAAGACTAATGCAACATATATTCAAGTAGCATCCGGTGTATATGGCGCATTATGCGTTTTAACTTTAGATAATATACCTAAAGGAATATACTTTATTGATGAGCTTTTGTCTTCAACAAAAAACAACTATGGTGAATATATAAAACATCATATAGGTGATATTATAATTGGTGAAAACAAATTTTCAGATGGAACTTTATTGGATAGAATGAGACATAATTAAGATTTAATAGTATTTTAAATTTAAGATATGCATTTCTGTAAAAACATCTTATTTATATTCTCTTCAAAAGCTTTAATTATATACAAAAATATCTCTACAAGTGAATACTTTTCCTGTAGAGATATTTTTGACTTTAATATATTTATTTTGCATCAAGTCTATTTTTTACAACCCATTTATCTAATTCTTCCTCACTTGAAGCCTCTATTATTTCATCAATTATCTTTCCACTTTTAACATAATACATTGATGGAGTTGAATTAAAGTCTGGAAAGACTTTATTTATTTTATTTCTATTACGTTGAATTTCCTCTTCTGATGTACCTTCATTGTCTAGATTAACTTCATATATGGTTATTTTATGATCTTCTAGATATGATACAAGTATATCTTCTAAAATCAAACAATCCCTGCATGTAGGTCTCCCTAAAAGAATTATTGCTTCTTCATCCGTAGCCATAGCAAGAGCTTCATCTAAGCTTACAATAATTTTTTCTCCGCTGGATGTATCTCTTTCATATTCCTTGTTTCCACATCCAATAAAAGTAAATGTTAATAATACAACTAATAATAAATTTAATATCCTTCTCATTTAATCCCTCTCCTCGTCAATGTATATCAGTATGTAGTAAGGAGCAAGGCAAAATCCTCACTCCTCTTAATTATATTATTTAATGATTTTATTATCTTGCAGTTCTAAGAGTTATTGATTCCTTGCTTGAAACTTGTCCATCAGAGTATTTAGCAGCAATCTTGAAGTTGTAGATTGTGTGTCTATTTAGTCCTTTGAACATATAAGAAGTTTCATTAGCTGGAACCTCTCCTACTTTCTTTCCATCTCTGTAAAGAACATAGCTTTCTAATCCAACTGTAGTTTCTGGCGCTTCCCAAGTTACACTTACAGTTTTCTTATTAACCTCAGCCTCCTTGAAGTTTCTAACTGGATTAACTATGATTTCTTCTGAATCTTCTGTTACAGTTACAGTAGCAGTAGCTGTCTCACCATTTGGTATTGTAGCTGTAATAGTAGCAGCTCCAGCACCTGTAGCAGTAACTAATCCATTAGCATCAACTGTAACTATAGAATCATCACTTGAAGCCCAAGTTATCTCATCAGTACTTTCAACTGGGTTTAATACAGCAACTAATTGCTCAGTTCCGCCCACTTTAAGAGCTAACTCAGTTTTCTCTAATGTGATTGACTCAGCACTTATAGAATCTTTAGTTCCATATAATACAAGCTCAGCAGCACTTGCATACTTGTTGTTTGTATCTCCTAAAGTTTCAAGAGCTGTAAATCTTACATACTTAGCTTTAACAGAATTAAATCTTATTGGATTATATCCAGTATCAGCTAAAGCAGTTCCAGCTTTATTTACTTCTAAAGCACCAGTTCTAGCTTCTGTCCAATTCTCATTATCTAAGCTTGTTTCAACCATATACTTAGTAATATGACCGTTTCTACTATTTTGTCTTGGTAAATAATCTATTTGATTAAGAGTATGAGCTTCATCTAACTCGATAGTTATAGATACAGGCAATTTATCAGCAGCTTGGTAACCTGAATGCCATATAGTATTTTCATCTCCATCTACTGCATTTTCCATATAATCCTGATCTGCTTCACTTGTAGCATCTATAGCAGTTAACTTATTGAAGTCTAACTTTTGTTCTTCAATAGTTCCACGCTCTTCTAAAGCATTAATTTTATTTCTTAAATCTACAATAGCATCACTTACTTCTTTCTCATCATTGCTATTACTTAAAACTTCTTCTGCAGCAATTATTGATAATCTTAATGCATCATAAGTTTCTGGTGTATAGATTTCGCTTAAAGTTTCATGTGATTTAGCTTCATCTATCATGTTAGCTAATAATGTCTTATCTATTCCATCAGAAACAACTACTTCATGAGAAACAGTGTGTTTTCCATCAGCTGTAGTAGCTATAAGAGTAGCAACACCTGATTTTAATCCACGAACATAGTAAGTTACTTCAGCTGCTCTATCAACACGTAATACTTCTAGAACTTCTGGATTATCTGATACTAATCTGTAGTTTAAGTTATTTGCATTATCAGGAGTAACCTGTGCAAATATTGGTGTTATTTTATTTAGATATACTGACTTTGGAGTACCTTCTACAAAGCTTATTCCATTAGCCTCTACACCAGCTTTTTCATAGAACTCAATCTCATTTATTGCTAATGTATGCATATCTTTATGAGATTCTAAAGCAGTAATTACAATCTTATCAAACTCTTGTCCATCTAATTCATAAACAGTAGTAGCAGTTCTAATATCTGCTTTTTCGCCTAAATCAACTTCTTGTCCATTTAAGTATCCAACAGCTTTAACTTTCTTCATTGCAGCTGAATTTATACTTCCATCACTATTTGTTCTATTGTAAATAGTAAAGTTATCCAATTTCTTCGGCTCATCAAATTCAAATATCATTTCGAAAGGAAGCGTTCCTTTATCCTCTTGATCTGGAGTAAATACCCACTTAAGATCCATTCGTGAACCATCATCACTGCTTGTAGTTCCATCTATTAACTTATCTAATCCCATATTAGCTTGTAATTGACTTGAATCGCCATCAACTGTAATGTGTTCTTTTTCAATCTTACTAGTTTCTGGTCTACCTGAAGGCAATTCTGTTTCAGGATCAACTATCTCTGCTATAGCAGTCTTAGAATTTAATTTACTATCAACTAATAATGCATGAGTAGCTTCTATATCCCAAGTTAAATTTTGTTTAGCCTTTAATTCTACTCTTGCTATTGTATCTGTTCCACTTACTCTTACATTGTCTCCAACGTTAGTAAATGTTACATAAACATCTTGAGTACCATCTGTATGAACTCTATTTTTAGAAAGATTTCTCATTCCAGCTGTAGGAACAGTTCCTTGTGTCTTAATGTATTCATACTTAGAAGCATCTAAAGGAAGTTCAACACTGAATGCATTAATATCTGAAAGCCCAGTTCCAACTACATCTATTGTAAATGTTTCTCCAGCCTTAATATCAGTCTTGCTAGGTACTAGCATGATTTCTCCTTCTAATTCCTTACCTTCTGACGGCTTAATTCCACCCTCTAATTGGCTAGCAACATAAGAAATATCATATGCATCTATAACACCATTAGCATTTAAGTCTGCTGAAGATACATATCCCCAGTCTGAGTCTACGGTTGTTAACCCAGTATAGTTTTCAAGGAACACTAAATCTCCTTCTTCTATACTTCCACTGTTGTTCCAGTCTCCAACAACTTGTCCATTAGTCCCATCAACTTTATATGGTCTAAATTCTCTCATTGTTAAGAAATTTCCAATTGACTCCTTAGTTACAATTTTGAAGTAACGAGCTTTTATTGGCTCATTAAATTCTATAGTTTTAACTTCTCCATCAGTTTCCCATTTTGGAATATCTGAACCTTGAGCATTACTAAATACCTTCTCATAGTTAACTCCATCTAAGCTACTATATATCTCTGCTCTTCTAACAGAACCATTACCATTTTTTCTAAATAACAATTCTAATTTTTCTATTTCATAAGCTTTTTGCATATCAATTATAAACGGCTTATCAATAGCACTTCCAGCTGAATGGAACTGTGATGCATCATCTCCATCTAAAGCTTTGAATGGTTCATCACTGCTGTATTGTCCCCACTTCCAATCTGCCTTCATATCTTTAGGAACATTTCTATATGGATCTAAATCTGTTCTAACTGTTATTAATTCACTCCACTCTGAATGTCCATCTTGATTTACACTACGTACACGATAGTTATAATCAGTATCATAATGTAGCTCTGTATCAAGGTATTCATTAGTCTTGATATTTTTAAATACAACACCATCTACTTCTACATCATAAGTTGTAGCACCTTCTACAGCATCCCAAGTTAGCTTAATTGACTCAGGAGTAATTCCTTCTTCATCAGCTCCAAAATTACTTGGAGTACTTAAGTTTGCATTAACTTCATTCTTATCTATAGGTTGAACATTTTCAAAACCTTCAACTGTTAATTTAACTTCATTTTCTTTCACATTTGTCTTATCAACTTTTACGTATACCTTAGGAGTAGTAGTAATCTCTACATCTGCAAAGTCTGAACCTTCAGTAGCATACTTATTTAAGTTTGGAGATTCATCATAGAAGTACATGTTAGTTCCATTTTCAAACTCTTCTAGTGTTGTAGCTTCAGTTAATGTAACATCTCCTCCACCTACAGTAACATTAAGGCTTGTTGGTTTCTTACTAACATTTACTATAAATTCTGTTGATCTTTCAACAGTTATTCCATTATAATCACCTTCTAATAATCCAGCAGTTATAACAGCAGTGCCCTCTCCAGTTTTAGGAGCACTTGAAGTAACCATAGTTCTAGCTGATTTTCCTTCTTTATAAGAAGTTGTTAATCCATCATCTTCATAAACCTCAAAGTTTGTATCCCCGCTTGGATATACTTCATAAATTCTATGAGAATCATCTACTTCTTCTGGATTATTATTTTCACTAGTCATTGGAATTATAGCTCCATTCTTAACAAAAACAGGAACCTTCCATAATGGTGCATCAAAGTTATTTAATACTCCGCCACCTCTATATTGTGTACCACTAAAGTAATCTATCCATATTTGATCTTCATCAGGAAGATAAATATCATTTCTTATATCATTTCCAACTTCATCAGCAGCTGTATTTTGATAAATTGGAGCTACTAACATATTTGGTCCCCACATATATTGATACTCAGTAGCTGTTCCATAAGTATACGCTTCTGGATATTCAAGCATCATAGCTCTAATCATTGGAACCCCATCTTCAGTAGCCTCATTAGCTATACTGTAGTTATATGGCATCATTTCGCCTTTAAGCTTTAGATACATTCTGTTTATTGAAGTATATGGTTCTCCGAATACATAAGGATTCTTAGCATTTGATCCCCATCCATCCATGTCTATTTGAACTGGAGTAAATGTCTTCCATTGGAAATCTCTTGCTTGTACTAAAGCACTTCCTCCAAAAATACCATCCATATCAGAACCAACATTAGGTTGTCCAGAAAGACCTGATCCTATATACGTTGGAATATGGAATCTAATATACTCCCACTCTCCCCCATATTGGTCTCCAGACCAAATACTTGCATATCTTTGAGTTCCAGCCCAACCATCTAAACTAACTATAAATGGTCTTGCGTTATCCTTAGAGTTATTTACTATACCTTCAGCAGCCTGTCTTACTGAGTTAAGAGCAAATGAATATCCAGGACCAACCCATGCAACATCAGTTTTAACTCCATTTGTACCAGCTACTCCAACCTCTTTATCTATATCTCTTTCAAGGTATGCAGCTTGGTTTCCAGTTGGCTTTAACTGACTTTGTGTCCAAAGACCAGTTTGAATACCAAATCCTCTTGAATAATCAACGAATTCTTTTAGATTGTCTATATTTCCATCTATAGTCTCTTCACGACCATATCCACATCCATAACCATCATTTGGCAAGAACCATCCAAGTGGAGTATCATTTTTAACATGATCATCAACAATTTTTTTAGCATCTACCATTAATGTTTCTTGTCTATCAAATCCAGGTTTTGGTGTTTGTGACTCTTGTCCTGTTTCATCATTTATCCAGTCACGAGAATAACAGTTTGCATGTCCTAAATAGAATCCATACTCAGGTAATAATACAGGCTCTCCTGTTAATTCTGTAAATTTATCTATAATATTTGTTGGTTTTTCATCAACAAAATAATAAGCATCAAATCTTCTCTCATTATGAGTTGTTGTAACTTTTCCAGACTCAGTTGACTCAAAATCATATACTCCTGGTTGGAAAGTGTGTCTCATAACTCCATATCCATTAGTTGAGAAATAGAATGGATTTGGACTTGCAACTCCTCCATCTACCCAGTTATTTTCATTTTTAATATTTATTTTCTTACCTTTATGTGAGAAACGTCCATTTTGCATTCCTCCACCATAGTAGTATTCATCTTTATTTGACTCTAAAGTCTGAACAGTTTCTCTTCCCTTATATTTTAGAGGTTCCGCTTCTTTCCAAAGAGTTTTATTGCTGGCCTTACTGAAAAGTTCCATTTTCCCTGTAGCTTTTTCTATTCTTAATTCAACAAGACTAGTACCAATTTTTATAACCTCTCCATCTTCTACACTTGGAGTTGGATTTGCATACTCTTCTTCAGCCTTGTCAATTATTTTAGTTGTGTGATCTTTTCCATTTGTATCTGGCTCCTCTTGGAATTCTCCTGTTGGATCCATATAAACTCTTAAAACATCATCAGTTAAAAATGAAACTTTTAATTTTTCACCTGTTGTTAAGCTTAGAATTACATCGTTTTCATTTTGAGTAAAACTTTCTACTCCACCAATTTGATAGTAATCAGTCTCTTTTGGTGTTTCTTCTTCTACACCTTCCTTTTTAACATTATGATTTATGCTTTCACCTTCTATTGGATACGCATAAATCGATGTTGTAGGTAGCATAAGATTTGAAGCAAAGACAGTACCTAATGCTAAGACACTTAGCTTTTTGATTATCATCTTTCTTTTCATTGTTCTCCCCCCGTTTCCCATATTCATTTTTTAAGAATCAAATCCTTTTACAAATTTATAATAATACAGCTATAGACTCTATTGATAATTTAATTTCTAGTGTTTTTTCTAAGTGCTATTAATATAAATTTATAATCAACTTTAGATTATCATCTTGTCACTACATCATTATTCTATATAAAAAATATTTTTATGTCAATTTATTCCTTTAATGTTTTTATTTTGAAATAAATCTATTGAAAGTTATTTTTCATTATTTTTTAATAATAATATATTTTCTCCAAAAATTATTATTAAAAAATATATATTTTATATTTTTTTTGATAATCAAAATAAAAAAAGTAGTATTTTTCTATTTTAAATTTCAAAAAATACTACTAAAAAAAACAAATATGAACTTAATATTAATTAAACAAAAAATTTATTGTCATTTTCCCATTAGAGGTTTTTCCAATTTCACAATCAACACCAAAAATTGATTTTATATTCTTAGGTATTAAAACCTCACTTTTTTCTCCATAAAAAACAATTCTTTTATCCTTCATCATATAAACCTTATTACAATATGAAGCAACCAGATTCATATCATGTAGTGCTGCTAAAACCGTTATATTTAAGTCCTTAACAATATTCATTATTTCAATTTGATATTTTATATCTAGATGATTTGTAGGCTCATCTAAAATTAAAATATCTGTCTTTTGTGCCAATGCTCTTGCTAAAATAACTCTTTGTTTTTCTCCCCCTGATAAACTTAAAAAATCTCTATCCTTATCTGAATACATATTGACCTTTTTCAAAGCTTCTTTAACTATTACAAAGTCTTCTTTATTATCTAACTGAAAAGATTTTTTATAAGGATTTCTTCCCATAATTACTATATCCTTAACTTTAAAATTAAAATTGTAATCATTAAACTGACTTACAACTGCTAATTCTCTAGCCATAGATTTTATACTTATTTTTTCACTATCCTCACCTTTTATATAAATCTTTCCACTATCTTGCTTTAATACCTTATATATTGTCTTTAACAAAGTAGATTTACCACTTCCATTAGGTCCTATAACCCCTACAAAGTCACCTTTTTCAATATTAAAAGAAATATCTTCTATAATTTTATTTTTACTTAATGATACATTTAATTCTTCAACTTTTATCATTTTAGCTTCCCTTTCTTAATCAATTATTTCCTTTAACCATAAGCCATAACAAAAATGGTGCTCCAGCTATTGCTGTTATTATACCTATAGGTAACTCCATGTTTTGAATAGCACATCTAGCTAAAACATCTGTCCAAATAAGAAATATTGCTCCTAGTAAAGCGCTAAAAGGTAATAAAAGTTTATGATCTGTTCCAAATAACAGCCTTACTATATGAGGTATCATAATTCCAACAAATCCAATAGTTCCACAAACTGAAACTATTACTCCTGTTACTAAAGAGGATAAAATCATATATATTTTTCTATGCTTTTCTATATTTAACCCTAAAGTTATAGATGTTTCATCACCTAAAACCATAAGATTTAAGTTTCTACATTGAGTAAAAAAATAGATAATCGGAATTATTGAAACTAATATTGGTAAAACAATATTACTCCAATCTGCTCCAGCTAAACTTCCCATCATCCAAAAGTTCACAGTTCTTATCCCTTCATTATCTTTAGATAGAAATATTATAAGACTTGTCAATGAAGAGCAAATAGAACTTATAATCATTCCAGCTAATATCATTTTAAATGGAGTAATTCTTCCCCCTATTTTCGCTAAGAAATAAACTAAAATCGCGGCTACTAAAGCTCCTAAAAAAGCTCCAAATCCTACTCCAAAGTTTGATAGTATTCCAGTGAACCCTATAAGAATTGAAAATGTTGCTCCTAAGGATGCTCCTGAAGAAAGCCCGAGTATATATGGATCTCCCAATGGATTTTGTATTGTAGCCTGCATAATAACACCAACTACAGCTAAGCTCATTCCAGTAAAAGCTCCTAATAAAACTCTTGGCATCCTTACTTCCCAAATAATATCAAAAACTGTACTATTCAATACATGTCCAATATTTCCAATCTTAATACCAAATAGTTTATATAAAAAAACACTATAAACATCAGAAGGTGGAATATCTACTGCGCCAAATGATATTCCTAAAATAATAGACAAAATAAAAAGAAAAAATAAAAAGAATCCAATTATGATTGTCTTATTCTTTTCTTTTTTTAGATTTAATAAACTCATCAAATTCTCCTTTGTTATTTTATCAAATTAGGATATAATCCCTTAGCTATTCTTTCTATTCCATCTACTGTTCTAACCCCTCCAGCATAAGTCTCTGCAAGTGGTGTATATATTATTTTATTTTCTTTTATAGCTGTAACATTTCTCAATGCCGGATTCTCTAGCAATGAATTTTCTTCCTTATTATCTTTATTCTGCATTAAATAGTGTATAAGAACTATAGCATCAGGATTCATTTCTATTATGTTTTCAATTCCTACACTTCCAGAATCCTTTGCAATATTAACTCCACCTGCTTTTAATACCATATCTGAAACTAGAGATTTAGGTCCATACACTCTGTATTTATTTTCTCCTTCTCCTTCTAATATTAAAACTTTCATAGGTTCTTTTACTTCTTTAGTTTGTTCTGTTATTTTATCTATTCTATCTTCTATATTATCTACATATTTATCAGCTTTATCTTCTATATTAAATATAGTTCCAATATCTTCAATATCTTCATAAACATCTTCTAAAGTTTGCTCTTTTGCAATCCCAGAATTTCTTTGAATAAAGGTATTTACACCCTTTTCATTCCAAGCTTCTACAGAGCCTAAGTTTTTATCAGAAAATACACTTTTCCATCCTATTATCAAATCAGGATTTAAGGCTAAAACTGATTCTTTGCTAGGATATGTTTCTGAAAGAACATTCATTTTCTTATACTTATCCTCTAATCTAGGTAATATAGGACTGTCCATAAAAGCAGTTCCAACTAAATAATCCTGTAAGTCTAAATCAAGCATTATTTCCGTTGTAGTTTGATTTGTACTAACAACTCTCTTAGGCTTTTCTTTAAATGTCTCCTTAAACTCTTTTCCATTTTGATCATATGTATTTATAGTAACTGGATATCCATTTTCAGTAGCTTTAAAAGTTTCAACTGAAGTATTTTCAATACTTTTCCCACATCCCCCTAAAGCCAAAGTAACAAATAATCCCAATGTAGCCAAACCTAAAATTCTTTTCTTTTTCATATCTTTCTTCCCCTTACTTATTTAAAACTCTTTTCGTATAGTTTATTGTTTCATCTATACTCGAAAAACTTTTTCCATACTTAACCTTAGGTTTTTCAAGTATTACTAATTTTATATTGCTATCTAATGCAGCTTTAGCTTTTTCTAAAGCTCCCCCTCTTATTCCACTATCCTTCGTTAAAAGAGCCTTTGCATTATATTCCTTTATAAATGCTTTATTTAATTCATATCCAATTGGACCTTTTATAGCAATAATATCCTCAACCCTTACTCCAAGCTCAAATATATCATTCATCACTTTTATAGAAGGTAATACCCTATGAATCACTCTATTTTTTAAATTTAAATTTAAAATGGTTTTTATTCCATTGCTTCCTGTTGTATTAAGTAAAGTTCCATTTATATCTGAATCAATATTTTTAAGTTCTTGTAAAGAACTTATTCTTATTATATTTTCATCTTCAAGTTTTGTTAAAACACCAGAACGCTCATACCTTATGTATTCAATCTTTAACTCTTTACAAGCTTTTAGAGCATTTTCACTAACATTTTTAGCATATGGATGCGAAGCATCTACTAAAACTTTTAAGTTAAATCTTTTTATAAACTCTTTAAGTTCTTTTTCATCTAAAGGTTTTGTATTAACATGTGCAACATCAAATTCACTTAATAACTCTCCACCATATTCTGTAGCCGTTGAAACAACTATTCTCTCTTGAAAATCTTTAAGACCTCTTAAAAAGTCCTTTCCTTCTGAAGTTCCAAGTATAAATCCTATCATTTTATCATCATCCTAAATTAAGATTTTGTTTTTAGGCTCTATTTTAAGTAAGTATTGATTTCTAGCCCTCTCCTCATATCTAACTTAATCGCACAAAGAGTTTCTATTATCTAGAAATCAACACTAGTTTAAAACAGAGCCTAATAATTAAACAACTTATACAACTATAAATATCAATTTAAACCAAATAAATAATTAATTATTTATTTTATATCCTCTAGGAGTTATGAAATATCCATCCTTAATATAACTCTTTGAATTACCTATGATTACTATAGAGAACATGTCTACATTTTCATCAGTAAAATTCTTAAGAGTAAATATTTCCTTGCTTTCATCCTCTCTTAAAGCATTTCTGACTACTGCAATAGGAGTATCTTCCTTTCTAAACTCTCTTATTATTTCTATGCATTCTTTTAAATAATGAGGTCTTCCTTTGCTCTTTGGATTGTATAAAGATATTACAAAATCTCCCTCTGCAGCTAATTTAACTCTATTTTTTATTTCATCGTAAGGAGTCATTAAGTCGCTTAAACTTATATTACAATTATCATGCATTAGAGGAGCACCTAAGACTGATCCAGCAGCGCTTGATGCTGTTATACCAGGTATTATCTCTACATTTTCATCTTTTCTCATTTCTAAAATAAGCCCAGCCATTCCATAAATCCCTGAATCTCCAGTACTTATAAGAGCTACCTTCTTATCTCTACTTAGAGATAAAGCTTCCTTACATCTTTCCTCTTCTCCACGCATTCCTGTCTTAAACACTTCTTTTTCTGCGATTAATTCTTTAACCATTTCTATATATTTTGTATATCCAACTATTACATCACATTCTTCTATAGCTTTCACAGCTCTTAAAGTCATTTCATCTAGTCCTCCAGGACCTATTCCAATTACGTATAACTTTCCCACTTAAATGCCTCCTAATTTTTTAAAATTTTTCTCTCCAATAGTTAATGTCATTCCATTTTTCTTTATCTTATTGATTATTATATTTCCATCCATTAATAGGACTACTGGCTCTGAAACAGCTCTTACTCCAATAGATTTTTCAACAAAATCACTACCCTCAAAATTATCTTGAACCTTCTTTATTTCATCTTTTGAGAAAGTTTCAAAAGGACAATCTAAAGACTTGCTTAAATCTAAAATAGCTTTTTCATCCTTCTTTATATCTATTGATCCTATTATTAAAACAGCTTTTTCATCAATATCTAATTTTTCTAAGGATTCTTTAACAAAGTCTCTCAAATCTTTAGAGTCAGTATTTTTTCTACATCCTATTCCTAAGATAATATCTTTTCTTATTAATCTTAAAATATTGTCTGAAGTTAAATTTAATTTTTTATTTGTTACCCATAGGGTATTCTCTTTAACTTCTTCTGTATTTTCATATCCTAAAGGAGTTTTTAAAATTTTCCTATCATCTTTAAAATAAACTTTTTTATTATTTACTAGCCTTGATGCCATCTCTTTAGCCTTACTAAGATCATCTATTATGAGTCCATTGTTTTTAGCTACCATATCTGGAGCTAATTTATTTTGGTTATCTGTAGCTGTAGTTATTACAGGCGTATTATTTAATAAACTGCTTATTTCTAAAGTTAACTCATTAGCTCCTCCTAAATGTCCACCAACTAAACTAATAGTAAAATTATTATTCACATCAACTACTACAACCCCTGGATCTTTATCTTTCTTTACTATAAGACTTGCAATTCCTCTTATAGCAATTCCTGTTGAACTTATGAAAATAATATTTTTACAAAGTTTAAAAGATTTTTCACTTACTATTTTTAAAGAAAAATCATCCCTCTCACTTTTATAAAACTTAATTACTGACTCATTCTTATTTTCAAAGTACTCTAAGAGCTTATTTCCAATAGTGTCTCCTCTTTCAGTAACACTTATTATTCCAATCATATTAATCTATGCCTTTTCTAAACATATGAGTAAAATGTTTATCGTAAAGTAAACTCTTCTCATAATCGCAATCAATAAAGTCTCCAACTAATATTTGAGCACATTTATTAATTCCAGCCTCTTTTACTTTTTGAGATATATTTTCTAAAGTTCCTGTTATTATTTCTTGATCCTCCCACGTAGCTCTTGAAATAACAGCTATAGGAACATCTTCTCTTCCATATCCTCTTTTTAGTTTATCTACAACCTTATCTATCATTGAAATTGATAAAAATAAAGCCATAGAAGCTCCTATAGAAGCTAATCTTTCTAGATCTTCAGTTTCTGGCACTGGGGTTCTTCCTTCAACTCTAGTTAATATAACTGTTTGAGTTACTGATGGAAGAGTAAATTCTTTCTTTATGGCAGCAGCTGCTGCTGTAAATGAACTTACTCCTGGAACTACTTCATATTTTATATTGAATTTATCTAATTCATCCATTTGCTCCTTAATAGCACCATATATTGATGGGTCTCCTGTATGTAGTCTAACTATAATCTTATCTTCACCATCATTGTCTTTAATAACTTCTACAACCTCATCTAAAGTCATTGAAGCAGAGTTATATATTTTAACCCCCTCTTTACAACAATCTAAATGTTCCTTACTTACTAAAGATCCTGCATATATTACAACATCAGCTTTTTCTAAAATATTTTTCCCTCTAACTGTTATTAAATCAGCAGCTCCTGGTTCCTGCACCTATAAAATATAACATTTTATTCTCTTCCTCCCTTATGTAAATCTTCAATTTTATAATCTTAATATTCACTAATTTTTATTTATTTACTTGCTAATATTAAAGACATATAGTCTCTATGACTTAAAATTTCTTCTCTTGTTTTTAAGACTTTTTCTCCTTCTCTTCCTGCTCTACTAACAAGAACATATTCAAAGCCTTTTTCTTCCAATACATCTAAAACTTCTTCTTCTTTTTTATAAACCTTCATTATTACAACGAATTTTTCATCCTTTATATCTTGTACTCTTCCTGCTGGTAAAACAAGTAATGGCTCATTTCCTACAACTATTGTTCTATCGACTATGCTAGCCGCTGCACAAAAAGATGTTATTCCAGGTATAGTTTTTACATGGAATCCATTATCTTCAACATAATTTAAAAGATGAATATATGTACTATAAACGTAAGGATCACCTATAGTTAGGAAACTAACATTTTTTCCCTCTCTAAGCTTTTCTAATATAAAATCATAAGCTTCTTTTACTTTTAACTCTCTATTTTTCTTTCCCATAGGAAAATGCTTAATAGCAATCTCAGTTCCTTCTTTTATGTATTCCTCAGCAGAATTTAAAGCTATACTTTCTCCACCTTCCTCTGCACTTGGCGCTACTATTACATCACTGTTTTCTATAGCCTTAACTGCCTTTATTGTTAATAATTCACTATCTCCTGGTCCCACACCTATTCCATATAATATTGCCATTATTTTTCCTCCTTAAATGCCTTAACAATAAAAATTGGATTATTGCTAATCATCATGTATGTATTTTCTCTATTTTTACTTATATTAACTAAAGATACTTCCGCTTTTAGCCCTAATTCTTTTAAATATTCAATAGCCTTATATGCATTATTTAAAGTTATAAAATTTAAAACAATAGTTCCTTTATGGCCTAATAATTCATTAGACTTAAATAAAATATTTTCTAAGCCACCACCTGATCCACCTATAAATATAGAATCAAAAGGAGTAATCATTTTATTCTTAAGCTTTTCTAAAAGCTCATCAAGTTTTTCTCTAGCATCACCTTCAAGCAAAACAACATTTTTACAATTAAACTTTCTTAAATTTTCTTTAGTTACATTTAAAGCATCTTCATCTCTTTCAATAGAGTAAACTTGCCCTTCCTCTATAAATTGAGAAGCTTGTACAGTTATACTTCCTGTTCCACTACCTATATCTAGGAAATTCGAATCCTTTTCCAAATCCAGTTTACCTATTGTAAGAATTCTAATATCTTCCTTAGTCATAGGACAATTTCCTCTTATAAATTCAGAATCTTTTATAAATCTCATATTTCCTCCAAAGTCCTATCTTTCAACTATCATAACAACTAAATTCTCATAATCTTTTTCTAAAATTTCTAAAGGAGACCCCTTAGTAATTTTTTCATCTTCATAAGAAAGATTTTCCCCAACATAAACCGTACAGTTTATATTGGCATCCAATAATTTCTTACTTAGAGTATTAGGTGTATTTTTTTTATCAGTAAGCCAAATAGATAGACTATTCTCTTTAACAATCTTTTCGAAGTTTTCTTCTCTTCCATGCATACTTCCAACGAAAGCATTTCCCCAAGGTTTATTTAATTTACAAGTTAAATATTGAAAAGAACTTATTCCTGGTATTATTTCAAAGCTTTCATTATAATTTTTCTTTATATAATTAGTTATTCCATAAAAAGTTGGATCACCAGAAGCTATTACAGAAATACTTTTTTCTTTATTTTCACTTATTATATTTAATATTTCTTTTAAAGAAACAACTTTTTTAAACTTTGAAAAATCAATATTATCTAATATCTTTAAAGATTCTAAAGCTCTCTCAAATCCTATTATTATTTCGCTTTCCTCTAAAATTTTTATAACCTTCGGAACTATATAATCCTTATGACCTGGACCTAAGCCTAATATTTTAAGCATATGAAAGTACTCAACTCCTTTAATTACTTGATTTATATAGGAGCTTCATTTCCTTTGCACCATAATACATAAGTATATCAAAATGAACTTCTCCATAAGAATATATATCAAGTCTCTTTAATATTTTTTTACCAATTCTTTCATATAGTTCAGTAAAATCATCCCCTAAAAGCTTAACAGCTCCTTCGCTAGTTTTTTCCCTTAATACCTTTTCTATTAAAGACAAGTCATATCCCATAAGAGTTAATTCTAAGGCAATAACTTCTAGTCTTACATCGGAAACTCTACTATGAGTGTTAAAGCACCCAAAAGCTATCTTACTTAGTTTACCTATGTGACCTACTATTGTTATATCTTTTACTCCTTGAGCTATAGCACATTCTATAGAAAAGCCAACATAATTTGAAATAACTACTATATTGTCTTTTTCATAACCATACTCTCTTATAAATCTTTCTCCCATGTTTCCAAATACAAATAAAAGTTCTTTATTATTTTTGGATTTTTGCCTTATTTCAAGACGTATAGATTCCTTTATTGCATCTTCAGACATAGGATAAACAATTCCTGTTGTCCCTAGAATTGATATACCACCTTCAATACCTAATCTTGGATTAAAGGTTTTTTTTGCTATTTCTTTTCCTTCAGGAGCAGAAATAGTTATTCTCACACCTTTACCTTTTGGCAAAACATTTAAAACCTCTTTTTTTATCATTTCTCTTGGAACAGGATTTATAGCAGCCTCTCCTTTTTCAACAAAAAGTCCATCCTTAGTTACTACTCCTATTCCTTCTCCCCCTAAAAGTTCAAAACCTTCATCTATTTCCTCAGCTTTAGCAAAGATAGACATACCACTTGTAGCATCTATATCATCTCCACCATCTTTTATGATTGAACAAGAAACTGAATTACTTTCTCTTTTTATATTATTAATTTCTAAGTTAAGTTTTATATTCTTAGGAGTATCTATCTCTATACTAGTAATATCATTTTTACTAAAAAGCATATATGTGGCAGCCTTAGCTGCTCCTGTAGCACATGAACCTGTAGTATATCCACATCTCAACTTTTTGCCACCACTTTCTATGTACATTTCAAACATTTAAAATACCTTCTTTTATTACATTTCTCTATTATAGTTCATGTAAAGTAATGCATTTATTATGGCAGCAGCTACTGTACTTCCACCTTTTCTTCCTTTTACTCTTATATATGGAACATTTAACTCATCTAGTCCTTCTTTACTTTCACTAGCACCAACAAAACCTACTGGTACTGCTACTATAAGTTTTGGCTTAGCCTTTCCTTCTTTTATAAGCTCTCTAAGTTTAAATAAAGCTGTAGGTGCATTTCCAAAAACAAAAATATCTACATCTTCTTTAGCTGCAAGCTCTACTCCAGCCATAGATCTAGTTATTTCTTTTTCTTTTGCTAGCTCAAATACTTTTTCTAAACCTACATAGCATTCCACTTTAGAGTTCAATTCTTTTAATGCTCTTTTATTCATTCCTGATAATGCCATATTTGTATCAGTGTATATCTTAGCTCCATCTTTTAAAGCCCTTACTCCAGCATCTATTGCACCTTCACTTATTTCTATTAAGTCTTCATATTCAAAATCTGCAGTTGTATGTATTACTCTTTTTACTATTTCTAACTCTCTTTTTGAAAAACTATGATTCTGCATTTCAGATTCAATTATTTCAAAACTTCTTTTCTCTATTCCCATAGGATTTTTCATATAACTCATTTATCCAATCAACACCTTTCTGTGTTTTTTCTTTTTAGTTTCTCCTAAACCTTTGTATCTACCACTTATTACATCATTAACTCTATCAATATAAAGTTCTCTAAACTCCTCATATTCTCCTAATCCTTTTAAAACAACAGAAGTTTTTATTCCCTCATTTTCAAATCTACTCTTCCAAGAATCCTCTTCATCAGATGCCATATCATTTTTAGCATGGTCACCTGCAACAACCATTAATGGAATTATTTTAAGTTCACTTATATTATTTCTTTTAACTCTTCTTAAAACATCATTAAAATTAGGATAACCCTCAACTGTTCCGACGAAAACATTTTCATATTCATTGTCATTCAATATAGATTGTAAGCATCCATAAACAGCATTTGATGGATGAGCACTTCCATGTCCAACTAATACACAAGGACTATTTTCCTCTAATATACATTTCATTTTTTCAACGAACTTTGAATAATCATTAGGACCTTCCTCAAATCCTTCATAATGAAATATAGGTCTACCTAATTCAATTTTTCCAAATTCATTCTTATACTGTTCAACCATATGCTTTACATATTCAAATTCCTCTCCTGGTATTATATGTAGTGGTTGAACTATTACTTCCTCATATCCTTTTTCATTTAATAACTTTAAAGATTCCTCTGGAAATAAAACTTTTATTCCATGCTTTTCATTAATCTTCTTTACTATTTTATGAGAGGTAAAGCTTCTATAAATATCATACTCCCTAAAATTTTCTCCTATTAAATCTTCTATTTTACTTATAGAATTATTTAATGCGTCTAAATGACTTGTCCCAAAACTTACTACTAAAATAGCTTTTTTCAATTTTACACCTCTTTACATTCATTAAAAAATAATTTTAAATATTGACTTACTCAATACTATTTAGTTTATTAAAATAAAAAAGCATCTGATTTTAAAACCAGATGCTTCTTCTAAAACTCATAATCATTACATAATATCGCAAAATAGTAAACCATAACTATTCGCATTGTATAATTTAAATATACATATCCATAATAATCACTAAATCTTCCCTCCGAAGTCCAGTTAATTATTTTTAGAAAGGTATCCTGACTTAAGGCCTGTCCTCATTTCTTCCTTCCCAGCATTATTACGCCAGTGGATGCTTTGAAACTTGTATCCTATTACAGTAGCGGGGGCTGTAGTGGATTTTAACCACTTTCCCTTAATCTAAAAATAGTATTCTTTGTTTCATTATAATATATAATTAAAATTCTTTCAACAATCTAATATTATAATAGTAGTATTAAGTAATTAAATTGTATATCTATTCCTACCTAAAACTTTTGATTCATATAACTTCTTATCTGAAGAAGTTATCAATAGTTCAACGTCATACATTGAATTTATAGTTAAAGAATCTATTCCAATACTCAATGTTATTCTGTCACTGACCTCTGAAAATTTATGCTCTATATTTTCTTCATATATTCTTTCTCTAAGAAATTTTATATCAGTTAATACCTCTTTTCTTGACCTTTTAGATATTACTGAAAATTCTTCTCCACCATATCTAAAGGTTATATCATTTTTAAAAGTACTCTTTATAATATTAGCTACCTTTATTAAGGCTTCATCCCCCTTTAAATGTCCATAATTATCATTATATTTTTTAAAGTAGTCTATATCAATCATAATAAATATTACATCACTTCCCTTTGAAGCAATATATTCAAAGGTTTTGTATAAATAACTCTTATTATATACTTTTGTTAATCCGTCTGTAATTATAGCTTTTTTTAGTTCTTTATTAAGCCGTCTAATTCTTTCATTTTTTATATGTATCAAGGTAATAACACCAATAGATATAGACAACAAGAAAGTAAGACAATATATCTTTTTTCTGTCGTGTTCTTTACTTTTGTTGAATATTTCATTATTAAGTTTAACTAAAACAGAATCAGTAGCTAAAGTATCTTCCTTATTTTCATATAATCTATACAGTTCAACAATTTGATTTGTAAAATTCTCATACTCTTTATTTTCATAACTTAATTTAATTAAAGAATATGCAACGGAATAAAATATATCTGAAGTTATACCTCTTTTTTTTATTTTATCAAGCAAATTTTCATATGCTTCACTAGCTCTATTAAAATCTTTATCTTTAATATAATCCAATCCTATTTCCAACTTTTCCAAATACATATCTGTATTTGCATATGAATCTTCTTTATTTTTTTATATAGTTCATTAGCATTGTTATAGTATCTCTCGCCAATTTCAAAATTACTATTTTTTATATTTATATCTGACAAAACCATATAAATCCAAATTAATTCTCTATTACGATCCTCTTCATCTATATTTTTCAATTCATTTAAATACATTTCTTTATAATGATCTACTTTTTCTTCCTTCCCTACTTCAAAATAACTTTCTAATAAATAAGCATATATATTAAGTTTGTTATTTGGTTCTTTAACTCGCTTGCTTTGCAAAAGAGATTCATATATATATATAACTTTATTATACTCTCTCCTTACATAGTAATTTTCACCTAAATTAATTATACATGCATTAATATTTTTATCATCCTTATAATCTAATGCAATGTTTAATGCTTCTTCATCATAATCTAAAGAAATATCATACTCTCCTTTTAATCTGTACATTGTTGATAAAAGCAAATTTGATCTTATCCTTTGAGTATAACTTTGCTTTAATTTATTAGATTCTTCCATCAATTCTATGACATCATTTAAATTTCCATTAGAGTTTAATATACTTTTTGCTCTCCCATAGTATATATTTACAAGCTCACTGTTTAACTTTTTATTTATTGCTATACTTTTAGCATACTCAAAATATTTTTCTGATATTTCAAGTTCACCTATTTTCATATAATTAGTGGATAATGCACTATATATCATTAAATCTATATTATTTAGATTTTCCGGATTATAATTGCTAGATTTAATTAGAAATTCAATTGATTTCTCATAATTTCCTTCTAAATACTCTATAGCCCCTAAGGCATAATAAGCTTTTTCTAATAAATACACATCACTTATTGATTCTACTTCAGAAATTATATTTTTTCTAAATGTTTCTAACTCACTTTTATTTAATTTTCTTTCTTCATCATCCATAATTAACTTTATCATCCTATCAAAATAATAACTATCTTTATATGATGATAATGTAGCCTTTAATCCAACAGCCGTACTAATAATTACAAGCACAAATACTACTCCTAAAATTATTGTTTTTTTATAATTTTTAAACTTCACTTTTATACCCCATACTAAATAATAATTATTTTAAGATAATCTATATTCTAGCATTTACCACATATTTTTTTAACTATTTATTATCAAAATTCATTTAAATAACAAATAATTAACCATTTATTAATACATTATACAAAAAAGGTGGATAATAATTATCCACCTTTTAATTTTCTATCATAAATACACTATAATTATATTATTGTAAAAACATTTTTATATCATCTTCAACATTAGTTATTCCACCAATACCAAAGTTCTCAACTAAAACTTTAGCCACATTTGGTGATAAGAATGCTGGTAAAGTTGGTCCTAAATGTATATTTTTAACTCCTAAATATAGTAAAGATAATAATACTATTACAGCTTTCTGCTCATACCAAGCTATGTTAAATGATATTGGTAATTCATTTATATCTTCTAATTCAAAGACCTCTTTAAGTTTTAATGCAATTAAAGCTAATGAATATGAGTCATTACATTGTCCAGCATCTAATACTCTTGGAATTCCATTTATATCACCTAAAGGTAATTTATTATACTTATACTTAGCACATCCTGCTGTTAATATAACAGTATCCTTTGGTAAAGCTTTTGCAAAATCAGTATAGTAATTTCTTGACTTAGCTCTTCCGTCACATCCTCCCATAACAAAGAATCTTTTTATAGCACCTGACTTAACAGCCTCAACAATCTTGTCAGCTAGTGCAAATACCTGATTGTGAGCAAATCCTCCAACAATTTCTCCTGTTTCTATTTCCTTTGGTGCCTTACATTTCTTAGCATGATTTATTATAGCTGAAAAATCTTTATCTGATTCTGAGTTTCCTTTTATGTGAGTACATCCTGCAAATCCAGCTGCTCCAGTTGTATATAATCTATCCTTATAGCTATCTTTAGGAGGAACTATACAGTTTGTAGTCATTAATATTGGTCCATTGAAACTTTCAAACTCTTCTTTTTGCTTCCACCATGCATTTCCATAGTTACCTACAAAGTGAGAATACTTTTTAAAAGCTGGGTAATAGTGAGCAGGTAACATCTCTGAATGAGTATATACATCTACTCCTGTTCCTTCTGTTTGCTTTAATAATAACTCTAAATCCTTTAAATCATGTCCTGAAACTAATATACCTGGGTTACTTCTAACCCCTATGTTTACTTTTGTTATTTCTGGATGACCATATGTTCTAGTGTTTGCACTATCTAATAATGCCATACCATCTACTCCAACCTTACCTGTTTCTAAAGTTAAAGCTATTAATTCATCTATAGTTAAATTGTCATTTAATGTTTTAGCTAATGTACTTTGCATAAATGCATTTATATCTTCATTATCATATCCTAAAGCATTAGCATGCTTCATGTATGCTGACATACCTTTTAATCCATATATTATAAGTTCTCTTAAACTTCTTACATCTTCATCTTTAGTAGCTAAGACTCCTACCTTTGTTGATTTTTCATCTAAAATAGTATCTATTAATTCAATTGATTCTTCTTTACTTGAAAATATATTTTTTATTCTTTGTAAAAGTCCAATTTTCTCATCTATTTCATTTTTATTAGTTGCATTCCATAAAGCAGCTTCTGATAAACCATTTTTATTTTTTAATGAAACTAATAAAAGCTCTTTTGTTCTTAAAGTCTCTTTAACTCTTTCATAGAATATTTCATCATCAAAGTTTGCATTAGTTATTGTAGTAAATAAATTTATTGTTACTAAGTGATTAACCTTAGAATCTATTTTCTTTCCTTCTTCTCTTAATCTAGTTGTAACTTCTGATAATCCTTTAGTTGTATATATTAATAAGTCTTGCATTCTAGCTAAATCTGGTGATTTACCACATACTCCAAATTTAGTACATCCTGTACATCCAGCAGTCTCTTGACACTGGAAGCAAAACATTTTATTTTCCATTAATAATTCCTCCATCATTTATAATTTTTTTCATTTGTTTTTAATTATTTATTGTCCCCTCGACATGCTTTATTCTATACTATATTACTCAACTTTCCTGTAACCTAAGTTACCAAAAGTGAAAAAATATAAAGTTTTTTATAAAAACATAAACATATATTTTTCCCCTAAAATTTTAAAAAAATTTTAGCCTAAACACCGTAAAATAAAAAAACACATTAATCAATTTAGATTAATGTGTTTTTTTATTAGTTTCTTATTAACTCTTCAACATATTCCATATCTATATTTTCTTCTAAGAGATCACAAAGCTTATCATATTGACTAATTTTATAATCCTTATAACTTATTTCTTTGCTTTCTTCAAGGTTAAACTCTCTTTTAAGTTTATTTATAAGTTTTTCTCCAAAGTCTCCTTCATCAAATACTCCATGAATATAAGTTCCAAATACATTTCCAGAACAACTTTTCATTCCAAGGGCTTTTCCATTAGAATCCTTAAGCCAAATATTTTCTTTCTTAGTTGGAATGCTTTCTCCATTATGAATTTCATACCCACATAGCTTATTACCTTCTAAATCTAAAGCTTCAACCTGTTTTGTTGTTTTTATTTCATTGAAGGTTGTTTCTATATTTAAGAAACCTAATCCCTCTTCTTCTCTTACATTCCCCTCAATACCTAAAGGATCACTTATTTTTTCACCTAATATTTGATATCCACCACATATTCCAAAAATTAATTTACCTTTAGCTTTTTGTTCCTCTAAAGCTTCTTTAAATCCACTTTTCTTTATGTAGTTTAAATCATCTATAGTATTTTTACTTCCTGGAATAATAATCATATTGGCTTTCTCTAACTCTTTAGGTGAATCAATATATCTAATATTAACATCTTTAATTCTTCCTAATGAATTAAAATCTGTGAAGTTTGACATATGAGGAAGTCTTATTATAGCTATGTCTATACCCTCACCATGTTTTTCATTACTCTTTATAGAAGTACTGTCCTCTTCTTCAATATCTAAGTCAAAGTAAGGCATAACCCCTAAAACAGGAATATTTATTATATCTTCAATCTGTTTCATAGCTGACTTAAAGTATTCTTTTTTCCCTCTAAATTTATTAATTATAACACCTTTAACTCGCTTTTTTTCTTCTTCACTTAAAAGCATTACTGTTCCAACAATAGAAGCAAAAACACCACCTCTATCTATGTCTGCTACTAAAATAACATCTGCATCCGCCATTTTTGCAGTATGCATATTAGCTATATCAGTTTTTCTTAAGTTTATCTCAGCACAACTTCCAGATCCTTCTAAAACAATTAAATCATAATCATTAGATATATCTTCATAAGCTTCTTTTGCTTTCTCTTTCAAGTATTTATTTAAATCTTCATACTTATAAGCATCCATTGTACAATGCACTTTTCCTCTTACTATTACCTGAGTCTTATAACCCGCACTAGGTTTCATAAGTATAGGATTCATATATTCTTTTGGTTCTATCTCACAAGCTTCTGATTGAACAACCTGAGCTCTTCCAATTTCATCGCCCTCTTTGGTTACAAAAGAATTTAAAGAAATATTAAGAGCCTTGTATGGTGCTACACTATATCCTTTTTTCTTGAAATATCTACAGAAGGCTGCTGCTACTGTACTTTTCCCTACTGAAGAAGCCGTTCCAAGAAGCATTATTCCTCTATACTTCATACATCTCACCTACTTAATATCTAGGAATCCATGAGTTTCATTTAGTATATTCTCTCCAGTTTCAAATTCTATTCTTTCTTTAAATAAAGGTTCATCAAAAACAAATGTATGATATTCTCCATTTTCTCCACAAGCATCTGCTCCTGCAGCTTTTATTTTTTGAACTAAATCTTTTGTTAAAACTTTTCCTAAGAATTCTTCTCCTAGTTCTTTTAATCTTACGTTCTTGATTACTGTTTTAAAACCACTGTCTATAAATTCGTAAGTTAACTTTTCTCTATCCTCTTCCCATAGTGGAAATATTGCTTCTAAGCCTGCCTTTTCACATTTATCTTCACACCAAGTTCTGTGTGCCATTAAATCTATATCACCAAACACGCAAGCTTCTGCACCCATCTCTTCTTTAACCTTAGTTAATGCTTCTACAAAAGTCTCTGCATAATTAGTTCCATTACTTTCAACTAAAACCATTGGTATATCTAATGAATTAGAAACATCCTTTAATAATTGATCTGGAATTCCATGAAACCAACTTCTTAAAACCTTTTTATCAACAGTAACCAATAAAGCAACTGGTTTATGTCCTTCTTTTATCATTCTATATAATGATAATGTACTATCTTTTCCACAGCTATATGATACAACAAATTTCTTTTCCATAATATCCACCTCTATCTCCATCTTTCAAGAGCACCTATCATAAATGCCCTTATGTCTATTCCATAAACATCCTTTATCTTTTCGCTATTTAAAACTTCTTTTGCTTTTCCTTCTCCATAAATATGCCCACTTTTAATAAGTATGACATTTTCACTAAATCTTTGTACTAAGTTTAAATCATGTAAAACTCCTATAACAGTTTTATTGTTTTCACTTACCCATCTATTTATATAATCTAATATTTCTATCTGACATTTTAAATCCAAATGATTTGTTGGCTCATCTAAAAGTAATATATCTGGTTCTTGTGCAAATGCTCTTGCTAAATAGACCCTTTGTAACTGCCCTCCAGATAATTCACTTATTAATTTATTCTTTTCTTCACTTAGTCCAACGCTTTCAATACAATTTAAAACAATTTCTCTATCTTCATGAGAAAGGCTTGAAAATAACCCATCCATATGTGCATATCTTCCAAGTGCCACTGTTTCAAAAACTGTATAAGAAAAATATATATCTGAATTTTGACTCATTAAGGCTATTTTTTTAGCTAAATCTTTTCTCTTTATTTCACGAACTTCTACACCATCTAACTTTATTTCTCCAGTATAATCCATAAGATTAGCTAAAGATTTTAGTAGAGTGGATTTACCACATCCATTTGGACCTATAATTGATATATTCTCTCCAGGCTCTGCCCTAAAAGAGACTCCATGGATAACTTCATATCCATCATATCCACATTTAAGATTTTTAACTTCTAACACGTTATCACCTACTTCTCTTTCCAAAGTAAAGATAAGCAAAGAATGGTGCTCCTACTAAAGCTGTAATTGCTCCAACTGGCAATTCAGATGGTGATATTATTGTTCTTGAAACTAAATCTGTTAAAACCATAAGAGTTCCACCAACAACTATACACATAGGTATCACCACTTTATGATTAGAACCAAATATCTTTCTCACTATATGAGGAGTTATTAAGTCTATAAAACCAATTACTCCACTTAAAGCTACAGCACTTCCAGTTAAAATAGCAACTGAAATAAGTAGGCTTTTTTTAACTTTCTTTGTTTCAACCCCTAAACTTTTAGCACTATCTTCACCAAAGCTTAGTATGTCCATTTCTTTTGTATATTTCAATACTCTGATCAATCCAATTATTAAAAATGGAAGCCCTGCAAAAACATAACTCCAACTTTTCATTGAGAATGATCCCATTTGCCACATAGTTATAGCTTGTATATCCTCACTGCATAATGCTGTTATTGTGGTTAATATAGCACTTGTAAATAGTGATAATACCATACCAGCTAATATTACAGTATTATTAGAAAGCCCTCTATCCACCTTATTAGAAAACATAATAACTGTAAAAACAGTTATTACACCACATACAAATCCTATAACAGGCATTGCTAAATTACCTACATAAGGAATGGTTATTCCTAAAACTATATATAAGCCAACCCCTAATGATGCTCCTGATGAAACACCTAATGTATAAGGAGAGGCTAATGGGTTTTTAAGTATTGATTGTATTACTGCTCCACTTACAGCTAAGGAAGCACCAACTCCAAATGCTAATAAAACTCTTGGTAATCTTATAATCCAAATAATCGCTACGTCCTCTGGTTTAATTCCTACTCTAAGCGGAATATCAAATAACTTATTCCCTATTATTGAAACAGTATCCATTATATGAATATTGGAACTTCCTATAGAAGTTCCAATACAAAGTACTAATAACACCAGGGGAATAGCTAATGTTATTAAAATTTTTCTTTTTTTAGATTCCTGCATATTGCTCTGGATATATATCCTTAGCCATTTGCTTTAATGCTTCTATTACATATTGACTTCCACGTGATGAAGCATTTTTGTCTATTAAGAATATTTGATTATCCTTAACAGCAGTTATTGTATTCCAACCTGGACGTTTAGCAATTACTTCTGTAGCATTTTCTATGTAACCTTCATTTGTTAGTATTACATCTGGATTTTTTTCTATAATAGATTCTTCACTTGGTGAAATCCAACCTTTTTGGTCTGCAAATATATTTTCTGCACCAACTATGTTTAATAAGCTGTTTAAGAAAGTATCACTTCCAAAACTATATAACTTTGAACCTGATCCGATTTCAAAATAAACTGTTTTCTTGTCTTTTATAGTATCACCTATAGCTTTTATTTTGTTAACTTCTTCTTTCATTCCGTCAACCATCTCAGTACCTTTTTTCTCTGTTCCAGTTAACTTAGCTAAGAAGTTTATGTCTTCATATATTCCTTCCATACTATCGCTTGTTGGAATATAAACTACAGGGATTCCAGCCTCTTTTAAAACTTTAAATGGATCTTCTTTACCTTCTCTGTTATGACCCGAAGCTATTATTACATCTGGTTTAAGTGCTAATATAGCCTCTGCATCAGGATTTCTAAAATCAAACTTAGTTACGTCTGGATTTAATCCTTTTACATCAGCAGAGTACTTATCAATTCCTACTATCTTGTTCCCTAAACCTAACCCTACTAAGATTTCTGTGTTTGAAGGAGCTGTTGAAACTATTCTTTCAATCTTTTTAGGTACAGTAAACTCTGTTCCTTCCATGTCCTTCATTGTAACTGTTTTTTCTCCACATCCAACAAATAATAATAAAGACATAGTCATTACCATTAAGGCTGCAAAGACTTTTTTGAATTTTTTCATTTAATTATACCTCCGTTTTACCTTTGTATTTTCTTTAAGCACCACGAAAGTAAACCTTTTAAATTATCTTATTTAGTTTTCAAATTAATTGTTAAGCAGTGTAACTTTTAACCTTAATTGATACCCATATATAAGTTACTCTAACTAAAACAATAATTAAGACAAAAAAACGATTACCACCATAGTAACTTAAATTTTTTGTTTTGTGAGGCTATGATTAACGCGTAAAATAAAAAAAGCATACCTAATGAAGGTATGTTACACTCTTTAAAACACGCATCCTATTATCCTACCCTCAGAGGATAATAGTACATTCATAAAGGCAGGTTTCCCGACTTTGCTTCATTCTACTTTCTCGCCTTCCCACATAAAATGCAGTGACATAATGAGATTTCGTCAGCTTCACGGTTACTGAGGTAGTTGAAGATTTACACTTCATTCCCTATTAAGTGAATTCACACCAATTATGAGTCAATCACCTTGATTATATTATTATATTTTCCCATTGTCAAACCTCTATACTTATCTATTATTGGAATCAATGGGAAAATAAATAATA
Source organism: Clostridium sp. B9 (assembly GCF_050509515.1). Lineage (NCBI taxonomy): Bacteria > Bacillati > Bacillota > Clostridia > Eubacteriales > Clostridiaceae > Clostridium > Clostridium sp. B9. The sequence goes on from NZ_JBNWKA010000003.1 coordinate 2,036,351, forward strand.
TATGGTATTTAGTTTAAAATCAATAAATAATGTTTATCAATAATATTATTTAATTTATAATAGCTTTTAACTCTTTTAAAAGCTCTAAATTTTCTTCTCTTGTTCTAACTGCAATCCTATAAAACCTCTTATTTAAGCCGATATAATTACAACAACTTCTTATTAAGATTCCCTTTTTAAGAAGCTCTCCTCTTAAATCAATCTCTTTTTTAATCTCAAAAAACAAAAAGTTAACAGCACCTTTAAAAATTTTTATATTTTTTATTTTATTTATTTCTTCATATAAAAATTTATTTTCTTTTTCTATATATTCAATAGACTCTTTTATATATTCCTTCTCTTCAAGAGCTTGTCTTCCTGCATAGTCTGCTACAGTATTTACACTCCAAGGAGTAGAAACTTTATTTATTTCCTCTATATATTCGCTATTTCCACTTAGTCCGTATCCTAATCTTATTCCTGGGAAAGCGAATAGTTTAGTTAATGACTTAACAATAATTAAGTTGTTAAATTCATTTAATTCCTTAGTAAGAGTATATTTTTCTCCATCTTTCACAAAATCCAAAAATGATTCATCAAAAACTACTGTACATCCATTATCCCTTGCTTTTTCTAATATCTTTAAAGATAAATCTTTTTCTATCAAAGCTCCTGTTGGATTATTAGGATTACATAAAAATAAAATGTCTATGTCACTGTTAATTTCATTTAAAAAATCTGAATCTAAAGAATATTTGTCCTTTAATAAATAATGTGAAATCTTGCATCCTACAGAATTTAAAGCATCTTCATACTCAGAAAAAGTTGGTGCTATTAAAAGTGAACTCTTAGGTTTTAAAGCTCTTGCTATATTAAAAATAACTTCTGCTGCTCCATTTCCTAAAACTAATTCTTCACTATTACAATTTTCATAAATAGATATAGCCTTCTTTAATTCAAAATAAGTTATATCTGGATACCTTTCAATCTCATTTAATGCATAAGTCATAGCCTTATGTACTTTATCTGACATTCCCATAGGATTTATATTAGCTGAAAAATCTAAAATTTTATCCATATTGTATATTCTTTTTATTTCTTCCACATTTCCACCATGTCCTAAGTTCATATAATCACCTCAATAATTCCTCTAAGACCTACTGAAATTATCATCCCTAAAAATGAAACCAGCATAAGTATGTTGTTTGTTTTATAAACATGGTCTATTTTTATTTTGCTTATAGAATCACCTATTGTTGGTTTTTCCACAAGCTTCCCAAAATAATAGTTAGCTCCTCCAAGTCTTATTCCTAAAGCACCAGCTACAGCTGCCTCTGGATGCGCACTATTAGGACTTGAATGGTTATATCTATCTCTTTTATATATCTTAAAACTATTTTTATAGTTCATTCTTAAAATCCAACTAGCTAAAACTATTAAATATGCAGTTATTCTTGCTGGAATATAATTAAATACATCATCAAGTTTAGCTGAAACAAAACCAAAATCTTTGTATTTATCATTTTTATAGCCAAACATTGAATCACAAGTGTTAACCGCTTTATATAAAAAGGCTAAAGGTGCTCCTCCAAGTCCAGCAAATATCAATGGAGCTATTATTCCATCTGACATATTTTCAGCTACAGTTTCAACTACAGCTCTAACTATAGCCTCTTCATCTAAGTTTTCAGTATCTCTTCCTACTATGTAAGAAAGCTGCTTTCTTGCCCTTACAATATCTCCACTTTCTAATATATTAATAACCTTAAGCCCCTCAACTTTAAGTCCCTTAGCTGATATACAAAAATAAATAAGTATACCAGACACTACAGTTCCTAAAATAGGGTTAATAATATTAGAAATTTCAACAATTCCTAAAGCAATTAAAAAAGTTATTATTACTATTGAAAGCCAAGCAAATAAGCCTGCTAACTTCTGTTTTTTTGAAAAAACACTTCTCCAAAGTTTCTCCATACTTTGAGCTAGCTTACCTATATATCTTATAGGATGATATGGATTTTGAGGATCCCCTATTACCATATCTAAAATATACCCTATTACAATTTTTATCATTTCTAAAACCTTTCCACTATCTCTAAGCTTACATATTTTTTTATATTACTTTCAAAATCTTTTTCTGATAATTTCTCTTTCAAATTTTTATGTGCTAATTCAATTTTTAGCTTATATCCTTCACCGCATTTAGGTTGATATGTATAAAAATCTAATCCCTCTTTTTCAAAAAGTTCTAAAAGAGAAGCTATACTTCCTCCATGACATACTATTAAAGCCTCCTCTTCATTCTGCTCCTCTAGCATTAAAAGAAGATTTAAAAATGCTTCCTTCATCCTAAGCTCAAAATCTTTTCGTGATTCACCATTAGGACAAGTTACTTCCTTGCTCTCATCTAGTATCCAATCTAAATACTCTTTTTTCTCTTTTAGCATTTCATAAGATTTTAATTCAAAGTCTCCAAAGTTGTACTCAGAAAATCCTTCAAAAACTTCATAATTTTCATTTGGATATAAAATTTCAAAGGTTTTATTAGCTCTTTTTAGCCCACTTGTAAAATATCTCTTACATTTAGGCAATTTCACACTCTTCTTTTTTTCCTCTAACTCACTTATTCCTATTTCACTTAAAGGCACATCACTTACTCCACAATAAAGCCTCTCTTCGTTGCAATAAGTTTTACCATGCCTTATTAAATAAATTATCATCTTATTCACCCTTTAACTTTGTTGGTATTCCAAAAAATATTCTATAAACCTCTTCACTTTCCTTAGATAAAAACTGAAGAACCTTACCTGTTTCTTCTCTCCATTTTCTTTCTTCTTTTTTTAAAGGAACTATTCCAGAAGATATTTCATCACAAATCAATATCTTATCTCTAAACTTTTCTATATTCTCCTTAAAAAAGCTTAATGAATCTCTCTTTTCTAAAACATTAAAATAAGTAAATCTATCTATTCCACTTATTACTTTTTTCGAAAAATCAAATTCTCCTTCTTTGCAATAAAATATGTCATCCTCTTTTATTCCTAGCTCTTCTTTTACGTAATTTAATTTTCCATTATATGATCCACCAAATAAAAGCTTCAACCTATCTCCTCCTTAAAGAATTCCTAAAGCAATAATTCCTGTAAATTCCATAAGCACAAGAATATATCCTGCAACATCTCCATTTATTCCACCAAACTCTTTATTGACCTTTCTAAGTAATAAGAAAGCTACTATTCCCATTAGTAAAATTGATATAGCATAATCTACTCCAAATATTAAAAAACTTAATACTATAGTAAAGATATATATTCCCATTAAAACTGCTTCATCAACTTTTCCAGTTCCATTTTTAAAGAATTTTCCTAAAGAGCTTTCTCCAAGCATTTCTTTGCTTACAATAAAATATCCACTAATAGCTCTTGAGGCAATTGGTATAAGAATTAAAATTTTCATATTAACTCCATTAGCTAGAATTGTGTAAACCCCTGAAAATTCTATTATTAATAATAAAACAACTGCAATTACAGAAAATGCTCCTACTCTTGAATCCTTTAATATTCTAAGTTTTTCTTCTTTAGTTCTTCTTGAAAGCAAAGCATCACAAACATCCATAAAACCATCTAAATGTAAAAATCCAGTTAAAAAATATGGAATTGCCATTATAATTGCTCCCATAAGAAGATAATTAACATGAAGCTTATTAAGAATAATAAAACCTAAGTACCAAAATAAGCCTACCACTAATCCTATTAAAGGATATAGCTTCATTATATCTTTAGCTGCCTTATCATCCCACTCATATTTTGGAAGAGGAATAACAGTAAACATACTTAAAGCCATATTAAAAGCCTTGTAAATCCTATTCATTTTCTAAAACCTCCTTTCCTTTATGAAATATTAAGTTACCAAAGGAAGCTTCTATAACAACATCAGATATTTTAGTTAAATTGCATGTTAAATTTCCAAGTTCCTTTCTAAAAGTATCTGTATAAGAATCATATTTAATTCCATCACAGAAAACATAATCTGAAACTATAACTAAGTTTTTAACACTTTTTATTAATACCTTTAAATCCTCAAAAATATATGAACTTACATTTTTATTGAAGTCTTGTCCAACAAACATTTCATTAGTAACTAAAGAAGTTAAACTGTCTAATAAAACAGTATCTTTTTTTGTAAACTCATTAGCTACACTCTTTATATTTCTATGTTTTTCTATGGTTGTAAAATCATATTTTTCTCTACTTACTAAATGATTTTCAATCCTTTTCAAATCCTCTAAGTCATAAGGATTCATTGTAGCTAGATAATATAAAGTTCCTTCTTCACCCTTAGAAAGCTTACTACTGTAAAACTCAGCATAAGAAGATTTGCTACTCTTAGCTCCCCCAATAATTAAAATAACCATAATAGCTGTCTCCTTCTTTTAGTTAGTTTACTACGTAACACTCTTCCTCTTTTACTTCTTCTAAATAAGTATCATCAATATTACCCTCTTCAAATGTTGCCATATTATTCATCATAGCAATCGAAAAATCAATAACTGAAAAAGCGATAGGACAACCACTTCCTTCTCCTAGTCTCATATTAAGATCTAGCATAGGAGTTAAACCTAATTCATTTATAGCTAAGTTATATCCTATCTCCTCTGATTTATGAGAAGTAAAACAGAAATCCTTAACTAACGGATTCAATTTATTAGCTAAAAGTGCTGAAACAACAGATATAAATCCATCTATTACTACTGGTATCCTATAGTATGCCGCTCCTAAAAATACACCTGCCATAGCTCCAATATCATATCCTCCAACTTTTGAGAGAACATCAATAGGATCATTACAATCTACATTATGCATTTTTATAACTTCATCAACTATTTTTTTCTTCTTTTCAAAGGCCTCGCTTTTTATACCAGCACCTTTTCCAACAACATCAGAAGCAGAACATCCAATTAAAGCTTTTAAAACAGCCGCTGAAGTAGTAGTATTTCCTATTCCCATTTCTCCTACTCCTAATATGTTATATCCTTCTTCTTTAGCCATTTTTACAGCTTCAATTCCTATTTCTAAAGATTTTATTGCATCTTCATAAGTCATAGCAGGTTCTTTATAAATATTTTTAGTTCCCTTAGAAATTTTCTTATTTATAACTCCTTCTATAATTTCATCTGAATTAATACCTACATCAAAGACCATTAAATCTGTGTTATTAACCTTAGATAAAGTAGCAACCCCAGTGGTACCTTTTAAAAAGTTTTTTGTTTGTATAAGAGTTACAACTTGAGGTGCTGAAGCTACACCTTCTTCCACAACCCCATTATCCGAAGACATTATTAATATACACTTTTTATCAATATTATTAAAGATATCCCCTGTCATTCCAGATAACTTTATGGCAATTGACTCTAATTTCCCTAAACTACCTAAAGGCTTTGCCAAAGAATCTACTCTTTTTTTAGCCTTGTCCATTGAATTTTCATCTAATCCTCGTATCCCTTTTAGTACATTATTTAACATTATACTTTTTCATCCCTTCTTATTTTCTGATATAATAATTTCATAAAATTATAAGGAGAATAAAATGATTACTAAATTTAAAAATCATAAGATAACTAGACTAGGTGGACTTAATAACCTTAATTATTTATTAGAGTGTGATAATAAAAAATACGTTTTAAGAATACCTAGTAAAGATAATAGAAATAATTTTTTAAAGGAAAATTATGTAATAACCTTTGCTAATTTGAACAAGCTTTCACCACCTATTATATATCATAATAAGGAAAATGGTATATTATTAAGTGAATTCATAGAGAATTCTAAAGTAAACATGGCTACTTTTACCTCTAAAGACTTTTTAAAAAATCTTTGTAAGTCTTTAAGAAAGTTTCATAGTTTAAACTCTCCCTATCATTTTAACCCTTTTGATGAAATAAGAAAAAATCTTTTTTCACTAGAAAAATTTAATTTTAAGATGGATAAAGATATAAGCTTAATTCTTGATAAATTAAATTACTTAGAAGAAAAACTTACAAAAAACAAATTACTAGGTCTTTGCCATAATGATTTAAACTCATCAAATGTTCTTTATAAAAATAATACTGTTTTTCTTTTAGATTTTGAATTCTCAGCTATGGGAGATATATTTTTTGATTTAGCAACACTTTCGTGGATGTTGGATGAAGTTGAAAGATACATACTTTTAAAAAACTATTTTGGATATTATTCCTACGAACTTAAAGAAAAAATAGAAGATTACTTATTTGTAGTTAAGCTTTGGAATGCGTCTTGGAGTTATTTGAAATCTATAAATAGCAAATCTGATTATGATTATAAATTAGGTGCCAATATGATTATTGATGACTTACTTGAAAACATTTAATTAAGGCTCTGTTTTAAGTGAATGTTGATTTTTCCAACTAAGATCAACACTAGTTTAAAACAGAGCCTTAATTTTATATTTACTTTTTACAGTCCTATTTATATAATATAGATTGATTCTCTTCTATCTTTTTGTTCTTAGTGTTATAGATTCCTTTTTAGAAAGCTTTCCATTTTCATATTTCGCCGCTATCTTAAAATTATAAATAGTATGTCTATTTAAATTTTCAAAGATATATTCGGTTGCTTCTTTATCAAGTTCAGCAACCTTTTTGCCATCCTTATATATTACATAACTCTTTAACCCATAAGTTGATTTAGGAGCTTCCCATGATACAACTACTTCTTTTTTCCCAACCTCTATTACCTTAAAATTCTCTACAGGATTTCTAACAATTTCACTTTCTTCAAAAATATCAAATTCTTCAGATGTATGAATATTCCTAGCATAATCCACTACCACTATCTTAGCAGCTGTTGTTTCCTTAATATTTTCTAAATCAAATAACAATTCATGTTCATATCCTTTTTCATCTGCATCTAATGGAATTATATCAGTAAGAGGCTCCTCATTATAATCTACTAATTGAACTGCTTGTATATAATGATTATCTTTAACAACAAGCTTCAAATAATCTTTTCCACCAATATTTAAATTTTCTTTTCTTACAAGCTGTGCCTCTTCAGTATCTATAGTAATAGGAAACTCTAACTTTTCAGCTTCACTATCCCCAACTCCATTAGCCTTAATCTTATAAGTATATTCACCATCTGGCATAGGTTTCATTGTATTCCAATCTACAGCATCCCATCCATGCTCATCCATAGCGTATGTCATAAACCCACCTGTTTCATAGAAATAAGTCTTTCCTTGATTTCCATATTCTCTTTCATATACTACTTCATCTTCACTGTTAGTTACAGAATATTCTATTTCTTCTGCACTTCTTAAAAGCCCTACTAAAGGACTCACCACCCATTGTCCTGTTATATTCCCTATAGCAATTTTATCTTCACTTATTACAGGTGCCTCATCATCAGGAGTGAACATGTTCATTCCTAAATAATATCCTGAACCAGTCATCAAATCGAAATTACCCATAGCAGTTTCATACATAACAGCTTGTTCATCATCAAATATGTGACTATCTAAAACAGGTGCTGCATTCCAATCTCCATAGAATCCTAAGAAAGGTAAGTTTAAATCAACAGAGTCTTCCTCTTCCCCTTTAAGACTTATAAATCCATCTATGAAAGCTCCATTTTCACAGTTATCTAAACTCTCTTTTACATGATTAGTAAGATTTATTGAAACCTCTATAGTTTTGCTTTCACCTGGTGAAAGTGTAATTTTATTTCCTTCTACCTGATTAAATTCAACATTAACTTCTTTCTCATTTAAAACTCTAGATTTTTGAGCAAAGAATTTTTCTCCGTTTAATTCTATTATTTCCTCTGTTAAAACGCTTGGAACTAAATTATAGTTTACTTCTTTATCTGAAGTATTGTGAACTTCAAATTCAAAAGAAAATTCCCCATCTTCACTATCACCCATTTCTACCTTAGGTTTCTCTGAGGCTACTGTTAAATATCCATGGCTTCTTATAGCATCATTTACATTTATAACACCAGCACCTTGTTTTCTTGGTGAATATGGATTTCCTTTTTCATCAAGTACTATACTAGCTGTACTCATTAAACGATTTGTTATAATCTTTTCTTCTTCGCTCTTATCTAAAGCTGATTTATTTTCATTTAAATATTCTCTAACAACTGCTGCAGCTCCAGCTACATGTGGGCTTGCCATAGAAGTTCCATTCATTGAACCATATGAATTTCCTGGAAGTGTTGAGTATATTCCACCTCCTGGCGCTGTAATTTCAGGTTTTAATTTTAAATCAGGAGTTACTCCCCAAGAAGAAAAATCAGACATTAGGCCCGAAGTACTTTCCTCAAAAGAATCCTCAAATGATTTATCTACTGAAATAATTCTCTCTTCACTATTAGCTATGCTACTACCATCTGCCTTGTTTATAAAAATAGAAGGAATTGTACCATTTGTTTGCATATTTATTAAATCACCTTCAACGTTGTTATAAACAATAATTCCTTTAGCTCCATACATTGCTGCATTCTCTTCTTTTTCTGTAAATGCTATTACCCCTCTTTGAACTAGTGCTATTTTACCTTCTACATTTACTGATTCAAAATCAGCTATTGTTCCAACTCCCGGAACAGCTACAACCTCATGCTCTCCTTCTAAAGAAGTAAAGACTACATTTGTTCCAGCATTAGTATCTGAGTACTTAATTTTTGAATTCCCATGTAAAAAATATGACAAATATGTCTTAGCATTATTTACACTAGCAATAGATGTTGCTGCATCATAAGTTGATGGAGAACCGACTATTCCGTTATCAGGATTTTCAACTAGCGGAAGATTTCCTTTACTTGACATGTTAGTTGAACTATTATCATTACCAGCTGCACAAATCAAATTTATTCCAGCATCCTTAACTCTATCATAAGTATCATTTAACACTTCATCAGACTCTTCTGTAAAACCAGCCGCTGAACCTAAACTCATATTAATAGCATCTACTCCTAATGTTACAGCGTCATCTAAAGCTGCTAAAATCGTTTTATCTGATGCCCCACCACCCTTACTACTAAATACTTTCATTATGACAAGCTGAGCATCAGGTGCAACTCCTTTTACCTTTTCTCCATTTGATGCCACGGTGCCAGCTACATGAGTTCCATGATCTCCAGCATCCTGTGGATTATCATCTCTATCTGCATAATCATATGCAAAGGGAATCTTTCCACTTTTATAAACAGTTCCATTTGCATTCATTTCATTATTGTTTAAAATTTTACTTATATCCTCTTCTGAATATTTAATACTTTCTGGAATGGTTTGAAATGCTTCATGATTAATGTCTAATCCAGTGTCTAAAACAGCAACTACAGTATTCTCCCCAGTATATCCTAACTCATTAGCTTCTATAGCTCCTATAGTTCCATTACTATTTATCATTTTTGGTTCTTTTTCTATTTCAGGATTAGTAGGCAATTGGTGAATAGTTGAAATAAATGCATTTTTAACACCTTCAACTTCCCTAATTTTCTCTAAATCTTTAAACTTTGCAGTTATAGCAAATCCATTTAAAGCGACCTTATACTCTGCTTCCCTCTCAACTTCCTTTGATATACTTTTAGAAATTCTACTTGCTATCTCTTTCTGTTCATTTTGAATTTCTCTTGTTATGTTTTTTCCATTCTTTGTCATGATATACGTAGAAATATTTTCACTATTTTTTTGCTCTATATAATAATCAAGTAGAGGTTTACTTTCTAATTCAACAATTACAGTAACATCCTCCTCAGACTTATACATTTTCTTAAGTTCATTTTCAGCTTTTGAATTAACTGCTTCACTTAATCTTTCTTTCACATCATTTTTTATGGAAATAGACTCACTAAGATCAATATTATTACTGTTTTTTTCTTTTCCATAAGCAAGAATTATATTACTACTTAAATAGGTACTCATAACACTACAAACAATAGCACCCGCTATTATAGCTTTTAATTTCTTATTCATACTTATTTGTTATTAGCAAATCTAATAAACTCAATAAAATCTCTGTCCCCAATAAAAAATCATTGATTTAATAAATCACTAATAACCTTCACCCCCATTTCAAAAATATTTTATAGCTAATTTGTAAATATTTAATTTGTAAAAAATATATTTATATTAAATTTAGTTATTGATAAATCAAATTTAATCTTTTAATTGAATTATCAATTTTAAAATCTCATCGCCGAGAGCATTTAAATTTTATCAATAAAATTAGATTTTAAATGATAATTATTCACATTAATTCCTTATTTTTTAACAAATCCTCATCATCCAAATTAACAATATAGTTATATTCAAAATGTCTAAAAATATTCCAAATTTTCTCCTTTAGATTAAACAAGAGACCTTCTATTTCTAAACTGTTATGTAAATAAAAATGAGAAACATAATAATTTTAAAAAAAAAATTAAAGCATAGGCATTAAATTTTGCCTATGCTTTATACTAAAGTTAATATTTATTTCTTATTACATAACTTTAAGATTGAATTTATATAAACCCCTATAGCAGTAAATATATCTTCTTCATTAAAATCAAATTTAACCGAATGATGCTCTCCTTTTAAATCACTTCCAAACATTATATAAGTACTCTTCCCACCATTTTCTTGAACTTTTTTCATCATATAACATATATCTTCACTTGCCCCAAAGTCCTCTTCTTCTATAATTGAATCAAAACAACCCAAGTCTTCTGAGGACTCTTTCACAATTTCTATTAATTCCTTATCACTTTCTCCACTTATAGATCTTCCTAATATCGAAATTTCAATATCATTATCATGCATATCAGCAGAAGCTTTTAAAATTCTTATAGCATAATCCTCCATATATTCATTAAGCTCTGTAGTTTCCCCTCTTGTTTCAACTTCCATAAAAGCTTTTCCTGGAATTACATTCCTTCCACTACCTGCAACCAATCTTCCCACATTTATTCTAGTTATCCCCTCACTATTTCTAGGAATAGCATCTAAATTTAAAACAGCAGTTGAAGCTGAAAGTAATGCATTATGTCCTTTTTCTGGTGCTACACCTGCATGAGAAGATTTACCTTTAAATTCTGCATTAATTTTTGATGTAGCTAGAAAACCTTTAGTTCCACAAATTATTATTCCAGATTCCTTTGCCTTGATACCTATATGTCCACTTAATAGATAATCAACATCATCTAGTATTCCAGACTCAGCCATAGGCCTTCCTCCACATACACTTTCCTCTCCAGGTTGAAATATTAATTTTATTGTTCCATTAAACTCATCTTTTAGATTCATAAGTAATTCAGAAACTCCAAGACCTATAGTTATATGTCCATCATGACCACAAGCATGCATAATGCCTTTATTTACCGAAGAAAATCCTTCTTTAAAAGGAATATGACTTTCCTCTTCACTCTCCACAACCTTAACACCATCAATATCAAATCTTAAAGCAATTGTTGGTCCCTCTCCGTTTCTTAAAACTCCAACAATCCCTGTATATCCACCAGTCATAAGTTTAGCTAACTTCTCATAAGCACCCTGCTTTAAAGCTCTATCGTAATTTTTAGAAAGCTCTTTTTCATTTGGTACATCCATTCTATATTCATCACTTATTATCTCTTTTCCTATCTTAAGTTCATATCCCATATCAAGTAATGCTTTTCCTATTAAAGAAGCTGTTCTAAACTCTCTCCATGCACTTTCTGGATACTTATGGAAATCTCTTCTATACTTTATCAATTTCTCTCTATTGTCATTTATAAAATCCTCTATTTTATTTCTCATATAAATTCCCTCCAACATTTTACTTTATATATTAAATTTAACTTTACCTTATTAATAATTTTATGTCTATTCTATGGATCTTATTTAAAAAAAGAATGATTTAAACTTTTAAACCATCCTTTATTTTCTATATAGCTAAATATTATATTTTAAATCAATACTCATTTAAAATATGGTCTAAGAAAAAAGCCGATATGTTAAATATCGACTTTTCTAAATTTATTATTTATACTATTTTATGTTTCTGCTACCTGGTTTCACGTAAGGAATTCCTTCTTTACATAATGGACACTCACTTGCATCAAAACTTTCTATGTCTAATTTGATTGAGCTATACATTGGGAAGTCTGTTACATTTCCTGGAGTTCTGTCTACTATACAAACTACTGCTACAACTTCTCCACCTTGTTCTTCTATTACTTTAGCTGCCTCTTTAAAACTTTTACCTGTTGTTACAACATCCTCTGTGATTACTACTCTTTGTCCTTTTTCTATAGTAAATCCTCTTCTTAAGGCCATTTCTCCATCTACTCTTTCAGTAAAGATTGCAGGCTTTCCTAATTGTCTCCCTAACTCATATGCTACTATAACTCCACCCATAGCTGGTCCAACTACTAAGTCAAAGTCGATATCCTTTAATTGATCAGCTACAACCTTTAATACTTTCTCAGCTTTATCTGGGTGCTTTAATAATTGTGCACATTGGCAGTATCTATTTGAGTGTCTTCCTGATGATAGTAAAAAGTGTCCTTCTAATAATGCTCCAACCTCTTTTAATGTATCTATAACCATAACATCTGTATTTTTCATATATAATTCCTCCAAAACATTTTAATTTTTTTATTTATTCTTTTAATTAAATTCATTTATACTATTTACTTTATACATCCTACGATTTCGTTTATGTTCTTTAACCCTTCCCTTCTACAGAAGTCCTCTAATCCCTTTATTATTTCTGGGCCTGCATTTGGGTTTACAAAGTTTATTGTTCCTATTTGTATAGCTGATGCTCCAGCCATCATAAACTCTATTGCATCCTCAGCCGTAGCTATTCCACCCAATCCTATTACTGGGATATCTACTGTTTTAGCTACTTCATGCACCATTCTTAATGCTACTGGCTTTATAGCTGGACCTGAAAGTCCTGCATATACATTATTGAACACTGGCTTTCTATTCTTTATATCTATTGCCATTCCCTTTAATGTGTTTATTAGTGAAATTGAATCTGCTCCTGCTTCTTGGCATCTATAAGCCATGTCGCATATATCTTCAGCATTTGGTGATAATTTTACCATAAGTGGTTTATCACATATTTTTCTCACCTTAGATACAACATCATAAGCTACATCTGATTTTATTCCGAAGGCCATCCCTCCAGATTTTACGTTTGGACATGATATGTTAAGTTCTATCATATCTATATCTTCTTTATTTAGAAGAGAAACTGCTCTTTCATAGTCTTCTATAGTAGCTCCACCAACATTGGCTATTATGTTTGTACCAAGTTCTCTCATTTTAGGAAGCTCTATTTCTATGAATTTCTCTATTCCTGGATTTTGAAGTCCTACTGAATTCATAATTCCTTGAGGTGTTTCATATATTCTTATTCCTTCATTACCTTCTCTTCCATTAAGAGTTAAGCCCTTTGAACTTATTCCTCCTAACTCTCCCACATCATAGAAATTACTGTACTCTGCTCCAAATCCAAAAGTACCTGATGCTGCTATGACAGGGTTCTTAAAATCTACTCCATTTATAACTGTCTTTAACATAATTAACCCCTCCTATTTTAGAATTCTACTTCTAATCCATTAAATACTGGACCATCTTTACAAGTTCTCTTGTTTCCTGATTTAGTTTTACATGTGCATACTAAGCATGCTCCAACTCCGCAAGCCATGTGTTTTTCCATTGATACGTACACATTTACGCCTGCTTCCTTACACATCTCAACTACTCTTTTCATCATGATTTCTGGTCCGCAGCATAGTACTGTATCATAGTTTTCAAGTGGAAGTATTTCTGTTACAAAACCTTTATGTCCATGCTTTCCACTATTTGTTGAAACCTTAGTTTCTCCTACATATTCTCCGATTTCTTCTACTAAGTATATGTCATCTCTGAATCCACCATAGAAGTCCATTTTCATTTCAGAATTATTCTTTCTAAGCATTTTTGCAAGTTCTAGCATTGGAGCTGTTCCAATTCCTCCGCTTACTAAAGCTACTCTTCCATAATCCTTGGTTACATCAAATCCATTTCCTAAAGGACCTATTATTTCTATTTCATCTCCAGAAACCATCTTCTTCATTTCATTAGTTCCTGATCCAACAGTAGCATATACAAAACGTACGTCTTTTCCATTTACTTCACAAACACTTATTGGTCTTCCTAAGAATGTATTTGGTGTTTTTATCATGTAAAATTGTCCTGCATTTACTTTTGCATCATGCTCTACTATTAGTGAGTATATTCCATCTACTACCTCTACATTTTCTTTTACTTTACTTTTGAAATATTCTATAGCCATAATTTGTCCTCCCAAGTTCCTTCTATTTTAAGATTGCTGCTCTTATACTATCTCTCATTGTTATCGCTTCTTTTCTTGAACATTCAGCGAAGTTTTTACTATCTTCCATTGCTTTGTATGCTAATAAGATCTTTCTCGATGAGTTTACCACTCCACCATTCCCATTATTTAAGTAGGCTGCTACATCATCAGCAGTTCCTCCTTGTGCCCCATATCCAGGTATTAAGAAAGGCATTGTGTTTAACTCTTTTCTCATTTCTTTAGCTTCTTCTTGGTGAGTACATCCTACAACTCCTCCGATTGAGCTGTATCCATGCTTTCCTAAGTAATTTTTACCTAAAGTGTGTACTTTTTCTCCAACTACATCATAAACTTTCTTTTCATTTCCAGCCTCTAAATACTCTATATCCTCAGCACCTTTATTTGAAGTTCTTACTAGAACAAAAACTCCCTTTTCATTCTTCTCTATATAGGGAAGATATGGTTCTATACTATCCATTCCCATATATGGATTTAGAGTTATGAAGTCACTTTCAAAATCTCCTTCAAAGTGAGCCTTTGCATACATTGTAGCAGTTGCTGCTATATCTCCTCTTTTTATATCAGCTATTATTAAAGCATCCTTTTCTCTTAAGTAGCTTAATGTTCTTTTGTAAGCTTCTAATCCTTTAAGTCCAAGAGCTTCATAGTATGCTATTTGAACCTTGAAACATGATGATACATCTAATGTTGCATCTATTATCTCTTTGTTGAAGTTGAATAACATATCCGCTTCATTTGAAAACTTACCTTTAAATTCTTCTGGTATATAATCTAAGCTAGTGTCTAACCCTACACAAACTACTCCATTTTGTTCTACTCTTTCAAATAACTTATCTGCTATCATCCTATGCCCTCCTAAAACTCGCCTTTATAAACTACTTTTCCGTCTTTTATTGTTAAAACTACATCTCCGTAAAACTCCATACCATTAAATGGTGTATTTTTACTCTTAGATACTATATCTTCTTCTTTAAATATCCTCTTCTTATTTATATCTACAAGAACTAAATCTCCTGCGAATCCTGGTTGAAGCTTTCCTTTATTTATATTTAATAACTTAGCAGCATTTCCACTCATAAGCTGGCTTAGCTTGTTTAAGTTAATATGATTTCCTTTTACTAATGTTGTATAGCATATTGAAAAGGCTTGCTCTATTCCTATCATTCCTGGAGCACCCTTTTCCTTATCCTCTTTTGAATGAGGAGCATGATCTGTTCCTATACAATCTACATAATTCATCTTTATTGCTTTTATCAAGAAGTTAACATCCTCTTCTTCTCTTATTGGAGGATTAACTCTGTAGTTATTGATTTTATTATTTAAAGCTAAATGATGTGGTGTTATCTCACAAGTTACTTCTACTCCTTCATTCTTCCCATCTATGATGTACTTCATAGCTTCTTTAGTACTAACATGAGACATGTGCAATCTAGCTCCTACAAACTTAGCTAGAGTTATATCTCTCCAAGTCATCATGTTTTCTGCTAAACGCATATCTACTTTAGTGAACTCTGGGCTTTCTGCATGAGACATTACTATCCAGTTATTCTCTTTAGCAACTTTCATCGCTTCCATCATAATCTTAGAGTCTGATACACCTTTACCATCATCTGTTATTGCTTTTACATCTTCATTTCCAATGAAATCATTTAAGTGTTCTACTTCTTGTCCAGCTAAATCTCTTGTTATAGAAACTGTTTGATATAAATCTACTAGACCAACTTCCTTACCTTTATTTACTACGTAGTCTAAAACTTCTTTTGAACTACATACCGGCTTAGTATTTGGCATTAAAGTTACTGTTGTGTACCCACCTCTTACTGCTGCCTTAGAACCAGATTCTATATCTTCTTTATATTGGAACCCAGGATCTCTAAAGTGTGCATGTGTATCTATGAAGGCCGGCATAAGTACTAAGCCTTTTCCATCTATTGTCTCACACTCTTTTTGAAGTTCTGAACCAAGTTCCTTTATTAATCCATTCTCTAGGTATATATCCCCAAAGAAATTATTGCTTTCATCTATTAAATTTACATTTTTAATTAATAACTTCATCTTATACTCCTTAAATTAAAGTTTTGGAAATTGGTTTTCTCCATGACAGTAGTCACAATGGCAGATGTTATTTTTCTTATCAAACACTGTGAAACTTTGAGGAACATATTTCTCCACTTGAGTTATACACTTAGGATTCTTACATTTTCTTTCTATTTCTTTATTTTTCATAGCTTTAAGCCTCCCCTAAAAGTTTTGCCATTAAGGCCATTCTTACATACATTCCGCATTTAGCTTGCTTGAAGTATAATGCTCTTGGATCTTTATCCACTTCATATGCAATTTCATTTACTCTTGGAAGAGGATGCATAACTATCATATCTGTCTTAGCTTCATCCATTTTGTTTTTATCTAAGACGTAGACATTTTTTAGTCTTTCATACTCGTTTGGGTCTAAGAATCTTTCTCTTTGTATTCTTGTCATGTATAAAATATCCGCTTCTTTAATTCCATCTTCTAAGCTAGTTATCTCTACATATTCTATATCATTCTTTTCTAAGATTTGTTCTCTAATATAATTTGGGATTCTAAGTTCTATAGGAGATATTAAGATGAATTTATTATTCTTATATCTTGAAAGTGCCTTTATAAGAGAATGCACTGTTCTACCGAATTTTAAATCTCCACATAATGCAATTGTATTTCCTTCTAAGTTGCCCTTGTACTCTTTTATTGTAAGAAGATCAGTTAATGTTTGCGTTGGATGTTGATGTCCACCATCTCCTGCATTTATTACTGGAATCTCTGAGTACATTGATGCAACCTTTGCTGCTCCCTCTAGTGGGTGTCTCATTGCTATTAAATCAGCGTAACAATTTACTGTTTGTATAGTGTCAGCTAAGGATTCTCCCTTAGATACTGAACTTGAACCTGGTTCTGAGAACCCAATAACTTGTCCACCTAATCTAAGCATTGCAGCTTCGAAAGATAATCTTGTTCTAGTGCTTGGCTCATAGAAAAGCGTTGCTAGAATCTTTCCTTTGCATATGTCTTGATATTCTTTTGGATTTGCCATTATTTGATGTGCTAACTTAAAAATCTCTTCAAACTCCTCTATTGTGAAATCTGACGGATCTAATAAGTGTTTGTTTTTTAACATACTATTCACTCCTTTTTAACCTCTCTGTGTTAATTTAAAGAAGAAAAGTTATATAATTCTAATTACGTGTAAAAAAAAGTCTTCCTTGTATAAGGAAGACTTTTATATATAAATCTCTATTTAATCTTAAAAGATTATAATTCAACTATATAACTTCCTTATTGACCTCTCTGGATCAAATTTAAAGGTTATTTATTAATAAGTCTCACTGGACTGCTTTTATTGTGCTTATGATATCATATTAAAATTTTTATGTCAATAAAGTTTTTTATAAATATTCCAAATATAAAATAACTCTACTAAATTATTCAGTATATGTAATAAATATCTATTATAAACATATCAATCTACTATCGTTTTGTTAAATGTAATCTATTATATTTCACAATATGGAATAATAATCTTTTAACAAGTTAATTATCCTAGTTAAAATTTTACTTTCCTTGTATAATATTAATGTGAATAAAATGAAAATAAGAAACTATGTTATTTACATAAAATATGAATTTGAAAGGAGATTATCATGGAAACTTTAATATCAGTATTATTGGTAGCTCTATGTGTATTTATAATAATAAAGGTAGCAAAAACAGTAATAAAGATAATTGCGTTCTGTGCAATAGTTCTAATTGTATGCATATATTTTAACATACTTCCAGCCAGTATACTTTCAGCTATAGGTCTATAACTTATTATAAATCTTTAAAAAAACTAATAAATGTATAGCAGTTTACTTTGCTATACATTTATTCCAACAATTATAAATTCTTTAAATTATAATTGTTAAATATTTTTAATTTAGTGACCTTTATGCTTAGATTTTCATTTTCTTGTTTCAGCATAAACTTATAGTCTTTTGACTTATCTTTAGCAAAATAATTTTTACAACTTAATTGCCTTCGTTGCAATATAGGTATCTATATGCTTGTCTAACAAGCTATTTCCTAGCTTATCTTCATAAAATCCCGCTATAAGAAAACCTGCTTTTATTTGTCCTCCAATTTGACTTTCTAATGAATGCCCAAAGTCTAATGTATCTCTATTTTCAATACGATTTTCTAATTCATTCTTAGAAAGTTGCTCTATATCTGAATAAGGTATTTTTTTTGAAACAACTAAATTATCATTTTCCTCCCATTCATAAAGATCAAAAATATATACAAGTGGATTAATGAAACCTGATAATAAAGCTCCGCCTTTCTTTAAAACTCTATAACATTCTTTCCAAACAATTTCTATATCATCTATGAAACAATTTGAAATAGGATGAAATATCAAATCAAAGCTTTCATTCTCAAAACGAGATAAATTTCTCATATCACCTTGTTCTATATGAATATTTAACCTATCTCTTTTAGCAACAAATTCATCTTTTTCTAATTGTTTTCTACTATTATCAAACACTGTAACATTTCCACCTAAAGCTGAAAATATAGGCCCCTGTTGCCCACCACCAGACGCTAAACACAATATATTCTTATTTTCAACCTCTCCAATCCACTCCCTTGGAACAGATTTTTTTGGGGTTAAAAATATATTAAACTTCCCTTTTCTAGCTAAAACGACTTCCTCTTTACTAACAGGTATTGTCCATTTATTCTCAAGCTCCACCTCATTATCCCAAGCAATTTCATTTAACTTTACTATATCCATAAAAATCCTCCAACCCAAATTAACCTCTTGTAAATACAAGAGGTTAATGATTTTAAATTTAATGCCAATTATTCATTATTGAGTCCCACATCATCTTTCCAGATTTTGCAAGAGTCACTGTTCCATAAACTGAATTTGGTATTCCACTAGACATTACTGTACATGCAAAGTTTCCCTTACTGCTATGAATTAATTCAGTATCATTTTCAACACCTTTTTTATCTCCAGTTTTGCTTGATATATCAAACTTAAGATTATCTGGTATATATAAAGCCAGCTTGTTTTTTATTTGTTGTCTTGTAAGTATATCGATAAGCATTTGAGAGTTTTCTTTACTTAAGTATGAACCCTCGCTAAGCTTTCTCCAAGCTAATGTTAAATCATAAGCTGTAGTATAATTCTCCACATCTGCTTTGAAATTTCTTTCATCCGCAGTCTTTCTGTTAAGTTCAGTATTTTTCATCCCTAATTCTTTAATGATTTGGTTTATTCTTTCCATACCAACTAAATCTATGATTTTGTTAGCAGCCGTATTATCACTTTGTATAAGCATTGCTACTAAAAGCTCAAATACAGTATACTCTCTTTCTCCAAATTCATGTATTATTCCAGTACCATAAACTTTATCTGAACTTTCTATTTTTATCTTATCCAAAAAGTCTATCTTACCTTCCTCAACTTGTTTTATAAGAGCTATAGCTATAGGTAATTTCATGCAACCTGCTGAAACCATTTTAACGTTTTCATTATAACCATAAGTATAGCCACTTTTCAAATCCTCAAAGAAAAAGCTATACGAACCAATTCTGCTCTCTAAATATTTTTGAACTTCTTTCATAAATACCCACCAGCTTTCTTTTAATGTTGCTTTTAATGTTGCCTTGTTTAAAGTGTAACATATTTTCAGAAAATTTTGAAGTCTTAATTGTAAATTTTTTCTTGTTAACGTTTAAATATTTTTCTTTAGCCATTTTAAAGTATTGGCAATTTTAATAAATAATATAAGTAAAATTTTTACTAAACTACAAAATAAAACACCTACTAAAATTAGTAGGTGTTTTATCATATTAATCAGCGAAGCATATTCCTATACTCTTAGCTGCCTTTACCATTTCGCCTTCTGGATCTACATCCTTAGTATATCCAATTACATTTTCTAAATTTTCATAGGAAACACTGTTTCCTTTTAATGCAACCATATTACCAAATAAGTTACTATTTATAAGCTCAACTGCTTTAACTCCATATCTGGTAGAAAGTATTCTATCATATGCAGAGGTATTTCCTCCTCTTTGTATATGACCAAGAACAGTACTTCTAACTTCATGATTTTTGATTAAATCCTCTAAATCATTAGCTAATTTATTAGCTATTCCACCTAGTCTTATTGGGTCTGGACTATCTCCAACAATTTTAGAAACAACTACCTCTCCATCCTTTGGTTTAGCACCTTCAGCAACAACAACTATTGTAAATTGCTTTCCAGCTTCTTCTCTTTCTCTAACTTTTTCAACTATTTTATTTATGTCATATGGGATCTCTGGTAATAATATTACATCAGCTGAACCGGCTATTCCTGATTCTAAAGCTATCCAGCCAGCATTTCTACCCATAACTTCTAAAAGCATAATTCTATGATGTGATTCAGCAGTAGTATGAAGTCTATCTAAAGCCTCAGTAGCTATTTCAGTAGCAGTATTAAATCCAAATGTTACATCAGTAGCTAATAGATCATTATCTATCGTTTTAGGAACCCCTATAACATTGACACCTTTTCTTGAGAAGTCTCTTGCAGAAGTTAAAGTTCCATCTCCACCAATAACAACTAATGCATCAACGCCCTCTTTTTTAAGGTTTTCAACACCTACATCAGATACATCTTTCTTAACTATTTCACCATTTTCATCCTCAACTTGATAGTCGAATAGATTGTCCTTATTTGAGCTATGAAGAATTGTTCCTCCTCTATGAAGTATGCCTGATACAGAGTCTAAGTCTAACTTTATAAAGTCATTATTATATAATCCTCTATAACCAAACTTATATCCTATAACCTCATATCCATACTGTAATATTGCTGTTCTTGTAACGGCTCTTATTACTGCATTTAAACCTGGACAATCTCCTCCACCTGTTAATATAGCGATTTTTTTGATTGGTTGTGTCATATAGAATCCCCCTCCTAAACAATCTTATATCATAGTTTTATTTTGTAAATTTTTACAATTACCCTTTAAGTAAATGATATCATATAAATGATTCTATGAAAAGTAAAATTAGTTGAAATATTGAGAAAATTTATTCTTTTTTACATTTATATTACTAAAACCTAATTTCACTTTAAAATTTTAATAAAACAAAAAAAGACAAGAATTTTAAACTCTTGTCTTTTAACATAATTAACTTATTACACCTGTGAATATTAATATAGCTAATAATATACCTGCAAATACTCTGTATATTGCAAATATTCTCATAGGTTTTTTCTTTAAGTAATTTATAAATTTGTCTATAACAACTAATGAAACTACAAATGCAACTATAAATCCTAGTACTAACGCAATCCAATTTGTTGCATTCATTTGAGAATAATCAAACTTAAGTAAATCTAGTCCTGATGCTCCTACCATAGCTGGTATTGCTAAGAAGAATGTAAATTCAGTTGCAACTGTTGTGCTTAATCCTGAAATCCAACCTCCCATGATAGTTGAAGCACTTCTTGACATTCCTGGCCATAAAGAAAGACATTGGAAACATCCAACTAAAAGTGATTGTTTGTAAGACATATTATCTATATTTTTAACCACTTTGCTTCTCTTAGCTCTTCTTCTGAAGTTATTCTCTATAACTATAAGTAAGATACCACCGACAATAAATCCTATAGCTACTGTTTTTGTTGAGAATAGGTATTCTTTTATTTCATCATGGAATAAAAGACCTAATATAGCTGCTGGTATAGTACCTATAATTACATTTATACCGAATTTAAATCCAGTTTCTGATTCTCTAAGTTTCTTTTCGTATTCTCTCTTATCACTTGATGTTTTTGAAGCAATAAATGAAAATATGTAACTTAAGAACTCAACTACTGAACTACTTATCTTCTTCCAGTATAAAACTACAACTGCTAAAATAGCTCCTAATTGGATAACAACTTCATACATCTCAGGGAATCCACCTGATTGAGTATTGAAGTGTATAAGGTCACCAACTAGAATCATATGCCCTGTTGATGAAACAGGAACAAACTCTGTAAGACCTTCAACAATTGCAATTATTATGGCCTTAAGTATGAATAAAAAATCAATTCCCATAACTACACTCGCTTTCTTAAATTAAGTTTTACTTTTTAATTATAATTTCATTAATAGAATTTGTCCACCTTTACTATTTGTACATACTCTTAATAAAAAAGAATAGGAGTATATAAAGATGCTATATCTCAATATACTCCCATAATATAACTAATATTCAAATTTTATAACTTTACTATGCTTTTACCACTGAAAGTATTTCCTCTTCAACAGCACCAGCTTTTGGTACATAGCTCTTTAATAAAGACATATTTCCTTTTAACTCGTACTTACCTAATGATGCTGGAATGAATATACTATCACCCTTTTTAATCATTAATTCACCTTCTTCTGAAGTTATAACACCTTCACCCTCAACACATGTGAATATGAAGAATCTTTCTTTATCACTTTCTTCTTCACACACTCCATTTATATCATATTTTTCTAATGAGAAGTATTCACAAAGTGATAAATAAGTTTTATCATATTGGTCATATGAAACTTTTAATCCTTTAGCTTTTTCACCTGATAGTGAGAAGTCTATACAATCTAATGCCTTTTCAACATGAATTTCTCTTCCTCTATTATAGTCATAAACTCTGTAAGTTGTATCACTATTTTGTTGTATTTCAGCTATTACAACACCTTCGCATATAGCATGAACTAATCCGCTTCTTACAAAGAAAGTATCTCCTTTTTTTACAGATACTTTATTTAAATACTGATCAAAATCACCAGTTTCTATAGCTTTTACGAATTGCTCTTTAGTGCAATCCTTTGTCCCTACGATTAGATTAGCTCCTTCAAAAGCTTCAACAACATACCATATTTCAGTCTTTCCAAGCTCTCCTTCTACTCTCATTCCATATTCATCATTTGGATGAACTTGTACTGATAATTTATCTTTAGCATTTATTAACTTTACAAGTAGAGGAAATTTCTCTTTTGATATTTCTGTTCCTACTAAGTCGCTTCCTAGTTTATCTATTAACTCGTCTAATCTTAGGCCTTTATATTCTCCATTTTCAACTACGCTCATTCCATTTGGATGACAAGCAACATCCCAAGTTTCTCCTATCATTCCTTCTGGCATATTATCTCTAAACAGTTCGAAATCTCTTCCGCCCCATACTTTATCATAGTATAAATTTTCAAATCTTATTGGATACATTAGTATTCCCCCTAGTCTAGTTTATTTATGATCATTTGTATAATCAATTATATCTTTCCTATATATAATACAATATTTTACCTTATAATGCATTGTAAAATTTCTAGTTAAGACCTTATAAATTATTGATTCTTTTTAAAAACTGAAATTATTCTTATTTACACATTAATTTTCTTTAATAAAATTAGTTAAATTAAATTTATACTTATTTTTATTAATTTATTTTTGGAAAGCTTTGTGCTATACTATAATAGTTTAAGAAGATTGACTAATAGGAAGATTGACTAAAAGTAATTGTAAGGTGGTGTTTAAAATAGCTATTAAATCTTATATAAGCATAATCTTATCTAAAATAACACAATTTATTTCAAAAAAAGTTTTTAAAGGTGGAACTAACTTTCCAGGTAAAGTTGCCTTAAAACTTGATAGAAATATTTTAAAAGTAGTTTCTGAAAACTATAAAGTAATATTAGTTACTGGAACAAATGGAAAAACTACTACTACTTCAATGATATACAATGTTTTAAAAGGTAGTGGGTTAGATGTTATAACTAATGCTACAGGAGCAAACCTTTATCCTGGAATAGTTAGTACATTTGTAGCTAATTATAAATTCTCTTCAAAAAAAGAGAGATATGCAGTAATAGAAGTTGATGAAGCTAACTTAAAATTCATAACTGAGTACATAACTCCAGAAATCATAACTGTAACTAATCTATTTAGAGATCAATTAGATAGATATGGAGAAGTATATACTACTTTAAGCAAGATATTAGAAGGAGTTGTTAAAGTTCCAAGTACTACACTTCTTTTAAATGGAGATGAATCTCTTCTTGGAAAACTTGAGGTTAAAAACCCAAAAGTTTATTACGGGTTTGAAGTCTCTCCAAATAATAATAAGAATATAGAAGTAAATGCAGATGCTAAGTTCTGTAAATTCTGTAAGCATCCATATTCTTACAACTTCATAACATATAATCATCTTGGAAGTTTCTACTGCCCTAATTGTGGATTCAAAAGAGAAAATTTAAAATATAAAGTTGAAGAAATAGTAGAACTTACTCCTGAAAGTTCTAAAGTTGTTATAAATGGTGGATTGTTTAATATAACTCAACCAGGTACTTATAATATATATAATGCATTATGTGCCTATTCTGTTGCAAAAGAACTACATATTAATGATGATGTAATTCAAAAATCATTTTCTAGTCAAAGTTCATCATTTGGTAGACAAGAAACTATTAAAATAGGTGACAAAGAAGCTAGAATAATATTAGTTAAAAATCCAGCAGGATATAACCAAGCTTTAGATACTCTACTTTTAAACTCTGAAAGTTTTTCAGCAGCATTTTTACTTAACGATAATTATGCAGATGGTAAAGATGTATCTTGGATATGGGATGTAGATTTTGAAAAGTTAAATACTATGGACTTAAATGAAATATTCATCTCAGGAATAAGAGCTTACGATATGGCTGTAAGATTAAAAATAGCTAATTTACCAGTTGATAAGTTTGTCATTGAAGAAGAATATGAAGGTTTAACAGAAGCCATCAAAAATTCTAAAGAAAATAAAGTTTATATTTTAGCAACTTATACAGCTATGATTAACTATAGAAAATACTTACATTCTAAAGGCTATATAGAGAAGCTTTGGTAATTTAAAGGAGAGATTCACATGGAATTAAATATATGTCACTTATATCCTGATCTTCTAAATGTATATGGGGATGTAGGAAATATTTTAATATTAAAACATAGAGCTGAGTTACGTGGAATCAAAGTAAATGTACTAAATGTTTCTATGGGTGATAAATTTGATAAAGATAACTATGACATAGTATTCTTTGGTGGCGGACAAGATTTTGAGCAATCTATAGTTTCAGATGACTTAGTTAACTTAAAAAAGGATGCTTTAAAAGAATATGTTGAAGAAGGGAAAGTTCTTTTAGCTATCTGTGGTGGCTATCAATTATTAGGTAACTACTACACTGCTCCTACTGGTGAAAAAATAGATGGCTTAGGAATTTTAGATATATATACAGAAGGTGGAGATACAAGATTCATAGGTAACACTGTAATTCATAATGATGAATACAATGAAACTTATGTTGGATTTGAAAACCACTCCGGTAGAACGTTTATTGGAAACCTAAACCCACTTGGTAAGTGTGTCCATGGTTATGGAAATAATGGAGAAAGTGGCTATGAAGGCTGTATTTATAAGAACACATTCTGTACTTATTTCCACGGTTCATTGTTATCTAAAAATCCTGAACTTGCTGATAGACTATTAACTTTAGCTCTTAGCAATAAATATGAAAATGTTAAATTAGAACCTTTAGATGATTCATTTGAATTAAAGGCTAAAGATATTATGATTAACAGATTAAATAATGAAAATAAGTAACTTTGAAAACAGAGATTTTATCTCTGTTTTTTTATTTAACTATCTATTCAATTAATTCTTTGCTTCTTTTTATTATTTTTTTACTTTTGATAATCATTTACGAGTATATTATTTAAGTGTAATTAGGAATATTACTCTTAATATATGGAATTCTAAAGATAAATAATTATAAGGAGATGATTATTTATGGAAAACACTTGGCCAAAACCAACATTAATTGTTAGTAAATGCTTAGGTAATACACCTTGTAGATATGATGGTGAAGCTACACCTTGTGGATTAATAAATAAGCTAAAATATTTTTCTAACATCATAGAAGTTTGTCCCGAAGAAGGTATTGGACTCCCTACTCCTAGAAATGCAATTAGACTCATATCCTCTTCTGATGATTCAGTAAACTTAATAGATCCTAAAACTTTAAAAGATTATACAAAAAACATGTGCGAATTTGCAAATGAAATGTGTATTCAATATGACACAATTTCTCCCAATGCATTTATACTTAAGGGACGTTCTCCATCCTGTGGAATTCAAGGAGTAAAAATATATAAAGGTACTGAAAAAGGAGCTGCCTCAAAAAAAGGAAAAGGAATTTTTGCTATGGAAGTTATGAAAAATTTCAAAAATATTCCTATTGAAGAAGAAGGTAGATTAAATAACTTTGATATAAGAGAACATTTTTTAATAAGAATATTTGTATTTGCCAAGTTTGACGAAATAAAAAATACAAATAAAATAAAAGACTTAGTAGAATTTCATTCTAAAAACAAGTTATTATTTATGGCATATAATCAAGTTGGTTTAAAAAGATTAGGAAATGTAGTTGCAAACCATTCCCATAAGGATATTAAAGAAATTCTTGATGAATATAATACAAATCTTATTCTTCAATTAAGAAAACAACCAAAATATACCTCTTTGATAAATACATATAATCATGCTTTCGGATATTTTTCAAATAATTTAAACTCAGAAGAAAAAGAATTCTTCCTTGAAACCTTAGATAAATTTAGACTTGGAAAAATTCCTAGAAGCGTTATAACAAATTTATTAAAAAGCTATGCTATAAGATTTAATAACGATTATTTATTATCTCAAAGCATTTTAGAGCCTTACCCTGAAGAACTATTAGATATAAGTGATTCTGGTAAAGGAGTTGTCAGAGACTAGCTATAGGTCATTATTTCCACTTATTATTTCTCTAATTATACACACTATATAAATGTAACTTATATAGAAGGTGGTGTTTATTTTGAAACGAAATGCAAGAGATAATTTTAAAATGGCCATAGATGAACTTTGTTCTTGTCAAAACCATTTAAATAATGCATATATGAATATGAATGAGAATGATAATAAGGTTGAAGTACATGCTGCTCTAAAAACAGTTGCTGCTGCCTTAGAATCTGCTCAAAATAACCTAAATAAATATGAAGATTAATCTTAGGAGGATTTAAAAATGGGTAATTCAAAGGTTAACATTAAAAGAGAGCTAAATTCAGCTGTCAAAAACGTTCTTCATGCTCAAGAGTATATGAATTTTGCTCTAAACACAGTAGAAAAAAATGATAATAAACAACTTATACAGAATACTTTAAATCAAATAAATAACTCTTTAGATTCTACTAAAACGTCACTGTATGGCTTTAAAAAAGATTAAATTATAAAAAATAGAATGAGCCAGGATATCCTGCTCATTCTATTTTTATAAGATATTTTTTTTCTAGAAACAGAGGTCTATATGATATTTTAGCTTTTCTTAATCCACTAATACCCAAATCCTCTTCTCTATTTATAAATTTTTGTCCATTACAACATAACTTTAAAGCCATGTTGTTTATGAAAGCATATGCCCCATTGAAATCTCTTAAGCATTTTTCCACATGAACTATATATACATTATCATTGAATATTTCTCCTATAGAGAAACCTATTAACTCTTTTCCACTATAAAGTTCTATAAGTTTAATATTTAACTCTTCTATATTTTTTAATAAATCTTCTATTGATTCAACTTCATACTCAAAATAGCAATCCTTATTTATGTGTTCCTTATTCCATCGTCCTAAAAAATCTCTATACTTTAACAAGCCACTTCCATTTATATTTTTTTCTATGACTTTTATAGAGTACTCATATTCCTTACAAAAACGATTTATTTTATTTCTTTTATTTGCATACTCTTTTCCTTTTAAATTTATAAGTTTGTCACTTTCATATATATAATCATAATGATTCTTCTCTTCTTCTATTGTTAATTTATCTCCATAAATCAACTGTAACCTGTTAATGAAAGATTTTGTAACATTTCCAAAAAGCCACGACATATTTTCCTTTCTTCTAACAACCTCTAAACATCCAACAAGCTTTACTAACTCTTTATCTGATATGCTTCCTATAGGTTCCATAAAAAACATTCCATAGTCCAAATCATATTTTTTGATAATAAAAGCATTATCAATTATTGCATATTGTAATAAATTAGCCTTTCTCCACATATATAAAGTTGAAAAGGAATACTCACAACTGAAAAATTTATTTTTATCAAGGAATTCGTAGTACACTTTTCTTTCTTTTATACCTATATTTTTAAACATTTTATCATCAACCTTGTTTTTTATTAAATATAATATGAAAACTTCCTCTAAGTTGTATATTATTTTTTATTTTTGTATTATAATTATATTTATTGGAAATAAAATCATAAAAATGTTATAATTTAAATAATATTACAAATTCTTTTGTGAAATAAAATAATAAAATTTCTCCACATTTTATTTATATTTATTTGATAATTTATATGTACATATTTTTATAATATTAATTTATTAAGTATAGTTGAGGTAATAAAATTGAGAAGTAAGAGATCAAACAAATCTAAACCACAAAAGATAGCTTTAAAGATTTTAATAGTACTTATAGTTTTATTTTTAATCTTAATCTCAGCAGTAGCATTTAAAACTTATTCAAGTAAAGACAGAACTTATGAAGGGATATTTGTAGAGGATATGAATATGTCTAATCTAACCCAAAAAGAACTTAAAAGTAAAATAAGTGATTATTATTCTAATTTACTAGACACTTTTAAAGTAACATTTACTTATAAAGATATGTTTAATGAAACTTTTTCTGCCAACGATTTAGGTTTCTTTTATGATTCTGATGAAATATCTTCTAAAGTATTTTCTTATGGTAAAGAAGGAA
Source organism: Clostridium sp. B9 (assembly GCF_050509515.1). NCBI lineage: Bacteria > Bacillati > Bacillota > Clostridia > Eubacteriales > Clostridiaceae > Clostridium > Clostridium sp. B9. Next base: position 2,065,589 of record NZ_JBNWKA010000003.1, read on the forward strand.
ATATAATTGAAAATTCTTTAGATAGATTATCATTAAAGTCTAACCCAGAAAATTTTTCTTTTAAGGCAAAGTCAAATCCTGATGCTCTTAAAGAAAAACTATCTGAAATAAGCAGTAAGCTTGATAAAGAAAAAATCGAACCTGTAATTTCTTTCTCTGGAAGCTCTTTATCAGCTACTAAAGAAGAAATAGGTTATAAACTCGATTTAGAAAAGCTTTCAGAAGAAGTTGTAAAAGATATAGATTCACATAATCACGAAGAAATGAGTTGTTCTATAGAACTTCCAGTTGAAGAAGTTAAACCTGAGTTAACTCAAGACCTTGTAAGCAATATGGTTGTACTTGGTACCTATTCAACACCTCTGCCTGAATTAACTGGTGGACGTACCCATAATATAAGAACTTATTTAAGTAAGCTTAATGGCACTATTCTTATGCCTGGTGATGTTTTCTCAGCAGACAAAGAAGGCGAAGATAGGAATGAAAGTAATGGATACACATATGCTCCTGGTTTTATAAACAATAAGGTTGTTGATATTTTAGCAGGTGGTATATGTCAAGGAGTAACAACTCTTTATAATGCTGTTTTATATGCAGATTTAAAGATAGTTGAAAGAGCTCCTCATAGTTTACCAGTAACTTATGCTCCAATTGGAAGGGATGCTACTATGGCTAAAGATGTTGTTGACTTCAAATTCAAGAACAGTCTTAATAATCCAGTGATAGTTCAAACCTATATAAATAGTTCTGGACAAGTTGAAGCTACTATTTGGGGAATAGATGAACATCCTGAAAAAGAGATTGTTATAGATGTTGACCAACATGGTCCGTAAATCATCAACAACTTACAAAAACACTTATGAAAATGGAGTTTTAGTTAATAGAGAGGTTTTATCTAAGGATAAATATAACTAATTTCATTTAAATCTTAAAGCAATAAAAATCACATGTTAAATTAACATGTGATTTTTTTATAACCATATTTCATAAATATCTTGCTATTAAGATTGTATTTAAAGCTGATAGCATAAATATAATTTTATTTGTTGAATTTTTTTAATCCTTGTAAAAGATTATCATATTTTTTATGCTTCATTGTAGGGAAAGCTTTTAAAATTCTTCTTTGAACCAATCCATCTTTTCTTAATGATCTTACTCTATTTAATATTTCTTCTTTATTTTTTCCCTTGTTTAATTTACTTATAGCAAGGTCTAAATCCTTCTCTGTCTTCTCAATAAATGATATTCCAAGCTCTTCAAATTCATTAGCTAGTCCATTTAAATTATGAAGTTTTGAATTAAGTTTAAGCATAGTACTCACTGTAATTACAAAATCTACAAATATAGCTGTTGTTAACAATATTGTTATTAAAATTACCAATTCCTTTGGAAACTTACTAACCAAGTTGACTATAGCTGGATTTATGACTTCAACTAAAACAACTGATAATATTCCAAAAAGAGTTGAATTTAATAGACATACTCTTCCATGTATATTAAATTTATGATTTGAATAATCCCACCACTTTGTGTGAAATGAAACTTCTAAAATAACAGATGTTACATACTCCAATACAGAAGTTATTATAACTCCTAATATAAATACTAAAAATACATTATTTCTAAAATCATTCAAAAATGTTAATACAAATAAAGCTCCAAATCCATATACTGGACATAATGGTCCATTTAAAAACCCTCTATTCGTGAATTTATGATCTAATATATAACAATATATAACTTCACATATCCATCCTAAGAAGCTATATATTATTATATATAAAATTTTATATATAATGTTCTCCATAATAATTGTAAAAGTTATTCTTTTACACTCTCCCCCCTTTATTAATTATTTTCTAAGGCTTCAGCAGCTGGCGAAGCTATCTCCATACTATAAACTCCAAAGGCATCAACAGATGTTATATTCACTATAACCTTTCCATCTGCTCCTGGCTTATAATATCCTGCTAATATCTCTTTATGATAGTTACCTGCAATATCAGTGTAATACATAACCAAATTTCCAGCCTCTTTTGTCTTAACAACTAAATCTTTAGATTTTCCAGCTTCTATCCCACTAACCTTAATATTATCACTAGTTCCTCCCGAACTTATCTCTAATCCATTTATAGTTTCATTTGTCTCATTGTTTATTACAACATGAAACTCAGATTTATTTTTTATAATGTAAACTCCAAAAGATAAACCTAAGACTAATAATAAACCTAAAACTATTATAATCTTCTTTTTCATATGCTTTTCCCTCTCTATTTTTTAATATATCGTTAACATTATTATACTATAAAAACTTTAAAACAATCTATATTAAAAGGATATGAGAAAGCCACCCTATTTAAAAGGTGGCCTATAAATTATTTGTTTTTCATTTTCTTTTCATAATTGTGATAAAGTATAAATGCTATTATAGCAAATACTATAGGTTCAGTTATTTGGAATGCCATAGCTACATAATCCTTATCATCTATTACAGGTTTTATGATTGTGAAGAAGTTTGCAAAACCAATTGTTAAAGTTACTATTACAGACCATACTACTGAAGCCTTATATGATTTATACATAACGAATGGCTTCTCAATGTTTTCCTTCTTCTTAAATGCTGGAAAAGCTCCTGATAAGAACATATATGGAATTGTCATAGCAACATTACCCATTAATATTAAATAACTAAAGAATTTATTTGCAGACTCTCCACCAAATGAAGCAGTTAGTATGAATATAACAACAACTACACATTGTACCCACATTGCATTTACAGGCATGTTATTTTCATTTAACTTTGTCCATTTTTTAGGCCATATTTCTTTTGGAGTTCCTTCTATTAACTGTTTGATCGGTGCGTAACTTAAAGTGAAGAATGCTCCCATTAAAGCTAGCATCATTGAAAGCCCTATATATCTTGCAAACCATGCTCCTAATTGAAGTGAAGCTTGTGTACTTATTCCAAAAACATGTCCAAGTTGAACGCCTAGATTTTGAATAACTACATATGCTACATTAGCTAAGTTTACATCATTACCTGATAATACTTCTTGCCAATTTGTAAATAATCCAACACAAAGTATTCCAACAGCATATCCAACAGCTATTATTATTGAAGCTATCATCAATCCTTTTGGGAAGTTTTTCTTAGCATCCTTAGTTTCATCAACTAATCCACTAACAGCTTCTAATCCACCATAAGCAAAAATTGCAAAAACTAAAAATCCTAATACACCTATTGGTGATTGATATGAAGGGTTTGGAGCATGTACAAACGCTTGTACTGTTATAGGTTCTGCTGCTTTAAATCCATTGCTGGCAAAAACAATTATTGCTCCTAATATAAGTACTATGTTTGATAATGCAACAACAGTTCCTCCAATAGAAGTTACCTTTGTTATACTCTTTAATCCTTTAGATGCTGCATAAGTAATAATCACTATAAGAATTGATCCTAAAACTGCCATAGTTTGAGGAACAGTTAATCCAAATAATGACCATGTACTAGTCATGTCTTTTCCATATATAACGTTAGAGAAAGGAATCCATATTGATGATGAGTTGCTTACCATCCATATTAGGTTTGATGAATACCACATAAATGTAACTATGAAAGCATATTTAGGTCCTACTGACTTAGCCATCCATGAGTATATTCCACCTCTTTCCTTTCTAAATGCTGCTCCATACTCAGCCATCATAAAAGCATATGGTATTGAAAATGCTAAAGCTGAAATTATATACCATGGAATAGCCCCGTATCCCATTAAATAGAATGCTTTTGGCATATTAGCAAATCCATATACTGATGTGAAAATCATTAATATAAGCGCTGTTAAAGACAGTTTACTTTTATGTTCTGAGCTCATATTTTTCCTCCTTGGTTAAATTGTTAAATTATATCGTATACTTATACGCATAGTATAAATACTATCATATTTTTTGAATATTTTAAATATTTTTTAGTTGTTATAATAACAATTTATTAAAATTTAGTTAACATTTTATTTTTTTTATAATATTGATATAAATTTCTATTCTTTTTTATTAATTATTCTGTAAATTAGTTGCAAATAAAAAAGCACAAATGTTTTTTATATCCACTTGCGCTTTTTTATTTATTACACTAAATCCAAATTTCTTTCTTTTATTTTCCAAAACACTATAGCAGCTATTAAAAGAGTTAAACAAAAACTTGTGTAAACCCAGAATAAGGGATTACTCATACTTCCAATTAATATTATTAACGAACCAATTGTAGCTAGTATTGGATTAAGCATTCCTCTCCAAATTCCTTTTATTTCACCACTTCTTCCCATCCTAAATACTTTTAAGTATAGGAAGACATATAAAACATAGTTTATCGTTATTGATATCTCTGATATATCTGAGTTTGGTAATACACCAAACTTTTGAGTTAAATAATGAATTACTACCCAGAATAATACTACTATTAAACCTACCATAGCTGAATTTACTGGTATACCAACCTTTTCATTCATCTTTGATATCTTATCTGACTTTGGAAACATTCCTCTAATTGCTAATGAATAAGGTAATCTTATCATTCCCATTAAAAGCCCATTAACTGTTCCCATAATTGATATTATTACAAATACTATAAATATCTTAGCACCCATAGGTCCCAATATTCTATTTGCAGCTAAATCAACATGAGCATCTCCTAGTTCCATAACCATTTCTGGACCTATAAATGTACTTATTCCTATAAAATACGCTATATACATTATAAGTATAAATAATGGTGCTATAATCAAAGCCTTAGGCAAGTTTTTCTTAGGATCTTTAATCTCATGCCCTATAGCAGTAGCAACAATCCATCCATCAAAAGAAAATGCTATAGGTGCTATAGCAGAAATCCACCCTAAAGATTGCATATTTGTAACATCAGTTGGAGAAATCGTCTTTGGATCTCCATAAGCTATCCCAACTACAGCTATAAGTATTAATGGTATTAACTTTATTACTGTAGAGGCATTTTGAAAATATCCTCCTGCCTTTGCTGATAGAACATTAAATATAAATAAAATTCCTATTACAGCCAGTCCTATTAGAATTTGAATCTCTAAAGTTCCTTCAATTCCAAATAATATACAAGTATATATTCCTGTTACCCATGAAACAACAGCTATAAGAGTTGGATAATATAAAAATGTATGAAACCATCCAAACGAACAAGCTACTGATTTATTATATGATTCCTCAGCATATGTAACTATTCCCCCAGCCTTTGAATTTCTTGAAGCTAATTCTGAAATTGTAAGACTGCCAAATATAATTCCCATTGCTGCTATGGAGAAAACTAATACGCCTAAGCTTATGCTTCCTCCTGTAGCAACAAGTATGTTATCACTTTTAAAAAATATACCTGATCCTATAACTACCCCTACTATCATTCCTATAGCCGTAAATAATCCATACTTATTATTATTCAAATCTATTCCCCCAATCCTATGAATTTTTCAGCATTTTTAGTAATAACAAATCATTCCTAAAAAGAAGTTTTTTTTAATATATCATAAATAGTTAATAAAGGTAAATATCAATTTATAAATTTTAATTAATAAAACCTAAAAAATTATTAATTTTACTTTTTGTTAACAAAATAAAAAAATTTAATTTTATCTTCATTGTAAGAATTTCTGTGCTATTTCTCCAAAATATGTTATATTATTATTATAAATGACTTAGCGGGGTGATATTATGGCAGCAGGAAAAACACATGACAAAATTACGGTTATTATGACCCCTTTTGTAGCTTCATTTTTTCTTTTTATAAATATGATTCTATTAAAGGACTTAGGAAGCAGTATAGCATTCACTATTTTAGGCGTGTCCGTTTATATGTTTGGTGGATACATGTTTTCAGGAGACCTAGATATTAATAGTCGTGAATTTAGAAGATGGGGATATTTTAAGTTTATTTGGATACCATACCAAAAACTTTTTGAACATAGAAGTGTATTTACACACGGATTTATATTAGGACCTATAATAAGAATACTTTATGTATCTGTTATACCTATAACTATTTCTTCAATACTTTATTCATTTTCTATAATAAATCTTTCAACACCTAACCTTATTAAAACAACATTTAATTTCATATTAGAAAATAAAATATTATTCTCTAATATTTTATTAGCTTTATTCATAGGTTCCGGTCTTCATACTATAACTGACTTAATATATAGCTATTTTAAAAAGAAATTTTCTTATAGAAAAAGAAAGAAAAATAATTCTAAATATAAAAAGAATAAAAGAGCTCTTAGAAGAGTTGCTTGAACTTAAAAAGACTAGCATGATGCTAGTCTTTTTAAGTTATAGGTAATTCAATTATAAAATTGCAACCACTTAATGGAGCATCATCTAAATAAATGCGTCCATCATGCTTGTCTACAATTTGTTTTGTTATTGTAAGACCTAAACCAGAACCCCCTTTTTTTGAGTTTCTTGATTTTTCTCCTCTTACAAAAGGATTAAACATGTTCTTTTTAATATCATCACTTAATCCAATACCATTATCACTTACCGTTATTCTTGCGATGTTATCTTTTATATACAAAGACACTAAGAACTCAGTTCCCTCTTTATTGTATTTTACACTATTGATTATTAAATTTCCTATAGCTCTCTCAAGCTTCTTTTCATCAAATTCTAAAAATACTGCCTCATCACATATCTCAAAGTCAAAATCAAATTCTTTTTCTTCTAAAAGATATATATAATCAGCTATTACATTCCTTAAAAACTCGCTTAAGTCTTGCCTTTTCTTACTTAGCATAAACTCTGAACTTTGAAGTGTATAAAACTCAAAAAGTTCCATAATCATTTCATTAGCTCTTTCTCCATTGCTTTCTATAATATTTATATATTTATTGAATGTTTTATCATCTAAATCTCTACTCTGCTTTAATATATTAGAATATCCAACTATGCTTGATAAAGGCGTTTTTAAATCATGTGCTATGTTCCTTACAAACTCCTTCCTAAGCTTTTCCGAATTTTCTTTCAACTTAGTTTCTTTCTCTATTTTAGATGCCATATTATTAAAAGCATCTCCAAGTTCTTTAAATTCATTCTGTTTTTCTATATTTATTCTTGTTGAATAATCACCAGATGTTAATTTTCTAACCCCATTCATAAGTTTTTCTAAGGGTTTAGTAAATGTTCTAGATGTTAATTTAGAATAAATTATTAAGCTTATCAAGAATATAATTATATAAATAATCCCAACTGAATATACAAATACCTTAACTCTTATTCTAGGATTTTTTACAAACATATCAACAAACTCATCCTTAGGAATTCTAGTTAGCACAAAGAAATGTCCTTTTTTACTATAGCCAATTGATAAAACATAATCCTCATCTTCGTTATTACCATTAATCTCGTTAACTAAAATCTCACCAAACTCTTCAGTTGAATATCTCTCCTTATTTATCTTTGGTGTTCCTAGGACTTTTATAACATTTAAATTATCATCTATTATTTCTATCCATCCATTATTTTTAGTTATATAATTTTCATTTATACTATTGTAATCTTCGTTTTCTATATCTCCTAATACAATCTCAGCACTTTCATTCTCTAGAGAATCTCTTTTGATATATAAAAATCCACCAACTACAAGGGAAATAATTAAAAGTGCTATGGTTATTATAGTTATTATTAAAAATACCTTAAGATAATTTCTTAAAAGTATATTTGACACCTTATGTCTTCCTTTATTTATATTTAAATTAATTTTTTTCAAATCTATATCCTATCCCTCTTATTGTTTTTATTTTAGCAGGACTTTTGGGATCATCTTCTATCTTTTCTCTCAAATGACTTATATGTACCATTATTGTATTGTCATCACCTAAGTAATCCTCTTGCCATACATTTTCATATATCTGCTTTTTAGTAAATACTCTTCCTAAGCTACTCATAAGCATTTCTAGTATTTTAAATTCTTTTGCATTTAAAGAAATGCTTTCTCCATTTCTTTTTACTGTACAACCTTCCTTATCTAACTCTAAATCACCAGCTTTTATTATTTCAATTTCTCCAGAATATCTATAACATCGTCTTAAATTAGACTTTATTCTTGCCATAAGTTCTACTGGTCTAAAAGGCTTTATGACATAGTCATCAGCCCCTAAGCCTAATCCTAATATTTTATCATCATCTTCTATTTTAGCAGTCAAAAAAATAACCGGTATCTGACTCCATTCTCTTAATTTTTTAAGAAGATTAAATCCATCTAATCCATCCATCATAACATCTAATAATGCTAAATGTATATTTTCTTTTTTTAATATATCTAAAGCTTCCAATCCATTTGTAGCTTTGAAAACGGTGTATCCTTCCTTAACTAAATGTAATTCTAAAAGTTCTCTTATATCTTGTTCATCTTCTGCAATTAAAATGTTCATAAATAACCTCCAATAAAATTCTTAACTCTATTATAATATTAAATATTATATTTACTAAACTTAATTTAATATTATTTAAGGTACTTTTAAGGAAAATTTCTCTCTAAAATAAATTTCTGCTTAAATACCAATAAAAATTAATGCTCACTTATAATAAAGAGAAAGTAAAAAGAGTACATTTTGTATTAAAATGTACTCTTTTTATTATTTAATAAACTCACTGCTTTAGTAAATACTCACTTAGCTTTGCATTAGCAAGCATTAATTTTATTCTATTTTCTTGATTTACCTTTGTTGAAGATGGATCATAATCAACAACTACTATATTAGCTTCTGGATGTTTTTCCATTATACCCCTAATCATTCCTTTACCAACTATATGATTAGGAAGACATCCAAAAGGTTGAGCACAAACTATATTGTTAACCCCACTATTTATAAGTTCTAGCATTTCAGCTGTCATAAGCCAGCCCTCTCCCATTTTAACGCCTCTTCCAATATACTCTTCAACAGAATTTTTTAATTCCTTAAAGGAAGCAGGTGCTCTAAATGTTGAGTATTTTTTTATTGATTTTATCATAATATTTTGTAAATGCTCTAAGTAAGTACACCCACACTTTGTTAACTTACTAGAAAATTTCTTCATTCCATATAACTTCTTATCTATTTCAGCATTTGATAGGCAATACATAAAGAAATCCATAACTCCAGACATAACAACCTCTGCATTATCTTCTCTTAAAAATTTCTCTAAATCATTATTTCCTAGAGGAGAATATTTAAGATAAATCTCTCCAACTATACCAACCTTAACCTTTTCCATTTTTTCCAATTCCAACTTAGAAAAATCTTCTATTATCTCTTTATATATTTTTCTCATTTTAAGATAACCTAAGCCATCAAACCTAGTATTTAGTTCTTCTAGCCATTTATTTAAAAGTCTATCGGTAGCCCCCTTTTCTAACTCATAGGATTTACACTGATTATACATATACATTAACAAATCACTATAATAAAGGGAATATATAGCCTTAATTGTTAGACTTGGGTACATTTTAAATCCTTCATGCTTTTCTAAACCACTAGCATTTAATGATATTACCGGCACATGCTCTAAATTATTTTCTTTCAAGGCTTTTCTTAATAAATGAATATAATTTGAAGCACGGCATCCGCCACCTGTTTGACTTATTATTAAAGCTGTTTTATTAGGGTCATATTTCCCACTCTTTATTGCATCCATAAGTTGTCCAATAACAATCATAGCTGGATAACATATATCATTATGAACACTTTTTAACCCTTCTTCTATGGCACTATTTGTATCTCCATTAAAGAACTCTAATTTATATCCATAGTTCTTCATTATTTTTGATATAAGTTCAAAGTGTATAGGCAACATAGTTGGGGCTACAATAGTATGAGTTTTTTTCATTTCTTTAGTAAATTCTGCAAATCCATTATTATTTATTATTTCCATTAAATCACCTATTCCTGTGCTATAGCCTCTAGTAAGCTTCTAATTCTTATCTTAGCGGCTCCTAAATTGTTAGTTTCATCTATTTTTAATTGAGTATATATCTTATTGTGACTTTCTAATATATCTTTAACCTCATCTGAAGTTATAGCATCCGTTCCACATCCAAATGATACCAATTGTATAAGCTCCATATTATTATTTTTAGCAACAAAACTTGCAGCATTATATAATCTTGCTTGATATGTCCATTGATTTAATATATTAACTTTTGGTTTCTCATGACTAAGTTCTATAGAATCTTCTGTTAAAATAACAACTCCTAATCCACTTAATGCCCTATCTATTCCATGGTTTATCTCTGGATCTACGTGATAGGGTCTTCCTGCTATAACTATTATATTCTTACCATTTTCATTAGCATACTTTATATACTCTGCACCTTTTTCTTTAATGTCTTTAGTATAGTTTTCATATTCTAAATAAGCTTTTTCTAGTGCATTTTTCACTTCTTTACGCTTAATATTTCCAAAGGTTCTATTTAAAATTTCATAAAGTCTTTTTGCCAGTAGTTTTTTATTATTTAAGCTTAAATAATCCATTATGAAATTTTCTTCACTAAGCTTGCCAATATTAGTTTTAAGAAGTTCTGGATAATATGCAACTACAGGACAATTAAAGCAATTATCTGAAATTCCCTCATCAAAATTATAACTCATGCAAGGATAGAAAATATAATCTATTTCTTTCTCTAATAGATTTTCAATATGACCATGTGCTAGTTTAGCTGGATAGCATACAGTATCTGATGGAATTGTATGTTGTCCTTTTAAGTACATCTTCTTATTAGATGAATCTGATAACTTAATATTAAATCCAAGTTCTTTAAAGAATGTAGCCCATAGTGGAAGATTTTCATACATATTTAAAACCATTGGTATTCCTATAGTTCCTTTTGATTCCTCACTAATTGATTCATAGCTTCTTATCTTATTATATTTATATTCATACATATTAGGTATTTTGTCTTCTATTTTATTTCCAGTCGGTCTTTGGCATCTATTACCTGATATATATCTATCTCCTTCATTGAATATATTTATAGTTAAATTACATCTATTAGTACATAATCCACATTTAGCAATCTTCGATTTATGTGTAAAACTCTCTAATTCTTCTTTAGATATTATACCACTCTTTCCTTTACTCTTTCTTTTAGCATAAAGTGCACATCCATATGCACCCATAAGTCCAGAAATATTAGGCCTTATTACATCCTTTTTAAGTTCTTTTTCAAATGCTCTTAAAATAGCATCATTATACATAGTTCCTCCCTGTACAATAATGTTATCTCCAAGTTCTTCTACACTTCTAGCTCTTATAACCTTATAAAGCGCATTTTTAACCACACTTACAGAAAGCCCTGCTGATAAATCTTCTACAGTAGCACCTTCTTTCTGTGCTTGCTTTACTGAAGAGTTCATAAAAACAGTGCATCTTGATCCTAAATCAGCCCCTTTTTTTGCAAATAATCCAAGCTTTGAGAATGTTTCAACATCATATCCCATCTGATTTGCAAAACTCTCTATAAATGAGCCACACCCAGACGAACAAGCTTCGTTTAACATTATATTTGTAACTATACCATCTTTTATTTTAAAGCATTTTATATCTTGTCCACCTATATCTAGTATAAAATCTACTTTAGGATTAAAATGACTAGCTGCTATATAGTGAGCTACAGTTTCTACTATTCCATAGTCTATTGAAAAAGCTCTTTTTATAAGTTCTTCTCCATATCCTGTAACAGCACTTCCAACTATTTTTATCTTATCCTTGCATATATTATAAAGATTCTTTAATTCACTTCTTAAAATCTCAACTGGATTTCCTTTGTTTGACCCATAATATTCATATAAAATATTATTTTCTTTATCAATTAATACAACTTTAGTTGTTGTACTTCCTGCATCAATTCCTATGTAAGCATCTCCACTATATGACTCTATATCTTTACAATTGACTTCAGCCTTATTATGCCTTTCTATGAATTCTTTATATTCATCCTCATCTTTAAATAAAGGATCAATTGTATTAATAGTGGCTATTTCTTTATGTTCTTTATTTATAATCTTTAAAAGTTCCTCATATGTATATGTTTCTTTTTCTTCTTTAGAATATATTGCGCTACCAATAGCTACAAAAACCTGAGCATTCTCAGGAGAAATTGCATTTTCATCACTTAATTTTAATGTTTTTATAAATCTTTCTCTCAGTCCTTTACAAAAATATAAGGGACCTCCTAAAAACATTATTTTTCCTTCAATAGTTCTTCCCTGGGCTAGCCCACCAATTGTTTGATTTACTACTGACTGAAAAACACTAGCTGAAATATCTTCTTTTTTAGCTCCTTGATTCAAAAGTGGTTGAACATCTGTCTTTGCAAAAACCCCACATCTTGAAGCTATTTCATATATATTTTCGTGCTTTAAGCTAAGACTATCCATTTCATCTACAGTTAGTCCCATTAAGTGAGACATTTGATCTATAAAGGCTCCTGTCCCACCTGCACAACTTGAATTCATTCTTTCCTCAAATCCACCAGTCAAGAATATTATCTTTGCATCCTCTCCACCAAGTTCTATAGCTGCATCAACATCACTATAATATTGTTTTATAGCAAGAGTGGTTGCAAAAACTTCTTGAACAAATGGTAATTTATATTTACTAGCTATTCCATATCCTGCTGAACCTGTTATAGCTATTTTAAAACTTTCATCACCTATTATATTTTTTATATTATTTAATTCTTCTATTAACTTTTCTCTCACCTTTGAAAAGTGTCTCTCATAATTTGAATAAATTACTTTATCGCCTTTATCTAAAACTATACATTTCAAAGTTGTAGAGCCTGCATCAATCCCTATTTTATAATACAAGTTAGCTTCACCTCTTTATTGATTAATTGATATAATCTTATTAATATATCTTCCAAAATATGAATAATTAACGCAAATTCAGTTCATACTATGTTAACTCTTTATTAACTATATCATAAAATTTTAATTATATCATCTGAATAAAACTTCTAATAATAAACAAAAATCAAATTTAATCTTAAAATTAATTAATATTCTCTTTAATCTATCAATTATATATGTCCTGTAAATATATGCATAAAAAATAACAGTTATTAGGAAATTCCTAATAACTGTTATTTTTATTTATCTTCTTTTCCCTCTTGAGCTATTTTTTCTACTTACTCCTTTTGAAGAACCTCTTTGCTTTTTGCTATGTGAGTTCTTTTTCTTTGGAGTTTCTTCTTCAAATCCTCTACCTTGTGAAGATTTTCTTCCGTCTCTTCTGCCATTATTTTTGCCATTATTTTTGCCATGAGTTTTACTATTTCCGTGATCTCCATGGTTTCTATAATGATTATTTGACCCTCTACTATTTTTATCTCTTATTAAGCACTTAGGGCCATTTCCTATAAGATCTTCTCTCCCAGCTCTAACTAATGCATCGTAAACTATATTGTAGTTCTTTGGATTTTTAAATTGAAGTAATGCTCTTTGCATAGCTTTTTCTTCTTTGCTTCTAGGTATATAAACCTCTTCCATTGTTAATGGATCTAATCCTGTATAGAACATCGTTGTTGATGCAGTACCTGGAGTTGGATAGAAATCCTGTACCTGTTCTGGTTGGTAATTTATATCTCTTAAGTATTCAGCAAGCATGATAGCATCTTTTAATTCACAACCTGGGTGACTTGACATTAAGTAAGGAATTATGTATTGCTTTTTACCTAATTTTTCAGTAATTCTAAAGAATTTTTGTCTAAACTCTTCATAAGTTTTACCAGCTGGTTTACCCATGTATTTTAAAACATTTGGAGATACATGCTCTGGTGCAACCTTTAGCTGACCACTTACATGATGCTCAACTAGTTCTTTAAAGAATGTATCATTCTTATCAGCCATTATGTAATCATATCTTAACCCTGAACGTATGAATACTTTTTTAATTCCAGGTAACTTTCTAACTCTTCTTAATAAATGAAGGTATTCTTTATGGTCTACTTCCATGTTTTTGCATATACTTGGTTCCATACATTTCTTATGCTTACATGCACCCAATGTTAACTGCTTTTTACATGCTGGCTTTCTAAAGTTAGCTGTAGGACCCCCTATATCATGTATATATCCTTTAAAGTCTTCATACTTAGTTATGCCTTCTGCTTCTTCTACTATAGATTCTTCACTTCTACTAGTAACAACTCTTCCTTGGTGGAATGTTATAGCACAGAATGAACAGTTTCCTGAGCATCCTCTTGAACTTACTAAGCTAAACTTAACCTCTTCTATTGCTGCAATACCACCATCTTTTTCATATACAGGATGGTATGTTTTCTGATATGGAAGAGCGTAAACTTTATCTAACTCTTCTCTGGATAGCGGCATTTGAGGTTTATTAACAACAACATACTTTCCATTATGTTCTTGAACTAAAGTTTTTCCTCTTACAGGGTCTTGCTCCTCATATTGAGTTCTAAAGCACTCTGCATAAGTTCTCTTATTTTCTGCCACCTCTTTAAACGAAGGAAGAACTATATGTTCTTCATAGATTTCGTCTAAACTATCTGCTATATAACACGTACCTGGTATATGTCTTATGTATTTCCCCTCAAATCCTTGATTTAAAAAATCAGCAACTTCTACTATTTGCTTTTCACTCATTCCATAAATTAAAAGATCTGCTCCACTATCAACTAATATTGATTTTCTTACTTTATTTTCCCAATAATCGTAATGAGCAAATCTTCTTAAACTAGCCTCAATTCCACCAATTACTATATTGACATCCTTGTATGCTTCTCTTATTTTATTACAATAAACTATTGTAGCTCTATCAGGTCTCTTACCCATTTCCCCCTTAGGAGTGTATAGGTCTTTCTTTCTTAACTTTTTACTTACTGTGTAGTGATTAACCATAGGGTCCATATTTCCACCGTTAACTAGAAATCCAATTCTTGGTCTACCTAACTTTTTAAAATCATCTACACTTTTCCAATCTGGTTGAGCTATTATTCCAACCTTATATCCTGCATTTTCTAAAACCCTAGAAATAATTGCAGTTCCAAAACTGTGATGGTCTATATATGCATCCCCTGTTACAAGAACAAAGTCACACTGATCCCATCCTCTTTCTATCATATCATCTTTGCAAATTGGCAAAAACTTATTTTCACTCATTTCTTCACCTACTTGTCTCTTCTTAACATTATTTATGTAAACTAAATAAATCTTCATATGATTATAACATTAAAAATGGTATAAAACAAAGTTTTATTTTATACCATTTTTTAAACCAACTATTAATTAATAATACTTTTTGTATATTATTCTAAATTTTTTGAAAATTATGATAACCCATTCCAAAATGCACTTGAAGCCTCTTTTATACTTCTTTCATTTTGAACTTGTATATTCTCATACCACTCTCTAGGAAGTAATACTTTATACTTATCACTAAAATATCTATCATCTAAAAGAAGTACTATACCCTTATCATCCTCTGTTCTTATACATCTACCTGCACCTTGCAATACCTTTATTATACCTGGATAAACATATGCATGATCAAAACCATTCTCTCCTAAAGAATCATAATAATCTTTTATAGCCTCTCTTTCTAAACATATCTTAGGCATTCCAACTCCTACTACAATAACTCCAATAAGCTTTTCTCTAACCAAGTCTATCCCCTCAGAGAAATGTCCTCCTAAAACAGCAAATCCTATATGAGATTTATCTTTTCCCTCTTCAAAGAAAGATAAGTATAAGGCTTTATCATATTCATCCATATTATTCTCCTGTACCCTTATACTTATATCCAAATTCAAAAATCTAAACTCATCATAAACCATAAGCATATATTCATAAGACGGAAAAAATACTAAGTAATTTCCAACCTTACTTTCTGCTAATTCTTTTATATATTTAACCACTTTAGGAAGAGATTTTTTTCTATTTCTATAAGTAGTCGATACATCATGTCCTACAATAGTTAGCTTATTATGAGAATCAAATGGAGAAGGCAGGTTTATTAAATAATCCTCTTTGGCATATCCATAAACTTCTTTAAAGTATTCAATAGGTAATAATGTTGCAGAAAATATTATATCCGATTTAAAACTACTCATTATACCCTTTAATATTTTAGAAGGATCTAAACAATTTATTGAAATTTCTAAATCATTTTTTTCTTCTTTATATAGAGTTATAAATTCTTCTCCATAAAAATTACTTATAGTTAAAAAACTATACACTTTAAAATATAAATCTAAAAGTTTTTGGTTTTCTTCTGTATTTTTACTTTGGAAAATATCAACTAATTCTAAAAATCCTCTAAGCATTCCTAAAAGTTCTTTTCCCTCTTCCTTTTCCATTAATGTCTTGGTTTCTAATTTCTCTAAAACATTTCTTTTTTCTATAAAATATTTATTTATCTTAGTTAATGAATTGAATATTCCTTTATCCTTACTTTTAATTTCTCTTTTAAGTTCTAAAAATTCGTTTTTATTTAAAGTAGCAGAGTACATTCCTCTTCCTCTATCAACAAGGTTATGAGCCTCATCTATTAATAATGTATATTCCTTTGCTTTTGAATCCATAGTGCTCTTTAAAGACACTTGAGGATCAAATATATAATTATAATCACAAATTATAAGATCACACCAATTTGTTAATTCAAGAGAAAATTCAAAAGGACATATATTAAATTTATCAGCTAAAAAGCTTATGTATTCAAAGTCATAATTCCCCTTATTCTCCAAAGCTTCTTTCAAAGCAAAGTTTACTCTATCAAAATATCCATTAGCATAAGGACAATATTCAGGTATGCATTTTTTCTCATCCATCTTACAGCACTTATCCTTTGCAGTTAGGGTTAAACTTCTTAGCTTAAGCCCTTCTTTTCTCATTAACTCCACACTGCTATTAGCTACTTCTCTTGTAGTTGTTTTAGCTGTTAAATAAAAAATCTTAGAAGTAAAATCATTCCCTAAAGATTTTATTGTTGGAAATAATGTGGATATGGTTTTCCCAGTACCTGTTGGTGCTTGTGCTAAACATTTAGCCCCATCCTCTATTGCCTTATAAACTCTTATTGCCAGTTCTCTTTGCCCTTTTCTATACTCTTTAAACGGGAATGATAGATTTTCTATGGTTTTATTTCTTTCATCTTTCCATGCTTTCTCGCTCAAGACCCATTCTTTATAATCGGAAACAATATTTTCAAAAAACTCATTTAACTCACTTAATGAATATTTTTTCCTTAAATATTTAGTGTTAAAATCCTCAATATTGTAATAAGTAAGTTGGACATATATTTCATCTAACTCCTTTTCTTTACCATATATGTAAGCATAAATCTTAGCCTGAGCCCAGTGCAATTCATTATAGTTTTCATCTATATCCATAACATTTCTTGTAGTGGTCTTTATCTCATCTATTATTACCTTATCATCTTCCTTTAAAATACCATCTGCTCTTCCTTCAATTCTTAATATAAAGTCATCAAATTCTACCTCTTCTCTCAATGATACTTCTGATTTTGAGTTCTCTGAGTATTCACTTTGTATTTTTTTATGTCCTTTTATACCTTCTACTGCTCTTACCGAAGCTTTTATTCTGCTATCTATACTTCCACTTCTCATTACAAATTCAACTAAGCTTCTAATAGAAACCTTTATTATATCTAAACTCATGTAAATCACCTATTTTTATCTTAATTAACTACTCTTAATATAGCTTAATTAAAGTTTACCATAACACCAATTATACTTAAAAGAAAAGGGGCCATATCAAAACAATTTTTTAACAAAACTTGTAAACATCATAAAAATCTTATCTAGTGATTTTAGCAATATGTTTTCAAATTTATTATTAAGTCTTGATATAACCCACCTTTTATTGACTAGCCCTATCTTTTTCTAAATAACTTTCTCTTTCTATTTCTCCCCACACAGCCTTTTTCTTTTTGTAAGTAAATATAGCTATGATTCTAAATATTGAACATAGTTGTCTATATCCAAAAGCCTCTAAAAAACTAAATAATATAAGCTTAACTTTTCCACCAAAGCTTATCTTTGTATCAAAGAAATACTCTTCTAAAAATATTGAAGATATAGATATTAAAGAACTATATATCAGATAAACAATCATAAACGTTATTAGGAACCTTAAGTTTATAAAACCTGTAAGGTAAGAAATTGCTATAAATATAACTCCACCAACTTCAATTAAACAAGATAACATTTCATATATAAGATAATATAAAAATGAAAATGTACCTATAACTCCGTATTTTAAGTTTAGAAATATATACTTATGCTCAAGTAAACTTTGCATAAGTCCCATATGCCATCTTCTTCTTTGTCCCATCAAATCTTTTAATTTAGTAGGCGCTTGAGACCAACATATGGCTGTTGGAGTGTATTGTATGCTATATTTATTTTCATTTTTTTTATTAAAAGAATGTAGTTTAACTACAAGTTCCATATCTTCACCTATACTACCAGAATCATATCCCCCTACGTTTATTACAGCCTTCTTTTTAAACAAACCAAAAGCTCCCGAAATAATAAGATTACCATTAAACTTATTAAACCAAACTCTAGTTGTTAAAAATACTCTGTAATATTCTATCAACTGAAATATTACAAGCCATCTATTCGGTACCGAATTCTTTTTAACTACTCCATCCTCAATTAAAACATTATTAGATATCTTTACATTTCCACCTACAGCAATTGTATTCTCATTTTCCATAAAAGGAACTATTATGTTATTTAAAGAATCTCTTTGAAGAATAGAATCTGCATCTAAAGTTAGAAATAGAGGATACTTAGAAGCATTTATTCCCATATTTAAAGCATCCGCTTTACCTCCATTTTCTTTATTTAATAAAGTTATCTTAACTTTATTAAATCCTTCATAAACATCTACAATCTCCTTGCATTTTAACTGTTTTCTTATTGGTTTTTTAACTTCTTTCAAATTAAAGCTTTCAATCAAAACATCTTTTGTCTTATCTTTAGAACCATCATTAACTACTATTATTTCATACTCTGGATAATCTAATGAAAGTAATGATTCTACACATTTTAAAATAGTTTTTTCTTCATTATATGCTGGTACTAATACAGAAACTGGCATATAATTGCTTTCATCATATATATTTATTGTGTTTTTATATCTTTTTCTAAGAGTACTTTCATGTAAATTGACTATTGAGTAAATAGTAGATACAAAGAATATTATGGCATAAATAAAGATGTAGTACATAAAGAATATATTTATAAAATCGACTATATTTTCTAACATGTTAAAGCCATACTCCTATTCTTTTCCTCAGAAAATTTTTCATATAGATCTCTACTTTTATCTTTTAATACATATAATAATATCTCATTTGCATATTTATCATAATCTAATAATATCTCTTCAATTAACTTCTCACTACAATTATTCTCTATAATCGTTAAAGCAGAATTTAATCTAACATGCCAATTAGAATCTTTTATGCTCTTCTTTAAATTTTCCTCAACCTCATCTGAATAATATAAATTAAGACTTTTGGCAGCCAATGCTCTCTCTTCCCACCATTTTGATTCTAAAAGAGATATTAATTTTTCTTTAGCCTTTTCGATTTTAACACATCCAAAGTATTTTATTATACTTATCCTTACTTCTCTATCCATTTCTAAAGAAAGCTTATTTAAAAGTTCTTCACCACATAAAGCATACTTATTCTTAGAAAAACTATTTATTATAATACTTTGTACATAAGTATTGAATTCTGAAAGATTTTTCATAATACTTTTGCTTATGTCTAAATCATTTTTTGATTTATCTAATACTTCTAAGAACATCTTTTCATTAACATAAATATTATTCTTAGAAATATACCTTAAGGCTTCTATTATTGTTTCTTTATCTCCTATGTTAGAAATAGAGTTTAATGCATTATATCTTACATAAAGAGAATCTCTAATAAGTTCTTTGATTAGAAGTTTTTTTATTTCTTCATTACAAAGCTTGTATTCACCTAGTGAATATAATAAATATGCTTTTTTTATGTCATCCTTCTTGTTATACTTATAAATCTCTTGTAACACAAATGTTTCATAATTTTTCATTAACTTAGATGTATAAGCTGAAAATTTTCTTTCTTTATTAAGTTTAAACAATACATTGTTAAATGCTACCTTTCCACTAGAACTTCTTAAAATTTTATTAGTATATTCAAGACTACCTTTATCAACTTCTTTTCCAGATATTACATTCATAAACTGACTAACCAAAACTTCCTCTAACTTCTTTTCCAATGTATTTATCTTATTTTCTTCCTTTTTTACCCTCTTCTTTTCAAATTTCATATATATAATGCCCATAAAAATTAAATATATGAAGCAAATAAGAGTTAAAAATATATATGGTACTAATTTCATTTATATCCCCCTTAACTCTTACTAAATTCTTCTTTTATAATATAATAAGACTCTTTAAGTCTTTCATGGTATTTAGGCATCGTCCATCCTGATAATTCATATTTAGCAGAACTAACCCTATGACTTTCATCTCCACTTTTTAGAGTAACTCCAACTGATATTGCATCAATTACTAATCCTTCAAAGCCAAATGTACTATAATAATCATCATGAATAGTTTTAGTTGTAGGATCCTTAAAGTTTAATAGGGCCCAAGGTACCCTTATCTCTATATAATCCTCACCAATGAAGTAATCTGATATAGAATTAAACTCCTGGCTATTTGGATTCCCATTTCCTAAAATCAGTCGTCCTGTCTCATAAGCTTTAGCTTCCTTAAAAGAATTAGTAATTTCAGAGTAAGTTCTTTCCCTTGAATGTAATCTTACTACTGAAAATCCTTCTCCATTCTTTTGAACATCTATATCATTTGGATTAACCTTTAATTTTTTTGTGTTTTCTATAAACTTATATGAATCATAATACTCATGTACTAGAAGCTCACTTTGAATATTTTTTCCTAAAGAAATAATAAAATCCGCCTCTTCTTCAAACTCTAATCCTAATTCAGAATTAATTTTACTTCCAGACTTAGGTGTTATATTTAAATCTATGAACAACCTATCTTCGTCACCAATAGATTCATTAAACTTAGCCATAAAGTATAAATATTTTTCATCAGATTTCATTGATAAAGATACATCTTCACTTTCTGAAACTATATCATCTAAATCCCATTCCTCTATCGTATTATCTGGATATGAAATGCTCTTTTCTTTGCCTGGGTCAAAGGCAAGCAATCCAAAGTTTTGACTATATACTTGTGCATTACTCCAGTATGCACTTTTATCTAGAGTAACTAATTCCTTTGTATTCCAAGATGATCTATACCAACAATCTTGCCATTCAAATAAAAAACTACCTGCACATCCTGATTCCTTTATAGCCTTATATCCTTCTAAAAGAAGTTCTCCTTGTTCCTTTTCAGTTATATATCCTTTTTCTTCATCTCTAATAAAGTCTCCAGCCATTCTAGCTGATGGAACTGAGTATTCAGATATAACAACTGGTATGGTATGGACCTCGTTTAATTCTTTAAAATATTCATATATATTTTGACTTTCTCTAGTAAATTCATCTTTTAATATTGAAACATTATAAGATACAAACAAACCTGATTTTAATTCTTCTGTTGTTCCTAACTTTTCAATATCAACATACCTTTTTAAAGTTCTATCCTTAATTCCAGCCTCTGAATTTATAGAATCCTTGTCACTAGCTACAAAACTTATAAGTCTTTGACTTTTATAAGTGTTACTTTCATAAGAAACTATATAATCAGCCAAATATGCAATATATTTTTCAGTATCCGAAGCACCGTCCTTAGAATATACATACTTTCCTTTAAAATCTCCAAGTGTATTCATAAGTTCTGAATATATTACATCATTATAGGCTAGTCCATTTCCTAAGGTATATCCTATAACGTAATTAGATACATCCTTTGAATATATTTCATCTGAATTAGAAGTTAAAAAAGGTTCTTTATTACCATGTATAGCATCTATAACCTTCTTTATTTCATCCTCCATATCTTTTGTAACAGTTTCACTCTGTAATCCAAACCCATCATTTATATATTCATCATTAAATGAAATCCCTTGCAACAAATAAATTGGCTTTTCTCTCCTTGAATTAAACTCATACAGTGCATTATAAAAATCAGCATCCATAAGCCCTGAAACTCTCAGACTATTAACTTTTAAATCATCAATATATCCAAACCACCTTAAATAGTCTTCCTCTGATGCTTTAAAATCTCCTGTAAAGCCTCCAGGCTCTACTGAACTTATGTTAATTCCCTTTAAAGTAAACTTTTCATCATTTACTAGGATGTTTTTATCTTCTACTCTTGAAAAACTTGTTACTTCATCCCTTAAACATGCAACCTTTTCTATGAAACTCCATCCTAGAATCACTACTAAAAATATAACTATACTAAAATATAAAAATTTCTTCATAGCATAAACTCTCTTCCCTTAATCTGTCCATTTATAAAGCTTCCTTATATTTTCATCAACCCATTCGCCTCTATTTACAAGAAATACCTTAAGCATATTTATTTCTTCATCAAATGAATTTGACATATTCTCAGTAGACTTTAATAAATGTGTGTTATTCTTTAAATATTCATCTAATAACCTTGGATTGTCTCCAAAACTTGTAAAGTCATTTTTTCCTTCCTTAAACATCTCAACTTGATTACACATATAAAATGGCCAAACTTCAAAATTCCTATTTACTGCCTCTCCTAATTCTTCTACAGTCCTATCTATAAAATCTATTAAATATTCATCACTTAAATAAGTTTTCCTAAGTACTTCATATCTTGAAATTACCTTAGCTACAAAACTCTTATCCTCCATTAATCTATCAAACCACGAAGTTCTATTCATATAAAATCCTTTATAGTCAAAATATGGACTAAGCAAATTATTATTACCCATAGAGGTATTAAAGTCCCACACTGGTTCAGCCTTTATCTTTTCTCCAAAATCTTTATAAATGTAAGTACTTAATATACCTGCGTCTGTATTATTGAAGAATTCATTTATTATAAAATAATCAACAAAACTATCAACCTCTATATAGTTTTCATACCCCATAGTATCATCATCATATTTATCAGAATAAAGTATTCTTTCAAATATACTTATAGTTCTAGATATATACTCTCTTTGATTATCAGTTAAACTTTTTTTAGGATAAGAAGCTAAAACAGGATAATCATAAATATAGGTTTCAAAACCATAATTATCAAAAATAATATCCTCAGCTTTTTCATTGTTTTTTTGTACTATAAAACTAGTTTCATTTTTCGAAGAATTGCTTTTACCTATATTAACCCTATTTTCACCCCTCTTTATTTTCTCCACCATAAGAAATACGCCTTTATAGTGTTCTTCTTTAATTTCTTTGCTTCCATCATCAACCAAAAACACTTCACAGTACTCTGACCTTGGAGCATACTCCATTATTTCCCTAGAAATAGAATAGGCTAAATGATTTCTCATAAGAGATTTATCTTCAAAAGGTGCGTTTAATATCCATTCTGAATCCTTAGGCATTCCTAAGACTTCCTTTTTTATTTTTTTCCCTTCTGAATTCACTAAATCTATACTATATTGTTTTTTAGGAACTAGTCTTGTTGTATTCCCTCTTGTTTTTATTGATATCTTTGAATGAATTTCCTCTTTATCTGTTAAATAATTTAATTCACCCTTAGAATCGTATATTTTAAAATCAGCGATTATTCTTTCTTCTCCATTTATTTTCTCTCCCTTTGTATCTATAACTATCAAAGGAAGATTATATCCCTTGTTATCTTCAATAGCTACTTTTAATCCCTCTTCTTCTTTTTCAACACTCTCATTTAATGTTTGCTTTTCGGAAGTTTCAACATTACATCCAAAAAAGAGGGTAGCTATTAATATATTAGTAGCTACTACTCCAAATATTTTTTTAATATTCATTGCTATCCTAAAGTTTCTCCATTTTGAGCTATTATGTTTACTGTTGAAACTCCCTCTATAGCATATAGTTCTTTTAATATTCCTTTATCATTTTCCTTATTTATCTTAATTTGATAAACAAGCTCTATATTTTTACCTGTTGAATTTTTTGCTCTTAACTGCCCAGATTTAAAAGCCTTAAAAACACAACTCATCATTTCCTCTTCTTTTTCCCTAATACCTCTTACTATTAATATGTATCTGTCCTCTTTACCAAGACCACCTACACTTAAAGCAAATATTACTATACTTAAGAAAACGGTACCTATTAAAGCTATAACATAACTTTGAGTTCCTACGCATATACCTGATGAAATTGCCCAAAATATATACATTGTATCTCTAGGATCCTTAACTGCTGTACGAAAACGTACTATAGATAAAGCTCCTACCATACCTAATGATAAAGCTATATTACTTCCTATTACTATCATTACCATACTTGTAATTAAAACAAGCATAACTAAAGATACATTAAATTTCTTATTGTACATAACTCCACTGTAAGTTATTTTATATGTCACAAATATTATTAAGCTTATTAACAAAGCTATAATTAGTATTTCTAGAGCTTTAAATGCTCCTATTTCACTGCTGTTACTTATTAAATAATCATATAATCTTTCCTTCATTTTTCTTCCCCCATATGTCTTCCATAAATATTAAGCTAAATAACTTTCAAAAAATCTTCTTGAAGAACAATATTTACTCATTGATTGATTAATAGCATCTCTTCCATTTACTATCTGTGATATCCAACAGAAGAAATCACCATCATACTTAACTTCTAACAATCCATCATAATGTGTAAATACTGGACTTAAAAACACCTCATTTGAAAATATATCAAAATCTGTTTCACTAGCTCTAATATCGCTATCTAGAGTAACCCTTATACTATTTTCCTCATGAATATATGCACGTCTATTATATTCGACTAAAACAACAGGCTGGTATTGCCCAATAGTCATTATATTATAGGCCGCTTCGGCTATTTCACTATCATAATTAAGTAAAACTGCATAGTTTTTATTTATAAGTTCTATAGCGTCTTCCCTTTTAATGCTTAAAGTTTCTTTTTTCTGATTAATATTCATCTTTCTCTTAATCTCTAGCTTGACCCATTGACAACTAGTATCATAAATTCTAAGGCGTATTTTCTTTCTAACCTCCTCACCGTGTATTTTTGCATAATAATCACAGTTGTCTACAGAGTCAAAATAAAGACTCCTTATTCGATAACCATAATCCCCATTGTTACTATCTGGTGTCAATATTTGCTTTAATAAGTCATTTATCTTATAGTAATCAAATTCACTAATGGCATATTTCAATTCCCTTCTATTTACTATCACCTTTAGCTTCTCCTTTTGTAATTTATTTAAAAAGCTATCTTAAAACTCTAATTTGTTTTAAAATAGCTTTTATTTATTAATAAGTTAATTCTACTTCTTCTGAATCCTTTGAAAGACTTTTTTTATAGAATATAGTAAAGCATACTATTGTAGATAAAGCTGCAATTATATCTGCAAAAGGCTCTGCCATAAGAACACCTTTCAATTTGTTTTCAAAGAACATTGGAAGTATATACATAAATGGTATTAAAAGCACAATTTTTCTAAGTAGTGCAAGTATTAAGGATATCTTAGCTTGTCCTAAAGCTAAGAATGTCTGTTGACAAGCAATCTGTGCTCCGAAAATAAGTATTCCTGCAAAGTATATTCTTATACTCCAACTTGTTATATTCATAAGTTCTGGATTATTACTATTGAATATTTTTACAAATACCTCTGGTGCAAGCATAAGTGATGCCCACATTACTCCAGTGAATACCATACAACATATTAGCAATAATCTAAATGCCTTTTTAACCCTATCAAATGCCTGTGCCCCATAATTGTAACTAATAATAGGCTGAGCTCCTTGAGATAATCCCATAAGAGGTAATAATACTATTTGCATAATACTACTCATTATAGTCATAGCCCCTACAGCTAAATCTCCTCCATATTTAAGAAGACTATTATTCATATTTATTATTACTAAACTCTCTGTAGCCTGCATAATGAATGGCGAAACTCCTAAGGCCATTATTGAAAGCATTATCTTCACTTTAGGCATTAAGAATTTTTTTCTTATTCTTAAAATACTTTGTTTCCCAAACAAGAAATATAATACCCATATAGCTGATACCATTTGACCTAGTAGTGTAGCTAATGCTGCTCCTTTTACTCCCATATCAAATCCAAATATAAATATAGGATCTAATACTATGTTTATAACTGCTCCAACCATTACAGTAACCATTCCAACCTTAGCAAACCCTTGAGTGTTTATAAAAGGGTTCATTCCTAAAGCTATTTGAACAAATATTGTACCTACAAGATAGATACCTAAATAATCTAAAGCATATCCTATAGTTGCTTCACTAGCTCCAAAAGCCCATAAAATAGGTTCTTTAAATACTAAGAAAAATACTGTTAGTATAAGTCCCAATCCTACAAGAGATGAAAAACTGTTTGACATTATCTCTTCAGCATCTTCTTGCTTCTTTTCCCCCATTTTTATTGCTGCTAAAGGGGCTCCTCCCATACCTATTAAGGCACTAAAAGCTGATACTATCATTATTATAGGAAATGCCACTCCTACTCCGGCCATAGCCATATCCCCACTTGGAAGTCTACCTATAAACATTCTATCTACTATGTTGTACAGTACATTAACAAGTTGTGCTATTATAGCAGGAGTAGCTAATTTGAATAATAATTTACCTATACTGTCTTTTCCTAAATCAGTATTTTTTTTACTCATAACAAATCTCCTTTCATTTGTTCATTTCTACTATTTTATTGTTATCCATTACTAAGTATGTTTATGGTTTTTTATATGATTAATACAGTAACATTTATTTCCTGAACATTTAGAACAATATCTAAATTCCATATTAGGATTCTCTATTTCTGTAACTCCACAAACAACGCATTTATGTCTATATTCTGTTGGCTTTATTTTTTTATCAAATTCTCTCTGTCTTTGATAATTTTTAGTAGATGATACACTTCTAGTTAATATATCTTTACCAAAGAATATTAAGTAATTTATAACTGGTGCTAAAACTAATAATCTTTCACCCAAAGAGCCTGCAAATATAAGATTGTATATTATAAATATCCAGTTTAAAACAGCCAAATGCTTTGCTTTTGCTGGTATTATAAAAAATATAAGCATTGGAAACTCAGGTGCTATCCTAGCAAAAGCTAAAAATAATGATAAATTTATATATGCTGATGTTGCTGGTGTATCTGTTATAAAAGAAATAAGTATTGTGCTTAAAATACCTATAAGGTAATAGACATTAAACTTAAATCCTCCCCAATAATTCTCAAGTGTTGTCCCAGCAAGATAATATAAATAAAGCACAAAAGCTATAAATATTATGCTAGATGATGGTGGAACAAAAATAAATGTTATTAATCTCCACACTTCTCCTTTTAGCACTAAATCCGGTACTAACACTAAATTATTTACAGTACCTTGTCCCATTGACGTGTACATCATTATATAAACAATTGCATTTAATCCTATTATGTATGCCATTAAGTTTTTTATGTAATATTTTCCAAACTTACGTTCTAGCTTATCTAAAAACTTCATTTCTATTCTCCTTCCTTAAATATTATATAAGTGGATTCCTAAAAATCCACTCAATCCATTATATTCCTTAAAATTGATGAAGAACAGTAAATATTTAATATTATAAATATTTATTTACAACTTCTTTCATAAGATCCATTTGTGATTCCATATCACTAACTAACTTAAATTGATTCCTTGCTCTATCTAAATTATGGTTTTCTCTATGAACTTTAAAATAAGTATCTCCATTTAAGTGATCCATTAAAAATCTCATTCCACATTCAAATGTCATAAGCTTAGCTGAAAATGGTAAGTATGCTATTTCATTTTCAGTTAAAGAATCTCCTACTGATTCTAAGAATCCTTTAGTATAATTCTCATATAAATTCAAATCAAAATTAACCTTTGATAAATTTGTTTCGTCCTCTAAAGCTGTTGTTGCCCCTGAACGTATAGAATCACCAAAATCATATAATGATAGTCCAGGCATAACAGTATCTAAATCTATAACAGCTACCCCTTCTCCCGTTTCATCATCAATCATTATATTATTAAATTTAGTATCATTATGAGTAACTCTTAATGGTAATTCTCCAGCTTTAATCATGTTTACTAATACTTTTGTATCTTCTGCACGATTAATAACAAAATCAACCTCTTCTCTTACACTTTCTAATCTTCCTGCTCTATCGGCTTCAACAGCCTCTAAGAAAGCCTCATATCTTTTCTCTGTATCATGAAAATCCTTTATTGTTTCAAAAAGAGAATCAACTTTAAAATCTGCTAATTGCTTTTGGAATTTCCCCAAAGTTTTTCCCGCAGTATAAAGATGCTCTGGCTTCTCAACCATTTGATAAGTTCTTGCTCCATATATGAACTTAAATACTCTCCAATAATCTCCTTCTTCACTTTTATAATAATTCATATTATCTTTAGTCTTTACTATATTTAAAGTTTCTCTTGAAGGATCACCATTCTCTTCCAAAACTTTTTTACTTATATGATAAGTTACCTTTTCTATATTATCCATTAATTCATCTGGATTTTTAAAAATATCAGAATTTATTCTTTGAAGAACATATTTAATTTCTTCTCCATTTTCAAGTTCACATTGAAGAATAAATGTATCGTTTATGTGTCCACAAACATGACTGTCGGATTTTTTCAGTTTTCCCTCTAAATCAAATTTTTCTGCTATATCGTTAAAATTGTAAATCTTATTCATCCTCTTTAAACTCCCTCCATAAATCATCTGGATAATTTGTTTTGGATAAAGCTCTTAAAGCTTGTCCTACTTTTTCTTTGTCCTCTTTGTAAGTTACGCCATACCACTGTTCATTAGACTTAAGCACCTTAACCTCAGCCTTATTTTCTTTTATAAGTTCATCTATTACTACTGGAAGATAAAATTCATCTTTTTTCTTATCAATATTTTTATTATTTAAAAATTCAACAAATTTATCTTCTAGTTCCTCAAATATACTAGGTTTTAATCCCCATATATTCATAGAAACTAAGGTCCCTTCTTCAATTTTTGTTAAAATGTCCTCTTCCTCATAAACTATGTCACTATGAACTCTTTTTATTTTAGTTTTTTCATCAACTGAAAGTAAATAGTTTTGACTATCTACCTTACAAATCCCCCTAGATACGCTTCCAAACTCAGTTAATGTATTTTCAACCTTAAATCCAGCCATAGTGTACTTATATGAATCATCCTTATTCATTATAATCTCACTTACAATAATTTCATAGGTACTCTTTCCATAAAAATCATCTGCATTTATTACTACAAATGGATCTTTAACAACATCCTTGCAACATAAAACTGCATGTCCTGTTCCCCAAGGCTTTACTCTATTATAATTTTTAACATTTTCAATCTCTATAGTATCTAACTCTTGAAATATATATTCAGTCTCAACTATCTTTTCTATCTTATTACCTATTGTTTCTTTAAAAACTTCAAAAATATTTTTTTTAATAATGAATACAACTTTTTTTATACCAGCCTTAATAGCATCATAAATAGAATATTCAATGATAGTCTCTCCATTTGGTCCAATTTTATCTAGTTGCTTTAATCCTCCATATCTACTACCCATTCCTGCTGCCATTATAACTAAAGTAGGCTTGGTCATTTTTATTTCCCCCTTTTATAGCAAATCCATTTACTATTTTGTTTTAAAATAACTACAATTACCATAAATCATTCAAATAGATAAGTTTATTTTACTAAATTTTCTATATTTTTAAATTAACTTTCTTTAAAATTTATAAATTCTTTAAATCTTGTTAAATATTATCACTTTTGTCTTTTAAAAAATATATTATTTTATAAAGTATTAAAAATACTTTCATTTTTTCCGTATTTTTTTTATAAAAACTTACAACCTAATATAATGAGAAAGGATGTGATTATTTTGTGGTATAAAAATTCTAAAGAAGAAGTTTTAGAGAAATTAAAAGCAAATGAAAAAACAGGATTATCGCAAGAAGAAGCTCTAAAACGCTTAGATAAATATGGTAAAAATAAACTTATTACAAAAAAGAAAAAAACATTAGTACAACAGTTTTTTGCTCAACTTAAGGATGTTATGATTTATATCTTAATAGCAGCTGCTATTATATCTGCTTTTCTTGGCGAAATAAGTGATGCACTTATAATTCTACTTGTAGTTTTAATAAATGCAATAATTGGAGTTGTCCAAGAAGCTAAGGCTGAAAAGGCACTTGAGGCTCTTAAGGAGCTTTCAACTCCAAAAGCCTTAGTAAAAAGAGATGGTAGATTATCAGAAATTCTATCTGAGGACATAGTTCCTGGCGATATAGTAATTATAGATGCTGGACGATACATTCCTGGAGACTTAAGATTAATAGACACAGCTAATCTTAAGATTGAAGAATCAGCATTTACTGGTGAGTCAGTTCCTGCTGAAAAAGACTTCTTATTCTCTAGTGATACTGATTTACCAATAGGAGATCAAAAAAACATGGCATTTATGTCTACTTTAGCAACCTATGGTCGTGGGATTGGTGTTGTTGTATCAACTGGAATGAATACCGAAATAGGTAAGATCGCTAAAATGATTGAGCAAGAAGAAAGTGAAGAAACTCCTCTACAAAAAAAATTAAGTGAACTAGGTAAAATCCTTGGATTACTTGCTGTTGGTATATGCATACTTATATTTGTAATTTCCTTCTTCCAAGGAAGAGATTTATTAGAAATGTTTTTAACTGCTATTTCCTTAGCTGTTGCTGCAATTCCAGAAGGATTACCTGCCATAGTAGCAATAGTTTTAGCCTTAGGTGTTCAAAGAATGGTTAAAAAGAATGCTATCATAAGAAAACTCCCTGCTGTAGAAACATTAGGTTCAGTAAATATAATATGTTCTGACAAAACTGGTACATTAACTCAAAATAAAATGACCGTTACTACGCTTTATTTAAATGATAGTTATATAAAAGATGAAGATTTCAAAAACGATTCTGAAGAGGCTAATCTTCTAATTGATTGTATGACACTATGTAATGATGCTACTTATTCTGATAAAGCTCAAACTGGTGATCCAACAGAAATTGCTCTTCTTGAAAGCTCTTTTAGACTAAATATTCTCAAAGAAGACCTTGAAAGAGATTTTAAAAGAATAGATGAAATACCTTTTGACTCAGATAGAAAACTAATGACAACAGTTAATCTTATTAATGATAAAACAAGAGTGTTTACTAAAGGTGCTTTAGACTCAATACTATCAATTTGCAATAAAATATCTATAAATGGTACTATAGTAGATTTTTCTAAAGATTATAAAGAAAAGATTTTAACTAACTCTAATATAATGTCAGATAAAGCTCTGAGAGTATTAGCCTTTGCATATAAAGATATTTCAAAAGAGAATATAGTATTAGATAGTTTAGAAGAGAATTTGATATTTATAGGTATGGTCGGAATGATAGATCCTCCAAGATTAGAGGTTAAAGATTCCATAGAGCTTTGTAAGAGTGCAGGAATAACTACTGTAATGATAACAGGTGACCATAAAAACACAGCTTTTGCTATAGCTAATGAACTAGGAATTGCAGAAAATATTTCTCAGGCTATAACAGGTGCTGAAATAAATAATTTTAATGACAATGAATTTAATGAAAAGATAATAAACTTTAGAGTTTTTGCAAGAGTATCCCCAGAACACAAGGTTAAAATAGTAAAAGCCTTTAAATCACATGGAAATATAGTTTCTATGACAGGTGATGGTGTTAATGACGCCCCTTCATTAAAGGCGGCTGATATTGGTGTTGCTATGGGTATAACAGGTACTGATGTATCTAAGGGAGCCTCAGATATGATTTTAACAGATGATAACTTTTCAACGATAGTCTCAGCTGTTGAAGAAGGTAGAAAGATATATCTAAACATCAAAAAATCTATTGTATTTTTACTATCATGTAACTTAGGTGAAATAATAACTTTATTTACTGCTATACTATTAAATTGGAATTCCCCTCTTCAACCAATTCATATATTGTGGGTAAATCTTATTACAGATAGTTTTCCAGCCCTAGCCTTAGGAGTTGATGAAACTAAAGAAGATGTTATGGATAAGAAGCCAAGGAGTCCAAAAGAAAGTATATTTGTAAAAAGTGATAAAATCCAATTAATTATAAATGGTTTGTTAATTGGTGGTATAACTTTATTTGCTTTTAAATTAGGTGAAAATTTATATCCTGACTCATTGATACATGCTCAAACTATGGCTTTTGTAGTTTTAAGTATTTCTCAATTATTTCTTTCACTCTCTATTAGAAGTAATGTGAAATCTGCTTTCTCTCTTGGGCTATTCTCAAATAAGTATCTAATATATTCAATCTTATTTGGAATACTCCTTCAAGTAGCCATAATTTCTATAGCTCCAATAGCAAGTATTTTTAAGGTTACTCCTCTACTACCATATGATTGGTTAGTTGTTATTTTAGTATCATTTATACCATTTGTTATAAATGAAGTATTTAAAATTTTTAGAAGAAAGTAATAAAAAAAGATTAGCAATTTTAAATTGCTAATCTTTTTTTATTCTATCTAATATTTTTTCTAAGAAATCTTGGCATTACTCTTAAAAGTTTTGGTGATACCTCTTCTATATCAGCTTTCCTAACTCCACCTAAAACAATAATAGCATGAAGATACATAAATCCTCCTATAGCTATTATTAAAAGCAATATAGGAATTCCAATTAAAGTGCTTAATTTATTTAAATCCATAAAGAATGATAATATAAGTTGTAATAAATAAATACCTATTCCCATATATGCAGATGCTAATATAGGTTTTATAGCATATTTAAACATTGATATTTTCATTCTCAAAGTTTTCCTCATTCTAAAGTGATTTAACACCATCGATATAGTAAAAGCTGCCATACCTGCTACAACAGCACCATATATATTTATTTTTGGATTTGCAACCAAAGCCATATTTAATGTAAATTTAACAACAATACTTAAAGCAAGAGTAAATAATACATAATAGAATTGACTTACACTTTGAAGAATTACATTTTGCATAAGAACTATTCCCATTAATGGAATTATTGCTGCTCCTATAACCATCATCATATATCCTCTTGAATCTGGGAATATATAATTATATATATTTTCACTTAATAAAGCTAAACCTACAGCGGATGGTATTGAAACAAGATATGTAACTCTCATAGAAAAATCGATCTTACTTTTTATCTCTTTTTTATCTTTAAGCACATAAGCTTTAGATATAGCTGGTAATGACATATATCCTAATGATGTTATAAACACCATAGGAACATTAAATAATGTCTTGTATCTTGTTGCATAGTATCCATAAAGAGCATTAGCCTCATTTTGTGAAAATCCTGCTGCATCGACTAATCTATTACTTACTGTTAGCATATCTATTATATTACCAAGGTTTTGAAGGCCAGTACTTAGAGTTATTGGTAAGCCATATTTAAATAAAGTTCTAGCTATTTCTTTACCTCTTAATCTTTTAACATCAGGATTTTGTTTTCTTCTAGCTTCTTTCTCAACTCCATATATGTTATATATATACATTAAATATATAACTGCTATTAAAGCTCCAAAAGATGTACCAAGAGTACCTCCTGCAACCCCTAATGAAACACTCATTTTAATAAGAAAATATGCACATCCTAAGCTTAACACAACATTTACTACTTGCTCTATAATAGTAGCAATAGCAATTGGTGTAGCTTGTGATCTTCCTTGAAAATATCCTTTATAAGTAACTAAAACAGTTGTAATCATTATTGTTGGTGCTAAGAATATTATTGGATAAACCATTTCTGGAGTTTGACTTATTCTTGCTAAGAAATTGGCACTTAACATTAAACCTATAGTGAATAAAGTTCCCACAACAAGTAAAAAAGCTCTTGAAATCTTAAAACTTCTTAAAGCATCTCTGTAATTACCTACAGCATTCAACTCAGAAACATGTTTTGATATAGCTGTTTGTAAACCAACATTTGTTAGTGCATATATAAAAACAAATATATCATAAGTTTTTCCATATATCCCCATACCAACATCACCTATAATGCTAGTTAATATAGGTACATATACTAAAGATAATACCTTAGCAACTATACTTGCAATAGAAAGTATTGCAAAACCTTTAGTTATAGATTGCTCTTTCATAAAAATCTCCTATCTTAAAAAAACTAAAGTCTAAACTTAAATACATCCCTTTTAATCTTTTTAAACATTGGTGGAAGTCCTTGTGCTATTGTTTTGTTCTTTAAGTAATTAAACTTCTCTGGCACATCCTTAAATGTTACTTTATAAGCATAAAGGAATTGATAATTTAATCCGAATTTATTTTCAAAGAATGAATTCATTTTATTATCACCATACTTAAAATCTCCAACTATAGGATTTCCAAGATGAGCTAAATGAGCTCTTAACTGATGACTTCTTCCTGTTATAAGCTCTATTTCAAGTAATGAAAAGGCTCCATTAGTTTGTATAACCTTAACATCCATTTCTATTTTCTTTGTATCTTGCTTAGGTGTATCATATACTTTTGACTTATTAACTTCTTCATCTTTTGATATGTAAGCTTCATATTTACCAGGTGTTATTTTCCCTTTAACTAAAGCGCAGTAATACTTCTTAACGCCTCTTTCTCTTATCATCTCATTTAATGCTTTTAAACCTTCAAAGTTCTTTCCAAAGAAAACCATACCTGAAGTATTTCTATCTAGTCTGTTACAAGATGCTGGTGTGAAAGTTAATTCATTTTCTGGAACATAGTCACCTTTTTTAAATAAATATGATAATACATAATCAGTTAAAGTTGGTGCACCATTTTTCTTGTCTGAATGAACTAGTACTCCTGGCCATTTTTCTACTAAAGCCATATTCTCATCTTCATATATTATTTGAAGAGATCCTGAATCAACCATTTGGAAGTTCATCTTTCTCTTCTCTTTTGTAACAACACTTTGAAGATATCTTATTTCAATAATATCTCCCTCTTCTAAAGAGTACTTTTCCTTTTGTTTCTTTCCATTTACTCTTATATCACCTTTTCTTAAGGCTTTAAATATGGCGCTTAGCGGTACATCCTTTAAATATTTTCTTAAGAATTTATCTAATCTCTGTCCTGCTTCATTTGTACCTATTTCTATTTTCAAATTGCTTCACTCCTAATTTAAATCTTTTTAATTACTTTTTATAGATTAATATTAAATTAATCCCTTGTCAAATACTTTAATGCAGCTCCACTTTGAATTGAAACTCCTATAGGTAATAAATCCTCATCTACATCAAACATACTATTATGTGCTGAATGTATTATATTTCTTGCTTCGTTTCTTGCTCCTAAGAAGTAGAAAGCTGATTCTCTCTCTAAAGCAAAGTATGCAAAACTTTCAACTCCAAGCTTTGGTGCCGCTTGTTCTTTTACATTTTCTTCCCCTATGATTTCTTTAGCAGTTTCCTTAACTAAATCAACCATATCATCATCATTATAAAGGCAAGGATAACTTTCCTCTATAATAACTTCGCATTCCCCTCTCATAGCCTTGCATATTGAAGTAGCTATTTCTTTTAGTCTTTCCTTTGCATATGCTCTATCTTCTAAAGTCATAGTTCTTATTACCCCTTTTAAAGTAACTTCATCTGGGATAATATTTTGAGCTGTTCCCCCATTTATACTCCCCACTGTAACCACAGCTGGATTTACAGGTTTTATTTCTCTACTTACTATGGTTTGTAAACCTAAAACTACTTGAGAAGCCATAACTATTGGATCTATTGCCATGTGAGGATATGCTCCATGACCCCCTCTTCCTTTTATCTTTATAGTAAATGGATTTGAGGCTGCATTTACTACACCTTTTTTAATCATTATTTCTCCAACATTTAAAGTTTCCTCAACATGAAGACCTATTATCTTCTGAACTCTAGGATTTTCTAAAACTCCATCTTCTATCATAAGTGGAGCTCCACCTGTTGTCTCCTCTGCTGGTTCAAATAATAATTTAACAGTTCCACTAAACTTATCTTTATGTCTATTTAAAAGCTTAGCTGCACCTAATAAGATTGACATATGGGCATCATGTCCACATGCATGCATTCTTCCTGGTATTTTTGATGAATAAGAACAACTTTTCTTATCATTCATAGGAAGCCCATCTATATCTGATCTTAATGCTATACACCTATCCTTTTTACTATCATCTTCTAAAGTTCCTCTTATTATACCACATACACCGGTTTTAGCAGTTTCTATATACTCTATTCCTTCATTAGTTAAAAACTCTTTTATTTTTCCTGAAGTTCTCCACTCTTCAAACCCAAGCTCTGGATTCTCATGAAAATCTCTTCTTAAATCTATCAAAATATCTTTTATTTCTTTTGCTTCATTTAATAAATTTATATCCATTTTACCACCTACTTTTATTTTAACTTTCTTTTTCTTTTATAGTTTATTTAATTTATCTATTTTTGATTATATATTACCATATTTTTTAATTCAATTTTTTTCTTTACTTTTATAATCATTTAAGAATATATTATTTAAATGTATACAAGTAAAAAATAAAGCCATAAGGCTTTATTTCTATACTTCGCAAATAATTTTTTCTATTATGTTGTTTTCTACTAATGTTTTTAATGAAAACTTTCTTAAGTCTCCTTGAATAAATTTTATTTCAATGGTTCCCTTATCTATACCACTCACTTCTCCTATTCCAAAATAATTATGTCTAACAGCATCTCCAGTCTTTATTCCATAATCCTTAATAGAAAAAGCCTCTTCTAAGCCTATATTAGCTAAAAACATAGATATATCTTTAAATTTCCCCCTAACATTTTTAGGGGAATATAGATATACATTGTTTATAGCTCTTGTTACCCCTACATAGAAGAGCCTTCTCTCCTCTTCTAAGTTATCCATGCTATTCTTATGAGGTATTGTTTCATCAACAATATTTACTATATAAACATTTTTAAACTGCATTCCTTTAACCCCATGCATTGTACTTAGTATTACTGAATCTATATTGCCTTTTGAATTTAAGTTTTCTAAGTTCTCCTCAACACTTGCTATATGTGTTAAAAATTGAATTATTGATTTAAAATCACTAGCTGAACTCTTAAATTCCTCTACAATCTCTAAAAGTTCTTCTTGATTTTGTTTAAACTTTGAACAATATTCTCTTATATATTGACTATATTCTAAATCACCTAATATAAAATCAATAGCACTATTTAAAGAAAGCTTATTTAAATATGCTATATCATTTTTAAGCTCCTCAAGTTTTCTCATTTGAAAAGGATGAATTCCCTCTCCATTCATCAATAAATCAAAAACATTCTCTTGTTTTTTAGAATTTATAACTCCATAGACTGCATTTTTGGAAACATATCTAAAAGGCTTATTTATTATCTTATTAAAAGCCTCTTTGTCATATGGATCTATAGATAGCTTTAAGTAAGATATTAAATCCTTGCATATAAAATGATTAAAGAAGTTATATTCTTTATCTAAAAGCTTAAATGGAATCTTTTTTCTTATAAAGGCATCTATAAAACTCCTACTTTCCATATTAGTTCTGTAAAGAATAACATTATCTGAATATTTTTCACCTATCTTTTTGGATTTTTCTATTTTATCTATAATCATATTAGCTTCTTCTGACTCATTGAATGGAGTTTTAAATTCTATTTTACCGCCATTCTCATTGTAAGCTAAAATTTCCTTACTATATCTTTCTTTATTATTTTTTATAACCTCTTTTGATAAATCAACTATATTTTTAAGACTTCTGTAGTTATATTTTAAATAAACTTTCTCACTCTCTTCAAAATCCTCACTAAAATTTATCATACACTTTGGAGTTGCACCTCTAAATGAATATATACTTTGATCCTCGTCTCCAACACAGAACACATTATTATTTATAAGCTTTAAAAACTCTAATTGAATTTCATCACAGTCTTGAAACTCATCAACTAGTATATATTTTATTAGATTTTTGTAATATCCTAAAGCATTAGGGTTGTTTTTTAAAAAATCTACAGCTTTAATCTGTAAATCATCAAAATCCAATAATCCTCTTTGAGTCTTAAAAGTTTCATAAGCTTCATAGCATTTATCAAAAACATCAATACCCATGGATATTTCTAGTTCTTTAGAAGAAACCTTTCTTCTTGATATATTATTTAAAACTTCTTTTATTTTATCATCACTAACTTCTTCCATATAAGTTGATAAAACTTTTCTCACAACATTGTAAGAATCCCTCGATTCTATAATACGAATTTCTTCTTTATTTCTTAAAAGAATCTTATAAAACAGTCCATGAAATGTACCAAAGAAAGGAATGACACCTCCACTGCTCATCTCTTTAAATCTACTCTTCATATTTTCAGCAGCTGCCTTTGTGAAAGTTATAACTACTATATTTATTCCATTTATTTTTCTTTCCTCTAAAAGATATTTTATTCTATTTAAAATAACTGTAGTTTTTCCTGCTCCTGGTGGTGCTATTACTAAGACACTTTTCCCCTGAGCTCTAACAGCCTCTTGTTGAAACTTATCTAATCTAGACATATCAATCTCCTAATATATAATCAATTTAATTATTAACTAAAATTACTCACTTAAAACATAATATTTAGTAACATATATATTGTAATAATTCTTCCAAGTGGTTACAATAGTTATTGACAACTTATGAAAAGGAGATAAATTTTATATGGATTATAAGTTTGATTTAAAAAACCCTAGAAATCTTACAATGCTAGTTGATTTCTATGAGCTTACTATGGCAAATGGTTATTTTAAAAATGGAATAGAAAATAAAATTGCCTATTTTGATATGTATTTTAGAAGGGTACCAGATGGTGGTGGATATTGTATAATGTCTGGTGTTGAACAGTTAATAGAATACCTATCAAATCTTAACTTTTCAGAAGATGACATAGAGTACTTAAAATCAAAAAACATATTTTGTGATGAATTCTTAGAATTTTTAATAAATTTTGAATTTACTTGTGATGTTTGGGCAATCCCTGAAGGAAACCCTGTTTTTCCTAATGAACCTTTAGTTATAGTAAAAGGTCCCGTAATACAAGCACAATTTGTTGAAACTATGATACTTCTTACTATAAACCACCAAACACTTATTGCAACTAAAGCTAACAGAATTTGTAGAGCTGCCGAAGGAAGAACCGTTATGGAGTTTGGTTCTAGAAGAGCTCAAGGATATGATGGTGCTATATATGGTGCTAGAGCTGCTGCAATAGGTGGATGTCACTCTACAGCTTGTACAATAGCTGACCAAATGTTTGACATACCAGCTATCGGAACTATGGCTCACAGTTGGATTCAATTATTTGGCGATGAATATGAGGCATTTAAAGCATGGGCTGTTGCATACCCAGATAACTGTACACTTTTAATAGATACATATAACGTTTTAAAATCTGGTATTCCTAATGCAATAAAGGTATTTGATGAAATTCTAAAACCACTTGGCAAAAGACCAAAAGGTATAAGAATAGATAGTGGAGATATAACTTATTTATCTAAGAAGTGCAGAAAAATGTTAGATGATGCTGGATATCCTGACTGTAAAATAATAGTTTCAAACTCTTTAGATGAATATATTATAAGAGATGTTCTAGGTCAAGGAGCTTCAATAGATGCATTTGGCGTTGGCGAAAGACTTATAACAGCTAAATCCGAACCTGTTTTCGGAGGCGTTTATAAACTAGTTGCTGTTGAAGATGAAGATGGTAACATAATTCCTAGAATTAAAATAAGTGAAAATGAAGAAAAAATAACAAATCCAGGATTCAAAAGATTAATAAGAGTATTTGATAAGACTACTCATACAGCTTTAGCTGATTTAATACTTTTAAATGATGAGAAAATAGATACAGATAAGCCACTAGAAATATTTGATCCTATACATGTATGGAAAAGAAAAACACTAACAAATTACTATGTTAAAGACTTATTAGTTAAAGTTTTTGATAAAGGAACTATTTGTTATACTAATCCAACAGTAATGGAAATAAGAGATTATGCAAAAGAAGAATGTGAAAAACTTTGGCCTGAAATATTAAGATTCGAAAATCCACATACTTACTATGTTGATTTATCAACTGGACTTTGGAACTTAAAGCATAACTTACTTCATAGATATTCAAATATATATAAATAAAAGCTATTAAATTGATAAAAAATAAGAGACGCTTCATACCCAGGAAGCGTCTCTTATTAATTTGATGCACATAATACAAGTTCTGAATCTTTATTTTCATCATCACCTAAAGAATTTTTATCTAAGTAAAGAGAAAATATACATTCTTCTCCTGTAATAATCTCATTCATTGGACATTCTTTATAACAGCCAACTTTTACCCTCTCATTTGACCAAAATGGACACTGCGCCATATTATCCCCTCAATCCCCTCTTATTAATTAAAATATAGTTTTTAATCCAGTATTTTTAATTACTGTAAGATTTGTAAGTTCATTTTGGAACGCTTTAAGTAAAGCTTTTTCTAATACTTTTTCATGATCGAAGTTATCCACATCTTTACATACAGCGAAAACTTTATTAGTTTCTCCCATAACATTTCTGTAAGTTAAAGTAACATTAGGTTTGTCGTATTCCACATCTACTACTTTTATTCCCCATGATAAAGAAGCATAATCTCCTTCTTTCTTTAAGAAGCTTAAATCTTTTAACTTCTCTTTTTCTTGATTAGGGTCTGTAACTATAATTAATTCGTCTCCAACTTTATATTTTGACATAATTAACCTCCTAAGTAATTAATTTATATAGTAAAGTTTACCACTTATTAAACTTTAAGTAAAGCTATTCTAAGTTTATATACCTAATATATTGTTTACCAAAATAATAATTATTATTTTTCAAAATTACACTATTACATTTAAATTTTATTTTTACAAAATTTAAATGTAATAGTGTAAAAATTTATTAAAAAACATCCTAATTTTATAACATATTAATATACAATTGTAATTACTTTACTTGCAAATATTTTTTTATCAAGTAAAATAGTATTGGCGATAAAATTATTTTAATCTAATTCATTATTATTAAGAGTAATTTTAAAAGGTATTTAAAGCTTGAAACTTTAATACCTTTTTTAGTTTGTTTTCATACACAACTGTAAAAAAAAAGAACAGCAAAACTGTTCTTAAAGGAAAATGAAATGAACATGGAAAAACTTTGTTAATTAATTAACAACCTTTAAATAAATTTTATCATAAAAAGGTTAAATTTACAAGCAATTTTTACGTTAATTTGTAAAAAATTTTTAAACTCTTTTTAACTTTAGTTAATATTAAAAGATAATCTTTGACATATAATAATTATTATTATATAATATAATCAATTCTCAAACGATAGGGATGGTGGAAATGGACAATATAACTACTATTTTTAAAGAAAAAAAATTAAAACTAACACCTCAGAGGATTGCTGTTTATAAGTATTTAAAAAGTACTAAAGAACATCCATCAGCTGAGACAATTTATAAAGCTTTACAGGAAGATTATCCTACAATGTCATTAGCTACTGTGTACAAAGCATTAAAGACACTTGTTGAGGTTGAACTAATACAAGAAATCAATGTCGGTGAAGGGAACTTCAGATATGATGGAAACGCTATGGATCACTGTCATATACAGTGCTTAGCATGTGGTAGAGTTGATGATATTGAACATTTAGATTACTCACATCTAAATGAAGAAGCTCAAAAGCACTCAAAGTATAGAGTATTATCTAATAAGATGTACTTCTATGGAATTTGCGAAGAGTGTCAAGATAAACACGAATAAGAAAGAGTGGATAACGCCACTCTTTCTTTTTGTTTATAATAAAAAAAGAACTACATAAAGATACCTTTCT
Source organism: Clostridium sp. B9 (assembly GCF_050509515.1). NCBI lineage: Bacteria > Bacillati > Bacillota > Clostridia > Eubacteriales > Clostridiaceae > Clostridium > Clostridium sp. B9. The sequence goes on from NZ_JBNWKA010000003.1 coordinate 2,107,720, forward strand.
AATAAAACTCACAAATATTGTAATTAGAAATATATTTGTAAGTTTTATTATTAAGCTTTTATGCAGTCCCTTTACTAATTAAAAGATTTTATTTTGCTAATTCATATAAAGTTTTAGCATATATTTTAGTTATTAATACTAAATCGTCTATCTTTATATATTCATTAGGTTTATGAATAACATCAGGCTCATCTGGGAAGATAGGACCAAAAGCAACTATATTAGGCATCTCTTTTGCATAAGTTCCTCCACCTATAGACATAAGCTCTGCCTCTTCTCCTGTTACTTCTTTATAAACACTTTGTAATACTCTTATTAATGAATGTTCTGGTGAGAAATACAGAGGTTTTTGATGTTCAAAATTTTCTATTCTTATTGAAGTTCCCTCTATTCTTTTATTAAATGGAGTCATCATCTCTTCTAATGAACTAGTTACAGGATATCTTAAATTCACAGTTAAAATACATCTGTTTTCATTCAAATCTATAACTCCAACATTGAAACTTAATTTTCCTGAAGCCTTATCTTCTAAAAATATTCCAAACTTTTCTCCATAAACATCTTCTCCAATGTTTTTATTTAGAAATTCAATAAATTCTTTCATTTCGCCATTTTGTAAATTTAACATTGATAGAAGTTTTATACTTTGCATTATAGCATTTACACCCTTTTCTGGTGTACTTCCATGTGCTGATACTCCAAATACTTTCAAACATATTTCATGTTCATTTGAAGTTACTTCAGCTTTTATGTTATTTTTTTCTGCATTCTCTTTTATTATTTTACATACATTTAAAGCATCTTTAGCTTTTAACTTTGTTTCACAAAGGCTTGCAACCACATTAGAAGCTACTCCACCTTTAATGCTTTCTACAACTATATCTCCATCTTGTTTACTCTCAAACTCTTTAACTAAATCAAAAATTGTTATTCCTTTTTCACCATTTATTATTGGGAAATCAGCATCTGGAGTAAATCCTGCAACTGGAGCCTTTTCATGTTCTAAGTAGTATTCAATATCCTTGCTTCCAGTTTCTTCATTAGTTCCAAATATTATTCTTACTCTTTTTGATAATGGTAAATTCAAGTCCTTTATAGCCTTTAGTCCATATAATGACGCCATTATTGGTCCTTTATCATCTGTTGTTCCTCTACCATAAATCTTTCCATCATGTATTTCTGCACCATAAGCTGGGAATTCCCATCCATCACCTTCTGGAACTACATCTAAATGTCCTAAAGCAGCTACATAATCTTCTCCTTCACCAAATTCAGCATATCCTACATGTCCATCTAAATTTACAGTTTTAAATCCTAATCTATCTGCAATTTCAAGGGCACAGGCCAAAGATTTTGAAACACCTTCGCCAAAAGGCATTCCTTCCTTAGCTTCACTCTCTACACTCTTTATTCTAATAATTTCTTGTACTGATTGGATTAATTCATCTTTCATCTCATCGATTCTATTATTTAAATCCATTTCTACACTTCCTTTTCAACAAATGTATATTAACAATTTATTAATATTTATTAAGAATATAATATCACATTCTAACATTTTTTTCTAACCTATTTTATTTATTATTTTTTCCTAGATAAAAATCAGAATACCTATTAATCCATAAAAAATCAAAGCTTCATAAGCCATATAATAAATAACAGGCCATCTCTTTTGAGATGACCTGTTACAAGCACTATGCAATTACTTCTTTCATATTTCTAGATTCTATTTTAGTAAGTATTATATTTAATGTAACTCCTACTAAGGCAGCTAAGCTTAAACCTGATATGCTCACACTGTCACTTATTTGGATTCCTATAGGTTCATTTAAGAATAATCCTGATAAGCCAACAAACATTATTATAACCATTAAGGCTATATTCTTTCCATCTAACTTAACATTCTCATTCTTTATTGTCTTAACCCCTACCAAAGCAATCATAGAAAACAACATTAGACTTATTCCACCCATTACTGATTGTGGAATAGTTCTTATAACTGCTCCAAACTTTGCTATAAAGCTTAATATTATGGCAAAAACAGCTGTTAATCTTAAAATTGCTGGATTATAGTTTTTAGTTATAGCTAAAACTCCTGTATTTTCACCGTAAGTTGTGTTAGCTGGTTCCTCCTAATAAAGATGCAACTAAAGTTGCTAAACCATCACCTAATACAGTTCTATTTAAACCTGGATCCTCTATAAAATTCTTTCCTACAACTTGTCCATTAGTAGTAATATCACCTATATGTTCCATAGATACAGCTAATATTACTGGTAATGTAATCATTATTGCTCCAAAATCAAACTTTGGCAGAGTGAAACTTGGAACTGCAACCATACTACTTTGTTGAATTAAAGTTGTGTCAACTTGTCCTAAAACTAAGCTTAAAGTATACCCCACAGCAACTGCTGTGATTATTGCTAGCTGTGAGAAAAAACCTTTTCCAAGCCTACTTATTAAGAGAGCTAACCCTAATGTTACTCCCGCTATAAGAACATTTGCTCCTGCTCCCGCTTCGCCTGCTATTAGAGAATTAACTCCAGCCATATTTAATGCATTTGGTATAAGATTTAATCCTATAACCATTATCATAGGTCCAACAACTCTTGCTGGTAAAACTCTTCTTATTTTATCTACACCAATCTTTTTTATAGCGAAAGACATAAGCACATATGCTAATCCTGCGAAGAATATTCCTCCTTGAGCATATCTTAAATCTCCATATTTTTCACCAACTGCTACTATTACCGGTATGAATGCAAATGATGACCCTAAAAATACTGGAACCTTTCCTTTTGTACACAGATGAAATATAAGAGTTCCTATCCCTGCTGTAAATAAAGCTACTGAAGGATCTAATCCAGTTACCATAGGAACTAATATTGTAGCTCCAAACATTGCAACTAAATGTTGCAATCCTAAAATACCATTTTTTAAGTGAGATAAAATACCATCCGTCTTAATATTGCTTTTTTCTTTTCCTATTACTTGTTGTGCCATAAATTTAAGCCTCCTTATGTTTTAAAGTTTAAGGAGAAAACTCTGCTTCTCCTCTTTTCAGCCTCACTGGACTGATTTAAAAAGGTAAAAATAAAACTTCTTACTATAGAGAAGACTCTCAGTAAGAAGTTAATTCTTTAAACTACTGATTTTATACAATCTAAACAATTAATTCTTACCAGCTTCTCTGAGCTAATTTAAAGAACATTTTATTTTATTAGATTATATTTTAATTAAAATTTCATTTCAATAAGATATACATATATTAATATAATTTTAACTATTTGTTATCAATATTAATACCTACTTAATTTATTCCATAAATCAGAGTATGTTTTTTTCAGGTTTATTATTCTAAATGTGGAGCTATCCACAAATGTCTGCATTGTTTTACCAATAGCTAATAATTTATTATCATCTTCTCTTATCACAGAATACTTTAGTCCTACTTTTATAGGGCTTAAAATTTCATATTCTGTCTCTATAATTAAATTATCTCCATACCTTGCAGCATCTATATATTTGCATTGTGTTTCAACTAAAGGCATCATTATGCCCATATCTTCCATATCCTTGTACTCTATACCGAACTGTTTTATAAAATCTTCTCTAGCACACTCAAAATAAACATAATAACTAGCATGATGAACTACTTGCATAGCATCAGTTTCTGCATACCTAACCTTTAATCTAGTTTTACTCTTCATAATAAAAATCCTTTCTTATATTATATAAATATACTTATTTTATATAATATATTAAATTACTTTGATTTTCAAACTATGTTAATTATACATAATTATATTTTTTATACTTTCAATATACAACTTTCTAAACTCCTCTAATTCAACAAGACCATTTGAATCGCACTCAACTTCTATTCCAACCTTAGTTAATTTAGAATTCCATGACATCTCGTTTCTCAATGAACATATATCTAATTTACTATGGTGACCTGCCAAAAACATTAAAGGAATCAATTTTATCTTCTTCCAATTGTTCTTTTTTATCTTATCTAAAACTTCATTAAAGCTTGGAACTCCACTTATGGTTCCTACTAAAACATTTTTATACCCATGTTCTATTAATTCTCTTTGTAATTTTATATAAGATTCATTTCCCTTATGGGTTCCACCATGCCCAACTAAAACTATATTTTCATTAGAATTCAATTTTCCACTTATTGATTTTATAAAATCATCATATCTATCTATAGTTCCTTTATCTTCACATAATAGTGCATTTGTTAGTATTAGTTCATTAAAATTTTCCCTAAATTGAGACTTTAGCCTATTTAAATTTTCATATTCATCACCTTGTATAATATGTAACGGTTGAATTATTACTTTTTCGTATCCTTTTTTCTTAAGATAATCTAATGTTTCAACTGGATTTAATATACTCTTTCTCTCTATTTTTTTTAATTTATCCATTATCTTTTTAGACGTAAAACTTGTATAAATATCATATTGACTAAATGCTTTCTTTAAATCATCAGAGACCTTTCCAAATGATTGGTTTAAAAGTTCTAAATCACTAGTTCCTACTCCCATAATAACTATAGCTTTCTTCATATTTACTCAGCATAACAACTATGCCTAATTCCTCCTAAAATTTTATTAAGTCAAAAATAAAAGAATCATTCTTTTATAATATAGACTAACTTTCCACTTAAACTCCATTTAATTATAATCTACTTAACATATATATTTCAAAAAAATTATATATGCATATTTCGCTATAATGACTTATCTTTATAAAAAGAGTATAATTTATGATATAGGGAATGGATAAAATGTTATATTGTTCTTTTTTATGATTAATAAGTAAAATTTGTTTTTTTATTTTTTACTTATTGTGTTATAATTCAATAATACAGGATGAAATACACTTAAGTTGTGGACATATTACTAAAAGGAGTGTACTTTATGCAAAAAAAGATTTTATCAGCAATTTTAGCTTTAACGATTAGCTTATCAGCTACTCAAGTAGTTTTTGCTGATACAGTAAATGAAAAAAAATCAACCATTCAAGAGAACAAAGTAAAGTATGAACAACTAGATAATGAGATTATGTCTCTAAATTCACAAGTATCTAAATTAAATACCGAAATTGGAGAGCTTAATTCAAAACTTGAAGAAAATAAGCGTAAAATGAAAGATACTGAGGAAAACCTAAAAGAAACTGAAAGCAAAGTAAATACCTTAAAGAAGGAAATAGATGAAAAACAACTTGTTTTAGGAAAAAGAATGAGAGCTATGTACAAAAGTAAGGATTCTATGAGTCCGTTAGTCTTTCTACTTACATCTGAAAATCTTTCAGACTTAATAAGTAGAATTGATGCTTTAGCAAGAGTAACAGCTCTTGATAAAAATCTTATAGAAGATTTAAATTCCCAAAGAGATTCTCTTGGCAATGACATTAAAAAGCTTGAAAGAGATAAATCCGATTTAAATGAATTAAAAAACTCAACAGAAGAATCTTTAAAAGAACTAGATAGCAAAAAAGCTGAAGAACAGAAAAAAATAAATGAATTAAATAATCAAAAGGATGCTGTTTTAGAAGTAATAAAAGCAAATGAAAACTCTTTAATTTCTCATTCAGTGTCAGTTATAAATTCATCCTCATCAATTAACGAATTAGAAAGTGCTATAAGTACTTTAAATCAATTAATACCACAACTTAATGTTGATTCAGTTAAAACTACAGCAAGTAATTCTGTACAAGCTGCCCAAAGTAAGATTGATAAAATCAAAGCAGAAGAAGCGGCAAAGCAAGCTGAAGAAAATAAGGAAGGTAATTCATCAGGTGGTTCCAATGTAACTCCACCTAGTGGTGATGGTAATTATAAGAAAACTCTTTCTGTTGAAGCAACAGCTTACAGTGGAGGAACTTTAACAGCAATGGGGTTAAGACCAGTAAGAAATCCAAGCGGAATAAGTACAATCGCTGTAGATCCTAGTGTAATCCCTCTAGGTTCTAAAGTGTACATCCCTGGATATGGTTATGCAATAGCATCAGATACTGGTGGCGCTATTAAGGGTCATATAATAGATCTTTATATGAACTCTCATAGTGAATGTATCTCTTGGGGAAGACGTCAAGTAACACTTCATATAGTTGCATACCCTGGAGAATGGTAAAAAGAGATAAGACAAACAGTCTTATCTCTTTTTTACTTTTCCATTTAATGAATTAAATGTTTTTAACACAAAAAATATAACTATAAAAGCAATTATAGCAACTAAAATAATTGCTACAAAAGTTAGTATATCTTTAAAGGTTAATCCAACTTGGGATAAAAAACTTTGAAACTTAATGTTTAATCTTACTATTCCCCATATTACTAATGTAGAAACAACTCCAAAAGATGCTGCTGTCACTCCTATTCTAGATCTTTTTATTAGACATCCAATGCCTATTAGAGCAAATGTAATTATCACAAAAATAAACTTCCAGTCTAAAATCTCCAAATTTAACACTCCACAAAATAATATCACTACTATTTTACTTACTTTACATTGTAATTATTACCAAACTAAATATTCTTAATAGTTTCTATTAAGCTTTCTAAAGGCATAGGTTTGTAAAAATAATATCCTTGTATAAGATTGCAACCATACTTTCTTAAAAGTTCTACTTCCTGCACTTCTTCAACTCCCTCAGCAACTGATTGAGCTCCCATAATACGTATAATATCTATAACACTCTTTATAAACATTTTATTATCTTTCATATTCTCTATTAGTGATTTGTCAAGTTTTATAGTATCAACCTCATAGTCCTTTAAGTATTTTAAGTTACTATATCCAGTTCCAAAATCATCTATAGCTATACTCATACCTAAACTTCTAGCAGATTCAATCATTTTTTTGAGTCCATTAAATCTATTAACTGACATACTTTCAGTAATTTCAAGTTCTACTTTGTCAAGTGGATAGTTAACTTCATCAAATATATATTTTATATCATTTATAAGTTCACTATCTAAAAGCTGTATAGCTGAAACATTTATTCCTATAGATAAATCCTTCCCTGTTTTTTCTCTAAACTCATTCATATCTTTTGCTGCTTCTTTCAAAACCCACTTACCTAGATCTCTTATATATCCACTTTTTTCAGCTATAGAAATAAACTCATCTGGTGGTATGAATCCTTTTTCAGGGCTTATCCATCTAATCAAAGCCTCAACCCCTACAATCTCCAATGTTTTGCAATCCACTTTTGGTTGATAATATAGTTTAAACTCATTATTTTCCATAGCGTCTTGAAGCATATCTACAGTTATTGAATTATTTATTTCATTATTTAATATTTCATATGTATTTATTGCATTTTCTCTTGCCATTGTCATTGCTATGTAAGCTCTGCTTAAAATGCAGTCTAAAGAGGAACAAGTATCTGAAATTAAAGTTCCTCCAACGCTACAAGAGATAAAATATTGTTTATTATCTAAATAAATATTATTATTCAGTTCATAAATAACCTTTTTACAATATTCCTCTAATTCTTCTTCTCTATCATATTTAAATAAAATAGCTAATTCAATCCCTGATATTCTCGCCCATATTCCGTGAGGCATAACTTTATTTAATGCCAATACAGCACACTTCATAAGCTTAGTTCCTTTATTAAATCCTAAATTATAATTTAATACACTTATTCCTTCTAAACTTATATATATAATAGCACTTTTCTTATTTTCTTTTATGAATACTTTCCCTTGAGATAAAAAAGTATCCATCTTGTTAAGACCAGTTGCCTTATCTTTTTTATAATAAAAATCAGCTCTCTTAGCGTAAAAATCTATGTAATCATTTACCACGCCTAAATCTTTACTTATAGCAGTTATCTCATCCTCTTTTAAGATAGTAGCACTTCTCTTATTTAGTTCCTTATATTTAATCCCATGAGCCTTCATCATTTTTACTACTTTATTATTTAAAACATCTATTCTGAAGAATATACTTCTATTTAAAACTGTTATTATTATAATCGCAAATATTATATTAATTATTAATACAGATAAACCATATTTTATAAAAGCTTCATAAACATATGGTGAACCATATATATCAAAATCATAAACTAATTCTAAGCATATATCGTCCTTATAATCTTTAAGATATACATCATTTATAAATGACTTATCACTAATATAACTCTTTTTGTATATATCCCCTAAAAATCCGCTTTCTATATTCATCTCTTCAAAACTAGATGTATCTGCATTAATCGGGAAAAATGAAACTTTAACATTCTGCCCTATTAAATTTTGATCTAATCTAAAACTACCTTTTCCATCCAGAAACACTACGCCAACTTGATAAAGATTTTTATCAACTTTATTCAAGAATAATAAAAATGGAATTTTTTCTTTTAATGTACCAACAGTAATATTTCCATCATAATTATAAACATTTATTATTGTATTAAATACATCCTTAAAGCTATCTAAGTAAAGCTCTCCTCCATTAGATGTTTTAATATTGGTTTTCCCACTTCTAACATCTATAAATCCTCTAATATTAAACTGTTTTTCATTCAAAAAATTATTATATTTTTCATATACACTATTCCGAAACATCAGATTATCTAACTTACCAATTTCTCTATCAAAATCTTCTATCATATTATTGATAGCTTTTCTATTTCCTTCTTTTTGAAGCGTATAAACTTGAGGGTACAATTTAAATAGTGTAATAGCAGTAGATATTATTATCCATAAAATAAATACCGATATTATTACCAAATTTACCCGTCTTTTTAAAACAGATTTTTTCATTAATAAATATCCTCTCTTTATAATTGAAAAAAATAAAAGAAGTCTTCTTTAGACTCCTTTTATTTATATATAAACTATCTACTTTAACCTTAAAGTAATGCTCTATTGAGCTCCTCCAAATACAGGAACATCAAATGTGAAATTAGTTTCTAAATACAAATCATCATAACCACTCATAATATCAGCTATACTTGATGCATACCATGGAGTCGTTGCATATTGGTGCCACATATTAGCTGTATCTTGATTATATCTCATCTTGTAAAGAGTATTTTGTTCATATCTTGAACTATGCACATAATTTAATGAAACAAATTCAGCTGCACCTTTTATTGCATTTCCAATGCTTGTCCATCCCTTATTGTAAGCATAAGTAGTACCTAAAATTAATGCTCTATTAGGGAAAACAGCAGAGTTATCCTTTGCTCCAATTCCAAATAGATTATATACGGTAACAGGAGATGACAACTTAATCATATGGTATCCAACTAATTGTCCATAACTATTGTATATAGGTCTACTCTCATCTGCAATTTCTGTTATTGTAACCCCTTTTGCTAATTTACTCGTGCCATTACCTGTTTCATGTAAACATTGAGCAACTAGATATATAGGATCTATATTATATGCTCTTGCAGCATCAACAAAGGCTTGACCCTGTCCTGTTAAAATACCTTTATTATTTAGTCTACTACTTAACCCAGAAACACTTACCGCTCTAAATCTATCTATTCTTAAAAATTGATATCTATTAGTTGCATTAGCAGGATTTATATATTTTTCAAATTCAGCATAAGAGTAATTAGATGGATTACTCTTCTGTTGCATTCTAATATATTCTTGCATTGATACACCATAAGAAGTTGTTGTATGATCTCCTAGATCTAGGTCTGGATTTATATTTGAATCTCCATCTAATATACTTATATATTTTGATGAAGCATAAGCTTCTTGTCCTTTATAGTTAATTTTATAAAACCCATCTACTTCACCTAATATTTCAACTGTTTCTCCAGAATTTAAAACACCTATTATTTGTGAAGATGCATTTGCTTCTTTTCTTACATTTAATCCATTTGAAGCATCTACAACTCCAATTTTATTTTCTTCTGGCTTATCTGGATTTACTGGTTTATCTGGATTTACTGGTCTTTCTTCTTCTTTTATATCTGTTATATATTCTTTAGCTACATATCCATAACCATTATTATACTCTATTTTGTAAAAAGAACCTTCTTCAGAAACTATTATTACCTTAGTATTACCTTTTAAACTTCCTATAACACTACTACTTGTACTAGCTCCAGATCTTACATTTAGAGAGCTACTTACATTTACTGTTCCTGTTTTAACCTTATCCACATCTGGTTTTTCTGGCTCTACAGGCTTTTCTGGTTCAGTATCTTTTATATTAGTTATATATTCTTTAGCTACATACCCAAACCCACTATTGTATTTTATCTTATAGAATGAACCTGATTCTCCAACTATAGTCACCTGAGTTTGTCCCTTTAAGCTTCCTATAACTTTACTACTTGTACTAGCTCCAGATCTTACATTTAGAGAACTACTTACATTTACTGTTCCTGTCTTATTCATATCACCTGTGTCCGGCTTTTCTGGCTCTACAGGCTTTTCTGGCTCTACAGGCTTTTCTGGTTCAGTATCTTTTATATTAGTTATATATTCTTTAGCTACATACCCAAACCCACTATTGTATTTTATCTTATAGAATGAACCTGATTCCCCAACTATAGTCACCTGAGTTTGTCCCTTTAAGCTTCCTATAACTTTACTACTTGTACTAGCTCCAGATCTTACATTTAGAGAGCTACTTACATTTACTGTTCCTGTCTTATTCATATCACCTGTGTCCGGCTTTTCTGGCTCTACAGGCTTTTCTGGTTCAGTATCTTTTATATTAGTTATATATTCTTTAGCTACATACCCAAACCCACTATTGTATTTTATCTTATAGAATGAACCTGATTCCCCAACTATAGTCACCTGAGTTTGTCCCTTTAAGCTTCCTATAACTTTACTACTTGTACTAGCTCCAGATCTTACATTTAGAGAACTACTTACATTTACTGTTCCTGTCTTATTCATATCACCTGTGTCCGGCTTTTCTGGCTCTACAGGCTTTTCTGGTTCAGTATCTTTTATATTAGTTATATATTCTTTAGCTACATACCCAAACCCACTATTGTATTTTATCTTATAGAATGAACCTGATTCTCCAACTATAGTCACCTGGGTTTGTCCCTTTAAACTTCCTATAACTTTACTACTTGTGCTAGCTCCAGATCTTACATTTAAAGAACTACTTACATTTACTGTTCCTGTCTTATTAATTGATTTTACAGTTTCCAATTTTTCTTGATCTTTTTGTCCACTTTTATTCTCTTCATTTTCTTTTCCAATTTGCGCTCCATAATCCTTTAGTATGTATTGAGCATAAACATATCCATATGAGCCATTAAACTCGATTTTATAAAAGCCATTTGCTTCACTTATTATATTTACTTCTTCTCCACCTTTTAAGCTTCCAATTATTCTACTATTACTAGTAGCAGCTTGTCTAACATTCAATGAAGTATCTACATTTACTTTTCCGTTTCCTTCAACTTTTTCAGTTATCTTTTTCTCTACTACATCTTCCTTCTTATTATATGAAATAAGATTTACATATGAACTAGATACATAAGCTCTTCTTCCATTGAAATCAATTTTATACCATCCATCAATTTCTTTATCTAGTACATTCACTTTATCATTCTTATGTAAAGTTCCAATTATACTTCCATTTTCATTTGGACTGGTTCTAACATTTAAATCATCAGCGGATATTATCCCTACGTTATCTTGATTTAAATGTTCACCTAAAACTTTTATATATTTAGCAGAAGAATATCCAACGTAGTCTTTATAACTTATTTTGTACCACTCATTTGAAACCTTATCCAATATCTGAACTCTAGCTCCACTTGGTATTGAAGTTATTATTTCATGAGAAGAGTCTGCACCCTTTCTTAGGTTTAAAGCTTCTGATGAAATAATCTCTCCAAGGACATTGCCTTTACTTTCATTTATATTTTTTATTCCATTTATAGGTTCAGCATGAACTTGTGTGCTTTGAGCACAGACTAACGCTCCCGAACCGATAACAGCTCCTATTATTAGGCAGCTTAACCTATTTCTATTCATCATATAAGTCTCCTTTATTTTCGATTAATATATTTTAGGCTAATACCTAATTATGAATTTCAAAGTCATCACTTCATTTATATGTATAAACAATTCTAAATTGAATCATTATTAGATACCATTCATAATCTTTCCAATACTATTATTATACTTCCAAAAATGTAATTAGCCAATAAGTACAAGATAAAAATTATTATTTCTACTTTATAATTCGTAATCTTTTTAAACATTGCATGTCTCTCGATAAACATTATTAATAACTGCTTGTTTCTTCGGTAATATATTCGTTTAATTTATTTAATGAAAATAATTTCACCTAACTTATATAAAAAAAATTAGTTTTTAAGACATTCTTAATTAGCTTTAAATTGTAAAAAAGCCCTAGATTAACAAAAGTTAATCTAGGGCTTTATAAAATTCATATTGAATAACTATAAACTAATAATTAAATCTCAAAAAATCTTTAATCTTAAATTATTTGTTCATTCCTTCTTCAACAGCAACAGCAACTGCAACAGTAGCTCCAACCATTGGGTTGTTACCCATTCCGATTAATCCCATCATTTCAACGTGAGCTGGAACTGATGATGAACCTGCGAATTGTGCATCTGAGTGCATTCTTCCCATAGTATCAGTCATACCGTATGAAGCTGGACCAGCAGCCATGTTATCTGGGTGAAGAGTTCTTCCTGTACCACCACCTGATGCTACTGAGAAGTATTTCTTACCTTGCTCAACACATTCTTTTTTGTATGTTCCAGCAACTGGATGTTGGAATCTTGTTGGGTTAGTTGAGTTACCAGTGATTGATACGTCAACTCCCTCATGATGCATTATAGCAACACCTTCTCTAACGTCATCTGAACCGTAGCATTTAACTTTAGCTCTTGGACCGTTTGAGTATGGTATTTCTCTAACTATATTTAATTTACCAGTTACATAGTCAAATTTAGTTTCAACATATGTAAATCCGTTTATTCTTGAGATTATGAATGCAGCATCTTTTCCAAGACCGTTTAATATAACTCTTAAAGGCTCTTTTCTAACTTTGTTAGCTTTTTCAGCTATTTTGATAGCACCTTCAGCAGCAGCGAATGATTCGTGTCCTGCTAAGAATGCGAAACATTTAGTTTCATCTCTTAAAAGCATAGCTCCTAAGTTTCCGTGTCCTAAACCAACTTTTCTGTCGTCAGCAACTGAACCAGGGATACAGAAAGCTTGTAATCCTTCTCCGATAGCTTCAGCAGCTTCAGCAGCAGTTTTACATCCTTTCTTGATAGCTATAGCAGCACCTAAAGTGTAAGCCCATCCAGCATTTTCGAATGCTATTGGTTGAGTTTCTTTTACGATTGTGTAAGGATCTATTCCTAAGTTATCGCAAACAACTTTAGCATCTTCTATTCTTTCCATTCCGTACTTTTCTAATACAGGTTGTATTTGGTTAATTCTTCTTTCATAACTTTCAAATAATGCCATTTTATTATCCTCCTTCAATAATGAATATATAGATTATTCGTGTCTTGGATCCATAGTTCTAACAGCTTCGTCAAATCTTCCGTATTGACCAGTAGCTTTTTCCATAGCTTCGTTAGCGCTCATTCCTTTAGCTACCATTTCCATCATTCTACCTAAGTGAACGAATCTGTATCCTATTATTTGATCATCTGCATCTAAAGCTACTTTAGTTACATAACCTTCAGCCATTTCAAGGTATCTTGGACCTTTAGCTAAAGTTCCGTACATAGTACCTACTTGTGATCTTAATCCTTTTCCTAAGTCCTCAAGACCTGCTCCTATTGGTAATCCGCCTTCTGAGAACGCAGTTTGGCTTCTACCATAAACTATTTGAAGGAATAATTCTCTCATTGCAGTATTTATAGCATCACAAACTAAATCTGTGTTTAAAGCCTCTAATATAGTTTTTCCTGGTAATATCTCTGAAGCCATAGCAGCTGAGTGTGTCATACCTGAACATCCTATAGTTTCTATTAAAGCTTCCTCGATGATACCTTCTTTAACGTTTAAAGTTAATTTACATGCTCCTTGTTGTGGTGCACACCAACCTATTCCATGAGTTAAACCTGAAACATCTTTTATTTCTCTTGATTGAACCCATCTACCTTCTACAGGGATTGGTGCTGGACCGTGATTTGGACCTTTAGCAATTACGCACATTTCTTGAACTTCGCTTGAATACATCATATTCATTTCTCCTCCCTAAAAAATAACTTATAACAAAATGTATTTGCTATATCTATTCCTCTTAACAACTTGGGACTTTTTATGTCCCTATGGGATATTTAATTACCCTCACGTATATTTTAACAAAACAATGGCGATGTAACAATATATTTCTAAAAATTTTTCTAAAAAAACGTAATATTTTTTATTTTATTATAATAATTGAAAACAATTATCATTTATTATTCCATTTTAAGGTATTTTTAGCCAATTTCATGCACCTTTAAATTAAGATTTTAAATTTTCCTATAATTATCTATAAAATAAAAGGTAGAAATATACAGATATTTCTACCTTTTATTTTTAAATTTATTATCTTGCAGTTCTTAGTGTTATAGATTCCTTAGTTGAAACATCTCCATTTGAATATTTAGCTGCAATCTTAAAGTTATAAATTGTATGTCTATTTAGTCCTTTAAATATATACGAAGTTTCTGAAGCATCAACTTCTCCCACCTTCTTTCCATCTTTATAAAGGACATAACTTACTAATCCTTCTGTTGTTTCTGGCTCTGTCCATGTTACTGTTACATTCTTTCTATTTATTTCTGAAGCTTTGAAGTCTCTTACTGGATTCACTACTATTTCTGGCGCAAGACCTTCAACTACATTTACCTTGCTCTCACTTCCTTCTATTTCATAAACCTTTCCTTCTCCATCTCCAATTGAACTATTACTTACAGTTAAGCTTGCTCCTTCTACTTTATTGGTAGCTGTTAGTACAACCTTAGCTAAAGTTTCTTTAACTGGTAACTGCTCTCCTGTTAATGAACTTGCTAATACTCTTACTTGTCCATCCCCAATTTTCTTAGCACTTATAAATACTCCATCTATTGATTTAGTTTCTACATAATCAAAAGCATTCTCATCATAATTTAATACAAGATCATATGCATATGCCTCTCCATTAATTAATTCTCTGATGCCTACAGAAACTTCTAAGTTTTCATTAACATTAACTTCTTCACTATTTTCTATTAAAGCTGTTCCTGAAACTCCTATTTCTTGATCTGCTTTATAAACATTCAATTCAGCAGCTGATGCAAATCCACCAACACTGTTTATAACATCAAGCTTAACATACTTCGCCTCTACTGCCTCTTCAAATTCTACAATCTTATCCATAGAATCATTCGCAAATGTTCCATTCTTAATCTCAGTGAAGTTCTCTCCATCTAAGCTTACTGATAATTTGTATTCAGTAATATTACCATTTGTACCACTTTGTCTTGGAACATATCTAAACTTATCAAGTTTAGTAGCCTCTTCTAACTCTAAAATTATATGATGAGGACCTGCAGCTCCACCATTTGACCATTGAGTATGCCAAATAGTATTTAAATCATCATCTGATGCATTCTTAGCTGCTCCATTTTCTCCTGAAATTTCTTCTGATGATGCACTTACTTTAATAGATGCTGGATTTACCATTGTTGGATCTAAGCCTTCTGGTATATAATCTGGAACTTCTCCA
The DNA here is from genome assembly GCF_050509515.1 of Clostridium sp. B9. Taxonomy (NCBI): domain Bacteria; kingdom Bacillati; phylum Bacillota; class Clostridia; order Eubacteriales; family Clostridiaceae; genus Clostridium; species Clostridium sp. B9. The sequence continues at coordinate 2,123,430 of NZ_JBNWKA010000003.1, forward strand.
TCATATTCTTCTATTATTAAGTTATCAATTACTAAAGTTCCTGCTCTTCTTTCAAATCCTATGAAGTAATCCTCAAAGTCACCTGTTTTGAATGCTATTTCAAATGTTCCATGATCACCTTCATAAGCAGGTAACGTAATATCCATTTTCTCCTCTGCTCTTCCCCCTGCATCTGTTCTAACTACGAAATCATAAATTCCATCACCCATTAATTTATAATCAAACCTTGCTTTATACTTAGCACCTGGTTCTAATTTTAATAAACCTGGTGATGACTTATAGACTAAACCACTATTTGACTGTCTACTCTTTAATGAATATCTTCCATCTATTGTATCATCAGTAAATCCTTCATGAGTCTCTGAAAGATGAGTATGTGATTCTCCATTTACTGCACTAGTGAATGGTTCACATCCTTCGTCAACAGTTTCAAAGTCTTCATAATAATAGTACTTTTCTTGATTCTCTAATTCAGACTGTGTTTTTTCTTCTTCTACAACTCTAACATTATCAAATCTTACATAACTATTTTCATCTTCACCGATTCCAGCTTTTAAATTTAATGTTACATTACTCTCTCCTTCTGGCATGAAGAACTCAACCTTAACCCTTTGGAATCTAGTTCCTCTCTTATCTGTATTTATAACAAAGTTAGTGAAGTTAGTAGCATTAACATAATTTGATACTTTTTCCCCATTTGGAAGTACAACTTCTATTTCCGCTTTCTTTTCTGACTTATCAGAAACCTCTACCCAAACTGATGCTGAATAATACTTTCCACCTTCTAATGTTAAGTTTTGAGAAACTTGTCCTTCTTCTATTCCATTAACTCTTAAATAATTTTGCCCATGTGCTACATCATCATCTATATCAAATACTATATGATCTGTAGTTTCTGCTGTAGATGATTTTTCCCACCATCCATAAGTGTCATCTGCACTTTCTTTAAATGCAAAACTGTTAAATCCATTATCTTTTACTATACTTGTCTCTGACCATTCTGTTGATTCTGTAGTTTCTGCTACTTTTTCTTTATAAACAACATAAGGTGTACTTGTATCTAAGTCTAAAGTTATTTTTCCATCAACTACTGGTACAGTTTCAACTAAACTTCTTCCTGTTGAATCTGTTTTATAAAGATAAACTTCACTTGCTTCAGTCCAAGTATTTGGTAATCCCCACTCTTTACTCTCTTCAAAGTCATTCCAAGCGTAAACCTTATCTGGATTATTTACATCCTCTCCCCAAGGAATAAATACTCTATTATCTCTTGAGAATAATGTTCCACTCTTATATGTGAACCCTGAATAAATTAAATTTCCATCTTTATAGAGTTCATGGTTTCCTTCATAAGCTACCCCTAAATTATCCTTCTTTACATTACTAGCTTTACTTACTAAACCATTTTCAAATACAACTTCTTCCTCACTTGAATCTAATATAGCAAAGTTTTGCATATATTTAGTAGCCAATTCCCAAGTATAGAATTGTTTTACAACATTTTCTAAACTCTTTTCATTTTGCCATCCTGTGAATCCTGTATGCTTAGTTCCTTTTAAATGTATATCATGAGGGAATACATCCTTCATTTCATTTTCTATAAACCTTACTATAGAACTTCTAGTTCCTCTTGAATATTCATCTGATCCTTTAGCTTGGTCTGCCCAATGTGTCCATATACTATTATCTCTAAATGGTCCACTATACTCAGTAGTAACTGCAAAATCATTTTCTAATAAGAATTCTTGTACCTTATACTCATTCCATGGGTTTGACCAATAAGTATCAACATACACCCAATCAATGCCCGGAGCGTTTTGCTTCATTTCTGTAAGCCTTCCTAGAAGACCTGCTTCACTTGTATTTAATATATCAGCTCTTTTGTCTATAATATAAGCCTGATCTAACCATGACCAACCCGGTTGCCACTTATTACCTATTAACTCTTCTGAGAAATATTTAGCCTCTGGATAAGCTTCAGTTGCATTTATATGAACCCCAACTTTAGTTCCATATTTATTTTCTAGAACTTCTTCCATAGCATTAAATCCATCTAATCCGCCAGCTTTTTTGTTGAAGTTATTTCCATAATCCGGATGTCCACTATCATGCCCCTCTGATTGATATCCTTTAAATAATAACATTTGTCCAAATCCATCAATAAAATTTGAATATTGGGCAACATGGTCAACTACTCTCTCAAATGGATATTGGGCCTGTGATGCAAAGTTCATATTTATATGACTTACTTTGTCTTTTACCATATCATGATATTGAGGTTTTGTCATGACATCTCTATATGCTATACCAGCATCGTGCCAAGTTATCTCTCCATCAGTATTTAAATCATCAGCAATTACTACTTTTGCAGCAAATTCTCCATTTAATACTGGAGCATCTTGCTCTTTTGATACTTCTCTATATATTATAGATCCGTTCCAAAGCCCAATTTCTTTTTTACCTTCATTTTCTCTTACCTGATATTGTACTTCGCCTTCATAATTTATAATGTTGTTTTCTATAGAAGCTGCTAATTCATTATTATTTAGTATTGCTATACTAGCCTTATTAGGTGAAGATGGATCCGCTGTACTTACATCCATATATATATCTTCTGACTTATTTATACTACTAATCTTAGCTGCTGTAAGTTTTCCAACAGCCTCATCAGCATTTACTGTTACTAAATCATGCTCTATAAATTCTAATGTATTTAAAGCAAACTCTGCTCCTTCTACAACATTTAATAATTTCATTTCTAAATAGTTATTTACAACTTCTAATGAAATATCAAATGTTAAATCTACTCCTTCAAAAGCAAAAGAATACACTGCTTTGTTATCTGCTGCTTTATTATAAGTTATAGTAGGTGAATAAACTTCTCCATTAATTTTAACTTTATCTTTAGAAGTATCAGTACCACCTATACTCTTATCTCCTTTATTATATCTAACGACATTAGGGAATAGTGTATCAACTGTAACTGTTAATTCTTCTGAAGCTAGTGTATCTTGTACTCCTTCTTCAATAACTCTGTCCTGCTCTTGTACAGTATCTTCTCCTTTTTTATACTCTATATTATCAAAATGAATTTCTTTTTCTTGTGACCATAATCTAAATCCAATTTTACCAGCGCCCATTGGGAATCCATTTACTTTACTTAAATCAGCTTCTATAGCTAAATCTCCATCTAAATAAACCTCTAATTTATTTCCGATATATTTTATTTTTATTCTATATTTTCTATTTACCTCAAGACTTGGACCATTAACGCTTATATAACTATCAGCACTTTGTAACACCCAATTTCCACCATCATAGCAAACCATTCCGTAACTGTCATCGTTTTCATATCTTATAATAGCTCCAAATTGACCACCTGACTGCATTGTAAAGTCAAATGTATATTCCCCATTTTGAACTTGTGGTGAATTATCATCTACAACCCTAAGCTCTTTCCATAGGTTATTAGCTAACTTTAAAACGCCGTCTTCAACAGACATTTTTTTACTTTCACCCATAAAAAGTCTATACCCATCTAAATCTATAGATTCTTCAAAATCCTTAGTATAAACTTCTTCTTGAGATTTTAGATTAATGTTCTTGTGAATACTCTCTAAATCATCAAGTTCTACAGTTCCAACTATATTTTTAGTAGCTTTTTCTTCTTCGATAGGATTAGCTTTTACAATATTAGGTGAAACTAAAGTTAATCCATAAAAAGAAGTCATTATTGCGGCCATAAGTTTTAAGCCATGTTTCTTCATAAATTTATTTCTTGTCATATTATCCCCCAAATCTTTATTTAAATTTTCTTAAATTGTAACATTTTTACAGCAGACATGACATAGACTTTTTTTACTTATATAAATTTTTTTAAAATAAAAATAAGATGTAAGCAAAATTGCTTACATCTCATTAAATATTTTATTATCTTGCAGTTCTTAGTGTTATAGATTCCTTACTTGAAATCTCTCCATTTGAATATTTAGCCGCAATCTTGAAGTTGTAAATTGTATGTCTATTTAATCCTTTAAACATATAAGAAGATTCTGAAGCATCTATCTCTCCAACCTTCTTTCCATCCTTATAAAGAATATATCCATCTAATCCTTCTGTCGTTTCTGGAGCTGTCCATGTTACTGTTACATTCTTCTTGTTTACTTCTGAAGCTTTAAAGTCTCTTACTGGATTCACTACTATTTCTGGTGCAGTACCTTCTACTATATTTACAGTACTTTCACTTCCATCTATTTCGTGAACCTTTCCTTCTCCATCTCCAATTGAGGTGTTGCTTACAACAAGACTTGATCCTTCTACTGCTTTAGTCGCAGTTAATACTACTTTCGCTAAAGCTTCTTTAACTGGCAACGTCTCTCCTGTTAATGAACTTGCTAATACTCTCACTTGTCCATCCGCAATTTTCTTAGCACTTACAAATACTCCATCTATTGATGTAGTTTCTACATAATCAAATGCATTTTCATCATAGTTTAATACAAAATCATATGCATATGCTTCTCCATTAGTTAATTCTCCAATTCCTACAGAAACTTCTAGATTTTCATTAACCTTAACTTCTTGATTATTCTCTATTGAAGCTGTTCCTGAAACCCCTATTTCTTCTTTCATAGTTTCATAAACATTAACCTCTGCCGCTGTAGCAAATTTCCCCCTACTATTTGCTTGATCTGCTACACTATCAGTTACCTCTAATTTAACATATTTAGCTTCAACACTATCAAATTCTATAAATTTAATAGCTGCCGTGTTTTCTAATGTTCCTTCTTTAACCTCAGTAAAGCTTTTTCCATCTGTACTAACCGAAATCTTATATCCTGTTATTCTTCCATTTATACTATCCTGCCTTGGAACATATCTAACTTTATTAATTTCATATACATCATCTAATTCTAAAGTTAAATGATGTGGACCTAAGTTAGCTGGCTCTGACCACTTACTATGCCAAAAAGTATTTGTATCTCCATCTGATGCATTAGAAGCTGGTGCATTTTCTCCAACTGTTTCTTCAGATGATGCAGTTACTAATACTGTACTTGGATCAACTAAAGTAGCATCATAACTTAAAGCCTCTTGTATAAATGATTGTGCAACCGTTTCTGATATAACAGCAAATGAATTTAAAGCTGAATTTAGTTTCCCTTGTGCTATACCCTTTGCTTCTTCAAAACCATTTAAATCTCCATTTATTTGAGCTACTAAAGCATCTAATGCAGCCTTATCTCCTTGAGCTAAAGTTATTAATTCATCTAACTGGCTAGAACATTCTTCTAGAACTATCTCTGGAAGATTTGCTTTTAAATTTTTAGCTGCTTCTTCCATCCTATCAAAATCAGCATATAACTCATTGATTATATTAGTTACATCTTCCTTAGCCGCTAACTTATCCCATAACAAGTCCATCTTAGCCCTTAATTTTGGAGCATCTTCTCTTCCTGATCTTGCCCAACTTCTATTATCCATTCTTGTTGAATGATCAGCAAAAATTTTCATATCTTCTGCTAATTCTCCATAAAGCATTTCAATAGATCTATTCCAAGCAGTATCATAATCATAGTTATCCATATTCCAGCTATAATCTGCTGCTGTATGAATAGATATCTTTGACATCTCTGCATGCTCCATTGGGTTTACTGTAAAGAAATCAACATATTGATCAAGTCCTGTATCTAAACCATGCATTGGTCCTAATGCTAATTTACCTTTGAAATAATCCGTTACAGGATAATTCCACCAAACTGCCATTTCCCTCTTATAAATTCCACTTATAAGTTCTGCATCACTTAAAGGAATCTCATTAGTAACAACACCTGGTCCAGTCCACATCACTTCTATATCATCATGAACTGTTTCTGCAAATATCCTAGTGTACTCCTTAGGTTGTCCACCACTCACCATTGCTCCAGTATCATACTCTGTAGGTACTGTTATTAATGGTTTAACATCTCCTTTAACCTTAACAAACTCATCATTAAATCTATTTAATACATTAGCTTGTTTTGATGCACTCTTATCTACAATATCATCCCAATAAATAGCAAAACTTCTTACTCCCATATCATATAAAGATTGAGCTTTATTTAATAAGTGTTGGAAATCCGCTTCTCCTGCCTCACCATCATATCTTATGTCTCCACCTGGAGAAATTCCAAAAACAAAATCAACCTTATTCTCTTTAGCAGTATCTATAAGTTCTTTCATTCTTGCCATTTCGCTCTCTGGATATGGATCTCTCCATTTTTCTCTATGATATGGATCATCTTTAGGTGCATATATATAAGTATTTAATTTATTTTCTCCATAAAACTCTAGTTGATCCAATCTATCTGCTTGAGTCCAAGGCGTTCCATAAAAACCTTCTACTATTCCTCTAGCACTAACTGTTGGATAGTCACTAATATTAACTTCTGGTATAACCTTATTTCCATCAGATTCTTGTATTAACTGTTTTAAAGTCTGTACTCCATAAAATGTTCCATCACCATCTTTTCCTTCAATTGCAATTACTCCATCATCAGATACTAACTTATAACCTTCCTCTTTTAATTCTTGTGAAGATGCACCATTTAATGCACCATCCATTTCCGGAATACTATCATCAGCCTCACCTATTATAAGAGTAGTTGAATTAGGATTATTTTCTGAATTTATTTCTATGCTATTTACACTTAAAAATTCTTTTAAGGAATTGATAGCATCCTTATCTGCAGCATCTTCTCCAATCAAATTAACTGAAGTAGTTAGTTGAAATCCATCTCCTAAAACTTCTAAGTTTTCTGGTGTTGGATTAAGATTAGGTAATAAAACTTGTTTTTCCTCCCCTTCTTTAGGTCCTACAGCTCTTACTGTAGTAGTTACCACTCCATTCGCTATGAACATACAAGCAAATGCTGAAGTTAAAAGTCTTTTTAACATTTTTCTCTTCATAGTCCCCTCCTATTGGCAAATAATTACAATATAATTATAATATCGTTTACAATTAATGTAAATGTATAAAAAAATCAGAAGGATAAAAAAACCTTCTGATTTATCAAATTATCTCTTAGTTCTTATTGTTATAGATTCCTTACTTGAAATCTCTCCATTTTCATATTTAGCAGCTACTTTCAAGTTATATATTGTATGTCTCTTTAATCCTTTAAAAGTATATGACTCAATATGAGCTGGAACTTCAGAAACTTTTTTACCATCCTTATATAGAACATATCCAACTAACCCTGATGTAGTATTTGGTTCATTCCAAGTTACATCAATGCTTGTCTTATCTATATTGGTAATTCCAAAATTATTAACAGGATTTACTACTATATCAGTAGTTTCATGTTCATCAATAGTAAAGTTATCTATAACTAATATGGCATCACTTAATTTATCAAATGCCAAATAATGATCATTATACTTTCCTGTTTCAAAAGTATACTCGAAAGTTCCATATTCTCCTTCGTATTCTGGAAGGGTTACTCTAAATCCCTCTTCATTTCCACCTTTGTCTGTTTTTAATACTAAATCGTATTTTCCATAAGCATCTGGTGAATCAAATGAATTCACAGGAAACTTATAATCAAACTTAACTGTATACTCTTTATTCGGTTTGAACTCTAATATACCTGGAGTTGTTCTAAGAACTAATCCTCTAATATGCTCTTGAGATTTTAAGCTCCAATTTCCATTTATAGTATCATTAGTATATCCTTCATGTAATTCTGAAAGATGAGTTCTAGTAGGTCCATTAAGAGGCTGAACAAACGGTCCCCAGTGTTCATCTACACTTTCAAAATCTTCATAATAATAATGTTCATTTTGTCCTGTTATTTCTTCTTCACTTCTTTCATGCTCTAATACTCTAACATTATCAAAATAAACCTTAGCGTCACCATCGCCTTTAGCTACTTTTAAGTTAACAGTTGCAGAACTTAGTTCAGTAGGTAAAGTAAAATCTACTTTTATCTTATTAAAATTAGTGTACATTTTATCACTATTTTTAGTATAGTTAACACTATTAGTAGCATCTATAGATTTCTCAAACTTATCTCCATTAGCTAATTCAATTTCTAAAGCAACTTCTCTTTCTTTACCTGGAGTAATTTCAGCCCAAACAGAAGCTGAATAATCCTTTCCACCTTCTAAGGTTATTTCTTGAGAAAGTTTAGCATCATGTTTACCATCTACCATAGCATAAGTTTGTCCAGCTGAACGAACCTCTTCTTGATAGAATCCTATATGATCAGTCTTTCCACTTGTTGATGCTACTCTCCAATATCCTGAAGTATCTTCTTCATTTTCTATAAAGTCCTTACTATCAAATCCATGGTCACCAACATTACTTGTACTACCCCACTCAGTATCTCCTATAGTGTCTTCAACTTTCTCACTATATATTACATAAGGAGTTTCTCCGTTTAAGTTAAGCGTAACTTGTCCATTTACAACATTTATTTCTTCAATAAAAGTTCTTCCCTGATCATTTGTTTCATAAAGATAAACCTTTTCTACTCCGCTTTCTTTCCAAGATTTAGGTAGATGCCATGTTCTTTCTTCCTCAAAGTCATTCCACGCATATATCTTCTCAGGATTTTCTATATCAGTTTCACTATATGGTATAAATACTCTATCATTTTTAGACAATAACTTATCATTCTTATCTTCTATTCTGTCATCATTTCTATAAGTTGTTCCAGAATAAATTAAGTTTCCATCTTTGTACATCTCAGTGTCTCCACCAAGCACTTTTCCATACTCATTGACATCTAAAGTATCCTCAACAACCTTTACTTCTAAATCTCCTTCAAATTTGACACTTTCATTTTTATTCCACTCAATTATAGGGAAATGCTGCATATATTTTGTAGGTAAAGTCCAATTATAGAAAGTTTCAACTGAATAATCAATATTATTTTCTATTGGGCAATCTCCAGACCATCCCATAAATCCTTTGTTTTTATTTCCTTTTAAAAGAATATCATTTGGGAATACATCCTTCATTTCATTTTCTACAAATCTAACAATTTGGCTTCTTGTTCCTCTATATTGCTCTCCTAAATCAACACCATTCTCAATTTTACCTTCATTGTAAGTTAAATCTGCCCAGTGAGTCCATATAGCATTTCTTCTCATAGGACCACTCCACTCAGTAGCAACATACCAGTCATTATCCATTAAGAATTCTTGCAATTTATACTCATGCCACTGTTTTTTTTCTCTATAAACATCAACATAAACCCAGTCTAACTCACTAGATGCATCCTTAAGTTCATCTAATCTGGCTTTTAGCCCACTCGGACCATTATCTAATATATCTTTTCTCTTATCTACATACCAAGATTGATCTAGCCAGTTCCATCCTTCTCTATATGGTTTTTCTAACATTTCAAAGTTAAAATGCTTAGCTTCTGGATATATTTCAGTTGTATTTATATGAACACCAACTAAAGTATTATAATCTTCTCCAACCTTTTTAGCCATTTCATTGAACTCTTCAACTCCACCAGCTCTTTCATTAAAGTTATTACCATAGTCTGGGTGACCACTATCATGTCCCTCTGATTGATATCCCTTAATCAATAACATTTGTCCAAATCCATCTAAGTAATTAGAATACTTAGCTACTTGGTCTGTTAATCTATCAAATGGATATTGTGCTTGCGAAGCAAAGTTCATAGCTACATGAGATACATTATCCTTAACAACATCATATCCATGAGGCTTTTTCATGTGTTCTCTATGGGCTATAGCAGCATCTTGCCAATCAACATCCCCACTACCATTAGCATCATCACTTATCACTATCTTAGACCATGGAAGTTCAACTATCTCGCTTTCAACCTCTCTGTATGTCCAAGTAGCATTCCACATTCCAGCCTTCTTAGTGTCACCATCCATTGTTGTTTGATAATACATTTGTCTTTCATAATCTAAAGTATTATTTTCAATACTTGCTGCTAACTGACCATTCTCCATCATAACCATTGTTTGATTAACAGGTTTTTCATCTAATTCTTTATCAGCTAAACTATAAAAATAGTCATCTGAACTTAAAACATAGAAAACTTTAGCTGCTGCTATATCTGGACTCTCTTCATTTTCATTTATGGTTACAAGATTATGACTTGGTATTTCTATATCATAAACTAAGAAATCTCCATTCTCCTCTATACTTTCAAAATTTAATGTAACTGCATTATCCATGATTGAAAGTGAAATTTTCATTTCTACATCAATTTCTTCAAATGCTAAAGTATATAAATAACCTACAAATAATCCTTTTTCTTCTTTTTTAGATTTTTCTTTTATTGTTGGCTTATAAAGCTCTCCATTTATTAAGAATAAATCTTTTGACTTATCAGTTCCCTTTATAATCTTATCTCCCATTCTGTACTCAACTACATTTGGAAATTCAGTATCTAAAACAATCTCTAACTCTCCATTATTTATAGTCAGCGTATTTTCTATAAATCTTTCTTCTGCATTTTTAATTTGCTCATTAATTTCATCTGAATAAGTTTTAGCACTACTTTCTAACTCTTCTCCTAATAAATCTGTTACATCTTTTAATTCATCAGCACTTTCAATTTGAGAAATATTATCAATATTTTTCTCATTTGCAGTTACTAGATTTGGTGAAACTAAAGATATTGCATACATCGATGTAGCTATTGCCGCTGCATATTTTAGAGCATTTTTTTTCATAAAATTATAACGTGTCATAGTAAACTCTCCCCCTAAATTACATATCAATAATAAATATATGCATAGTTTCTTTTTATTATGTTAACTTTGTAAAACTTTATAAATTTACACATAAAAATAAGGCGTGAAGAAGATCTTCATGCCCTATTTTTCAATTTATTTAATCCTATCTCTTAGTTCTTAAAGTTATTGATTCCTTAGTCGAAATCTTTCCATCATTATATTTAGCAGCAATCTTAAAGTTATAAATAGTGTGTCTATTTAACCCTTTAAATGTATAGGAAGTCACGTCTTTTCCTACTTCGCCAACTTTTTTACCATCTTTATAAAGAATGTATCCTTCTAAACCATAATCTGATTTCGGAGCTTTCCATGATACACTTACATCTCTTTTATTAACTTCAGTCTCTTTAAATTCCTGAACTGGATTTACAACTACTTCAGCTTTCTTCTTAACATTTATTTCAGCAGCTGATGCATATCCACCAACACCTTCTAATGCTATAAGCTTAATATGAGTTGCTTCTATCGGACTAAACTTAACTGTCTTTAACATCTCATCATTTGCCCAATTTCCTGTGCTAACAGTTGTGAAATTCTCACCATCATTACTTACTTGAAGTTCATATTGAGTTATTCTACCATTTCCTCCACTTTGTCTTGGAAGATAAGTTACTGTGTCAATAACATGACTTTCGTTACCATCCTTATCTAAATCTAAAGTTAGAGTATATGGTTTTTCTCCTGATCCATCCCAAGGAGTGTGCCATATTGTAGATTCATTTCCATCTAAAGCATATTTAGCCGGACCTTCTCCACCACCATCTGGTTGCTCTGCATTAGCGATTATTGACATATCTTCTTGTGGAATAGCTAAAGGATCTACTGGAGGCTTTGGTGGCTCTGGGAATGGATTATCAATTTCTCCATCATACTCATTGATTGTTAAATCATCTAAAACTAAAATACCATTTCCAAGCTTTTCTATAGCAATATAATAATCATCATAGTTTCCTGTTTGGAAAGTATATTCAAAAGTTCCTGATCCATTGCCTGTTGCTTCATCAACTTCATATCTACCTAATCTTGCTCTCATAACAGTCTCTTCATCTGATCCCTTTGCTTTATCTGAAGTAATTGCTATATCATAATTTGCATATTTATCTGGCTTATAGAAATCATTATCTGGGAACTTATAATCAAGCTTAATTGAATACTTGGTATTTGGATTAAGCTTTAATATACCTGGAACAGTTCTAGCAACTAATCCACTTACTCCTTCTTGGGTCTTAAATGACCACTCTCCATTTATTGTGTCATTAGTATACCCATTTGCATTTCTTTCAGAAAGATGAGTTCTGCATGGTCCATCATATCCATAAACAAAAGGACCCCATCCTTCATCCACACTTTCAAAGTTTTCATAATAATAATTTTCATTTTGATTTACTATTTCCGCATCACTTCTTTTATGCTCTACAACCCTAACATTATCAAATCTAACATAAGAGTCTGTATCACCTTCACCAGCTTTTAATGATAGAGTCACTTCATTAACACCCTCTGGAAGAGTAAAGTCAACATTTATTTTTTGGAAGTAAGTGTTATGCTTATCACTATTTACAGTGTAATTTTTAAAGTTTGTTGAAGTTATATGATTAGTAAATACTTCATCTCCAAACTTAACCTCTAATTCAGCATTTCTTTCTGTGCCAGGAGTTATTTCTGCCCAAACTGATGCTGTATAATCTTTTCCCCCTTGTAGTGTTATATTCTGAGTAACTCCGCCAGCATTTTCTCCATCAACTCTTAAATAAGTTTGACCTACATTGTTAGTAAAGCTTCCGTTAGCTTCTGAAGTTCCATTCTCTCTTTCAAAAGTTATATGACTTGAATCACCTTCATATATCTTACTCCACCATCCGTAAGTATCATCTGCACCCTCTTTAAAGTCATAACTATCAAATCCCATATCTCCTACATTACTTGTTTCACCCCAAGTAGTGGTTCCTATGGTCTCCTCAACCTTTTCATAATAAATAACATACGGAGTGCTTGGAGTTAAGTTTAATACCACTTGTCCATCAACTACAGGTATTTCTTGAACAAATCTTCTTCCTTCTCCTGAAGTTTCATAAAGATATACAGATGAAGCGCCTGCGTCTTTCCAAGCTTTTGGTAAGTGCCATGTTCTTTCTTCTTCAAAATCATTCCATGCATAAATCTTATCCGGATTTTCTATATCAGTATCACTATATGGAATAAATACTCTATTATCCTTAGATAACAATTTATCTCCTGCATCTTCCGCTCTACGTCCATCTGCACTTCCATTTCTGTAAGTTGTTCCAGAGTAGATTAGATTACCATCTTTCTCAAGCTTAGTGTCTCCACCATAAACTTTACCATACTCATCTTTATTTAAGTTTTCAACTGAACTTACTAAGTTATTTTCAAATACAACTTGATTATCAGTCCATTTTACTATTGGGAAGTGTTGCATATATTTTGTAGGTAATGTCCAATTATAGAAAGTCTCCACTGAGTATTCTATATTCTTCTCTCTTGGAGCATCGCCTTCCCATCCCATGAATCCTTTATTCTTATTACCTTTTAATAAAATATCATTAGGGAATACATCCTTCATTTCATTTTCTACAAATCTAACAACCTGACTTCTTGTTCCTCTATACTGTTCTCCCCAGTTAACTCCATTAGATACATTGCCATTATCATAAGTTAAATCGGCCCAGTGAGTCCATATCGCATTTCTTCTCATTGGACCACTCCACTCAGTAGCAACATACCAATCACTGTCCATTAAGAAGTTTTGAAGCATATACTCATTCCACGGATTTGTTCTATATACATCCACATAAACCCAATCAAGTTCACTTGTAGCTTCCTTCATTTCACCTAGTCTTGCCTTTAATCCAATTTCAGTATCATTTAATACATCTGCTCTCTTATCTACATAATAAGATTGATCAAGCCAACCCCATCCCTTTCTGTAAGGCTGTTCTAATATATCATCTAAGAAATATTTAGCTTCTGGGTAAATTTCTGTTGTATTAATATGAACACCAACTAATGTATTATATTTTTCTCCAACTGTTTTAGCCATTTCATTGAATTCTTCAACTCCACCAGCTCTTTCATTAAAATTATTACCATAATCAGGATGAGCACTATCATGACCCTCTGATTGATATCCCTTAACAAGCATCATTTGACCAAATCCATCTAAGTAATTAGAATACTTAGCTACTTGATCTGTTAATCTATCAAATGGATATTGTGCATGAGATGCAAAGTTCATAGCTACGTGAGAAATATGATCTTTGACAACATCATCTCCATGAGGTTTTACCATATGCTCCCTATATGCTACTGCACCATCTTGCCAATCTACCAATTCATCATTATTTTGATCACCTGAAATAACTACTCTTGACCAAGGAAGTTCAGTTACTCCACTGAATGCTCCAACCTTCTCTTTAGAATTAACAACGATTGAATTATCTTCACCTAATTTAGCTTTTATTTGGTCCCCAACGGCTTTACTTACGCCTATCATATTGCAAGCATCATGAGTTCCTTGTCCAGGTAAAGCACCTTCAACATTATTCATAACAATTACAAATTCAGCACCAGCTTTTTTTGCATTTTCAGCTTTAGAAACAAAAGTAGTTTCTCCTCTATCTACAAGAGCTATTTTTCCAGTTAAATCCTTACCTTCAAAGTCAGCACCTGTTCCAAGGCCACAGTAAACAGCTTCCATATCCTTATTTAAATCTGGATATATTGAATTTTCTGAGTCACTTATAATTTGAACTCCTTCAAACTCTAATCCTTCAGCTGTCATTGTGAAAGCCATTCCTTCTCCAGCACTTAAATTTTCTCTATAAATCCAAGAACCATTCCAAATTCCAGCTTCTTTAACATCACCATTTAAAGATGTCTGATAATAAACCTGCTTTTCATAATCCAAAACGTTATTTTCTATGGAAGCTACTAAATCACCATTATCTAAAAATGCCATAGTTTGATGAACAGGTGCTTTATCAACTTCCTTTTCATTTAAATCATAGAAATAGTCATCTGAACTTAATATTCCATGAACTCTTGCAGCTGTAATATCTGGATCTTGCTCCCCATCATTTATAGTTACAAGATTATGATTAGGAATTTGTATTGTTCCTACTTTAAAATCACCATTCTCATTTATTTCTTCAAATTGAATTTTAACAGTATTTTCAACTACAGTAAGAGAAAGAACCATATCAACATTTATATCTTCAAAGTTTACTCTATAAATGTATGACTCCCCTTGAGAAGTATCTGGATTTTTCTCTGAAGTTACTGTAGGTGTAAATATTTTTCCATTAATTAAAAACTCATCTCTTGAATTATTTGCTCCCTTAATAACCTTATCACCCATTCGGTACTCTGTTATATTAGGAAAGTCTCTATCAATTGTTACTGATAATTCTTCTGAACTTATTATATCTGTATTTTCTATAGTTCTTAATTCTCCTTCAAATGCAGGTATAACTTCTGGGTTAGCTACATCCCTTGCGTTAACTTCTAATTCTCTAGTAAGCTGTTCAGTTACATCTGCAATCTCATTTACTTCTGAATGTGATTCAACCTTAATACTTTCTTTTTCTATATCAGCCTTAACGATTTGCGGACTTACTAAAGTTAACCCATAAATCGAAGTCAAAATAGCTGCAGTATATTTAGCTGCATTTTTTTTCATAAATTTATGCTTTGTCATTGTTCTCCCCCTTGAAATTTTAATTTACAAACATATAATATGTATACTCATATTTTTTACAAATATTACCAAAAGAAACAATAAAAAAAGAAGCTTAATTTTAAATTAAGCTTCTAAAATATAATTATCTATTTATATAATATTCTCCACACTTTTTCCAATTTATAACATCAAAGAAATTATCTATATATTCTGGACGTTTATTTTGATATTTTAAGTAGTAAGCATGTTCCCACACATCCATTGTTAATATAGGAATTAATCCTAATGAAATTGGAGATGATTGGTCTTTAGTAGACATGATTTTTAATTTTCCATCTTTATCACTTACAAGCCAAGCCCATCCTGATCCAAAAGTAGAAACTCCACACTGTTTAAATGCTTCTTTAAATTTTTCAAAAGAACCAAAGTCTCTATCTATAGCATCTGCTAAATCAGCAACCGGTCTATTACACCCTTTTCCTAATACACTCCAATAAAATTCATGGTTATAAACTCCACCACCCTGATTTACTAAATCAGTCATGATATCTTCTGGCATATCATCTAAATTGCTTAATATATCATGTAGACTTTTACCATATAACTCTGGATGCTTCTCTATTGCTTTATTTAATTTATCTACATAAGCTTGTTGATGTTTATCATGATGAATTTTAACTGTTTCTTCATCTATTGATGGTTCTAAAGCATCATAAGCATAATCTAAAGGCTTTAAAGGAAATCCTTCTCCTTTACTAGAACTTGAGCCACAATAAGCGGGACTCTTTAAAGGAATTAATTTGTGATTTAAAAATTCATTTAACATTTTATTACCTCCATAAAATTCAGATTTACAATTATCTTTTCCTTAAATCCATTTTTATATTGATTAAATTTAAAATTTTAAACTTTTTAGCAATATTTTTTTTAAAATATAATACCCTAATATAAATAAACTTATTGCTATTATTATAGTCGTAATTATATTTATAAAATCTCCATACCTAATTATAAAAACTTTATCAATCAATCTATTTATGAAATTATTATTTATAAATGATATTACTAATAGCATTATAATATATTTTAATTTATCAAATTCTATTCTATCTATACAGATTATAAAAATTAAATTTATAGATATAACCACAATTATATTAGCTATTAGAGTATTTTTTAATATATTTTCATCCAACTTAAATATAATATTCTTTGTAACTATCCAAAAAGCACAATTGAGAATGTATCCTATAATAAAGCTCTCAATAATAAAAAATAAAGTTCTTTTATACTTTTTATATATCAAATATTTATCATTAATATATTTTTCAAAATTTTCATCATAATCTAATATAATCATAAAGGTAGATATAGTCACTACTATATATCTAAAAAATTTCACTTCGAGTATCTCTGACATAAACAAGGCTAAAACAACTGCACTTATTAGCAATTTAGTTTCTATTATATTTTTTTTAAAAGAAAAGTTTTTTTCTTTCATATTTATACGCCTCCTTATGTAAAACTCCTTTATTCTAACTCATTCTAACACTTTTTGTTCATATATAACACCTTTAACCCACTTAAATAAACTCAAACAAATTATTTCTTTATACTAAAATTATCAATAATTCCTATATATTTTGACTAAAATCTAATAATCTGCTTTTTTTAATAAATTGTAAACATCTCCAAACGTTTTCATATTAATAATACAGATATTTTGCTTTTTGACAATTAAAATTCATAGTCTTATAATTGTATAGTTCATAATTTAATAAAGGAGATGATTGGATGATTGATGCTAAAAAAGATCTTCAAAATTCAAATGAGGAGATTTATAAAAGCAGATGGTTTATACTAGCAGTATTAGTCATGCAACCATTCATGGCTTGTTTAGATAGTAGTATAGTAAATGTAGCGCTTCCAATTATACAAAAGAATCTTGGCTCTACCATGGCCGGAACTGAGTGGATTGTTAGTTCATATCTAATAGTTATTTCTGCTACAATATTAATATTCGGTAGACTCGGTGATATGCATTCTAAAAGTTCTATATTTATAAAAGGAATTATAATATTTGTTGTAGGTTCATTGCTTTGTGGTATTTCTCCAACACTAGAGATTCTAGTTATATCAAGAGTTATTCAAGCGATTGGAGCTTCAATGTTAATGGCTACTAACCAAGGAATAATAACAGATGTATTCCCGCCTCAAGAAAGAGGTAAAGCCTTGGGGATTTCTGGTTCATTCGTTGCCTTAGGGTCAATTTTAGGACCAGCCTTAGGCGGATTCATAGTAACATACTTTACTTGGCATTATATTTTCCTAATAAATATACCTATAGGTATAATTTCTTACATATTTGCTAAAAAGTACTTACCAATAAGAATATCTAACAATTCTGAAGGTATGGATAAACCTGGTGCAATAATGTTCTTTATTGCGACAATACTTATATTTACCTCAATATTACTTGGACAGCATCTAGGTTTTGCTAGTCTTTATGTAGTTTTAGGATTAATAATAGGATTTTTAATTATTGCTTTATTTTTAATGTTTGAAGATAAAACTAAAAATCCAATGCTTCACTTACATTTATTTAAAAAGCCTATATTTTCAGTAAGTTTAATTTGTGCATTTATATCATTTACAGCAATAAACACTATAAATGTTATTCAACCATTCTATCTAAATGATATTTTAAACTATAGTCCAGGTAAGATTTCAATAATAATGACAGCTTACCCTATTGTATTGTTTGTAGTAGCACCTCTTAGTGGTTCTTTATCTGATAAAATAGGTAGTAAACTCCTTACATTAATAGGATTATTTTTAACTGGAGTTTCATTAGTTTTATTGGCAACTTTAAATTCTAATTCAAAAGAAATTGTAATATTCCTTATGCTATCATTATTAGGATTTGCAAATGGATTATTCCAATCACCTAATACAAACTTAATAATGTCATCAGTTCCAAAAGATAAGCTAGGGATAGCTGGCGGAACTAATGCCCTAATAAGAAATTTAGGATTAGCTTTTGGAGTTTCTGCATCCACATCAATTTTATATTATAAAATGAGTACAATAGCTGGATATCGCGTTTTAGGAGCTATCCCCGGAAAACCAGAGATATTTATTTCAGGCATGAAGTTTGTATACATACTAATAGCAAGCCTATGTTTTATAGGATTTGTAATATCATTAATAGAACATATTATGTCTAAAGACAAATAAAATAAAACTGACATGAATATATATTCATGTCAGTTTTATTTTTATAAAAATTTTTTAATTTCCTCATATTCTTCTTTGCTTATTTCTCCATTAGCAAATCTATTACTTAAGTTTTTTAAAGCATCCCTATTAGGATTATTAAAATCTTTTAAAAATTTAAATAAAAAGTATCCAATAAATAATACTACTAATAATATTCCTAACATCATAAGTGTTCCAAAAATACCTCCACCCATCATGCCTTGATTAAAAAAATAATCACACATACTTATCACCTCTTACTTATAATAAAACAGGTTTATGAATAAATTATGAATATAAAAAAGGTATATTATATATACCTTTTTTAAATTATTTAGTTTCTTGTATGCTCATTATACCTTGAGAATTATTTGAAACATTTAATAAAGAATTATTTAAAAATAGGTTTCCTCCTAAAAATATTATAAAGGCTAATACTATTACCATTAATATATTTTTAAATCTAAAACTCTTTTTCACTGAATCCACCCTCTTTTATATTTTAAGTTAAATATGGTAAGAATAATGTTCCTAATCCTAAGAAGAAAAAGAATCCACATACATCAGTTACTGTTGTAACAAATACTGCTGATGCTAATGCAGGGTCTACTTTTAATTTCTTTAGTATAACTGGTACTAAGTATCCTGCAAAAGTAGCTGCTGTCATATTTAATATCATTGCTAATCCTATAACTAATCCTATTGCTGGCTTTCCAGACCAAATTACTGCAACTATGGCAGTAACAATTCCTGTAGCCGCTCCTGTTAATATACCAACACCAATCTCTTTAAAGAATATTCTTTTAGCATTTTTAAAAGTTAATTCACCTAAAGCAATACCTCTAACAATTATTGTTAATGTCTGAGTTCCACCATTTCCACCCATTCCTGCAACTATTGGCATAAAGGTAGCTAATATAACAACTTTGCTTATTGTATTTTCAAAAAGACCTACGGTTGCTGATGCCAAGAAAGCTGTTACCAAGTTTACAAAAAGCCATGGCAATCTACTTTTTACAGATTCTTTAACTGTGCTATCAACTTTTTCCTCTCCGTCAACACCACCTAGACGATGGATATCTTCTGTTGTCTCTTCTTTTATGATTTCTATAACATCATCTATTGTTATTATACCTAGGAGCATATCTTTATAATCCACAACTGGTATTGTTAAAAGCCCATATTTATCAAAGATATTTGCAACTTCTTCTTGGTCCATATCAAAAGGAACGCTTATAACATTTTTATTTGCTATTACAGAAATTTTCTCATTAAATTTACTTATAACAAGTTCTCTTAAAGAAACTACTCCCTTTAATATACCTAAATCATCAACCACATATATGTAATAAGCTGATTCTGCTTCTGGTGCAACTACTTGTAAATACTCTAAAGTTTCTTTTACACTCATAGTATCTTTTATTGATATATACTCAGTTGCCATTACTCCACCGGCAGTATCAGGTGCATATGTTAATAACTTTCTAACATCTTTCGCGTCCTCAACTGGCATACTTGAAAGAAGTTTGCTAGTTTCTTCTCTATTTAAGTTTGCCATTAAATCTGTAAGTTCATCAGATGATATTTTATTTAATACTCTTTTCTTTTTATCCTCTGGTAAACTCTTTAAAATATTAACTTTATCATCATCTTTTGCAAAATCTATAACATCTGCAATTATATCATCTGGAAGATCTTTTATAATATTTATATTTTCTTCATCTTCTTCAAATAAGTCCACTATATCAGCAGGATGTATATCTTCTAATATATCTAACATCTCTTCCTTAGGATACTTAAATAGAATTTCTTTTAGTTTCCCTTTTGTTAACTTTCTGTTCATATTTCTTCCTCTTTTCCGTCTCAAGAGGATAACTACATTAATCTCTATTCAATTTTATAATATATAAAAACATAGTTAGTTTCTGTACAAATGGTATAAATGTACTTTTCCTCTTGTTTTCAATTTAATATTTACTAAAATTCTACTAAGGGGATCTCCTTCCATTTACACCACCTCCTAACTTATAATTTAATACTTTAATTATCTTCTATATATAATATTAAGCAGTTTTAAACATTTTGTAAATAAAAATTTTATTTTTATTTCATCCCATTTGGAATATTTTGTAATCCATTCTCATAAATATATAATAATAAAAATTATAATTTAGTAATTTTTAACCTCACTTTTTCTTATTTTGTAAAAGCATGTAGAACCTTCTATGAATATTCTTAAACTATATAACCTATAAATTTGTTTCTTTGTGTTGTAATTCTCCTTTTACATTTTTATTCATACATCTACATGCTAAACCAAAAGCAGATTAGTAAAACTAATCTGCTTTTTATATTTTGATTACCTATCAAACACTATAGATTTTCCTAAAGCGAAAAATTCTCTTGCATAAGTAGATGGCACTAAATACCATTGGCTATCACTAGTATATAAGTTTACATCTTTATATCCATTTTTCTTAGCTAACATATTACTTCTCATAGCATGAAAATCTGTTGTTACAACTAATATATCCAAATCTTCTATGCCTCTTCCACTTAACTCCTCTATTATTTTCTTTGAAAAGTTTAAATTTTCATAAGTACTAGTTGCTTTATCCTCAAGAATAACTTTATTTTTATGTATTCCATTTTCAACAAGGTATCTATTCATAGCTTCGGCTTCTGTCATATCTTCACCTGGTCCTTTACCACCAGAAACAATTATATCTCCATCATAGCCAGTTTTATTGACATATTCTATTGTTTTGTCGAGTCTATCTTTTAATGTTGTCGTTAAGCTTGTCCCTCTTATACCAGCCCCTAGAACAACTATGTAATCGCATGGTTCTAAAGATTTTTTAGGATATAAAACAATAGCTCCTTCAACTAATATAAATGTACTTATGCAAATTATAACAAATATCTTAAATGGCTTATATAATCTACTAAAAAACTTAATCTTTAATAATTTATCAATAAATAGTGAATAAAGAATCAAAGCAATTCCAATAATTAAATAAAAAGAACTAAATGTAGTTCTTCCAGTTAATGAATTAACTAAAACATAATATGCTATACAAATTAACCCTATTAAAATAAATACTATCTTAAATCCTACCTTTTTCACAAAATCCCCCCCTCTAAAAATAATTTAATATAATATTACCATAATATTAATCTTAAATAATAAACATTTGTATTACAAAAGGTATATATCAAGACTTAATAATAGAACTTATTTTGATAAATTCACTTATAATTTAATATTTATTGTATAAATTTAAAATGGCCTAATTTCAATATTTTTATGTTTAAATATTGTAAATTAAGCCATAAGAATCACAAAATATAAATACTATACATTAGCAACATCTTTTTCCTTTATAAATAAATGAGTTATTATAAATCCACATACATATGAAATAAGTATTCCTATTACAAAGTTAAGCATTGAATCTGGTTGCATTAATGGAACAGCTACTATACCTGATGGTCCCCAAGCATTTGCCATTACATTACTAAACATTACATATGCTCCTCCAAATCCTGCTCCTAAACCAGCTGTAACAAATGGTTTTCCTAATGGAAGAGTTACTCCATATATTAATGGTTCTCCAATTCCTAGAATACCTGCTGGCAGTGCACCTGCTATTACCTGTTTCATCTTTTCATTTTTAACCTTCTTAGCTTTTAAATATATTGCTATAGCTGCCCCTACTTGTCCAGCACCTGCCATAGCCAATACTGGGAATAATGTTACTCCACCTAAAGCTTCAAGTTGAATAGCATATATAGGGATTAATCCATGATGAAGTCCTAATAATACCATAGGTAAGAATAATGCTGCTAACACATAGCCTGATATTATACTTACTATTGGATTACTAGAATTTATTAGTAATCCTAAAATATCCACTAGACAATCAGATGCAAATCCTGAAACTGGCATTATAATAAATACAAATACTATTGCAGTTATAACTAAAGTTACCAAAGGAGTTAATATTAAATCTAAAACATCTGGTATAACCTTTCTAACTTGTTTTTCAACCTTAGCTAATAAATAAACTCCTATAATAACTCCAATTACTCCACCTTTACCAGTTGTAAGTATTGAATTTAAAGCCTGTGTTTCGTCAAACATTCCAAATATCTTTGAAATATCGTTAATAGCTGGCATTATAGACATGGCTCCAAGCATTCCTCCTAAAGCAGGAGTAGCTCCAAATTTCTTAGCTGAATTTATTCCAGTGAATATAGCAAAATATCCTAAGAATGATCCACCTATTAAGGACATGAATATTCTTATAGTATTCCATGTATTACTATCTGCTGGTAAGCTTCCTGTACTTTGAAGGTTTGATATAAGTCCTGCAAATCCATTTAAAATACCTGCTGCTATAATAGCTGGTATAAGTGGAATAAATATTTCTCCTATAGTTTTTAGTGCCTTCTTTAATCCATTTTCTTTTTGATTACCCTTTATATTCTTTTTATTAGTTTCCCAATCTCCAATTTCTTGACTTACTTCTTTTATTCCTAAATCACCTTTCAATATACTACACAGTTTACCTGATTTACCTGGTCCAACAACTACCTGTAAGCCTGTATCCTCTTTAACTACACCTAAAACACCCTTTGTGTTTTCAAGCTCATTATAGTTAACCTTAGTTAAATCTTCAATTTCGATTCTAAGTCTAGTCATACAATTTTCAACACTGATTATATTAGCTTTTCCACCTAAAACTTCAACTATACGTAAGGCTAATTCATTATTATTCATAAACCTTCTCCTTTAAAAATTGATTATAATTCCTTTAATATTTGAGTGTTTATAATTTCCTTAACAGCCTTTTCATAAGTTTTTTTTATATAAAGATTATAAAGAATATCTACTATTAAAAGTTGCGATATTCTAGATGTTATAGCTCCACTTCTCTTTGTTGGTTCATTGGCAGAAACATATAAATTATAATCTGCAAGTTCTGATATAGGAGATGCTCCAAAACCTGTTATAGCTATTATTTTCGCCCCAGAATCTCTGCAAATGTTTACATTTTTAACCACCTCTTTTGTCTTTCCAGAATAAGAAAATACTATTACCAAATCATTTTTAGAAGCATTTCTACATTGTACTATTTGAGAATGATAGTCCTCATGTATAACACAAAGTTTATTTAGTCTCATAAACTTTTGCTCGAAATCCTTAGCTACTAAAAAAGATGCTCCTATTCCAAGTAAAATAATATTTCTACATTCCTTCATAAGTTTTACACACTCTTCTAAAATATAAATATCCATAAGCGCCTTAGTTTCCTCTAAACAAAGTGTATGCTTTCTCATGACCTTGTTTAATATATCTGAAGAGGTATCTTCCTTAGTAATTTCATCTTCATTTATAAATTGATTCTTTTCAAGTAGTGCTAACTCAGATATTAGCTCCATTTTAAGTTCCTTTATTCCAGAAAAACCTATCCTCTTAGAGAGTCGTACAACAGTTCCAACAGAAGCATATGTATTTTTAGCTAATTCTTGTACACTTAAATTAACTGCTTTATCAGGTTCTTCTAGAATATATCTTATAATTTGTCTTTCTGTATTACTGCAAGTTCGTCCATATTCCTTTAATCTTACTAAAACAGGTTTCATATAAATCCCCTTACTTTACTAATATATTATCTATAAACAAAATTACAACCAAAGCCATTATTAATTGAACTTTATTCAATCTTATGAAATCCTAAGACTTAATATTCCTTTTCTTAATATATAAAAAACCACAGTACTTTCTGTGGTTTTAGTAAATTAATTATGTTTACTTTTATATTAAATCTCTGAAGTCTTTTATTATCTTACTTACCCCTTCTATATCTTTAAAAGAAGCTTTTTCTTCTTTTCCATCTATAACTATAATCTCTTTAGCTCCTGCATTATTAGCAGCTTTTATACCAGATATGGCATCTTCAAATACTATGCACTCTTTTATATCTACCCCTATCTTAGATGCTGCTTTCAAATATATATCTGGATCTGGTTTACTCTTTGTTTCTCCATCATCGTAAGCTATCTTATCCTCATCAAACCATTTATCTAATCCAAAACTTTCAATAAAGAAATCAACATTATCTTTTATTGACGCTGTAGCTATGGTAAATGGAATCCCCTCTTTTTTTAAGTAATCAAATAGCTCCGTAGCTCCAGGAACAAGTTTAAAAGTTTTCTCATCACTTTTGCAAAGTTCTCTATAAACTCGTTCCTTTTCTTTTGATAGATATTCTATCCTTTCAGAATCACATTCATCTCCCATTATATGCTTAAGTATTAGTTCATTAGTTCTTCCGTGTACATTTTCTTTAAATTCTTTCTCGCTTAATTCATATCCTCTTATTTCTTTTGAAAATTCCTTCCAAGCCTTTTCATGCTTTTCTGAATCCCAAAATAAAGTCCCATTAAAATCGAATATAACCCCTTTACAATCCATATAACCTCCTAAATTTTAGAAACTTTTTATTTATTATATCACGTTCTCTTCTTATTTAACAAAATATAAATAATTACTATAAGAATTTATATTTTACTCAACTTATTTAACACATAAAACCCTAATTATTTTAATTTAACTTCATGTTTAAAAATCATATTTTAGGTAATACTAAGGTTGTTTAATTTTTTAATTAGAAGGAGAGTAAAACAATTATGAGCAGAACTGGAATAGTAAAATGGTTTAATAATGAAAAAGGATTTGGATTTATCTCTTGTGATGAAGGAGATGATATATTCGTACATATATCTCAAGTTAAAGAAAAAGGTCCTGAAAAAGATTTACATGAAGGTGAAAGTGTATCATTTGATGTAAGTGAAGGAGAAAAAGGCCCTATGGCTGTAAATGTTCAAAAGCTATAAAAAAAGAGCTCTTTAAAGAGCTCTTTTTTTGAATTAATAGTTTTGTACTGAAAATCCTGCATTTTCTATACAACTTCTTATTTCATTTTCACTTGTTTTTTCATTAAACATTACTTCTACAGATCCTCTTCCTAAATCAACACAAACCTTTTGAACTCCCTCTAGATTTTCTAGAGCATTTTTTACTTGAGTTTTATTTGTAGTAGTTCCTAATCCATCTACTACATAATGTAGTTTATCCATACTATTTTTCTCCTTCCAATAAAATTATTCTAAAATAGTATGCACAACTTTAAGCTATTAAAACCATAGTATTATCTGGTATATTATCATATATCCATTTTGCATTTTTAGTATCTAATCTAATACATCCATGGCTTAATGCATATCCTAACTGTCCATCTTTAATCCACTTACCATCTCTACTATATAAAATAGAATGATAGTAATATCCACCCATTATTCTTGTAGCATATTTTACTGAATAGTCCTCACCATAAAACCCACTTTTTCTTCCACTTATCTGAAACATTCCTTTTATAGTCGGTGTACTTGGTTTTCCAATGGTAGAAAGCCATTTATACAATCTAACCCATTTTCCATTCATTTTTTTAAATACATATGTGTACTTGCTTTTCAGATTGGTTACTAACAAATAATCTGTTTTGCTTTCTATATTATTTGAATTAACAAAAGAATCCATGTCAGTACTAAACTTTTCAAAATCTAACGCTCTATATTTTTTTAAAAGCTCTAATTCCATATTTTTAACCATTATTATTGTTTATAATATAGAATATATTAAAACCATTTATATTGGTACAAATTATTTTTTTTCAAAAGGATAAACAATTCCCCATTGTTCTCTAACATTATCCATAATGCTTATAACATCATAAGTTAACTCTGAAGCCTTTGTTTTCTCTAAATTCAGTATGCTTTTCTCCATAAATTCAACTTCATAATCTAATGCTTTTTGAACTTCACCTATATTTATCTCTTCTATTTTCCCATCTAAATAAGTTATTGTGGCTTTAGTAGCTCTTGGAAAATCATCTACTGTTATAAAACCTTTATCACAAGAAACTATTCCTCTCTTAGGCATTTTTGATCTAAATGCTAAAGTTACAACAGCCATTTGTCCATTTTCAGTTTTAAGTATTATTCCTGATTGATCATCAACGCCTGTTTCAGCCTTCTTTACAGTTGTCAAAATTTCATTAGGCATACTTGAAAGAAAATATCTAGAAAAACTTAAAGCATATGTTCCTATATCAAGTAATGCTCCACCAGCTAAATCCATGCTGAAAAACCTATTGTTAACATCAAATGCTTTAAAGCTTCCAAAAGAAACTTGAATCATATTAACTTTTCCTAATTCTCCACCATTTATTTTCTCCATAAGTTTTTCATATAAAGGCATATGGAAAATTGTCATGGCCTCTTCTAATATTAAATTCTTTTCTTTAGCTATAGATAAAGCTTCATCTAGTTCAGCTTTACTAACTGTTATTGCTTTTTCACAAAGAACATGTTTGTTGTTTTTTAAACTTTTTATTATATACTCATAATGATTACTATGTGGTGTAGCTATATATACAACGTCTACATTTTTATCATTTAAAAGATCATCATAACTTCCATAAGCCTTATAGACACCATGCTCTTTAGCAAACCTTTCTGCTCTTTCTTTGCTCCTTGAAGCCACAGCATAGACTTCATTATTTACTCTATTTAATGCATTTGCAAATTCACTTGCTATACTTCCTGGGCCTAATATTCCCCACTTAATTTTTTTCATAACTTCACCCCTCTTATATAATTTCAAATAATAAATTATTATAAATATTTTAAACCAAAACTCAAGTTAAATCAAAGAAAAGAGTCAACATACACTAAACACATTGACTCTTTTTATAAATATATTAGGGTTTCAAATTATTAATTTATAGGGTTTCAAATTATCATCTATTATTTTTATTATCTAGCAGTTCTTAAAGTTATGCTTTCTTTACTTGAAAGTTCTCCATTTGAGTATTTAACAGCTACCTTGAAGTTATAGATTGTATGTCTATTTAGTCCTTTGAAGTTGAAAGTAGTTTCTGAAGAATCTACTTCTCCAACTTTCTTACCATCTTTATAAAGAACATACCCTTCTAAACCTTCAGTAGTTTTTGGTGCTTCCCAAGTTACAACAACATTCTTCTTATTTACTTCTGAAGCTATAAAGTTTCTAACTGGGTTAACGATTATTTCTCCACCACCAACATTCTCTAAAGAATCTATAGCAGACTTTAAGCTAGCTTCAGCATTATCAACTATTTCTCTAGTAGAAGCTATATCATTATTTACATTCTTAGCATTCTTTAAAGCTTCTGCAAATATAGCCCAACTCTCAGCAGTATAATCAGCTTCTACTAATTCTCCCCCTTGAGCTATTAATATATTTAATTCTTCAGCTTCTAATAATCCATTATGTGCTTCTTCTAAGCTTGCTCTTAAAGCTTTTAATGGAATAGTATTTACTAAATCTAATGAATTTACTTTTTCAGCGACAACATTATATCTATCAGCTGTAGCCTTAGTATATCCAGCTTCATTGATGTCTTCAACTAAAGCCTTAACTTCGTTTATTTCATCAACTGTAGCTTGTCTATCATTCTTAGTTACAGTTAATTCTTTGATAGCACCAAAGTTTTGACCATTAAACGTTGATAATATAGTTATTTTTAATTCTGAAGCAGTTATAGCCTCATCTAATTCTATCTTATCATTTACACCATCAGTGAATTCTCCTTTTTTTACAACAGTCCATTCACCATTTACATTAGCTTCTAACTTATATCCTTTAATTGTTCCATTGCTTCCTTTTCCTCTTGATAGAAGATTTACAGCATCGAACTCAACCTCTTCTCCAAAATCAACTGCTAACCAGTGATTTCCTTCATGATTATCTCCACCAACATAATTTGTATGCCACCATGAATTTTCATTTCCATCTATAGCACAGTTTGCATTACCATCTCCTGATGAAGCATTCATTTCTGAACAAGCGCTTGCAGTCCAATTTTCTCTACTATATTCTATTAAATTTGATCCTTCATATGCATTTGCTAATTCCTTAGCTTCATCATAATAAACTGAAGTATTTCTTAATTTAATGTCTGCCATTATTCCATTGAAATTATCATCAGCAACTGTTATTGTTCCTCCACTTACTGGTTGATTCATTAAGGATTTATCATATACAGAATTTGCTAACTCTCCATCGATATAAACCTTAAGCATTCCATTAACTTCTCTAACAGCAGTTATGTGATGAACTTCACCATCATTTACTCTTCCAACATAAGTTGATTGAGCAGTAGTTGGAACATATGCATCTGTTCCAAATGTTCCATGAGCTTTCTCTATAACAGTAGTAACTTCAGTCTTAGAGTTAACAGTTAAATCTTTAACTTTGAAGTTTACATATCCCTCTTCATCTATTGATAATTGAATATCTTCTCCCTGACTTAATAAGTTTACATTAGTAGCTGTAGTATCTATAGCCATAGTAACTGCAAAGTCAGTTGTTCCTACAAAATTATTGTTTGTATCTATTTCATATGCCTTATTCATTTCTAAGAAATAAGTATCTGTATTACCATTATATTTCTTATTAATATCACTTCCACCTATTAATTCATTTCCATTTTCAACTGCTGCTATAATCTCCCCCTTATAAACTGGAATTGTTAAGTCTGTACTTAGTGAATTTCCTAAAGCATCTCTCTCTCCGTTAATATTTAAAGTAACATCTCCATATAATTTATTTTCAGTAGTTATAACTACCGTTCTGTAATCAGCTTTTAATTCAGTACCTGTTATTATATTTCCTTCAACAGAATAAACTCCTTCATCATTTTCAACTCTCTCGTTATACTTAATAGTGATTTCATCTTCTCCAGTAACCTTAGCTGATACTATTTCCGCAGCCTCAGTATCTACTTTTCCATATTGAAGTATTCTAGTCTCAAACGGCTCTAAAGTAACTGTTATGCTATCTCCATAAGAAACTTCTCCGACTTCACCAACAACATATGGTAATACTTGATTTCCTTTTAAGTTAGAAACTGTTTTTGGAACACCAACAACATCAGTTAATTCTAAAGTATATTCTTGAACTTCTCCAGTTGGGTTTCTAAATGAAACTACTCCTTCATTTCCATTCCAAGCTGAATATCCATAAACACCTTCAGTAGCTCTGTTACCAAATAACTTGGCTTTCTCTAAGATGTGGAAGTTACTCTCAGCAAAATCTAAAGCATCAGCATTTACTTGCCACTTCTCCTCATCCATTATTGATGGTGAATAATATAGTTCCCAGAATGCAGTACCTCTAACAGTGTTTGCAAATAAGAAATCTCTAAAATCTTCTGTGGTTGCATTACTTCCATCAGATACCCCATATATAGGATCATGGTTATATATATTCTTTAATGGGAATTGTACTTGATTTGACTTGTAAAGATTGTAGTACACATTGTCTCTATAAGTTATTTTTTGTTGATATCTTGATCCATCACCTGCATGTCCTGTATCACCTGAATCCTGAACCCATACAGTATTAACCCATTGTAATAACCATGGACTTAAGTTTACATAGCAAGTTGCATTTATAAATAAATCTTTTCCTTCTTCAGCTCTACTCGCTCTCATCGTCTCCCAAGCATCAGTCCATTTTTCCCATAAATCTGTTGTATAGTACATATTATTATGTCCACCAGTCATATGATCATGATCTTCACTTGTACATGGTCTAACAGCAAATCCATCTAATTTCCAGTAATCTATATCAAACCTCTTTTGATAATCTAAAAATAGGCTTGTTAAGTTCTTGATGTATTTATCTGAGCCAACACAAACGTTATTCCAATAATCTTCTTGAAGATATCCAGTACCCATTTTCTCTAAATACTTACCAAATCCACCAAAATAGTTATATCCACCTTGTGGTCCAAGCCATAATCCAAATTTTGATTGGAACTTACTTGTTAATTCTGTTGATGTATATAACTCATTAGGGAACTTATCATTAAACTCCCAGAAACCTGTTCTATTCATGCTATTTCCAGCATCAGCAACTGATATATTAGGATTGAATTCTTCATCTCTATAGTTATGCCATCCATCATCAACAACATATGAGTCAACTGGCTCAATGCCATTTCCAGTCAGTCCTTTTTCTGAACCATAGAATGATTTTTCTATACTCTCATCTGTTATAGCAAGCATATTATCATACCATGAATTATATTGCTTTCTAAACTCAGTTGGTGTAGCTATTTCTGAAATATACTCGAAGAAATCAGTTTGTACAACATCTGTATCTGTTCCTTCAGCAGCTCCAACAACATTTTGCCACGATACAAATTTTCCATCTACAGTTAATTGATTATCTCTTTCTAACTCTTCAAAAGTCTTACCACTGTAATATCTTATTTGCATCTCATCTTCTACAACATCTGTATCAGCAGCTGGGAATTCTGAACCAAAGAACATACCATTAGCATATATAGGTTGTCCAAGCATCAATTCATTCTTACCAATCCATTGTGATGATACATCTTTTAAATCTGGATGTGACCATATTGTATCTTTTATATCTTCTGCTAAAACAAAGTTATCCATATCGATATAATCTATTTGAGCTTCTTTGTTATTAGTTGTAATTTCTAAGAATGATCTCATATAATGATCATCATTTTCTAAAACAGTAACCATATCAATTGTGTATTCTGTTCCGTTGAATTCATATGGCTCATATGAAATAACAACCTTCTTACCATTCTCTATATCTTCAATCTTAGTAGTTGAAACATCTACTGTTAAGTCACTTGATTTAATAGCTGTTTCTGGCCCTACTGGTTTCTCTGGCTTAATATATTCATCTGAAAATAAGTTTATTTCCGCTCCTGAAAATTCTTGAGTTCCTCCTAATGAATCTGATAATTGGTCTATTCTTATATACCTAGCTTCATAAGTCCTATCGAAATTTCCATAAACTACATCTCCTACATTGTGTAGACCACCTTCTTCATGAAGATTAAAGTCTTCTGCTTTAAATTCACCCTGTCCAGCTTCACTCCATGTCTCTCCATCTTCACTTACATAAAGCTTATATGCTCCCATAGTTCCATTTTTTCCATAAGCTGGCTGACTATATCCTGGTCTCTTTAAATATGAAAATGATGAAACTTCTTTAACTTCTCCTAAGTCTATCTCTAATGTTGTTGGATACCCATTAATTTGATAATCATTTATATAAGTATCTTTATCTCCATCAAACAAACTAGAAACTGATGCAGCTGGATATGAAGTTCCATTTGCTACTGTTAAACTTGCTGTCCAGTTTGTTCTATCTATAACTTTAGTAGGTAATATTGGCTCTGGAGTTGGAATATCTATACTTGGCTGAATAGTATTTATAATAAAATCCTCTGAACCACTTTGTGGAATCAAAGTTGTATTTGCTCTACTATTCTCTATTCCTACAGTTGAAACCTTTCCATTATTTATAAAAAACTCTCTTTCGATGTATTCGTTTCCAACAACAATTTTATCTTGTGTCTTAATAGCTAATACATCCTCTTCAGCCTTATTATCAGCTAATACAGCTAATGGTACTGCATTTGTTAAAGCAACACTAAGACCCAAAGTTACGGATAATGATTTTTTTGAAAATTTGTTAATTTGCATCCCTTTTCCCCCTATTAAATAAATATATTAAACCAACATTATTGATTTAATTGAGACTCTTAATCTTTTCAATTCATAAATTATAC
Source organism: Clostridium sp. B9 (assembly GCF_050509515.1). Classification (NCBI taxonomy): domain Bacteria; kingdom Bacillati; phylum Bacillota; class Clostridia; order Eubacteriales; family Clostridiaceae; genus Clostridium; species Clostridium sp. B9. The sequence goes on from NZ_JBNWKA010000003.1 coordinate 2,155,887, forward strand.
ATTATTTACATTTATTTGAAATCATGTTGTCATTATATCATCATATAAATCCTTGTTCAATAAGTAAAAAAAATTTATATAAAATAAATTTATATAAAATAAATTGACTTATTAATCTACTTTTTTTACCAAGATACTATTTATATATATTTTCTTTACTTTTTTATAAAATTATTTTACTCAAATAATTTTATTGATATCTTTTTCATTTTTTCTTTATTTTAACTTTTGTGTAAATTATAATATTACTATAGCAATTAAGAAAGGAGTTACTTATTTCTCAATAAAAATTTAAGGGGAATTATAAGGATTAATTTTAGGAGAAATCATGGCACTTAAAGAAGGACAAACTAATCGCACTGCAAATGTTGTAAGAACCAACTTAAAAACTAGCATTCCTTTAACAGTTACAAAAGCTGGAGCTCCTTTAGGCGCTTCTGTTGGTTCTACTGATTTTCATTATTTACAGAAAAATTATGATGATATAAAGAATTTAACTAATAACACTTGGCATGATGTTGCTTGGATTGGAGATGAACTGAATTCAAAAGTTGTAGTTTGGTCAAAAAATGATCCAATTAATAATATCACAATAACATCAAGTGACTTTTTAAAAGAAAATGGAGATATGATATCTTCAGATAATATAGAAATTTCTTGGTTAAAAGAAACTCTAGCTAATATTGGTCGTGGAAATCCTTCAGCTCCAGTTGAACCATTTCCAGATATAATTCATAAAGGTAGTTCTCTAAACTCTGAAGCATTTAAAATTAATGCAGCATGGATTAATATAGTTATTCCTCGTGATGCTGAACCTGGTATATATACTGGTACTATTAGTGTAGATGCAGATCAATTAGAAGAGCCTTATATATTTAATTATTCTTTTGAAATATTAAATTTATTACAACCATTACCACAAGAAACTAATACTCAAATAGAGTTATGGCAGCACCCATATACTACTGCTAGATATTATGATGTAGCTAATGAAGATTTATTTACTGAAGAGCACTTCAAATATCTCAGAGAAAATCTTGAAGAGTATAGAGATATGGGAGGAAGAGGTGTTATAGCTACTATTGTTGAAGAAGCCTGGAATCATCAATCATATGATAGTGATCCTTCAATGATAAAATGGATAAAAAATTTAGATGGTAACTTTGAATTTGACTATTCTCACTTTGATAAATGGATACAATTCAATATTGATTTAGGTATTTTAGATCCTGAAAATGGGTTAGGACAAATTAAATGTTATAGTATAGTTCCTTGGAATAACAGAATTCAATATTTTGATGAAAATTTAAATTCTAATACGTCTATTAACCCAACACCTGGAAGTGAACTTTGGATAGATACATGGACACAATTCTTAACTTCATTCATGTCTCACCTTGAAGAAAAAGATTTGTTTGGTATAACTTATATATCAATGGATGAAAGAAGTATGAATGATTTGAAAGCAAGTGTAAATTTAATAGAAAGTATTACAAATCAAAATGGCGATCACTTTAAAATTTCATCAGCTATGAATTACCAAAGCGGAAATGACTATTCATTCTTAGATAGAATTGATGATATCTCTATTGGTTTGTCTCATATAAATCATAATTCAGATGATATGAGACACATGGCTGCCCATAGAAAAGAGCTAGGTCTTTTAACAACTATATATACCTGCACTGGAGATTATCCAAATAGCTTTACAATAAGTGATACAGCTGAAAGCGCTTGGACAATGTGGTATTCATTATCTCAAAATACTGATGGATTTATGCGTTGGTCATGGGATGGATGGGTTGAAAATCCACTTAAAAATGTTTCATACAAGTATTGGGAACCTGGTGATCCATGGTATATCTACCCAGCTGAAAAAGATAGTACTACACACACATTCTATTCTACTCCTAGATTCGAAAGATTAAAGGAAGGAATAAGAGATATAAATAAAGCTAAATACCTTATGGAAAACGCCCCTGAACTTAAAGATGAAATAGACACTTTAATTAAGTCACTTAAGAGACCTAATAAAGGAATTGAATATGGTTCTGCGGTTGCCGCTTCTCAAGCTGATAAAGACTTAACAATTTCTGAAGTCACTAGAATGCAAGATGGTATTGAAAACTTTTCTAGAATTTATATAAATAATTGTCACCTAAAGAACCTATTACTTTAAGAACTGTTAGATAAGTAATTTTAGATTAAATAATAAGGCATTGTTTTAAATCAACATAAAATTAAAACATGTAAATAATAAATAAAAGGAGGTTAAATTCCTCCTTTTATTATGTTGTTAGAAGTTTTTCACCTCTAATTATTAAAGCTGTAATTTATCTAACCATACTTTCTCTTTTCTCCGTAGCTTTCACTCCATCTAACCTTCACATCTATATTAGGATGTTTCTTACAAAATTGATCTATTACTAGATAACAGCTTGGACATGGTTCCCACTTACTATATAAAATAAGCTCTCCATAATCATTTAATTTTTTCTCTTTTATATTACGATGAATCTCTTCAAATATCTTTTTCTCACTATCATTTGCTCTATCATATCCTATGCCTAACTTGCCTAACTTATTTACTTTTCTACTTTTAAAGTATGCCTCTTCTTTTTTAGGAGATTTACAATAACTTTTTATTTCATTACTACCACTGATTGCTTTAAATTCTTTTCCATCATAATTAGCAATAGCAATATTTATTGAGTCTTGAAGTGCACTACTTTGATTAATCATAAATAAGTTGTTTTTCTTATCCTTATCAATATATTTATCAATATTACTTATTAGCCTGTCCATTCTAGGTATATTATTCTTTAAATAATCGTGATACTCTATGCTGCCTTTTTTATGCTTTATATATGTAAAATCTATTTTCCTCTTTTTGTCTATAATTAATGTCTTTATTTGATCCTCTTCATTATAAGTTTCTTTAATCCCACAATTATTAGCTATTATCATCTTCTTTAAAAACTCAATATCTTTAGCATATAAATAATCTGAATTTATTTCCCTCTCTACCTCTAATAATCGTTCTATTTCATAATTCTCCATGCCTTCAGCAACTTTAATTTTTATTTTATTTAAATCATTAAGCAACTCATGTACATCTTCTTGTATTAGAGGTTCTCTCTCAAACTCTATTCTATCTATGCGTAGTTTTTCTATATCAATTATTTTCTCACTTAGCATATTGTGTTTAAATTCAAAACAAATCATCTTCTCAATATAATCTATAAAATCAGCTAAATCTACTGCTCTATATTCAATATTTTCATTTAAACAAATATGTAATCTTTCAGCCACTTCCCTATCTAAATTTAATAAGCTTTCAATTTTATCTTTGAAATCTTCTTTGTTAACTGATTTTATAGCATAACCTGATTCCTCTAATAAGACTTTAAACTCTTTTATATTATTAATTTTAACCTTTTTTTTACTCTTCTTAACTCTCCCTGTATGAATCATAGGTTCTCCTCTTCATTTGATTATTCCTTTTAACTCAACCTATAAAATTATACACTATGAATTATATTTTTCAAACCACGCAAATCTTACACACTAAGCTATCTTTAGTTTAAATCAACCAAGCTAGCTTCTGTTATAAACTCATTTACTATTTCTCTTGCTAAATTAAAGTAACTATCTGCTCTATCAATAATAACAGCATCACTACTAACTACCCTATCTAATCTTTCTAAAATAACATCTGCATTATTTACTAAATTAACTTCTACATCTATATTCCACTCTTTAGCATGTTCTAAAATTTCACACTTTAAATTCCCTGAATTTGAAACAGGCGAATCCAAGTAAAAATTTATTTTTTTACACTCATATTTTTTAAAGAATTCTCCCATAATTCCTAAAGCCTTATACGTTTTATCAATTAATTTATATGTTCCTCTAAGACCTGCTAAATCTCTAATACACCCATCACTTCCTATTATTAAAGTACCTTCTGATAATGCTACTTCTAATGCTACTATTAAATTGAATCCATCTATGTTTATTGACCCTTCTTTTAAAGATTCCAATGATAACTTTTTATTTTCTCTCAACACCTTACTTTTTTCAGAACAAGCCCCTCTTTTTAATGCATCTCTTTGTCTTAGAGAAAACTGATATCTATCTCCAACAAATTTTATTACATGATCCATTTTATAATCTCTAGTAATTAACCACTCAATTTCATCTTTAGCTTTTTTTAACTTTATCAATTCTTCATTTGAAAACCATCTTTTATCATTTTCATCAAATCCTCTTTTACTAACTTTAGCCATAGCTTATCCTCTCTATTCCTTTGTAGTATTTCTTTATTATTTGTAAAATAAAAATTTTATATGTCATCCTAGCTTTTTACCAAAACTAAACCATACTATTTTTAATCAACAATACATATTATACTATAAAAAAATCGGATATTGGAATTTCTCCTAATACCCGATATTTCTCAAAACTTTTTATTATCTATCTGTTCTTAAAGTTACAGATGCTTTAGGTCCAATTTTTCCATTTACACCTTTAGCTGCAACTTTGAAGTTGTAAATTGTATGTCTCTTTAATCCATTAGCTATATAGCTTAACTCTCCACTCGCAGGAACAGTTCCTATTTTCTTACCATCTTTATAGATAATATATTCTGCTACCTCAACTCCACCAACTGGCTTATCCCATGTAAGTGTAACTGACTTTTTACTTTTTTCACTAACACTTAAATTTTCAACCTTGTTAACATCTTCTGAAACTTCTGTATCTTTAGTACTATATACCTCAAGTTCCTTAAAGTTTGCTGGTGCATAATTATTGGCTGCTGAATTTTCTGTAACAATAAATCTTAATTCTTCTCCAGTTACTGGTTCAAACTCAATAATCTTTTCATCACCAATTCCATCACCTTCAACGATTGTTTTCCAAGTGTCTCCATCTTTATATTCTAATTTAAATTTTTTACATCTATAATCATTTGGAGTAACCCATTCATCTATCATCTCACTTAGTATAACAGTATCAAAAGTTGTTCTTTCTCCAAAGTTAACTGTTAAAGTTGGTATTCTATCTCCATTTGCAGGAGCCCATCTAGTTGATAAGTCTTCATCAACTAACTTACTCTTATCATAGCCTAGCTCTTGATTATATTCTGAAGAAACTGTTATTTCTTTTCCCTTAACTAAGTTTTTCCCTTTGTCTCTTACTTTTAACTTAGTATTTGTAACATCTACAATGCTTCCATCCTTATCTTTAAGAGAAACTCTAACATCTTTATTTCCACCACCAATATTGGATATATCAGTACTCCAAGTACCATCTTCTAAAACTTTAGTTTCAAATTCTACAGGAGTTGAATTTGCACTCTTAACTAAAATCTCAACAGACTCTCCTCCAACAGCAGTACCTTCCATAGTAAATCCATCTGAACTTAGTATCTTGCTTTCACTTGGTGAATCTACAGTTACTTCTGTTACCACCTCATTGAATATTTGGAATTCATAAATACTTGGATTCATAGCATCTGTTATATTCAATCTAATTTTATTGCTTGTTATTGGATTAAACTGAACTTCCATAGTTTCTTCAGTCAATGCTTCTCCTGTATAGCCAACAACCCATTTTTGTCCATCCCAATACTCAATATTGTAAGAATCTATGCTATTTTTATTTGGTGCCAAGAATGTTTTGAATGATGCTTTATTTATAGTTATTTCTTCTTCAAAAGTTAACTCTAAAGTAGCTTGATTAGTATTATCATCAGTTGCCCATCTAGTGTTTAAGTCACCATCAACAGCTTTTTTCCCACTATAAGTTACATTGTTTTGATAATGATTTGAAGCCTTTACATCAATAGCTCTATTTGCTAAGTTCACATTTTCATCTGACGGAACTGCTTCTGGTGTACCCACAACATCAATCTCTATTACTGTATCATATTGATTTCCTTCATATTGTGGTGTTTCAATTAATATTCCATCTTTTATCTCTGTATAATCAACATTAATGTCCGTTCCTAATAATTTCATTCCTTTTATTTCATTTACTATTCCAGGGATTTTTATTACATCTCCACTATTCCACTCACTAAAATGTAAATATATCTTCCCCTCTTTAGTTGTAGCTTTTACTCCGTTTGGTAGTTTAGTAAAACATGATATTCTTGTTCCATAAATACTTTCACCATATTGATCCATCCAAGCTCCAACTTCTCTTAATATTTCAGCACTTCCATTTGGAACTCTTCCTTCTTCATCTGGACCTACATTTAATAAATAATTTCCACCTTTAGATGTAACATCAACTAAATTATCTATTACTACTTTTGGTGATTTCCAATTTTCATCAGTCTTATGATATCCCCATGATCTGTTAAGTGTCATGCAAGTTTCCCACTCATAATCTAAACCAGTTGGAGGTATTTCTTGCTCTGGAGTTCCATAATCACCATCGTCTGGATGTCTTTTCCCTACTCTGTTATTTATAACTAACGATGGTTTTAGAGTTCTTAAATATCTATATAATTCTTGTCCATCTTCTTTTGTCCACCAATTAATCCATTCTCCGTCAAACCATAAAACTTCCACATCATATTTTTCAATAAGCTCTCTTAATTGACCTTTAATACGAGTTTTATATTCTTCTTTTTGCTCTGGATCTATATATTCTCCTAGGTTCTCTTGTGATTTATCATGCCAATCATATATAGTGTAATATGCTCCAAATTTAACACCTTGTTTTTTACATTCTTTTGCTAATTCTTCTAAAGGATCTGTTCCTGCATAGTTCCCATAACCTAATAATTCATAATCTTTAAACTCTCTTATTTCAGTATCATACATTGAGAACCCATCATGATGTCTAGATGTAAATATCATATATTTTTGACCAGCCTCTTTAGCCAATCTAACAACTTCCTCTGCATTGAACTGTGTTGGATTAAAAGGTTTTGCTATATCATTAGCATAATCCTCTTTAGAAATTCTTAAATAATTCATAATCCATTCTGAATATTGAACCCATCGTCCCTTATATTCTCCACCTGCATATGCATATGGTCCCCAGTGTATGAATTGGCCATATTTGGCATCTCTCCACCACTGCATTCTTTCATCAAATTCTTCTTCTGTTTCAGTGCCATCATACTCTGAAAAATTAAAGATATCTATTTCAACATTCATATCCGCTTTAAATACAAGTGCTATATCATGTACTCCACTAACTTCAGGAATACTTAAGTAATGATCTTTAAACACTCTTAAATCATTTGAAGCATTTACTCCTATTATTCCTAATAATTCTCCTTGTGGGGAGTCTAATCTAACTTCTATTTCTTTTCCATTGTCTACATTCAAAGCTGATATTGTCATAAGCATTGTAGTTAATGTTCCTTGTCCAAAATCTACATCACTATAAGTTATACTATCTCCAGCTTTTATCTCTCCTCCAATAGAAGTAAAATCTGATGCATTATCTGTTATAACTATACCATCTCCATTCTTTTCTTCCCAAATGTGAGCTTGAAAAATATCGTTTCTTTTTTCAATACTCATTGAATTTACTGGTTCAGCTAAAACTGATAATGATACATTCCCGGCTATTATAGCTGATGCTAATGTGGCTGCTATAGCGCCTTTGCATAAATCCCTCTTCATAACAATAATTCCTCTCAATATTATTAAAATTTTATAATTCTCATCTTAAAATTACCATTTTATGTAAATAATTTCAATATTTCAAATTGTTTTATCAATATTTTATTTTAAACATTTAAATTTTTTTCAAAAAAAAATATACTTAACGTGTTTTTCTTTAATTTTCTCTTTATTATAACTAATAGTTTCATATCGAAATATTATTAAACTTTCAAACTTAAATTTAATAATAAAAAAATACCATGAAGTTTAAATAAACCTCATGGTATTCTCATTAAAATTAATTGTAATATTACTCGCCTAAAATACTATCCATGACTAATTGTATATCCTTAGTATCAACCATACCATCTTTATTAACATCAGACTTTTCGCTTAATTTATTGTCTTCTATTATTTCTCCCTGATACTTAGACACTATTGATAAATCTCCAACATTTACTACTCCATCCTCATTTACATCTAGTGAGTTAGTTTGATCCTCTAAAACATAAGTTACAGTATATACATTCTTACTACCTGATTCAGAACGTACTACTATTGTTGATTTATTATTATGGATTGGTAACACAGTAACTGCAGCATTCTCTTCTGCTATAGCTTCTACTGTTTCTGGTAAAGCTTCAACATTAACTGTATACTCCATAGTACTAGAATCAAATCCTTCTAATTCTGCTCCATCTAACTTAATTCCTGATAAAGTATCAGTAGTATTTGCATTTACTTTTGGAACATACTCATAAACAGCAACCTCTGTTAATCCAATACACTTACCTACTTCTGGTTGTTGCATATAGATACGTATGCTATCAGTGTTTATTACTTCATTTAAGAAATAAGTTGTTTCACCTGAGAAATACGGAACTTCAGTTGTATTAGAATGAGAAACTTTTACATATTCTCCAGCTTCATTTCTATAGCTTATTTCAACTTTTTTTGGAATTCTTCCATATATATTGTCAGTAAATAGCCATAAGTCTAATCTGTCAATGCTATGCTTGCTATCCCAATCTAATTGAACATGAGCTCCCATTGGCTCTCCAGCAAAAGTTAAATTACGCTCATTCCAGTTTGTCCAACGCTCAGCTGTATTTGAACTATTATTAGTAACTCCATTGTTAATAGCATTTAAATTATCTGATGTAGTAGTACAACTTTGTGATAGAGTTGGTACATCTTTGTTTTCAGAATTATTTATTGCTAGATTAGCTGCCGCCTTTAACTCTTCTACAACTCTTACATAAGCCTTAACTTCATAAACATTTCCTAGTAATGAAACTTTACCTGGTACCTCTACAGTCGTATTAGGTGTAGTGAAATCTAAACCTTCTAAATTCCAATCAACCTTAAATTCCTCACTTTCAGCACCATCAACCAAATATCCTTTTACAGTCTTAGGAAGTACTGGATCTTGATTAGCATAAGTGAATGTTGAATAGTTTTCCATTGAGGCAACCTCACCAACTACATGAACATTAACATTTACAGCCACATCTGTCCCTTCTAATTTACCAGTAACTTTAAATATTTGAGGTGTATTTAATTCCCCCTCACTATAATCATTCCATGAGATATTAAAAGTCTCAGTTGTACCATCACTATATCTACCTTCTACTGTAGATGGTAATTCAGGCCTTTCTCCTAATCCAACATAATATTCTTTAACTATATCATAAGATTCTAAGAATCTATCTTCACTTGAATTATTTACAGTATTAATCTCTATAGATTGAGTTTCTAATCCATCACCAGAAACATTTAATGTCATAGTACCTGCATCCTTAGTAGATTGTACTATAACTAAAGCTTTTCCACTTAAAGCTCTCTTACTTCCAGTAGTATCAGTTGTAGGCTTATAAGATTCTATATCAGTTTGATCACCATTATCTAATCCTACAATTTTACCATTACCTTCAAGTTCAAAGTTTAATCTATTATCTGCACCTGGTACTATATTTCCATTCTCATCAACTATATCTATAGTTATATAAGATAAATCATAACCATCTGAATCAATAGTAGTATTATCAGCACTTAATTCTACAGTAGTAGGAGTTCCAGATGTTGTTACTGAACTTCTACCTTCAGTATTAGTAATTTCATTTCCTTCTTTATCGTATGCCTTAGCAGTTAAAACACCTTCTTCATACGGAACATTAAATACTGGATAGAATGATTTTTCCCCAAAAGTATAATACTTATATCCAGCTTCTGTTACATGCTCAGTTGAAGTTTGCTCTCCAATCTTTTCATCATTTAAATATAGTTCTACTTTATGAGCATCAGTAAATACATTTACTTCAACCATTCCATTCTCCATGTATATATCTTCTCTATCCCACGATGGAAGTACATGAAGTGTATTTACATCATCATTCCATTGGCTTTGATATAAATAATAGATATCTTTAGGGAATCCTGCAGTATCAACTATACCAAAGTAACTTGATTTTGGAGAAGGCCCGTTTCCCCCACCAACAGAACCTGTACCAGTTCCATTCCAAGGAGTTGGCTCACCTATATAGTCAAATCCTGTCCATACAAATTCTCCTGCATTATAATCATTTTCTATAACAAATCTCCAAGCATCACTAGCTGAGTGTCCCCATCCTACTCTTGTTTGATTGTTATCATACTCAGAAATTCTATGATTTGAGTAATTTATTCCCTTAGTTCCATAATAACCTCTAGTATGAACTGCACTGCTAGTTTCTGATGCATATAATGTCCAGTCTGGATATCTTTGTCTTAAACTCTCAAACTGTGCATCATTTGAATAGTTTAAACCTACTATCCCATTATTCTCAGTAATTACATTGTTAATATCAATAGCTAATTGTTGTCCACCTTTACTTCTATTGTCACCTATAGTAACAGGCTTGGTTGGATCCTCATCGGAAATCCAATCAATTATATTCTGAGATACAGTTGCATAATTTGATGCACTTCCACTAATACCTTCTAAAACCTCATTTCCTATAGACCACATAATTACTGATGGACTATTTTTGGAGTTTTTAACCATAGATCTAGCTTCAAACTCTCCCCAAGACATTTCTGGATTTCCATTTATTATTTCATTTTCTTCTCCTATTGCTTCATTAAAATATTTAGAGAAGTCATTTACATTACCATTTTTAGGGTTTGTCCATGTATCAAATGCCTCATTGATAACCATCAACCCTAATTTATCACAAATTTCTAATAACATATCACTTGCTGGGTTATGAGATACACGGATTGCATTAACACCCATTTCCTTCATAATCTCCATCTGACGTTCTACAGCTCTATAATATGAAGCAGCTCCTAAAGCCCCTTGATCATGGTGCATACACACACCTTTTAATTTCATATTTTCTCCATTTAAAGAGAAACCAGTATCTTTATCAAAGTTATAATATCTAAATCCAAAATCTGTATAATAAGTATCTACTACTTCTCCATTTACTATAACTTCACTCTTAACCTCATACATGCTTGGGTTATCCACTGACCATAGTTCTGGTTGATTTACTATAGCAGTTTGATTAAACTCTATACTTTCTTCAACTCCAACTACTTTAGCCTCTACTACTGGTTCACTAACTTCTTCTCCATTTTCATCTATAATAGTAGTCTTAACTGAAACATTAGCCTCTTCTTTGGATTCGTTTTCAACAACTGTCTCAACAACTACATCTACATCTCCACCATTTTGTGTTTCAATATTAGGTGTAGTAACACTTGTGCCTAAATGTCCTACGTGAATTGGATCTGTAACACTTAATGTAACATCCCGATAAATACCACTACCTGAATACCATCTACTTGTTGGTATATTATTTGTAACCTTAACAGCTATGATATTTTCAGTCTCACCATCACAAATTAAAGCATCAGTAATATCAAAAGCAAAAGCAGTATAACCATAGTTATGCTCACCTAACTTTTTCCCATTTACATATACTTCTGCATTCATATAAACGCCATCGAAGTTTAGTGTAAAATCTTGCCCATCAAATTTTTCTGGAACTACAAAGCTCTTTCTATACCATCCTGTACCACCTAATAAGAATCCACTTTCTGCCTCTCCCTCAACAGTGAAATCTCCCTCGATACTCCAGTCATGTGGTAAATTTAACCCTCTCCAAGAAGAGTCATCAAAATTTACCCCTTCAGCTCCCGATGGATTACCCTTAATAAAACGCCAATTTTCATTAAATATTGTTGAACGCTCTCCATCTTTAATAAATCCAACATGCACAGTTTCAGACTCTGTTGCCTGCTTACTTTCAGCTCTTACTACTGTAGGTGATAAAGTTAAAGCCATAGCTATTGCTACACCTAAAGCAGAACCTTTTTGATGAATTTGTTTCATCGAAATCCCCCCTATAATTTTAAAATAATCTATTGTAAAATTCTCTAAATTTAAAGTTAAAGAATCTACAATCACCCTCAAAGCTTTTACTATTTTTTACTTATATGTAATATAATAGCACCTTATTGAGTTATAGTAAATTATTAAAAACTTTTTATTAAGAATAAATTTTACATAAGTAAAAAATAAAAAGAAGTAAATCGAATAATTCAATTTACTTCTTAAAATTCTAAAATCAATCAAAAATTTTATTTTAAATTCCTAATAACCTAGCATTCATTTTAAACTAAAGTCACAAAGCATAAATAGCCTATTTCTAAAATTTCACCTTCAAAACCATCTCTTATAAATTCTCTAACAGCATCACTATTATTTCCTATTATTCTTGAGAATGCTAATATATAGTCTTTTATATCCTCAACATCCAATTTATCATTGTCTTCTATAAGATATTTTAAAAATACTGAATATCTAACTAATAAATATTCTAATATAATCATTTGGAATGCAACTATAACCTCTTCAATATCTTCATTTACACAGTTACTTATTATTTTTGATATAATACATTTTTCAAGTAATTCATCATATGCTTGGAATTTTTTCTTATACTCATGCCAATTTTCTTCTAAAATTTCTATGCCCTCATTTTCTGCATACTCAGACACACTCTCTAAAAGCTTTCTTAAATTATTAACTTCCTTATAATTTTCTGTTATATCTAAAAATAAATAATTTATCTCTTCTAATGATTCTCCTAAATTCAACTCTAATTGTCTATAAGTATTTATAACTTCCTCTATATAATCTTCACTTCTATACTTTTCTAACTCACCAAATATAAGTTCTTTTCTTTCAAAATTACTTTCTTCTAAAATTGATAAAAGCATTTCAAATGCTATTATCAATTTTTCATCTAATGGTAATTCTTTTTTAGTTATTAAATTTATTAGACTCTTTCTAATTTTAAGTTCTAACAAATCATCATTTGAAGCTTCTTCATCACAATGAACAAATTCTATTTTATCAGTATCATTTATTATATTAATGACCTCCGGACATGCACATGATAATGATAATTCCTTCTTATACCCAAAGTCATTCTCTATCCTAGGGAATGTATGACACGTTAAAGATAAATATTCTTCCCCTTGACTTTTTACTATATTGCATAACCCATTATTATCTAATAAAGGACAAATATCAAAGGTTTCTTTATTTATAAAATATTCTTTTCTCTCCTCCGCTGGTTTAAACTTTACACAATCTAAAAGTTTCTTAGCATCGCTTCCTTTTCCCCACTTCTCATAAGTGTCATTATCTATGCTTATATCCCAACCTTCACAGCATGTGAACTTGCACTTATCTGCTGTACATTTGAATTTATCATAATTTGAAAGCTTTAAAATATATTTTTCCTTCATAGTATCTCCAATCTATTTGTATTCTTATAGTTTTGATGTTTATTCTAATTCTAACCATAAAACTACAAATATTCAAAGTATTTATTTAAATCAAGTATCTATATATAAAATAAGCAAGTAATAATTTTTAACTAAATATTACTTGCTTTTCACAATTCTATCTTAACTACTCTTTATTATTAAATAATCCAGAACCATTTATAATCTCTTGTTCTGCAAAAAGACTTGTAATAGCTTGATTATAATCTACTATTTTTTGAGCCTTCTTTATTTTTTTAGCATACTTTTTATTATTAGAGAACATGTATATCATATATCCCCATAACTCTTTCATCCTAAACATAGCATTTCTTTCTTCATTAAATACCTCTTTGTAGCCATTAAATATTTCATCATGGAATTCTTTTAATGTAGCTTTATCTACGAACTCACCTTTATTAATCTCATTTATTAAACCAGGATTAGCTAATATCCCTCTTCCTAGCATAATTTTATCCACTTCTGGAAAAGCTTCAATAAATCTATTCCTATCTTCTACTGTAAAAATATCTCCATTGTAACAAATTGGATTTTTACTTAAAGATAATGCATCCTTAAAAAGTTCCAAATTTGGCTTGTTTCCATAAAAATCTTTTCTAGTTCTAGGATGAATAATTAATTCTTCCATAGTGTACTTATTATAAATTTCTATAAGTTCATAAAATTCCTCTGGATTTTCCATTCCTAATCTAGTTTTTATGGTTATACTCATATCATTTATTTTATATATTTCCTCTAAAAACTTATCCAATTCTTCTCTATGTGCTAAAAATCCTGATCCTCTCTTCTTTCCAACTACAGTCCCAGATGGACAACCAAGATTTAAGTTAACTTCATTATATCCTAACTGCTGTAACTTCCTAGCTGTTGTAATAAATCCTTCTGAATCATTAGTAAGTATTTGAGGAACTACATTAAGTCCTTTATTGTTCTCAGGCAATACGTCCCTTAATTCTTTAGTCTTAAGACTCTTACTTTGATTTGGAACAACAAATGGTGCAAAATATTTATCAATTCCCCCAAAGTATTTTTCATATGTATTTCTATATATAAATCCAGTTATACCTTCCATTGGTGCTAAATAATACTTCATCATTTGACTCCTTTTTTAATCTTCTGAAATATTATTATATCAGTATTTTTTTTACTTATCTACTTTCTAAATTACAAATTTATTATAATAAGTATTTCTTGCTCTAGTAAAATCTAATTATTTCTTAAAAAGCATAAATATAAAAGTATCTAAAGCCGTAAAATAATTACTTGTACCACATTCATAATAGTAAAAATGTGGTACAAGTAATTATCTCTCATTGAATATATCTTCTATAAACTTCTCAAAATTTTCTCTTTGCGTACGCATATTTCCATAGTATATTTTTTTTGAAGTTACTATATTATTAAGTTCTTCACCATATAGCCAATCTACCTCTTCAAATTCTCCATTTTCAAACATATTCCTTAATGTCTTTCCTATAACCAAAAGACTCTCATGATGTATTCCATTTGAAAATCCTCTAAAATTCAATCCCTCTGAATTTCTTCTTGAAAAAAATAATGATTTTGCTAACCAGCCTGCTCTTGCCTTTCCTCCCCTTGTACAACGTGTTAATACATAATTTAAATATTTAGTAAATTCAACAAAGCTTCCTTGTCTAGTCTTTATTCCAACTATAGGATACCATAATCCTTTAGTCTTTCCACTATTAGTTCCAGATGATCTATAATAAGCTAGCGTTACTCTCTCAACACCATAATCATATTCAATATCTACATCTATAAGCCCTATCATTCTAAAAGGCTCAGTAGTATATAAATTTGCTCTAAAGCTTTCAGGATACAATCTTAAAATCCTTTTAATATTAGTCAAAATAATATCTCCTTCCTCATATATTTAATAACAAACCATATAACTTTGTAAGTATATATGGTTTGTTATCTTAATTACTGTCTTTTATCTTCTTTAAATCTTCTCTTATTTCCTCAATACTTTTATAAGCTTCTTCAATTCCCATAAGTTTTTTTAAAAACACTTCTTCTTCAGGCTTTAAATTAAGCTCTTCGTACCAAGGTTTTTCCTCTTCATCATTTTCAACATAAGAAGAATAATACAAATGAATTAAGAAATCTCCTAAATACCAATAATCTACGTCTTTAAGATGATTTTCATCAATAAATCTAGCTAGTCCAAAATCAATTAAAACTAACTCTTTATTTTCTCTCATTATTACATTAGGAGTTCTAATATCTCTATGCACAATGTTATTCTCATGCAATATCTCCATAATATCTAAAACTTTAGCTGCAATCTGATAAATTTCTTCCTTGCTAAATTCATATCCTCTTTTATAAATCAAATCTTCTAATACAGTACCTTCTATATATTCAAGTATATATCCTTCTCTGTCTCCATCTTCAAATTTAGATATAAACTTAGGAAAATTATCATAATTACTTAGTGTATCTAATGTTTTTTTCTCATAAAACAGCTTTTTCCTTGTTTCTTCTAGCATTTCTTTTTTTAACTGTTTTATAATTACCTTCTCATTATTTTCATTTATGGCAAGGTAGACTATTCCATATCTACCTTGACCTAATTTTTTAGTTATTGAATACCCATTTACTGACTCTTTCTTCTTATAATGCTTATCCATTGTTCATCTATTTTATCTAATTTGGATACTTATTTTATCTGCTATATGAGTCACTATATGAGCTACTTGATGAGTCACTATATGAGCTGCTATATGAGCTACTTGATGAGTCGCTGTATGAGCTGCTTGCTGATTCACTGTATGAGCTGCTTGCTGATTCACTGTATGAGCTACTATATGAGCTGCTGTGTGAGTCGCTGTATGAGCTACTTTGTGAACTGCTGTGTGAGTCACTGAATGAACTACTATATGAGCTACTTGCTGATTCACTAACTGAGCTACTATATGATGAGTCACTTAGTCTTCTTCTTTTTCTTCTATAATGATGATGACCTCTACTTGACATATTTCTATAATAATCCATATAAATCAACTCCTATTATTTTATTTATTATAGAAAAACTTAACATATAAGCAAGTCCTTTTTTGAACATTACTTACATTTAGCTAAGTTTGAACCGTCTTAATATATATTATTCATAAATGCTATACAGTGTTACATAATTTTCTTATATGAAACCATAACACTATTTAAAATATTTAATATGCTAATTTTTCAAAAAGTATTTGTCAGTAAGTTTCATTATAAAAATAGCCTCCAAAATCTAAATAAGATTTTGGAGGCTATAAATAATATCTATTATAGTTTTTCTATGTAATTACAATTTAAATATATGTGATTTAAGAAAACTAATAACCTTTCATAAAGCGGATTTACTTTTTCACCAAACTTAACTTCTAGGTTTTCACCTATTTCTTTAACAGTTTTAATCCCATCTATCATCATAAATACCTCACTACTATATTCATCAAAAGTAATTTTCTTATACATAGGAATCTTAAACTTTAGTTTTCTAAAAAATTTCTGAATCTTATGATCTTGTTTTTCAAAAATAGTGACTATTCCTTCTTCATCCACTTCATATTTTATATAATCACATTTCTTAAATACCATAGCTAAAAGTTCATCATTATCCATGATTTTTCACCTTAGACTTCATAATAGGTAATGTAGTTGCTAAAACTAAAATAACTAATAAGATTATAGCCATTCCATTGCTTCCTACAAAACCAGTTGGTGTTCCTGGTGTTATTATTCCTGTTACTTGTAGAATTATTCCTACTAATCCTATAATAGAACCCCCAGCAACAAGACCTGAAGATAAGCTTATTCCATTTGAAACCCTAACTTCTCTCTCATGCTCTTCTTTACTCATTTTCTCAATAAATACACGTATTAATGCACCTATTAATATTATAGATGTTGTTGAAATAGGTAAATAGAATCCTATTGCAACTGTCATTATAGGTAAATCTAATAAGAATAAGAATAAAGCCATTACTATTCCAACTATTATCATTGGCCATGGTAAGTTACCTTCCATTATACCTGCTGTTAAAGTTGACATTAAGTTAGCTTGTGGTAATGCAAATGGTGCATTTGCTCCAGTTATTTTTAATTGGCTAGAAAGTACTAAAATTGTTCCTGTAACAACTATTACTCCTACTATACTAGCAATTAAAAATGAATTTTGCATTTCTTTCTTACTACCACCAATTATGTAAGTTACTTTTTGAGATTGGCTATATCCACCAGCTACTGATATAGCTACAACCATAAATGTAGCAAATAAAAGTAATGATTTATTATCAGCCTTGCCAGTCCATCCCATTATGACGAAAACTAAAGTTAAAATAACTAATGAAGCTATTGTCATACCTGATACTGGAAGATTTGATGTTCCTATTGTACCTGTTAAACGTCCTGCAACTATTACAAAAAGTAATGATAATATTAATGAAACCACAGCTCCTGTTATAGCCATTCCTATACTGTTAGAAATAAAGAAGCCAGCTACGAAAGCTATTATTGCACCTAATAAAAGTATTATTATAGCACCACTATTTTTTTCAGCATTTTCCTCATTAACAGGATTTGCTTTTAAAGTTTCTTTTATGGAAACTATTATAGTAGGTATAAGTTTTATAGCTCCTATAATACCCCCACAAAGCATCATTCCTGCTCCTATGTACTTAACGTAACTACCGGATATTGCATTTACATCCATTTGATTGATTAATATTGTTGCATCATTCCATGAATGCATACTCTTTTCAGCCATATCTGTAAAATATCCTATTAATGGAGCTATTCCAAAGTTAGCTAATATAGAACCTGCAAACATAGTAAGTGAAACTTCTAATCCAACAATAAATCCTATTCCTAATAAAAGAGGATTAACTTCTGTTGAAAACTTCCACTTGTAGAACTTACTTCCTACAAAATTAACAGTATTATTTATTAAGTTAAAAAATGAACTTGATAAAGCTGTAATAACTCCACTGACAATAAAACCAACTCCCATAAATTTTATAGAGTCCTCGCTTCCTTCTGAAGCAACTAGTGTTTCTGAAATTGCCATTGATTCTGGATACATAAGTTTTCCATGCTCTTCTACTATTAGATAGTTATAAACTAATGATAGACATCCTATACCAAATAGAACTCCACCTATTCCTACAGCTATTCCTTCTAAGAAAGTAAAATCACTTCCAATTAAAATGATTGCAGGTAATACAAAAATCATACCACTAGCTATTGATTCTCCACCACTAGCCATTCCTTGTGTTATATTTTTTCCAAGTATACCTTTGCTACGAGCAAATATTCCAACAAATACGGATCCTATAATTGCTCCTGGTATACCAGCTGCAACTGTCAATCCTGATTTCATTCCTGAATAAGCAGTAGATGCAGCAAAAACAATTGCTAATATTATTCCGATTATTAGAACTGGTAAGTTAACTCCATTTTTTGATTTACCAGTAAAATACGGAACATAGTCTTTTCCACTGACTCCACCATAAGCTTCTTTAGGTAATTTCTTCTTCATATACCTAATCTCTCCTTTCGTTCCTCATATCAATAGTTTTTATTGATATTTCATCCTATATAATTTATATAAAATGTACAAACATTATATAAACTATAACTATAGTATATGTATAATTGCTTGTACACATTATACCCAACCTTAGTTTAGTAAAAAAATTTCTGACTATACCAGTCAGTTTATCAAATTATTTTTTTGTATATTTCTTATATTTTATTATAAATATACAACATTTTTTATCATGTTTATAATAATATCACTTTACCACTAAAAAATCCATTCTAATTCTTTCATATTTTCAAAATATATCCAATTACTTAAGCATAATTATGCATATAAAGTTCTTTAATTTAAAGAAGTTAAAAGAAAAAAACTACTGATTTTTCACCATAAGTTATTAATGAAAAATTTCAGTAGTTTTTATATTTTATCTATCCGTTCTTAAAGTTATGCTCTCTTTCTTTGAAAGTTCTCCATCAGAGTACTTTGCAGCTATTTTAAAGTTATAAATTGTATGTTTATTTAACCCTTTAAATTTATAAGTAGTCTCTGAAGAATCTACTTCTCCAACTTTCTTACCATCTCTATAAAGGACATATCCAACTAATTCTTTATTAGTTTCTGGAGCATCCCACTTTACAACAACACTCTTCTTTTTGATTTCTGAAGCTTCAAAATTGCTAACTGGTAAAGCTTCATCTGTGATTGTTGAAAATCCTATTTCATGAATAGTTGGAGCAACACCATCCCATTCTACTTTTATTTCAAAGATATTTTTAAAATCTTCTGTTTCAAATTCATTGAAGCTCTTCTCTAATTCTCCAATCTCTGCCCAACCTTCTTCACTTCTTACAGATACTACTGCATTAGAAATTGTATTTGGATTTTGAACTATTGTGAACTTCTTAACCTCTGTTTCATCAGAAATTTTATAAATTAAAGATCCGTTTTTAGGAGCAGCTACTAATGGTTTAAATGCTGTACTTAACTTTCCATCAATTAAATTTTTTGTCTCAAATTTAGGCTCTGCTTCTGGATTAACTTCAAATATTCCATTATCAGTTTTCTCTTCTTTATTAACAGAGAATTCTCTAACAGCAATCCAGTTTCCTAGTATTTCACCAGTTGGAACAACTCTTAAATGCTTAGCTGTTATATCTAAATCTTCTATAACTATTTCTTTCATGTTTGGACCATATTCTATTCCATCTACATCTGTCCAAGTTTCACCATCCATAGAGTATTGGAATTTACAATAGTTAAATGTATCTCCCTCATCTTGTCCTTGTTCAAATACAATGTTCTCAACCTTAGTTACTTCATTTAATTCTACAGCAACATAGTCTCCTTCTTTAGCAGCTCTTCTTATCCACATACATGAATATCTAGTATTGTCTCCATCAGCTATATTTTGAACATGTCCCCAATATAAAGGATCCATATTTGTATAAGGACGAAGGGTTACTTTAGTAGTATCAGGATTTATAAATTGATTAATATTATCACTAATTATTTTAGATAAATCTTTAGCAAATGGAATTAGATGTCTTGTACCAGGCTCTGGTCTTGATACTCCTGTTAATGTTGGAGTTCTATGAGATCTTGAAGCAACATACTCCTCTTCTCCTAAAACATAGTATTCCATAGCTTTTTCATAGTCACCCTTTTCTAAAGCAACAGTTGCATTTACATATGCTATAGTTGCTTCTGTTAAATCTCTTAAAGAATCAACCCATCCTTTAATTTCACTCTTTAATAATTCGTTCTTAGACTTAGTAGCAAAATTATTTGTAGCATCTAGAATCTCTTCATACTCATCTAAAACTACTTCGCTATAATCTAATATCGATTCTTTGTCCCATAATTTTCTTATGAATTGTTCAAGAACTGGTTTTAACTCTTCAGATTCTTCTAAAGATAATCCATGCCAGTTTGGAGCTGGATCACTCATATGCTTTGCAAATGTGTGTAATTCATCAGTAGCATCTGGCTCTATATACTTAAATGAGTCTTCCCAACTCTTATCCATGTCAAAATTTGCTCTATTCCATCCATAGTCAGCTATTGCAAATAAAGCAACCTTTGAAGCTTGAGCTTCTTGCATTGGGTTGGTTACTATTCCTTTAAAGTTTGTAACTGTTGGATCTAACATTTCACCTTTACCCATTAATAATCTTTTATTATTTATATCATTTACTGGCCAGTTTAACCACATGAATGCTTGACGCCCTACAGCCTCTTCAAAAAACTCAAATGTTTCTTGAGTTACATGTCCAAGTATTACATCACCAGTCCACATAATATCAACTGTTTCTGGCATTGTTCCAATAGTATTTAAGTATTCATTATTAACATTTCCACCTGCTGATTCCTTTGTGTAAACCTTAGGAACAAAGATAAATTCATAGACATCACCTTTTTGTAGACGCCACTCTTCTAAATCATTCATAAGCTTAACTTGATTGTTAGCATCTCCCTCAGCATCATCTGCAAGAACTCCAAATTGACGTACTCCAACACTGTATAGTTGCTCAAACTTAGTTATTATTTTTTCTAGATCAGCTGCATAAGCCTCTTCTGACTCAAAGTTCATTCCATCTTTTAAGAATGGATGTATTGTCCATATAAATTTATTCTTTGTTGAAGCACCAACTTCAACCATCTCCTCAATTTCAGCTAATTTCTCTGCTGGATATGGTTCTCTCCACTTAAGACTGTGATACTCATCATCCTTTGGTGCAAATATGTAAGAATTCATCTTGAAATCTCCACCAAACCTCATTAAATCCATACGATTTTCATTACTCCAAGGTATTCCATAGTATCCCTCAATAAATCCACGCCATTGTCCATCTGAATAGTCTTCAATTAATAACTCACTTAGTTCATTACCTTCTAATTGATTAAATATTAACTTTAAAGATGTAATTCCGTAGAATGCTGAATCAGTATCTTTACCTAATACTGCTACCACATTATCCTTAACAGATACAACATGGGCATCGTGATGTCCAAAATGATTGTCATTTACTAATTTATTTTCTGTAAAGTAATTATCTACAACTCCATTAGAATTGTTTATTCCTACTAAGAAGTTTAATTTTCCTTCTTTTATTTCAGTACTTACTTCATGGTTAATTCCCTTAATTCCTAAAACTTCAATTAACCTATTCTTTGTAGCTTCATCTATCCCCTCTTCAAATACAACGTTGGCATCTGATCCTAAATCAACTGTTCCATTGTCATATTTTATACTTTGAGGAATTGGATAAATTTCATATTCCTCTTTGTTTGATTCCCTTACTTCCGTAGCTAATACGTTTTTTACAGGTATTCCTGATAGTAAAGTTACTGCCATAACTAAAGTCATTAATCTACAAATTAGCCACGTTAGTTTTTTAGTTTTGTTTCGCATAATTTTCCCCCTATTTTATTATTTTATCTGGCGAATCCATATGAATAACGTTCATTTACTTAATAATATTAAATGATAAACTCTTCATATAATTTATTGCAGTACTAACAACAATCTTAAACACCTTAATTTATAGTACTACCAATCTTTGTATTCGTTATCATACGAATTGAAATAAAATATATGTAAGACTACTCGTTTAACAAAATTCCTTATTATCCCTATAAATCCATCAGATTTCTCGTTATATTTTATAACAAAACCACTTTACCATCTATATACTTTTATGTCAATATATGAGATATTATTATATTTTTATTATCAATATATCTTTTTTATTAATAAATACATTTAAATCAATATTATGTTTCATTATTCTTCATTATAAAATAGGACTATTTTACAATACTAATTTATAATAAACAAAAGAAGAGGTTCAACACTCTTTGTTGAACCCCTTCCATCTAATTATACTATAATCAAAATAGTATATTTATATAATTTATATTAAAATCCAATAAAAAATAAATTATTTATAAATTAATTTTATTAAGCTTTTTCTCTTCTTCCAATTAAAGCCCAGTATAATATAAAGGCAACTGCTGATATTACAGCTAGTACAATTAATACGTTGCTATATTGTATAGCTATTGCATTATTGAAAAGACCAGTAATATTTTTTCCTAAAGATTCAGTTT
The DNA here is from genome assembly GCF_050509515.1 of Clostridium sp. B9. Taxonomy (NCBI): domain Bacteria; kingdom Bacillati; phylum Bacillota; class Clostridia; order Eubacteriales; family Clostridiaceae; genus Clostridium; species Clostridium sp. B9. Next base: position 2,179,020 of record NZ_JBNWKA010000003.1, read on the forward strand.
CCATAAATACTGCTACATATGTTATACCAATTGATGCTGCTATATTTAAACAGAAATTATAGAATCCAATAGCAGTCCCTGAATTTTCTTTAGGAATTGTTTTTGTTAATGTATCAATCATAGGTGCATACATTAAAGCAAATGAACTTGAGAATAGTATCATTACGAATATAAATACAAATACTGATGTCTCAACAAATAAAGCTCCTACAATAAGACTGATTATTATACCTACTATAGCTATTTGAATGCATTGCTTACTTCCAATTTTATTAGCAACCTTACCTGATAAAGCACCTACAGTAGCTGCTAAAACATATGATGGAACTAAAAGTAAAGAAATTTGATCTAGTCTATAATGATATATAGATTCCACTAAAAATGGGAACATAAATATAAATGCAAGTTGTACACTATATATAACAAAAGCTACAAATAAAACTGATATAAAGTTTCTATTTTTGAAAAACTTAATAGTAATAAATGCTTTTTGATTTTTGCTTATATATGTAATGAATAATACAAGAGCTACTATAAAGCCTATTAAGAATACCCACTTAAATTCTGAAACAAAAAGCATTAATGTTGCTGCAACTGTTGCAACTAATACAAAACCTATAAAGTCAATATTTCCAGCACTAGCTTTTTCCTTTGGAATATACTTTAAGATAAATGGTAATATTATTAAAGTTAATAGTGGAATTAAGAATAATGCTTGCCAGCTTAAATATGTTGATACATATCCACCTGTAATAGTACCAATTACCTGTGCAATAGCATAACTACTTGTACTAAATCCTAAATATTTTTTATGTTCACTCTCTTTAAAATACTTAGCTACAAATATTACATATAAAGTTTCTGCACTCCCTAATCCAGCAGACTGAATTATTCTTGAAATAACTATCATTATAAATGACTTTTGAAAAATAAAGCCCATTAATGATCCAACACAAATCAATACAATTCCTATTGATAATAAAGTTCTAACACTTATTGAATCTGATAAAGAAGCATATACAATTGCTCCAATACCGATAACTAATCCAGCTAAAGTTACTTGCCAACTAACTGTACTTGCTGATATATTAAAAGCCTTTGCTAAATCTGGCGAAATAATCTTAAATGAATTATCAATAACTAATGCAAAAATCATTAAAGCTAATACCGCTGGTACTGCTTTCTTTATATTGATGTCTTCCATCTCTTCTGTTCTATTAAGTGAAATTTCCATGTTCTACACCTCTTTTATTTTTCCTTTGATCTCCCTAATAATCGTTTACAAATTTTTCATAAAAATTTTTTAATCCCTTATTTATTCCTCCTCTTTTCAATAATCGTTTACAAAAACAATTAAAATATTCTCGCCTTATTCCCCTGATAAACTTGTCTACTTTCTACTCGTTTTTTAGACAAGTTCAATACTATCACAGTTTATTAACAATTTCAACAGTGATAAAAGCCTTATTTTCACTTATTTCACCCTATTTAGATAGCTTTTCCTACAAATCCCTTGATTTTAAACTTGTCTAATAACTTGTCTATTTTTAGACTACACTTTAAAAATTTCCACTTTAAAGCATCGTTTATTTTAGCTAGCCCTTCAGACCTACTTAATTTCCCAAAGAGTTTCTATTATCTATTCCAAAATAATAAAACTTCCAAACGCTATGAAAAGAATAACTTTAATTTCTTATGGAGATTTAGTTATTCTCTAAATATGTTTGGAAGTCTTATTAAAAGGTTATTTTGTTAAAGCCCCTTTATAATCTTCTATTGATTCTAAAACAGTTTCTTCTGGATATAATGCTTTAACTGAATCATCATCAATAAGTTTATAAAATCTCGTGGAATAGGTAATTATAAGCTTGCTATTTGGAAGTGTAATCCTTAAAATCTCACCATAGCAATTTGGTTTCCCTCCACTTGGCTCTCCAACTATTTTTGCATTTGTGTAATTTTTAAAGCTATATGCATTTAAAAGTGCTGAGGAAAATGTTTCTCTGCCTATTATGACCTTTAAATTCCCTTTATTATTTATCTTCTTATTGTGCTTTAGCCACTCTATAAATGAATCAAACAATGTGGAGTTTCCGCCTAAATTATTTCTTAAATCTATAGTTACTTTTTCCATATCATTTTCTTCAATTAAAGCAATCAAGCTTTTAATTTTATTTTCTATACTTATATCTTCCTGCTCTCTACAGCTGTTATACTTTATGTAAAGTTCTCCATTTTCTAAAATCTCAAACCAAAGATTATGAGAGCTATTCCTAGCGTACCTAGGTAATTTCTTATTTGTATAAACTAGTTCTTCAATAGAACATGTTGAAACTTCATAAACTCCATCTTCTAGAGTTATTTTTATATTATCCATATGATCAATTATTAAAAGTCCATATAAAACTTCAGCTATTTGCATATACTTCATACTTTGAGCCTTAAAGAAATACTCATTTTCAAAGGATATAACTTCAAAAAGTTCCTTTAAAACCTCCTCCATAGAACTCTCCTCTATGCCTATTACCTTTTTAAACAATAAATTCTCATATTCCTTGGTAGTACCAATAATATACACTCCATCATTGAAATAGTAAAACTTAAGAGGAAGAAACTTTCTAGCAGGAAACACCATTGAAGTATGTGCATCTTTAACAGAAGCTACAACTCTTGATACTTCAACTTTCATCTCCTCATAGTCTAACTTATTGACTATTCTTTTTAGATTATCTATCTTTTCATTAAACTCATTTTCACTTGTATAGGCAAATAGATTCTTATGTCTTTTTTTAAGCTCCTCTTTTAAATAATCAATGTCCTCTATCGAATATTATCTTTAGTAACAAAGTGTATTATAAGTACTAAACTCTTTTAAATACCACTTTCTTTCTTGTTTTTCACTTTTTAGTGTCTAATAAGTTGTTATTAAATTTCAATCCTATACTACATTATTAAATTTATCTCTTTTAGCAAATCTTCTTTAGTATATTTTTCAAGTAAATTTTTATATTCAGGATTTATAAAAATTTTCTCATTTGCCATAATGCATTGAAACTGATTTATAATATCTACCATTTCAATTTCTTTAACAGGAACAACTCTATTTCTAAATTTTTTTAATTTCTCATAATTAGAAGTTTGATTTCTAAAAATACGCAATAGTATATTAGGAGACAAAGGAAAGTTTATTTCTAATGTATCACTAAAAATAGGATATATTTTTTCTCCATATATTTCATCAACATAGTATTTGGGAATCCTACAAACTGGATTATCTGATGTTATAAATGGTGTTTGTGTTTCATTTTTAATAAACATCCAATGAGAGTTTGAAATAAAATTTGTTAAAGCACCAATGTAATTACTGTCAAGAAGACTGTTTAAATGCATTATTTTCTCATCTATCTTGTATCCCTTATTATTTGTATCAAATTTTTCTCCTAAAAACTCTTCCTTATAAAATTTCATTATCTTTGTCATAGCATTATCATTAAAGTTTCTAATAATATCCCTATATTTTTTAGTTCTTATCCACTGTAAAACAATATAAAATGAAAATTCTAATCTTTGTTCCTTAGTTGTAATCAATGCATTAAAATAATTATTTTCTTCTTCACAAAGTCTTCTAAACTTTTTTAACAATACTAAGAACTTACTTTCCATTTCACTAAAAGTTGTTTCAAAAATTTGTCTTTCTGTAATTGTAGGTGCATTCTCAATTTCATAGAATAAATTCTCACATGCTATATCATAAACATTTGAACCGTATGATTTTTTTCTTAACTTATCAAAAACTAAAATTTTATTTTTTTTATCGTCACTATTATCATTAATTTTTGAAAACTCTTTTAAATATGACCTCGGTATATAATGTTGTTTTTTAGTAATATTATCTTTCATTTTCCACTCCTATTTTTAGTTATCAATTCTATTCAAACTTTCTCTTAATCTTTTATTTTCATCTTTAAGTTCTTCCATATCAACTAATTGGATAATTAGTTTTTCTTTATCTTCTTTCAGTTTTTTGATTTCTTCGTAGAGTTGCTTTATTTTATCGTTTTTAGCCTTTATTTTATCTTTAGGTGTAGCAACTATGCTATCGTTAGGAACACCTTTTTGAATAGCTCTTAAACTTAATATACGTTCTTTAAGAATATCATTGTTATATAGAGTAGCCTTAGATACCCCTGCTTCCTCGGCTACTGTTTTAAAGTTAATTGACTTGGTTTTTGAACGCTTTAACTTATCTATTGCTTTATTAACCTTTTCGATAGTTTCTTGTTTTTTCTTTTCGGCAAACTCTTTTAAACCTTCTGTATTTTTATTACTATTTTTCTTCATTGATTTGTTCCTCCAAACTATCTACTAATGGTTTTAGATACTTATATTTAACATATTGTCTTTCCCAAGAACGTTGTTGACCTAACTCTTTATACCTTGTCATTTCCTTCTCCATAAGGTCTAATTCTTGTTTTAAAACAGGGTAGAATTTAACCTCGGTAACGTAGTTAGGGCAGTTGTAAAAGAAACAGCCATCACCATCAGAACAGTTCCCCCTTCTAAAGTCATACAAGCATACGCCTGTCGGTAATGGATTAAAACTCATAGATTTAGATAAATTAGAAACTATATCATCAATTTCTTGTTCTGTTTTGCCTCTAAACTGTTCATCAAGTTTGGTTTTAATTTCCTTTGCTCTAAGTCCAGCAATCTTAGAATCTTTACCAAGTATCATATCTGAATATATTTCTTTAATTTCTTCCTCTTGCAAAGTAAGATAGTGTGAAGTCATTTCAATAGATACGTGAGCAAACTGTTTCATAATGTGTGCTATTGGTACTTTTTGTTTGATAAGTTCCCTAACAAATGTTGCTCTAAATTGATGTGTCCTCAAGTGATATATATTTCCATTATTATCTGTGATATTCCATCTCTTAATGAATGAATTAACTCTATATGCAAAATCATCATTATTTAATATTTTAATTTTTTTGTCCGCATAATTTATCTTAATAAATAAATTATTAACACAAAACCTTTTCCTCATAGATTTAGTTGATTCTATAAGTTCTAATACTGTTTTTTTTACTAAATCATTTATAAAAACTTTATGCTTTATAAAATTATCTTTTGTTGTTTTGTTTAAATAAACCTCCATATACTCATAACCATCATTAGTTATCCCTAAACAATCATCCTTTATAGATAATACTTCACTTATTCTTAAACCAGTTTGACTTTGAATAATTATTCCAGCCTTAGTTAATATATCATTTTCTTTATTAATAGCATAATATAATATTTTATTAAATATATCCTCTGGTATAGGTTTTACCTTATTGTTATTAATTTCTTTTTTTATATTCCATAACAAATGTGTTGATTCTAAAAAAAAACCATTTTCTTTATTGACATTCCACCCTTGACTTGCTCCAACCTTCATTAATTCTTCTACAACTAATGTTTTAGAATACCCAGTTCTTTCAGAAAATCCTTTTTCATTTCTTAACCAATCTACATAATTCATTAATATTATTGTATCAACATCCTTAAATGATGTAATATTATTAATATTACAGTATTCAATAAACGAAGGTAACTTACTATTTATATTACTTACTACTGTAGATGCTTTTAATTTACTAAAGCAGAAATAAGCATATTGCTTAATTACAAATTTCATAGCATTACTATTTATATATTTAAAATTTATTCTACTTCTACATCTTTTAACACCCTTAGTAGTCATGAATGGCGTTACGTCCCATTCATCATCATTGAATTTAGAATTTCCAATAGTTATATTACTATAATCACTTTCCGTAATTATTGGTTGTAAATTTAGCTTAGTTATTGCCATCTTGTATTTCCTCCAATCTCTTTACAATCTCTTTTAGAACTTTAATAGTAGGTAAGAAATGTTCAGCATAATGGTCACCATAGATATTTCCCTCTAATTGCTTTTCTAACTCTGCTAAATGATTTTTATGAGCCTGTAAATACTCTGGAGTAGTAATATACCTACTACAAGTGTAGCATTTTTGTCTTTTTAATAATCTATCACAAATTTTCCCATCACTACAAGGCTTAGTGCAATAGCCATCTTCCATCCTTGCCCCTTTATCCTTATTTTCCTTGAACCAAATTAAATCCTTCTTATCTGCTATAAATGTTTCATCAATCTTGTTGATGTTACCGATAATACCTATATTCTTAAATATCTCGGCTCTTTCTTTATCTTTAATATCAGCATAATATCTACTGGTTGTTGTTGCAGATTTTTGTCCTAACACATTTCTTATTATGTTAATATCAGTACCTTTGGACAGCATGTCAGTTGCCAAGGTTCTTCTAAATTGATGAGTCTTTATGTTGTACAATTCACCATCTATTCCTCGAATATTATGTTGTTCAATAAAAAGTTTTAACCATCTACTATAGGTTCTTCTTTCAATAGGTGAAATTTCCTTACTTTTAATATTTTCTTTTATAAAAATATATTTTTTCGTACCTTCATTTGCTTGTTTCCTAACTTCTTCTGTAATTGCTATTAATTTATTAATAGCAATCTTACATTCATTAGTCACAGGCATAGGTTGTCTTTGTGTTCTTGTTTTATATTCATACCAAGTCAATGTATAACCATTGATTATATGTGGTTTAATTGAATCTATTGTTAATTTCAACATATCTCCAATTCTCATCCCCGTTGATTGTAAAATAATTATTCCATACTTAATATAGGGATTTTCTTCTCTTGTTAAAGCAATATTTATTTTAGATAAAACGTCGTCAGGAATAAAATCAATTTTTATATTTCTTTCTATTTGTGGTACTACTGTACCTATAAAAATATCTCCACTTGGCGATTCATTCTCGCAATATAGTTTGCTATACATGACTAATTTTTTAATGGTAAAATAACACTTTCTTTGAGCTGATGTTGAATATGGTACTTTTGTTTTAGGGTTTAAGATAGTTTTTACATATGATATTAACTTATTAATATCATAATTCGTTAATTCTCTTAAGTAATTTATTTTATTAATATTTAAAAATTCATTTATAATTTTAAAGCAACTAATATCTTCACTTAAAGTTCTAACAGTTTTACTTCCAGTTTTATAATTATGCCAAATGTACTTTTTCATAATTTCCTTTATATTAGTTGAATATATATATGAAAAATCAAATTTAAATTTCTTTCCATAATGTTGCGAATTGCTATCATTATCTATCAATTCCCAAATATCATCATTAGGCATTTTACTTACCATTTGCGCTACCTCCAATTAAAGAACTCTTATTCCAATACTTACTTAAATTATCTTCAAGATACTGATTTGAAATATGAGTATATTGTTGAGTTGTAGTGATATGTTCGTGACCTAAAATTATCTTAATAACACTAATATCCATACCACTTTGAACTAAAGCAGTTGCACAAGTATGTCTTAAATCGTGAAAATTTAATTCTATTCCAGTTTTCTTTTTAACTGTATTAAATACTTCATAGATTGCTCTATAAGTTAGTGGTTTACCTAAATTTTGCTTTTGTTGTGATACAAAGATATAACTATGCTCTGTATCAATATTATTTCTTTCTTCCATTATAAAATTATCTATTTCCTCTAATAAAGTCATTGGAATATACAAATTTCTTCTTTTACCTTTAGACTTTATATTTTCTAACATTCCAATTTCTTTGGAAATATCGGGATAGGGTATATCTTCAATTTGAAGGTCTAAAACTTCTCCAATTCTCGCCCCTGTAAGGTACATTATTTTAAAGATTAATTTATCTCTCCAAGTAGGCAAATTATTTAAAAATGTTTCAGCATTATTATCTGATAATAATTTAAAAGTAGTTTTACTTTCTTTAACTTTGAATATAGATTGCTTAGTTTTATTATTGCTTCTTGCATGATGTAGTAGGCTCTTAAACATACCAAATGGTCTATTTACATCTTCCATTATTATAGGATTATTTATCTCTTTAACCATTCCACAATACTTGTAGAAGTTATAAACTGTACTAAGTATTCTATTTATAGTTTTTCCAGTACGCTTACTTTCAGCATAAATACTAACTACGTTATCAGTAGCGTTAGGTTCTCTAAGGTACTCTATAAATTCACTTATAACATTAGGCGTTACTTCATCATATTGGTAATGTTCCTTATTTAAAAAATCCCAATACAACTTTAGGTCATTACAATTAGCCTTTATAGTATTAAATGCTCTATCTTTATGTCTAAGATATTTCAAGTAAGCATATACAGGTTTAACTAATTTCATATCATTATCAAGTAGTACAACAATATCTTTATTTTCATATCTTATCGTATGTAATTCCAATCCGTAAGTTCCTCCTATCATTCTTTACATGTCTAATAAGTTTATATTACTATTATAAGTTGATTTTAAATAATTATTCAATAGTAATATTGTCTTATTAATAATATATTTTACTGTGGTACTTACTTACTCTTATACACTCCCTTGTTATACTCTATTATCTCTGTATATCTCTACTAATATCTATACTTATATTATTATTTACTATCTATACTATAATCACTAAAGATAACCACTTTTTCTCCCATGTATTCTCCATATGTTCTCCTTTTCTAAAAAAGTATATTTAAATCAAGTCTTACTTTCTATTAAATATATACTCTTTATCTTAACTTTCTTTCGTACCATTATAACCAACTCTTTATATAAACTCTAAAAAAGATTCTTATATTTCTATAAATACTTCACCCATTTGGCTTACTACCATTTTATAATAAAGCCCTTTTTTCTCCATTAAGCTATTATGATTTCCACTTTCAATAATTTTCCCATCTCCAATAACCATAATTTTATCAGCATCTCTAATAGTGGAGAGTCTATGAGCAATTAAAAAACTTGTTCTATTTTTCATTAATTTAACTAATGCATTTTGAATATCCTTCTCTGTCTTAGTATCAACACTACTAGTTGCCTCATCCAAAATAAGAATAGGACTATCACATAAAATAGCTCTAGCAATTGCTATAAGCTGACGCTGTCCTTGACTTAAGTTATCATTAGATCCTGAAACCATAGTAAAATATCCTCTTGGCAACTTACTTATAAATTCATGTGCATGAGCTATTTTCGATGCCATAATTACCTCTTCATCTGAAGCAAAACTTTGAGAATATCTAATATTGTCCATAATTGTTCCTGTAAATAAATATGTGTCCTGAAGAACAACTGAAAAACACTTTCTAAGACTATCTCTTTTTATATTTGTTATAGGTTCATTATCTATGAGAATAGTTCCACTATCCACCTCATAAAACTCCGTAAGAAGATTAACTATAGTTGTTTTACCAGCCCCAGTTTCTCCAACCAAAGCAACCACTTCTCCTGCATTAACATTAAAACTTATATTATCTAGTATTTTCTTTGATTTATCGTAAGAAAAGCTAACATTTCTAAACTCTACAGCACCCTTAGGTGATTTTAGTTCTATAGCTTCTTTTTTATCCTTTTTCTCCTCTTCAGTATCCAAAATTTCAAAAACCCTTTCAGCACCTGCAAGAGCTGACTGAATAGTATTAAACATTCCAGCAAGAGAATTTAATGGTCTAGAAAACTGTTTTGAATAACTTAAAAAGCTGACAACAGTTCCTACTTCCAATCCAAAACTTACTGATAAAACTCCACCTACAATAGCAACCACAGCAAATATAAAGTTATTAATAACGTTCATTAAAGGCATCATATACCCCGACCATATTTGAGCTTTCTTACTACTTTCATATAATCTTTCATTAGTTTCTTTAAAACTTTCTAAAACATCCTCTTGTTTATTAAAAGCTTTAACCATTTTTAGTCCTAAAATATTCTCTTCAATAATCCCATTTAAAGCACCAAGACTTCTCTGCTGAGATAAGAAATTATCTCTGCTTTTAGATGCAATTATTTTAGTTAGTAAAATCACCAAAGGAACACATAAAAGGACAACTACAGTAAGAAAAAAATTTAAATTTATCATCACTAAAAATGAACCAGTTAAAATCAAAATACTTGATATAAGTTGTGTTGTAGTTTGAGCTAATGTTGAGCTGATATTGTCTATATCATTAGTAATCCTACTCATAGTATCCCCATTAGATCTTTTATCATAAAAATTTAAAGGAATCTTTTGCATCTTATGAAAGAACTCTGTTCTCAAAGCATGTACTAATTTTTGAGATACCTTTAGCATAACTACCTGATTAACACTTGAAATAATAAAATTAGATAAATAAAGTGCTAAAATAATCATTAAAATCCACATTATTATTTTAAAATTTACAGTTCTAGTGCTAATATCAAAATAATTAAATGTTTCCCCAACAAAATAAGGAATGCTTACTGTTATAACTGAAGAAATAATTGTTAAAAGCATAGCTAAAAATATAGCTTTTCCCCATTTCATATATATTTTTATAATTCTTACCAAAGTTCCCTTAGCATTTTTAGGCTTGGCTTTAGGCGCAAACCTATTAGGGCCTCCACCACCTCTTCCTATTGAAGGCATCTTGGCTTGTGATTTATTATTATATACTTCTCCCATTATTCTGCCTCCTTGCTACTTTCTATTTGAGTTCTATATATTTCTCTATAAACCTCACAGTTTTTCATAAGATCAATATGAGTTCCAAATCCAACATTTTTCCCATTATCCATAACTAAAATCTTATCTGAAGCCATAGCTGTTCCACAGCGTTGAGTAATAGTGATAACTGTTTTATCTTTCATTAAAGAATTTATATTATCCCTAACTCTTCTTTCAGTAACTGCATCTAAAGCACTAGTAGCATCATCTAATATAAGTACTTTTGAATCTTTAAGAAGTCCTCTAGCTATAGAAATTCTTTGCTTTTGTCCACCAGATAGATTAACTCCTCTACTTCCTAATAAAGAATCAAACTCTTCTGGTATGTTGTATATAAAAGAAGCCTCAGCCTTTTCAGCTACTAAATTAACTTTTTCATGTGAAGCATTTTTATTTCCCCACTTAATATTCTCATTAATTGTTCCTGAGAATAACATTGGTTTTTGAGGAGCAATAGAAATATTTTTTCTAAGAGATTTTACATCTATATCCTTTATATTCTTACCATCAATTAATATTTTCCCACTATTCACATCATAAAATCTTAATAACAACCAAGCTATTGTTGACTTTCCACTTCCTGTAGGTCCTATAATAGCAAGCTTTTCACCAGCTTTCAAAGAAAAACTCAACCCATTAATAGCTGGTACTCCACTGCCATTAGGGTAAGAAAAAACAACATCTTTAAAACCTATTTCCCATTTTACTTCTGAAATCTCTCCACCATGAGTAAAATCATCCTCACACTCTAAAATTTCTTTAATACGATTAGTAGATGCCTTTGTTCTAACAAAGGTATTAAATATATTAGTTATCATTATTAAAGACGTAAGGATTTGAGCCATATATATTGTAAAAGCTGTTATATCCCCTGGATTTGCAAGATTTAAAGAGAAAAGCTTACTTCCAAGCCAAATTACAATTACTGTACCAACTCCAACTGTAAAAGTAATAAGAGGAGCTATTACCGTTATAATCATTTGAGAAGAAATACTGCTTTTCATCAAGTTATCATTAGCCTCTCCAAACTTTTTTTGTTCCTTATCATAAGTACAAAAAGCCTTAACTAATCTAACTCCTATTAAGTATTCCTGAACAACAGAGTTCACTTTATCTATAGACTTTTGTAATTTATAAAAGCGTGGATAACTAAGTTTCATACTAACTACTATAATTCCAACAACAATTATTACAACTCCATAAATAATTAAAGAAAGTCTAAAATTAAGTATTGTTGCAAGAATAATACTACCTATGCAAGTTATAGGAGCCTTTAGAAAAATACGCATAATTCCATTTATAAATTGTATAACCTGAGAAGTATCATTAGTCATACGTGTAATAAGAGAACCACTTTCTATCTTATCTGCTCCATTTTCTGAAAAATATAATATCTTCTTAAATAAATCATACCTTAAATCTGCACCAACTCTTTGAGAAACCTTAGAAGCTAATATATTACGAGTTATAGCAAAACAAGCACCTAGTGCTGTAACCATGAGCATTAATCCGCCCCAGTAATAAACACTCGAAAGATTCGCTCCATCTATTCCTAAATTAATTATGTTAGACATAAGAGTTGGTCCAAGTAAATCACATATAGCTTCCAATGTTACACAAATAATAGCAGTTAAAAAAGGAAGCTTATATCTCTTAAAATATTTACTATATATATTCACTTTTACATCTCCTTTTCTTTGTTTGTTTTTAAAGTGAGTTTTGATTTCTAGATATTTCTTCAGACCTAACTTAATTTTAAGTAAAAATCAAAATTTTTAATTTTGTACTTTGAACTTATACCTTCGAATGAATATGAGAAGGTGCTTCCTAAGACAATGAAACTCTAATTGCTCATTAAGATGGTCTTTCATCTATATCTAGAAACCAAAACTATTTTAAAATACAATTCTTTATTTATAAGTAATGTCTACTTAAAGCTATTATTGCCTTCTAAGTATGTTTAGAAATTAATACCTGGCTAAAATACAGCCCTTTTATTTATCCAATTTCTATTAATCAATATATTTTTAAAGTTATTTAATAGTCTCTTGTAAAGATTACTACTATATAATTTTTGCACATTTTTGAATTTTGTGCTAGATAAATGTATAGTATTCATAGCATTGTTTCTTCCTTTATAGGTTAGCTGTTACGTTTTAGGTGAGTGCCAATTTGTAGATATATCTTGAAATATAATTTAATTTAGAAAAATTAACAAATTGATTAAAGGTTTACTTTTAGATAGAATGGTATGGTAAAGTAAAAACATCAAGGATAATTTATGAGATACTAAAGAGGAGGACAAAATTTATATGGACGTACTTGTATATGTAGCTATTAGTGTTGGAGTACTTTCTGGAGTTTGGGCATGGATGGCAGCAACTTTTGGAATGGTAAGTTGGACAGGATTTGTTGGATGGACTAGTTATTATTCTTCAGGAGGGATGGCTAAAGGGCTTTTTAGGTCTCTTACTTCAAATGCAACTGGAATTATTTATGCTCTGCTTATTATAAAGGGATCATCTATTTTTCCAAATGAATATTGGTCTTATTTCTTAACAGCATTCTTTTCTTTTATGATGGTAATACAAGCAAAATTCAAGAAATTTGAATTTATATCAGGAGCATTTTGTGGATGTTTCTCAACCTTTGGATTAAACGGTGATTGGCAAGCAGTTGTACCAGCATTACTTTGTGGTAATGTATTAGGATATATATCACAAAAGATAGGAATATACTGTCATGATGTATTTAGTAAAAATCCCAAAAGTTCCAACTAAGTAAATAATACTAAAAACCTCAGCATTAAATTATATTAATACTGAGGTTTTAATATTTATGTTTATTAATTACTTTCCTATCCCATATTATCCCAATATATTCATAAAATATAAAATTAATATTCTATACTCAAACGAATTTTTAAATTCCTCAAACTCAATGCTTAATCTATATTAAAGTATCTAGTACACTATTAAAAATGACCTCTAATTTTCTTGATAAACACAACCTTAAGATAATCACTTTCTTCATATTCCTTTGAAATTCTAAAATCTGATGGTAATGAGTATTCTTCTATAATTTTGTAAGTACCATACATTTCTCTAAATGCAGTAGCTATAAATTCTTTGAATTTTTTCATATTAAAGTTACTGCAGTTTGTAGAAGCCACTATTACACCATTATCTTCTGTTATAGCTATTGCTTCCTTAAGAAGATCTTTATAATTATGAGCTGCACTAAATTGGAATTTCTTTGATTTAGCAAAACTTGGTGGATCAAGTATAACTAAATCATACTTTAATCCTTGCTTAACAGCATATTTAAAGTAATTAAATACATCTTCAACAACTATATCCTGAGCTTCATAGTCTATTCCATTTATACTGAATTGTTCAATCGTTTTTGGTAAACTTCTATTTGCAAGGTCAACACTTGTTGTCTTTTTTGCACCACCTAAGGCTGCATACACAGAGAATGCTCCTGTATAAGAAAATGTATTTAAAACATTCTTCCCTTTTGCATATTTATCTCTGATAGTTCTTCTTACGTTTCTTTGGTCTAGGAATACTCCAACCATCGCTCCTTCATTTAGGTATATAGCAAAATTAACTCCATTTTCTTTTACTATAATAGGGAAATTCCCTCTCTCTCCCATTACAAATCCATCTTCTTCTATGTAAGCACCATTCTCATCAAATCTCTTCTTCTGATAAATAGCCTTAAATTCAACTATTCTTTTTAATGAATTTAATACCTCATCTCTAAACTTATAAATACCTCTACTATACCAGTTTATTAAGTAATAACCATCAAAATAATCAATAGTTAATCCACCTATACCGTCTCCTTCTCCGTTAAATACTCTAAATGCATTTGTATCACGACTTCTATAAAGACCTGCTCTCTTATTTAATGCAGATATTATCTTTCTTTCAAAAAAGCTTATATCTATCTTTGTATTTTCTTTTGTACTAAGAATCCATCCATAACCTTTATTCTGTTTTCCATGATATCCTCTTGCAACAAATCTATTTTTTTCATCTACTAGTTTAACTAGCTCCCCCTCTTTATTAAAAGCATCAACATTTATTAGCGCTTCCTTAAAAATTAATGGGTATCCCTTTTTAAACTTATCTACATATCTTGATTTCACTTTTACAGTAATTTCTTTTCTCATCTTTTCCATCCAATCTTTTGTTTTTTAAATCTTTTTATTCCTCATATCTTAAACTTCTTTTAATGCAATAAACTTCATTACTATAAAAAATTTATTCCTTACACATTATATCATTAGTCGTATCATTTTAGTATTATTATGTTCTTATTTTATCCTTTCCTTAAAGAACCATATTTTTCTTACCATAGAAAGCATTATTAAAATTCCACCTATCCAAAATAAAAATATTAATGGCTTTGTTGTATATTTTGCACCTTCTGTTATTATTACATCTTCTAAAAAATTATGAATTATTATAGCCTCTACAACTTCCTGGTTTGTCACCTGTGCATCTAAAAACATTCCAATTTCACCAAATATAGATGATGTAATACTACCTAATACCATTAATATAAATCCAATATGGGCTATATTTGCTGATTTATTTTTAATTTTATTAAAATAGATTATTTTTAAAAGCAATGGAAGCATTAGTACCCAAAGAATAAGCAGCCACTTGACTTCTCCAAACTTTGTAATCCTACTTATTGTTATAAGTAAAATTGTATTTATTATTAATACAATAGCTAAGTTTCCCTTAAATAAATCCTTCATATAAATTAAGAATAAAATTGAAGAAATTATTGCAAAAGCTAATGATAATAAATTATAAAAATCAACTTCAACATTATAAGATGAATAAATAGGTAAAGTAGTACCTATTAAAATAAGTGCCGAAAATAAATATGTACTAATGCAAAATATAGATAATACTTTTTTTGAAGCACTCTTATTCTTTACTATATCTTTACTTTGCTTATTTTTTATAGCAATTATAAATAGTAATACACATAAAAAACTAATTAAAATCAATATTGGCTTTGACATGGTGGATATATTATACGAATGTACTGATTTTCCTTCTAATATTCCGCTTCTTGCTAAAAATGTTCCAAAAACGGCTAGAATAAAAGGTAACATAGTTACATAAGACTTTACTTTTTCCTTATGAACAATAGCTAGTAAAATTAGCCATGGAACTAATGCAGCATTCTCAATTGGATCCCATGCCCAATATCCTCCCCACCCTAATGCTTTATAAGCCCATATACTTCCTGTAAATATCCCAGCTCCTAAAAAAAGCAATGAAATATAAGTCCATTTTTTCTCTACACTCTGTGAAAAACTTTCACAAAACAGTATAGCCATAGACGAATATCCTATAAATACAAGTGGTGGATGTATAACCATCCAAGGATTTTGTAATGCTATATTTAATCCATTTCCCTCACTAGGAATTACTCTTTCAATTGCAAATGGGTCACTTAAATAAACAAAGGCAATAAGTGCTATAGTGATAATCATATAAATATTAAAAGATTTGTTATTATCTTTTATAGCAATCCCTAGCCAAATAGAAATAACTGCCCATAATAAAAAGGAACCACTTTGCCCTGCCCATAAAGCTGAAATCTTATAAAGAGGTTTTAAATCTGTTGATATATGTTCCACTACATAACTATACCTAAAGTTACAAGTGTATTGATAATATAGAATTAAAATTAATGAAGCTGTTAAACTTATGGCAGTAATTATTAAAATTACGTCTCTTATCCTTTTATTATGTACTAGTATATTAATAGGTAGTATTAATATACTACCTACTAAAGATATAAGAATAAGCAAATTCCCTAAATTCATTTTCTCTACTCTCCCTTATACTGATGTATTTTATTATTTCCTTTATTCTCATGACAAGTTGTGCATTTTCTAATAAAATCAGGTTTGCCATAAAGTTTTTTTGGTATCTCATTATCTTGAGGAAGTGATGATATCCATTCAGCATGTGGACTATTATGACAAGTTGCACATTTTACTTTTCCATTCATACCTTTTGGTCCATTTTGGAGATATGCCTCCCTATATAGTTCATTATCTTTTATACTATAAAGTTCTCCATGACAATTACTACACTGTGGTTCATCAAGCCAATCTCGTCTACCTTCCTTTAAAGACTGAGCTACTTTTTCCATGTCTCCATGACATTTACTATCACTACAAGTAATACCTGCTTTATACATAGCTCCTCTATTGCACTGTGTCTCAACCCCTGGATGACAATTGTAGCATTTGTTTTTCAAATCTGACATACCCATAATTGATGCATGAAAGTCATGTACTGCAAGAGAAAGACTTTGAACACCTTGAGCCCCTGATGCACCTAAAGCATTATCTGAATGGCACTCATTACATTTGTGTCTTTTATTATTATTTAAATCAGAATATAAAGTAGTTTTTTCTTTCCTATCATGAACCTTTAATATATTTGCATAAGTATCCACCTCTCCATGACAATTACTACAATTCATCTCATCTGATACCGGAACTACAATACTATCCTCTTGTGCTAATACTTTTTTTGTAGCCTCATCAATTACTGTAACAGTCATGGTTTGATATGGATTTCTTTCCTTACTCCCATCATTAAAAGGTACTACTGGAACGTATTCGGCTTCGTAATAATTTTTATCCTTTGACAATTTACAAACTCCACTTAAATAATTTCCAGTAATACCTTCATTAGGTTTCAAATCATAACCATAATCTTTAGCATAATTCCAAAAATTACTTTTATCAACTGATGTAGTATTGTTATTCATTTTGTATTCTACTATTATTCCACTATCTATAAGTTTAGCCTTATCTGTTCCCTTCTCAAAGACTTGAACCCTAACGGTATTAGCTGGTGGTAATATCATAAAAGCAGAATAATCTCCCTGTATACAATGCATTCCTAAATCATTATATGCTAATATCAGATATTCTTTTTCTGCTACTTTAAATGAAGCTTTAGATTCCAGAGCTTTACTATTAATTAAAATTGCTAAGATGGAAATTCCTAATACAACACAACTTTTTAATACTTTTTTAAATGTTTCATTTCCCATCTTCATTATAGTTCCTCCTTGTATAATATTAATCTCTATTTATTATTTATTATTTGTTGTTGCCTTATTCATTTAAGATAGGAATAAACGCATCTATTACTAAAATATATCTTTCAATCTTTATTAAGGATTTTCTCTTAAACTATTCAATATTTCAAAAAATAAAAGACTACATTGAATATTTCTCCAACGTAGTCTTTATAAAATATTTATTAAATAGTGTAGCATGATCTTCATCTAAATAAATCTCCAAACGCTAAAAAACCACGATATTAAATCGTGGTTTATATGGTGGAGGCGACGGGTGTCGAACCCGTGTCCGAAAGCAGACCAGTAAGACTTTCTACGAGTGTAGTCTTGTGTTTTAAAATTCCCTCAGAAGACGTCCACAGACAAACTTCCTCTTTGGTAAGCTTCATAAATTCCGTTCCTAGCTCAAAGCTTTGCTAAGCTCGGTTCCCCACTTTAAAATGACACCCTTGATCTCAACCGTGGGCAATTGAGGAAGGATGAGCAGCGCTTAAATTAAGCTGCTAATGCAAAATTATCTTCTGCGTTTATCTTTAATGCATACTTGATTAACGAGGTACCATGCTTTCCTCGACCCGCTTATCAAACCCATCTTACCCCCGTCGAAGCCAAAACGCCCCCATGTATGAGATAATAATATGGTCTAAACGCTAATTCCATATTCAATTTTTAAACTTAAAGCTTTCAAAGAAAACTTATGTTCTCATTATATATCAATTAATTAAGTTAGTCAAGGGACATATAATGTTTGTGTTTGTAAGAGATAAATTCCTTGACTAATTAATTAACTTTTAACATTCTAAAATAGACAATTTATATAATACATAATTCTATTCAAAATATCAATGGTTATTTTTACCTAAATCAAAACTTTTTTTCATTTGTATTACAATCCTATTAAATAGTTTTTATTAAACTCACTTAATATTCTATTTAAAGTAAACTTCTCCATTTTCTATTTTATCTATAGTAACTAAAGATTCTACTCTTATGCCTTTGTCTTCTAAGTTAGTTCTTCCACTTTGGAATCCCTTTTCTATAACTATTCCAACACCAACTACCTCAGCTCCAGCTTGTTTTACTACATCTATTAATCCAAATACAGCACATGCATTTGCTAAGAAGTCATCTACTATAAGGATCTTTTCACCCGGTTTTATGAATTTCTTATCAACTACAACATTGTATATTGTTTTCTTTGTGAATGAGTAAACTTCTGAATTGAATACATCTTCTCTTTTGTTTCTTGGTAATCTTTCTATTTTCTTACCAAAAACAACTGGTACATTATCAAAATATTGAGCAGTTATTATTCCTAGCCCTATTCCTGTTGATTCTATTGTAAGTATTTTATCTACTTGGTCATTTTTAAATCTATCTTTAAATTCTTTTCCTACTTCGTTAAAAAACTCTACATCCATTTGGTGATTTAAAAAAGAATCAACCATTAAAATATTATCTTCTGTAACTCTTCCTTCTTTTTTTATCTTATCTTTTAATAGTTCCATTTGGTTACACCCTTTCTTACTATTAATATAGTATTAACTTCCTCTATTATAACATATTAGAAAAAGTTATTGTCATCTTATTTTATTATACAGTATTCTTGTTATTCATGTAATCCTTTTGAAATATTTTTTATATAATAATAGTAGAAAAATCTTTTGGAGAGATGAACATGAATCAAGCTCAATCACTCGTAATGATACTTATATGTATTTTAACCATAATTATTATTTTATATTTAATAGAATCTGATAATTTTTTACCAGAAAAACAAATCCAAAAATGCGTCTCTCTAGGAAAGTATAACAAGGCTCTCTATTTTTTAGATAAGCATTCTGAAAAACTAGATCCACTATTTTTTTATAACAATAAAATTTTAGCTCTATCTAAGGGAAAAGACTTTAATGCAGCCTATGAACTTTCCATAGAGGCTTTAAGAAAAATCAAAGAACCAAACCATCAACTTTACAATAATATTGCTTTTGTCTACTATAACCTCAACCTCTACCATAGAGCAATCGAACTTTCTAAGAAAGCACTTGACTTAAATCCCCTAGACCTATATGCCCTAAGCAATAAAGGATTTGCTCATATAAAAATTGGTGAATATGAAAAAGCTGAAGCTTCCTTTGATAAAGCTCTAGAATTCAATCCATTTTTTAAAAATGCTTTGTCTGGCAAAGCTTACTGTACCTATGAAAAAGGAGACTATAAAACATCTGTAGATTTATTAGAAGACTTCATATCCATAGATCAAACTGAGGCTCCTGCATTCAAAAAACTTGGAGAATGTTACTTTTACCTAAACGATTTAAAGTCAAGCTCAAAGATGTATGAAAAAGCCTTAGAACTTAATCCTAAGAGCGAAACATACTATTGTGAATATGCAAATGTATTACTTCATTTAGGACTATATGATAAAGCTTTAGACGCATTAGATGAGGCACTCTCCCTATCACCATTTAACTTTATAGCATTTTACTATAAAGCTAGAGCTTATGCCCTAAAAAAAGATGCTAACAATGCATTCTACTATTTAGAAAGAGCTTTACATCACTGTGATTGTTTAAAAGAAATTGCTCTTGAAGATGAAATGTTAAACAACTTGAAGTTCTTTTCAAGATTTAGTGAGTTATTAGAAATAAACTCATAAGATTTTAAGACTATCACTTCTAAAAGTCTATAACAATAAAATTTTAATAAGGCTCTATTTTAAGCTAGTGTTAATTCTAAATATTACTATAAAACTATTTTAATGATTACTCTTTGTGAAATCAAATAGTTTTGAAGAAGTAACCCCAAATCAACATTTACTTAAAATAGAGCCTTTAATAAACTTATAAATAATAAAATCACTTTTATAAAAATATAGTATTATAAATTACTTATTTTTCGCTTTCAAAGTCATTTATACTTATAGTCAGAAATATATTTTCTTTATTTTTATTAATAACTTTTTGTACTTCTTCTGAATCCATATCCATTCCTACTGCTCCAGCTTCTATATAATTCTCTGATGTTCCATAATAAATACAAATTCTTTTTCCTTTTGCCAGCTCCAACTCTGAATCTCCTGAAAAAACAGCTGTTGCCCAATCTTCTATATTCTCTTCAAACTCATAAGCATTATTGGTATAAACACCATCATCTGATAAAAGGCAATTTATCTTATTTCCTTCTTTAATATTTATCCCTAAATCCAGATCATCTTTTCCATCTTCATATGTTTCATTAATCATTGAAAGAATAGGTTCTCTTCTCACTTCCTTACCCTCTTTATAAAACTCATAATTTAAATCAATCTTATATCCATTACTTTTATCAATATCTTTTATATTATAAAAGAAAACTCTATTTTCGGTTAGATTTAATATTTGTTCCTCTTTCACTGAAAGTTTATCAAAGCTAAGCTTTGCAACATCATTTTTAGAAACATCACCACACCCCGTTAAAAATAAAGTTGGAACCACAGCTAAAACAATCCCATTTAATCTTTTCATAAATAAAATCCCCCTTATCCCTTTTACCCTTATATATATGCATTATAATAAAAAAGTGTTTAAAAGACATAATATTAGATTAACGCCTAATACTTTTTGTCTTCTAAACACTTTTTCAAATAGCTTAGTATCTGTTTCTTTCTTTAAGTTGTCTATCCATTTCTCTCTTATGAGCTTTTTCAAGCATTGAATCTCTCTTATCGTAGTTCTTCTTACCTCTACAAACTCCTAAGTTTACCTTAACTCTTCCATTCTTTAAATATAAAGAAAGTGGAATTAAAGCAACACCTTGTTGTTGAACTATACCAATAAGTCTTTGTATTTCTGCTTTATGAAGAAGTAACTTTCTCTTTCTTAAAGGATCAACATTAAATATGTTTCCTTGCTCATATGGACTTATATGCATATTATTTATATAAACTTCTCCATTATATACATCTGCATAACAATCCTTTAAGTTAACTCTTCCATTTCTTATCGACTTAACTTCTGTTCCAACTAAAGCTATTCCTGCTTCCATAGCTTCGTCAACAAAATAATCATGTCTTGCTTTTCTATTTTCTGCTAATGTCTTATTATCTTTTCTTTTTGCCATACTCTCACCTACTATGATGGTTATATTGAAAGTATATCCTCCCAAAGGAAAACATACCTTTTATTTCTTTTCTTACTATTTTAACATACTTACTATTTAAATGTAAATTATAACCCATCCACTTATTGTGTCAAAAGTTAAAACTTCTTATTCAAAACAAATTATATAGTCTTAATTTTTAATTTCACATGGTTACATTATTTTTATAATGTTGTATTTATTAATAAACTCATATATACGTGTACATTTAATAAGCACTCAAAACATCCACACTTCTCATCATAACAATTTCAATAATTGTTATATTTTTCAAATAAATATTGTATAATAATTATAAACTTTTGATTCATTAATAAATTATATTGGAGGTAAATAAAATGAAAAAAGAAATTCCTACAGGAATTAAATTTATAGGATGGTTTCAAGTCTTTGGTGCTTTAGCAGTATTACTCACATTAAATGTTAAACAAGATGTAGCCTTTAATGTAAGATTTGCCGTCCCATTTATGCCAGAAATATTAGTCCAATCACTTTTAATTGTATTTTCATTAGTAATATCATATGGCTACTTAAAACAAAGAAAATGGGGTTACTGGAGCATGTTAATTTATTCTCTAGTATTTTGTTCTATAAGCTTAATACAGTCCTTAAATTACAATACCCAACCCTTTATAGGTAATTTCATCTACTCTGCATTCGTTGCAATCTACACACTATTAAACACAAAACACTTCACCACTCCACTTAACATAAAACTACAATCAAATTAACTCTTTAGACTTTAAGTGAAAATTAATAAGTAAGCTCCACTAAGCAAATATTTAAAAAGTAGCACCTTTTCGCTTCACTCAAAGATATAAATTCAAAGTGCTAATTTAAATTTGGACTTTGAATTAACGCGCATCTAGTTTTAAAGTTTTAAGCATTACTTACTATTATTACTATCTAACACTTTAATACATAGGTAGATAGTAAAAAACTTATAGATAGAATGTAGAGAATATCTGTATGAGTTTTAGAATTTAAGTAATCATGGAGAGATGTTTACGTTAATAAGCTGAGACTGTTCGAAGCGAAGCAAGTTTCGAAGCTTTAGTAAACCTCTCGTAATGATTACTATAAATTCTTAACGAAATACAGTAATTCTCGAAATCTATCTATAAGTTTTTAATTAACCTGTTATTATAGCTCTTCCTCAGCTGTTTCTTCTCTAGGTTCAATAATTTCAACCTTTCCTTCAGCCTCAAGCTCTTTTTTAACTTCATCCATTAAGTCTTCTCTCTTTTCAGTTTCTTCTTCTTTTTCTTCGATAGTATATTTATCCTCAACTATCTCGAAGTAAACTTCTCTAGTAGCCATTTCTACCTTAGAACAGATAACCTTAACTTTTTCTCCAAGTTTATAAATCTTCTTAGTTCTTTCACCTATTAATTGAATATTCTCTTCATCATAGATGTAGTAGTCATCTCTAAAGCTTGTTACATGAACTAATCCTTCTATTGTGTTTGGAAGTTCAATAAATGCTCCAAATCCAGTAACTGAAGAAATAATACCATCAAAGATTTCTCCAATTCTATCTTTCATATATTCAGCTTTCTTAAGATCATTTGTCTCTCTTTCAGCTTCTTGAGCTATTCTTTCCATTTCTGAAGATTGCTTAGATGCAGAATCAACTATAGTGTTTAACTTCTTAGCCCTCTTAGCATCTATCTTACCATTTATAAACTCTTTAATTATTCTGTGAATTTGTAAATCTGGATATCTTCTAATTGGTGAAGTAAAGTGACAGTAGTATTCTGCTGCTAATCCAAAGTGACCTGCACATTCTGGTGAATATCTAGCCTGCATCATACTTCTTAATAGTAATGTATTTATTACCATTTCATTATCTTCACCCTTGACTTTTTCTACAACACTTTGTAAATCTTTTGGCTCAACCTCTTCACCAAAGTTAAATGAGTAACCTAGGTTATAAGCGAAGTTTTTGAATCTTTGAAGCTTTTCATTATCTGGCTCTTCGTGGATTCTGTATACAAAAGGCATTTCTTTCTTAAACATATATTCTGCTATAGTTTCATTACAAACTAACATGAACTCTTCTATTATTCTGTTAGCTATAGCTCTTTCATATGGTTTGATTTCTATTGGCTTACCCTTTTCATCCAAGATGATTTTACTCTCTGTAAATTCAAAGTCAATAGCACCTCTTCCCATTCTTCTCTTATTTAATATCTTACAAAGCTCTTCCATAGCTTTAAAGTCATCTACCAAGTCTTTATATCTTTCCATTAACTCAGCATCATTATCTCTTAAAATCTTAGTTACATCAGTGTAAGTCATTCTTTCATTAGTTTTAATTACACTTTCATGTATAGAGGAATTTAAAACATTTCCTTTATGATCTATTTCCATGAAACAAGTTAGTGTTAATCTATTAACCTGTGGATTTAATGAACATATACCATTTGATAACTTCTTAGGAAGCATAGGTATAACTCTATCTACTAAGTAAACAGAAGTTGCTCTCTTAAATGCTTCTTTGTCTAAAGGGTTATTTTCCTTAACATAGTGAGTTACGTCTGCAATATGAACTCCTAGTCTATAGTTTCCATTTGAAAGTCTTTCTATAGATACAGCATCATCTAAGTCTTTTGCATCCTCACCGTCTATAGTAACCATTCTTAAATCTCTTAAGTCTGTTCTTCTATTGATTTCTGTCTCTGGTATTTCGTCTGGAATCTCTTCAGCACATGCCAAAACATTAACTGGGAATTCTTCTGGAAGTGCATACTTCTTGATTACAGTTATGATATCAAGTCCTAAATCTCCTCTATTTCCTAATATCTCAACAACTACGCCCTCTGGATTTCTTCTCTTTCCATCTGGCCATTTAGTTATTTCAACAACAACTACATTACCTTTTTTAGCACCATTTCTATCTTTCTTAGAAATGAATATGTCATTTCTTATTCTTTGATCCTCTGGAAGCACAAATCCGAAACTCTTATTATCTTCATATATTCCGATTACTTTAGTGTTAACTCTCTCAGTTACTCTTACTATTTCACCTTCACGTCTTTTTCCTTCTTCACTTTCCTTAGTAACTTTTCCTAATACTCTATCTCCGTTCATAGCTCCATTTAAAGAGTTCTTAGGTATAAATACATCTTTCATTCCTTCCTCATCTGGAATAAGGAAACCAAAACCTTTTTGATGTATTTGGATTTTACCTGGGATTAACCCAACTGTATCTACTAATCCGAATCTATCCTCTTCGTCTCTAGCTATTAGCCCTTCAGTTTCCATAGCTTTAAACACTTTTTTAAACTGCTTGTATTCAGCTTTATTTATATTAAATATCTTTGATAATTCTAACATCGTCATTGGTCTATATGCTTCTTCTTTCATAAGACCTAAAATTATATCTTTTATTTTCATTCTTCTTCCTCCGTTCTACCTCTAAATTAAATTTGCAACAATTTAATCGAAACTTACTTATTAATAAACTTCTTTCTATATATATCTTGCCAAGAGCATTAAAATTTATATCTTAAAGCTTAACTATTCTCTTATTACTATGATATGCCTAAAATTCCTCTTTGATTAAGGGAATTATAACCAAGACAAATCAAAAGCCACCCTGAAATTATGGGTGGCCGCATAAATAACTATTTAACTAAATTTATAGCAATTGTGTTTATAGCGAATAAGATAGATGAAACAACAGTAACTTTTATAAGCATAGCCTCTCTTGTTCTACCTTTGTTTCTTGAATAGAAACTATCTTGACTTCCCTGAATTAATCCACTTAACGCATCTGCTTTACTTGGTTGCATCATTATTGAAACCAATATTACTATAGCTAAAATAGCTTCGACCACTATTAAAACATTATTCATAAGAAAACCTCCTAAGCTTGATATAGTTGCATAATTCCATAGAAGTATCATATCACACCAATGAAAAATTTACAATATTTATCTCATTTTGTGCACATAATTATAACAATATACATATTGTATACTTTAAAATTTTTTAAACTTTATTTTATCTTCTGATACTATAAGAAACTCTTTTTAAAGAAGACATAACCACTTTGTATAGCATTATTCCCACTACTGTATTTAAAACTATTGATGGTACTACTACAGTCAAGAATAAAGCCATAAAGCTTGCTGGTAAGCCAACTATTACTTGTGCTGACCCTAAAAATGCTAGTCCACTGATTAAAGTTCCAAATGGTAATACAAATCCTATTAAGAATAACTCTCTTTTTTCTTCATTTAATTTTCCTAGTATATTTGTTTTTTTGATTAAAGTTATTAAAGTAAATATTATTATAGCAGTTATAAATTTATCTATTAAGTTTGGTAATTGCCCACCCGGAAACTTAGTTGTCATAGCTGTGAATATTCCCATTAATGTACCTGAAACTAATGTTATCTTAAAATTATCATTTAATAAAATTATTATAAAAAGCATTGTAAGTGCAAAATCTGGTTGCATAGGTAATCCTAGTACTGGCGTTATTTGGTGAAGTATCACTCCTATAGCTAGTAATAAAGCATTCATTGTTAATATTCTTGTGTTATTTCTTACATTCATTATAAAATCCTCCAAAATTCAAGTTAAATTTAGTAACACATTTCTTAAACTCCCGTTACTAAGGGAGTTATTTCAACAAAACTTTTTTTCTTCAACTCACTTTTATTTATTCTTTCAACACTTCATTTCATTTTTGAACTCCCTCCTTTCAACTCTTAACATAGACTTCTAAATATTTTTATAATCATAGAAATCTAATTTACTTTTGCAAAAGATTTTTAAGTCAGATTCAACTTAAAATTATATTCTATAAATTCTAGCTAAAATAAAAAAACTCCGCCCCTAAATATAGGGCGAAGTTGAATCCGCGATACCACCTAATTTATATTGAATCCCATAATATTATAGCCTCAATGTGCACTTAGCTATAATAATGCTTCAATATATCTCATTTTCAAGTACTAGCATACTCTATCTGCTATAAGGTGCAGCCCACCATTCCACTACTTTCTAAATAGATTTCATTTCATACCTCCAAGGTTGCCGATTCATCAAACTCTTTCTTGCTAAATTTCCACCATCATTAGCTCTCTTTATTGAATCTAAGTTTAACTACTTACTCCTCTTCAAAGGGATATTTATGTTCTTTTTTACTATATTACTTTATTTTTTTTTCTATTTCAATAATTAAAATTATTTTATCATGCTTTTCATTTTAAACTTTTTATTAATATCTATATATTTATATATTAAATTTTTAATAAAAATGTTCCAAAATAAATAAAATAACTCATATTATTTATTTAATTGGCTATGTTTTAATTAAATACTTTTTAAAATAACTTGTTGTACTGGTGCGCCTACATTAACTGTAGTTTCTGTTAATAAATATTTTTCACCATCAACCATTAATATTCTTTCATCTACAATCTCACAAGCCTTACCACTCATTTTTAAATGTTTTAAAGTAGCATTTCTTATATCATTTAAAGAATAATACCTATCATCCAACTCTATAATTATAGGATTCTTTCTTAACTTAATAATAGGGATTATAATAAATGCTAAAATTATTACTCCCCATGCTATTATATTTAGCATATAATCACCTCTCCCTCAACTTATACTTGATATTTAAATCATTTTAACATATTTTTCATTTTAATTCAATATTTTGTATTATATTTCAATATTTTGTTATTTAATTATCATTTAAGAGTAAATTATTTAAGACTAGCTTTTTAATTTTACATACAAAAAGACCTTAAGAAATCTCTTAAGGTCTTTTTACTATTTTATCTTATTTTATTTACAAATTATTTTGAAAGATTGAAGAATGCTTTCATTCCTCTGTATTCAGCCACATCACCTAATTCTTCATTTATTCTTATTAATTGGTTATACTTAGCTACTCTTTCACTTCTTGCTGGAGCACCAGTTTTTATTTGTCCTGCATTAACAGCTACAACTAAATCAGCTATAGTTGTATCTTCTGTCTCACCTGATCTATGAGAAACAACAGCTGTGTATCCTGCTCTGTTAGCCATTTCTATAGCATTTAAAGTTTCTGTTAAAGTACCAATTTGGTTTAGTTTTATTAAGATTGAGTTTGCAATTCCTTTTTCAATTCCAGTTGAAAGTCTTTCTGTATTAGTAACGAACAAATCATCACCAACTAACTGAACTTTTTTACCAAGTCTTTCAGTCATTAACTTCCATCCTTCCCAATCTTCTTCTGCCATACCATCTTCAATTGAGATTATTGGATATTTATTAACCCATTCTTCAAAGAAATCAACCATTTCAGAAGCTGATAAAGTTTTTCCTTCATGCTCTAATACATATTTTCCATCTTTATAGTATTCTGATGAAGCAGCATCTATAGCTATGAAGAATTCTTTTCCTGCTTCATATCCAGCTTTCTCTATTGCTTCTAAAATAACTTCTATTGCTTCAGCATTTGATTTTAAGTTTGGAGCAAATCCACCCTCATCACCAACACCTGTTGAAT
This sequence comes from Clostridium sp. B9, assembly GCF_050509515.1. Classification (NCBI taxonomy): domain Bacteria; kingdom Bacillati; phylum Bacillota; class Clostridia; order Eubacteriales; family Clostridiaceae; genus Clostridium; species Clostridium sp. B9. The sequence goes on from NZ_JBNWKA010000003.1 coordinate 2,207,450, forward strand.
ATCCTTTTTCATTTAAAGTTTTCTTTAATGCATGATAAACCTCTGCACAAGCTCTAACTGCTCTTTCAAAGCAATTAAATCCAACTGGCATAATCATAAACTCTTGAATATCTACTGAGTTATCAGCATGGCTACCACCATTTATTATGTTCATCATTGGAACTGGTAATACTTTTGCATTTACTCCTCCAATGTATTGATATAATGGCATTCCTAAATAATTAGCAGCTGCTTGAGCTACAGCTAATGAAACTCCTAGTATAGCATTAGCTCCTAATTTTCCTTTATTCTTAGTTCCATCTAGCTCTATAAGAGTTTTGTCTATATAAGCTTGATCTAAAACATTTAATCCTATAATTTCTTCAGCTATAGTATCATTAACATTCTCTACTGCTTTATCTACACCTTTTCCTAAGTATTTATCTTTATCACCATCTCTTAATTCAACAGCTTCATATATTCCTGTTGAAGCACCTGAAGGAACAGCCGCTCTTCCTACTGTACCATCTTCTAAGTAAACTTCTACCTCTACTGTTGGGAAGCATCTTGAATCTAAGATTTGTCTTGCTACAACATCAATTATTTCAATATATTGTTTCATGTCTATATTCCTCCTTAAATTTTTTCAAATTAATAATCAATCATTTTTTATTTTGTTCTTTTCAATCACTTTTTATGCTTTTATTTTAGTTTATTTTTTTACATAATTCTGTGATTTAAATCACATTTATTGAAAATGATTATCATTGGCTTGTTTTTTAGAAAAATATCTCATAAAATCCTATGAAAACTATTATTAATCCTGATATTAAGTCAGAATACTTACCAAATATTTTTGCAAAAACAGCATTTCCTAATAAATATCCACCTTCTAAGAAAATAATACTTACGAAAAATGTAACTATGCTTGTTAATACAACACTTAGCCCTGCAATACTAGCACCAAAACCTACTCCAAAATTATTTATTGTAAGAGCAAAACCAAGTGATACGGCTTCTTTTGGCTCTATACGTTTTGAATTATTTTTATCAGCCTTCTTTGGATTCTTAATTAAATTGTCATCATTTTTCACATCTTTATTCTTAAAAAATTGGTAGCAGAAAAATAATCCTATAACTATAAGAATTCCACTTCCAATCAAATTAGTAATCTCTTTATTTAAAAACTTTAATATAATAGTACCAAGATACATTGATATAAAAGTTCCTACTGCTGAAATTAGACTGATTATAAAATTACTTAAAGGATTAACCTTAATTTTTTCCATACCATAACCTATCCCAACAGTTAAATTATCTAAATTAGATGAAATAGCAAATAGTAAAATTGATAGTATATGCATGATGACTTCCTCCTCTTTCATCGTTATACTATTCAATTTTACTACTCATTAATTCTTTATCCAAAATTTATTCATAATTTAATATTTATAATTTTCCTCAAATAAAAAAGCTGTATTAAAGTACAGCTTTTTTCAATCTTTACTTTTAAATCGATGTGTAAAGTGACACCTACCTAAAGTTTTATATTGCTTTAGATATACTTTTAAAGACCTTTTCTATTGACTATTCCAGGTTCTTTTCCTGAATTACTTCTATCATTAAATCCATTTTTAGAATTAGAGGAATCGTCATTATGTTTTTTCATACTATCTTGCATTCCCTTTAGAGTCTTTTTCTTGCTCATAAAATTCACTCCTTATCATTAGTTAATTTATTTTTCTAAAATATTATTTCTCAAAAAGCAAATTTTATTACAAGAAAAGACTCTCCTAAACAAGATGAATTTTCTCAACTCTTTAGGACAGCCTTCTTTAATTAGTGTTTGTGAGTTGCTACTGCATGATGAACATTGCCTTCATGAGCATGCATATATTTTTGACAGAATGCATAAATAGCAAATGGTAATACTAAAGCTACTAAGTAACTTATTATTAACATCCACATGTATTCATGTGATTGTACCATACTGCTTGCTATTGATGTTGGTGGTACAAATGAAATAAAGAATGCAAATATTGATGTTGCTAATCCTACTATGGCAACTACTAATTTAACACCTTTTCCACCAGGCATTTGATATGAACCATTTAATCCTTTTCCTAGGATAGCTTTAATATATCCTACAAAGAATAAAATATAACCTGTTAGGTAAATTACAACTGTTAATGACATTGCTGCTAAGAATGAAAGGTTACTTCCACCTGCTCCAAAAGTTAAAACTGCATCCCATATAGTAACTAATATACCTTGTGCTATAACTAAGTAAACTGGAACATCATGTTCATTTGTTTTAGCCCATAATTTTGGAATAGCTCCTTCTTCAGCAGCTATAATCATACCTCTTGTTGGGCCAACTACCCATGAACTTACTTCTGCTATTACTCCAAAAGCAAGTAGGATGGCTATAATTTTAACTAAAATTGTATTATGAGTTGTAAAGTGACCTAATAATACTGCGAAGGTTTGTACAACCCCTGCACTTAAGTTTATTTGATCTTGAGGAATTACTGCAGCTATTGCTAATCCACCCAATGTACTAACAACTATAGCTACTATAACTAATAAAAGCATTGCTAAAGGATAATCCCTTTTTGGATTTTCCATTTCATTTGCATGTGTAGCAGATGCTTCTACACCCATGTAAGATAGGATAAAGGATACAAATACAACTAATGTATTAACATTTGAGAAATTTGGAACAAAGGTATCTTTGCTTGATATATATATAGGATTACCTTGTATTATATATATCAAAGATAAGATTATTAAAATAGCTGCTGGTAAAAGTATTCCTATTACGAAACCAATTTTAGCTATTTTAGCAGTATATTTAGTTCCTCCAAATTGTGATAAAGCTAATACCCAAAATATGACTAAAACTCCTATGAATTTAATAACTGGATTACTATTTAGTGCTGGCCAATTAAATACATATGATAAAGCACCAAGTATGAAATAAATCATTGTTACAAAACCAACGGTTATTTCAAAAAATTCAAAGAATAAATTGGCAAAGCCATATTTTTTACCTAGATTCTTACCGGTCCAAGTAAAAACTCCTCCTTTTTCCCAACCATCTACTGTTGCCATTTCAGCAGCACATAGAGCAACTGGTATAAACCACAAGAACCCTCCTAAAAGCAAATAAAATACTAAGTGTAATTTGGATGTTGCAAAGGTAGGATATTCATACACAGCCATAACCATAGATGCTGTCATTGCAAAAAATCCAAACAGTGTTAATGATTTTGTTTTTTGGTTTGTTCCTTCTTGTTTCATTTAAACTCAACTCCTCTTAAGTTATTTGATTAGCTCAAATAAATTACTAGTTAGTTGCTTCTAAAAGAAGTAAGAAACTTTTATTTTTTTGAGTTATAAACAAAGTTAACTATTTGTTAACGTTTTGTTTATATATATTATAACTCTCTATTCTTAATTTGTTAAACAAATTGTACTATACTCTCCAAAAGTTAACATTTATTAAGTTTACTTAAATTAAATAAACTTTTAATGCAAAATTAAATTCAATTTATTTCCACTTCATCTCTAAAATTATTTATTTTAAATTATAAAAACAAATTTTTCTTTTTCCAATTTTCAATTCAATTTTTATAATTTTTTATATTTTTTACTCACTAAAAATAAACAAATTCAAAAAAAATAGCATTCTTCAATGAAGAATACTATTTTAATTATAATAAATTTATTTTCTATATTATTTGTTTAAAAGACAGTTTCCAGTCATTTCTGCTGGTACTTCTAATCCCATAACATTTAACATAGTTGGAGCTATATCAGCTAATTTTCCACCATCTTTTAATGATTTTCCTTCAGCGTCTTTTGCAATCCATAAGAATGGAACTGGATCTGAAGTATGAGCTGTCATTGGATTACCAGTTGAGTAATCTATCATTATTTCAGCATTTCCGTGGTCAGCTGTTATAAATAAAGTACCATCTTTTTCTAATACTTTATCAGCAACTTTTCCTAAACACTCATCAACAGTCTCTATAGCTTTTATTGCTGCTGACTCTACTCCAGTATGTCCAACCATATCTGGGTTAGCGTAGTTTAATATGATCATATCATATTTATCTTGATCTAATCTCTTTAATAATTCTTCAGTTACTTCATAAGCACTCATTTCTGGTTGTAAGTCGTATGTAGCAACCTTTGGTGAAGCTATTAAAGCTCTATCTTCATTAGTGTTTGGAACTTCTTCGCCACCATTAAAGAAGAATGTTACGTGAGCATACTTCTCAGTTTCAGCTATTCTTAATTGGTTTAATCCTTTAGAAGCAACATACTCTCCTAAAGTATTTGAGTAACTTTCTGGTCTATAAGCAACATCTACACATTTTAATGATTCATCATATTGAGTCATACAAACGAAGTTTACATGTAATTGCTTTCTTTCGAATCCAGTGAACTCTGGGTCAACTATAGCTCTAGTTATTTCTCTAGCTCTATCTGGTCTAAAGTTGAAGAATATTACTGAATCTCCATCTTTAATTCTAGCAACTGGGTGTCCATCTTCTTCTATTACTGTAGGTAAAACGAACTCATCAGTTTTATTATCATGGTATGATTTTTCAATAGCTTCAACAGCTGAAGAAGCTTTTTCACCTTCTCCTAAAGCCATAGCATTGTAAGCTAACTGAACTCTTTCCCATCTGTTATCTCTATCCATTGCATAGTATCTACCACTTACAGTAGCTATTTCACCAACACCGATTTCTTTCATAGCATTTTCTAATTCAACTATAAAATCTTTACCTGATGATGGAGCAACGTCTCTTCCATCCATGAAAGCATGAACATAAACTTTTTGAAGTCCTTTTTTCTTAGCTAACTCTAAAAGACCTTTTAAGTGATCTATGTGAGAGTGAACTCCTCCGTTTGATAATAATCCCATTAAATGTAATGAAGTATTATTTTCTTTAGCTTCATCCATAGCTTTAACTAAAGCAGCATTTTCAAAGAAAGTTCCTTCTTTGATTTCTTTAGTTATTCTTGTTAACTCTTGGTATATTATTCTACCAGCACCTATATTTAAATGTCCAACTTCTGAGTTACCCATTTGTCCTTCTGGAAGACCAACTTCTAATCCTGAAGCTTGTAATTCAGTATGTGGGTATTTAGCGAATAATCTATCATAATTTGGCTTGCTAGCAGCAGCTACTGCGTTACCTTCTTTATTTGGAGATATTCCAAATCCATCTAGTATCATTAACATTACAGGTTTTTTACTCATAATAACCCTCCAAAAAAATTAATTTCTATTTATACATCTATTATAATATGTTGTTATTTAAAAAACAATAGCAATAGACACTTGGTATTAGTTGCCTATTGCTACTGTTTAATTACCAATATTATTCAATAAAAACTATTATCTAATAATATTACCTTTTATTAGTAGTTTACGATTTGTGAGAAATCAGCTGCAACTAAGCTAGCTCCACCAACTAAAGCACCATCGATGTCTGATTTAGCCATTTGCTCAGCTATAGTGTTAGGTTTAACTGATCCACCGTATTGTATTCTTACTTTGTCAGCAACTTCTTGTCCGAACATTTCAGCAACCATAGCTCTTATAGCAGCTATTGTTTCGTTAGCTTGGTCTGAAGTAGCAGTTTTTCCAGTTCCGATAGCCCAGATTGGCTCGTAAGCTATAACAACTTTCTCAGCTTGCTCTTTAGTTAATCCTTCTAAATCAGCAGTTATTTGAGCTTTGATTACGTCGTTAGTAGTTCCGTTTTCTCTTTGCTCTAAAGTTTCTCCACAGCAAAGGATTGGAGTCATGTTGTGAGCGAAAGCAGCTTTAACTTTCTTGTTACAAGTTTCATCTGTTTCGTTGAAGTATTCTCTTCTTTCACTATGTCCGATTACAACGTAGTCTATTCCCATAGCTTCTAACATTCTTGGAGCGATTTCTCCAGTGAAAGCTCCTTTTTCTTCGAAGTGCATGTTTTGAGCACCTACTTTTATGTTTGATCCTTCAACAGCTTTTTTAACAGCGTCTAAGCAAACGAAAGTTGGGCATACAACTACTTCACATTTAGCATCTTTAACTAATGGCTTTAATTCTTCAACTAATTTAACAGCCTCGTCTATTGTATAGTGCATTTTCCAGTTTCCTGCGATTATTGGAGTTCTCATCTATATTCACCTCTATTAATATTTTAAATACTAAATGGTGTATGGTAAATCTCTTTACCAAACACCATATTTTATTTTATAAAACAACAATCTTTGTACTTCAATCTAAAAATTTACTACTTTATGGTATAATAATTACTTATCGTTTAAAGCAGCTATTCCTGGTAATACTTTACCTTCTAAGAATTCTAATGAAGCTCCACCACCAGTTGAGATGTGAGACATTTTATCACCGAATCCTAATATGTTTACAGCAGCAGCTGAATCTCCACCACCGATTATAGTAGTAGCATCAGCATCAGCCATAGCTTTAGCAACAGCTATTGTACCTTTGTTGAAGTTTTCGAATTCGAATACTCCCATTGGTCCGTTCCAGATAACTGTCTTAGCATCTTTGATAGCCTCAGCGTATATAGCTTCAGTTTTTGGTCCGATATCTAATCCCATGAATCCTTCAGCGATGTTTTGATCTTCTGTAACTACAGCTTCAACATCTTTGAATTCTTTAGCTACTCTGTGGTCTACAGGTAATAATAATTTAACACCTTTTTCCTCAGCTTTAGCTAACATTTCTTTAGCGTATTCAACTTTATCTTCTTCTACTAATGAACTTCCTACAGTGTATCCTTGAGCTTTTAAGAATGTGTAAGCCATTCCTCCACCGATTATTAAAGTATCAACTTTTTCTAATAAGTTGTTTATAACGTTTATCTTATCTGAAACTTTAGCTCCACCTAAGATAGCAACGAATGGTCTTTCTGGAGTTTCTACAGCATCTCCTAAGAACTTAAGCTCTTTTTGGATTAAGTATCCACATACAGCAGTATCTAAGAACTCAGTAACTCCAACTGTTGAACAGTGAGCTCTGTGAGCAGTTCCGAATGCATCGTTAACGAACATATCAGCTAATGAAGCTAATTCTTTTGATAACTCTTCGCCGTTTTTAGTTTCTTCTTTTCTGTATCTTGTGTTTTGAAGTAAAACTACATCTCCATCTTTCATTTCAGCTACTGCTTTTTTAGCATTTTCTCCAACAACATTGTCGTCAGCTGCAAAAACAACTTCTTTTCCAAGCATTTCGCTTAATTTCTTAGCAACTGGTGCTAATGAGAATTCTGGCTTAGCTTCTCCTTTTGGTTTACCCATATGTGAGCAAAGGATTACTTGTGCTCCGTTGTCAACTAAGTATTTTATAGTTGGCATAGCACCATTTAATCTGTTTATATCAGTTATAACACCATCTTTTAGTGGTACGTTAAAGTCACATCTTACTAAAACTTTTTTACCTTTAACTTGTATATCTTCTACAGTCTTTTTATTGAAGTTCATCGTATTCACCTCTTATTAAAATTAAATTTAAATTTGAAAATAGTCTGGCCTTATAGCCTTATACTACAAAACCAGACTTATAAAACTTTTTATAAAATACTATCTAATTAATAGATTACTTTAAGTTAGCGAAGTATCCTAAAGTTCTGATTAATTGGTTAGTGTATGACATTTCATTGTCGTACCATGAAGCAACTTTAACTAATTGTTGTCCGTTAACTTCCATGATTTTTGTTTGAGTTGCATCGAATAATGATCCGAAGCTTATTCCGATTACGTCTGATGATACTATTGGATCTTCAGTGTATCCGTATGATTCGTTAGCAGCAGCTTTCATAGCAGCGTTTATTTCTTCAACTGTAGTGTTTTTGTCTAATACACAAACTAACTCAGTTAATGAACCAGTTATTACAGGTACTCTTTGAGCGTTTCCGTCTAATTTACCAGCTAATTCTGGGATAACTAATCCGATTGCTTTAGCAGCACCAGTTGAGTTAGGTACGATTGAAGCAGCAGCAGCTCTTGCTCTTCTTAAATCACCTTTTCCGTGAGGAGCATCTAAAGTATTTTGGTCATTTGTGTAAGCGTGGATTGTAGTCATGAATCCTTCTTTTAATCCAAATTGATCGTTTAATACTTTAGCCATTGGAGCTAAACAGTTAGTTGTACATGAAGCACCTGATATAACTGTATCGCTAGCTTTTAATATTTCGTTGTTTATGTTGTAAACTACTGTTGGAAGGTCGTTTCCAGCTGGAGCTGATATAACAACTTTCTTAGCGCCTGCTTCTAAGTGAGCTGAAGCTTTCTCTTTTGATGCGAAGAATCCTGTACACTCTAAAACGATGTCTACATTTAAATCTCCCCATGGTAAGTTTTTAGGGTCTCTTTCTGCAGTAACTTTGATTTCTTTTCCGTTAACTACGAAAGCTCCTTCTTTAACTTCGATTTCTCCATCGAATCTTCCTTGTGCTGAATCATATTTGAATAAGTGAGCTAAAGTTTTAGCATCTGTTAAATCGTTAATTCCAACAACGTTGAACTCTGGGTTGTTGATCATTAATCTTAATGCTAATCTTCCTATTCTTCCAAATCCGTTAATTGCTACATTTACCATATTGTAAATACCTCCTAAAAGATGTTGTTTATTTTTATATATAAAATATTAAAAAATATTTTAAACAGATTTATTTTGAGAGATTTCATATTATTTTATTCATCTCTACCTAAAATTTTTAAAATTTCATTTGCTGCACCCTCATCTGTAACAAGAACTGCATTCTTATTTCCATATACAGTAGTTAAAATAGCTTCAGCTTTATTTCCTCCACCAGCTACAGCAATATGGCTTTTTATTTTTCTTAAATCATTTATTGTTACCCCTAAAGTTGGCATAACATAAACAACTTCTGATTTTTCATTGAAGTAGCATCCAAAGGCTTCTCCAACGGCTCCTAATTCTAAAAGTCTCATAACTTCTTCTCTAGGAACACCTCTCTTATCAGCCATTTTTTTTGCTCTACCTATACCATATATTAGCATATCTGCATTTTTGATATTATCTATGAGTTCTCTCATATCATCCTGTTTCATTAAAGCATCCATTACTTCTTTACTTATGTTATCAGGAACATGAAGCATTTTATAGGTTCCATTTAACTTTTTAGCTAAATTTGCAGCCAATGTATTTGACTGTGTTTCAACCTTCTTGCCCATACCACCTCTTGCAGGCACAACTAAAACATTGCGTAGGTTTGCCATTTCTGGTAATTCATCTATAACTTCTTTAACAGTTGTTCCACCAGTAACAGCAATTGTATAACCATCTTTGATTATGTTTTTTGAATAGTTTGCAGCAGCTTTTCCAAGTTCTTTTATAGTACTTTCTTCTTCACCACTGTCTCCTGGAACAACTATTACATCTCTAACATTTAGTGCATCACATAATTGTTTTTCCAGATTAGATAGGCCTTTAATTTCATGTATAAATCCTTTTAATGACTCTAGCATGAATTCCCCTTCTTGGGTTACAGACATACCTGGAGTGTTTATTTGTATAAGGTTTTGAGATTTTAAAAAACCTATTTCTGTTCTTACAATTCTTTCACCTAAATTTAAATTGTTTGCCAAAGCTCTTCTACCTATTGGCTGATTATAATAAATTGTTCTGATTATATTGTATCTTTTCACTAATAGTTCTACCATTTCAGGAACTATTATTTTTTGCAATTTTAAAATCTCTAGCAAATTTAACAACTCCTTTGGACATTCAAAGTCCCACTTGCTTCTTAAATGTCCCGCATGTTTATTATAAAACATATTAAGAAAAATTTAAAGGGTTTTTAGAAAAATTTTTCTTATTTTTTTAAAAAATATAAAAAAATATAGAGAGATTACCCAATCTCTCTATATTTTTCACTCAATTATGCTATTTACAAGAAGTTTTATTCCAATTAATCCCTATTTTTTATCTATTTAAAATCTTTTCCTCTTACTTGAAGACTTTATTCCAAGCTCTTCTCTATATTTCGCCACAGTTCTTCTAGATATAGCCATACCTTTTTCTTTTAATATTTCACTTATAGCTTGGTCAGATAAAGGTTTTGATTTATTTTCTTCTTTTATAACATCCTCTAATGCTTTTTTTATATTTATAACTGTAACATCTTCATCACCATTACTATTTTCTTTATTGCTTATTGAGTTAACAAAGAGATTTTTTATTTTTATTGTTCCCATAGAAGTTAAAATATATTTATCTCTAATTGCTCTTGAAATAGTTGATTCATGCATTTCTAATTGCTCAGCTATTTCTTTAAGAGTCATAGGCTTTAAATATTTATCTCCCTTTTCAAAATACTCTTTTTGCTTTCCAAGTATTTTTTCTAAAACTCTATATAATGTACTCTTTCTTTGCTCTATACTTTTTATAAGAAACATAGCTTTTCCCATTTTTTCTTTTACATACTCTGTTGCTTCTTTATCATTATTATTCTCTTTTAATAGCGATGCGTATAGAGGATTTACTGATAATAGAGGTAATACCCCATCATTCATTATGATAAAAAATTCTCCATCTATTTTTCTTATCTCTGCATCAGGTATTATAAAACCAACTTCATCTCCAGTATAAAACCCTCTTGAAGGTTTAGGCTCCAAGCTTTTTATTTGATCCCCATAACTTTGAGCTTCTTTAGGAGTTATTCCTAATGATTTAGCAATAACTTGATATTTATTATCTGCTAAATCATCTAAATGATCTTCTATTATTTTTTCAACCTCTTCACCAAACTCACCTTTACGCTCTAATTGTATTCTCAAACACTCTTTTAAATCTTTAGCTCCTATACCTGCTGGCTCTAAATTATGAAGAACTATTAAAGCTCTCTCAAATGTTTCTTCCGAACAATTAAGTTCATTCATAAGTTCTTCCTTACTTATATCAAGATACCCCTTGTGATCTAAACATTCTACCATGTAACTACATACGCTTCTCTCATACTCATTTATAGGAAGTTCTCTTATTTGATCTTCTAAATAATCAGTAAGAGACTCTGGCTTACTTATAAATGTAAATGGGGAAACACTATCTTTGTCATATTCTCCATAACTTTGAGAACCATAATTATCTGATTCTAAATATTTTACTAATTCTTTGTAATCTAATCTATCTTGTTCATTAACCATTTCTTTTTGCTCTTCATATTGAGCCTCTAGAACAGGATTTTCTGAAAATTCTTTTTCTATATATTCTCTTAAATCATATGTAGACATCTGCAAAAGCTTTATAGATAATTGCATTTGCTGAGTCATTATTAACTTTTGTTCCTGAGTTAAATTCAAATTAAAATCCATTAACATATATATCACCCAAAATTATCAAATTCTAAACATTCATTTTTTCTCTAGTACCTTTCCTCTTTAATTATCTATCAAATTAAAGTTTTTTTCAATATTATAATATGTTAAGCTCACTCTTCATTAATTATTATGTTTAAAATATAATAATTAATTCTAAAATAAGCATGGTAGATTAAAATCTACCATGCTTATTTTAAATAACTTCACCTATTTTAATCATAGGTATATAAATTTTGTTTTTTATCTCTTCTATGCTTTCATTACTACACATAAATAACAACGCTGTTGCTGGTCCTGCTGATTTTCTAAGCTTCTCTGAATCATATTTAATCTCAATTTTTATATTGTTACTTACTTCTAGTTCTTTTACTTCATGTATTGCTCCCTTAGAGCCTATAGGTAGTATTTCCTTAACACCCTCGAATTCGCTTAAAAGTTTAAGTTCTTTAAATCCAACTATCTCTCTTTTTTCACTTTTAAGTTCTTCTAAAACTTCTATGCCAACCTTAGGTATTCCTAACAAGACTACAGCATCACCTTTTTCAAAGTTTTTTTTCTTTTCTTTACTTTTCTTGCCTACTATAGTTAACCCTAAGAATGTTTGTAAAGTATTAAAGTTATCTTCAGTACTTCCAGTTACACACTCTTTCAAGTCATATTTATCGTTAAAAAAATCTGTATTGTTATACTCTTCTATTGCTCTGTTTATTCCTTCTATTATTCTTTCTCCCTGTCCTTTCATTGGCATACCTAAGTTGTTAACTATAACTTGAGGTCTTGCCTTAAAAGCTAGCAATTCAAAAAGACAAACCCTTGCTGAAAAATATCCAACAATCTTATTGTCAGATTTAATTATATCCAATTCTCTTTCTCCAATACCACAGCAACTATCACAAGCTATTACAGTTTCTTTATCTAGCTCATTTATTATTGTTAAATCTCTAAATTTGTATATTTGCATTTTTAACACCTTTTGCTATTATAAATGCTAAAACAATGTTAGCTAAACTTGCTACGGTTAATGGTAATCCCATAACTTGTAGAAATTGTATTGGATTTAATCCACCAGCTGTATAATACATAAATGCTCCTGTTATTAAAGTAGCAACTACTCCATTTAACAAAGTTCCTACTATACAAGCTAAAATAGTTTTGCCTTTATTGTATATTTGTGAAGTTAAATAAACGACAACAAACATTTCTATAGCTATAAGAATATGTACTGGTACTGTAAATGGAAATCCTGACATAAGTGCTGTAAATAAATGTCCTAACAATCCTATAATTCCACCAATAACTGGAGACAATAAAATTCCTCCTACAAACGCAGGCATAGAATCAAAAGCTATTGTTTGAAACACCTTTACATTAGCTAGTATCATACTTAGCCCTATTAATAGTGCTGCAAAGCACATCCTCTTGACACTAAAATCATTTTTCTTCTTAATTAGACTCATCCCAAATATTCATCCTCTCTATATTTTATTAACCCTATTTTAAGTAAATATTAATTTTAAAACAAAGTCTTTTATTGAATATATAATTATAAGCTTGTACATTTAAATAATAAGATTAAACTGATAGAAGTTTCCTCCTATCAGCTAATATATGTATAAATATTAACCACCAAAATTATGATTACATACAAAGTTATATTCTGTCAATATACGAATAAAACCATTATTATTGGTTAACTTTAAAATTCTCAACCTCATTAAGATTTTTAGGCACATCTATTTCCCCATTTATTATTAATTCTTTGTATCTATTAACTTTATCCATAACATTTTGAGGCACTAAATTTTTAGTAGACTCCGCAACAGCTATACCATCATTTTTCAAACCAATTTCCATTATATTTTCTGGACCTGATTTAAAATCACTATTTATAACCTCCTTAGCTGTATTATAAACAGCCTCATCTAATCTTTTTAGCATAGATGAAAGTATGTTATTTGCATACTCTGAAAATACTACTGCAGAGTCTACATCTACCCCGATAGCATAATTTCCTGTTTCTTTAGCTGCCTTAAATAAACCTACACCAGCTTCTCCAGCTGCATGAAATATTATATCTGCTCCACCTCCATACATTTCTCCAGCTATTTTATACCCCTCTTCTTGATTTTTAAAATCTCCAACATATCTAACCATATTATCATTTTTTATATTATTATACGCTTCCTCATTAGAAGCTTTTAACCCTGCCATATATCCTGATAAAAAATTTTCTATTACTTCAGCCTCAATCCCACCAATAAAACCAACTTTATTTGTTTTCGTCATATTTCCAGCTATTATTCCCATTAGAAAGGCTCCCTCTTCATCTTTGAAATCAATAGACTTTACATTTGGAAGTTCAGAAACTGTATCTACTATAGCAAAATTCTTATCCGGATAATCTTTTGCTACATTATTTAAACCTTCTAGAAATTTAAATGCAGATGCGAATGTTAAATCATTGTTTTGTGCTGCTTCTCTTAATCTTTTTTCATAATCTTCTGAAGAATTTGTATCAAAAACTTCTATATTAGCATTGTATTCTTTTTTTATTCTTTCTAATCCATCAACAGCTAAATCAGTAAAGTAATTTTCTTCATCTACAAAATCATCCTTTATAAGAGCAAAATTATATACTTCTTTTTCTATTATATTAACTTTTTCTAATGCAGATGAGCTATTTGAATTGCATCCTACAAAACTTACTAAAGCAGCTAATAATACTATAGATGCAAAAACTTTCTTAAATCTCATATCATAGGCCTCCTCTTTTTCATATCAATTTATATGATTTCCAAAATCAATAATTTTATGTATAAAAAGAAAAAGAGTAACTCCTCGAGAGTTACTCTTTTATATTAATATTCTTCTACATAGAATAATGCACAAACTTTTGGCCCTGAATGTATTGCTACTGAACATCCTAAAGGAAGTTTAATATATTCTATATTATTAGATTCTAAATAATCTTTTATAGGTAAATATATATCTTCATTTTCAAGTTCTACTAAGATAACTGGTTCTCCCTCTTTTCTTGGAGTTTCAGCAAATTGTTCTATCATTGCCTTAACCATCTTCTTAGTTCCTCTTATTTTTCCTTGAACATTCATCTCACCATCTTGAACATTTAGCATAAGTTTTATTCCTAAAGCATTTACAAATAATGCTTTCCCCTTTGAAAGTCTTCCACCTCTAACTAAGTTATCTAAACTTTCAAAAGCTATTGTACTTTTTACATGTTTTGAATATTCTAATATTTCTTTTTCTAATTCATTTAAAGTTATCCCTTGTTCTATTAATTTAGCTGCCTTTAATATTATAAGACCTAAACCAACAGTTACATTTCTTGAATCAATAACAACTATATCATCACTTTCTAATTCAGCCTTAGCTAAGCAAGCTGATTGATAAGTTCCACTCATATTTGATGATATATGTATAGATATAACTTTGTACCCTTCATCTAAGTATTGTTTATATCTTTCAATAAATCTTGTTGGAACTATTTGAGCTGTAGTTGGAAGAGCATTTTCTCTTTCAATTCTCTCCATCATAGCATCTACTTTTATTTCAACGCCATCTAAATAGCTATCTTCCCCAAAGTTTATTAACATTGGCATAACATCTATGTCATATTTATCTATAATTTCCTTAGATAAGTCACATGTACTATCCGTTATAATCTTTATTTTTTCCAAAGTCTATTTCCCCCTTATTTCATGCCTGGAAATCCTATTTGTCTTAATGCTTCATAAGCTATGATTGCCACAGTGTTTGATAAGTTTAAGCTTCTAGTTGAACTGCTTATCATAGGAACCTTTATTCCATGATGCGCATTATGAACATCATCTGGAACTCCAGAAGTTTCTCTTCCAAACATTATGAAATCACCCTCTTCATATTTAACCTCATCATGATGATCAGTAGCATGAGTCGTTGATAAGTATATTTTCTTATCTCCATACTTCTCCATAAACGCTTCATAACTTTCATGTATTTCAATATCTAATTGATCCCAGTAATCTAGTCCTGCTCTCTTTACATGTTTATCATCTATAACAAAGCTCATAGGTTTTATTATGTGAAGCTTTGAATTTGTTAAAACACAAGTTCTTGCTATATTCCCTGTATTTTGTGGTATTTCTGGTTGATATAAAACTATATTAAGATTCACCTTTGTCCCTCCAAATAAATGTAAAAATATATAAATTTTTAAGTTAAGTCATAAGTATATGATAGTATCTAATCGAACAAATTGCAAGTTAATCATTTTTTAATATAAATTCATATATCACCTTAGCAACACCATTATTATCATTGGTATCAGTTACATAATCTGCAAGTTTTTTTAACTCCTCACTTCCATTTCCCATAGCAACACCTAATCCAGCATATTTTATCATCGACAAATCATTTTCATTGTCACCTATGCATATTATCTCATCTCTTTTTATTCCAAATCTTTCTCCTAAAACTCTAACTGCTCTCCCTTTAGAAACACCTTTATTATTTACTTCTAAAGAATATTTCCCTGATGCTGTAACCTCAAAATTTCCTAAAGCATTCAAATCATTCTTTATTTTGCTAAGTCTATTTGTACTAAAATCAATTATTATACATTTTCCTATATTCTCTTTTTCTAAAGCTTCCTTAAATAAATTTTCTTTCACATAAACATTTGCTACTCTATGCTCTTTAGGTGTCTTTATATTAAGAGCATAATCAGAAATATGTTTCCTCAATTTAGATGACCAATAGACTTTATCTCTTGAATGAAAACTAGGCACTCCTTTATATTTTTTACATACCTCTCTTATTTCTTCACACTGATTACTGCTTAGAGTATCCCTTGCTATAAGAATATCTCTATCCTCATCTATTATCCATGCTCCATTATTAGCTATAACTGCACAATTAACTCCTATAAAGCTTGAAAAGTATATTGCATTTTTAGCATTTCTTCCTGTGCAAATTATTATATGCACTCCTTTATTATATGCTTCTTTCAAAGCTATTCTATTTTCTTCACTAATTACCTTTTTAGAATTTAGTAAAGTTCCATCCATATCAATGCATATCATTTTGTATCTCATAAATTCTCCTCCTATAAAAAAAGAGAGGTTAATTACTTAACCTCTCTTAAAATTTTTATTATTGATGAGCTTGCCCTTGAGCAGCAGCTCCTTGAGTTTGAGTATTAGCAGGAGGTTGTGTTGCCGCCTGACTTCCATTTGCTGGAGGTGTTGTTGGCTTTGTTTCCTCTGGCTTCGGTTGCTCAGTTGGTGGCGTTGTAGGTTGTGTTTCCTCAGGCTTTGTTTCAGGTTTCACCTCTGGTTTTGGTTCTGGCTTTGGTTCAGCCTTTTTTGTACCCACCTTTATTATTTCATCCTTTTTCTTATAGACATCATGTGCAATTAATTTCTTATCTATTTCTTTTCCATTTTGATAAGTTACTAAGTATCCACTTGATTTATATCCTTTAACAGCATGTTGTTCAACAACTCTTTCACCTGCTGGTAAATTTGGATCATCAACCACTTTTGTTGTTGGTGTTAATGTTTCATTAACAACTGTCTGAAGTTCATATGTTTTTCCATCCATACCTTCTTTATTTCCATATATATTAAATGTAACATGCTTGTTAGCTGTGTACCCTTGAATATATATTGGGAAATCATATGGGTTCTTAAATTGATAATCTAATGACCCCCATGCTACCGTAGCATCTCCACTTGGTCCTGAGTAGCTTGTAGTCATACTATGATTATGTCTTTCTGTTGGCAATATTCCTGCTCTTAATACAGCTCTATATAATGTAGTAGATACCTGACAAATTCCTCCACCAGTTACCATAACTACTTTATTACCTATATATGCAGCTCCATCCCTATAACCCTTATCTCTAGTTCTTTCACCTAAAGTATTATTATAACTAAATGTCTCACCTGGCATTAATAGAGTCCCATTTACAGTTTTTGCTGCTATTTCAACATTAGCACTTCTGCTAGCATCTGAACTAGTATAGCTAGTTGTAAAACTTCCTATAACGCCATCTATTTTTGTAAGCATATCTTTAGTAACCTTAGGTTTAGTAACTTCTACTGGAACCTCAACTACTGTATTAGCTTCTGGATTGGCATTTATAGCTTCTTTAACCAAAGTAGTCATCTTTTCTTTTTCAATAGCACGACCATCTTGACCATCAACTACATCTATACCTCCTCCACTTAAACTTATAGTAGCATTTTTAGCATCCTGATTAACCATTTCAGCTAATTTATCCTCATAACCTACTAACTTAGTTTCATCATATTTAAATTCTAATTTTAATTCTTTTTTAGAACTTCCCTCAATCAATTCATTTTTTTCAAAAAGATTTAAATCTTTTCCATAATTCATAGCTTCATCTACAGTTGCATCTATATTATATTCTGGTGACAAATCTGAATATTTTATTTCAATACTTTTATCTGCAGCTTTTACTGTTATTGCTTTATTTTGTATTGGTTCTTTTATCTTTTCATTTAAAGCTTTTATAGCCTCATCTTTACTCATACCTGATAAATCTACATTTTCAACATAAACGTTAGGATATATCTTATTATTCCACTTTTCTACCTTTTTCTGAATACTTACTATATAAGCAGTAACAGAACCTATTATAATTGCTAATATTACAATAACTGATATTATTATGTTCTTTTTACTCTTTAGAAAGCTTGTACTCTTTTTTTTATTTTCTTCACTCACAATTATTCTCCTCTCTATGTTCTCCTACAAAAACTATAAGATAAATCTCACAAAAAATTATTACAATATAATAACATTTATTATTATAACAAATTTTTTACAACTTGAGTAAAAAAATTAAATAGAGTTAAAAAAACTTTAACCCTATTTAACACCGTAAATCTTATAATTAATCTATAACATATTCTGTTCTATCTTTAGAAAAATCTCCGGCAATATCAAAAGCCTCAATTGATATTTTTATAGGTTTACCTTGTGGCAAATAGAACTTATTCTTATTTATCACAAATTTAGTGGCTTTCCTTGGCAATGTTCCTGCATAATTATCATTTACAAAAACATTATATCCATTTAAATCATCCTCTTTATTGCTATTCCAGACTACATATATCCTCTTATTATCATCATAAGCCTTAAGTCCTGTAACAGCTGCTGGAGGCATAAGTCTTGCTACACTATTTGGTCCCCAATTTAAATCTAGCGGATTTCCTACACCATCTAATTTCCCTTCATCAGTATATTGCCATATAGTCCATCTCTTCCATCCACCAACATTCGGTGGAATCTTAGGATTAGATGGTATTCTTGTGTACATAGCAAGCCATAATGGCATATCACTTAAGGGATATCCTTTACCAGGAACTTTAAAATCACTATATAGGTCTATAAAGAATAAGCCAGTATATAGCATTAATCTTCTTCTAGTTTTTTCTTCAAATCTATCTCTAAACTTATCTATCCAGTTAACAAGTTGAGTTGGGGTTAATGATTTGTCTACAGGAACCTCAACATCTACCACTGGGAATAAATCCCCATAATCACCCTTACCAAAGCCTTGTTGCAATACATCTATAAATTGATCAGCTTGTTGAACAGCTGTCTCTAAATCTGCAGAAGGTTTAGCAAAATGATACGCTCCGCATGGAATCCCATATTTTCTGCATTCTTTTGCAAACTCTAAAAATTTCTTATCAACTCTTAACTTTCCTGTTCCCGAACCTGAAGCTCTTAAGTAAATAAAATCTGAGTTTTTAGATAACTTTTCGAAATTAACATCCTTACTAAATTCATTTAAATCTGGACCAAAAGTACTTAATGGATTTTTATCTTGCATTAATACTCTCCCTAAAAATTAATACTCAATATAAAATATAAAAATTCAAAGGAAGTTGTTACTAATTATATATTAATCTCTATTAACCTTTAAAGATTTCTCTATTATAGTATCTAAAAGTTCTTCAAAGCTCATTCCTGCTCCAGCTGCGCTTTTAGGGAAAAGACTATTTTTAGTCATTCCTGGTAGTGTATTAACTTCTAATATATAAGGAACATTATCCCTTATAAGCATGTCTACTCTTGCGTACACATCACACTTTAATAATTTATATGTTTCTAGAGCCATGAATTCAACCTCTTTATGAAGTTCTTCATTTAGATTTACTATAAACTCATCTGCGCCTCCATCAGCATACTTTGACTCTATATCAAAAAACTTACCCTTTGGCTTAATAGCTATAACAGGTAACATTTTTCCCTCAATAATAGGACAAGTAATTTCATCTCCCTTTATATACTCTTCTATCATAACTTCAGTATCATATTTTAAAGCTTCTGAAACCGCCTTTTCTACCTCTTCCTTGCTCTCAACTAAAGTAGTTGCAACTGATGAACCCCCATTATTAGGTTTTATAAATACAGGATACCCTAACTTTTCAATAGCTTCGTAGTCAATTCCTTCTACTGAATAAACCATAGTCCACTTTGCTGTTCTAACATTTCCAAAAGCTAAAACTCTCTTTGTCATATCTTTATCCATACATATAGCACTACTTAAAGGACCACATCCTGAAAAAGGTATTCCTAAAGTTTTAAGAACTGATTGAACTGTTCCATCCTCTCCAAATTTCCCATGTAAAGCCAATAAAGCAAAATCTATACCTTCAATCTTTTTTATCAAATCTTCTTTTTCATTTAAAACTATAGGAATAGCTTCATATTTATCATTATTATTTAAGGCATTTACTACAGAATTACCACTTTGTATTGATATTTCTCTTTCTGAAGAAATACCACCCATTATTACTCCAACTTTCATTTCTTTACCTCCAAAATAGAAATAATTAAGGACTTGTCTTTTTTCAAAACAAGCCCTTAATATTATATCACTATATATTCAAAATAGAAAGTTAGTGATTTATTAAATTATCCTAATAAATTTCATATATATCTGCAAATTCTATTGATATTTTTTCAACTTCTGTTTTATAATCTAAACCCATAACTTCATCCTCTATATCGGCTATTCTTATATTAGGTAATAAAATAGAAAACTCACTTCCTGTTTCACTACTTTCTCTTAAAAACACCTTTCCATCATGAAGTTCTACTAATGACTTAACAAGAGATAACCCTATGCCACTTCCTTCTTTATTCCTATTCAACGATTTGTCATTTTGTATAAATCTTTCAAATATAAACTCTTTCATATGAGAAGGTACACCTATACCTGTATCTTTAACTCTTATATCAACCCAATTATCATCAGTTAATATATTAACACTAATCTCTCCACCTGATTCAGTAAATTTTATAGCATTTGATAATAAGTTTAATATTATTCTCTCTATTTTATCAGGATCACATTTTATTTCTAACTCTTCACAGTCTGTATCAAAAACTATATTTATATTCTTAGATTCCACATACGGAATTACTGACATAGTTATATCTTCTGTAAGCTTTATTATATCATAATTTACAAACCCCATTTTTATAAATCCAGAATCTATTTTGGTTATATCAATAAGATTGTTTACAAGCCTAAGCATTCTAAAACAATTCTGTTTCAAAGTTTTTTCATATTTTGTATAAAAACTTGAAAAACCTTCCTCATTCTTTTTATTGTTATTTAAAAGCTGTATACATGAGTAAATTATGTTTATTGGAGTTCTTAATTCATGAGATAAATTAGCAAAAAATTCATTTTTGATTTTATCGTATTGCTTTATCTCCTCAAATTTATTTTTAAGAACCTCAATCTCTCTAACATCCTCTACATTTCTAGCTACTCTTACCCATCCCAAAGTATTATTTTGATTATCTTTAATTCTACTTGATATAGATTCTAGCTCAACTAAACCATTTTTCCCTCTAATCTTGTCAACAGTAAGCACCTTATCCTTATTAAATTGTTTGCTATCTATAACCTTTAGATTTGACTCAATCAAGAGAAAATCATAGTAAACTTGTCCTATCAATTCTTCCCTAGGATATCCTAAGACTTCTGTTACAGCCTTATTGGCATATGTTATGTTACCATTCACATCAATTGTGAATATTAAGTCTTTTATATTCTCAGTTACTCCTCTTAACCGTTGTTCATTAAGTTTTAATTTCTTTTCCATTCCATATTCTTCAGTTATATCATTTACTCTTAAAACATAGTAAATATGTTTCTTCTTCTTAACCCTTTGAAGATTTACTCTTAAGACTTCTGTCTTATCATTCAATACAAGAGTTCCCTTCCATTCCTGAGATTCTCTAAGAACACTCTCTACACTTATTATATTTTTATCATACAATAATTCTTTTATCTGTCTTTCTAATTCATAATATTTACTTTCACCTATATTTTTTATTCTCTTTCTTCTACACTTCTCATTTGCATATATAATTTTTAGATTATTGCTAAGCAAAATTATTTCACTATTACAATCAAACTCTATTAAATTAAAAAATGCACTTAACTCTTCTTGCATAAAATTTTTACTTTTTATAATTTGTAATGCATCAAAAAACATACCAAAAACAAAAGCCATAAAAGATATAAAAGAAAAAAATACTATGTTAATCTTAAAAAGACCATTCCCCGTAATTATTAAAGAAACACAATACATAAATTTCAATAACATTATTGATACACTTATCATTATTACTAAATATGTAACTTCTTTATATTTAAATGTTTTAAAAAAACATATAAATATTGTAGTTATATAAATCACCATTATTATGGTAGCAAAAAAGTTAAATATAGACCTATCATATATCCCAAAGTTATAATCTAAATTTAAGTTTCTTATTATAGAAGTTATCCCTATTACCACAATCAAAGAAATCTTTTTATATTTACAAATTAAGTCTTCTATTTTTTTATAATCAATTATAGCTATTAATAATATTATCGACCTAAATAATACACTATAGATATTTAAGTCATATATTTGACTTGGTATTGTTTTACCAATAACCATCATAATAATCATTTCAGTAATTATACTCACATATACCAAAGATATCCCAAAGAAATTCTTTCTTTTTAACCCTCGATAATATATAAAACATATACTTAAAACCATCAATACTAATAAAACTTGAGTCATAATAATTATTTCTTCTACTGCACAATTTATATCTACATTTAAAAATGCACCTTCATTTATCCCCTGGATAATACTCAAACTTTTTATATAAAATAAAGATAGTAAAACCACTGTAATTACAGATATTAATTTTATATTTTTTCCTTTTAAGTTTAAATTATTAAAAAGTCCAACTAACATTATTTACTTAACCTCATTCTTAATCAGTTACTAATCTATTCTATTATATATTAATAAACCAATTTTAGGAATTAATTTTAAGCTTTTTTCTAAAAATTATTCTTTTCTTCATAAATTTACCATATAATCATTGATATTGACCTATTTATATATAAGAACTACAATAATATAGTAAAAATTTTTAACATTTTCATAGGAGGATTAAATGAATAATAAAACAAAAGGGATAATTTTTATACTTATATCAGCTTTTAGTTTTGCTCTTATGAGTACTTTTGTAAAATTATCTGGTGATTTACCATCTATAGAAAAAAGTTTTTTTAGGAATCTAGTTAGTTGTGTGGTGGCTTTTTATCTAGTTAGAAAAGATAAGTCATTATTATTCGGTCATAAAGAAAACAGACTTGCCCTAATAGGACGTGCAACCTTAGGAACTTTAGGAATATGGGCTAATTATTACGCTATTGATAATCTTATTTTATCGGATGCGACAATACTAAACAAACTAAGCCCATTCTTTGTAATTATATTTTCCTATTTATTCTTAAAAGAAAAGTTAAAGCCAATTCATATAATTTCACTTTTCGTTGCTTTTACAGGGGTTCTCTTTATAGTTAGACCTTCTGGAAGTTTAGCTAGTAATATTATGCCTGCTTTAATAGGATTATGCTCAGCTGCTTTTGCTGGTGGTGCATATACATTTGTTAGGTATCTAGGAGGGAAAGAAAAAGGAGCTACAATTGTTTTCTTCTTTTCATTCTTCTCAATAGTAACCACATTCCCTATTATGATAATTCAATTTGAAATGTTTACTATTAATCAATTTGTATTTTTAATACTTGCAGGTGTTGCAGCTTCATGTGCTCAATTCGCTTTAACTGCAGCATACAAATATGCTCCTGCTAAGGATATCTCAATATTTGATTACACTCAAGTTATATTTGCTGCCTTAATAGGTTTCACATTATTTGGTGATCTTCCAGATAGCATTTCTCTAATTGGATACGCATTAATTTTAGGAGCATCCTTTGTAATCTTTTTATATAACAAGAAAGCTACAAAATAAAAGAAAGCTACACTATTAAGTGTAGCTTTCTTTATTTTAAATTCTTAAAATAATCACAATACTTATTTATTGGACAAATGTCACATTTAGGCTTTCTAGCAATACAACATCTTCTCCCATGGAATATTAATAAATGATGAGCTAATGACCACTCTTTCTTTGGAAGTTCTTTTTGAAGTTGCTTCTCAGTTTCTAAAACATTATCTGAGTGAGCTAAACCAATTCTGTTTGAAACTCTAAAAACATGAGTGTCAACAGCTATAGATGGTACTCCAAAGGCATTTGATAAAACCACATTAGCTGTTTTTCTACCAGCGCCAGCTAAAGAGGTTATGCCTTCCATTGTCTTTGGAACTTCCCCTTTAAAATTTTGATTTAATTGATGAGCCATCATTATTAAATTCTTAGCTTTATTTCTATATAACCCAATCTGTTTTATTCTATCTTCTAATTCTTCTTGGGATATGTTTAAAAATGCATTTACATCTGGATAATCTCTAAATAAAGTTTCAGTTACTTCATTTACTTTTTTATCTGTTGTTTGAGCTGATAAAATTGTAGCAACAAGCAACTGAAATGGTGTTTCATAATTTAATTCACATTTTGCATCTGGGTATTCTTTTTTTAATATTTCTAATACCTCTTTAGTTCTTTTCTTCATACCATACACCTCTAGTCTTTGTAAACACCTCTATAACTTTCTGGTAAAAGATTTGCTATTCCTTTCATAAGGTGTCTTAAAGATCTTTCTTCATACTCATGCTTCTCTTCACCTTTTTCCTTCTTAGGTAAAGTTAAAGGCTTCCCAAACTTAATTACAACCTCTGAATGATTGAACTTTTCAGCTCCCATATTATCATCATTTATTGGCATAAGCTTTTCAGTTCCAGTCATTCCAAAAGGAACAATTTTAGCTTTTGTTAATCTTGCTATAAGCAAAACTCCTTTTTTACCCTCTATCATTGCTCCAGTTCTACTTCTAGTTCCTTCAGGAAATATAACTATATTTTGTCCTGACTTTACTTCCTTAACAATTTTGTTAAGAGATTCTCTATCAGCTGAATTTGGTTTTATTTTTATATTTTTAACTAATCTAGTTCCAATATTAGTTAAGGCTTTGTCATTCAACTTAACGCCTGCTATAAAATAAGGATCATAGTATTCTCTTAATACTTTATCTAAAACCAAACCATCTGCATTGCTTAGGTGGTTACCTATGAATATAAATGGTCCTTCCTCTTTTTTTAACTCTTCAAGTCCTTCTACTTTTAAGTCAGCATATTTATTTAAACATCTACCGATTAAACTTCCTGCTATTGGTCTAAACATACTTTCTGGTAGCCTAACTAAAACATTAGCACCTATACGATTAAACATCATATTACTCGTTTACCTCCTGCATCAAAAATTTTAACAATATATTATTATACATCATAAAAATTTAAAAGTCTATTTTTAAATACCCTCAAATTTTCTGAATTGACTTTATATTTTGAGATATCCTTCTTATCAAATAGCGCATCTCTTATGATTACATTTCTAAGTATAACATTCTTTCCTCTCCATCCACATGAAGTTTGCTTTATACTTTCATTGAACTCTTTTTTACTCATAGTATATAAGTTTTCAAAGTCTTTTTTTTCCATAAAATCAAAAGGAGTAAATTCTTTAATATTACTATACTCTATTTCCTTATTATAGGGACATTTCTTCTGACAGCTATCACACCCAAAAATCCTTCCATTCATAAGTCTCAAATACTTATCTTCAATTTCTTTTTTCTGTGTAATATATGACATGCATGAATTGGTATTCTTCATCATTCTTCTATTTAAAACCTTAGTTGGACATTCTTTAAAGCAAATTTCACAATCCCCACACTTTTTATATTCTCTTAATTCTTCTAAAGTCCTTCCATCCTCACATTCAATATCTAAATTTGTTATTATTTCCCCTAAAAATACATAAGATCCATACTTTTCAGTTATTAGCATATTGTTTTTACCAATAAAACCTATACCCCCTAAGTAAGCTATATATCTTTCCGGTAAAGCATTGCTATCAACCAAACTTATTGCTTTTCCACCTAACGTCTCTATAAAATCCCCTATTTTTTTTAGATAAGAATTAACTACTGCATGATAATCCTGTCCTCTAGTATATACTGAAAAACCATTATCAATATACTCCTGATTATGTAAATACGGAAAAGCTATTGTTATTATAGTTTTTCCATCTTCCATATATATATTAGGATTTATTCTTTTTTCAATATCACTCTCTTCAAAATCATTTTCTAGACCTTTTTCTTTTCTTAACTTAAAAACATCTTCTAACTCAGAAAACTTTCTACAACTAACAAATCCTATATTTTCTAATCCTAATTCGTTGCAATAATCTATAATTTTTTTCTTCAAATCCTTATCACCTCTAGCTAAATAATAAAAGGGCTTTATGAAAAATACAAGTACTACTCTTATATTTTCATATTACCCTTTGATATAATCTATTTCAAACAATTATTCATAAATTTAAAATATAAACTACTAAATAAAAATATTAATCTATTTTTTTATAACCGCAGGTATTCCTACGGCCGTCTTACCCTCTGGCACATCCTTTAAAACAACAGAATTAGCACCAATCTTTGAGTTATTACCTATATTAATTGGTCCTAAAACTTTAGCGCCACACCCAATTATAACATTATCACCTACTGTTGGGTGTCTCTTTCCCTTTTCTTTGCCAGTGCCACCTAAGGTAACACCATGATATATTGTTACATTATCTCCAATCTCTGCAGTCTCCCCAATTACAACTCCCATACCATGATCTATAAAAAGTCCTTTCCCAATTTTTGCTCCTGGATGAATCTCTATTCCCGTAAAAAATCTTCCTAATTGAGAAATAAGTCTTGCTAGGAAAAATAACTTCCATCTATATAATCTATTAGCTATTCTATAAAAAATCAAAACATGAATACTTTGATAAAGTAAAAACACTTCTAATTTTGTTCTAGCAGCAGGATCATTTTTCATAACGTTCTCTATATCATATTTTAGTCTTTCAAACAAACTTTTCACTCCTATTATAATTAATCATACAAACCTGTTGAGAAATATTTCTCTCCTCCATCTGGAGCTATGACAACTATCTTTTTATCCTTTGGTAAATTCTTTCCTATTTCTTTGGCACCATATATTGCAGCTCCTGAAGATATACCTACAAGAACACCTTCTTTTTCTGAAAATTCTTTTGCCATTTTAAAAGCATCTTCACTATCAACTTTTACTACTTCATCAACAACATCTGCATTATATATCTTAGGTATAAATCCAGCTCCTATCCCCTGAATCTTATGAGCTCCTGGGTTTTCACCAGATAAAACTGCTGATGTACTTGGTTCAACAGCTACTACTTTAATATTAGGATTAACCTCTTTCAGTCTCTTACCAATTCCACTTATTGTTCCACCAGTACCAACACCTGCAACTAAAACATCTATATCCGGAATATCTTTCAAAATTTCCTCTGCTGTTGTTTCATAATGCTTATTAGCATTAGCAATATTTAAAAATTGTTGAGGCATAAAATAACCTTTTTCATCAGCTAGTCTTTCAGCCTCAGCAATCGCTCCTTTCATTCCTTTACTTCCTTCTGTAAGAATTATTTCAGCACCATAAGCCTTTATCATATCTCTTCTTTCTTTACTCATAGTCTCAGGCATAGTTATTATAACTTTATACCCCTTAACCTTTCCTATCATAGCTATAGCAATTCCAGTATTTCCACTAGTAGGTTCAACTATAACTCCATGTTCTTTTAATAGCCCTTCTTTTTCAGCCTGTTCTATCATACCTAAAGCAGCTCTATCTTTTATACTTCCTCCAGGATTAAACTTTTCTAATTTAACAAATATATTTGGATTATTTTCTCCTTCAAATAATCCATCAACCTTTAATACCGGTGTATTTCCTATTAAACTTAATACATTCTTAAAAACCATATTATAAAACCTCCTAAAATATATAAATAAAAGGCCTTTACACTATTTAGAGACGAAGCTTTTTGCTCCGTGGTTCCACTCTAATTAGGTAAAGACCTCACTTAATCAAGTACAATAAATACTCTATCACTTTAACGGGTGATTCACGAAAATTTCTACTATTATAATAAGTAAATTCAAAATTTTTGTTCAGAAGCGCACTTCTCATAAAGCTTTGGTGAAAGATTTCCAGCATCACTTTCTCTCTGTAACCTATCCTTATAATACTTTACTTCATCATAACATTTATCCGACTATTCTGATATGAATTATATATTTTATTATATGCTTTTATTCAATTTTGTCAACTAATCTGTGTACTTTTTCTTAAACTTTTTCTTCAGATTGTTTGGAATTAGTTCATCAACTATATCATGAATTAGAACTATTCCAACTAATTTTTCTTCATAATCAACTACTGGAATAGATATTAAATCATATTTTGTTGATTTTTCTATAGCATCTTCAATTGTACTATCTATATTAACACTTAGAGAAGATGTATGCATTATCTCTTTAAGCATAATTCCATCTTGATTCATTATTAAATCTCTCAATGTAACTACACCTTTTAATCTATCTTCCTCATCAGTTATGTAGACATAATACATAACTTCCTCATCAGCATTTAACTCTCTAAGAAGCTCTACTGTTTCTTTTACTGTAAGATCTAAATTAAATGATATAAAGTCCTTATTCATAATACTACCTACAGATTCATCTGAATAACCCATAAGTTCCTTAACTTCCTCAGCATCTTCATTTTCTAAGGCAATTAATACTTTTTCTCTTTCTTCTTCATCCAGTTCATCAATAATATCAGCAATCTCATCATTCGGAATATTTTCAAATAGCTCTGCTGTTTTTGAATGAGAAAGCCCTTTTATGATACTACTTTGTACTTCTGGTTCTATTTCTTCTAATGTATCAGCTGCTAAGTCTTCATCTAAACTATCAAAGACTTTTTTTCTGTTTATAGCATCTAATTCTTCCAGTATATCTGCTAAGTCAGCAGGGTGTAATTTTTGAAGTTTCTTATATGGAATAGCTAACTTTAAGTTTTCGTTTATCATTTCTAAAGACTCAACATCTTCCCACATAATAACTTTTTCTTGAAACTTTTCTCTAAATATTTTAGCTAACAATTTACCTAAAGTATCAAGTCCTTTTCTTCTAAATTTAACTATATTACCAGTTTCAACAGCTATAACTCTAAACTCACCTGCTATTTTAACAATTCTTAAGTCATCAACCTTAACAACCTTTTTACCATTTATGTCTACTATTTTTCTATCTAATAAATTTTGTGATAATAAATAGCTATAATTTCTAGGTAATATCTCTCTGCTTCCTCTTATTTGAATCTTTATTTTCCCATTATCCTTTTGATAAAAATCTATATTTTTAAACTCATAGTCAAATATAACTCCATCTCTCTTAACTTTATATCCAATTATTCTTGGATATCCTTCTTCTGTAGTAACATATACATCTTTTAATACACCTAAAACTTCATTAAACTCATCGTATATTTTTTTATTCATTATATTACTATAAAGAAACATTGTTAACTTATTCATTATATCTCTCCTCCTTTAACCTTAAAATAATTAATTTAAGATTAAGTATCTATTAAGAAAAGGAGAAGTATGTCCTAAAATCCTAAACAGAAAATATCCTCCCTCTTTTCTTAATAATATTATTTTTTATCTCTTCTTTGCACCTATCTTCTCGAGGGCTATCTTCCATTTAGTTTCACCACCTTTTAAAAAAAAATTATATAACTCTCTAGTTTATTATATTATATAAACTTTAAAATGCAACTTTTTAAAGAGATTTAAAACAAATAAATTTAAAATGCACATTGACTTCTTTGCTTTAGCATGATAAAGTAGTGATATATTAAAGTGATGGAGGCAATTATGAAAAAACTTTTATTTTTATTATTAACTGTACTTGTTTTTTCAACCTTTCTTTATGGTTGTTCTAAAAAAAATACTACTAAAGTTAAGGATGAAAAAACTATAGTAGTTGGAATGGATGATACTTTTGTTCCAATGGGATTTAGAGATCAAGACGGAAATATCGTTGGATTTGATGTTGATTTAGCAAAGGAAGCTTTTAAAAGAATAGGTTATAAAGTTGATTTTCAAGCGATCGACTGGTCTATGAAAGAAACGGAACTTAATAACGGAAACATAGATGCTATATGGAACGGATACACAATGACACCTGAAAGAGCAAAAAAAGTAGCCTTTACAGAACCTTATTTAAAAAATAGACAAGTTATTGTAACTTTATCAGATTCAAATATAACATCATTAAAAGATTTAAAAGGAAAAACAGTTACAACTCAAGATGGTTCAAGTTCACTAGATGTCTTATTCGAAAACCCAAATCTTGTAGCTTCATTCAAAGGTAATGAACCTATCCTATTTGATAGCTTCAATGATTGCTTTATGGATTTAGAAGCTGGAAGAAGTGATGCAGTTGTATGCGATGAAATACTAGCACAATACTATATGTCTAAAAAAGATAAAAATAAATTTAGAGTTTTGTCTGAAGATTTAGGAAAAGAAAGCTACAGTGTTGGTCTTAGAAAAAGTTCTCCTATACTAGCTCCTCTAAATAAAACTTTAGAGGAAATGAAACAGGATGGTACAACAAAAAAAATATCAGTAAAATGGTTTGGCAAAGATTTAGAATAAAATTTTAAAGGGGTGAAAAGTTTTGGATTATATTATTACATTAATGCCGTCAATTTTAGAAGGACTTAAAAATACCTTAGGCGTTTTCATTATTACATTATTATTATCAATTCCACTAGGAGTTGTTGTTGCAATACTTAGATTATCAAAAATAAAAACTATAAATGGAATAGCTTCATTTTATGTATGGGTTATGCGTGGAACTCCTCTACTTCTTCAATTAATATTTGTATTCTTTGGACTACCTATTATAGGAATAAGTATAGATAGATTTCCTGCTGCAATTTTAGCCTTTGTTCTAAACTACGCAGCATACTTTGGGGAAATATTCAGATCTGGAATTAAAGATGTTCCTGCTGGTCAGTATGAAGCCTGTGAAATCTTAGGATTTTCAAAATCATATACATTTAGAAAAATAATATTACCACAAGCATTTAAAAAGATATTACCTGCTATAGCTAATGAAGTAATCACATTAGTGAAAGATACCTCTTTAGTATATGTTGTTGGAATCGGAGAATTATTAAGAGCTGGTAAAATTGCAAGTAATAGAGATGCTTCATTAATTCCTTTATTTTTAACTGGAGTCATATATCTAATATTGGTTGCTCTATTAACCAAAGTCTTTGATAGACTTGAAAAAAGGTATTCTTACTATAATTAAAAGGAGGACAAGTTAAATGATAGAGATTAAAAACTTAGAGAAATCTTTTAAAGGAAATAAAATTCTAAAAAATATAAACTTTTCACTTAAAGAAGGGGAGATTTTAAGTCTTCTTGGTCCTTCCGGCGCAGGTAAAACTACAATTTTGAGAATATTAAATGGATTAGAAACTTGTGACTTAGGAACTATAAATATAGATGACTTTACTATTTGTAATGAAGGAAAGTATGTAGTCACCAAAAAGCTTAAAGATATTCACAACAAAATAGGACTAGTTTTTCAAAACTTTAATCTATTTCCTCATATGAGCATTATGGAAAACTTAATAGCTGCTCCAATGCAAACTTTAAAAATTTCAAAAGAAGAAGCTGAATCTAAAGCTATGGTAATATTAAAAAATCTTGCTTTAGATGATAAAGCTGACTCTTATCCATGTGAACTTTCAGGTGGACAAAAACAAAGAGTTGCTATAGGTCGTGCTCTAATGCTAAATCCTAAATATATCTGCTTTGATGAACCAACATCAGCACTTGATCCTACAATAACAAAAGAAATAGCTAATATAATGAAATCATTAGCTAAAACCAATATAGGAATACTAATAATAACGCATGATATGGAATTTGCTAAAGAAGCTTCATCAAGAGTAATTGAACTTCAATCTGGTGAAATATTAAAAGACCTACCTTCTAAGGAATTTTTTAGATAATATATGTCTCTGTTTTAAGCGAGTGTTGATTTCCATCTATATCTTCAAACCTAGCTAGAAATCAACACTAGTTTAAAATAGAGCTTAATATAAAATTAAATTATATATTTTAATTAAGACTAATTTTAAATAAATCTACACTCTATTTAAAATTATTTTATATTAGACTCTATATTATCTTTTATCTCTTTTACTTTTTCATCTTTAGCATTTCCATTTAAATATTTATCGTATTCATTAACTAAATCTTTTAAAAGAGGTATATTTTTAGCACTATCAGTTCCTTTTATCTCTTCTTCAGCTTTAGTTAAATCATTCATGTACACTCCTTTAAAGTTACTCCATTCTTTCTCATTAAAATCTTTTTCACTTTCTGCTTTATCAACTAATTTTTCATACAATCCTTTTATCCTATTTTTTGAGTATTCTTCTTTGCTGTTTTTCTCCTCTGGAATTTCTGTTGGATCTGGTGAAACTCCTTGTGCTGGATTTACTTGTTGAGTATTTGATTCTTCTGGAACCTTCTCAATATTACTTGTACATCCTACATTGAAAATAGTAATTCCTATTAAAAATGATAAGATTAATTTTTTCATAAAATCACCTCATTCTGTTTTTAATAGTTTTCCCCTATTTGTTCAAAAAAAATAAATGGATAGATTAACTTCTATCCATTTACTGATATTATATTCTTTTTAAAGGTAGTCAAAAAATAAAAGCATAGACAAGTTAAAGCAACTTCGCTTATTAAACATGCATTTAAAAATTCTAACCCTATTAATCCTAAAGAATTTTCTAATATTATTAAAAAACCTACAAAAACAACACCTATTATCCCTGTATTATTTGAATGTTTTTCCTTTTTATAAAGTATTATAAATGAAATTATAATAGATAATAAAAATAAGTATATCCCCTTAAATAGAAATTCATTATCAACATTTATTAAATATCCAAACTCCCATGTAGCCTTAAAATATGGTTTAAAAAATACTATCATTCCTAAATAAAACATACTAAGTATTCCAAATGATAATCTTATTATATTAAAATTAACTCTATCACTTCTTAAAAACACATAAAATGCTAACATTAATATTAGTGGAATATATATTAAATCAAAAAATATGGTGTACTTTAAAAAGCCAATATAATTTTGCTTTTCAACTAAAGCTAAAACTATTAATGAAATTCCTCTTATTAATTGAAATATAAAAGCTATACTTATTAGTAATTTTAATTTTTTAGGCGAATATTTTAAGTTTTCTAATATATTGTTTATAGTAATAAAAATTATAATTAACAAAACTGCGTAATAAATAAATGTTTGATTCATAATTCCTCCTAGTATTACTCTATTTTGTTTTACATATTAAATTAATCATTACTATAAACTATTATTTAAATTACTTATTTATTCCTAAAACTTTTATTCCATCTTTAATACACTGTACTCTTAGTGGAAAATCCGGGCCTCTTTCTCCATCTATGTCAGTAACTATATTTTCATTTGACTCTATAAGAATCTCCTCAGCCTTTATATACTCTATTCTTGAGTCATTTAAATGTTCTCCCTTTAATACCTTTATAAACATAGGTATTAATTCTGGAATATGACAAGCTTTAAATATTACAACATCTAATAATCCATCTTGTACTTTAGCTTTTGTTGCTAACTTAAAGTTACCAGCTGTTTGACCATTAAATACAAGCATTAAGTATATAGGCTCATTAAATACTTCCCCATTAGCAGTTATTTTAACATCTAATTTTCTAAAGTTAGGAAGTTCTTCTAATCCCTTTAAATAATATGCTAACTTTCCAATTGTATTTTTTAAGTTTGTATCTGTTTTTTGAGATACATCAGTAAATAATCCTGTTGATAATACATTTACAAAGTAATTATCATTTACCTTTCCTAAATCAACTCCAACTGCATATGAATCTAATATCATCTCAACGCAAGCTCCTGCATCTTGTGGCATTCCTAAATGCTTCGCAAAGTCGTTAGCTGTACCAACAGGTATTATACCTATTGGTAAATCTATTTCTCTTTTTTTCATAGCATTAACAACAGTATCAATAGTTCCATCTCCACCTGCTATTAGTATATATTCATACGAAGAATCTATTACATCTAAAGCTTGTATAACATCTACACCCTTCTGAATTCTGTAAGGAACTATTGTATATCCCTTCTCTTGGTGCATTGTTATAATCTTATCTAATTCTTTTAATATAGCATTTTCTCCTGAATATGGATTATATATAAATCTTACTTTTTTCAACTTTTTACGCCTCCAATTTTAAACCCTTATTATAAATTGAATTGATATTTCTTTTAATTAATGGTATCATTTTTAGTA
Source organism: Clostridium sp. B9 (assembly GCF_050509515.1). Lineage (NCBI taxonomy): Bacteria > Bacillati > Bacillota > Clostridia > Eubacteriales > Clostridiaceae > Clostridium > Clostridium sp. B9. Next base: position 2,241,675 of record NZ_JBNWKA010000003.1, read on the forward strand.
TATTATACAAATTCTACAATATTATAAAATTATATCATTTGTTTATGACCTTGTCGATAAGATAGTGATAGTATGCTTTTATTTTAATCAAGTTTTATGCAATAATAACTATTTTTTAATTTATATTTATAATAATTTAAGGTTAAACTTAAATTATTAATATGTATTTAAGGTTAATTTAATAGCTTATAATATTCATTATTGATATAATTTATTTATTGTTAATTTATTTATTTAGGAGTGATTATATGAGAAAAAGTAGTATACCAAATATATTTACTTTTATAAACCTGTCTTTTGGTATATTATCATTATTAGCAACCTTTGAAGCTAACTACTTATTGGCTGGAATATTTATTATTATGGCTGGATTAGTTGATAGATATGATGGAAGAGTTGCTCGTTACTTAAATGTTTCTAGTGATCTTGGTAAAGAACTAGACTCATTAGCTGATTTAGTATCATTTGGTGTTGCACCATCTGTATTAACTTTTGTATTCTATAATTTTGAATCATTAGGACCAAGAGGAATACTAGGATATGCTATATTACTTGCTTTCCCTATTTGTGGTGCTTTCAGATTAGCTAGATATAATGCAACTGAATTCGATGGAGTATTCAGAGGCGTACCAATAACTATAGCTGGTGCTGTTGTAGCTTTATTTATTGTATTAACAGTAAATAATCCTACAAACATTATATTCCCAGTAATAATCTTAGCATTATTCGCATATTTAATGGTTAGCAACATACAATTAAAAAAATTCTAAAAAAAGCCTATTAAAGTTTTTCTTTAATAGGCTTTTTATTTATTCATCTTCTCTATTAGTTGAGTTATCAAAAAGCAAATCTTGTTCAACTTCTGTTAAAATAACATCTTTAGAAGCTTTAGAATTTATAACTTCTGACTTAAGCTTTATATACTTTATATAGGCATCTTCATTTTCTTTTATTATCTCTAGAACCGAATCTATTATTTCTCCCATTTCATCAACTCTATCTAGAGCTTGGTCTAAATCTCGCTTTCTAACTTTAGCAATGTTATTAAGCTCTCCAGCTGCTCCAACTAAAAGTCTATAAGTGTTTGCATAACTGTTAAGAAGAGAACTTAAATTATTTACCTCATTAAAATGCCTTTTAAACACATCTGAATGACCCATTATAAACTAAACTCCTTTAGCATTCACATATAAGCTTAAAATATCCTTGTGGATACTTACATAAAGGACACATCTTAGGCACTTCATTACCTTCATATATATAGCCACAATTTAAACATATCCATTTTTCATTATTTTCAGAGCTATATAAACTACCCTCTTCAAGCTTTTTGTTAAGCATGGTAAATCTTTCTTTATGTGACTCCTCAACTTCTCTAAGCTCTTTGAAGAAATCAGCTATTTCATTATACCCTTCATCTCTTGCAACTTCTTCATACTGCTTATAAATTTCCTTATACTCATCAGTCTCTCCCATGGCTGCTGTAAGTAAATTTTCTTCTATACTACCTACATTACCTAAAAAAGTTTTATAAACTTCTCTTGCATGAGCATACTCATTTCCTGCAGTTTCATCAAAAACATCAGCAATCCAATGCTGTTCTTCTTTTCTTGCCTCTTCAGCAAACAAGTTATACTTAGTCCTAGCACGACATTCTCCTGCAAATGTCTTATAAAGATTTTTTTCTGTCTGTGAACCTTTTAAATTTTTCATTATAATTTCTCCAAGATAAATTAATTACCTTATATACTATGAAAGACTTTCATTATTCATCACACAAAAATAAAATATCTGCTCCATCTTTTCCCTTACTTGTTAAAGTAACTTTTCTTCCCCATAAAACATTTATATATTTTAATGTCTTTTTAGCATATGCAGCCTCTAACTCTCTTCCATCAAAAACATGTTCAAGGTTTAAAGTCATATCCTTCTTATTAAGCTCCTTAACCCTTATATAAGGTATTGATCCAACTCCACACTCATCTGCTATAAGATTTCTTATATTCTTCCACCCTAAATCGTCTGAAACCTCATCTACAACATAATCAAATCCCTTTTTAACGTATTGAAAGAGATTTAATTCTTCGCATAATTCCTTAGTTAAATATTTTCTTATAAAAGAACTATCTCTTTCTAAAGCTCTAACCTCAAAGATTTTCTCTTTTCCATATCTCTCTTCTATATCTTGAAAAATTCTAAATCCTATATAGTAAGGATTTAATCCATAAGATATAGGAGCAACTACATCATTATGCCTCTTTAAGAATTCTAGATGTAGTCCCTGTGGCAATTCTAGTTTTTTCAAAATATTATAATGCCAATAGCTTGCCCATCCCTCATTCATAATTTTAGTTTCAATTTGTGGAATAAAGTAAAGGCTCTCTCTTCTTACAATCTTTAATATATTTTTCTCCCATTCCTCCAAATTAGAGTAATCAATTATAAATTGAAGTATGTCATCATCTGGATTTAAAGGAATCCTACTAACATCTGGTGGAAGCAAATCTTCCAATGTATCCAAAGGTCCTCTATTTGCTTTTCTGTCATTAAATATATCTAATATTCTCTTTCTTTGCTCCTCTTGAGACTCTCTCCTTTCGCCAATAACTCTAGGTACTTGATATCTAACTGAGTGAGCAGCATCTAATATTCTTTCTACTTGACTATACCCTATACTTGGATCATTTATATATCCTCTTATAGTATCTGCATCCAACTTAAACATTTCTAATGTGTTATCTGCATCTGTCCCTTCTGCAAAAAGTCTATTATTTTTAAAGAAATCATTATGACCATAAACATGAGCCATAGTTAAAATTTGAAGTAACAATGTGTTATCCTTCATTAAATAAGCCAGGCAAGGATTTGAATTTATAACCATTTCATATGGTAATCCAGTCATATTTAGTGAATACAATGTTTTATTCTTTTCATAAGCCTTACCATAACTCCAATGTGGATATTTAGAAGGCATTCCCACATAGGCTTCATAACTTAACATTTCATTATATCCAATAACTTCATATTCCTGTGGATAATAATCTAGTCCTTCACTCTTGGCTATTTCTTCTATTTTATTGTTCCAACCTTCTAAATCTCTTAAATTATAATCCATTTCAAAAGCCCCTTATCTATATACACTCTCATCAATTATTCTCTTCTTGCAACTCTTCAGAAAGCATATGTTTTATAGCATTCCATAAATCTTTCTTTTCCTTTACTACTACAGAAACAAAATTTTTCTTATCTATTTCCTTTTTAAATCTATAAAACATCGTTGTTGAATAAGTTGATGGTAAAAGTTCAATGTAACCAAACATATTACTTAAATCAGAGATTTCATTTACAGCCTTCATAGCTCTTTCATTATCTTCACTCCAGTTATCACCATCTGAAGCATAGAAAGGATAAATATTCCATACTCCTGGATGATACTTTTCCTTTATCAAATCTATAGCAGAATTTATTCCTGAAGATATATAAGTTCCACCAGATTCTCCCTTATGGAAAAATTCATACTCATTTACATTTTTAGCTGTTGTAGTATGGGAAATGAATTCAAAAGCTATATTGTGATATTTTCTTCTTATAAATCTTGATAGAACAAAGAAGAATGACCTAGCTAAATATTTTTTTGTATTATCCATAGAGCCTGAAACGTCCATTATAAAAATCATTACAGCATTACTCTCTTTTTTAGGTTGTTTCTTAACCTTGTAGTATCTTAAATCATCCTCTCTAAAAGGAAATCTCTCTATACTATTTTCTTCTCCTAATTCAAGTAAAGCTCTTTTCTTTCCTTGTTTTCTTGCAATCTTGGACATAACGGTTCTCTTTTTTGCAAGTCTTGGTCTTATACCATACTTTTGATATCCTCTTTTTCTAGCTGCACTTTCAACTATGATTTCAGAATACTTCTTTCTATCTAAATTAGGAAGATCAAGATCTTCTACTATATAGTCCATAAGTTCCTCTAGGGTTATCTCAGTTTCATATATATCTTTTCCCTCTTGATTTCCAGCCTTATTATTTCCGATAGCTTTTCTCTTATCACTAGCTATCCTATCTCCTCTTCTTTCTTCCCCAGTTCCAGTTGTAACCCCTTTATTATTAGAGCCATATATAAACTGGTACTCTTTTATTCCTCTAATAGGAATTTTATATTTTTTGTTTTTTGTTTCTCCAATTATACTCTCTTCCGAAAGTATATCACCTAAGTTTTCTTTAATTGACTTTTCTACTAATTGCCTATGACGTCTTCTGTCTTCTATAGATCTATCATGTTCTACTTGATTCTCAGCTTGATCTCTGAATATGGCCATTCTCTTAATCCTTCCATAGGTTATTAGCTGCATATTTTAAGATTACATCGCAGCAATGTGGACAATAACCATTCTTCTCCATTTGATTTACCATTGAGTTATACTTCTTATCTTGATCTTTATCTCTTACTCTAGATTTTGTTATAATTCTTGATAAATCTTTTACTGAAGCTGTTAATTTCTTTTCAATGGCTTCTTTTAGTGGTTCATAAGATCTATAGTCCATTTTTCCGCCACTTCTAACTATATAGAACATATATGATGTCACATCAGCTCTAAAGCCTTTTGCAGAAGATTCTCCGATTCCAATCTGCTCTTCTATGCTTCTCATAAATTCTTCGTCTGGCTCTAACTCCTCGCTTGTTGCAGAATCTTTAAGTTTAGTCTTGTTTACATAAGCTTCTGCATTATCTATATAATTATTGAATAAACTTTCTGCTTGCTCTTGGAAAGAATGAATAAATGCCTTTGTAATTTCTTTCTCAAGAATCTTGTTGTATTCTTTTCTAATAGTATCTTGAATATATCCTAAATATTTCTTCTTATCATCTTGAGAAATATCCATATCCTTAACTGATTTTATTATGCTTTCCATTACACTTAATGGATTTATACACATATGCTCTGCATTTGATAATGCATTATCTATAGCTTTAATAATAAATCTTGTAGATATTCCCTTCATTCCTTCCATAGGTCCAGCTTCTTCTTTAAGCTCTAAAACATCAATTCTCTTAGTAGTTCCTTTTTCTACTATTTCCTCTCCGTTATAAAGTCTAAGTTTAGTAACTGGATCAACCTTCATAGAAGGAAGCAATCTTGTAAGTATAGCAAACATTGAAGCAATTTCCATTGTATGAGGTGCTATATGAGCATCAAAGTTAGATTTCTTTAAAATCTTTTCATAAATCTTTGTTTCTTCACTAAGCTCTAAACAATAAGGAACCTCAACCTTTACAATTCTATCTAAAATAGCTTCATTTGTATGGTCTGATTTAAACTTATTCCACTCAGCTTCATTAGAGTGAGCTATTATAAGACCATCAAAATAAATCATTGAACCCTTTCCTGGTGAAGGTATAGATTTTTCTTGAGTTGCTGTTATTATAGTGTGTAGATATTCAACATCATTTTTAAATACCTCTATAAACTCAACCATTCCTCTATTACCAACATTAAATGCTCCATTTAATGAGAATATTCTAGGGTCATCCTCTGGATACATATCCATTTTAGAAATATCTATAGAACCTGTTAATATTGATGTATCTTGGTTATTAGGATCTACTGGAGGAACAACTCCTATTCCTTTTCTTGAACGTATTGAGAAATTCTTTGTTGATACTGGAAACTTCTCATATTCTCCTCCAAATTCATTTAGCAATCTATACTTACATACTGGGCATAAATCCCCCTCAATCTTAACCCCTAGCATTTCTTCAAATTCACCTCTTAAGTGTTTAGGTATTAAATGAAGAGGTTCTTCGTGCATTGGACATCCATCTAAAACATATACTGGTGGTGCTGTTTCTAAAGATTTTTTAATAGCTTCTACTAAAGATGACTTTCCAGCTCCAACTGGTCCTACTAAATATAAAACCTGTCTAGCTTCCTCCCCTTTCATTGATGCTGAATGGAAGTAATTCATTATTTTCATGATAACTGTATCTATACCATAGAAATCTTCCTTAAAGAAATTGTATTTCTTTATTTTCTCATTTCCATATATCTTCTTTATTTTTGCATTTTCCTCTGGGCGTAATATTTCAAACCCTTTATCAACTATCAAGTCATGAATTCTCTTATGAGAAAGTTTTGCAATATCAGGATTATCTTTGACAATCTCCAAATAATCTATGAATGTTCCCTTAAACTTTTGCTTATTATGTTTTTCCCTATCACTTTTTATAAATTCTTTAAAATCCATTATAATCCCTCCTTTACCATAAATATATTCAAACAGGTTCCTATTCTATGACAAAATATTTTATATTACTTTGTAAAAAATCTAATTATATAATTAATAAAATAAAAACTTATAAATATGTATTGAGAATTACTGAATTAAAGTAATAATTCTAAACTAATCCTCTTCATACAATTTATAAGTTTTCTCTTAAACTTGCTTTAATAATCTATTCTTTTTCTTATGTTTCTCATAATCTCTTAAAGTTGTTAAAATAAATGACCCGTATTTTATAATCTTCTGCTCTCCAAAACCTTTTATATCTTCAAGCTCACTTTTATTCTTAGGCATCTTATTTATTATTTCTATGATCATAGAGTCTGTAAAAATTATATATGGTTTTACACCCTCTCTTCTTGAAAGATCTTTTCTTAATATTCTAAACTTTTTAAACAACTCTAAATCTTTGCATGTTTCTTCTCCACTCTTATTTATATTAAGAAAAACTTTTTCTTTACCTTTTAATATAGTGATTGACTTTAAGTTTAATTTAAACATAGAATATGTGCCTTCTTTTCTTTCTAAGGCATGTATCTCCAAAAGTTCATTTATAATATCTTTTATAAATTTATTTGTGTATTCTTTCATTATTCCAAAGGTTGATAATTCATATAGCTTATATTTCTCAATCTTAGGTCCATGAATTCCTCTTAATATATCAATAAGTACACTTTCTCCAAAAGATTCCTTAGTTCTATAAATACATGAAAGTATTTTTTGTGCCTCTATTGTCATATCAGTAAAATCTGAATTCTTCAAACAATTACTACAGTTGTTGCAGTATTTTATAGAGTTCTTTTCTCCAAAATAATCTAATATGTATTTCCTTAAACACTCTTCATAATTACAGAAGTTTATTATTTTTTCTAACTTATTAAGCTCTATAGTTCTTCTGCTTATTTCAGTAGTTGAACTTATTAAATAATCCATAACTCTTATATCTTGTTCTGAATAAAGAAGATAACACTTCGCTAAACTACCATCTCTTCCTCCACGCCCAATTTCTTGATAATAGTTTTCTACACTTTTAGGAAATGTTGAGTGAATTATAAACTTAACATCTGGCTTATCTATTCCCATTCCAAAAGCATTTGTAGCAATCATAACCTTTAAATTATCACTTAAGAATTCATCTTGATAATAATTTTTCTCCTTTTCACTTAAGGAACCATGATATTTCCCTACACTTTTGCCTCTATAATTCATATGTTTATAAAGCTCTTCAACCTCATTTTTAGTAGAACAGTATATTATTCCTGATTCTTCTTCATTTTCACTTATTATTTCACTTATTGTCTCAAGTTTATCAACTTCTTTAAGTATATTTATCTCTAAGTTATCCCTACTAAAACTGCCTTTATATAAAAATGGATTAGTAAGTCCTAAGAGCTTTATAGAATCTTCCATTACTTCTTCTGTAGCAGTTGCTGTAAATGCCGTTATTGTAGGTTTCTTTCTTAATTTTTCTACAAATGGTTTAATTAATCCATAACTCTTTCTAAAATCATGTCCCCACATAGAGACGCAATGCGCTTCATCTACTACAAGTTGCTCTATGTTAACATTTTTAATCTTATCTAAGAAATAATTATTACTTAACCTTTCAGGCGAAACATATAAAAGCTTAACCTCTCCCTCTATGAATCCATTTATCTTTTCCTTCACCTCATCGAAGCTATTTCCTCCACTTATATAACTTGCACTAATTCCTAGGGAATTTAAATTATCAACTTGATCCTTCATTAGAGATATTAGTGGTGATATAACTAAGGTCTTACCTTTTAATATACAAGCTGGTATCTCATAGCAAAGTGATTTACCTCCACCAGTTGGTAATATGCAAAAAATATCTCTCCCGCCTAAAATCTTCTCTATTACTTCAAGCTGCCCTCTTCTAAATTCTTTATATCCAAAAATATTATTTAATATCTCAAAGGCTCTTCTCATTATCTACTCCTAATATTTTTAAATTTCAGTTATGTTCTACTATTTTCTTTAATCCAAGTTAAATATAAAAAGCATAATTTATACTTTTATACAATTAAACTTATAAAAATAGTAAAGATTCTTATTAATTATTATACTATAAAAATTTACTATTAAAAGTAATAAGAAAAAGAGGCTCATTATAGAACCTCTTCTTAAACTATTGCCCTTTTGAAAGGTATTATTCAATTTTATTTATTTAATATGCTTATAAACTCTTTACTTTTTTCTACTATATCTTCACTATTTAATAATGCTGATATAACTGCAACCCCATCTATTAATTCCAAGTGCTCTTCAGTTAAATTATCTGTGTTTATTCCACCAATTCCATAAAGAGGTATATTAGAAACTTCTCTTATTTCTTTTAGTGTTTCCATACTCATTAATGTAGCATCATCTTTACTATTTGTTGAAAACAATGCTCCAACACCTAAATTATCTGCGCCCTCTTCAATTGCCTTTAATGCCTCTTCTCTATTATGAACAGTTACTCCTATGATTGAACCTTCTGGCATTATTTTTCTAGCTAATGTGCATGGCATATCATCTTGTCCTATATGAACCCCATGAGCATTTACTGCTAAGGCAACATCAATTCTATCATTCACTAAAAATACTGCTCCAAATTCATCACACAACTCTCTAAGCTTTAATGCCTCTTCACACATAACCTTAGTATCCATATTTTTAGCTCTATATTGAACTAAAGTAGCTCCACCTTCTAATGCTCCTTTAGTTTTTTCTAATAATTCATTAAATGGTATTCTATAATCCGTTACTAAATATAATTCCTTCATATACTCATTATTCATAAGAAACTTTCCTTCTTTCTCTTATTACCTCATCATCTATTAATGATAGAGTATCTAAAAGTCTATGTTTAAAACTCATCAGTCCTTCTCCATCTTTTAGACATTCTTCTGAAATCTCTCCACACAACCCCCAAGCCGCTACTGCTTTTACTACCTCTTCAAACCTTAAATCCTTATCCTCATAAAAGCTTAAAGCAATTGTTAATAAAGCGCCTAGCATACATCCAGTTCCTGTAATTTTGCTCATCTTAGCTACTCCATTTTCTACTAAAGCAGCCTTATCTCCATTAGTTATAAAATCTACTTCTCCAGAAACAACTATTATAACATCTCTTTCCTCTGCATAAGCTTTTATTTTTTCTTTCACCGCTTCACTTAATCCATTCTCAAAGGAATCTATACCAATTGATTTTGATGTTTCTCCAATAAGAGTCTTTATTTCAGCTAAATTACCTTTTATTAAACTTGGCTCACCTTTTAAAATTAATTCTTTTGCAAAGTTTTTTCTTAAGGTAGAAGCTTGAACCCCTACTGGATCTAAAACTCTAGGTATATTTCTTTTTTTGGCAATATCCATAGCTATTAAAGATGACTCCATAGAATAGGGTTCTAATGTACCTATATTAATTAAAAGCCCACTTGCCATTCCTGTTATTTCTTCTAACTCTTCATGATGTGTTGCCATAAGAGGTAATCCACCATAGTTTATTGTTACTTGAGCTAAGTCATTTACAGTAACATAGTTAGTTATCATATGAATTAATGGATTTTCTTTTTTCAATACTGTCATAGCCCTATTTCTCCTCATAAAACTTATAGAAATGGTGAGTTGGTCCAACACCTTTTCCTAATTTAAATCCATGTTTTATAGCTTCAGTTATATATTTTTTCCCTTCTGTTACTGCATCAACTATATTCATGCCTTTTGCTAAATTAGCAGTTATAGCAGAAGATAGTGTGCATCCAGTACCATGAGTATGCTTTGTATTTATTCTCTCTTGCTCAAATAACACAAAGTTTTCTCCATCAAAAAGTAAATCTGTAGCAGCGCCTTCTAAATGGCCTCCTTTTATTAGCACATATTTAGCTCCCATTTCTTTTATATCTATAGCAGCTTGTTTCATATCTTCTATTGTAAGAATCTCTCTATCTAATAGAACCTCTGCTTCTGGAAGATTTGGTGTTATTAGCGTAGCTAAAGGTATTAAGTGTTCTATTAAAGCATCCTTAGCATCATCTGATAAAAGCTTAAATCCACTTTTTGAAATCATTACTGGATCTAATACTATTTGAGGTAAATTAGAAACTTTTCTTAAAGCTCTACTAATAGCCTCAATTGATTCTATTTTAGATACCATACCTATTTTTATAGAATCTACTTCTATATCATCAAAAATCACTTCTATTTGTTTTTCTATAATTTCTGGAGTAACATCCATTATTCCAAAAACCCCTTGAGTACTTTGTGCTGTTATTGCAGTTATTATACTCATTCCATAAACTCCATTTGCAGAAAAAGATTTAATATCAGCTTGTATTCCTGCTCCTCCTGAACTATCTGATCCTGCAATTGTTAGTGCATTAAATAATTTAGCCATAGTTTTATCTCCTCTTCTAATTGTATTAAAAAAAGCATATACAGCCTAAGGCTATATATGCTTTAAAATCTTAAGTATATTTGTCTTGGGCTTCCCTACGCTGGAATTATCCAGATCAGGTTTAAGGGTCAAGAAATTCATTTTCTACTCTCAGCCAAATATCATTGGCTCCCCTAGCTAACTTTATTATTTTATTTACCCAAATCATACCATATAATCCCCCTTTTTTCAACTTAACAATTTTGATAATTACTTAATTAAGTATTATAATTTAAAATATAAAAATTTTTTAAAGGAGAAACTTATGGTTAGTTTAGTTTTAGAAGGTGGAACATTCCGTCCAATTTTTAGTGCTGGAGTGATGGATGCTCTTCTTGATAATGATATAGTATTTCCTTATTGTATTGGTGTATCTGCTGGTATAACCAATGGATTTTCATACATCTCAAAACAAAAAAGGAGAAATATTGATATATTAAAAAAATACAGAAATGATAAACGCTATTTAGGTGTTAAAAACTTCTTTAGATGTAAAAGTCTTTTTGGATTAGACTTCATCTTTGATGAGGTTGCAAATAAACTCTTCCCTTATGATTTTGAAGCACTTTCAAATTATAAGGGAAAAGTTTTAATAGGTGTTACCAATGCTAAAACAGGACAAACTGAATATTTAGATGGAAAAATTAAAGATGAAAAATTCACATCATTAAGAGCCACTTGTGCTATTCCTATATTCTTTCCCCCAATTAAAATAGGAGAAAATGAATATTATGATGGCGGCCTTTTAGACCCAATTCCAATAAAAAAAGCTATCGAAGATGGCAATGAAAAGCATCTTATAATATTAACAAGACCTAAAGAATATAAAAAAACATTAGGAAAAAGTAATATATTAGCCTCTAAAATAGTTGGTAAAAAATATCCTAATTTAAAAAGTTCATTTTTATCAAGACATGAAAAATATAATGAGACAGTATCATTTTGTGAATCTCTTGAAAGAGAAGGAAAGGCAGTTATAATACGCCCTACTTTAAAAGAATCTATTGATAGTTTTGAAAAAGATATTATTAAACTTGAAGAAGCATATAATAATGGTTATAATGCCTGCATAAAAAATCTAGATTTAATCAAAAGTCTATTTACATAGCTTAATTACACCAAATTATAATAGACAAATTAAATCTAAGAATCACATATACTTAAAACACAGTAAAAAATTATCCTATATATTAAAAAGCAACTTGCTTCACATTAGTGAGCGCAAGTTGCTTTTTACTCTATATTTTTTTACAACTATCTCTTACAACAAGCTGAACAGGTAATACTATTTTTCTTGACATATCTCTTTCTGATTTCATTCTCTCTAATAAAGTTTCAACCGCTATATTAGCCATATAATCAGTGTAAACCCTGATTGTAGTTAAAGAAGGGGTAAGAAACTTTGCTGTACATATATCATCAAACCCTACTATACTTATATCTTCTGGAATTCTCAGTCCCGCTTCCAAAATAGACTTATATGCACCTATAGCCATTGGATCACTTGCTATAAATACTGCTGTTGGTATCTCGTCTAAACTCAGAAGTTCTTTCATTAGTTCATATCCATGCTCTGGTAGAAATCTTCCCTTGAAAACCCACTCTTCTCTATATGCATTTAATGCTTCCATATATTCTTTAAATGTTTTTTCCCTATAATTTACTGTTTTCAAATTATCATTTCCATTATGAGGTATAGATTCTCCTCCTAAATATCCAATTTTAGTGTGACCCAAAGAAACCAAATAATCTAATGCTTTCTTTACCCCGTATTTAAAATCAACAACTACAGAGTCATATTTCCATTCTTCTGGAGATGAATCAACAAAAATTATATTTTCAGATATTTTTTTCATTAAATTTATTTCTTTATCTTCGAATATTCCTATTGCAAGAATTCCATCTAGTTCTTTATATTCTTTAGTTCCTTCATTTATAATCTTTTGAAAATCTATAGGTTTAAACTTAATATTCTCTTCACTACATTTCTTTTCAACTGCCATTCTTATAGATAAAAAATATGGATCATTTAACTCTTGAAGCTCTGTATACCAATAGACTATTCCTATTGTATAATTCTTTATTCTATTTTTTCTCTCTTTTACGGTTACATAGTTTAACTCTTCAGCAACTTCCATAACTCTTTTTCTAGTTTCTTCTGAAACATTTAAAGTTTCATCTAAATTTAAAACTCTAGAAACTGTTGCTATTGAAACCCCTGCTTCTTTTGCAATATCTTTGATTGTCGCCATTTTTTCCGCCCCCCTTAATTTCACTTAATAATATTATATATTTTTTTAGTAAAATTTTCTAACCTTTTATTAAATTAGTTTTATATTTTAACTCAATAAATTTACTCTTTTAAATTACTTTTTTTTATTATCTTTGATAAAATCTCTTTATTTTTATGGTATTATTTGTTATAATTGTTTTAAACTTACATTTTAAGTATTTTAAGGGTATGAAATAGGGAGGATTTTTTTATGAAAAAGAAAGGTTTAGCATTAATTTTAATTTCAGCATTAGCAATGGGAACTCTTGTTGGATGCGGTGGAGGTTCAACCGAACCTGGTAATGATACTACTGGAACTTCATCAGAAAGCACTGATAGTCCTAAAGAAAACGATTCACCTAAGATAGGAGCTACTATATATAGCTTTGAAGATAACTTTATGTCTTATCAAAGAAGAAATATCGAGAAGCTTTGTGATGGCAATGCAGAATTGTTAATAAACGACTCTCAAAATAACCAAGCAAAGCAAGTTGAGCAAGTTGATACTATGATAGCTAAAGGTGTTGATATCCTTGCAATAAACTTAGTTGATCCAAAATCTGCACCTACTATAATAGATAAAGCTAAGGCTGAGGAATTACCATTAGTATTCTTCAACAAAGAACCAGATGAAGCTGCAATGCAAAGTTATGATAACGTTTGGTATGTTGGAACTACTTCTGAAGAATCAGGAATAATTCAAGGAGAAGTTATTGCTGAAGGTTGGAAAGCTAATCCATCATGGGATAAGAATGGTGATGGAAAAATGCAATATGTAATGTTAAAAGGTGAGCCTGGACATCCAGATGCAGAAGCTCGTACAAAATTCTCTGTTGAAACTATAAACAAAGCTGGTATAGAAACTGAAGAATTAGCTATGGATGCTGCTATGTGGGATTCTACTAAAGCAACTGAAAAAATGGATGCTTGGGTGGCTAAACATGGTGATGGAATAGAAGTTGTTATTTGTAATAATGATGGAATGGCTTTAGGTGCTATATCATCTCTTGAAAAAGCTGGTTACTTAGATGGAACTCCTGAAAAATTTGTTCCTGTTTATGGAGTTGATGCTATTCCAGAAGCTTTAGATAAAATTAAAGGTGGAAAAATGGCTGGAACAGTATTAAACGATGCTAAAAACCAAGCTCAAGCTTTAGTTGATTCTTGTATGAATCTTGTTAACGGCAAAGAAATAACTAATGGCACTGATTGGAAATTAGATGAGAAAAAATCTATCCGTGTACCTTATGTTGGTATAACTAATGATAATATAACTGTTGCAGAAGATGCTTATAAATAAATTTTAATAATATTAGGGAGACATCTAGTCTCCCTTACCAAATAGGAGGTATAAGATATGACAAAATCTTCAAACCTGCTAGAAATGAAGCATATTTCAAAAGAATTCCCAGGAGTTAAAGCCCTTGACAATGTTACTCTAGTTGTAAAAAAAGGTTCTGTACATGCCTTAATGGGAGAAAATGGTGCTGGTAAATCTACCCTTATGAAATGTTTATTTGGTATTTACCACCCAAATGCTGGCGAAATATTTATTTCTGGTGAAAAGGTCGCATTTAAAAACTCAAAACACGCCTTAGATAATGGTGTATCTATGGTTCACCAAGAACTGAATCAGGTTAGAGAAAGAAATGTTATGGACAATCTTTGGCTTGGAAGATACCCTAAAAAAGGTTTATTTATAGATGAAAAGAAAATGTATGATGAAACATTGAAAATATTCCAGGATCTAGATATAAATGTAGATCCTAGACAAAAAGTTTCTTCTTTATCTGTTTCTCAAATGCAGATGGTCGAAATAGCAAAGGCTGTTTCTTACAACTCTAAAATAATAGTTATGGACGAGCCTACATCTTCACTAACTGAAAAAGAAGTAAATCATTTATTTAGAATAATAAATAAACTTAGAGCACAAGGAATAAGTATAATTTATATTTCTCATAAGATGGAAGAAATCTTAGAAATCTCCGATGAAGTTACCATAATGAGAGATGGTAAATGGGTAGCTACTGAAAAAGCTTCTGACCTTACTATGGATTTAATTATTAAACTTATGGTTGGTCGTGAACTTACTGATAGATTCCCTAAAAAGGATCACATCCCAAAGGAAACTATTTTAGAAGTTAAAAATCTTACTGATGTAAAGCATAAACTAAATAATGTTTCTTTTAAACTTAGAAAAGGTGAAATATTAGGGGTTGCAGGTCTAGTTGGTGCTCAAAGAACAGAAACTTTAGAAACTCTTTTTGGGCTTAGAGCAAAGGCTAGCGGTGACATAATTCTTCATGGTAAAAGAGTAAATAATAATAGTCCTTCAAAAGCAATGGAAAATGGATTTGCTCTTGTTACAGAAGAAAGAAGGCAAACTGGTATATTTGGAAAACTTCCAATAGATTTCAATTCTATTATTGCTAATATAGATAACTATAAAACTTCTTCAGGACTACTTTCTAATGCAAGAATCTCCACTGATACTAAATGGGTTATAGATTCTATGAAAGTAAAAACTCCTAGCCAGAAAACACTTATAGGAAATCTATCCGGAGGTAACCAACAAAAGATAGTAATAGGAAAATGGCTTCTTAGAAAACCTGAAATTCTACTACTTGATGAACCAACTAGAGGAATAGATGTTGGTGCTAAATTTGAAATTTACCAACTTATAAATAATCTTGCAAAGGAAGATAAAGGAATTATAATGGTATCTTCTGAAATGCCAGAACTTTTAGGTGTATGTGACAGAATTCTAGTTATGAGTAATGGTAGAGTTGCAGGAATAGTTAATGCTAACGAAACAACTCAAGAAGAAATTATGCACCTTTCAGCAAAATATCTTTCATCAACAGGAGGAATAGAAAATGCAAACAAAATCAAAGAGAAAGTTTAAACTTGATAGTCAATGGCTAATGAATAATGCTATTTACATAGTATTAATAGCCCTATTAATAGGTATTTGTGCCATATCACCTGAATTCTTATCAATGAAAAACTTTATTAATATATTAAGTCAGTCATCATCTCGTATTATAATAGCTCTTGGTGTTGGTGGTATTCTTTTAACAGAAGGAACTGACCTATCTGCCGGCCGTACAGTTGGATTAGCTGCTGTTGTTTCAGCTTCTCTTTTACAAGCTGGAGATTATGCTTATAAAATGTATCCTAACTTACCTGAACTTCCAATATTCATTCCTATTTTAGTGGCTATGGTTGTTTGCGGATTAGTTGGTCTTACCAATGGTATTATAGTATCCAAATTTAATGTTCCTCCATTCATAGCAACACTTGGTATGATGACTGGAATATATGGATTAAATTCTATTTACTTTGATAGACCTCCATACGGTGCTATGCCCGTTGGTGGATTAAGTGATACTTTCACTAAATTTACTTTAGGATCTATTCCTATAACTGATAATTTTAAAATACCATACCTTGTTATTTATGCTGCAATAGTAGTAGCTATAATATGGACTCTTTGGAATAAAACTAAATTTGGTAAAAACCTTTATGCTATAGGTGGAAACAGAGAAGCTGCTGTTGTTTCTGGAGTTAATGTTGTAAGAACATTATTATTAGTTTATTGTTTAGCAGGAGTTCTTTATGGATTTGCTGGAACATTAGAAGCAGGCCGTGTTGGTAGTGCTACAGCTAGTACCGGAGAAATGTACGAGCTTGATGCCATCGCATCTTGTGTTGTTGGTGGTGTTTCTACTGCAGGTGGTGTTGGTACTGTTCCTGGAATAGTAACTGGTGTTCTTATATTCCAAGTTATAAACTATGGACTAGCATTTATAGGTGTAAGTCCGTACCTTCAATTTGTTATAAAAGGTTTAATTATAGTTTTAGCAGTTGCACTTGACATGAGAAAATATATGAAAAAGAATTAATATTTTTTAATAAAATAGGAATGTGTAAAGGTAAAATACCTAACACATTCCTATTTCATTTTAACTATTTATTTTAAAGTTCTGTTTTAAAACATTTATTATTTCTAAGTATATCTAAAAATCACCAATCACTTAAAATATCACATGAATTTTAAGTCTTAGGTTTTATTTCACATAAAACCTAAAGATTGTTTCTTTCTTATACTCTTTACCTGCTTTTAAAATAGCTTCCTCTATAAAACAATCATCATATCCTATTGGCAATCCTTGGACCTCGAAGCATATGCCATCATGTTTTTTTGCTATCTTCCCATCTTCTAACGGCAATTCATCTGGAAAGTTCATAGAATAACATACAACTGCCTTTTGATTTGTTTTTACTTCCATAACTCTTCCTGATTCCTCATGACAAATTAATACATCATACTCTCCTTTTCCATTTAATAACCAAGGATGATCATATCCTGAACCTATTTTTAATTGTTCATTTTCCTCATATATATCTTTTCCTATTAATTTTTCTTTTCTAAAATCAAAGGGAGTATTTGAAACATTTATTAAGTTTCCTGTTGGAATTAAATACTCATCTAGCTCACATATACTATCTCCATTAATTATAAGTTTTTGATTTAATACATTTTCCTTTCTATCTCCTGATAAATTAAAGTAAGAATGATTAGTTAAATTTATTAATGTGTCTTTATTTGTATTTGCCTTATATTCTACTTTTAATTCATTTTTATTGTTTAAAGTATATTTAACCTCAACATTTAGTTCACCAGGAAACCCCTCTTCTCCATCTTTACTTATATAATTTAAGATAACTGAAACCTCATTTTCTCGCTCTTCTATTTCATAATTCCAAATTTTTTTACTAAATCCTAAAGACCCTCCATGAAGACAGTTATGATTATTATTTTTACACAACTCATATTTGGTATTATTTATTGTAAAACTTGCTCCTCCAATCCTTCCTGCTACTCTTCCTATGGTAGCTCCAAAGCTTGAAGGATTCTCAATATAATTTTCATCCTTTCCATATGTTAAAACTATATTTTCTAGATTTCCACTACTGTCTTCAGTTAATATTTTCTTTATTGTTGCTCCTAAATTTAAAATTTCTACTTTAGTTTTACTACTCTCTAATGTTATTTTACTTATTTCATCATTAATTTTACTCTTAAATATTCTCATAAACTACTCCTCCCCAAAGCTATATAGGTTAATTTTAACAATTAATCAAATTTATTTCAATCTATTCAACTATTAATTTAAATAATTTCCTACTGAAAACACAGTATTTTATAAAGTTATTTATAACAACTCATTATAAATAAAACAAAAGAAAAATTTTAGTAAAAATTTTAGTAAAACAATTGATTTTACGCCACTGTAATCGTATAATTAAGTTACATATATTATATTAGGAGGTATATTATGGAATTAAACACACTTAAATCAACTTTTATTGATACTTTTAAAACTGAACCTAAATCCTTATTTTTCTCACCTGGAAGAATAAACTTAATAGGTGAACATATTGATTATAATGGTGGCCTTGTATTTCCTTGTCCTATAACTTTAGGAACTTTTGCAGCTGCAAGAGTAAGAGAAGATAGAATCTGTAGAGCATACTCTCTTAATTTTGAATCTCTTGGAATAATAGAATTTTCTTTAGATGATCTATCATATAAAAAAGAAGATAATTGGACAAACTATTTAAAAGGAGTTTTAAAAACAGTTATAGATAAAGGATATGCTGTAGATAAAGGTATTGATATACTTGTAAATGGAACACTTCCAAATGGTGCTGGTCTTTCCTCTTCTGCTTCTCTTGAAATGTTAATGGTTAAAATTTTAGATAAATTCTTCTCACTTAACATATCAAAAGTTGATGCAGCTTTAATAGGCAAAGAGGTAGAAAACAATTATATAGGAGTTAATAGCGGAATAATGGATCAGTTTGCTATTTCTTTAGGCGAAAAGGATAAAGCAATATTATTAGACTGCAATACACTTTACTATGAATATGCACCATTAGAATTAGAGGATAACTCTATAATAATAATGAATACTAATAAGAGACGTGAATTAGCAGACTCAAAGTATAATGAAAGAAGAAAAGAATGTGATGATTCTTTAGATATCCTAAAAAAATATTGTAGTATAAACTCTCTTTGCGAGCTATCTTTAGAAGAATTTGAAGCTCATAAAGATAAAATAGATAATCCTTTAAAGATTAAAAGATGTATACATGCTATCTCTGAAAATGAAAGAGTAAAAAATGCAGTAAATGCACTTAAAAATAAAGACTTAGAATTATTCGGAGAATTAATTAATCAATCTCATATTTCTCTTAGAGATGATTATGAAGTTACTGGTAAAGAATTAGATACCTTAGCCCAAGAGGCTTGGAAACAACCTGGCGTTTTAGGTGCTAGAATGACTGGTGCAGGATTTGGTGGTTGTGCTATAGCTATAGTAAATAATTCTAAAGTTGAGGATTTTATAAAAAATGTAGGTGAAGCATATAAGGAAGCAATTGGATATGAGGCTTCTTTCTATATTGCATCTATAGGAAACGGACCTACTGAACTTTAAAACTATATAGGCTATCCTAATATGATAGCCTCTTTAAGTAATTTATGAGGGGGAAATTTAATATGATGAATTTAAATGCTTTAATAGATAGATTAATAGAAATATCAATAGAAAACGGACTTATATCTCCTATGGATACTATTTACACTAGAAATAGACTTCTTAGTTTATTCAATGTTAATAGCTATACTCCATGTGATGAAAAAATAGATATATCCTTCCATCAAACTTTAGAAAACTTAATTAATATTGCTATTGAGAAGAAATTAATAACTGACTCTCTATATGCTAAGGATATATTTTCAAGTGATATGATGAATATATTCTTACCTTCTCCATCCTTAGTGAATAAAGAATTTAATCTTAAATATGCCTCTTCACCATTAGAAAGCACTAAGTATTTTTACTCACTAAGCCAAAACTCTAATTACATAAGAACTGATAGAATAGCCAAAAACATTAATTTTAAGGCTCCATCTAAATATGGTCTTATGGATATTACAATTAACTTATCAAAACCAGAAAAAGATCCTAAGGAAATTGCCTTAGCTAGAAATTCTGTAAAAAGTAATTATCCTAAATGTTTGCTTTGTGTTGAAAATGAAGGTTATGAAGGTACTGTAACTCACCCTGATAGAGCTAATCATAGAATGATTCGCTTAAATATAAACAACAGAAACTGGCTGTTACAATATTCGCCTTATCTTTACTACAATGAACATTGTATAATTCTATCCGAAGACCATGTTCCAATGAAAATTAATAAAAACACATTTAGAAATCTTTTAGAGTTTGTAGACAAGTTTCCTCACTATTTTATAGGCTCAAATGCTGATTTGCCTATAGTAGGTGGTTCAATCCTCTCTCATGAACATTATCAAGGAGGATGTCATACCTTCCCTATGAATACTGCTAAAAAATTATTTAGCTTTGAACTTGATGAATTTAATGATATAAGTTTCGAAGCAATTAACTGGCCTTTATCAACTATAAGGTTAAGAGGAGAGAACATAAATTCACTAGTTAATGCTTCAAACTTAATTCTAGAAAAATGGAGAAATTATTCCGATGAAGATTTAGGAATATTGAGTTATTCTGATGGGGAACCTCATAATACTATTACTCCTATAGTAAGAAAAGAGGAAAATAAGTTTGTTGTTGACTTAACATTGAGAAATAATAGAACTTCAGAAAAACATCCACTTGGAATATTCCATCCTCATGAAGAGGTTCATCATATAAAGAAAGAAAATATAGGACTTATAGAAGTAATGGGACTAGCTGTTCTACCTGGTAGACTTTTGAATGAGCTAGAATATATTAAGAAGTTTTTAAATGAAGAAATTTTAATAGATCAAATACAAGAATATCATAAATCTTGGTCTCTAGAGTTAAAAAAGAAATACTCTTATTTAAAGCAATCTACTAATATAAATGACTTTGTGAATAAAGAGCTTACAAACAAATTTGTTACTGTATTAGAACATTGTGGAGTCTTTAAGCTAGATGAAAAAGGACTACAAGGCTTCCAAAAATTCACTTCTACATTATAAAATGCCCTTTAATCTCTTTAGTTAATATATAAAAGTGGTCATATGAAAAACTTCATATGACCACTTAAATTTTAATCTCTAATATTTATAAAAACAACTTCCACCTACAAATTCTCTTAATATGGAGTTTTTAGGAACCTTATCAGCATCTACATCTACAAAGAACTTAAGCGAATTTATTATTCTTTTCGCTTCATAATACACTTCACTTTCCTTCTCTATTTTTTCAAGTTCATTTAATGCATATTTCTTAAGAACAGCTAACTCATAAACTAATGTAGAGTTAAACATAACATCCGCTTCTTCTTGATAAACAAAAATATTCTTTTCTTCTCCCCTTTTTATAGAGCTCCACATTTCTAAGGTCTGTTCTGCCCCATATCCTCTTGATAAAGAATCTCTAACTATTCTCCTAACTTTTCTAACATCTGTTGTTGGAATTCTATTATGATTGTCTAAATTCAGCTGAGTTAAGGCAGAGATATACACCTTAAACTTGTTCTTACTATCTATTTTTTCTGTTAGCTTAGGATTCAATCCATGTATTCCTTCAATAACTAAAACACCATTATCAGGTAACTTAAGCTTATTTCCAATCCACTCTCTTTCACCTTTTTTGAAATTATAAGAAGGAATTTCAACCTCTTCTCCTTCTAATATAGCTTGAAGATTTTCATTGAACAATTTTAAATCCAAAGCATTTATTGATTCAAAATCTGGCTTTCCATCTTCATCTATTGGTGTATGAGTTCTATTTACAAAGTAATCATCTAGTGATATAGCAATAGGAATATAACCATTTACTCTTAGTTGAACTGATAATCGCTTTGAAAATGTAGTTTTTCCAGAAGAAGACGGACCTGCAACTAACACAAGCTTAACCTCTCGCCTATCATCAATCATATCTGCTATATGCGCGATTTTCTTTTCATGCAATGCTTCTGATATTCTTATTATATCTTGGAGTTCCTCACCTGCTAGTTTATAGTCTAATGAACCTACATCAGGAGTCCCCAATATATTTAGCCATCTCTCATTTTCTCTAAAAACCTTAAATAATTGTTTTTGTTCTTTAAAAATCGGTACTTCCATTGGCTTTCTATAACTAGGAACCATCAAAACAAACCCTGGGTTATAGAATAATAAATCAAAATATTTTAAAACTCCCGTTGAATAAGCCATATCTCCATAAAAATAGTCATACCTATCCTCTAGCTTATAAAGATTAACAAATTCACTTTCAACCCAATTTAATAAATCAACCTTATCCTTCATGCCATATGCTTTAAATATATCTATGGCTTTTGATTTTTTCATTTTAATTTTATCTATAACTATATTTTTATCTATAAGTTCTTTCATTCTTTCTTTTATCTTTAATATATCTTCTTCATCCAAAGCTTTTTCCTTATGCACTTCACCAAAGATACCTTTACTTATTGAATGCTCTATGTTTATCCTTGAGTCCTTAAATAAATCTAAAGTAGCTTTTATAAAAACAAATTGCAATGTTCTACTATAGGCTATCTTACCCAACGGATTACCTAGATCTATAAACTCTACATCCCCATCATTATCTATTGAATCACTAAATTCATAATAGCGATTATTTTGTTTTACTAAAGTGATTGGTATTTGTTCATCTATATAATTCTTTGGTAATAATCTTGAAAATTTTGTTCCCTCATTCACAACTAAAGCTTTACCACCCACATTAACTTTAAAGCTTTTCATAAACACCATTCCTCTCTAACTCATAATCCCACTTTATTGTTATTATACACTTAAAAATTCAAAAAAGTTATCTATTTTTGTATAAATATCCTTTAAATTTGTTAACCTAACTTACTAGAGGAGGTAATATCTATGCTAATAACATTTATACGAACTTTAATCTTGTATTTCTTAGTAATAGCCAGTATCAGATTAATGGGAAAAAGGCAAGTTGGTGAACTACAACCCTATGAACTTGTAATAACACTAATGCTATCCGACTTAGCATCCTTACCAATGCAAGATACCCGTCTCCCTCTTCTTCTAGGCGTAATACCTATAATAACTTTACTATTTATAAAAATAGTAATATCAGAATTACAACAACATATACACTTTTTTGAAAAATTACTAGATGGTACACCGTCTATAATTATAAGCGATGGAGAGCTTAATCTGGAAATGATGAAAAAACAAAAACTTACTATAAATGATATACTAGAAGAACTAAGAGGTGCAGGCTATTTAGATATTAAAGATATTAAATATGCTATTATAGAAACTAATGGAACAATATCAATAATTCCTAAAGGCAATTGTGATACAATAAAGCGATCTGATTTAAATATAAATTCAAATGATTTTACCCTTCCTATAATTCTATATATAGATGGTAAACTTAATAAAAAAGCTTTAGATTATTTAAATAGAAATGAAATATGGTTAGATGAAGAATTGAGACTTAAAGATTATCCGCCAAAAGAAGATTTATATTTAGTTATGATTGATTCTGAAAATGAATTTTTCATACAAAGAAAAAATCAAACAGATAAAAAGGATATTTTACTATGAAGAATACTATAATATCATTAACCATATTTTCAATTTTATTATCAATAGTCTTTTTCTTCGATATTAAACTTAATAGTGTTTGTGACCAAATATTAAATTCATGTGAAGAAATAGAAACTGAATTAAACAAAAATAACTGGGAAATTTCATATGATGAATCAATTAATTTAAGAGATATTTTAAATGAAAATTATATTTCTCTTTCTCTTTACATAAATCATGAACAGTTAGATAATTTAAGCAAAGAAATTCTTAGTTTAACTCAGTATGTAAAAACAAAAGATATTTCTAATGCACTATCTTCTGTGCATATAATTAAAGTTTATACAACCCATTTAAAAGATATTCAAAAGGTTAATATAGGAAATATTTTAATTTCTAATTTAAAAAATATAATTTTATTGTGGAATTTATACTAATTTTAGTTTATAATGTTATTGTAAAGGGTCAAGTCCCGCATGGACTTTTTATGTCCCTATAAATATTAAATTAAAAGTTAATGGAAGATTTTGAAAGGTGGTAAACAAAATGGCATTAGTTAACACAAGAGAAATGTTAAATAAAGCAAGAGAAGGAAAATACGCTGTTGGTCAATTCAACATAAACAACTTAGAATGGACAAAAGCTGTATTATTAACTGCTCAAGAAAATAACTCACCAGTTATATTAGGAGTATCAGAAGGTGCTGCTAAATACATGTGTGGATTCAAAACAATAGTTGGAATGGTTAACGGAATGTTAGAAGAGTTAAAAATAACTGTTCCTGTAGCATTACACTTAGATCATGGTAGCTACCAAGGAGCTATAGACGCTATGGCTGCTGGTTTCTCATCAGTAATGTTTGATGGATCACACTACTCAATCGATGAAAACATAGTTAAAACTACAGAAATAATCGATTTAGCTGCTGCTAAAAACGTATCAGTTGAAGCAGAAGTTGGTTCAATCGGTGGAGAAGAAGACGGTGTTGTTGGAGCTGGAGAAATCGCAGATCCTGCTGAATGTAAATCAATAGCTGATTTAGGAGTTACTATGTTAGCTGCTGGTATCGGAAATATCCACGGAAAATACCCAGAAAACTGGGCTGGATTAAACTTCGAAGCTTTAGCTAAAATCAAAGCTGCTACAGGAGATATGCCATTAGTATTACACGGTGGTACTGGAATCCCTTCAGATATGATTGCAGAAGCTATATCATTAGGAGTATCAAAAATAAATGTTAACACTGAGTGTCAATTATCATTTGCTGAAGCTACTCGTAAATATATAGAAGCTGGAAAAGACTTAGAAGGAAAAGGATTCGATCCAAGAAAATTACTAAACCCTGGATTCGAAGCTATAAAAGCTACAGTTAAAGAAAAAATGGAATTATTCGGTTCAGTAAACAGAGCTTAATATTCTTAATTATAAAAAAGAGATTAGATTTTCTAATCTCTTTTTTCTTTTCCTTATATTTTAATTAATTATAATTTAAATTATTCCGTATCTTTACTTACTCTCTATAATCAATAAAAATTAGGAGAAGTTAAACTCCCCCTAAAGCATACTATTTTTCTATATAATTTTTGACATTTTTAATAACTAAGTTTATACTTCCATCACCGTTTCTAATGATTTCAAATTTTGAATTATCATGATATGTTTCATCATCTATATACAAATCAATTTCTTTATCTATATTCAATCTAGTTCTTTTCATTTTCTTTTCAACCCAAAGTTTATCAATTTCTACATCTTCTGATAAACCATGTCCTCTTACAAATGTAGTAAAATCTTCTTTTAATCTAACTTCTTTTTCATCCTTAAATAATTCACGAGATAATTCCTCTATATTTATATTATCATCTTCTTTTAGCTTACTTTTTATTGTTGTTCTTATTTCTTCTGCTTTTGCTGCATCTTCTAAAATATTATTTCTTGTCCAAGTCTCAGTTGCTTTTACAAAAGTTTTAGTCATATCTCTTTCATTTTGTATTAATTTACACCCCAAATAATTATTTACAAAATAATTAGCGCCATATTCATCATCCTCAGAAGACTTTTTACTCTTATCTATAACCATAAGATCCACTTCATTTTCATCTCTAACAGGCTTTATAAAAGCACATTTTTGAACCTTCTGTCCTGAAGCTGGAAGACCTGCTGCTTGTTCTACTATACCTATACCTATTTTATCATCCACAAAATCTACTTTATGAGTAAAATTCTTTATATAATCCATTTTTAATATTCCAAGCATAGGTCCTTGATCTGTTGATATTGAAACAGTAAGCAAATCACTACTAGATATATCTGGATTAGCTCTCATTATATAAAATAATTGTCTTGCAAGCTCTTGAGATACCTCAACAATATCTTGATTGGCTCCATTTAAAAATTCTTGTGAAACCTCTTTTACCACATGTCTCTCTGGATTAAAAACTGCATATTTTAAATCTTCACTTTTCAAACATCTTTCAACATGCTTATATATAAATTTGTAAACATCATCTGTTAATTCTATTTTATATTCATTTAATATGGGCTCATCATTATTATTATCTAATATATGTATAACTGCTTCCATTATATTTATGTCATTTACGTATTCCATTTAATCTACCTCCAATTAACGCTTAATTTTTAGCACATCTTCTATTCTATCAAAGAATAATCTATTATACCATAGAATATATAAGCATAAATTCTAAAATAAAACTCAAAGCATAGCTTAATCTTCATAAATTGTTTATAATAAAAATATAATATTTTTTGGAGGTACTACTATATGAAAGAATTCGAAACTCGTGTTATAGATGTAGATGTTGATAAAATAAGAGAAATACTAACTAATGTTAATGCAAAAAATGTTAAACGTGAAAATCAAGTAAATGATATTTATGATTTCTCAGATAGAAGACTTCTAGATAAAAAAGGATATGCTAGAATAAGAACTGTTGAAGATCTTATAAACAATAAAACTGTTTATTTTATGACAACAAAAAAAATGCTTAGTCAAGATAAGTTTAAAGTTATGGAAGAAAATGAAACAATAATAAAAGATGGTACCGCTGGTAAGAATATATTTAAATCTTTAGGATTAGAACTATGTGAATCAATAAAAAAATATAGAGAAAGTTACAGCTATAAAAATTCTCTAGTTGAAATAGATATAAACGACCCATCCTTTTGTCCATTTCCATACATAGAAATAGAAACTTCTTCTGAAGAAGAATTAAATGAAATTTTAAGCTTATTAGGATATACAATAGAAGATACAACTTCTAAGACAATTTATGAAATATTAAAGGATAAAGGTCTATCAAAAGCTTCAGACAAAAATGGTCTTTAGTTTTTAATTTTAACAGTTTAATTGATGTCTAAAGTTTTAGACATCAATTAAACTGTTGTAATTTTTTATTTAAAAACCCTAATATCCCCTTCCCCCTAACAGGAGTAGCAAAACTATTATGATGATAAGTTTTGTTATTTTTCACATCCTGACAAAACATTTCTAGCTCTAAAATTAACTGTTCATTCTCACTCTCATCACTATTTAACCCTCTCTTCCAAAGTTCTAAATCACTTATGCTCCCTATTCCTTTTTGCCAAATTATATTTTCTCCTTCACATAATTTATTACATTTCTCTAACATAAAGTTTATTTCTTCAGCACTCTTTAAGGTATCAATATCTCCATTTAGTATAAATGAAACATATAAACTTTTATCCCCTTTAAACTTCTTAAAGTATTCATTAAGCTTCATCAAAAATTTATCAGATATATTATTTAAAACATCTTTTCTCAAATTTGATATAAATACTAAATTATCATACCGTTCTAAATTTCTAATTATTTTTTCACTACTTGATTCTTCAACTTCACTTAGTAAAATTTCAGTAAAATTAGCTTCATATTTTAATATGTTTTCTATATACTTTTCTATATGATATGAATTGCTATTCTTTCCCTCATTACTTCCAACAACAATAAGTATTTCTCTCACAAAATCACCCTCCCAATATTTTACAATTAAATTATAATACATTTTACAGATTTTGTATATACATATTGCTTTACCCTTAAAAACAACAAAATGCGTAAGTTAAAAACTTACGCATTTCCTATTTAAATATTATGTTACCTTATAATACTCTTCTTGCTCTACCTATTTTACTCCATGGAACTGAAGCAATAGAAACAAACTTTCCTTTATTAGGCGCTTCTATCCATTGTCCATTTCCTATATACATACCAACATGGCCCATGTTACTAAAGAATAATAAATCACCTGGTTTAGCATTGCTTGGAGAAACCTCTACACCATTATTTATTTGATCCCATGTTGTTCTTCCTAAACTTATACCAGCTTGTCCAAATGACCATTGCATTAGTCCTGAGCAATCAAAGGCTCTATAATTTCCATTTAAATATTGTGATGAAATATCATAAAAGCCCCTATTAGCATGATCTGGAAATCTATTTCTTAAAGTACTTAAAAGACTTTGAGTTAAAGTTTCTCCTGAACCACCATATATATACGGCGAACCTATTTGTGCTTTCATAATACTTAATACCTGTTCATATTTACTTTGATTTACTTCCCCACCAGAATTATTATTATCTGATCCCCCTTCTGAAGAAGAAACTATTTCTACATATTTTGAACTTACATATCCAATCTTACCATTATGACTAACCTTATACCATCCTGAAGAAGTTTTTCCTTTTAAATTCACTCTTTCACTTGGTAATAAATAGGCTAAAACTGAACTACTTGTATTGGGTTGACTTCTAAGTCTTAAATTAGTACTTACATTTACAATTTTCCCTATTTTCCCATTACAACTCTCATCTAAATCTCCAGTTTGACTACCGCCACCTGAATTATTACCGCTTGAGTTTCCACCCTCATCATTTGATATAACCTTCACATAATCTTCATGTACATATCCTGTAGTTCCTTGGGCGTCTATATAATGCCATTGACCTTTTTTACCTTTTATATTAAATGTTTGACCTGAATTTAAATGTCCAACAATAGCACTACTTGTACTATTAGATTGTCTTATCCTTAAGCTACTGCTAACATTTACAACTTTTCCTTTTTTACCGGCTAAAGAGGTATCTAACTCTGAATCACTTCCACCATAATTTCCATCTGTGCTTCCACCTGAGTTTCCTCCTGAAACAACTTGTACATAATCTCCATGTATATATCCAGTAATACCATTAGCTTTCACATAATACCACTGACCACTTTTACCTTTTATCTCAAACGTTTGTCCACCCCTTAAGCTTCCTATAACAGAACTACTTGTACTCGGTGATTGTCTAACTCTTAAGCTACTACTTACATTTACAACTTTACCTGTTTTTCCAGCTAAAGAAGTATCTAAATTTGAACTTTCTGAACTATTTCCGTTATTTGAACTTCCTGAATTGCTTCCACTATTTGAATTTCCGTTTAATTCTTTGACGTAGTCCTTATGAATGTATCCTGACTTTCCATTAGTATTTATTTTATACCACTGGCCATTTTTTCCATCTATATTAAAAACTTCTCCATTAGTCAAGTATCCAACAACTGAATGATTAGTTCCTGGTCCTTTTCTAATTCTTAAATTTGTACTTACGTTTATTACTTGTCCTTTTTTTACCGCTCTTGACTGTGTATTTTGCTCTAACTGACTTTGATTATGTTTATTTTCTGTGGCATAAACATTTTTACTATGAGCTGAAACAATACAAGTTGCCGAAACTGCTACGATTAATGCCGCTATTTTATTCCTATTCATACAAAATCCTCCCTAATAGTTATAAAACCCCCAACTAAAAATTATCTTCCATATTCTATAATATATTCTTTAAAGAATTTTATCAATAAAATAGTTACAAAAAAATATCAAAAATAACAAAAAAAGAAGCTGTCATACTTATTTCTTTGACAACTTCTATGTTTTATCATCTTTCAACACTTAATAAGTCATCAGACCTATTAATCATATAATTATAAGAATCAATTACTCCTTGAATATAAAATTGAGCTCCTAAATTTTCCACAAAAAATTTTATTAGTTTTTCTATTTCCTCATCACTAATTTCATTATTCTCTTCTTCTTTAAAATACTTGAAAAGCTCTTTTTTCAAAAATTCTTTTTTTTCTTTAGAAATATCGAAATTATTATTTATTACGACACTGCCTTGCTTATTGCTATTAAGCATAATATCACTTATAAAAAAACTTGTATAACAATGTCCTTGTTTATCATAATAGTCCTCTTTACTTCCATAATAACCTTCTTGAGCCTCATTCACATTATTTATAATCATATTAAAATCACGCCTTTAAATATAATAAATTACAGAATAAAATCCATATACTATATTTTATTCAATAATCCATTTAAAGTTACTTAATAAACCTTTACTTTACACTTTATATTTCTTTAATTCAAACTTATTTTAATCATGAACATTGACTAACTTCTCTTAAAATGTAAAACCTTCATCTATTCATTTAAATCCATGCCATATATTTACTCTCCAAATAATGTTTATATCATTATATTTTGAGAATACTAATAACGAGGTGATTTTTTATGTATAAAGGAATTGGTGTAAACATGGATAAAGAGTATAAGGCACTTAGAAAACGTAACAAGCGTTTTGTTCCCCCATCTCATTATAGAGATGATTTTAACAATGCAAAAGATGATAATTGTAATTGTGATGATTATGATAATATGGGAAACTATACTTTCTATGACGCTATGGAAGATATAGGGGATTGCATGGAATCTGATGATAATAATTGCAAAATTCGCTCATGTCTTTTAGATAAAAAAGTAGAAGTCAATAAAAGAATAATAGTTGCATCTTGTATAGGTGCAATAGTTGGTATTGTTGGGGTTAGTTGCGCTATAAAAAAAATGAACTCAAAACCTAAAAATAAACTTGTTAAATATGCTCCTACCTTAATGAAAATGACAAAAAAAATGCTATAAAATAAAACCATCACTAATTATAGTGATGGTTTTATTTAAAGAAAATTATTTTATTAAATTTTCAAATTTACCTGATACTACTGTCAATAAATCACTAGGATTTAATTTTATTTGATGTCCTATTTTACCTGCACTAAAAATCATAAATTCCAATTCTTTTGCACTTTCATCTATGAATGTTTTATAATGCTTTTTCATTCCTATTGGAGAACATCCTCCACGAATATATCCAGTGCACTTCATTATATCCTTAACTGCTATCATTTCAATTTTCTTTTCTCCAGATATTTTAGCAGCCTTCTTTAAGTCTAATTCATCAGCTACTGGTATAACAAAAACATAAAGTTCTTTACTTGTTCCTTGAGCTACTAAAGTTTTAAATACATATTTTTTATCAACTCCAATTTTATGAGCTACAGAAATTCCATCTACCTTTCCATCTTCACTTTCATAACTAAGCATTTCATAATCTATCTTCTCTGAGTCTAATATTCTCATAGCATTTGTCTTAAGTTTTTTCTCTTTTGCCATTTTAAACACCTCTAAATGATAAAATATTCTGTTAAATATTTTATCATATTTTCACTCTAAATTCTTTAATTTAGGCTATTTAAATTACTATTATTAATCTTTATAATGAATTATCCATAACGAATTTTGTAACCCCTTTTGTTAAGTCATCAAAAGACCCACTATTATCTAATATATAATCACATTTTTTTATTATTATACCAGTATCTTTTTCTAAATTGTCTTCTGACTTTTGTTCATATCCATCTCTACTTTTAAGCCTTTCTTCTCTAACATCTTCATCACAATTAACTCCTAGAGTTTTAAAACCATTTTCTTTCCAAAAGTCGAAATCTTCGTATGTTCTTCCTCCAGTAACTATTATAAGTTGATCATCACTTATTTCCTTTAAGCTTTCTTTTTGAAATTTTTCAAGAATTCTTCCAAGAACGTAATAGCTTAAAAAATTTTTATCTATTTCTTTTAACTTTATAGCTGTATCAATATAAAACTCTCTTTTCTTCTCTTTCCATCTATCAGTGGCTAAAAATATACAAGACATATCCCTAACTAAATCTCCAATATTAAAGAAACTAACACTTTTCTCCGAATATTCATTTATTAATCTAGCTACAGTATCTTTTCCTGAACCCTTTTCTCCAAAAACTATTAACCCCTTCATAAACTTCAATTCCTTTCCTTATTATAAGATAATATCTATGCTTAAATATATACCTTAATTATAACATCTAATGGAAATATTATACATACTTCTTTCTTCTTAATTTACTCTTGAAAGTTTAATATTTTTTCTAAACCGTCCTCGCCTATTACTGCATTTTCAAAAATATCTCTAGCATTATTTTCAAATTCTTTTGGTTCATTAATTGAAGGACTAAAATGTGTTAATAGTAGTTCCTTAACACCTCCATCCTTAGCCATTTCTGCAGCTTCTCGAAAAGTCATGTGTTTATTTTTTATTGCCTTATGTAAATCTTCATCATCTCCATATGTTCCTTCACTTATATATAAGTCACTATCCTTTATAAAATCTGGTAGCTCTTTTATAGGTCTAGTATCGGTTGCATAGACTATCTTTATACCTTTACGTTCATCACCTAATACCATTGAACTATCATACTTAACACCTTCTAACTCTATCTCATTACTCTTTTGTAATTTTGACCATAATTCCTTAGGAACATTATGTTTTATAGCATTTTCAATATTAAACTTTCTTCCTCTCATTATATTAAATGAATATCCCAAACAAGGAGATGAATGATCTAGTTCTAATGTTTTTATTATTAAATCCGAATTAATCTTACTATTCTTACCATTTAATATAATTCCTTCTTTATTTATTATGAATCCTTCTTCTTTAATATCTTCCAACACATGTAACTCATAAGGTAAATATGGAAGTGTAACTAAAAATCCATCTATAGCTCCCTTTAATCCTTTTGGCCCAATTATGTACATTGGTTCTGTTCTACCACTATTGCCTATAGTTGATAATAGCCCCGGCAATCCATATATATGGTCTCCATGTATATGACTTATACATATAAGGTCTATACTCTTAAAACCACAACTAACCATTCTCATAGCTACCTGAGTTCCCTCTCCACAATCTAAAAGTATTTTTCTTCCCTTAAAATTCATGACTATTGATGATAAAAATCTATTTGGCATAGGCATTCCGCCTCCAGTACCAAGTAATGTTAAATTAATCATGATACTCTCTCCTCTCTAAACCAGTTACCTTTATTATATAAAAAAAGACTAGAGTTTAAAACAAACCCTAGTCCCAATTTTATTATATAACTATCTTGCAGTTCTTAAAGTAATTGATTCCTTACTTGAAAGTTCTCCATTTGAGTACTTAGCAGCAATTTTAAAATTATATATTGTGTGTCTACTTAATCCTTTAAATGTGAATTCAGTTTCATCAGCACCTATTTCTGCAACTTTCTTACCATCTTTATAGAGAACATATCCCTCTAATCCATGAGTAGTTTCTGGAGCTTCCCATGATGTTGTTACACTCTTCTTATTGATAGTAGTAGCATCAAAGTTTCTTACTGGATTAACTACGATTTCCTGAGCATCTTCATTTACAGCTAAAGTTCCACTAGTTAATTCCAACTCATGAACTTTACCAGCTTCTCCATCACCTAAATTAGCTGAAGTTATCTCTATTGTTTCACTTACTGAAGCAACTTTTGGAGTAAGTGTAGCCTTGATTAAGTTTGAAGCACTCTCAATTGGAGTTCCTAAACTAGCAGCTACTATCTTAACTGTACCTGGCTCTACTTCTTTATGATTTACAAATACTCCATCTATTCCATTTGTAATTTCCACTAAATCAAATACTTCTGGATTATATTTTAATGTAAACTCAGCAGCATAAGCTGATAATCCTTCTCTAATTTCGTTAGCTCCTAAGAATACATCAAAGTTTTCATTAACATTTACACTCTCTGGCATAGTTAAAAAGCTTGTTCCAGCACTTACTTCTGGAGTCTCTATTTCTTGATGAACATTTATTTCAGCAGCTGATGCAAACCCACCATGTCCTTCCTTAGCTATAAGTCTTACATGAGTAGCTTCTACAGCATCAAATTTTACTGTCTTAGTTGTGTTATCAGCTGTCCAATCACCTTCTGTAACCTTAGTGAAGTTTTCACCATCAGTACTTACTTGAAGCTCATACTTACTTATACTTCCATTTAAAGCATCTTGTCTAGGCATATAAGTAAATTTATTTACATTATAAGTTCCACCTAAATCCAAAGTAATATGCTGTGGTAATTGTTCTACTGGACTCCATTTAGTATGCCAAATAGTACTTTCATCTCCATCTATAGCAAACTCTGCTATTCCTTCTGAACCTATATTAGGATGTTCACTACTTGCAGTAGCAGTCATTTGCTCTTGCGGAATAGCAGTAGGATCTACAATTTTAAATGCTCCATCCTTAACAGTTACTTCGTCCACACTTCCTTTAAATGAATTAGTTTCACTTCCTATTCTATCTAAAGGTAAAATGAAAGTTCCAACTTTTCCACCATTAGCTTTGTTTATAGTATCAACTAACTCTCCATTTACATATAAAGTAGTCTTATTTAATTCCCCAACAAAAGTTAACTCAACCCACTGATCTTCTGGTAATTTATAATCAAATGAATAATCATAACCTTCTCTTGAGAATCCAACATTACCAGTTTCCTTTTGACAAGCCTTTAATACTCCTGTATTAGACTCACTTAAGATTTGCTCACTATAATCTCCATTAGCATCCTTTTTAACCCACATAGATACAGTGTAGTCTAAGCCTTTATTTTCTACCGGTGTATCAATATAGCTTTCTCCACCAGCTAATTTAATTCCTTTTCCTTCTTTTCCATCTACTGAAGTTACATTAGTAGATGTAGCATTATATTCATTTCCTGAAAGATCCTCTATATTATCTACAGACTCTCCTTCAAAGTCATAATCCATTACAACTTCAGTTTTAGACTCAACATCGTAAGTTAAATTTGAGTTTGGAATATCCTTTACCTTTTCAGCAGTTTCAATAAACTCATCATAACTTCTCTCATCATTTGGGGCTGCCCACATTTTTTCAGCTAATACTTGAGTTGCAGGTAATGTTCTATCGTAAACATCCCTTTCTCCTATACCATTAGCTTTTTCCCATATTTGATCATTCCATACTGCAAACATTCCACCTTTTAGTTGTGGCTCACCTGCTGCTAATACAGTATTCCCAAAATTTTTCGGCTCCCAATTATTATAAAGATTTCTTGTATCTAAATAATCTCTATAGTATCCAGCTTGAGGTACTATATAAAGATCAGTATCTCTAGTATTTATTATATCGTAACCTGCATCTATCATAGATTTAGGTCTTCCCCAATCTAAGCTCCATATATTCATAGTGATATTCTCACTAGTAACTGGTGTTTCTCCTGTTAACCTATCAAAACTTCCCCATAATCTAGGAGTCCTATCATACTCATCTCTTACTTTTGTAAGATAATTATCAGTAAATCTTCTAAAAGCTTCTGAATATTGTGATGAGTATTCATCAGTTCCAATATGAAAATCATTATCTCCGAAAACTGGATTATCTCCACCTAAATATTCTTCAAATAATCCATCAACAAAGTCATAAGTCTCTTGTTTATTTATATTTAAGTGATCTCTTCCACTTCCTGGTCCTAATGCTAGACTTGGGTCATACTTAGTAAATGCTAAAGAATGTGCCGGAACATCTATTTCAGGAATTATTTCAACTCCATGTTCTTCTGACATTTCTATAAACTCTCTAAACTCCTCCTTAGTATAGCTACCATCCTTAGCTGTTAATCCTGGATAAGTTTCATTTTCTAGTCTAAATGCTGAATATGCATCTTGATAATTTTCTTCATTAATCCATATATAGTTATCATTTAAATGAATTTGGAAATCATTCATTTTGTACCATGACATAACCTCCATGAATTGCTCTAGATAATCCATAGTGAAGAACTTTCTTCCAACATCAAGCATAAATCCCCTATTTTCATATCTTGGGAAGTCTCTTACTATTCCTTGTGGAATTGTATCTCCATTCTGTTGTAATATTTGAAGTATTGATCTTGTTGAATAAAATGCTCCAGTGTCATGGGTAGCTTCTACTTTTAAGTAGTCAGCAATATACATATAGTATCCTTCTTCACCAATACTCTTATCCTCACAAGCTAATGTGAAATAGAAATCTCCCTTTTGAGGATTTGTTGAATATACAACTTCAAT
Organism: Clostridium sp. B9; assembly: GCF_050509515.1. Lineage (NCBI taxonomy): Bacteria > Bacillati > Bacillota > Clostridia > Eubacteriales > Clostridiaceae > Clostridium > Clostridium sp. B9. Next base: position 2,277,597 of record NZ_JBNWKA010000003.1, read on the forward strand.
TGTATTCCCAACAATCTCTTCATAATCTGCTTTAAACTCTGTAGCTGTTCTATTTAATTCTTCTTCATAAGCTGGATCTATAACTATTCTTGTTGAGTCATTTATTATAAAGTTCCCATCAGTTCCAACCCATTCTCTTAAGCTTGGAACAACCTCTGGCTTTGTATTTTCTCCTAAAGAACCTTGATATTTACCTGGGACAGTAATCTCAATCCCTTTAGTCTCTCTACTTTGATTTCCTTTTGTAACCTCAAAATCAACAATTACAGTAGTATCAACTAAAGGCTCATTTATTGTTAAATCATCTCCAATTATTTGATTATAATCAGCTCCTATAAATGATATTTCAAACCCTTCTGGAACCGTCGGCATTTGAAGCTTAGTATCACCTTTATTTATAGCTGGAACCTCTAAATTATTAATAACATCATCAATATTATTTGATGCAGGAATATCTCCATTGTATATTTCAATTTCATATAATGACACTGTTGACCAAACAGCTGGATTATTTTCTTCACAATATACTCTTACATATCTAGCACTTTGCTTTTCTGCAAGCTCTATTGTTTCAACTCCACCTTGTCCACTTTCATTTCTATGAACTGATGTCCAATTTTCATTGTCATCTGAAATTTGAATTTCATAAACTTTTGCATTAGCAGCTTCCCAGAATAATCTTACTTTATCAAAAGTGCTAACCTCTCCTAAGTCTATAGTAAGCCATTGATGTCCACTTGTGAAATGGTTACTTGACCATCTTGAAGTTCTAGATTCAGTATCTCCATCAACTACTTTATCCGGAGTAAGTGAATTCGTTTCATTTCCTGAAGATGTAGCTGTCTTATTTAGAGCTATGTTAACCCCTTCTTCTGTAGGAGGAGCTACTTCTCCCTCATTGTCATAAACTTCTACTTCATAAATTGATACATTTCCCCAATCATGCTCTGAGTTATTACAACTTACTCTTAAATACTGAGCAGTTACATCGTTTTCAAGATTAATTGAATCTTGATCTCCATCTCCTTCTGTAGTTGAATAAACTTCAGTCCAAGTATTACCGTCGTCTGATACTTCTAAACTATAACTACTTGAATATGATCCATCCCAAAGAATATCTACTTGGTCAAATGTAGTTGCTTCCTCAAAATCAATATAAATCCACTGAGGAACACTTCTTTCACTAGACCACCTTGAATCACCTGGTTTAGAAGCTGAATCTGATGGCTTATCTTTAATTCCATCAGTTATCTTTTCTGATCCAAACTTATCTTGTACCTCTCTTGATGATGCTTGAGTTGGTTTATTTAAAGCTAAGTTAACCTTCTCTGTTCTCTTATTAGTTTCCGTTGCAAGAACAGAAAAGCTATTAACTGACACTATACTTGCTGCAATTCCGCAGGCTATCAATCTCTTAATTTTATCCCTATTCTTTAACAAAATTCCACCCCCAAAGTTCCATTACACTATTATATATTTTCATTACTTTATATTTATATGATTGATACAAAAATAATATGTCAAATTCCTATATATATATCCTAAAAAAATAATAAAAACAAGCGCTATAAAGGTCTAAATTTATCCTTTATAGCGCTTATTAATCTAATTAAGCATCATATTCAACTTTTTTAATTTTAAAATTATTAAATTTTTCTTTAGTTTTAGCTATTAAACTTTTCTCTTCTAAAACCTCATTTTTATATAATGCTTTTGTAAAAGCTATTACTCCTAAAAACATTATAATTCCAAATGGTAAAGCCATTATAATTGAGAAGTTTTGGATTATCTCTAATCCTCCTGCAAATAAAAGAACAAGAGTTAATAATGACTGAATAGTTCCTAATACTATCTTTTTAGAATTCTTAACCTTTATCTCTCCATTAGATACTATCATTCCTAAAACATAAGTTGCTGAATCCGCACTTGTTATAAAGAATGTAAAGATAAGAATTATCGCAAGTATTGATAAAAATTTTCCCATAGGATACTGATTGAATACTACAAACAGCGTTGTCTCAACCTTGCTTATTGCTTCAATTCCTACTGCATCTGCAACATTTATTCCTAATGTTCCAAAAACAGTCATCCAAGCTATACAAAATCCTGCTGGTACGAATAAGACACCCAAAATAAATTCTTTTATTGTTCTTCCTTTAGATATTCTAGCTATGAATATAGCTACTGACGGAGCCCATGCAAGCCACCACCCCCAGTAGAATATAGTCCATTTCCCATACCATTCTCCACTTATGAATATATTATTATTTGTTGTTGCCATTTCTATAGCATATCCTTTTAATCCTAATATAAGGTTACTTACCATATCTCCAAAAGGTCCAACTATCATAGCGCCTACAAATAAAATCATTGCTAAAATTATATTTGTATTAGATATTATCTTTATTCCTTTTCCAACTCCCGAACAAGCTGATATTAAGAATAAAACTGTTATTATAAGAACTATAACTATTTTTATAGTATTAGTTTCTGGAATTCCAAAAACATAATTTAATCCACTAGAAACCTGTAATGTTCCCATACCAAGTGATGTTATTATTCCAGCCATCGTTGCTAAAACAGTCATCATATCTATTATCTTACCAATAACTCCATTAGCTCTTTCCTCTCCTATTAAAGGTGATAGCAAACTACTTATTAGCATAGGCTTCTTTCTTCTAAAATGCATATAAGCAAGTCCTAAAGCAAGTACTGCATAGCAAGCCCATGCTGAAAGCCCCATGTGTAAAAATGACTTTGTAAAAGCAAATTCTAAAGCAGGATCTGTCATACCTTTCATATCAAGTGGCTTAAAGTAATGTGTAAGTGGTTCTGCTACTCCCCAGAATACAAGACCTACTCCTATTCCAGCACTAAATAACATAGCAAACCAGCTTATATTTGAAAATTCAGGCTTTGAATTGTCATCACCTAATTTTACATTTTTAAATTTACTAAATACTATCCATATGCAATATATAAAGAAAGCTAAAATCAATCCACAATAAACCCAAGATAGATTTTTTATTATAAAATTATAGGTTGTACTAACTCCACTTTGAAACTGTTCCTCAAAAAACACTCCCCATACAAATATAATTAATGAAAATATAATTGAACTTAAATATATTAAGTTTTTCTTCCAAAAGTTTTTCTCTAAAAAATTCAAATTCATAATCTCTCCCCTTTCTGAAATCTTTATAAAAATATAAAGTTGTCAGTTTAGATAAAAAATAAAGCAACCTTTCATCAAAGTTGTTTTATTTAAAATCCACTATAAAACTTTTCGAATCAAACTGACACTTTTATATTATCATATAAGTTGTTAGCATTCAAATACCATTAGTGATTTACATTTCCAATCTCAAGTGATAAAATCAATGAGGGTATCTTTATCTCCCTTATTTACCATATTTCATAGGAGGGTGTTGTCTAAAATGGCTAAACGTACAAAAACACCAAATTACATAAAAATAGCTATAGATATAGCAAATAGAATTATTAATAATGATTTTGAAGAAGGAAGCAAAATAACAGGACGTACTACCCTGGTTAGTATATATAAAGTTTCACCTGAAACAATCCGTCGCTCAATTGCCCTACTTAAAGATATGGATGTAGTGTCAGTTAACGAAAAAAGTGGAATTATAATAAATAGCAAAAAAAATGCTAGAGACTTTTTAAGTAAATTCAAAGCTCAATCGGACTTTACAGCACTTAGTAACGATACTTATCAAATACTTAAGGCAAAGAGAGAACTTGATAAAAAGCTACACGATAATATAGATAGCTTAATAGAGTTTGCCACTCAACTTAGAAATGTTGGAACTGTAATCCCTTTTGAAAGCATAGTAGAAAGTGAAAGCTTTGCTGTTGGCAAGAGCATTGGTGATTTAAACTTTTGGCATAATACAAAAGCTACAATTATAGGAATAAAAAGAGATGGTGAAATGTTCCTTTCTCCAGGTCCATACTTCAAAATAATGGCTGATGACATAATTATGTATGTTGGAGACGATGATGTTTTAGAAAATGTTAAAAATTACATTTCAAAAATAGAGCATATTACAGAATAGAAAGACAAGGTATAAATCTAGTATTAAGATTTAATACCTTGTCCTTTTTATTTAATCTATACAATTTTTATTTTCTTTTAAGTATTTGCGTTCTCTTTCTCTTAAACTTCTTTTATCAAATGGATTCATTATTAAAGCCTTTAAGAATAATTGAGGATAATTTCCCTTTAATTGCTTCATATACTGTACCCACTCAAAAGCTAAATATTTATAAGCTACATTTATATCTTTTTCTAAATGCATAATTTCATAATTTTCCAACTTATGAGAACACCTACTAGTAAGTTCTTCTCTTAAGTGAAGCATTGACATTAACATATCCGAAAACTCTTCATGTTCTATAAGCATTGGGTTTGTAACTAAATTGATTACTAAATCCTTCTGATCATTTAACTTCTCTTCTAAGGCTATTAAATCTATTTCATTTATATTAACCTTATAATCATATTCCTTTACTAATATCTCCAAATGTTTAAAATCATTTTTATTCCATTCTTTTGTTACTATAGCTTCCTTAGCAATAGTTTCTGCGTTATGATCTGTATGAACGAATGTACTTAAAACATCTGTTCCTAGTTCACTGAAGAATACTCCTATAAGCATACTTAACTTATCCCTTAAGTGATCTTTCTCTCTTTTTTCTAAAAGCTTATCTAATACTAGTGTCGTAAAGAAAACTTCCATAGGGATAAATGCTATATCAGCAAATAAAAATATTAATGTGTGATGTAGGTCTCTAAATATTAGATAGTGGACATAGTGAAGAAATAATGACAACCCTATTAATCCAGTACCAATAATCAAAAACTCTTTCTTCTGTTTACTCATTCTAGCTCTCCTCTTTTGGTCTTAGTTAAATAACATAATATGCTAGAAATATACTACCATATTATTAGCAATTTATAAAATAATTTCTTCAACTCTTTATATAAGTTAATTATATTTTAACTTTATATTTACTTTTGACAATATTTTTTGTACAAAAGTAACTTGCTACAAGCGCTGTAATTGGAACCGTTAATATTATACCTATACTTCCTGATAACCCTTGTATAATCTCTATTCCTATAACATCTAAATTCATAATTTGATTTTTACTCATATTAGCTGAATAAAGCATTATTAATGTATTTAAGGATCCTCCTGCAAAAGCTAATATAAGAGTATTGGCCATTGTTCCTATAATATCTTTTCCTATATTCATTCCACTTTTAAACAATCCAACTCTACTCAATTCAGGATTAATCTCTTTTATTTCAAATATAGCTGATGTTATAGACATTGATACATCCATTACTGCACCTAATGATGCTATTAAAATAGCAGCAAACATCAACCCATGTATATTAAGAGAAGTATTTTCAGCTATATACATCATACTTTCAGCTTCTTCCATACTAATTCCAGATAACTTTGCAAGCTTTCCGAATATCATTGCAATTACTCCAGATATTACTACGCCACTTAATGTACCTATAATAGCCGTTAGTGTTTTTTTATTATTACCTGATATCAAAATCAAGGTGGCAACAATGCTTAAAAATGCTGAAATTATAGCTGACAATATAGGATTTACTCCTTTAAGCATAAGTGGAATCATTAAAAATATTACACAAGTGCAAGTAAAAATTAAAGCTATTAAAGATTTTACTCCTTTAAATCCTCCAACAGCTACAATAGCTAGTACAAATAAAATTGCTAAAACAAATATTATGTTACTTCTTTTATAGCTATAAACTGATATATCCTTAATTTCTTCACCCTCATAAAAGAATCCTAAAATAACCTTTGTATTTTCTTCTACAGGCATATTATAAATTCTACTCACATTGTTTACTATCTCATACTCTTTCCCATCATATGGCCCCTCTAAAATTTCTATAACAATATTCTGATACCCTAAATCTATTCCTTCTATGTATTTATCACTTTCTAACATTTCTTTTGTTATTCTCTTTACATTGCCCTCATAATATTCTACATTTTTATTTAATCTATCATTTATAAATCCACTTCTAAATATTAATTCAGATATTCCTAATATTGAAAAAGAACATAAAATAACAACTATTAAAGCATTAACCCCTTTTTTCACCCTTATCATATATTTCTCCCTAACATACATATTTAAATATTTTGTTTTAAATTAGTGGAGATTTCTAGTAATATCTTCAAGCCTAAAATAATTTCTTGAATACTTTCCATTATCTATTTATATTAATAAAAACTCTAATTTTTCATTAATACTGACTTGCATTTTTCACTAAAAATCACCACTTGATTAAAAACATAAAATATAATCAAAATTAGAGTTATTTTCATACAAACATGAAAATAAAATCTAAGTTCATCCTACTTTCCCTATACTTTTCCTTATCTTTTCGTTCTTAATGTTATTGATTCTTTACTAGAAATTTTTCCATTTGAATATTTTGCAGCAATCTTAAAGTTATAGATTGTATGTCTATTCAAACCTTTAAAAGTATATTCTAAGTTAGAAGCATTAACTTCCATAACTTTTTTTCCATCTTTATATAGAATATATCCTTCTAAGCCTGTAGTATTTTCTGGACTTTTCCAAGTTACTGTAACATTCTTTTTATTAATTTCAGATGCTTTAAATTCCTTTACTGGACTTACTATTATTTCTTCCTCTTCATGTAAGACTATCTCTCCAGTATTTCTAACCCTCAATCTATTGCCCTCTGGATCTTCTGAACCTAATCCAATAGCAGATACAGTATCACCAATCTTTATATTTGGATTCCACTTACCTTTCATGTCTTCATTTATTCCATCCCATATATATCCTTCAACATATACTCTTGAAACTCCTGAACCATCATCTATATAAAGATTACTCTCATCCATATCGACTACAGTACCCTTAACTTCTGTTAGCCATCCTTCATTCTCATGAAGCATACTATCTCCTGTTGATAACTTCTTAGTTTCAACCTCATTTATAGTTTCATCTATTATCTCTATATCACTATCTTCATCACTTATCTCTATTTCAAATTCTCCCTGATAAGCTTGAACAGTTCCTTTAACTCTTACTTTTTGTCCAACTTTAACAGGAGTGTTTGATACTCCAAATACATTTACTCCACCAGTTTCATCTTGAATATATATTACTTCAAAGAAAGCATTTTTAGGCTCTATTGCTTCTGATTGAGATGTTACTATTCCCTCTAGAACATATTTTTCTCCTAATTTATCAGGAACACCATCTCCATTTTCATCTACTCTAAAATCTTTAATACTTATTTTCTCTGCTTCTTTCTCTGGTAAAATCCAATCTATTATATTTTGAACTACTTCTTTATTACTCTTAGTTTGGGCATTAGTATCATCAATTTCAAAGTTTGAGAAGAATGTACTTCCTCCAACTATTACTTTTGATCCATTTGAAAGTTCTTCTGCGCCTAATACATTTACATTTCCCTTCTCAACTGGTACATTATCTGCTGCCTTATCAGCATCATCTGTACTTGTAGTCTCATAACCTTTTACTAAGAAATCAACATTTTCCCCAGTTTCACCATCAGCTAATACAACTGATGCTCCACTATAGAAGCTAAATAAATCCTCTTCTCCTAGTCCTTCTACTAAGTTATAATTTGAAGAGTCATAATTATTAAGCATTAATCTGTATTGTTGTCCTTCATTTTTCTCATAATCAGCTACTTGGTCATCATTTACTCTTAATGCAGTTCCTATTGCTTCTAATATAGGGTTGAGTTGAGCTCCATTACTGTATTCACCAATACCGTCCTTATAGTCAGCTCTTGTAGTTACTATTAGATTTCCTCCATTTTCAACATACTCATCTATAGCTTTAATTTCCTCCTCTGTAAACTTACTCTTATACTCATTATATTTAGGATTATCTGTACCTTGAGGATCAGTTACTATTAATAAATCAATATCTTCTAAAGAGCTCTTTGTTATCTCATTCATATTTATCATAGGAATAGCACCACTATCCATTAATAATTTTTCAAAGGCATCAATTTTACCTGCATAATTTCCTGTTACATATTGGTTAGAGTGTGCTCCATCTATCATTACTTTATAGACATCGCCCTCATTCACTACCTCAAGCTTTAAACTCTTTGTAAATATCTTGTCTGCACCGTCTACATTAACTGTAGCTTTTGCATATATATTAAATTCTCCAGCTCTATCTGGTATCCAATCCACTGAAGTTTCTTTCAAGCTATTTCCATCTAATGATTCAATAACTTCTTCTCCGATTTTATTTTCCTCTGAAACTTCTCCAACAAAAAATTCTACTTTTATATTATTTAATAAATTTGAACTATTGTTATAAAATGCTATTGAAAGTTTAGCTGTATCTCCAACAAAAAGCATTTCCTTATCTGTTTCTAGTTCATTTAATCCTACATTTATACTTTCACCAATCCATACTGGAGCAGTAACTGCTATATCCTTATCAGCTTGTACAACTTTTACATAGTAATATGTGTACTCTGGACTAAGCTCAAAATTCCATTCAGCTTCATTTCCTGTAAACTCTTTAGATGCAACCTCTACTCCACCATTAGCTATAATAGATACCTTCTTTATAATATCATCCTTATCTTCATCATTTATTGATATATTGAAGTTTAGTTTTTCTGGTTCACCTAAGTTACTTCCCATTATTTGTCCATTTACTGAATAATCAATGGTCATATTCTTATCTTCTGATGAATAAACTTGTCTATCATTCATTGCTTCATACAAGGCTTCTCTTGTTTTTTCCTCTGCAACTATGATTGTTCTTGCATCATTAGCTGTCATCCATTTTCCTTTGTGATTATCTTGGTTATTAGTTGGAGCTACATGCCAACCTTTATCTAAAGCTCTTGTATAATACTCATAGCTTGGAAAATATCCACTTCCTCTTATAGGACCTTCTCCATTTCCTACTTCTATTAAGTTAACAACATTATCAGCACCTTCACTATAGAAACCAAAGTCTCCAAAATCACCAAAAGTTTTACCTGGATGATTTAATTGAGAAACTGATTGTGGAAGCTTTGAGATTGTATCATAATAAGCTTTTAAATTCATGTCACTATTTTTTCTTGTTTCAAACCCTGGAGTGTTAAATGTATTTATATGTCCCCAGCCTCCAGTTGAGCCAGACCATGTCATCTCATATCCATACATTGAAACAAACTCACCATCAATATTATAGTTATCAGATATTGCTTGTGCTTCTGTCCAAGCCTTACTCATTGATCCATCATTTATATTTGCTGATGTATCATTATCAAACCAATTTGAGTGGTCAGTAACTGCAAAGTAATCAGCATTCCCTTGGTTTTTTGCCCATTCATAAGCATCATTTAAGCTTCCTGTACCATCTGATATATTGGTATGAGAATGAAGTTGTCCATAATAATGATTTAATTTACCAACTCTAAATCTCCATTCTTTAGAAGCTGCATTTCCTAAATTATCTCTTAAAGATACTTCTACTCTATGTTCTCCATCGTCTAAAGCTTCTTTAACTTCAAAAGTAAAACCTTCCTCTGTTATCTTAGAATCTAAAGTAACATCTTGTCCATTTACTTTAATAAGTACACTGCTTACATCTACTCCTGCAGCATCCTTAAAGGCTCCACTTATTATAGGAGTTCTATTTTCTCCTATACTTGAATTTTCGCTTGGATAAACATTTATAACTTCTGGTCCATTTAAATCTTCATCTACTATTTCTACAGTAAATACTCCCTCTACTGGTACTCTTGAAGTATTTAATCCATCGCTAGCTTCAATGTAATAATTTAATCCTAAACTATCTAATTCCTCTTTATTTATAGTTGCTAAATATTTCCCATCATTTTCAGTTGCTATTATCTTTTTAAATTCAACTTCATTTACGCTCTTATAATAAATAGAAACTTCACTTACTTTATGATTATCACTAACCATAGCTTCAATTACTAAATTTTCATTCAAATTAGCCTTTGTCAATGCCTCATGAGTTATTACTGGCGCTTCTTTATCATCTACTATTTCAGTAAACTCTGATGATGCTCCATATAATTGAACATTTCCTCTAAACCTTCCTACAACACCTTTTACATTTACCAAATCACCAGTTTCCACATTTATATCTGATGGAATGTAGTAAATATCTAATACATCATTTCCTTGAGTTAAGGTCTTCTCCTCTATATTGACTATTGCATTTTTTATCTCTACATAATGAGAATCAAAATTTTGTTCATTAAGCTCTTTAATAGTTACAACCTTAGGGTTTGGCATCCCCTTATCTTCTAAGACTTTTATTTTTGTAGCTTGAATTTGAAGCAATGAATTATAATTGTCTAAAACTCCACTTACTTCAATCTCGTTACCTTTTGTAGCTTCACTTAAATCAATTTTAGAATCAAAATTTGATATAGCTATAGCACCTGTTTCATCTTGTATATGAAGTGTTGAATTTCTATCATTATAAGAAACCACTCCTTTTACCGTAACCTCTTCTCCTAAATTCTTTTCTCTTGCATCACCTATTGAAATAATCTCTTCTGAAGGCGGTAATGTTTCTCCTCCATCCCAAGATATATCATGCTTTCCTAAATCATCATATAAATTAGTTACTTCAGAATCCCATTGCACATTTATATCAAAAGGAGTATTATCTATATTCTTTTCTCCATCCTTTATTTCTCCCTTTCTTTGTGCACTTATAGATTTACTAGTATAAAATTTACTTCCTTTTATAGTTTTAGCTCCAAATGAGTCTATAATCTCATACTCTGATCCATTGTTTCTTCTTAAAAGTACAACATCATCTCCATTAAAACCTAAAGGCTGACTACTTACTCCTAATTTATTTTCAATTCCATTTATTTTTAAATTAAAGTTTTCATCATTCCCTTGAATATTGTAAACTACAAAAGTTTCTCCATGATTTACTATAGAGTCATTTAACCCTTGTGAAACTGGACTTCCACTATAATTTCCATTTGAATATATGGCTAAATCATATTCTGAAAGATTTACACTTTCTCCTGTTCCATTATAAATTTCTATAGCTTTAGAATTTGAAGGTCCATGTAAATATTCTGATATTATTAAATCTTCGGCTAGCTCATTATTATTCTCAGCACCTAAAACTGGATATGCTGAAAATAGACCTCCTACCATACTAAGTGCTAAAGCCTTAGTAAGTAAAACCTTATAATTTTTTCTCATAAAAATCCCCCTTGTTTTTTTATATTTATTTGTTATTTTTACCTCCTCTCTAAAACTTAGACATTTTACTATATATGTTTAAATCACTCTTTATTTGTTTATTATTTAAATAACTAGTCCTAAATTCAAAGTAGGATTAGTTAAAAATTTGATGAAAAAACTTCTATTTTGTAAAATGCCCTATTAATATATTTATGTTCAATCTAATTTAAATATTCTAAATTAACCTAACATTAATACGAATTTAACAATAAAAAACCAACTTACAGTATTTTCATAATACTCTAAGTTGGTTTATATCATTATCACATTATAGCTTTTTCAAGACATAAGAAAGGTTCAACTATATCTCTCATAGATGACATATCCCCTACATGAATATATCCTAAATTTTTATAAAGATTTACTGCACTCTCATTTTTATGATAAGCACTAATTCTCATAGCCTTGTACTCTTTTTCTTTAGCCATAGCCTCCGCAAAATCTATTATTTTCCTTCCATATCCTTTGCCTCTATGACATGGACAAACGGCTATTCTATGAAAAGATAAAAATGGTCCTTCAACTTTCCACTCTATATCATTATAAACATCGTAAGCATAATCATTTATAGCTGCAACTGCAACAATCTCACCTGAAAACTCTAACCCATATAGATGTTTGTTTGAAATATCTTTAAATATAATATCTGTATTGGGATAGGTTGAATTCCAGTTATAAAGACCTCTTGAATTCATTTCTTTAACAACATTATCATAAATACTTTTAACTTTTTCAATCTCATGTTCTTTTATTAATCTTATTTTCATTTCTTTCTTTTACCTCTTCTAATAATAAATTTAAAATAATGTTTAAGTTCAAAAAATCAAATCAAAATTTTACCCCATGTTCATATCTCCTTTAAATATTAATAATAAAAAAATCTTATTTTAATAATTATTTTTTTAACAAATATCCGCTCTTAACCTACGTTATTACTTGCGTGGATTAATTTTATTTTATAGCGCAAAAAAAGTCAAAGAACTTTTTGTTAACATTTCTTCAGTTAATATTTTATTAACATTTAATTTTTATTCTATTTTTTGATATACTTTAATTTGAAGGAAAGGAGTGGGATTTATGTTAAAAAAAATTAACTTTCATACACATACCAAAAGATGTAAACACGCAGTAGGAGAAGACATAGATTATATAAATAAAGCTTTAGAAAATAATATCTCTAAATTAGGTTTTAGTGATCATGGACCTTATCCTGATAATAGATTTGGGCTTAGAATGAATTTTAATGAACTAGATGAGTATCATTCAACTTTAAGTTCTTTTAAAGAAAGATTTAAAGATTCTATTGAAATTAAAGTTGGCTTAGAAATTGAATATTTAAACTCTGATGATTACTACTACAACTATCTTGTAAACGAATTAAATTTTGATTATTTAGGTCTTGGTCAACACATGTTTTTAAATGAGGATGGTGAGCTTAAGCATACATATTCCTTGGAAAGCACACAAGATTACATAGAATATGCTAAAAGTATATGTGAAGGAATAAAAACAAACTACTTTTCATTTATAGCTCACCCTGATTTAATATTTATAAATGATTTTCCTTGGGATGAAAATTGTGAGGAAGCTTGTAATTTAATAATTGATACTGCTAAAAAATATGACTTTATATTAGAATTTAATGCTAATGGTTTAAGAAGAGGATTAACTAAATTTTGTGATGGTGAAAGATATCCATACCCCCATGAAGCATTTTGGAAAAAAGTCTCTCAAAAAGGTGTTAAAACCATAATAAATTCTGATTGTCATAATCCTAAAGACCTTTGGGATTCAACTATGGAAGAGGCTTATAAACTTGCTAAATCATTAAATCTGAATATAGTTTATGATATAAATTAATAAAATGTACTTGCTTTTTTTAAATATTAGATATATAATCAATTTAAATTTATTTTAGGAGAAAAGATTATGAGTAATACAAACTTATGCATAGCAAAACTTAATAACTTTTATTATTGCTATTATAGATAGTTTGTATTTATGATTTTAAATAAAATTAAGTCATAGATACAAACTCCAAGAAATTTGGAATGTATCTATGATGGCTTAGTTTACGTTAACAAAAATAGGTCACATAGGTAATACTATATGACCTTACATAAGTGATTTCTCAATAGGTCATGTAGTTTAACTATATGACCTATTTTTTTATTTATAAATAAGGCTTTGTTTTAAGTGAGTGTTGATTTCTAGCTATATATTTAAAACCAACTCAATGATTAATAAGATTTATATTACTCATTAAGATGATTTTTCATCTATCTCTATAAATAAACACTAGTTTAAAAGATGGCCACGAACAAAAAATTTTTAGGAGGTAATCACTATGAAAGAACGTGAAAAATTTACTGGGAGGTTTGGATTTGTAATTTCCTGTGTAGGCGCAGCCTTAGGATTAGGTAATATATGGCTTTTCTCCTACAGACTTGGACAATATGGAGGAGCTGCATTTTTAATACCATATTTCTTATTTGTTTTTATCTTAGGTACTACTGGACTTATGACTGAATTCTCTTTTGGAAGAAAATTTAAAGCTGGTTCTTACACTGGAATTGTGGAATCATTTAAAAGTAAATCATTAAAAGGTGGTAGACTTTTTGGAATACTTCCTCCACTTGGTTTAATTGGAGTATTTATATTCTACTCTATTGTAATTGGATGGATTTTAAAATACTTTTTCTTAAGTGTAAGTGGAAATATAACTTCAATTGATACCACTTCATATTTCAATGAATTTGCAGGAACTTCCTCTACTATCTTTTGGTTTGGACTAGCAATAATTTTAACTCTATTAATAGTTTGTTTAGGTATAGGTAAGGGAATTGAAAAAGCTAATAAGATAGTAATGCCTCTTCTTTTATTGATATTTATCATTTTAACTATAAGATCTTTAACACTTCCTGGAGCTTCTGAAGGTGTAAAGTACCTATTAGTTCCAAGATGGGAAAATCTTTTAAAAGTTGATACATGGGTAATGGCGTTAGGCCAAGCATTCTTTACTGTCTCTCTTAATGGTTGTGGAATGGTTGTTTACGGAAGTTATATTAATACTGATTTTGATATTCCTAAATCAGCTGTACAGACAGCTATTTTTGACACAATTGCAGCACTTTTAGCTTCATTTATGATAATGCCTGCTGTATTTTCTTATGGCTTAAATCCATCTTCTGGTCCATCACTATTATTTATAACTTTACCAAAAGTATTTCAAGAGATGAATTTTGGAACGCTATTAAGTTCATTATTTTTCCTTAGCATAATTTTTGCTGCTATATCCTCTTCAGTGAACATGTTAGAAGGGCCTGTTGAAGCTTTCATGGCTATTTTTAATAAAAATAGAGTTAAAACTTCATTGGTAATATCATTTTTTTGTTTTATATTAGGACTTCCACTTGCAGTAAATATGACCTCATTTGATAATTTTTCAAACTTAATAACAATAGTAATCTCCCCTCTTTGTGCTTTAATTGTCGCTTTTGTATTCTACTATATAATTGGAGGAGAAGAAGTATTATTAGAGATTAATAAAGGTGCTAAACACCCTCTTGGAAAATGGTTTATTCCTCTTGGAAAATATGTATTCGTGATAGTAACTGTTCTAGTAATTGTATTAGGAATAGCATATGGTGGTATAGGTTAAATATTATCTTCTCATTATTTATAGAACTTTAATTTTTTTTATGAATAATATAATTATTATCACTTTAATTAGGAGCTATTATGATAAAAAACTTTTATAATGACCCAGATTTTATAAACCTGGTTATTGAATATTTTGGTGATATAGAAAAGATAATTGAAGATATTCCAGATGCAAGTATATATATAATAGATGAACGAATAGCTATACTCTCTTTAAAAGAAGACAAGCTTGATATTTTGCTAAAAGAGGTACAACCTTTTATACTTGCAGAAATAGGAGCACTCTATACCTTGGAAAATGTCTCCCCAGTAGAAGCTTCCTCTGCAACAAATTTTCATCGTAACCCGTATATAAACCTTACAGGAACGGATGTAATAATAGGTATGATTGATACTGGTATAGATTATTTAAACGATGAATTTATGCTAGAAGATGATTCTACACGAATAATCTCTATCTGGGATCAAACTATTGATTCAGATAAAACTCCCGAAGGAATGCTTCATGGCAGCGAATATAGTGAAAATGAAATTAATGAAGCTATAAAACTTTTCAAAGCTGGAGGAGATCCATATACAATAGTTCCATCAAAAGATGATATAGGACACGGAACCCAAATGGCTTCTATTGCAGGTGGTCGTGGTAAAAACAGAGATTTCATAGGAGCCGCTCCAAACTGTAAATTTATAATAGTTAAATTAGAAGAAGCCTTTGAAAGCTCTACAAAATTATTTTATCCTAAAAATAATATTCCTATATATAAAAATACTGATACAATCCTTGCAGTTAAATATCTTTATACCCAAGCAATAAAGTATCAGAAACCCATTGTAATCTATATAGGTATTGGTGGTAATCTTGGACCTCATTCTGGTGAAAGCAATTTAGAAAGATATATAAATAAAATATCTACTAAGAGAGGTATTGTAGTTGTTAACTCAACTGGTAATCAAGGTAATACAGATACACATACTTCTAGTAAAATACCTGGAAAAGGCTTAAATAGCATAATAGAATTAAATATAGATAAGAATCAAAAAGGCATCATACTTCAAATTTACGGTAAAAAACCTGATAAATTCACTTTAAGTATATCATCTCCTTCTGGCGAAACAATAAAAAACATTACCGTCTTCGATACTAAAGTCGGGTTATTTGGTCTATATTATAATATTAAATTTATATATGAAGGAACAACTATGGAGATTGCCTACGACTCACCTGATGAATTCACTGGTGATGAATCCATACTTATTCGCGCAAATAATATAACAGAAGGTATATGGAAATTCATTCTAACAGGAGAATATATAGTATATGGTAAATATGACGCATGGATTCTTCAAAGGGAATTACTCGCTCCAAACACTAAATTCTTATCTCCAACTAAGGAAACTACCTTAACAGAGCCTGGTACTTGTGCAAATATAATTACTGCTGCATACTATAATCAAAATAATAATGCCATAGTGTCAAGTTCTGGTGAGGGATTTACTAGAAATAATATAGTTCAGCCAATCATAGCTGCTGGAGGAATAAATGCAATAGCAACTAAACCAGGTGGTGGCTCTTCCCTTGTTTCAGGCGGAAGTGTAGCAGCTGCTGTAACTGCGGGCTGTTGTGCTCTACTTCTCCAATGGAGTATTATAGATGGAAACAATCCAACAATGTATGCTCAAAAACTCCAAACATTTTTGATTAGAGGTTGTAAAAAAAGACCTAACGATAAATACCCTAATAGAAATCTAGGATATGGTATTTTAGATTTGGTTGGAACAGTAAACAGTTTAAGATTAGGCACTTTAAGTAGATCTAATTCAATTTCTAAATCAACCGATGAAGAATTTTATATAAATAATTTGTTTATAAGAAAGCCTAAGGAATAATATTTATTAATTGAAAGTTTTTATTATTTTAACTTGACCTAAATAAGATTTAGAGCTAAAATTAATTTAGAATTATTTTCATGTGCTAGGGGTGCCCTTTGGCTGAGAAATAGCTTATAGCTATTAACCCTCAAACACCTGATCTGGTTAATTCCAGCGTAGGGAAGCGTTTTAGGCTGAATTTTAACCGGATTCTTATTAAAGAATTCGGTTTTTTTATTCTTTCTTCTACCCTCCCTATGCATTTATTAAAAGGAGGGGTTAAATTATGATGTCATTTTCTGAAATAATAAATGACTTTATAAACAGTTTTTCAGAGATTAACTTAGGTGGAAACTTTAAAGAAATAATAACTAATCCACTTACATTACTTACATTAATAGCATGTCTATTAATATTTTTACTACTTATAAAATCCAAAGATATTAAGTTTGATACAAAAATGATTACAACCATTGGTATAGCATTAGCTTTAACTACTGTATTAAACATGTTAAAAATATATAAGTTTCCTCAAGGAGGAGGTATAACTATAGGAGCTATGGTTCCTATAATACTTATAGCATTTGCTTATGGTCCACTTGTTGGTATGCTTACTGGTTTTTTATTTGGTATAATATCACTATTTATAGATCCATATATTCTTCAGCCAGTTCAAGTTTTATTTGATTATCCATTGCCTTATATGGCATTAGGAGTTGCAGGATTCTTTAAAAACCACAAAATTTCGGGAGCCATCATTGCAATCTTCTTAAGATTTGTGTGTCATTTTATTTCTGGAGTTGTTTTCTTCGGAAGCTATGCTCCAGAAGGAATGTCTCCAATAATTTATTCACTATTTGTAAACGGCTCTTTAATAGGTGCTGATGGAATCATATGTATAATAATACTTACTCTTTTACCTATTAATAGATTAATAAAAGCTATGAGTTCAAAAAATACAACTGCAGGATATATAGCATAAATTTTAAAGGTTTAGGTCATATTAAAGACTTAAACCTTTTATTTTTTATTTTAAAAAACTTTATTATAAGTATATAATAAATAGTAGAACTTAACTTAGGAGGTTAATTATGAGTACAAATCATGGAGCTAACTTATTTGACTTATCAAATAAGCTAGGTTTTGAAAAAAAAGAAATTAAAGATTTTAGTTCAAATATAAATCCTTTTGGAGCATCACAAAAAGCAAAGGAATTTGTTTTAAATAATATAGATATGGTTTCTATGTATCCAGATCCTGAATATAAAACTTTAAAAGAATCAATTTCTACTTACTGTGGCTGCTTAAAAGAAAATATAATAGTAGGTAGCGGTGCTACTGAACTTATCTCTTCTTTCATAGAGATAATAAATCCTAAAAAAGCACTTTTACTTTCTCCCTCATACTCAGAATATGAAAGTGAACTTGAAAAAATAAATTGTGAAATAGCTAAATTCTTTTCAAAAGAAGAAAATGACTTTAAAATTGATGTCAAAGAGCTAATATATTCAATAAACTCTTCTAACTATGATTTAGTTATTATATGTAACCCAAATAATCCAACAGGATTTGCTTTCTCAAAAGATGAAATAACTGAATTATTAGCTAATACTAACACTTTTGTAATGCTTGATGAAACTTATGTTGAATTTACTGAACCTGAAATATATTCATCAACTACTCTAGTAGATAAATTTCCAAAACTGTTCTTAATTAGAGGAACATCTAAGTTCTTCTCAACTCCCGGAATAAGATTAGGCTATGGACTTATATCTCACAAAGAAACAAAAAAGAAGATGAAAGAAAAACTTGATTTATGGAATATAAATATATTTGCAACTTCAATGGGTGAAGTTATGTTTAAAGATGAAGAGTACATAAAATCAAATACCACCAAACTAAAAAATGAAAGGGACTATTTATTTAATGAACTAAGCTCAATGGCAGATTTAAAGGTATTTAAAAGTTATAGCAACTTTATACTTTGCAAAATTTCATCACAAAAACTAACTGCTAAAGAACTTTATGATATCCTTATGAAAAAAGGAATAATTATAAGAAACTGTACCTCATTTGAAGGATTAAACGAATATTTCTTCAGAGTATGCGTATTGAAACCTGAGGACAACAAACTGCTTATAAAACTATTAAAAGAAATCTTCTATAACTAGTATATATTATTTCTAAATATGCTATTGTAAATCCAATTACAAGAAAAAAACTACCTAAGTTTTAATAAAACCTAGGTAGTTTTTTATTTTTCTATTAAACTATCATAAACATTGCTGCTATTATTAGATAAACCGCTAAAAGTTGAACTCCTTCAAGCCAATTAGATTCTCCATCATTAACTACTCTATTCGCTATTAATACTGAAACTATTAAAGCAACTAATTCAAAAGGATTGAATATAATGCTCATAGGCTTAAATATCAAGCTTAAGAATATTAAAACTGGAGCAACAAATAGTATAACTTGTAGACTTGATCCTATAGCTATTTCTACTGCAACATCCATTTTATTCTTCATAGCCATTATAATAGCTGTACTATGCTCTGCTGCATTACCTATTATAGGGATTAGAATTATACCTACAAACAATTCGCTTAATCCTAAGCTTTGTGTCATAGGTTCTACTGCTCCGACTAAAAATTCACTCTCTATGGCTATAATTACAGTGGCAATTACTAAAACAAATATAGCTTTCTTTAGTGACCATTTAGCTTCTCCCTCTTCTTCCTCTTGCTCTACTGCATAAATATCCTTATGAGTAAAGAATGAGAATACTAAACTTAATATGTATATAGCAAACATTACTACTGCTACAATAACACTTATGCTCTCATATGTAGTGTTTAATAATTCAGGTTTTATAGTATGTGTAAATATAGCAGGTATTGTTAGTCCAATAACTGCAAATAAAAGCATACTTGAACTTGTCTCTACTACCTTTTTATTAAAGCCTTGAGTTTTGTATTTTAAACCTCCAGCTAACATACTAGCACCGAGTACTAAAAGTATATTTCCTATTACCGAACCAGCAATTGATGCCTTAACCACATCAAAAAGTCCATCTTTTAATGCAAAGAAAGATATTATAAGCTCAGTAGCATTTCCAAATGTAGCATTTAAAAACCCACCTAATTTTGGTCCTGTATAAAATGATATTTCCTCTGTAGCTTCCCCCATTAATCCTGCTAAAGGAACTATAGCTAAAGCCGCTAATAAAAACATAATTGTTGGTGAAAAGTGCATAAATTCACCTATAATACTTATAGGTATGAATATTAAAAGCCATTTAAGTATTTTCATCTTTTGTCCTCCATATATAATTTATTGCTAACATACACCATTATATCATTTTTATTAACATTTTTAACACTTTATTAACTATATAAAACAAAAAAAACGCTATTCATAAGCGTTCTTTTAATTAATTACATATCTACATATTTTATGAAATAATTATTGGCAATATTATTTTCTACCATTTTAATTTATCATAATTTTGCGACAATTTCAACAATTTTAAATAAATTAATTATTATTACCATATTTTTTAAATTCTATGCTCTCTCAAAAATTCTCTCTTCAATTTTTCCATCACTATTTTTAAATTGTAATCCAAGTATTTTTGCTAAAGTTGGTCCATGATTTACAAGCTCTCCTCCATCAATTTCAAACCCATGTTTTATTCCTCTTCCTTTTACTAAAAAGAAGGTTTCATATTGTTCTTTATTAGGAGAGTATCCATGAACAGCCTTATATACATGATCTTCTTTTATACTTTTAATGTCTTGAACGATATTTCCAAAAAATGAATTACTAAAATAATATCCTCTTGAAGCTTCTACCATATAGTCACATTGGTCATTAGCGCCCCTTTTAATAGCCTCTTCTTTATCTATTATTTCCTCTATTGCACCTTCTTCTTTCAATGAATTTAATATATTTAAAAGTAGTTTCTTTGTTTCATTATCATTTTTATCTTTTAAATAGATGTAAGAGGATCCTCCACATTCTCTTGCAATAGCTTTAAAGTTCTTTATATTATCATCTTTAACTTCTAAAAGATTTTTCTTTCTAAATTCACTATTTAACCTTATTTCTTTATCCGTATCTATAGCACTATGATCACCTAATAAAACTATAGTTGTTTCATCATATATATTAGCCCTTTTTAAAGCCTCTATTATATCTCCAACTCTTTTGTCATGCCTTTCTAATGCCTCTAAAGCTTCCTTGCTACTATATCCATAATCATGTCTATGTGAATCAACATCTATTAAATGTACCATAGTTAAATTTGGCTTATAATTTTCTATTGTATATTTAGTGCATTCTGTTACAAAGTCATCTAAATATGGTTCTTTTGTTCCCTTTCTTATATGTCCAAATTTATTGTTTAATTTTAATTGATATCCTATTGTCCCCGCTAAAGCTGACATAACTATCTGATTATGCCATGGTTTTGTTTCAAATATCTCTGGCATATTATAATCTATTTTCATTTTACCAGTTACAGGCCAAACTATAGCAGCAGTCTTTAACCCTGCATTCTTAGCCAATTCAAAAAGTGTTTCTCCATTTATTTTATTACCATACCAGTTCCAATTTGGATTTTTATCCTTTATCTTTAGTACAGTATTATTAGTTATTCCATGATTTACTGGATATTTTCCAGTAACTATAGACACATGTGCTGGGTATGTTAAAGAAGGATATATTGTCTTTACGTTTTTTATAACAGTCCCTTCCTTAATCAAATTAGATATATTAGGTAACTTTTTCATAATATCTAAATCCCTTGATGAAACTGCATCTAAGGAAATAACTATCATATACTTTTTCTTCATTTTGTTTTCTACACTCCTTATTTCAATCAAAGCTTACTTTTCTTTTGATTATTAAATATTATACATCCTACAATTAATTCATAAAAGATATAATGTTATTTTATCTTAAGTTTTTTCTTTCTCTTACTTAATATAACTTTAAGTTCTTCATAAACTTCTCTATCTACCTTTCCTTTAAGTTTATTTAGGAACATACTAGCATCATCTACTTGACCATTTCTTATCTTTTCTAAAAAAGCACTTACTCTCCAAGAAACTTTCATTTTGTTAGTAGTAAATAAAATCAAACTTATTATAAATGAAGGTAAAACTATTACAGGCTTAACTAATGCAAAAAGCACCAAAATCCAAGCTATATTTGTTGTTATCATATAAAACTTACATAATTCTCTTATTTGATCACTATACTCAAATTCATATACCTCTGCTTTTTTTCTTTTTAAAAATGCAATTTTCCCCATATAACTTCCCCCTAAATCATATTACTATAATTATACCCTCAAAAGCAGCACTTTTCCATATTATGTAATGTAAACAAATAAAAAATACTTAAGCTAAAATAGCTTAAGTATTTTTTTATGTTAACCAATTATGTCTTTTGCCATATCCTCTAATTTCTCTTCTCCATCTTTTTCTGAGAAATTATAAAAACAATTTGCTACTTGTATTTTCTTTGCTCTTGATATGTTTAAATCCTTACTTATCTTCTCTAAGAAATCAACCTCTTCTATATCACAATCTTCATCAACTAATCCTATTCTAACAAGTTCAAAATAAACTATATTTTTAACTTTATCTGAAGATTCTTTTATTATTTTAACAGCATCCTCATATGAAATGTTGCCTAACTCTTCTTTTTCTAAGCCTAACTCTTTTATATAAACTTTCATTAGCTCTTCTTCTTCTTTTCTTATATCTTCATCTGCTAAAGCAAACTCAGTTACTAAATTTATAAAAGCTATTCCTTGTTCTTTATTTAGTTCTTGTAAAAACATCTTTATCCCTCCGACTATTTTTTAACTTATTAATACTATACTATAAATTTTATACTATAACAAAGTATTTATATAATAAATTTCAATTAATACGTTCTTACTGTTTAATATTCCTACGTTATATTTTAAAAATCTCCACTATTCTAAAATATATTAACAACAAAGGTTAGTACCACCAGCAAATAGCAATACTAACCTTAGTTATAAATTACCTTTTAGATTATTTTTCTTTCTTCTCAAGATAAACTTTTAATTGTTGTAATCCTACTATTAATCCTCCACCTATTATGAAAAATAAGAAATTAAAATTACTTAAATTCATAGCCGCTTTTGGAACTTCTAAAGTTGTTGGTCCCATAAACACAGCATAAATAGATCCTATCATTAATCCTATAATGAAATATATCATTTGAGATCTATAATTTGAAAGTAAAAACTTAATTAATCTTATTGTAGTTATTATTCCCGCTATTACTCCTAAACCGAAAACTATAAGCATAGGAAGGTAGCTAAAATTAAAAGTTAATGTTTCTTTAACTGCATTTACAACCGGTGCATAAAGACCAAATATTAAAAGCAGTGTAGAACCTGAAATCCCAGGTAAAACCATAGCTGATATAGCTATCATTCCAGCTATAAATACATATATAGCTAATGGTAGTGAGAATTCATTTAAAACTAAACTTGTCCCTTTTGCTGCACCAGTAGCGGGGTTAAAATATGTTATTCCAGCTACAATTGCAATTCCTAAAATAGCATATATTACATATCCATAATTCTTCTTTAAAGCTTTTTTATCTTCACTTATTATTATTGGAATAGAGAATATAATAAATCCAGTAAATAGTGAACTTATCTTATATATTTCCTTATCAAAAATTGATGCTATGAACAGTATAGATAATACCATTCCAGTTACCCAACCTACTCCTAATTTTAATAAGAATATTATAGCATCCTTTTTACTCATATCAGTCTTTTTTGTTGATGTTAATGCATTTAATGAGCTTATAAACTTGTTATAAAATCCCATTATGAAAGCTATAGTTCCACCAGATACTCCTGGTACACTATCTGCTAATGCCATTAAAAAACCTCTTATAAAGTTAATCACATACATATAAATATCTCCTTTAACCTATTAAATTATTTATATTATTACTTTGTATTGATACCTAATTCTTCATATAACTCTTCTAAGGTTAAATTATTCTTATGACAGTATGTACTTATCTCGACATTGCCAATGTATCTATAATGCCATGGCTCATAGGTATATCCTGTTATATCTTCTTTTCCCTTTAAATATCTAAGGATAAAGCCATATTTATGTGCATTTTCTAAAAGCCATTTTCCTTCTTTTGTATCTTCAAAAGCCTCTTCTAACTGAAAATCTATTGAGCTAGTTGTTATATCAACTGCTAATCCTAACTGATGTTCACTTCTTCCTGGAAGAGCTACTAATTCACTTGAATCGCTATTTTCTCTTTCTAAGGCTCTATTATATAAGTATTCTTGTTCTTCATAAGATCTATGTGCACAAGACAAATACATTTCCATACCATCTTTTTCTGAATCACTAAACATTCTTTCTAAATCTTCTTTAATGATAGAATTAACCTTGTTTCTTGGTTCTTCTGACTTTCCTACTAAAGTAATATTGGGAACTACTAGAGACTCTGGCCCATACATTTTATCTATAGGGTTTTCTTCGTTTACCAATAAAAATAATCCTTTAGTATCTTCTAGAATTATATTTTTTATTCTCTTTTGTTCTTCTGTAAGAGTATCAGCTTCCTCTATAATAAAATCCTTATAATTATCATCTTGACTTATAGCTTCTAAGCTAGCTCTTTTTATTAAGGAATACTCTCTACCCAATGAGAAAGCAACAATAGAAAATATTATTAATGTTCCTATGAACAAATATTTCTTAAATTTCAATTTATTTACCTCCAATTATTCTTAAACAGATTATCTTTTAAATTATTGACAAAATAATTTTATTTAAACAAATCTCTGTAAAATTATAAAAGGATACTTTACTCTAAAAATATGTAATACAAATTTTATTATATTATAAAAATTCAGTTATATTCAACATAATAATAAAAAAATTACCTATATTAATTAAAATATAGAAAATTTATGAATATTTTTAAAATAAATAGAGATTGTTTTAGGATAAATTCCTTAAACAATCTCAAAACATTAAATTTTATATACTATTGCTTCATAAGGCCTTAATATTAGTTCATCTAATTCTTTTTCTGAAGTCTCATAATTACTAAATATAATTCTTCCACGAATTCTCCCACAATTTATTGCAACATTTAAATTTCTTTAATATTAAACCCTATAAGTAAATTATATGAAAAATACTTATAAGTTATAATTAAATAAATTTAAAAGCCCAAATAAAGTATGGAATGTTAATCATACTTTATTTGAGCTTATCATTCTCTAACCCAACATTTTCTTTAAATTTTTACTACTTTGCTGCTTTTAATTTATTCCTTCTATGTTTATCTGTCTTAAAAGCAAGGATTGCTATAAACAATACTATTATTGAAGAATATAAAATTAAATATACTCCAACACCCATACTATTCATAATAATAAAATATACAGCCGTAAGTATCATACAACAGCTCCCTATTCTTTGGAAAGTATCTCCTAACAAATTACTTACATAGTTTAAGTCATCCTTTTCAGGATCAAAACCTGATAATACCTTGGCAAGTTTTCTTTCCTTGACCTTTTTCCCCAAAAAAATATTAACAATACTTAATATTAATAATAAAATAGCAATAACCATATTTCCCCTCCACATATACCATTTTATTGTATTATATCATATTTTTGTATAATTTTTTTCATATTCCTCATTAAGCTTTATTAAAGTTTCTTTTAATTTTTAACTAACTAAAATTCCTTTAACAATCAATCTACTTTTAGCACTATCAGAACAAGTTATTAATGTTATTTCATTTTCTTTACCCTCTTCTATAACACTTAAATCTGATGGTTCTACAACCTGTTTATCATATACCTTATACCTATAAGTATTTTTATTATAATTTATGCTTATTATATCTCCTTTTTTAAGTTCATCTAAATTTTCAAATATACTCCCATATATATTATTATGAGCTGCTAAAACACAATTTCCAGCTTCTCCCGGTAATGAAGAATTTTCAAAATGAACTACAGCATGTTTCATATTTTCGTCCGACACTCCATTTACTATAGGCGCTTTAAGATTTATATCATTAATTTCTAAAAGTCCTAAAACATTTTTCTTCTCTTTACTCTTATCATGTTCCCCATATTTACTCTCGTTATTTTTTTCATTCATAGAATTTTTATTGCTATTACTTACTTTACTATTTTCTTCTTTATTGCTCTGTATTTCTCCTATCACTAAGCTTTTTTCATATTCCATAATTAATTCTTTCTCTTTTTTCTTTCCAATGTATGTTGAATATAAAACATCACCAGTTATGAATAAACCTACAATAAACAATAATATTAAAATACCATTTATAAATTGTTTTTTTCTTCTATTTATCAAAATATTTCTCCTTAATTACAATTTAATATTATTTATTTTATCACATCAAAGTATAAACATGTATTTTCTTAAATAAAAAAAACACCTGATAAAAATCAGATGTTTGGTGCCGAAGACGGGACTCGAACCCGTACGAGTGTTAGCCCGGCGGATTTTGAGTCCGCTGCGTCTGCCAATTCCGCCACTTCGGCAAGAACATTTTTAATTATATACTAATTGCACATTTATGTCAATACATCCATACGCCTTCCATTTCTATTACTATTTTATCATAGGTAACAAATCTAATTAATATACTTTATAATAGTATTGTATTAATTTAGGAGAAAAACTATGAATGAACTTTTAAATCTTTTTATATACATAGATGACTATCTAATCAAAAGCTTATCTTCTGTATATTTAAATGGCTATATTGATATAAGAACATCTAAAAGGATATGTGATAATACTCTAGCTGGTAAAATCCACATAGATGAAAATAATAGAACCTACTGCAGTGATGGGAAAACCAGAATATATAATAAAGGCTTTAAAACTAATAATAAGTCTAGCGATTTTAATGAAACTTTGTTTCATGGATATGATAGAGCTTTAGAAAATAGAATTTTAGGAAGAAGTGAAGAAGAAATTAAAAGAATTTATACAAGCTTTGAAATTCACAATAATATGATAAGTAAAATGATAAATCTAAATCATATAAAAGACTATTCTAGTGAAATTTCCTCTTCTTCAATTCTTACAGAAGGAGAATTTATAAAACTTAAAGGTACTATTACAGAAAACTCTATGCTTTCATATTTAGATTCAATAATTTCATTAATTGAATGTTTTCCAGATGATATTTTAAATGAATTATTAAAAGATAAAAATATAGGTTCTTTAAACTTTTCTATCATTGTCTCATTGTTAAAAAATATAAAAGAAAAATTATCTTTAAATGCTACTCAAGATATTTTAATGGATTGCAATGGCTATTCAGTTATACTTTCAACTAACAATAAATACTTCTTAAATGGAGATTGTTATGTGTTTGATAATAGTAATTGTCATTGTAATATTATTGGAAAGGTAATTAAGGTATGTAATGATGGTGAATGTATAAATCTTCTTAGAAAACTTACTCAAGAAAATTATTATATCTCCCTATTTAATTCTATTATCCAATACTTAGATCTACTTAATGAACTTAATATTCCTATTCCTCAACCTCCTGAAATGAGAGTTAAATTTCCTGCAATTTTAGTAACTCCTATAAGCATGTATTTTTAAAGGCCTCCTAATTAAATTAGGAAGCCTTTTTTATCTACTTTTATTTAGCTATTATCTCAATTCCATTCTCTGTTACTAATACTGTATGTTCCCATTGAGCTGAAAGAGATCCATCCATTGTTAATGCTGTCCAGTCATTATCTGCATCAACAAAAACATCATATTTCCCTTCATTTATCATTGGTTCAATTGTGAAAATCATTCCAGGTACTAAAATCATTCCCTCTCCTCTATCACCATAATGATATACAAATGGATCTTCATGGAACTTTAATCCTACACCATGACCACCAAAATCTCTAACTACTGAATACCCATTGCTTTCCGCATGCTCTTGTATAGCTGCTCCAATATCTCCAAGGAATCCCCACGTCTTAACTGCCTCTATTCCTTTTTCTAGACATTCTTTAGCTACTTTCACTAATTTTTCAGCATTTTCACTAGCCTCTCCTATAATAAACATTCTTGAAGCATCTGAATAATATCCATTATATATTGTAGATACATCTACATTTATTATATCCCCGTCTTTAAGGATTATATTTTCATCTGGTATTCCATGACAAACCTCATCATTTATTGATGTACAAACACTCTTAGGAAATCCACCATAATTAAGTGGTGCTGGAATAGCTCCTCTACTTACAGTATAATCATGTACTATTTTATTTATATCTTCAGTACTCATACCAGCTTTTATTTGCTCTCCAACTAAATCTAAAACAGCATTATTTATCTCTGCACTTTTTCTTATTCCCTCTATTTGCTCTTCATTTTTTATAATATCTCTAGTTGGAACTTCATATCCCTCTCTTGCTAGAGTTTCTAATCTCTCATCAAATTCCATATGACATTTTTTATATTTCTTGCCGCTATTACACCAGCAAAGGTCATTTCTATTAATTTTCATTTCATCTTCTCCTTATAAAAAACTTTAAAATACTTCTTGGAGTATAACAATCTATACTCTAAGTATATACTAAGTTATATATTTTTCAAGTTCACTAAATTTTAATACTTATTATATTGTATATTGTTTTTCCAAAAAAGTTTCAAAAAACAAATGGATAACTTCTCTAAAAGAAGCTATCCATTTTAAATTATCTATAAAAATTACTAAACTTACTCTTATTGTATTCAGAATAAGTAATTAAGTTATAAATTACCCCTCTTATATCAATCTTTCTTATCCTCATTTCACTCTATACCTCCCTATTTACTAATTCTCTTATACCTAACTTAATTCAATTCTCAATTATTTATATATACTTTAACTAATATAATAATATGTAGTTTTTCTTAATAATATTAGAAAGCTATGTAATCTTTTCTTAAAAGTTTCTTCTTATCATTTAATTCTATACAATCAAAAACATACCTTGCAACAGAATTTGTTAAGTACATTGCAAAAAACAAATCATTATGATGTCCATATTTTTTTCTATATTTAAATAGTGACTTATGAAGAAAACTTTTATAATCTGCGTTTCCTAGTATCTTATAACTATCTTCCATAACAATCTTTTTTTCACTTAATGCTTTTTGCATCCTTTTTTCATACATTACATGTTTTAAAGTTACACTCTCTTTAAATCCCCATTCCTCATCATGTGGAAGTGAAAAGAAATCACATAAAAAATGACATATAACTCCTAGCTCTATGCTAAATTTTTCTTTTCCTAAGTTATTTAAAATATCCTCAGTTGTTAAACTTGTTAAATAAGAAATCTTTTCTTTAATTATATTTTCAAACTGCTTTCTTCCATGTTTTTTTAGCCTATATTTAGGAGATATATCTGGAAGCACATTGCCTTTCAAAAAGCTTTTGTGATTTAATATCTTCTTTCCTCTTCCATTTATAACCTTAAAAGTATTTTCTCCTATTTCAAGATGAGTTTTATACAACATATTAATCACCACCTTATTATATTTTGTTCAAATACTAAAAAAAAATTACAAATAATAAATTCTGTAATTTCAACATATAATCTAACTGAGGTGATTTCATGAGAATTGATAATATTAAATTCTTAAAAAAATTAATTCCTGCTCTATTGTTAATTTCAATATCTCTTTATCTAATAAACTCATTTTTATCAAAAAACAAAGTGATAAGTACTGCAAGTAAAACAATAATTGAACAAACAGTAAAAAATGATTTAAATGGAGATGGTAAAGATGATTCTCTTTATATAGCCTTAAAAGAAAATAAAGATTACTATATGTATGCAACTATAAACAATAAAGATTATGTGCTAAAACCTAGTGATAAGATTAAATCTATAGGTCGTTATTCACCAAACCATCCTATGACATTAAATTTGATAGATATAGATAGAAATAATATACCTGAAATAATTATTCAATCTTCTGAAGATAAAACGTCCATACAACATATTTTTAAATGGACAGGTGAAAACTTTGAAAATATATACTCATCAACTAATAATTTATTGGGATTAGTAGATTCAAACAATGGTAAAACCCCAAAAATAATTTCATTTTCATTAAATAGTTCAAAAGATGATATACAAAAATATATGTTATTAAATAATAATCTAAAAAACATATCTTACGATAACTTAGATGTGCCAGGATTTAATTCAATATGTGAGTTTATAAATATAGTTTCTTTAGGCTATGATTTATCAGAATTGCCTAATATCTTTGTAAGCTATATCTCCTCTGAAGACTTATCACAACTTTGGAGATTAGATAAAGATAACTTCTATTATGTATTCCAAGATGCATTCTTTAGAGATACCAATTGGAATGAATTCGGTGAACTTACTTCTTGTGATTGGAATGTTAGATTTAATAAAGTTTCAAAAATTGATGAAAATAAAACTAACCAAATCAGTTTTTCAATAACAATTGAAAAAGTACAGGATAATTTTTTAATATCATCTTTTGAAGCTCATTTAAATAAAAATTAAAACTAAGGAATACTAAATTATTTTAAATTTAGTATTCCTTAGTTTTATATAAAAAAACTTTTTCATGTCTAATAGGTTATTTTTCCTTCCTTATACATAGTTAATACTTTATCTAAAAACCTTGCTTTTTGTGGATCAACAAAGTTTTTTAATGAAACTAACATAGTTACAATTGGATCCATACTACCTTCGTTGTTCATACTATTTCCACCGGAGTTATCTCCTCCACCTAATCCTCCAAACATATTTGCAAGTGCACCTAATCCTCCCATGCCTCCTCCCATTGCTCCCATAGGATTCATTCCTCCTGTGCCTCCGCCTCCAAGCATACCCATTAATGAACTTAAATCTGGCGTTCCTCCACCCATTGGATTACCTCCCCCTCCTAACATTGCAGCTAGTGGGTTTACTCCTTGATTATTCATTGCTCCTAAAGGATTTGTATTATTCGTCCCCTTATTACTTGCTCCACCTTTTCCATCTTGATTATTTAAAATAGAATTTATTGAATTCATATCAAATCCATCATTACCCATAGAACTTAAAACTTCTGATACTTTACTCATATCTACATTTCCTAAACCAAGCATATCCAACATTTGAGGATTTAACCCTCCCATTGGATTCCCTTGATTTTGAGACTGATTACCTTTATTCTTATGTCTTCTTTTTGACATTCTCCATCCTCCTTAATAAAATTTTGATATGTAACTTTATACAAAAAGATATTTTTTTAGGAGGGCTTAAACAAACCCTCCACAAATTATTCTAACAACAATTATAGCCGCAGCTATTAGCATTTGTTCCACCACATAGCCAGAATAATAAGAATAAGATATATGCTCTATCATTATTTAATAATCCTGATTGACAAAGAATCAATAATGTTGGTAGTGCTGTACAAGCATTGAATCCTGTGCCTGCATTTCCACCACAATTACTATAGCCTCTATCGCAGCAATGACACTTTTTACATTTACATTTACATTCACATCTACAACATTTTCTTCTGCTCATAAAATTCACTCCTTTTAAATATTTTTAGCAACATCCATTGTTGCATCCACAAGCATTGTAACCTCCGCATAATATACCGAGTAAAACTAATATATATGCTCTATCATTACATAATAAGCCTGAACTTTGTAATACTAATAGTGTTGGTAATACTGTACAACAATCTAATCCTGCACAACTATTATTATTGCAACAGCATCTTTTTCTTCTACTCATAAATTTTCCTCCTTTGGTTTTCTAAAAAATTTTTAATTAGCAACCACAATTACCTAAAAAATTGTTCCCGTTATTATTTCCACAGCCAAATCCACATCCGCCGCATAAAGTTGCTAATACAATTATCCATATCAATGGAGCACATCCATTTCCGAATCCGCCGTAGCCTCCACCACAGCAATCATCTTGACAGCATCCGCATCTGCCGCCACCGAATCCACCAAAGCCGCATCCGCCACCACAAAGTAGTAGTAACCAGAATATACTAGCAAAACCGCCACCACAGCCAAATCCACCACAATTATTGTTAAATCCACCACAACAATTGTTATTTCCAGCAAAATTATTATATCCAGCTACACCTGATGGTCCACAGTTATCGTATGGATTTCCACAATTATTATTAAAGGCAGGGCCTCCACAGGAATTAGCACAATTTTCTCCAGCCATTCCATCTAAAATTTCATTTAAATCCATAAACTTACCTCCTGTATTTATCTTTATACTATATAGTATTCTTAGCTCTATTTTTTGACACTTATTTATGGATTTTTTTCTAAATTATGTAATAAAATTATGTGTACTAGCATATAATTCTATAATAAAAATCCACCAGCTTAGCTGGTGGTATTTCCTCAGCCCTATAAGGGCATGCTACTTGCGTTGCGTCTTAAGACGCTTAAATTGGTCCGCCAGCCGCATACTTCTTTACTTGCTACCCTTAAAAGGGTCCATATATTCTTTTATACTAATTTGATCAGCTATCATATC
Source organism: Clostridium sp. B9 (assembly GCF_050509515.1). Classification (NCBI taxonomy): domain Bacteria; kingdom Bacillati; phylum Bacillota; class Clostridia; order Eubacteriales; family Clostridiaceae; genus Clostridium; species Clostridium sp. B9. The sequence continues at coordinate 2,310,105 of NZ_JBNWKA010000003.1, forward strand.
TTCTTGTTCTTGATTTCTTATATATTCTTCAATTGCCTTCTTATTTTTTCCGACAGTATCAACGTAAAATCCTCTGCACCAGAAATGTCTATTTCCATATTTATATTTTAAATTTGAAAACTTCTCAAAAATCATAAGACTACTCTTACCTTTTAAAAATCCAACGAAACTTGAAACACTCATTTTTGGTGGTATTTCAACAAGCATATGTATATGGTCTACGCAAGCGTGCGCTTCGACTATCTTAACTCCTTTCCATTCACAAAGCTGTCTTAATATCTTACCTATCTCTTGTTTTTTCTCTCCATATATTTCTTTCCTTCTGTATTTTGGTGCAAATACTATATGATATTTACAATTCCATTTTGTATGTGCTAAACTGTTTGTATCCATTTAAAAACCTCCCTTTGTTACGAAAATTGGCTGCGAACCTATTTTCATTTTAACAAAAGGAGGTTTTTTATTACATCGCTAAAGCTCATCTGAACACACTCGCATAGCGAGTGGTTTTCATTAAACAATAAATAAAAATCCACCAGCTTAGCTGGTGGTATTTCCTCAGCCCTATAAGGGCATGCTACTTGCGTTGCGTCTTAAGACGCTTAAATTGGTCCGCCAGCCGCATACTTCTTTACTTGCTACCCTTAAAAGGGTCCATATATTCTTTTATACTAATTTGATCAGCTATCATATCTTCTTGTTCTTGATTTCTTATATATTCTTCAATTGCCTTCTTATTTTTTCCGACAGTATCAACGTAAAATCCTCTGCACCAGAAATGTCTATTTCCATATTTATATTTTAAATTTGAAAACTTCTCAAAAATCATAAGACTACTCTTACCTTTTAAAAATCCAACGAAACTTGAAACACTCATTTTTGGTGGTATTTCAACAAGCATATGTATATGGTCTACGCAAGCGTGCGCTTCGACTATCTTAACTCCTTTCCATTCACAAAGCTGTCTTAATATCTTACCTATCTCTTGTTTTTTCTCTCCATATATTTCTTTCCTTCTGTATTTTGGTGCAAATACTATATGATATTTACAATTCCATTTTGTATGTGCTAAACTGTTTGTATCCATTTAAAAACCTCCCTTTGTTACGAAAATTGGCTGCGAACCTATTTTCATTTTAACAAAAGGAGGTTTTTTATTACATCGCTAAAGCTCATCTGAACACACTCGCATAGCGAGTGGTTTTCATTAAACAATAAAAAAATAGCCATGAAGGGCATTCCTTCATGGCTACTACTTTATTATTCTTCTACTTCCATTAAATCATCAAAAAGATAATCTACTAATTCATCTTTTCCTTTTTTATTTAATGATGAGAAGAATTTTAGTTTATGCTCTTTAGGTAATCCTAAAGTTTCTTTTATGATTTTCTCACATTTCCCTATTTGGTTGTTAGAAATCTTATCACTCTTTGTAGCGATAACTACTACTTCATATCCATAGTACTTTATCCACTCATACATCTGAATGTCATCAGCAGTAGGTTTATGTCTACAGTCTACTAATAAAACAACCTTTTTAAGTGGTGCTCTATCTACTAAATATCTTTCTATTGTAGCTCCCCAAGAAGCTTTTTCTTTCTTTGAAACCTTAGCATATCCATATCCAGGTAAATCAACTAAGTAAAATTCTTTATTTAATAGGAAGAAGTTTATTAATCTTGTCTTACCAGGAGTTTGACTCGTCTTAGCTAATTTCCTTCTATTTGTTATTGAGTTTATTATAGAAGATTTACCAACATTTGATCTCCCAACGAAAGCTATTTCTGGAAGATTATCCTCTGGATACTGTTCCTTTTTAACAGCTGATATTATAAACTCTGAACTTTTTATTTTCATTATTCTTCAACTCCAACCAATGCATTCTTTAATACATCATCTATTTTATCTGCAAGTATTATATTTAAACTATCCTTAACTATTTTAGGTAATTTAACTACATCTTTTTCATTTTCTTTAGGAACTATAACTGTGTCTATCCCTATTCTTCTAGCTGCTAGACACTTCTCTTTTAATCCACCTATAGCTAAAACCTTACCTGTTAAAGTAATTTCTCCAGTCATAGCTACATTATGTCTAACCTTTTTGCCTGTTAAAGCCGATACTAAAGCAGTAGTCATAGTAACCCCTGCTGAAGGACCATCTTTAGGAACTGCACCTTCTGGAGCATGTATATGAATATCTTTTTTAGAATAAAACTCATCCTCTATTCCTAAAGCTTTCATATTACTTCTTACATAAGTATATGCAGCCTTTGCAGATTCTTTCATAACATCTCCAAGTTGACCTGTAAGCTCTAGTCTACCCTTACCATCCATTACCATAACTTCTACTGGAAGAGTATCTCCACCATAAGCAGTCCAAGCCATTCCCATTACTACCCCAACCTTGTCTTCTTTATCTATTTCATCAAAGCTGAATATTTTAGGACCTAAATACTTTTCTACTAATTTAGTAGATATATTTAATTTTTCTTTATTCTTTTCTATTATATCCTTTATTCCTTTTCTTATAACATTAGCTATTTGTCTTTTAAGATTTCTTACTCCTGACTCTCTTGTATAACTATCTATTATAAGCTTTAATGCAGAATCTGATATACTTATTTTCTTATTAGTAACTCCATGTTCCTCTAATACTTTAGGAACTAAATATTTCTTAGCTATTCTAAATTTTTCTTCATATGTATATCCTGAAACCTCTATTAATTCCATCCTATCTAATAATGGTCTAGGGATTCCCTCTAAAGAATTAGCTGTTGTTATGAACATAACCTCAGATAAATCCATATCTACTTCTAAATAATGATCTCTGAAAGTCTTATTTTGCTCACTATCAAATACTTCTAATAAGGCATCAGCGGGATTTCCTTTAAAGTCCATCCCAAGCTTATCTATCTCATCAAGTAAGAATACTGGATTCATACTCTCAGCTTCCTTCATACCTGTAACTATTCTTCCAGGAATAGCTCCAACATATGTTCTTCTATGCCCTCTTATATCAGCTTCATCCCTTACTCCACCTAAAGACATTCTTACAAATTTTCTATTTAATGAAGTAGCAACACTCTTCGCTATAGAAGTTTTACCAACCCCTGGAGGACCAACTAAACAAAGAATAGGACCTTGTAATGACTTACTTATTTGCTTAACAGCTAAATACTCAAGTATTCTATCTTTCACATCTTTTAGACCATAATGATCTTTGTCTAATATCTTCTTAGCTTCTTTAATATCTAAAGTATCTTCAGTATATTCTCCCCAAGGCATGTTTAATAAATTTTCTAAATAAGTTTTTACTACTCCACCTTCTTGAGAATAGGGTGATGAACCATTTAATCTTGAAAGCTCATATTCTGCTTTTTCTTTAACTTGCTCTGGAAGTTTCTTTTCCTCAATTAAAGACTTGAACTCACTTATAGCTTTCTTATTTTCATCATCTTCACCAAGTTCTTCTTGGATAACTTTTATTTGTTCTCTTAAATAATATTCTCTTTGACCTTTTTCTAATTTCTTCTTAACTTTAGTTCCTATTCTTTTTTCTATCTTAGCAACTTCAATCTCTTGCTTAACATAAACTAAAAGTTTCTCAACTCTCTCTTTTATATCTAAAGTCTGAAGTACATCCTGCTTGTCCTCTTGTTTAACAAGTACATATGCAGATATTAAGTCTGTAACCTTATTTAAGTCTTTCTCTTCTTCTAGATTATCAAATAAATTAACGCCATTTACACCAGCGCTAGCTGTTATATCTAAAAATTCAAAAAAGTCATCTTTTAATTTTCTTGATAAAGCTTCAATTTCATGTTCTTCTTCTGCTTCATCATAACTAACATCTATTTTCTCTATTGATGCTTCAAGTAATTCCTCTCTATCAAAGAATTCATCCATTCTTGCTCTTTCAATACCTTCAACTAATACTCTTATGGTATCTTTAGGCATTTTTACAATTTGTTTTATTTCACAAATTGTACCTATCTTAAAGATGTCATCTTCACTTGGGTTGTCAATTTCTATATCCTTTTGAGCAGCTAAAAAGATTTTTTGATCTCCTGCCATAGCTTTCTCAACTGACTCTATTGACTTTTTCCTACCAACGTCAAAGTATATGACCATATTTGGAAATACAGTCAAACCTCTTAGAGGAATTAAAGGAAGAATTAATTTATCTTCTTTCATAAATATCCCCTCCAAAAAAAAGAATAACTATATATTATGTAAATATATAGCCTCTAACAAGTATACACATATTATAACTTTTTTTCAACCTTAAATATCCTCATAAAAACTTAAAGACTGCCTAATTTATTGACAGTCCATTAAGAATACTTTTTATTTTATTAAATTCCTTTTTGTGCACCTTCTGCATTTAAAGCATTAGCACCTAAAAATGCTGTATTATCTTGAATGATAAATTCTTCATTTTTAATACTTTCTTCTCTTATTAATGCTAAATTCAACACTTCATTTATACTTTTAACCCCAATAATATTTATTCCATCTATATCTTTTGTAACACTACTTAAATTTTCTTTTGGTACAATAACAATTTCTGCTCCTGCCCTTTTAGCTGCTGCAATCTTAGCATTTACGCCTCCTATAGGCTTAACTTTTCCTTTTATTGATATTTCTCCAGTCATTGCTACCTTGTTACTAACAGGTATTCCTTTTATAGCACTATATATTGCAGTAGCTATACTTATCCCTGCTGATGGCCCATCCACAGGTATTCCTCCTGGGAAATTAACATGTATATCATACTCTCTAGAATTCAAATCAAATATATTATCTAAAACAGTCAGAACATTCTGAACTGAACAGTATGCTGTACTTTTTCTTTTTATCTTTTTATCACCACCACCAAGTTCTTCGTCATCTACTATTCCTGTAATTTTTATATTTCCATTACTACTCTTTGAAACTTTAGCTGTTGCCTCAATTTCCATTAACGCTCCGTTATTAGCACCATAGACAGCTAGCCCATTTACATATCCAATCTCTGGTTTATCATTTATCACTCTTTCCATTCTTGGACTATACTGACTATTTTCTATAACCCAATATATATCACTTTCTTTTATGTAATCCCTACTTTCATTAATTGCTAAACCAGAACATAGTTGAATTAAATTTATAACCTCTCTACCATTTGAACAATAATTAGATACTATATCTAACCCTTCATCACTTATTTTATATCCAACCTTATTTGCAGAATTGGAAGCTATTGTCCTTATTTCTTCTCTATTTAATCCTCTAAAGAATATCTCAACACACCTTGAACGTATAGCTGGTACTATTTCCTCTGGACTTCTTGTTGTAGCTCCTATAAGTCTGAAATCAGCTGGAAGTCCATTATCAAATATTTCTTTTATATATCTTGGTGTATTAGGGTCTTCTGAACTATAATATGCTGAATCTAAAAATACTTTTCTATCTTCTAGAACTTTTAGCAATTTGTTTAACTCTATAGGATGAAGTTCTCCAATTTCATCTATAAACAACATCCCCCCATGAGCCTTTGTTACAGCTCCTGGCTTAGGTTGCGGCACTCCTGCTACCCCTAAAGATCCTGCCCCTTGATATATTGGATCATGTACAGACCCAATCAACGGATCCGCTATTCCTCTTTCATCAAATCTTAATGTAGTTGCATCAATCTCTACAAATTTTGACTCTTTATTAAAAGGAGAACATACCATTTTCTTAGCTTCTTCTAATATAATTCTGGCTGCAGCTGTTTTTCCTACTCCTGGCGGCCCATATATTATCACATGTTGTGGATTTGGACCACAAAGTGCAGCTTTTAAAGCTTTTATTCCCTTTTCTTGCCCTATTATTTCACTTAACTCACTTGGTCTACTTTTTTCTGTTAATGGTTCAGTAAGCTTTATCGTTCTAAGCTTATTTAACTTCTCAAGTTCCTTCTCATTTTCTTTTTCTAAAGCCGTATTATTTTTACTCCTGCTAGCAAAAGAATTTTTCATATAAATAAAGAACACCACTGACATTACTAATTGTAAAAACATTATAAAAGTATATTGATTCATCTTTAATACCTCCCATCTTTAGGGTTAGTATTTACTTATTTCTGTGATGATATTCCAAAAAAACCATTATAAAAATAAAAAAGATGCATACTAGTACGCATCTTTTAATATTAAGCAGTTTCTATATCTTTTCTGCTTTTAACCTTTTTTTCAGTTTTTAGAGTTGGTCTAACTTCACCTTCTGGAAGCTTCTCAACTTCTGGTGCCTTTTTATCTTTTATAGTTTCACCAGTTATAGTTGTCTTAACTATACTTTCTTCTGATGGTATTTCAAACATTATATCCATCATAGTCTCTTCAACTATAGCTCTTAAACCTCTAGCACCAGTTTTTCTTTCGATAGCTTCATCAGCAATAGCTTTTAAAGCATCTTCAGTAAAGTCTAGCTTAACATTATCAAGTTCAAATAACTTCTTGTATTGTTTAACTAGAGCATTCTTAGGCTTAGTTAAAATGCTTACAAGAGCCTCGTTATCTAAAGCTTCTAAAGTTACTAAAACTGGTAATCTACCTACAAACTCTGGAATTAAACCAAATTTCAATAAATCTCCAGGCATTATTTCTTTTAAAAGCTCTCCAACGTTTTTCTCATTCTTGCCCTTAACGTCAGCACCAAATCCTATAGAACTCTTAGTTCCTCTTTTTTCTATTATCTTATCTACTCCATCAAATGCTCCACCACATATGAATAATATGTTTGAAGTGTTTATTTGTATAAACTCTTGATGCGGATGTTTTCTACCACCTTGTGGTGGAACTGAAGCTGTTGTACCTTCTAATATTTTTAGTAAGGCTTGTTGAACACCCTCTCCTGAAACATCTCTTGTAATAGATGGATTTTCTGATTTTCTTGCAATCTTATCAATCTCATCTATATATATAATACCTTTTTCAGCTTTCTCTACATCATAATCAGCATTTTGGATAAGCTTTAAAAGTATATTTTCAACGTCTTCTCCAACATATCCTGCCTCTGTTAAAGTAGTAGCATCTGCTATAGCAAATGGTACATTTAACATTTTAGCAAGAGTTTGTGCCAGTAAAGTTTTACCTGAACCTGTAGGTCCTAATAAAAGTATATTACTCTTTTGAAGTTCAACATCATCTTCTGCTTTATTAGCATTTATTCTTTTGTAGTGGTTATAAACTGCTACTGCTAAAGATTTTTTAGCTCTCTCTTGGCCAACTACATATTGATCTAAATATTCTTTTATCTCTTGTGGTTTTGGAAGACTACTTGAGTCAACTGGTGATGATGCTGTAGTTCCTTCAAATTCATCTTCTATGATTTCTGAACAAAGTTCTATACATTCATCACATATATATACACCAGGACCTGCGATTAATCTCTTAACCTGTTCTTGGTTTTTACCACAAAAAGAACATCTTAATTGCTTTTTATCTTCAAATTTTCCCATCTTATCCACCTCAACTTTCAATGAGATTCAAGTTGTAGAAAAGATTATTTTCTTTCTATAACTTTATCTATTAATCCATATTCTACAGCCTCTGATGCTTCCATGAAATAATCTCTTTCAACATCTACCTTTATTTTGTCAAGAGGTTGATTTGTATTCTCGCTTAATATTTGATTTAATTTGTCCTTAATTCTTAATATTCTCTTAGCATGAATATCTATATCAGTTGCTTGCCCTTGGAAACCACCTAAAGGTTGATGTATCATTATCTCAGCGTTAGGTAAAGCAAATCTCTTTCCTTTAGCCCCTGAAGATAATAAGAATGCTCCCATTGAAGCTGCCATACCTACACATATTGTAGATACATCTGGTTTTATATATTGCATAGTATCATAAATTGCCATTCCTGAAGTTATAGAACCACCTGGCGAATTTATGTAAAGATATATATCTTTATCTGGGTCTTCACTTTCTAAGAATAATAACTGTGAAACAACAAGGTTAGCTGAAACATCATTTACCTCTCCACTTAACATTATTATTCTATCTTTTAACAATCTTGAGAATATATCGTAACTTCTTTCACCTTTGCTTGTTTGTTCAACTACCATAGGTACTAAATTGCTCATGAAATTCCCTCCTTTTAAAAACTCTAATTATAATATTGCCATATTTATTGCAAAAACATACATTATCATAATTATTATATAAAAAAAATTGCCTTTTGTTAATTAAATATTCTTTAAAACAAACTTCTAATTCTAAAATAATTGCCAAGAAATACTTCCTGGCAATTATCTGAAAGTTTTATATTATATTATTTTAAAGATTCAAATAACATTTTTAAAGTTTTTTCTCTTTTAACATCTAACTCTAAAGCAGCTTTTTGAGCATTTAATAGTAAATCAACCATTTTCTCTGATTCTGCTCCGTTTGAGTACATTTTAGCAACTTCTTCAGCTTTTGCTTTTAATTCTTCTTCAGTAGCTTCTATAGCTTCAGCTGCAGTTATAGCATTCATAACTAAGTCAGTTTTAACTTTTCTCTCAGCATTTTCTTTCATGTAAGACTTCATTTTGTCTTCTGTGCTTCCAGTGAACTCATAGTATTGCTCTAAGCTTAGTCCTTGTTGTCCTAATCTCATTTCTAAGTCTCTTACCATGTTTTCAACTTCTCTATTTACCATAGCTTCTGGAATTTCTACAGTTGCATTATCAACTACAGCGTTTATAACTTTCTCTTCCATTTCTCTCTTAGCTCTTAACTCGTTAGCTTTTTCAGCTTTCTCTTTTAAATCAGCTTTTAATGCTTCTAAAGTATCGAACTCTGAAACTTCTTTAGCAAACTCATCATCTAAAGCTGGCATTTCTTTAACTTTGATTTCTTTAACAGTTACTTCAAACTTAGCTTCTTTTCCGTTTAAATCTTCTTTTCCGTAAGCTTCTGGGAAAGTAACTACAACATCTTTGCTCTCTCCAGCTTTTAATCCGATTAATTGCTCTTCGAAGTTATCTATGAAGCTTCCTGAACCTATTTCTAATGGGTAATCATGACCTTCTCCACCTTCGAATGCTTCGTCTCCGATGAATCCTTTGAAGTCTATAACAGCTATGTTTCCATTTTCAACTGTTCCTTCTTCTTTAACTTCTACTCTAGCATTTCTAGCTTGCATATCAGCTAATTGCTTTTCTATATCTTCTTCTTTTACTTCGTATGAAACTTCTTCAACTTCTAATCCTTTGTAGTCTCCTAAAGTAACTTCTGGATAAGTTGTAACTTTAGCTTTGTAAACTAAGTCTTTTCCTTCTCCAACTTCAACTACTTCGATTTGTGGGTAGTCAACTGGTTTTACATCGTTAGCTTCTAAAGCCTCTCCGTAAGTTTTATCTATGCAAGTGTTGATTGCATCATCAAATAATACTTCTACTCCATAGAATTTCTTAACCATATTCATTGGAACTTTTCCTTTTCTGAATCCTGGTATGTTAAAGTTTTTTGCGTTTTTATTGTAAGACTTCTTTAATGCCTCATTAAAGTCTTTAGCATCAACTCTGATTTCTAATTCAACAACATTTGTGTCTATTTTGTTCATTTTAGCTTCCATTGTATATTCCTCCTGTAAATAGCCTTCTAAATTCATAGCTATATGAATTAACTAGGCAATTATAACATATAATTTCTTTTTTTATCAAATATTTCTTTAATTTTATTCTTACATTTATACATTTTATCATAATAGTAGCTTTTTTTCTAGAAAATATTTAATATCTTTTAATTCCTCATATTTTTTAAAGTTATTACGATAAACTTCTATTATTAAAGGACCATCATATTTTATTTCTTTTAGCTTCTCTATTATAGGTTCATATTCCACCTCACCCTTAAAAGGTAATAAACAGATATTTTTTTCATCCCTATCATTTATATGAAAATTTATAAGTTCTTCTCCCATAACATCTAAATATTCTAATGGATTTTTGTTTATTTTGTAAGCTTGCTTAATATCACATGTATATCTAAGATCATATTTTATATTTTCTTTAATATATTTTAAAAACTCTAAATCTGATGACATACACCAAGAAACATTTTCTTGTGATAAATATATATTATTTTCTCTTGCTATATAAGAAAGTTCATTATATATATCTAAAATTTCTTTCTTATTTATACTATCAAGTTCTTTTTTTCTCATCCCATGGAACGTATATGATTTAGCTCCTAATTTATTTGTTGCCTGACAAATCTCTTTAAAAACCTTTAAAGCATCCTTTCTTCTTCTCTTATAATCATCAAATAGATATGGTTCATACATCGATGAAAAAAAATGTACAGATGTTATGTCAAAATTGTTATTGACTTTTTCTTCTAATAATTTTTCTAAAAATTTTTCATTATATTCAGAGTAAGTATTAAGAAATATTTCCCCAAAATCAAACCCCAAAGTTTTCATAGTTTCAATTGATTTTTCTAGTTCAAAATCTGGATAAAAACATGCCGAAGAAATGCCTACTTTCAACTCTAATTATCTCCTCTCTTTTTATTCCCTCTTATTATAACTTATAGTAAACCATTAAATAAACTTTTTTAATTTTTATTTTAAATAATACCATTTGCTTATATGGAGATACTATGATATGATAAGCTTTGTTTGATTGCGAGAATTTTAAAAATAAAATAAATTTTAAAAAACTAAAAATACGAAAAAGAAAGAGGATAAAGAATGAACAATATAAAATTTGATGACTTAGGTCTTAAGGAAAGCTTACTTAAAGCTATAAAAGATATGGGATTTGAAGAACCATCCCAAATACAAGCTGAGAGTATTCCTGTAGCCCTAGAAGGACACGATATAATCGGTCAAGCTCAAACTGGTACTGGTAAAACAGCTGCTTTTGGATGCTCTATAATAAACAATGCGGATTTCTCAGGAAAGAAAAAAACTCCTAAAGCACTTATTTTAGCACCAACTAGAGAGCTTGCTATTCAAGTTAACGAGGAGCTTGTTAGACTTGGAAAACATGAAAGATTATCTGTATTACCTATATACGGTGGTCAACCAATAGATAGACAGATAAGAGCATTAAGAAATGGTGTTGATATAGTTGTTGGAACACCTGGTAGAGTATTAGACCTTATAAGAAGAAAGAGTTTACCACTTAACGACATCGGATTCTTAGTATTAGACGAAGCTGATGAAATGTTAAACATGGGATTCATTGATGATTTAGAAGAGATCGTAAAATCATTAAAAACTGACAGACAAACTCTTTTATTCTCTGCTACTATGCCTCAACAAATAAAGAAATTAGCTAAGAACTACATGAAAGAAGATACTAAGCACATAGCTATCAAAAAGAGTTCTTTAACAGTTTCAAAAATTGAGCAATACTACTTTGAAATAAAACACAGAGATAGATTCGAAACACTTTGTAGAGTTTTAGACTTTGATGAGCCAAACGCTGCAATAATCTTCTGTAAAACTAAAAAGGGTGTTGACGAAGTTGTAGAAAAAATGCAAGCTAGAGGATACATGGTTGAAGGTATGCACGGAGATATGAGCCAAAACCATAGACTTCAAACTTTAAGAAAATTCAAAGAAGGAAGCTTAGACTTCTTAGTTGCTACAGACGTTGCTGCTAGAGGAATAGATGTTGAAAGCGTAACTCACGTTATAAACTACGATTTACCTCAAGACAATGAAAGTTATGTACATAGAATCGGAAGAACTGGTAGAGCTGGTAAAGAAGGAGTGGCTTACTCTTTAGTTACACCAAAAGAATACATAATGCTTAAGCAAATACAAAGACATACTAAGAGTAAAATAACAAGAAAAGATGTTCCAACAGTTGATGAAATATTCCAAAATAAACATAATAATGTTATAAACAACATAAAAACTACAATTGAAGAAGCTTCAGAAGATTTCCAAAGATTTATTCCAATAGCTACTCAATTAGATGAAGATTATAGCTTAGTTGATGTTGCTGCTGCTCTTCTTAAAATAGTATTTGATAAAGAATCATCATTCGATTACACTTCAAACACTATAGAGTCACCTGATATGATGGATGAAACAAGATTATTCATGTCAATCGGAAGAAGAGATGGAATAACTCCTAAATCACTTGTAAACTTCTTAAAAGAAACTGCTAGAATAAGCCCTAAACAAGTTGGAGATATAGATATAAAAGAAAACTTCTGTTTCGCTAACGTTGATACTGAGGCTGTTCAAAACATCTTAAAGAAATCTTCTGGTAAGAAACTTAACAGAAGAGCTGTAAACATAGAAGTTGCTAAGAAAAAGAAAAAATAATTTTATATAAATATAAAAGCATACTCAAATGAGTATGCTTTTCTTTTATCTACTTTTTACAACATCCACCACTCTTTTTAGAGCATCCTCCACAACTTCCATGCTCCTTTTTAGGACATCCTCCACCGCTGGCACAGCAACTTTTTTTAAGTCCTAATTCTTCAATTTCTTCCTCAGTTAAATATTTTAAAGGAAATTGATTTTCTCCAAAACTCTCATATTCTGGAGTGCTTTTAATAATATTTCTATCTATACTTATCAAATTATTCACCTCATTAAACTTTAATCATACTATAACCTTAATAAACTTTAATTACTTAACGTATATAAGTACATTAAAACTAATAACTATAACTATCCTTAAAGTTATTATTAATAATATACCACACCCTATGACTATTAACCACAAAAATAATTTTAAATTTTTTCAATTTTTTAATTATTTTTCAATTATTTATGTTAAAATTTATTTATAAAAACATTTACAAAATAGGAGGTACTATTATGAGTGTTCATATAGGTGCAAAAGAAGGTCAAATCGCAGAAACAATTTTATTACCTGGTGACCCTTTAAGAGCAAAATTTATTGCAGAAACATTTTTAGAAAACCCAATTTGCTACAATAATGTTAGAGGTATGCTAGGATTCACTGGAACATATAAAGGAAAAAGAATATCAGTTCAAGGTACTGGTATGGGTGTTCCTTCAATCTCTATTTATGTTAATGAACTTATAAGAGACTATGGTGTTAAAAATCTAATAAGAGTTGGTACTGCAGGCAGCATGCAAGAAGATGTCCATGTTAGAGATTTAGTTTTAGCTATGTCTTCACATACAGATTCAGCTATAAATAAGGTTAGATTCAATGGTTTAGATTTTGCTCCTACAGCATCATTTAAACTATTAAAAGCAGCATACGATACTGCTGTAGAAAAAGGATATGAACCTAAGGTAGGTAGTGTATTTACTGCTGATAGCTTCTACAATGATAACCCTGAAGCTTGGAAGCAATGGGCTAAATTCGGAACATTAGCTGTAGAAATGGAAACTTCTGCTCTATATACTTTAGCTGCTAAATATGGAGTTAATGCATTAACTATATTAACTATAAGTGATCACTTAATAACAGCTGAGGAAACTACATCTGAAGAACGTCAAACAACATTCACTAAGATGATGGAAGTTGCCTTGGATGCAGCTATAACTTTATAATAAGAATTTATTAAACAAAAAAAACAGATTGTATGTACTACAATCTGTTTTTTTTGTTTAATAAATTCTTATTGTTGATTAGTTGAACCTTCATTTGTACTAGTCCCATTTTCCTCTTCCAAGCCAGGCAATGAGAAATCTTGAACATTATAAACCAACCATTTACCATTTTCATATTTCATTTTAGTAAAGAAGTTTTTCTCTTTAACTTCACTCTTAATATCTATACCTAGAAGCTTTTTCTTTATTTTATAAGATACATTTACAACTATATTCGCTTCATATACTCCATGATTAAGTTCAATCGAACTATTTTCCATTTTTATTTGCAAATCACTTATATCGTAATTATTTTTTAAGAAGAAATACTTTTGACTTAAACTTGAATATATACTACTTCTAACATCACCAGTTGCATTTTTTATATCATCTTTATTCTCTGAATTTAAAGAAATAAAAACACTATTATAAAAATCTTTAACTACATGCTCTATATCATCTCTAACCGTTGTATTTCTTAAATCTAAGTCTATCTTAATTTCAGGATGATCTTTTACATATACCTTTTCACTATCAAGCTCTCCCCATGGTGTTTCACACTTAATGGTTAAATAAGTTGTACCATCCTTTGGAAAAGGTCCTACATCTTTAAAATCCTTGACCTTAATACCAGAATCCTCTCCATTTATGTAAACTTCTCCATCTTCAAAAGTACTTTTAACAGTAACCAAAATACCATTTAAAGGTATATCAACCTTATTATTGTCCATAAAAACAACATCCTTTTCTTCTTTTAAATCCGAATTATATGATTGTTTTTCAACTTTAACATTATATAAACCTGGTATTTTATTAGATATTTCCAAAGTACCTGAACTACTAGTTGTACCAGTAAAAATTCCATTTAAATAGACACTAGCATCTTGAAAATTAGAAATTACATTTAAATTTTGCTTTTCAATTTCAACATACCACTTTTCACCAAAAAAAGTTTTTTTAGATTCTAACTTTGTTGAATATAACTCTTCTCCATTATTCAAAGCATATACAAGCTTATTTATTCTATTTTTATCCTCTTGAAAAAAATCAATATATGGACTTAAATCCTCTTTAGTAACTCCTAAGTTATTGTTGCCCTCTTCTAGTAAATTAAGTAATGCTCTTGTATTGCCTTTGTTCAAAGAATTAGCTAGTTGTTCAGTAACATCACTTCTTTTACTGTTAACATTACCATATAAAAATACTATTACTACTATTATTGCTACAAGCATACCTATTATTATTTTAGGATCTTTTTCTTTAACGATTTTATCTTTAATCTTTGTAGCTACACTAGTAAATTTTTGACCAATCTCTTTTATGTTCACCTTAAATTTTTCCATATATTTAAGTTTACTCCTCTAGCAAATTTATCATCCATTTTCCACAACTAAGGCATTTATAAACCTGTATTCCAAAAGGATATAACTTAGCATCTTTAAACTTATTATAATTGCTTCTTAATTCATTTATAGTATAAAACTCATCCTCTTCTGTCAAAGCTCCTACTAATTCACAGATATAATTTTCTTTAGTTTTAAAACAACAGTCATTTTCATCTGTGCATTGAATTTTTTCTATTTTTAAGTCTCCTTGAAAATCTTGAAGTAATGGTATTATATCCTGAAATTCATTTATATCATCTTGAAAATCCTTTTCATAGAATTCTATTCCACCAACTGTAAATAATTTATTCATTTCATCACCTCTAATATACTAATCAAATTTATTTTTATTACTAACTAAGTTTATTATTACATAAATTAATTAATTTTACTAACTTATTTTAGCATATTAAATTCCTTTGTAAATATTTTTTAGTAATATAAAAAAATTAAATGACCCTGCCCTAAAGGACAGAGTCAAAATTTAAAGCTTATAAAATTATACTATTTCTGAAGGTGGTTGGAAATCTAGGTTAACATATTCTTTATCATCAGCACTGATTATACTAAATGGGAAAGGTTTAAATACTGTATATAAACCTACTTCTTGTGCTGATGGTAAATTAGTTGCATCATCTGCATCACTATCTTCAACCTTCATTATTAACTTATTAGCTTCTGTAGATGTTTCTATACTAGCTGTTAAGCCTGCTGGATCTCCAGTTTGATCTGCTGAGAATCTAATGTCAAAAGTTCCTATTAAAGTTCCTGCATCAGCAGCAAAATCAATCTTCCAGTTCTTATCATCTGTTGTATCTAATACAGCTGTATATCCACTATTATCACCAGTATTTAATTTGACATCTTTATTAAAAGTTAAAGTAAATACATAGTTTGTTTTATTTGTAGCCTCATCTTTATTGTATTCCCACTTAAGATTAGTTACTTTTAATTCATTAGCCTTTTTATTTACGAATTCTTCAATTGGATTCTTATTGGTATCGTAAGTCTTAATTCCACCCTTAGCTTCACTTGTGCTTACGAAATATTGTGCGCTCTTATTATCAACTACATCAGGAACACCAATTTTCAATACAACTACATCACTTGGTGTGTTATCTATTATTTCTTGCACACCAGTTTCTGAGCTTATAACATCTCCAACTAAAAGAGGATCAGTTCCTACTGGCATAGCACTCTCTCCCTGTACTATAGCTGTGAAATCATCTCCTATAGTAGCTAAATCCTTAGTAAACTTCATTGCAACTAAAGCTACACCATTTGCTTCTTTTAAATTGTCAGTATTAACAAGTTTTATTAAGCTTATGCCCTTTAATGTTGACTTAACTTTATTTATTATATTATTATTGTGTTTTTGACCAAGTATTCTCTTGCCAAAAACATCTAAGCTTTGAATTTTTTCATATTCTATAGTTGAAAGTTCTAAATCTATTGTTGACGAATCAAAGCTTCCTTTAGCAAAAGTAAATTCTACTGTTACATCATCTATTAGTTTAGCAGAAAGAATTGGTAAAGTCTCTCCATATCTTGCAGCATCGCCAGGAGCAGCAGTATTATCTATTACTGTTCTTAATAAGAAATCTTCTTTGTTTACTGAATAGAATATATTCTTAGCATAATCAACACCACTATCATGAACATAGCGAACTGTAGAATCTGATATTATTAAAACTTTATTTTTATCATTTGTAGTTCCTGTAATATCTAATTTATCAACTAAAACATCTATTGCTCTAACATCACATAAAGGATATATATTTCCTGATGCATTTGTAACATATTTTACTTCTTTTACATCAGAGTATCCTATTGAAACTGTATCAGTATTAATTGTAAAATAATCAAGCACTCCATTACCGTAAGGAATTGTTAGTCTTACCCATTCATTCCCTTTCATAGCTAATGCAACTGAATCATCATCTAATTTATAATCAGTATCTGATGTTCCATTTGTAAGCAGATAATTAGTTTCTTCCACAGCAGAATGCGGATTAACAACATTCATAGGCTCATTAAACATAATAACTATTGCATTATCTTCTTCTGACATAGTATTATTAGAAGTTGAATTTGGGCCTACCCCTTTCACTACATCTCCAACATCTTTAATAGCTATTACTTTTAAAACTTTAGGAACTGAGTAATCTTTTACTTCAAATATTTTTTCTGTTGGATTAGGATCTATTACTGTACCTAATTCATCTTGTACATCTGTAACTACTAATTTATACATACCTGCTGGTAGTAACTCTGTTTTCATTAAGAACTCATAATCACTTGTTCTAGTTTCAACTGAATTTATTGTTTTCTCAACATTATTCCAGTCAAATATTTGATATCTTTCTTTATTTATAACTGAAACGTCTCCATTTACTTCAGTGTTCATTATATCTGAGTAAATCAATCTAATCTTAGTTTCAACCTCACTATTATCTATAATTTGCTCAACTACAAGTAACTCTGGCTTAGTAACTTCAACAACTATTGGCAAATTAGTTTCCTGAGTTTTATATCCAGATGCATCTGTTACTGGATTAACAGTTAATAGACTTTCTCCCACTGGTAAAGCACTATTTGAATCTAAAGTATATTTTATTTCATTAAATCCATATCCATATCTCTCATAACTTTCAGTAACCAAAAGATTTTCGCCTAGTTTTAATGCATTCTTCTCAGCCTCTAATAATATAACAGGCTTATCAAATTTAACTATAACTTCTGTTCTTGATAAAGATACTACTCCTATTGGCTTCGCAGCTATAGCATCTCTAGTCACTATGAAATCTTTTCCTATAACTGGAGTTTCATTTTCTGAAAAATCAACTATATATTCATCTAAACTCTTTTGTTGTTTAGCATAATTAACTATTATTTTATGCTCTCCTAAAGGAATCCCACTATAATTTCTTTGAATTTCAAGTCTCTTACCATCAGCACTTAGAGTAACTCTAAATGGATATACTGTATAATCATTTGGTGGAGGATCTGGGTTAACATAGAATGTTTTAGCGTCTATATAACCAATCCAATCTCTCTCAGCAGCACCACCTATTGGAGCTTCTGCATCTAGTCCATAATATAATACATAAAGATTTGTTAGATGATCATGTTTATCTCCATTTGTAGCGGATTCCTCTTTACGATCTAATAAATTCTTTAATGGATATTTAAAATCAACTGTTATTATTCTGTTTC
Source organism: Clostridium sp. B9 (assembly GCF_050509515.1). Lineage (NCBI taxonomy): Bacteria > Bacillati > Bacillota > Clostridia > Eubacteriales > Clostridiaceae > Clostridium > Clostridium sp. B9. Next base: position 2,328,258 of record NZ_JBNWKA010000003.1, read on the forward strand.
CATAAGAATTCACAACACAATCTACTATACCTGGGTAGGTGTTTACTCTAAAATTATCCTTAGCTAATTCTCCATCTCTTTCAATTTCAACTGTATATTCTACATTATTTTGTAATAAAACATCTGGTGTTAAAGCTGGATTTGGCTCTAACAATAAACTATCTGTTATATTTGGTATATACTCATCTGGACCAATAACTATACTTCTTGATAACTCTCCTTGAGATTGAGTATTTAATACTATTCTAGCTTGAAGTTTTTCATCAGGATCATTTGTTGGATAGACACTTACAACTTCTTCACCTGTAAAAGGTTTATTCATTTCAACGTCAAAGCTTCTACTATTTATATTAGATATAGTAGTTAAGATTAAAATACCTTCCATATTTTAAAATCCTCCTTTGAGATTTTTATTTGTTTAAATATAAGCTCTCTTAAACCTTATTAGTAAGTAGTAAATCATTTTGTCATCACAAAACATTTTATTAATGCTTCTCTCTTTATTCAAAAAAACTTATAAACTTATCATTATATAAGCTTACTCTCCTCTTCTATATTATGAGATTACTTAAATTTCTGTCCCTAATTTTATTTAAAAAATTACAATCTTAAAGTAAAATTTCTTTTATATAAAAAAAGCAATCTTACTTTAAGATTGCTTTTTATTACTTTTCTATCATAGATAAAAACTCTTCCTCTTCTATGATTTTAAGCTTTTCATATTCTTTTCTAAGCTTTTCCGCCTTTTTTAACTTAAGACTTTTTTCTGACTCCCTAAGTTTTGATATATTCCTTATTCCTGTTACAAGAATATCTGTCTTCTTGCTAACAGAACTAGCTACAAATCCACCACATCTTATAACATTTCCTATTGCTTCAGCCCTAGACATAGAACTTAAAAGTGTCCTGTAAAAACAACATTCTTGCACTTTAAAGAACTCTCATCATTTCTCTCCTTCTTTTTAACCTGAAGCTTGCTTAAATATCTACACTCACCATTTCTTCCAGATGGTTTGTATCCACCTTCATATACACTTCCTATTCTAATAGCCATTTTATCTGATAAATCTTCTAATGTATGTATATCTAATTCTTCGCATATATTCATTAATATGTTTGCACATGCCTTAGCATCTTCTCCAGCATGATGATGTGAAAACTCAAAGCCAAGAGCTTCACTAACTGTACCTAATTTATGATTAGGTAAGTTTTTGTAATAATTTTTAGCCATAACTACAGTACAAGCATAATTAAACTCTGGATAAGGTATTTTATAATAATCTAAAGTTTTTCTTAATACGCTCACATCAAAAGCTGCATTATGTGCTATTACTAAATTCCCCTCAATATCATCCTTTATTTCACCCCAAATTTTATCAAAGGTTCTTTCTCCCTCAACATCTTCAGGTCTTATTCCATGTATCCATATATTCATAGGTTGAAATCTCATTTCACAAGGTTTTATTAAAAAATACTTTTCCTCCACAACCTTGTTATTCTTGACTATTGTTAACCCAATGGAACAGGCGCTATTCCTTTTCTCATTAGCTGTCTCAAAGTCTATTGCAACAAAATTCATTTATGTCCTTCTCCCTTTCCATTTAGCAATAGTACTATTATATCACATTTCTTTTTTTATTTTTAATCATTTAATTAAATAAGTTCCTCTTGCTATTAAAGTCAAATTTAACTTAAGCCATATTAAATAAAAAAAAGACTGTACCTATTATAAATGTACAGCCTTAAATTTATTGCTATTTAATAACCTTCTTCATGCTATTAAATAATTTTTTATTTTCCTTTATTTTTTCTTCATTTCCTATTACACAAATATAATCTTCTTTAAGAATATCTTTAATCATTGGAGCAAAAGATTTGATTACTTGTTCATCAGCATTTATTATATCTTCTCTCTCTTTTTGAAGTTCTTCATAAGTAAAGTTACTTAAATAATATGAAACTGCTATATCCCCTTTTATTCCATTACTTATAGGCTGATCATATTTTCTTATAGTACCAATTATATACTTTGTCATTTCTCTTTCATTAGCTTCAAATTTCTCTAAATAATTTGGAATATTATCATATGCCTTGAAAGTATCTAAAATGTTAGGATCTCTATATGAAACTATATATGCTCCTCCATCTCTTCTGAAATTTGAAAACACTCCATAAGCTCCACCCTGTACTCTTACAGTATTCCAAAGATAATCAAAACCTAAAATACTTTCTAACAGTGATAACGCACCTGAATATTCATACCCTTCAGATTTATAATTTCCACCTTTAGCAACATACTGTACATTTCCTTGAGTTAAAAGTCCCTCATTTTTATTTCCTAAATCAAATTTATATTCAACTTTTTCAAAAGTTTTATCGCTTATTCTTTCTATTAAAGGACTAACCTTAATTTTAAAGTTACCATATTCTTCATCTTTACCTGAGAAACTTATAAGCATATTTTCTTTTGTAAATATCAGCTCTCTAACTATATTTAATCTTTCTGAAACAAGTTCTCTCTTACTTTCATCATCAATATTAACTAAGAAATCATAATAATCTAGCCCACTTATCATTTCATCATAAGCACCTCTACTTGTGCAATATGATAAAACTTTTTTCATAGCTATTCTATGGCCACTATCAAATATAGCACCTTCTAATCTAGCTCTCTTTTCTCTTATAAGCTGTGATATTCTATCCATATCATTTAAGTTTGTTTTGTTTACAATTTCTTCAACAAGTTCAATGGCCTTATCTGTTTTACTACTTAAAGCTTTGTATGAAATTTCTAACCACGGACTATATGCATCCTTTTCTTTTAAGTTAGCAAAAGTTATAGATCCAAAGCTTATTCCACCTGTGTTTATGTTTATTGCGTTTGATAGCTTAGAATAGTCATAATTTTCAGTATCACATTTACCTAAAACATCACATAATAACCCTACATAAGGAATTAAATCTTGAGGAACGCTATTTGTGTTAAAGAAGAAGTTAACATAATCTATTTTATTTGTGTGGAAATCATGTTGAAGTGTTTTTATCCCTTCAATCTCTTTTTCCTCACTAGGTATTCTCTTAGCTTTTCTATCTATATCATCTAAAGAAAGCATCGGTATACTCTCTAAATCTTCCTTCTTATCTGGAGTACTTTGTCTTTCCTTAAGTTTTTTACAATTATCTATTATTTCAGTTAAAGTTTCTTCACCAAAACTATTTTTTACCTTTTCTAATTTCTCTTTTAATTCATTAGCTTTCTTTTCATTTACTCCTCTTTCTGGATTCAATGATACAAGAGATGAATGAGTATTTTTAACCATAAATTCTTCTATTAAATCTTCAAAGTAATTAGTAGTTAAAGCTGTTTTTATCTTTTTAAGGTTCTCTTCAAATTTTAAGTGAACAAAAGGATTTCCTTCATATAACCAACTATCCATTATCTTTAAGTAGTATATAAGCCCCTTTGGATATGAACCATAATCACCTTCTCTTAGTTCAAATTCAACTCTATTTATTGAAGCTTCTATAAGCTCTTTATCTATACCATTTTGAACTAAGTCCTCTAAAGTATTCATGACAACTTCTTTAAACTCTTTTTCCTTATTAGGCTCTGCATTTTTAACTAAAACAGTAAATGCTGATTGTTTAGTTGAGTTATCAAAGTCTCCTGAAACAGCTTTACCTATACCAGCATCTATTAAAGCCTTCTTAAGTGGTGCTGCTGTACTTCTTGTTAAAAGATAAGCTAAAACATCAAAAGCTAACCCTTTTTCACCATCAGTAGCGTCTCCAATAACAAAGTTTAAGCTATAAAAACTCTTATGGTTTAAGTCTTCATTTTCAGCAACTCCATATGTGAAGCTTTCTTCTTTCATCTTATCAAATGGTGATTGTGATTTTATTTCTGAATCAATCTCTTTATAATCAAAATCTTTTAGATACTCATCATTTATAAATGCTAATTCTTTTTCTGTATCCCCATTACCATATAAAAATATATATGAGTTTGAAGGATGATAATATTTTTTATGGAAAGCTAAAAATTCTTCATAACTTAAATTTGGTATTTCATCTGGATCTCCACCTGATGACATTGCATAGCAAGTATCTGGATATATAGTATTTGGAATCTTTCTATAAAGCACTGAGTCTGGTGATGAGTATGCACCCTTCATCTCATTATAAACAACACCATTATACTTTAATTCATCTTCTTTTTTTTCTATGAAATAATGCCATCCTTCTTGCATGAATATCTCTTTATGCTTATATATATTAGGATAAAGTACAGCATCTAAATATACATCCATAAGGTTCATAAAGTCTTTTTCATTCCTTGAAGCTACTGGATATATAGTCTTATCTGGATACGTCATTGCATTTAAGAAAGTATTTAATGATCCTTTTAAAAGTTCAACAAAAGGCTCTTTTGTATTAAACTTTCTTGATCCACATAAAACTGAGTGCTCTAATATATGAGGCACCCCAGTACTATTTTCTGGCGGAGTTCTAAATCCAATAGCAAAACTCTTATTATCATCTTCACTAACTATTTTTATAAGCTTAGCTTTTGTCTTTTCATGTTCAAAAGTTAAACCTACGCCCCCAATTTCATCTAAGTTTTCTATGTTTAAAAGTTTAAATCCACTATAACTATTATTCTCTTTAAATTTCATGTTTCACACTCCTATGGAAAAATATTTTCCTAATTGTTTTATAAATAATTGTACCATAATTATCCTCTATAAAAAAGCTAGTCAAAACTTCATATATATATTTATTTCCAAAGAGCTTTTAATTTATTAATTTTAAAATATTCATAATTTTAAAACAGAACCTAAATAATAAAATCAAAAAGAAATGGTATAGATTTTCTATACCATTTCTTTTTGATTTTATTATTGTTCTTGATAATTATTTAGTGTAGTTTGTGCACATTCACATGCTTTTGAAACCGCTTCTAAAGTATTTTCTATTTTTTCTTTATTAACTGACTTCTCAACAGTTTTTAGAGCATCCTCTAATGAACACTTGTTTTCTTTTAAACTAGTTAATGTTTCCTCTACTCTTTGCTTAGCATTTTTCTTTAACATATCTAAAGACCTCCTTAATTAAAGATTCAATAATAGTATGGTCTTCAAATAAAATATCATACTAGCAATTCTATCCACTCAAGTAACTAACTATTTATAAAAACAAAAACTAAGTTATTTTTAAAGTTAAATCTCATTTTACAAATTTAATTATAAAACTCCTATAGCTCTTGCTATTACGTATAAGATTATTGCTCCTCCGCCAAGATAGCTATACTTTGCATTTCTATCATTTTTAGCCGCTTTTTGTTCAAAAACTCCTCTAGCTAAAAGTAATATACCTGCAGTTAAACCAATAAATTGATTAGTAATAAACCAATCTGGTCTAAGATATGTATAAAAATAGCCTACTACAAGCGGAAAAATAAAGCATCCAAATATACTTCTTATAAACGGAATCTTTCCTTTTATTAACTTCATCCTTTGTAATTCTCCTTTACTTTCATTGTTACATTTCTAATTTTAACAATATTCCTATTAAATTTAAAGGTTTTCTCAATATATGAACCTAATATTTTCTCAAATTATTATTTTTTCTTATTATGTATCATATATATTATTGAACTATGTCTTAACAGGAGGAAATTAATGCAAAAGAAACATAAAATAATTTTAATTACTTCAATGATACTTCTAATGGCTTTTATTCTTTCCATAGGCTTTAACTTTAATAAAAAAGCAATAACCACGCTCTCTAAAGATGCTGAAGAAGCTATGGCATTTTTAAAAGAACCTGATAATTCTAAAAACGAAGAATTAAAGGTTAAATTTGAAGATATACTTCATGAACTATTTAAAAATAGAAATATAGCAGTTTTAAATAATGACTTAGAAGAACTAAAAAAATTTTATGACTTAGATAAAAAACCTAGTCTTTGGGCTTATGAAAGTGAAAATAAAAAAATTAAATATCTAAATAACTGGTCTCAAAAACAAGGTGTCGCTTTTAATGAAATAAAATCTAAAGTAAAAGTAAAAAAGGTAAAAGAAAGAGAGCCGAATCTTTATGGAGTAATATGTATTGTATCTACAGAATTTACATATTATTATTTAAACGACCCACTCTCCAATAATACTTTTAGACTTGGAACATATCACTATTTAAATCTTAAAGAAGAAGATGGTCGATATGTCCTAACCAAAGAATGGTATACAGATCCCTTTGCAGACTCTCTTGATTTAAATAATATAAAATCTGATGAAATAAAGTCTCATATTTTAAATAGTACAAAGCCATCTTACGAACTAGATGAAAGAACTCAAAAAGCTGTAGATTACGCTCATTCTAATTGCGGTGCTGCTGCTGATGAAGAATTAGGATTTAACTATAATAAGAATTACACAGATTTCAACCCTGAGGGTGGTGATTGTGCAAACTTTGCCTCTCAAATCCTTTATGAAGGTGGTGGATTCAAGAAAAATTCTACATGGAATTACTCAAATGGAAAAGCTTCAAAAGCTTGGGTAAATGCTCAAGCATTTAAAAACTACATGGTTTATAGCGGACGTGCTTCTTATATAGCTAAGGGAAAATACTCTGAAATATATAAAGATGCTTATAATTTAAGGCCTGGAGATTTCGTTGCCTATGAAAAAAGAGGAAGAATAACTCATATTTCTACTGTAACTGGATTAGATTCTAAAGGCTATCCTCTAGTTACTTGTCATAATACTGATAGATTGTTAGTTCCTTTTGATCTTGGTTGGAGCAACGATAATATAAAGTTCCATCTAATAGATGTTCATTACTAAAACATAGTTAATAACTCTAAAAAATGCTATATAAAACTTACGATTAAAATCAAGTTTTATATAGCATTTTATATATATTTTCAATTTTAATTTCCCCTGTATGCTTCTACTGATTTTAATATAGACTCTGCTATTTTTTCTTGATAAAGCTTATCACCTAAAAGCCTATCATCTTCCCAGTTACTCATAAACCCCATTTCTAATATTACTACAGGTCTTTGAGACCAATTAAAGCCTGTCATATCTTCTCTTTCAAAGACTCCATTAACATGTATTCCCTCACTCTTAAGCGTTTTACATAATATATCACCGTATTTTTTACTTTCTCCATATATACTTTCTAAAGGCTTAGTTTTTGAAGATGGAATAAGCACAGATGCTCCTCTCTTACCTCCATTATTAGAACCATCACAATGAAGTTTTATATTTATGTCTGCTTTAGCTTTATTGGAAATATCAGCTCTATCTCTATTGCTTAGTGAAACTTCGTTTTGCTCTCTAGTCATAATAACTTTATAACCTTCACGTTCTAACAAAGTTTTAAGTATCATGCCAACTTCTAAATTTATTTGATATTCCTTATTTTTTGTTCCTATTCCTGCTGTCCCAGAAGATACTCTTGGCTTCATTGCACCAGACCAAGGAGCCACTTGTTCTAATCTACTATCACCTTTTTCTTGATGTCCTGGATCTATGCATATAATAAATTCACCCTTTTCTTTTGCAATAGTATTTATACTTAAAAACATTAAAGAAATTAAATTTACTATAAGTATCAATCCTACTATGTTTAAAACTCTTTTTCTCATACAAAAATTCCTTTCTAAAAAAACAATAATATATATTATCTCCATACGAAAAAAATATATTACAATTCATTTGTTTTACATATATTTTTTTCGTGTTATAATTTTAAAGTCTTAATTTATAAAATAGAATTTATTAAAGTTTCAATATAAGTTAAAAGGAGATACATATGAAAAAAGTTAATTTTAAAGGTAGTGTTATGTTAAACCCTACTCCAGTAGTTCTTGTAACTTCTAAAAATAAAGAAGATAAAGTAAATGCCTTCACTGTAGGTTGGGTAAGTACTGTTTGTACAAAACCTCCAATGATAGCTATGGGAATAAGACCAGAAAGACTTTCACATGAATATATAAAAGAAAGTGGAGAGTGTGTAATTAATCTTCCATCTAAAGACATGGTTAAATTTGTTGACTTCTGCGGTGTTAAATCCGGTAGAAAAATTGATAAAATTAAACACTTTGGATATGAATTAAGTAAAGGTGAAGCTATTGAAACCCCATCTGTAGATAAGGCTCCAGTTGCCCTTGAATGTAAAGTTAAATCAATAACACCTCTAGGCACTCATGATATGTTCTTATTTGAAGTTGTAAATGTAAAGGTTGATGAAAGTCTTATTGATGAAAAAGGTAAAATCCACTTTAGCAAAGCAGACCTAATGGCATATAGTCATGGAGAATATTTTGGTCTTAATGCTAAGCCACTTGGTTCATTTGGCTACTCAATAAGAAAAAAGAAAAAATCAACCAAAAGATAAAAAGAGTCTTTTAAAGACTCTTTTTTTATTCCTCTATTTCTTTAGAATACTTATCACAAACTTCTAATAATAGCCCCTCTGTTTCACCGTCAACCTTTATTTCGTCAGCTCTAATCTCTTCTAATATTTTCTCACACTCTTTTATGATTTCCTCATCAACTTCCCCTACCTCTGAAAGGTTGTAGACTTCTTTAGCCCATTCATCTATCCTATACATGCTTCCTCCCAAATAAAATTTTATTAAACTTATTAGAGTATATTCAAGGAGTACGCTCTTATGCATAAAAAATAAAGCTATGAAACATTCATAGCTTTATTTTTATTAAAGTTCTTCCTTAGCAGATGTTAAGAATTGAATTTCTTCTAAAACAGAACTTGCCCTACTCTCATCCACCATTACAACTAGATAATCCCCACTGTGTATTTCAATACATCCTTTAGGTATAATTTCATTATTACCTCTTTTTATAGCAACTAAAAGTGCAGCTTCTGGCCATCTAATATCTTTTATACAATGTCCTGAAGCATCACTGCCTAATTCTACTACAACTTCTAATAAAGTCTTATTATTTGCTGTTTCATCAGGTTCTACTCCAGCCTTCTCTACCCATCTTTCTAATAGTGATTCGTAGATTGGCTCACTCTTTAATAAGTCTGATGTTACATATGATATTATAACGACAACTGATAATGCTAACATATGTTCAAATGAACCTGTCATTTCAGTAATAAGAATTATACCTGTGATAGGTGCCTTTACTATAGACGCGAAATTACCTGCCATAGCTAATATTATAAAATCTATTATATATTGATTTGGAACCCCAAATACACTAACACTTATTAAGCCAACTATATTTCCTATAACTGCACCTAAAAGTAATAGCGGGAAGAAGATACCTCCTGGTGTTCCTGCTCCGAAACTTACTATGGTTAATAAAAATTTTACTAATAATATGGCTAAAAGAATTTTAACCGTAAAGTTTTGAGTTGCTAAATCCATTATAAGCTCATGTCCACCACCTAGTATTATAGGTGCAAAAATACCTAATATACCAGTTAATAAAAATGGTATCATAACCTTAACTTCTACAGGTACAGTTTTAAACTTTCCATATAAACTTTGTACCTTTAAAATTCCTTTAGAGAATATTGCACCACCAACACCTAAAACAACACCTAGTATTATTAATACCCAGTAATACTTTAATGGTAATACAGGAACATTTTCCATTCCTAAACTAGGGTTCATTCCTAGAAACTGCTTTGAAACAAAGTCAGATACTAGAGATGCTGCCATTGCTGATACTAAAACTAAAGGTGAAAAACTTTTATGTACTTCTTCTAGAGCAAATATAACTCCTGATAAAGGTGCATTAAATGCTGCCGCTAAACCAGCTGAAGCACCTGATGTAATAAGATATTTCTTCTCTATATTTATTCTTTTTAAGCTGTTACTAAATCCTTCACCAACAGCAGCTCCCATTTGTACAGATGGGCCCTCTCTTCCTAGTGATAAACCAGCTCCTAAAGCTATTACTCCCCCTAAAAACTTATAGACTAAAACCTTTAGCCAATTCATTTTTAATTTTCCTATTAATTCTCCCTCAACTTGTGGGATACCACTACCAGAGATCATAGGTTCTCTTCTTACCATGAATCCAACTATAGCTCCTAGCACTGCTAAAATACCTAAAACTATGATTACATTAACTGCGCTTAATGATGCCCATGCATAAAGCTTCTTAAACAAAGGAAATAAGTAATTTACTATTAATCTATTTAAAACTAATACTAGAGAACTTAAAAGACCAATTGCAGCTCCTTCAAGCACTAATTTAAATCTTAAATCCTTTCTATGTGACAGTACCTGCGTCGTACTCTCATTACCCAAAATTTTCCCCTCCTAACTTAACATTTTATTAACATATATATTATACTCTTATGATTTTGCATATTCAAATTTAATTAAACTGTAAATTTAAATGTTTTTTTGAAAAATCTCATTTGCAAACATTTTCTTCTCTCAATACTGTGATTTTTACATAATATTTTTTCTATTAAAGTATATAAGAGTTAACTAAAAATATGTAATTTATTATTTCTTTGAAACATAGTATTAAAATATGAAGATTATATGAAAGGATGTGCATTATATGAGCCTTTTTACCTTTAAAAAAGGGATTCATTTACCTTATAATAAAGAATTCACTAATAATAAACCTATAGAATATTTTGCTCCTAAAAATAAATTAATATTCCCACTATCCCAACATATAGGTGCTCCTTGTGAGAGTCTAGTATCTGTTGGTGATAGAGTTTTAGTTAATCAAAAAATAGGTGATTCTACAGCCTTTGTATCTTCTCCTATACATTCTAGCGTTTCTGGAATTGTTGATGAAATAAAAGATATTATTTTATTTAATGGTTCAAAATGTAAAGCCATAATAGTAGAAAATGACTTTAAATATGAAGTTTTAGAAACCCCACAACCATCATATGATAAAACTTCTCTAAAAGAAGTTTCAAGCTTAGTTAGAGACTATGGAATTGTTGGACTTGGTGGTGCTACCTTTCCTTGTCATGTAAAATTAAGCGTTCCTAATGGAAAAGAAGTAAACCACATAATTATAAATGCAGCTGAATGTGAACCTTATTTAACATGCGATCATAGAGTAATGCTCGAATATACCAAAGAAATAATAGAAGGAATAAATTTTCTTTTAAATTTATTTCCTAAAGCTACTGTCTACATAGGCATAGAAGACAACAAAAGCAATGCTATAGAATCATTTAATGAAATTGTAAATAATAACTCTAAAATTAAAGTTATTCCATTAAAAACAAAATATCCTCAAGGCTCAGAAAAGCACCTAATCTATGCATTAATAAAAAAAGAGGTTCCCTCTGGAAAACTCCCTTTAGATATTGGTTGCATAGTTCATAACGTATCCACAGTATACCAAATATATAAAAGTTTAGTCCAAAATGAACCCTTAATTGAAAGAGTTATTACAGTTACAGGAGATTCAATAAAAACTCCTAAAAACATTAAAGTAAAAATAGGAACTCTCCTTAAAGATGTTATTGAATACTGTGGTGGTTTTTCTAAAACACCTTCCAAAATAATATTAGGAGGTCCTATGATGGGATTTGCAATAAACTCTCTTGATTTGCCAGTTACCAAAGGGACATCAGGAATACTTTGCCTAAGTCAAATTGAAGATTCACATAAAAGCCATTGTATTAGATGTGGAAAATGTCTAACCGTATGTCCAATGAATCTAATGCCTCAAAGATTAAATGAACTTTCTATAAAGAATAATCTTGATGAATTCCAAAAACTTAATGGAATGGATTGTATAGAATGTGGATGTTGTACTTTTTCTTGTCCCGCTAAACTTCCATTAGTTGAAAACCTTAGAAAAACCAAAGTATCTATTAGAAATAATTCTAAGAAATAAAGAGGTGATGAAAATGATTGATACTAAAAAAGATAATATGGAATTACTCCTCCTAGAAAATGATAGTCTTTTAGTTACATCCTCTCCACACATTAAAGCAAAAGCTTCTACTCAGTCTATAATGAGAGATGTTCTTATAGCTTTAATACCAACATCATTAGTTGGTGCTTTAGTATTTGGTTTAAGAGCCGTACTATTAATTGGAGTATGTGCATTATCTGCAGTTCTATCAGAATATGCTTTTCAAAAATTGACGAAAAAATCTATTACTATTTCTGATTTAAGTGCTGTTGTTACAGGAATATTATTGGCACTAAATCTTCCTGTTAATACGCCTTTATGGGTGGCATGTATAGGATCTATAATTGCTATCATACTAGTTAAGCAAATATTTGGTGGTATTGGGTGTAATTTTATGAATCCAGCCTTAGCTGCTCGGGCATTTATATTGGCTGCTTGGCCAGAAACCATTAGCATATTCTCTCTAGATGGAGTTACAACAGCAACTCCATTATCTGTATTAAAAGCTGGTGAAGGAAATCTTCCCTCTTTAACTGATGCATTCATCGGAAATATCCCTGGATGTATAGGAGAGGTTTCTGCTTTGGCAATATTAATAGGTGCTGCCTATCTTTTTTATAAAAAAATAATAACTTGGCATATTCCTGTAATTTATATTGGTACTGTTTTAATATTAACAACTTTAATTGGTAGAGATGGTTTCTTTAGTGGAAATGGATTTTATGAAATATTCACTGGCGGTTTATTCTTAGGTGCCTTCTTTATGGCAACAGATTATACAACTTCTCCTATGGCTAAATCTGGTCAGATTATTTTTGCTTTTGGATGTGGACTTATAACTACTTTAATAAGAATATTTGGTGGCTATCCAGAAGGGGTTTCATACTCAATACTATTGATGAATTTATTAGTTCCAGTTATTGATTTTTATTTTAAACCAAAAGCTTTTGGCCATGAAAAATAATTTTAATATTTTTAGTATATAAACTTTTATTATTGTCAATAATACTATTGTAGAGGATTTAATCTATACAGCTGTTCCTATATTATTCCCCTACTTTTAGAGAGACTTCTCTTAAAACCGCATTCTAAAATGTACGAGGTTATTATTTTAGGGTTTTAAGACTCTCTAAACTCATTTCGTTATAGCTATAGTTGCTATAACCTCTTATTCATTAAGATAGCTCAGAAAGAATTACCTCTAATTCCTTCTGAGCTATTACGTTTTACATTTAAACTAAATTTCAATCAAAATATTTTTTATCTTTAACTATAGATAAAAATCAAAACCACCAAAAAAATCCAATAAGAATTAGATTATCTATTTAAACTTTTAACCTCATATTCTTGAAATCTATACTTTTGTCCTGTAGGATTTTCTTTTCCTGCTGGTACCTCTTCTAAAAACATATCATAAGGTCTTACAAATTCTCCACATTCACCATATAAAGCTTTATATAAAACAAGTTTCTCTCTTGTCTCTGAATGAGTCACTATTCCCTGAACTAAATAAAGATCTCCTTTAAAATGTCTAAATATTTTCCCTACGCTATTTTCTATACTTCTACTCATAAAAAAATTCCTCCTTATAATATCGCCTGTATATCATATATAAATTGTAATTACTTTTCTATATTAAATATTAATACTGTGCTTAAATTAAGTGTAAATTACTTATTGCAACATATATACATAAAATTACTTATATATAAACTTTAATTTACTTGCTTACTTTAATCAAGTATTGTACTATTTTTATTACTCAAAAATTTATAATTACACATATATAAAAGAATCAAGCATAAACTTGATTCTTTTAAAACTTAGGCTGTGTTTTAACCTTGGGTTGATTTATAGATATAAATGAAAGAGCCTCTTAATTAGCAATTAGAGTTTCATTGTCTATTATTCTGGAATATACAATAGAAACTCTTTGCGAAATTAAGCAAGATCTGAAGATATAGCTATAAATCAACCTCACTAAAAAAGGATCCAACACTTTAATTTATTCAAATGTGTAAATTTCCATTTCATCAATAGCCTTATTTACTAAAGCTTCAACATCTAATTTCTCTTCTTGTATTCTGATATCCTTAACTCTTGGTTTAGTTTTAGGATGTTTCGGAACGAATATTGTACAACAGTCTTCATATGGAAGTATTGATGTTTCATATGTACCTATTTCTCTAGCTATATCCATTATATCTTCCTTATCCATAGCTATTAAAGGTCTAAATACAGGTCTATCAGCCACATCATTACTTACCATAAGCCCTTCCATAGTCTGTGATGCAACCTGCCCTATACTTTCTCCTGAAGTTACTGACTGTATTCCCTTTCTTTCTGAAAGTTCACAAGCTACTCTCATCATAAATCTTCTCATTATTATAGTTAATTCATCTTCTCTACACTTCTCTATTATGTCCATTTGTATTTCTGTAAATGGTACAACATATAAAGTTATCTTTTCTGTGTACTTTCCAACTATTTTAGCTAAATCCTTAACCTTATCTTTAGCTCTCTCGGAAGTATATGGATGTGAATGGTAATATATGCAGTGAGTTTCTACTCCTCTTCTAGCCATCATATAAGCAGCTACTGGAGAGTCTATCCCACCTGATAGCATAACCATAGTGCTTCCATTCATTCCATATGGTAAACCACCTACAGCCTTTATTTTATCCTTATCTGTAAATACATAAGCATTTCCTCTTATCTCTACATATACTCTGCACTCTGGATTATGTATATCAACTTCTATTTCATCCTTAAGCTCTGAAAGTATATATCCACCTACTTCTCTTGAAACCTCCATAGAATTCATAGGAAACTTTTTATTTGCTCTATTAGTTTCAACTTTAAAGGTTTTAGCTCCACTCTCTTTTATTTTTCTTAAAGCCTCTGCTTTTATATCATCAAAAGTAGCTCCTACTTCTGTAACTAAGCAAAGTTCTTTAACTCCAAATACCTTCTTTACTCTATCTATAGCCTCGTCTAAATCCTCAGCCTTTATAAACCATCTATTTTGGTCAGTTATTATTTCATGGTCTAAATCTTTCAATTTCTTTTTTATATTATTCTTTAATTTAGTTTCAAACTTCTTCTTATTAAGCCCCTTTAAAAATATCTCTGGTGCATATTTTACTAAAATTAATTTATTCATATTTTTATTCTCCTTAAAAATTTAAGTGATTTCTCTAGTGATTTTATAGTATAGTCAACCTCTTCTAAAGTATTGTACCTAGAAAAACTAAATCTTATAGCTCCTTGAATACATCTTGCTTCTAATCCCATTGCATTTAGTACATAACTTCCTTTAGCAACTGCTGACTTAGAAGAACAAGCTGACCCTGTTGATACGAATATATCATCCTCTTCTAACATATGTAATAAAACCTCTGATCTAGTTCCTAAAAATGATACATTTAATATGTAAGGACTATATTCTTCCCTACTTGGTGTATTTATTATTACATCATCTATTCTAGCCAACTTTTCTATGAAATACTCCTTTAGATTTTTTACAGTATTATATGAATCATCTAAAGCATCATAGGCTATTTCCATGGCCTTCACCATTCCCATATACCCTGGTATATTTTCAGTTCCTGATCTTAAGCCAAATTGTTGTCCTCCACCGCTTATTAAACTTTTTAGGTTTAATCCTTTTCTCAGATAAATAAATCCTACTCCTTTACGGACCATGGAACTTATGAGCTGATACTGAGTAAAAATCTATATTACATGCCTTAACATCGATTTTAAACTTACCAAATCCTTGGACACCGTCTACATGAAACTTTGCTCTCTTACTTTTTTCTTTTATTATCTTGCCTATTTCTTTTAGTTTCTGTATGCTTCCAACCTCATTGTTAACATGCATTATTGAAACTAAAACAGTATCCTTATTTATAGCTTCTTCTAATTCTTTTAAATCTATAAACCCCTCTCTATTAACCTTTAAATATGTTACTTTAATACCACTATTCTCTAACTCTCTATATGTATTAAGTACACTTGAATGTTCAAATTCAGTAGTTATAATATGATTATTTTCTCCCACTAAGCCCTTTATAACCATATTATTTCCTTCACTACCCCCTGAAGTAAATATAATCTCTTCCTTAGTACAGTTTAATCTTTTAGATATAGCCTCCTGTATCTCATTAAGCTTTCTTTGCGATTTAACTCCCAATTTATGTAATGATGATGGATTCCCAAAGTATTCATCCATTGCATTATAAACTTCATCTCTAACTTCTTTTAAAGGTTTAGTTGTGGCACTGTTATCAAAATAAACTTGCATAGTAACCCTCCTTCAAATATATGATTTTCTAATGAAATATCATATATACATCTTTATTAGTTATTATGTATATTTTATGGATTTTTAAAATAATTAATATATTTTTTATATAAAATAATAAAAAAAGACTTAATTTAGTTTCCTAAATTAAGTCTTTTTACTATTCCATTGCTACAAATTCTACCTTTTCAACTCCATGCACACGTTCTACTTCACTTAACATTTCTTTTATATCACATTTCATAGTTGATATATCAATAGTAAAACTTACATGAGCTAATCCATGTATAGGTAATCCTTGATCTATAGTAAGTATATTTCCACCATATTCTGATAAAAGATTTAATACTGATGATAATACACCTTTTTCGTGAGTAACTACCATATTAAAGATAACTTTTCTTCCTTGAAGTGTCTCAACAAATTCAAATATATAATCTTTATATTTATAATATACACTTCTGCTTATACCAGCCTGCTTAGTAGCCTCTGTTATTTCTTTAACTTTTCCCTCTTTCAAAAGTCTTTTAGCGTTTATTACCTTTTCAAAAACCTCTGGTAATACTCTTTTATCTATAACTAATAAATTTCCTTCCATAGAAATTATTCACCTCTTCTATCTTAATAATTATCATTAAAAATAATTAAATAATAAATTTATTTTATTTTGTCACTAATATAAAATAACATCAATACATAATATTTTCAATAAGAATAGTAAGTTCTATACTTCTAATTAATGTTCATAATTAAGAAATTTTAATAATCTTCTCATCAATCCCTTAATTAACTTTAATATTCTTTTTATTTCTCTTAGTTATGCTTTTTTGAATAACATCTCTTTTTCTCAAGTATATCACCCCGTATTATCAAAAACAACTGTTTGCGAGAAAAAGACACATTAAATTAACAAAAGAAAAAGGTCACATCATTTTAGATGTAACCTCTCTTCCTAATGTATTAAAGTACAATTTCAAATGTCTTGATTTTTCTCTTAGAAGCAATACTTTCTATAGAATTATCTTTAACATCCATAGCTTTTATTACCTCTTCATTTAAATTAACTTCATTTATTTCCTTAACATCTCTATTAACTGTTAATTTGAAGTTTTCTTCATTATCACCAATAT
Source organism: Clostridium sp. B9 (assembly GCF_050509515.1). NCBI lineage: Bacteria > Bacillati > Bacillota > Clostridia > Eubacteriales > Clostridiaceae > Clostridium > Clostridium sp. B9. The sequence goes on from NZ_JBNWKA010000003.1 coordinate 2,345,585, forward strand.
TGAATAATCTTACTATTATAGAATCTCTATCCTCAGCCTTCTTGAATGCTGATAATACAATGTTATTTCCTTCTATTGAGATTAATGAGTCTTCACCTTTGCTGTCTCCTTGAAGAGCTAACATTTCTGTATTTAAGTTATAAGCTTCTTCATAAGCTCTCTCTCCAGTATAATCTCCTTCGTGAGCTATTACTGAGTACTCAGCAACATTCTTTCCTAAGCATTGAGCCTCTGGTGTTGGGAATACTCCCCAATCTCCTAACTCTCCAACAGATCTTAAGATAGTTATTGCTATTGTGTTCTCTCCATCTCTTAATACCTCATACTCCGGTAATCCCATATTAGCAACCATAAGTCCAACTTTACCGTCATTTACATCAACAAAGTTAGTTTGCTTTTGACAGTTAGATGGGTTTTGCCATCCTTCCCATGGAGTTGTTTCTCTTTCTATAACATCAAAGTGTCCTTCTGCAAAGTGAGTACTTGCCTCTATTCCTGTTGGGAATAATGCTCTTACTCTATGATCTTTTGCTGTGTTCTCTATTTCCACTTTAACATCTACTCTCTTAGAAACTTCACTTAAGATTATTGTAGAAACTAACTTAATTTCAGTCATTTCTTCTACTCTTCTGCTTTCTTTCTTAATAGCTTCTACTGGAACTTCTAATGTATTTCTAACTTCTATTACTTTTTCTACAGCATTATCTTTTAATACTTTAATTTCAGCTTTATCTTCTAAAGTATTTACTACTAAATCCTTCTCTGGAGCTCTAAAGATATACTCATCCCCTATATCTCCACAATCTTCAAAAGCATTTAAGTTTTTGTACTCTTTGTTTGTTCCCTTGTGAAGTAAATCAAATGTTCCATTCTCATTGAATTTTAATGAGAAGTATTTATTTTCGAAAGTTAAATCTTGAGAAAGCTCTTTAACTTCTACTGCTTCACATGGAACTATTTTAAATGATTTAAATCCTAAAGCTTTAATGTTGTTAGCTAAGAATTTAACCTTAAATCTATTTACATACTCAGGTTGTCTAAATCTATTGTTTGGTAAAGTATATTTGAAAGTTTCTCCTAAAGCTTCAACTACTGCTGGTACTTCTTCTCCACTTTCTGAAACTACTTTGAAGTTTTCTATTCCTGATTCTTTATTTAAATCAATTATAGCTTCTACAACTTCACTTCTATCCCATCCTAATGTATTGAATACAACTATGCTTTCTCTATCAGTAGTAGTTCCGTTTACTAAGTTTAACATGTACTCAGTACTTCTATCTATCATTTCTTCTGATATTTGCATACTAGCTTTGAATCTTGTTACCATATCTTGGTGAACTTCATCAATACTACATCCACAGATTGAATCATGAGGATGATTTTGAATTAAGTATTTCCATGATTGAAGTATGAAATCATTCTCGTATTTCTTTCCTTCTAATGCAGCCATAACGCCTAATGGCTCAACATATCTCTCTAAAAGAACTTGTGACTTATTATTCATTTGCTTTAAGTAAAGTCTTGCTGAAGCTGTGTTACATAAAGTCCACCATCCATCAGTAAATTGACCATTTAATTCTCCAGTAACTTCTTTTAAGTCCTTAACTTCTTCTTTGACATCAGCAATATACTCAACTAAATTACTATGAACCAATTCGAAATCAACATCTTCTTTTACATTATCTATGATATCTCCAACATTTGTTTGAACTGGCTGATGATCACATCCGTTCATTAATAATATTTGATTTGTTGTAGCATACATATCTGCTTTGTTTACCCTATCATTTAAGAATTCAACTGCTTCTTTCTTATCTTCAGGAATCTCATTACCATTGCTGTACCAGTTAGCCATAAGTATTCCTAAAACTTCTGATCCGTCTGGTGATTTCCATAAAACTTCTGAATGGTATTCATTCTCTCCAGCTTCTTCAACTTTTTGGTTATCAAATGCTATTGGAGTAATTCCTCTTCCAAATACTGCATTATCAATTCCAAATCCTCTTAATATTTGAGGTGCTTGAGATATGTTACCAAATGAATCTGGGAAATATCCTATTTTAACAGGCTCTCCAAATCTCTTTGCAAATCTCATTCCTAAAAGCATGTTTCTTACATTTGCTTCTGCACTTATTAAGTACTCATCTTGAAGAACATACCAAGGGCCTACATGAAGTCTTCCCTCTTCTATTAATTTCTTTAACCTATCAAACATATATGGCTTTACTTCTAAGTAATCATCTAAAGCTATTGTTTGTCCATCTAAATGGAAGAATTTAAAATGCTCATTATTCTCTAATGTATCTATTAATGAATCCATGAAATCTACTAATTTAACTCTATGTTTTTGAAATGGTATGTACCACTCTCTATCCCAGTGACTATGTGAAACTACGTGTACTTTTTTCATACCTAACCTCTCCCTTATCTAAAGTTCTTTAACTATATCTAGATTATATACGTTTACAACACATTTCTTCAATTTTCAATCTTATATGTTTAGTGGACTTTTTATAGGTTATTTAATTTTTAACCTCTATTTTAATTAATATGCTTTAAATAAGTTTGGATTTATATCTATAAACCAAAACTAGTTAAAAGTAAAAATTAAATATGGATAAATATATTTTTAATAAAAGATAAAGCATATCAAAATAACTTTGATATGCTTTATAAAAACTATTTATATATATTTAATATCATTTTTTATTAATGAATAAACACATATACTAATGTATTCATCTTTACTATTATTATAATAATGTTCTCTTAATACTCCATCCTTATGAAAGCCAAGTTTTTCTGATAATTTAATTGATGAAATATTATTGCTATCTATCATGGCTATAATTCTATTCATATTTAAATTTTCAAAAGCAAAGTTTTTCATAGCTTTAATACACTCTGAAGCAACTCCTTGTCTCCAAAACTTTTTAACTATAGTATATCCAATCTCTGTATTATTAGAGTAAAAGTCTATATTATAAAAGCCTATATCTCCAATAAACTCGCCACTTTCTTTATTGATTATTGCCCATCTTATCCCTTTTTTATTATTATACATTGCCTCAACTTTTCTAAGATAAAAATCTGCTTGTTTTCTTGGATCTGAGACTTCTATTCCTGAATATTTCATGACCTCTTTATCAGAAAATATCTCGATAAAATTCTCCCTATAAATTTCTGATATTTCCTTTAGTATAAATCTATTTGTTTCAATTACTGGAAATTCTCCAAAAATTCTTTCTAAATGATTTTCTAAATTTAATTTTTTCTGTCCACTATTATTCCCCATAAAGATCTCCCCAATTTTTAATTTTAGATTTGCTTTAAATACTTATACTAAATCTCTAAGCTCTCTTATATATTCTGGAGTTGTTCCACAACATCCGCCTATTATTTTCACACCTAATTCCTTAGCTTTTCTAGAAAATTCTTCAAACTCTAATGGACTTTGAGCATACTTTAACTCTCCCTCCACTCTTTTTGGCATACCTAAATTTGCTTTTATCATAATAGGAAGTTTTGTTTTATTCTTTAATATTTTTAATGCTTCTAATATTAGTTCATATTCAGTACAATTTATTCCTAACGCACTTATTCCACTATCATTAAAACTATTACAAAGTTCATCTAAAAATTTTTCTATATCTTTTTTACCTGCTAAAGTGAATGAACATATTATTGGCTTGTTAGTTAATGTTTTAGCTTTATTTACTGCTATTTCACCTTCTTTAATGCTCCCTAGTGTCTCAAATAAAACTAAATCATAAATTTCTTTTCCTACCTTAATTATTCTTTCCGTATTTTCTTCAATTACTTTTTTAAAGTTATCACTATATTCATCTAAGTAATATGAAAGTGGTCCTATATCTAAAGCTAATGAAACTTTATCTCCTGATGCTTTCTTTCCAATTTCAAGAGCATTAGTTACAACCTCTTCTAAAGAATATCCATTCTTTTTAGCATTTATTATATTACACATAAATGTATTGCTTAATATAATTTCAGCTCCTGACTCTATATACTCTTTATGGATTTCTTCTATTAACTCTTTATTATGAAGATTTAATATTTCAGAAGATGTTTTTCTCAAATCAACGCCTGCTTCCATAAGCTTAGTTCCCATAGCTCCATCAGCTATTATAAAATCTTTTTGTAAATCTAATTCTTTCATCTCTAATGTTCTCCCATCTATTTCTTAAATATATGTTTTGCTATTTCTACAGCCTTATTGGCATCCTTAGCATAAAAGTCTGCTCCTATTTTCTTTGAATATCCTTCTGTCAAAACTGCTCCACCAACAAAAACCTTAGTTTTTAAGCCTTCTTTTTTGAGAATTTCAATTGTATCCTCCATACTTTTAAGAGTTGTTGTCATCAAAGCACTTAATCCTAAAAGTTTAACTTTATGTTTATGACAAGTCTCAACTATTATTTTAGGCTCTACATTTTTCCCTAAGTCAATGATATCATATCCATAGTTTTCTAATATTACCTTAACGATATTTTTTCCTATATCATGTATATCTCCCTTTACGGTAGCTAAAACTATTTTTCCTTTTGAAACTTCTCCTCCCTTAAAATCAATAGAAGATTTAATAACCTCAAAGGACTCCTTAACAGTTTCTGCTGAAGCTATTAATTGGGGAAGAAATATCTCTTCTCTCTCAAACTTTCCTCCTACTATATCTAGGGCAGGAATTAAGTAACTATTTACTATATCCATCCCTTCTTTCTCTTTTAATAATTCCTTAGTTTTTTCTTTTGCCTCTCCCCTTCTCCCTTTAATTACTATATCTTTTAAGTCTATAGAAGCTACTACTTTTTCTTCACCCTTTTTCTCTTCTTTATTTTGAGAATAATGCTCTATATATCTATTAGCCCCTTCATCAATTCCACTTAAAAGTTCATAACCTCTAATAGTTTTCATTATCCCCTCTTTATTAGGGTTTACTATTGGAAAATCTAGTCCTTCATTTAGAGCTATACCTAAGAAGACCTCATTTATATTTTCTCTATTAGGAAGTCCAAAGGAAATATTAGAGACACCCATAGCAGTTTTAACTCCAAGCTCTTCTTTTATTTTTCTAAGAGCATCTAAAGTTTCTCTTACTTCCTTTTGATTTGTAGCAACAGTTAATACCAACGGATCTAGTATTATATTATCCTTGCTTATTTCATAAGCTAAGGCTTTATTTATTATAAACCTTCCTATTTCTAACTTTTCATCACAGGTTTTAGGTATTCCCTTATTATTTAAAGTTAACCCTACAACCATAGCTCCATACTTTTTAACTAAAGGAAGTATATTATCTAACACCTCTTCTTCTCCATTAACAGAGTTCACTATACACTTTCCATTATAATATCTTAATGCTTCCTCTATTACATTAGGATCTGATGAATCTATTTGAAGAGGAGTATCTAAAATACTCTGTAGCTCTTTTACTATCTTAACCATCATGTATTTCTCATCTATTTCAGGTATTCCTACATTTACATCTAATATCTTAGCTCCTGCCTCTACCTGTTCTATCCCTTGTCTTACTATATAATCAATCTCCTCATTTATTAAGGCCTCTTTAAATCTTTTTTTACCTGTAGGATTTATTCTCTCTCCAATTATAGAAATTTCATTTTCTCCCTTAGCTACTAAGGATGGTGTGCAAACTCCACCTACATTTACTTTTTCTCTCTTTTTACGTCTTATTCCTTTTAGCCTACTGGAAATCTCATTTATATACTCTGGCGTTGTCCCACAACATCCTCCTATATAACTCACACCTAATTCAACAAATTTCTCTGCACATTCTCCAAAAGCTCTTTCATCAACTTTATAAATAAGTTCTCCACTTTCTAAGCTTGGCATACCTGCATTAGCTTGTACTATCACTTCTAAGTTTGTTGAGTTTACTATTCTTCTAACTATATTCTCCATTTCTATTGGACCTAAAGAGCAGTTTACTCCTAAAGCATCTACACCTAAGCCTTCTAAAGTCATTGCCATACTCTCAGGAATGCATCCTGTAAATGTTCTTTCATTTTCTTCAAAGCTCATAGTACAAAAAACAGGTAAATCTGAATTTTCCTTTGCAGCAAGTATGGCAGCCTTAGCCTCATATAGATCACTCATAGTTTCTATAAGTATTAAATCTACTCCATTTTTCTTTCCCACTACCACCTGCTCTTTAAATATTTCATAAGCCTCATCAAAACTTAAGATTCCCATAGGTTCCAAAAGTTCCCCTATGGGCCCTATATCTAAAGCAATTTTAACCTCCTTATTTCCTCTTGCCTTCTTTGCTATATCTACCCCTTTTGTTATAACCTCTTCTAAACTAAAGTCTAACCCCCTTAACTTTTTTCTATTTGCTCCAAATGTATTTGTTGTTATAATATCTGCTCCAGCTTCAATATAGCTTTTATGAATCTCTAATATAACCTCTTCATTCTTTATATTAAAAAGTTCTGGATTTTCTCCAACCTTTAATCCCATTTTTTGAAGCATTGTTCCCATAGCTCCATCAAAAATTTTAATCATAGCATTTCTTCCCACCTTTTCTGTAATTACATTTATTATAGAAACCACATTGCTCACAACTTCTAATATTTTTATTATTTTTAAACTTACTTACCCCTATTATTGCCGTAACTGATTTTCTTGGAATTAAAATATTACTCTCTGTGACATTTAATCCAATAGTCCTTGATGCATCCACAAGTTCTAAAAAATCCTTTTGAAACTCTATTGGAAAATCTCCATAACCAGGACTAAATCTTCCTCTTGTGAATTCCTTATTAGCTTTCACTTTTTCATCTATAGAATTTTCTATTTCATCACAAACACCTTCTATAGCAGCTGTAGAGCAAGCATCTAAAACTAAAGCTTTTAATAAATCTACCTTCCCATATCTTTTAATAGCCTTTTCTACTTCATATCCTAATGTAACTCCAATTAAAATAACTTTGTAGCATCCCTTTAAATATTTTTTTATAGAGATACCTAATAAATTCTTATTTGTATCCTTTATTTCTAATCCTACCTCATTTTCTTCTATAGTGTATTCTCTATAAGCTACCCTATAATCAACCAACTCCCTACATTCTTCCATACATTTACAAATTAAATCTAACTCCTCCACTTCACCTTTTATGCCTAAATATCTAATAACCTCTTTTTTATCTATATTATTAATCTTCATTTTGTTCCTTAAGACACCTCTTCCTTTTTATTGACCGAATCTATAATATTTCTTGTTCCGCTAACTATATTCCGTGCAACATATGAGTTATTCATTGTGTATAAGTGTACACCTCTAACTCCGCTAGATATTAAATCTATTATTTGCTCAGTTGCATAAGCTATTCCAGCATCTCTTAAAGCTTCTTTATCATGTTCATACTTATTTACTATCTTCATAAACTTCTTAGGGAATCTTGCTTTGCAAAGGGATAATATCCTCTCTATCTGTTTTTTATTTACTACAGGCATTACTCCCGCTTGAATAGGTACATTTATTCCCTTTATCTCACAATATTCTAAGAATTCAAAAAAAGTATTATTATCAAAAAATAACTGAGATATTAAGTGTTCTGCTCCTGCATCAACCTTTCTCTTTAAAAAATCTAAATCTACCTTTCTATTAGTTGCCTCTGGATGAATTTCTGGATAGCATGCTCCTCCAATATTTATCCCTTTAAAATCTTTAATATGTTTTACTAAATCTATGGATGAATCATAATCTGAAACTATATCATTTAATCCCTTATCTCCTCTTAAAGCTAAAACATTCTCTATACCACTATTCTTTAAAGCAGTCAACGTATCCTCAATATCATTTCTTTTAGCACCTATACAAGTCAAATGAGCTAAAGCCTCTAATTCATACCTATTTTTAATAATAGAAGCCAACTCTATAGTTCTATTGCTTTTAAAATTTCCACCTGCTCCATAAGTTACACTTATAAAATCCGGTCTAAGTTCCTGTATATTTTCTAAAGTATTATATATATTTTCTATGGGAGTAGTTTCTTTGGGTGGGAAAACCTCAAATGATAAAACAAATTCCTTCTTATTAAATATCTCTTTAATTTTCATAATATCCCTCCTAAAATAAAAAATGCCTAAAGGAAATAATCCTTTAGGCAAAAATCGCTCATTATAATTTTGTACTTATCTCTCAGTAAACCTGCAGGATTTAGCACCAATATAGTTTCATAGCAATGGTTAAAGATAAGTATTAAACATTATATTTAAATTAATTATATACAGACTTAATAATATTAAATTTATCTATAAATTGTATAAAGTCTATATCAATACTTAAAATATTGTTGCAATTATAAAACTATTGGTTGCTGGGTTTCACAGGGCCAGTCCCTCCACCTCTCATGATAAGAAATTATTCTATTTTGGTAAATTATAGTATAAGTTTTCTCATAAGTAAATATTTAATATTTTTTTATTATTATAAATTTTTACTAAGCAATATATTTGATATTTTTTTCAAACTGTTATAATATTACTTAGTAACTAGTAATGTTAAAGGGGAGAAATATATGTTTAGATCTATATATTGGTATGGTAAAGGCTATACTTGGACATTAATAAAGTCATTACCTGATGTTAAGAAAATAAATAAATTAGAAGAAGAAGGTAAATTAGAAGAGCGTGAAGAATATATTTATAAATGTACTAGAGGTATAGTTAAGAGCTTCTTAGACCATGCCAACATTAAAGTACATGTAGAAGGTCAAGAAAACATTCCAGAAGGACCAGTTCTTTTAGTTGGTAACCACCAAAGCAATATGGATATCCCTGTAGTTATGTACTATATTGATAAACCAAAAGGATTTATAGCAAAAAAAGAACTTGAAAAAATGCCTATATTAAAACACTGGATGAATTTTTCAAGAGGTATTTTTATAGATAGAGAACATCCTAAAAAAGCTATGGCTGGTATATTAGAAGGAATAAAATACTTAAAAGAAGGATATTCAATGGCTGTTTTCCCAGAAGGAACAAGAAGTAGAAGTAGTAAAATGGGAGAATTTAAAGCAGGTAGCTTTAAATTAGCAACTAAATCAAAGGTTCCAATACTTCCATTTACTATTGATGGAACATATAAAGTAATGGAAGCAAACCATTATTTCATAAAGGGTGGTCAAGAAGTTAACTTATATATTCATCCACCTATTTATACAGATAAACTTACTAAAGAAGAACTTGCTGCACTTCCTAAAAAAGTTGAAGATATTGTTAGAAGTAAACTTCCAAACCAAGGAAGATAACAAAAAATCCATGAGCCTAAAAAGCTCATGGATTTTTATTTATATTAATTCAAAACAGTTCCTTGTAATTCTACCTTAGCCTCACTTAAAGACTTTTCTTTAAAGAATTCCTCTGTTTCTTCTATAACTACTTTTCTAAGTCCTATAATACCTACAAGGTTTGGTATCGCCATTAATCCATTTACTATATCTGCAACTATAAATATTAATGTTAATGGAAGGAATGATCCTACACCAACTAAAGTTATATATAGTATTCTATAAGGTTTTATAGCCTTTACTCCAAATAAGTACTCAACACATCTTTCTCCATAATAGTTCCATCCTAATATAGTTGTAAAAGCAAAGAACATAAGTCCTATGTTTACTATATATGTTCCTATGTTAGCAATAGGAAGTCCTATTTCAAAAGCTTGAGTTGTAAGTGCTGCTCCTTCTAAGTTTCCTGAGTAAGCACCAGTTAGTATAATAACTATACCCGTCATAGTACAAATAAGTATTGTATCAAAAAATGTACCTGTCATAGAAATAAGTCCTTGCTTTACTGGTGACTTTGTCTTAGCTGCTGCCGCTGCTATTGGAGCACTTCCAAGACCTGCTTCATTTGAAAATATTCCTCTAGCTATTCCACTTTTCATAACAGTAATTATACTAACACCTACCGCTCCACCTAATGCAGCTCTTGGGTTAAATGCACTTTCTATTATTAAAGCTATAGCCTTTGGAACTTCATGAATATTAAAAGCAATAACTATTACTACGCCTAAAACATAAAGACCAGCCATTAAAGGAACAACTTTTTCTGATACACTAGATATTCTTTTTATTCCACCTAAGACAACCAAGGCAACTAATATAGTAACTATTCCTGCTGTCACTATAGTTGGAGTATTAAATGTTATACTTGCTGCATCAGTTATTGATTTAACTTGTCCAAAAGTTCCTATACCAAGTAATGCTACTCCTATTCCAAAGAAAGCAAAAAGCTTAGCAAGCCAATTTAATCCAAGACCATTTTGTATATAGTACATTGGGCCCCCAGCCATCTGTCCATTCGCATCTACTGTTCTGTATTTAATAGCAAGTACACCTTCAGCATATTTTGTTGCCATTCCAAAAAAGGCTGCTATCCACATCCAAAATAATGCTCCAGGACCTCCAGCCTTTATAGCTGTAGCCACACCTACTATATTACCTGTACCTATTGTAGCTGATAAAGCAGTACATAATGCACCAAAGCTTGATACATCTCCTTCAGCATCATCACTAGACATTTCATCATCTTTCTTAAATACATACTTAAGAGCTAATGGTAACTTTAAAATTTGTAATAGTTTTAACCTTATAGTCAGGTACACTCCTGTTCCTACAAGTAGTATAAGAAGCGGTGCTCCCCATACAAGATTGTCGATTTGATTTAATAAATTTTCCATAAAAAAATCCTCCTAAATTTTAATTTTGGAGGAGAATAAGGATACTTAAAAATTAATTTAAGTAACTAGCCTTATCCTCTGTCCTTTTACCTGAGAGTTTCAGTCAATAAAAAATTCTTTATTAACCTTGCTCCTTCGGTGCTCTTTATTTAAAAAGAGTCTCTCCAGAGGCTCGTCCAGTAACGGTCCTAATACCTGAAAGATTTCCCTCTTCGGTGGATATACTTAAATATCACTCTCCCATTACCTTCATCCGAACATATTGAATTTTAATTTATAATAGTCATTATATATATTTTTGTTACAAAAATCAAATACTTATTTCTCTATAATATCTAATTTTTCATATTTTTTATTAGAAATACTGTTTATTTTTTCTATAAATTCATTTATAGATTCCACAATCTCTATCTTTTCTTTAAGAGTTTTTTCTCCACGTCCAATTCTATCACAATACGTTAATAAAGCTACATCATAAACATCTGAACTTAAAACAATATCCTCTGGTTTTACAAAAGGTAAATTCTTTACCACATACAAATAAGACATATGATATCTTATTAAGTTGCTCACTCCTTCTATAAAATCTTTATCATCTGTAACATTTTCTAATATCCCCTTAGCTTCATTAGCACCTACTCTATCATGATCATAGGCAGTCCATCTTCCTTTTCTAATCTTTGTAGTTGCTTTCTTACCTATATCATGAAGCAAGGCTGCCCACATAAACTCTCTTCTATTATTAGCTTTTTCTCTTTGTTCTGCCGCTTCATCTATTACCTGAACTGTATGATTCCATACATTTCCCTCTGGGTGATGCTTTTCTTCTTGCTCTACTTTTTCTAAATCACTAATTATACTTAAAAATGATTTTTCTAAAATTCCTTTTTCTTTAAGATTAATTAAGTATTTTGAAGGAATTTCATCTTCTAATAAATGTGTGTTAATCTCTTCAAATAATTCTTTATCATCCATAATACTTACCTCACTTTCTAAGTTTCTTATTTTTTCATCCTATTTTTTACACATTTCCACTCTATAAACGTTTAAATGAATGAACTTTCAACTATCCTTTGTTAAAAGTTAGATATTATTTTGTACTAATACCTCTAGATTTAATGTTTACTTTTCTATAATTTACAAACAACATTTCATATAAAATTTTAGATTTATAATAATATATACCTACAATTTTATATTATTTTAACACTTTTTTATAATTTAAATACATATTAAGAATTGTCAGAAAATTACTACTTTATAGCTATAATTCCTTTATACAAGCCATTTTGTCTTTTATTCCATTTATATCTTTGCACAAATTTTCCTTTTTGTATTGAATTGATTTCATCCTTAATGATAAAATATCAATGTCGGTATTCTATGATTAGAAGCTGAACTATTTTTGCGGTTAAAAATTTAACAACCGAATTATATCCATGAAGGAATAAGAACGGAGGAGAGAAAATGAGTGCAGTTTATCAAACTCGCCAAAAAACTAGGAAACTAGTTATTGTTGGTATGCTATCAGGTATATCAATATTCTTAGGATTAACAGGATTAGGATTTATAAATATACCACCTGTTAAAGCTACTATTATGCACATACCAGTTATTATTGGAGCAATTATTGAGGGTCCTATTGTAGGGGGATTAATAGGTTTAGTATTTGGGTTATTCTCAATGTACCAAGCTTTTACCGCACCACTCCCAACAAGCTTTATGTTCTGGAACCCTATTATAGCTTTAGTTCCAAGAGTATTAATAGGTGTTGTGAGTTATTATGTTTACATTTCTATGATTAAGGGAGCTAAGAAAAATTTAAAAGTAACAACTTTTATAAGTTCACTTGTTTTAAGTTTACTTTTATTTATAAGCATAGCTGCTTTAACAAATTCTTTTGTACCATCAACTATAATTGCAGTTTTATTCTTTGTTGTTAGTATGCTTGTTATGACTAAGTTCAAGCACAAAAATAAAGAAGAAGCCTTATCAATAGGTACTGCTTCCGTATTAGGAACATTAATAAATACAGTTGGTGTACTCGGATTAACATATGTTTTCTATTTAGAGAGATATGCAGTAGCTTTGGGGATTTCAGACCAAGCTGCTAAGTTTACTTTATTAGGAATAGGTGTAACCAATGGTATTCCAGAAGCATTTATTTCTGCTTTAATATCAATACCAGTTGTACTTGGAGTTAGAAAAATATTTAAATAAATTTTAATAGATTATAATTTAGCGTATAGTTTTTAAAGCTATGCGCTATAACTTTATATGTGAGGTGTTATATAATGTTTGAAATAAAGATTACAGATATAGAAGGATTTAAATTAGGACATGCTCAGAATAAAGTGGCTGCAACAGGCTGCTCTGTTTTAATATGTGAAGAAGGTGCCTCAGGTGGAGTTGATGTTCGTGGTGGTGCTCCTGGAACTAGAGAAACTGACCTTTTAAATCCAATGGAGATGGTTGATAAAGTTCATGCCGTTGTTCTCTCTGGAGGATCTGCCTTTGGACTTGATTCATGCTCTGGTGTTATGGAATATTTAGAGAAAAAAGATGTTGGTTTTGATGTTGGTGTAGCTAAGGTTCCAATAGTATGTGGAGCTGTTTTATTTGATTTAGTATGCGGAGATTCTAAGGTAAGACCTGATAAGCAAATGGGAATTGACGCTTGTATCCACGCTGAAGAATTTGATGATTCAATCAACGGAAATATCGGTTGTGGAACTGGTGCTACTGTTGGTAAGGCCATAAACCCTAAATTTGCTATGAAAGGTGGATTTGGAAGCTATGCTATCCAAGTTGGAGATTTAAAAGTAGGTGCAATCGTAGGTGTTAATAGTCTTGGTGATATAGTCGATCCAAGTAATAATAAAATAATTGCTGGTGGTTTAAGTGAGGATATGAATGCCTTCATAAATACTGAAGAAAGCTTAATTCTTAATTACTCAAAACCTAGAGATGTTTTTAAAGGAAATACAACTATAGGATGTATTGTTACTAATGGAAACTTTACTAAAGCACAGATAAACAAAATAGCTTCCATGGCCCAAAATGGATTTGGAAGAACTATAAGACCTGCTCATACAATGTTTGATGGCGATACAATATTTGCTCTCTCTTCAAATAAAGTTGATGCTGATATAAATGTTGTAGGGCTTTTAGCAGCTCAGGTTATGGAAAAAGCCATAATAAAAGCTGTAAAAGAGGCTGATTCATCACATGGATTCACTGCATTCAAAGATTTAAAATTTAACGTATAAAAATATAGGCTCAAGCAGATAATAATTCTGTTTGAGTTTTTTATTTAAATGAGCTAAAAGATAATCTTATTTAAATAAAAATCTCATATTTAATAATAAATTCATCTTTAAATTATATATAATAAGTTCTTTTATCAATTTATACCATTTAGACTTTTTTTATCCTGTGTTGGCTATTATTTTATAGTTTATTAAATCCATTTCTGCACATCATAATAGCGAAAGGAAAAGAAAAACTTAACCTTTCAAAAAATCTCATTTAACTTAAAAGGAGGAATTCAAAATGGCACAATTAGTTCCAGAAGCAAAAAACGGATTAGCAAAATTTAAGAATGAGGTAGCAAATGAAATGGGTGTACCATTCTCAGACTATAATGGAAACCTAAGCTCAAAAGAATGCGGAAGCGTTGGTGGAGAAATGGTTAAAAGAATGGTAGAAAAATACGAACAATCAATGAAATAAAAATCATAAAAAAATAAGAAGAGAGGAATTTTCCTCTCTTCTTATTTTAATTGATATATTTAATATGTTTCTCTAGGATACCTCTTGAAGCATGAAACTTCTCCAGTTACCATCCTCTATTAAAACACTATTCTTTTCAAAAGTTTCTTTATCATTCATAGCATAGTAATAAACATAACATTTTTCAGTTGACTTCTTTCCAATCATATCAACCTCCATCTCTATTCTGTTATATTCATTATCTTTATTATTAAGACCTAAATACCCTTCCATTAAATCCATAGAATTTATAACATTCTCATAATCAAGAATTGTCATAACCTCACCATAAATCCAATCGTCACCTTCAATTAAGGCTGGATATCCCTTGTGTGGCATATGATAAAGCTTTCCTTTAACTCTTCCTAATTCACTTTTTATAACTTTTCCTTTTAAGTATTTATCATAATTAAAAAACCCTGTTCTTAAACTTCCATATACAAAGATTTTTCTTTTTATCCTAGGTTCTAACATTAGCAAACAGCTCCTCCCACAGCTTTAATATCTTCTGAATTTAAAACTATAGCTTTTATAGAGAGTTCTAATCCCTTAGCTATATCATTAATTGACATAGAAGGTGTATTAGGCTTATTTAAAACTTGATTTGGTATATACGGCACATGAATAAACCCTGCTCTTATATTCTCATATTTCTTATTTACTAAGTACAGAACTCCATACATAACATGGTTACATACAAAAGTTCCTGCTGTATTTGAAACTGATGCTGGAATCCCTCCTTCAATCATCTCTTTAACCATAGCCTTTATTGGAAGATTACTAAAGTAAGCAGACTCACCATCTTCATATATTGTAGTATCTATTGGCTGATTTCCTTCATTATCCTTTATTCTTGCATCATCCATGTTTATAGCTACTCTCTCTGGAGTTATTCCAAATCTTCCACCAGCTTGACCTATAGATATAACTACATCTGGATTTATTTCTTCTATCTTTTCTTCTATTTTCTCAAGAGACTTTCTGAAAACTGTAGGTATTTCTAATTTTATAACCTCAGCTCCAGCTATGTTTTCCGGTAACATTTTTACAGCCTCTAATGCGGGATTTACGCTTTCTCCTCCAAAGGGATCAAATCCTGTAATTAATACTTTCATTTTCATATTCTCCTTTTCTTTAAATATATTTATACTTAAAATATTTCGACATAAAACTCTAAATTCATTTAATTTTAGGCTATTTTAAGTCACAAAGAATTTTTAAAACACTTATTATATATTATCTTTAGAATGCTAGGAAGTACATTAATGCTATATGTATAATTAATAATGCTATAGAAAATAAACTCTGACACTTCATAACTACATTCTTATCTTTAGTTTCTAAAAGTGCTGCTGGCATAACATTGAAGTTAGCTGCCATAGGAGTTAATAATGTTCCACAGTACCCTGCTGTTAAAGCTAAAGCTCCTGCTATAGCAACATTAGCTCCTTGAGCAAATACAAATGGTAATCCTATTCCAACTGTTATAACTGAGAATGCTGCAAACGCATTTCCCATTATCATTGTGAATACTGCCATACCTACACAATATGCAATTACTCCTGCTAATATATTTCCCTCTGGTATAAATGTTGATATACTAGAAGAGATAACATCCCCTACTCCAGCTGCTGTAAATACAGTTCCTAATGCTGCTAAAAGCTGTGGTAATATACTAGTTGATCCAACTGACTGAACCATTCTATTACTATCTTCAACTAAATGTTTTGGTTTAGCTTTTAATATAGCAAATGTTGCTATAACTGCTGCTACGGATGCTATACCTATAGCTACAGTACCTGATAAATCAGTAAACTGAGCTATTACTAAAGATCCAATAGCAATAACTATTGAAGGTATAAATATTTTATTTTTTAACTTTCCTGCTTGCATTTCTGCAAAATCAACATTAGGCATTTTTAAGTTTCCTATATTAACTTGCTTACCTGCTGTTAATCCACCGATTGCAAGAAGTAACCCTCCTACTATTACTGGTGGAATATATGCCCCTGCAATAAATATAATAGCTAGTATGCTCCAAAATATTGCAGTTCCAATTCTCGTCTTATGATTTTTGTCCTTTAATGTATCTATTGCCGTATTTAACATTAAAAGACCAACTATTACATAAAATATTTCAAGTAATATATTAGAAATCATCTTCATATCCATGGTACTATTCCTCCTTACTTAACTTCTTCTGTATTCTTTGATAGATTCTTACTCAACTTCTTATCTAAAATACGATTTTGTAAAACTCCTAATATTAAAGCTATTATAGCTATTGGAACTGAAGCTTTTGCTATTTCTAAAGTGCTAACTCCATACCCCAATTCTTCTAAAGTTCCTGCTATTAAAAGAACCCCTGAACTTGCTAAAAATACATTTTGCCCGAAGAAGTTACCATAGTTATCCATAGCTGCTGCTGTTCCCTTTATTAAATCTTCATCTTTATCATCTAATTTTCCATATTTACTAACTGCAGCTCCTTGAGCCATTGGATTTATAAGAGGTCTTATAAACTGAGCTTGTCCACTTAATCTTAATGATACAGCTGCTCCAACTTGTCTAATGAAAAGATAACAACTTAAAAGCTTTCCAGTAGACATATTCTTCATACCTTTTATTAAAGTTATAGCTCTCTCCTTCAATCCAAATCTTTCACACATACCTATTACTGGAAGTGTTAAAATAAATAAAGTCATGTGTCTCTGACTTACAAAAGTTGAACCTAACTTTTCTAATATCTCATAAACACTCATATCTGCTACTAATCCTGTTGCCAATCCTGCTACTAGTACAACCGCTATAGTATCAAACTTTAAAGCAAATCCTACTATTACAATTAATATACCTATCAGTTCCACTTTGTCATCTCTCCTTTTTTAATTTATTATTATTTAATCGTTAAAATTTTTATTCTCGTTCCTTGTAAACAATTATAATGATAAATTTATCAATTTTCTATAGTATTTTATGAACATTCTTTAAAATATTCCTATTTATATTATTATTTCCATATTGTTCTTAAAAATTTTTCAATTTATTAAAATTTTACAATATAAAAAAAGCCTACATATATGCGTTAAACATATATGTAGACTCTTTTTCATTTAAGAAAATTTATTATTTTCTTGTAACAGTTATTTTTTCATCTGCTCCATCTATTAATGCAATAGATCCATCATAGATTTCTCCACCAATTATTTTCTTAGCTATTTCAGTTTCTAAGACATTACTGATATATCTTTTTAATGGTCTTGCTCCATAGATTGGATCATATCCTTCCTCTGCTAATATTGCTTTAGCATTGTCTGTAACCTCTAAAGTTATATTTCTTTCTCTTAATCTATTTTCAACATCTCTTAAGAATATATCTATAATCTTCTTAATTCCTTCACTACTTAATGGTCTAAACATTATAATATCATCTACTCTGTTTAAGAATTCTGGTTTAAATCTTAATTTCATTTCGTTCATTACATTGTCTCTAACATCTTCTTCTACACCTTCAGCTGATTTATTTTCTAATAAATAACTACTTCCTATGTTAGAAGTCATTATGATTATAGTATTTTTGAAATCAACAGTTTTACCTTTGTTATCTGTTAATCTACCATCATCTAATATTTGAAGGAATAAGTTAAATACATCATCGTGAGCTTTTTCTATTTCATCAAATAGTATTACTGAATATGGATTTCTTCTAACAGCCTCTGTTAATTGACCACCTTCTTCATATCCAACATATCCTGGAGGAGGTCCTATTAATCTAGATACAGCATGTTTTTCCATGTACTCTGACATATCTATTCTTACAATATTATCTTCACTATCAAATAAGTTTCTAGCTAATGTTTTAGCAAGTTCTGTTTTACCAACACCAGTAGGTCCTAAGAATATAAATGAACCAATTGGTTTTCTTTCATCTTTAAGTCCTGCTCTAGCTCTTATTACAGCATTAGCAACAGCTGTTGTAGCCTCATCTTGACCTATTACTCTTTCTCTTAATTCTTCTTCTAATCTTAAAAGTTTTTCTCTTTCACTTTCAACAAGTTTAGTAACAGGAATTCCAGTCCATTTTGAGATAATTTCTGAAATTTCATTTTCAGTAACTTCTTCTTTTAATAATGCACCTTCATTATCTTTTTCCATATTTTCTTCTTGTTCTTTTATTTGACGTTCAAGTTCTGGAATTCTTCCATATTTAAGTTCAGCAACTTTATTTAAATCATATTGTCTCTCATACTGTTCAGCTAACCCTCTAGCTTCATCTAACTCAGCTTTTAAATCTCTTATTCCAGAAATATGAGCTTTTTCTTTTTCATACTTAATTGTCATTTCATCATTTTTATCTTGAAGATCAGCAAGTTCTTTTTCTAAAGCAACTAATCTTGCTTTTGAAGCTTCATCGCTTTCTTTTGATAATGCTTCTTTTTCTGTTTCAAGCATTAGAATTTTTCTTCTTATAATATCTAATTCAGTTGGAAGAGAATCTATTTCACTTCTAATCATTGCACCAGCTTCATCAATTAAATCAATAGCTTTATCTGGTAAGTATCTATCTTGAATATATCTATGAGAAAGTTTTGCAGCCGCAACAATTGCTGAATCATGAATTCTAATTCCATGATGAATTTCAAATCTTTCTTTTAATCCTCTTAAAATTGATACAGTTTCTTCAACTGTTGGTTCTTCAACTATAATCGGTTGGAATCTTCTTTCTAAAGCCTTATCTTTTTCAATGTATTGTCTGTACTCATCAAAAGTTGTAGCACCTATACAATGAAGTTCCCCTCTTGCAAGTAATGGTTTGATTAAATTACCTGCATCCATAGCTCCATCTGTTTTACCAGCTCCAACTATTGTGTGAATTTCATCTATGAATAAAAGTATTTTTCCTTCTGAACTTTGAACTTCTTTTAATACAGCTTTTAATCTTTCTTCAAATTCTCCTCTGTATTTTGCACCAGCAATTAAAGCACCCATATCTAATGAAATGATTACTTTATCTTTTAAACCTTCTGGTACATCTCCTCTTACAATTCTTTCTGCTAATCCTTCTACTATAGCAGTTTTACCTACACCAGGTTCTCCTATAAGTATTGGGTTATTCTTAGTTTTTCTTGAAAGAATTCTAACAGCTCTTCTTATTTCTTCATCTCTTCCTATTACAGGATCCAACTTATGTTGTTTAACAAGTTCAATTAAATTTGTTCCATATTTATCTAAAGCTTCATAAGTTCCTTCTGGATCTTGTGAGTCTACTCTTTGACTTCCTCTAACCTCAGTTAAAACTTTTAGGAATCCATCTTTAGTTATGTTGTTTTTACTTAGTATGCTTCCTACAGCTCCATTTTTATCTATTTCCATTATTGCAAGCATTACATGCTCAACACTTATATATGAATCTTCAAATTGCTTTGAAATTTCTTCTGCTTTTATTAAAACTTCATTTATTCTTCTAGTTGCAGTAACACCTGATGATTGTGCTGCCTCACCTAAAACCTTAGGCATTCTATCTATTTGAACATGAATGTCATTTTTTAATGACTCTATATTAACACCCATTTTTTCAAATATATTAGGTATTAATCCATCCTTTTGATTCACTAATGCTGAAAATAAGTGGATTACATCTAATTGTTGATTGTTATATTTAACTGCTATTTCATAAGCATCATTTAAACTTTGTTGTACTCTTAATGTCATTTTATCTGCATTCATTTTATCACCTCAATATTCTCTTGTGTTTCTCTTATGTAATTATAATACTACAAAAGTCAAAGAAAGTCAAAGTCTATTTCTGACTTTTATAATCTTTACCAATATATTAATTAGCAATCGTTTTTCTTTAAAAATAATTTATTAAATAATAGCTTTTATTATTAAAAATCTTATTCTATTCTTATTTTAGTAAAAAAACTTTATCTTAACTGCTTTTGACCAATAAAAAATTCATAATATTTTTCTATATAATTTTGATTTTTTTCTCTTTAATAGTAAGTAATTATAATTATATGTTTTTAATACTAATATTATTTTAATTAATTATATTGTTATACTTAACATATGTTGTTATCATTAAAGTATACTGACTTAATTAAGATAACTAATAAGGATGGTGTTTTAGACTTGGAATTAAAAGTTTTTGAATTTACTAACAGTACTTTAGATTTACTTAAAGATATAAAGAAAGAGTTAGCATATAGTGCAAACTTACTTGATGATTTCTTCTACTCTTTGCTTGAAAATTCTTGTGAAGGTTTTTTCAATATATCTACAAGAGTAAAATCTGCATCAAGCTTAAAAGAAAAAATAATAAGACATAATTACTATTTAAAATATGATTCAGCTGATGATTTATTAAAAAATCTTTCTGATTTAATTGGTGTTAGGATTGAATGTAGATTTATAGAAGATGAAGAACATATTTTTAAATTTATAAGAGCAGTGTTTAATTCTACTAATAAAGAGGGCTACTCTTATTCTGCTCAAAGTCCAAATATATTTTTAGACCTTAATGAACATCAACCTTTAAAACAAAAAAATGGTTTTGAACTATATAGAGTCGATGGTTTTATATTAAATGAAGGTGAAAGATTCAATTTCGAACTTCAAATCAAATCAATGGTAAATAACTTTTGGGGAGAAATTGAACATAAAATAATCTATAAAAACTACAATATGATTTTAGGAGATAAATTTTATAAAAACATATTACATTCTATAAAAAACAATTTATGTTTAATAGATAATCAATTACTTACAATATTTAATCATGTAAATTCTCATATGGATAATAATCCTGGAATGGGACTAAAAAAAGAAGGCATAGAAATTCTTCTTTCTAAAATGATTTATGACATATACTCTTCTAAAGTAAAACATGATTTAGGAATATCTGTAGATTTTAGAAATGCCTGTGACATAATAATAGATTATATATTCACTAAAAATAACTGCAATACACCACAGGAATACTACAATACATTTGTAAATACTTCAGTAAGATTAAATGAAGTATTTAAGGATTCTATATCATTTAAAAACAAACTATCTATAGGAATTGAACCTATTGATTTTGAATCTGACTTCTCTACTCGTATAGGAAATAAATTAGCACATGCTATGAACTATGATTTTCACTGGAACTTATTCTTTAAGATATTATTCCAAATAGAGCCTGGAAACAATAGAGAAGACTTTGATTCATTTATAAAATACTTAGAAACAATCTTCTCTAAAAGAGATTCTTATTTAAATCTTTATTTAAAATTCTCTTCTGAAGAAGTATTTATAATTAAAGAAGATATATTATCTGCTTTAAGCAAATCTTTCTTAGAAATAGATTCTTTAAAATTTATATATAGAGATAAACTTTCTGAAATTTTTAATGATATAGATGATTATGTTAAGTTCATATGCGAAAATATAGATTCTTATGATGACTATGCAGATCATAAATATATTTATACAGAATATCTTTATCTTACTATACTAAGTGTATTTAATATGGATATAGATACTTCATCTATTCTTGAATTTGCAAATGAACTTAAAAATAGTAGATGTAAACTTAGAATAAGTTATAAAGGAATAAAGCTTATTGCAACAAGCAATAAGAACTCTACTGTAAATACAAATGAACTTTTAGAGCAACTATATATAAGATAACTCTAAATTTACCAGTCTTAAGTTACTCCTCTACTTAAAGCTGGTAAATTATTTTATTAAGAACTATGTTTTAAAACATAGTCTTATAAAAAACTACTAAGGAGGTTTTTATGCATACTTTTATAAATATAATGTTTGGCATAAACATTTTATTGATATTATCAATTATTTTTTTTGAAAGAAAGAACCCTTCAACCACATGGGCTTGGATTCTTATCTTAACTTTTATACCTGTACTTGGATTTATATTCTACATTTTGTTTGGTCAAAACATAACACGAGAAAGAACATTTAAAAGAAAAATAGTAAGTGACAAGACAAAGCAAAAATATCTAAATTCATTTAAAGAAGAGTTCAACCTAGAAGGAGCATCTATAAAGTATAAAGACTTAATCATGATGAACTTCAATAATGATAACTCAACATATACAAAGCATAATCATATTGATTTACATTTTGATGCAAATGACTTATTTAATGATATGCTAAGGAGTATAAGTGAAGCAAAAGACTTTATACACATGGAATTCTACATATTTAAAAGTGATGATATAGGAGAAAAATTTCTTGACCTTTTAACCAAGAAAGCTGAAGAAGGTGTTGAAGTTAAACTTCTAGTTGACTCCATAGGAAATTCTATAAGCAATAAGCATATAGAAAAATTTAAAGCTGCAGGTGGAGAATTTAAAGTTTTCTTCCCCGGACTATTTAAATACATAAATCTTAGAATAAACTACAGAAATCATAGAAAAATACTAGTTGTTGATAAAAAAGTGGCATTCTTAGGTGGATTTAATATTGGAGATGAGTATCTTGGAAAAGATAAAAATATAGGATTTTGGCGTGATACCCATACAAAAATCCAAGGATTAGCAATAAATGATTTAGAAGGAAGATTTTTACTTGACTGGAGCTATGCTACCGAAAGCGACTTAGATATAGATGTTAAAAAGTATTTTTTACTTCCTAATGACTCTAATATTCCTAATGATATTACTGGTGCACAAATAGTTTCATCTGGTCCTGACCATGTAGAACAACAGATTAAAAATGGATACTTCAAAATAATAAACTCTGCTAAAAAAAGTTTATTCATTCAAACACCATACTTTGTCTTAGATGAACCAATGCTTGAAGCCTTAAAACTTTCAGCACTATCAGGAGTTGATGTAAAAATAATGTTACCTGGTAACCCTGACCATGCTTTCATGGCTTGGATTGCTAATTCATATTTTGAAGAATTAATAAATTCTGGAGTTAAAATATATCTTTATAACAATGGATTTTTGCATGCTAAAACAATAATGTCTGACTCTTCTATTTGTAGTATAGGTACTGCTAATATGGACATAAGAAGTTTCTCATTAAATTTTGAAAGTAATATATTTATTTATGATGAAACTATAACAAAAAAAATGGAAAATCAATTCTATAAAGATATGGAATGTTGCGAAAAAGTAGAACTTGATAAATTTAGACACCGTTCAAGAGTCTCTAAAATAGGAGAATCCCTTATAAGACTGGTCTCTCCACTTATGTAGAATAATAAAAACTAGATAAACATTATAAAAGTTATAAGCAAAAAGACTCTTAGTTAAGATATTTTAACTAAGAGTCTTTTTAGTAGCATATTAATATTCTCTGTATCTTTTAATTTAATCTCTATTTTAAAGTAATGTTGATTTCTAGATATAGATAAAAGCCCATCTTAATGAGCATTAGAGTTTCATTGTTTATGGAAGAATAATAGCGTTAAGAAGCTTTTTCTGTTTGAACGCTAGTGAGTTTAAAAGCTTTAGCTATTATTTTGGAATATACAATAGAAACTCTTTGCGAAATTAAGTTAGGTCTGAAGATATAGCTAGAAATCAACAAACACTTAAAACAGAGGCTAAATTAAAAATTCTATCCTTCAAAAGATTCGAAAGCTTTTAGGAATTTTTCTACATGCTCTTCTGTATGCTTTACACTTAAGAACATTGCTTCAAATTGTGAAGGTGGTATATTAAATCCATTCTCTAACATATGTAAGAAATATCTCTTAAATCTTTCTCCATTACATGTTTTAACATCATCGTAAGAATTAACTTCTTTTAAATCTGTAAAGAATAAAGTCATCATTCCACCTTGTCTATTTATAACAAGACCAATTTTTTTCTTATTAGCTATTTCTAAAAGACCTTTTTCTAATTTAGATCCTATTTTTTCTATATGATTATAGTATTCTGGATTTGAGTTAAGTTTGTTTACAGTAGCAAGTCCTGCACTCATAACTATTGGGTTCCCTGACATTGTTCCTGCTTGATAAACGCCTCCTAATGGTGATAGATTCTCCATTATTTCTCTTCTTCCACCATATGCACCACAAGGAAGTCCACCTCCCATTATCTTAGCATATGTAACTAAATCTGGTTTAACATCAAATAAACTTTGAGCTCCTTTATAAGCTACTCTAAACCCACTCATTACTTCATCAAATATAAGAAGTGCTCCAAACTTATCACAAAGTTCTCTAAGCTTTCTCATGAATTTAGGATCACACTTTACAACTCCCATATTTCCTGCAACAGGCTCTATTATTATAGCAGCTATATCATCTCCATATTTATTAAATAGCTCTTCTACTTGCGCTCCATCATTGTATATTCCTATTAAGGTATTTTTTATACTATCCTTAGGTACACCTAGACACCCTGGTATTCCTTCTGTTAATACTCCTGATCCAGCTTCTATTAAGAATCCATCAAAATGTCCATGATAACATCCTGCAAATTTTATTATCTTATCTTTCTTTGTGTATCCTCTAGCTAATTTTATGGCACTCATTGTTGCTTCAGTTCCTGAGTTAACCATTCTTATCATGTCAATATTGTCTAAAGTTTCACATAAAAGTTTAGCTAAATCTAATTCTAACTTTGTAGATGCTCCAAATGCAATACTCTCAGCAGTTGTCTTTTGTATAGCATTTACAACATCCTCATCACAATGACCCAAAATCATAGGTCCCCATGCTAAAACAAAATCTATATATTTTTTTCCTTCTTCATCTGTTAATATAACACCATTTCCACTCTTTATTATTGGAGGATTAATTCCAACACTTCCAAATGATCTAACAGGACTGTTTACTCCACCTGGCATATATTTTTTTGATTCTTCAAATATCTCTTTATTTCTGTTCATATCTATTCTCCTAACTATAAGATTATTAACCAAATACTTTTTGATTATATTATAGTTTTAAACTATTCTTGTAACCATCTAGCTGCTTCAATTGCATAATAAGTTATTATCATATCAGCTCCTGCTCTCTTCATTGATAAAAGCATTTCTAAAGCTACTTGTTTTTCATTTATAAGTCCAAGCTTAGCACCTGCTTTAACCATTGCAAACTCACCACTTACATTATAAACACAAACTGGTACATCTACTCTATCTCTAACTTCCTTAACTATATCTAAATATGATAAGGCAGGTTTAACCATAACAATGTCCGCACCCTCTTCTATGTCCTGTTCCACTTCTTTTATAGCTTCTCTAGAATTTGCTGGATCCATTTGATAAGTTTTTCTATCTCCAAATTGAGGTGCTGAATTTGCAGCTTCTCTAAACGGACCATAGAATGCTGAGCAATATTTTGCAGAATAGCTCATTATTCCAACATTAACAAACCCAGCTTCATCTAAAGCGTTTCTCATAGATAATATTCTTCCATCCATCATATCTGAAGGAGCCACCATATGAGCACCAGCTTTTGCATGTGAAACTGCTATTTTATCTAAGAAACTTAAAGTCTTATCATTATCTACATCTTTTCCTTCTATTATTCCACAATGACCATGACTTGTATATTCACACATACAAACATCTGTTATTACTAGAAGTTTTTCATAATCTTTTCTTAATTTTCTAATAGCCTTTTGAACTATTCCCTCATCAGAATAAGCTTCTGAACCACAAGCATCTTTATGATCTGGAAGACCAAAAATAATAACTCCCTTTATATTTAAAGCAACAACTTCATCAACTATTTCGTTTAATCTATCTAAAGAAACATGATAATTTCCTGGTAATGAACTTATTTCTTCTTTTATATTTTCCCCTTCCACTACGAAAATAGGAAATATAAAGTCATTAGCAGTCAAAGAATTTTCTCTAACTAAAGATCTCATCTCTTCGTTTATTCTTAATCTTCTTCCTCTTTTTATCATTTTTCTTCCTCCAATCCATTTTTAGTAATTTTGTTCATATTTAATTTTACCACAACTTAATTTTTTAGTTCTTTCCAAAAAGACTCTATTTCCTCTAAAAATCCTTCTTCTGAATGTATTTTACACTCCTTACACTCTATTCCTCTTTCCCTTAAGGCATTAGAAGTTATTGGTCCGATAGATATGCTTTCTTTTTCCTTCATAGCATCTAAGCCAATAATTTCCACCATATTTTTAACAGTTGAAGGACTTGTATATAATACCATATCCACCTCACTAAAGGCTCTTGGATTTTTTACTTTTCCACATAAAGTATCATATATGTGAACTCTTGTGCACTCTGCCCCTAAATTGTTTAATTCTTCTACTAAATAAGGGCTACTTATAGAAGAGCATGGTATTAAAACTCTATCTCCATTTTTAATACTTTCTCTCATTTCATTAAATAGTCCCTCAGCAGTAAATGCTTTTCCTACTATATCTGGAATTATTCCTCTTTCCTCTAAAGCCTTTTCTGTTGCTCTTCCTAAAGCTGAAATATTCCCTCTTAACTCTCTTATATCTATTTTATTTTTAAATAAGTATTCAAAGAATATATTAACTGCATTTACTGATGTAAATACCACATGATTATATACTTTTAAATCTTTAATATATTCATCTAAATTTTTTGAAGTATCCTTTATTTCAATTGAATTAATTTCTGTAACTTCTGCTCCCATCTCTTTTAGCTTCCACTTTAAAGACTCTGATTGCTTCTTTGATCTAGTTATACATACATTGGCGCCGAACAGTGGAAGTTTTTCATACCATGATAATTTCTCGTTTAATGAAACAACTTCTCCAACAACTATTATGCAAGGAGACTCTAATTTGGCCTCTCTAACTTTAGAAACAATATTTTCTAAAGTACCTATAACTTTTCTTTGCTTAGATGTTGTTCCTCTCATAACAACTCCACAAGGAGTATTTATATCTTTACCATTTTCTAAAAGTTTTTCTACTATAGTTTCAAGATTTGAAAGTCCCATCATGAAAACTAAAGTTCCATTTTCTTTTGATAAGGCTTCCCAGTTTACATTTAAAGTTCTTGCTGACATCCCAGTTACTATATGGAAACTTTGAGCTAATCCCCTATGAGTTATAGGAATCCCTCCATAATTCAATACTGAAATAGGAGAGGTAACTCCTGGTATAACTTCAAAAGGTATGTTCTCCTCTTGAAGAGCTAGTACTTCTTCTCCACCTCTTCCAAAGACATATGGATCTCCACCTTTTACTCTTCCAACTACATGCCCTTTTTTCGCAAGTTCAACTATACTTTCATTTATTTCTTCCTGTGTTTTATAATGACATCCTGGTTCTTTTCCACAATAGTATATTTCACAATCATCATTTAAATAATTTAATATATTATTCCCAACTAATCTATCATATAAAACAGCTGTACATTTCTTTAACGAATTTATAGCCTTCAATGTTAATAATTCTTCATCTCCTGGTTCGTGCTCCAATTATATAAGCTTTACTCTTCATAGTTCCTCCTAAGCATTTGATAATATTTTTTCTGCTAGCTTCTTACCTAGTAAAATATTATCTTCTTTATTCCCAATTATATCTTTTTTTACTATCTTATTATTTACAGCAAACGTTCCAATCATATATAGGTCATTTCCTTTAGTCTCTGAATATGCCCCTATTAAACTATGACATCCACCATTTAACTCTCTCATAAAACTTCTTTCTGCTTCAACAGTAACTCTGACTTCCTTATTATCTAGGGCTTCAAAGTAATGATTAAATTCTCCATTTTTTACACATTCTATTCCTAATGCACCTTGCCCTATAGCTGGAATAAACACCATTGGATCAAAGTAATCACTTATCACATCTTCCATCCCAAGTCTTTTAAGTCCAGCAGCAGCTAGTATAATACCATCTAAATTCTCATCAACTATTTTTTTCATTCTAGTCTGTACATTTCCTCTTATAGGTACTATTTCTAAATCTGGTCTTAATAATTTTAATTGCTCTGCACGTCTTATACTACTTGTTCCTATTCTTGCTCCATTTCTTAAATTTGATAAAGTTGATCCATTTAATGAAACAAAAGCATCCCTAATATCCTCTCTCTCCGGCATAGCAACTAATTCAAATTCATTAGGTAATTCATAAGGAACATCCTTCATGCTATGAACTGCTCCATGAGCTTCTCCATTTAAAAGCGCTAATTCTATTTCCTTAACAAAAAGTCCTTTTCCTCCTATTTTATTTAAAGATACATCTAATCTTCTATCCCCCTCAGTCATGACTAAAAGTTTTTTACTATCTACATTAACCTTTTCTTTTAATAGTTCCATTACTCTTTCTGTCTGAACCTGAGCTAGTTTACTTTTTCTAGTTCCTATTATTAAATCCATACACTTAACCTCATCTATATTTATTTTATATTCATTAAACGCTTAGAAACTTCTTCTCCAAAGGTATTTTTTAAGCATTCAAATTCTCTATTTTCACAAATAGCTTTTTTAAATTCTTTTCCAGAAACAAAATCTATAATATCTTTCTTATTTTCTTCAAGTTTAGCTTTATTTCTAATATTAGCAACAATTATTGAATAATCATCATTTTTTTCTACTATCTGTTCTATTTCTTTACCAATCTCTCTTGTAACTTTTGGTGAACCTAATTTACTACTAATTGAGAAACTTAAATTTTTATAAGACTTGCTATATGGAATAGATCCCATTCCATTTCTGTAGTCTGAAGAATTTATGTATATTTTGTATTCATCATCACAATCATTACATATTTCCTTAACCAATTCATAATCATCTACTGCTATGATTACTAAATGTGAATTTTTAATAAACTCCTTATAATAGATTCCTATCTCAAGAGTTAAATTACTGTTTTTTAATGATAGAACCTCTTCAGAGAACTCCTTTGATAATATATGTACAAAACATCCCTTTTCTAACAACCCTTTAGCTTTTATGTAAGCAGCTTTTCCACCACCTATAATTTTCACTAAAAACTTCGAGCTAATTATATTTATAGGGACTAAGTTAAAAAAATCTTCTCTATTATCTCTATACAAGATTTCTCACTTCCCTCTATAACTTCGCTTTTTAATATTTCTATAGCTCTATTTACATAAGCATCTGCTGTACTCTTTATCAATCTTTCTGCTAGTTTATTTTCTTTTCCAAGTCCTTTATTTTCAAAGGTTTTTATTCTCTCGCTACAAATTTCATTTTCTCTTTGCTTTATAGCTCTAATTTTACTTGAAATCTCCCTAACTTTAAGCCAATTTATGTACTCTTCTATACTTTCCTCTACTATATATTTATACTCTTCCATTCTTTCTTTTCTTATAATTTTATTCTTATCATCAATTCTACTTATCTCATCTATATCTCTAAGAATTACCCTATTGTAATCTGAAAGTTCTTTATCTACATCCCTTGGAACTGCTAAATCATATATAAAAAGGTCATTTCCCTCTTCTGAAATATTTTCTAATCTAACAACAGTATGAGGTGCAGAAGTACAGGAAACTATACAATCTACATCATTTATAAAATCGTTTTTCTCTATAAAATCAACTACCTTTATGTATCTCTTATCTACATCACTCGCTTTTTCTTTGTTTCTAACAACTAAATATATCTCTTCAATCTTATGTGAAAGCAAATGTTTTATAGCTAACTTTCCTATTTCTCCATATCCAAGAACCATAAATCTATTGCACCCTTTTTCTAGAGCACTATTTAAAGATATTGATACTGAAGATACTGGCACCTCAAACATCCTACACTCAGTCTTAAACTTCTTACCACAAGAAATAGCACTTTCAAATAGTTTTTGTAATTCTGAATAAATACTCCTATCCTCAACTGCCTTCTTATAAGCATCTTTTATTTGTCCCAATATTTGATCTTCACCTAATATTCTTGAATGAAATCCACATATAACCTCCATAAGATGGGTTACTGCTCTTCTATCCTTAGCTAAGAACATATATTCTCTTAAATTTTCATCCCATTCAAAAGCTTCAAATACTATTCTAAATATCTCATCCTCAGAAATTTCATCTTGAAAGCTAAAATAAATTTCTGTTCTATTACAGGTATTTACTATAACAACCTCTTTAAAAGAACTTAGTAATTTGTCTACATACTTTTTGTGTCTTTTAGGATATAAGGCTAATTTTTCTCTTATTTCTATATTTATATTTCTTTTAACCCCTATAATTCCTATCATTAAATGCCTCCTAATTTTTCTCTTATCCTTGTTAAAAAAATATTAAAATATTCTATTTTATAATATCACAAAAATTATATATACCCAATAAATTATATATTATTAACTATATCAAAAAGATATATATATGCTATAAGTAAAAGCCTATATACAAACATATAAGGAAAAGCACTCTATATAGAGTGCTTTTTCTTAAAATCCATTAGTGTAGTGTATTCCGCTCCAATAAACATTATTTTTCATTAATGCCTTCTCTGAAAGGGTAACACCCTCTAAAGCCCATTTTTTAAATTCCATAAATCCTGTTCTATCAATTATATATCCTATATGCTCTTTTCCACCTGGAGCATTTTTATCTATATATTCAGTAACATATTTGTAAGTATTTAAAATTATCTTTATTATACTTTCTTCATCTACCCATAGGATAAAGTCTTCTGCTAATCTTGGATTTTTCTTTCCTGTTCTACCCATTATAGCTAGTCTGTAATATTTTTCTTCACTTCTTGTCCATGCACTAGTTGGACAGTTCATAACACACTCTCCACAACCAATACACTTGCTTCCATCTCTAACAACTTTGAAATTCTCAAAGCTTAAAGCTCCTGTTGCTTTCTTCTTACAAGCTCTTACGCAAGCTCCACAAGAAACACATCTACTTCTCTCATACTGAGGCTCAGTCATTCCCATAATTCCAAAGTCATGCATTCTAACCTTAATACAATCATTTGGACATCCTGTTAAAGCTATCTTAAAATGCAAATCATTTGGGAATATAGCTTTTTCTATTTTCTTCGCAAAGTTTGTTGTATTATAATTTGCAAATGGACAAACATTATTTCCTATACAAGCAGATACATTTCTTGTACCAGCTGCATTATATCCATCTCCAGGATTTTCTTGATTTATTTCTAAAGCTTCTATTATAGGCTGAAGTTTTTTATTTACCTCTGGAATATCCCTCATATCTATTCCAGGTATTTCAAAACCTTGTCTTGTTGTTATATGAACTGTACCATCTCCATATGTATCAGCTATTTCTTGTATATTAAGTAAAAGCTTAGCATCTAAATGCCCACCTGGAACTCTTATTCTTGATGCTGTATATCCTCTTCTTTTAGTAACTCTGAATGCATTCTTTTTAAGTTTTTTAGTATTTATATCTAAAGACATAGTCCTTCCTCCTAATCTATTAAAAGTTTACCCTTAGTGTAGTTAAATACTGGACCATCTAAGCAAATATATGTATCATCTATCTTACAATGACCACATTTACCTAAGCCACAACACATCTTTCTTTCTTGTGATATCCAAATATTTTCCTCTTTAATTCCTCTTTTTAAGAATTCTAAAACTGTAAACTTCATCATCATTGGAGGACCAACAACTACAACTTGTACATTATCCATATCTTTTATTTCTAAGTCTGGAATAAATGTAGTTACAAGTCCTGTATGCCCTTCATATCCCTCTTCTGCTGAATCAACAGTTATAATCATATTCATATTCTTTTCCCATTCTTTCATATCATCCTTGAAAAGAATATCCTTAGGGCCTTTAAATCCACTTATAAGTGTAAAACTTTCGGCATCACTAGGATTTTTTGAGAAGTAATCTACTATACCTTTAACTGGTGAAAGTCCTGTCCCTCCAGCTACAACTATAACCTCTTTTCCTTTATAGTTATTTATATCAAATCCATTTCCATAAGGTCCTCTTAGGAAAAGCTTGTCTCCTTCATACTTTTCAAAAATTTCATTAGTTACTTTTCCAACTCTTCTTATTGTAAGTTCTACATAGTTTTCTCCTATACCACTTACTGAAATTGGAGCTTCTCCATATTTAGGTAATGAAACCTCAAAAAATTGTCCTGGCTTAACCTCACCTTTAAATTCCATTCTAAAAGTATATTCTATATCTGTATGTTTTTTTACATTTAATATTTTTGATATAAATGGAGTATATTCATTATGCATTATCTTTCACCTCTTCTATAGCATCTTCAAGTTTGTTTACACACTCTGAAAAAGATATGTATTCTGGGCATATATCGTCACATCTTCCACATCCAACACACATATGATATCCCCATCTCTTTTTATAGTCATATACCTTATGCATAACCTTAAATCTCATTCTATCTCCATGACTCTTTCTAAAGCTATGTCCACCAGCCATATCAGTATATCCATCAACCTGACAAGAAGCCCAAACTCTTCTTCTTTCTCCTGCATTCTCATTATCCTTATAGAATATATCTTGCATAGTAAAGCAAGTACATGTTGGACATACAAAGTTACATCTTCCACAAGCTATACATCTTGCTGAATACTCATCCCAAACTTTTGATTTAATTAAGTTCAAGCTCATTCCTTCTGGAATATTAACCTTAGTCTCATTCTCTTCAACAAATTTTGGAATAACTTCCTCTTCACTTGACTGAACTTCACTAAATAATTCTTTTAATTCTTTATCTTTTATATCTAATACTACTTCTTCATCTTTTAATCCAATATAAGCTGAATACTCATCAGTTTTATTAGTCCCCATACTTACACAGAAACAATTTTCAAAGCTATTTTCACATCCCATAACAATGAACTTTGCTTTTTCTCTTAATTTTTTATAATATGGATCTTCAAATCCGTTTCTTAAATATATATCATCAATTCTTCTTAAAGAATGCATATCACAGCTTCTTAGGAATATTAATAATTTCTTCTCTTCAACACTAGCCTCACTGAATTTATCCTCTGTAAAGAAGAATAAAGTTTGAGTTATTGGCAATAATACTTCTTTATAAGAAAAAGAAGATTTTTCATTAAATTCTATATCATCTATAGAATTTATCTCTCCATATCTTGTCATATTAGTATCAGAAAATCTTCCTTTACCAACCATAACTTTAGGAGCGTATATCTTATACTCGTCTTTTAGACAGTTTAATACCTTATCAAAATTATCTTTTGTAAGTCTTAAGCCCATAATAAAACACCTCTTAAACTAACTTATTTTATTCTAATTATAATAACCAAAATATTGTCTTAATTTTTCTTTTAATCAAATAATTTAAACTTCTTTAGATTAAATCCCTTTTGATAATTAATAATTTAACAATCATTATTATAAAAAGAAATTCAAAAACATGATGTGATTTTTGTTACACTAAATACTAACTTCGCTTTTAAAAAAAATGTCTATGTTTTAAGTTAGTATTTATTTCTAGAAATAAATTAAGATGCTATATCAAAATTCAAAAAACTTATAAAGCAGTTTTTTGAATTACTATGATATAGCACCTTATCTCTTTAATCAAGTGATATTGATTTAAAATATGCAGAAATTTTATCTCTATCAGTTATTATTATTTTTTTATTATTTTTAATTATTAAATTTTCATCTCTTAAAGTTTTTATAGCTCTTGAAACACTCTCCCTTGGAGATCCAAACATATCTGCCAAATATGTTATACTTATATCCAAATCTATAAGTGTACCTTCATCAACTTCTTTTCCATAGTCTTTACTTAATTTCCAAAGCTTTGCAGCCACTCTTTTTTCTAACTTTATTGGTGTAACATTCTTCAACTGCCTATAAAGTCTTCTAATCTTCTTACTCATTTCATTTAGCACAACCTTTGTAAGCTCAAAATCTTCGCCCATCCCCTTCATAAGCTTACTTTTATCTATACTTAAAATAATAGCATTTTCAAAAACCTCGCCATTTATAGAAGAAGGTAAATCATCAACCACTACCTCATTTAAGAAAGCGCCCTCTCCTAATATATAAACTATTCTTTTTTGACCATATTCATTCATTTTATAAAGTGTAACTTTCCCCTTTATAACTATATAAATATCTTCTACAATATCCTTATCTCTAAAGATATGTTCCCCTTTTCTCTTTTTTAAAACCTTAGAGTTTTGTGATATGTAATTTAAAGTATCATCTTTAAGCCCTGAAAAAAAACTTATTTCTCTTAAATGTTCTAAACTTATTTTGTTCATAATATCTCCTACTTTTCATATAAAACAAACATTATATAAATTTAAATACTAATAAAATAATATTTTTCATTATCTAATCTATATTCTTTAATATTTGTTGCTTATTATAACATAAATTAAATAAACTTTCTTCAATAAATAAGTTAAAAATAAAAGCACCTAAATTAATTAGATGCTTTTATTACTACTTTGATTCTCTTTTATTTGATATATAATAATATGCTAAAGCTACTATTACTCCACCCAAAACATTTCCTATTGTTACAAACAGTAGATTATAAAGATAACTTGATACTGATATTTCTATCCCTTTTGTTAGTATAATACCTATGGCTATCAAACTCATATTAGCTACACTATGCTCAAATCCAGCAGTTACAAATGCAAATAAACACCAAAATATCATTATAAGTTTTGCTGTTTCTGTTTTTAGTCTATAAGTACACCAAACAGATAAGCAAACTAAAATATTACAAAGTATTCCTCTTATAATAAGTTGCTCTGGAGGTAAACTTATCTTTATAGAAGCCGTCTTAATCATAAATTCACTTACACTTCCGACAGCCAGTCCAGCGCCTATAAAAGCAACTGCAGATATCAACGATCCTATCATATTTCCTAAATATGCCATTCCCCATATTTTTAAACTTTGTTTTAAAGTTATTTTTTTATAAAGCATACCTATGGTCATTACAAAGTTATTTCCTGTAAAAAGCTCTGATCCTGCAAATACAACTAAACTAAGTGCAACTCCAAAGGATGCCCCCATAATTATTTTTGTGCTTGGTGAATCAACTGCATCTAAAAGTCCTCCTATAGTAAATGCAAGCATTATACCAAAACTTACATAAATTCCAGCCATAATTGCAGCTACAAGATAACGCCCCTTACTGTTATCTAATAGCTCAATTTTTCCTTGGCCAGCACTATTCACTTTACTAAATTCTTCACTAAACAATGTTAAAGCCTCCCCTACTAAAAAACCTTCCTATAAGATTCTAAAGTAAAAATAGGCTATTAACCATAATAAAAATACACAATTTAGAATTTTTAACCATTTATCCATATTTTATTAATATCAAATCAATATTTTACAGAAATTTAGACAAAAAAAGAAGAGTTATATCAAACCTAATAAAACTTTTTCATTAGATTTGATATAACTCTAAATATTATTTTCTTCTATTATTATTTTTCATAAAATCAGTTAACTCTTGAAATAACTTATTAGACTTTCCTTTTAAATAGCTATTTAAAACTGGTGATAATACTATTGGGAATATACTTCCTGTTATTATATCCTTCATAGTATCAAATAAGCTTATTTGAGCCGTTAACCCAAAAGTTTGATCTGTGAAGAATTCCCATGTTTCCCATAAAGCTGTACAAGCTATTCCAAATATAAGTGCAAACACTACTATAAGAATTGGTTTAACATTGTCTGTTTTATAATCATTAAGACATAAGAAAATCATATATCCTAAAACAAATGTTAATATTCCTGATAAAACATGTAAGAAAGTATCCCAATGTGGTATAGCATAAAAATTATTCATCTTTGCTAAAAACATTGAAATAAATATGAATCCTATAATCATACTATTTAAAAATGGTGATAATGTTATCTTAAATATTTTAGTAATTATTCTTGGTAATACTAATGTTATAAATGTTAATGCTGTTGAATAAAGTAATATCATATCCTTATTAACAAGCGAATATATAAGATATCCAGCAAGTAATAAATAAAATATTATTTCAAAATAAATATCATATGTTAATTTCTTCTTCATAAAGTTCCTCCTCTATCTCCTTGTTTTTTATAAGCTCTAATTTTTGTTTTTTAGTCATTTTTTTTATGTAGTACTCTCTACTTTGAGCTTCTCTTTTTTCTTGAAATTCCTCAAAATAAATTAACTTAACCGGTCCTCTTCCTCTAGTATATTTTGCTCCTTTTCCACTATTATGTGCCTTTATTCGCTTTTCTAAATCATTTGTCCACCCAGTATAAAGAGAATCATCTTTACACTTTAATATGTACACGTAATTCAAATTTCATCACCCTTTTTATATTAAATCATACTTTTTTATTTATCAACTAAAGTAATGATTTTTTCCAAATTTTATTTTTACTTTTTATTAGGATATAATATTATTAAGCAAAACTTTATTTATAAAGGAGTTTTTTAATGAGAAAAGAATATGTGAATTTCCCTTCAGATATTCCAGTAACTATACATTATGCAAACATAAAAAATTATCCACTTCACTGGCATGACGCCATAGAAATAATCTATGTTCTTAAAGGTAGTGTTAAAGTTGATATAGATACTGATAGTTACGAAATACTTGAGGATGAAATAGAAATAGTAAATACAGAACAAACACATAGACTTTATTCAAATGAGGATAATAGAGTTTTAATATTCAAAATAGATCCTCACTTTTTTGAAAAATACTATAGTGATATTGGAAATATGTTTTTTTATACAAATACATCAGATGAAGGAGCTCAAAGTGATGAATCCTATGATAAACTTAGAGTATTTTTATCAATCCTTCTATGCGAAGATGCTCAAAAGGTTGATGATTATGATAAATTTATTGAGAAGTCTTTAGTTGAACTTCTATTCCACCTTTTGAATAACTTCCACTATCTTCTTTATGAAAATGAAGATATAAATGAAAATAATATGCTTCTTGAAAGATACCATAGAATATCTAAGTATATTTTTAATAACTATAATAAAAATATAACACTAAAAGATATTGCAAATACGGAATTTTTAAGTACTCACTACTTATCTCATGAAATAAAATATGCAACTGGTTTAAGTTTTACCGATCTCTTAAATTTAACTAGAGTTGAGGAATCCGTTAAACTTCTACTTGATAGTGATAAGTCAATATCTGAGATTTCCTATGATATAGGATTTTCTCATACTCGCTATTTTAATAAGCACTTTAAAGCATATTATAACTGTACTCCTCTTCAATTTAGAAAGAAACATAAAATAACTGAAGAGGAATATAATCGTCAAAAAGAAATAACATATTATCCTTTGGAAGAAAGTTTAGAAGAGCTCTCTTATTATTTAGATGATTATCCTAGATTTAACTACGAAGATAAGATTCACAAATTAACACTAAACATGAAAAAAGA
This sequence comes from Clostridium sp. B9, assembly GCF_050509515.1. Lineage (NCBI taxonomy): Bacteria > Bacillati > Bacillota > Clostridia > Eubacteriales > Clostridiaceae > Clostridium > Clostridium sp. B9. The sequence goes on from NZ_JBNWKA010000003.1 coordinate 2,383,406, forward strand.
AGGTGAAGAATTTAACCAATATTATAAAGAAGTGCTAAATATAGGGGATGCTTTTGACCTACTTTTAGAAGATAATCAAGATATAGTTGAGGATTTGCAAGAACAAATTGGTTATACTTATGTAAGACTACTTAATGTATTTTCATCAGACATGGGTATATTCCCTGGTTCTAAGTTCTTCAACTGGACTAGAACCTTTGATATCTTCGATTATATTTCTTCACTTGATTTAATTCCTCTAATAATTTTAAATCATAATGGGTATTCTAAGGAGAACTTTTTGGAAATGTTTAAATCATTCTTAGATTTCTTTAGTGAAGTTGAATGCTTTGATCTTAAGGATTTAAGATTTCAGTTAACCTCAACATTCAATGATGAGTTTAAAGAAGCTTTAAATCAATTATTTGAAGAATATGAATTAAGCTTAATAGAAGATGCTTATACCCCTAATGACAAAATAGATTTAATTTATGATACAGCTTATATGCTTCCATTTATAATACACAACACTATAAATTCTACTCATAAGCTAAACTTCATAAAAGCCTTTGATGCATTAGATAGACAAATAGATATAACAAACGAAGTGTTCTTTGGATATCCTGCTATGGTAAATGATAAGGGAATTAAAAAGCCATCATATTATGCTTATTACTTTTTAAGTAAACTAGGAAATACTCTACTTTACCACGGGGATGGCTATATACTTACGAAGTCTGAGGATGAATATCAGCTATTAATCTATACTTACAACGACGAAATAGATTCATTAATAGATTTCAAAAACTTTACTAAGCTTAGAGGTATCAAAAATCTTGTTGATAAAAAAATTTCTATAAACTTAATTGATTTAGAAAGCGACGTTAGAATAACTAAATATACCATTGGAGAAAACTTTGGTTCTTCATTTAACTATTGGCTCTCTATGGGTAAACCCAAAAGATTAAAAAAAGAGGAGAAAGAAATCTTATTTAAAGCCTCTTTCCCTAAGATAGAATTTGAATATGCTAAAAAAAATACAATTTTGAATATACAAACTACACTTCAGGGGTATTGTGCAGAACTATTTATACTAAAAAAAGTGTGATTTTGTATAATTACCACTAAAAACAGGTACTTTTTTGCCATTTTAGAACTTTCCTTCTTGAATGACTTCTCCTATTTGTACATTTTTTAAGACATACATGCAAATTATTTTATTATCAATTAAGGTATATAATATAAACATAAAGAGAGAAGATATGAAAGAAGGTATTATTTATGGCAAGGCTAAAAAAATTTTTTAGACCTATTAATTTAAATTGTTTTAATTGCAAACTTAGTTTTTTACAACAGACAATGGATATTTTTCATATAGATTAATATATACAAAAAAGAATCTAGTAAATCTAGATTCTTTTTTGTATAAAGAAATAAGCTTATTTAATAACAATAAGATAGAAAAGCCTTGGTTTATAGACCAAGGCTTTTCTATCTTATCCTAATATAGTTTATCCACTTCTTTAACTGCAAAACTTAAATATTTTAATGCCTCATTGGTATCATCTAAATAATGATAAAGATCTGCCATCTCTAGATATCTAGATTTCTTTTCCTCATAAGAACCAAACTTTAGCAGAAGATCTGTTGCTAGATTCATATACATTTCCCATTGCATATCATTCTTCTCATGCTTACTAAGTTCTGCCTTAAAATAATAACTTCTTTCTATAAAGAACATGTTATTTTTATTTATAGCTAACTCTAAAGCTAATTCACAATATTCTCTAACCCTATCTATTTGTCCATTATTATTATAAACATCTATTATGAATAAAAGCATTTCTATATATGCTATTTTATCATCTTTATTAATTTCATCTATGGATTTACTAGTTAACTCTAATGCTTCATTACCTTTATCTCTATTTAATAAAGCATCTATAATCAAACTATTTAATCTTTTCCAATTATATGATTTGTACATAGATAATTTATTATATTTATCAAAGTTTTCTTTAAAAGCATTATCATTTCCACTCAATAAATCAAGAATAGATAAAAGTCCATAACTTTCACCTAATACATTATTATTTGGTGAAATATTAGTAGTTTTAAATATTGATTTTAAAAGTTCTTTACATTTATCAAGTTGTCCTATTCTGTAATAACATATAGCTAAACAATTAGCACTCTCTATATAGTAGTTATTTTGCTTATCCACGCCTTCTTTTATTATAGCATCTAATAACATGTTATAATACGTTATTGCATCTGAAAAGTTTTTTCTAACCATAAAATATAAAGCTAAATCTTCATAGTATTTTTTCTTACCTTTCTTATTATTCTCATATATATTAGAATAATCATTTAAAAGCTCTTTAGCTTTTCTAAACTCCCTTAAATTTGTATAGTTCCTAAATAAAATATGCATAAGCTTAGCTGATATATCATCGTACTCTTTACTCATTGAATATTCTAAGTACTCTTTTATCTCATCCGCTTCACTTTCTTCTAATATTACTTTCTCACTATACTTTTCTATAGAGTTGTTTAATTGTGTTATATCATCACATAGAAGATATTCTAAATCTAACTCCAATCTTTCAGCAACTAGCTCTAAGACCCATCTATCTGCTTTCACTTTTCCATTTTCAATACAGCTCATTCTAGATATAGATATGTCATCCTTGCAAAGTTGCTTTAATGTTAACCCTTTATATATTCTAGCTCTTTTTATTTTCTCACCAGTAGATAAAAAATCCATTACTCTCACCTATACCTTAACTTTTAATTACGCCTAAATTTTTTAAATTATTTATCCCTTTATCCAAATACTTTGCAGCTTCATAATCTCTCTTAAGCTCTAAATAGAACTTACCTAACCTTATAGATATATCTGCTTCTTTTTTCTTCATATCATTTCTTTTTGCAATCTCAAGAGTATCTAATAATATGCTCTCAGCTTCTTTTATATTATTTTGTAAAACTTCTATTCTGAATGTTAAGACCTTGTATTCTATAAGTCTATCAACATCACTTACATTCAATTTATTCTTAATCTCATTAAGAATCTCTATACACTTAACCATATTCTTTGTTTTTATATGATTCTCACATAGGTTAAACAATGTATCTAAAAGTTTTGAATCTGTGTTCTCTTCTCTTATTTTCATAGCTCTATTATAATGCTCAAAAGATTCCTCTATATTGTCAAATTCAAAGAATAATTTTCCTAAAGAATCCTCTATTGAACTTATCTTATCTAATTGTTCTAGTTCTTTATAAACATTAAGGCTTTGCTTAGAATAGGCTATTGCACTCTCTAAATCTCCAACCTTTGCATGCTCTTCTGCCAATAGTTCTAAACTCTTAGCATAGGCCTTTTTGTTGTAAACTTTTTCAAATTCACTTTTTGCTAGGAACGCAAAATTAATAGCTTTTTGCATATTCTCAATAAAGAAATATGTCTTAGATATTAAATAATATATTTCTCCTAATAATAAATCCTCAGTTAATTTATTATTTATATATATCTTTTCAGCTTCTCTTAAATATGAATTTGCTGAATAGTATGCCTTTGAATGTATGCTTATTTTAGCAATATTTAAATAAGTTTTTACCATATCTACATTACTATTTATTTGTAAAAACAACATGTTAGCTGAAAGAAAATATTGCTGTGCAAGAACATATTCTTTGTTCTTCAAAAATATTTCTGCTTTTAAAGCTAAATTTTTAGCCTTTCTATATGTTAAATCATACTTATCCGCATAATATATTGCGTATTCTATGAACTTTTCACCCTTTTTTATATCACCATTTAAAATAGCTCCCTCAGCTATTTGTTCATAGTATAAACAAATTTTTTCTGCTTGAGTTTTCTCAGTTTCCATTAAGTACTCAACGGAAGTATTTAATGTAAGAGCAATATACTCCAAAAGATCCATTGAAGGATTTGATCTTCCTGACTCAACTAAGCTTATTTGACCTGGGGTAATCCTCTCTCCCGCTAACTCTTTAAGAGTCATATTTAATTCTTTTCTTCTTCTTTTAATTTTTTCTCCCAATGATAATATTTCCATAGCTTAAATCATCCTCTTACTGTTATTATTTTAACATCCACAACCAATTAAATTATAACATAAATTTAGGTTTTCATGTCAATTATTCGGTATTTTTGTAAAAACATATATATGTTTGTGTTTTTTTTAACACTTTTCATAACCTGTTTAAAGTTTTATAATTTATATTTATATTTTTTAAAATTATTATACTTATTCTTTAAAATTATTATATATTATAATCGAAATTTTCTCTACAAATAAAAAAAATTTCTATATATATACAAAATTTTTAATAAAAAGAAGCAGCTAATATAGCTGCTTCTTTTTACTTCATCCATTCCATGGATTCACCTGCTGCATCCATCATTCTCTTTGTAGCTTTTTTAATAGCTTTCTGTGTTCTTCTGTCTAAATTTGGAGTAACCATCATTCCAACAGCTGCACCTACTGCACCTATTGCTAAAGTTGTCATTAACTTATTTGCCATAATAATCACCTCTTTATTAATACTTCATAATTAGTTTATCTAATACTACTCATTTTATAAGAGGTAATTCATACTATTAAATGCTTTCTAATGCTTTTTTAGCAAGTATATCCGCCATATCATTAAACTTGTTTCCACTATGTCCCTTTATTTTCTTAAATCTCACATTAATTTCCTTAAATCTTTTTTGCATAAAAGCATGATAATTTTGAGTTATTCTATTATTTCTTTTCCAAGTTCCAAGAGCCCAACTTTCAATACCTTGATAGTCATAACAAAGTATTATCTCTTTATATCCTTGCTCTATTGCGTATTCAGTTGCTTTCATAGCTCCTTCTACTTCACCTGATACATTTCTTAAGGCTATAGCTTCCTTATCACAGCCCACTCCATTATCCTCATATAACACTTCATTATTTTTAACAACTACAAGACCATAAGAATAATTTTCTTTATGAACCATGAAACTACCGTCTACATATATATAGATAGCATCATCATTTATTTCTTCTTCATTTCCTCTTACTTCAGTAAAAGTAGAGTTTCCATTATGAAGTGCAATAAAGTTTTCAGCCTCTTCCATAGAAGTGAAACTTTTATACTTTGCTCCCTTACATCCTATAACTTCTTTTTGACATTCAGGCCATGTTAAAACTATTTTAGGCTCTCCTGATTTTCCTTTCGCTATAGCATAATATTTTTTTGCCATTTTTCCACTCCTTTAATTTGTTATTGCATCTATAACTTCATATATGTTATCTAAATTATTTGCTCCTGTAAATCCGCTTAAGAAATCAACTGATTTTCTAAGTATAACTACAAATTCATTTTTTCCTTGCCAATTTTCAAGAATAACATTTATATCTACATCATTTATAATTCTATTTAATGCAAAGAATACTACACTAACATCATCTAATGCTCCTATGAATGGAACCTTATCAGGTATAATATCAAAAGGACAACTTACATATGCAATTGATGTTCCAACTATCATCTTAGTTTTCATAGGTACTCTAGAATCTTTTAATAGTCTAAATATTAAAGCTACAATATCTGGTATAAACATTATATAGTCCTTATAAGGCTGAGCTTTTTCTGGGATATGCTCTGTTACATATTCTCTACTACTTGTGTACATATCTTCAACCTTTTCCACATTTATACTCATTATATAATCATCAGTCTTTTCTTCCTGCTCTATTTCTTCTCTAACTTCAATTTCTAAAGAAGGCTCTTTTACTTTTGAAAGTTCAACATCAATCTGTTCTACTCCTATTTTAAGCATTTCCCCTTCAATTTTTAATTCTCTAAAACTTAAATTTAAGAATGGTATTTTCCCTAGTATGTTTTTATAATTTATTAATATTTTATCCTCTTTAACTAATATTCCTTGCTCTTTGAATCCTTTTAAAGCTATTTTAAGTCCTATTTTCCTAAATGGCTTTAAAATACCAAGGCTCATAAGCTTAGCTTTTGAAAATCTTACCTCTAAATTATCTCCTTCTACTCCTAATATTTCTATGGTTGCCTTAAAGCCTAAGGCTAATATCTTCTTAAAGACTCCTTCAACTTCTATAGTATTGTTTATTCTTAAAGTTTTTATTTCTAATCCTTCTATTTTTACAAAATCATTAATAAAACTCATTAAATCATTACTATTTAGTTTTACATCTATATTTGAAATTTGCAAAGCACATCTCCCCTTATTTATGATAAATTAACATCTTTTAGTATATCTTATTTAAGTATAATTTTAAAGACACTCCCTTCTTGTAATAACAATACTTTCTTAAATTAATAAGATAATAACCCTATTTTGAAATATTATATGAAATAAATATACTTAAAGGAAAATATCCCATAAATTACATTGGTAAAACTTATAGAATTGATTAGACTTATAATTTTTAATATGTATAATAAAAATTGTTCCTAGAACAGTGTTATAAACTTTTAATTACTCCAAACCAAATATTATATACAAGAAATCCTCTGCCTAAACAGGCAGAGGATTTCTTGTGTTTTTACATTTAATTAGTTGTTAGTTTCTAGATATATATTCAGACCTAACTTAATTTCGCAAAGAGTTTCTATTGTCTATTCCCAAAGAATAGCTAAGACTTTTAAACTCGCTATCGCTTAAGTGAAAGTCCAAATTTTTAATTTGGTATCTTGAACTTACACATTTGAACGTAGAGAAAATGTGCTTCATATTAAAAAGTCTCTTAACGCTATTATTTTTCCATATACAATGAAACTCTAAGTGCTTATTAAGATGGTCTTTCACATATATATAGAAATCCTCAACTAATTTAAATATAACTCTCTATTTCATTTTAAGATTTCTTTATAACTCTATAATTGTGGAAGAATAGTCCTAGTATAGCTCCACCTATAAATCCACCGAAGTGTGCTGAGATGTCTATATTGGGCATTCCTAATCCTATAAATATATTTAATAGGATTATTACTATTATATTTGTTATTAAGCCTTTTCCTATTCTTTCTTTCTCGTAGTAAGCAAATACTAAGGCAGCTCCTAGAAGACCAAATATTGCTCCTGATGCACCTACACCCATTACAGGTGAGAAGTATAAACTAAATAATCCAGCTACTATACCTGAAACAAAATATATAGCTAAGTATTTTTTCCATCCATATATTCTTTCTATGAAATCACCTAATATATATAAAGCATACATATTAAATAAAAGATGTACTATTCCTGCATGCAGGAACATTGATGTTAAAAGTCTATAATATTGTCCATCGAAAAGTATGGCATTATTATGCTTTGCTCCCATCCAGTAAAGAACTTGTGGATGAATTTCTACTAAGTTTTTAAAGAATCCATCACCTAAAATAGTAGCCACAATAACACAGGCTAAAAATGCAATTACGTTTAAGCCTATTAAAATCCCAGTTACTTTTTCACACCTTAATCTTTTATACCAAGGGACCTTAGGTTCTTCATTTTTCTTTATTAAAAAATCTAAAATTTTAACCAAAGGCTCCGAAGTTATATCACTTTTTAATACTTCTCTATTATTTATATCTACTAAAACTCTATGATAATTTTCATCTATAAAGAAATTTTCTGTACTTCCCTCCACTTTTGGAGCTTCTCTATAAAGAACAATATTGTGTAATGAGTATTTAGTATTTAGACTATTTAAATATTCTTCTGCTATGGCAAAGTTCTCTTCCTCTTCATGAGATTTAGAAACTATCACTGCATATTTTCCCTCATTATTTACTGTTTTTATAGCTATCCACAATTCTTTATTGTCTTTTCCCTTTAGTTCTTCTACATAAAAACCGTAATTATTTATCAGTAGATTAAAATAATCTTGTTCAAACTTACTCATAGCCTATCCTCGTTTTCTAAATTATTTCCTCTAACATATCTAAAAGTTCACTAAATCTTTTTAATGTATCTTCTAAAGGCTTAGATGTTGTCATATCTACTCCAGCACTCTTTAATGTGTCTATTGGATACATTGATCCACCGGCCTTTAAGAATTCCTTATATTTTTCTACAGCTTTTTCTCCATCTTTTAATATAGAATTTGCAAATGAAGCTGCTGCTGCATATCCTGTAGCATACTGATAAACATAGAAATCTGAATAGAAATGAGGTATTCTAGCCCATTCTATAGCTATTTCTTCATCTACTATCATTTCTTCTCCAAAATATTTCTTATTTATATCCATCCATATCTTACATAAATCTTCAGAAGTTAAAGAATCCCCTTTTTCTATAGCTTCATGAGTTTTAAGTTCAAAATCAGCAAACATAAGTTGTCTAAACACTGTAGTTCTTATTTGCTCAAGCTCTTGATTTATTAGATATAGCTTTTTATTCTTATCAGTTTCTTTTTCTATTAAATGGTGTATAAGTAATATCTCATTAGTTGTTGAAGCAACTTCTGCACAGAAAAGACTATAATCACCATATATATATGGTTGAGTCTTTCTTGTATAATAGGAATGAATTGAGTGACCCATTTCATGAGCTAAAGTTGAAGCATCATTTAGTTCATAGTTATAGTTTAAAAGTACATATGGCATTGTGTCATATGAACCCCATGAATAAGCTCCTCCTCTTTTTCCTTTATTTTCATATACATCTATCCAACCTTCATTTATTCCTTCATTGAATATATCTAAATATTCCTTTCCTAAAGGCTTTAATCCTTCTTCAACTAAATCAATAGCATCTTTATACTCTAAATGATCTTTTTCAGCTTCTATAACTGGAACATATAAATCATACATGTGAATTTCATCTAAGTTTAATAACTTTTTCTTTATAGAAACATATCTGTGAAGAGATTTTAAGTTATCATCAACTGTTTTTAAAGCATTATAATAAACTTCTACTGGTATATCATTCGGCTTTAATGATGCTTCTAAAGAACTATTATATTTTCTTACCTTACTTTCAAAAACTAAATTTTTTATAGAACTAGCCAAGCTTGTTGCTAAAGTATTTCCATACTTTTTGTAAGTTCCAAATAAAAGTTTGAAAGCCTCTTCTCTAACTCTTCTATCCTTACTCTTTATGAAGCTACTATAGTTTCCTTCTGAAAGTTCAACCTTAGCTCCAGTTTCATCTGTGATTTCTCCAAAAGTCATATCAGCATTAGTAAGCATTGAATATATGCTCTCAGCAGCTCCTAAGCAGTCAGAAACTGATGCTAAAACTCCTTCAACTTCTTTTGATAATATATGTGGTTTTTCTTTTAATATCTTATCAAAGAAAATCTTATAAACCTTTAAATCCTCATCTTCATTTATAAATTTCTCTATTGTTCCATCTTCTAAACTTAGTATTTCTGGAACAAAATAAGCTGTGTAGCTTGAGAACTCTGCTGAATATGGATCTATTTTGTTCACTAAAGCCTGCATCTCTGAATTTCCAGTATCCTCATGACTTCTCATATGAGCATAAACATATAATTTACCTAGTTTTCTACTAAGCTCTTCATTTAATTTAAGAAAACTCTTTAGGTTTTCCTTATCATTTAATTTTCCTTCAAACTCTTTTAGTGCTGGTGCTTTTTCCTTTAATTCTTTTAAATCCTCATTCCAAGCTTCAGGATTTTTATAAATCTTATCTATTCTCCATTTATCGCATTCTGGAATTTCAGCTCTTTGTCTTAATTTTTTAACCTCACTCATTTTAAATTCTCCTTTCAAAATTACTTATATTCCTCTTCTTTACCCTTTATATCCTCAAATACCTTATTCATTTGTTCATTAACTATTGAGCAAATTTCATTTATTACTGCTCTCATTTCCTCATGTTCTTCATCAAATTTAAATTTGACTACCCAAGTTGGATTATATTCTTCATCGTCTTCTTCTACTATATATCCTAATGAAGTAAGAGCTTCCACATTAAACAAATCATATATTGCAGAAAATTCCCATTCTAAAACATCTTTATCTGTATCAAAGACTAAACTAACATCTCCATCTACACAATAAAGTTTTTTAACATAATTAGCTCCATCTCCTACTGAATAACTTCCTAAATTCCCTTTTATAGCTCCTGTTTCTTTATCTTTTTCCATTATAACTAATGAAGAAAAATCCATACTATATCATCCTTTCCTGTTTTGTCATATATACTAATTATAAATTTTCTCATTATATTTTCAAGTGTATATATTTTATATGTTGATAATATGTGCTTTATTTATACTTTATTATTCTGTAAATATTTGGTAATATATCCCTATAGACATAATAAAGGAGGTTTCCATGAATAAATTTGTAATTAGACGTATTGTAGTTTTTATATCTTCCTTATTCATAATAATATTTTCTTTAGCTTTTATAGGTAATAAAATTTATGTTCGAGAAAAATGCAAGGATTTATATTTCGCAACAGAATATTTATCTACTAAAGGGAATGTTGAAAACAGCTTTTTAACTGTCCATAACTTTGAGCTTTCCTTCTTAGATGGAAACCTTGCAGTAGTTGAAATCAAAGGCCTTAGCTATGATGAACCTCATAGGTCAATGACATGTAATGCTTATTTTGAACGTGGTGGTAACTCAATCTGGGATTTAAAGGAGATTGTCCCACTAACTTAGAATGCAAATTATTTGCATGTGTCCCAATTTCAATGTATAATTTACTTTAGAATTATACTAGGAGTGATACGATTTGATAAAAATAAATAACCTATGTTTTTCATATACTGGAACTAAGCCTTATCAGCTTAATAATATAAACTTATCTTTACCAGAAAATGAGTTTATATCCATCATAGGAGAAAATGGTAGTTCAAAAACTACTCTTTTAAAACTTCTTTTAGGATATTTAAAACCTATTGAAGGAAATATAGAAATTAACCTAAATAGCGTTGGATATGTCCCTCAAAAAGTTGATAACTTTAACTCACAGTTTTCCATAACTGTATATGAAGTTTTAAAAGTACATTTAAAAACTTTAAAGATAAAGGATAAAAATGAAATTGATAGAGTTCTTAAAGCTGTTAATATGCTAGAATTTAAAAACAAATTAATAGGTTCTCTTTCTGGAGGACAACAACAGAGAATATTTATAGCTAGAGCCCTAATAGGTCATCCTAGTATTTTAATCTTAGATGAGCCTTCCACTGGTATAGATGAAAAAACACAAAAAGATATATATGATCTAGTTTATAAATTAAATAAAGAAAAAGATATGACTATAATCTGTGTTGAACACAACATAGAAAAGTCATTAAAATATTCATCATATATTTTAGAACTAAAAAATGCTTCAGCTAAACTTTTAAAAACTGAGGATTTCATAACTGAACTTAATAAAAAGAATTTAGATAGAAAGGGCTCTTTATAAAATGTCGATTATACAAAGTATGTTTCAATTTGAATTTATGCGTAATGCATTTATGGCTGGATTCATAATATCTCTATTATGCCCTTGCATAGGACTTTTCCTAGTTCTAAAGAGATATTCAATGATAGGGGATACTCTTTCTCACTCATCCTTTGCAGGTGTTGCCATAGGATTAGTATTTGGATTCAATCCACTTTTAACAGCATTTGTATTTACTACTATTTGCGCATTACTTATAGAAATTTTAAGAAATTATTATAAAAAATATGCTGAACTATCAATGTCAATTATACTTACATTCAGTTTAGGATTAGCACTAATATTAGTTAGTAGTGGCAAGGCTAGTACAACAGTTAACTCCTTCTTATTCGGAAGTATACTTACTGTTTCAAGAAGCGACTTAATGATAATCGCAATTGTTTCTCTTCTTTGTTTTGTAGGAATTTTTGCTTTATATGATAAGTTAGTTTACACTACCTTTGATGAAGAAGGTGCTAGGGTTGCAGGAATAAATACAAAGCTTATAAACTATGTATTTACAATAATAGTAGGTGCTACTATTTCAGTTTCAATAAGAGTTATGGGGATATTAGTTATTTCTTCAATAATTGTTATACCAGCTGCTACTGCAATGCAGTTTAAAAAAGGATTTACAAAATCTCTCATTATATCAATGATAATAGGTGTTATAGATGTTTTAAGTGGATTATTCTTAGCATCATTCTTCGACTTAGCACCAGGTGGTACAATAGCTTTAACATCAGTTTTTGTACTTATAATATCACTAATAATAAATAGAAAGAAATTATAATTTAAAAAAGCTATATGAAAAGTTATTTTCATATAGCCTTTTTCTTATTTATTTCTATAAATCCTCATTAATAATTTACACACTCTATTCCATTTTCATCTTTATAAACTTTAAATAACTTATTCTTTTTATATAGGTATCTGTAAATAGCATAAACTACAACTCCCTTTAAAGCTCCTGTTATTGTTATGGCCCACCAAATACCATCAAGACCTAAAACTTCAGGTCTACATAAAATATAAGCTAGTGGAATTCTTGCACCTGTTAATAAGATGCTTACTATTGATGGTATATAGGTTCTACCTAATCCATTAAAAGCTCCTGTAGTTGTTATTTCAACACAAACAAGAATCTGGCAATATCCTAATATTTTAAGATAATCCGTTCCAAGTTCTATCGCCTGAGCCTCAGGTATAAATATAGCAAATATTTGTCTTCCAAATACAACTAAAACAAATGTTGCAAAAACTCCTACTAATAAAGAAATAATCATGGTTATTTTAAACCCTTTCGTTATTCGCTTTAATTTACCAGCTCCATAGTTTTGTCCAACAAATGTACTTAATGCTGTAGAAATTCCTCCTGCAGTCATCCAAGCTATAGCCTCAACTTGGGATCCTACCTTTTGAACAGCTATTGGAACCGGTCCAAAAATTGCTACTATTTTTCCTATAAACATAGAGAATACAGTAAATAATCCACTTTGTAATGCTGCTGGAAGGCCAATATGGAATAATGTTTTCATACAATTTATTTTTACTCCACTAAATATATTTACTTTTAAATATTCAGCCTTACTTCTAATCATTATATATAAAAAACTAATTGCAACTATAGCTTGTGCTATTACCGTAGCTAAAGCAGCCCCTAAAACGCCCATTTCCGGGAATATACCTACTCCAAATATAAGTATTGGGTCAAAAACTATATTAAATATTAAGCCTATTGTATTTGCTATAAATGGAGTTCTACTATCACCTGATCCAGTGAATACTGCAGTGAAAACTGGGTTTAAAAATCCAAATATCATACCTGCTGCTACAACCATAAGGTATGTTTCAGCCATATGAATAACTTCTACATCTCCTAAATCAAAGAACCCAATCAAATAACTATTAAATATTAATAATATCAATGAGTATAATATTGCTAATAAAATATTGATTTGAAAAGCACTCTTAATATAATCTTTTGTGCTTTCAATATCATTTCTTCCTAAGCTTTGCGCTACTTTTATCTCGGCTCCAACCTTCGATATCATTACAAAGGCCATACCTAACCAAGGAAAAAACCCAGCCGTACCAACTGCCGCCACAGCGTTACTTCCTAACCTTCCAACCCATAACATATCAGCCATACTATATGCCATTTGTATGAATGATGTTGCCATTATAGGTATGGAAAGTTTTATAAGGTTGCTTGTTATCTTCCCTTCTGTCAAATTAATTCGCTTGTCCATTTTTCCCCCTACGTACCTCAAAAAATTTTATTCTTACACATTATAATGCATCTAAACCTTAATCTAAATATATAAAATTATTTTATAGAAAACTATTTTTATCCTATTTTTTATTATCCTTACACCATAAATACATATAATTCTATGTTACTCTATTCTATTTCACTCTATAACACTGTTATTTGATCAACAAACATGAATGTTGGTTCTTCTCCAGGCATTATACTCCACTCTGGACAAATCCCTTCATTCTTTGCAAAAACTTTGATATATCTAGCTTTAACACTTTTATTAGAAGTTATATCTTTTTTGCCAACTTCTACTCTCTTTTCATTTTTCTCTTTTACCTCTTTATCTAAAAATTCAAAACTTTCCCCATCTATAGAATAATAAAATTCAACAAACTTAGGATAATAAATCCAAGCTCTAGTGTCTTGAAGGAATCCAACCATTACTTCACTTATACTCTTTTCTTCCCCTAAGTCAACTACAACCTCCATATCCTCTGTATATCCAAGCCATCTACCATCCGTATAATGAAGACTTCCTTTCTCTCCATCTATAAGATCATATACTCCTCTTTTGTTATACATATAATGATCAGTTGGATTAGTTAAACCTTTTATATCCACTATAGGCAATGTTACATATATTCTACTTTCAATAGTATTACTTGGTTTAAATCCATCTTTAAATACTTTAGCTTTTACGAAAGCTCTATCCTTAACTACTATAGGTTCTTTATAAAGCAATGAATCTTTATTCGGCTCTGAACCATCTAAAGTATATCTAATTTCTCCCTTTTTATCTTTCTTTCCTAAAAGTATCTCTTGAGTAAATGGTTTATTAACTAGTAATGTATCAACATTTACTATAGGTCTAAAGGCTCTTAACATTACTTTATTACTCTTAGTGTATCTTTTATATTCAGGTATATACGAATCTAAATTTTCTCTATCTCCTAAATACTCAGCATTAAAAAATTCATACTCTTTCATATCTACATTGCTAGTATTTAGATTAATAACTATCTCACCATTTTCACTAGTTACTAAAATATTTGAATCCTCATCCAAAATGAATTCACCCTTTAACAAAGATATACCATACTTAAAATCATTATGCTCACACAATAAGCTATTAGAATTTAGTTCTTTAAGAACAGGAAGTGTATTTATGCAAAGCATTCCTTTATCTTTTATATTTCCACTAAACTTAATATTAATAGAATCCTCATTGCATATAAACTCAACCTCTCCTTCTTCTTCAATCTTCCAATTAAGTTTATATGAAGTTTCTCCAAGCTTTTTATAAATTAATTCTTTACCACTTAATTTTTCATATACACCAATTCTTTTTGCTTTAACAAAGCTTACCTCAGGTCTAGTCTCAATTTCATTCTTCCAGTAATGAGGTCTCATAAGTGGTAATGCATCAAAAATACTCTCATTACTATTAAGTATTCCATCATAGTATCTCGACTTATAATTTTCATTAAATAGATGTATATCTCTTATTGTTAGCTCATTATTTTCAAATAAAAGACTTGTTCTATAAAATCTACTATTATACCAAAGAGTTTTCATATTATAGGTATTCCAATCCTTTTGTGCCCCAAAAGATGTTGGAGGTGTTAAATTATATTTACCCCTATACCACAATGCACTTTCTTTTAATGTTTCAACTCTTACCTTTCCCTCTTTTTCTAATTTTGAAACTTGATCAATTTGAACCTCGTATCCTTTATACATAGTATTCCAAAGGAATGTATTTTCTTGTCCAACTTGAGCATAAGAAAAGCCTAAACTTTCTTCATCATTTAAGCACTCAAAAAACCAATTAACCCATTCCTTACTTTGACCAATTATCCATGCCGGTTCTAAAGTGTGTACTCCTTTTAGTTCTGGTCTTAATCCCTCTTCAAAGTTATATATAGGATCTGGCCCTAGAAGCCTAAAAATAGGCATATCTAATTGCATTTCCTTGCTCTGAGCTGGAATATATTCATTTAATTTGCTTGGATAATAAGCTTGATTGAAGTATCCTCCCCAAAGAGTAAATCCATCAGTACCTATTTGATCTCTACATAAAGCACCACCTATAACTCCATAATTTTCATACATATAGGTTAAAGTTATAATATCCATAACCCACGAACCTACTGTCTTAGGATAATATCCAAATACTTCTTTAAAGTCCCTCATGTAGATATCAACCATTTTTATTCTATCTTCTTTTGAGTATCCTAAAGAATACCCTTTATCAACATGGTCATCAATAGGAGTTTCACCTTTCCATTTAACACCTGCCCTTGTAGCTAGTTCTTCTGTTATTTCCCACCATGCACCAACTTCATCATACTCATCTATTGATTCCTTAATAATGCCCGAAAACCTTTGGTCAATTAAGGCATCATGCTTTAATGCATAAGTTGCAGGAAACCCATATTGTTTTATAAGTTCAATCTCTTGTATTACAGTTTGAAAATCATCCTCTACAAATTCCCCACTAGGATATACTGTTTTTCTTATAAAGTTATATATATTTACTATTGTTAAATTGCCCTTACTCTTCTTTTCAAATTTAATCATAAATTCGCCCTCCTTTTAACCCTCATTTTAAGTAATATAATCTGATTAAACAATGAACAAATTTTAGGTTTTATTAAGTTTTTCTCTATAAGTTCTTTTTTGTGATTTTATCCAAAAATAATAAAAAGACCCCAAATCAAAGAATATAAATTCTCTAATTTGAAGTCTAATTATTCTAAGTTATTATCAGCTTCATTTGTACTAACAACTTCTCATTTTATTATAATTATTGATTAATCTGGCATTAATATAAATCTTAATATAAATAATGCTGCAAATATGTATATAACTTTATGAACTTCTTTTCCTTTTCCAGTAGCTATTTTCATTACTGGATAGAAAATCATTCCTATAGCTATTCCGTTAGCTATAGAATATGTAAATGGCATCATTGCTACTGTGAAGAATGCTGGTACCGCCTCTGTAAAATCTGAGAAATCAATCTCTGTTATAGCTCCCATCATTAAAACGCCAACTATTATTAAGGCTGGTGCTGTAGCACTTTGTGGCACTATTCCTATTATTCCACTAAAGAATAATGATATAACTAACAAAATACTAACAACTACATTTGAAAGCCCTGTTCTAGCTCCTGCTGATATACCTGCTGCTGATTCAACGACAGTTGCTAACGTAGTAGTTCCAAGCATTGCTCCCACTGTAGTTCCCACAGCATCTGATGCTAATGCTTTTCTTAAATTCTTAACTTGTCCATCTTCATCTAACATTCCTGAGCTCTGTGCTGTTCCAACTAATGTTCCTATTGTGTCGAATAAGTCAACTAAACTTAATGTTATTACTACCATGAATATTGTAAGTAATGCTCCAAATATACTATCTCCATTACTCATTAAAAGGCCCTTAATATCCATAGCAAAGAATGTATCTCCTATTTGAGGAGCAGTGAATAATTGCATACCTGTTAAATTAGTAACCCCCATAGGTATTCCTATAACTGTTGTTATTATTATTCCTAAAAGCATTCCACCTGTTATTTTTCTTGCTACTAATATAGCTGTTATTATAAGTCCTATTATTGTAAGAAGTACATATTTATCTGTAAAATCTCCGAAAGATACTAAAGTTGCTGGATTAGCCTTAACTATTCCTCCATCTTTTAACCCTATTAAGGCTACAAAAAGTCCAATTCCAGCTGTTATTGCAAACTTAAGATTTTCCGGTATGGCGTGTACTATTTTTTCCCTTATAGATGTAAGTGTAATAACTATAAATAAAATTCCAGATATAAATACTGCTGCTAATCCTTCTTGCCAAGAAAAATTTAATTTTAAACATATATTATAAGCAAAAAATGATACAAGTCCTAATCCTGGTGCTAATACAAAAGGCAAATTAGCATAAAATGCCATTATCAAAGTACCAACAGCTGCTGCCACACATACTGAAGCAAAAGCTGAAGCAATAATTGGATCACCTGCCATAGTTAAGTTTGCTGCTGCATCTCCTTTTACACCTAACGAGTTCATTCCTCCTATTTTAAGAATATTCGGAATAACTAATAATGCATATGCAAAAGTTACAAAAGTAGTCAATCCTCCTATTACTTCTGTTTTTACATTTGTTTTGTTTTCTTTCAGTTTAAAAACTCTCTCTAGTAAATTCGTCATCTGTATCTCCTTCCAATTTTAGTATAAAAAAAGTTAGTATTGATTTTTAGGTAAACCAATACTAACTAAAGTTCATTAATATGCCGATTTACCCATAGCGAGAATATTTACGGTTATCTCGTAGAAACATCTGAACCCTATCTTCAGAAATATATGGGGAATGTTTTTAATTTATTATTAATGATTATACGTCCTTATTTTATTTTTGTAAACACTTTATTCAAGTTAATTTTTTCCATATTATTTTATTACTTTATTATAATAATTACTTTTTATCCGACATACATTCTTCGCAAACACCTTTTAAAGTAAGGTTATGCTCCTTAACCTTAAACCCAGTTTGATTTCTAAGTAACTCTTCAATTTGTTTCATAGGACATGGTACTTCTATCTCTTTATGACACATATCACATTCCAATATATGTTTATGTACATCATCTGCTTTTAACTTAAATGAACTTTTTCCATCTCCTAATTCAAATTTATCTACTAAGCCTTTTTCTAAAAATATTTCTAGTGTTCTATAAACTGTAGAAAGGTTTATTTCTTTACATTTACTATATATATAATCAGCTGTAATGCTTCTATCATTTTCTTTTAATAATTTGTATATTAATAACCTAGCCTTAGTGACTTTTACACCTTTAGCTTTAAATATTGCTTTTATATCCATAACTATCTCCTAAAATAATATTTAAATGACTACTATAAATTATATCATATTAAATCTGATTCAATAATATTATATTTATAAATTCTTTATTTATTATATCTGTGTATTAAAACTCATTTCAAGAAAATGTTTTCATAATTATACTACTCTATTTATCCAATAGTATAGCACATTAATTTTATTAATATACATTTTAGTCTAACCCAGTTACAGCGCGCTTTTGTATATCATATTAACTGTATTATGATAAATAAATATATATTTTTTTGTATTTTAGGCTTTATTTTTCATAAAATTTAGTGTATATTAGTAAACAGAGTATTACATTTGGCGAAATAGTGTAACACATTTAACAATTTATACGTAATATTGTATTTAATTTAAAGGGGAGATTTTTTAAAATGAATTGTATTATTGCTCAATCAGGTGGTCCAACTTCAGTAATTAACGCGAGTGTTTATGGACTAGTTAAAGCTAATAAGGAACTTAAATTATATGATAATGTTTATGGTGGATTAAATGGTATTGAAGGTATCTTAAATAAGACTATTATAAACTTATCAGAAATGGATGAATTACAGTTAGAGAGATTTAAAAGTTCACCTGCTTCTGGTTTAGGTTCTTGTAGATATAAATTAAAGAAATTAGAAGAAAGTGAAGAGGAATACTTAAAGCTTCTTGAGATTTTAAATGCTCTTGATATAAAAGCATTTTTCTATGTTGGTGGAAATGATTCAATGGACACAACAGCAAAATTAAATGCCTATGCTAAAGCAAAGAATGTTGATATAAAATTCTTTGGAATTCCTAAAACTATTGATAATGACTTAATGCATACAGACCATACTCCTGGTTTTGGAAGTGCAGCTAAATTTATATCCACTTCAGTTTTAGAAACTTATCTAGATTCTAAGGT
Source organism: Clostridium sp. B9 (assembly GCF_050509515.1). Taxonomy (NCBI): domain Bacteria; kingdom Bacillati; phylum Bacillota; class Clostridia; order Eubacteriales; family Clostridiaceae; genus Clostridium; species Clostridium sp. B9. Next base: position 2,402,876 of record NZ_JBNWKA010000003.1, read on the forward strand.
TTATACTAATAACGGAATATTTATAGTAGAAACAATGGGAAGAGATACTGGATGGTTAGCAGCTGCTGGAGCATTAGCAACAATTAACGGAGAGCAATGTGCAGATTTAGTTTATTTACCAGAAAAGCCTTTCTCAGTTACTCAATTTTTAAATGATGTAGCTAGAATATTTAAAGAAAAAAATCATGTTTATATTGTGGCTTCAGAAGGAATAAGAGATGAAAACGGAAAATTTCTTACTGAAACAGCAGCTAGTGGTGATTCATTTGGTCATGCTCAGCTAGGTGGTGTTGGTGCTTACCTAAAGAACTTAATTATCCAAGCTAGTATTACTAATAGAGTAAAGTCATTAGAACTTAATACTCTTCAAAGATGTGCTATGCACTCAGCATCTCAAATAGATGTAAATGAGGCAGTTATGGTAGGACAAGCAGCTTTAGAAGTTTCTGTTAAAGAAGAAGGTGGCTATATGGTTGCTATAAAAAGAGAATCATCTCTTCCATATAAAAGTTCTACATTCCTAGTAGAAGCAGATAAAATCGCCAATAATATAAAATACTTCCCTACTGAATGGATTAACGCCGAAGGAAACAATATTACTAAAGAAGGCTTAGAATATTTAAAACCATTAATTAGCGATTTCGAGGATAGAGATTCTCTTCCTCTTTATCATAGTTTTGTATTATAAAATCAGATATTATTTTCAAATTACCCACATAAGAAAAAGACATGCACTTTGCATGTCTTTTTCTTATGTTTTAACTTTATTTAATCATTTATGTAGAAGTAAACAACACTAGACCTTACTCTAACTATTTAATAATTCTTTTAAAGCATCATATGAAAAATCTATTATTTCTGCACAACTTATTTTATTTTTCTTTAAATCAAGGCATATTTCTGAGCTGTATTTTTCTCTAACTTTATTCATTAACTCTCTAGAATAAGTTCTTGCCTCATTCTTTTCTTCATTACTCTCTCTACCTTTTATAAATCCTATTGCTAAAACAGCTCCATTTACTGCTCCACAAAGACTTCCAACAGTTACACCTGTTCCCATACCACTACCTAATGAAACTGGTATGTCTGTTCCAAACTCTTCATTATATGATTTTAAAATAGCCTCTGCACAAGTATATCCTTCTTTGTGATATTCTGATGGTCTTTTCATTTTTTAATTTCTCCTTTACTCATATCTTGTTTCTTATAATATAATGATAACATTTTATGCAATAAAATTATGTAACATTATCACATAAAATAAGCTGTATCAATTATAAATATAAAATAACCTTCCTTACATATAATATAAGAATTTTATTAATATTTAAATAGATACAGCGTTAATCATCATAGTTTAAAATCTTTTCTTTTTACTATTTCAAGAGTATTTAAAAACTCATCTACCTCTTCTTTACTATTATATAGTCCTAAACTTACCCTAAGCATGCCTGGTCTTATTTCATTACTATATGCATACTTACAAAATTCCTCATCTTTTATTCCCAAAAGTCTTCTTGCATATGGATGAGCACAAAATGTTCCGTTTCTAACTGCTATTCCTCTTAAATCAGCTAAACTCTCAGATATTATATCATGATGAACATCTCTAACATTAAACACAGCTACTCCGATTCTTTCTTTATAATTAGAATCCCCATATGTTATTATATCTGGCATACTTTCCAATCCATATAATAAATAATCTCTTAATCGTTCCTCTTCTTGTTCTATTTTTTCAAATCCTATAGAACCAATTATTCTTATAGCAGATAAAAGTGCACATACTCCTATTATATTAGGGGTACCTGCTTCAAACCTTTCTGGTTCACTATCTAGATAAACCTTATTATCAGAAACTAAATCAACAGCTCCTCCTCCCCTTAATAAAGGTTCCTTATCTTTTATATCATCTTTTAAGGCTATTACTACTCCACACCCAAAAGGTGCATACATCTTGTGAGCTGAAAACACCAAAAAATCAATGTGATCATCATCTCCACTTCCACCCATATTTATTTCTTTATGAGCAACAAGCTGAGCTGCATCTACAATTATTTTCATTCCATTTTCATGAGCCAACTTTGCTATTTTATTTATTGGATTTAAATATCCTGTAACATTTGAAGCACCTGTTATTGTTATATACTTTGCTTTCCCTCTATTTTTTCTAACTAGAGATTCTAATTTTTCCTTATTCAACAAGCCTTTGTCATTAACATCTACATATAAAACATTACAATTCTCCCTCCAAGGAAGATCATTTGCATGATGTTCCATTCTAGTGGTTATAACATAATCTCTTTTATTTACTAATGACTTTGCTAATAAATTTAATCCCTCTGTTGCATTTTTAACATATATAACAGTATAATCTTCTTGTTTTTTTACATTAAAAAAGTTTAGTATCTTTTTTCTTGAATTTTCATAAAACTCATTGCAAAATTTAGCCTTATATCCTTTTCCTCTTCCAATGGAACTATATACATAAAGCATATCAGATACACACTTCATACATTCTTTTAAAGCTGGTGTTGTTGCACCATTATCTAAATTAATAGGAACAATTTTATTTCCATTATAAATGGATATCTCATCATCAATACCTATAAATAAACTTCTATAATTATTAGTGTTCTTCATAATTCATCACTCCAATAGTATATACTATTCTAAAATCTAATTTTAGGTGCTTAAAAGTGGATTTCTCTTAATTCCTTGAAAGATTATATATTTAATTTGATGAAAGTAGACATTATTAGTATAATTGTAATTATTAATACTAATATTCAATGATAGGAGTTTTAAAATGATAATTTTAAGCTGTAGACATTTAAGTAAAAGTTTTGGTATTGATGAGATTTTAAGAGATGTAACATTTAATATAAATGAAGGAGATAAAGTTGGATTAATAGGACCAAACGGAGAAGGAAAATCAACTTTATTTAAAATTCTTACCAAACAACTTGATTATGATAATGGTGAATTATTCTTAGATAAAAATAAAACTATAGGTTATCTCTCTCAGAATTTATCTTTAGATAGTGAAAATACTATATATGATGAGATGCTTTCTGTATTCTCTTCTTTAACTGAACTTGAGAAAAAGATTAAAGAGTTGGAAGAAAAACTAAATGAACCTTATGATGCTTCCAAAGAAGAATATCACAATAAACTTATAAAAGACTATACTCTATCTCAAGAACTTTATGAAAATAGAGGTGGATATACTTTTAGAGGAGAAATTTCTAGAGTTCTTAAAGGACTTGGATTCTTAGAAGAAGATTTTGATACTAAAATAATAAATATTAGTGGTGGACAAAAAACTAGACTTGCTCTTTGTAAATTACTTTTAAGAAAACCAGATTTACTTCTTTTAGATGAGCCTACAAACCACTTAGACTTAGAAGCTATACAATGGTTAGAAGAATATCTAAATAGCTATAAAGGAACTGTATTTGTTATTTCCCATGATAGATTCTTCTTAGATGCTGTAACTAATTCTACTTTTGAACTTGTAGGTGGTAAAGTACATTGTTATAATGCTAGTTATACAAAATTCTTAGAACTTAGAAAAAAAGATATAGAAACTAGACTTAAAGCATATACTCTTCAACAAACTGAAATAAAAAGACAAGAAGAGATAATAGAAAAATTCCGTTCATTTAATAGAGAAAAAAGTATCAGAGCTGCTGAAAGTAGACAAAAATCTCTTGATAAAATGGAACGTTTAGAGGCTCCTGAAGTTATAAAAGAAGCTTCTAAAATTAATTTTGAAACCTTAGTTAAAAGCGGAAACGATGTTCTTCATATAGAAAATCTAAAAAAGAGCTATGAAAACTTATTATTCCAAAATGTTAACCTTGATTTAAAACGTGGTGAAAAGGTTGCATTAATCGGTGAAAATGGTAGAGGTAAAACTACTCTATTTAAAATTATAATGGATATGGTTAAACCTGATTCTGGTTCAGTAACCCTAGGTAAAAATGTTTTTACTGGTTACTATGATCAAGAACAATCAAATCTTGATATAACTAAAACAATAATAGATGAGGTTTGGGATGACTTCCCTCATCTTACTACTACTGAAGTTAGAAACTATTTAGCATCTTTCCTATTTACTGGTGATGATGTATTTAAAGAAATATCACTACTAAGTGGAGGAGAAAAATGTAAAATAAACTTATTAAAGCTTATGCTTTCTAAGTCTAACCTTCTACTTCTTGACGAGCCAACTAACCACTTAGATATAATGTCTAGAGAAGCTCTAGAGGATGCTATATTAAGTTATGATGGCACTTTAATAGTAATATCTCATGATAGATACTTCTTAAATAAAGTTATTAATAAAATAGTTGAACTTCAAGAAGATGGTCTAAAAACTTACCTTGGAAACTACAACTACTTCATGGATAAAAAGGCTAATCCTAATAGATATGAAGATTTAGATGATGAAATAAACCAAGGAAAAACCAAAACTCAAATTAAAGAAGAGAGAAAGAAGAAAAAAACTGCCGAAAAATCAGCAAGAGCTTTAAGAGCACAACTAAGGGATGTTGAAAAGCTTATTCCTCAAAAAGAAGAAGAACTTGAAAATCTTCAAGGAATGCTTTGCAAAGAAGAAGTTTACTCTAATCCTGAAGAAAGTATAAGAGTAAACAATGAAATTAAAGCAGTTCAAGATGAAATAGATTCTCTTTATGCTACTTGGGAAGACCTTTCAGAATCTCTTGAAGATTAAAGTTTAAAATATAAAAAGCTACTATAATATTATAGTAGCTTTTTATATTTTGATATTATTTTGTACCAGTTGAACCAAAGCCACCACGGTCTTCATTCCCAAATGATTCAACCTCTTCAAATTCAAACTCTGGCATAACTTCCATTATTCTAAACTGACCTATCTTATCTCCTTTTCTAATCCAAGATCCTTTCTCTTCAGTATCTTTCCCTTGAAGACAATAAACAGGCATATGCCATTGATCATTATCTCCTATATATGTATCATCAACAACACCTACTGAATTTGTTTGAATTATTCCCCAAGTTTTAAATGTAGAACTTCTTGGTGCTAAATGCCCTTCCCATCCTCTTGGCAATTCTAATGCAAATCCTAAAGGAATCATAGCTCTTTCTCCTTCTTTAACAAAGACATCTTTATTTGAATAAACGTCTATCCAATTTCCCTTCACTATCTTCTTTAGCTTTATTGCTTCCTCAAAATATTTTATTCTAATCTTCATACTTAAACTAATCCTTTCATTATGTAATTCAAATAAGTTTCTCTTTATTATATAATTTAATATTGATAATTTAAAGCCCACAGAATTATCTCTGTGAGCTTTCATTAATTGCTATAAGCTTAATTATCTACAGCCATCCTTTTTACATCTGCAACAAATTGGAGGTCTGTTACAATTTTCTCTTTTTCTTAAATTGTTTATTACACAAACTCTTCCAAATTTATTTCTTGGAGATATGCATACTTCATAGCATGGGTAATATTGAGGTGCTTCAAAATAACAAGGATCTACAGGTTGTTTTACTGCATATAATCCATCATCTAAACATTTAAAAACAGCTTTTCCACATTTATCTGTATATTTACAATCAACAAGTTCAAATCCAGTATTACAATCTATTTTATATAATTCAACTGGAACTCCACTTATTGGTTCTCCATCAGAACATCCTAAAAGACATTGAACTTCTATTGTACCCTTTTTAGGCATTGGTTTTGGTTCTGGTCTCTTACAACAATCTCTTGGGTCATCACAGCATCCACAATGGTAGTCATTATGACAGCCAAAATCTTCAAATAATTCTTCTATATCATCCATCTCTCCACAGTTACAATTACATCTATAATCTTTGTAGTCCATAATTTGCCTCCTAAATTATCATATGATACTACATATTATGACTACCTTTTTCTAAATGTTACATTATTTTACTTATTTTGTATCTAATATTTTTTCAGCTATTCTCTTATACATGTTAGCCTTATCAACTAAAACAGCCGCTAAAATCATCTTCTTTTCATCTTTATCCAAACCTTCAAACGCTTCCCCTAGGTTATCTAAATCAACATCTAGGTTCTCTTTCATATCTTGTATATTCTTTGAATGTCCATTTAAATATAATTTATAAAGATTTCTAACTTCTTCATTATCCATTTCTTTATTATTGTATTTTTCAACAATATTTTCTAGAGCTATTTTAATATCACTTAAAGCTAATATTCCTTTCATATTGTATATAAAGCACATAAGTATTATATGTTCTTTAGTATATTTTTTATTTTTTATATCCATTAATAACTTCCCTTTTGCATAGTTATTAATCATTGTTTTAGTAAGTATTTTATCATCTTCAAATCTTTTATTATCTCCAAGCTTATTTTCAAACAACTGAATAACTTGATCCATATATAAATCTAATTCTGGTATATCTTCAAGATTTATAGTCTTATCTAAATTTAACTCATCTAATATATTATTTAATTTCAAAAAAGTCTCCTCCTTAACAAGGATAATCTATAACATAGTTTTTAAAACTACATTTTGTCCTATATATATTATATTATTAGTATTCAAGCAAAATTTCAAGCAATATGGAAGTATTCTATAAAAATTATTAAATTTTTACCTTTTTTGGAGGTTGAATTTTTTGTAAAATTAGATGATAATTATAACATGACAATACGTAGTTTTAAAAACTACATACCATTTTGTTTGGAGGTATATTATGAAGAACTCATTTTTTAGAGAACCCTTAAATGGATTTACCCATTTATTTGGAGCCATTTTATCACTTGTTGCACTAGAAGCCTTAACAATAAAAGCTACTTATATATATGGAATTGGATTACCACTGCTATCAGTTGTATTATTTGGTTGCGCCTTAGTATTACTATATAGCGCATCTGCTATATACCATTTAGTAAATGCAAAAAAAGAAACTATCGCCTTTCTAAGAAGATTAGACCACTCTATGATTTTCATTCTTATAGGTGGAAGTTATATGCCGTATTGCTTAATTGGTCTTGAAGGAAAGCCTCAAATATTTATAACTACTTTAATAATAACCCTTACAGTTTTAGGTGTTTTATTTAAAATGATTTGGTTTAACTGCCCGAGAATATTATCTACACTTATGTATATAGGTATGGGTTGGATATCTTTAGGCGCTATTCCCTTCTTTAAACACATTCCTACTACAGCTCTAGTTTGGTTAGCAATAGGTGGTGTTATTTATACAATAGGAGGAATAATTTATGCTATAAAGCCAAAATTTTTAGAATTTAAAGCTTTAGGTTTTCATGAAATATTTCATATTTTCATTTTATTAGGTAGTTTGTGTCATTTTATTTCAATATATTTTTACTTATTATAAAACTATTTATACTTATAAAAAAGGATATCGCACTAAGTAATAGCGCAATATCCTTTTTTTATATATTTGTACTTTTAATTTCATTTATAAATGTTTCCATATTCTTTGATATGAACTTATCTTTATGGTATATAAGATATAAATCTCTCTTAATATTAACATCATCAATACAAATTTCTTTTATTGAATTTTCCTCTATTCTTTCCCCAATAGATTTACATGAAACACAAGCAATGCCTAATCCAGCTTCAACTATTCTTACTATAGCTTCTGTATTTCCAAGTTCCATATAAACTTTATAATTGCAGTCTCTATTCTTTAAATAGTTTTCTACAATTTCTCTTGTACCACTTCCAGCTTCTCTCATTATAAACTTTTCATTTTCTAAGTCCTTTAAACTTATTGATTCCTTTGAGAAAATAGGATTATTAGGATTAGCTATAAAAACAAGTTCATCCTTTCCAACACTCTCAACTTCTACTTCTTGAGATGTAACATTACCTTCTACCAATGCTATATCAACCTTGTTCTCCAAAATTAATTTTTCAATTATTTGTGTATTTTCTATTATCAAAGAAATTTCTATATTTTTATAAGCCTCATTAAATTCTTTTATTAACTCAGGTAATATATATATTCCTATGGTAGTGCTTGCCCCTATTACAATTTTTCCTTTTTGACCACTTTTATTGCTTTTTATAGTATTATTTGCCTCCTCATACAGATTTAATATCCTTCTACTGTATTCAAAGTATATTTCTCCTTCATGAGTTAAATATAGTTTTTTACCTATTCTGTCAAAAAGCTTAACGTCAAGATCACTTTCTAATTCAGCAATAGCTTGACTGATTGAAGGCTGACTTATGTACATAGATTTTGCAACCTTTGTCATATTGAGACATTGTGCTGTCTCAAAAAATATTTTTAATTTTCTAAAATTCATATACTCAAATCCTTATTTATCATCTTTTACTTCTTCAAAATCAACATCTATAACGGGACCTTCATCCTCATATTCTGCTTCTGTTTTCTTTTCTTCACCTTTTGTGAATGTATAAGTGAATTCTTCTGTTTCACCTTTCTTTTGCTTATATTTAATTACATATTTCCTTATAAATTTAAAGTATATCCATCCTACAAGCCATAATACTAATATTCCACCTATAACCCAAGGTAAAACAAATAAAGCAAGCTGTACAACTATAATTAGTACTATTATTCCTAATACTATCTTTAAATACTTCTCCATATATTATCACTCTCTTTATGTTTTGATATTTTTTATTTTATTTATTATAACACAAAGTACTCTAAATAAAAAACATCAATTATTTAATAATAGATAGTACTTTTATAATATTTAAATTTTTTTTGAAAATACTAAACTAAGAGGTAACAAATATAAAAGAAAAGGAGAAAATTATGAAACATCTATCAACAAAAAAAATCATTCTATTTATTGTATTTATATTACTAGCAAACATAAGTATTGTATCAGCAGCAGAAGAACCTCCATCTGAATCTAAAGAAGTTATAAAAAAGGTTTATTTAACCTTTGACGATGGCCCTGCTGGAAGTGTAACTGAAAGCATATTGAACACATTAAAAGAAAATGATGTTAAAGGAACATTCTTTTTAATAGGAGAATTAGTAGAAAAGCATCCTGACTTAGTTAAGAGAATGGATGATGAGGGTCATGCCATAGGTCTACATACTTTTACTCATGAAAGAAATAAAGTTTATCAAAGCAATAAATCTTTTCTTGAAGAAAATTTAAAGACCCAAGCTGCAATAGAAAACATAATAGGTAAAAAGGTCTTTCTTTTAAGATTTCCATTTGGAACTAACAATAGTACTTATACTCTAAGCAAGGCTATGGTTGATTCCCTTCACTCTAACGGGTTTAAGATATATGATTGGACTGTAGATAGCACAGATGGTCTAAGCCCTAATCTTTCTCCTAGTTCACTATTAAGAAAATCCTCTACCAAAGATGATTGTGCGGTCCTTCTAATGCATTGTGGATATATAAATAAAAACTCTGCTAAGGCATTACCATCTATAATTGACTATTTCAAAAAATCAGGATATTCCTTTGAAGTTATAGATGAAAACACACCTGAAATATATAGACTAAAAAATAAAAGCTGAGAAATACTCCTCAGCTTTTATTATTTTGTTCCCAAACTTAATATAGCATTTACTAATATCTTAGCTATAGTAGCACATTTTTTAACCATATCTTCACCATCATTTATAGTTAACTCTAAATCTACTATTATTGATGGTTTTTTAATATACAAAAGATTATATACATCAGAATATTTTATTCCCTTATTCCTATAATTATTTTCTTCAAAAACCACACATATTCTTTTAGCAAATTTGTACCCCTTTGAGTCAAATTCATTGATTGAACATTGAATTGAATTATCCTTCGATTTTTTTACATTCAAAGTTAAATGCAATGAAGATTCACTTAAGTTAGCTCTTTTAACCCTATTTTTAAGATCTTCTCCATTACACAAAGATAATTCATCATATGGGGTACAATCAATTAAATTAAAACTTTCTTTGTTTAAAAAATTTCTTAAAAAATAACATATGCTATCTTTTATTTTATTTTCAAATTCATCTGATGTATTTTTTCCAATAATATGCCCTTTACCTAAGTCCATACTTATAATGGCACCTTGAGCTAAATACATATTATCCTCCTATGTTAAATATTATATAATTATAATATGTAGTCTAAAGATAAAGTGCCATACTTATAATAATTTTGAAATTTATTTTGTAATATAAAAGTAGTGATTACTTTATATACAAATAATCACTACTAAAAAAACGCAATTTAAAATATTATTTATTTATACAATTACCCCTTCAAAATTGCCTTTTCACCATTTTCATACACTTCAAAAGTAAAGTTAGGATTTAGTTCTCTAATAAATGTTTCTGTCCATGCATCTCTTAATTCATGGAATACAGAAACATCGCCTTGAACATCATCCCAAAATCTTTTGTGTAAATCTGTAGTCATTTCCCAAGACACTTTTTCACTTGAATTCTCTAAAAGCTTATTAACTCTATCACAAGGCATACCGTCTAATATATAATTATTTAATGCAGTGTATATATCTTGTGCATTCATTTCTTTTTCTAATTCCTTACACTCCTCAGCATTTGAAATTCCATTATCTTTATATAACTCTATTAATTCACTCTTTACATTTTTATTTTCTTTAAGCATTGATGTTATATAATAAGCGCCTCTACCTTCTGCAGCATTTATTCTAGCCTCTAACCAACCATGAATATTTCCTTCATCTATTAAAGCATCTAATGGTTTATTAGGAGTTTTTTCACCAAATCTTTCACTAGCATATTCTACCCAATTATCTACTGGCATATCATGTTTTTTAGCAATTTCTAATGTTTCTCCCTCTAAGTTTTCAAACCATCTTATTTTATCAAACAACCAAAAATGTATTTTTCCTAAAAATAAACTCATACTTTCACCTCAAATCAAATTATGTTTTAATTATATGTTATATTATTTTAGTATTCCGTAACATAGGTTACTTATATAAATTATTTTGTAAACTTTCTGTAAACCCATAGTATTACCTTATTAATAACGTTTAAAATCGTTTTACGAAATTGTAAAACATTTCATTAAGTAATATAATAGAAGTCGACTGTTTTTAAAGGAGTTGATATATTTCAATGTACAAACCAAAGTTACTTTCTTTATTAGGTGATAAAGAAAATGGATTATCAAAAGAACAATTTTTTAAAGATCTAATTGCGGGTATAATAGTTGCTATTATAGCCTTACCACTATCAATTGCATTAGGTATTTCTTCTGGTGTATCTCCAGAAAAAGGTCTTATTACAGCAATTATAGCTGGTTTCATAATTTCATTACTAGGTGGAAGTAGAGTTCAGATTGGTGGACCTACTGGAGCATTCGTTGTTATAGTCTTTGGCATTATCCAAGACCATGGTATAGACGGGCTAATAATCGCCACATTTATGGCTGGTATTATTCTTATTTTATTTGGAATTTTAAAATTTGGTAGTTTAATAAAATACATACCTTACCCTATAACTGTAGGATTTACATCTGGTATAGCAGTAACACTTTTTTCTACACAGGTTAAGGATTTCTTAGGACTTCAAATGGCTCAAACTCCATCTGAATTCGTACCAAAGTGGGAAGCATATATTTCTCACATGAATACTACTAATTATTATACTTTAGCTATTGGAATTTTGGCTTTAGCAATACTTATTTTCTGGCCAAATTTCTGCAAGAAAATACCTGGTTCACTAATAGCTTTAATAGTTACTACTCTTGTAGTTTACTTCTTTAATCTACCAGTAGCTACTATAGGTAGCCAATTTGGTAAAATAAGTTCAGCTATTCCAATGCCACATATTCCAGCTTTAAATCTTGGAACATTTAAGGCATTAATTGGACCAGCATTTACTATTGCACTTTTAGGCGGAATAGAATCATTATTATCAGCTGTTGTTTCTGATGGTATGATAGGAGACAAGCATAATTCAAATGCTGAACTTATAGCTCAAGGTTTTGCTAACATAGGTTCTTCTTTATTTGGAGGAATCCCTGCAACTGGTGCTATAGCTAGAACAGCAGCTAACGTAAAAAATGGTGGTAGAACACCTATAGCTGGTATTGTTCACTCTATTACATTATTACTTATAATGCTTGTGTTTATGCCACTTGCTAAATTTATACCATTAACTACTCTTGCAGCAATCTTAATGGTTGTTTCATATAATATGAGTGAATGGAGAAGTTTTAAAGCTATATTAAAAGCTCCTAAGAGTGATATAACAATCTTATTAACTACTTTCTTCTTAACTGTATTCTTCGATTTAGTAATAGCTATTGGAATTGGTATGTTAGTTTCTATGTGTCTATTCATGAGAAGAGTTGCTACTTCAATAGAAGTTAATGAATTTAGTGAAGATGACTGTTCAGACAGAGTTGATACCGATATGGAAAACCTAAAAGTTGGTGAAAATGTATTAGTCTATGACATAAGAGGACACTTATTCTTCGGTGCTGTTGATTCATTTATGAATACAATGAAAGAAATTGACAGAGAAGCACAAGTTCTTGTTTTAAGAATGAGACATACTAAAACACTTGATGTAACTGGATATAAACAAATTAAAAATATAGCTTTAAGTTGTAAAGCACATAATATAAAGCTAATATTATCTGAAGTTCAAGAACAACCTAAAAAGGTTATGAGACTTATGGGATTCATAAACAAGCTAGGTGAAGATCACTTTGCTAGTACATTTAATGAAGCACTAGTTAAGGCAAACTCACTTGTTAAATAAAATATTATTAAATTAATATATAAAAGGCTCTGTTTAAAGGCAACTTTTACTTAAAACAGAACTAAATAAAAAAACACCAGATTATCTGGTGTTTTTTTTATTTATGGATTAAAGCTCTAAATTTTGATTTTCTAAATCTGCTTCTAACTTTTCCATTTCTTTTTTATTCTTTTGATTTTTGTCATATAGTAAAGATGCCACAAAGGCACTTCCAGCTACAGCTAACAAAGCAAGTTTTCCTTTTTTAATTTTTTTACCCATAATCTCACCTCATCATATCAATAATGTTTATGTAAATTCTCTACCTAAAAATATAGTCAAAAATAAATAGTTTTATTCAAACTATTTATTCAAATCATACTTTTCTTCTTTCCAAGTAGTTTTTTCTAATTTAGCTAAAACAGTTTCTAATGCCATATCTGGGTGAATAGTCTCTTCATGAGCTATGGTTATATTTGACATAGTTATTGCAAACTTAACTGTTTCTTCAATAGATAAGTTATTCATATATCCATGTCCTAATCCTGCTACGAATGAATCTCCTGCACCAGTAACATTCTTAACCTCAACCTCTGTTGCCTTTATTTTACCACAACTAATTCCATCATTATAGAAGATACCGTCAGCATCTAAGCTTATGAATACTTTCTTTATTCCTAAACCTAAGAAATAGTTACTTGCTTTTATTAAATCCTCTGTATCTGTTATAGGGAAACCTGCTAGTATTTCTGCTTCGTGTCTATTTGGCTTTATAGTATGAAAATCCTTTATTAAATGTTTTACCCAACTAGCTTTTTCTGCTGAAACTGGATCTAATATAAAGTTTGTTTTATCTTTAAAGTTTGTTAATAGGTACTCCATTATTTCTGGATTATCTGAATCCAATACTGTGTACTCTGCATTTTCAAAGATTTCTTTTTTAGAATCTATAAATTCAGTGTTCATAGCTCCTATACTCTTCATATCTGCTATGGCAGAAACCATTTCTCCATTCTCATCTAGTATAGCTAAATATGTAGGTGTTGTTCCACCTTCTATAACCATCGAATCTTCCATGTAGTATCCTATTCTCTTTGAGTGTTCTAATATGCTTTTACCATGCTCATCATCACCTAATATTGACATGAAGTTTGTATTAACTCCTACTCTAGCCATATTTTCAGCTATGTTTCTACAAACACCTCCAAAAGATATTTTTACATGTCCTGGTGTTGAGTTATATGGTCTGTATGATGCCTTACTAAATCCAAATACATCTACTACTGAAGCTCCAAATACCAATAAATATGGTTCTTTTCTTAAGTTCATTTAATTAATCCTCCCTATTTTAAAAAACATAAATTATTATTCAGCAACAAACTGATTAGTTGAACTATTATATATATATCCACAGTCTTTTAGTCTTTGTACAATAATTTCTTTATCAACTGATAAATCATCACACATAGAATCTAAATTACTATAATAATCTCTTAATTTTAAATTCACAATGCTAAGAAGCATGTATGGATCCATTCCCTTATAATTTCCAATGTCCATTATAAAAATCTCTCCTTTAAATAAAGCTTTAATATTATTATATACAACTTATTTGAGTTCTACAATTTTTTATTTAATTTATTGTCACATTTTAATAAAATCGCATACTATGTTATTAGGTTAATTATAAGTCAATACCTCACTTATAAGAACTTAACCTCTATTTACAAAATCACTATAACTTTTACTACATTAGTTTTATTTCTTTGCATTTACAGTAAAAACCGTTGAATTTCAACGGTTTTTATTAATTTAATCTATTTTCTTTTTACTCTAAACTCAAATAAAATAAATAATAAAAGTGTTGCAAATTCTGCACAAGGAATAGTTAACCATACACCATCTATTCCTAAAAACCTTGGTAATGTGCTTATGAATAATATTATGAAAATTAACCCTCTTGCACTTGATAACAATGAAGATTCCTTTGATTTCTCTACAGCCTGTAAATAAGCTACATTAACCATATTTACTCCATTAAATAAGAAAGCTATAAAATACAGATAAATTCCTTTTACTGTAATCTCTAAAAGTTTTCCTCTATCACTAGTGAATATTCCTATCATTTGATCTGGGAATAGGAATCCTAATCCTAGGAAAATCACTCCTAATATAAATGCAATTCTTCTTGTCAATCTCAAAAACTCTTTTACCCTATCATCTTTTCCTGCACCATAATTAACACTTATAAGTGGCTGTACTCCTTGCGAAACCCCATTAAATACAGCTATAAATATAAGAACTATATTAGTTATTATGCCATATGCTGAAACTCCTAAATCACCTTCAAACTTGAATATAACAATATTAAATATAAATATTACAAATCCTGCTGAAAGTTCAGTTAAAAAACTAGGAACTCCATTTTTTAAAACTCTACCTATATTTTCTAAATTTATTCCGCCTATCTCTAAGTGCATAGAGTTATTTTTTCTTATAAAATGTATTGATAAAACCCCAAGTGCCATTAACTGACCAATAGATGTTGCTAAAGCAGCTCCAAACATTCCCCAATTAAAAATATAAATAAATACGTAATCTAAAACTATATTCGTAGTATTAGATGCTATTACAGCATACATAGCAAGCTTTGGTTCTCTATCATTTCTAACGAACACTATAAAAGCCGATGCAAATATAAAGGCCGAGTTGAAACTTAATATTACTTTAAGATAATCTCTTGCCAGAGGGAAAGTTGCTTCTGATGCTCCTAGCATATAGACTATTTTGTCTAAGAAAAATAATTCTAATAAATTTATTATTATACAAAATACTATTCCTGCGAAAATTGCTGAAGTAAATATCCTATTGACCTTATGAAACTTTTTCTGCCCCATAGCAATGGACAAGGTTGTGGCTCCACCAACACCTATTGCTAAACCTATGGCATTATATAGATTATAAGTAGGTAATGCTATGTTTAATGCTGCTAGACCTAGGTCTCCAAGTTTATGCCCTATAAACATAGTGTCAAACAAGATACATACTGAGAGCCCTAACATACCTGTTACAGAAGGTATCATATACTTTCTAAGCAACGCACTTTCTTTATCATGCAGTAAATCCAAATCTTTACTCAAAGTACCCTCTCCTTTAATCTTTATTCTTCAAAATACATAATATTTTTTCTCCTATGCTTTTTTCATCTAACTTCTTTATATCCTTAAAACTCTCTAACACATTAACTGGTCTATCTCCTAAAATAAATAGATTATCCCCTAAACTTATAGCCTCTTTTATGTCATGAGTAACAATAATTGTAGTTGCTTTCTTCTTTACTTGAACTTCCTTAAATACTTCTATGACTGATTCCTTACTCTTTTCATCTAAAGATTTAAAAGGTTCATCCATTAAAAGCAATCTATCTTCATAAAGCAATGCTCTTGCTATATTAACCCTTTGTCTCATTCCTCCACTTAATTCTTTTGGAAAGCTCTTTATATTTTTAATAAGTCCCATTCTTTCAAGTATCTTCTTTATTTTCTTATCCCTAATCTCTTTATTGTATATTTTTCTTAAAGGTATCTCCATATTTTCATAAACATTCTTCCATTCAATAAGTCTATCCTCTTGAAATACATATGATATTCTTGATTCTATGCCAAATACCTTTCCATAATCAAAGTCTTCAAGTCCACTTATTATATTTAATAATGTAGTTTTTCCACAGCCAGATTCTCCTAATATACAATTTATTTTTCCATCTTCAAACTCAATGGAGAAGTCTTTGTATAATCTATTTCCCCTAAAACTTTTTTCTATTTTTTCTAACTTTATTCCCATATTACCTCATCCACTTAAATATCCTATTATTAATAGTTTTTTGTATTAAAGAAAAAATTATTCCTATTATAATTACTATGATTATCCATGAAAAAACTAAATTTGTATTAAGATAATTCTTTTCAACAAACAATGCTGTACCTATACCAAAGTTAGGTTGTCCTATCACTTCCCCTCCTACAACTAATTTCATTGTAAGAGAAAATGTAGATGATAAAATCCTGCATATAGCAAAATTTATACTTGGAAAATATATATCCTTTACTAAATCCCAAGTTCCTATTCTATATATCTTCGCCATTTCCAAAACCTTACTATCTATATTTAAAATTGCACCTATTATTGCATCATAAAATATAGGAAAGCTCATAACAAATCCAACTAATATAGGCGCACTTCCCTGACTTAACCATATTAAGGCTAGTATTATAAAGCCAATAGTAGGCAAAGATCTCATTATATTTAATATAGGAATCATAAAATTATAAATATATTTGTTTAAAGTGCTGGCAACACCTAATATAAACGCTAAAATTAGAGCTAAAAAGAAACTAACTCCAGTCCTTCCTAAAGTATATCCAACTATTTTAAAGAAATTCTCTGATTTTATTATTTCCACTAACCCTTTAAAAGTTAAATAGGGAGAAGGTAAAATTACCTCGCTCCCTATAATCATACTAGCTATTTGCCATATAATAAAAAGCATTATTGAAGATAATAAAATTAGTTTCTTATTCTTGTAAGAAAATCTCTTCATTAACCTTCTTGCCTCCTATAGCCTTAGGCTCTAAACTGTAAATCTTGTTGTAGTATCCAATGTAAATACTTTCACTATCAAGTGCACTAACATAACCTAAGTTAGCTCTTTCTAGCGATTTTTCTATTATATCTTTTTTACCTGTTATGCCAACTTCTTCAGCATAAGCTCCTGCCTCTTCTTTATTGTCATTAGCCCATTTAGTACTTATATTAATTTCATTTAATATTTTTTTAACATCATCGAAATTATTGTTTACTAATTCATCCTTAACTATAACGCTTGACTGTGGATATCCCATATTAGTATCATTAATGCCTTTCCACAAATCATTTAAAGACGCTACTATTTTAGTATCTGGCTTTTTGCTCATTATCTGAGTTAACATTGGCTCTGGTACAACTGCATACTTAGCTTTTCCTTCTATGAATAAAGGTGCTAATTCTGAGGCTGCATTAACATAACTTAAAGTTAAATCTTTTTCTGGATTTATACCTGCATTTTCAAGAAGAATTTTAAATATTAAATCTGGAGTTAACCCTTGACCTACATTATATACATCCTTCCCTTTCAAATCCTCTAAAGTATTAACAGCATCATCACTTGATATCACATAAAGAGAACCAAAACCTACAGTTCCTGCAAGCTTGTATCCTACATCTTTATTATAAGCAATCGCTGCTACATTGGATGGTACGATAAAAATATCTCCATCCCCTTTTAACACCTTAGAAACTAATGCATCTGAACCCTTTATTATTGAATAATTTATTTCTAAATTTTTGCTTATCTCTGGTTTTTCTTTAATCATTTTTACAATACTTATAGCCGGTAACCCATCTGGTACAACTATATTAACAGTAGTTTTTTCTGTAGGTGTAGATTCTTCTGTTTTAGAAGATTTACATCCCATGAAAAAGAATGTTGAAAAGATAACCATTGATAGCAGTGCTATAAATTTATTTAACTTTCTCAACCCTATACCTCCATGTAATAAATTTTCCATGTTTTATTTTGCCACTTATTTACCCCTTTTTCAATATCTATTTATTCTTTTCTTTACCTTGAATTTCAGGTACTGGTGGCTCAATATTTTTCTTAGGAGTTTTGAATCTCTTAGAATTCCAAGATGATTGTTGATTTTGCTTAGCCATAAAATTCACCTCCTCATTTAAGTCAATTTTATTTTATGAGGAAATAACTATTTTATTCATATAAGAAAATCTATTTTTTCTCTTGAATTCTTTTTATTAAATCAGCTTGTACAAGCTCTGATTTTGAAAAACCTTTTCTAAAGTATCTTATTTGCTTGTATTTTACTCCATTCATTTCAAAATCCAATACATCTATTCTATCTCCACTATAAACAAAAGGATCTCTTTTTCCTTTAACATATATTGAAAGTTCCATTTTTTGCTACTCCTCTCCACTATTTATAATGTTATATATTTTCTTATTATAGCATATATTTCTTATTTATGAACACTTTATTCATAAACACTTACACCTGTAGCACTAAATATAATCTCACTTTCAACACCTAATTCTAAAAGTTTCTTAGCTATTATTTTTCTTTCATCTTCTCTAATTAAACTTTCATTATCCCTTTTGGTTGAATTATTGTCGCCTTCAACATTTAACATATGCTGCCAAGTTTTAAACATACTATTGTCAAATTTACTCATAATAAATACCTCCAATACTTCTTATACTAAAATTATTTACTATTATTCTAATATAAATTCAAGGAATTTGTTTATTATTTTTTTAAATTTCTCTATTTTAAACAAGGCTATATTTTAAAGCAATATTTATTAAAACGTATAAAAATTAAAGCTTATAGCTTACTCTTAAATTTATAAGATTAAGCTATAAGCTTTATATAGAATATATTAGCCCTCTGCATTTTGAAGTTCATATATCTCTTCAATAGTAATTCCTAACTTTTCAGATATTAACTCTGCTGATAATATACCAACAAGATTTTTAGCAATTCTCAACTGCTCTTCTTTCTTAGCATGCTTTACAGCTAATTCTCTTTCTTCTTTATATAATCTATCTATTTTTGTCATCTCTAACAACTCCTTAAGTTCTTTTGCTTGTTCTTCATCAATAAACTTATCAGTAGCCTCTATAATACCATTTAGAACTATAGCTTCATCTCTTTCTACTTTTATTGATTTCGCAAGTTGTACACTTTCTCTTATCATATTTAAGTTTTCATCTTCCTTTTTCATAATTGGAAGCATAGTAAACTTTATTTTATCTGCTTGGCTTAAATCTCCTTCAAGAACCTTAGCCTTAAGATCTCTAAGAACTTTTTCTGCGTTTAATTCTGACATGAATATACTTTCTGAACAAATAAGTATATCTCCAAAGCTTAAAGTATTCCTTGCTTCTTTAACTATAGAATTGTAGACTATCGCCATTCTAACCTTCGGAAAACTTCCTCTATGTTTATAATATCTTTTTATAACTTTAACGGCTACTTCTAAGTAAATAAACATATTTTCATCTATATTTTTATTATCTTCATATCCAAATAATAGTATGGATCCATCTTCTAATATAAATATTTCATTAGGTCCACCATTTATCACATCACTTTCAAAGAAGTTTCTTGGTAGCCTGTCCATTATTTTAGGCATATCATTAACACCTAAAACTTCTAATGGTCTCCCTTTATATAATTGCCCCATTAATTTATATAATATATCTTTCGCTCCATAACTTATGTTCATTCTTCCCATACTTTACATCACCTTCACTTCGTCAGAGAATATCTTCTTTTGTTCATATTATATCATATTTTGACAATATATATTTCATATGTGTGTCAAAAGATAAAAAACTTATCTATAATTTTATAAATGGTTTATAGTACTGTAATTATATTATATATATTTAGTGCTATAATCATAGCAACTACTGTATTAAAGACCTTTATTATAACTTCATTGCTAAATTTCCTATTAAACTTAGAGCCTATTAATCCTCCTAAAATACCACCAATAACCATATACCCTAACATCGACAAATCATATGAAGCAAAACCACTTCCTAAAGCAACAGATAGAATTTTTGATCCTTGTGAAAATAAAATTATTATGACAGAATCTCTAGCAGCATTTTTTGCTTCCATAGAAAAGAAGATTGTTAGAAAAGCAACATTAATAGGTCCTCCACCTATCCCTAAAAAAGCCGCAATAAATCCAAGTATAAGTCCAAGTATTATGCTAAATAGAAAATTATCAACATTATAACTCTTAAATCTCCCTTTATTGTTCATATATATGTATACAAAAGTTAAAAGCAAAGCTAATATTGAACTTTGTACAACAGAAACTATATTAGAGGAAACATTATTCAAAACTACCGTTAACCAATATTGCCCTATTAGTCCCCCTAAAACCGAACCAATTGCTAAGGCTCCTGTATTCTTTATATCAATTTTACTCTTATACATTATTTGCTTAATTATTGATACAAATGCCATTGAAAAAACAGTAAAAGATGATAATAATCCTATAGTTGATATATTGTAATCACCTAGGAAATCTAAAACTGGTTTTATAATAACTCCTCCACCCAATCCAGCCATAGAACCTGCTATGGTTGATAATAGTGCTACTCCAAAATAAATTATAAACATATATCCCCCTTAAAATACCTCCTAGTTTTTATTCCAATATATTACATTAAATTATTTTTAACAACACCTTTTATTAATTGTTTACACAAGTTTATTTATGTAGTAGTCTTAAATTATAAATATATGGCTAAGGAGTTTTAATTATGGAAACACTTAATGATTTATTAGGAATTGATTTAAAAAAGGCAAAAATATTTGATATAAATGAAGAACATTTAATACTTTTAAAAACAGAGGATTTCTATACTCAAAATAATTTTTATTTTTATCTTTACAATAAACTTATTTCTCTCGATTCATCTAAGAGTAAAGAATTTGCTTATTGTAATTATCTTATTTCATACTATTTATTTATAGTAATGACACCACTTAACTACGAAGAAATATCATTTTTTCATGCAAAAAAAGCTTTTGACATTGATAACTCAGTAAAATACATGGAATGGCTACTTTTATTTGGAACTTTAGAAAAGCCCTTATTAACTTATGAAATTTGTTCTAATCTAGCTAGAAACATAAAAAAACATAACCCTAATTCAACACTTGCTCAATTCTTTGAATAAAGAAAAAGCTGTATAAAAAGAACTTGCAAAATTCCTTTTATACAGCTTTTTTTCTATTTAAATAATATATCGCCAAAGAAATATCCAGAAAAAATAAAACATAAATTCCATAAAAATATACCCGGAGTAGAATATATTATAAACTTAAAGAAATTCATTCTTACAGCTCCTGCTATTATTGAAACAATGGTTCTTAAAACAGGTAATAATCTACATAAGAAAACACCAAATACTCCTCTTTCATTTAATATTTCTCTAGTCTTGTCTACTGTTGTACTTGTCTTAGGAAATTTACTTTCTAACTTATCTAAAACTAATGCTCCTCCATAATATCCTATAAAGTATAAAACTATACTACCTAAAACTCCAGCTACTACAGAAATAAATACTATTAATATTAAACTTTCATTATTTTTAGATGCTAATAGTCCTGCAGCTGGCATTATGATTCCAGCTGGTAATCCTGGTAAATTTAAATATTCTAAAAATACTATTATAAATAACAAGGTTAATCCATATGTTGCAAAATAATTTAAAACAGCATCAATACTCATAAAAAAACTCTTATTCTCCTCTCAAGCTAGCCATATTATAGATTTCTTATTGTTGTAACATTATAATTTAATTTTAAAGTTTTAAATTTCCGCCAAAAAAGTATCCTACTACAATACCAGTAAAATTCCAACAAAAAATTCCTGGTATAGAGAAAATCATAAACTTCATAAAATTAACTTTTACACTTCCACAAAGTAATGACACATAAGTTCTTACAACAGGAATCATTCTACATACAAATATTCCTATTAAACTATGATCCTGTAATATTTTTTGGGTTTTTTCCATAGCTTCCTCCAGTTTTGGATGTTTAATCTTAAGTTTATCTAAAACTTTAGTGCCAACAAAATATCCTACTGAATACAATATTACACTTCCTACTATACCAGCAACAAGTGATATTAACATGACCTCAAAAAGTCCATCATGCGCTTGTCCAGCTACAATTCCGGCAGCTGGCATAACTATTCCTGTTGGAATTGCAGGTATACAATATTCCCCTACAACAACTAAAAACAATACTATAAAACCATATGTATGTATATAACCTAAAATATCTTGCATGGTCATAATATCCACCATTCTTTCTTTAATATTATTATTAACTTTTGTATAAAATATTATATCATATATTTTATTAATAAAAATTTTGTGTTAGTATTTAAATTTATATAAAAACATAAAAAAAGTTGCATTTTTAGAAATACAACTTTTAAAACTTTTGATTTTCTTTATAAGTTCTAGATTCTAATTAAATACAACTCTCTTTATAATCTAATTTTCTATTTGCATAGCCTTTATCTCTTTTAATGAAAGGCCTGTTTTTTCAGCTATTACTTCATCATCTAGAAGACCTATAAGATTTCTAGCTATATTTTGTCTTTCATAAGCTACAGCTTCATTAACTAAGCCTTCTTGCTTTAAATCTGCAGTTGATTTTAATAATGAATCTTCATCATAAAAATCTAAATATGAATAGTGCTTTTCGTCAATATCCCATCCTAATATAGAATCTACACTTACATTTTGCGCAGCTCTAAATATTGATTTATCAACACCGTCGAATTTCTCTTTAAATTCTTCTATCATATCTTTAATCTCAAAACGCTTATTACCTATTTTCTTTGCAGCGACCATACAAGCGCAGTTTAGAGGCCAAATACCTGCTCTTTGTATCCATCTCTTTATGTATTTTTCTTCAATGTAATATAGAGGTCTTATAAGCTCTATACCTTCAAAATTTGCTGCTTTAAGTTTAGGAAGCATTGTTTTAAAGTTACCTGCATATAAAACATTAAGCATTGTTGTTTCAATAACATCATTAAAATGATGTCCTAAAGCAAGTTTATTACATCCAAGTTCTTTAGCTTTTCCGTATAATGATCCTCTTCTCATTCTGGCGCACATATAGCATGGGTAATCCTTAGCTATCTTATCTACAACCTGGAATATTCCTGAATCATATATATGTACTGGTATGTCTAGATACTTACAATTGTCCTCAAGTAACTCTCTTATTTGAGGATGATATCCTGGATCCATTGCTAAAAAAACAAGTTCAAAATTTATTTGACCATGCTTTTTAAGTTCTTGGAAAAGCTTCGCCATTATTAATGAATCTTTTCCTCCAGAAATAGCTATTGCTATCTTATCTCCTTCTTCAACTAATTTATAATCCTTTATAGCTTTTATAAATTTTGACCATACCTTTTTTCTATATGTCTTAACTAAACTTCTCTCAATTTCAGCTAAAGGTCTTCTCTCATTAAATGGTACTAAAATCTCGCATCCTTCTCCTGCTACACCACTCATTTAAATCACCTCACAATTAAAACTCTTTTGTTATTATAACAATTTTATTTCTTTTTGTCTTTAATAAATAATTTCAATCTTATAAAAATCTATTTTTATCAATAAATAAAAACATTTTTGTTAAATTTTAACTCGTAATAGATTATAATAAGTATAAAATATATTCTAAAATTTTAATTTATGGAGGTTTTTATTATGAAAGCTGTTATAACTGTAGTCGGAAAAGATAAAGTTGGAATAATTCATGGTGTTTCTGGTATTTTACAAGATAATAATGTAAATATACTTGATATAAGTCAAACAATCATGGATGGTTATTTCACAATGATTATGCTAACTGATGTGTCAAATTCAAAAAAAGATATTGCATCTTTAAAAGAGGTTTTTAAGAAATTTTCTGAAGCTAATTCTTTAGATGTTTCTGTTCAACATGAAGATGTTTTTAAATCAATGCATAGAATTTAAATTTAGGAGATATGGGTATGTTAAGAGATAATGAAATTTTAGAAACTGTCAGCATGATAAAAGAACAAAACTTAGATGTTAGAACCATAACTTTAGGACTTTCTCTAATGGATTGCTCTTCATCTGACATAAAAATACTTAGTAATAATATATATGATAAAATTACTAAAACCGCTGAAAATTTAGTTAAAACTGGTGAAAGCATTGAAAAAAGATTTGGTATACCAATAATAAACAAGAGAATTTCTGTTACCCCGATATCTATAGTTGGTGCTTCTGCTAAGTGTGATTCATATGTAAAAATTGCCAAAGCCATGGATAGAGCTGCAAAGGAAGTTGGGGTTAACTTCATAGGTGGTTTCTCTGCTCTAGTACATAAAGGATTTACAGATAGTGATTTAAAACTTATAAACTCTCTTCCAGAAGCATTGGCTTCTACTGATATTGTTTGTTCTTCTGTTAATGTTGGCTCAACAAGATATGGAATCAATATGGATGCTGTAAAGCTTATGGGAGAAAGAATTAAAGATATAGCTAACATAACTCCTGATGGCTTTGGTTGTGCTAAGCTCGTAGTATTTTGTAATGCTGTAGAAGATAATCCATTTATGGCTGGCGCTTTTCATGGGGTTGGAGAAGCTGAAAAAGTCATAAATGTAGGTGTTAGCGGACCTGGAGTTGTAAAAAAAGCTTTAGAAGAAGTTAAAGGAAAAAGCTTTGAAGAAGTTGCCGAAACTATAAAGAAAACCTCATTCAAAGTAACTAGAATGGGTCAACTAGTTGCCAAAGAAGCTTCAAAGATATTAGATATACCATTTGGAATAGTAGACCTTTCACTTGCTCCTACTCCAGCTGTAGGTGATTCAGTAGGAAGAGTTTTAGAAGAAATAGGTCTTTCAAACTGTGGAACTCATGGAACTACAGCTGCCTTAGCCCTATTAAACGATGCAGTAAAAAAAGGTGGATTAATGGCTTCTTCCTATGTAGGAGGACTTAGCGGAGCTTTTATACCAGTATCTGAAGATGAGTGTATGATAGAACAAGCAAAAAATGGATTCCTAACTCTTGAAAAATTAGAAGCTATGACATGTGTTTGTTCAGTAGGATTAGATATGATAGCTATTCCTGGTAAAACATCAGCTTCTACCATTTCTGGAATAATAGCTGATGAAGCTGCTATAGGAATGATAAACAATAAGACTACAGCTGTTAGAATAATACCTGTTCCTGGTAAAGATGTTGGTGATATGGTTGAGTTTGGTGGACTTCTTGGATCAGCTCCTATAATGTCAACTTCTCTTGGAAACTGTGATCTTTTTGTAGAGCGTGGTGGAAGAATCCCCGCACCACTTCACTCATTAAAAAATTAAAAGATTAAATATTATGTTTAAGTCTGCATTTTGCTAAAAAGCTTTATATTTTTAATCTCTATTATAAAACAACTTATAATAAAAGTTAATAAAAAGAAGACTTTAGTTTAAAATTCTAAACTAAGGTCTTCTTTTTTAATTCACATATTTAAATTCTTTCTAAAATAACTCAATTCCTATTTACTTATTATCTAAGTATTAAACTTAATTTATCTTCATACTTTTTACCTATAAATTTAAATAAAGGAACCCCAACTATAGTTATAACTACAAACTCTCCTAGCGCAACTTGTCCCATAGTTAAAACTAGAGGCAATCCATATAAAAAATTAAGCATCCATCCAATTATAAGTCCATTAAATATTGTAGGCCATATTGAAGCTATCCATAAAGCTTTATTACCTTTTACATACTTTCCTGTTAAATATATTGCCCATACACTTATAAATGTTGCAAATGTTCCTAAAACAACATCTATTGTTCCATTAGGTCCTAGTATATTAGCAATAAAACAGCCTAATGTTAATCCAACTATGTATTCTGATTTATAAAAAGCTAATAACACCATTATTTCTGCTACTCTAAATTGAACTCCAGAATAACTTATAGGTGCTAGACCTAATGTTAATGCAGCGTATAAAGCGGCTATTAATGCTGATATCACTAAATTCTTAATCTTTTTATCTGTCATAATATCCTCCTAAAAATCAGTTCCTATGGAATACTCCTAACTATGATGCTTTAAGAAGATAAATACATAGCTAATCTTTTGAAAATTAAAATAAATCTGACAAAATATCATAATCAAATTAACCTTCTATTTAAAGAAGCTATATTAATAAATATGCTAAAAATAAATAAAACCGTAGAAAATTCTACGGTTTAAAGCATACAAACTAAAATTATATAAATACTTATATAATTACACTTAAAACACCGTAGTTTTATTTAAAGACAGGAGGCTTCCGAACTGTCTATATCTTATTTTCTAGGTAATTATATAATATATATTTCAAAAAATCAACACACCCAATTTAGTTTTTAATTCTATTTTTCAGTATGTAATTTAACATTTAATTTTTGCCCATTAGATGTTATTGTTATATCTCCATCTCTGAATGTCTCATAAACTTTAACATTAGCTTGCTTAAGCTTATCCATAGTTTCCTTATGTGGATGTCCATATTTATTATTTTTCCCACATGAAACTATTGCAATGCTTGGATCGACAGCTTTTAAGAATGGTTCACTTGTTGATGAATGAGAACCATGATGTCCTAACTTTAAAACATCAGCCTTTAAATCCTTGTGCTCTTTTAAGGCTTCCTTTTCAGAAATTTCTTCAGCATCTCCTGTAAACATGAAGGCATTCTCTCCATAAGTAATTTTCATTATAGGTGAATAATTATTTAAATCATCATAACTTGTTTTAGTTGGTGTATATACCTCAACATCAGTATTTACCCCTAAATCAATATCAGTTCCTTCTTTTATTTGCTTAAGCTTTAATCCTTCATTTTTAACAGCTTTAAGCATGTTTTCATATGTTTTTGTAGTATGAGCAACCTTTGGTGCATAAAAAGATTTAACATCAAAATTTTCTAATACCTCATCCATACCACCAATATGATCCTCATGAGGATGTGTAGCAATGGCTATATCAATAGTTTTTATTCCTCTATCTTTTAAGTCTTTAACTAGTTCATCTGCTCCTGCATTAGTTCCTGCATCTATAAGCATATTTTTACCATTGACTTGTATTAACTCACTATCTCCTTGTCCAACATTTAAATATGTAACATTCATTTCTCCTTTAACGGTTTCACCTGCTAAATTTTCCTTACTTGAAGCTCCACTGGCAGAACATCCTACTAAACTTATTACTGTAACTAAACTTAATATAGTTAAAATCTTTTTCAACTTTTATCCCTCACTTCTAAATTTATTCAATAAAGCATAATAATTGTACACATTTTTAAATTTATATAATTTTTGTACACAATATATACTTTTCATTAATATTTAATAATTATTATATAATACAATTTAAATTTTAAAAAGTTATTATTATATTTTGTAGAATATCCCCTTCTAAATTTAATAAAAATATAATATAATTAAGCTATAGTCAAACATAAATATATAAATAAAAAGAAGCTTAGAAATATTCTATTTCTAAGCTTCTTTGTCTTTTAACCTAACTTTACTTTATAGGTATTAATATCTTTAAGGTGAATTTATCATTACTTGTTTCTACAATCATTTCTCCATCATATTTTTCTACAGCTGATCTAATATTCTTAAGACCAATTCCATGCAAGAATTTATCCCTTTTATCAGTTAAAAACTCTCCATTTAAATACTTTATTTTATTTACCCTTGAATTTTCTAATTTTATTATATAAAAATTTTTCACATAAGTACCCTTAAGAGAAATAAATTTTCTTTTTTCTTTATCAACTTTCTTACAGGCCTCTATGGCATTGTCAAGACTATTAGAAAATATTGTACATATATCAAAATATTCTATAAATTCAATTTTTGAAAAATCCATAATAACTTGAAAATCTATATTATTCTTTATACTAAGCTCTCTCTTATTATTCAATATTACATCTAAAACCTCGTTTCCAGTATTAAATCCAATATTAAGCTTATCTATCTCTTTATTTATACTATTTAAATATTCTTTTCTTACTCCATATTCACTATTAGTTGATTCTTCTATACATACAATATGATTTTTCATATCATGATAAAGTCTTTTAACTCTCTCCTGACTAACTTGTAAATCTGAATAATATTTATAATCCATCTCAAGTTTATTTTTTATAAACTCATTTTCAAGTTTCAACTTATTATTCTTTATTATTTTACTAACTATAAACATAAGCGACATATTAGATAATAAAAGCATTATTGAAACGAAAAATATAGAAACATTATTCTCTATACCTCCCCTATAATCACTAAATGCATATCCAAAAATAACAAGAATCATTATTATATTTGTTACAACGGGAGTAATCATATATATAAACTCCCCTTTTCCAATATCTATATGTAGTTTTAAGCACTTAACAACAATAATAAGAGAAATTAAAATAACTTTAGACAAAATTATAGTTTCTAATCTATACATATTTTGATTCAAAAGCTCAGATACACTACTTAATCCATTAATCTTAACTACAAAACTTATAGATAATGCTTCTATGGTAAGCATGAAAAGCCAAAACATCAGTGAAATCATAATACATTTTATGTTATTGCATTTAAAATTAAACTTATAAAAAATCAATCCAATTATAAAGCAAATTACTATTCTTTCATTTGGAGTAACATTTAATCCCTTTAATATAATAGATACTATTATTAATAGTAAGAACGAGCTTAAAATTGTAGCTTTATCATTTTTCTTTTCACTAAATTCATCTATAATAATATAAAAACTAAGCCACTCTATTAAAAGTGATATATTCTCTAAGCCATCCCAAAACACATTGCTTGCTAGCATATCATATCACCTAAAACACTTGTTAATTTTAATTTTAAATTTTTCATTCTATGCTTACTAACAGGCAAAGTATATTTATCTATAGTTAAAGAGTCTTTTTGTAGCTCTTCAATCTTTGATAAATTTACTATATAACTTGTATGACATCTGAAAAAACCTAAATTCACAAGTTCTTTTTCTAACTTATTCATACTTGCCTTCACTGTATGTTCTTCTGTATCTGTATGGATTATGACTTTTCTATCAAAAGTCTCAAGAAAAACTATGTCCTCAGTTCTCAATTTCAAAACATTACCCTTATCTTTTATTGTTATGTATGTATCTCTCTTCTCTAAAACACTATCAGTACAAGCAATAACTTGTTCCCTCAAATCTTCAAAATTCACAGGTTTTATTAAATATCTAAATGCTCTAACTTCATAGCCTTTTTGTACATAATCCCATAAAGCAGTTATAAATATTATTTCAACTTTATTATCATATTCCCTAACTTTTCTTGCCGTTTCCATTCCAGTTAGCTCACCCATCTGTATATCTAAAAATAGCATGTCCAACTTATCTGGATAATCTTTTAGTAGATCTTCCCCAGTTTCAAAAGTAATAATATTGTGTTCCAATCCTAATTCACTTAATATTTTCCCTATATTTTCTTTTAACTCTTTTCTCTGTAAGGAATTATCTTCACATAATGCAACATTAAACATGTATAATAATCTCCTTTAATTAATTATTTACTGTATGTAATTTTATCATATTTATAGTATTTTATCATATTTTATTTTGAAAATTAAAATAAATATTAGATAATAATTGTAAGATTCAGAGATTTACTCTCTGAATCTTTAATAATTAATCTAATTTAATATATTTAGCAGTAAACCAAGCAGTTTTATATCCTGACCCCGCAAAATAAGTTGCTAAGGCATATCCGCCCTCAATCTTATGAACATAAAGCCTTTCATTATTATTAGCATAACCCATTCTTTTAGAATCTGGAGAAGGAGTGTATCTTGCATCCAATTCAGTTACTACATTTATAACTCTAGCATTTGTATCAATGTTTAAATATTTCTGATTAGAGTTTACCCAAACCTTAGAAGATTCAAGATTTTCAGTATCTTTCCAATAAGTTACTGGAATATAATCTCTTTCATCACAAATTTCCGGTAAAATCTTTATTCTTTCTCCTTCATAAATTTCACCTAAATCCTTATAATTATTACTTGGTTTATCCCTTGGATCTAAAGCAACTAATGCTTTAGCATTTGTAATTTTTAAAAACTCATCTTTTTCACCACTAACTTCAGGCTTTTCTGTAGGTGGTATATATTCTCCATTGTCATTACTTATATCTTTATTTGCTATTCCCTCAGCTATTAGTTTCCCTATAAAATCTGGCCCTTTTTCTCTATAGATTCTAACGTCCTCAGTAGCCTCACAGAAACATACTTCAACAATGACAGCTGGCATAGATGTCTTTCTTAATTCATATAAACTAGAATTGACCTTAACACCTCTATTCTTAAGTCCTGTTCCCTCTGCAACTTTATCGACTATTCTTCTTGCATATTTTTCTGCATCCCCCCCTAGTCCAACAATCCATGTCCCTGTACCTAATGCTCCATTATAAGTGCTATATGCTTTATCGAAATGTATTGAAATAAATAAATCAACATTATTTTCTTCAGCCTTTTGTACACCTAAATATAAATCAGTATTAACATCACAATTTCCTGGAGTTACATCTATAACAGTATGACCAGCATTTTGTAAATATTTTATAACAGCCTTATATACATTTCTATTTTCAACTGTTTCATCAATTATTCCAATAGCTCCTTTAGCTTGAAAGTTATGACCACCTCTTATAGCTATTTTCATAAAAATTACCTCCTAAAAATATTTATAATTTTTTCCTCACTATATAAATATTTTTTTAGAGGAGTTTCAGTTCCCAATTATCAAAAATTCTTTTTATTATATCAATTTTCTATATTTTTTTCTCTTTTCTCTATTATTAACTCAATATTTTTCATAACCAACCAAAATACATAATATAAAATTTATTATTATTTCTAAAATAGAATCTTTATGATGCAAATTATATATTTTTAAAATCATTTTATTACAATAAAAGGACAGGCTTCATAGAGCCTGTCCTTTTATCGTAGTTAATTTAATATATAAATATCTAAATTTCTTAATCCCCAGTTTGATACTTCTTCTTCTGTATCAAAATAAAGATCTATTTTATTTCCTTTGATAGCACCACCTGTATCAGCTGCTATTGCATATCCGTATCCATCTACATATAGCTTAGTTCCTAAAGGTATTACATTAGGATCAACAGCTATTGTACTGTATCCATTAGGATTTCTTACAACATGCATACCAGAAGCTGTATAAGATTGTGATGAACCTTTTTCATGAGTATATGCTGTTGATTTAACTGTTAATTTCTTCTTAAAGTTAATATTTTCCCCACCTCTGCTTAAGCTTTGGTATTCTTGAGTTCCTTTAAGAACTTCTTTATTAACTGGTTCCTTAACAACTAACTCTTGTACAACATTATTACTTACTTCTTTTCCATTTTCATAAACAAGTTCACGAGTTACTTCTTTCTCACCGTCTTGTCCTGATTTTAATACCTCTGTGTATGTTTGTGGCTTAGAGTTATCTTTCTTAACCTCAGTAGTATATTCTATAGGTTGTACTTCTTTTACCTTCTTAACATCAACCTTTACTAATTCAACATCCATACCAGACTTTAGCTTTTCATCTCTTCCTGGCAATATCTTATCATTATCATCAAAAGCTATTCCTTCTGATTTTAGCATATTCTCTACATTATCTTCCGCACTGACAATCTCTTTTTCTCCATCAGCTGTCTTCACCTTTAAATTGACAGCCTTATTTATAGTGATTGTCTCATTTTTTGATATTTTACTTCCTAATGAAGGTATTACTTTGTCTTTAGGTGCTACTGTTATTCCATTATCGTGTAAAGCCCCTTGTACTGTTCCTTTGTAGGTAACAATCTCCGTTTTCTCTCCATTAACTACTACGTTAAGAGTTTTTCTCATTGAAAACATTACTATTCCTCCAGCTA
Organism: Clostridium sp. B9; assembly: GCF_050509515.1. Lineage (NCBI taxonomy): Bacteria > Bacillati > Bacillota > Clostridia > Eubacteriales > Clostridiaceae > Clostridium > Clostridium sp. B9. Next base: position 2,435,275 of record NZ_JBNWKA010000003.1, read on the forward strand.
ATACCAACCCAGTTAGTCCTATAGCTAAAGTTTTATTTCTATTTTCCTTTGAAAACAACTTTTTAATATTTACCATATTATCTCCTCCTTCTGGCAAGTAAAAGTTATACGCTTCCATGCGAAAGTTTTACGCTTTTTCTGTATGTCAGAAGGGATTTTACACTTTATTAAGTAAAATACCTTTTTAATTGTAACTTATTTGTAATAATTAATCAAACTCACTATTTAAGCACTATTTCTGCTATTTCTATAAATTCATAGCTTAATAAAGCAAAAAAACAATATAATACCATAAATACTCACCTATCCTTCTTGCTACTCTTAAATACGCATATATTTATGCTATTTATAAAAAATTCTGATAATTCATTATTTTCTAACTTTTATATTTTGACAAAACTTCCTTTAATATTATTAAAATAAAAAGAAAAAAGCTAGAGTTTATAAACCCTAGCTTTTTTCTTTTTTCTACAAATTATTCTTTTTCATTCATTAATCCTAATTTGTCAAATAACATGAATGATATGCTTAAAATCATTGCTACTATAGTAGCTAGTCCCATCCCTTTAATCTCTATAGCTCCAAATCTCACAGCAATATCACTTAATCCAACTATCATTACTACTGATGTTAATATTAAGTTTCTAGACTTAGAATAATCTACTTTCTCTTCTATAAATGTTCTAAGACCTGATGTTGCTATTGTACCAAATAAAAGTAAACTTACGCCTCCTATTACTGGTGTTGGAATACTTCTTATAAGTGCTGATAAAGTTCCTGAAAAACCCAATACCACTGAAAGTATTCCTGCTCCGCATATTACATATGAGCTATATACTTTTGTTAAAGCCATAACTCCTATATTTTCACCATAAGTTGTTGTTGGTACTGAACCAAAGAATCCTGAAATCATTGTTGACAAACCATCTCCTAGAAGTGATTTATTAAGTCCTGGATCTTTTGATAAATCTTTACCAACTATACTACTAGTTACTACCAAGTGTCCAACGTGTTCAGCTACTACAACAAAAGTTGCTGGTAAAATTGTTAGTATTGCATTTAAGCTTGGTTTTGCTATATGTATCTGTGGTACTACAAAAATGCTAGCTTCTCTTACTGGAGTAAAATCAACCAATCCAAAGAAACAGCTTACTACATATCCTGTTACTATTCCTATTAATATTGGAATTACTTTTAAGAATCCTCTTAATAATACTGATGATAAAATAACAGTTAATAATGTAATCATTGAAACTAATACCCATGTTGGGTTTAAAGTTTGTGAATTAGATAACCCCACAGGAAATCCTGCCATATCAGCTGCTGTTGGTGCTAATTCTAATCCTATGATTGTTACTATAGCGCCCATAGATGCTGGTGGAAATAATTTTCTAATCCAACCAGTTCCTACAAAACCTACTATTATTGCTATTGTTGCAAATAGTAATCCTGATACTACAAATCCACTTTGTACTTCCGGGAAAGAGTATCCTTGTCCCATTAATAATAATACTGGTGATATAAATGCAAAGCTTGACCCTAAATATGCTGGAATTTTTCTCTTAGTTATGAATGCATATAATAAAGTTCCTATTCCATTGAAGAATAAAACCGTAGCTGGATCAATGTTTAAAAGAATTGGTACTAATACTGATGATCCAAACATTGCAAATAAATGTTGGATACTTAAAGGAATTGCTTTTTTTAGAGGTACTTTATCCTCTACTCCTATAACTTCTAGAAGCTCTACCTCTTGATTTTTTGTAACTTGAGCCATGTTATTTCTCCTCCCTTTTCTAGACTCTCTGGTCTAAATTAAAAGTTTATATAAAATATAGCATACCGTTCATAATAATTCAATATTTTTTTGTCTCATTTTGTGTTATAATAAGTATTCATGTGCATAAAACTATTTTTTTGCATTAACAAATTATTAAAATACGAAAAAAGAAAGGACAGAACTTAATGATTACAGTAAACAATGTAAGCTTAAGATTTGGTGGAAGAAAACTTTTTGAAGATGTTAACTTAAAGTTTACTCCTGGAAATTGCTATGGAGTTATCGGTGCAAATGGTGCTGGTAAATCTACATTCTTAAAAATATTATCTGGAGAAATAGAACCTAATACAGGTGAAGTTTCAATCCCTGCTAAAACTAGAGTTTCTGTTTTAAAACAGGATCACTATCAATATGATGACTGTGAAGTTTTAAAAACAGTTATAATGGGAAATCCAAGATTATTCGAAATAATGGAAGAAAAAGATGCTTTATATGCAAAGCCTGATTTTTCTGATGAAGACGGAATTAAAGCTGCTGAACTTGAAGCAGAATTTGCAGATTTAGATGGATGGGAAGCTGAATCAGAAGCTTCATCATTATTACAAGGTTTAGGAATAGGCACTGAACTTCACTACAATACTGTTGGTGAACTTAAGGGTGATGAGAAGGTTAAAGTTCTTTTAGCTCAAGCTTTATTCGGTAAGCCAGATGTACTTATACTTGACGAGCCTACAAACCACTTAGACATAAAAGCTATAACTTGGCTTGAAAACTTCTTAGGAAACTTTGAAGGAACAGTTATAGTTGTATCTCATGATAGACACTTCTTAAACATGGTTTGTACACAAATATGTGACGTTGACTTTGGTAAAATCAAGTTATACGTTGGTAACTATGACTTCTGGTACGAGTCAAGCCAACTTGCTCTTCAAATGGCTAAGGATCAAAACAAGAAAAAAGAAGAGAAGATTAAAGAACTTCAAAACTTCATCGCTAGATTCAGTGCTAACGCATCTAAATCTAAGCAAGCAACTTCACGTAAGAAGTTATTAGATAAGATAACATTAGATGATATTCAACCTTCAAGCAGAAAGTATCCATTCGTTGGATTTAAACCTGAAAGAGAAGTTGGAAATGATATCTTAGAAGTTAACGGAATATCAAAAACTGTTGATGGCGTTAAACTTTTAGACAACGTAAGCTTTAGAATTAACAAAGATGATAAGATTGCTTTTGTTGGAAATGAAAGATCAATAACTACATTATTTAAAATAATCAATGGAGAAATGGAACCTGATTCAGGAGACTACAAATGGGGTGTAACTATTTCAAGTGCTTACTTCCCAAAAGATAACACTGAATTCTTCGACGGCTGCGATTTAAGCTTAGTTGATTGGTTAAGACAATTCTCTGATGAAAAATCTGAATCTTACTTAAGAGGATTCTTAGGTAGAATGTTATTCTCAGGTGAAGAAGCATTAAAACAAGCTTCTGTATTATCAGGAGGAGAAAAGGTTAGATGTATGCTTTCTAAGTTAATGCTTAGTTCAGCGAACGTTTTAACTCTAGATCAGCCTACTAACCACTTAGACCTTGAGTCAATAACAGCAGTAAACAATGGTTTAGCTGACTACAAGAGTGTTTTATTATTCTCATGTCACGACCATCAATTCGTTGAAACTATCGCAAACAGAATAATAGAATTAACTCCAGAAGGAATTAAATTCGATAAAGTTTGTACATACGATGAGTATTTAGAAAGCAAATAATAAAAAGCACTAGGTTTTTCTAGTGCTTTTTTATATACTTAATAAATAATCTTACTTTATAAATTAGCATCACTTATTGTCTTAAATTCATATCCTTGCTCTTTATAATATTTTATTACTTCTGGTAATATGTTAACTGTCTTCTCTTTACCATAAGCATCATGCATTAATAAAACAACTTGATTTTTTCCATTTGATGTTCTCTTAACATAATCTATCATCTGTTCATTACTATATTGTTTTCCCTCAGCATCACCATTTAATGCATTCCAGTCAATACTTACTATATTGTTTTCCTTTAGAGTAGAATTTAAATTTTCTAAATTGCTATCCTTGTAATAAACTCTGCTGTTATATCCTCCAGGCATTCTTAGTACATTAGTATCAAACTCTACTCCTAAAATTTCCTTCATTATATTATTTGTTTTAGCAAATTCCTTCATAAAGTAATCTATATCCGTTACATTTCCTGGATAAAGACTTTTAAAATTATGACTATAACTATGATTAGCCAGGGCATGCCCCTCCATTATAGTTCTTTTCAATGTATCTTTTGGCGTTTGTCCATTTTCTAACATTGAACCTAAAACAAAGAAAGTTGCCTTTGCTTCATTTTCATTCAATATATCTAAAACTTGATTTGTTAGTGGGCTTGGACCGTCATCAAAGGTGAGAAAAACATACTTTTCATCTCCATCATAACTTCCATCAACCATATTCTTTACATCTTGTACACTTACTACATGAGCTTTCCCTTCAAAGGTAACATTACTGCCTGGCACTATATCATTAGCCTCATATTTAGGTAGCTCTACTGTCATCTCCTCTACGTTATTAACTTCTTCATTACTTAATATTCCATCTTTATTTTTATTAATATCAACATTACTCTCTACTTTGCTTTCTGTATTTCCCTTTACAACTGCACTCTTTCCACTTAATACAATTTTCATTCCACCAAAAACTAAAGCAACTATTAAAATAGAAGCCATACCTATTCTTCTTCTAATATATTTAGCCTTTAACTTTCTTCTTCTTCTTTTGCTAAAAATCTCCTTACTCATATTACCTCCAAAACACAACTTAATTCTCTATAATTATACATATTTTTCATGTTACAAATAGTAAATATTTAATTACAGAGCATCCTAATTCTGTGTACATTCTATTAATTTATCATTAGTTTAATTTTTTATTTTAAAATACAAATTATATTTATAGTATATTCATATTCACCAATTTATATATTAAAAAAATTAAAACTCTACTAGAGAATATATAAAAAATTCTCTAATAGAGTAAAATTAAATTTTCAACCTATTTTAATATTATTTTTGATATGAATTTAACTTCATATTCATTTATTTCTCCATCTAAATTTAAATCTGAGTTTACACTTAATGAATTTTCAAAATCTATATCTCCTTGATACTTTGAAGCTAAAGCTAAATCACCTATATCCTTTTTACCATCTTCATTAATATCTCCAGTAGTTTCATCAATTACTCTATTTAAGAATAAATCTAAAGTTTCTCTTAGCATAGCTATTGAATTATTTATTTCTTCTGAAGATCCATTATTATAAACTTCCTCAGCATTCTCTAAAGCTATTGTAAGCTCTACCTTACTTCCTTCATGATATTGTCCTACATCTATTCCTTCTACTGAATTTATTAAAGTTTCTTTCACATCCTCTATTAAATCTTTTAATTCTTCTTTTGAAGGATCTATTCCAGATTCATCTCCAAAAACTTTTAATTCAAAGAAGGATGCCCAAACACTACTTGATGGGAGGCTATTCATTTGAATTTTAATGTATCTAACATTACTTTCATTTAAGCTTATTTCACTAACTTTTTCTGAAACTAAGTTATCAGTATTATTAAATGCTTCTCTCCATTCTTCTCCATCTTCAGAAACTAATATTGAGAATCCATATGAGGAAGCTTTCTCCCACGTTATATTTAATCCATCTATATCATAAATCTCTTCTAAGTCTACTTGCCACCAATGATTTACACTTCCATCTGCTGCACACCATCTTGAAGTTTCATCACCATCATTTCCCTTTGATGCCTCTCTTCCACTTTCTGATGAACTTGAAGTTGCTGGCTTATTTAAAGCTAAATTTTTTCCAACAACCTTTATAGTAGAAGAAATATCTTCAAAGTTTTCTTCTCCATATAGCTCTGTTTCAAGCTTTATACCGTTTGCTAAAATTTCTGTAGACTCAGCTTTTTTATTTGAAGTAAATGTCATTTTTAATACTTCACCATCTCCATTAAGCTTATCTTCCCCTTCCTTAGTTTCAAGGATTAATCTTAGTTCACCTAGATTTAATTCTTCTACTGAAATAACTTCAAACCCATTTAATCCTTTTGGTTCTCCAATAAGATTTAATAATTCTGAATCGTAATTTACTACTAACTCAACTTTATTTAATCCTAAAACTTCATTTACTATGAAAACATAATCAAATTCCTCTTCAATTTGAACTACTTCTTTAACACTTGATGCTATACTAGTATTAGGTTTTGTAGGTTCTTCACCATTTAATATCTTTCTTACAATATCTTCTAAGGCAGATTTAGCTTCACTTACTTCATATCCAAAGTCAACACCATCACCTAAACTATGTCCTCTATCTAAATTATCTAATATCTTATCAACTTCTAACTTCCACTCTGGGTGTTTATATAATAATTGTCTCATCTTTTCATTATCTTGAATACCTTCTCTAAATCTTTCAAATCTTATAGAGCTTCTTTCTGGATAAACTATAAAACAATCTCCTGACTCAAATCTAGTGTGATCTGTTGTTTCCAAAGGATTTTCAACCCAGTTATCAAAAGACCATCTTAAGAAGCCATCTATATCAGTTTTTGCCGAATACCAACCAACCCATGCACTCTCTGCTGGATTTGAATAGGTGAAAAAGTTTGGATAATCTCCTGTAGCTAAATATAGCGTTGTGTTTTGTCCTTTTGATCTTCTTTCTTGTGAGAACTTAGCAAACTCTTCTTCATCATGAACTTCTCTAACTGCTACTGACATATCCATAACCTTATCTGATATTTGGTTAACACTACCATAGTTCATAGCACCAGAAATTTTAAGAGGAGTATCTTTTAAAAGTTCAAAAACAGGATTCATAACATATGCTGGTCTTTCATCCATAGCTATATAAGTTATGTCTTCCCATCCTTTTAAGTCAAGGTGAGCTACAAAGGCATCTATAAATTGACCCCAATATGAATTCCAAGTTGAACTTCCTGGAGTTAAAATTTCAAATACCTCTTTTCCTTGAATCTCATCAAAATAAGAAACTCTATTAGCCCATGGAACCATACTATAACAGTTTATTTGGTCATCAATTCCTATTTCCATACAAAGCTCTACATATTTATCAAAATCATCAAAATCAAATTCAAAGGTTCCATCAGTTTTCTTTGTCCACTCTACCATTGAGCCATATGGATCATGTGTTTGACCATTCCATGGATCCTTAACAATAGTAGTTGTTATTACCTTTTGACCAGCATCCTTTAGCCTTGTTAAATGAGGCTTAAGATAATTTATATGTTCCTCAGACCATAGTGGAACATCAAAGTATCTTGCTACAGAGTATGGATTTTGCCACATATCCAAATGAAATGTCCATTCTTCTGGTGAAGTTAATGTCATATCTAAAACTTCTAAATTAACATTAAATTCCACTTCTTCTCCCCCAGTTGAAATTGCCTTTATTGTTCCAGCATAATTTCCTGGTACTGTTTCCTTTGGAATATTTAATGTAAACCATAAAGGTTGTACACTTCTTCTTTCTATAAGCTCTGTTTCATTTATATCTAATATATCTGGTATAAGCTTATTATCAGCTCTTACATATTCAACAAAGTTCATTTCCCCATTAGAAGAAGAAATCACATTCCCATTCTCATCAGTAAAATCAGAAATCTCTAACCTTACATCTTCTATTTCAGCAAGCTCTGTATATAAAACTAATTGTGAATTTAACTTTTCACCTTTCCAAGAAACAATATTTAAATCTTTATTTCTACTTTCAGTTACTATATTTTCATAATCTTCTTTAAAATAATGCTTATCCTTACTACCTACAAATCCATCTAATACTCTCTCAATTTCTGAATCAACATAAGTTATTACAGGATTCCAATAAGTGTTATCTTGTCCTATATTTCCACCTACTCCATTAACTTCAAAGTAAATATAATCACCTTCAGTTACTGTAAGCATCAAATCTAAATTATATCCACTAGTATCAGTAGCATTTAATCTTTGCCATTCACTGCTTTCTGGCCAAACTTTAGTATTATTATGAATAACCTTAATATCTACTCCATTTCCACCCGATAATAATTTTTTAACATTACCATTTACTATAATTTCACCATCTCTTGGAGCTTTAAACGCTATAACAGCATTTTGATCTGTTCCTGGATGCATAGATGATGGTCTATAAATTCTACTCCACTCATGAGTTCCTTTCCATATGCCTCCATCTAAGTCAGCATGGTATGTCATATCTCTATACTCTCCATTAGAGAATTCTTTATAGTACCAACCATTAATTCCTTGAATTGTTGAGAATGCTTTTGAAAACTCATAAACACTTTGAAGTTTGCTAGGATCTAGTACTATATTTGAACTATTTGCTAACAATCCTTCTGATAATGTAATGTCACAACCTGTTCCTTCAGCATCAAATATCTTTCCACCATTTAATCTTATATTTGCTAAGTTATCTAAATCTAAGCTTTCATCACCTAGTGAAACAACATATCTAAATACTAATTTATCACTTCCACTTCCTCTTAAATAATCAGCAAAACCTTCCTTATCTTCGCCAATATTTAAAGCAATTTGAGGGTTTCCTTTCACAAAAACTGCCTTATCAAATTGAACTTCAAAATCTATGTGATCACCTGCGCCATAAGTTCCATCTTTAGTTAAAGCAGAAACACCTGTAACTTTTGGTGCTACCCTACTAGCAACTATCTTATCTATTTCGTCTAAAGTAAGTCTTAAACTCTTAATATAAGGCTTATTGTACCCTTCTTCCCAATATCCATATGAAGTTAAAACATAAGTTCCATCATCTAAAACCTCATTTCCTGCATATCCACAGTCTCCTGATTTAACAGATGGAGTAAAGTCTTCCATAAGTCTTATTCTATATTCTCCTTCTCTATTATGAACTAAGTCATCATAAGTACCTACCCAAGCAACCCAATCTCCAGCTACCCAATCATTAGAGTTTCCAGTTCCATTAGGATCTCTTATAATCTCTCTAAAAGTTATTAAAAGTCTTCCTGATATAGGATCATAAGTAGCCTTATGTCTCTCACCCATTAAAGCTCCTTGAAGTTCTACTGGCTCTGTCCAAGTTTCACCTTCATCATTCGAAAAGGCTATCATAGAATTATTCCTCTTAGCTTGAGATCTTGCAATTAAAGCTAATTGTTCTCCATCTGGTGATCTTAAAACTTCTATTTCACAAAGCTGAGCTGATTTTTCTATTGAATTATGCTCTTCTAGAAGTCTAACTGGCTCTGTCCAAACTTCTTTTCCATTTTCATCAAAGCTCAAATAAGTTTTCCAGTTATTATATCCAAAGTCATGGAATATTCCCATCCACTTATTATCCATCTCTCCATTTTCATCCTTAAGTTGAGTTAAGCTTGCATGAGCTACTATCCCTGCATAATCACCTGTTGGAAAATGGTGTTCAAACTCACTCCATGTAGCTCCTTTATCATCAGAATATGCTGTTCTAAATCCACCTTCAGGACTTCTTGGAACTCCTGATATCATTTGAATTCTTGTAGTTCCATCAGGTTTCTTTATTTTATATATTACAGGGGTCTCTTCACTATCATTCCAACTTATTGGAGTTTCTAACCTCTCACTCCATGTTAATCCTGCATCTTCACTTTTCTTTAAAACTACTGGCCCAACACCATGTCCTTTAGGATAAACTACATACATAGTTTCCTTATCATCCATTAAAACTGTTGAAGGGTGCCCTAAATAAACGTTTTCTTCTTTATCTACTAAGACTTGTCTTTCTGTATCCTTAGATAAATCTACATAAGGAATGTCATATCCTATAGTAACTTCTTGATTACTAAGTTCTTTTACTTCATCCCCACTTATTATTCTGTCATAAATATCTAGGTAATCTATATCTCCATCAAAATACCATTCCCCAGAAGAAGCATTATCTAAGTTTTTTCCTATATTCATAGCATTTAACTCTGTTACCATATCAACATTAACTGCTTCATCTAAATTTGCAACTTCTTCACCATCAACATAGAGTTTAACACCTGAGTTACCTAAGGTCATAATTCCTACATGCCAAGAATTATCCCCGTATTGTTCTGTAGATTTTATGTTACATAAGAAATTATTATTTTCTCTTATATGTGCATTTAAACTTCCCCCAGTTAAAGTTAAAGCTAGTTCACTTGAATGATCCTTTGAATCTGAGATACTAAATAAAGTTTTTGCTCCACTATTAGAGTTTGTTCTAAACTTTACTATTACCGTCATCTCCTTAAGATTTGCAACCTTACTAATATCTTTTGTTATATCTACATATTCATTATTCTTACTTATAAAATTTTCCTTTACAGAATAACTTAAAATATAGTCCTCTTTTATACTTTTCGAACTCTTAACATTATTTTCTTTATATTCTATAGGGGCTGCTAAAACACTAGTTGAGAATAAATTAACCGCGAACATAATTCCTAAACACTTACTTACTTTTTTTAATTTTTTTCTTAACCCCATTTCTTTCCTCCTATAATAAAATTAAGTTACAAAAATTAATATTCCTCCCTTCTTAAACAATCCTTGTTATAAATAGAACAAAGCATACACCCCCAATATGTATACTCCTAAAAGAATTCTTCTATGATATCTTTTACATATCAAAATCACTCTTCAATTAATATAATTCTAAGCATTAAAATTATTTTCACTTTTTTAACATTAAATCTTTATATTTAATTAAAGTTTAAATTTTAGTTTCAAAAATAGACTCTTTTTTAAACCAACATCACTTTCTAAATATAACTAAAAATCAACACTCACTTAAAACAGAGACTAAAAATAAAGAAGGAATTATATCAAAATAACCTTTAATACAATTCTTTCTTACATATTATTTAATTAGTCAAATTTTAATCCACTTAAAAGATCTGCAAATGGATTATTTACATCCTCATTTGCTTCTTTTTTCATTTTCTGCATAATTTTATTTACTTCTCTTTTATTTGTTTTATTATTCTTTTCAAATCTCTTCTTAAACACTGATTCTTTTTCTCTAAAGTTACAATTAACTCCAGGACACACATATATTTTTCCTTCTCCATGCCCTCTTAATTCTAATTTCTTTTTACATTCAGGACATCTAACATTAGTTATTCTAGCTACATTTTCTCTATGACCGCACTCTCTGTCCTGACAAACATTCATAGTTCCATTCTTGCCTTTAACTTCAAGCATATACTTTCCACACTCAGGGCACTTCTTACCTGTCAGATTATCATGCTTAAATTTACTCTCTGCAAGCTTAACATCTTCAACTAAAGCTACAGCATAATTTCTTATATCCTTAATAAATTTCTTAGAATCACCTTTTCCCTTGCTTATCTTTTCAAGCATCTCTTCCCATGAAGCTGTTAACAGAGGTGACTTTAAATCCTTAGGAACTAAATCTATAAGCTGTTTTCCCTTTGATGTTGGTATTATTTCTTTTCCTCTCTTTTCAATTACAAAAGAGTTAAATAATTTTTCTATAATATCGGCTCTAGTTGCAACTGTTCCAAGTCCACCAGTTTCTCCCAATGTTTTTGCTGAACTCTTATCTAATGCAATATACTTTTGAGGATTTTCCATAGCTGATAACAATGTACCTTCATTAAATCTTGCTGGTGGTTTAGTTTCTCCCTTTTTCTCTATAACCTTAAGAACTTTGAAAGAGTCGCCTTCATTTAATTTAGGAAGCTCTTGCTCTTTTATATCATCCTCTATATCATCATCTATATCTCTATCATAAAGTTTTTTCCACCCTTTAGATTTAACAACCTTACCTTTGGCAATAAGCTTTTCTCCATTAACATCTCCAACTAAAGTTGTTTGTATATATTCAAATGGTGGCATTAATACACTTAAAAATCTCTTAACTACAAGCTCATAAACTCTTCTTTCATCTGAACTTAAGTTAGCTAAGTTTCCTCTTTCCTCTGTTGGAATTATAGCATGGTGATCTGAAACCTTATTATCATCTACAAAACTCTTATTTGCTTTTATATCACCCTTTAAAAGTTCATTTGCCACTACTCTAAACTCACCTGTAGCAACAGCCTTTAATCTGTCTTTTATAGTTCCAACTATATCTTTTGATATATATCTTGAATCTGTCCTTGGATATGTTAAAAGTTTATGATTTTCATAAAGCCTTTGCATTATATTTAAAGTCTGCTTTGCTGAATATCCAAATATCTTATTACAATCTCTTTGAAGCTCAGTTAAATCATATAGTTGAGGTGCATATTTCTTTTTACTACTCTCATTTATGCTCTTGATTACTCCATTACTTCCCTTTAGCTTACTTAATAATTTATCTTTAAACTCACTATTAAATATTCTTGAATTATTATCTTTATTAACCCATGTAAATGAACATTTATCTGTATCTAATAAAACTGTACTATAAGCTTTAGGTTTAAAGTTCTTTATCTCCTCTTCTCTTTGAACTATCATAGCTAAAGTAGGTGATTGAACTCTTCCTGCTGAAAGCTGAGCATTATATTTACAAGTTAATGCTCTAGTTACATTTAATCCAACTAACCAATCTGCTTCCGCTCTACATTGTGCTGCTCTATATAAATCATTATACTTTTCTCCTGGTTTTAAGTTTTTGAATCCATCTAATATAGCCTTACTTGTTTGAGATGATATCCAAAGTCTTTTTAGCGGCTTTTTAACATGTGCTTTTTCGATGATCCATCTAGCTACAAGTTCACCCTCTCTTCCAGCATCTGTAGCTATAATTATCTCATCTATATCTTTTCTCTCCATTTGTTTTTTAACTTCATAAAATTGCTTAGTTCCCTTTTTTATAGGCTTAAGTTTCATATGTTTAGGCAACATTGGAAGAGTATCCATTGACCAAGTTTTAAATTTATTATCATAGTCTTCTGGTGATTGTAACTCCACTAAATGACCTAAAGCCCAAGTTATTACATAATCTTTTCCTTCTATATAACTTCCTTTATTATTATTACATTTTAAAACCTTAGCAATCTCTCTACCAACACTTGGCTTTTCTGCTAATACTAATTTTTTCAATAAAATCATCCTTTCAAAGTAACATTCACACGTTTCTTATATAAATACCTTAATAATCTTTTCTAATTTATATAAATAAATTTTATCTAAATATATATTACTATAGTACATTAAATTTCATAACTTAACAAATTAATAATAAAAAGGGATATCAAATACCGATACCCCTTCTCTATAAAAAAATTCAATTTAAGTCCATTCCTTTATTTTATCATATATCTCTATTTTCAGATTCTTAAGCTTTATCCAGTCAATCCTTTTTTGAGAATAAAATTTAAATTTAAAATTTCCTATTCCTTTTCTTACTTGGAATGGATTAGAAGTTACCTTTATTTCTTCCATACTAGATTTTCTTATTATAAATTCTCTCTTATTAAATGCTTTATAACTAATATAATATAAATCTTCTCCAAAACCTAACTTAGTATTCCTATATAATAATGTTCTTTCCAAAATAACTAAAGGAACACTAACTAAAACAACCCATTTTTCTCCTGTTAAAAAAAATATTAAAACACTAGTATAAACAGCTATTTGAACTGGCACTGTATAAAATCTTCTCATAACTTTTTTATCAGGCTTATATACCGTTCCATGAAATTCAAATTCAGGCACTAAGTTTTTTAATATATCTAAAAACCCAACTTTATTGCACAGTGGAAATATAAGCTCATCCTCTTTAAAGCTATTTCCATAACCAACTACACAACACTTTATTGTGTAGAAATTAAATATTTGATTTATTATATTTTGCTCTATTTTTAATGCATGTATATTATCGGTAGGTATCGAATAACTTCTCCTTGTTATAAGTCCATATTCAACCTTCAAATAGTTATTATTTCTATATATAGTGAATTTATAATATTTAGATAATATGGCTGATACTGAAAATGCTAATATAATAATTAATAATATAGTAAATAAAAAAAGTCCCGATAAAAAGATAGCTAATATGGTATCTCTAGATATAACATTTTCTTCAATAACATTTTTAAAAAAACTTATTAATTCTTCATTTAACCCCTTGTATATTTTACTCATAAAATGGATGCTAGAATAAAGTGCTCCTATTCCTAAAAGAATATTATTTCTAAGCATTGATAATAATATCAGATGAACAGCCGATATATTATAAACTAATGTTTCATTTATTTCTTTTTCTTCATGAATAAGATTTTTTATTCTATCACTTAAGTTATCATATAAAAAATCTAAGTCTTTTTTCTTTAAAACCATTACCACTTCTGCACTTCTTTTAGCAGATGGATATACACTATCAATTTTTATTTTTCTTAATCTAAATATTCTATAAATTATATTTCTTTCAAGTTCTATTAAAGATACACTTTTTAATGGTACCACAAGCTTCTCCTTAAATATCGCCCCTTCTTTATATACTAGAAAATTTTCTTCCACTGCAATTTCAGTATTTATCCACTTAAGAACAGAAAATGCCATGAGCAACGCTATAAATAGTATCATAGTCTCAATAATATTCTCATTAAATTTTAATGCCAAAAAAATCATTATTGGCCATGCACTTTTTAATAATTTTAATAAAGTTATTAATATATTATACCAGTGGTTTTTCTTATAAAAATTCATATTCCACCTCTAAACATTTCTTTTTACAATATCATAAAATATATTTGCATTTTCTCTATTTAAAGCTGGTATAACAACTCTTCCACCTGCTGTATATATACTTACACTCTTTAACTTTAATAAAGCTGATATAGGATCCTCACATATATTTATGTACTTTATTTTATCTATTTTTATACATATATATCTTTTATAAAAAATACCACATTTTATCTCTATAAAATCATCAAATATAAAGTATGACCAAAAGAAATATTCTATCAATGGAGATATTGTTCCTAATATAATGTATAGTATAGCTAAGAGAACTCTTGCCCACTCCAAGAAGCCTAAATTATACCTTCTTATGCCAAAATCTAAAAGAAAATATAGAACTATGAAAATTAATGTTCTCCATATAAATTCTTTAATAACAAACAATTTACTTAACTTATATTTCATATAGACCTCCTTTTACAAATATAAAAAAACCTACAAGAAAAATCTTATAGGCACTTGATTTTGCTACAAAACTAAAGATTACCTCAGCATATAACATTTTACCATATTATCTTTTTTATTCAAATAACATCTTCCACCTTAATCTATCTACCATTTATAAATTTAACTTCATTTTTAAGCTGTGGTTCTATTAGTCTTATTAAAGCTTCTTTATTGTTGTTTTCTATATACTTTTTACTCTCCTCATAATTATCTACAATAACTTCTATAATTAATTTTATCCAACTGACAACTTTCTTTTCTGATAGTCTATTATAATCATAAGATATTATAACTCTTAAATCATCATAATTGAATTCTACCTTTTTTATTCCATTCATTATTAGTATAGATTTTCTTATAATCTCTTCATAATCTGAATTTCTAATTATTCCTCTTAAAATCAAATCATTTTTTAAAAATACTTTTCCTCTTTTACTTTCAGTTATTTTTATATTAGAAGCCATCCTTATTGCGCACCTTTTCAAATCGAACATAAGAGTCCCCCTTAATAATTCTTCCATAAAGTCTATGTAAATAGATTTTTCTTAATTACTAATATCTTCAATTTCATGTAACTTTATTCATGTATTCTATTATAAAATTGCTTTTTGATATATCTATTAATTTATAATCTAGGTTTATTTTATATAACTTCATAGTTAATTATTAAGATAAAGATATAAGGCTCTGATTTAAATAAGTGTTGATTTTAGATAGAAATGTAAAACTATCTTAATAAGCAGTTTAGAGTTTTATTATTTTATAATAGTAATAAAACTCCCTGCCAAATTAAGTAGGTCTAAATAGCTAGCTAAAATTAATACTGGTTTAAAACAGAACCCTATATAAAATTACTTATATTTTATTCTTTTCTTGGTATATAGGCAGACTTATTATAAAACTACTACCTTTGTTTATTTCGCTTTCAACTCTTATAGTACCGTTGTGCAATTCTATTATACTTTTTACTAGAGTTAATCCAATACCACTACTTCTATATTTTTTCTTAGCAACATTATCAGCTTGTCCAAATCTATCAAAGATAATTCCTTGTTGTTCTATTGAAATTCCAACTCCATTATCTTTTATTAATATATCTACAAAGCCATCTTTAGGTTCATTAACAAAAACTTCTATTTTCCCACCATCTTGAGTATATTTTATAGCATTAGATAATAAGTTTATTATACATCTTTCTATTTCATTTGCATCACATTCAACCTGTAATTCTTCCAATTCAGGATCAACTATAAGTTCAAGATTATTATCTTCAATATAACTTTTCATTCCTAATGCAGTATCTTCAACGAGTGAGACTATATCATGTTCTTTAAAGTTAAGTTTATATGTTCCCGACTCTATTTTTGATGAATCTATAATATCATTTATTATTTTTAAAAGATGATCTGCATTATTTTTAAGAGTATTACTATAATCTTCTACCTGAAATTTTCCTAATGTATTTTCTTTATTTTTAAGCTTTATAAGTTGAACAGTTGCTAAAATAACATTTAAAGGTGTTCTAAGTTCATGAGAAAGATTTACAAAATAATCATTCTTAAATTGCTGTTTCTTAATCATTTCATCCTTTAATTCATTTGCTTTTTTAAGAAGATTTTCTTTTTCCAAGTATAATTTTTCATTTTCTTTAGCTTCTTTCTTTAACTGCTCCGCTCTCCTTTTAACAGTCTTCTCTAAAGCAGTAACATAACTCCACATTAAAAATATTATTATTAATGCCGCTAAAAAATAAATCAAATATGCAGTTGGAGTTCTCCATGGTGGTGGAGCTATTCTTATATTTAATGTTGTTATAGGTGTTAAGTCACCATGATTATCTCTAGCTCTAATTAAAAGCTTATAATTTCCAGAATCTAAAGTTGCATAATTAGCGTTATTCCTTTTATTAGCAAAAACCCATTCTTCATCTATACCTTCTAGCTTATACTCATAAGTTGTCTTAGTTGTATTTAAATAATCTGGCAAGAAAAAATCTATCGATATGTTATTTTCATTATACTTTAAATCTAAAACTCCACCATAATAAGGATATTGCTTATTGTTTATATGTACTTCGTCTATAACAACTTTTGTTTTATTATTTCCACTAGAAAATTTAAGAACTTCCTTTGGGTAAAAAGCAGTTATTCCATTTATTCCTCCAAAGAACATTTCCCCATCTTTACTTTTAAAATATGATCTACCATTAAACTCATTGCTCTGTAATCCATCCATAACAGTGTAATTTACAAATTTATTAGTCTTAGTATTAAGCTTAGATAATCCTCCATTAGTACTAATCCATAAATTATCTTCGCTATCTATAAGTATTCCATATATGAAATTGTTAGCTAGTCCATCTTCAATTGTATAGTTTGTAAAATTACCGGTCTTAGGATTTAATTCACTAAGCCCTGCATCAGTTCCAATCCAAAAGTTACCTTTAGAATCTTTAGCTAAACAACGTGCACCATTATCTATTAAACTATTATTATTAAAAACGTTATTCACATAGCTTTTAAGAACACCTTTTTCCTTATCAAACTTTACTACTCCACCATCAATACCAATAGTTACCCATAGACTTCCATCTACATCTTCATATATACTAGTTATGGCTGTTTCAACTATTCCTACAGCCTCAAACATATCTGAATAATCTTTAAATTCTCCAGTTTTATCGTTATAAGATTGCAGTCCTCCTCTTGTTCCAACCCATAAAAGGCCATCACTATCAACGAAAACATTTCTCGCATCCTTTTTATCTCGTTCTTGCATATTAATTGGATACTCTATTCTCTCAACATCTCCGCTATATTTATTTATTTTATTAAGTCCTCCTTGAGTAGCTACCCAAAGATTATCTTTATCAGCTTCACATATTTGCCATACCACATTACTACTTAAAGTGTTAGGATTATTTACATCACTATAAAAATTCCTAACACTTCCTGTTTTGGTATCTAACGCATTAAGTCCAGCTGAATTAGTTCCTAGCCATAAAACTCCATCTGAATCTTTATATATACCACTCATACTATTTGAACTTAATGTATTTTCATTTATAGGTTCCTTTTTATATTGTTTAAAAGGTTGATTAGGATTAAGCACACTTATGCCATTATATGTACCAAACCATAATAATCCACTTCTATCCTCATAAGTTGTTAATACATTATTGTTAACTAAACTTGAATCGTCATAATATCTATTTTCAAAAAGATGATATTTTTTACTTTCTTTATCGTATTGTAATACCCCTTTTTGAGTAGCAATCCATATATTTCCGTAAGTATCTTCATAAATACTATTAACATTACTACTAGATATTCCATTTTTCTTTAACTCTTCATCTAAAGTTATAACTTGATTATAGTTACTACTAACCATTATTGTATGTTCATCTGTAACTATCCATATATTATCTTCTCTATCTCTATATATAGTAGAAACATGTAACTTTTCCTTATTTAAAGAATCATTTATTTCTTGAAACTTTTTAGATTTAACATTATATAAACTAATTCCATCCTTAGTTCCTATCCATACATTACCATATTTATCTTCACATAATGCTGTTATAAAATTGCTTTTTAACCCATTAGGCTCATCACTATTTATGAACATACTTTTAAGCTTATCTGTTTTAGGATTATATATATTTAATCCATACTCTGTAGCTATCCATATACTTCCATCTGTATGTTTTATTATATCCCATGTATTACTATCAGATAATCTATTATTTCCTTCTTTATCCTCAAACATTCTTTTAACTTCATTAGTAATAATATTTATAGTACTAACTCCCCTACTAGTTCCTACTAATATATTATTTTTATCATATTCTGCAATTGATGATATATAACTAGAATTGAGGCTGTTTTCCTTTTCTCCTGAGTTTCTGAATATTAAAAATTCATGTCCATTATACTTATTAAGACCATCTGACGTAGCAAACCACATATACCCTCTATTATCCTGAAACACCCTTGTTACAGTTGATTGGGATAAACCATCATTTATTTTTAGACTATTAAATCTAAGTTCTGATTCTCCTAAGGCAAAAGTAATTTTATGTCCTATTAATACTAAAAGAATCGAAAAAAACACGTATCTTTTTATTATCTTCTTTATATTCAATTATGTTACCCCTCTGAAACTAAAATAATAATTTAATTTTCTCAAAAAAGAAGAATATTGTCAAACCTTGTCACAGTTTTCTAATACTTCAATCTTACTATATTAACTTCATCCAAAAAAGACTCCGTATTATAGAGTATCAACACCTCTTCAATTTTCGTATTTTTTACATATTCACTTACTTTCATAGAAAAACTTCTTAAATCTATAACATGTATCTCTTCAAAATTTTGACTCAAAAATGGTATCATTGAATTTGCAAATGAATCTTTAAAAACTATCAACTTTTTACCATTTTCAATTTCATTATTCTTTATAATAGTAAGCCCATTATTCCCTCTTATAAAAACTGAATATTTATCTCTCGCATTTAATTTTTCGTAATCATATAAAGAGTTGTATTTTTCTCCTTGTATATCCATAGTTATATTTTCTATATCGTAATAGGTAATAACATCACTTTCGGCATTGAATGCCTTTGCTTTTGAAAAATATGTTCCATAAAAATCATTAACCTCATTTTTCTTAAATTCATTTAAATCTATAGGTACTTCTCCTATAGAACTCATATATTCACTATAAGCTAAATAGGCTCCTTTAGTTGTCCAATGATGATCTGTCTTATAATAAATATACTCATCTTTATGTTTGCTAAACAACTCAACTAAATCTATATTCTTATCTTTAGAGGTAGATTTATAAATTTCATTTATTATTTTTTTCTGATTTAACAAATTTGCTCCTAAAGGCAAATACTCTCCATATATTACATATGAATTTGGTACAATCATTGTTGTTACTCTACCATCAAATTTGTCAATAAACATATTTAAAGCTTCTAAATTCTTTTTAAACCGCTTCTCATCATACGAATCTATTTTATCAAACATATATCCATTTTCTCCATAGATTATATTGTTATTCTCAATCTTTCCAAGGACATACTCACTTATTGATTTTAAACTTATCCAATCATCTCTCAATAAGAAATTATCATTTATATAAGCTTCAAAATTTTTAGTGTATGAACCATCTTCTAAAGATTTAATAGAGAGCTTTGGTTTTTGAGCTAAATTTCTATTCTCTATTTCTGAAAAACTCTTCTTTGGTTCTAATATATCAAAAAGAAAGATTAATATAAGTATAAAAGCAAATACATATACTATTGGATTTTTCTTCATATTCTATTTCCTTTCCTATTTAAAATCTAAAATATAAAAATGGATTATATGTTGAATCAACTAAATAAGCTATTGAAAGTACAAATATTAAAATAAGCACAAAACACTCTGAGTATTTATTTCTTTTTATTTTCTTATAAATATTATCAATAACTTTAGTTGAACTTAATATTGCTATTATAAATATACCTAAATAATTTCTAATATAATAAATAAAATCTAAAGACCACCTTGCTTCAAAAAGATATTTAAAAGTATTTAAATCAACAAATGCAAAAATTGCCCACCCAAATATTATTGCTATGATAGCATATATATGTGATATTATTTTATGTTTTTCTAAAAACTTAAGTAAGAACATTTTTTCTAAACTAATTAGTATAAAAAAGTATAGTCCCCAAAGTATAAAGTTATATTCAGCTCCATGCCAAAATCCAGTTAAAAACCATACAATAAAAAGATTTATAAACATTCTTCTCTTTCCTAGCCTGTTACCTCCTAAAGGAATATAAACATACTCTTTAAACCACCCGCCTAAGGTCATATGCCATCTTCTCCAGAATTCAGTCATACTTCTTGATATATAAGGAAAATTAAAATTCTCTGGGAATGTAAAACCTAGCATTTTTCCTAGCCCAATAGCCATGGATGAATATCCGCTAAAATCAAAATAAATCTGAAAAGAAAAAGCTAGTATTCCAAGCCATAATAAAGGTGTAGACACATTACTTACGCCTAAAGATTCTATTTCATTCCATAATAGACCTATATTATTAGCTATTAACACCTTTTTCCCAAGCCCTATAATAAACTCCTTTAACCCCTCTTCAATCATATCAATTTTTATTGTTCTACTTTTTAACTCTTTATTTATATCAGAGTACTTAACTATTGGACCTGCAATTAATTGAGGGAATAGACATACATAAGCTCCAAAGTCTATTATATTTTTTTCAGCTTGAACCCTTCCTCTATAAACATCAATTGTATAAGACATAGTTTGAAATGTATAGAAACTTATGCCTAAAGGAAGTGTAAGTTCTATAAAGCTCATTGATGTTCCAAAGGCTAAATTTATATTTTCTATAAAGAAGTTTATATACTTAAAAAGAAATAACATGCCTAAATTAAAAATTATAGATATTCCTAATAACCCTCTATTTATATATATCTTATCTCTACACTTTTCAATTAAATGACTTACCGTATAATCAACTAATATAGAAGCTATCATTATTACAAAGTATTTAGGTTCTCCCCAGGAATAAAAAAACAAACTTAATCCAAGCAAAATCAAATTTTTCAATTTACTTGGAGTTAAATAGTATATTATAAATGCTATTGGCAAGAATCTAAATATAAAAACAATACTGCTAAATACCATTTTATTCTCCTTACTTTAATCTATAAAAAGAGCTATATCACTAAACTCTCTAATAAAACTTATAAATAATATAAAGAAAATATATTTATAAGTTTTATTATTGAATTATGATATAGCTTCCTCATGATTAATTTCTATTTAAAAGCCTCTTCATATATTGTGTTAGCTTCTTCTAACTGATCTGCAGGTAATACAAACAATGAAACATAATTGCCATTCACCTTAACTTCTGAAGCCTCAGCAACTTCTTTCTCCTCTGGATAGAAAGCTTTTCCTATTTTATCTTCTAAAATCTTATCAACTGATTCTTTAACAGAATCAACTTTTCCCTCTTTAGCTTTAACGATTATTATAGCTGAATTCCCTGGTGATATTCCAGTCTCTGCAATACCATATTCCTCAACATCATCTAAGTTCAAATGATAAACTTCATTAGCTATAGTATCATCAACTGGCATAGGCATTCTAACCATTTCAGCTTCCACAAGCTTATTAGTCATATCTGAAGCACTTATTGATAACTGAACATTATTTTGTTCTACTTGAGTCCCACCATTCTCCTCAGTTCCACCACATCCTGTTAAAGTAGCACCTATCATAGCTGCTGCTAAAACACTTATAAAAAATTTCTTCATCCCTAAATCCACTCCTAAATATGCATAATTTATTATGTTAACGATATTATACCGTATATGATAATTGCCTCCAATAACTTTGAGTAATTGTTAATTCTTTCGTAACTTTTATTTACTAATATCCATTTATTTCTTTAGCTATTATTTATGAATATTGAACAGAAACTCTATACTAAATTAAGCAGTTTCAAACTCACTTAAAACATAGACTAAACAAAAAAAGAATTATACTAAATTCCCCTATTAATTAGTTCATTTAAATTAGAATAATTAATATATTCTTAGTATAATTCTTAACAAATCTATCTATTATCTTTTTTTGAATGATTTATTTCCAAAACTTTTTTTCTTACCTAAGTCTTTTGATACTTTGCCTTTATTAGACTTAGAATTAGATGCTTTCTTAACATCATTTTCATGGATTTTTCCTTCATATAAATATAATTTTGGAATTTTTATTTTTAGTTGTCTTTCACACTTTCCAATTATCTTTTCCTCTTTATAATCAGCTAAAGTATATGCAAATCCTTCTTCTCCCGCTCTACCAACACGTCCAACTCTATGCAAATAGTTCTGTGGATTCATAGGTACATCTAAATTCACTATGTGAGTTGCACCCTTTATATCTAATCCTCTTGCTGATACATCTGATGTTATTAAAACTTTAGCTTTTCCTTTTCTAAAGTCTTGAAGTGCATTCTTTCTATCTATTTTGTTATCACTTCCATGTAATGATACTGCATTTATTTTATTAAACTTTAATTTTTGAATTACATTATGTACATTATAACTATTATTTATAAATACTATAGTCTTCTTATCATCTCCAATAGCATTTATAAGTTTTCTTAAGAAATCTATCTTATCCCTAAGCTCTACTTGGAAATATCCATGTTCTATGTTTGAGTTTACTTTGTTAGCTTCCTTAGCTTGTATAAGAGTACTTTCTCCAATTAGTTCATCAGCTGTCTCTAAAGCTTTTTCATTCATAGTAGCTGAGAAAATTAACTTTTGAGTATCTCTAGGACATGATTTAACAACACTTCTAACATCTCTTATATTTATGAAATCTAGAAGCTTATCTCCTTCATCTATTACTATTGTTTTAATAGTATTAGCTGTTATTTTCTTCTTATTTATAAGCTCTATTATTCTTCCTGTAGTACCAACAAGTATATGAGGCTTATTCTTAAGCTTTTCCATTTGTCTTTTAATATTACCACTACCAACTAATGTTGTTGAAGTTATTTTCTTATCTAATCCTCTTTTTAAATCATTTAAAACATTATTTATTTGAACTCCTAACTCATGAGTTGGTGAAAGAATTATTGCTTGCATTTCATTTTTTGAATCATCTATATTTTCTATTATAGGTAATAAATAAGCTAAAGTTTTTCCCGTACCTGTTTCAGCTTTTCCTATTACATTTTTTCCTTCTAAAATTTCTGGTATAGCCTTCTCTTGTATATCAGTAGGCTCATTTATACCTAATCCTTCTAAAGATTTAGCTACTTTTTCGCTTAATCCTAAATTTAAAAATTTATCCATTAGCATCCCATCCTCTTTATTTTTATTTATCTAAAAGTTTAATTAATATTTACTAAAGCTTAAACTTATTATTTTTTAATATACTTTCACAAAGTCCTTCAAAATGTGACGTATCAACATCTTCTTTTTTAAGCTTAGAAAGTCTAGCATTTATTCTCTCTAATGTTTCTTTTCCTTCTCTCTTATCTCTCTTCTTAATGCAAGTGTTAAAATAGTCTACTAAATAGTCTACCTTTACAACTTCATTTGCTAAGTCTTCTCTATCCCTATTAATAAGTTCTATTAATAAAGAATATACCTTAGGAGAAGTTGAGTTTCTATGTGTTTTTAAAAAATCATTATTTCTACTAGTTATTTTTGCCATTTCAAAATTCCTTTCTTAATTTGCTCCTCATAAATTTACCCATATATTAATCTTGACCTATCTATTAATAAATAACCTCATTTTTAAACCTATTAATTTAAATTCTAATAAAAAATAAATAACATCATTTAATATATCATAAGAAATGAAAAAAATACAACAAATAAAAAAATCTATAAGTTTTAGTACGAAATGATTACATATAAAACATTGAATCATCTCTTACTAAACCTATAGATTAACAATAACAGTTCTTTTTATTTTATACTATTCCATGGTCTAGCATTGCATCTGCAACCTTTTTAAACCCTGCAATATTGGCTCCTATAATTAGGTTTCCTGCATGGCCGTAGTCTGCTGCTGCATCTCTAGAATTCATGTATATATTTTTCATAATATGATTAAGCTTTGCATCAACTTCTTCAAAAGTCCAAGACATTCTTAAACTATTTTGACTCATTTCTAAAGCAGAAGTTGCAACACCACCTGCATTAGCTGCCTTAGCTGGCGCAAATAATATTTTATTATCTACAAATAATTTTTGTGCTCCTAATGTTGAAGGCATATTTGCTCCTTCTCCAACCGCTATTACTCCATTGTCTATTAAAACTTTAGCACTATTTTCATCTATTTCATTTTGAGTAGCACAAGGAAGTGCTATATCACATTTTATTGTCCAAATACCATTACAGCCTTCAGTAAACTTAGCTTCTTTAACATAGTTTACATACTCTGAAATCCTTCCTCTTTTAACCTCTTTAATTTCCTTAACTACAGCTAAGTCTATTCCATTTTCATCATATACATATCCTGATGAATCTGATAAAGCAACAACCTTACCCCCAAGTTCCTGAACCTTCTCAGTAGCATAAATTGCAACATTACCAGAACCTGAAATAACCACTTTTTTACCTTCTAAACTATATCCATTATCTTTTAGCATTTCATCTACGAAATAGACTAACCCATATCCAGTTGCTTCTTTTCTAGCTAAACTTCCACCATAAGTTAATCCCTTACCAGTTAAAACTCCTGAATCAACTGAATTTTTAAGTTTTTTATATTGACCAAACATATATCCGATTTCTCTTCCACCAACACCTATATCCCCAGCTGGAACATCAGTATTGGGTCCTATATGTCTATAAAGTTCACTCATAAAACTTTGACAGAATCTCATTATCTCTCTATCAGATTTGCCTTTAGGATCAAAGTTAGATCCTCCTTTTCCCCCACCAATAGGAAGTGTAGTTAATGAATTTTTAAATATTTGCTCAAATCCCAAAAATTTTATTATGCTTAAATTAACTGATGGATGGAATCTCAATCCACCCTTATAAGGTCCTATTGCACTATTAAACTGTACTCTATACCCTCTATTAACTTTTACATTTCCTTTATCATCTACCCAAGGAACTCTAAACATTATAACCCTTTCAGGCTCAACCATTCTTTCCAGTATTCCTTCTTCAATATATTTTGGATTTTTCTCAAGAACAGGTATTAAAGAATATAGAACCTCTTCTGAAGCTGCTAAGAACTCCATTTCCCCAGGGTTATTCTTCTTTAAATCTTCCATTAAATTGTCTACGTATTGTCTTACTTTCATTTTAATGCCCCCTTGTTTCTTATTGCTTTTTTTCTATTATAGCACAAAATACCATTTATTAAATATTAATTACAAATATTTAGTATTATGTCATTTTTAGCATTATAATCATAACATTTAATCAAATTTAACATTAGAAATAACTTTATTATTATAAAAACTATTAATGAAAATGCTATTTATTATTTTTTTAAATTATCTAATTCAATAAACTTACCCAAATAATATCCCTGAAAAAAATCACAACCTATTTTAATCAATCTATTAAACTGTTCATCACTTTCTACCCCTTCCATGATAACCTTCATTTCTAATTTATGTGCTATATCAATTATAGAACTAATTATTTCATATCCTCTCTTATCGGCTTTATTTAATAAAACTTTGTCTATTTTAAGACATTTAAATTTAAACTTTCTTAAGTATGCAAAAGAGGTATATCCTGTTCCAAAATCATCTAAAGATATAATTACACCCAATTTATCTATATTAGATAAATTCTTTAAAATATTATCATTATCCTCCATAAGTATAGATTCAGTTATTTCTATACTTATATTCGAATAACATAGCTTATATTTGTCTAATATCTTTTTAAAATTGAGAAAAAAATTCTTTTCCATAAGTTGTAGTGGAGACACATTTATGCTTATATTTATATCTTTGTACTCATCATCATTCTCTATTAATCGCAAATAATCTTTGCAAATAACTTCTATACACCAATATCCTACTGGAATTATAAGCCTATCCTCTTCTAAATATCTTATAAATTCTTCTGGTGAAACTTCTCCTAGCTTATTATTTCTCCATCTTAATAGCGCCTCTACTTTTTTTATTTGTTTATCTCTATCTAATATTGGCTGATACACTAAACTTAGTTCACCTTTACATAAAGCATATCTTATTTCACTTTTTATTAAATCCACTCTATTTAATTCATTATAAACTTTGTCATCAAAAAATCTTATTTTAATATTATCATTTGAATTATTTTTATCTGAGTACATCATATGATCACTTTTTCTTATAAGCTCTTCAAAACTCTCTCCATCATCAGGGTAAATAGCTACACCTGCTGAAAAATTAACCTCTAATAATCCATCAGCAACTCTTACCTTTTCAAATGTTTTTAATACAGTTTTATAAAACTCAAGTAACTCATCTTCCGATTCATAGTTTTCATACAATACTATAAACTCATCT
Source organism: Clostridium sp. B9 (assembly GCF_050509515.1). Taxonomy (NCBI): domain Bacteria; kingdom Bacillati; phylum Bacillota; class Clostridia; order Eubacteriales; family Clostridiaceae; genus Clostridium; species Clostridium sp. B9. The sequence goes on from NZ_JBNWKA010000003.1 coordinate 2,462,369, forward strand.
CCTGCAAGCCTTGTCAATATTCCTTTCCCCTCTAAACATCTACTTAATATCTCTGAAAACTCTTTTAAAAATTTATCTCCAGCTAAGTGTCCATATGTATCATTAATTTCTTTAAACTTATTTATATCTATAAATATAACAGCAAAACGTTTACCCTTATTTTTTAAATTTATAAACTCTCTTTTAAGCCCTTTTCTGTTTAGTAGATTTGTTAAATCATCGTAGTAAACTTGTCTTCTCAAATTTTCATCTATACTCTTATTTAATGAATTTAATAATATTTCTAATTGTTCTTCATCATCCTTTTCATCTATATCTTCATCATATTTATTTAATAGTTTAAGTACATTTTTAAATTTATCAATATGATTTACTAATGGTTTAAATATAACAGTTTTCATATATTTAAACATAATTGTACTTAATGTAATGATAACAACTAAAATTATAGTATGTAATATATTTACATCCAATATTAAACTACTAAACATATTCATATTTTCATCAAACATAAATATGAAACTTTCATCTTGGATCTTAAAACCTTTTAATTCATTTAATTTGTCACTATCTATAATACCTAAATCCTTACTATAAAAATTATCATCATCTATTCTTATTAATATGTCTAAATCTCCCTTAACATAAATATCCTCCATAAAATCCAAAAAATCATCTAAATACATATTGATCATAACTATGCCAACCAACTCTTTATTTACCTCTATGAAGTTAGCAATCACAACCTTTTCATTTCTAGTTTCTTCTTCATATACTAATCCTATGGTATTTTTATCTTCGTTATATTTTCTTAGTAATTCATCAAACCAAACCATTTCATAAACATTATAATTTTCTTGAAATATATCTGCTGTATACAATGTCTTGCTTGAAAAATCATATATAGATATATAATCTGTTAACTTTGCCACCGAAAGAGCACTCTCTACAATTTTTATCTCTTCTTGAAGTCTACTAACTTCTATACTATTTAAATAATCTTTTTTTAAAATATCTTGTAAATATTTATTTTTAGCTATATTATCTACAGAATTACCTAATCCATTTAAAATATTTTCTCCTATATTAACTATTTCTGCAGCATAATTTTCCAAGATAAATTTATTTGCTTTTTTCACGATAATATTTACCCACCAATAACTTATTAAGTATAAAATTAATAATATTATAGTATTAAATATAATCATTTTCTTTATAATCTTATTAGTTTTTACCATAAAATACCTCTTTATATATCTTTACTTCGTTCTTCCTCAAATATTTTTTTTAAATTCTCAAACGACATTGGTTTTGCAATATAATATCCTTGAAAAAAGTCACAACCTATTTCTTTTAATTTTTCGAATTGCTCTTTATGTTCAACTCCTTCTACAACTATCTTCAATCCTAATTCATGCCCTATTTCTTTTATACTTTTTACTATCCTATATTCTTTATCTGTAGCATTATCTATTAGCTTTTTATCAATCTTTAACGAATCTCCATTAAACTTTTTTAAATATGAAAAGGAAGTATATCCTGTTCCAAAATCATCTAAGGATAACTTAACTCCTACTTTATCTAATTCATCTAAATTTTCAAAAGCAATTTTATCCTCATCCAGTATAACTGATTCAGTTATTTCTATATTTATTTTATTAAAATCTATCTCATACTCTTGCAATATACTTTTCATTTTTGAAGCAAAATCTTTTTGTGTTAATTGTATTGGTGAAACATTTATATTCAATTTCATATTATCTATACTATAAATTTCTTTAAATCTTCTAATATCTCTACAAACTCTTCTTATGCACCAATAACCTATATTTATAATATCCCTGCTTTTTTCAGCTATCTCTATAAACTCTGCTGGTGATACAAAACCAAGTTCCTTATTGTTCCATCTAATTAAAGCTTCTAATTTTTTAATTTTTTTGTCTTTATCTACTATAGGTTGATAAAAAATATAAAATTCATCATTCCTTATCCCTTCTTTAAGTTTAAGGGCTATGGTTTCTCTTCTTTCTAGTTCTTTATACACCTCATTTTCAAAGAATGATAATTTATTTACAATTAACTTTTTCTTATTTATGTACATTGTATAATCACTTTTTTTAAGTAATTCATATAAAGTTTCTCCATCCTTTGGATACGTAGCTACCCCTGATGAAAATGCTACCTCAAATTTATCATAAACTATACGTTTGTCTTTAAAAGGTTTTACAATACGCTCTTCAAAAAATCCACTCAAATCCTCATTAGAAGTATAGTCTTTATATAAAATTATAAATTCATCTCCCGATAGTCTTATTAGTATTGCTCTATCTCCTATAGATTGTGATAATATATTAGAAAACTCCACTAAAAATTTATCTCCTATGTTATGTCCATAAGCATCATTTATATACTTCAACTTGTTTATATCTATGAATATTATTGAAAATGGTTCTCTATTTTTTATTAAATTATCACAAATTCTATTTAACTCATTTCTATTTGGCAGTTTAGTTAAAGGATCATAATATATAAATTTTCTTGCCGACTCATCTATTACATTATTAAATATATTAACCATTTCTTCTAATTGCTCTACTTCTTTTTTATCTTCTAAGTCAAAATTATATTTATTTAATTGCTTTAAAATTTTTTTCAAATTTTCTAAATTAATTAATATAGGTTTAAATATCTCTTTTTTCAAATATCCTATTAATAGAATTATTATTGCTATCATTATAATAGTTATGATTCCATTTATTTTATTTATTGTACTAATTCCTTTATTAAATAGACTAGATTCTATATTAAATTCAAAAACAAAATAGTCTTCTTTTTTAATAAAATTATCCTTGTCCTCTAACTTCAAATTTTCTACTACTCCTAATTTTGGATCGTAATATTTTCCATTTTTTAAATCTACATAAACTTTAACGATTCCATTTTTATATGAGCTTTCAATATAGTTGACAAGCTCATCTAAATAAATATTTACCATTACAAATCCTATAATATCATTCTCATATTTTATATCTGAAACTATAGCAATACATGTCTTTCCTGTTAGAAAATCCTTATGTGCAACTGTTAGTTCTGCATTTCTATCACTTTTAGTTTTATAATAATTAACTATATTTTTATACCAAGGTCTTTCCTCAACTAAATAACCATCATAAACATTTTTCCCATCAAATATAACACTATTTTTAGAATCAATTATAATTATGTTATTTGAAAAACTCGTAACCATTAATATGCTTTTTGCTATTTTGACTTCTTCTTCAATCTCCTTATTCTTAACCTCATTAATATTATTAGAATTTAATATATTTATAACATCTTGATTCTGAGAAATATTTATTGCTGATTCTTTTAATCCCTCTAAATTTATCTCTAAATCATTAACAATATTATCAATATATGAATTATATACCGTTTCATCAATGGAATTTAAAATTACTGCTGAACCAATATAACTTAATACTGATAATAATATTATTATAATTATATTAATCACTATAGCCTTCTTTAAAATTTTACTAATCTTTTGCATTTTTACTCCTTGCTAAAACAATTATTTAAAATTCTGACAATACTATATTTCTCATATAATAGAATAATTATGTTTAAGTGGTTTTCATTAAACAAAAAAAGTATAGAATTTAAAAAATTCTATACTTTTAACTTCTTTTTTATTAACTTTTAAGCTTATCTTATAACTTTTTGTGGATTTGAGAAAAAGAATAAATCCAACATTTTTTGATCTATTAATAATTGATATGCTACCATTTTTGTTTCCCATCTAACTACAATAACATAGACTTTCTTCCCATCTTGCGGAACATTGTAGCACTTCTTAACCTTTGCATTTGAATATCTATTTAACTCAGCATGTCCAATTGGTGCTGCAATTTCAATATCTTTTAAATTTATGTTACCCTTTACTTTTCTTCTAACTCTTTCATATATAGCACTTATTTCAAGTTCACCATCTGTAAACTCATAATCATACTCAACCATTGATAATCTTTTTAATATAAAAAGTGGTAAACATATAACTATTAAAAATATAGCTGCAAATATGAAATTAACAAACATGAAAATACCTGCTGCTATAAATAGTGATAAAATCATTGCTGGTGCTATTATTTTATGTAGTGTTGATTCTTCGCTTCTAATACTTAATTCGTAAAATTTCTCCATACCCTTCTCCCTCTTCTAATTGTTGTTTAACTACATTATATCATAAAAATTTCCTACTATTAATCAAATAAACTTGTAATTAATATTAATTTTTTGTATTATTTATATCTTTATCATCATATTCTAATATCATTAAAATAATTTTATTTTGCAATTTTTATTTTTTAATCTTTCATTCTTTGAAATAAAATGGTAAAATAAAAAAGTATTAAACTTTGATAGGAGTGTTAAACTATGGATAAAAATATAGCTATTGATTGGAATAATCTAGGTTTTGCTTATATGAAAACTGATTACCGTTATATTTCTCACTATAAAGATGGTAAATGGGATGAAGGAAAATTAGTTGAAGACAACAAATTAAGCATAAGTGAGGCTTCAACAGCTTTACATTATGGTCAACAATGCTTTGAAGGTTTAAAAGCCTACAGAAGAAAAGATGGGAAAATACAACTTTTTAGAGTTGATGAAAATGCTAAAAGAATGAATAGATCAAACGATAAACTTTTAATGCCAGAGATACCTGTTGCAAAATTTATAGATGCTTGTATGCAAGTAGTTAAGGCTAATGAAAGATTTGTACCACCATATGGAACTGGTGCAACTCTATACATAAGACCTTTCATGATAGGTGTTGGCGATAACCTTGGTGTAAAAACTGCTCCCGAGTTTATATTCTCAGTATTCTGTGTACCAGTAGGTGCATACTTCAAAGGTGGATTAAAACCTGTTAACTTTATGATTGCAGATTATGATAGAGCAGCCCCTAAAGGTACTGGTGCTGCTAAAGTTGGTGGAAACTATGCAGCAAGCTTACAAGCTCATGAAATAGCTGCAAAAAAAGGATATGCTGACTGTATATACTTAGACCCAGCAACTCATACTAAGATAGAGGAAGTTGGAGCCGCTAACTTCTTTGGGATAACAAAAAAGGGTGAATTTGTTACTCCATACTCAGAATCAATACTGCCAAGTATAACAAAATACTCTTTAATGCAAATAGCAAAAGATTATTTAAAGCTGCCTGTATCTGAAAGAGATGTTTTAATAGACAATTTAGATGAATTCTCTGAAGCAGGTGCTTGTGGTACTGCTGCTGTTATAACACCTATTGGTGGAATTGAGTATAAAGATAAACTTCATGTATTCTATAGTGAAACTGAAGTGGGTCCTGTGACTAAAAAGCTTTATAACTTATTATACGGAATGCAATTTGGAGATGTAGAAGCTCCTGAAGGATGGATATTTGAAGTAAAATAATATAAAAAATGGAGCTGTATCAAAATAAATTCTTAATAAGACTAAAGTAATTCTAGAAATTCACTTTGCAAATCTTATTATTGTATTTTGATACAACGCCATTTTTATTTTTTTATTCTAGTTTATCTAAAAATGATTTAATAATGTTTGAATACTCAATTTCATCAATAACTCTAAGTGTACTTCCATTTAAATCTATATACTCATCTGAAATAGATATAAATTTTTCTTCACTTGGAATATAGAATGTATAAGAATTAATACTTTCTATATTTTTAAGACTACTCGTAACTTTTATTTCTTCTAATCTATCAAACAAAGCATTTATATTCTCTTCATCAATATCTAAATTTTCAACTATTGGCTTTCCCTCAGTATTAACTCCTGCAAAACAAAGCTTAGCCTCATTAAAATCATTGTTATTTAAAACATATTTAAACTTTATAGGCATAAATAAACTAATTATAAATACTAACGAAAATAACATAAAAACCCTAAAAGCTATTCTTCTAAATTCCAAAATCAAACTCTATCATATCCCTTAAAATATTCTTACTTTATACTTACGTCTCTTAAAGTTAAGTTATTCTTATTAGCTAACTCTTCATAAACTTTTAAAATATTTTCATCCTTAAAAAACATAGGAAAGCTTAAATTATAATTTCCCCATATTGTCATAGAATTCTTTCTTAAATATATAGAACAAAAGAACTGCTCTCTCGTATTTAATCTAGTTATAAAATCCATAAGCCTTTCAGTTTCTAGTTTAAAGTAAACACTTTTTATTTCCTCATCATTAATATGCCTTAAAATTATTTCTTTATCATTACCCTCCAATTTTTCTATTAATCTCTCTTTACTTTCTGAATCTAAGTTCTTTATGTAAAAATCAACTATAACAGCCTCTTCAATAGTTAGTAAATCTCTAAAATAATTTATAAAATCACCCTCTTTTTCATCAAAGGGTTTCTCTTGATTTTTATGTACAAGGAGAGCATTTGAATAATTATCAAACCCAGTTAGTATATTATTAAATCTTATGCTTATTTCCTCTTTAAACTCTTCTTCTGTTATAGATTTTAGTATATCATTCATATTTATCCTCCAATTAAAACAATTCTATCCTTACTTAATATAATAATTCCATAAACATATAAATCTCTATTCTTAACTTAATATATTTATACATTAAAATACTAATAAAATAAAGAAGCCTAATAAAGATTTATTTTATTAGGCTTAATTATATTTAATAAACTTCTGATTACCTAGTAGTTCTTAATGTTATAGATTGCTTAGTTGAAATCTCTCCATTGGAGAATTTTGCTGCTACTTTAAAGTTATAAATAGTATGTCTATTTAACCCTTTAAATGTATAGCTTGTTTCACTTACCGGAATTTCTGCTACTTTCTTTCCATCTTTATATAGTATATAGCTCTCTAAACCAATCGTCTTCTCTGGAGTCTTCCAAGAAACTGATACTGACTTATTATCTATCTCATTTGAAATAAGTTCTCTTATTGGATTTGAAACAACCTCAGTAGATTCTCTTGCTATAATTTCATATAGCTTAAGATTAGCAACCTCTGAATCAAAATCAAATTTAACTTCTGTAACTTTATTATTTACAGGTAATTTATTTATTTGTCCATCTAATGCCCCAACTTTTGTCCAAACTCCATTTAAGTCCTTAACACTTACTTGGGCATTTGATATATTTTCTTTATCTTGTAATATTTCAAGTTCTGAAACATCAGTTGTCTTACTTAATTTATAAGTTAATGAATCTCCTGCTACTACATTTTCTACTTCATATGCAGTTGATAAATCTTCATCATATAACTTAGTAAAATCCCCTTTTAAAGTTCCTTCTACTAATTGAACTGCACTTTCATCAACTTCTTCTACAGTTTTATTTACTTCAATTTCATATATCTGTACCCAACATCCATAGTTGTGACCACTTGATTCTATTTTAATATATCTAGCTCTTTGTCCTTCAGCATTAGCCTCAGCAACCATTTTACCATCTTTAGATGTATATTGTAATTCTCCAAGAGATGTCCAGTTAACTCCATCCTCAGAAATCATATATTCAGAATGTCTTATGAAATCATTTGGATGGAAATAAGTTGCTATATCATGAACTGGTTTTACTGCACCTAAATCAAGTTCAATCTTATCGCCAGCTTGGCTCTCTCTATTTGAACAGTATCTAGTATCCATGTTTCCATCTATAGCATTAGCTATGAAGTTTTCTTCATGAGTACCTATATTTTCTGTTATAGAAGGAATAGCCTTATAAGCTGGTAAAACCTCTAAGCTTTCTACAACTATAGCCTTAGCTTTGTCCTTATTTACTATTCTAACAAATGTACCATCAACTGCATTCTTAGCTTTTAATGTACCATCTTCTAAAATAGTTTCAGCTTTATTCCACTCTATTCCATTTAATGAATATTGAATTTCTATATTTTCATATTGGTCTGCTTTAAAGCTTATTTCGTTAATTTTAATAGCTCTAGGCAATTCCATTTCTATATAAGAATCTTTTTTTAATGCAAGACTTCCTAAATCTCTGATTGAATAGCTACCCTCTTCCTCATATGAAACTTCCACTTCTCCAACCTCGGAAATATTAGTATCAAATTTAGGCTCAAATTGTGGTAATATATTTTCCCCAATTTTCTTTTTAGCAAATTCCATAGTTTCACTTACAATTGGCTTAAGACGCTTAGATCCAACTGCAACTATATTTTGTTTTTCTCCATCACCTTCTAAACTGCCCACAGTAAATGTATCCATTAATTCTAATTTTTCCTGAGCTATAGAATTACTATTCATCCAAAGTTCTAAATTTCCTTCCTCAGAAGAAATTAAAGCATCCATTGCCGCTACTCCTGCTTCACCTAAAGCTTTATATGCATTTAGATGTTCTTTAATTTCATCTAAAAGATTAGCATTTTCAAGTTTAGTAGTAATACTTTCATAATCTGACACTATTAAACTAAATTCATCTCTTAATTCATTTGCTAGTAAAGCTACTGATTCTCCATTTTCCATAGCAGCTTTAAGCTCATCTATCTTCTCAGTTAAATACCAAGATTCATCAAATACAAATGGACCACTTGCTCCTCCATCATCTTTTAAAAAACATATATTAGAGGCAAATCTCTTAAATTCTTCATGAACTTCTGGAACAAACTCCTCTATAGATTTTTCCCAACTAGCCATATAATCAAATTCATTGGTATTCCAAGTGTAATCAGCAATACTATATAAAGCTACTTTTGAAGCTTCTGCCTGATTCATAGGATTTGAGAAGAATCCAGTAACATTATCAAGATCTTGATTTAAGTTATGCATTGGTGCCATTAATATTCTACTATCGCAATAATCATTTACAGGATAGTTCCACCAAACTGCTACCTCTTTATCTACTCCTGTCTGAACCTTTGGCCATTCAAATACTTCTTTTGAAACGTTAGACATAGTAGCATGTCCTGTCCACATTACTTGTATATCATCATGTAATGTTTGCATAAATGGCTTAAAGTATCTATCTATATTAGGACCCCACGCTGAGTTATATCTTGCTGAAATAACTATCATAGGTGCCACATCACCCTTAGCCTTAACAAATTCAGTATCTATTTTATTAATCCACTCGGCTTGTTTTTGTCCATTTCTCCAATCATCAGTATCATCAAATAATACTCCAAACTGACGAACCCCTAAATCATATAGCTGCTCAAATTTATTTATAAGAGCATCAAAATCCTCATCAGTAAATTGAAGCGTTGCTCCTGGATGGATTGTCCAACAAAAATTAAAGTTATTTTCTGCTCCTGCTTGTGCAAGTTCTGCTATTTGCTTAGCTTCTTTCTCTGGATATAATTCCTTCCAATCTAATCTGTGATATGGATCATCTTTTGGTGCATAGATATAAGTATTCATCTTATATTCACTAGTATCTTTCATAAGACTCATTCTATCTTCATGACTCCACGGTGTGCCATAGAATCCTTCTATAAATCCTCTAAATTCTATTTCTGGATAATCAGTCACAATAACTTCTGCAAATTTATTATCTTCAGTTGATTGTTCTAGTATCTGACTTAATGTTAAAACTCCATAATAAGCGCCGTCTTTATCAGTTCCTATTATAGATATATTTCCTTTTGAATTCTCATCATTACTTGTTTTAAGAACATACCCTTCTTTTCTAGTTAACACATCACTATCTAAAAGTTGTCCCTCTTCACATTCTGAACAATGTTCACCATTAGATGAAATAATAATATTGGCTTTTCCCTCTATAACTTCATCTGAAATAGTAAAACTGATACCACTTTCATTTAAAGCCTTTTCTAATCTAGTTGAAGTAGCCGGTTCTTGCTCTCCATGATAAACTACATTTACTTCTCCCTCTAATGTCATCCCCTCTAAAGAAGAATGCTCTAGTGTCTGAGGTACTGGATAAATTTCAGCCTCAATATTTGAATATGCAACTTTCTCATCTTCTCTTACATAACTAGCAAAAGCTGTTACTGAAGTAGATGCTATAATACTCATAGCACATAAAGCAGCTAAACTATTCTTAATAATTTTTTCAATCTTTTTCTTATTCATATAAATCTCCTCTCCTTATCCAATAGCTATTTATAGCTAAATCTCGAGAAAACATTTGCACAATAGCACAAACATACTTTCCTATTAATAATTATGTTTATATCAAATCTATTTTTGTAAAATAATTCTCGTCATTATATATTTATTCATATATTTTCTGGTTATTCTTTTTTAGACTTTTTAAGTTAATTTTATCCACTTTTCCTTGAATTTTTACTTAAAAACCTTTTAACATTATTCATAAACAATTCTTAAATTCTCATTAACGTTATGTATATTTATTTATAGTTATTTTTTGAAATCCGATATGCAACTCTCTAAATTGATATAAAATGAGGCTGTATCAAAATAAACTTTTTAATAAAACTTATAAATATAATGAAGAAATTTTTTGATTTAATTTCAATACTCTCTTCAAATATCTTTCAAGTTTTATTTAATTTTGATACAACCTCTAAATTTTATTATCTAGCTGTTCTTAATGTTATAGATTCCTTAGTTGAAATCTCTCCATTGGAGAATTTTGCTGCTACTTTAAAGTTATAAATAGTATGTCTATTTAACCCTTTAAATGTATAGCTTGTTTCCTCTACTGGAATCTCTCCAACTTTCTTACCATCCTTATAAAGAATATAGCTTTCTAGTCCAACAGTATGCTCTGGTGCTTCCCAAGATACAGTTGCATCTTTCTTATTAACTTCTCCCTTTACAAAGTTCTTAACAGGATTAACTATTACTTCTTCAGAAACTTCTCTTTCACTAGCTATAATCTCATATATCTTTGGCGCTGGTTTTGATGAATCAAACTCAATTTTAACTTCTGTAATAACATCTTGAACAGAAAGACTATTTAATTGTCCATCTAAAACTCCAACTTCTCTCCAATTTCCTTTTAAGTCTTTAACACTTATTTTTGCTTCCGAAATTCTTTCAGCATCTTGTAATATCATTAACTCTTCAATATTAGTAGTTTTAGTAAGTTTGTAAATTAAATGATCTCCCTCTGAAATACTTTCTGCCTCATAAGCTGTTGATAAATCACTATCATATAGATGTTCAAAGTTTCCTAATGGACTTCCACTTACTAATTGAACAGTACTATCTCCCATATCTGGTACAGTTTTATTAAATTCCATCTCATATATTTGAACCCAATATCCACTATTTTCTCCATTAGCCTCAATTCTAATATATCTTGCTGCTTTCCCTTCTGCATTTGCAACTGCAACCTTTTTGCCACCTTCTTCAACATATTGTAATTCACCTAATGAAGTCCAGTTGATTCCATCTTCTGATATTAAATATTCAGAATTTCTCATATAATCAGTCTGAGCAAAGTGAGTTCTTATATCATAAAGAGGAATTGAGTTACCTAAATCAACTTGTACATAATGACCATCTCCACTAGCTTTATCAGACCAGAACTTAGTATTCATATCACCATCAATAGCCTTGTCTATTGTATTATTTTGATAATGACCAATATTTTCACTAATTGTTGGTTTTGCTTTATAAACTGGTAATAACTCTAACTTATTTAAATCTACTGTCTTATTCTCTCCTGAAGTATTTGCTACTCTTACAAATGTAGCATCTATAATCTCCTCAACAACTAATACTCCATTTTCTACTACAAAGTTAGCAGTTGTCCAAGCAACTCCATTTAAAGAATATTGAATTTCTAATCCCTCATAATTACTTGCATCTAAATTTACTCCTCTTAATTTTAATGCCTTTGGAAGCTCTATTTCCAAATAATCATTTACCCCTAATGTTACTCCATCAATATTAGATATGCTATAATTCCCTTGTTCAAAAGCTACTTCAACATTTTCTAATCCTTCTACTGAAGAACTAAATTCTGCATCTGATGAAGGTAAGATAGAATTACTAACCATATTCTTAGCCCATTCAACACTTTCTGCTACTATAGGCTTTAGTCTCTTTTCTCCAACAGAAACTACATTTTCTTTCTCTCCTTCACCTTCTTCACTTATAATCTTATAACTATTCATAAGCTCAAGTTTCTCTTCTGCTAAATTACTATTATTCAACCAGACTTCAACATTACCTTCTTCTGCAGCTATTAAAGCATTCATAGCAGCTACACCTGCTTCTCCTAAAGCTTTATATGCCTTTAAATGTTGCTCTACTTCCTTTAATAGCTTCTCATTATTAAGACTAGCAGTTATATTTTCAAAATCTGATACTATAAGTTCAAATTCTGGAATTAAATTATTAGCAACTTCTAAAATTGACTCTCCATTCTTAACTGCATTTTTTAATGCATCTATCTTATTAGCTAAATACCATGACTCATCATATTCAAAAGGACCACTAGCTCCTCCATCATCTTTTAGATAACAAATATTTGAAGCAAATCTCTTAAATTCTTCATGAACCTCTGGTACCAATTCTTCTATAGACTTTTCCCAACTTGCCATATAATCAAAACTATCTGTATTCCAGCTATAATCAGCTATGCTATATAACGCTACCTTAGAAGCTTGTGCTTGATTCATTGGATTTGAATAAAATGCACTAACATTATCAAGATCTTGATTTAAGTTGTGCATTGGTGCCATTAATATTCTACTATCGCAATAATCATTTACAGGATAGTTCCACCAAACGGCCATATCTTTATCTACACCAGTTTGAATCTTTGGCCATTCAAAAACTTCTTTTGAAACATTAGACATAGTAGCATGTCCAGTCCACATTACTTGTATATCATCATGTAATGTTTGCATAAATGGTTTAAAATATCCATTCATACTTGGTCCCCATGCTGAGTTATATCTTGCTGAAATAACTATCATAGGAGCTACATCACCTTTATCCTTAACAAATTCTGTATCAATTCTATTAATCCACTCTGCTTGTCTTTGTCCACTCCACCAATCATCTGTATCATCAAATAATACTCCAAACTGACGAACACCTAAGTCATATAACTGCTCAAATTTATTTATAAGAGCATCAAAATCTTCATCCGTAAACTGAAGTGTTGCTCCTGGATGTATTGTCCAACAGAAATTAAAGTTGTTTTCAGTACCGGCCTCTGCAAGCTCTGCTATTTGCTGAGCCTCTTTTTCTGGATATAAATCCTTCCAATTATTTCTGTGATATGGATCATCTTTTGGCGCATAAATATAAGTGTTCATTTTATATTCGCTTGTTGATTGCATAAGATCCATTCTATCTTCATGGCTCCATGGAGTTCCATAGAATCCCTCTATAAATCCTCTAAACTCAATTTCTGGATAATCAGCTACAACAACCTCAGCAAATTTATCCTCAGAAGTTGATTGTTCTAATATTTGACTTAGTGTTAAAACTCCATAATAAGCTCCATCCTTATCTGATCCAACTATAGATATATTTCCCTTTGAATTCTCATCATTACTTGTTTTTAAAACATACCCCTCTTTTTTACTTAATACTTCACTTCCTTCTAATTTTCCATCTATACATTCTTCACAATGCTCTCCATTTGAAGAAACTATTATATTTGCTTTATTATCATCAACATTTTCTGAAACTGAAAAAGAAATTCCACTATCACTTAAAGCCTTTTCTAGCCTAACTGATGTAGCTGGTTCTTGCTCCCCATGATAAACTACATTAACCTCTCCTTCTAATTTCATTCCTTCCATAGATGAATGTTCCATAATTTGAGGAACAGGATAAATTTCAGCTTCTACATTAGAATATGTTTCCTTCTCTCCATCCCCGTTATAGCTAGCAAAAGCTGTAATAGAAGTAGATGCTACAATACTCATAGCACAGGTTGTAGCTAAAGCACCTTTTATAATTTTTTTAATTTTCTTCTTATTCATCTAATAACCCCTCTCATATATTATAAATTTTACTTTAGTAAATTTTATATTCCAGTATATAAATATATGATATTATGTTAACTTATATGATAAAAATTAGTTGACAAATTAAACTATTATTTTTAAATACTATATATTTTAATTCTTTTCTGTTTTAAATAATTATTATCTATATAAAAAATCATTTTTACTTAAATATAAATTCAACTCTTAAATAAACCTTAAATCCAATTATATTTAACATTAAAAAGCCCTTATATTATAGACACAAATACAATATTAGTGTAAAATTACACTAATATTGTATTTAATCTTATTTAAAACACTATTTACACTAATATATTTAAGAGGTGATTAAATTGACTAAAGAAGAATTAATAAAAAAAATAGATTCTAAATTAAAACTTATAAGAAATGAAAGAAATTTTACTCAGGATAGAATGGCAGAAATACTTGGTATGTCAAAAAAAACCTTAGTTCAAATTGAAAAAGGAAGAGGTTCTTTGGGCTGGAGTGGATCTGTAGTTGTATGTTCTTTATTTAAAGATAGTGAAATTCTTAAGATGACTATTGGTGAAGATATAAGTGATATTATTTCCTCTATTGCATTCGGTCATACTGAGAATAACTACACCCAAACTATGGGCGGTAAGCTTTGGTGGAATACTGTTGATGAAAATACCTACTTTAAAATTCAAAAAAATCAAGTATCAAACCACTATAGAATTCTTAACTCTGAAGATAAGAGAATTTGCTCTTCATTTGATATTGACTATATAAAAACTCGATTTAATGAACTTACAAAAAGTAAAAACTAATATACAAAGGAGATTTTCAAATGAACATCAAGAAACTAACCTCTATATTTTTACAGCTAATTATTATATGTGCTCTTTTGCTTGCTTTACTAACATATACATCTAAAAGCCCAATGAGTCCCCTTTATGATAATTGTGGAACTCAATTTTTAATAATAATATTAGTTAGTTCTCCATTAATTCTATTAACTGGATTACTTACAAGTTTACTTAATATAAAGCTTAAATTGCCTAAATACTATTTATGGTTTCCCTTTTATACTGGTGTTGGAATCACCATTCCACTTTTTGTAGATGGAAGTTTAAGTAGTTTTACAATTATATCTGGAGTTATTTTATGCCTTATATTTTTAGTACAAGCATTTATTTTAAGCTTTAAAATATTTAAATTTAAAACAGCTTAGTATTTTTTACCAAGCTAAAAAGGAGGATTTTAATGAAGAAATAAAATTAGCTATATCAGAATAAGTTTTCAAAAGAAATCTACTCTGATATAGCCTATTATTTCTTAATGTTTCGATTCATAAATGGAGCCTATTATAATACCAGCTCCTAAACCTAAAACTATTCCTAAGTTTTGATTGCCATTTATACTACCTAATATAGATCCAGCAAGTAATCCAAAAATCAATCCATATGCTACTCCATTACCTTTATTCTTTTTATCTTCCAAGATTACACCCTCTCAATATATAAATTTTAATATTCCAATAGATACGCAACTTCTCTCAATTCCTTTAATCCCTAAGCTTCTTTTAAGAAACTATATTGAGCACAATAAAGATTATAGTAATAGCCTTTATTTCTTAGTAATTCTTCATGGCTTCCTTCTTCTACAATCTTTCCATGAGAAAGAACAAATATCTTATCACAATCTCTAATTGTTGAAAGTCTATGAGCTATTACTATAGATGTTCTTCCATCCATAAGTTTTTTAATACCCTCTTGCACTAATCTCTCTGTCTCTGTATCAATATTAGCTGTTGCTTCATCTAAAATTAATATTCGTGGATCTGCAATTAAGGCTCTTGCAAAGGCAATAAGTTGTCTTTGACCTAATGAAAGTCTTGACCCTCTTTCATTAACATTAGTTTCATATCCCTCTTCTAATTTTTCTATGAAACTATGAGCATTTACAGCCTTACAAGCTTCTATTATCTCCTCATCTGTAGCATCTAACTTTCCATATCTTATATTCTCTTTTATAGAAGAAGCAAATAAAAATGAATCCTGAAGCATAATTCCCATTTGACTTCTTAAACTTTCTACATCGACCTTACTTATATCTATTCCATCTATAAGAACTCTCCCTTTGGTTGGATCATAGAATCTACTGATAAGATTAGTAATAGTTGTTTTTCCTGCTCCAGTTTCTCCTACAAGAGCTATTTTTTCTCCTGGATTTAATGTGAATGTAACATCTTTTAAAGCATGATTACCTTCATCATCATAAGAGAATGTTACATCATCAAAATGCACTTCTCCTTTAATCTTAGGAAGCTTTTCATCTGTAGCATTAACAACCATATCATTTTTTGTATCCATAATATCAAATATTCTCTCAGCAGCTGAAAGATTTGTAACAAAAGCATTATAAAAAGCTGAAAGGTTCATTATAGGTCTCCAAAGCATTTCAATATACATTATAAATGCCATTAAAGTTCCTAGTGACAAATGTCCTCCCTCTGTCAATTTATATCCAGCAAATAATACTATTGCTATTCCAAATCCTCTACAGATATCAACTGTTGGCCAAAAATAATCTTGAAGCCTTACAGCATGTAAAAAGCTATCCGCATGTCCACCTAAATGCTTTTCAAACTTATCTCCTGCATATTCTTCTTTACTAAACCCCTGAACAACCTTCATTCCAGAAAAAGCCTCATGAGTATATCCGAGTAAAGCTGATCTATTTTCTCTAAATACACTCCATCTTTTATTTGCTTTTATCTCAATAAAAAACATTCCTACAAATAAAAATGGTAAAACTATAAGACAAATTAAAGTTAATGTTGGATTCATTATAAGCATCATAAATATAACCAATATTATTGTGAAAAGATTTGGTATTAGGTTTACTATGCTATGATTTAAAAGATTGTTTAATGCATTAACATCACCTACTACCCTTGATAAAATCTTTCCAACTGGTCTATTGTCAAAAAATGAAAAACTTAAAGTTTGAATATGTGTATACAATTCATGCCTTATATTAACTAAAATCTGATTAGTTATCTTACTCATAGCTATCATTCTGACCTTAGATAAAACCATAGCTACTAAATTTAAAAGAACTAGAACTAATCCAATTCCTAATAATCCATTAACATTTCCTACTGAAACAAATTTATCTATTGAAACCTTCATTAAATATGGATTTAATGTATTACAACTCATTATTACTAAAAGCATCAAAATTATTCCAATAGTTTTCCACTTATATGGCTCTACATATTTCAAAAGCCTCTTAATGGTTTTCCACTTATGAGTTTTTTTCTCATTCATCTCTTCCATTCCTATTTCCCCCTTATAAACAAAATATCCTAATATAATAAGCTACATAGCTTCATGTATCAGTTCAAAGTCTTGGAATTGGTGCTTGTAAATTCCATAATAATATCCCTCTTTTTCTAAAAGTGAAGCATGATTTCCCATTTCTACAATCTCTCCATCTTTCATGAATATTATAATATCAGCATCCTTAACTCCAGATATTCTATGAGCTATTATAAATGTAGTCGCTTTATCCTGCTTTTTAGATAGGTTTTTAAGCACCTTAAATTCTGTCTCCATATCAAGAGCTGACGTAGCATCATCTAATACTAATATTGGTGTCTTTCTAACCAAAGCTCTTGCTATAGCCAATCTTTGCTTTTGTCCTCCTGAAAGACCTAGTCCTCTTTCTCCAACTTGAGTTTCAAACCCATCTGGCATTTCCTCTATGAAGTTTAGAGCACAACTATCTTCTGAAGCTTCTATTAATTCCTCAGTACTTCTCATTCCACCAAAGTCTATATTATCTTTTATTGAGTCTGAAAATAGAAATGTATCTTGGAAAACAACTGCCATATTACTTCTAAGCTTATCTAAATCCCAATCCTTAACATCAACTCCATCAACTAAAACACGGCCTTCTGCAGTATCATAATGTCTTCCTATAAGAGAAAGTATTGAGCTCTTTCCACACCCTGTTTCACCCATTATAGCAACAGTACTTCCTGCTGGTATTTTAAGGTTTATGTTTCTAAGAACTTCCTCTTCATTATATTTAAATGAAACATTCTTAAATTCAATCTCTCCTCTCACCTCTTCTGGACTATAAGCATTCTCCTTTGAAGTTATTTGAGATTTTCTCTTAAGTATTTTCATAATTTTATCCATAGATGCTCTATTCTGAGACATCATATTTACAAGCCACCCTAAATTTCTTACACAGAAAGAAAGGTTAAGTATATAACTACTGAAAGCTAATAATGTTCCCATAGTTATATCTCCTTGAATAGCTAAATAGCCTCCATAAATTATCATAGCTACTGGAGCTAAGTTAGTTAATAAATCTATAGCTGGTAAGAAACTACTTAAAATCTTAGCTTGTTTAATATTGAGATCATAATATTCTCCATTTACCTTCAAAAATTTTTCTGTCTCATATTTTTCTCTAGCAAAAGCCTTAACAAGTCTTATTCCTGCGATATCTTGCTGAGCCATAAGATTAATATCTGCTACTTTATCACTTATCTTTGAATAATTTCTATGAAACTTTCTATTTACCAAAACCGCTAAAAATCCAACTGGTAATAGAATTACTAAACATGTTATTGTTAATGATGGACTCATATCCATCATTATAGCTACGGAAATTATAAATAATATTATTCCCTCTATAAAAAGTCTTAGTCCATAAGAAATAGTTTCCCAAACTATATCAACATCTTCACCTATTCTTGACATAAGCTCCCCAGTATTTGTACTATCAAAAAATGAAAACTCAAAGCTTTGAATCTTTTCAAATAAATCTTTCCTAATCTCTCTACTTACATTCAATGAAAATTTATCAAACATAAATTCCTTTATATATCCTAAAAACCCTCTACAAAGAGCTAATCCTAAAAATACACCAAAGAATTCTACTAATCTACTTGAATCTTGTCCTATTAAAATATCATCCACAAATATCTTTTGAAGATATGGAAAGAAACTATCAATTCCTAAAACAACTATCATAGCTATTATAGGTAGTATTAAAAATAAAAGTCTTTTAGCAATATAATTCTTAAAAATCTCCATATTACTGCCCCCTTTGCTTTGCTAAAATCTCTACATTTAAATTATCAATGATTTAAAACCTTTCTAAAATGACATCACCTATATTCATGTAATATCCCCCCTCTATGAAAGTAAAAGACTATAAAAAAATACCTATATCACCTAAACAATGCTTCAGTGATACAGGCATATATAAATTAAAAGTATAATTAAAGAACCATATCTAACTTATTTAGAAGATATTTTAATTTGGTAAACTAACAGGGTTTTGTATTTTTAATTAATTGTGTGTTAAAAAGAGTATTAAATGTACAGCACAAGATTAAATTAAATTCCTTAAATATAGTTATCCCTCATTATACTTTTATTTTATTTCACTAAAAAAGCATAGCTTATCCCAGCCATGCTCTTAAATCTTAAAGAAAAGATTTTGATAAAAGTTTTATGGAAAGTATTAGATTAATTCCATAAAAGGAGTCATTGACTGAGTAAATATGTTTTTTTTATATTTAATAATAAATACATTCTATCCACATATTCATTATCTAAAGTTTTCATCAATGCTCCTCCTTTCATAAACTTAATCTTATAATTATTATACTTTATTTCACATACATTTCAACCATTTTTTTCTATATTTTACGTTTTTATCAATAAAATAGCTTTATCATTAAAACTATCTATATTGTAGAAATAAAAATTTCTATTGCCCCTGAGAACCCGACATTGGCTCATAGAACTCTTCCTCATATTCATAAACATCATAAGTTTTATCATCATAATTAGACTTTAGGTTTTCAGTATTTATTCTTTCTGGCTGCCATTCCCCTTCAAATTCATTTTCTTCATGCATATTAACAGTTCCATTTTCTTCATCATTATATAAATTACCCTGTCCTTTATATTCCTGATTATTCAAATCTATGTTTTCTGCAAATTCCATAATCTCCTGCAACATAGCCTTTGCTCCATTTAAAATATCTTCAAAGGTTGTACCAGTCATTCCATCAAAATTTCCCATAGCTCCAAACATACCATTTCCATCAAAACTTTCTGTTTTTATAAAGTTATTTAGTATATTTTTATTATCTTCTTCTATACTATGTTCTCCCTGTAAATTTTCTTGTAATTCACTTTGTTCATCCTTCACTTTTTGGGTAGGATACTCTATGTTTCCTAAGTCATTATTGAAAGTAGCTTCCTTTGATAAATAATCATTATTAGCATTTAAGTTTCTATCTTTCTGCCTATTCTCATTAAAATTCATCATATGCTCTCTATTTTTAACCTCTTCTTGTTTAATAGAATAACTATTTTTTTGGAGAATAATTCTTGTAAAACTAAATCCATCTCTTAAAGTCATTCTATATATCTTTTTCTTAAAATTAGGATGTTCTAAAGTTAAAGCATATACTCCTAATGGTACTAAAAATTCAACTATACCAGAATAATCAGTATCAGCCTCAAATTTATCTTTCCTATTTTCAATTTTAACCCTACATCCTGGTATAGGCCTTTGTTCATCATCTAATATATTCAGAAAAATTCTTTGATTAATCATACACTTACTAAGCTTCTCCTTAGCTTTTTCACACTCCAAAGAATACTATACATTATATAATTATTCTAAAACTTTAATTTTGACATTACATTTTAAAATAAAAAAGATTCAAGGTATATTTTAAAATATATTCCTTGAATCTTCTTATTTTATACTATTAAATTTAAAATATATTTAATCAATATTACTTTGGATTGTATTGAAGTATTGTCTTTTCAGAAAGATTTCCTTCATAATCCATTAATATAACTGAAATTTCACTAGCTTCCTGTGGTGCTACTATATTATCAAATCCATCTTTTCCCCTTAAGTATGAGTACTCAGTTCCATCTACAGTAATGTACATTTTCCACCAATCTTTATTTTTTGGAGTCTCAAATACAAATTTACCGTTTACTACTTTATAGCTTCCGCTGTAAGGCTCAGCATAAAAGTCTTTAGTTACTCCTCTAGCCACCACAGAATCTTCTCTATCATTTTTGGAGTCAGTAGAAACTTCCACTTTATATTTTATTCCCTCACCTTTATTTAATGGCACTTTAATTGAAGTTGCATTTCCCTTTAACTCTTTTGAGAATACTTCATTCTCATCATCTCCATTAATTAAAGATACCTCTACCTCTATTTCCTTAACAGCTTTACTTGGTTTGTTCCAATTTATTTCTAATCCTTCAGCTGTTTCTGTAACTTTTAAATCTTGAACTTTATAATCTTGTGAGAACTTAATTCTAGCTGGTTTACTTTCACTTCCATCTTCACCTTCAGCTGTTAATAATATCTCTTTAGTATCAACTGGTAAATCTTTAATATAGTAAACTTCATCATAGTTTCCACCTAAATAAGTTATTTCCCCTTTAGCCCCTTTAGCATAAAGGTTATATTGCTTAACATCTTCATAATTCTCTAAATCCCACTCAACATAAACTTCATTTGTATTTAAATACTCTTCTATTTCAAAATCTTCTGGCATTTCTGGAGTATAATTCTTACTATCAGTTATCTTTATTTCACCAATGTTCATTTGATATCCTGTTGAAACTTCTCCTTCTTCTGGTGAGAAAGCAAGTCCCATTACCGCAATCTCTCTTCCAGCAAACTGACTAAGATCTACAGTTTTAGTCACCCATCCATCAGAATCCTTATCTGAACCTGGAATCTTTACATATTCAACTTTATCTGGACTATCTTTAAATATTAATCCTAAAGACATTTCTTCAGCATTTTCACCAGAAACTTTGTTGTAAGTTACAGTTGCTTTAGACTTCTTAACAACATCTAAATCCGTTTTGAATAGACGTAAATAGTTATCAGCATCTAAATCTCCATTAACAACTAATGAACTACCTCCCTCATATGCTCCAACTTGCTCATATGTGAACTTATCACCCTTTTCTACATTTGGACCATAATCGAAGTCTGGTTGAAGCTTAGTTCCTTCTGTATCAATCCACCACTGCCATGTTGGAAGTATATCTTGAATGTTCATATTTGCCCATTCTTCTTCATTTGATATTGCTCCATCCATGTAATAATGAACACCATGTCCAGTATTGAAGTTTGTTGTAAATGTTGTTCCATCTATAACTGAACGCTCTGTTATATATCTAGATACTCCACCCCATTCGCTAGCATCTTTAACACCAACGTCTGGTCTTGAATATCCTTTTTTCTCTCCACTATCTAATGGATCTATAGTTACTCCTGTATAGAACATCCTCTCACGCTCTGCAACCATCCACTGATAATCAGCTTCTCCTCTTCTATTCTGATTAGGATCTCCTAAATCACTATCTAATCCTGATTTTACATAGTCAGGAGTAAATAATGCTATACCAGTCTTAGGGTTTCCATTTTCGTCTAAAATAACATCCATGTTTCTTGTTGAGTTATGAGAACCATCAAATTTACCCATAGCAACCTCAACACCCATAAGAACTGAATCTAAAGGATTTATGCCTATTCTTTTAGCCTCAGCAACACTGGCATCTATATATCTTGGATCTGTACTATCCCCATTATTCCATCCATCTGGTGAGTTCCAGTTATAGTTCATGAAAATTGAATCATTAACTCTTCCAAGATTTTGGTCTTGAACGAATGAACTATGTGAAGGAAGTAATGATGGCTTATAAGTTAATTTACCATTTACATCATCTACACAGTCATACCACTGAGTGTAAACTCCAGCATCAACCAATGTTTTAGTAAACTCTTTGTATGGAACTATATGATCTGGTGATATGCTTGTTTCTTGGTTTATGAAGTATCCATCAAAGCCAAAATATTCTTTTATTTCAATTAACTTTTTAGCTACTACATATTCTCCATTTTCATCTTGCTTTAATAAAGCATCATAAGGTTGTCCTGTTCTTGGAATAAATAAACACCCTATAGACTTAGTTCCATTTTTATGAGCAGCATTTGTGTAAGCTGGGTTAGGTAAGTTTAATATACCAAACTCAAAATTTGTATCTTCTCCACCTGCATATAATTTTATTGGAACTCCATCTACTGCCATTCCATGCCATCCACCATAATAATCAGTGTACTGCCAGAAGTTATAAGCATATTGACTAAAATCATTAGTATATGCTGTACTATCAAAGAAGTAGTTACCATAATCTCCATTTAAGTTAGTAAGTGATGTTTCTGGACTTAAATTCGGATTAGCTTGAGTATCTGCAAATGGCTCAATTCTTTCTTGAAGTGGTATATGTGCTCTTAGCATCTCTGCATATGGATCCTCTTCTGGATTCCAATTTTCAATATCAATAGATCTATATCCATGCTGGAATGGTTGATTAGCTCCTTTTGCTGCCTCACCTGTTGGTGGAAGTGAAACTCCCGCCTTTGTTGTCATAGCTAATGAAGAAGTAACTACACATACAGTAGCTGCTATAATAGCTATTCTTTCTCTCATTCTTCTCATATTATTTGCCCCCCTTATATTCTTTACCACAATATGTAATCACTATTGTTAAACTTAGTATAATTTCAAGAGTAAACGTTGTCAATGAATTGTAATGTTTTTAAGTTGTTTTTGTAATAACTTACAATCTTTTTTAATATTTGTAATTACAAATTAAAAGCCATCTTTAATGATGACTTTTAATTTAATCATTATAATTCAATACTATCTATTATAGTTTGTGCATCTTGTATAAGCTCCTCTCCAGCTATTTCTGTTATACATTCATCTCCAACAAGTATTGAAACTCTTTCTTTAAAAATTTCTAATTGTTCTATTGTTAAGTTATCTCTCATCACTTCCGAAATAGTCATATTTGATAATATTTCTTTAGCTAATTCTAATATTTTAGTAAGTTCATCTTCTCCACAGGTAATATCACCTGATATTACAAATGCAGCTATTTTAACTATTAGAGCATCTATCATTGTTTTTCTCCTTTATAACATTTAATACATAACATATTTATTAAAAGAGCATAATTACAATTTATGCTCTTTTAAAAATTTAATTAAGATATACTATCTATTATATTTTGAGCACTTATTATCAAATCTGCACCAGCAGCTATTGTAATACAACCTTGTCCAACATATAAAGTTACTTGCTCTTTAAATATTTCTAATTGCTGTTTTACCAATAAAATTCTAGTAGCAAAATCTACTTCCTCATTACAAAGTATTTCGATTGCTAAATTTAAAATATTTATAAGTGCAACATCTCCACATGTTATATCACCTGAATCAACATAATCAATAATCTTTTGAATTAAATCAAGAATCATATCTTTTATTGGATCTTTTGGTGGTAATCCTGCTCCTAACACCACTATTGAATTCGGATTTATACCTACTGGTATTATAGCTATTACAGAATTTGTAGTTAAGTCTATAACCGAAACTGTATTATCATAATAATTACTTACATAACCACATAAATTATCTGGTGATATAGCCATATCTATAGGATAATTTCCTACAGGAACTGTAGCTCCAACTATCTCTGTAGCTAAATTTAAAACTGATATATTATTACTTTGTTTATTTAATACATATCCTACTACTCCATCAGGCCTTAAAACAATTTTAGTAGGATCTGTGCCCACCATAACTGTATTTGTTAAGGTATCTGTAGCTGTACTAAATACATTTAAATCCGTAGTTGTTCTTATTGGTACATATACTTTTGAACCATCTGGTGATATTTTTATAAATCCAGCATTTCCGGCAAGATTTAGTACTTTTAGAACTAGATTTGTAGCTGTATCAATACTTGTTAGTTTTCCTGTATAACTAGAACCTACATAAAGTTTACTATCATCAGGTAATAACTCACCATTTGTTGGTGAATTTGGTGTTCCTATTGTATGAATAACAGTGTTAGTCGCCGTATCTATAACTGATACTTGATTTGAACCTTCATTTATTGCATATGCTGTTA
Source organism: Clostridium sp. B9 (assembly GCF_050509515.1). NCBI lineage: Bacteria > Bacillati > Bacillota > Clostridia > Eubacteriales > Clostridiaceae > Clostridium > Clostridium sp. B9. Next base: position 2,487,357 of record NZ_JBNWKA010000003.1, read on the forward strand.
AGTTATCACTAGAAACAACAACTTGCAAAGGTGTTGTCCCAACAGGTATGGTAGCTGAAACAGTATCTGTAGCAATATCTATAACAGATATACTTCCTGCAAAGAAATGATTTGGAACATATCCTTTAGTTCCATCAGGACTTATTGTCATTCCATAAGGTTGGTTTCCAACTGCAATTGTATTAACAACTGTATTAGTTGTTAAATCAACTACTGATAAACTGTTTCCATAACTGTTAACTACATACATCTTAGTTTTATCTGGTGTAACTGCCAATGCTCTTGGCTCTTTTCCAACCACTAGTGTTTTTATAACGGTATTTGTAGCTGTACTTATTACTGAAACTGTATTAGAAACTCTATTAGCAACATATGCATTATATCCACCTATTGTCATAACTTCCTCCTCAGTGTAAATTTACACTTCAAATTAATATAATTCATTTGAATTTGTATATATTGAATAATTCAATATATAATATAATATTACATAATAAATAAAAACGTTCTTCATATAAACTCATACTGACTTAAATAGAACTATTTTAAATATTTTTATAAATTTCGAAAAAACTCTATCAAAAAGCTTAATGTTTACATAATATATATTAAGATTAATTTTAATGCTTAATTTCGCCTCTCTTATGTAAGCTTATTAGTAGTCCAAAAAGCCTACCGAAGTTAGTTAACTTTTATTTTTGGTAAAATTTTAAGCTGTTCTAGTCTGTACAACTAGAACAGCTTCTTTTTTATTCATATTACAAAAAAAATAGATGCATAAGAAATATTATTTCTATTGCATCTTAATAAAATACTATTAACTTAGTTCTTTATAAAGCCTATTTAATTCAGTTATTATATATTCTTCATCCAAAGTTCTATAAAAATCTACTTTTATACTTACCCCTGATTCTAAATGAAACATCCAGCCTTCAAGCATATTTAGATAGATTTCTTCTAATGCTTCAAGATTGCTTATAGCTTTGCTATTTATATAAGTTTTATATTCTTCATTTTTAACAGCAAAATCTTCATACTCTCTTAGCCTATTAGAATCTTTACTTATAAGCTCTAATTTCCCATCAAAGTTTATTATCAAGGCATTTTCATCATCTTCATTATTACATAATAAAGATTTAAGTTCTTCTTTCTTAAAATAGTGAGGCTTTTCTTCCCTATGAACAAGTATTTTAAAAGAAAAATCAAAATTTCCTAACATACTAAGACTCCCTGATTTTATTCTTACTTTCTCTGAGTTAATAATAACTCTTCTATGTTCCTTAAGCCATCTTTCTGCTTCTTCATGAGTTTTGAATATCATGTCCTCTTCTAAATCAACATTTTTGAAGTTATCCTTAAAAGCCCACTCTCCATTTTTCTTTAGTCTATAACTATTGTTTGTCACTAAAAAAGTTTTATAAGCATTAATTGTGAAAAACATTTTGTATCACCTCGAAGCTATTATACTATGCAATCCCTTTTTAATTAGAAACTTTACCGCATATTAATATAAGTTTTACCTAGGTTATAATTTTATACATAAGTCAAAACAAAATGTTTCAAAACATAAAACTATAATTTATTTTCTCTAATTTTTTCTCTAACTTCCTCTATAGTGTATGTTGGTATTTTACTATGAATTATGCTATGACAATTAGGACAGACAGGTCTTAAATCTTCATATGGATTTAGTGTATGACCATCTTCCATATCTAAATTTTCTTTAATATAATGTACTTCTAAACTTTCATTACTATCTTTTCCATATATATTTTCCAAGTTAGTTCCACAGCATAAACAATAACTTCCATGTTTGCTTAAGCACTCTTCTCTCGCATTTATATCTCTCTCATACTTTTTAGTTCTCATATTTAAAAGTTCTTTTTCTAACTCCTTATATGCCATTTCCTCATTTAAATTTTTAATACTAAATATATGTTCACATAGTTCTTTAGCATAAACCTCTTTTAATGAATTTGCTACTTTATTAACATTGCTTATAAGCTTTCTAAAATCACATTTTTCACCCTGCTCTTCTCTAATAAGATCTTCTCCAATTGCTATCTCGTTATTTCTATCATAATTATATTTTATATTTTTAAAGTCATTATCTCCTTTAAAACCTAATCTCCACCTTATTTCTTCTTCACTTTCTTTGCCTGTATAACTATCTGCTTCTTTTTTCATTCTATTCTTAAAACTAGATTCTTCTCTAGTTTTATCTATTGACTTATCTTTAAAATCCAACTTTTCTTTAAGATTATTCAGAGTGCTTAATCTCTTTTGTTTTTCTTCTAAGTCGATTTTCTCTCTACTAATAAGTCTTAATAAAAATGTATTGCTACTATCTCCTACATAAAAATCAATATGTTCGGCATACTTTCTTGGTATATTAAATAATTTTTTATTAAACTTATTATAGTACTCTGTTGTATAATTATAACTTTTAGATAATTTTTCTTTAAAAAGATTTTGTAAATCCTTATCATAAATTAAAGACACTACTTTATTTCCAGATACTCTACTAGGTAAAAGTAATACTGCATTAAAAACTTCATTATTACATAATATTTTTACTTTTAATTTTTCTCTTATAGTTTGATCCATATATATATTATTTAAAAACTTAACTTGATAACTTAAAGGAATATTTATTCTGAAACCATTAAAAATACTATAATCAGCATTTTTTCTTCCAATATACTTTATGTCATCAATATTTATTTTTTCCCATGAACTTATTTTCTCAACACCATTATTTCTCACTTAATTCACCATCCATAAATTCATAATTATAACTACTTTCAAATACTTACAGGCTATTTTCCCTTCTATAATTTATTAAAGAATTTACTAATTTGTTACTTTAAATATCTAATCTTTACTATTCTATAATGGCATACCAACACATCAGCTCTCAATTTAACATATTATGGATAATAAATATATAAAAAGGAGTTTACTGATGAGTCCCAAATGCAAATTTAATATAATAAGACCTAATGATTCTTCTTATAATAAGTGTAGAAAAAATTATAATTTAGCTATAGATAATTATCCTTCTGGAATTGCCCTTTGTTGTAATGAATATGATATTATAAAATCGCTTAAATTTGCTAAAGATCATAATTTAGATTTTAGAATAAGAAGTCATAGACATGATTTTGAAGCTAACAGTAATCTGAATTGTGGACTTGTTATAGATTTGAGCAAAATAAACTATGTTAATGTAGATGAAACCGAAGAAATTGCTACTGTTGGTGGAGGCGCTACTTTAGGTGATATATATGACAATTTAATAATCAAAGGATTTACTACTCCTGGAGGTACATGTTCAGATATTGGTGCTACTTCTCTGGCTACATCAGCCGGTATTGGTTATGCTACAAGATATCTAGGTCTAACTCTAGATAATATTGTAGAAATAACTTTAATAGATTCAAACTTAGAAAAAATAATTATTAATTCTAATACTAATTGGGATTTATTTTGGGCAATCAAAGGCGCTCAGCCATCTAGTTTTGGTGTAGTCAGTGAAATTAAATTTAAAATACACAAGGTATCTAATGTTTCTTACTTTAAAAGCACTTGGTATCTAGATAATGCTATAGAGCTTATTGATACCTTTCAAAACTTTGCTTTTATGATTGATGAAAGACTTACAATGAGTTTAACTCTTTCTAAAGAATGTAATGAATCTATAGAGCTTAGCATAAATGGTCAATTTTTCGGATCTAAGACTGAACTTGAAGCTTTAATATTACCACTTTTTAACATCGCTAGACCTAAATCTCTAATCATTGACACTGTTCCTTATGCAAATATTCTTGAAATTTGGAATAAAGAGTGTATTCCTTCAAATAGATTTAAAAATAGCGGATCATTTCTTTATGAAAACTTAAACAGAGATGCAATAGATAATATCCTAAACTTTATAAAGAAATCTCCTAAGGGCTACCTTCATAGTATAGAAATGCGCTCTCTCGGTGGAAAAGTATTGTCATTTCCTAATAATACTGCCGTATTCCCTCATAGAGAAGCGCACTATCTTCTACAAATAAAATGTATATGGGAACCACCTCATAATGCAACTTTGAATCAACATTGGACAAATACTTTCAAACATTATTTAGATACAGTTGGAGTTGGAACTTATAGAGGATTTACTGATTTTAATATATGTAACTGGCAATTTCAGTACTTTGGATATAATTATAATATATTAAGAGAAATTAAAAGCAAATACGATCCAAAAAACTTCTTTAAATTTTATCAATCAATTCAACCACTTAAATATGATTTTTCTAAATTAACCGGATATATAATAACTCCTGATTCCACTAATTACGATGAGGTAAGGACTCTATATAAACTTCACTTTTATGAATATTATCCTATAGTTATAGTATATGCCTCCAACTTTGATGATGTAAAAAATGCAGTTCTTTTTGCTAAAAACAACTACGTAAGTATAAGAATAAAAGATGAAGTTTATCAGTATGAAGGGTTTAGTAACGAAAACTATTCACTACTATTAGATATGTCAAACCTTAATAGTTTTAAATTAAATCTTTATTATAATACCATCACTATAGGTCCTGGAATAACCTATAATGAAATTTGTGAAAAACTTTATATAAACGGCTATCAATTTATTGAAAGAAACTCTACTATGCCTAAAATAAATATACAGTTATCTGAATATAATTCCGAATCTCACTACCCAATTTATGGATTACCTTATGATAACTTAACTTCCATAAAGCTAATAGACAATACTGGTACTCTAATAATGGCAAATACTAATTACAATTCTGACATTTTTTTTGCAATAAAAGAAGGTAGAGAAGTGCTTGGAATAATCGTAGAACTTACTTTTAAAATTATACCAATAAAAAAAGCTACTCCATATTAATATGACTTATATAAAAATTAAAACTATAAATTTTTTTAGTTACAATAGATTAATTATAGTTCATATCTTAAAATTTTCATATTATATAGTAAAAGTAATTTTATGAGGAGATTTCATATGCCTTATATAAATAAAAAAGTTTATCCTTTGAAAAGTAGTGCTGAAGGAACATTAGAAACCACAGAGAATGCACTTTTAAAATTTGCAGACCTACAGTTAGCTACGCCATATACAATTTCAAACTTCCAAGGAGTTTATGGCAATGTAAAAGATTCTATAAGTGTGTCAATTTCTAATGCCTACGTAGCATTAAAGCCCTCAAGTGGCTCTATAGTTTATATGGTACAAACAGACTCAAATGGAAGTTTTGCTATTAACGTGCCGGCTAACACTGATTATCAGCTTAATGTATTAGCTGATGGATTTACAACTTACACTGAAGACTCTATAAACATTGTAGACAGTAAATATATTTCTAGAGAAATTGCTTTAACAGCTGATGCTGAACTTCAAAGCTCTAAAAAAGCTATTTTAGGTAAAGTAACAAGTGATGGTTCAGCTGCTATAGAAAATGCTATAGTAACACTTTATGATATAACAACACCAAATTCTCCAATTACACTAGGATTAACAGCCACTAACGCTGCCGGAGAATATGCATTTATAGGTATAAATCCTACTGCTACTAATTTAAAAGTAGTTGCTGGTTCAACAGCTCATAACTTAGCTGAATCGGCAGTTACCTTCGGTGCTGGAATATTTACAATCATAAATCTTACTGCAACACCTATTATAGCTACTACTTCTAGCTTAATTCAAGGTACAACAACCTCTGATGGTTCTACAATATCACCTAACACAGTAGTCATTCTTTATGAGGGAACTTCTCCTAATGGAATAGCAGTTGCATATACCAAAGCTAATAGCCTTGGTTATTATAGCTTTGTAGTTCCAAAGGCTGACCCAGCTAAAACTTACTATGTTAAAGCAACAAATAACGAAACTATCTAAAAATATTTAGAATCATTTTAATATAAATAAGGTTATGAAATAAACTATTTCATAACCTTTATTACATATTTTCCACTCTTAACTCTTGAAAAATCATAGTTACCATATTTATCTGTATATATATAATCTACAGGATCTAAGCTATTATCATTATTAACTCTAAATAATATTACTTTAGCACCTATTAAATCCCCGTCATCTCTAGCAATTATTTTTCCTACAACAGTTCCAAACTCTTTTTCTTCTTCTGTTCGCTTATAATTTATTATTTGTTTTTTTTCTAATATAAACTCATTAAAGCTTAATCTACTACAAATTAATACTTCATTATAAACACTCTTATAACCAGGATTAGAAATTTTTATCCAATACTTCCCCCAAGGAATAGATAATTTAGCTAAACCAGAAAAATCACTAAAAACCTTATAAAAATACTTTCCATTAGTAATTAAAACATCACAATTATAAATAGGTCTTCTAGTACTCGTCATTACATTTATAATAACTTCCTCTCTCATAATCTAATTACCTCACTCAATATACGAAATATGTCCTTTTAATTATAGTCATCACTATTATACTATTCCTTAATATCATTATTGTAACTAGAGGTATTTTCATTTACAAAAAAGAATACCTCAAAAAATCGAGGTATTCTCTTTATTATAATTCACTAAATTCATTTTCTATATTTTTCAATCTATCATATATATCTTCACATCTACGTTGAACATAATAAGTACTTCCTATGCATTCCATAAAAGCCTGCTTGTCTAGTTTATCAAACCTATTAGTGGCCTCCTCTCGTATTTCATCAAGAGCATTATAGAAATGTATTCCATAAGGGCCTTTTTTCTCTATATCATCTTTGAAAATATTGGTGACTTCTCTTAAATCAAATCTAAATTTCCCATCACAAAAGTCTTCAACAATTATACTATTATAATCTTCACTTATTTTAATACTTTTGAAACTAGTTTCTCCAAATATTTTAGATTCTTCTCTAAACTCCATAATAAGTTTTAAGGCTTCTTCTGCTAACTTCTGTTTTCTCTCAAAATTTCTCATTCACTTTCTCCTTAAAATAAAAATAAAATAAATATAATATAAATACTTTTTGAATCTATATATTTGTAAAAAAATTTACTGATTTATTTTTAATAATCATTTAAAATCATTATATAAATTCTAACATTCATCCTTAACTTATTACAATATTTTCTATCATCTTATTTTTAAATTTATTTTAAATGAACTTTTAAAATTCTTTATACTTTATAATTCAACTAAACAGTTACATTTTCTTTATTATGATTATGCTCTTGAAATTTCTTTAACTTTTCCATAAAGTTATCAAACATATATAAATAAGCCATCATCAATCCAATTGATATAAGAAGACTTACTGTTAGTATCTCCCCTCGTCCAAAGTGTAATATCTCTCTATTGCTTATTAGAACCCCATAAAGTATTAAAGATGCTGAATTCTCTAAAACAACCATCTTTCTCAAATTAAAAGCCGCTTTAATATCATTTTCTCCTATATCTTTATAATTTTCTTCTTTTTGTGAGTAAAGATTGTATATCAAATATGATACAATTCCTATTTGTACTACTAAAAAGATCATTGCTGATAAAAATCCTGCCATATATACTCTACCCCCTTTTATTAAATTACTGACCAATCCTACCTTGTGAAATCGTTTCACACATTTATAATTATATCATTCCACTTATTTTTTTCCAATAACTCTCCTTAGATTTATTAATAAATTAATCTGCATCCATTGCTTACTAATGATAATATAAAGCAAAGGTATATATTAAAATAAATTTTAATACACCTACTTACTCTTGTTATTTATATAATTAATTAGCCTTTTATTGATAAAATTTATAAATATAATTTACTTTCTAGCCTTCTGTCATATTCTGACCATGTATTTTCTTCTGTTTTTTCTTTTAACATAGTAATTTTATTCATTGTTGCATCTACTCCATCAGCATAGTTTACTATATATGCTTCTTCTGTTCGCATTTCTCTTGGAGATCCATACTCTAATTTTCCATGATGTTGAGTTATACATCCTTTTATTCTTTCTATAAAGTCTTCACTATAAATATTAGGATTACTTCTTATTGCTTCATCAATCATTTGAACCCCAATAACTATATGCCCTTCCATTTCCCCTCTCAAAGTATATTTAAAAGGTCCATCATAATATAACTCATATATTTTCCCAATATCATGCAACTTTGCAGCCAAAATAGTAGTTTCCTTCCTTCTACAATTGTATTGCTCACAAAGTACTGATGATAAATACATTACATTTAAAGTATGTTCTGCTAAACCGCCTATGTAATTATGATGCATAGATACCCCACCAATACCTCTTCTAAACTTCTTTAGGAATTCTTCATTCTTAAAAAAATAATCATTTAATGCTTTTCCTTCATTAGAAATTACATATTTATCAGTTAATTCTTCTATATCCTGCATTATTTCATCTATATCCCTAGATACCTGAGGAAGATAATCTGATTCATTATATTCACTTAATATCTTAAATTTTTTAACCTCAAGATTACCATCTCTATGTCCCTCTATTTTTAAGACATTTCCTTCTTTTATAATCTCATTTTCTTTTAATGATATTGTTGCTTTAATATCACCTGTTTTATCAGCCAATATACAAACAGTTTTTATGCTATCTCTAAAAAGTATTTTCATCACCATTAAACTTATCTTTACTGTTTCTCCTGACTTAATTTCTTCTAAAAAAAGCTTTTTCTTACTCATAAATACAACTCCAATTCTAAAATTATAATCTATCAAAAAATATTATTTGCATATATTATTGATTAAATTCAAAAAGAGATAACAAATAAATGTTATCTCTTTAAATAAAATATAAAATTTTATACTCCCAATATACTTTTCTACACATTATATTTATTTAAATTCCACTTTCTAAAATGTAAGTAATATTAAAAAATATTCTTCTGTCATCTAAATTTTTATAATACAAATCCTCTATACTCATATTTATATTGATATAACTTTCGCACTCATTTAATACTGGTATTTTAATCTGAGAACATAAAATAAACTCCTTACTAAAGTTATGAGCACTTATAGTATTTTTAGATATATAGGTAATTGACATAATAACTTTTCCATTTAAGTTTAGTAACTTACCAATAACCGTTCCATTATTTAATGTTGTAAGTTCATTCAAACTTTCAATGTTATCAGAATTTAAAATAAAATCAACATTAAAATCTATTATTTCTTTAATACTAGGCATAGAACTATCTAAGCTAATAATTCCATCTAAATAATCTTGTTTAAAAGCAATTTTATTATATGAAACTATGCATAAGTTACTCAAAGTTTCTAAATTCTTGATTCCCCCTTGAAATTCAACTTGAAATTTAACACGACCTATATTTTTAAATTCTTCAAAACAAGGAACACCTATAACTCGCACTTTAAATGAAATTCTTTTACTTGTGTTAGCTGGTATATTTTCTATCTTAATTCCTAAATTAAAACTTTTCCCTGTTATTTTTTCACCATCCACTCCATTAAAAGAACCTTCAATAAATTCAATTCCTTTTGGTAAATCATCATAAAACAAAATATCAGTTACATCTGCATCAGATGTATTTCTTATAAGAAAACTATAAATTATCGAGTCTCCAATAATGACTTCGCTTGGTATACATTCTTTTATTAAAGCTACTGGATTAACAAAAACATTTAATTTATTTCCCTCAATTTCTACTTTAATAGGATTTTCTTGAGAGAGTATTCTATATTCATATTCCACAATATAAGTAACCTCGGCTGGATTTGGATTTGGTATCTCTTCTATTACTAAACAAAAAGTAAATTCAACACGCTCTCCAGGTGAAACAGGATTAATTATAAAAATCCCGTTAATAGGATCTCCAGTAAATTCAACATTAACCTCTAAACTTCCTTCCACATAGGTAAATCCCTCTGGAATTATAGCTCTTATAACAACATTCTCTGCATCTACATTCCCTATATTTACAAATTCACCTATAAAACAAAATTTACCCCCAACTTCAAGGATAGGTGTATTTTCTTCCCCACCACCTGTATCAATTATGGCTGATTCTACAGTAATACTCACAATATTACTATCAATATTTTCTGTTATTTTAGGTTCTTCTGGATCTAAGAAAAAGGTATATTCAACATTTGCAGTGTTGTTTATTATATTTCCATCTGGTATGCTATCTACAGTAACACTAAAATAAATTATAGCCTCCTTACCTTGATTTAAAGAATCTATTAAGGTTATTTCATAAGGGTAGCTTCCCATGAATAAAACATTTGAACTTAATGAATTATCTATATATGTTGTTTCACTTTGTATAATATCTTTAATTACTACATTAAATAATTCTCCATCCCCATCATTTCTAAATCTTAATGTATACGTAACCTCTTCTCCAACCCCTACTATACTTTTATCACTTTCTTTTACAAAGTTAACATCTACTGATTTTATAGTTATAAAAACAAGATTTGAATCAACAACACCATTTCTTGGAATCCCAAGCGGATCTACAAAATAATTATATTTAACAGCTGAACTCATAATTAAAGTCGTTGTAGCATGTGGAATAATATTCAAACTTCTAAAGCCACTTATTTTTGATGATAATACCTTAAACCGTATTTCTATTCTTTCATTTTGAACTACTGAATTAACTAAACTCATACCACTAACCGGGTCTCCAGTAAAATTCACATTAGCACTAACTGTATTATTTATATAACTTAATTCTGGCGGAATTATATTCGTTACAAATATATTATTAGCATTCGCATTCCCAATATTTTTAAATGTTAATATATATTCTACTTCTCCTCCAGGTTCTACGAAAGACTTATCTACTATAGCTATTGGTTCTATTAATGCAAAATTTATTTGAGTAAATGCTATATTTGTATTTTTAGTTCCACTTCTAAGCGGCTTTGATATATCAACAACATAGTAATAGTTTATATTCACAGTATTTGGCATAGGATTTACAGGTGGAAAAAATTCAACTCTAACTTTATAGGTAATAATAATCTCTTCTCCAGGTAAGATTGGATTTATTAATGTAGCTGTGAAATTTTCTCTATCTACATTTATAGGTACTGTGCTTTTTAGTGAAAATAAAACATATTCTGCTCCTACTGGTATCTGATCAGATAAAAACACATTTCTTAGTGAAATATTCCCTTTATTAGTTATTTTTATTTTATATTCTATTTCTTCTCCTACTTCAGCATAGGCTTTATCAACAGTCTTTATAGTATCAATAGCTGGGCTATTGATTTTAGTAAAAACCCTATTAGTAGTACATGTTCTACTTCTAATTGGCTCTGAAGGATCTACTATATAATCAAAAGTTGCACTTGCAATATTTATAACTGGATTTGAAATTGGTATGCTTTCAACTATAAATATAAATTTTATAATAACCTGCTCATTAGGTATTATTGAATTTAATAAATTTATTGAGGTTAATGGATTTCCTGTAAATGGTACATTACTATTTATTGAACCATCTAAATAAGAAACCCCCTCTGGAACAATATCTGTTATAACCATATTACTTATATTGACATCACCATTGTTAGTAAAAATCAATGTATAATTTAAGTTTTCTCCCACTTCTGCAAATCCCTTATCTACAAATTTACTCCCAATTAAATTAACTGAATTAATCTTTGTAAAAACAGAATTCGTATCCCTATTTCCACTTCTAATTGCTTCACTTGGATCAACTAAATACTTATATGCTATATTCCCTATATTTTCTATAGGATTTATAGATGGTATAAAGTCTATTACAACCATAAATTTTATTATCACTCTTTCCCCTACTCCTACTGGATTTAAAAGATTTATACTTGTTCTTGGATTACCTGAAAAAACTACATTGCTCCACACGGTTCCAGGAATATATCTTGTTCCATTTGGAATATTATCTGTTACAACTATATTTTGAAGAACTACATCTCCTGTATTAGTAAATGTTATTGTATAAGTTAACTCTTCTCCTATTTCTTCAAAAGCTTTATCAACCTCTTTTAATATATTTAAATTAGCACTATTTATTTGAGTAAGTACTGTATTGGTAACTATATTCTTGCTTATAGGTGGATTAATTGAATCAACAATTTCTTCAAATTGAATAGTGGCAGTGTTGCTTATTGGATTACTTATTGGTATCGTATCTACTCTAACCTTATATCTAACAAATATATTTTCTCCTGGTAATATAGGATTAGTTAAAGTTATTGTGCTATTTGGATCTCCACTAAAAAGAACGTTGCTTGTTATTGTTCCTAAAACATAACTTGTTCCATTTGGTGGTTGATCTAATATTTCAACATTATTTCCCTCTACATTTCCTAAGTTAGTTATATTAATCGTATAAGTTATTTCTTCTAAAACTTCTGCAAAAGCTTTATCAACATTCTTTATAACTTCTAATTCTACACTATTAACCCTTGTAACAACTGTATTGCTTACTCTACTTCTATTTTTGAATGTATCTAAAGGATCAACAATATGGGCATAGTATATAGTCATATTGTTTACTATATCATCTGTAGGTGGTATTTCTTTTACCTCAACCTCATAAGTTATAAAAATACTTTCTCCTTGTAATACTGGATTGCTTAATATTATTGATGTATTAGGGGATCCAGTAAAAGGCACATTTATATTTACTGTTCCCTCTAAATATTCAGTGTACTTAGGTACAAACTCTTTCATTATTACATTTAAAGCATCAACATTCCCTAAGTTAGTAAAGGTTACCGTATAAAGTAACACTCCTTTAAGCTCAACAAAGCTCTTATCCACACTCATAACTGGACTTAAATCTGCATAATTAATTTTTGTAGTAACAGTATTAGTTGTTTCATTAATACTAGTTGGTGGTATATCATAATCAATATCTGCACTATTAGGAAGGGGGTCTACCAAAGGTAAACTATTTACTAATATAGAATAACTTACACTCACCACTTCATTTTGTAATACTGGATTTGTTAAAGATATTTGAGTAGTTGGGTCTCCTGTAAATGGTACATTTCCACTTATTGATCCTACTACATAGCTAGTCCCAAATTCTATCGAATCTGTTATTACCACATTTTCTGCATTTGCCCCATTTATATTAGTGAATATTATTGTATAATCTATTTCTTCTCCAATTGTAGCAAAAGCTTTATTAACACCTTTTATTGTGGTATCCCCAGAAATATTAACTTGAGTTCTTACAACATTTGTATTAGTTGTTCCACTTCTTAAAGGCTCTGTTGGATCTACTAAATATTCAAAATCTATAGTTGCAATATTAGAAATTTCACTCGGTGCAGTTGCACCTATTAATAAATCAAAGCTTATACTTGCTGTACTTCCTGGACTAATAGGATTAGTTAAATTTATTGTACTAGTTGGATTCCCTGTAAATGGTACTGTTCCACTTATTGAACCTGGAATATAACTTGTTCCAATTGGTAATGTATCTAATATTTCAATATTTTGTCCATCTACATCTCCTGTATTAGTTATATCTATTGTGTAAGTTATAGTATCACCTATATTGACTAAAAATTTATCTACAGATTTTGTAGAATTTAACGCTGCAGTATTCACCTGTGTAAAAACGGTATTTGTTACTTCTGTAGCTACTCTTGGAGGACTTGAAGGATCAACTATATACTCAAAATCTATATTTGCAATATTTGATATTGGATTTACTAAAGGCAGTGAATCAACTAAAACTCTATATTTTATAAATATTGATTCACCTGGTAGGACTGAATTAACTATATTCACTTGAGTTGATGGATTTCCACTGAATGATACATTGCTATTTATATCTACTACATTATAACTTAATCCACTAGGAAATTGATCTCTTATAACTATATTAGATGCATCTACATCCCCATTATTGGTAATATCTATTGTGTATTCAATAATCTCATTAGTTTCTATAAAGTTCTTGTCAACGCTTTTTGATACTTGTATTAGCGGATCATTAACTTGAGTGGAGACAGTGTTGGTATCTTTGCTTTCTGATACTGGTGGATCTGTAGGCTCAACAATATGATTATAATTTATTGTTGCTACATTCTTTATAGGATTAATACTTGGAATAAAATCAATTACTACTCTATAACTTATTTCAACTGTCTCACCAGCCAAAACTGGATTTATTAAATATATTTTAGTAGTTGGATCTCCTGTGAAAGGAATAGTTCCACTTATTGAACCCCCAACATAACTTGTTCCATTCTGTATAAAATCAACTATAACAACATTTTGCGCACCAACATTCCCACTATTTATGAATTTTATAGTATAAAGTAATTCTTCACCAATTTGCGCAAAAGCTTTATCAACACTCTTTTCTCCAATAAATTCTGCAACATTTATTCTAGTTGAAACAACATTACTATCTCTAGTAGCTAAAACTGGCGGCTCTGTTATTTCAAGTATATACTCATAAGTGATATTGGCTATATTATCTATAAATCTACTTATAGGTAAACTATCTACCCTAACTTTATAGTTTATAATAATAGTTTCTCCATTATTGACCGGATTTACAAGTATAATATCATCTATAGGGTTGCCTGTTATAGGTACATTAGAAGTTAATGAACCTACTATATAAGTTACATCGGTAGAGATGTTATCAATGATAACCACATTATCAGCCGGTACACTTCCTACCGCATTTATTGTTACTGTATATAACAACTCATCTCCAATATCAGCTATTATTTTATCTACAGATTTTACTGGAGTTAATTCTATATTATTTACTCTTGTACGTACCGTATTAGTATTAATTACTGGTAATCTATTTATTAATATCTCTCCTGTATTTGAAATTGGATTAGGTGTAGGTATTACACTTCCAACTTGAACCTGCCAAGATATAGTTACTATCTCACCTGGATTTATTCTAGTTATTGTTAGTCCACTTTGAGGATTTGTACCAGTATAAGTAGTACTTACAAATAAGGCATTTGCATATGTTGTTCCAACTGGAACTTGATCTTTAAAAATGAAATTATCTATTGGTAAAGTTCCTGTATTAATTAAGCTTACATTATAAGTTAGTATTCCATTTAAATCTATAAATGCTTTATCAACGCTCTTAATTCCATTAATCCTAGTATCTTCTATAATTAATTGATAATCTTCTACTTCTCCATCATTTGCAACCCCAAAACTTCTTGTATCTTCTGCAGTTATTCCACCTGTATTAATTAAGTTTTCAGTAGTTAATCTTGCTCTTATAATTGTTGGACCTGCATTTAAAGATACTCCCGTTGGAAGATTAAATTTCAAATTTAAAATTTGACTTACAGGTGAAGGTAATACTAATTGTGTAATTCCCTCATTTGTTTGAAAAACACCATTTCTATTAAAATCTAACCAAGCATACAAATTAGCAGTTAAACCTGTATTGTTTAAAACACTCAATGGAATAGTATATTCTATAGCGTTTAGAGCCATATTTATAAGTGGAAGAGATGTGCCATCATCTTGTATACCTTTTTTATATCATCCCCAGTTGCATCATAGTTTTCATAAGCATCATTCTCTCCAGTAACTTTATTTCCTATAATAAGTTGATTTATTAATGAATGTCTTGGTCCATTACTCAAAAATAACGTCCTATAATTTCTAGGTCCTTGAGTTGCTATATCTGTATCTGGAGCATCCCCGAAATCAACAAATACTGTATCTAATTGCAATCCTATCAATGTAACTGCATATCTATCTCCTTGAGTTTTTAATCTCATAACTGCAAAGCTTTGATTATTAACAAAGTTATTTGCTCCTACGTTTGTTATATCCCATCCATATCTAGCTGGTTTATCTGGTGGATTCATCTCCCCAAAGCTCCCGCTTTTATCCAAATTTCCAACTGTAGAGCTTTCTGAATTCCCATCATTTATAAAGGACCTAAAAAAATTATTTACTAAATTATTTGGCCCACTTAATGCTACCAATGAAAAATTATTGGGTCCTATTAAAACTTGGTCACTACCTATTTGCTCTTCACCCTCCATGGCACTTATTAATACTCTCGCATTAATACTTCCAATTGGATTTGCTAAAAATCCACCTAAATTTATATCAGCATCACCTAAGCTAGCACTGACAGCTTCTATACCAGCGTAAATATTCATACTTCTTATAGGCAATGATTGATTTTCATAAATAACTCCTAATGTCCAGCCAATCGTATTGTTAGGTCCTTTTATAGTAGCCGGCACACCTTCAACTGAATAAGTTCCGCTTCCAGATATTAAGTCTGTTACATCTTGACTTCTAGAATAAAATTCAGTAGAACTACTTATAAATTCCTGTGATGTTAAAGAATCTGAAACTATACTATTGCTTCCTAATGGAGTATTAAATATTATAGGATTATCTATAAATTCTCTAACACTATCTCCACCACTAAATGCTGATCCACCCCACTGTAATTCAGCATAGAGTATAGTACTACCTGCTGGAATATTTAATTGAGCTGAAGAACTATTTTCTCTCCAATCATATGTTGTCCCTTTAGGAAATCCCTTTTCTTGAATTGTTAAATCTAATGTTGTAAACACTCCAACATCAGAATTATTATTACTAAGTCCTAATGTATTTCCAGTAAAAATTATTGCTCCCCTAGCAGTAATAGAGAACCTATTTACAATACTCATAATCTCCCCCCTAATACTATCCTTTTATGAAAAAACAATTAAATCTCTTTAAATAAAATATAAGCTTTTAATAAAATAATTATCTACTTTATTAAAAACTTATAAACTACTATAATACTTAATAGCAACTACTACCCTTAACATAATTATTCATAGGACATCCACTACCAAAACTATTATTACACTTATTGCAATACTTCATATTCATACCTAAATTCCCTGTAAACCCTGCATATATATTAGTTATATCTTCAGTTGTTATAATAACTGTTGCTATACCTGTTATAGAGTCTGGTTTTGAACCATAATCCTGCCCTAAAACCTGTGGTGAGAAATTCATACTAGGTGGAGCTATAAATTGAACTGTGTAATCTCCTGGTTTCAAACATGGAAACTCATAGTATCCATCACAGTCAGTAAATGTACTGTCTATTTGTACCCCTAAATCATTAAATAAAATCACACTAACTCCATATATAAAAGGCTCTCCATTATCTAGAATCCCATTTTTATTACAGTCATAAAAGGCTTGACCAGATATTTTGAAACACTTACAAAGTCCAGCATCTACTGTTACTAATGGATTTTCTTCTGAAAGATTAAACTCATCACTTTTTCCAGTACTTTGATTAACATCCGAATCTACAGAATCATTTCCTCCAACATTGGGAAGTGTAAATTCCTGATACCCATTAGGTAACTCTATTAAAACATAATAATTCCCACTAGGAATTTGTGTAAATGAATAAGCACCATTTACATCTGTTGTAGTGGTTGCTACTAATTCATCTGTATCAGAATTATAAAGAGCTACATTTGCACCCTCTACTGGCAATTCTCCCCCTTCTCTTATCCCATTACAATTTTCATCATACCAAACAACACCATTAATCTCTAAAGTAACTACTCTTATTAAATAGTCCTCAACTTCCCCATCAGCTGCTGGTCCGATGCTTCTTGTATCCTCCTCACTTGGAAGTATATTTCTATTAATCAAATCATAGGTAGTTAATCTAAGTCTCATAAAGGTCTCATCACCAGGCAATAATGAAAATCCACTTGGAACATCAAATTCTATATTCATAAATTGAGGTGTTGGACCTGTTGAAGGAATTATTTTCAAATCTATTGCTTCTTCTAATTCAAATATTCCATTTTGATTAAAATCAACCCATCCATATAAAACAGCATTTTCTCCAGTATTATTTACATATGAAACCTGAACAGAATACTTATTTTCTCCTAATATTATTGAATTAACCGGTGTTATAACTCCATCATCTTGAATTCCTTCTATCAAATCATCACCAGTAGCAGTTGGATTTTCATAGGCATCATTTTCATGTGTTGCTGTTACACCTAAAAATAATTCATTGACTATACCATGTCTTGGACCATTATTCACTAGTAAAGTCGTATAATCTCCAGTGCCATTTCCAGAACTAGTATCCGGTGCATCTCCAAAATCTATAAATATTTCTCTTAGGCAATTTGTAGCATCATTGTCTATGAAAGATACATTAGTTTTGGAAAATTCTTCTACAACAGCATTCCCACCACTTATTAGTACTCTCATAATTTGAAAAGTATTATTTGTAGGAAAGAAAAATACTCCTGGTATAAAAGATATAGCTGCTCCATATTCAGCTGGAACTGCGCCAATGGTTGGCAAATCAGTAGCTAATGCAGTAACCGGATCTACACATCTAAATGTACCAATTCCATTTAACATACCACATAACTGCCTTGTCTCACTATCCCAAGCCCAATCTGACATTCCTGTAGCCCCTATATTCCCTATAGTTATCCCATAAGGAGGTGCTGTTATTTCAGTATATCCATTTGTAGGATCAACTAACTTTCCATAAGTAGCCCTATTAGGTCCCAAATCAATAACATAAAAAACATTTGAACCCGAAGAATTTACATAGTAGTAACCTAAATCATCAAATGCCCCTACATTAAAAGGGTCTAATGGAAGCCCCACTGGATTAGGCAATTGTACATAACTAAAATCAGAGTCAACTCTATATAGTTTTGATGCTCCCCCTCCAACAATTCTAATACCATATATATAATTATCTAAAGTATTATATCCAACTGCATTTAATGCAATATCTAAACTCGCGACTTGCGTAGTATCTCCAGTTATCAAATTTACTTCATATATATTACTAGGCCTTCCCGAAAACTGATATGCTAAAGTCGAACAATCAAAAGGCATAATCTCACTCCTTCTTATATATTTAAACAATTAATTTCAACATTACATCGACTGCTTAATAATATATAATATGAAATTTCTTAATTTTAGTTATATAAATGATAATTTAATAAATTAATTAAAATAAGCTATATCTAAATCAAGCATAGATTAATAATTCAATACTTAATTTAAAATATAGCTTAAAATCATTTTTTATAATCCACTTTCTACAATATAAGTTATTGAATAGAAGAATTTTCTGTCACTAATTTTCTTAAAATAAAAATCTTCTATTTCATAACTTAAATTTATAGAACAATCATAATCTTCTAATTCAGGTAGTACAATATAAGAACATATAGGCATTTCATAATGAGCACTATGAACGCTCTGTGCCTCCTCATTAGCAACATATATAATTTTTAAACATACCTTTCCACTAACACTCATTTTTTTACCACTTAAACTCTGCTTACTATTTGAAACTCCCACTGGCGAATCAAACACCTCATATCCACTAAAAACAATGTTTATATCTAAATCACTCAAGCTCTCTATATCTGGTTTTTCATCTGGTATTTCCAAAGTTCCACTTAGATAATCTTGTTTAAAAGCAATCATTCTAAATTCTACCTCACATTCATTACTTGTTGTTTCTATATCCATTACTGTCCCTTGAACAAATTCTCCTTGGAAAGTTATTCTTGCTGAATTTAAGAATGTTAATGGACAAGGTACAGCTGTGACTCTAACATCAAAGCTTATTCTCCTCTTTTCTCTTGGTGATACAATTCCGATTGGAACTCCACTTTCTAAATCTGCTGATGTTACACTACTAATAATTGCTCCATTAAATGATCCTTCTATAAATTCAACACCCTCTGGTAAATCATCAAAGAAAATAACGTTAGTTATTTCCACATTAGAAGTATTATCAATTAAAAAATTATATGTTATAACATCTCCAATTCCGACTAAATTTGGAGTACATGTTTTACTAATAGTAATTGGATTCACCAAAACTTCAACTTCATTAGACTCTGATTCCTTACCTACTGGTGGTTTATTAGGATTAACTATATAGTTATAATTAACAGTAGCTGTATTTCTTAATGGATTTGGATTTGGAAATTCATAAACTAAAAGCCTATAGATTATTATTATTGTTTCCCCGGGTTCCACAGGATTTGTTAAGCTTAACCCACTGATTAAATCTCCTGTATACGGAACATTTACCTCCAATGAACCATCTACAAAACTAGTTCCATTAGGTAATACATCACTAATACCAACATTTTCTGCATTTACATTTCCACTATTAGTGAATGTTATTGTATATTCAATTTCATCTCCAACTTGTACAAAATCTTTATTTGCACTTTTTACAATTGGCCCAAGTTCTGCACTCCTAACTTCTGTGAAAACTGTATTTGTATTAATATTTCTATTTTCACTTGGTTCTGTTGGATCAAGAATAAATTCATATGCTATATTTCCTGTGTTCGGAATTGGATTAGGTGTAGGCACTTCTTCAACTAACACTCTAAATGTCACTATAACAGTTTCTCCTGGTGCTATAGAATTTGTTAAGCTTATCTGAGTTGTTGGATTTCCTGTAAAAGGTACATTTAGATTTATAGAACCTGCCACATAGCTTGTTCCATTTGGTATCTCATCTGTTATAACCACATTTTCCGCATCTGCATTTCCCGTATTAGTAAAGCTTAGAGTATAAGTTATTTCTTCTCCAACATCGGCATATCCCTTGTCTACGCTTTTTAATGGATTTAATAAAACACTATTTACCAAAGTAGTTACAGTATTAGTATCTCTGCTCGCACTCCTTAATTGTTCAGTTGGATCTACTATATATTCATAGTCAATTGTTGCTGTATTTGGTATTGGGTTTGGATTGGGTATATCATCTATTGTTACACTAAAACTAATAGTTATTGTTTCATTAGGCGCTACTGGATTTGTTAAATTTATTTGACTAGGTGGATTTCCTGTATAAGGAACATTTACATTTATAGAATTTGGTACATATGTTGTGTCATTAGGAACTATATCTGTTATTACTACATTCTCTGCATCTACATTTCCATCATTTAAAAAACTTATTGTATAAGTTATAACATCTCCAACATCTGCAAAATCCTTATCTACAAATTTAACTGGATTTAAATCTGCAATATTAACCTGTGTTAAAACAGTATTGGTATTTTCGCTACCAACTCTAGATGGTTCAGCTGGATTTACAGTATATTCATAGTCTACGGTTGCTGTATTTGGTATTGGATTTGGATTTGGTATAGCATCTATTGTTACATCAAAGTTTATTACAATAGTTTCTCCTGATGCTATTGGATTTGTTAAATTTATCTGACTTGTTGGATTTCCTGTAAATGCTACATTTGCTGTTACTGATAAAGGAACATAGGTTGTATCATTAGGTATAATATCTGTTATTACTACATTTTCCGCATCTACATTTCCTGTATTTGTAAAAGCTATAGCATAGTTTAATACATCTCCTACTTCAGCAAAATCATAATTAACAGTTTTACTAGGATTTAAATCCACAAAATTAACTTGAGTGAAAACAGTATTGGTATCCTCACTTTCTGATACTAATGGTTCAGTTTGATCTCCTACATGTTCATAATTAACAGTTGCTGTATTTGGTATTGGATTTTCTCCTGGAACCCCTATTATTAGAACATTAAAAGTAACTTGTACAGTTTCTCCTGGTGCTACTGGATTTATTAAATCTATCTGACTTGTTGGGTTTCCTGTAAATGCTACATTACTACTAATTGAACCTGGTACATATGATGTTCCATTAGGCACCGTATCTACAATATATACATTTTGTGCGTCAACATTTCCCGTGTTAGTAAATGTAATAGTATAATTTATCTCTTCTCCAATATCAGCAAAATCCTTATCAACATTTTTTAATGGGTTTAATAAAGCATTATTAACTTGAGTAAACACTGTATTTGTATTTTCACTTCCTTGAACCAAAGGATTAGCTGGATCAACTTCATAATCATAATCTATAGCTGCTGTATTTGGTATTGGATTGGGGTTTGGTATAGTGTCTATTGTTACATCAAAACTTAATATTACACTTTCTCCTGGTGCTACTGAATTTATTAAATTTATCGTTGTAGTTGGATCACCTGTAAATGGTACATTAGCATTAACACTACCTATAACATAGCTAGTATCATTAGGTATTGGATCCGTTATGACTACATTTTGAGCATCAACATTTCCTATATTAGTAAAACTTATTGTATATGTTAATGTTGCTCCAACATCTTCATAATCTTCATTTACAAATTTAACGGGATTTAAAGTAGCATTGTTTACTTGAGTAAATACTGTATTAGAATCAATATCTGTAATAGCTATTGGGGGGTCAGTAGGGTCTACTGTATATTCATAATTCAATATTGCTGTATTAGGTATTGGATTGGGTAATGGAATAGAGTCTACCGAAACTCTATAACTTATTACTATTGTTTCTCCAGGTGCTACTGGATTTATTAAATTAATCTGACTTGTTGGATCTCCTGTAATAGGTACATTTGCTACAATTGATCCCCCTATATATGATGTACCATTAGGAATCGGGTCAACTACAAAAACATTATCTGCATCAGTACTCCCTGTATTAGTAAATGTTATTGTATATATTAACTCATCTCCTATATCTGCATAAGCTAAATCTACATATTTTATTGGAGTCATTTCAACATGATTAACCTGTGTCTGAACTGTATTGGTTACAAATGTTGGTAACGTAGGTATTGTTACTTGTCCTGTATTTTCAATAGGATTAGGAGTTGGAATTGCATTATTAACTTGAACTTGCCATGATATTACTACTGTTTGTCCTCCAGCAATACTTGTAATTGTTAATCCTGTCTGCGGATTAGTTCCTGTAAAAGGTGCATTTACAGTTAAGTTATTAGCATATATAGTACCTGTTGGAATAGTATCTTGAAATAAAACATCATCGATGGCTACAGTTCCAATATTAGTAAGCTCAACTGTATAGGTTATAATTCCATCTATATCAACAAAACTTTTATCTACTCTTTTATTAGCTGTTATTATAGTATCTTCTATTGTTAATTCATAATCCTCTACCTCTCCATCACCAGCTGGTCCAAAACTTCTTGTGTCCTCTGCAGTAGCTCCTCCCGTATTAGTTAGTGTATCTGTTGTTATTCTAGTTCTTATAAAAGTTTGACCTGCTGTTAATGTTGTTGTTCCAGGAACAGTAAATGTTAAATTAACTACCTGCTCTAAAATATTATTTGGAACTGTCGTTGAAAAACTTTCATTGGTTTGAAAAATTCCATCCTTATTAAAATCTACCCATGCATATAAATTGGCAGTTGTTCCACTATCATTTACTACAGTTATTGGCAAAGTATATGTTGTGCTTATTGTATTCATATTAGGAATCGGAAATGTTGGTGCATCATCCTGTATCCCTTGACTTAGATCATCCCCTGTTGCAGTAGCATTTTGGTATGCATCACTTTCACTTGTAACCTTAAACCCTAATGTTAGGTTATTTATTAATCCATGTCTTGGCCCATTACTAGCTAATAATGTTCTATAGTTTCCTGGACCTTGTGTTGAAGTATTAGTGTCCGGTGCATCACCAAAATCTATCTCTATACTAGCATTAATACAAGTTGCACCATCATTAGTACTAAAAGTATTCGTTGTAGTTGAAAATACTTCTCCAGTTGCTGTTACTCCATCTGTTGTTATTTTAATTACTTGAAGTGTATTATTAGTTGGAAAATACATTTCCCCATCTATAAAAGAACCAGCTGCTCCATATGATGCTGCTGGCGCACCAGTAGTTGGAATGTCATTAGCTATAGCATTAACAACATCTATACATCTAAGTTGACCTGTATTCAAAACACCACAAAGCTTATTAGTACTCGTATCCCATGTTACATCCGGTACTCCTAAAGCACTTCCCCCAGGAGTAGTTATTGTTATTCCATAGGTTGGACCAAGCTGTTCAGTATAACCTGTAGTAGGATTAACAAGCTTTCCATAGGTTGCTCTTGCAGGATTATAATCTATTACATATACTGTTGTTCCACCTGATGATAGTAAATAATAATATCCATTTTGATCAAAGGTCCCAGAGTTAAATTGAGTAGTTGGTGGTAATCCTGTAGGCGTAGGTAACAGTGTTGTTGAAAAATCTGAATCTACAGTATAAATTCCACCACCTGATGCACTTCCATAAATCAAATTATCTATAGGATTATATCCTATTCCATTTAAAGTTACTCCTAATGTAGCAACAGGAGTCACAGCACCTGTAATTAAATTTATTTCATAAACAGTACTAGGACTTCCTGCAAATTGATAAAATATAGAATTACATTGAAAAGGCATATCTTTCTCCTTTCTATTTAATTTTTAAACTCCACTTTCAATTAAATAAGTTATAGCATAAAAAAACTTCCTTTCATTTAACTTATTATAATAAATATCCTCTTCTACGTAGTAAAAATTCAAAACACAATTTAACTCAATATTGGTTGGTAATACGATATAATTACATATAGAAATCTCATAATGTGCACTATGAACACTTTGCTCATCATTATTGGCTACATAAACTACCTTTGCACATATTTTGTAATTTACCACTACCTTTTTGCCTGTTAAATTTTTTTTAGATAAAGCTATTCCTACAGGTGATTCTATAATTTCATATCCATCAAATACTACATTAACTTCAAAGGATAAAATCCTCTCAATATCAGGCTTTTCTACTGGTATTTCAAGTACATCACTTATAAACTCTTGTTTAAATCCGAGTTTCTTCAAATCCACAGTACATTCATTACTAAGTGATGTTATATTGCTTATTTCTCCAGTTGTGAATTCAGCTCTATAGTCTAAGCTAGCTACATTAGGGAATTCTGCTGGACAAGGAACATTATTCACCCTAACCTTAAAGGAAATTAGCTTTAATTCCTTCGAATTTATATCACCTAAAGGAACTCCACTTATCAAGTCACTTGCTATAACATTATTACTTATTGCTCCCTTAAAAGACCCTTCTATAAACTCAACACCACTAGGTAACTTATCAAAAAAGATTACATTTGTAATTTCAACCTCTGAGGAGTTTATTATGGTAAAGTTGTACGTTATAACTCCTCCTAATGCTACTTCTTTAGGAGAACAAGTTTTTATAATCTCCACTGGATTTACAAATACATCTACTGTATTAGAATCAATTTCCTTTTCTTTTGGTGGTTTATTTGGATCAACTGTATACTCATAGGTTACTTTTGCTGTATTTTCTATAGGATTAGGGTTTGGAACTTCGTTAACTAATAAAGTATAGTTTATTACTATTGTTTCTCCTGGCTCAACTGGATTTGTAAGTAATAATCCTGTGTTTAAATCACCCGTATAAGGAACATTTACAAATAAAGTTCCTGGAACTAGTGTTGTCCCATTTCGTAGCCCATCAACTATAGAAACATTTTCTGCTGCCACATTCCCTGTGTTGGTAAAAGTAATACTATAATTTATAGTATCTCCTACTTGTACAAAATCTTTATCAGCACTTTTTTCAACTGGACCAAGATCTGCATTTCTAACCTCAGTATAAACTGTATTTGTGTCTATACTCTCATCCACTAATGGTTCTCCTGGAACCAATTCGTAACTATAATTTATTGTTGCTGTATTAGGAATAGGATTGGGGTTAGGTATATTATCAACTATGACTTTAAATACTATTACTACTGTTTCCCCAACACTTACTGTATTAGTTAAGTGAACTGATGTTGTTGGATTTCCTGTAAATGAAACATTAGCTGTAATTGAACCACTTACATAAGTTGTATCATTAGGTATTGGATCTACCACCTCAACATTTTCCAAATCAACATTACCAGTATTAGTAAAAGTTATAGTGTATGTTATTTCATCTCCAATATCAGCATATTCCTTGTCTACACTTTTTAATGGATTAATTAAGGCCTCTCTTACTTCAGTTGTTACTGTATTAGTAATTTCACTACCTGGTACTAATGGTTCTGCTGGATCTACTACATATTCATAATTTATTGTAGCTGTATTCGGTATTGGATTGGGACTAGGAATTTCTTCTATTAATACTCTAAATGTTATTATTACATTTTCTCCCGGTGCAAGTGAATTAGTTATATTTATTTGACTTGTTGGGTCTCCTGTAAATGCTACATTAGATGTTATAGAACCTGCTACATAGCTTGTTCCATTTGGTACTGAATCTGTTACTATGATATTTTCAGCATCTACATTCCCAGTGTTGATAAAGCTTATCGTATAACTTATTTCATCTCCAACCTTTGCATATTCCTTATCTACAGACTTTATAGGATTTAGTTCTGAAAAATTAACCAATGTGGTTACTGTATTTGTATCTATAGTAGCTGTTACTGGTGTTTCAGCAGGATCTACCACATATTCATAATCCACTGTAGCTTTATTTGGTATTGGATTTGGATTTGGTATTTCATCTATTAATACGTTAAATATAATAGTTACAGTTTCTCCTGGTCCAAGAGGACTTGTTATATTTATTTGACTTGTTGGATTTCCTGTAAATGCCACATTACTACTTATAGAACCAGGTACATAGCTTGTTCCATTTGGTATTGGATCTGTTACTATGATATTTTCAGCATCTACATTTCCTGTATTAGTAAAGCTTATAGTATAAGTTATCTCATCCCCTACTTCAGCAAATTCCTTATTAACAGCTTTTATTGGATTTATTATTGCAGAATTAACCTGTGTTGTTACTGTGTTTGTATCTATAGTAGCTGTTACTGGTGGCTCTGTTGGATCTACTATATACTCATAATCTATTGTTGCTTTATTTGGTATTGGATTTGGATTTGGTATTTCATTTATTAAAACACTATAAGATATTACTACAGTTTCAGCTGGAGCAATTGAATTTATTATATTTATCTGACTTGTTGGATTTCCTGTAAATGCCACATTACTACTTATAGAACCAGGTACATAGCTTGTTCCATTTGGTATTGAATCTGTTACAATCACATTATCAACAGCTACATTTCCTATGTTAGTAAAAGTTATTGTATATACTACTTCTTCTCCTACTTGAGCAAACTCTTTATCAACAGCCTTTGTTGCTACTAATTCTCCATGATTAACCAATGTTGTAACAGTATTTGTATCTTTACTTTCCACATTTGGTGGATCTGCAGGGTCAACTATGTGTTCATAATTTACAGTTGCTGTATTTGGTATTGGATTTGGATTTGGTATTCTATCTATAGTTACATCAAAGGTTATTGTTACTGTTTCTCCTGGTGCTACTGGATTGGTTAGGTCAATTTGTGTTGTTGGATCTCCTGTAAAAGGTACATTAACTGAAATTGAAGCTGGTACATAGGTTGTATCATTTGGTATTGGATCTACAATAAAAACATTTTCTGCATCTACATTACCTGTATTGGTAAATGTTATTGTATATGTTATTACATCACCAACATCAGCAAATACATCACTTACAGATTTTAATGGATTTAGCTCGGCATGATTGATCTGAGTTGTTACAGTATTAGAATCTATATTTACACTTACCAAAGGATCAGCTGGGTCTACTACATATTCATAATCTACTGTAGCTGTATTTGGTATTGGATTTGGAATTGGTACAGCATCTACAGAAACTCTAAAAGTTACTGTTACAGTTTCTCCTGGTGCTACTGGATTTATTAAATTTATCTGACTTGTTGGATCTCCGGTAAAAGCTACATTACTATTTATAGAACCTGGCACATATGTGGTATCATTTGGTATTGTATCTGTTATAACAACATTTTCTGCATCTACATTTCCTTCTGGTGTAAATGTTATTGTATAAGTTAATTCATCACCAACGTCTGCAAAATTCTTATCTACATATTTAACTGGTGTGAGTTCTACGAAATTAACCTGAGTTTGAACTGTATTAGTTTCTTCGGTTGGTAATCCTGGTATTGTAACTTCTCCTGTATTTAATATTGGATTAGGTGCTGGAATCGCATTATCCACTTGTACTTCCCAAGAAATTGTAACAGTTTGTCCTGGATTTATTGTAGTTATAGTTAATCCCGTCTGAGGGTCTAAGCCAGTAAAAGCAGTATCTACAAAAAGATTATTATTATATACTGTTCCTGGTGGAATAGAATCTTGGAAAAATACATCATCAATCGGAAGTGTTCCTGGATTTGTTATTGTTACTGTGTAAGTTAAAACATCATCAATATCTGAAAAATTCTCATCTACACTTTTTGCTATATTTAATCTTGTATCCTCTATTATTAATTCATAATCTTCAACTTCTCCATCACTAGCTGCACCTAAACTTCTTGTATCTTCCTCTGTAACTCCTCCTGTATTTATTAGATCATCTGTTGTTAATCTAACTCTTACAAAGGTCTGACCTGGAGTTAATATTGTTCCTGCTGGGACATTAAAGTTCAAATTTATATTTTGAGTAGCAGGACTACTTGGAACAGTTGTTATAAAGCCTTCGTCAGTTTGAAATATTCCATCCTTATTGAAATCTATCCAAGCATATAAATTAGCTATTTCACCCGTATCATTTACAACATCTATAGGCAATGTATAACTGGTGGCGTTTAATGCCATATTAGTCAAAGGAAAAGTTGGACCATCATCTTGAATTCCTTGAGAAATATCATCTCCTGTTGCTGTTGCATTTTGATAAGCATCATCTTCTGCCGTAACTTGTGTTCCAATAGTTAAATTATTTACTATTCCATGTCTTGGCCCATTATTAGCTAACAATGTACTGTAATTCCCTGGTCCATTTCCAGCACCAGTATCTGGAGCGTCTCCAAAATCTATTAATATATCAGCATTAACACATGAAGCTCCATCATTATTTCCACTAGCAATTTCTTGTGAAAAAAACTCTCCAGTTGCATTTGGTGGATTTATATCAACTCTATATATATTACCATCTGAATTTCTTGTTACATACAATTCTCCATTAGCATAACTATAAATTGAACCATATATTCCAGCTGGTACTCCTGATGTAACTAAATTCACAACATTCCCTGTAGTTGGATCTAAACATTGAATTGTACCACTAGCAGCAACTCCATATAAATTTCCATCTACCAAACTAAACGCCCAATCACTTATATCTAAAGGTGCAGAAACTGCTGTTCCATATGGAGCTGTATCTAAAACAAATCCAGCAGTTGGGTCAACTAATTGCATATAGGTAGGTGACGTTTGATCTAGATCTACTACATAAAATCTAGCTTGATTTCTTTGATATATATATAAATGACCAGCATCATCAAAAGCCCCAGTATTAAAACCATTATTAGGAAGATTTGGCACCTGTCCTATTACACCTAAATTTCCATTTGCATCTAAAACCACTATGCTATGATCTGAATTTAAAGTTCCATAAATTAAATTATCTAAAGTGTTATAGCCTATTGAATTTATTGCTGCTCCAAAATTCGGATTAACAACTGTTATATCTCCAGTTATTAAATTTACTTCTGTAAGTTGATTTTGAGTTCCTACAGTAGCCACCCTATAAGCTATTGGCCCGCAAGTAAAAGGTACATTGGTTATTGGTAAAAAATAATCTTCCACCTCACCATCATTAGCTAAACCAAAACTTCGTGTGTCCTCCGCAGTTGATATACCACTATTAACTAAATCTTCAGTTGTTACTCTAACTCTTACATAAGTATTACCTATTGGTCTATATGAGTTAGCAGGTCTATTAAAATTTAATGTTACCGTCTGCGGAGCTGGATTAGATGGAACTATTAATTCCACTCCCTCATTACTTTGAAATATACCATCTTGATTAAAATCTAACCATGCATAAAGATTAGCATCTTCTCCTAAGTTATTATTAACTACAACATCTAGTGAATATGTGTTATCGTTATATCCTAATGGCGTTAGTGGAAATGTAGTTCCATCATCTTGGATTCCTTTAGCTTGATCATCTCCATCAGCTGTTCTATTTTGGTATGCATCATCTTCACCAGTTATTTGAGATCCAAGTCTCAAAGAATTACCTATTCCATGTCGTGGACCATCTGATGCTAGTGTTGTTCTATAGTTTCCTGGACTTTGTGTGGCTGAATTTGTATCAGGTGCATCTCCATAATCTATTTCAACTGCATCTAATTGCACTCCAAAAAATCCTGCTGCATAACCATCTCCTACAGTTGTTATTCTTACAACAGCGGAAGTTTGATTGTTAACAAAATTAGTAGACTGAACATTGGTTATATCCCATCCATATCTAGCTGGTAATGCAGGAAGATTTAACGTCCCAAAAGTTCCACTAGTATCAACTTGTCCCACAGTAGGACTTACTGAACTTCCATCATTTATTGCAGACTTAAAAAAGTTATTAGATGGGTTATTTGGTCCTGATAAATTAACTAAACTTGCAGTATTAGGACCAAATAGCATTTGATCCCCTGCATTCCCAAGATCTCCTTCCATCGCAGATACAAGTATTCTAGCACTTACTGGGCCAGATGAAGGTGCTAAAAAACCACTTACTGTGAAATCCACAGGTGGGCTACCTGCTGTTATTCCCTCAATACCAGAGTAAATACTCATATTTTGTATGCTAAATGTTGGATTTCCATAAATTATTCCTAACGACCACCCAACTGAGCTATTTCCACCATTTATTGATGCTGGAACCCCAGCCACCGTATAAGTTCCGTTACCAGCCGCTTGAATTAAAGATGTTACATCTTGACTTCTTGAATAAAATTGAACTGCACCTGCATTTGCTTCTTGTGCAGTTGCTGGATCTGGTGATATTGTGTTATTTCCTAATGGAGTAGTGAATGTAATCGAATTATTGAGAAAAGCTGTTACATTATCCCCATTACTATCTATAGATGTTCCGCCCCATTGAAGTTCGGCATACAAAACCGTACTTCCTGCAGGTATATTAACCTGAGCAGATGAACTATTATTTTGCCATAGCAAAGTACTTCCCGCTGGGAATCCAGCTACTTGTTGAGATGTATCCAAAGTTATGAAAGCCCCAGCATCTGCATTGTTAATACTTAATCCAAGTGTATTTCCTGTGATCAACATCGCTCCCCTTTGGGTTGTTGCAAATCTGTTTATAATTGTCACTTGTTTGCCTCCCTTCTTTCCAATTTAATTAACTATATAATATAAATTTGCATAGTTAGATTCTAATGTTTACTTTAACTTTTCATCCAACCATTAAATACCACTTTCTATAATATAAGTTATATTATAGAAAACATTTCTACTATTTAATTGACTATAAAAAACATCTTCAACCTCATGTGTTAAATTTATTAAGCAATCATAATTATCTACATTGGGAAGAACTATATATTCACATTTTCCTAGTTCATACTCTGCGCTATGAACACTTTGCTCACTATCTGTAGCTATATATGTCACCATAATGCAAAGTTTAAAGTGTATTAATAACTTCTTTCCTGTTAAATTCTGCTTTGAACTTGATGTTCCTACTGGTGAGTCTATTATTTCATAATCTTGAAATAATAGATTTATATCAAGTGAAACTATACTTTCTATATCTGGTTTTTGAGATGGTATCTCAAGTATTCCATCTTTAAAACATTGAAGAAAACTTAGTGTTCTATATTCAACTGTGCATGTATTACTAGTTGAAGTTACTGTACTAGTTACTCCTGTTTCAAATTCAGCATCGTAAGTTATTGTTGCAATATTAGGAAATTCTTGTGGACATGGTATATTAGTTACTGTTACTTGAAATGATGGACTTGCATTCCCACCTGCTACTATTGTTCCTAATGGAACTCCATTAACTAAATCATCTGCTGTAACATTGGGATTTGTTGACCCTACAAAGGATCCCTCAACAAATGTTACTCCACTTGGTAATATATCAAAGAAAGTTACGTTGGTTATATCAACTGTACTCGTATTAGTTATGGTAAAATTATAGGTTATAGTCTCTGTCAACGAAGCCTCTGATGGTGTGCATGTTTTAGTTATAGATACTGGATTAACTAATATACTTACAGTATTTGAATCTACTGATTTTGTAACTAGTGGTTCATTTGGATCTACTCTATACCCATAATCAACAGTTGCTGTATTTACTATTGGGTTAGGATTCGGTATTTCTTCCACTAACAATGTATAATTTACTACTATTGTTTCACCTGGCACCACTGGATTTGTTAAGATTATCCCATTATCTAAGTCTCCAGTAAAAGGAACATTTACAGTTAAACTTCCATCAACTAAGCTTGTTCCATTTCTAATTGGATCTGTTATAACAACATTTTCTGCATCTACATTTCCTGTATTGGTAAATGTTATTGAATAATCTATTGTATCTCCAACTTGCACAATATCTGAAGGATTTCCCGTTTTAACCGGTGGATCTATTTGAGCATGATTAACTTCCGTTGTTGTTGTATTAGAATCTGTAGTTTTAGTTACCGGTGGCTCTGCCGGATCTACTGTATATTCATAATCTACTGTTGCTGTATTCGGTATTGGATTTGGATTTGGTATATCTTCTATTAAAAGTCTATAACTTATTATTATAGCTTCACCTGATGCTACTGGGTTAGTTAGCACTATACCGTTATCTAAATCACCACTATAAGGAACATTGACACTTACGGAACCTGGAATTAAACTTGTTCCATTTGGTATTGGGTCAGTTATAACAACATTTTCTGCATCTACATTTCCTGTGTTTGTAAAGGTTATTGTATGAAATATTTCATCTCCTATATCAGCATATTCAGTATCACTTGTTTTCTGCGGAGTTAATGTGGCATTGTTAACCTGAGTTGTAACTGTATTGGAATCTACTGTTTGTGTTACTGGCGGACCAGCTGGATCTACTAGATATTCATAATCTACTGTTGCTGTATTTGGTATTGGATTTGGATTTGGTATTTCCTCTACTAAAAGTCTATAACTTATTATTACAGTTCCACCTAGTGCTACTGGATTAGTTAGCACTACCCCATTTTCTAAATCACCACTATAAGGAACATTCACATTTAATGAATTAGGAACTAAACTTGTTCCATTTGGTAAAGGATCAGTTATAACAATATTTTCAGCATCCACATTTCCTGTATTAGTAAAAGTTATTGTATGAAGTATTTCATCTCCTATATCTGCAAAGTCCTTGTCTGTTGTTTTTACTGGTGTTAAAATAGCCGTGTTAATCTGAGTTTCAACCCTATTAGTAGTCGTTGGTGGTAAATTAGGTATTGTTATATTTCCAGTATTAGATATAGGATTTGGTGTTGGAATTGCGTTATCAACAAGTACTTCCCACGAAATTGTAACTGTTTCTCCTGGATCTATATTTGTTATTGTTAATCCACTTTGAGGATTTGTACCTGTAAAAGCTGTACTCACTGAAAGATTATTATTATAAGTTGTTCCTGTAGGAGTAGAATCTTGAAAAAGAACATCACTTATTGGCAATGTACCTGGATTAGTTAGTTCAACTGTATATGTTATAACATCACCAATGTCAGCAAAAGCTGGATCAACACTTTTCACACTATTTATCATAGTATCTTCTATGGTTACTTCATAATCTTCAACCTCTCCATCACTTGCAAGCCCTAAACTTCTCGTATCTTCACCTGTTGCGCCACCAGTATTTGCTAATAAGTCTGTTGTAACCCGTACTCTTGCAAATGTAGAACCTACAGTTAAAGTTGTTGCTCCTGGAACTGTAAAATTCAAATTAACACTCTGAACTGCTGGATTACTTGCCACTACTGTAACAAATCCTTCATTTGTTTGAAAAATCCCATCTTTATTAAAATCTACCCATGCATATACATTTGCAGGTGATCCTGTATCATTTAAAATATCAACTGGGAATGTATAGGTTGTAGCATTCAATGCTATATTAGTTATTGGAAATGTTGGTCCATCATCTTGTATTCCCTGTGATATATCATCTCCTGTTGCTGTTGCATTCTGATATGCATCATCTTCTCCAGTAACCTGTGTTCCCAAGGTTAAATTATTTACAATACCATGCCTAGGCCCATTATTAGCTAATAACGTACTATAATTATTAGCCCCATTTCCCGCACTAGTATCTGGTGCATCTCCATAATCTAAAAATACTGAATCTAACTGTACACCAAATAGTGGTACTGCATATCCATCTCCAGTTGATGTAATTCTAACAATAGCCTCACTCTGATTATTAACAAAATTATTTGAAAATACATTTGTTATATCCCACCCATATCTAGCTGGATTATCTGTTGGAACATTTATTGTACCAAATGTTCCACTAGTATCTAACTGCCCTACATTAGCACTTTCCGAATCTCCATCATTTATTTGCGAAGCAAAAAAATTATTAATAATATTATTAGGTCCACTTAAGGCTACTAAACTTCCTGTATCCGGTCCAAAAAAAAGTTGATCTCCCCCAAGCCCTAAATCTCCCTCCATAGCAGAAATTAATACTCTTCCATTTATGCTTCCTGTAGATGGTGTTAAAAATCCACTTAAATTAAAATCAACAGGTGGAGCTCCAGCACCAATTTCTTCTACTCCAGAAAAAATAGTCATATTTTGAATTGGCAATCCTGGATTTTCATATATTATTCCAAGTGTCCATCCTGCTGAAGCCACTCCAGAGTTTATTTGTGAAGGAACTCCTTCTACCGAATAAACCCCATTTCCATCACTTTGAATTATAGAAGTAACATTTTGACTACGCGAATAAAATATAGGACCAGCTTGTGATGTAATTGGGTCAGGTGAAATTGTGTATGTTGAAGATGGTGAGTTAAATGTTATTGGAGTATCTAAATCATTTATAATACCACTATTATAATTTCCACCCCATTGCAGCTCTGCATATAAAACAGTACTACCTGCTGGCAAACTAAATTGTGCTTCCGAGCCATTCTCTTGCCAAAGGAGTGTTGTGCCAGCTGGAAATCCTGGAACTTGACTTGTATTATCTAAAGTTATAAATGCCCCTATATCTGAATTGTTATTACTAAGTCCCAATGTATTTCCTGTAAATATCATAGAACCGTTTCTAGTTGTAGTATACCTATTTATCAAAGTCATAAAACCAACTCCTAATTAAGTATTTTAATGTAAGATGTTTCAAATAAATTTATAGATTCTAAATACCACTTTCAATAATATAAGTTATATTATAAAAAACATTTCTATTATTCAATTGGCTATAAAAAATATCTTCAACCTCATAAGTTAAGCTTATTAAACAATTATAGTCATCTATATTAGGAAGAACTATATACTCACATTTTCCTAATTCATATTCTGCACTATGGACACTTTGTTCAGAATCTGCTGCTATATATGTCACTATAATACAGAGTTTAAAATGCACTAATAATTTTTTACCTGTCAAATTTTGTTTTGAATTTGAGGTTCCTACTGGTGAGTCTATTACTTCATAATCTTGGAACAATAGATTTACATCTACAGAAATTAGGCTTTCTATATCTGGTTTTTGAGATGGTATTTCAAGTATTCCATCCTTAAAACATTGTAGAAAACTTAGTGTTCTATATTCAACGGTACATGTATTACTAGTTGAAGTTACTGTACTAGTTACTCCAGTTTGAAACTCAGCATTATAGGTTATTGTTGCAATATTAGGAAATTCTTGTGGGCATGGTATATTAGTTACTGTTACCTGAAATGATGGACTTGCTGTTTCTCCAGCAGCTATTGTTCCTAACGGAACCCCATTAACCAAATTTATTGCTTTAACATTAGGATTAGTTGAACCAACAAATGATCCATCAACAAATGTTACTCCACTTGGCAAAATATCAAAGAATGTTACATTAGTTATATCTACTGCACTTGTATTGGTTATTGTGAAATGATAAGTTATAGTTTCTGTTAATGCAGCTTTAGATGGAGTACATGTTTTTACTATAGAAACTGGATTAACTAATATACTTACGGTATTTGAATCTACTGATTCAGTAACTAGAGGTTCATTTGGATCAACTCTATAACCATAATCAACAGTTGCTGTATTTTCTATAGGATTCGGATTTGGTATTTCTTCTACTAGCAATGTGTAATCTATTACTATGGTTTCCCCTGGTCCCACTGGATTTGTTAGAACTATTCCACTATTTAAATTACCTATAAAAGGAACATTTACACTTAATGACCCTGGAACTAAACTTGTTCCGTTTCTAATTGGATCTGTTATAACAACATTTTCTGCATCCACATTTCCAGTGTTAGTAAATGTTATTGAATAATCTATTGTATCTCCAACTTGTACAATATCTGAAGGATCCCCAGTTTTAACAGGTGGGTCTATTTGAGCATGATTAACCTCTGTTGTTGTTGTATTTGAATTTGTAGTTTGAGTTACAGGAGGCTCTGCTGGATCTACTGTATATTCATAATCTACTGTTGCCGTGTTGGGGATTGGATTTGGATTTGGTATTGATTCTACTAAAAGTCTATAAGTTATTATTATTCCTTCACTTGGTGCCACTGGGTTAGTTAACGCTATTCCATTATCCAAATCACCGGTATAAGGAACATTAACGCTTAATGAACCAGGAACTAGACTTGTTCCATTTGGTATAGGATCCGTTATAACAACATTTTCTGCATCTACATTTCCTGTATTAGTAAATGTTATTGTATTAAATATTTCATCTCCTATATCAGCATACTCCCTATCAGTTGTCTTCTGTGGAGTTAATGTAGCATTATTAACTTCAGTTGTGGTTGTATTTGAATCTACTGTTTGCGTGACTGGTGGATTTACTGGGTCTACTGTATATTCATAATCTACTGTGGCTGTATTTTGTATTGGGTTTGGATTCGGTATATCTTCAACTAATAGTCTATAACTTATAATTACAGTTTCTCCTGGTGCTAATGGGTTAGTCAAAACTATTCCACTACTCAAATCACCAGTATAAGGAACATTGATATTTAACGATCCTGGTACTAAACTTGTTCCATTTGGTATAGGATCAGTTATAACAATATTCTCTGCATCTACGTTTCCCGTATTAGTAAATGTTATTGTCTGAAATATTTCATCTCCTATATCAGCAAAGGCTTTATCTGCTGTTTTTTGTGGCGTTATGGTAGCTGTATTAATTTGTGTTTCAACAGTGTTAGTCGTTGTTGGTGGTAAGTTTGGTATGGTTATATTACCTGTATTTTCTATAGGATTTGGTGTTGGAATAGCATTATCAACAAGTACTTCCCACGAAATTGTAACTATCTCCCCTGGATTTATATTAGTTATTGTTAGTCCACTATCAGGGTCTATACCTGTAAAAGCTGTACTTACTGAAAGATTGTTATTATAAATTGTTCCTGAAGGTGGTGAATCTTGAAAAAAAACATCGCTTATTGGTAAGGTTCCTGGATTGGTTAGCTCAACTGTATATGTTATAACGTCGCCTAAATCAGCAAATGCTGGATTAACACTTTTAACACTATTTATCATAGTATCTTCTATTGTTATTTCATAATCCTCAACCTCTCCATCTGAAGCTGGTCCAAAACTTCTTGTATCCTCACCAGTAGCCCCACCTGTATTTGTCAATGTATCTGTAGTAACCCTAACTCTTGCAAAAGTCGATCCAGCAGTTAAAGTAGTTACACCTGGAACCGTAAAATCTAAGTCTATATTTTGAGGCAATGGATTGCTTAGAACTGTAGTTGTAAACCCTTCATCAGTTTGAAAAATTCCATCTTTATTAAAGTCTATCCATGCATATACATTTGCAGTAACTCCAGTATCATTTAGAACATCTACTGATAATGTATAATCTGTTGCATTTAATGCAATATTAGTTATTGGAAATGTTGGCCCATCGTCCTGTATTCCTTGTGATATATCATCCCCTGTTGCTGTTGCATTTTGATATGCATCGCTCTCTGATGTAACTTGTGTTCCAAGGGTCAATGTATTTACAATACCATGTCTTGGTCCATCACTAGCTAAAAGAGTTCTATAATTTCCAGTCCCTTGAGTTGAAGTATCCGTATCTGGTGCATCTCCAAAATCAATTTCTAACCTTGCATTTATACAGGTTGTACCATCATTTACTGAAAATGTAACGGGAGTATTTGAAAAAACTTCACCTGTTGCAGTTACCCCATCAGTTGTTACCTTAATTACTTGAAAAGTATTATTAGTAGGAAAATACATTTCTCCATCGATAAAGGATCCAGCTGCTCCATATTGAGCTGAAGGCACACCAGTAGTCGGTAAATCTGTAGCTATACCATTAATAACATCTATGCACCTAATTACTCCAGAGCCTCCAATCGATATAGCTCCATAAAGATTTCCTGTAACAACATCCCAAGCGATATCAGCTGTTCCTAACGCACTCCCTCCAGGAGTAGCTATTGGAACGCCATAAGTTGGACCTAATTGTTCTGAATATCCATTTGTAGGATCAACTAACTTTCCAAATGTAGGGCTTCCTGGATTATAGTCTATTACATAAAGTACTGTTTGATTAGATCTTAAAATATAATAGTATCCATTTTCATCAAAGGTCCCTGAATTAAATGGTTCGGCTGGTAAGCCAATAGGTGTTGGAAGCAATGTAGTTGAAAAATCTGATTCAACAGTATAAACTTCACCATTACTACGAACTCCATAAATAAGATTATCTATAGGATTATAACCAATTGCATTTAACTCTATTGCTAGAGTTGTTATTAAAGTTACCTCACCAGTTACAAGATTTATTTCATATACATTACTTGGACTACCAGCAAACTGATAAAAGGTTGGATCACATTGAAATGGCATAATATTTCTCCTTTCTACTCTGATAAAATTGATTTATATTCTATAATTTCAAATTAAATCATTACTTCAAAAACCACCTATTAACTTTATATAGTTTTTACTTTCAAATGCCACTTTCTATAATATACGTTATATTGTAAAAAACATTTCTACTATTCAATTGACTATAAAAAACATCTTCAACCTCATGTGTTAAATTTATTAAGCAATCATAATTATCTACATTGGGAAGAACTATATATTCACATTTTCCTAGTTCATACTCTGCGCTATGAACACTTTGCTCACTATCTGTAGCTATATATGTCACCATAATGCAAAGTTTAAAGTGTATTAATAACTTCTTTCCTGTTAAATTCTGCTTTGAACTTGATGTTCCTACTGGTGAGTCTATTATTTCATAATCTTGAAATAATAGATTTATATCAAGTGAAACTATACTTTCTATATCTGGTTTTTGAGATGGTATCTCAAGTATTCCATCTTTAAAACATTGGAGAAAACTTAGTGTTTTATATTCAACTGTGCATGTATTACTAGTTGAAGTTACTGTGCTAGTAACTCCAGTTTCAAATTCAGCATCATAAGTTATTGTTGCAATATTAGGAAATTCTTGCGGACATGGTATATTGGTAACCCTTACTTGAAATGATGACTTTGCATTACCTCCAGCTACTATTGTTCCTAATGGAACTCCAATCATTAAATCATCAGCTATAACATTTGGATTAGTTGACCCTACAAAGGATCCTCAACAAATGTTACCCCACTTGGTAAAATATCAAAGAAGGTTACATTAGTTATATCAACTGTGCTTGTGTTAGTTATGGTAAAATTATAAGTTATAGTTTCTGTCAACGAAGCCTCTGATGGTGTGCATGTTTTAGTTATAGATACTGGATTAACTAATATACTTACAGTATTTGAATCTACTGATTTTGTAACTAGTGGTTCATTTGGATCTACTCTATACCCATAATCAACAGTTGCTGTATTTACTATTGGGTTAGGATTCGGTATTTCTTCCACTAACAATGTATAATTTACTACTATTGTTTCACCTGGTGCCACTGGATTTGTTAAGATTATCCCATTATCTAAGTCTCCAGTAAAAGGAACATTTACAGTTAAACTTCCATCAACTAAGCTTGTTCCATTTCTAATTGGATCTGTTATAACAACATTTTCTGCATCTACATTTCCTGTATTGGTAAATGTTATTGAATAATCTATTGTATCTCCAACTTGCACAATATCTGAAGGATTTCCCGTTTTAACCGGTGGATCTATTTGAGCATGATTAACTTCCGTTGTTGTTGTATTAGAATCTGTAGTTTTAGTTACCGGTGGCTCTGCCGGATCTACTGTATATTCATAATCTACTGTTGCTGTATTCGGTATTGGATTTGGATTTGGTATATCTTCTATTAAAAGTCTATAACTTATTATTATAGCTTCACCTGGTGCTACTGGGTTAGTTAGCACTATACCGTTATCTAAATCACCACTATAAGGAACATTGACACTTAAAGAACCTGGAACTAAACTTGTTCCATTTGGTATTGGGTCAGTTATAACAACATTTTCTGCATCTACATTTCCTGTGTTTGTAAAGGTTATTGTATGAAATATTTCATCTCCTATATCAGCATATTCAGTATCACTTGTTTTCTGTGGAGTTAATGTGGCATTGTTAACCTGAGTTGTAACTGTATTGGAATCTACTGTTTGTGTTACCGGCGGACCAGCTGGATCTACTAGATATTCATAATCTACTGTTGCTGTATTTGGTATTGGATTTGGATTTGGTATTTCATCTACTAAAAGTCTATAACTTATTATTACAGTTCCACCTGGTGCTACTGGATTAGTTAGCAGTACTCCATTTTCTAAATCACCAGTATAAGGAACATTCACATTTAATGAATTAGGAACTAAACTTGTTCCATTTGGTAAAGGATCAGTTATAACAATATTTTCAGCATCCACATTTCCTGTATTAGTAAAAGTTATTGTATGAAGTATTTCATCTCCTATATCGGCAAAGTCCTTGTCTGTTGTTTTTACTGGTGTTAAAATAGCCGTGTTAATCTGAGTTTCAACCCTATTAGTAGTCGTTGGTGGCAAATTAGGTATTGTTATATTTCCAGTATTAGATATAGGATTTGGTGTTGGAATTGCGTTATCAACAAGTACTTCCCACGAAATTGTAACTGTTTCTCCTGGATTTATATTTGTTATTGTTAATCCACTTTGAGGATTTGTACCTGTAAAAGCTGTACTCACTGAAAGATTATTATTATAAGTTGTTCCTGTAGGAGTAGAATCTTGAAAAAGAACATCACTTATTGGCAATGTACCTGGATTAGTTAGTTCAACTGTATATGTTATAACATCACCAATGTCAGCAAAAGCTGGATCAACACTTTTCACACTATTTATCATAGTATCTTCTATGGTTACTTCATAATCTTCAACCTCTCCATCACTTGCAAGCCCTAAACTTCTCGTATCTTCACCTGTTGCACCACCAGTATTTGTTAATAAGTCTGTTGTAACCCGTACTCTTGCAAATGTAGAACCTACAGTTAAAGTTGTTGCTCCTGGAACTGTAAAATTCAAATTAACACTCTGAACTGCTGGATTACTTGCTACTACTGTAACAAATCCCTCATTTGTTTGAAAAATCCCATCTTTATTAAAATCTACCCATGCATATACATTGGCAGGTGATCCTGTATCATTTAAAATATCAACTGGGAATGTATAGGTTGTAGCATTCAATGCTATATTAGTTATTGGAAACGTTGGTCCATCATCTTGTATTCCCTGTGATATATCATCTCCTGTTGCTGTTGCATTCTGATATGCATCATCTTCTCCAGTAACCTGTGTTCCCAAGGTTAAATTATTTACAATACCATGCCTAGGCCCATTATTAGCTAATAACGTACTATAATTATTAGCCCCATTTCCCGCACTAGTATCTGGTGCATCTCCATAATCTATCAAAACAGCATTAAGTTGAACTCCAAAAAAACCAATTGAATATCCATCACCTATAGTAGTTGCTCTTACCGTTGCTGATGTCTGACTATTTAAAAAATTTGTTGATCCAACATTAGTTATATCCCAACCATATCTTGCTGGGGATATAGGTAAGTTTAGATTTCCAAAGGTTCCACTAGTATCTAGCTGTCCGACTGTTGGACTTTCAGAATCTCCATCATTTATATAAGACTCGAAGAAATTATTTACAAGATTATTAGGTCCTGATAATGGTAATAAACTTCCCGAATCTGGTCCAAAAAGCAATTGATCTCCAGATGCACTCAAATCTCCTTCCATCGCTGATACCAATATTCTCGCATCAACTGGTCCTGTTGGAGGAGACAAAAAACCAGATATAATAAAATCTACTGGTTCACCCCCAGCAGTTACAGGTTCTATTCCAGCATATATACTCATATTTTGTATACTTAACGCTGGATTTTCATATATTACTCCTAATGTCCATCCTACAGAACCATTAGAACCAGTTATAGTTGCTGGAACTCCCAAAACACTATAGGTTCCACTACTAGCAGCACTCACTAAATTAGTTACGTCCTGACTTCTTGAATAGAATTGAATTGAACCAGTATTTCCTTCTTGTGCAGTAACCGGATCTGGTGATACTGAATTACTTCCTAATGGAGTTATAAATGTTATTGGGTCATCTATAAAAGCAGTAACATTTTCCCCATTGGTATCAATAGCCGTACCTCCCCACTGAAGTTCCGCATATAAAATTGTACTTCCAGCAGGTATATTTAATTGAGCTGAAGACCCATTTTCAGGCCATGACAGTGTAGTTCCCGCTGGATACCCAGGAACCTGTTGTCCTAAATCCAGAGTTATAAAAACATTTGCTTGTCCTCCCACCCTTGTAAGTCCTATTGTATTTCCAGTAAATATCATTGACCCATTTTTAGTTGTTGTATATCTATTTATAAATGTCATTCTAACCCTCCTTTTTGACTAAATCCTAAATTCATTTCTCATATAGATTATTCTTTAAAACCTTATTACACAATTAAATGTTTATTAGATATATAATTTTTTCGTTATCTCAAAGAAAGCTTAATATAGTTTAATTAAATCCCACTTTCAATGAGATAAGTTATATTATAAAAAAAGCTTCTATTATCTAACTTACTATAAAATACATCTTCTATTTTGATAACTAAATTTATAAGACAATCATAATTATCTACCTCTGGAACCACAATAAACTCACATGAGCTAACCTCATATTCCAAACTATAAACCGTTTGCTCCTCATCAGTTCCAACATAAGATATTTTTATTAAAAATGTTGTAGTTATCATTAGTTTCTTTCCTGTTAAGCTTTGATTTTCATTAGAAATTCCTATTGGAGAATCTATAACCGTATATTCTTCATCTTTGACTGTAACTTCTACCGAGATTAAAGATTCCATATCATCTGAACCAGATGGAATACTTAATTTACCATCTGCAAATGATTGCTTAAAACTTGTCATTTTTACTTCAACAAGACATTCATTGCTATCTACAGCTCTATTAACAACCTCACTACTAGACAAGGTTATATCATATGTTAGAGATGCAGAATTATTAAATTCTAATGAGCATG
Organism: Clostridium sp. B9; assembly: GCF_050509515.1. NCBI lineage: Bacteria > Bacillati > Bacillota > Clostridia > Eubacteriales > Clostridiaceae > Clostridium > Clostridium sp. B9. Next base: position 2,530,868 of record NZ_JBNWKA010000003.1, read on the forward strand.
GTAAGGAAATTATCTTTCCTTTAAAAGACAAGCTTTTATTTTTTCTTGCTCCAATACTACCAATTTTAACTCCATTTACCAAATCATTAGCAGTAACATTATTAGAAACAGCTCCTCTAAATGACCCCTCAACAAATTCTACTCCCTCTGGAAGAATATCAAAAAATATAAGATTATTTATCTCTATATCAGACATATTTCTGATTGTAAAATTATAGCTTATAACATATCCTAATGTTACCTCTTCAGGTGTACATATTTTTTCTATAGAAACTGGATTCACCAGAACTTGTACTTCATTAGATTCAGATTCCTTGTCTACTGGTGGTTTAACTGGATCAACTGTATAGTTATAAGTTACTATTGCTTTATTAGTTATGGGATTTGGGCTTGGAATTTCTTCAACTAAAAGTCTATATGATATTATTATTGTTTCACCTGGTGCTACTGAATTTGTCAAAACTATTCCACTATTTAAATCCCCAGTATAAGGTACATTTACATTTAATGATCCATCTACCAAACTAGTTCCATTTCTTACTGGGTCGATTATAACAATATTTTCTGCATCTACACTGCCTGTATTTGTAAAGCTTATTGTATACTCTATTTCCTCTCCTACTTCAACTATATCATCTGGATTTGCTCCCTTTACTGGCGGATCTATAATTGCACTACTTACCTCTGTAGTTGTTGTATTTGTATCTATACTAGTACTTACTGGTGGAGCATTTGGATCAACGATATAATCATAGTTAACTGTAGCTGTATTTTCAAAAGGATTGGGGTTTGGAATTGACTCTACTAATAAGTCATAACTTATTAGTATACTTTCTCCTGGTGCTACTGGATTTGTTAAAACTACTCCACTTACTAAATTTCCTGTATAAGGAACACTTACATTTAGAGATCCTGATACAAGACTGGTTCCATTTGGGATAGAATCTGTAATTTCAACATTTATGGCGTCTTGATTTCCAGTGTTAGTAAAACTAATTGTATGAGTCACAGTATCACCTATATCTGCGTATATGGCACTTGTTGATTTTGTTGGATTAATCGAAACACTATTTACTAATGTTGTTACTGTATTAGTATCTATACTTCCACTAATAGAACCTCCATCCGGATCTACTGTGTAATCATAATCTATTGTAGCTGTATTTGGTATTGGATTTGGATTTGGAATTGTGTTCACTATTACTCTGAAGCTTAAAGTTATAAGTTGTCCTGGTAATACTGAATTTATTAAATTTATAGTACTTGTAGGATCTCCTGTTGATGGAACATTTACACTTAATGAACCAATCACATAACTTGTGCCATTTGGTATTGGATCTGTAATAACCACATTATTTGCATTTACATTTCCTCTGTTCCTGAAACTTATTGTATAAGTTATCTCGTCTCCTATTGCAGCAAAATTTAAGTCTACTGATTTATTTGGAAAAATAATTACAGTATTAACTTGTGTAAAAACTGTATTTGTATCTATATTTGATACTTCCGGTGGATTGGCTAGGTCAACTATATATTCATAATTCAAGTTTGCTGTATTTGGTATTGGATTTGGAGTAGGAATCTGCGTTACTAGTACTCTAAAACTTAAATTTACTGTTTCTCCTGGTGCTACTGGATTGGTCAAACTTATACTACTTACAGGATCCTCCTGTAAAGGAAACATTACTAATTAATGAACCTGAAACATATACTGTTTCACTTGGAATAGGATCTATAATTTCAATATTCTCAGCATCTACATTTCCCGTATTAGTAAAGCTTATTGTATAAGTTACCTCTTCTCCTACATCAGCATAATCTTTATTAACTCCCTTTACTGGAATTAAAGTCGCATTATTCACTTGTGTTAATACTGTATTAGTATCAACATTTACTTCAACTTGAGGATTTAATGGATCTACTGTATATTCATAGTTTAAGTTTCCTGTATTTGGTATTGGATTTGGATTAGGCAAAGTATCTATTCTCACTCTAAAGCTTATATTAACCGTTTCTCCTGGTGCTACTGGATTCACTAGATTCACTGTACTTGTTGGATCTCCAGTAACTATTACATTAGAAGTTAAACTTCCAGCTACGTAACTTGTACCACTCGGTACTGAATCTGTTAATACTACGTTTTCTGCATCCACATTTCCTGTATTAGCAAAACTTATTGTATAGGTTAACTCATCACCAATATCTGCAATGAATAAATCTACATTTTTTGTTGGATTTAATTCTGCATGATTTACTAACAATGATACTATATTCGTATTTTGATTAAATTGATTAGGTATTCCACCAGTAATTGGTGTATATTCATAAGTCATATTAGCTGTATTATCTGTTGGATTAGGTACTGGTATTGAATCCACCCTAGCATCAAAAGTTATTATGGTAGTATTTAATCCTTGTATATCTGGAACTGAAAAACCAACATTAGGATCTAATGCAGGATTTATTACTCCATTTACTGTCACCGTTCCAGCCTCAAAAGTTAATCCATTTGGTACGATATCTTGAAAGGTTACATTAGTTAAATCATTCTCACAATCATTTTCTAATGTTACTGTGTAAGTTACTATTTCTCCTATATCTGCAATATTTTTATTTATGCTTTTAATAGGAGTAAATGTCGGAATATCTACTTCCCTAAATGCAATATCATCTATAGCATAATCATTACCTGTAGCCGCTGGTCCTTCACTTGTAAATCTTACAGTTAATTGGCTATTTCCCTGAGAATTTAAAGCTGTCCCTATCTCTTTCCACTCAGGCGCTAAAATCGATGCTGGTATAGCACTACCTAAAGTTTGCTGATAAAGAACTCCTCCACCTTGATCTAATATTTCTACACCTAATTTTGGCTCAGCAAAACCATTTCTTCTTATTAAGTTTAAAATCCATGCTGAAAAAAGATAATTTGTGTTTGGCATTACATTTATTGTTTCTTGAAAAAATACTGCTCCTGGATTAGAACCTCCTATAGCTTGAAATCTTCCAGTTTCATCTCCAGCAGTATGGTCTGCAATTCTCCACCATGTATTACTTGCATTTATAGCCATCAGGCCTGAAATATTTTGAATAGTATAGGTTCCATCTATAGGTCTTGTAGCAGGTGGTAATGGTGTTATATATGAAAATCCTGAAGCTATCCCTGGATATGGATCAACCGCTGGTGCTGTGTTTATAGTGCTACCAGCAGGTTCAGTCCCATATGTCCCATTGTCAGCTGCTGTAATTAAATTGGTAGGGTTAATTGTTGTGCATGGATCTAGAATTTCTCCTATATCTGTATAAATAACTGGTCCATCTAAAAAATTTTGATTACTTATATCAGCTCCAGCAACTGTTATAAACAAAGTATTAGGACTTAATGAATCTATATCTGTTGCTCCTGGAGGAGGATTAATTGCTGATGTAATTGGTGGATCTTCTCCTATTGGTACTACTCCTACAATGGCACCTGAAAAATCTCCTGGTGTTGGTATCCCACCTAAAGTTCCATAAGCTTCAACTATTCTATAAATTCCATTTGGTACATTTGTAAAAGTATAGTTTCCACTAAAATCAGTTAAAACTACTAACCTATTACCTGTATTAACATCCTGTAAAACTACTGGTATATTTTCAAGGCCAGTATCTCCAAAATCAATTGAAGCTGATCTATTGGCATCAAAAACTACTCTTCCTGATACATTTGGCATTAATTCCCCCCCTTTTAAATTCAGTATGCTATTCCATATAAATATACTATTCTCTAACCAATTGCTTTGATATTTATTAATATTTATTTGCAAATAAAAAGAGCTTAAAACCCTCTAATAAAATTTCAAGCTCCCATATATCTAATAACTATTTATATTCCACTTTCTAACAAATAAGCTATATTAAAAAATACTTTTCTTTCATCTAAGTTTTTAAAATAAATATCTTCTATTCTTATATTCGGATTAAGTTCTCCTAACAACCTCTCTAATTTAGGAATAACTATATTAGTACATATTACAATTTCATAATGGACACTATGAACTGATTGTTCTTCTAAGGCAACATATATAACCTTAATGCATACTTTTAAATTTATATCAACTTTTTTTCCTGTTAAAAATTGATTTCCAACTGATATACCCTCTGGTGAATCAAACATCTCATATTTATATTCTAAAATATCAACTTCAGCATCTAAAACTCTTTCTATATTAGGCTTTCCTTCTGGTATCTCTAATAATCCATTTATGAAATCTTGCTTAAAACTCATCCTTTCAAAATCAACAGTACATTCATTGCTTATAGATGTAGAATTCACTGTTGTGCCTATTATGAATTCTCCATTAAATGTTACTATTCCTTGATTTTCAAAATCTAAAGGACATGGTATTCCAACTACTCTTACCTGAAAAGATATTATTTTAACCTCTCCAGCACTTATTGTTCCAATATTAACACCACTTACTAAATGACTTGCCTTAACATTTTGAATTACTGCCCCATTAAAAGAGTTCTCTATAAATTCTAATCCTAAAGGTAAATCATCAAAAAACCTTACATTTGTTATATCTATAGAAAAAGTATTTGCTATTTCAAATCTATAAGTTATTGTATCACCTAAAGTAACTTCTTTTGGCTCACACATTTTAACTATGGACACCGGATTAACTAAAACCTCAACAGTATTTGAATCTTTACTTTCATCAACTGGATTTTCATTAGGATCTGACAAATATTGAAAAGTCACATTTGCAGTATTAGGTATAGGATTTGGATTCGGTACTTCTTCTATTAACAATTTATATGTTATTACTACTGTTTCTCCAACACTTAATGGATTAGTTAATTTTATTCCTGTATTTAAATTACCTGTATAAGGAACATTCACTTCCAATGAATCTTCTACAAAACTTGCCCCATTGGGAGTTTGGTCTGTTATCACTACATTTTCTATCTCTACATTTCCTATGTTAGTAAATGTTATGCTATATTCAACTTCATCACCAACTTGAAGAATATCACCAGCATTACTTTCTTTAAAAGGAGTAGATATATCTCCATTTATAATTTCTGTAGTAGTTGTATTACTATCAATACTTTTATCTATAGGCTCTTCATTTGGATCAACACTATATTCGTAATTTATAGTTGCTGTATTGGGTATTGGATTTGGATTAGGGATTTCTTCCACAAGTAAACTATAAGTTATTATTACTGTTTCTCCTGGCGCTAATGGATTAGTTAAACTTATTCCACTTACTAAATTTCCTGTATAGGGAACATCTACACTTAATGAACCAGAAACTAAACTTGTTCCATTTGGTATTGGATCTATTATTACCACATTCTCTGCATCTACATTCCCTGTATTTGTAAAAGTTATTATATTGTTTATTTCATCTCCAACTAATGCATATGATTTATCATTGTTTTTTTGCAGCAATATATTGGCATTATTAACCTCTGTAGTTGTAGTGTTTGTATCTATACTATTAGTAGTCGGTGGTTCATTGGGATTAACACTATACTCATAATCTATAGTTGCTGTATTTGGTATTGGATTTGGATTAGGGATTTCTTCCACAAGTAAACTATAAGTTATTATTACTGCTTCTCCTGGTGCTAATGAGTTAGCTAAATTTATTCCAGTATCTAAATCTCCTGTATAAGGAACATTTACATTCAATGAACCAGAAACCAAACTTGTTCCATTTGATATCGGATCTGTTATTACTACATTTTCTGCATCTACATTCCCTGTATTTGTAAAAGTTATTGTATTTGCTATTTCATCTCCTATATCTGCGTAAAATTTATTGTTGCTTTTTTGTGGATTTATCACAGCACTATTTACCTGAGTTGTTACTTCATTGGTATCTTCACTTCTAACTTCTGGTGTTTCCGCTGGATTTAGAATATATTCATAATCTATAGTTGCTATGTTTGATATTGGATTTGGATTCGGTATTGAATCAATATATATATTAAATGTTAAAGTTACAGTTTCTCCCGGATTTACTGGATTAGTTAAATTTATACTACTAGTCGGATCACCACTTGATGGTACACTAACATTTAAAGAGCCTGGCACATAACTAGTTCCATTTGGTACTGCATCTATTATTACTACATTTTCTGCATCTACATTCCCAGTGTTTGTAAAACTAATCGTATATGTTATTTCATCCCCTATATCTGCAAAATCTGTATTTACTGATTTTACTGGACTCAATCTTGCATCATTCACTATGGTATCTACTGTATTTGTATTTTGAGTATCAGTTATTGGTGCTGTTCCTGGAGTAGATATAAATGAGAAGTCAACAGATGCTGAATTACTTATTATTCCAGTTTGACCTGCTACTACTTGGAATGTCATTATTATATTTTCTCCAACAGCCACATCTCCTATAGATATACCACTCTGAGGATTTTCTCCTACTCTTTGTACTCCATTAATAAAAACAGAGTCTTGTACAAAGGTACTTCCTGTTGGAATTATATCAGTTATTACCACATTATTTGCATCAACTAATCCTGTATTAGTAAACTGAATTGTATAACTAATAGTATCTACCAAATTAGCATAATCCTTGTCAACTAGTTTTAGTGGTATTATATCTGCAGATTGAACATCTATTTGTAAATTATAAACATTATAACCATAGGTAGCATTAGCTCCATTGCTTATAGACCTTGTAACAAAAGAAGTTTGAGAATTACTAAGGCTTGAAGATATATCAAAAGTCGCTATGTCGATATGAAATCTTGCATCTGGAAAAGCTGTAGATGTTACAGGATCATTGTTATTATTTCCAAATGTCCCTGTTGTGTCTATAATAGCACCTGTTTGAGTGTCTGATATAATTCCAAACATGAGACCATTAGGTGGAAGAGGTGGTCTTGTTAACTGAAGATTTAAATTTGATGTATCAGGACCAACAAATACATCTACATTATCAACTCTAAATCCATCTCCTCTTTGAGTACCCATAAATAACTTTCCTGTCACAGAACCTGTAGATGGCGTTGAAAACCCTGATATAGTAAAATCTAAAATATTTAAAATAGGTATATTTTCATCACCAGTGTTTATTTGGAATAATCTATATGGTTCATTAGAATCTCTAACTACAACGCTTAACCACCATCCCATAGCATTGGCTGCAATCTCATATCCTGTTGCTCCTGCTACTCTTCCAACTATATAATCTCCACTTCCACCAGCTTGCACTAAAGAAGTAACATCTGCACTCCTAACATATATTGTTCCTGAATCTGATTCTGTAATATCAGGATAAACAACTGTTGGCGCTACTGGAGTTATAAAAGTTATTGGATCATCTTTAAATGGATCCGTTGCTGGATTTAACACAGATGTCCAAGTAAGCTCTGCTCTTTCAACTGTACTTCCCACTGGCAATCTTAAATTAGCCATTGATGAATTTAAAGTCCAATCTAAGGTTGTACCTGGAGGACTGGTGCCAGCCTGAAGTGATGTATCTGTGCTTATAAATGGTTCACCCTGCAAAGTATTACCTGGTGGTCTATATAACATTAGTGTGTTTCCAGTTAATATTGTACTTCCTTTCAGTATATCTATATATCTTTCTATTAAAGCCATAATAACCTCCTTTCTTATAAAATAAATTATCTTAATTATATAATACTCAACTATTCTTTTAAGGTTTCTAAATCATAAGCAATCATAATTAGCTTAATAAAATAAAAATATTACAAAAACCTCAGTTTATTTACATTATTTTAACCTTTTTGTTAATAAATCACTTTTTGTGTCAAATATTATTATAACTGTATACTTTTTTCTTAAGTATATAAAACCATATTTTATAAATTGAAAGAGAGGACTAATATGAAAAAATTAATTACCTCACTAGCACTACTTTTATCAATGATATTTTTAGTTGGCTGTGGAACAAGTTCTGAATCTAATGGAATTTTATCTGTTTTAGGACTAGAAAAATTTAATGGTTTAGACAAGCCTGAGGATAAAATAACTATAAACTTAAACGGAAAGGTTCAAAATTTAGAATTACCTATATACTTAGATAATAATAGATATCTTCTTCCAATTAGTGAAATTATAAAAAATAATGATGGTAAATTTGAGCTTGAAAAAGATAAGTTAACTATTAATTTTCTTAATAAAAAAATAGAAGTTAATTTAAATGATAATACTTGGATAGACACTTCAAATTCTAATAACAAAGAACCAAATAAATTCAAAGTAAATCCAATAGTTCAAGATGGCGTTGTTTATATGTCTATTATTGATATGGTAAATATGTTTGATTTAAAAACTAGATGGATAAATGAGGACAAGCTTATCAAACTATATACTAATAGAGATATGAATGATATCAAAGCTTATACTGGTAAAGGAAAGCAAAAAGGAATCCTAAGATTCGAAGATGTAAAAGCAACCGGTACTGGTTCTGAATATGACTCACAATATCTTGAAACAATAAGAGTTATGGGAAGATATTTAGGCAAGAAGAATGTTCCTTACCATATAGCTTGGATTCCAAGATACATTGATCCCCCAAAAAATATAGATAATGATCCTTCTAAAGTCAATAGTTTTGCTAATGCTGAACTTGTTTATACTTTAGACTTTGCATCTACTCATAATGGAAAAATTGGTCTTCATGGCTATACTCATCAAACTGGTGATGAAAGAAGTGGTAGTGGATTTGAATTTGGTAAATATAATCCTACTGTTGAAGATTTAAACACTAGAGTTGATAGTGCAATTAAAGTAGCTAATGACTTAAATATTCCTATAAGCTTCTTTGAAGCTCCTCACTATACTATATATAAAGAGCAAAATGAAGCCTTAGAAAAAACCTTTAAATATATTTTCAATGACTATGATCAACATAATCCACCTTCTCACCCAATGAAATCACCAACAGGTAGTGGAAGTTATTATATTCCTACTCCCCTTTATTATGTTGAAGGCGGAAAAACTAATGAAATGGTAAATAAAATACTTAATATGTCTGACTCTACTTTTGGAGGTATGTTCTACCATCCATTCTTAGAGATGAATTTAATAGACTTTACAGAAGATGAAGATGGTTACCCTGAAACTAAATATAAAAAGAATTCTTCTCTTCATCAAATAATTGATGCTTTTGAAAAAAGAAACATAACTCTAATACCAATAGAAAATGTTTCTCAGAATTAATTTAAAATAAATTTCCAAATAAAAACTGGCTATGTTTTAGTATTAAATTACTTTAAACATAGCCTTTATTATTAAGATTATTACTTTGAATAATCCCACACTCTAAAAAACATTCCTACAAAGAAAAGAATTAAAAACATTATTTTAAACAAATAAAATCCTCCTCTTAATCCATGGAATCCTATTATCAAACACACTAATATAATTAATATTGATACCGATTGATTGAATATACTTTTAGAATTAATAATTATATTTACACTAATAAATATGGAAAGTAAAAGCCAAAGTAACCCTATTATCATGAGAATTATTAAAGCTATTACCTTTATAGAATCTTTTTCTATTCCCAAAATAAATTCACATCTTAACTCTGTTGTATGTAAAAAAATCAGATTAGCCATAAAAGCAATTATTATAGCTAAAAAAGTCTTATCATCATATGATAAATTCTTAAACTTTTTCAAGATTTTCCTCCTAATAATATATTTTTACTTAACTATATTCCTGTAAAACTTTATTAATTCTATATAAAATAAAATTTCTTGCTAAAACAATATTTTCACCATATATTCACTTAATATATTTTAACTATTCTCAATATATATCTAAAAAACAAGCATATGATTTTAAATATGCTTGTCTTAATATATATTAAATATTATTTAGTTCTTTTTCAGTTGGAATAGCATCAATAGCACCATAATTTGTACAAGTTATTGCCCCAACTTTATTTCCATATGAAATAATCTCTTTCCAAGTATCAAAAGTTATCTCATCCTTATTTTCTAACTCACTTACCTTTTTTAATACAGCCCCAACAAAGGCATCTCCTGCTCCTGTTGAATCTACTTGAGTTATTTTTATTGAAGGTACAACCTCCATTTTATCTCCATTACTTAATAAAGTTCCTTCTCCACCTAAAGTAACAGAAACTATTTTTGCTCCTAATTCATGAAGTCTATTAATCCCTTCTCTTAAGTGCTCTTCCCCAGTAATTATCTTTATCTCTTCATCACTTAACTTTAAAAAGTCACTTAGTCTTATAAACTTTTTACAATCTTCTATAAATTGTCCTAGCTTTTCATCTTTTATAAGCATATCTCTATAGTTAGGATCAAATGAAATAAAGTTTCCATTTTCTTTTCCATACTCTAAAAGTTTAAAGTAAGTATTTTTTAATTCACCATCTAAGAATCCTGTTGCTGAACCAAAATGAATAATATCACTTTTGCTTATTTTATCTAAATCTATATTAGAAAAAGCATAGTCTCCATCGCTACCTCTATGGAATTCAAAATCTCTTTCTCCATCTTTATCTATTGCAACAAAGGCTAAAGTTGTGTATCCTTCCATTTTTGTCATTTCAGTATTTATGCCCAATTCTTTTAACATATCTACTAAAAATTTCCCAAAGGAATCATTGCCTACTTGTCCTAAAAAATAAGATTCTCCTCCAAGTTTGCAAACAGCAGCACCTACATTAGCTGGTGCTCCTCCTGCCTTTTTCTCAAAGTTAGTTCCTTTCTTTAATCCATCACCAATATCTTTTCCAATAAAATCTATTAATAATTCACCTATACAAAATACATTATTCACAATAACTCACCTCATTCATATTCCAAACTTCTAATGACTTTATTATTATTTCTCTCTCTGAACTTAAACTTACTCCAAAACTATTCTTTTCTGGATAAGCTCTTATAGAAGCTACCTCTTCTCCATCATTAAAATAAATTTCTATTGCTGATTTATCAACAAACATATTTATTTTTAAGCTTCCATTTTTACATCCTATTTTAAACTTTCTTTTATCTTTTGCTCCATATTTCATTAAACTTCTATCTATAACACACACTTCTTCTTTAGAATCATAAGTTAAAGATATGTTCTCTTCTTCACTTTGCATAAATTTCAACTGAAACTTTGAATATTCTAAAGGATTAAACTCTAATTTTAACTCATAAGAATTTTCTTTTATCTCATCTAACTCCATGGATTTAGTAATTAAATCTTTTTTATTAACTAACTTTTCTCCCCTAAGAGACTCTATTTCTTTTATAGGATTCTGATAAATAACTCCTTCTTTAAAAGTTAGTTCTCTAGGCATAGTTAGAGAATGAATCCATCCATCATCTTTACTCTTATGATACTCTTCTCCCTCTGGAACACCCATCCAACCAATCATTAAGGTTCTATCTTTTTCATCCTTAAATACTTGAGGAGCATAGAAATCAAATCCCTTATCTAACTCTTTAAATTCACTATGATTTTCTAGTTCTAAAGTTTCATAATTTAAATTTCCAAATATATAACCTGATTGATACAGATTTTGATATTTAAACTCTTCTGATTTAAGACCTTGAGGTGAAAATATTAAAACATCAGTTCCATTTAAATTAAATAATGAAGGACACTCCCACATAAATCCAAAATCATCATAATTAGTTTTTAACTCTCCTTTAAGCTCCCATTTTTCTAAGTTATCTGACTTATAAATTATAGCTCTTCCTTTTAAATCTTCTCTTTGAATTCCAAGAATCATATAATACTTATTATCTTCTTCAAAAATATATGGATCCCTAAAATGAGCTGTATAACCCTTAGGTAGCTTATCTATAACTGTTCCAAACTTTCTCACTTCTCCATCTTCTACTTTTGCCATGCATTGGTAAGAAATTCTTTCACCTAAATCGCCCTTAACATTTCCTGTATAAAATAGATTTATCTCCCCATCTTTAATAAAAGCTCCTCCAGAATAACATCCATTCTTATCGTAATATTCTTCTGGAGCTATTGCCATTTTAGGAATAGAGAAATTCTTAAAGTCTTTAGTCTTTACATAGCCCCAATGTTTATACTTATGTTCACAGCTATAAGGATTCCATTGAAAGAATATATAGTATTCTCCATTATACTGGCACAAACCATTTGGATCATTTATAAGTCCAAATGGAGCTTCAAAATGAAAATTATTTCTCCACCTTAATTTTTCATGATTATAAAATTCTTTAGATTTTTTATTTATATCCTCTTTATTTAAAAACTTCATTTATTCCAACCTTCCTCTCTTAAATTAGTGAAATAAATGACTCCTTAAAATCTTATACTTTCTTAACACTTTCTCTGATTATAAGTTCTAATGGAATTTCACAAGTGTTTGTTACTTCTTCTCCATTTATTAAGCTCAGAATCTCATGTGCCATTTCTTCACCAAATAAATTGTAATCAATCTTAACTGTGGTTAATGAAGGGTATGTTATTGCTCCAACATCATACCCTCCAAAGGATCCTATTGAAATATCTTCAGGTATTCTTTTTCCACTTTCAAATAAAGCTCTCATAAGCCCTAAAGCAATATTATCAGTTGAACATATAACAACTGAAGGATTATATTTTAAAACATCAGCTCCTAACTCATAAGCTTTATTAAATGAGAAATCAGTTTCAACAAAATTAATGTTATACTCTTCTCCTTTAAACACTTCTAAAAATCCTAATTTTCTATCTAAACCAACAGCTTTATCTCTTTCACTTACTCCTAAATAAACTATATCTTTATGTCCCTGAGCTTTTATGTATTCTCCAAGAGTCTTTCCTATTTTCTTATCATCTAATGCTATATGATTTACATATTCATTTCTTTGACCTGAAAATAGAACTGGAATAGGCAATTTATTTGCTAGCTTAACATGTTCCTTTGCAACTTCAAAAGACATGATTATAATTCCATCTACTCCTTGATTGTATAGCTTATTTATTTGTTCTAATTCTTTTTCTCTATTTAACTCACTCGTTAATATAATTCCTTGATAGCCATGTTCCTCTAGCTTTCTGTTTATACCATTTAATGTTTTCCCAGCTGTAAAGGAATCTATTCTTGGAACTATAATACCTATTAATTTACTTTTTTTAGACTTCAACCTCTTTGCAAAGAAGTTTGTTTCAAAACCTGTTTTTTCTATAGCTTCTTTTATCTTTTCTGTATTTTCACTACTTACATAGCCACCATTTAGATATCTTGAAACAGTACTTTTAGATACTCCTACCATATTGGCTATGTCTTGTATTGTTACCTTCATCCTTGTCCTCCTAAATAAAGATATAAATCTTTTATATACTTAAATTATATCATTACTTATGAGATATTAACCATATTTTACTCTTCAGGCTTAAAGAATAAGTAAGTTAGTGCAAAAGCAACTCCAAAGCCTATAGCAATAGTTATAAAGTATGTTCCTAATCCAGTAGTTACATAAAGTAAAGTACCTGGAATAGCTGTGATTCCCATACCAGTTCCAGCTAAGTGCATTATAGATGCAAACATCCCTGATGCTGCTCCACCTATACAAGCAAATATAAATGGTTTTATAAATCTTAAGTTAACTCCAAATATTGCAGCTTCTGTAATACCTAAAAATGCTGGTATTGCTGATGAAATATATAATGAACGTTTTTTCTTATCTCTTGTCTTAAATCCTACTGCTAAAGCTGCTGCTCCTTGAGCCACTATAGCTCCTGTTATTACTGCATTGAAAGGATTTAATCCTGTGCTTGAAATTAATTCAACTTCTAGCGCATTAAATATATGATGCACTCCAGTCACAACTATAACTTGGTGAACTCCACCTATAATTGCTCCACCTATTCCTAATGGTAACCCTAAGAACATTTTAAATAACTCTAATATATAGACTTCACTTGTATGCATTATTGGACCAACTACAAGTAATCCAAGAATCATTGATACTAATAAAGTTAAAAATGGTGTAAATATTAAATCTAATACATCTGGCATAAACTTTCTTATTAATTTTTCAAGTTTAGCAGCTATTATACCTAAAACTAAAGCAGGAAGTACTGAACCTTGATATCCAACTATAGGAATGCTTAATCCTAATAAAGAAATATACATTGGATCTGCTCCACCAGCTACTTGCCAAGCATTTGGAAGTTGTGGTGCTACTAACATAAGTCCTAATACTATACCAACTACCGGTGTTCCACCAAATTTTTTCATTGTTGACCAAGCAACTAAAGCTGGTAAAAATATAAATGCCGTATCAGTTAAAACCTGTGATAATGTATCAAAAGTTGGACTGAATTGAACTCCTAAATTACTTAGTAATCCTCTTAGTCCCATAAATAATCCTGTTGCAACTAATACAGGTATTATAGGCACAAATATATCTCCTAAAGTACGTGAAATTTTCTGAGGAAGTGTCATATCACTATATGCATCTTCTTTTACATTTCCAGACTCTACACCTTCGCCATTCATAGCAGCATAAACCTTATTAACAAAGCCTGTCCCTAAAATGATTTGGTATTGTGCTGCTGCAAAGAATTGTCCTCTCACGCCCTCAATATTTTCAATTGCTTTTTCATCAATTAAACTTTTATCTTTTACTATAAGTCTTAATCTAGTTGCACAATGTTCCATAGATTTTATATTTTCTCTTCCACCAATATGTTTTAATATCTCTTTTGCAACTACTTGCTCTTTACTCATTGTATTTCCTCCTAATCTCAAATGATATCCTTTTCTTTTGATTATATGGTATCAGTTCCACGCACAAGGTGTCAATATTTATTTTCTTACTAATAGAGATTTTATTTTAATAATTATTCATTAAAACCATGATATTACTGATATTTTTTTAAAAAATAACCTAAAATAATAAATTTATTACCATTTATTAAAACCCTTTACAAAGAGTTTTATAATATTGGTTTCATATATTTTTATGCAATTTTTAAAACAGAAGTATTTTAAAAATTCAATATTTACTAAAAACAAATAAAAAAAAGAGCGTAGTATTAAACTCATTAACACTACACACTCTTTATTTTCTCTCAATTATTTAACTATATAATTATACTCAACCTCTAAAGTCTCTTTTAAAGCACTTACTGTCCCCATGATATTGTTTTTAATATCAAGAGCATGATTAGCTCCACTTATTATAAAGCTTTCTAAATCATTTCTTTCTTCTATTTTATTTCTATTTCCAATAGATAATAATGGATCTTCATCTCCAGTAACAACTAAAGAGTTGCTTTCTAATCCAAATTCATTTAATGTCTTATCTATTGGACTTATATATATATTACTAACCTTTTTAAATCTATTTTCCAAATCTTTATTAACAAAATGTTGTACACTTGTTCCTATACTTTTTCCTATTATTAAAAGTTCATCATACTCTTTATTTAAAGCATTATCTATAACTTCTAATGTCTCAGAAACCATAATGCTAAACTCTTTTTCAACATCAAACTTACTTCTATTTATTTGATAACCATACTCTATTTCTAAAACATCATATCCTAATTCTTCAGCCAATTGTTTTGAATAATCTAAGTATGATCTATCTAAATAATATCCTATTCCAGGTAGTACTATACACAACTTATTTGACCCTAAATCTGTAAACCTAGGATTTAATTCAACACCCCAATATGATTTTATTATTTTTTTATCCATAATAAAAAACCTCCTTTACATCACTTATAACCTTTAAATCTGTCCTAAAAAGTGATATTAATTATAAAATCTCACTGCTTAGGACAAATAAAAATCAATTAAGTTTATGCATTTAAATTATTTATAAAAACTTTATAATAATTATAAAATATATTTGTTTAATCAATCAAAATAATCAATAATTAATATTTAATATTATACCTTCAATTATTGACAATGTAATAATAAGCAAATAAATTTTGAGTAATACTTATTATTTTTTTCTTACTTATTTTTTCACTTTAAAATAAATTACATAGACTTAGAAACCTAAATCTATGTAATTTTATATTTATAACTAAACTAAATTTGAAAATGGCTTTATTTTAATATTTTATTTTAAGAATAACCTATCTTAAAGGTCTATTTGATTCAATTGTTTTATGCATTTTAATAGGCTTAACATTGAAATTTGATCTATACTCTGTTTCTGCCCAGAATATATTATCTGCTACTAAAGCCTCTGGATTTAATTCAACTCCATCTAAAATTATTTCTTTAAATTTATGGTATCCAGCTCTATCTATTAAATGGCCTCCATGTAGATACTCAGGTTTATAATCTAAAGCCCAAGCAGAGAATTTTTGCCAATTACCAAATATACCTAGCACAACTTCTTCAGTTGCAAAATTTATAAAGGTCTTACCCATTCTAGGTGTTTGCTTACCAGTTCTTCCACCTATAACTATTCTATAAAATTTTTGTGGTTTTCTTGTCCAAGCACTTGCAGGACATGCTAATACACATTCTCCGCAACCAACACAGCAGCATATATCTTTGTCAACTAATCCTTTTTCATTTAAGCTTAATACTCTTGTAGCATGGTGTTCACAAGCCCTAACGCAAGCTCCACATCCTATACATCTTTCTGGATGATATTCCATCCTTGCTTGTCCTATTACACCAAAATCTTGAAAATGACCTTTAGCACAGTCATTAGGACAACCAGCTACAGAAACCTTTATGTGATAATGTGATGGAAAAACTAATTTCTCTATCTTATTAGCCATATCCTTAGTATCAATATTACCTTTTATACAATGAGAATTACCAATGCAAGCCATTACATTTCTAGCCCCTATAGTTGGGTAACCATTCTCATTTATCTCCATTTCACAATTACATCTATCTACTTCAACTTCTTTTAGATAATTTTCTATAAATTTATTCACTTCTGGTATGCTTTCATATTTAATTCCTGGAATATTAAAAGTTTGTCTCATACCAACATGAAATGTTCCATTTCCCCAAGTCTCTGCTATTTCTTGTACTTGTGATAAATATTTAGCATTTACAATTCCTCCTGGTATACGCATTTGAAGCATAAATTCACCAGGAACCTTTGATTGACGAAAACAATTTATTCTAACTTTTTTAATATCTATATCATGATTCATACTTAATTCCTCCTAATCTAATAATGTCTTAGCTTTTGTATAGTTAAATACAGGCCCTTCAAGACATACATAAGTTTCATTTATTCTACAGTGTCCACATTTACCTACTGCACAGGACATTTTTCTTTCAAATGAAACCCATATTTTATCTTCTGGAACCCCTAATTTTAAGAATTCTAAAGCTGTAAAATGCATCATTACTGGAGGACCAACTATTATCACTTCATAGTTATCCCCAAAACTTTCTAGAGGTAACTTGTTTAAATGAACTGTTACAAGTCCAGTTTCCCATCCTTCTTTTGTATCATTATCTAAAGTATATATAGTATTAAATTTTTCATTCCATCTATCTAAATCATTTTTAAAAAGTATTCCATCAGAATTTTTAAATCCAAATATAAGACTTAAACTTTCAACATAATCTGGTTCATCATAAAATTTATTGATTAAACTTCTTACAGGAGCAACTCCTGTTCCTCCAGCTACTATTACTACATTTTTACCTTTAAACTGTTCCACTGGCCAGCCTTTTCCATAAGCTCCTCTTAAAGCTATCTTATCGCCAGGTTGTAATTTAAATATTTCATCAGTAACCTTACCAACTGCTCTTATTGTAAAATCTAAATATCCTGGTCCAAATCCACTTACTGATATAGGAGCCTCTCCAACCTTTGGAAGAGATAATTGAAGGAATTGACCATGTTCTGGAACCACATCAGAAGCTATTCTAAAAGTCCATTCTTTATCTGTTTCCTTAACTATATCAATTATTTCACATGATTTAGGTGTTAAAATATTTTCCATTTACATCTCCTCCATTATCTCTTTTACTGCCTTTGAAACTTTATTTATAGTAGCTGTTATAGATATATTCTCAGGGCATCTATCTGTACATCTTCCACATCCAACACACATATGTTCCTCTCCAAATTGAGCTTTGTAATCATGTATTTTATGCATTACCTTATATCTCATCTTATCTCCAGCTGTTTTTCTAAAGACATGTCCACCAGCCATTTCATCAAATCCATCAATATGACAAGAAGCTTGTATTCTTTTTCTCTCACCAATATTTTTATTTGAATCATGGACTATATCTTTTGTTGTAAAGCATGTACATGTACTACAAGCTACAGTACAACTTCCACATTGAATACATCTTTTATTGTATTCTTGCCACATTGGATGTTCTTTTAATTTATTTAAAACTTCAATATCTTTAATTTCTGGTAATTCTACTTTAGTTAAATTTTCTTCTATAAACTTTAATTCGAATTCTTCTTCATTCTTACCTTCGAAGTATTTATCAAATTCATCCTCTTTAACATTGAATAATAACTCATCATCAGAGAATCTTACAGCTAAGCTATAATCATCTGTTTTATTACTATTCATTGTTGTACAGAAACAGGTATCCCATCCTTCTGTGCATTCCATACATATAAATTTCACTCTATCTCTCATTCTCTTATAAAATGGATCTTCAAATTTCCCATTTTTAAGATATATTGTATCTTGTCTTCTTTGTGCATTTATATCACAAGGTCTTGCAAAGATAAGTATTTTCTTTTGGCTATCCATTGAACTTTCCATAAACTTATCTTCAACAAAATAATATAATGTTTGAGAGATCGGAGTTATAACCTCTTTAACTGGATAAGTAGATTTCTCTTTATAGACTATTTCCTCCACACTATTTACTTTATCGTACTTTATTATGTCTGTATCTGAGTACCTTCCTTGTTTCTCAAATCTCTTTGGAGCATAGATTATATACTCTTTACTTAATTCTTTGAATAAATCGTTTACTTCACTTAGTTTTAATTTGTATCCCATTCAAACACCTCCAAAAATAAACAAACTCCCATTTAGTTTATTTTTTAACAAACTATTTACACTTATATAATACTCCCTTTACTGTAATAAGTTAAATCGGAATTTATTATATGTGTAATAAGTTTTTACCTATTATTGTTTTTAAACAACATATGCTTTAATTTAAAATTAATATTAATTTTAACCACACACTTCATCTCACTGCCATATCTAAAATCAGTTCTAGATAAAAACAAGTCTTAAAAACAAAAAAATCCTTGGATAATAGAGTTTTTAAATCAATTAAACTATTAACCAAGGATTAAATATTCAATTCTTATATAATATGATTACTCTAATATTTTTTCTGATATAGTTTCAATTTCATAGTCTCCAACTATTCCATCTCCATCCATATCATACTCTGGTTTGTTTTCTCCATAGTATTTAGAAGCTAAAGCTAAATCACCTACATCTATAACTCCATCTTCATTTAAATCTCCGTTACTAGTTACAGGTGGCAACACTTCTTCGAACTCAGTTATAAACTTAGCATCTGCCCAAACAGCATGATCATTAAAGTCATTTATCCCTGATAAAGCTTTTAGCCTTACTTCCTTAACTCCAGTTAAATCTAAATCTATGAATGCAGCCTCTGATTTAGGTCCTATCTCCCCACTATTAAACGCCTCTTCCCCATCTAAGAAAATTTGAAATGTTACTTGTCCATATTAGCTATTGAATTGACTATAATCAACTCCAGCAAAGGTTTGTAATCTTTCATATCCCTTTCCTTCAATATCAAAAACAAGTTCTGATTGCGCATGAGCTCCTATCCCTTTCTCAAAGCTAGTTGCAACACCATCTCTTAACAGCCTTATAACTCCTCCATTTGGTGATTTATCTCTACTAAAGTCTCCATAACCAACATAGGAACTACTTTCCCAAGACAAATCTGAAAGATAAGCAAAATTCTCAGCAATAACTTTTATATTATATACCTTTTCTACATTCCCATCAGGTGAAGTAACCTTTATTGAAGCACTATTTTCTCCTGCAGGTAACATTTCATTTACAGTTACCTTATTCTCCCCCTTAGTCTTTCTTCCATTAACATCAACTTCAACATTCGCCTTAAGTTCTTGAGCCTCTACTACTAAATTAAGCTCTTGTTTGGTTGTTTTAATTTCATAGTCTGTAACATTAGGTTGAAACACAGGATTTATTCTATTTCCTTCTGATTCAATATTTAAAAGCTCTGCATTATCATCAGCTTCAACTAAAGCTCTTATTGTATAATAATTAGTTGTCCATAAATCTCCAGCTTTACATGAAACTACAATCTCATTATATCCAGAATTTAACTCTATTCCATTAGAATACTCTTCAATAATTTCATTATTTAACGCTACTTTAACTTCTGCTCTCTCATCATTCTTCATAGCCTCAACATTAATAACTTTAGATTCATCTTTTCCAACTCTTAAAGTATAATCAAAAATATTTTCATCAAAACCTTCAAGTGACTCTCTATTAACTTTTAAATCACTTAAAGATGCATCAATATAAGATAGATGTGAAATATTTATTATATATCTTTTTTTGTTAACTCCATCTTTAGCTATACTTTCTACAAATATAGTATTATTACCTGCAGTTAATTTTATTTCACCACTAAATACATTATTGGATGTATTATTATCTTTAACTTCTTCTCTCCACTCACCTTTATAAACCTTGATATCTCCAAGTCTTTCATCTCCATTTAACTCTAAAGTTATCTTATCAACTTCTCTAGAAACCTCAAAATTATAGAATGAATTTATGTCCTCTGAAATATTAAATCTTAATTCCTCAATTGATATTGAGTCCAATTTATCATAACTATCATGGAACTTAGAAATATTTATAGTGTAAGTTTTAACTTCATCAGTTAAAGAATTCTTGACCTCTATACTTATTACATCTTCTCCAGTTACATCAATCTTTTCTTCAAAACTTCCCACTCCTTCATAAATCACTTTATCATTAGCTACTTTAACATTAATCTTATCATCTCTATTTAAAGTGCTCCCAGATAATATTAAGAAGTCTTGATCCTTTATGGAATTATAAGAATAGCTTAAGACATCATTTTTGAATCCTTCTATCTTTATTCCATTAACCTCAATGGTATCTAATACTCCTGAACGCTCTTCTCCTGAGATAACTACAGTCTCACTTGTTACCGCATCTCCAACTACTCCATACTCATCAACTGGATATACTGTACAAGTTAATTCTCCAAGTCTATTAGGAGTATAAATATTGGTATTTGTATAATCAGTATATATTGTTCCTTCATGAGCAACTTCCCACTTATAAACTGATTCTCCTTCTAAATGATTTTCTCCATCTAAAAAATCATAAGAAACCTCTATACTTTCACCTACGCTTACCTCATCTTTATTTAAAGTCACTAAAGATGCAACTGGCTTTTTATTTCCAACTTTCATAAATTTAATTGGAGTAAGACTTCCTATTGTCTCTTCTGTATATTCACTTCCATCACCAACTTTAAAATCTGAAAAATCAACATCCTTCGCTCTTCCATCATGATTCCAAACAGCAAATCCTATTTTATAGTCACTTCCTAAAAAAGCACCATCTAATGTTCCCCATTCTGAATAATCTCCATCAGGTGTTTTATATCTTATATTTAAAGTATTTCCTTCTTTATGAATATCAAATATAAGTTCACTTCCACTTACTTGAACTCCCTTATCATTTTCAGTAGCATTTCCATTCTCTTCTCTCACAGTAACAACTCCACCAAAATGCGATTTCTTACCTACTGATATATAATTATTAGAGTCTTTGTATAATAAAACTGATGCTGTATCCCATCTACCATTTTCTTTTTGAGGAAGATTATTAACTTTTACAGTAAATCTTAAATCCTCTTTATTTAATTCCTCTGGAATATCATATAAAACTAAGTTTTTAACATCATTTTGATTTTGATAAAGATCTCCTCTATCCATAGTTAGATTCAGTGTTTCTCCATCATCTAAAACATTCCATCTTTCCTTATTTTCATTAACTATATTTATATATGAAGGCTTAAAAGTTCCTTCTTCTGAAGATATTATAACTGTTTTGCTATTTGAAACTCCATTTACTTCTGCTTTAACAATTACAACCCCATTTTTCTTTGAAGTTAAAACCCCTTCATCACTTATAATAGCTTTGTCAGTTTCACTTCCATCAAAATTTCTTACACTCCATTTAACCTCATTATTTAAACTTTCTGGAAGTATATTTGCTTCAAATTGAACATTTTCCTCTAAGGTACGTATAACTAAATTTTCTTCATTAACTATTTCTATATTCTCTGGCTTTAAAGTTTCCTCTCCAGAAACTATTACTTTAATTTTGTTAGACTCTATAGCTGAATCATTCCAATTATAGTAAGCAACTATTTCTGCTTCACCAGCTGAAACTCCAATCACCTTTCCCTCTTCTGATACCCTAGCTATTTCCGGATTTAAACTAACATAGCTAACTTTCCCAACTGCTTCACTAGCTATTTCTTCTCCATTTATAGTTATATCATCACTATTCTTTACATATTCTAAGGGCATATTTGTAACTACTGCATTCTTCATTAAACCATCATCGTAAGTATTGCCTTCAACTACAACATTTTTACAAGCATCAAAGTAGAAAGCATTTTCTTCACTACCTTCATTAAGGCTACCGCTTTTGTCTAAATTCAAACTTACTTCTTCATTTACATTCAAATTTGTTTTATCTAAAGATAAGTTTAATTCAATCTCTGGATCCATTCTAAATATTTTATTATTTCTGATAGTTAAGTTTTCTACACTTTCAGCTTTAACAACTGAATCATGATCCATATAGAACTCATTATCTTCTATTGTTATATTCTTGTGAATTGGTGTTTCTGCTGAAGGTAGTCCTCCTCCCATTGTTACAGGATGAATATAAACTGCAGACTTAAATCTCCATTCAGTTTGTCCGCCATCTTTTATATAGAACTTATTATTTCTTATTGTTAAGTCTCTTATAGGACCTGACTCATACCAATCACCTGAATCATTTGAAAGGAATATTGTTGCCATCCCCATATTTTTAAACTCATTACCTTCTATTAAAACTGGCTTTCTAGTTGTAGAAAGTATTCCTCTAGTAGGTATTGTATGGAATTTATTATTTATAATCTCTAATTCTGGAGTATAAGTAACGTTTTCTGCTACATATTTAGGTTGTCCACTTATACTCTCATCTATATCTTCTGGCAAATCTTTGTCAAATTTGACAATCATAGTTCTTAAATCATTACCATCTTCACCTGGATGTGAAACCTCTTCAACTCTATATATTGTCTCTTCATCATTAGGAGACATTAATGTATCTCTAGTAAAAAACGTAACCTCATCTCCAACATAATATTGTGGAAACCCTCCTTGTTGATGATGTATATATTTAAGCTTTAAAGTTCTATTATCTATTTTCTCCTCTACTCTAGTAAATGTACCATGAATATTAATGGGATCATCATGAGCATGTGAGAAATTACTATTTTCTATTCTTATTTTTCCACTAGCACCTGAAACGTGAATTAAGTCTGCAAAGCTAGTTGTATATTTTCCAGTACCTTCTCTTGGCATAAAATCAACAGTGTCATAAGTTACATTTTCACTCATCTGAGTTAGCCATCCAAAACCATGCATGTAATGAACGTCAACATTTCTAACTACTGTGTCTTTACTCTGCCATATAAATGCACCTGCAGTCTCTCTCATACTAGATGCACATAATTCATTTACTACACCTATTTTTTGGCCTGATGGAACTTGACCATTATAAGTTATTCTAACCTTATTCTCCTCAATCTCTTTAATATTATTTACTCCATTGAAAGGTCCTTCACCTAAAGGATGTCTTCTAACAACCTCTTCTTTTGGATTATATATAACAACAGACCATGCATTATGGTGTCCCTTTTGACTCCAATAATGCTCACCTGTATATGGACTCTCTTCACTTGTCCATAATATATTCGTATTATTATCTACTATTTCATATCTAAAGTTAGATGGAATATAGTAATCAACATAATTTTTCCCATTTTCCTCCCCTATATTTACTACAGTCATTTCAGAGGTTGTGGGAACTTCAAAATCCCAAGAAAAGTTTTCTAATATAACGTTTTCACTATTAACAACAGCTAATGCCATCATATTACCATGCATGTTAAATAGCGAACCATTACCATCTATAGTTAAGTCTTTCTGATCCTCTACTAATATACCAATAGTTTTAATTGGATTTTCTATACTATTGGTATTTGATGTATGATATTCTCTCTTTGCAGCCTTATCTTTGTAAATCTGGTACTCTCCTTTTGGAAAGTCAATTTCAACAGGTATCTCATATTCTTTTGCTTCTTCAAGAGCTCTTTGTATAGCTACTGTACTATCTTTTTTACCACTTGGGTCTGCTCCAAAATCCGTAACATCTATAATTATTTTTTCTTCCAAATTTTTCTCCTCCGTTGCTAAAGCTACTTCCCCACCTATACTTAGAGAAATACTCATTAAAGTTGTCATAGTTAAAGAAATCTTTTTCATTAAATCTTTATGTTTTATAATAAATCCCCTCCCTTTGTTGTTCTACATAAAATACTTTATATCTTATTACATTTTTTGTAAACAAAATTCATTAGTTTTATTAATAAATTAATTTTACACTAAAAGGAGTACTTCAAATTCAGAAGTACTCCTTTTAATTATTCTTAATTATTTCATTTTTAATTTTCACTGCTATTTTAACTAAGTATTTATAATAAAGTTTATGTTTTAAAATTATAATTTTTAATTAAAACCACCAATCTAATCTAGGATTAAGCATATAATCAAATTGAGATTCAAATATAGAATTAAATATATAATCATATTCCATATCAAATAAATATCCATTCCAATAGCAAGGATTTTGCATAGTTATTTTTATTGTTATATGACCAAATATTTCTAAATCACTAAAGAAATTATCTCTAATAACTTTCACTTTACAACTATCCATAAATTTATACCCATCTTTACTAATAGCTGTTATATAAGTTTCTCCTCTTCTTAATGCTGTGACCTTTCCATTTTGGTCAACAGTAGCTACTTTTGGGTTGCTTGAAACCCATATAACGTCCTTATTAGTAGCTTTTCTAGGGAATATTTTTGCCTCTAATTTTAAGTTGTGATTTTCTTTTATTCTAACATTATGCTTATTTAAACTTACTCTTTTTACATGAACTACTGATGGTTGTGCTTTCTTCTTCACTTTAACTTTAATCTCTTTTGTAAATGATGCGCCTTGTGAGTCAGTTACTTTATACACCACCTTATAAGTTCCTGGTTTTTCTACATTCACTTTATTTTCTAAAACTTTGATGTCTTTTGTGATATCTCCATCTTCTTTATCCTCTGCTATTACTCCATTCATAGGATCAAATTTATCCCCAACTTTTAAAGTAACATCTTTAGCAGTAATTTGTGGAGCTTCATTTATTACTGTTGGCGGCACTTCCTCTTCTTTTAATACTAAAATAGTAGTTCCTCCATCTTCCATAGAAGGCACATCTACAGATACATTACCATCCTTGCCTACTGTATATTCATTTCCTCCATATAAGTCTTTAAGCTTCTCTCCTTCTTTGAAATTTGTTTTAAAGCTTACATTTCTTCCTTCTTTTCTAGTATTTAATACAATACTTACACTTTCTCCATTGTAACTTCTTAATACTACTGAATATCCTTTCTCATTGTTTCCTGCAATAGTTTTTCTTTCACCTTTTGAGAATACTTTAGAATATTCTTTTCTAATATTTAAAAGTTTTTCATAGTGATCATGAACCTTTTTATATCTAGGGTCATTTAATCTTGAGAAGTCCATGTCATATCTGTTAGCATCGCCTTTTTCAAAGCCATTCCAACCTGACATTCCAAGTTCTTCGCCATAATATATAACTGGTATTCCTTTGTCAGTTATTTGAACTGAAGCTGCAAGCATTTGTTTTCCTAAATCATCACCTACTGTTTTTAAGAATCCATCTTCATCATGACTACTTAAGAATTGTCCCATTAATTTATTATTATTAACCTTACTTGCTCTATCATCTAAATAAGCTGATGCGCCTTCAATATTTCCATTAACAAAATCTCTTGCTTTATGCTTGTATCCAAAATCTAATAAAGCATCCATTTGTCCATTCTGAAGTTGTCCACCATCATTATTTATATCTGCCCCAAAGTACTCTCCAATTATCTTAAAGCTTGGATCTATTTCAGTTAATTTATTTCTAAATGCTTTCCATGTAGTATTATCAACATGTTTAACTGTATCTATTCTGAAGTAATCAATAGTATTTCCTTTGTCAGTTTTACTTCTTTTAACCCATCCTGTTTGCCAATCTATAAGTTTTTGTCTTACTGCTGGATCTTCTGTCTTGAAATCTGGAAGCCCTGCTGATTCTTGAGTTATAAAATCACTTCCTGGATGTTCTCTAAACATATCTTTGAACTTAGTTCTTTCTGTATCTGTTGGATAGTTATTTGCATCCTTATTTGCATCCACACCTTTCATTCCATATCCAGAATGATTTAAAACAACATCTACCATTATTTTGATTCCATTATCATGAGCTGTGTCTATTAGAGTTTTTAAATCATCCATAGTTCCTAAATGAGGATCTAAAGTTTCAAAATTCTTAGCCCAGTAGCCATGATATGAATATTGTTGTTTTCCTTGAGAGAACATTTGGTTAAAGTCAGTATTTTCAACAATCGGAGTTATCCAAACAGTGTTTATGCCAAGCTCTTTTAAGTATGGAATTTTATCTGTTATTCCTTTTAAATCTCCTCCATGATAAGTATATGGATTCTTCTTATCATAGTTATTTCCATGAGGATCATCATTGCTATTATCACCATTAAAGAATCTATCTGTTACTGTAAAGTAAATTCTTGATTCATCAAAACCAAAGTCTAAAGGTCCAACTCCAGTCTTAGCCTTAACAGTTAATTTTCCTGAAGCTTTATGAACATCTCCATTCTTATCAACTACAGTAACTGGTATTTCTTTTTCACCAGCAGTTATATCATCTCTTACTCCGATAGTTTGACTTATTGAGTTATCTTTTAATAAATTTAAATCCATTAACTCTTTATTCGGTCCACCTACATTTGTAAGATCCATATATATTTCTCTTATATTATCTTTATTGGCATCACTACCACTTAGTTTAAGGTTTACAAGAGTATTTTCATCATAGTTAACTTCGTTACTTGAGAAATTAACCTCTCCATTAATCTTTAACGGATCATAATTTATAGTTTCCTTTTCAGTTTCTGTTGTTTTACCATCCTTAGTAATTAAGAAACTATACTCATATTTTCCAGGTTTTATATCTTTTAATAAATATCCAAAGAACTCATTTTTTAAATCATAAGTCATATCATAAGTTTTTGTATCTTTAAATAATAATCCTGGGAAAATAACCTTAACTTGTACTTTATCTATTGAAGATTGGTTATTTGCTTCATATAAAGCTTCATCTCTATATTTGAAGTCAAGATTTCCTTGATTTACCTCTGCATTTTTTATAGAAGGT
Organism: Clostridium sp. B9; assembly: GCF_050509515.1. Lineage (NCBI taxonomy): Bacteria > Bacillati > Bacillota > Clostridia > Eubacteriales > Clostridiaceae > Clostridium > Clostridium sp. B9. The sequence continues at coordinate 2,558,482 of NZ_JBNWKA010000003.1, forward strand.
ACTTGGAAAAGTTCTCCCACTCCACTCTTAACAGTTACTTTTGTTACATTCATTGAAGGATCTATTTTTATATATCTATCTGAATCATAGGGATCTTTTTCATCCCAACCAGTTCCTTTTCTTAAAACAAATCCTACTTGAGTTGTATCCGGCGCTATTTCAAACTTAGTTACTGCCTTGCCATCCTTAACTTCAGTAAAGTTTTGTTGTCCATCTTTAACACCTGTTTGCCAAGTCCAGATATTCCATCCATCGTAATTTTTATCATCTCTTGCATAAGTAAACTCTATATATTTTTTAGTATATTTTTTAACTTCTATTTCCTTAGTAGCTTTTGCACCTCCAGCTTTAGCTGTAATAGTAACCTTACCTGGATTAATTCCTTGAACCACTCCAAGAGTTGATACTTTAGCTATATCCTCATCTGAAGAAGACCACGCTATATTTTCTCCTGCCATAACTTGACCAAATTGATCTTTAACATTTCCACTAAGTTGAATGTCCTTAGATGTATAAACTTGATTTGGTCCCTCTAAAGTAACGGTAGTAGGAACTAAATGAGTTACGTCTACCACTACTTCTTTAGTTATTTTTCCTGAAGCTAATGTAATAGTAGCTTTTCCTTCTTTTAGGGCAGTTACTTTTCCATTACTTGAATCAACTTTTACAACTGAATTGTCTGATACAGTCCAATCAAGTTTTGCATTTTGAATTATTCTTCCATTTTGATCTTTTACTACAGCCTTTAAGAAACTTGATGTTCCTAAGTCTAAGTTTAATTTTGAAGAAGTTACATCTATTGATGTTGGAGTTTGAGCTTCTCCTTCTATGCTCTCATCATAAAGTACTTTTGTTGATAAAGGAGCTACCTTAACAGTATTTGTTCCTTTAAGGGTTTCTAATACTTTTGTACCTGCATTGTGCTCATTTACAACTACATTCCAATCGCCTTGATGAGGAAGAGCTATTTCTTTCTCTGCATTGTTACCATTATAAGCTACAACTATATTCTTCCATGAATCACCATTAGCAAAATTCTTTAATTGGAATACAACTACATTGTCATTAGCCTTAGTAACTACTAAGTTACTTTCAACTGCAGCCTTTGTATTCATTCTGAAAGCTGGATGTGATTTTCTTAAGGCAATTAAACCTTGATAATAATCAAATACTCCACTGAATCTTTCTTTGTTTTGCCAATTTATTTGGTTAATAGCATCTGGACTCTTATAACTATTATGGTCACCATATTTACTTCTTAAGAACTCATCTCCTGCTTGGAAGAATGGAATTCCTTGTGAAGTCATAGTTATTGCAGTTGTTAAAATACTTCTTCTTACATATTCATTATCTAAAGGATTGCTTTCAGTTATTACACTATAAGGTTTAGCTTTCTTTTCAACAGCTTCTTGAACTGATGAATAATTTTGGGCATCCTCTCCAGTTAAAGCGCCATCTCTCATCTCTAAGAAGCCAGCTTCTTTTTCTTTTCCACCTGATTTTATTACTTTATCCCAAAGATTTAAGTTATCGTGAGCAGTTACATAGTTTATTGTTTCACTAGGGCTATCTGCAAAATCATCTACTGAACCTTTTACCCCAGCAACTATAGCACCTTCTTTACCAGTTGCTCCAGTGGCAAAGCCTTGTCCCATACCATCACTATCACCTTTTATAGCTCCTCTGAAGTTATCATTAAATACAGCGAAACCTTTTCCTCTTTGAGTTCCTTTTAAAGTTTGTTGACTTTCTGGAAGAGCACTTCCACCAGCTTGCCATGGTTCTCCATAGATTATTAAACTTGGATCAATTTCATTTCTTAACTCAGCTGTAAGCTCATTCATTGTTTTAGTATCAATTAATCCCATTAAATCAAATCTAAATCCATCAACATTATACTCTTTAGCTAAATTTTTTACTGAATCTTTTATATATTTTCTAACCATTGGTCTTTCAGTTGCAACTTCATTACCACATCCTGAACCATTAGTATATTTCCCTTCATTATTACTTCTATAGAAATAACCTGGTACTATTGGGTCGAATGGAGAATTTTGACCTATTCCATAAGTATGGTTATAAACTACATCCATTACTACTCTTATACCGTTTTTGTGAAGTTCTTGCACCATATCCTTAAATTCTTTAACTCTTGATGTTGGATCTTGTGCATTAGTTGAATATGAACCTTCTAAAGTATTATAGTTTTGAGGATCATATCCCCAGTTATATTGTGGTTTATTACTCATTTCATTTACTGAAGCATAATCAAATGATGGTAATAAATGAACTGTTGTTATTCCTAACTCTTTTAAATGATCTATTCCTGTTTTTACATCTGTTCCTGGAAGCTTTGTTCCTTCCTCTGCTATTCCTTCAAACTTCCCTTTATCTTTTATTCCTGAATTAGGTGATATTGAAAAGTCTCTTACATGCATCTCATATAAAATAGAGTCTGTTGGATTTAGCATTTGAGGTCTTTTAACTGAACCCCATCCTTCCGGATTAGTTTGTGAAAAATCTATTATAGCTCCTCTTTGACCATTAGCTGAAACAGTCTTTGCATATGGGTCTATAGCATAGTTAGTCTTTCCATTTGCAAAACTTACTTTAAACATGTAGTACTTACCTGATAAGTTTTCATTAACCTTTAAGCTCCATACTCCATTGTTCTCTTTAGTCATAGGAAGTTCTCTTCCCCCAGCATTGTCAGTTACTTTACCACTTTCATTGTAAGCCCCTGCATTATCATATAAAGCTAAACTTACTTCTTTAGCAGTTGGTGCCCAAACCTTAAATGTTGAACCCTCTTTAGTATAAGTTAACCCTAAATCATCACCTTTGTAGAAATACTCTGGATAATCTAAGATCTTTCTCATAGTAACATTAGTAGCTCTAAAATGTTCACTACTTACTTCATATAAATGACTTGGATCAATATCTGGAGTGCCAAATAATCCGCCCTCTAATGTTAATTTAACTTGGTTATTAGAAATTTTTAATGCATTTACTTTTAAATCCTTATTCTCAGTTTTATCTATTAATTTAAATGAATCTAAATCTGAATCATTTATTTTTCCTGCTGCAGTAACTAATAGGTCAGTTTTACTATCCATTAAGGCTGATACTAGTTTAGGTGAAGTATCTACATCTTTTCTATCGTAATAAATATTCTCTTCTCCTTGAACTATCCAAACCTCAACGTTTGTTCCATCTTTAACTTCTATAGTTCTGTCATGACCAATATCTTTATCTTCCCAATTACCTTTTCTTAATATAAAGTTTAATTTATCTGATGGGAATTTATATACAGCTCTTGTGAATCCATTTTCAGCTTCTGACTTTTTATTAAAATCATAACCTTGTCCATTTCCACTAGGCTCCCATAACCATAAATTCCAATTATCATAGTTACCATCATATCTGAAATAGTTTATTGTATATGTGTACATTTGAGAGAGTATTGAAATTTCTTTAGTTGCTGAGTATTTATCTGAAGAAGCTTTGATTTTTATCTTCTTGCTTTTATCAGCATCTTTAGAAACCTTTAATGTATTTCCTTCTATTGAAACTCCTGTAACCGGTTCTTCTAAATTCCAAATTACCTTTGCCTCTTTTTTATTTCCTTCAGTATCATACATATATGCAAGTAAATTCATATCTTTACCTACTTCTATACTTGACTCTCCACCGATCTCTAATCCTGGCATCTTCACAACGGAATTTCCATTAGCTAAATCCTTATTTGATGGATCTGTAAATGAATTATCCCAGTTATCTTTATTAGGCTTAAATTTATATTCATAAACTCCACCTGCTAAAGGTACTGTTACTTTAAATATACCATCTTCCCCTTTTTCCATATGTACTTGCTTACTTGTATCCCATGCCATCATTGATCCTATAAGATATAAGCTATCCCCATCAAACTTAGCACTAAAAGTTGCTGTTCCATCATCATTTATTACTGGACTTTTTAATATTTCTGGCTCAGTTGTACCACTATCGCCTCCATTATTACCTTCATCCTCTAAACCTAATGCTACATTTATCTCTTTAGGATTATTTATTGAATCGTATATTTTATTTGCTTTTAAATCTGCTACAAAAATAACATTTCTGTCAGCTAGCACATTTAAAGTAACATTTCCTTGAGCTGGTATTCCACCATTATCCCAAGCATGATTTATAAGACCTTTATATTCATAAGTTCCTTTTTTCATAACCTTTGAAAATAAAACTTGATTTCCATCAATATTATGCATGTCAAATTCTTTATTTGCTATATCCCAATCTCCATTTCCTTCTCTTACTGTTCCTATTAAAGAAATAGCATTAGCTAGACCTGGATCATTTATTGAATCTATAACATAATTTCCCAAGTAATCACTTAAAATAGTTATGCTTTTTGTTCCTTTTGGAATAGTAGTTTTAATATTATCTTTAACTTCCCCATTATTCCAAGCACCATTATAAGCAACTTTATACTCTAAATTAAAATCTTTCCCTTGTGCACTTTCTTTTATAGGAAAAGTCTTTTTATACATTCCTCCACCTATATAATCAAGCTTTTCGGTATCGTTACCGGGATTCCAATCAGAAGCTCCCTCTATTAAATCTTTTATATTACCTACTAATATTCCTTTGTTTTTAAACTGTTCTGGATTGTTTATTGAATCATAGACTTTTTTATTATTTTGATTTAATCTAAATATTACATCTGAATCCTTTTGAACATTTAAAGATATGTTTTGTCCATTATTACCATAACTTTCATCCCAAGTTCCATTCATAGCAATTTTATAATTGTAATTTCCAGCTTTAAGCTTTAAAGTACCTTCATATATGCCATTCTTGTACTTTTTAAGTAACCCCTTCATATTGGTTGGATCCCAGTCGGAACCGTTACCATTTTGCTCCATAAAATCTCCAACAACTACTGCAAAAGCTTCACTTTTAGTTTGCACTAAAGTTTTAACTTCATCAGTATTGTTTTTTTCTCCCGCAGCCATTACAGACATATGAGGGAAAAAACTAAATAAGAATGTAAATAAGGTTAAAATAGTAATCGACTTAATTTTTTTCCTTGTACTCACTCTTAAAAGTCCCCTTTCATTTTAATATTTTGTTAACAATACACTCCAATGATAACATTTTCATGATATTGTTTTCAATAGTTTTCCTACTATTTCTAGAAAAATTTCTCAAATTAATTAATTTTCCTTTAATTTTTAACTTTATTTCAAAAATCACCTCTCTTTAGATATCATTCAAATACCTAAAGGGAGGCAAATTTACTTATATTTATTAAAAAACTAAAATTGCTCCATAATTAAGAAGCTGTGTTTTCTTCTAAAACGATAATTTGTGGTGGTAATGGGCCTAGGATTCTTTGAGAAAGTCTTACAGTATATTCAAGTTTATCTACTTCAATAATAGGTGTTCCTCCCATTGATTTTATGTTACATTCATTTCCTTGTTTAGTTAAATAATCAACAATTTCAGCCATTGCCTCACTAGGACTTGTATATCTGTTGTTAAGTTCAATTGTAATTTTCTTTTTCATAAAAAACTCCTTTCCTTTAAATTATAGTAATAATATATGTATATATAATATCCATTCAATATTTTGTATTTAATTGCATTTATTTCAATAAAAATAATTGAACCACACTTTAAACAGTCATTAATAAAACCCCCTCTAAGCATTAACTTAGAGGAGGTATCCATTTTTATTTTATAAAATAAAAATATGCAATCAAAATTATTCCTAATATTATTCTATAATATCCAAATATCTTGAAGTCATGTTTCTTAATATATCCAAGTAAGAATTTAATAGCAAATATTGAAACAATAAACGCTACTACTGAACCAGTTAGTAATACTAACCATTCAAATCCTGAAAATGCAAAACCAGCCTTCATAAGTTTTAAGGCACTCGCTCCTAACATTGTAGGTACTGCTAAGAAGAATGAAAACTCTGTAGCAATAAAACGTGATGTCCCTAATAAAACTGCACCTATTATTGTAGCACCTGATCTTGATGTACCAGGTATTAGTGCTAATACTTGAAATAATCCAATTAATAAAGCTGTTTTATATGTAAGGCTTTCTAAAGATTTGAACTTTGGAGCTTTATTTCTATTTTCAACTACTATAAAGGCTATTCCATATACAATAAGCATAAGTGAAACTGTCTCTGGATTGAAAAATACAGCTTCTATCTTTTCATCAAACAATACTCCAATTATTCCAGATGGTATTATGGCTATAATAACCTTTGTCCATAAATTAATTGTATCCTTTTTTTCTATACTACTTTTAGATGAGTCAAAAGGATTTAACTTCTTAAAGAACAATACTATAACAGCTAGTATTGAACCAAATTGAATAACTACAAAAAATGTACTTACAAATAGTGGTGAAAGGTTAAAGCTTATAAATTCCTCCACTAAAATCATATGACCTGTACTACTTACTGGTAACCACTCTGTTATCCCTTGAACTATACCAAGTAATATGGCCTTAAAAATCTCCATTATTTCCAATTTCTAATCTCCCCTTTTTGCAAAATATGCGTAAATTATATCATCTTTTTTAATCTTATTTGCCAAAAGAAAAGATAGTTTTCAAAATATTAAATTTACGTTCTAAACTAAAATATGATTATCTAAAACAGCGTCTTATCTAAAATCAAAAAGCTATGCTTTAAACTAGTGATACTCACTAGATTTAGCATAGCTTTTTATAAGTATTATTTATTTATGCTATTTCTTCCTTGGCCATTTCCTCTTCTCATACCTTGACCATTTCCACAGCCATTACCTCTCATTGCTCTTCTCTCATTGCAAAATTCTGATGTTTCTTCTCCTAAATACTTAAATGCTTTATCATGAATTTCATAGTATTTATTTAAATCCTCTTCACTTAAATCTCTCTTTGATTTTCCATGATATTGATCAAAAAATGCTTTTTCATCTTCAGTTAGTTCATTGTATCCCTTATCTAATAATTGTTGTTGTTCTTCTGAAAGATTCATATTTGGATTGTTTTCACACCAATATCCACTATTGCTCTCTATTTGAGTGTTATTAGTTGTTTCTTGGAATTCATCACTTGCTTTTGCTGTTACAGCTCCAAATATTCCAACTCCTAAAACAGTAGCTAAAGAAAAAGTTAATGCAATCTTTTTAATTTTCATAATTCATTCCTCCTAAATCTTTTCTATGATTAAATTATAAAAATCTACTGTTACGCCACTGTTACATAAAATTTATTTTTCTAAATTAAACTCTACCCAAAATTCAACGCCATATTCTTTGTTTGCTACACCATACCTTCCATTATGTAAATTCATGATTTCTCTAACTATTGCTAATCCTAATCCAACCCTATTTTCATTTGAACTTCTAACCTTACTTCCTCTAGCGAATGAGTACCATATATTCTCAAGTTCAGCCTCTCTTATGTGTTCACCACTATTAAATATAGCAATTCTTACATTGCTTTCATTTACTAAGCTCTCTATTTTTATTTTTTTCTCATCATTTACATGGCATAATGCATTATCTATAAAATTATTTAAAACTTGTCCTATCCTTATTTTATCTCCCATTATAAGTATATCTTCCACATTAGTCTCTACTTCTACATCCTCACTTTTAAATCTTAATTCAAAAGAATTTAAAGTTGACTGTATTACTTCTCTTATAGAAACCTTTTCTTTTTTAAGTGAAAAACTCTTAGATTCTAATTTATATAACTCCAATAAATCCTTCACTAAAACTCCCATTTTCTCACTTTCCTCACAAATAACATCCACATAAAAATCAGTATCTTCTTTCTCTTCTACAATGCCACTTCTTAATCCTTCTGCATACCCATTTATAACTGTTATTGGAGTTTTAAGTTCATGTGATACACTTGAAACAAACTCTCTCTTTAATTTTTCTTCTTTCCTTTGTTTCTCTATAAGTTCTTTTAAATTAATATTTTTTTCTTTTAATTCTTCAAAGGCTTCATTTATCTTAACTGACAATTCATTAATACTCTCACCTAAGTCTTCTATTTCATCTCCAGTATTAATATTTACCTTTTCTTCAAAGTTAAGCTTTGCTATTTTATCTGTTATTCTATTAAGTTTTAATATAGGATTTGTAAATTTCTTTGAAAAATAAATAGCAACTAAAACTGAAAAAATCATTATAGGCACAAATATTATAATTAAAAACTTTAAGGCTATATTAACGCTGTTTTTTATTGCATTTATAGGTATTTTAACCATAACAGTATATTTATCATTATCACCATCTACTATTGCTGTTAAAAATTCTATATTTTCTGATCTTTCATATGTTAAATACGCTTTCTCACCATTATTTAAACTATACTCTTTATCTATGCTACACATTCCAATGGAATTCTTATGTTTACTCATACCATTTCCCATAGGCTTAGTAGTAAAACTCAACTCATCATTTTCATTAAATATTTCTACTATAACTCCCTTGTCCCTACTGCTCTTTAAGATTTCATCTTCTAAAGATTCATCGAGTCCATATGCCACTTTATTTTTCACTAAAACTCCAAAAGAATTTAACTCTTCTCCAATATTTCTTATATAAAAATTCTCAAAATTTAAGGAAAAAATTATTATTCCTATGATTATCAATGAATTTATCATCAATATTCCTTTTAATAATTTTCCTCTTATTGATTTTTTCCTATTCACCAAATCTATATCCAAAGCCTCTTATATTCTTTATTAAAGAAGCATCCTCCCCTAACTTTTTTCTTAATCTAGTAATATGAGTATCAACAGTTCTTAAATCTCCATCATAATCATAACCCCATATTAAATCTATAAGATTTTCTCTACTGAATATTCTCTCAACATTTCTCATGAAAATATATAAGAGTTCATATTCCTTATGTGTTAGTTCTACTTCATTTCCACGCACATTTATTTTATGATTATCTTCTTCTAATGTTATGTTCTTATATATAAACTTCTTTTTTTCTTCCTCTATCTTAACTCTTTTTAATAAGTTATTAACTCTAGCTATAAGTAATTTAGGATTAAATGGCTTAGTCATATATTCATCTGCTCCAATATCAAAGCCCATTAATTCATCTATATCCCTATCCTTTGCTGTCAATATCATTACTGGTAAAGTTGATTTTTCTCTAACCATCTTACATACTTGCCATCCATTATATTTAGGCATCATTACATCTAATATAATTAATGATATATTCTCTTTTTCAAAATACTCCAAAGCTTCTTGTCCGTCTTTTGCTGAATAAACATTAAATCCTTCCTTTTTCAAAAAATCTGTTATTAACCTAAGAATCCTTAAATCATCTTCAGCAACTAATATATTTACCATATCACCAATCTCCCCATAAAATATTCTAATTAATTTAAACAAAATATTATGTAGTTTTTAAGTATTCTCCCTACTTTTCTCTATTTATAAAAAATATATTATCATATAAAAATGGAGCTGTATCAAAATAACTTTTTAATACAGCTCAATCAAATTTATATTATTCTTCTGTGCTTTCAACTATTTTAGTCTTAGCTTTTTTAGGTTTCTTATTATTATTATTTTTAGCCATTTTTATCGCTCCTTAATATAGATTATTAAATTTATAATTGCAATTACTTATTTATAAAGTATTATCTCTGAATTTTTATTAATCTATACTGGAACTTTATTCACATATTAGAGGGGTTTTACTGATTAGAAAATGTATAATTATAATTACTTAGCCCATTTTCTGCATCTCCCACATATTCTATACCTTGAAAATCTCCTACATAGTCTTTTCCATTTGTATTAGATAAAAACTTTCCTTGAGCACCCTTTCCAATGATTTTCCAGTTATTATCCTTAGATGGAGTTAATGGTGATTTAGCCTTAATATAATCTGATAAAATCTGTCTTGTTTCATCCTGTGAAAGATAAACAAGCTTATCTCCTGATTTTAATCCTGGAAAATGTCCTCCACCGCCAGCTCTGTAATTGTTAGTTACAACTAAAAACTCTTGATCCATATTTAAAGGTTGTCCATTAAATGTTAGGTTCTTAATTCTATTTGAATCTTTATTTATAACATTTCCATCCTTATCGTATTTAGGTGCCTCACTTATATCTATATCATAATTTATTCCATCTATTATATCAAAGTTAAAGCCTGGATACTCTAAATTTATAAATTCTTGAGGTTCTTTAGAATTTTTATCAATTTGAGTAAATTGACCTGCACTCATTTCAAGCCATTCCTTAACATCTGAACCTTTAACCTTTACTATAGCTAAAAGATTAGGAAATTTATATATATTAGATATATCTTTTATTCTTAAATCTCCGCTTTTTAAATTAAAATAATCCTCTGCATTAACTCCACCCTCTGTAAGACCAGCTTTAAGTGGTGCTGTTGCACATAGTATAGGTAAATCTTTATATTTTGCTAACTCATCATTCCCATTTGATATTAGACCTTGTACATATTCTTTTTGTGCATCATTTATTAATTGAATTGGAGCAGTATCTGCAACTAATGAAAAATAACTATTTAAGTCTTTTGTTATTTGTCCTACTGAACCATTTACATATTGTAAAGTAGCCTCATGATATGGTTTTAAAAATTCAACCAGCTCCTCATCATTTTTAGCCCCTTTTACATCTCTATTTTCTGATTTTCCATCAACTACTTTCCAATTTCCATCCTCACTCTGACTAAGAGTTAAGTCTATAACACCTAATTGCTTAGCAAAATTAAGAGGTTGGACAGTAGGTGTTCCATTCATAGTTCCCTTTTCTACATCAACATTTCCTAAAGATTTATATTTTTCATTTGGAAATTTATCATGAGAATGGCCAGTAACAACTGCATCTATACCATCTATATTAGTTAATTCATAAGCTTCATTCTCATTTCCTTCTTTGTAATTTCCATCTCCATATCCACTATGTGATAATGCTATTATTACATCTGCTCCCTCTTTTTTCATTTGAGGAACAAATTTTTCAGCTGTCTCCTTTATATCCGCAACCTTTACTTTTCCATCTAAATTAATCTTGTCCCAATTTAATATTTGAGGAGGAACAACTCCTATAACCCCCACCTTTAAATTTTGTTCTTTTCCATTAGAATCTACTACTTTTTCATCTATTATTTTGTATGGATTAAATACATTTGTCTCTCCATCTTCTTTATATACATTAGCATTTACAAATGGCATATCACTACTACTAACAACGTCCTGTAAATATTCTAAACCATAATTAAATTCATGGTTTCCTAATCCTCCAACATCATATCCCATTTTTTCTAATGTTTCATATACTGGTGATTTTTCTCCATCTTTAGGTTGATTTACCTTTCCATAGTAATCTCCTAAAGGAGTTCCTTGTATATCATCTCCATTATCCACAATAACTACATTATCAATGTTATCATTTAAATTTGAATTGGGATCCACTTCCTTTTTTGCATCTTTTATAACAGTAGAAACCTTTACCATCCCCATATTATCTAATTCTGAATCAGTATAATAATCATAATTCATTAAATTTGAATGCATGTCCGTTGTTGCTAGAATTCTTAAATTAACAGTTCCTCCATTTGATGCTTGTTCATCTTCCGCTTTAGAATCACAGCCCCATAATACTCCACCTGTCATTAACTGTGCTGCTAAAATTGTTGCTATTATTCTTTTTTTCTTCACTGTTTACACCATCCTCAGTTTAATCGTTTACTTATCCTTTTGTTGTATTTGCTAGTAAATTATATTTAATTTACCATTTATTTTTTTAAAATTATTTTAACACATCGTTACTTTATTAACAATATAAAAACAAATATTTTCTTATCTTAAAACTTCCTTAAATATTTTTGGTTTATTTTACATTTTATTCATTATTTGATATATTAAAGTTAAAAGATTTTAGGAGGTTTTTTATATGGAAAATAATAAACAAAATAAACTGGGTGCTGGAATAATAACTATTTCTATCATTCAATTAGTATTTTCAGGGTTTGGATTAATAGGAAGTATTATTATGCTAATGCCATCTTTCCAAGAAGCTATGAGTACCTATGCAGGAATGTCTCCTGAACAAATGGGAATTTCCAAAACTGCTATTATAATAGGACTAATTTCAGTAATTCTAATAATATTAAGCGTTATATTAATTTTAATGAAGAAGGCTATTGGAGTTTATCTTTATTTCCTTATAACAGTTGCAAATATTATATACTCTATAGTAATGAATGGAGTTATGATTTCAAGTCTAATAGGAGCATTAATCCTTCCAATATTAATGGCTATATTTGTATACAAGAAGAGAGCTATTTTCGGACTAGCTAAATAATTTTTTTATGATAAAGAGGAAATTAAACTCTTATTTTAATAAATCCTAATATAGACGTTTAATATTACTCATAAATTTAAATATTAAAAAACAGAAAAGTTTGTATGATAACTATTTTCATACAAACTTTTTTTATTGGCTATATTTTAAAACATTGTTTATTTTTAATATAGATTATATAATTTATTTCTTATTCTATCTATAAATAGCTTTTATAGGATCTAATTTGCATGCATTGTAAGCTGGTATTATACCAAATATAACACCTTCTATTATAGAAACAACAGTTGCTCCAATAAATGTACTTAGAGTTAGTATTGGTTTAAATGGCATGAATGCTCCTGCTCCCTTTGCAACAAGATATCCTAAAAGTATTCCTATTAATCCTCCAATTAAAGTAACTAATACTGCCTCAAATAAAAATTGTAGAAGAATACTATTTGGCTTTGCACCTATTGCTCTTCTTATACCAATCTCTCTCTTTCTTTCTGATACTGAAACATACATTATATTCATAACACCTATTCCACCAACTAAAAGAGAAATACCAGTTATAAATGCTATAAACTTAGTTAATCCTCCTATTACCTTTTCAAATGCTTTTGTTATTTCTTCTGGATCTTGCATTTCATACTTTCCAGCTATATTTGGGTGATTAGCCATTAAATATTTATTAACATCTTTAAAGATAGCCTTTTTATCAGCATTCCCTTTTACAGATATATCCAAACCCATTATAGCTTCACCATTAGACATGTTATCAATTCCTTTTTGAGAAACATAGCTTGTTGCACTAGTTCCAAAGCCCATAATCTCTGTTTCTGGTAGTATACCTATAACTTCGTAATTAGTACCGTTCATTGTTACTGCTTTTCCTATTCCACTTTCAATAGGATTAAATAACTCTTTTGCTGTATTATGCTCTAGAACTATTAAGTTATCATCCTCTTCGCCTTTTCTAAACCATCTACCATATTCAACATTTTCTTTTTTATCTGTATATGGACTTAAAATAGCAAATTGACTTTTATCAAAATATTGAACCTGACTACTTGAAAAGTTCATACCCATAAATCCTTGAGATGCTTTAACCTTTTCTACACCTTTCAAAGCTTCTATTCCATTTATATCTGACTTAGTAAAAGGTTCTAAAAGACTCATATTTGCCTCATTATTATCTGGAGTAAATGTTACACTTATTTTATTTGCGTTAGTCTCTTCTGATGATTGAAGAACATATGCTTTTAGTCCATCTCCAACAGATAATATTGTAACAACTGAGCTTATTCCTATTATTATTCCTATCATAGTTAGGAAAGTTCTTAGTTTATGAAATCTTAAGCTAGCAATGGCAGTTTTGATTAAATTAATTGCTGACATGCTCTTCCCCCTTTGTTATGACACCATCCTTAACTCTTATAACTTTATTGGCATACTTTGTTAAGTCTTCATCATGAGTTACCATGATTATTGTCTTGTTATCTTTATTTAAACTTTTTAATATTTCCATGATTTCCGTTCCTGTATTACTGTCTAAAGCCCCAGTTGGCTCATCAGCAAATATTACATATGGATTGTTTATTAGCGCCCTAGCAATAGCTACCCTTTGTTGTTGGCCACCTGATAATTCTAATGGAAATTGATTTTTCTTTTCTGATAATCCAACCATATTTAAATATCTATCTATAAGTTCTTCACGTTCTTTTTTAGGAACATTTTTCTCATTATATAAAAGCGGAAGCTCAACATTTTTACCTATTGTCATAGAATTTATCAAATGAAATTGCTGAAATATAAATCCCATATTTTTATTTCTTATATCAGCCTTTTGAGTTTCTTTCATTTCACCAACATCTACACCATTGAATAAATATTCGCCACCTTCAAATCTATCTAATAATCCTAGCAAATTCATAAGAGTAGTCTTACCACTTCCTGACTTCCCCATAATCATTACAAAGTCACCTTGCTCTATAGATAAATTCACATCTTTTAGAACATGGAATTTTTCTTTACCTAAGTTATAGTACTTATTTAAATTCTTAACCTCTACTATTTTACTCAACAGGCATACCTTCTTTCATGTCATAAGTAGGATTTGTAACTATTTCATCACTTTCTTTTAATCCACTTTTAACTATGACCTCATCATTGCTCCCCTCTTTAGGCGCATATGTTATAACTTGCTTAGTAAGCTTACCATCTATATCTTTAAACACATATTCCTCGTTGTCAGCTTTTAAAATAGCACTCTTAGGAATTACTAAAGGCTTTTGTTCTAAGTTTACAGAAGCTTGAACATGGAATCCATTAGTTAAATCCTCTTGTGTATCTGGAGTTATTGTAACATTATAATAAGACATACTACTTCCTCCACCTTGCCCTCCAGCTTGTGCTGCTGCCAAACTTGCTCCAGAATCTACTGGTGTATTTCCGACAGAAGTAATTTTACCTTTTATATTTTTATTAGTTGATAATATTGTTATTTCCACTTCTTGACCATCTTTAATTCTAGGTTGATCCTTTTCATTAACACTTCCGTTAACGTAATAATCGGTTGACTCTATTGTCATGTATGGAGCTGTTGGATTACCTTTTGAATCACTCATGATAACTTTTCCACTTATAGGTGCGTTAACTGTATAATACTCTTTATCTTTTAAAGATTTTATTTGTTTTTCTAAAAGACTTATTTGCTCATCAATACTATCAGTTGATATTTCTCCTCCACCTATGTTTGCTCCTAAGTTAGGTATTTGTGTTTGCACCATAGGTTGTTGTTGTGAATTATCTCCTGCTTTCTGCATAATTTCTAATTGCTTTTGTGCTTCCTCAGCTTTTTTCTTAGCCTCTTCTGCTTGCTTCTTCATTTCTTCTTTTTGCTTTAATAAATCTTCTCTTTGATTTTTAGCAGAAGTTAACTGTAATTGTAACTGTTCTATTTGAGCTTCAGCTTGATCGTTTTTATAAGTGAATAATGGCGCTCCTTTTTCTACTGTATCTCCATTTTTCACATCTACTTTATCTACCTGTCCTTTAGTTGGTTCTAAATATATAGTTTCTACATCTTCAGGTTTAATTTCTCCATTAACAAAGACCTTATCCGTTGCTGGAACTGTATATAGTTCTATTGAAGCTGTAGTCTCTTTACTCATGTTTTTCTTTAAATAATAGCTTCCAACTCCCACACCTGCTAATATAACTACTGTAACTATGGCTATTATGTATTTCTTCTTCATGTAAATCCTCCCTCACAAATCTTTTATCCTAATAATACCATATCTTTTAAATTTGTGTATATTTTTTTAACAAACAATTTCTTAAATGTTTCTTAAATGTTTCTTAAATTCACTAATCAATGTGTAAGTATTATTAAAAATTAAAAAAGATAGCATATTTAAATCTATCTTTTTTAGATTAGTTTATTCTTTAAACTAGTATTAAATTCAGCTAAAACTTCTTTTCAAAATTAGTTATGTCTTAGGTTTATCTAAAATCAATATTTACTCTAAATAGATATTACATAAAATTTTTTCAATACACTTTTTAGTAACATTAACCATGAAGTCCATATCTTCTTTATTTATTATATACGGTGGATTAAAATATAATACATCTCCTAAAGGTCTAAGTAACAGTCCTTCTTTTAAGGCCTCTTTATAAATTTTATACCCCACTCTCTCCAAACTATTAAATGCTTCTTTTGTTTTTTTATCTTTTACAAGCTCTATAGCATTTATCATTCCTAAACATCTTATTTCTCCAACATTTTTGTTATGTAATAATGCATCTCTTAACTTTCTATTTAAAATTTTTCCTTTTTCATTAATAGTAGTTAAGACATTTTCATCTTCGAATATATTTAAAACTTCAAGAGCAACTGCACACCCTAAAGCATTTCCAGAATAAGTGTGTGAATGCATAAAAGCTTTATGCTTATTATAATCATCATAAAAGCATTTATATATATTATCTCCTGTAAGTACTACAGCCATAGGCATGTATCCACCTGTAATTCCCTTAGATAAACACATAAAATCTGGACATACATTCCCATGTTCAACAGCGAACATCTTTCCAGTTCTTCCAAAACCAACGGCTATCTCATCTGCTATAAAATGAATATCATAATTATCACAGGCTTTTCTAAGCTTTTTCAAATATAATGCTGGATATATTTTCATTCCAGCAGCTGCTTGTATTAAAGGTTCTATTATAATACCTGATATATCATCTTTATTTTCTTTTAGTAACTTATCCATATTTTCAAAACATTCACATCTACATGTTTCTCTATTTTTTCCATACTTACATCTAAAACAATCAGGTGCCTCTGCTCTTATAACATCTATCATTAAGGGTTTATATATTTCACTATATATATCAAGCCCTCCCATAGATAAAGCTCCTATAGTTTCCCCATGGTAAGCATCTTCTAAAGCCACAAACCTTCTTTTTTTTACTCTACCCATTTGTTTATTGTAATGAAAACTCATTTTTATTGCGGCCTCAACTGCTGAAGAACCATTATCACAAAAAAACACCTTATTAAGCCTATCACCAGTAATATTTATAAGTCTTTCACTTAATTCTATTGCTGGTAAATTAGAAAAATTAGCAAAAATCACATGTTCTATTTGATCAACTTGCTTTTTTAATGCTTCATTAATTCTTTTATTAGAATGTCCAAACAAATTACACCACCAGGAACTTACACAATCTAAATATTTTTTATCATCTAAATCAAAAATATATGGACCTTCTCCTCTTTTTATTATTATTGGTTTTAATTCTTCATAATCCTTCATTTGTGAACAAGGATGCCATATATATTTTAAATCCTTAGATATTAATTCTTCTTTATAGCTCATTAAAGACCTCCTGAAGATTATTAAGATCAAAATTATCTATATTATTTATTCTAGGAACAGTTACTATGTTATTTATTCCAGTGATTAATTTTATTGTTTCCTTATTATTCCTATGTATAATATTGTTTTCTTCAAATTCATTTAATATAATTCCAGCTATTTTTATCCCTTTACCGCTTAAATATTTAAGTGTTAAAACAGTATGATTTATTGCGCCAAGGCCACTTCTAGAAACCAATACAATTGGAAGTTTTGTAAGTTTAACTATATCAATTAGCATTATCTTTTCTTTTCCCAAACTTATAGGACATATACTTCCCCCACTTCCTTCACATATTAAAAAATCATACCTTTCCCTACTTCTTAAATAATCACTTTTTATTTTTTCTAAACTTATATCAACATTTTCAAATTCACAAGCTAAATGTGGTGAATATGGATTTTTTAAAACATAAGAGACCATATTTTCATAATCCTCATTTAAATTCCCAATTGCACAAACCTCTTTACAATCTGTTGGAACTAATCTTCCATCTATTACTTCAGCTCCACTTAAAGCAGCCTTGTAATAACCTGCATTTATACCATCACTTCTTAATTTTCTTAAAAGTAATCCACTTATAAATGTTTTTCCGATATCTGTATCAGTCCCTAAAATATATACACCTTTATTCATTCTCAACCACTCTCATTCCAACTTTTTTTATTAAGTTCATATCATCTTTAATTTTATTTCCACAAGTTGTTAACAGATTGCCAGTTATAGTTGCATTTGCTCCTCCTTTAAAGGCTTTTTCTCCAAAATTCTCAAGATATCCTCTTCCTGCTGCAAGCCTAATTTTTGCCTTAGGATTTATAAATCTAAATATAGCTATTGTTCTTAAAATTTCCTCTTCTTTTAAAGGCTCTATCTTTTCAAGAGCTGTTCCTTTAATTGGATTTAATACGTTTATAGGTATTGATTTTATTTCTAATTCTCTTAAAGTAATAGCTAAATTAATTCTATCTTTTATTGATTCTCCAAGCCCTATTATTCCTCCTGAACAAACCTCTAATCCAATTTCTTTTGCAAATTTTATTGTTTTGATTCTTTCTTCATATGAATGAGTTGTACAAATATCTGAATAAAATTCTCTAGAGCTTTCTAAATTATGATGATACCTAGTTACTCCTGAAGTTTTTAAATCTATTAATGATTCCTTATTTAAAATTCCATGAGATGCACATAATTTTATATTAGAATCTTCCTTTAAACGCTTATAATAAATACAAACCTTTTTAAAATCATTTCCATATAACCCTCTTCCAGATGTAACTATTGAAAATCTATTTACTCCTTCTCTTTCATTTTCTAATGCTGCTTTTTTAATCTCTTCATAAGATAGTAAATCATATTCCTTTATATTAGTTTTAAATTGTTTTGATTGAGCACAATATGCACAGTTTTCACCACATTTTCCACTCTTCCCATTAATTATTGAACACAATTCTACTTCCTCTCCATGAAATTTTTTTCTTATCTCATCAGCAAATTTTATTAATAAATTAATATCATCATGATTATATAATTTTATACCTTCATCTAAATTGATTATTTCATTGTTAAGTGCTTTTTCTTTTATTCTATAAATAAAACTCATAATTCCACCTCTTTAAACATATCCCAAACTTTTTAATCTACTTACTATCTTGCATCCAACTATTGATATTATTAAAGTTAATAACAAGTCACTAGGTAAACATGCTATTGCTCCTACACTTATTGCCATAACTAAACTCATTGAACTTCCTAAGTAAAAATTATAAATTAAATACATATATGACACACCCAAAACATAAATAGCCATAAGGCCTAAAAAACAAGTTGCAAAAAGTTTAATTATACTAACTTCTTTCAAATTTTCAGTTATTTTTCCTATTATATACGCTCCTATAATAAAACCAATTAAATATCCAAAGGTTGGTCTAAAAATATAAGTAGGACCTCCTCCCTCCGTAAAAACAGGTACTCCAATAAGTCCAACTAAAATATATAATATTTGAGCTAAGGCACCTTTCTTGGCTCCTAGTAAAATAGCTCCTAATGCACAGAAAAAATATTGTAATGTAAATGGTACTATAGGAATAGGAATTTTTATAAATGCTCCTATAGCTGTAAGTGCTGCGAAAAGCGATATTAATATTAGATCTCTTGTTTTAAAATTCATTTTTTTCTCCTTAATTTAATTTGATTATCAAAATATATTCAAATTTTACTACTCTCCCTTTTTATTGTCAACCAACTTTTTTATAAGGTTGACAATAAAAAAATAAAAATAAGGTAGATATATAATATCTACCTTATTTTTATTCTGTAGGCTTATCATTAATCTCAGGGTCTTGATTATTATAATTATTGCCTGTTTTTATAACTATATTACCATTTTCATCATAGGTTATTCCATCTTTAACTTTTTCACTAGCTGAACTAAACATATTTACCACAAACTCTTTTATATCAACTAGTATATTTTTTAATCCATCCAAAGCTTTTTGCAATAAACCGCTCTCTTTTAATTGTTCTCCAGTTTCATCTAAAACTTGATTAAGTTTATCACTCATTTCGTTTAGAGAGTCTTTCATTGTATTGTAGTTATAATCTAATTTATTTATCTTAGACATAAATTGAATTGTTTGCTCCTGTTGTCCTTGAGTAAGATTTATATTATAGTTATTTACTACATTATTGACTATATCACCAATTTCTTCATCATTCTTTGGCTTTTCTTTTATAACATCAGTTTTTATATCATTAACTACCACTGCTGCTTCATTCTTTCCTAAAGCTTCTCCATCTTTAGTTTTTGCTTCACTAAGATTATTAGTTAAAGAAATCTCTTCTCTAGCAGCTTCTTTCTTAGGTAATGCTAGTTCTTGTCCTGATGCATCCTCAAATCCTTTTAATATACCTGCTAAAGCAGCTGTTCCTGTAACCTTAAATGGGGCATCTGCCTTTACCTCAGCATTATTAACCCCTGATGTAAGTAATGCATTTGCTAACATACTTCCTGTTACTTCAGTTAAGTTGTTAGTAGTAACATTTATTCCACCATCATTTTTTACAACTACATAAGAGCTTGAAATTGATTGACTACTAGCCGGTATAGGTTTACTAGTATCCATTCCTAATTGTTCCCTTATATCTTGATTAGTAACATCTATTATCTTAACTTCATTTGCTTTTACTCCAAAGGCATCTAACATTTGAAGCCTTTCACCCTCTGTTAAATTTGCTCCTAATGTAACAATTGCATTCTTTTTTTCTGTTTGTGCAAAAACTGGAGTAGATATTCCTAACATAAAAGTTGAAACAACTGCCCCACATAAAACTTTCATTAAACTCTTCTTTTTTATCATAATATATTCGTTGCAAGAAATTCTATAAATTTCTTATTACAACAACACCTCCTAAAAATTAATGAATAACTTTAAACTTAATTTCAGTTAATTCATCTGTTTTCAAATTATATCATGGTAAAATTATATAAAAATTAAATTTTCCTTACAGTAATATTTCTTAATAAAAACGTAAGGATTATAAATTAAAAACTGCCATGTTGAGTTATGTTTTTCTTTAAAAAACTTTCTTTGCTTTCTTCTATATCACTTGAATTTATCTTGTTTAAAGTTTCTATATTGAATTTTTCATCACAAACTCTAACACTTTGAATTCTTACTAAATTATCTAAGAACTGTTTTATCATTAATCCATTTTTAAGAGCTAATTCACCAGTTCTCTTTTGAATATCTCCAATAGCATTTTCTAAAGAATTCTTACACTCTTCATCTAAAATGAATCCTTTTTTCTCTAGCGTAGTTATTGCTATATCATATAATTCTCTTTCATTATAGTTTCCAAAATCAACCCATATAGGGAATCTATAGTTTAATCCCTCATTTGCTAAAATAAGATCCTTCATCTTCCCTCTTACTCCACCAAGCACTATAACTATTCTATTATTGTTATTATCTATAAACTTAATTAACTCTGAGACTATTTCATTATATCTTTCTTCTCCATAGAAGGTATTCCACTTATCTATATATAAAACCTTACCTATATGTTTGTTTAATATATCTCCAACCTTCATACCTGAATTTATCATTGCCATAAATTCATATTTATCAATTTCAACCATCGTCTTAGCCTTAACTATTCCCATACTATACATCATTTCAGAGTATATGCTTAACACAGTTTTCTTACCAGTTCCACTTTCACCTGTAAATACCATATTCATATATTTATTTAAATCAACTTCAAAGCCAAGTTTCTTTCTCTTTTCCTTAACCTTCATTAGCTTATATTGGTTTCTTAAGAAGTCCTTTAAACCTTCATTTCCTATTAATGCACTAAGCTTCTCTTCTAAATTAAAGTGATTATCATATTTTATAGCATTCATGGCTTTAATATCTTTTGTATTTATAAGGTTCATCTCATAGACACTTATATCACTTTCCGCTATTCTTATGCTTTGATTTCTGATAAGTTGTTCTACATAGTTTCTTACCATTCTTCCATTTCCAGATTGGGCATCTGAATTTTCATATATATCAACGAAATTTTTCTTAAGCTCTGAATAGCCATTCTTAGAAAGCTTAAATCCTTTAGCTTCTACAAGCTTTATTGCCATCTCTAAAAGTTCATTTGGATTATAATCTTCAAACTTAGTCCATAATGGGAACCTTGATCTTAAACCAATATTAACATCAAAGAAATTCTCCATTTCCTTTTCATATCCTGCTAATATTACTATTACTTCTCTTGAATAGTCCTCTATAAGCTTTAAAAGAGTTTCTATAGCTTCTCTTCCTAAAGTATCATTTGCTAAAGTATAAGCCTCATCTATAAATAATACTCCCCCTAAAGCTTCTTTAAATTTCTCTTCTGTTTTCTTAGCTGTTTCTCCGGGAATATCAGATACAAAGCTTGATCTATCAGTTTCTACTAATTGACCAACCTTTAAAAGTCCCATACTATTTAGCATTTCCGCTACTAATCTAGCAATGCTTGTTTTACCTGTACCAGGATTTCCTGCAAATATCATATTAAGATTTTGCTCTATTTTAGTTGTTACTCCTACTGATTTTCTCTTTTCTTGAGCAACTATAAGCTTATATTGACTTCTTAAAAATTCTTTTACTTCATCAAGTCCTATAATTTCTTGAAGTTTTTCTTCTAAATCAAATTTAGCACTTACTTTAAAGTTAAAGTTATCTTTTTCTAATAAGTCTATTGCTCTCTCTTTATTTACTAAGTATTTTTTAGAAGCATCCATTATAGCATTTTCAACTATATTTCTAACAAATCTTGCATTTCCTAAATCACTCTTTCCTACAAGCTGATTCCTTGTGAAAAGTTCAATTAATCCTTGTTTTGCATTATTTGCTATTCTATACCCTTTTGACTTAGCTATATTAACAGCTATTTCATACATTTCTGAAGGATTATAATCTTCAAACTTAATTACATTAGGGAATCTTGATTTTAACCCTTGATTAAATCCTAAGAAATATTCCATATCCTTCTCATAGCCTGCTAATATAACCGTTATATTATCTCTATTGTCTTCTACCCCTTTTAATAAGGCATCAACTATTTCCTGTCCAACCTTATCACCTTCATCCTTACAAAGTGAATATGCTTCATCTATGAATAGCACTCCTCCTAAAGCTGACTCTATGATATCATTAGTTCTCTTTGCAGTATCTGTTCCTTCTTCACCTATAAAGTCTGCTTTACTTACTTCTTTAAAAACATTTTTCTTAATCATACCTAAAGCATGTAAATATTCAAATGTTATTCTAGCTGCATTTGTCTTCCCTGTACCTGCATTACCAGCAAATATCATATTAAGAGATATTTGTGTTGGCTTCATTCCAAACTTCTCTCTTATTCTTTGAACCTTAAAGTTATTTTCTATTTTGTCTATAAAGTCCTTTAAGTCCTTCATTCCAATTATAGATTCTAACTTATATTTAACCTCTTCTAAAGTTGGTGTTGTGTATTTACTTAAATCATAAACTTCATCATTTGACTTACAATAAAGCACATCATCTTTCACATAAACTAAAAGTTTACTGCTTGGCTCTATGCCTTCTTTTCTTATTATATTTGTAATTGGCTTGCAGATTCTATAAGAAACATATTGCTCTACACTTAAGCTTCCCTTATCTCTAAAGTTATCTTCTAAATAAGTGCAAAGCCCAACCCTCTCTTCATCCTGATCTTCATCTACTCCAACTATTATATCTACATCAAAAACTTTCTCTACTTTTCTAATCTCTTTTAAAAGCTTCTTCTTTATTACCCTATTCTTATCCTTATCACTTAAAGCCTCTCTATATAAAGCTCTATCCTTATTAACCAAAGTTTCGTCAGCAATGTCTAATACTCTCTCATTTTCTCCTTTATTATAAAGGAATATAAAAAATTTATTATTGCATATAAACTTATTTATAACTTCCTTATCAACCTCTTCTGCTTTAACTAAAAACTCATTTTTTATTACATAGTTATCCTTTAGCATAACACATGAATTAGGACTTATTTTTGATAAAACATTTATTATCTCTTCACTAGCTTTTTCTGTATTTTTAAATACAATAGCTTGAGATTCATCATTCAATTTTTCATATAAATCTGTTAAGAAGGCATTATATCCTAAATTAAATTGATATGAAGCTAAGTCTATTTCATCAACCTTGTTATTTTCTATCATTTCATACTTATTAAGCTCATTAAATAATAATCTTAACCCACTATTTTTAAAGATATCTCTTTCTTCTATTATAAGAAGTATGCCCTTTAGTTCCTTCTCCAACTTTTCTTGAAAATAATCGCATAACTCCCTTGTAAAATCCTTCTGTCCTATAAGCTCATCATTAAGCTTTTTTTCAATCTTTTTGAAATTCTCTCTTATATTATCTATATTTATCATAAGTTTTTACTCCCTCTGCATAAAAGTATCTCATTAAAATTTATATATTCTTAAATAATCTTTTATTTACTAAATCATTCCGCTACAAATTATTAATTCTTACGTAAAATTATACACAAATTATTAACTAATATCAATTATCAATTAATAATTTACTTCTTTTTTATTTCAACAAATGTTTCATTATACGTTATTTGTCCACCTATATCAGATATTCCCGAATTAGTTAAATAATTAGGATTACCATGCTTTTTCCACCATCCTACATACATAAGAATTACTCTATCCCTAACTCCATCATCTGATTTTATTATTACATCTATTTCTCCATTAATAGACCTTAAAGATATAATCTCACCTTCCTCTAAATTTAATTTATCCATCATATGCTTGTTTATGTATGCCTCACTTATTCCACACTTATCAAGATAATGTTGGCTTGATAATGAATTCTTTGAATGATTTGTAAGAAGTCTAAACATATTCCTTTCAACATCTTCCCCTAAATCATTTGGAATATATATAGGCAATAAACTACCACACTCTTTAAATGCCCTCTCTGAAGTTAGTTCAAACTTCTTAGAAGTAGTTTCAAAATTTCCATTTCTCCAGGGAATCTCATTTTGAATAGTAAAAGGATCATTTTTCAAGCTTTCTAAGCTAATATTTTTATCAAACTCTTTTAAAGGCTCAATTACCTTCTCTAAATATTCTTTTTTAGAAATTTTAGGATACCCTTCTATCTTCATTATTTTTGCTAGTTCCATAAAGAAGAAATACTCATCCATTAAAAAGTTTTGAGGTTCCACAACTTTTTCATTGTATATTATATATGGATTAGTCATTGAACTATATATTAAATCTTCACTTTCTAAAGTATTAGAACATGGGATTATTAAATCACAAAGCTTTGCTGTATCTGTCATAAACATATCAAAACATACTTTAAATTCTATCTTACTAAAACTATCCGTTAATCTATTTAAATCCGGCAATTGATTTACAAGATTACTATTAGCTATTACAAGCATTTTTATAGGAGTGTTATCATTATCTGAACTTAGGTTATACTCACTTGGATTATCTATAAACTCATTTATATAAGAAACATAAAACTCTCTATTTTCAGCTAAATCACTACTATTAAATGGATCTCCATTTAATACCTTAGGAAAAATCTTATTAGCGTAATTAACTCCGCCACCTAAGACTCCAATTTGTCCGGTTATTGCTCCTAAGGCATCAATAGCTCTAATAGCATTGCCTCCATTTTTATATTTCTGAATTCCATATCCTAAGTATATACTTGAATTCTTTTCACAATAATATTTAGTAAGCATTACTATATCTTCTATATCTACTCCACACTCTTCGCTTAAATAATTTAATCCTAAACCATCTATATATTCTTTAAATTCATTGAATCCCAATACATTGTTATTTATATATTCCTTATCATAAAGTTTATTGTCAATTATTACCTTAGCCATAGCAAGAGCTAAAGCACCATCTGTTCCTGGCTTAATGCTTATATGTATATCACTTAATTTTGCACTTTGAGTTTTTATTGGATCTATAACTATTATTCTACTTCCATTCTTCTTAGCTTTATTTAGCATATTTAACGTATGTATAGTAGTATGTGCTGGATTCTTTCCCCACAAAAATATACTCTTACTATTTAGCATGTCCTCTAAGTTATGAGAAAGTGCATTCCCAAAATCATATTTTTGAGCTCTCATACCTGCACTCCAACAAGGTTCACCCTCAGCTTTGCTAACACCACCATAAAAATTAAAGAATACATCCTCTATTCCTTTTAAGACTCCACCACTTCCATATTGGCTATAGTATAGAATAGCTCTTGATGAATATTCTTTTTTGAATCTTTCAAGATTTTCTTTCATTAACTCTAAAGAGTCTTCAAAACTTATTTCCTTCCATTCCCCATTTATTTTTAGAAGTGGTTTTAAAATTCTCTCCTTATGATTTAATCTATTTAAATGTGCTCTCCCTTTATTACATATAAATCCTTTTGTAAAAGGATGATTTTTATCACCCTCAATCTTCATAACCTCATTACCTTCTCTATAAACATTAAATTTACAACAATCAAAACAATCTAATGTACATCCATGGCTTAATATATCCATACTTCCCCTCCTATTAAGCTTTTTGTTCCTTTTATTCTATATTAAAAATTATTTTACAACAACAAAAAGCCATGAATTATAATCCTAAAATTACAACTCATGACTTCTAAATTTAAATACTATTCATCATTATCATCTTCATTTTCTTCCATATCTTCTGAAGACTCTAAATTTTCATATTCCTCACTTTCTTTAATTGAACCATTCTTCTCTGGATTAACTAATTCATTACTCTTTTCTTCTTTTGTTTTACCATTATTTTTATTTATAGTACTATTTATTTTGTTATTTATCTGATTGTTAACCTTATCTCTAGTTCCTTCATTAAGAATATAAAAACCTAATGTTATTAACCCTAAAATAATAGCTGTTATTGAGCCCATATAAATTTTCCTCATATTATATTTGGCCCATTCCTTTAAAATATTTCCTAACTTGCCCATATATATCACCCATTACAATATTATCATGATATATATTCACATTAGAATCTGTTAAGCTTAAATTTTACATATTATTAAATTAGATTTAACCTAATTTAACATAAATTGCATTTGATAATAAATCTATTTATTTAAATAATATTCATATTTTCTAAACAATCTAAATTATCTGACAAAGAATTTTGACGTTTTTTCTGCAATTTAGTCAAAATTTATGACAATTTTCTATTTTTAAAAGTAAATTATTCGTATATAATATAAATGACGATACCTTTAGTATTTACAATTGTAAAATATTTTAAATATGCATTGAGAAGGAGATAGACGAATGAACGAAACAAATCACGGATTAGGAATTATAGCATTAGAAAGTTGTACTGAACTGGGTAATGCTATAGACAAGCTTATACAAAAGAAAAGAAACTGCAAGGAATCTTTTTTAATAAAAACTGATGAGATTAGATTCTCAAACGGTGAAGGAAAGGTTAAAATACCTCAATCTGTAAGAGGAAGAGATATATATATTCTTTGCGATATCGGTAACTATAGTTGTACATATAAAATGTTTGGATTTGAAAACCATAAAGGACCAGACGAGCATTTCCAAGATATAAAAAGAACAGTTTCTGCTATAAGAGGAAAAGCTAGAAGAATTACTGTAATAATGCCTCTTTTATATGAGTCAAGACAACATAGACGTAAAGGAAGAGAATCTTTAGATTGTGCTTTAGCACTTCAAGAACTTGAAAGATTAGGTGTTGATGAAGTTCTAACTTTTGATGTTCACGACCCTAACGTTCAAAATGCTATCCCACTAATGTCATTTGAAAACTTCTACCCAACTTATGATATAGTTAAATCTTTAATTCATAACGAAAAAGATTTAGAACTTAACATGGAGAAACTTCTAGTAATCAGCCCTGATACTGGAGCTATGGATAGAGCTATATACTACTCAAGTGTTTTAGGAGTTGACGTTGGATTATTCTACAAGAGAAGAGACCATTCTCGTGTAGTTAATGGTAAAAACCCAATAGTTAAACACGAATACATGGGAAGAGATGTTGCTGGAAAAGACGTTTTAATAGTTGATGATATGATAGCTTCTGGTGAATCAGTTCTTGATATCGCTCATGAGTTAAAAGGAAGAAATGCTAGAAACGTATATGTAGCTACTACTTTCTCATTCTTTACTGAAGGTTTAGAAAAATTCAATCAATATTACAATGATGGAATAATTAAGAGCGTTTACTCAACAAACTTAACTTATATTCCAGAAGAGTTAAAGAATGCTCCTTGGTTTAAACCAGTTGATTTATCTGATTTCATAGCTAGAATAATCAATAGATTAAACTACGATAAATCAGTAGCTTCATACATGGATGCTACTCACATAATCAAAAGATTATTAGAAGATAAATAATTCTTTAACCTTAAAGGCTCTGCTTTTGCAGAGCCTTTATTTTATCAAGTTTATAAATATGCTATAAATTTACTTAAATATTATTTTCATTAAACAAAAAATCCAATTCACTCTTTCCACTTTTATGATCGAAAGCTTCATTATAAATTTCATCTAATTTATTTTTAACTTCTTCACCTTTTAATAAAAACTCTGTTCCCTTACCTACTTGCTTTTTATAGTTTTGTGAAATACTATCAAGCTCCTCTTTATGAATCTTATCTACATCTCCGTCAACGTATATATCATATACATCAATTATTTCATCATCTTCTTTACTTGGGAAGTATTCATGCGGTGCTGTACTATCAAAAATAGCAAAATTCAAATCTCTACTTATAACCATATCTTTACTATCTGGATCAAAACCACATGAGTAAATCTCAATATCATATCCATACTCAGTAATTGCCTTAGCTATTTTCTTTAACATAGTTGATTTTCCGGTTCCTGGTCTTCCTTTTATGAAATATCTTTTAACACCATCTGTTATATTTGGAACAAAATCTTTAGATCCTGTTGGTGTTGCTGCACCTAAATATCTATCAACGATTTTACCTACTACCTCTTTTTTATTAAATCCCTCAGTTAAAAGCGATACTATATGATCAGTAAGCTTATTAGCTTTATTAAAATTTAAATAAGCAAAATAAATATCTTCCCAGTAATCGTGAATTTTTAAAGCTTTACTAAACTCATTGTGAGCATCTATCATACATTTATCAAATTCACTTTTTAATGTAATTATATTATTTTTATTTTCCTCAATTTTTTTCATATCTAAAAATAAGTCTAAATCTATTTCTTCAATATTATCTTTAATTAAATTCATAGTTCCATGTAATGGAGTACCATTTATTATGGCTATATTTTTTTCTTTTATTATAACTCCCTCACACTCATTATTATCTATAGCACTAACTAAAACCTCTAAATTAAATTTATCTCCATATTCATCAATTATTTCTTTTAATATAGCGGTTTTAAATATATTGCTTCCCCCATTTAAGGAGTATATCTTATCTAACCCTTGAAAAATCGAATTATATAATGGTTTAAATCCCTTTGATGTATTTCCAGCTCCATAATAATAGACTATCTTTTTCATTTTTTCTCCTTAATAGTAAATATTACTCTTAACTTATTATATTTTTCATTTTATAAATAAGTTACTACATAATAAAAAAGTTGCCTTGTATATTACAAAACAACTTTTAACCTATAATATTAAACGGATTTACTATCTGAAGTATTTGAAATATCCTTATCAATAGTATTATCAGTTTGAGTAGTACTATTTACTGGTGAATTCTTTATTACTTTAAAAGCATACCCTTGCTCCTTAAAGAATTTTATTATTGCTGGTAACGCTTGTACTGTTTCTTTTTTAGAAGCTGCATCATGCATTAATAATATTACATGATTTAAAGATTTTAAATTTTTCCCTGCATTTTGTACATACTGATCTATTGTGTAATGTCTTCCTGTAGCATCACCTGTTTCAGCATCCCAGTCTATGCTCACTATATTATCCTTAGCAAAGGCTTCATCTAAAGCTTTTAAATGCGGATCTCTATAATATCTTCTTGACATATATCCACCTGGCATTCTGACTACTCTAGCATTAAAATTCTCACCTAAAACACTTTGCATTATTTTATTAGTTTCATTTAATTCATTCATAAATCTCTCTACATCAACAGAATTTCCTGGATATAGTGTCTTATAATCATGTGAAAAACTATGATCAGCTACTGCATTTCCTTGTTCAACTTCTTCTTTTAATAATTGTTGATTTTCCTTGTTATCCTTTAATGCTGATCCTATATCAAAAAATGTAGCATGTACCCCTTCATCTTGTAATATTTTTAATATTTGTTTTGTATTCTCACTTGGACCATCATCAAATGTTAAAAACACTTCTTTTTCAGTATTTTTAGATTTTCCTTCAAGCATTAACTCTACTTGATCTGCACTAACTGCATATGAATCTGCAGCATATATAATATTTTGATTTGGCATAATATCTGTTGCTTTTGGTTTCTCTGGTTTCTCAGCTTCTTTATTAGTTCCTTCGGCAATAGCTTTAGTCTTTGTTTTATTCCCTTCATTTCCTAATGCTTTAATACCAAATCCAACTCCTCCAAGCACAACAACAGCTAAAGCTACTGCTGCTATCCTTCTTTTCATATACTTTTTACGTCTTTCTTCTCTTGCGTTGCTACTCATTGTTAAGTTCATCTCCATCTATATAATCAAAAATAATCTAATCTACTTTATCTATATTAAAACTTTAACAACGATAATTTGTTACAATTTGTTTAATATTTGTTCATATTATAAATTATTATAGAAAAAGTTGTACTAAAACATTAATTTTAGTACAACTTTTCTGTTTTGATGTTAATCAAATTTTATTAAAACAAGAGCCTCTTTCTTATCTACTCTATAAACGCCCTGTGCTTTTGATATAATATTTTTTCCTGCAACATTTTTATTAACTAAAATTCCCCATTGACCTTTCGGTAATTTTATTTCAGTTTTTTTGTCCTGTCCATTAAACACTACTATTATTTCTTTTTTTCCATCTTTAACTCTATAGGTCACTACATCCTTGTCATTTAAACCAAGCTCTTCATTTATAAATGATAATTTTTCTCTTATTTCCTTACTTGAACTTAATCTAAAAGACTTAAATTCTTTTCTTAACTCAATTAATCCTTTATAGTAATCAAATAAATTTCTATATTTTATTTTTCTATTCCAGTCAATTTTATTTACAAAGTCACTTGATTTATAGCTATTTTCAACGAAATTACCTTCTTTATCTATTTTTGTTCTAAATAATTCTTCGCCGGCATGTATAAATGGTATTCCTTGAGATGTTAAAACTATAGCTGCTGCAAGCTTATTCATCTCTAAAAGTTCTTCTTCTGAAATATCTTCATCTACAATTTTTAATTTATCATGCAATGTATTATTATCATGAGCTGAACAATAATTTATTGTTTGATAAGGTTCATTAGCCCAAGCTTCATCAGAATAATTAACTTTATCATAATCTATTTCACCATGATAAGTAGATGCCACTACACCAAACTTTATACTCTCCTCAAAATTTGATCCTCCATTTATAAATCCTGATTCCATTAAGTTAGCAACATGTCCTTTTATGCCATCTCTCATATCATCACTAAATGCAGCTATCTGTAATTCCCCAAATTTATTTATATTCTTTTTAAAACAAGCTTCATCCTCTGATAAAGGTGAATTACCACCAATCCATCCTTCTCCATATATTATTATTGACTTATCTATTAAATCCATTTCTTTTCTTATTTCTTTTAATGTTTCTATATCATGTAATGCCATTAAATCGAATCTAAATCCATCTATATGATATTCTTTAGCCCAATACTTCAAAGATTCTATCATATACTTTCTAACCATAAGCCTTTCAGAAGCTAATTCATTACCACATCCTGACCCATTAGAAAACTCTCCATTTTCATCCTGTCTATGGTAGTATCCTGGGCATGAAAGGTTTAAGTTTGAGTCTTCTCCTGAATAGGTATGATTGTACACAACATCCATAACAACTCTTATTCCTGCCTCATGAAGCTTTAAAACCATTTCTTTAAATTCTCTTATTCTTACATCTCCATGATATGGATCTGTTGAGTATGATCCTTCTGGAACATTATAGTTAGTAGGATCATATCCCCAATTGTATTGAGGTATTTCTAAATGTTCTTCATCTATAGAACCAAAATCAAAAGATGGAAGAATGTGAACATGTGTTACTCCTAACTCCTTCAAATGATCTAATGTGGTTTTAGTTCTTGTTCCAGGTATTACTGTATTACTCTCAACTACTCCAAGAAATTTACCTTTTAACTTTTCATCTACTCCAGAGCTATCATCTATAGAAAAATCTCTAACATGCATTTCATATAAAATTGAATCAACAACTTCCATTAATTTCGGTTTTTTATCGCTTGTCCACTTTTCTGGATTTGTTTCCTCTAAATCAACAACCATAGCTCTATATCCATTGACTCCTAAAGCTTTACAATAAGGATCTACAAAGTCATGTTCAAAATTTTCTCCTTTTATATGATATTTATAGTATATTCCATTTAGATTTCCCCTTTTAATTGCTTCCCATACTCCAACTTCATTCTTATTCATAGGAATTTTTTCAATTAAAGATTCAGTATTTCCATCTCTATAAAGCATTAATTCCATTACCTTAGCTTCTGGTGACCAAACTCTAAATATAGTTTCATCTTTACTATAAATAGCCCCTAACTCACCATCATAATAAAATTTATTATCAAACTCTTTAGAATATAATTTCTTTCTCATAAAACACTCTCCCTCTTTTTCGGTAACGTTTCCAATAAAATGTATATTAATTACAGTTCATTAATCTAATTATATTAAAGCCAAGATTAATTTTCAACTAAAACTTAAATATTAGTTCTTATTTTTCCATATTTTAAATATTCTAATAGTATATTTAAAATGTTTAGAGGTGTTTAAGCAAATGAAGTATTCTTCTTACTTTTTAAATCCACCTGATAGTTTTTTTAAAATATTAATATCAATTCTAGGAATTCTTATTTTAGTCCTAGCCTTCTTTCTAAATAATATATTTATAGCTATTGTAGATGGTTCCTCAATGGAAAATACAATTCATAATAATGATATATTACTAGTTAATAAAAAAGCATACTCTATTTCATCTCCTCAGAGATATGATATTATAAACGTTTATGCACCATATAAATATGACAATTTTTTGGTTAAAAGAATTATTGCTCTACCTGGGGATATAATAGAAATAGACAATTCCTCTCTATATATTAACGGTGAAGAAATCCATGAAAATTATATAAAGGAAACTATGACTCTCCAATACTACCTAAAATTAAAAGTACCAAAAGACAAATATTTTGTAATGGGAGATAATAGAAATGTAAGCTTAGATTCTAGATATTTTGGTCTTATATCACTTGACGATATTCAAGGTAAAGTAATGATTAAATATTGTTGTAAAAACCATAAATTCAGTTTATTTAATTAAAGGAGATTTTAAGCCAATGTTGATTTTTAGATATAAATAATAGAACCTCTTTGCAAAATTAAGTTAGGTCTGAATAAGCATCTAGAAATCAACAACAACTTAAAACATAGCCTTTAATTTAAGTACTTAGTTAAGTTCTTTAGTTATATCATCTTTTATCTCTTTAACTTTCCAAGTGTTTTGATCAACTGTATACTGACATATGAATGCTGGTTCTGGTTTTCCGCTTGGTTGATAATACTTGTCTATTATAAAACCAGTACTTCCATCCCCTAAATCATAAACTTCATCTGATTTCAATTTTATAAATTGATCCTTTTTTATTACTCCTAAGCCTTTTACAAGATCTAAAGCCTTTTCTCTTTTTGCATTTTCTGCTGATATCTTCTTATTTTTTTCATCTTCTATTTCTTGATTTTCAGTTTGAATTCCTAAATTTTTATTAAGCTCTTCAATCTTATTATTTGCTGAATCTAAAGTTTCTTTTAATTCATCTTTTAATGGTTCAGCTTCTGCAACTGCTTCACTTAATATATCTTTAGCCTCTTTATAATTGCCCTCTTTCTCTAACTTGTTTACTTTTTCTATACTTGCATTTAAATTGTTTATTATTTCCTTATCCTTACTAACTTTGTCTTTTAATTCATTAACATTATCTTCAATTAATGAAACCTCTTTGTTGTCTTCTAATTTATCTATACTCTCCATTGCTACGTCTAATTTAAATTCCTCATAAGCCTTATGTGCAATAACATAATCATAAGCTAAATTATAAAGATTCTGAGCCTCTTCATCCTCAGGATTTTCTTCACTTGCAGTATTAAATAAAGCTGCTGCTTCTTCAAAATCTCCCTTTTCCATAGCAGTTTTACCTTGGGTAATTAACTTATTATTTCCTCCACATCCACTTAAAACACCGATCATAAAAGTTACTATAATACCAATTACTAATTTCTTTTTCATCCCCTAAATTCTCTCCCTATAATAAATATATTTTATCTATTTAAAAATAATTGTTGATTTTCAAATAGTACTAAAAGATTATTCTATATTAATTTTATTAACCTTTAAAAATCAAGTATCATTGATAATATATAACTATTTGAAAATCAACCCTAATTTAAACTACAGTTTTATTTTTTATAATCAGTATAAGCTTTAACTACTTCTTCAAATTTTTCATTTTTTAATGTACCTATTATCACACCTATAACTTCATAACTAGAAGTAGGTGTATCTTCTCCTCTAAGGTCTCTTATGATTTTTTCAACATCTTTAGCTATAACATTAACATCTGAATCATTAAGAGTTAAATCTAAATCATTGGCTGCATTCATTAAACTAGTTGCTAACTTCTCAACTTTAAAAGCTTCTCTTCTTCCATCTTTTTTTATTATATTCATAGGTAAAACCTCCCATTTGCTTTTTTTATTTTAATACTTACACTAAGTATAACATTTACATTTTCTTCTTAAAAGTTCTTTTTTATACTCGTTTACATTTAAATCTACCCTATCTATTATTTCAATAATAATTTTTAAAAATTAAACAAAAAAATTGATCATATTCATAAAAATGAATATGATCAAACTGTTACTTAATCTCTAAAGTATTGCTTGAGCTTAATACCTTATCATATTTTCCTATTTGTCCCACAGAAATTTCCTTCATCTTTGAAGCAATCTCAGTAGTTGTAATAGTATTTTTATCAACAAAAGTTGTTTCTACCTTCTTACCATTTATCATTATTGAACTTTTATAAGTAAAGTTATTACCTTTTACCGTTAATACACCATTATTTATACTGTAACTATCTACAGTAATAGGCTCTAAGCCAAGCTTCATATTAGTTCTCTTATATTTATTTTTTTCATCTCCAAGTATGTATTTATCACCAAAAAGCATATCGTACTGAAGAAGCTCAAAATCTTTATCGTAATTAGCATCATTTTTATAAGCCTCATGGAATGTTGGCATAACCCCTGAAACCATATCTAACTGTTCTAAAATATAAGTAGTTAATTCATTAGCTTCCATTGTAACATCCTCTTCTTTTTTGAGACCAATATTATCCCATATAAAGAAATCTGATAGGTATTTATCATCTTCTTTCAAAACAGTTTCATCTTCATTTATAACTTTTAATGATGGTAAATGATCTCCAAACATCGCTATAACTGTTGGTTCACCTGATTGTTCTGCATAGTCTATAAGTTCTCCAATGTACTTGTCAACTCCATTTAGCTTATTTATTAAACATTGAAGTTCATCTTTCTCTGCTTTAGATATATTACCGTTAACCGTATAATTCTCATAATCTGAACCTGAATATCCTCCATGACTCTCTACTGTTATATTATAAATAAACTGTGGTTTATCATTTTCACCCATTAATTTTTCAATAGGCTTTATGTTTAATACATCTTCTGGATATTCCCATGATTCATTAGTTGGTTTATCCATATATTCCATTGGAACATAGTTATCAAAACCTAAGTTAGGAAATACAGTATCTCTATTATAGAAATTTCCTTCATAATTATGAACAACACTAGTTTCATAACCTAAGTCATGTAGCACATATGCTAAACTTTCAACTGGCTGTTTCTTTAGAATATTATTATTAGGTATTTCTCCAACTGGTAAATAATCTGTACTTAAACCAGTTAAAACCTCAAATTCACTCCTAACAGTTCCTCCACCATAAGTTGGAACCTTTAAAAATCCATTTGTTGACTCACGTGCAAACTTTCTATAATTAGGTATTGGATCCTCAGTAAAAGTTAACCCTTCTATTCTACTTGGGTCCATGAATGATTCTAATTGAACAATTATTATATTAGGATATTTTTTAACATCATTAGATACCTCAGCCACATCCTCTGAGCTCGCAATCTCATTCTTTTCAACTAAACCATTTTTGATATCATCAATAGAACTTTTACTATAGTTTTCAGGTTCTTTAACACTAAACCCTGCAGCAGTATCTAAAAATGAATATACAAATCCATTTTGATGATACGAAGCTGGTAAATCCCATCTATAAACTTCTATACTCCCTTTTATACTTCCATAAAAAGAAGCTGTTATTATACCAATTAAAGGCACAACAATAAATCCATATGGATTTAAAACCTTATTTTTACTCTTATATCTTTCACTAAACCATAAAGCAACTATTATAGCTATAACTAAAACTAAAGCTATTAAAACATATTTTATAATCCCTGCATTTAGATAATTACCTGCAATAGCTATTCCATCTTTAATAGAAAACATATCTGCCCATATAAGTGGCGTTCCTCTAAAACCTAGTATTACTCCACTTGCTATATAAAATCCCATAATAATTGTTCCTATTATTCCATATACCATTCTTGTTTTCTTGAATAAAAACGAAATTGAGGTAAATAATAAAAATATCAAATAATTTAAAACAAATAAATTTCTGCTATTTTCCCAAAAAGCTTTACCATTTTCTATTGAACCTCTCTGAAATGATTCACCTAAAAAAACTAAAAGGAATGATAATCCTATCCATAAAATTAAGTTTATCCCTAAATTTGTTAAAGTTTTTTTATTTCCTAAAAGTTCCTTAAAGTATTTCTTATTCATTTAATGCCTCCCTTTGTTAATCCTATTAAAGCATAAATACACTAAAATAATTTTCATATAATTAAATAATTCATCCCCATTATCCATTAAACTTTATACTGAATATTCTAACGTATTTGATAGACTTATTCCATTTTAAATTTGTTAACATTTAATAAATGAATATTTTTCTTTTTAGAATATATTATTCAATATATTACTTTTAATTATATTTAGTATAGTTTTTTCTAGTAATTTTATTATTTTAATTTAATTATAGCATTTTTCGTTAACACTTTATTAATATTATTCTTTTATCATGAAATGGGATTCTAAATTGCCAATATATTATTTTTTTGCTGATATATGCAAGTAATATACTAATAAAAGAAGTAATTAACATACAAATAGCTAATTCATTTTAATTATTCTTTTTTTAATTAATGATATATTTATAAAGAAACTATTTTTAGATTGGAGAGTACATATGAAAGATTTTTTATCTTTGAAAATCAAACCATTAAATAAAAAATTTGAAAAAAAGTCATCATTTTTCTCATTTGCTATCTTTCTAGTAATTTTAATATCTATAATATATATGCTTTATACAAACTCACTTCAAAAATTTTCATATAAAACATTAAAAGATATTAGAGATAATATAGCAGTATTTTCAGCATATGCCTTTGGAATTTCAATAGCTATGTTTTTAGTAAGAAGATTTCTTAAATATATTCAACCCGCTAAATTAGCAAAAGAAGAAGAATTTCTTGCTAAATCGAAAACTTTAAAACCAGCCGTTGAAAAATTTGAAACTGTTAATATATCAGGTTTTAAAAAATTATTACAATTTATTGCTATTTTCCTTAGACAATGGCATATACCTATATCTATATTAGCATTTTCAATAATATTGATTCATGCCTATATAAGCTTACATTTTGGAATAAGTAAAGATAAAATTTCATTTATTTTTGGATACTATATAGGAATTATAGCTTTAATAGATTTAATAGCATTAATAATCTCAGGTATTTTTCGTACTGCTAATAAAGGTAAGAAATTACATATGCTTTTAGGTATATCTTTTATTATATTAATGCTTTTACATATAACTATAATATAAAAAGCGTGTTATACTCCATAACACGCTTTTTTTACTAATCATCACTTTCTTCTAAATCATCTGAACCACTATCATCTTCTTTACTGTCATCACTATCATCAGATTCATAGCTTTCTTCTACCTCAATAGAATCTTCAGCTTCTTCGTATTCTATTGGTTCCTCTTCTTCATGCTGAGGAGTTATATCGTCAAAATCATCTTCATAATCATCATTTTTTTCATCCATTTTATTCTCCTCAGGGTCATCATAGTCATCACTATCATTACTTTCCAGCTTTGAGTCGTCTTCTAAATCATCATCATTATCCAAATCATCTTCTGAATCTTCTTCTAATAAATCCTCAAGTTCATCTAAGTCATCATCATTCAAAAACTTTATTTTTTTTCCTTTTTTTAATTGTTCTATTATAAAACTAACATCATCATCATCTAAATCTAAATCATCTAAATCAATTTCCGCTTCATATCTACCTAAGCTTATACCCTTCTTCTCTGCTTCTTTAAGCTCTTTTTCAGTTCCTTTCATGTATGCTACATTAGATGTTTTAAATACTTCTTTGATTGTTCTTTGAACTCTATCTTCATATTCTTTATTGTCATTTCCATTAATAAATGTAAACCCAACAAGCATATCTGAATTATCTAAATTATAGTTATTAGTAAGCAATATATCCCTTATTTCTTCCATACCTGCTTTTAATTCCATACCTTTTACACTATCAAATAATTTTTCTGCATCTTTATTTAAAGACTTAACCTTCAATATTTTTTCATCATGACTTAACTCTAACTGTAAACTTGGATTTATATCCATACTTACAACTGCATACCCCTTAGTAGGAAGTAGTATATTTACAATATTGCTAAAGAATATTACAAATATTGCTGCTATTGCTGCTATGGGCATTACAAATCTTTTAAAAGGTATAACTTTCCCACTTGCTTTATTCTTACTATCAAGTTCAATAATATCTTCTGAAAAAAACATTATTGAATCTCCAATTTCGCAACTTCCCTTGTTTTTAAGCCTTACCATATCTCCAGTATTCTTTAAAGCAATTATATAATCATCTTTTATTTCAACAATTATTCCTTTAAGAATTGTATTCAAAGCCCCATTCCCCCTTACTTTCTTATCCATAGTTTTAAATTTCTTAAGTTTTTATAAAATATAATAACTACAGATATTATAAACTTCTTACTTCTTTTGATTATTTTTTCTGTAACAGAGAATTTCACTGATATTTTCTTTATAGGAAGTCTCCTTTTTTCATACATAAAAGAAGTGAATTCCTTTTCTTTACTTACATCTTCAGAAAGATTAATTGCATTATTTCTAGTATCTTCATGCTTTGGAGATTCATCAACTAATTCTTCAAAAGTAAAGCCAAATAGGCTTATATCAGCTTTTAAAAGACCTATTTCTTTTACTAGTAAGTCCTTATCTTCAACTGGATTTTTATAATTCTCTGGAATTTCATACCCCTCATCTAGTAAAGCCTCCATTGAAAGATCATTATTATCCTTATTTCCTCCTTTTAAGAAGCTTTTTATTCTACTTGAAATAACAAGTTTGGCAAAAGCATGAAAGTTCCCCTTCCCTTCTTCAAATCTGTATAATGCCTCTGTAAACGCCATTAATCCAATACTAAATTCTTCACTATTATCCATTGAAACATATTTCCCAGTAGTGTCTGATACTGTTTTGATTATAAGTGGTATGTGATCCTCTATTAAATCATTTATCTCTCTTTGTGTAAGATTCAATTTTTCCTTTAAAGTTGCTACACTTAACATACTCTCCCTCTTTCTTATTCATAGGAATCTCTTTCCTCCACTACTATATACATACATAATTTTAAATTTTGGTACTATTTTAGCATAGTTATTAGCTTTTTTTTGTTTATTAATCTGTTTTTAACATTTTATTAATCACAGTTAAATCTAAGTTAAATTTTATTAATACCCCATAATAAAAAGAAGAGAATGTACTAAAAACTATTTTAATACATTCTCTTCTTAATTTTTTACTTTAAGTTGCTTTCTCTCTTAGTTTCTATAAAAAATTCTAAATCATTTAGGAACTGGTATAACATTGCTCTATTCTCAAATTCTTCTCTTGTAACAGGTAAGGCTTGTTCACTTAACTCTCGTCTTAATCTGTTTAACCTATTCATTAATATATTTACATTAACTTCTTTCCCTATTACAGAAGCTAATTCTTCAGTAAAGTTTGCCACAAGTTCTGTTTGCTTAACAGCCATAGATATTCTCGCAAAGTGTTCTCTCATATATTTTAATACTTGAAGTTGAACCCCTCGCATTTCAATATAGTGAACATAATATCTTACATCTGAGAACAAGTAATTATTAAAATTATCATCTGCTCTTTTTTTTGCTATTTCTATCCTTTTTTCTAATTCATCAAAAAGGCGT
The DNA here is from genome assembly GCF_050509515.1 of Clostridium sp. B9. NCBI lineage: Bacteria > Bacillati > Bacillota > Clostridia > Eubacteriales > Clostridiaceae > Clostridium > Clostridium sp. B9. Next base: position 2,599,022 of record NZ_JBNWKA010000003.1, read on the forward strand.
TGTTGATTTATTGAAACACTATGAGTTCTTAAGGAATATGCCATATCCATAAATATTTCTTTTATCTTATCTGATATATATTCTATATCCGCTTTTATTTTTTCTTCATTCTTTGGCATATAACTATTTAACACTAAAGCAACTCCAACACCAACTAACATAAGTCCAATTTCATTCATAATCCAATGAACTGTAACTGTCTTTTCAACTAAAAGATGTGTTACTAATACTGAACTTACTACTATTCCATCTGTAACTCTAAGTCTTACAGTTAAAGGTATAAATAATAAAACATAAATACCAAAGACAACAGAATTAAATCCTAAAGTTAAAAATAGTATAGATGAAATAAATAACGCAACTAAAACAGATTCTATTCTCCTTATAGCAATTTCTAAAGATTCTCTTTTTGTACTTTGAATACTAAGAATAGTTATTATACCTGCTGCTGGCCAATAGCTTAGTCCAAATTCCTTGGATATTATCATAGCTATTACGGCTCCAATTCCAGTTTTCCATGTTCTAACACCTATAAATCTCATTTTCCATCTCCGCTAATTAACTATGATTATATGATTATATATATATATAATCATATAATCATTTTTTAAATTAATCAAATCTATGCATTTTATTTCTTAAATTGGGAATACTTCTATTTGAACTTAAATTATAGAAAGGGTTGAAAATATTATGAGAATTCCAAAACATATAGGGGTTATACCTGATGGCAATAGAAGATGGGCCGTAATAAATGGCCTAGAAAAAGATAAAGGTTATTTCCATGGAATTGACCCTGGACTTGAACTTTTTAAACTTTGTCAAAAGTTAGGTATTGAAGAAGTAACATACTATGGATTCACAACAGATAATGCTAAAAGACCTTCTTATCAAAAAGAAGCCTTTATAGAAGCTTGTATAAAATCAGTAGAGCTTATTGCAAATGAAGATTGTGAGTTATTAGTAATCGGAAATTCTGATTCTCCAGTATTTCCAGAAGAACTAAAAAAATATACAAAACGTACTAAACTAGGTAATGGTGGTATTAAAGTAAACTTTCTAGTTAACTATGGCTGGGAATGGGATTTAAATTTATTAAAAGGTAGTGACTTAAAGTTTAAAAATATATATGATAATATACAATCTAAAGATATTTCTAGAATTGATTTACTAATAAGATGGGGTGGCAGAAGCAGATTAAGTGGCTTCCTTCCAGTTCAATCAGTTTATTCTGATATGTATATAATAGATGATTTATGGCCTAATTTCACAGAGAAACATTTCCTTAATGCTATTAACTGGTATGATCAACAAGATGTTACCTTAGGTGGCTAAAAATTAGGAGTGATTACTTATGAAGAAAAAAGCCATAATAATAGGGGCTGGTATAGGCGGATTAGCTACTGCTATTCGCCTTCTTTCTAAAGGCTTTCAAGTTGAAATATTTGAAAAAAACAAGTTTGTTGGCGGTAAAGTAAATATTATTTCATATAAAGATTTTAAAATTGACTCTTCTGCATCTATATTTATGATGCCAAAACCATATTTAGATTTATTTAAAGATATAAATAAAAATCCTAAAGACTATTTTAAATTAATAGAATTAAAAACATTGTATAGGGTCTTTTCTGAAAACAATGTTTATTTTGATATTTACTCTGATTTTCTAAGAACTACTAACTCTATAGAAAAACTCTTTAATGAAGATAGTTCTAACTATTATAAATATATTTCAGAAAGTTATAGACGTTATTTATTAATCGATAAGTACTTTCTAAATAGAAATTTTTTAAAGTTAAATGATGTACTAAATCCAAATACCATAACTAGCTTATTTAAAATTCATCCTTTTAAAAATTGCTATAAAACTATAGAAAAATACATAAAGAATGAATATTTAAGAATCTTCCTTGGATTTCAATGTATGTATATAGGCGAATCACCTTTAAAAAGTTCTAATGTATTTAACTTAATTCCATCAGCTTCTCAAGTTTACGGACTTTACTATATAAAAGGTGGAATGTATTCATATATAAAGACATTAGAAAAGTTATTTTTTGAACTAGGTGGTAAAATGCATTTATCCTCGGAAGTAACAAGCATACTCATGAAAGAAAAAAAAGCTATAGGTATTTCTTGTAATCATAAATATAGTTATTCTGACTTAGTAATTTGTAATTGCGACTTTAGCTATGCAATAAAAAGTTTAATACCAAGAAAATTATCACCTAAAAGATATACGAAGAAAAACATAGCTAAACTAAACTACTCATGCTCAACATTCATACTTCATCTATTCTTGAATAAAAGATATTCTAATTTAGATGTTCATAACATAATTTTAAATAAAAATAAAGAAGAAAGCTTACTAGCACCATTTATTTCACATTCTCTACCAAAAGAATTTATATACTATATTTATTGTCCTAGCACCATAGACAGAAGCCTTGTTCCTAATGGTTGTGAATGTATGAATATAATTTTAAGAGTTCCAAATCTCAATAAGTGCAAATATAAATGGAATCATATTCAAATAAAAGGATTAAGAGATAAAACTCTATATAACATAAGTAGAATTAAAGGCTTGGAGGATATAAAAGAGCATATAATCCATGAAAAATATACTACTCCTCTAGACTTTAAAAATGATTATAACTGTTTCTTTGGTTCTTCATTTGGTCTTAATCATAATCTTTTACAAACAACTGCTTTTAGACCACAAATTACTCAAAAGAACCTAAAATCTCTTTATTTTGTAGGTGATTCAATACATCCCGGTGCTGGAATATCAATGGTTTTAATATCTAGCAGGCTATGTGCAAATAAAATTATAAAAGATTTTAAATAATACTTTGAGATTTCACATAAAGTTATTCCCAAATAAATTAGATTGAGTTAACTAAAAAATATAGAGCTATATCTGACTTTCACTGAAACTTAATAGTCAAAGTTTCAATTCAAAATTATCTTGATATAGCTCTATCACCCTTAACTTCTAACAAATTTTGTTCTTAATTTGTCTAATTCGTTCTATTTTAATTTAATCACACCTTGAATTATTTACTTTACCACTTAACTACTCTTACTCTTTTTTCTATTTAATTTAACTTTTATATTATCAAAAATCAAATAAACTATAGGTATTACTATAAGTGTAAGTATTGTTGCAAATGATAGTCCTCCTATTACTGTTAGTGCTAGAGGCATTTGTAACTCTGAACCATCCCCAATGCCTAAAGCCATTGGAAATAGTCCCATTATAGTAGTCAAGGCAGTCATTAAAATAGGCTGTAACCTTGTAGGTCCTGCTATCATAATAGCTTCTCTAGTACTATGTCCTTCTTTCTTTAACCTATTTATATAATCAACCAAAACTATACCATTATTTACTATTATACCTGTTAGCATAACAAATCCAATCATAGCAGTTATTCCTATAGCTACATTTCCTATAAATAAAGCTAATAAGGCTCCAACAAAGGCTAACGGAACTGTAAACATTATTATAAGTGGATTTATAAGTGATTCAAACTGAGCTGCCATTATCATATAAACAAGTGCTATAGCTAGAACTAAAGCTAGGAATAATTGAGAAAACGCATCTTTCATCTGCTCAACTTCTCCTCCAAAAGATATATTATAACCTAATGGAATATCATATTCTGCAATCTTACTTTCTATATCTTTAACTACATCACCTAAAACTCTTCCTTCTACCCCTGCACTTAAAGATATTTCTCTTACTTGATCTGTTCTATAAATCTCTGAATATCCTTGGCCTCTTTCAATAGTTGCTACATCTTCTAAAGGAATTTTAGCCCCTCTTTGATTTATTAAAGTAATATCCTCAATATCACTAATGCTAGGATTTAAGCTTGTTGTTGGATAAACAAGAACACCATGTCTCTTGCCATCTAAACTTATTGTAGTGGCATTAACACCTTTAAAATATCCTTGTACACTTTGAACAATTAAAGCTGGACTTAATCCATACTTTGCAGCCGCTTCCTTATCAATAACTAATCTTATTTCTTCAGCATTCTTATCACTAGTTGACTTTATGTTATTAATTCCAGCTACACCTTCCATTATTTCTTTTAATTCTTCTGAGATTTCATCTAATACCTTAAAATCATCTCCATTTACTCTTAATGATATTGGATCTCCTCCAACTGACATCATAGACCCTTGAGTATTTATTTCTATCTTAGCTCCTGGAATATTATTTGTTAATTCTCTAACTTCTCTTGCTATCTCTTTATCAGATGACTTCCTTTCATCCTTAAGCACTAAATAAACTGTTGAACTTTCTCCACTAGACATAACAGCTTTAGTTTCTATCTCCTCTATCCCTTCTAGCCTACTAACAAAATCATTCGATATTTCTTCTAAATTTTCTAGTTTAATTCCTTTAGGTCCTTGTATTGTTGCCATAACAATACCTTGATCCGCACTTGGAAAGAACTCTAAACCAATAGCACTAAATGCTACTCCACCTAATAATATTGAAGCTAAAAGAATTCCCATAACACTTTTTCTATGTGAAATACTCCATGCTAAAATTTCTGAATAAATATCTCTCAATTTTTCAACAGATTTATTTTTCTTACTTAAAGAATTTTCTTTTAAAAGCCTAGAAGCTAGTAATGGAACTATTGTAAATGAAACAACTAATGAAGATACTAAAGAGAATGTTACAGTAAGTGCCATCTCCTTAAATATATCAGCAGCCATACCTTGGACAAATACTATAGGTAAAAACACACATATAGATGTTAATGTTGAAGCTGTAATAGCCATGGCTACCTCACTCGTCCCTTTAATTGCAGATTCTGTATTAGAATATCCTTCTTTTTTAAATCTATATATATTCTCAATAACAACTATGGAATTATCAACAAGCATTCCAACCCCTAAGGCAATTCCCCCAAGGGAAATCATATTTAATGTTAGTCCACCAAAATAAACCATTATAAATGTCGATATTATTGAAATAGGAATACTTATTGCCATTATTACTGTTGCTCTAATATCTTTTAAGAAAAGTAATAGTATTATAATAGCTAAAAAAGCTCCTATAACTGCATTCATTTTAACAGAATCAATAGCAAAATTTATGAATTCTGCTTGATCCATAATATTTATTGCACTTAAATTTTTATTGCTTGCCTTTACCTCTTCAAAAGCTTTATTCACACCATCTGATACTTTTACAGTATTAGCTGTACTTTCTTTCTGAATAGATACCTTAAGCGCATCTTTCCCATCAATTTTCGCATAATTTTCAAGTGCTCCATTTTCAACTTTTACATCAGCTATTTCTGAAAGCTTAAGTATTTTTCCATCAGGAGTATTTATAGGTATATCTTTAATTTCCTCTATTGAGTTTAATTTACTTGTAGTTCTAACTAAAAGTTCATACTCTCCTTCACCAACATTTCCTATTGGCATATTCATATTACTTGCTTTTATTGCAGAAGTTATATTCATAACTCTTAATCCATAAGCATTAAGTTTGTCTTGATCTATTATTATCTTAACCTCATCCGATAAATCTCCTGTGATATCAACTGAGGCTACTCCTTGCACTCTTTCTAATGATGGCTTTAAAACATCATCAGCCCATTCTGAAAGACTTGATAAATTATATCCCTCGATGCCAATACCTATGGTCATAATTGGCATTGCTGAAGGATTCATCTTAACTATCATTGGATTCATTACCTCTTCTGGTAAAAACCCTTTAACCATATCTACTTTTTCTCTAACATCTAAGGCTGCGAAATCCATGTCTGTTCCATCCTGAAACTGAATCATTATCATAGATGATCCTTCTGAACTTACTGATTTTATACTATCCATATTAGTTACAGTAGATAGAACAGCTTCTAATGGCTTAGTAACACCTTCTTCTATTTCCTCTGGACCTGCTCCTGGTTGCTGAGTCATAAGCATTAGCATAGGCAAATCAAAAGCTGGAAGCATGTCCACATTAAGCTTAAAGTAGGATACAACTCCAAACATCATTACCATCATAAGCATCATAAAAATAGTTATTGGTTTCTTTATACTAAATGATGTTATCTTCATTAGTTATCCCCCCTTAAGATATTAACTTTTTGTCCATCTTCTATGAATTCTTTTCCTTTAATTATAATCTCATCTCCATCTAATATCCCCTCAGTTACTTCAATGAAATTATCATTTTCAATACCAGTTTTAACTTCTACTTTTTTAACACTATTATCTTTCTCAACTTTAAATAAGTAACTCTTGTCTTGATCTCTTAAAATAGCATTTTTATTTACAACTAAAATATCAGATATCTCTTCTACTGGTATTTTTACCTTTCCATAGGCATCTTTTGGTATGTCATCTTCACTATTACTCATACTAACAACAACTGAATATTGATTAGTTCTCTTATCTGCCTCTTCACTAACAGACTCTATCTCTCCGTCTAACTCTTTAACACCATTTTTATTGTGTATTTCTAAATGAACATCTTTTCCAATTTCAAACTTATCTAAGTCATTCTTATCTACTTGTAGAACTAAATCCATAGTTTCTTTATTTATTACCTTAAGTGCAGGCTCCATAAGACTTATTCCAGAATCCCCTTTTTTAATAGTTACATTTTCTATATATCCATTTATAGGTGATTTAATTATATAGTTTTCCCTACTCTTTAATGCAGCCTCATAAGCCTTTTTCAATGTATCTACTTGAGAATTATTAGATGATTCTGGCATATTTTCTAAAGTCTTACCTAAAGTTTCTTTTGTAAGTTTTAACTTAAGCAGTTCACTTCCTTTTTCGCCAAGAATCTTTACATTTTCTGTAGACTTTTTTAATAATTCTTTATTTTTTTCCTCATACTCTTCTTTCGTTATTTCTCCATTTTTAAGATTTTCTAATAGATTTTTACCCTCATCTTCATAAGATTTTTTTTCATCATTAAGAGTATTAATATCATCTTCTAGTTTTTTTATACCTTCTTCTGTAGACTTTAATTTATACTTTAGCTCCTCTAATGATTTATTTGATTCACTAATCATTTTATTAACTTCATCATATGCTTTTTTAGCGCTATTCACCTGCTTATCTACTTCTGTTGTATCTAATCTTATCAATATATCTCCCTTTTTTACATAGTCTCCATTCTTCACTCTAACCTCAGTTACTTTACTAGGAATTTTTAAAGATATATTTTCTTCTTCTCCCCCTCTAGTTTTTCCAGAAAAGCTTTGATACTTGCTTATACTTCCCCTATTAATCTTTTCTGAAGTAACAGCTACCAAAGATTCCTTAGACATAGCATCTTCTCTATCTCCTGATACCCTATTAACATATAAAAGAGAAAAACCTACAACTATACCTACTGATATCAATGCTGCGATTATCTTTTTCTTATTCAATTTTTTTCCTCCCTATATTACTTATTTCATACATACTAACTATTTTCCATTTAATAATAATTATAAAATCACCTAGTTTAAATTAATATATCCTCACATAATTATTAACAAACTTATCACAACTTTCTCTTCCATTACTTATACTAATTAAAATTTTTCTAAAGATATAGCCCTGAATCAATACCATTTTAAACTCAGGCCAAAATAAAAAGAGGTACTAAAAGTACCTCTTAAAAGTCTTGTATTTCATTTATATTTTCTTTTACTACCTGAGTAAAAATCTCTACTATTTGCGGATCAAATTGTGTTCCACTACATCTTTTCAACTCTTCTATACCTTCTTCATAAGTCTTCCTCTTATTATAAGGTCTACTAGATGTCATTGCATCAAAACTATCAACCACAGTTAAAACCCTAGCTAAGTATGGAATATTTTCTCCTTTTAAATTATCAGGATATCCATTTCCATCATATCTCTCATGATGATGCAATATAAGTGGAACAACGTCTTTTAATGAGTTAACTGATTTTATAATTTCAACTCCATCCTTAGGATGCTGCTTTAAAATTTCCCATTCATCCTTAGTAAGTCGCATTTTTTTAGTAAGTATTTCATTTGGTATATTTATTTTACCTATATCATGCATATATGCACCATATATTAATTGTTTCTTTTCGCTCTCTGTTAACCCTAACTTCTTAGCCATTAGTCTACTATACACAACAACTCTTTCTACATGACTATATGTATATTTATCTTTAGCATTTATAACACTTATTAATGTTTTTATTGAAGTTACAAGTCCATTTTCCTCTTCTTTCAAATCTCTTTTAAGTTCATCTAAAACTGATATATAAGTCTCAACTCTATTTTTATGAAAGAATTTAGCTCTATATAAAGCATCGTCTGCATACTTAACAAGATCTAATTCATTTTCTGCTTTATCTGGAAAAACTGAAACTCCAACTGATATTGTTAAATTGGAATTAGGTTGATTCTCTTGTCCTTCAAAATATGTCTTTTCTATAGTTTGTCTTATATTTTCAGCAATTATAGTAGCTTCTTTTTCTGAAGTATCTAATAGTATTATTGCAAATTCTTCTCCTCCATATCTAGCCACTATATCATCTTCTCTTGCTAAGTCTTTAAGAATATTTCCTATTTTTCTTAAAGCCTCATCTCCTCTTTGATGCCCATATAAGTCATTATAATGTTTAAAATAATCTATATCCATAAAAATTAGTGATAGTTTCTTATTTTCAACTTCACTAATGTGCATTTTCTCCCTCAGTTTATCATAGAAATACCTATGATTATAAACCCCCGTTAATCCATCTTCATTAACTAATTTCTGAAGCTCATTTATATGTTCATTTTCTGCTTTTACATAAAACCCTAAGGTCCAAGCAGTTAAAAGAAACACACATGCTAGTATTAAATCATTTTGAAAATATATATTAACCGTATTATTGCCACAGAAAGCTAAGTCAATAAGTAAAATAATTACAGATGAAATCATTGAAACTATTATTCCTCTTCTTATTCCACCCTGTATTGTAGAGGTTATTATAATGAATAAAAATAAAAATTTATTATTACTTGTATTTGCCCCAGAAGCTAATATTGCAAGAACAAAAACTGAAATAAATACACCAATTTCTATCAATTGTATTTTATTCGCATGACTTTGATATTTATTTAAAGCTGCAAAACTCCAAAGCATATAAATACCTGATAACATAAATATACTTATTAAAATCGATAAAATTCCATAATAAGCTAAAAATCCATTTCTATATTTCAAAACATTTAAAATATATTGTAAGAAAGCTATAGCTGAAAATAATAATGATGAGATCTTTACTATTGATAATATTTCATCTATTTTTTTCTTCTTGTTGTCACTTGCATCTCTAATCATACTGTCCTCACTGTAATTATAAAATAAGGTCGGAAAACCCGACCTTATTTTAACAAATTCTATTCATCTCTTAAAGATTTTGGTTCTTCAGGTTGATGAGTATACCATAAACAAGCTGAAGTTGCAACTGTAGTTGCGATTACTGTTGTTAAAGCAGCGAATACTGTTAATAAATTTTTGTTAAATCTTTTCATTAAATTCATCCCCTCAATTTATAATTTATTTGCAAAAGAATCTATTGTTTTTAACAATACATGTCCAACTTTTAAAAGAGTAATACATTGCCATAATGTTCCTAATAATATACTTATTATTACTGGTTTAACTGTTATTAAATTGAAATTATAGAATAATATTGACCCTATAATTATTATTGATAAATATATTGTTAAAATCTTAAAAGATCCTTTTCTCATACGCTTTTTTTTCTTTTCAGTCTTTATAGGTTTATTAGGTGAATCTACTGGTGCATATTTGTAAATCACAAAATATGCAAAAACAAATACTATTATTGTACTAATAACAATAATAAGAAAATCTAAATTCAAGAAAAATTTAGCCTTTAATATTAACCCTACTCCTAAAGACATTATTATACCTAAGGCAGTACATGTATTAGGTGACTCTGAATGTGCTCCACCTGAATACTTTCTTAATATACTAGCTGTAAATAAAAATACTAATGCATCCACAGCTACTCCAAATATTAATCCCAAAATAAGAACTGAAATGATTGATAGTAATGTTTGTATCAATGCATATGTTCCATATTGTATAACCTCTTTTTTCTCATTATCATAATTAAGTTCCTCTGAAACCTTTTCAGCTATTCTTTTAGAAACTTCTACTATCATACTATCTCAACTTCCTTTTTTTTGATAAGATTAGATAATATACTATTACTATTACAGCAAATAAAATTGTTGAAGGTATTCCTAATATAATTCTATCTGCTGAAGAAGTATATAATACTGACAAATCTCTGTGCAATATATTCTGTATAAACCATATATTAAAGCCTTCACAAACAAATAAAAGCATTAATACTAATATTGATGATTTTATACCAACTATTAAGTCTATTTTATTAATATTAAACGTCAAAAATATTAATACAAATACATTTAGTATTGTATGTACTCCATAATTTATTGGTAATAATCTAACTAAATAAACAACTAATGCCATTACCAAACTTGAAGTTAAATATTCTTTCTTGTCCAACTTTTTATTAGCAAAAGCATATGTGGCTAATATCATTATAAAAGCCTCTGGTAAGCCTCTAACTAATATTTCTAAAAAGCTCAATTTCAACATCTGTTCCTCCATACTGCTAACTAAATATTCGTGTCTTTTTCTCAGACTCTTCATTGACCCTTTTAACTGTTACATAAATTATAATTACTACAAAAACTCTTATAAGAATATCTCCTATACTCAATACGCTATACCCAACATCTATTATGTCACTTAAAAATTTAAGCTTTACGCTTCCATCTCCAACCATATGTATATCTTGTATTTTTGAAAATGTATCTGGTTTAACGTAGCCAGTTAAATATGATAATGATGGGAATACTGGCATTTGCCCACCATTAGCAGCTATTACTAAATGATTCAAAAAAGTTCCTGCAAATATAAATACAGAACCTATTAATGCACTTATATACTCTCTATATCTAAATATAGGTATTAAGAATAAGTACATATATATCTCTTTAAACCATATAGCACAATTAATATATTCATAGTTCCCCATAAAAATATTAATTTGGAAGAATATATACATTAGTTCGAATATAAGAATCGGATATATTGTCCAACTTTTAAAGAACGGTTTCAAATTATATCCTTTTATTTTCGCAAATATTAACGCTATAACTACTGCTTCGATCATTACTATACCCCTTCGCCACTAATGTAAAGCTTTTAATTCAATCTTAAAAACTCTTCTCATGTAAATTAAATCATATTATTCATATTAAATCAATAATCACAATCTAGTATTTTACAAAAAAACTACCATTTTTCTCTTTTTTTGTACTAATTTTTTCATTTTTCTTACATTGTTATTATTTTATCTTTTTAAATGTAAAATATATTAATAATATCCCTATAATTCCTATAATTATCTTAACATTTCCTTGAGAAGCTACTATAACACCATAACTAATCAAAACTTCTAACAAAATTGAAGGTATTTTTCCTAAAAATGTAGCTACTATAAACGTTAAATCATTAACAGAACTCATAGATGCAGCTAAAGTTATAATTCCAGATGGAACAAAAGGTAATAATCTTCCTTCAAAAATCAAAAAGCCTAGTTTTTTTCCATCACTATTCAAAATATTATCAACTAATCTATATTTCCCCTCTATACTGCTGACTAATTTTTTAGTTCCTTTTCTATATACCTTAAAACTTATCCAGCCTCCAACTACCTCACCTAATAAAGATATGCAAAACCCATAAAAAGGACCAAAAAATATTATATTTGCTCCTGTAACAAATACAGAAGGTATAAGTCCTAATAAGGCAACTATAATACTCACAAATAGACTTATTAAAAATGCAAACTCCTGATAATTATTAAATACATTTACTAAATTCTCTATTATTCTCTCCTCCTAATTATAAAAGATTTAATTCCATTACTTTTTCTCCACCATAATCAAGTTCACCATTGAACTTAAATCCAATATCTTCATAAAGTCTTAATGCATGCTTATTCTCCTCAAATATACTTAAATATATTTTATCATTATTAAACTCCTTGCTTATATGCTTTATTAATTGTAATAATATTTTTTTAGCATATCCTTTTCCTTGGAATTTTTCATCAATCATAAATCTATCAAGCCATACTCTTCCTCCCTCATCCTCAAAAAGCCCGTACATAGTAAATCCTATAAGTTCTTCCCCTAAATAAATCGCTTTAACAACCCAATTTTTTATATATTTTGATTCAGCAATTGATAAAGCATTACTTTCTATAAAACTTAATTGTTCACTCTTTACTTTAAGTTCAACTACAGCTCTCCAATTATTCTTATCTATATCTTTAAAAATAAATTTCACACTTAACACCTCACTTAAATAATATAAAAATAACTGCCTTAAAACTAAGACAGCTATTTAAAACACCTAATTTCTCATTATTATATATATAGTATATCCTACATATAGTGCAATAAGTAATAATCCCTCATACTTTGTTAATAACTTCTCTTTATTTTTATTAAAGAATATTATAACACCTATAAATAATGTAACAGCTATAAGGAATAACAAATCTACAACTAGGCTTCCTGCAATAGTTATCGGACTTATTACTGATGATAATCCAAGGATTAATAATATATTGAATGTATTAGAACCTAATATATTCCCTAATGCTATATCATTTTCACCTTTTCTAGCTGCAACTAAAGATGTTACTAATTCAGGTAATGATGTTCCAATTGCTACAATAGTTAATCCTACAAGCTTTTGGCTTAATCCTAAACCTAAAGCAATAGATGATGCCGAATCAACAACTATCTTTCCACCAAATACTATTCCAGCAACACCAATTATTGATATTAAAATATTCTTAGCTGTACTATTAGAAGTTTTTAAAACTTCTCCCTCAAACTCTTCAAATTCAGCAGTTATAGCTGCTTCACTTGATTTATTGTTGTTTCTTTTAACAGTGTAAATAAGATATCCTACATAAGCCACACACATTAATACTAATATAGCACCATCAGTTCTTGTTAGTACTTCCTTACTTCCCATTATGCCAGTAAAGGCGAAAACATATAAAACAAATGTTGCAATTATGTTTACTATAAAATCATTTCTTATAGTAGCTTTTTTTATTACTAAGGGAGCTACCACAGCTGTAGCACCTAATGCCGCTAAAAGATTAAATAAGTTTGACCCTAAGACATTTCCCATAGTAATATCATTGCTACCTGTTAAAGATGCAGATATACTTACAGCTAACTCAGGAGCACTTGTTCCTAAAGACACGATCGTTAAACCAATGATAACAGCTGGTACACCTAGCTTTTTAGCTATTCCAGAGGCCCCGTCTACAAAAAGGTCTGCGCCTTTTATAAGCAATATAAATCCTACTATCAAAAGTATATAATTCATTATTTTCTCTCCATTCTATTAGTTTATAAAATTTAAATCACAAATTATAAATATAATTATACTATTTATTTTTTAAATTTCTATATTATAATTTTTTGTTTTCATCTAGTTAATAAATTAAACATCAAAGCTTAACTGTTGACTTTTTTCCTCAACTATTAAATCATCTTCTAAAGATGATATTGTTATTCCTAAAAGTCTAACCTTTTTACCAGTAAAATCAACCAAACCAAGCAGTTCCTTTATAGCTTCCATAATTTCATCTTTATTTTTTATAGAGGATTCCAAAGTATTGCTTCTTGTTATATGTTTAAAATTACTAAATTTTACTTTTAAGGTAACTGTTCTTCCTTTTTTATTTAATAATGACATTGTATTAAAAACCATCTCTGCTAATCCCTCTAATATTTCTAGCATATCATCATATTCTTCAATATCTTCTCTAAGTGTTCTCTCTTTCCCAATAGATTTCCTGATTCTATATGGGTTTACAGCTCTATTATCTATTCCTCGTGCAAACTCATATAAACTTTTTCCCCTATCACTAAAAATATTAATAAGCTCCTCTTCTGATAATTTCAACAAATCTTCCCCAGTAAAAACGCCAATATTATTTAGCTTATTCTTTGTTACTCTACCTACACCAAAGAACTTGCCTATTGAAATTTTTTTTATAAACTCCTCTGACTTATCTCTAGTTATAATTGTTATTCCATTAGGTTTTTTATAGTCTGATGCCATTTTGGCTAAAAATTTATTAAAAGATACCCCTGCTGATGCTGTCAATCCCAATTCATTCCATATCCTATCCTTTATTTCAAGTGCTATTAGAGTGGCAGACCCATTACACATTTTAGTATTAGTAACATCTATAAATGCCTCATCTAAAGATAATGGCTCCACAAGATCTGAATAGTCATGTAATATGTCCATTACTTTTCTAGAAACATTTTTATATACATCCATTCTAGGCCTAACAAAAATAGCTTTAGGACATAAATTATATGCTGTTAAAGAAGGCATAGCAGAATGTATTCCATACTTTCTAGCCTCATAAGAGCAAGTAGCAACAACCCCTCTTCTATTTGGATCTCCTCCTACTATAAGTGGTTTTCCTTTATATTTAGGATTATCCCTTTGTTCTATTGATGCATAAAAAGCATCCATATCTATATGAATTATCTTTCTATTATCTATCATAATCCCTCCATGCAAACATATGTTCATATACAATTTTATACTAAAACATTATATAAATCCATAAAGGAATACTTAGTTAACGCGATAATTTAAATTAAAATAAAAGGTATCAGAAACTCTAATACCTCTTTAATTACTTAAATACTATTTAACCTTTGTTGGCTCATCATACTCTATTCCCTTTGTATCAACTTTTATTGATTCAATAACTATGTCCTTAACAGGTTTATCGTTTGGTCCAACAGATGTCTCTTCAATTTTATGAACAACATCTAGTCCCTTAGTTACCTTACCAAATCCAGCATATTGACCATCTAAATGTGGTGCTGCTTTAGTTACTATAAAAAATTGGCTTCCAGCACTATCTTTTGCTTGTGACCTAGCCATTGAAAGTACGCCCTCCTCATGAGCTATATTATTTTCAACTCCATTAGCTGAAAATTCACCTTTTATTGAATATCCAGGACCACCTACTCCAGTTCCTTCCGGATCTCCTCCCTGAAGAACAAATCCTTTAACAATTCTGTGGAAAGTTAGACCATCATAAAATCCACTATTAGATAAACTTATAAAGTTATTAACTGTATTAGGTGCTACATTTGGATATAATTCTGCTTCAATAGTTCCAAAATCCTTAACCTCTATAGTTGCAATTGGATTTTCACCTTCTGGTACACTTCCTTCTTTACCTTCAGTTTTTCCTCCACATCCAACTAATAATAAAGATGTCATTGTAATTCCTATGGCTATCTTACTAATCTTTTTTAATAAACTCATCTTTGTTTATTCCCCTCTCTTTTTAAGTAATATGTAATAAATTATAACATCTAAACCAATTTATTTTATGTCAATTCTCAATTCAAATTGTTTCTATATAATTAATTTTTCCAAAACAAGTAAATAATATTATTCAAAACAATAAATAATTCAAATAAAAAAAGATTAGTAAACTAGATTTATTTTAAACTAATTTACTAACCTTTTATGATATTTATATATCAAACTCTTCTACTTCAACACCAAAGTTTCCACAATTCTTACAAACATTTATGTTAACTAAATAGCTTTTATCAACTTTTTTTGCTTTTAAAAGTTTATTATATGTAAGTCCTTCATACTCCTTCTCTATGTTGCTTATGACAAATTCCCCTTTTTTTGTGTATATAAACATATTAAATTCTAAGAAAGGAAAACTTTTCTTCTTTTCACCCAATTCAAACTTACATTCTTCACAAGGCCCATCATAGTATGCTTTTCCAAACTGAACCTTATCACTATTATTTAATATTTCATAAAGCTTATCCATATCAAAGCCTTCTACATCCTCATTAAAAAAATAAAGTAATTTATCTTGAGATAAATCATATTCTTTTTCATCAAAAGTAAACTTAAACATATTTCCACCCTTTCTAGTAGGTTATTAGTGTATTTTTAAATATATCCAAAGCTTTATATTTTAATACTAAATTCAACTTAAGATATATTTAATATTTCCTCTAATCCTATTTAATAACTTAAATCACAATATGTCAAACCAATTATTTTTCATACTAAAAAATGCCCAAAGAAACTGGAAATAAAACTTTAATTTTATTTCTAACTCCTTTAGACATATTAATTGTTACTAATTGTTTATATACTTTTGGAATACCTCTCCAAAATCCTTAACTATAAAAGCTTCTCTAGCCTTTGTTAACCAATCAAAAGCATATTCATTAACTTCTTTAAATCCTAAACCTATGTTATTGCTCTCAACTCTATTGCTTCCCATAACCTGTGTAGCCATTTGAAGAGTTTGTACGCTATGTTCTAATTTTATGGCATTCTCAGCTTTTATTTGAGATATTTTTATTAATGCTTTATATAGATCCTTTAGTTGCTCTAACTGATTTTTATCTACATCTATTGAAAAATATTTATCTCCTATTGAAAATTTTATTTCAACATCTAAATCTACAGTTCCAGCAGTTTCTAAAGATACATTATTTATATTATTTGAGTAATATTCATATCTATATAAATTTCTTTTTTTGCTAACAGCATTAGCTCCATCCACGTGTATAAGTGCTCTATTTGTAAAGCAATACTCATCTGACTTTGATTTTATTAAAAAGTAAATTTCTTCTCCATCTTCATGCATTATATAATCATCTGCATCTACCTTGTCATAATCCTTTGGACTTATTACCTTTCCTATATCACTTAATCCTAAAGCATCTGATGCTATTTTCTTAAACATATTAACACCCTTTCTTATATACAATTTTATCTAATTATACCATATTAAATAAATTTACATTACTTTTTTAAAATAAACTTCTCTATAGCTTTAGCTACTCCATTATTTTCATTTGTGTCCGTTATATAATCACCATATTCCTTTATAAAATCTGGTGCATTTCCCATTACAACTGCTAATCCAGCTTCTTCTAACATAGAGATATCATTTCCACTATCTCCAATACAAATTACTTCCTCTTTTTTTATACCTAATTTATCAGCTAAGGCCTTTACAGCACTTGCTTTAGAAGTCCCTTTTTTCATAATTTCTATACATCCACCCCAAGAAGCATAAACTAAATCAACACCTTCTAAAGCTTCAAATTCTTCTTTAGCTGCTTCTATACTATCTCCATTTTCCTGTCTTATTATTATAAATTTAAGAATCTTATCACTATGCTCATCATATGCATCTTTTAAATCATCATATTTATAAAACTTTATCTGTTCTTTTTCATCTACCCAGCTATTCATTAGTCTATGACTATCATCTGCTGGCACCTCAATATCTGATATTAATCCATCTGTTGAGTCAACATAAGCTAAAAAACCATGTTTTTTTATAATATCACAAACCTTATTATAAGTTTCCTTATCTAAGATTGACTTAAATATTATTTCCTCGCTATTTTTATCTTTTATATATGAACCATTTGAGCATATAAGAGGTGCATTAACCCCTATTATATTCCCATATATTCTTGCTGATGGAAATACTCTTCCTGTTGCTATAGCAATATGTACGCCTTTATCAATAGCAGCCTTTAAGGCTTTCTTATTCTCCTCACTAACCTCATGCTTTGAATTTAAAAGTGTTCCATCCATATCTATGCACACTAATTTGTAATTCATATTTAATTCTCCCCTCTTAAGTTAAGTCTTATTAATCTTTTAATAAAGATAATAATTAAAGTCCCTATAATAATATCAATTTAAGTAATCATTTACAAGTTCTTATAAAAAAAGACTGTATCTTAAGATACAGCCTTATATTAAATATACTATTTTTTATACTTTTCTAGTTCTAAATCTAAATCATCCTTAGATTCTTTTTCTTCCTTCTTTGGAGTTTCTTCACTTTGTGATCTATATTTGTTTAACTCATCATCTAAGCTTAATTCTTCTAACTTAGCAAACTCGTCATCTAAGCTTTCACCTTTTAATTCTTCTAATCCAGCAGCATAACTTTCTTTTCTTGAAATACTTCTTTCTATGTCATCAATATTTATTGAATTGCTCTTACTTTGTACATTAGCTACAACTTCATTTATTTGTTTTGAAGCTTCTGCATTATTTAGTCTAGCAACTGCTTCATCTCTATAACTTCTAGTTTTCTCTAATTCTTTTTCTAACTCACTTAGCTTAGTTTTTAGAACTTCTGCCTTAGCTTTTTGACCTTCATAACTTTCTTTTAAAGAATCATATTTCTTATCGCTCTCTAACTTTAGTTTTAAGGCTTTTTTAGCTAACTCTTCATTTCCTTTACTCATTGCTAATCTTACTTTTTCATCATATTGAGCTGAATCTTCCTTAGCTTGATTCATTTTCTTTTCAGTATCTTTTAAATTACCAAATATTTGAGCTGAAGATCTTTTAGCTTCATTAAAAGCTTTCTCCATATCTCTTATCTTTTGATCTAATAACTCTACTGGATTCTCCATATCATCTAAAGCTGAATTTGTTTTAGCCTTTATCATATTTGATATTCTATTAAATATTCCCATATTATTTACCACCTTTACCGACTTATATTAGAATTTATTATACTCTCTCTTCTTTACAATTTCATGTCATAATTATTAAATTTAATAATTATCTTCTTTTTCTAGTTATTAATATTATAAGTAAAACAATTAATACAATTGCTCCTATTCCAATAAAAGGATTTCTTATAAACATAAAGCTAAACATATTACTAACTGAACGTAACATATTACTTAACATAAACATTTCAAAGAAATCTGATTTCCCCGAACCATTATTTCTATAACTTCCACTTGAACTTCCTGAGCCATTATAACTACCTGACCCACTATTACTTTCTTCTTTGTTATTACTATTTGATCCACTTGAAGAACCAGCTGGCGCTTTACTATTAAACTTATCAGTTGTTGAATAATTACTATTTCCCTGAGTGCTTCCACTACTTGAATTTTTATTATCACTTCCACTTTCTATTTTATTAGAATTACTATCTGTTGATGATTTGTTGTTAAATTTGTCAGTAGTTGAATAATTGCTATTCCCTTGGCTTTTCTTTTCATTATTAAAAAAACTACTAGAAGAATTACCACTACTTGGTTTAGAGTACTTCTTAGTTGAATTATAAGAACCACTTTTACTTGAACTTCTTGATGAGCTACTGCTTCTTGAACTTGAACCAGAACTTCTTTTTGCTACTAGAGCATGCTCAAAAATACTATCTGCTGAGTTCTCAATAGTTTTGACTTCTGATTCCTCCATTGAATGTTCCAAAGAACTTCCTATATGTATAGTTCTTGCTTCAACTTTTTCCATAGGAATAAAATTAAAACATCCAACTAAAAAGAAAAATGATATAAAAAATAACATCAACTGATTATATTTTTTCTTCTTATTCACCCTCTCATCCTCCTATAATTATTGAATCTTAATCATATTATAAAATAATTAATATTGTTTGTATATTTTTTAATCTATAATTTCATAATTCTTTGATAAATTTATGATATCATAAAATTATACTTTAAAGATGTATCTTATTTATAATATGGAGGAGGTCTGTAAATAATGAATGCCAATGAATTTTTAGATAAAGAAAAAACTACCTACGGTAATTTATATAGTCAATTAGTTTTCGTTTTAGATGATATTGAAGCTTTAAGCGAAGACTCAACCTTAAGAGAAAGAGCTTACTATAAAAATATTAAAATTTTAAAGAAGTATAATGATTTATTAGATGAAGAAAGTAGGAAACTTCCCGAGAAAAAATCTTTTTTCTCATTTTTAAGTAAATCTAAAGATAATGAAATAATAAAAGAATGCGAAGACTTTAAAAAAACATATAAAGATGCTTTAGCCAAAACCTTTATCTGTTCTGAATGTGTCTGTGTCAAATGCATAAGAGCTTGTGAATTCAATCCATGTGTATCTTGTAATAAAACTGGTAAAGTTAATTATTGTGATAAAAAGAATACTAATATTATTGTATTCAAAAACTTCATAAAGCAACAGTACAATAGTGATACTAAAGAAAATGAACCACTTGAAATACTTTGCGAAGTTGAAATGCTAGATATAGATAAGCGTTTTAGAATAATAAAAGAAGTAATAAGTGGTCAGCAATATGTTTTAGATTATACTTATGATATAAAAGATGGTGATTTATATAATTCAATTGATGATGTAGATTTATTCAATGAAATCATAGAAATATATGAAAACAATAAATTCTAAAATTAAATCCTATCTTTAAATAAATCAATGGGTGTATGAAACAAAGATTTCATACACCCATTTTTATTAATTTTCACACATACTCTCTACTAATTTTAAAACTTCTTTAATTTTTCCGTCTCTTAAACTGTAATATTGATATAGTCCTCTTTTTTCCGAAAGAACTATTCCAGAATCCTTTAGAACCTTTAGATGTTGTGATAAATTAGCTTGAGAAAAATCTACAACTTCATTTAATTTGCATACACAAACTGGACCATCATATAATTTTTCTATTATCTTCATTCTAATTGGATTTGCTAAAGCTTTTAATATATCCATCTTTTTATTATTTTTCATAGAACTATTTTACTCCTTCATCACAAGTATAATAGACTAATAAACCATTTTAATCAAATAATAGATTAAGTATTTTTTCGCCTGCTTTTCTATTTATTCCTTCATAAGGGAAGCAATGAATGTGTATAGCTGGATTAAAGTTTAACTCGATTATCCCATGATTCTTTTCATTAGCCTCTTCTTTTATGTCATCAATAACCATATCAACACCAGTTATAACTGCTCTAACCGCTTTGGCTGACTTTATAGCAACCGCTTTATAACTTACATCTATTTCATCTGTAAAATCCAAACTATCTCCACCTGTGCTTATATTTGAGTTTTCTCTTAAATAAACTTTTTCTCCCTTATTAGGCACATAATCAAAATTTAATCCTTGATTCTTCAAGAACATCTCCTCAATTTCTCCAAGCTTTATCTTTTCTAATGGAGTTTTATACCCTTTACCTCTTAATGGATCTAAATTTTTTTGTTCAACAAGCTCTCTTATACTTCTTTCGCCATCTCCAAGTACATTGGCAGGTTCTCTGTGTAATATTCCCACAACTTCATTATTAATAACCAAAAATCTATACTCTTTTCCAGTCATAAACTCTTCTATTAATATTGATTTATCTTCTGAGAATGCAATCTCTATGGCTCTATCATAATCTTCTTTAGAATAGCTTCCTGTAAATATACTTATTCCAAGTCCAAAATTTGTTGATTTAGGCTTTATAACTATCTTATTATCCTTAAACAGTCTAAAATCTCTTTTAGCTTCTTCTATATCATCATAATTCTTTCCTTTTGGAACTCTTATATGGTTATCTTTTAATATATCTTTAGTAACCAACTTATTTTCCATTACTAATGCTGTTATATATGAGTCCTTAGAAGTTTTAGTTGCCTGTTTAACATACTCAACTTTTTTACCATCACTTAAAGAAATAAAGTTCTCTAATCTGTCCATAACCTTAAATTCTATTCCTCTTTTTATAGCATCTAAAATTAGAATTTGAGTTGATAATTCTAAATCTTCATATCCTATCAAATTAAATTCCTTGCTCTTATAATATTCTAAATATTCTTTAGCCATTCTCATATGAAATTGAATATAACCTTCTTTTTTTATACTTTCAAGAAGTCTTTTAGAAATAGTCTTTTTAGAATCATTTATCTTCTCTAAAGAATCATCTATTATCTCTTTAAAATCATTGCAGTTAGGGAATAACTCCTCAACTACAGCTCTCATCTCAGAAAGTATTTCTCTTCCTTTATCTTTTAAAAGAATTCGCTCTCCCTTTTCATATATTTCTACATCATCATATCTTCCTCTTATTGTAACTATATTATGATTTTTAAAGAATTCTTCTTGGTCTTCATATGAAAAGCCAGTATCTTCTTTTAAGAATGTATATAGCATAAAAATATGTACAAGATATAATGTTTTCTTACATATTCCTTGCTTACATAGTGGATTCAAGTCCAAAAGCCTTACTTCTAAATAATCAATTCCATTATTCAAAAGATTCTCTAGAATATCACCTTTACCTAAAGACTTTAATCTAATAGGATTATAATATTCCTTAGCACTTTGTATTTGACCGTCCTTTATTAAATTTCCTAAATCCTTATAATAATCAGTTATACTATTATATGATACATATAAATCCTCTTTATTCTTGTATCCACAGCAACTATTTCTTAGAGAGTTTATTCCCTTAAAGTAGTAAGCATCATCTCCTACTTTTTCTCCCTTTTCTCTACACTCTTCTATATAACTTTCATGGAATACTGGACTAGCTCCTGTTAAATATATTAATATCCAGTGATACTTTAAAAAGTTTCTAGTCATTCTAAGGTATGTTCTATCCTTAAATGTTCTAAAATCACCTTCTACGTTTAATTCTTTATATAATAATCTAAGAAATTCTTCTTTAAATGAAAAGTTATAATGTATTCCACTTATAACCTGTTTTTTCTTACCATATTTCCTACTAAGATTTTCTCTATATATTTCATCCTCTTCATTTTCAAGCTTAGCTATGGGTATATCTTTCTCATCTGGTAATATAGGAGGATTGCTCTGTGGCCATAGATATTCTCCTTCTTTTATAAGTTCTAAAGATACAACCTTATTTAAATTTGATATGAAACTATAAACTTCATCAATAGTATCACAAACTGGAGTAACCATTTCTAATTGACTCTCAGAAAAATCAGTTTTTATATATGGATTATTCTCCTTCTTACCAAAAGCCTTTGGATGTGGTGTAAGTGCTAATTCTCCATTTGCATTTACTCTTACGTTCTCTTTTTCAAGTCCAAAATTAGCCTTAACAAAATAATTTTCAAGCTTTTCTTCTTTTATAGTCTTCAATAAATTTCTATCTAAATCTGCCATGCTTATCCTCCTAGAATCTCATGCGTCTATTTCTACTTTACTTAAACATAATATGCATTTTTTAATTATAATAAAACATTCATTTGTGTATTATTTATGAACTAGAGTTCCGTATTATTTTTTTCATAACATTAACTATATAAGATTTTCCTTATATAGTCAAAATATTTTTTCTTTAACATACTCTATTAAACTAACATTTTCTTCATTTTATATCTAAATTCTTTATATCTCAATAATTTTTATTAGTAAATAATTAATAAAAATATATTTTTCTTACCTATACTATAATGTCCCAAGGAAATATTTTTATAAATATTGTTAACTTTAGATAAATACTTATTTTTAGCTAAGGTTTAAATGGCTAACTAATTCTAACCTTAATAATCTTAGGTTAATATTTCTTATTCAATACTAAAAAAGCAGAGTAAATCTCTTTACTCTGCTTAAATATTAAATCTTTTCTATTAACATATCTCCACTTTTTATTAGATTCCTAATTCTAAGAAATTTAACAACAAATAAAGATATTATAGCTGGTAGTATCACCTGTGTTATAAGTATTGCTGGAATGCCTTCACTTCCCATTACAGCTATTGTTTGTATTTGACCAACAAGCCCACTTGTTCCCATTCCTGCACCTATGCTGTTAGATGATATCTTAAATATAGTTGTAGATAATATTCCAATTGAAAAACTAGAAACTACTGTTGGTATAACTATGTATGGATTTTTAACTATGTTTCCAAATTGTATTTTTGCTGTCCCTATCCCTTGAGCTATAAGACCTTCTACACCATTCTCTTTATAAGATATTACTGCAAATCCAATCATTTGACATGAACATCCCACAACTGCCGCCCCTGCTGCTAATCCTTCTAATCCCAAACTAGTTGCTAAAGCAGCAGAACTTATTGGTGATACTAAAACTAATCCCATAATGGTAGATACTATAGCTCCCATATAAATTGGTTGCATCTCTGTAGCTCTATTGATTATATCTCCTATAAATCCAACAAATTCTGATATAGTCGGAGAAATCATTATTCCTATTAGTCCTCCAAATAATATACATACCATTGGGGTTAATAGAATGTCCACCTTAGTTTTACCTGCAATTAAATTCCCTAATAATACAGTTAAAAATGCTGCTATATATGCTCCTGCTGGATCACCTACCCCAATCACCATAACTCCATCTACTAATTTAATTGCTCCTGCACCTATACTTCCTGTAACTATACAAGAAAAAATCACCAAAGGCGATGCACCTAAAAAATAAGCAACAGCTGCACCAATAGCCCCTCCCATAAACACCTTAGCAAAATTTCCTAGAGTTATAAACAATTGAAAATCCATTAAGGTACCGAGTTGAACTATTATCGTTCCTACAACTAGAGTCGCAAATAATCCAATCCCCATACCATTTAATGATTTTACTAAAGAATTTTTCATTAATAGCCCTCATTTCATATATATTTTACTTAATTTTATTTTAGAGCTATATCATTGTCAAGTTTTTAACAGCATTATCAACAAAGAAAATTTAAAACTGATACTTATATAGGTATTTTTTTAATAAATGTATATTTTTTCTATATTTAGATTAAATTTAAAACAACAGAGTGATCTTTCCCAAAACAACCCTTGTTATTTTTTTAACTTATTTGTTTACTACATCTTTTGATGATAATTTCTCTTTAAAATCTCTAAACCCACTATATATTCTATATAGGAATGGATTCCTCTCATTCATTTCACTTTCATAACTGTTCTTAGCTAAAGTCATTATAGGCCCTAAAAGATTCATTGTATCATCATATCCTTGTTGAGCTCTTAATCTCTTAGCTCCACCATCTAAATTCAAAGTTCCATTTATCATTCCATCGTCCAAACTCTTAGGAACTATTTCTATTATTTGAGCATTTGGATAAAGACTTCTATCCACAGTTCCTTCCTTTGAAAGATGTACTACTATTATTAAATCACAGCCTTCACCATATACAGGCTGAATAGGTGTGTTGTCAACCATCCCTCCATCTAAATATTTCTTACCGTCAACCTCTGAACTATCATATATTAGTGGTAGTGATGCTGAAGCCATTATAATTTCCTTACCAACTTCATCATCATAATCATTAATTTTAAAATATTTAACTTTACATTCTGGAAGTTCAGTGCAAGCTGCATAACATATCTTTCCTGACTCTTTAACTTTTCTCACATCAATAAATTTATTTACAACATCATAAGCTCCATCCTTAGGAAAGTCTCCTACTTCCAGTTTGTCTGACATATGCTTTTTTACAAAGTTAATGCTTTTAACACCTAATGCCAAAGCAACTCCCTTCTTAAGTAAATCCATTTTACTCATAGGAACCAATTTTTCCATAGTAACCTCATCCCATAACGCTTGAGCATTTTCCATATCACCTTGAGCAAATAAAGCTGCATTAAAGGCTCCTATAGATGTTCCTGATATAACTTCTATATGCTTATCTAGTTTCATCTCGACCAGTGCCTTCCAAACTCCTAGTTCGTATGCACCCTTTCCGCCTCCACCAGACAGTACTAATCCAAGTTTCATAATATTTCCCCCATTCATTACTAATCTAATAAGTTAGTAGCGATAAGATATTTATTATATTATTTTACTATATTTTTTAATAAATTGATAATAAAATCATTCTACAAAAAATGGGTCATATGAAAAATTTCATATGACCCAAATAATCTATCTCTTAATTATATAGCAAACTTAAGTAGGAATATTAATCCTAATATTACAGTAGTTATGCTTATATCTTTCCATTTTCCTGTGAATACTTTTAATACGATGTATGATATAACACCAAATACGATACCATCTGATATTGAATATGCAAAAGGCATCATTATAATTGTTAAGAATGCTGGTATAGCTTCTGTAAAATCATGTAAATTAATTTCTTTTATTGGCTCTATCATAAATAATCCAACTAGTATTAAAGCTGATGCTGTAACAGCTGGTGTAATTACTGTAAATATAGGTGCAAAGAATAATGCTAAGAAGAACATAAATGCTGTTGAAACAGCTGTTAAACCTGTTCTACCACCTTCTGCAACACCTGATGCACTTTCAACGAAAGTACTAACTGTACTTGTACCTAAACAAGCTCCTATAGTTGTACCTACTGCATCTGCAAATAAAGCTTTCTTTATGTTTGGAACTTTTCCATCTTTATCTAACATTTTAGCTTTAGTCGCAACACCAACTAAAGTTCCTATAGTATCAAACATATCCATAAATAATAATGTAAATAATGCAATTAACATATCTATTGAGAATATATTGTGGAATTCAAATTTAAACATTGTTGGAGCTATTGAAGGAGGCATACTAACTATACTGCTTGGTATAGGTGTTATTCCCATAGGAATTCCTATTATAGCTGTAACTAACATCCCTATGAATAATGCTCCTTTAACATTTCTAGCTATTAAAACACTTGTTATTAAAAGTCCAATTATCGCTAAAAGACCTGGGCCTGACACTATGTTTCCTAAAGAAACTATTGTTCCACCATCTGTATGTACTACTATTCCAGCTCCCTCTAATCCTATTAAGGCAATGAATAAACCTATACCAACTGAAATGGCATTTTTTATTCCTACAGGTATTGAGTCAACTATAGCTTCACGTACGTTAAATATAGTTAAAAGTATAAATATTATTCCCTCTAATAAAACTGCTGTTAAAGCAAATTCAAATGAATATCCCATTTGAAGAACGATTGTATAAGCAAAGAATGCGTTTAATCCCATTCCAGGCGCTTGTGCAAATGGTAACTTAGCATATAGTCCCATTATTAAAGTAGCAATTATTGCTGATAATGCTGTAGCTGTAAATACTGCTCCCTGATCCATTCCAGCTGCTGCTAATATTGATGGATTTACTATAAGTATATAAGCCATTGTCATGAATGTAGTTAATCCAGCAATAAATTCTGTTTTTACATCTGTATTATTTTCCCTAAGCTTGAAGAATTTTTCCATAATCTCACTCTTTCTTTAATATTGTTTTTTTAAAGCACCTTTAATATATTATCAGATTTTTTTTATTATTCAAGAGTTTTACGAATATTTTTGTCGAAAAAGAGAAATTAATTAGTTTTTTTGTATTATTTTTTAAGATTTCACGTATTTTAAATCAATTTTACCAATCAATAATACGCATTTAAACATATTATTCCTTTTTTATATTTCTTAATAAATTTATACTTTCATTTAATACGAACTTTAACTTAGAGTAATAAATTTATTTACATTCTTCCTAGTTCAACTAATGCACATCCCTCAATAGCAGTTATTCCATTTTCTTTACAGAAAGCTACTATTTCATCACTTTCTGCTCCAGGCTGAATTAAGACTTTATCTATTCCAAGCTCATTAGCCTCTTTTATATACTTTAATCCAGAAAAAGAGTTTATACACAAATCTATAACCTCTATTTTGTACGGTACTTCTTTTAATGTCTCATAAATCTGCTCACCACCTTTTGGATGAACACCAGATATATTAAATTCCTTACTTTCTAGCTTTTTAAATATTCTATTTGCATACTTTGTGCTATTTCCAACATCACCAACTACACACCAATTCTTAAATTCTAATAACTCCTTTGCAATCATATCGCTTCCTCCTTTAAATGATAATAAATATATTATCTCTAAATTAATTTATATTTATAACATAAAAAGGGTCATATACATTTTGTATATGACCCTAAAAAATTATCTTTTATCCTTTTGATAAGGTTGACCCTCTGCCTTTGGTGCTTGTGATGTCTTAGAGAATACTATTAATGCAAGTAAAGTTACTGCATAAGGGAATATCTTAAGTAAAACTGGTGGTATTGAAGCAAGAGAAGGTATTATTTGAGATACATTAGCAATTGTTGTTGCAAATCCAAAGAATAATGTGGCTCCTAATATTCCCCATGGCTTCCACTGTCCAAAGATCAAAGCAGCTAAAGCTAGGAATCCAAGACCAGCTACACTTCCTGTAAATTCTCCACCATAAGTTACAAGAATTATAGCTCCTCCTAAAGATGAAAATGCTCCTGATAGCATAACACCTATATATCTCATCTTATAAACATTTATTCCAGCTGCATCGGCTGCCTGTGGATGTTCTCCACATGCTCTTAGTCTTAGTCCAAAACTTGTCTTATATAATAAATATGTGCTTATTAATAATATTGCAATTACTAACCAAGTAGTTATATAAGTCTTTTTAAAGAACAGATCCCCTATAATAGGTATTGATGATAACACAGGAATATCTTGTGGTATGAACCCTTGAGTTATTCTAATATTACCACTTCCAGTCATATTTCTAGCTAAAAATACTGTTAAAGCTCCAGCTATCATATTGATAGCAGTACCACTTATAACCTGATCAGCATTTAAATTTATACTTGCAAAGGCATGTAGCAAAGAAAATAATATTCCTACTAGCATTGCTACTCCTAAACCAATCCATAAAGGAAGAGAACTTCCTGGCATTGCTTCTTGAAGTTTTACTATTGTAAAAGCCCCAGAAAATGACCCAACAATCATAAGACCATCAAGTCCAATATTTACAATACCACTTCTCTCAGAAAATAAAGCTCCCAATGAAGTTATTAAAAGTGGTATAGTAAACGCTATCGCATATGGAAATATTTGTTGAATTGTTCCCCACATTATTTGTTCACCACTCTTTCATCTTTTTTATTCTCTTCATGTTCTTTCTTAATTTTCTTTTCTCTCTTCTTTATCTTATTGAAAACTCTTTCCATAATTACACTTGTAGCAGCAAAGTATATTATTGTAGCCATTATTGTATCCGCTATTTCTGGTGGAATACTTGTCATAGCATTCATAAACCCTTTTCCTGTGTATAATAAACCAAAGAATAAAGCTGAGAATAAGACTCCTATTGGATTACTTGCTCCTAATAAAGCAACAGCTATTCCATCAAAACCTTGAGATGGCATAACACCAATTTGCATACTAATTGCATTTCCTGCATATTGAGTAACTCCTGCAAGACCTGATAATGCTCCTGATATCATCATTGATAGAATAATGTTTCTATTTACAGAAATACCAGCATATTCTGCCGCATCTTTATTAAATCCAACCGCCTTTAGCTCATATCCTAAAACAGTCTTATTTAATACAAACCAAACAGCTATTACAGAAATTATAGCTATTATTATTCCCATATTTATAAATGAACCTTGGAATAAATCAGTAAGAGCTTGTACTCTTAAAGTTGCTCCTGCTGGTAACTGTGCTGATTCTGTTTCTAAGAATTCTCCTTTAAAATACATAGGTATCATATAATAAACTATCCAATAAGCTATCCAGTTCATCATTATTGTAGAAACAACTTCATGAACATTAAATTTCGCTTTTAAAACTCCTGGAATCCATGCCCAAATGGCTCCTCCAATTAATCCAGCTAAAATAACTAATGGTATCAATATGGGAGCAGGTAATTTTAAAGATAATCCAACTACAGTGGCAAAGAAACCACCCATTAATAATTGTCCTGGTGCTCCTATGTTGAATAATCCAGTCTTAAAAGCAAAGGCTAATGAAAGACCTGTTAATATAAGCGGAGTTGCAGTAGCTAGCATATTTCCTACTCTCTCAATGCTCATAAAACTACCTCTAAATAAGAAACTATATCCTTCTATAGGATTATGTCCCATAATAAGCATTAATACGGCCCCAGCAATTAGTCCTAAAATAATAGCCATTAGAGATATGATAAATTGTTTAAACTTCATGCTTTACCCCTCCTTTTATACCAGCCATCATAAGACCAACTTCATTTTCATCAGTTTCATCTGCATTGACAATCCCTATAAGTTCTCCATTGTTTATAATTGCAATCCTATCTGAAACATTTAATATTTCATCTAATTCTAAAGATATTAAAAGCACACCTTTCCCATTATCTCTTTGTTCTACCAATCTCTTATGAATATATTCTATAGATCCAACATCTAATCCTCTTGTTGGTTGTGCTGCTATAAGCAGCTCTGGATTTAATTCTACCTCACGACCTATAATAGCTTTTTGTTGATTTCCACCTGATAAACTTCTTGCAATAGAATTCGCACCTTCTCCTGATCTCACATCAAATTCTTCTATTATCTTCTCAGCATATGCTTTTATTTCACTTCTATTTAATAAGCCATTTTTAGAAAATGGATCCTTATTATAAACTTCTAAAACCATATTATCTTCTATAGAATAATCTAAAACTAGCCCTCTTTTATGTCTATCTTCTGGTATATGTGCTATCCCTGAATTAATTCTACTTCTAATAGAATCCCCTGTTATATCATTATTTTTAAATATAATCTTTCCAGACTCAACCTTTCTAAGCCCTGTAATAGCTTCAATCAATTCACTTTGTCCATTCCCTTCAACTCCAGCTATTCCAACAATCTCTCCCTTTCTAACCTGAAGAGAAAAATCTTTTAATCCTAGAACTTTTTTATTATTTTTAACTGATAAGTTTTGTACATCTAAAACTACATTTCCTGGATTCGCAGGCTTTTTATCAACTTTAAATGAAACCTCTCTACCAACCATCATTTTAGCCATTTCAGCTTCACTAGTAGTATCAACATCTACAATACCAATATACCTTCCTCTTCTTATAACAGTACATCTATCAGCTGCAGCTTTTATCTCTTTTAATTTATGAGTAATAATTATTATTGACTTTCCTTCATTTACAAGGTTCTTCATTATTCTTATTAATTCATCTATTTCTTTAGGCGTTAAAACAGCTGTTGGTTCATCAAATATCAAAACTTCAGCATCTCTATATAACATTTTTAAAATTTCTACTCTTTGTTGCATACCAACAGAAATATCCTCTATCTTGGCATAAGGGTCAACATTTAAGCCATATTGCTTAGATAAATTTTCAATCTTCTTTGCTGCTCCTTTTAAATCCATTCCTAAACCACCAAAAGTTTTAGGCTCACACCCTAAAACTATATTTTGAGTTACAGTAAAATTTTCTACTAATTTAAAGTGCTGATGAACCATTCCAATTCCTAAATCATTTGCTACATTAGGATCAGTTATTTTCACTTCTTTTCCTTTTACTTTTATAACTCCCTTATCTGGTTGGTTCATACCAAAAAGAACTCCCATTAAAGTTGATTTACCAGCTCCATTTTCTCCAAGAAGAGCATGTATCTCTCCTTTTCTTAGCTGCAAAGTTATATTATCATTGGCCACTATACCCGGGAACTCTTTACGAATATTAAGCATTTCTACTACATACTCCATATGTTACCCTCCTTAATACATATAAATTCTTTTTAATTCTCTATGTTTAACAATTCAAAAACCCATATTTTTCTAATAATAGTATGTTATCTTAGATAAATAAAAGGAGGGGGTAGCCCCACCTCCTTTAATAAAAAATATCTATTTTAACTACTTTATTAAATCTCCTTGTTCAGCAGAAACTTTTATATCACCATTTTTTAATTTTTCATAAACTTCATTTGCTTTTTTTATAGTTTCTTCACTTAAGTTAGGATTTTTTTCAGGTAATCCTACACCATTATTTGATGCATCATACATTAGAGTTTGTCCACCCGGGAATTTTCCATCTAAATCATCTTTTATCATATCATATGAAGCATTACCAATTCTCTTAACAGCTGAAGTAAGTATTACAGATTTATCTCCTTCATAAATACCATCATTATATTGGTCAACATCTACTCCGATTATCCATGCTTGCTTTCCTGAAGCTGTTCTATTTTTTGCCTCTTGAATAGCACCAACACCAACTCCACCAGCTGCACAGAATATAGCTTTTACTCCGCTATCAAACATATGAGCTGCTATTTGTCCACCAGCAGCTGAATCATTAAATGATCCTTGATATACTACATCTTTAGCATCTATAGTCATCTTAGTTCCTAAATTTTTGTTTGCATAATCTACTCCTTGTTGGAATCCCCAGTTAAATTTCTGAACTGGTGGAATTTGCATACCACCTATAAATCCTAAAGCTCCTTCTTTAAGTTGAAGTGCTGTTGCAACTCCCGCCATGAATCCTGCTTGTTGCTCTGCGAAATGTATTGAAACCGTATTCTTAGCAACATCTGCTTTAGCACCTTTTTCTCCTGAATGAGGCGAACCATCTAATAATACAAATTTTCCTTCTGGATATTTTGTTTGTGCTTTATATATAGCGGTCTCAAATTTAAATCCTGGAGTTACAATAAACTTAAATCCTGCATCATAAAGATTTCCAATTTCTTTTAAGTAATCTGATTCTGTTTCTCCAGTTGGTTTTACATATTTAGCTTCTACGCCCAACTCTTTCTCAGCCTTTTTAATTCCTTCCCAAGTTCCTTGGTTAAAAGATTTATCATCGATAGTACCTGAATCAGTAACCATACCAACTTTTAATTTTTCCTTAGTGCCTGAATCACTCGATGCTTGTCCCTCACTAGTACTTCCTCCACATCCAACAATTAAAGTTGCTGTTGTAATTACTGCTAATATAGCAGAAAGAACTTTCTTTTTCATTTGATCTTCCTCCCTAACACCTTAAATTTTATTAAGTCTCTAAATATTAGCGTGCGAACTACTTAGTTAAAATTAAGTAAAGTTCTACAAACTAATATTCCAAAACTTTTTTTAGCTAATTGTTCGTTTAATATTATATTAATCTCTGTAATCGCTATCTTACTATACATATTTTAAAATTAAATACATTTTTTATAATTTTTTACTTTTTTACTTCATTTGTTATTCACAATAATTTTACACTTTTTATTTTTTACTTATTTTTCATTTTATTCAAATTTATTACTCATTGTTTTTACTTCAATATAATTGCTTATATAAAATTCATCTAATTTCGTTTTAATTTTATTCATTTTACAAGTAACCGCTAACACATTTATGTTTATAACTAAAAAATTTTAGCTAATATATTCCTCTCCTTAATCTTAATTAAAATAAAAAACCAATGGAGCAAATTAGTATTATAATTTGCTCTATTGGTTTTAAAAATGTCTGTATATATAAACTTATCTCTTGTCCTTTTGATAAGGTTGACCTGCAGCCTTCGGTGCCTGTGATGTCTTAGAGAACACTATTAAGGCTAGTAAAGTTACTACATATGGGAATATCTTAAGTAATACTGGCGGTATAGTTGCTAATGAAGGTACTATTCCTGATACATTTGCTATAGTTGTAGCAAATCCAAAGAATAATGTAGCTCCTAAAACTCCCCATGGCTTCCACTGTCCAAAAATTAAAGCAGCTAAGGCTAAGAATCCTAATCCAGCAACGCCTCCTGTAAACTCTCCACCATAAGTTACAAGAATTACAGCTCCACCTAATGATGAAAATGCTCCTGATATCATAACACCTATATATCTCATCTTATAAACATTTATTCCAGCTGCATCGGCTGCTTGTGGATGTTCTCCACATGCTCTTAGTCTTAATCCAAAACTTGTTTTATATAAAAGGAAAGTACTGACTACAAGAATTCCTATTACTAACCAAGTAGTTGCATATGTTTTTGTAAAGAATAAGTCTCCTATAACAGGTATTGATGATAACACAGGAATATCTTGTGGTATGAACCCTTGAGTTATTCTAATATTACCACTTCCAGTCATGTTTCTAGCTAAAAATACTGTTAAAGCTCCAGCTATCATATTGATAGCAGTACCACTTATAACCTGATCAGCATTTAAATTTATACTTGCAAAGGCATGTAGTAGAGAAAATAAAACTCCAACTAACATAGCAACTGCTAATCCAATCCACAAAGGAAGTGAGCTTCCTGGCATTGCTTCTTGAAGTTTTACTATAGTGAAGGCTCCTGAGAATGATCCTACTATCATAAGACCATCAAGTCCAATATTTACAACTCCACTTCTTTCAGAAAATAAAGCACCTAATGCAGTGATTAAAAGAGGTATAGTAAAGCCTATAGCATACGGAAATATTTGTTGAATGATATCCCACATTATTTGCTCACCACCCTTTCATCTTTTTTATTTTCTTCATAATCTTTCTTAACTTTCTTTTCTCTCTTCTTTATCTTGTTGAAAACTCTTTCCATAATTACACTTGTAGCAGCAAAGTATATTATTGTAGCCATTATTGTATCCGCTATTTCTGGTGGAATACTTGTCATAGCATTCATAAATCCTTTTCCTGTGTATAATAAACCAAAGAATAAAGCTGAGAATAAGACTCCTATTGGATTACTTGCTCCTAATAAAGCAACAGCTATTCCATCAAAACCTTGAGTTGGCATAACCCCTATCTGCATACTAATAGCATTTCCAGTATATTGAACAACTCCTGCAAGTCCAGCTAATCCACCAGCTATCATCATTGATAGAATAATATTTCTATTTACAGAAATACCAGCATATTCTGCTGCATCTCTATTGAATCCAACCGCCTTTAGCTCATATCCTAAAACAGTCTTATTTAATACAAACCAAACAGCTATTACTGAAATTATAGCTATTATTATCCCCATATTTATAAATGAACCTTGGAATAAATCAGTAAGAGCTTGTACTCTTAAAGTTGCTCCTGCTGGTAACTGTGCTGATTCTGTTTCTAAGAATTCTCCTTTGAAATACATAGGAACTAAATAATAAATCATCCAATAAGCTATCCAGTTCATCATTATTGTAGAAACAACTTCATGAACGTTAAACTTAGCTTTTAATGCTCCAGGGATTAGTGCCCATAAAGCTCCACCTAATATACCTGCAATAATCATTAAAGGTAATAATATAAATGTTGGTAATTCTATAGTTAACCCAATTGCAACAGCACAAAATCCACCCATTAATAATTGACCTGGTGCTCCTATGTTGAATAATCCAGTCTTAAAAGCAAAGGCTAATGAAAGACCTGTTAATATAAGAGGAGTTGCAGTAGCTAAGGTATTACCTATTCTCTCCATATTCATTAATCCACCCCTGAATAGATAAGAATATCCTTCAACCGGGTTATGCCCCATAATAGCCATTAAAATTGCTCCTGCAATAAGTCCCAAAATAATAGCCATTAGAGATATAATACACTGCTTAAACTTCATGCTTTATTCCTCCTTTTACACCAGCCATCATAAGACCTACTTCATTTTCATTAGTTTCATCTGCATTAACAATACCTATAAGCTCTCCATTATTTATAATTGCAATCCTATCTGAAACATTTAATATTTCATCTAATTCCAAAGATATTAAAAGTACACCTTTTCCACTATCTCTTTGTTCTACAAGTCTTTTGTGAATATATTCTATTGAACCAACATCTAATCCTCTAGTAGGCTGAGCAGCTATTAAAAGTTCAGGATTAAGCTCTATTTCACGGCCTATTATAGCTTTTTGTTGGTTACCTCCAGATAGTGATCTAGATATTGATGATGCTCCCTCCCCTGATCTAACATCAAACTCATCAATGATCTTTTCAGCATATTCTCTTATTGCTTTTCTATTTAGTAATCCATTATTTGAGAATGGTTTCTTATTATAAAC
Organism: Clostridium sp. B9; assembly: GCF_050509515.1. Taxonomy (NCBI): domain Bacteria; kingdom Bacillati; phylum Bacillota; class Clostridia; order Eubacteriales; family Clostridiaceae; genus Clostridium; species Clostridium sp. B9. Next base: position 2,634,743 of record NZ_JBNWKA010000003.1, read on the forward strand.
CTCTAAAACCATGTTATCCTCTAAAGAATAGTCTAAAACTAATCCCCTTTTGTGTCTGTCCTCTGGTATGTGAGCAATACCAGAATCAATTCTACTTCTTATAGAATTTCCTGTTATATCATTATTTTTAAATAAAACTGTTCCACTTTCTGCTTTTCTTAATCCAGTAATAGCTTCAATCAATTCACTTTGTCCATTACCTTCTACTCCAGCAATCCCTAGAATTTCTCCTGCTCTAACTTGAACTGAAAAATTCTTTAGTCCTAGAACCTTTTTATTATTTTTAACTGATAAATTTTTTACATCTAAAACTACATTTCCTGGATTCGCAGGCTTTTTATCAACTTTAAATGAAACTTCTCTACCAACCATCATTTTAGCCATTTCTGATTCGCTTGTATTCTTAACATCTACTGTACCAATATATCTTCCTCTTCTTATAACAGTACATCTATCAGCTGCAGCCTTTATTTCTTTTAATTTATGAGTAATTATAATTATTGATTTTCCTTCATTTATAAGGTTTTTCATTATTTTTATAAGCTCTTCAATCTCTTGAGGAGTCAATACAGCTGTAGGTTCATCTAATATTAAAACATCTGCATCCCTATAAAGCATTTTTAATATCTCAACTCTCTGCTGCATACCTACAGATATATCCTCAATCTTTGCATAAGGATCAACATTTAATCCATACTGTTTAGAAAGATTTTCTATCTTCTTAGCCGCTTTTTTCAAGTCCATCCCTAGTCCAAAAAGAATTTTAGGCTCACATCCTAATACTATGTTTTGTGTAACTGTAAAGTTTTCTACAAGTTTAAAATGTTGGTGAACCATACCTATTCCTAAATCATTTGCTACGTTTGGATTATTTATCTTAACCTCTTTCCCCTTAACTCTTATGCTTCCTTTATCTGGCTGATTCATTCCAAAAAGAATTCCCATTAAAGTTGATTTACCTGCTCCATTTTCCCCTAGAAGAGCATGTATTTCTCCTTTTCTTAGTTGCAAAGTTATATTATCATTTGCTACTATCCCAGGAAACTCTTTGCGAATATTAAGCATCTCTACTACATATTCCATAAGTTACCTCCTTAATACTTTATAAAATTCTATACTTTATCACATTGCTTTTTGCAAAACAAAATACTTTTTTTCTATATAACAACCCACTTTTTATTGCTTACAAACTAATTTTTATATAATTAAAAGGAGAGGGAAGCCCCATCTCCTTAATAAAAACTTCCTTGAATTTTAAATTACTCTATTAATTCACCTTGCTCAGCAGAAACCTTAATTTCTCCATTTTTTAATTGCTCGAAAACTTTATTTACTTCAGTCATAGTCTCTTCACTTAAGTTTGGATTTTCATCTGGTAAACCAACACCATTGTTTGATGCATCGTAAGTTAATGTTTGTCCACCTGGGAATTCACCATCTAGCTCTTTCTTAATCATGTCATATGAAGCATGGTCAATTCTCTTTATAGCTGAAGTAAGTATTACTGACTTATCGCCTTCGTAGATACCATCTTCATATTGGTCAACGTCAACCCCAATTATCCAAGCTTGCTCTCCTGAAGAAGTTCTGTTTTTAGCTTCTTGAATAGCTCCAACTCCAACTCCACCAGCTGCACAGAATATAGCTTTTACTCCATTGTCATACATTTGAGCTGCTATTTGTCCACCAGCTGCTGAATCATCGAATGTTCCTTGATATATAACATTATCAGCTTCTAATGTCATCTTAGTTCCTAATTTCTCATTAGCATAAGCAACACCCTGTTGGAATCCCCAGTTAAACTTTTGAACTGGTGGTATTTTCATACCGCCGATAAATCCTAAAGCTCCTTCTTTTAATTCAAGTGCAGTAGCTACACCAGCCATAAATCCTGCTTGCTCTTCAGCGAAGAATATTGATACAGTATTATCTGCAACCTCTGGTTTAGCTCCTTCTTGTCCTGAGTGTGGAGCACCATCTAATAATACAAATTTAGCATCTTCATATTTAGTTTGTCCTTTATATATAGCAGTTTCAAACTTAAATCCTGGAGTTACGATAAATTTAAATCCTGCATCGTAAAGATTTCCTATTTCTTTTAAGTAATCTGCCTCAGTTGTTCCATTTGGTTTTAAATACTTATTTTCAATTCCTAAATCTTCTTTAGCCTTTTCAATACCTGTCCAAGTTCCTTGATTGAATGATTTGTCATCTATAGTTCCTGCATCAGTAACCATTCCAATCTTCATTCCTGGTTTAGAATCTGATCCACCACCAGTTGTTTGTCCCTCTCCTGAACCACCGCAACCTGCAAGTAAAGTAGCTGTTGTAAGTACTGCTAAAACAGCAGAAAGAAATTTCTTTTTCATTTAATAATCCTCCTTAATACTTTAAAATAATTCTTATTTAAAAGCCTACATATTAACTTCTCTATTTAAGTTAATAATAAATTGTAAAATAAGCTAATATTCATAAGCTATTTTAAACTCATCGTTCGTCGTTCGACTTTACAATGATTATATTAAACTGTGAAAGCGATGCCCTTCTATATGTTTTCAACATTTTAATATTTTATTCTCACTTTTTCTAAAAATTCGACTATATTTAGAATACAGAAAATCATTTTCTAATTACAATTTATGTATTTCATACTTTTTATTATATTTTCATCGTTATTTTCTTTTATCGATATAATTTAGTTAATTTTTTATACATTATTTATTTTTAACTTGTTCATTATTGTTTTTTGCGACGAGAAAGCGCTTTCATATTATTAGACTTCATAAACAAAACACATGATTATACATGTGTTTCTCTTAAATTCAAACTTATTTTCTATACAGTAATGTATACTTATTTTTCTTATTTAATATTCCTTTTTCCCTAAAATTATTTTTATCATTTAACATTAAATTTTATTTTAAAACAAAAAAATCACAACAATTAATTGCTGTGATTTCTAATCTAATTAATATCCATTTATAAATCTCATTACTTCACCTGTTTTTTCAGTACCTAATCCAATAAATAACCTTTGTATATCTGAATGATGAACTCCTTCTATTTCTAAAAGTTTTCCCTCACCTTCTAATCTATTTATTTTTTCAATAAATCTTTTTGAATTTTCAATATTAACAATACAATCCTTATTTCCATGTATACATAAAACAGGAATTTTAGGAGAATCCTCTTTTACTAAGTTTATAGGGTTTACATCAAATATTTGTTCTTTTCCATAAAGATACCTATTAATATAGCTATCATATTCTTTAGACTCACAAAGACTAAAATCTAAGGTTCCAGCTAAAGTTATCAGTGAACAAATAATATTATTATCTATATTAAACTTACTTCTCATTTCTTCATTATAAACTAAATTTGCTGCTAACTCTGCTCCTGCAGAATAAGCCATAACAACTATCTTTTGTGGTTTATTACTATCTACATAGTGCTTAAATGCTGAAAATATATTTTCAATTTGTACTGGATATTTATGTTCTGGTGCTAGTTCATAAGAAGGAATAACTATATTAAATCCATATTTATAAAAGAATTTACCTATAGCTGCACATCCTTTTGGGCTACCTTTCCAAAATCCACTACTATGTATGAAGAATATGGTTGGTTTTCTCTTATCATACCCTTTATAAACTCTATAAAAAGCTCGTTTATCATCTCCATATTTAAACTCTTTATAATCTATATTTCTATCTTTTAGAAAATTATATTTTATAAATTCTATAAAAAGCTCTTTTTTTAGTTTATTTTCTTCTTTCTTACATTCATACATTTATGCTCTCCTTAATTTTGAATATTCCTAAAGGTACTCCTTATCACTATACCTATAAATATTAACAATTTCAATGGTTTATTCAAAAATTATTAATATTTTAATCAATATTATAATATAAAATCTTTGTAAACGTAAAATAAGAGAATGTCTATTTATTAAAACATTCTCTCTATCAACAAATTCTATTTTATTTTTTCTATTTTTTCATATACAACTGCTACTAATCCTGGACCAGTATGCATTCCAAATATAGGTCCCAAATGACCAAAACTAAATTTTTCAACATTATCGTAATTATTCCTCTTTAAAGTTTCAAGGTATTCTAAAGCCTCATTTTCTGCTCCACCTTCTAAAACCCAAACATTACATCTATATTCTGATAAAACTTCTTCTAGATATTTAGTCATTTTATTAATAGCCTTTTTCTTACCTCTTACCTTTGAATGAGTATATAAAACACCTTCATCATTTACAGATGCTATAGGTTTTATCTGTAATATGCTACCTAATGATCCTGCTATTTTCCCTATTCTTCCACCTCTTTGAAGATATTCTAATGTATCAATTGTAAAATAACCGTGCATACTTTCTCTTATTTTAGGTATTTCATTAACTATTTCACTGAATGATTGTCCAATTCTAATCATCTCAGATATTTTAAGAACAAGTTGTCCCTCTATAACAGTTAACCCTCTACTATCATATACAAAACATTCCAACCCCTCAAAATCTTCACATAATAATCTTAAAGAATTAAAAGTTCCTGAAAGACCACTTGAAATAGTAACTATTATAGCATGTGTATATCCCTTCTTAACTAAGCTATTAAATAGATCTGTTACTTCTCCTAAGTCTGGTAATGAACTAGTTGGTACTTCTTCATGTAACCTATCATATATCTCTTTAGGCGATATTTCTAAAACATCCTTAAACTCTTTTTCCCCATATCTAATTATAAACGGTGTTAGAAATATATTATTTTCTTCAAGCTCCCTTATGCTTAAATCCCCACCTGTATCAGTTATTAAAGCAATTTTCTCCATATTATATATTTCCCTTCTTTCATAAGATACTACTATTTAATTTTCTTTTACATAATACTATAACACCTTTATATCTTCCCTTGAATAAAGTAAGTAGGACTTTTAATATTATTTATAATTTATTAATAAACAAGATTTTATTTTTATCTAATGTTAACTATTTAATATTCTATAATAAAAAATGACCTACAGATAAATCCATAGGTCATTTTTTATATTTAATACTAATTAAAAACTATTTTTTGAATTTGTTTAATCTTTCTTTAGTTTCTAATCTGTTAGCCCACATTTCTTCTTCTGATTTGTATCCTCTTGGCTTTGCTTGATCCTTAGTATATTTTGGTCCAAACATAAGATCTAATATGTGAACTGCATCTTTACCAGCAGCTTGCATAGTTCCTCTACATGAACCACAGTAAGTTACTATATTATCTTGGTTAAAATCATTAGCTCTTCTAGTGTATACTCTTTCGTATAACTCTGGATTTGAGCTACATACCATTCCACCAACACCACAACATCTAGTGTTTTTACCATTTCTTTCAACTTCTTCCCAGTTGTATCCTAATTGATCTAAGATCCATCTTACACTTTCATGATGTGAAGTTACATCTCTAGTTACACATGAATCATGAATGTTGAATATAACATCTGATCCTTCTCCAATTCCCTTAGCTTCTGCCGGAATTCCTATTAAATCTTTCATTAAATCCCAATAAGCTATAACTCTTTGGTTTTTAGCTGTTTCATTAAATACTTTGTAACATGATGGACAAACAGTTATTATAACTTCTGCTCCCATTTCATCTAATATGTCTACAGCTTTTTTATTTCTTTCTTCATATCTTTCTTCTTCTCCGATTAAGTAAGTTACCTTACCACAACATTGAAGTAATGCACCAACATTTTCTTCTCCTAGAGAATCTTTTAAGTGTCTTAATACACTTTCTACTCCACCTGGAGTGTAAGCTGGTACTGTACATCCTGGTACAAATACATATTTAGTCTTCTTCTTAGCTTTTTTCTCTTCTTTCACTTCCTCAACTGGAGTTGCCTCAACTGTTGTACAGAATTCTTCTGAACATTCTTTTTCTTGAGTAGCATCACTTGCTTTTAATGATTCTAAAGGAATTATTCCACCATTCTCCTCAGCAAATGCTTCTTTCATAGCTCTAAAGTTAACTTTTAAATCTAATTCTTTAGGACATTTTAATGTACACTGATTACATTCATTGCATGAATATGCTATCATATCATCCATATTTTCATATCCTTTTTCTAAGTATTCTCTAAATAAAGCTTTTGGACAGTCAGTATAGTCATTAAGCATTATACATTCTTTCATACAAAGCTTACATTGACATTGTCTACATCTATCTGCTTCTCTTTCAGCTTCTTCTTTAGTATATCCTAAAGCTACCTCATCAAATGACTTGATTCTTTCAGCTGGATCTAATTCTTCCATATCTTCTCTTTTACCAGTTATTGTTGACCAGTCAGTTGGCATTTGTAACTTAGTTTCATAAGTCCAAGTATCCTTTAACTCTCTTCCTTCTGTTAAGCTTTCTCCATTTAGGAATCTTATAACAGATTGAGCTGCTCTTCTACCAGTTGCCATAGCTTGTATAACTATAACTGATTCTCCTGAAGCATCTCCTGCTAAGAATACTTTTTCGTTTGAAGCTGACTGTAAAGTTTCTTTATCACACTCAAAAGTAGTATTTGGTCTTTGAGTTAAGATATCTTTAGCAAATTCTCCTTCAACACCTTGACCTATAGCAAATACTATTGTATCTACTTCTATTTCACTTGTAGCTTCATCATCAAATTTTGGAGCAAATCTTCCATTTTCATCAAACATTGAAAGACATTGCTTTAATGTTACTCCTGAAACTCTACCATTTTCATCTACATGTATTTTCTTTATAGCTTGTGCATGATTGAATTTGATTCCCTCTGCTATAGCTCCCTCTATTTCATGATTTGATGATGCCATGTTGTCAAAGCTATCTTCTAAGCATATTGAGTAAACTTTCTCAACACCATCTACTCTTAATGAAGTTCTAGCACAGTCCATAGCAACGTCTCCGCCACCTACAACCAATACTACTTTACCAGCTTTCTCAACATTTCCTGTTAAAGCTGCTTCTTTTAAGTAACCAGCTGCACTGAATACTCCCTCAGCATCTGAATTTTCTAAACTTCTATCTACTCTTCCTTGATGCTTACCTACAGCAACAACTACGCTATCAAAATCATTAACTATATCATTGAATGCTTTATCTTTTCCAATTTCACAGTTTAACTCAAAATTAACACCTAATTTATCTAAGTAGCTTATTTCTTTTTCTAAGCCTTTTCTTGGTAATCTGTAAGCTGGGATACCTACTGCCATCATACCACCTCTAACTGGTAGTTTTTCGAACACAGTAACTTCGCATCCTTCTCTTCTTAAATCTAGAGCTGCTTGTAATCCTGAAGGACCAGCACCTATAACAGCTACTTTTTTACCATTGCTTTCTTTTACTGAAAGATCCCAATCTTCTTCTTTATCGAAATTATCAGCTGCATATCTTTTTAATGAAGCTATTGCCATTGGACTTTTTCCTTCATTCCATTTACATTGTTTTTCACATGGATGTGCACATATTCTTCCTAATGTACCTGGTATAAATAATTTTTCTCTTATAACTTTTATGGCATCTTCGCCTTTTTCTTCTTTTATCAATCTAACGTATTCTTTAACGTCAGTATGCATAGGACAAGTTGCAACACAAGCTGCAGTCTCTTCACCCATACAATTCTCAACTATCTTTTCCATATTAGCTACGATTTCTTTTTTTAACATTGCCATTCCTCCTAATATCGTACTAACTTTCATCCTATGATGCATTGTTAAATTTTTTTCAATCTCTCTATATTAATCAAAGGTGTAGAATTTTAATATAAACTAAACTTCTACACCTTTTTGATTGCAAATTAATTATTGTGTTTATTTGCGCTTTTTAAATTAAGCTTTCTTCTTAAATGATTTTGGGTCTATTGCGAATATGAATACACCTAAAACTATTACTATTCCCCATATTGCTAATGATGGAGTTATTTTATCTCCAAATAATACTGCACTGAAGATTATTGTCCATAATGCAGCTGTACTATTTAATGCAGTACCCATTGCTGCTCCTATTAAATCAACAGCTTTATACCATGAAAGGTATGTTATAGCTCCTAATATAGCGATTCCAGCATATTGGAATACTAATCCTCTTGAAACAATTTGACCAGCTAGTGGATATCCACCGATTAATGGTAAAACTATTACTGAATATGAAACCATTGATATAAAGTATCTTAAACATAAGAACTGTTGAGGTGATGCTTGTATATGATCTTCACCTTTTATATGCTTCATAGCGAATCCTATTATAACACCTTCTAAAGCCCATCCAAATACAGCTACTACTGCAAATAATATACCTTTAAAGAATGTTGGTGGAACATTACCTGATGGATTGAATCCTAACATGAATGAACCTAATAAACTGATTGCTATACCAACTACTGCTCTTATTGATAATTTTTCTTTAAGTATGAAATATGATAATATTGCTCCTACTCCAGGGTAGATAACTGAAATACTTGATGCATATGGTGCTGTAGCATATTTAATTCCTAATAAGTAAGCACTCATACCGATAGGTGAACCAACTAAAGCTGCAATAGCTGCTGCTTTACCTTTTTTAGTTTTAAATAATAAATAGAAAACATGCTTAAGTTGTTTACTAAATAATAATACTAATGCAACCCACACGAAACAGAAACTTTCGTGGAAGAATGCAGTTACTAATGGTGAGAATTCAAAACTTGTAGCTGAAACACCTTGTGCTAAAGCAAAAGTTTTATCTGTGAATATTTTATCCATTCCTACTCTTCCCATTAATACTCCGTCAAGTCCCCAAGCAAGACCAACTAAAATACCAAACATAAGACCTTTTTGAAATTTTCCTTTGTTTACTTCCATAATTACATTCCTTTCTTATCTGATAGAAATTTCATTTTTTTAAATTTTCAAAATCTTTTTAAATTTTTAACCGCAGTATTTATTATAGCAATTTTCATGCCAAAATCAACATTTTTCTTCTAAACATTGAGTTTGTTAAATTTTTATTTATTAAAAATCAACTTACTGTACACATAAGTCACTTTTATTATCATTTTTGTGTAATCTTTTTGAGCACTGTAATTTTTTTTAACACCTATCCATATTCCATTTACTATATTAATTGCCATATTTTTATCAATTAATATTTAATTTTATATTACTAATTAATTATGTTAAAATTAATTCAATAGGTTTTTGTAAATTTTAATTTGATTTTGTCGAATTTTATTTTATATATATTTAATTTTGAGCATACTTATTAATAACAATTTGATGAGGAGGAGAAAATGGATAAAAATATCAAACAATTATCGTTAATTGAAGATATAACTAATAGAATCCCCGTTGGAATTCTTTTTATATCTTCTAAAAAAAAGCTTTCTTTTATAAATGAAAAAGCAAAAAATTTAATCTCACCTAAAAATTTATATAATGAAGAAATTAATATATTTTCATTATTTCCCAAATTAGAAGATTATATTGATGATTATTCATCAGAAAAAAAAGAACAGAAAGATAAATTAATTATTTCAAAAGATGAAAATAAATTTAACATAGACATTTACCCACTAGATAGAGATGGTATATTTGAGGGATGGATTATACTAATCAAAGATATAAGAGAAATAATAAATGTGGTAAATAAATATTCTAACACAGATGCAGTATGTACCTTCAATGATATTATTGGTGAAAGTTCTCAACTAAAAAAAGTATTAAAAGAAGCTGAGCTTATCTCCAAAAGCCCATCCACAGTTTTAATAACAGGTGAAAGCGGTTGTGGTAAAGAGCTTTTAGCGCAATCAATACATAATGCTAGTGATGTATCAGAAGGTCCTTTTGTGGCCTTAAACTGCGGTGCATTACCTAAAAATCTAATTGAAAGTGAACTTTTTGGATATGAAGAAGGCTCATTTACAGGATCTAAGAAAGGTGGAAAGCCTGGTAAATTTGAATTAGCTGATGGCGGTACAATCTTTTTAGATGAAATAGGCGAAATGCCTATTGAAATGCAAGTAACTCTTCTTAGAGTTTTACAAGAAGGGGTTATAACAAGAATAGGTGGAAAAACTCAAATTCCTGTAAATGTTAGAGTTATAGCTGCTACTAATAAAAACTTAAAAGAAGAAATAAAGAAAGGAACATTCAGAGAAGACTTATATTATAGACTTAATGTAATTCCACTTCATCTTCCACCTTTAAAGGATAGAATTGGAGATGTTCCTATATTAATAGATTATTTCTTAAATATAAAAAGTAAAAAACTTAATAAACCTATACCTAATATAGGACAAAGGTTATATAAAAAAATGCTTTCATACTGTTGGCCTGGCAATATACGTGAGTTAGAAAATTGTGTTGAAAACATAGTTAATTTAAATGGAACTACATCATATGAAATAAATTTTGATGAGTGCCATTGTTTAAAAACTGATAATTTAGGTAATCCAATAGAAGCTAGCATAGCAAACATATCTGAGGAAACTTCAAATGATTCAAATAAATATGTAGTTAAACCTTTAGTTGTACTTGAAAAAGAAGAGATTGAGAAGGCATTATTCTTATTTGAAGGTAATGTAACAAGGGCTGCTAGCACATTAGGCATAAGTAGAAATGCTTTATATAATAAAATGAAAAGATACGGAATTAAAAACTAAAAAAGAGCCATACGGCTCTTTTTTTATTATATCTATCTTATAATAATTTTCTATCAATTCAATTTATATAAATGGATTATAGAATCTACTTCCATTTTTATGATTAAACCATAATGAAATTCCTAATATTATAGCAACAACAATTATCGCTAAGTAATCACCTTTAGTAAATTTCCTTGCATTATACCAAGTTCTTTTCTTATTCTTCCCAAATGCTCTAAGTTCCATTGCCGTACTTATGTTTTCTATTCTATCTAAGCTTGAGAATATAAGCGGCATTAATATTGAAGACATGTTCTTTATTCTTCTTCCAAGTTTCTCCTTCTTAGACATATCTATTCCTCTAGCCTGTTGTGCAAATGATATATCATGATACTCTCTTTGTATATCAGGTATATATCTTAGAGCAATAGAAACAGAGTATGATATTTTATAGCTAATACCTATTTTATTTAATGATGCTGCAAATTCACTTGGATTTGTAGCAAGTATAAATAATAATGCCATAGGTATTACTGATAAATATTTAAGAGTAACATTGAACTCATAGAATAATTGTTCCCAAGTTAAAGTATATGGCCCTACAATATGGAATATATCGTGTCTTGTTCCATATATATTTACCCCTTCATAAGGTGAAAAAACAAATATTGCTAAGTCGTTTAATAATAAGAAAAATAATATAAAATAAACTATAAATGCTACTTCTTTAAATTCAATCTTTGATACCTTAAATATTATTAAGCTGAAGATAAGCATTCCTATTAATACTCTTGTATCATATGTAAGCATTGCTGCTAATGTCCAAAGTATGAAGCAGATAAGCTTTGTTGCCCCTGTTAATCTATCAATAGGAGAATTTTTCTTTATATATGTAAGCATTGCATCCACTATTTTCTTACCTCCCTATCAAAGTCTATAAATTTATGAACAAAGTCCTTAGGATTTTCTATTCCAACCTTTAATGCTAATTCATATAGAGAGGTTTCCTTTAAACTAGCCTTTTCAATAACTTCTTTGTCTGTAAGAATTTCAGCTGAAGTTGTATCTGCTATTTTTTGCCCTTCTGAAATTACTATAGCCTTATCTGTATACTCAAGCATTAAATGCATATCATGAGTTATAAGAATTATAGTTACTCCTCTTTTGTTAAGTTCAAGTAAAAACTCCATTATTTCATTATAGTGTCTATAATCTTGTCCAGCTGTGGGCTCATCTAATATTATCATCTTAGGATCTAAAGCTAATATTGAAGCTATTGTTACTCTCTTCTTCTGTCCAAAACTCAAAGCAGATATTGGCCAATTTCTATATGGATATAATCCACATATCCTTAAAGTTTCAACAACTCTCTCCTTGACTTCTTCTTCCTTCATGCCTCTAACTCTTAAACCTAAAGCAACTTCATCAAATATCATTGTCTTTGATATCATTTGATTTGGATTTTGAAGGACTACTCCTATTTCTTCCCCTCTTTCTTTAATTGTTTTACCACTTAAAGTTTTTCCATCAAATATTATGTCACCTTTTGTTTCTTTAAAGAATCCACATATAAGTTTTGAAATAGTAGATTTCCCAGCTCCATTTCTTCCTACTATACTTATAATATCTCCTCTATTTACTTCAAAGTTTATATCCTTTAATATATCTCTTTTTTTATCATAAGAGAATGAAACATTTTTAAACTCTAATAAAGTATCTTTAGCTTTTTCTACTGAAGCACTATTTATTTTTCCGTACCACTCTTTTAATTTATCTCCATTATCTTTAAGCGTTAACTTATTTATATGCTCTAATTCCATATTTTTATCCAAATCATATCCAGCATATTTAAGAGCAGTTATGTAAAGAGGTTCTCTTATTCCACATTCCTTTAATTTATTAGAAGCTAAAATTTCATTTGGAGTTGTATCTGCAATAATCTCTCCTTCATTCATAAGTATTATTCTATCTACATCCGAATTTAAAACTTCTTCTAATCTATGTTCTATTATTATTACAGTTTTGTTTTCTTCTTTTTGTATTCTATCTATAAGCTCTATTGATGCTTTTCCTGCAGCAGGGTCTAAGCTAGCTAAAGGTTCATCAAAAAGAAGGATTTGAACATCATCAACTATAGTCCCAGCAAGAGTTACTCTTTGCTTTTGTCCTCCTGAAAGGCTATATGGCGCTATTTCTAATCTATCTGATATTCCAACAACCTTTGAAACCATCTCAACTTTTTTAATCATCTCCTCTTGAGATATACAGTTATTCTCTAATTTAAAGGCTATATCCTCTGCAACTGTTAATCCTATAAATTGACTATCTGGATCTTGAAGCACAGTTCCAACCATTTTTGATATTTCAAAAACACTTAAGTCTTTAGTTTCCTTCCCCATAATCCTTAAGCTTCCACTTATTTCGATATCAGTAGAAAAAGGAATCAAACCATTTATACAATTGGCCAACGTACTCTTACCAGAACCTGATGGCCCTACAATTAAAACTTTTTCTCCCTCATATATAGTTAAATTTATGTTATTTAAAGTTGGTTTTGATTGAACCGTATAATGCGCAGTAAAATCTTTAAACTCTATTATTGCTTTTCTTTCCATATCAATCTCCTTATACAAATTAATCAATAGGACCAAATTAAAGGTTGCCTGAAAATCACATTTCTGACAACCTCATGTACTCCTAATATTCTTTTCTTAAGCTACCTTTTTGTATTCTTGTTTTAGCATAATTAGATATTAAAATAGTTCCTAAAACTCCAACAGTAACCATATTAGAAATTCCACCTATTGCCCCTTGTAAGTAAACCTTATTTGCAGGTTCTGAATAAATTAATATATCTAAAGTTGGCGCTATGAAAAACCAAGCTACAGCATTAGCTATTATTTGTATCAAGTTAAACATAACTATCTGTTTTAACTTGAAAACTCCTTGATCTATCTTTATCAATCTAGCACCTGAACCGATTATTAACCCTACTACCCCCGAAGCAAATACCCAGCTTATCCAAGGTGAGCCAAAAAATACAATATCCTTTAATGCATGTCCTATGAACCCTATTAAAAATCCTGCTAAAGGTCCATATAAAAGTGCCATTAATGCTAAAAATGCATATGCAGTTTCTATATTAGTATTTGGTATACCTGTAGGTAATGAACCAAATCTCCCTAATATCATAAAAACTGCAGCACCAATTCCTATAGCTACGATTGTTTTAATTGATAGTTTGTTTCTTCTCATTGTTCATCTCCATCTTAGAAAAATCTATCTTTAGATATTTAAATTACTTGATTAAACTCTCCTTTAATCAAGTGTATAAACATAATTTCACATAGTTAACTATAAAGACTATTAAACTAATTGTCAACAGCCTAAGAATTTCCTTTTGAAAGTTCACAATAATTTAATTACCTTATATTGTAATAATATGATAAATTTTATATATATTGAAGTTAGGAGAGGATACTATGAAGAAAATAACATTATTATTATTAAGTTTAACTTTATCAACTAGTTTATTTATAGGTTGTGGTAGCAGCACTTCTTCATCAACTGATGATTCAAGCAAACCATCAACATCTCAAGAAGGAAATTCCGATGAAGCTACATCTGGTGAAGAAAGTAGTGAGAAAACTTCCGAAGAAGCTACAAATGATACACCTGCAGAACCAGTAGCAAAGGATATTAGTATTGAGGAAGCAAAAAAACTTATCGCTGATGGAGAAGTTACACTAATACTAGATGTTAGAACTGAAAAAGAATATAATGAAGGACATTTAGAAAATTCTATCCAAATAGCTGTTGAGGATCTTAAAGATAACTTGGCTGATATAGAAAAGTTTAAAGATCAGTTAGTTTTAGTTTACTGTAAAAGTGGAAACAGAAGTGGCGATGCTATGAATATTCTTAAAGAAAACGGATTTACTAACTTAGTTCATATGAAAGATGGTATTTCTGCTTGGGATGGAGAAATAATAAAATAATATAAAATTTAATGCATTGAAATACTTTATTTAGTATTTCAATGCATTAATTCTCATTTATTTTTTCTTTTATAACAAAATTGGCAAGCCTTTTTAATTCATACATTTCAGCATTCTTTCTTATGAATTTTAGCTCTTCTTCTTCTAATCCTTGAAATATTCTATTCATTTTCCATAAAAAATCTAATTTCTTTTGTTCTAAAAGATAATTTATGTTAACCAATTTTCTATCCTTCTCAAAATATCTATCTTTGCATTCATCATAATTGTCCAATTTACTTTCTGTACATTTTTTTATTATGCCTAGTATATACTCATGATAATCTCTATACTCCAAACTCTTCTCACAAATATTTAATACTTTATCTATTCTACTCACTATTTTTTCTCCTTTTATCTATTAATTTTGACTTTTTATTACTTCTAAGTCTCTACATTTAATATATTATTAAGTTCTAAATTTGTTACAATATAAAATAAATTAGACCACACTTAGAATATTTTGAATTCTAATCGTGGTCTTTAATTCACATTATTATTCTAGTTCATCAACATCATACATAACTAATATTGAATGAGACTTAACCAAAGGAACTTCCCCTTCCTTTGCCTTCATTATTACTTCTTCACCAATCTTCTCACTATTACATACAATACTCCAAGTACCACTAAATGATTTTGGCATTGAAGAATTTACATTATAATCATCTATAGTTGTTCCATTGTACACAACTACTATATTTTTCCACCTATCTCCATTAGCATTATTTTTAAAGTGAGCTATTATAACTCCACTTGTATCATTGCCCTCATAGAAATAAACATCTAAGCTCTTTCTTATATCATCAGGCTCTTTCATCCTAAAAGCTTTATGATTCTTTCTTAATTCTATTAAACCCTTATAGTATTTAAATACCCTGATAAACTTCTCTTTCTCCTCCCACTTTAATGCATTTACTCTATCAGAACTTCTATAACTATTATGGTCACCTTCTTTTGTTCTTAAAAATTCTGAACCTGCCTGTATAAATGGAAGCCCTTGAGATGTAAAGATTATTCCTGCACCAAACAAATCTTCTTTAACATAGAAGTTATTTATAATATCTTCTTCTACTCCATCTCTATAATGACCTTCTCCTATACTATAATTCTGGCTCTTAACTATCTGATCCCATAAAGTATAATTATCATGTGCTTCTAAATAGTTAATACTTTCAATAGGCTTATATGCAATTGTATTTATCGAACCCTTTATACCTTCTATAACTTGCCAAGCTTTATTTTTATTATGCTGCTCTCCATTTATAAAACCATTTGAAGGATCATTGTTTCCTCTTAAAGCATTTCTAAATTCATCATTGAATATTGAAAAGCCAAGACCTTTTTGACTTCCTCTATATGTTCCATTAGTAAGTGGTGAATTTCCACCTTTCCAAGGTTCTCCATATATAAGAATTTTGCTATCAATTTCTCTAGCTCTTCTTACAATTTCTTTCATTGTATCTAAATCAATAAGCTCCATCAGATCAAATCTTAACCCATCTATATGATAATCTTTTATCCAGTGTATTATTGAATCAACTATAAATTTTCTAACCATAGGCTTTTCTGATGCCATTTCATTTCCACAGCCTGAACCATTAGTATATTTCCCCCATTTATCACTTCTAAAATAATAACCTGGAACAATACTATCCATATTACCAGTTTCATACATATGGTTATAAACCATATCCAAAACTACTCTTATTTTTCTATCATGCAGTTTCTTTACCATTTCTCTAAATTCTTTTATTCTTACCTTAGGATTAAATGGATTGGTTGAATAACTTCCTTCTAATGCATTAAAATGCTTAGGATCATATCCCCAGTTTCTATTATTCTCATCATCTGATATTTCCTCGTTTACTGATGCAAAATCAAATACAGGCAATAGATGAACATGAGTAACTCCTAACTCACTTAAATGCTCTAATCCAGTTTTAACTCTAACTCCCGTCTTTTCATTTTCATAATAAGTTCCTTCTTCAACAGCACCTAAGAACTTTCCTCTAAGCTCTTTTGAAACACCTGAACTTTTATTAATAGTAAAATCTCTTACATGCATTTCATATATTATAGAATCTTCTTTATTAACAAGCTTTGGTTTATTATACTTTTGCCAACCTGAAGGGACACATTCTTTGCTTGATAAATCAAGTAAAACAGCTTTATTTCCATTGACTCCAACAGCTACTGCATAAGGGTCAACTGCATATGTTATCTTACTTATTTGCTCTCCAATTTCATTTAGCTCATTAAAATAAAGCTTATACAAATAATATTTATCTTCATTTTCTTTTCTAGAGATTGATATTAAATGTGTACCATTTTTTCTTTCTCTAAGCATTTCATATTTTCTTAAAGGTTTAGTATTTAAATCATCATTATTCTCATATATTAAAACTTCAACCCTCTTAGCAGTTGGAGCCCAAAGTCTTAAGTTTATTTCCTCTTCTCTAAACCTTATTCCTAAATCATTTCCGCCATAATAATAATCTTCTAGAAATTCTCTTACTCGTACCTTACAAGGTGAAAACATACTTGAAGCTCTTATTTCTAATAAATCTGAAGGATGAATATCTTGAGGTAGATTTGTTAAAAGTATTTCCTTTTCTTTTTCTCTAACAATTGTTGAAACACCCTTAGCTTTTATTCCATTAACATACAGACCATATTTTATTCCTATTAACGGCTCATGAGAAAGATATGCTTTAATAGTATTTTTATGATCCATCAATGCAACCTTAATCTTAGGTGTTGTTTCTCTTATAGCCTCTTTTAATGAAGTTGAAATTTTATTATTTTCATATATACAGAAAATTTCATCCTCATTTTTATTTAAATCAAAGGTATATGTTTGTTCATCCCAATCATTAACCCATCCATATCCCCATGTTCTCTTTCTAACTATGAACTTATCTCTATTAACAAATGCTCCTACTCCTAAATCAGTTTTTATATCTATATGAAACTCGTCTCCTCCAGTATTTTCACCAAAGCCCCATATATTCCAGCTATAATTCTCTCCATAATACATCCCATCATCTTTTAAAAATTGTACAAAAACACCAGCATCATCAGTTACTTTTTTTACCTCAATTTCTTTATAAGCTTTCATATTACAAATTGAGTCATAAGCTTTTAAAATTATTTTACTTCCTTCTTCTACAGATTCATCCACTCTTAAGTAGTCACCCTCAATTTCAACTCCTGGAACTTCATTTTCTAAAGTTATTTCAGCTTCTTCAATTGTTATATTTCCATAAGAAGATTTTCTAACAGCTAAAAGCTCTATAGGATAATTTGAAGCAACAAAATTTCTACTACTCTTAATTTCTAAAGATTCTTCAAATGGTTCCCAAATAAAAGAAAACTCCTTTTGATTATCATTCCAATTATCTATATGTATCTCGTTACCATCTAAATCAACAATTATATATCCGTACTTGTACTCTCCCTTTTTAAGCCCATGAGGAAAAGTAATATCTTTCATCATCTTAACTCTTCCGTCATTGGTATCAAGTCCCCACGTTAACTTAAAATCATCACTTTTCTCCCAATTGTTAAAATCTCCAACTAAGTACGCCTCTATAGCACCCTTACAACTTAAAGATACTCTTAGTGTATTAGTTAATGGACTTACCTCTATGTAGTACTCATTTTCATTATAATAAATAAGTTTTTTTCTAACAGAATTAAACATATCTAATTACTCCTCTGCCTATAGTTTAGGTACCAAAAGCTACTATAATCTCAAAACAATATAATTGCATTTTAAAAGAAATTAATAGTAGCTTTTATCACTTATTATTTTAATTTTAATACCAAAGTTCCCATTGGAGGTACCTTAACCCTAACTGAGTAAGGTAATCCATTGAACTCATCTTCTTCTGAAACAATTGATACATCACCCATAATATTTCCTGCTCCACCAAATTCTAAAGCATCTGAATTTAGCACCTCAACATATTCTCCTAAATCAGGTACTCCTATTTTAAAGTCGTAGTAAACCTCTGGAGTAAAGTTACAGATAAATATTAATTTATCCTCTTCTTTTTCTCCGCTCCTAATGAATGATAATACGCTTTGATTAGAATTGTCTGCATCTATCCATCTAAATCCATTTTGATCATAATCTAGTTGCCATAATGACTTATTCTCTAAATAAAAATGATTTAATGTTTTAAAGTATTCTTGAGTTCTTTTGTGTATATCAAACTCTTCTATAATATTCCATTGAAGTTGTTCCCATTCTCTCCACTCTACAAACTGACCAAACTCACATCCCATAAACATAAGTTTTTTACCAGGATGCCCAATCATAAAGGAAGAATATAATCTTAAGCCAGCGTATTTATTCCAGTTATCTCCCCACATTTTATTTATAAGAGAGCCCTTTCCATGTACTACCTCATCATGAGATATTGGAAGAATAAACTTTTCTGAATAGTTATATATCATTGAAAAGTTCATTTTATTATGATGATATTTTCTATATATAGGATCCATTTCTATATAGCTTAAGGTATCATTCATCCATCCCATGTTCCATTTATAATCGAATCCTAAACCATTTTCTTCAACTGGTTTAGTTATACCTTCCCATGAAGTTGATTCCTCAGCTATTGTTATAGCCCCATTTCCTTCATTTTTAACTATTGTATTTAGTTCTTTAAGGAAAGCTATAGCTTCAAGATTTCCATTTCCTCCATAAATATTCTGTTCCCACTCACCATACTCTCTACCATAATCTAAGTAAAGCATATTGGAAACAGCATCTACTCTTAAACCATCTATATGAAACTCATTTATCCAAAACATTGCATTTGAGAATAAGAATGACTTAACCTCTGGTCTTCCTAAATCAAAATTGCAAGTTCCCCATCCTTTATTGTTGGCCTTCCACCAAGCTTGATACTCATAAGTTGGTGAACCATCAAACATAAACAATCCATGCTCATCTTTGCAAAAATGACTTGGAACCCAATCTAATAATACTCCAATATTATTCTTATGTAATGTATTTACAAGCACCTTAAATCCTTCTAAATCTCCATATCTACTTGTTACAGAATAATATCCTACCCCTTGATATCCCCAAGAAGCATCTAACGGATGCTCATTTATTGGCATAAACTCAACATGAGTATATCCCATTTCTCTAATATATTCAGGTAAAACTTCACTTATTTCTTCATAAGTCATGAATTTTCCATCTTTTGTTTTCCATGAGCCTAAATGAAGCTCATATATATTCATTGGTTTACTATCTAAATCTTCTTTTTCTCTTTTATTCAGCCATCTCTTATCTCCCCATCTAAACTTTTTAAGCTTAGTTAGAACTGAGGCTGTATTTGGCCTTAATTCTGATTTAAATGCATATGGATCTGATTTATACACTATATTATTTCCACATTCATTCACTATAGCAAACTTATATTTTATTCCTTCTTCTAACTTTGGTATGAACAAACTCCATATTCCTCTATCATTTACTCTTATCATAGAATACTCTTCTTTAATTTCCCAAGAAGAAAAATCTCCTATAATATAAATTTTACTAGCTCTTGGAGCCCATGTAGTAAATCTTACTCCTCGTTTTCTATTCTCTGTTATAAAATGTGCTCCCATAAAGTTATATGCTGCATGATCTTTTCCATCCAAAAATAAATCTAGCTTTAAAAACTCTTCTTTTTCTTTCTTTTTAACATTACTCTTGACTTTCTTGGTTTTAGTTTCGGTAACGTTACCATTCTTCACATTAATAAGTTTTTCACAAGTTTTCTTCTTCTCTTTAACCACCATAGTAATCCCCTCATCTATAAAAAATATTGTAAAATTTACTAATATAATTTTCTATTTAATTGTACCATTTAATACATTAAATTACAAATAATTATACTATCAGTTAAATTTTCCCTCTTCAAAGATTACTAACTCTCTATTTTTATTAGAAAACTCTCCTTTTTTGTTAAAACTTATAGTACTTTGAAGCACCCCTAAAGTATCAACTAGAACCACCCCTATAATTCTCTGCCTAACTAAAAGGTCATATTTATCAATTTCCCATTCCTTAATTTCATAATAATCATTAATATCTGAAATCTCTGGATTTACATTTTCTTTTATTTTCCCATCTTCTCCATAAATAAGATTTAAGTAAGATTTGCTTCTTGATGAAATATCTAAGATATATTTTTCTCCAGCTCCATAATTAATCTCAACTTTATAATTTTCAAGATATCTTACTTCCTTCTTATTTATTTCTCCAATAGTCCATTGATTAGCTATTTCTTCTAGTTTTCCATCTTTATATTCATAAAGAACTAGTATTGCAATTCCACCCGAACCAGGGAATCTACCTTTAACTAAAATATTATCAGTTCCATTCCCTAAAAAATCTCCTAGGAATAATTGTACATAATAACCTCCATACGGTACTTTCTGCTTAACAACTTTCTCATCTCCCTCTAAATAAAGATTTATCTCCAATTCATCTGCTAGTTGTCCTTTTTCAAACGGGTACATTCCCTTCAAAATAACCTTATCATTAGATATTCTACTTTTTAAATGACCACTTTTAACATCCAAAATAACCATTCTCATATTAATCCTCCAATAAAATCTAACTATTTTACTTTATGCACAATTTAAACTTCTAGACACACACTCTATATTTTTATCTATTATTTACAAAAGTTATTTTAATGACTCTTTAAAATCTCTCTATAAAAACTACTCAAATAAATTATTATAATTTCACAATATTTTTACTATATGTACATTTTAAAATAATAATTTCCTATTAGTCTTATATTATGCTTATGCTAATTAAAGGGAGGATGTACCTGTGGACTTTAATAGAATTATAAATCTCTCTACAGAACTTGGAACATTAATGCTTGAAAATGGTGCTGAAACCTTTAGAGTTGAAGAAACCATGAGTAGAATTTGTCATGCTTATGGAATAACTAAAGTGGATGTATTTGTTATTCCAACAAATATAATAATAACTATAAAAACAAACAAGGATGATGCACTATCTAGAACAAAGAGGGTTACAAATAGAACTATAAATTTAGACAAAATTTCTAAACTTAATAACCTATCTAGAGAAATAGGATTTGGAAATTTATCCATAGAGAACGCTGAAAAAGAACTAAGAAATATATTTTTAGAAAAAGAATATTCCTTACATATAAAAATAATCGGCTTTTTAGTTACTGCATCTTCATTTACACTACTCTTTGGTGGAAATTTTAAAGATGCAATAATTTCTGGAATTATAGGAATAGTTCTGTGCTTAATATCATTTTTTTTAGGAATTTTTAAAACCAACAACTTCTTTGTAAATATATTATCTGGTGCATTAGCAACACTTTTAGCAATAATATCTGTTAATTTTAATTTAGCTTCAAATTTTAATGAGATAGTTATTGGATCCCTAATGCCCCTTGTTCCTGGACTAGCCATAACTAATTCGCTTAGAGATATAATAGCAGGAGATTTGGTTGCTGGAAGTGCAAAACTTATAGAAGCTTTTTTAATAGCTGTTGGAATTGCCATTGGAAGTGCTAGTATCTTAGCAATACTTATAAATACATATGGAGGTGGTCTAATATGAGCCTAATAGTCAATTCTCTTTATGCATTTTTTAGTGCTCTAGGATTTGGAATAATTTTTAATATAAAAGGTAAAAATCTATTCTACTCATCTCTATGTGGTGGATTAGGTTGGTTTGTATATCTATCCTCATCTGAATTTTTAAATATGAGTGAAAGTTTCAACTACTTTTTAGCAGCTTTATTTATATCTCTATTCTCTGAAATATCAGCTAGAAAATTAAAAGCGCCTGTACTTGTATTCTTAGTCTGTGGTATTATTCCACTAGTTCCTGGAAGCGGTATGTATTACACCATGCTAGAAGCTATAAAAGGAAATATAGACCTCTCCCTTTCACTAGGAGC
This sequence comes from Clostridium sp. B9, assembly GCF_050509515.1. Classification (NCBI taxonomy): domain Bacteria; kingdom Bacillati; phylum Bacillota; class Clostridia; order Eubacteriales; family Clostridiaceae; genus Clostridium; species Clostridium sp. B9. Next base: position 2,657,388 of record NZ_JBNWKA010000003.1, read on the forward strand.
AAACACGCTAATGCTTGCAGGCTCTTTAGCCACAGGAATAGTTCTTATGTCTTCTATAACTAAGCTATTCTACTCCATAAAAAAGTTAATTCAATCTAAAAAACAAGATTCACCTAAAAATCTTTCTATATAAAAACTAGAGAGTACTGCATCAATAGTTCTTTTGATACAATACTCTCCATGTTACTTTAATAATAATCTCTATTTTAAACCAGTGTCTATTTCTAAATATATGAAACATAATTTTAATTAATAATTATCTTAAATAGTCATTTTCTGTTGAATCCCATGAAATAAAATAATAAGCATCCATTAAATTATCAAATTCATCTTTAACAACATCTAATATGTTATTTCTATTATTGTATCTATGATTCATATCATAATTTTTCTTTATAAATATAGAATATCTCTCATTATTATCAGTATATTTTATTATATCTTCAACATAGGAAATCTCATCATTATAATCCTCAGACTTATTGTCTTTAACAATACATAATTTGTATCCCTTATCTTCTAAGGCTAGTAATATATTCTTAAACTTATCTTTAAGCTCATAATTTGCTCTTATCTTATTAACTAAATTCTTTTGTTCTATATATCCATATCTATCTAAGTAAAAACTTGTATTCCAGCCTTCGCCGTCAAGTCCAAGTTGTATTTGAGGAATATATCTAAATACCATATCATCCTCTATTCTATTTCCATCTATAGCATTTAACATACTTAATATTTTTACAAATCTCCTAACATCATCTCTACCCTTACCATATGATATATAAATTCTATCAACTTGTTCATCATTAACTCTTTTTGAAGGCCAAGTTATACTTGTTGTATATTGTTTTTCCCAATGAGAATTTAATCCTCTAGAATTCATAAATTCTAGCAATCCTGCATTATGAAGCTCTTTTAACTTCTCAGCAGTTCTCCTTCTTCCCTCTAAAAGTATTTTATCTCTACTTCCTGAATTCTCTATATTAAAAGCTCTAAAATCACTTTCTAAAAAAAAGTTTCCCATAATATACCCTCCTTAATAAAATATAAAAATTTGTTTTTATATTATTAATTTTTAAAACTTTTATATAATACTAAACAAAACCCCAACTTATTTTATTTAGTATTTCTTTCAATTATACACCTATTAAAAATCACTTTAAAATATTTTAATTTAACAAATGAATCAATAAATCTTTTTATTTTTTATATAAATTTAAAAACTTATTGCAATATTATGCTTAAAGAAAAATATTAGGGCAAATTATTTTAAGAAAGATAAATATTAATCAAAATAAAATAGGCTTATTATTAATTTCTCATAAACAAATTAATAATAAGCCACTCTAATATTTTACACTCTATTTTTCTTTTTTTCTGATTTTTCCTTTGAGTTTGCTATTAATGTACATAAATCAATAAAAACTCCTGGAAGTGAAGTAAACTTAGGATATGCTAAATACCTAGGCTGCCAATTAGGCGAGAACTTTGATTTATATCTTCTTAATCCATCAAAGCTATAAAATATATTTCCACCATTATAAACTACTCTAGCTAGCTTCTCTTGTAAGTGTGAATGCATATTAAATCCAACATTTGAAAGTGGTGCTTCTCCTAAACTAAAATATTTATATCCTTTTTCCTTAAACGCTAAGAAAAGATTTAGCATAAGATAATCCATTGAAGCATTTGGAGATTCCTTATCAATTCTCATTAAATCAATTGCTATAGTTTTTCCATCTTTAGCATCCATAAGACTTACAAACCCCATTATCTTATTTTCTTCATCATTCTTTAAAATAGCAACTGGTCCTCTTTGTATATACTCCTCACTAAACCACCCTAATGAGAATCCTTTTTCTTTTCTACTACCAAGCCATTTATCTGAAATTCCTTGCATTTGAGTAACAACTTCCTTACTAAATGGAGGTTCAATTATATGAAAACTATAGCCTTCTCTCTCTACTCTTTTTAAAGTATTCCTAAATGCACTTTTCTTAGAACCAACTAGATTAAACTCTTCTAAGTTTATAACTGCCTCTTCTCCAAGTTTAAAGAAGTAATAACCTGCATCATGATAAACAGAAAAGTTCTTTTCTTCTATCTCATAAAATACAACATCATAGCCATATAAATCTGTAAATTTTTGAAACTCTTCTATACTACTATAAAGATTTTCTCTCTTAGCGATTGGATCTCCTAAGACTATTATTTTATCCTTGTATTTGCTATACATTATTAAGGACTCTCCATCATTTGCCCAAAAAACCTTTTTATCTCCTAAATAAACTAAATGAGAAAATATTGTTCCATAATCTATACTGTCATAAAATTTTTCTATTTTATCTAAATCAGCTGATTCATATCTTTTATCATTTTCAATCTTAGGCATTGTTAAATACCACGCAATAACAAAAATTATAAAGGCCGAATAAGTATAAAAGGCTACGCTTAAATAGTCCTTGGTACTATGAATAAAATCAACGTAATATCTATAATCCCTACTAAAATGTATATTAAATTTATGTACAAATCTAGCAAATATAATAGTTATTAATGATAAGACTATCACCATTGAACTCAATCTAGTGATTTTCATAGGAACACTTTCCCTATAAAAACTCTTTTTAGATAAAATTAAAAGTACTATAACACCAAGCATAAATAATCCTTCTGTATAGTCCAAATCTTTTACAAAAGCAAAAACACCTCCAATTATAAGTAGCGTTAATGTTACGTAGTATGCTCTTTTTACTTTAAAGAATACTTCTTTAGACGTCATAATCAACATTAGTCCTATTAAAATTGAAGCTCTATGTGAAAATCTTAAAAATGACAAACTATATATATTATCTAGTATTTTTATCTTATAAAATATTGTTGGATAAATTCCTGAAACTATAAGTAATATTCCACTTAAGAATACTAGTGCTGATACAATAAGATTAGATATATCACTTAGTATCTTGTAATTCTTCAACAATTTTTTTATGTTCTCATAATTCTTCTTTTCAGTTATGAAACTTATAGCATTTTTCATATTTTCATAACTTTTTTTAATTGAATCCCACATACTATCTCCTTTCTTTAACTTTTTATTAAAATATTGTCATATTATTCATATTTAACTGTTTATAGTATATATAATTTTATTTTATAAATCAAATTACTCTCTTATTTTTCAGGCATCAACTTGAAATTTTAAGATTAATTTAAGAAAAGTAGAGCCTATTTCTAATATGCCCTACTTTTTAAAATATCTATTTAATCTCTATTGGTATAGTTTGAAATATCTGTCTATTACTTTTTCTAGTTCAACAACACTTATATATTTAGCTTCTCTCAAAACTTCCTTTCCATCTATATACATTATAAAAGCTGGAAACATAAATATTCCTAATTGTGATACAATTTCTACACTTTTATCAGCCTCAATTTCAACCATTTCAACATTATCATATTTTTTAATCATATCTTCTATTTTAGGTTTTAAAACTCCACAAGCACAACAAGTATTAGTACTTAGATATACTATCCTTATACCTTTCTCTTTATAAAATTTTTCAAATTCATCTTTTTTATTTATAACTCTCACAAAATCATCTTCTTTCTAAAAAAATAAAAAGGAACGAATCTAAAAAATTCATCCCCCTAATATAATTATATCAATAATATTTAATTATTCAATTTTAAATACTTAAAGCCCAACTATATATCCTATCACTTAATTTTGGAAGATAAGGCTCATGTCCATAATCAGGATATAAAACTAAGTTTTTTTTCATTTCAACATTATTATATGCAGCAAACTGAGTAGATGGTGGACAAATATCATCCATTAGCCCAATAGCCATATTAACCTCGCATTTAATCCTATGTGCCATATTCTTTATATCTATATATCCTAAAGTATTAAATACATACTCCTCATTATCATGGTTTGGATCTATAAACTTAAAGTATCTCTTAAGCTCATCATAAGCTTCCCCCCCTAAATCCATAAACCAAACTCTCTTATAATCACATAAAAATGGATAATAAGCATACACACCTTTAATTCTGCTCTCTAAAGCTGCACAAGCTAATGCTAATGCACCGCCTTGTGAACCACCTGTAGTAGCAACTCTATTTTCATCAATACAATCCATGTCCATTATTATTCTAGCAAGCATTACTGCATCTAAAAATATACTCTTAAAAAGAAGTTTTTCTCTTCCCTCAACTAAACCTCTTACTATATGCCCTTTTACAGTTATACCTTTCACTCCTCCAACGTCTTCTGAAAGCCCTGCTTGTCCTCTACAATCCATAGCAACAACACACATTCCACTAGCAACATACTGTAATTTATTACTCCAATCTGTGCTTCTTCCTTGATAACCATGAAACTCTAATAAAGCAGGTAATTTTCCTTTAATATTTTTAGGTTTCATAAATTTGGCATATATTTTCGCTCCATCAACACTATTAAAATATAAATCATAACAATCAGCTATAGGACTTTCAAAATCTGACTTTATCATTTCAACATTTGGATTAATTTTATCAAGCTTTTTTAATTCCTCATCCCAAAATTCATCAAAATCTTTTGGAATAGGACTTACTCCCTTATATTCATAAAGTTTTTCTAAAGACATATCTAACATTGGCATAAAAAAATTCCCCCTTAAATATATAACCCCTTAATTAATCTCTAATAACTCCCATTAAATTCCCTTTAAATTACTATAAACCACCATAATTCATAGTTAAATTTTACCATTATATTATATTTTTTTCAAACAACTACAATGTATATAATGTTACATTCTTATAAACTTATAAAGTATTTTATTAACTAAAAAAACAATAGAAGAAGTTTTCTATATAGATAGAAAACTTCTTCTAAATAATTATTTTAATATGCTATTCATCTTTTTTCTTAGTAAATTTCAAAAAAGCTCCACTTAATGTTGATAGCATTCCTAAAGCCAATACAGCTTCTCTTCCTACTTCAGTTCCTGTTTGAGGTAAACGACCTTCATCTTTATCTTCATCCTTGTTACCATCCCCGTTATTGTCCTCATCTCCATCATTGTTATCCTCATCTTCGTCATCGTCTTCATCAATATCATCATCTAAATCTATTTTAAATGATATTTCTTTTTTACTAATATTCCCTGACTTATCAGTTGCAGTAACATCTAAAGTGTATTTTCCTGACTTATCAATTGTTTTTCCATCCCATTCTTCCCCATTTAATTCTATATAGAGATCTGAGCCTTCTTCTGTAGTTATTATAGGAGTTACTTTTTCGTCGTAGATTTCTCCATCCTCTACACCTTCTACATATATTTCTGGTGGAGTTATATCTTTATTTTCATCATAAACTGAAGAATATATAGTATTAGAAATTAATCTATATTGATGCTGAGGATGTGCCTTATTCATTAAATTACCAGCAAATAAAGTTATATCTTTTCCATTAACCTCTTGTGTTAATGCCATAACTTGTCCTTTAGCTTTATTATGATTTGGCCACCATCCACCAATATAAAAATCATCTTCATTACTTATTTCAGCTAAAATAGTAGCCCCTTCTGGAACACTTGATATCCACGCTCCATTAGCAGTATAAATAAATTCATCTTCTTTATACCCTGAAGTTATTATGCTATCTAAGTTAAACACTCCGTTAACCAATCCTTCGTGATATCCTGATGGGTCTGTTGTTTCATAATCAAAGCCAGGCATTATACTACTATTTTCCACTGTATCTAAAGACCACATACCTAAACCTAAATAATCTTTATCACTATTTAAAACTTCATCATCTGCATTTCCAGAGTCATCTACAATAATATCAGCCTCATCTATAGTCACTAAATTAAATCCTAATTCTTTTAGTATCCAATTACTTTGAGATGTCCCAATATTAGCTACCTTAGGCTCTTTAATCTTTTCACTCTTAATATCATCAGCAGCTTCCTCAACTTCTAGATAATATTCACTACATAAATTCTTTAAATCATCAGCATCTACTAAAAAATCTCCCTTTGAATAATCTTCGCCTGCATTTAAAATAACCTCTACTTCTTCTCCATTAGCTAAAAGTTTATTTATTGCCTTTATAGTATCTGTGCTAGTATTTTCAACAACTACCTCATCCCCCTCTTCAAAAGCAGTTATTGGCTTATTTACATCATCTATCTCTTTATACTTATTTTTAAAAGCATTTTTCTTTCTAATTTCATATTCATCAAACCCTCTAAGCGCTGGGAAGTTAACCATTATTTCAGCATACATTTCATCAAAATCTGAAACATCATATCCATCATATAAAAGCATATTAGCTATTCCTCTTTTTGCTTGATGCATATCTACAATGTAACTTCCTTCTGGATACTCAATTCCATCAACCTTAACTTTTTTAGTAGTAACTCCAACCTTAACTCCATTTCTTAGAAGGTGCTCTACCATGTTATAAACTTCTAAAACATTTTTTTGTAAATCATCATCTACAGGAAGCACATAATATTCTGGGAAGAAGTTATCATTTTTTCCTCTTGGTCTTCCTACTACTTCCCCTGCTTGATTAACTAAATATGGATCAACTTTGTCTTTTAAATCTAATCCTTGTACTCCACGATTTAAATACTCAAGCTGATTGTAGAATAATTCATCCTTATTATCCTTTATATAGTTCATTGAGCCATATAGCCCATATACTAATGCATCAACACTATCTTGGTTTAACTCCGGAATTTCAATAGTGTGTCCTAAAGATCCATGATGCATTGCAAATACTGGTGTATAAGAAGGTCCTCCATCATCCCATCCTGTTTTTGAATCTTCATATGGAATAAAGTATTCTTCATATTTAGTGTTAGCTATAGCACTTTTTCCAAATATATTTGCTTGATCTAACATACTATCAATTAAAATGTCGTACTCATAGTTTGGATCATGAGGTGGTGTACAAGGCTCTATTAAAAACCCAGATACAAACCCATGTAACTCTAAGAATGTTATAGGATTCCACTTAGCAATCTCTTCAACTACTATTTTAGTTTCCTTCTGAGTCTGATATCCATTATCCCTATTTAAATCAAACCCATTAATATTCTGTCTCTTATTATAGTATCTTCCATCTGGATTTTCAGTTAAATTCATAAGAAGTATTACATCATCTAAGACCTCATCAACATTTAATTTTGACTCTTCTACTCCTCCTTCAATAGTTTTATCATCAATAGCAACCTTATAAGTAATCTCATCTTTGGTTGTTATCTCTTTCAATAAATCTAATTGAGCATCTACTCCTGGAGTTTCATCTGCATGAATATTATTTATAAACATAGGAACCTTATAATCACCTAAGGATCCATCTTTCATCATTGCTTGAAGTTTAGCAGGATTTTCATTCATAAGAGGTACTATTTCATTTAAATACTTATCAACCGACTCCTTATCCTTAGCCATTATGACAAAGTGCATATCTCTTCCCTCTACTGATTGTCCTAAAACTTCATACTCTAAATATATATCATCATTAGCATTCTCAAATATCTCATCAAGTGCTGGTTTTAAATCATCATACTTTTTATAACTATCATATATATTAAGCTTCATTAAAGCCTTCATTTCTTCTCCTGAAACTGAGTCACTAACCTTTAGTTCATAATCTCCAATTAACTCAGGGAAATATCTTCTATATCTAGAAGCGTTAGTTGTACCATATAAAAGATTAAACTTTAATGTGGCCTTAACTTTATTTCCCTCAGCTACAGGTTCTGAAGCAAATTCTATATAATCTTCCCCTGTATATCCTCCATCTTCAATATTCCAAGTTTTCCATTCACTAAGCTCTTTTCCCCCAAAAGTCCATTGTAAATTTTCAACTTGTACTTCATCTTCAAAGTATATTTCAACTTCTATCTCTCTTTCTTCAGTCATAGACACTAAATTATTGCTTACTTTAATTTCATTGACTACTTCCTTAGTTTCTTCAAAAGAATTTTCTATTTCTCCTTCATTTTCATTGTTAAGATTAATAGCCCCATTATTACTCTTAACTTCTTCTGAAATAGCTACTCCATTTTCTTCTTTCTTTTCTTCAGCTAAAACATTAATTACGAAATTGTTCATTAAAAGACTACATGTAATCGCCCCCGCTATTAAAGTCTTTAATTTCGCATTTTTCATATTATTTGCCCCCTTTATTAAATTGTATATTTATTGCTTATTGCTTTTCACAAACTTATTATATTGTATATTTATACATTATTCAAGTGTAATTTTGCATAATTATAATATAAACTTTTTATATTGTTAGAAATTATAATAACATTACCCCTTATTTTACCCATCTTACCACACTCATAACCTCACTCCTCTAATTCCGGCCACTTTTCACCTGTATATTTATACACTAATTTCGTATAAACTTTCTCCTTAGCCATTTTATTATATATATTTAATTAAACTTTTCATTTCTAGCTACATATGAAAGCCTTCTAATAATCATTAGGTTTAATTATCTTAATTAGTTTCTTGTAACAATTTAACCTTATTAAAAAATTTACTCTTAAGCTATATAATGTACATCATTTTTGTCATATATTGAATTATAATTATGTACTAATGAATATTGTATTCATTAGTACATTAAAATAAGGAGATTATAAAATGGATAAGAAAAAGAAGATTATAAGTTCTATAGTAGGTATCATAGTTGTAGTCATTGGTGGATATTTTGGAATAGATATGACTCAGAAAAACGATGTTCCAAAAGGGGAAAAACTTATGATTTCATATATGGATGTTGGGCAAGGTGATGCGGCTTATATAAACGTCAATGGAAATGACATTTTAATAGATGCAGGTCCAAGAAGTGATTCTGAAAAGTTAATGAAGCAATTAAAAGATAAAAATATAGATGACTTAGAACTAGTTATAGCAACGCATCCTCATGAAGATCATATTGGAGGAATGGTTAATGTATTTAATGAATATGACGTAGAAAACTTCTATGCACCAAAGATTACACATACAACTAAAACATATGAAAACCTTGTAAAAGCGGTTAAAAATGAAGGATTACAAATTAAAGAATTAAAAGGTGGAATGGTTCTTGATTTAGGAGAAGGTGCTGAATTTGAAGTGTTCACTCCTCAATCATCTTCATATGAAGAGCTTAATGATTTTTCACCTATAATGAAATTAAGCTTTGGTGAAACATCATATATGTTTACCGGTGATGCAGAATCCCATGCTGAAGAAGAGGCCTTAGCTAAATATAAAAATTCACTAGATTCTGATGTAATAAAATTTGGCCATCATGGTTCAAGTAGTTCATCGACACCTGAATTCATAGAGGCAGTTTCACCAGAATACGGAATAATAAGCTGTGCTCCTGACAATAAATACGGACATCCTCACAGAGAAACTTTAGATGTAATTAAAAAGTATGACATAGAAACTTTTAGAACTGATGAAGATGGAGAAATAATTCTAACATCAGATGGAAAAACAATAAACTTTAATAAATAATCTTTCCAAAAAATCATTCCAAAACTTTAAATGAGAATAGGGGGATTGGTGCGAAAACAAATCTCCCCTATTTTATATATATTTAAAATCATTTATATAATAATCAATACTGTCTTTACAACTTCATAATAGTGCTTTATATTTTTCTTGATTTTAATATATGCATTATTACTTTCCATCAAGTACTTTTTTTAAGCTTGCCTCTATAATATTAGTATCTTATGGAAATTCTATCTCTAATAAAGTTGCCTCTCCAATTGCTGCTGACTGAGATGTCTGTAATGATTGTTTTACCTCAGTCTTATCAAATGAATTAATATACTCACTTTGCTTATTCTTGGCATCTTTAATTTTTTTATAATAATATTCTTCTCTTTCTTGTATAGTTTTCTTTTTTATATTATCTACTTCTTGAACTTTAGTTTGTTGGTCTTTATATGAATTTTCCTTTATATGTTCAATGTCTAACTCTTGTGGCTCTGAACTTTTAGCATAAATTTTATAAGCAGCACCTCCAATAATACCACCTACAACTAATATAGATAAAATTATAATACTTATCTTTTTAATATTCATTTGTAATATCCTCTCTGTATTAAAACATTTAAAGTTTAATCTTTACGATTTTATTTTAAAATAAAACAGACTCAAAATCTACTTTTTTTACCAAAAGTAATCTATTTGAACAAAAATATAAAATTTTCTTCAAATAACTTTTAAAGACCTTAATTATTATTGATTGAATTATTTTACAACTCCAAACTTTTATCATTTTTAACCATATACAGATATGTTTTTATTATTCACTACTTAGATCCTTTACGTAAAAAAAGTTCTATAAAAACAAAAAATCTACAGAAAACCTGTAGATTTTAATAATAAATGTTTATATACAAACTAATAAACTTAAATATTCATTGTATTAATTCAATTATGAACTACTCACCACTTATAAAAGTTGGAACTTCTCGTTAAATACACTTAAGCATTTTCATGAGTAGTCATGTTTCCAGCTCTTAATGCTCTTCTTTCTTCTATTAGATTTTTAAGCAAGAAATCCATAGTCCAATTTACAGAAGTTTCTGTAACAGTAGCTACTATTGGTCTTTGTATTCTTGCTTTCTTTAAATTTTCTAAGAATACATGTATCTTTCCTGGAGCTATAGCATTGAATATTATAGCTCTCTCTTTAACACCATTAGCTTCGCTATTATCCATTTTATCCTCTAATATATTTTTTAAAACTTCTTCACTATTTTTATAGTTTAAAACTATTTGGTCTTTTATTCCCATTATTCTAGCAAAGTTTTGAACTTGTTTTAACTCTTTAGCTCCAAAGTTATATAATATTACACAACTTCTTCCTTCTTGTTCACTTCTATCTGAAATATCTATTTTCTCAAATGACATAATATACTCTCCTCTTTATTAACAAATTATAATTATTAATTGACATTAATTATATCATATTTTATCCAATTCTTCTAATTCAAATTCATATTTTATTCAAAGAACCCTTCTAGTTTTAAAGTAATAACCAATTAAAAATCCAAACTTTAATTTACTAAAAAAACTCAAAACCTTTTATTTCATTCTCTATATCATTACATTTAAATAAAATTGACATACATGCAAAATCATCTGCTCCAGCCTTTAAAACTTCTTTATAATTATTTTTATCTATTCCTCCTAATGCTATGATTTTACATTTAACCTTTTGTCTAAGCTCTCTTATAAAATCAACACCTTTCCCTTTAGTACCAGGCTTACATTCAGTTTCAAAAATTGGAGAAGCCATTATATATTCAACACCTAAATTATCTGCAACAATAGCCTCTCCAACGGAATGAATAGATACTATTATCTTCTTATCCGTAATCTCCACTCTTCTCTTAATAAATATTTCAAAAGGTAGTTGAATATATTTTTCATCAACTCTTTTAAAAACATCAACATTAGAATTTATTATTAAATTAGTATCACTAGAAATTAGAGATTTCACTTTAGAATACAAGCTAAAGAATTCCTCATCATTTAAATCTTTTTCTCTCAAGATGATATTTTTAACCCCTAGTTTACTAGCTTTATTCAAAGTTTCAAAATACATTTCCTTATTCACTAAATTTCTGTTACTTATTAAAAACATGTAAATTCTCCCTTATATAAAATAATAAAACCTATAAATCCTAAAAAGTTTACTATTACTTTTATAAATTTATAAGTTTTATATTAATTTATAAACTAAATTTTAAAATCTATGCCAATCTTTAAATATTGGTTGGTATCCTTTTGATTTTATTAGTTCTTTAACATCTTCTACTGAACTTTCATCACTTATATCAAACTGAGAAGTTCCTTTCTCTTTTAATGAGTGTCCACCTACCTCTGTTGATACTCCAGCACTTATTTTAGTTACCCCTAGTGGTATTAAATTTCTTCTAAACTCCTTTTCTTCTCTAGTTGAAATGTTTATCCCTCCTTGTGGATCAAATAACTTGTATGCTAAAATCATCTGAACTAAATCTCTATCACTAACAGCATTCAATTCCTTAAGCCCTCCCTCACAAGGCCTTATTCTAGGCAATGCATAACTTATATCTATATGAGGATATTTTTTTCTTAGATACCTTCCATGTAAAGCTGTAAAGAAAGCATCAACCCTAAAATCAGAAAGTCCCAGTAATGCACCTATCCCTAAACTTCTCATGCCAGCCTTAGCCCCTCTTTCAGGAGCATCCAATCTAAATTTATAATCTTTTTTTGGGCCTGCTATATGCACTCTATCATAAACCTCTTCATCATATGTCTCTTGATAAACAGTAAGCCCCTCTGCCCCTGCTAAAACAGCTTTCTTATATCCATCTTCTGTCATTGGATATATTTCTAAGGTTATAGAAGGAAACATTTCGCCTAAAGTCCTTATGCTTTCTTCTATATATTCAACCGGAGTGTGATATTCACTTTCCCCCGTTAATATCAAAATATGCTTAAAACCTTCCTCTGAAATAAATTTCCCTTCTTTTTTAATTTCTTCTTGATTAAGTTTTCTTCTACAAATCTTATTTTCAACATTATATCCGCAGTAAGAGCATTTATTTATACAATAATTTGAAATATACATTGGCGTATATAATAAAACTGTTTTCCCAAAATATTTTAAAGAAAGCTCTCGTCCTTCTTGAGCCATATTTTCTAAAACTTCTGTAGCTCTTGGAGAAAGTAAATTTAATAAATCCTCTTCGCTTTTATTTCTCTCATATATACTTCTAAGTACATCCCCTTTTCGTACACTTTCAAAATATTTATTAAAATCAAACTCTCTATATTTTTCTATTACTTCATAAAAACTCACTTCATTCATCCCCTTAATCTAAAAATCCTGTTAATGGAGATGATGCATTTCCAAATTTAGATTCTCTTCCCAGTCTAGCTTCATAAGCTAATCTTCCACCTTCTACAGCCATGCTAAAAGCTCTAGCCATTTCTATTGGATTTTCTGAAGATGCTATAGCTGTATTAACCAAACAAGCTGCTGCACCCATTTCCATAGCTTCCATAGCCTGTGATGGCTTACCTATACCAGCATCAACTATTATAGGAATATCTAACTCATCTATCATAATCTGAATAAGCTCCTTAGTTTTTATTCCTCTATTACTTCCTATTGGTGCCCCTAATGGCATAACAGCAGCTGCTCCTGCTTCTATTAATCTTCTTCCAGCATATAAGTCTGGACACATATATGGTAAAACAATAAACCCTTCATCAGCTAAAACCTTTGTAGCTTTTATTGTTTCTTCATTATCAGGAAGTAAATACTTAGAGTCTGAAATAACCTCTATCTTTATCCAATTCCCACAGCCCATAGCTCTAGCTATTCTAGCTATTCTTATTGCTTCCTCAGCATTAGTTGCCCCAGAAGTATTAGGAAGTAAGATTACATCCTTTGGTATATTTTGAAGAATATCCTCTTCCTTATTATCTAAATCTACTCTTCTTAAAGCTAGTGTTATAACTTGTGCCCCACTTCCTTTTAGCACATCTTTTATTATTTCATTTGAAGGATACTTTCCTGATCCAACAAAAAGTCTATTTTTTATTTCTACTCCACCTATGATTAACTTGTCCATTTTATACTTCCTCCCATTTCTCTACTGCAATTTTTAAAACTAAGTTTGCCATATGATTGGCACATATAGCTACTCTTGGAGCCATAAGCCCATCCCCTTCCTTAGCTTCATTAACTTCATCACCACAAAGATAAAACTTATCTGTAATCTTCCTTGTCTTTATTAAATTAGAATCATAAAATCCAGCCATACCAGAAGCTGCTATTAGGTACTTTTCTCTCATATTTCTTAAAACATAATTAGAAAGCATAGCCTTATACTCAGCATTATCAAAAGCTTCTAAAACTACATTAACCTCATTTAATACATCCATATTGTCTTCTGTAATAAGCATGACTTCAGCCTCTACTTTTATAAAGGGATTTATTCTCTCTATATTCTTCTTTAATGCAAGTGATTTAAACTCTCCTATATCATCAATGTAATATTGTTGTCTATTTAAATTTGAAGGCTCAACCACATCAAAATCTATAAGTTTAATATATCCAATACCTAATCTTGCTAGAGAAATAGCTATGTTTGATCCAAGTCCTCCACAGCCTGCTATACAAACCTTAAGTTTCTTAAGCTTTTCATGAACTCCTGGGCTATGTCTTGAAACCATTAATGCTTCCAATTCATCTTTGGTTGGAACAATTCCTTTCTTTATAAAAACAACTCTATCATTTTCTTTTAACACCTTATTTTCATTTATTGGATATCCATTTAAAACAACAATATCTGCTTCCTCTAAAACCTCTTTCTTTAAAGAATATAAATCTTTACTTTCGCAAACCTCAATCCACTTTTCATTAACTTTTACTTTCATAAGCTCTCAACTCTCTAAAATACTATTTCTAAATTTTCTTTCCCTTAAATATTTTAATAAGAAACTTTATATCTAATTAAAATATAATCACACGCTCTTAGCCTCCACCTACAAAAGCTATTATTTCTATAGAATCTTCATGATTTAATAGGATTTCATCAAAGTCTTCAACTTTAATTATTTCTCTATTCAACTCAACTACTACTCTATTTTTATTAACATTTAATTTTTCTAACAAATCAGAAATAGTCTTTAAATCCTTTTTATCCATTTGCTTTCCATTGACTTTCATATTCCCACCTCTTTTCCTCTTAATATTGCTTTAACCCAAAGAAAAAAGGTTTAGCAATTATTGCTAAACCTTTTAAAAAATATATTCTAATCAATCATAATATCTCTATTGACTATGATGAATCAAAGTCTAAAATATACTTCCCTACGTTGGTATTAACCAAATCAGGTTATTAGAGTTAGGATTTCTCCCTCTCAGCTTTTTACAGCACCCCTAGCAATATCTTAAAATTTATTTAATTTACTTTATAATACATCAATAGAAAATTTTTATCAATTATTTTTTTCTTGTTTTTTTAATGTTTTATTTTTTGCAGTTATTAATTTATTATTTAACATAAATGTTAGTATTAATCCAACTAAAGCTATTATTGCACATGTTAAGAATAACTTAGTATAACCTGTATTCATTGTATGTTGGAATGCACCCTCTATTGCTCCTTTAGCACTATCTAATTTATCCATATATGAATTTTGAATCATATTTATATTCACATGAGGATTATTTGCAAATTTATCTCCTAAAGCTGCAAATTGAGACTTAACCATTTCCTTTACAATACTAAAAATATTAGTAACACTTGCATTGCTCATTGCATTTGATAAACTTGTAGATGCTCCACTTGCATTTGTCATGGCATTTGACATTCCATCCATATGTGGCATAACTTTTTGTAATGCATCTGGAACTCTTCTTCCTGCATCTGATATAAAGTTAATAAGTATATTAGGTGATACTGCAATACCTATTGATTTAACTAAGGATACTGCTGATTGTCCTACTGTAGCTTCTTTATCTGGAACTAAACTCAGCATTAAATAGTTTATTGGAGTTCCCATAGAGAAACCTAATCCAAATCCCATGATAGCTAGTCCTATTATTAAATTCATCATACCAGGATATTTTGTTGTTATGTATCCTTGATAAAGGTTACCTATTATAACTAAAAACAAACCTGTTAATAATACTTTCTTAACCCCTATTTTATCAATAAACTTACCACCTAAAGGTGCTGCAATACCTACAAACACTGCAAATATAGTAGTTATATATCCTCCACTTCCCATTGGTGTTTTTAATATATTTTCACTAAATTGAGGAATGAATACTGTTGCCATTAATCCACAACCTACTACAAAACTTAATATTAAAGTTATTGCAATCTCTTTATTAGTAAAATATGATAAGTTGATAACTGGATCTTCTGCTCTTTTTTCAGCCCAAACTAACACTGGTATTGAAATCACAAATACTAATAAATATGGCCAAACTTCAGTTGATTTTATTGAATTCGTAAAATCATAGAATTTTAAGTTTGTAGCTCCGTACATTAAAGATAATATTAACACAGCCAATACGCCTGAACCTAATAAGTCTAATTTCTTAGCCTTTTCAGTTGAAGTATTTTCTTCTAATCTAGTTGCTAAAAGTAATATTATTATACTTATTGGAACATTTACCAAGAATAAAAATCCCCAGTTTTTATCTCCGAATATAGAAAGTATCCCTGAACCTAAAGTTGGTCCTATAACTGTTGCTATTCCATATACTCCACCAATCATTCCTAAAGCTGATCCTCTCTTTTCCACTGGGAATGATGTTCCTATATATGCTGTAGCTATTGGCATTATACCACCGCCACCAATTGCTTCTATAACTCTTGAAGCTAATAGGAATGAATAACTACCTACATAATCTGAAACTCCACATAATAAAGAACCTAATCCAAATAAAATTATTGATACCATGTAAACTTTCTTTCTACCAAATTTATCAGAAAGTTTACCCATTATTGGCATTGAAACAGCATAAGCTAAAGTATATATTGTTACAACCCATACACTAGCATCTTGTGAAACATTTAATCCATTAGCTATTATATCTCTAGCTGGTGATACAATACCTGAATCAATTGCTCCCATAAATATACCTAGTAGAAATACAAGCATAGTTATAGCAGTTGATTTTTTATTCATTTCTTCACAACCTTTCTTAGTTATGAATTGTATTAATCTTATTTAACTTACAAAACTTAGTATAAAATCTATTTTAAAGAAATAATAACTTTAAATACTATTAATACAATTCACAATGA
Source organism: Clostridium sp. B9 (assembly GCF_050509515.1). Taxonomy (NCBI): domain Bacteria; kingdom Bacillati; phylum Bacillota; class Clostridia; order Eubacteriales; family Clostridiaceae; genus Clostridium; species Clostridium sp. B9. The sequence continues at coordinate 2,674,244 of NZ_JBNWKA010000003.1, forward strand.
ACTATGTTCATATTACTCCTTTTTAAATTCAAGTTCAAAAGGCAAATAGGTTCAAATTTCTTTATTTTACCCTTTTAGCTAAAAGTTTTCTTTATCTTATTAACATTTCGTTAATATTTTGTTCATACTGTATTAAAATAGCAGTACCAAAACTTTAAATGAGCTTCAGTACTGCCATATAATTATATTTCTCTATTATTTATTACTTCCTTTAATTTTTTAATTTCTTCATCTTTCTCTCTAAGCTTGCTTTCATAGTAATTACACTTATCATCTAAACTATTGTTAAGTTGATTAATTAAAGATGCCATTTCATCAGCACTTCCAACTATTCTATTAAATAAAAGTAGATTTGACTTTAATATTTCTGGAATTTCTGTATGTGAGTATCTAAGCCTATGATCTATCTCTCCATAACCCTCTTCAAATATAGTTCTAACCTGTATCTCAGCAATCACCTTTTGATTAGTTGGATAACACTCTACAAGATAATGAACAGATCTATAACCAGATGGTCTTGAAATAACCTCTATTCCTAAATCATCAAAGATAAATCTATCATCTCCATCTCTTATATTTGCTGTTATCTCTATGATATTCCATGTTTTCATTATAAAATCATGAATATCTCTCCATTGGTCTTTAAATATATGTAATACCCTTATTCCTATTAAATCTGTTATTTCATTTTTATAATTATCAACAGTGAATTGAAAATCTCCACCGTGTTTGCTTCTCCTATCATCTGTCTTTCTTATTATCTTTTCAATAAGTCTCTCTGGGTTTTTTATTCTTGATTTAACAGAATGGACATTTTCATTTGAACGCAATATATTAGCTATAAAATCAGCTTGATTTTCATAGGAACTTTCAAACTTAACAAAATCGTAAAATATCTCCTCTAAATTTTTAAACTCAATATTACTTCTCTCTATTATTTCCTCAGCATGAGGATATTTTTCTAAAAAGCTCTTATTGCTTAAAGTTCTCATAAGATACCTCCCCTTAGTCCATGAAATAAATTCAAATCTATTTTCTCATTATCTTTTTTAAATCCTGTAAGCCTAACTCTATTTCCTCTCTAGAGAAGTTATACTCAACAAGCTCCTCATCACTTTTCTTTGATAAAAGAGCATACATCTTTTCACCTATTTCATATACTTCTTCACTGGGGTTATTTTCAATCTCTCCAAAAAGCATATCCTCAGCTTCATCGATTTTTCCTTTTGAAATAAGTCCTCTCAATGTTATCCAAAATATATCATCTTTTGAATAAGTATCACTTAACTTAAAATCACTGTCACCATCATTATTAAATAAAAATCCCATTTAAACACCTCTTCTTTAGTCAAATATCTCTAAAAATTCTTCATATCCCTTTTCTTTTAATTCTTCCTTAGAAATAAATTTTAAAGATGCAGAATTTATGCAGTATCTTAATCCACCTAACTCTTCTGGACCATCACAAAATACATGCCCTAAATGAGAATCTCCTAATCTACTTCTAACCTCTGTTCTAATCATACCATGAGTCTTATCAACTTTTTCTTTTATAACCCTTCTTTCTATTGGCTTTGAAAAAGCTGGCCACCCACATGATGATGGAAATTTATCCTTAGAAGTAAACAAAGGCTCTCCAGTGGTTACATCTACATATATTCCCTCCTTATCAAATTCCCAGTATTCATTTGTAAAGGGTCTTTCTGTTCCATTTTCTTGAGTTACATAATATTGTTCCTCTGTTAATATTTCTTTCAATTCATCTTTTTCTTTTTTAGAATATTTCAAAATTCTCAACTCCTAGTTATTTATAATTTTCCATCCCTTTATAATAACCGTGCTATATTATTTATATTCTTTGTAAATAATTTTTAATTTTACCTATAGATTCCTTTAGAACCTCTATACTACTTAGTACTTCTCCCTTTACACATAGAGAATGTCCAGCACCTTCAACCTCTACAAGTTCTAAACCATTTAGTTCTTTTATTTTCTCAATATTTTCTTTTGTGATTAAAGCATCCTTGCTTCCTGTTATAACTAAAGATCCTTCTCTTATTCCAGTTTCAACAGTTTTATTAACAGGAGTTAAATAAACATCTTTTATCTTAACTTCCTGAATACTCTTAATCTTCTCACCTAATGAATTTTGCAGAACTGTTCCTAAACTTTTTCCTATAAATATTATTTTTTTATGCCTTCTACCTTGTAATTCAATTACACTTAAGATAACATCTAAACTCTCTAGTGCTAATTCTCTAACTTCTTCCTTATTATTTCTATCAAACTCTTTTTTATTAGCTTGAAAGCCATATTCTAAACCTAAATAATCAAACTTTAAGTCTAAAACTAATTGCTTACTATAATCCATTAATGCTTTATCTAGATTGTATCCCATACCAGGTAGTAAGACTACTAACTTATCACTATCATTACATATAAATTTATTTTTCGTGGCACATCCCCACATTGAATCTTTTTCTATATTAAAAGTTCTCATAATTTTTACACCTTCTTTTTATTATATTATAATTATATACCAAAATTTTTCAAGCAATAAAAAACTTAGGTCATAGTTCTCATTAAAAATTACTATGACCTAAGTTAAATTATATTATTTATTTAATGACTTTTCTATTTCACTTAACATTACATCTGTTGATTGTAACCCTGGTCCCCCTAAGTACCAAGCTTTAGTATCTAAATAAGTTATGTTTCCATTTTTATAAGCATCTGTTCTTTGAACTAATTCATTCTCTATAATATCCTTAGCTGGTTCTTGTTTACTACTTGATATTATACCTTTGTCTATTACAAATAAATATCCTGGATTTATATTTGCTATATACTCATTTGAAACTGTTTGTCCATGATCCTCAGTGGCTATATTTTCATCTACTTGCTTAAATCCAAACTCATTATGAATCATTCCAAATCTTGACTCTTTTCCAAAAGTAGTTATTTCTCCATCATAAACCATTGTTACTAATGCTTTCTCTTCTAAATTAGAAGCTTTTGAAGATATCCCCTCTATTCTTTTATTTATTTCATTCATTTTTTCATCAATAAAATTTTCTTCTCCAAATACAACACCTAAAGTTTTTGCATTATTTTTTAGTGAACCAAAATGGTCATTTCCTTCTCTACCTAAGAATAGTGTTGGAGCTATTTTTGATAACTCATCATATTGCTTTTCTTGTCTTCCTTCAATTATTATTAAATCTGGATCTAATTCATTTATAGTCTCTAAACTAAATTCCTTTAATGAACCTAAATCTTTAAATTCATCACCTTTAAACTCATCTAAATAATCTGGCAAACTACTTTTTGGTAATCCTACAACTTTAGACTCTTTATTCATTTCATCTATAATATCCAATGAAGAGTAATCTAAAACAACAACCTTCTCTGGATTTTTAGGAACCTCTATCTCTCCTTTTCTATGGGAAACCTTGACCATTTCAACGCCTGCTGAAACTTTAGTTGACTCCCCACTCTTTCCTAATAGTGCAAAACCGCCTGCAACTACTGCTATACTTATCCCTACTATAGCTAAAACTTTTTTATTCATATATACTGCCTCCTATGTATTGAAAATTTTATTATATTAGAAATAAACACATAATCTATTTCCATTAAAGTCTTTTATTTCAAAATCTATTTCATAGATATCCTCTAAGAAATCTTTATTTATTATTTTTGATGTATCAGCATTTTTTGCTATTTTTCCATCTTTTAAAACAACTATATTATCTGAATAGAATGATGCAAAGTTTATATCATGCATTACTATTACAACAGTTTTATTTAAGTCATTTACTAATCCTCTTAAAACCTTCATCATTTTAACAGAATGTTTCATATCAAGATTATTAAGTGGTTCATCTAAAAGTATGTACTCAGTATTTTGAGCTATAACCATAGCTATATAAGCTCTCTGTCTTTGTCCCCCTGAAAGTTCATCTAAATATCTATTTTGAATTTCTTCAAGTTGCATGTATTTTATAGCTTCATCTATAAACTCCTCATCTTCTTTAGTAAGTCTTCCTTCATTATGTGGAAACCTACCAAATCCAACAAGTTCTCTGATGGTTAATCTAACATTTATATTATTAGACTGTCTCAATATTGCTATCTTCTTAGCTAGCTCTTTATCATTCCAATCTTCAAGCTTTGTTCCATCAATTATTACCTCTCCATTATCTTTTTTCATAATTCTAGATATCATTGATAAAACTGTACTTTTTCCTGCTCCATTTGGTCCTATAAAAGATGTTATTTTACCTTTATTTATATTAAATGAAACATTATCAACAACAAATTTATCCCCATATTTCTTACTTAAATTTTTTATTTCTATCATTACTTACTCTCCTTTAACAATAAATATAAGAAGTATGATCCACCTATAAAGTTTATTATTATACTTACCGTACTTGTATAGTTTAATATTCTTTCTACCACAAACTGCCCTCCAACTAAGGCTATTATTCCCATTAAGGAAGCTCCTGATATTAGTACGCTATGCTTGTATGTGCTGAAAAACTCATAAGAAAGATTTACTATAAGTATTCCTAAGAAAGTAATTGGTCCAACTAAAGCTGTTGATACTGATACCAATATAGCTACTACTATTAAAATTTTCTTTGAAAGCTTATCGTAATCTATTCCTAGATTTATTGCATTTTCTCTTCCCAGAAGTAAAACATCTAATTTCCTTATGTCATCATACATAAATGCAAATATTAATAAAACAATCACAATAACTATAAATAATATATCTGTATTTACATTATTAAAACTTGCATAAAGAGTAGTCTGTAATGTCTCAAATTCATTAGGATCTATTAATACCTGCATGAAGGTTGAAAGCGTTCTAAATAAAGTTCCTAGCACAGTTCCTACTAATAATAAAAAATATATATTACTATTTCTCTTGAACATAAATGTGTATAAAACCATACTAGCTAAAATCATACAAATTACCGATATTCCAAAGTTTACTTTAGGATTTAGCATAACTATACTGCTTGTCCCGAAAGCAAATACTGAGAGTGTTTGTGTAAAGCCATATAATGAATCTAAGCCTAAAACACTTGGTGTTAAAATTCTATTGTTTGTTACTGTCTGGAATATCATTGATGAATAAGCTATTGCTCCTCCGGTTATAATTATTGCTATTACTTTTGGTATTCTTTTTGATAAGTTATAATCAAAATTATTTGCATTAAGTCCTTGAAACAAGAAAAGTAAAACAACTGCTATTGCCATAACTCCTAATATAATTAATTTTCTTTTATCACTTTTTAAGACCCCTTTAGTCATTACTGTTCCTCCTAAATATAAGATAAAGGAATACTATACTTCCTATCGTTCCAACAGTTACACTTATAGGAATTTCATATGGGAAGATAATAAGTCTTCCAACTATATCACATATAAGTACAAAGATTGCTCCAAATAGTGCAGTATGCCATATACTCTTGTTTAGGTTGTCACCCATCTTCAAAGAAACAATATTAGGAACTATAAGTCCTACAAAAGGTATATTCCCAACAGTTATTACAACTACTGCTGATATCATTGCTACTATAGAGATTCCTATGTTAGCAATTTTATTAAAATCTAATCCAAGATTTCTTGAAATATCTTCTCCCATACCTATGATGGTAAATTTATTAGCATATAATAAGGCTAATATTATTAAAGGAATAGTTAGGTACATAAGTTCATAATTTCCTCTTAATATTCCCGAAAAACTTCCTTGCAAAAATGAATTCATATTTTGAACCATATCATATCTATAGGCTATAAAATCAGTAATTGCTCCTATTACATTCCCAAGCATTATTCCTAATAACGGAATGAATACAGCATTTTTATATTTTATCTTCTTCAATATTCTCATGAATATAAAAGTTCCTATCATAGCAAAGATAAAGGCCCATATCATTTTTTGCATAAGTGTCACTGAACCAAATAATAATGAAGCAAACAAAATTCCAAGTTTAGCAGAATCAATTGTAGCTGCTGTTGTTGGAGAAACAAACTTATTATTACTTATTTGCTGCATTATTACTCCTCCTATGCTAAGGCCAACCCCTGCAAATATTATACTTGCAAGTCTTGGTAATCTACTTATAAGCATTACTTCTATTTTATCTATGTTTCCACTTGTAATATCATTAAAGCTTATATCATAAACACCTATGAAAAGAGAAATAAATGACAAAATAATTAAAACTAAAACTAAGTACCTCTTTTTCATATCTATAAAACTCCTTTTAAATAACTGATATCTTTTAATAAGATTTATCTACTTCTTTCTTCTTGTATAGTTTACTGATAATGATTATCACAGTCAATATATATTTTTTCTCTTTTACAATTTGTTAGCAATAGACATATTTTATACATACAAAAGTATTTTTTTAACTTTTTATATATTTTATAGAGGATATTAAAATTATTTCAAGAATATATACTTTATATGGTTATTTTTACCAACAAAGGAGTTTTGTCAATGAATACCGATAACCTTAAAGAAGTTCAACTAAAAACCAACAAAATGATATCCAAAGGTCACTTTAAAGAACAATGTAGTTGGCTCTCAAACAAACATTCTACTAACTATGAAAAAATAGATTCCAAAGAAATAGAATATCATTGTAAAAACAAAGAAGAATATTTAGAGTTATTATCTAAAGAAATTGAGTTGTTGTTTATAAGCAAAGCTTTTACTAAAAGAGAAAAAAAACAACTTTATGAATTAACTATAAGAGCTTTTTGGGAATGGCAGTTAAGAGGACAAAAAAAATAAGAGCATCATTTTTTCTAATGATACTCTTATTTTTTATTTATCTTCAATTGTTTTAGACTCGTTTGCTTTATTTGAATCTTGCACTTTGAAATCTCCAACCTTTGAACTATTTTTTATTGTTTTAAATTCATATCCTTCACTTTTAAAATAATCTATAACTTGTGGAAGAATTTCTATTGTTTTTTCTTTTCCAGCTGCATCATGCATAAGAATAACAACATGATCTTTTCCCTTCGAAGTTTTCTTAACATAATTCATCATTTCTTCTGGTGAGTATGGTTTTCCCTCTGCATCTCCATTTAATGCATTCCAATCCACATTAACTATTCCATTCTCTTCTAATGTTTTATCAAAAGCTTGTAATGATGGATCTTTATAGTATTTTCTTGTTCCATATCCCCCTGGCATTCTTAATACTCTACAATCAAACTCTTCTCCAATAATACTTTTCATTATATTATTAGTTTTATTAAACTCATCCATAAAAACATCTATATTTAAATTATTATGTGGATATAATTTCTTAAAATCATGACTATAACTATGGTTAGCAATTGCATTCCCTGACTTTATCTCTTCCTTTAAGAACTCTTGTCTTTTCGAATTATCTTCTATGCTGCTTCCTAAGACAAAAAATGTAGCCTTAACATCTTTTTCTTTTAATATATTTAATATTTTTTCTGTTCCATTTGAAGGCCCATCGTCAAAAGTTAAAAAGACATATTTCCCATCACCCTCATATGTTCCATTAACCATTTCCTCTACATCTTTAGCATCTACTCCATACTTATCTCCTTCATATGTCACGTTCATCCCAGGCATTACATCATCTGGCTTAGGTTTTACCTCTTCAACCTTTGGCTTTTCTGCCGCCTCATTCTTTATAGGACTACTTCCTATCATAGTTATAACTTTTGTACCAATCCATAATAAAATAATTATACCTATAATTCCTAACAATACTTTAAGAATGTCTCCTCTATTTGGACCTTTCCTTCTCTTTGAAAATATCCCTCTACTCATTTTTCCTCCTATGTTATCCTCTATTAACTTTTAATAATATACTTGTCCATCCATTTAATATTATCTTTTAAAAACTAGTTTTTATCATTTCAAAATAGTTACATTTTATTAATTTAATCTTAATATCTATATTTAACAATAAAACTTTTCATTTTTTTATTATATTATTGTATATTTCTTAAGTTGTTTAATATATATATCAAACAACTTATTATTAAAAGAAAAATTTGAAAAATAGATACAATACTAACTATTTTCCCATTGACCTTTCCATATATTAAACTTCTTCTAACTACCTCTACTACAAAAAACATTGTTAATATCTTAAAATATTCTTGCTTATTTTCTATATATTTTGAATAACAAATATATAGAAGATATAATAAGCACACTATTATAACTGCACTCATAATAAAATCTTTAATCAACATACCTCACCCCTCAAAAATCTGTATGTTTTACAATATAATAATTTTATTTTACAATAAAAATTAAGAAATAAATATAAAGGATGATTATAAATGAAAAAATTTAATAAATTTTTCATTCTCATATTAATAGCTATAATTATATTTTTAGCCTTCGCCTTTATAAATAGAGATTTATTAAATATAGATAATATTAGAATATTTATACTTAAAGCTGGAATATTTGCTCCTTTGATGTACATCATTGCATTTTCACTTGTTCCACTAACACTATTCCCTGATTCACTTTTAGCAATATTGGGAGGTAGCTTATTTGGACTAATTAAAGGAAGTTTTTATACTCTTATAGGTGCTTTAATCGGTTCTACTATTTCATTCTTTATCTCTAGATATTTTGGACATAAATTTATAAAAGATAGTAATAATCCTAAGCTAAAGAATATTCAAGAACTTATAAAAGATAATGGTTTCTTTATGATTTTATTATTAAGACTTATTCCCTTATTCCCATTTGATCTTATAAGTTATGGTGCTGGACTAACAAAGATATCTTTTAAAGATTTCATTCTTGGAACACTAATAGGAACCATCCCTGGAATTATTGTCTTTGTTAATTTAGGTGCTCAATGGATAGGGTTAAACAAAACAAGTATTTATCTTTCTATAACTTTACTAATATTATTTATACTTTTCTCAATAATTTTAAAGAAGGTCTATATAAAAAAGCATATTGATAAAAATGAACTTTCATAAAAAAGCAAAGGCTTTATTAAACCTTTGCTTTTTATACTATTAATCTATTTTCTTATAACTGCTCATATTTATTGGATTAATACTATTCTGTCTCGCCCATCTATTAAATAAATTAAATACATGCTTTTCATTTAATTTTTCTTTCAGTTCATTTTCTTCTTCTTTGCTACAAATTAAATAATTTTTAAAAATTATCTTTTCATCATCTTCTAATTTATTTATAAACTCTTCTTGCTTTTCTTTATTTATATTATTAAATTCTCTTTTAAAATCAGTATTAAAATCTTTCCCAACTTCGCCTTCTGAATTCTTAGAAAACCATTTAAATGCTGATTTAACATTTAGCAAAGATTCAAACAATAAGCCTACAGCTAATATAACTATTCCTATAACTATTAAAGTCTTCATAATACCATCTCCTATTCAATTTAGGTAATCCAATATATAATTAGTTATTCCATAAATTTATCAATCTATTAATACATATTAACAAAAATGAGGTATCAAAATTTAACACTAAAGTCTACTTTGATACCCCACCTTTATTGATTAACTTATATAGTTCATTGGGTTAACCCAATTACCATTTATCATTATACCAAAATGTAAATGTGGTCCTGTACTATATCCAGTTGAGCCAACATAAGCAATTACTTGCCCTTGTGAAACATGTTGTCCTGTTTGTACAGCTAAGCTTGATGAATGTCCATATAAAGTACTTGTCCCATCACCATGATCTATTATAACCATATTTCCATATGCAGTATTCCAGCCTGCCTCTACAACTGTTCCTGATTTGGAAGCTTTTATAGGTGTTCCATATGATGCTCCTAAATCAACTCCTGTATGTACACTTTGCTTACCTGTAACTGGATGAGTTCTTGGTCCAAAAGGATCTGTAACTCCACCTGGAGCTGGTCTTATAAACCCACTTGCACTTGGTGTTTCACTTCCTGATCCCCCATCAGTACTTGAACCACCACTTGTTCCTCCACTTGATCCACCTTTATTATTTTCCTCATTTATAAGGTTATTTATATAATCCTTAAGGTCAGCATTATCCTCTTTATAGCTATTTATCTCATTTAATACATCTTTTTCTTTTTGACTTAAACTATCAATTTCGGCCTGTTTTTGTGCCTCTAAAGAACTAAGTTCATTTAATTGACTTTCATATTGAGCAACTAAATTATCGTACTCTTTCTTTTCTGCTTCAAGTCTTGATTTTTGATTTGATAAATCTTTCTTTTGATTTGATAAATCATTTTCCTCAACCTTTAATTCTTCTTGCACCTTTTTTATATCATCTATTAATTTATTATCAGTTTCTACTATATATTTTATGTTTGATATGTTACTTATAAATTCCCCTACATTTTTAGATTCAAGCATTATATATAAAAATTGATTGCTTAAATTTGACTTATAAGCACTTCTTATTCTACTTGAAAGTATATCTTCTTTTTCCGCTTCTTCTTTTTTCTTTTTTTCTATGCTATTTTGAACATCAGTAATTTTTCCCTCTAAGTTACTTATACTTTTTTGTAAAGAATCAATGTTATTCTTATACTCATCAACTTTCTTTTGTGAGCTTAAAAGCATTTTATTCTTTTCAGCTATTTGATTTTGAATTTCATCAAGTTTAGCTTGACTTTTATTCTTCTCCGCATCTAAATTATCTTTTTTGTCTTGAAGATCACCGATTTTACTGTTATTATTATCGATTTCTTGTTGTGCTTCCTCTTTTGTCTTAGCTTGTACAATATTGGTGCTATTTAAAGAAACACTTAAAATCATAGTTATACTTAATATAACTGCCGTTAGTCGTCTTCTGTTCATTTATTCCACCTATTTCTTTATATATATATTTCGTTGCTAAAACACCATATATCTTAATATTATACACTATAATCACCCATTTGTTAATATACTCAATATATACAATGAATTCAATTAATATTTTAAACACATATATTTTAAATTTACTTTGTGTTTTAAATCAACACTCACTTAAAACTGATTTAAAATTTAAACGTAAAAAGTTGTACTAATTAAGTCATAGTACAACTCTAAAATAAAAACACTTAATATATAAAAATTTTGATTTTAAATAAGATTAAAACCTCTCATTTGATATTTCATCATCTATAAGCTCTTCTAATGTTTTGAATTTACTTCCTTCTTTTATATAATGCTTTTGTATGCTATCTTTCATTTCTTCTAAAGAAACTTCTGAATAAAATACTTCTTCTTTAAAATCATGTTTCATTCTTTCATATATTCTTCTTATTATATTTTCTCTATCATTACTCATATATCCATCTCTCCTTAACTTATTAATAATTTATTCATAAATATATTATACACATAGGTTAAAAGATATAAAAGATATTCTTAAAATATATTTTTATATACCTATAACTATAACTATTTATTTAGTGATATAATAATTTTACTTTAAGAGCTATATTTTAAAACATAGCTTACTTTAAATACCAATGAGGAGTTGATTAAAATCAAAGAAGATAAAATAACAATAATAGATAAATTTAAATTTTTCTTTGGATTCGAGAAAAATAAAGTCACTGAAACTTTAGGGATAAGTGTTGACTCTAAGACGAGAGTTATAGCATTCTATTCATACACAGTATTAATATTTTTATTAGCTATTTTTAAGGTATATACTATTTTAAATATAGCAGAAAGATTCTTAGTTTTAATAATAAGCTTATTTATAGTTGTAGAATTATTGTACTTTTTAGTATCAAAAAAAGTTAAACATTCTTAATAAGAATCACAAAATCTCCTTTAACGCTATACTATGTACTAGTATTTTAATTTTAGGAGGTTTTTTTCATGAGTAAAACTGCATGGGATTATACTTTAGAAATTATTTCATTAATGGGAGATATAGATTATTATAATGATATTTTAAGTAAAAAACTAAATCCTAAGGATAGAGAGGTTTATTCTAAAAAAGTTGATTCTTTAGAAAGCAAACTCTTTGCAATGAAAGAAAAATTAAAGAATATATCACTAATTTAAAGTAGCTTATATTGAAGCTACTTTTTTACATATGAAAAAAAGGTTCAACTAAAAGTTGAACCTTTAATACAAACTCAATTAATTATTCCCAAATATGCCGTCACACTTACAATTTTATACCTGCCTCTCGCAGGTGGGCTCTGCTCAAATTAATTTGACCATCTTCCGTCACAACTGTGAAGTTTTCACTTGAAGTCCGCTCTCTTTAACCTTGTTGCAAATCCCGTATTTATCATGTAGGTTAAAATTAATAAGCTTCGCGTACATCTCAGGATTAACTATGTTTTTATTATAACACAAGATTTTTAAAAATCAACCTTGAATTTTCAGAATCTTTTTACTTTAGTTCATCTAAAATATCATCTATCTCTAATTCTTCATCTTCTGGAAGAAATATGACTAAAAACTGTTTTCCTGAATAATTTGAACATTCAATCTCATATCCATCAGCTTTAGCAATCAATTCAAAATCTTCCATAATTTCTTCTAAAAGTTCATCTACTCCATCATTAGCAATGTCATCTAAGTAAGGAATTACTCCTTCCATTATCCACTCGTTACTTTCTTCTTCATAATCAGTTTCATCATTTGCACAAGCTCTAGCAGCTTGAATTTCTATATCATCAAAATCATAATAAAACTTAAGGGCTAATCCATCACCTTCTAAAGAAACTTCCTCTATATCTGACAAACCATTAGTAGATAAATAATTTATTATTCTATACTTATCCATAATATCCCCCTTATAACCTTAGTATAATAATTTTTTATATTCTTTTTTTACTTCTCTAAATTCTTCTTCATCTTCAACTAAGTTATACTCAACTGAGTCATTAACTGTATCTACTCTAAATACAAAGTCATCTGCTTCATCTCCATCACCTTCTACTGGTGATAATACTATGTATTCTTTTTTCTTTTTATCTCCAAGATATATCTTAGCAACAACCTCAAATTCAACCTTATTTCCTTCTTCATCTCTAAAAGCCATTATTTGCTTTTCTTCCATTATTAACTCCTCCTAAATTAATCTATTAAAGGCGACTTTTCACCCTTAAAAAATATATATTCATAGTGTAATGCTCTTGTTAAAACAACATAAAGAAGTTTTTTATCCATTTCACTATTTTCATCATAAATTTCTTTACTTAAATTATAAACTATAGTGCAGTCAAATTCTAACCCTTTAGTTAAATATGAAGGAATTATTATTAAATCTAAATTAAATTCTTTCTGATCATCTTTAACTAAATCAAAATCGAATTCTGAATATTTCTTAACTGCAGTTTTAATCTTTTTACACTCATCAAGAGTTTTCCCAACTATAGCTACAGAACTTTTCCCTTCACTTTTCACCTTTTTAACTATGGAATCTAACTGTTCACAGAAGTCTTTAGCATTGGTGAATTCTAACTCCTGAGGAACCATTCCATGTCTTAAAACTGGTTTAGCTGGCTCTTCATAGTGATTTTGTTTAAGCAATACCTTGTTAGCATATTTTATTATTTCAACTGTACTTCTATAACTCTGACTTAAATGTTTATAATCAGCATTTCCATCATAAACTAAAGAAATAGTTTTCTGCCAATCATCTATACCTTTGAATGAATAAATACCTTGGCCTATATCTCCAACTATAGTTAAAGATTTATTTGCTGCCATCATAGACATTACATAAAGTTGGAACATTGAATAATCCTGTGCCTCATCTATTACTATATGTTTTAAAAGATTATTATCATCTATTCCTTCAATTCTAATTTTTAAATATAGCATTGCAGCTAAATCATCAGAATCAATTCTCTTATTATCTATATTATAAGCAAGATTTTCTCTCATATAATCAGCTAATTTCCCTGGAATTTTACCTGCAGTAACTTCTTCAAAAACTTCTTTATCCTCAAAGAAAGTTCTATAAACATTAGCTGTATTTATCCCTTTCCAGTGATTAAAGTAATCTGAAAATTCTTTTTTAGCAGATTTCTTTATTTCACTTTTATGAGCATCTCTTTCATCATAAAGAGCAATAAGTTTTTGTCTTCTCTCTTGTGAATCTTCCATGCTCTTTTTAAGTCTAGCAATTCTATACTCATATTGAAAATCAACCTTGTCTAATACTCTTGTAACCTTATCTCCTAATTTCTTAGAAAAATACTTTTTGATTTCATCTTTTCTTTTGTTAACTGGATATTTAACTAGATCCTTCAAGAATAGTCTTTTGATTTCATTTGCATCAAAAACAGAATATCCACAAATAGTTATATCCTCTATTTTACTATCTTCTCTTTCAAGAACTTGAATATATCTATCTAGCATTTCTTTAAACAGCATAGAGCCTTTTATTTTACTATCATTAATTACATACTTATTAGTTTTTTCATCACTTGATAATATATCAACTAATTTTTTATCTTTAGTTATTACTTTCCCCTTTATTCCAAGTTTCTTTAAAGCCAGTTCTTCAAAAGTTTTCTGTTCCACCTTATCTACCCCTAAGTTTGGTAAAACTTCTGATATATAATCTAGGAATATTTTATTTGGTGCTATAACAAGGATATCTTCTCCTGTTATATTGCCTTTATATCTATATAAAAGATATGCTAATCTATGAAGAGCTACTGTTGTTTTCCCTGATCCAGCAGACCCTTGTATTATTAAAGGAGCATTTTTAGGAGCTCTTATTATATCATTCTGTTCTTTTTGTATAGTTGCAACAACATCCTTAAGCTTTGTTCCGGTACTATTTTCAAGGTTTATTCTAAGGAACTCATCTATTAACCCGTCCCCTTCTTCATTAAGACCTGATTTTAATATTATTTCATTTATTCCCTCATCAAAACATTCTTTAAGATTTTGTTCATCATCAAAAAGAAATTTCCTTTTTAAACTTAACTCACCTTCTATTATTCCAGCTGGTGCCTTATAATATGCTTCTCCCTGTGTTCCACTATAATATAAATCTGCTAAAGGTGCTCTCCAGTCTATAACTCTTTCATCACCCTCTATCATATCTCCTAGTCCACATTTTCCAATGTAGAAACTTTCCATATCCTTTCTATACTCTCTAAAATCAATTCTTGCAAAGTATGGTTTATCATAAGCTTCCTTAAACTTTTCAAGTTCTTTTCCTAAAAACTCAACTGATTTTTTTATTATTTCAATTTCAGTGTTATATGTCCCCTTACTTTTTTTGTTCAGTAAGTCTAACTTATCATCAGCTTTTGCTTTTTCTTCACCTAATCTGTTTTCTTCACTTTTAATCCAACTTTTAGTATCAAAAAGCACTTCTCTCTCATACTTTAAAACTTCATTCTCACTCATAATAAATACCTCCTTCGCAAAGCCATCTATATTAAATTTTTCTTATAAAAGTAATCAATGAATTTAATTATACTATCTTAAAGTTAACTATACAAACTTTATAAAAAATTTTGTTAATTTACAATTAAAACATTCCTCCATATAACATTAAATTTAAATAGAAGGACAAAATACTACTGAGGTGATATTAATGGAAAAAATTACAGATAGAACTCCAGCTGAGGCATTAAATGATAATCTTAAAGGCCTTTATATGGGGAGAGATATTTTCGACAGATATGCTAAAAAGTGTAAGTCTCAAGACTTAAAAAGACTTCTTATGGAGATTATTACCCTTTATGAAAAAGAAGCCTTAGAAATTTCTAACAAAATAGTTTCCTTAGGTGAAAAGCCTTCTTCAAATGTTGGAATAATTGGAAAGACGTCAGAAATTCTTTATAACTTAAAAACCGTTGCTGCAGATACAGACAGTGAGATTCTTGAAGAAAGTATAAAAGCACATAAGACTGGAATTATGATGTTCCAAAAATTTTTATCAGAAAAAGGAGATGCTTTAGATAAAGATTCAAAAAATCTTATAAAGAATATGCTTAAAGAAAATGAAGATATTAGTCAAAAACTAAATGATTTTTCTAATCTAAATAAATCTAACTAAACCTAATTCTCCTAAAATAAATGAATACTATATAAATTTGTGCAAAAAAGTGAGCTATACGAAACCTTGTACAGCTCACTTTCTTTATATTGCCCATTTCTTGTCCTTAGTAAGAGAAACATTTAACCATTTTTCATAATTAATATGATTTAATGATGAATATATTTCTTCTCTTAATTGATCCATCTCATCTAAACCCTTAATATTTGACTCATCACTATAAATAAAATCTATTTCTATCCTTAAATCTCTCCCACTTTTAGAAACTCTAGTTATAGTTTCTTCAAAAGCATACTCTGATTCTATTTTTCTAACTAATTTATTTATTTCTTCACTTATGCTATCATCAGCTTTAAACTCTAGAAGCTCTTTTAAACCTATTATCAATGTTCTAAGAGGCATTCTTATAAATATAGCCGAACATATTATAACCATTAATGGATCTATATACCTATTAAACCATGCAAACTCAGTATAATTTAATCCTGTTGCTATTAAGAATCCAACTAAAACACCAAAACTTAACAAAGTATCCATAAGCCATTGGCTACTCTCAACTTCTAACAAATTAGATTTTATTAAATTTCCTTTTTTCTTTAAGAATAAATACGCAACTCCACATCCCAAAGTTGATATTGTAGCATATGTTAAAGCATATCCATATTGTACTTCATTTCCACCACTTAATATATCTATAAATGCTCCCCCTAAGGAGTAAGTACACATCAGTAATATTGCTAATGATTTAATTATAATTATTAATGGCTCAATCATTCTTTTACCAAATGGATATTTCTCATTCTCAATTTTATTTATATAAATACTTCCAACTAAAGCTAATAAAGATAATATAACGCTCACTAATGAATATATTCCATCAAATAAAATCATTTCAGATTCTAGAGTTCATCCCCAAGCAATTCCAAGTACTGCAAAAAACAATGCTCCTAATGCCGATATCTTTAATAAATAACTTTCATTCCTCATAAATTCCACCTCAAAATAATTTTCTTAATCCTATTTTATGATTTCATGAGAAATTTTTCTAATCATTAATAAGCCTTAAATAATGCACTAATATAATGTTCGTACCCCATTAACTTTTCATATAAAAACACTTTAATCCCTAAACTGCAATATATTAATTACACTTTATTATTTTTGTTTTTTTAATTTTCCTTCTATCTTTTCTTTAAATAGTAATGCATCTTCTTTAGAATAGTAAGGATACTGAAAACTCAAATCCATATTTATAGATTTAAGAGCATCTTCTAAATAACCAGCTATAAATTGAGATTCTGAAAGATAATACCAATATATTGGAGATGATGGATTCTTATTTACTAGCCCCTTATAATACTTTACTATATCCTTAAAATACTTCTCATAAAGCTCTCTTGCTTTAATAAGATTATTGTTCTGAACTCTATAAATATCAATTTTATACGCATCTCCACTATCTCTATTCCAAATTATAATCTCAAACAGTCCATTTCCATCTATATCTTCAACCTCTAAATTGTTAAATGGTTTGCTTATTTCTAAATAATTATAAAGTCCATATTTATCCTTTGAATAAACATCTAAGGTTGACCATATATCTGACATTTCCCAAACTACAATCAAGTGATATTTCCCTTCTTCTAAAGGAGCAATTATAATCTTATTCACATTATAGCCTTTACCCTTTATTACATCTACAAGTCCCCATTGACCATCACTTTCCTCTATAATAACTAAGTACAAACCCTTTGCATATCTATAAGCAGCAATTATCTCTCTATTTCCATCTTTATCTACATCAGTCTCACTTGTAAATAATATTTCGCTTCCTTTATTAATAAAATTTTTAACTATTTCAGCTAAATCTTTTCTTTTTATCTTAGTATCTATAACAAATTTTCCATCTCCTTCTTGATAATATTCTCCTAATAGATATCCCTTTACATTCTCTATCTGTAAATCATTTAAGCTAATTACATTTTCTAAAAATATATTACCTGTATATTTCCCATTATCAAACTTAGCTTTTCTATATCCATTCTCTATACCCATTCCTGAAATATATAAAATTAATTCCTTATATCCATTAGTTTCTGTATTAGAAACTATAATTGGATATATCAAATTTTCAAAACTTCCTATGACTTTATAGCTATTATTATCCTTTTTTAAAACTAATGCCTTACATCCTTTAACAGTACAAAAATACCAATCTTTTAAATATATAAATACTTCATCTTCTCCATCATTATTTAAATCTATATCATATCTTATATATCTAAAATCATGATCATCAATATTAAACTCTTTTTTTATAATATTATTAACCTCTTCATTGACTTCTTCTCTACCTTTTATAATTTTAAAACAACCTTCATTGACA
Organism: Clostridium sp. B9; assembly: GCF_050509515.1. NCBI lineage: Bacteria > Bacillati > Bacillota > Clostridia > Eubacteriales > Clostridiaceae > Clostridium > Clostridium sp. B9. The sequence goes on from NZ_JBNWKA010000003.1 coordinate 2,692,675, forward strand.
CATATATCACTGCCTCTATAGTTTTGGTTTATTAGATTTCCTTTTATATTGACAGTTTGATTTATAATCATGAAATCCTCTTCTTCCCACTTAACAATACTTTCGACATCAGCAATATAATCAGTATCAGCTTGTCCTAAAATTTTTTGTGATATACTTAATGAAGAAACCTCACTTCCAAATTTGTAAAATGGATAGCACTCAAACACTCTACCTATGTTAACTTTTTCCTTTCCATGTTTAACTTTACCATTTTTATCATATACAAAGTCTAAATAATATTTATAGTTTTCCCTTATACTTATAAAATATTTTTTATTTCTCTCTGAATTTCTAACTTCTATTTCATAATCATTTTTATAAAAAGCACTAAGCTTATTTTTTTCATAAAAAACTTCACTATCAAATATTTCAGCTAACCTTCCATCTTCATATGAAAATATTTTTCCTCTAACGTGCCCCCCATATCCATCTCCAATACACCTCAAAAAAATATCCTTCTTGCATGGATCTTTAAAAGACTCTAACATTATTTCAAATTTATAGTATTCTTCATCTATACCTATATTATGAACTTTTCCACTCATTTTCTCCTTTAATGTTAAATATGACCTATATTTGCAAGTTGCATTTAAACAGGCAGTAATATAAACCTCATCATCAACTCCATTGCCCGTAACATCTCCTGATTTAATATCCAATATTTTTTCTTTTCTATTTAAAAGCATATTATCCTCCTAAATATATCTACTATATTACTAGTTTATATATGGTAAATACATCTGTTACTTATGCGTAAAAATAAATGAAATTTAATTATATTTAGTTTATAATTAAAATAATATAATATATAAAATTCTAAAGATTGGAGAGAATAGAATGACCAAAAAGAAAAAAAGGCTCCTAGTAATTACATTATCATTAGTATTTTTCATAATGGCATCAATAATAGGCGTGCGTTTAGTTTATAAATCCTACTTTGCTCCTAAGGTACCAGTAACTCCAATTAACTCTAATATTGAACTTAACAATTGGAATTTAATAAAAAAATTTCTTCCTAGCAATGTTGATTTATCATTAAAAGAAATAAATGTTGAATCTACAACAGAGTTCTCAGATAAAGAGTTAACTGATTTATTTATTTTAGCCCTAAGAGAAGAACCTGATGCTATAAAAAATCTTACTGGATTGAAGGTAGATATAGAAAATAATGATATAAATATATATGCCAATATAAAATATAAGGATATACCATTCCAAGCTAAACTTGTTTTTACAGGCCAAAGCAAAGATGGCAAAGGTATTTTTCATTATAAAGAAGGAAAAGTTGGTTTTATAAATATTCCTAAAGATATGATTTTTGAAAATCTACAAAACAATTCACTACTTTCTTTCGATAAAAATAATGGAGATATAATCCTTTCATTTAAAGATATAATCAAATATCTTCAGATAAAATCTATAACAACTGAAAATGATAAAATAATAATAGTATTTAGTGGCACTGTACCTTTATTAAGTGCTATTTTCCCTGACATGCAATAAAAATGAGCTATATCAAGACTTAATAATAAAACTTACAAACATATTCCGAGAATTACCATATTTTGCTAAGAATTTATATATTCTCTTCATACTGTTTGTAAGTTTTATTAACAAGTTATTTTGATACAGCTCTTTTTTATTACACACTTTAAAACAGAGCCTAAATTTTATATTATATAATAAATTTAAATTGTAAGTGAAATAATATTATTAGGTGATGCTTATGATTAATAATCTTATAAAAAAATTTAATTTAGACGTACATGCAATGAAACAAGAAGGCACAATTGCTTTTTTAACTTTTTTAATTTCTTGGTTTTTTTTTGGTATTGAAAATGCTGTATTAGCATATCCAATAGCATTAACTTCCTCTATTCTTTGGAAGGAAAATTTTAAAATAAATCCAATTGAAAAGATAACTCATCTCTTAATGTTAGATACTACATTAGTTATTTTATCTTTTTTATCAACAACAAATGTAGTTTTAGGATTTTTTATAAACTTTTTTTCAATATTTTTTATAGCCTACAAATTTTCTATTGGATATAATCCTTTATTATACAAGCCATTTCTTATGTTGTATATTTTCACTAACTTTTATAGGATTAATTTTAATATGCTTCCACAAAGGCTTTTATCTATGTTTTTTGGATTCAGTTTAATAGTAATATTTCAATTATTTCTTAATAAGTTTAGTTATAAAACCTTAATAAAAGAAAGTATCTTAAAGTCCATTACTCTACTTACTAATCAAGTAGATAATATTTTAGATAAAAATTATAACCTAGATTTACAAAAAACTATTTCAAAAGAAATAAATTCTATTTGCTATAATCTATATACAACTAGAAGAAGAAAAAGTTTAACAAATAATATTGGAAGTATCCAATTTAAAATCTATATAGTGCTTGATAACTTCAATATTAGCTTAAATAATTTAGATAAGCTTTACTCTCAAAGTGAATATGAAAGTCAAATTATAAAATCATTTTTAAAAGAACTTAGGGACTCTTTAATAGCTATAGGTTCTTATTTAAAAAACGAAAGTTCATACCAGTCTTTAGAAAAACAGTTAGATAGATTGGTTGATTTTCATAATAAATTACCAGATCAATTTGTATTCATACATGATATATCAGTGTCTATAAAAAATCTTTATTTATATTTAGCTGATATAAACACCCTTGAAGAAGTTATTGGCTATAAGCCCTATAAACCCTGGGAAAATACTGATAAGTATCAATTTAAATTTAGAGAAAGTTTAAAATTGGGAACAATAAAATTTAATTTTTCTTTAAGGATAGCTCTAACTCTAAGCATAGTTCTTCTGATAAGTTCCCTCTTTGACTGGACAAAAATGAGTTGGCTTGGAATAACAATAATGTCTATAATGCAACCTTATTATGAGGACACAAAACGCAAAAGTAAAGATAGATTCAAGGGAAATATATTTGCTGTTGTTATAATTACTGTTATTTTAAATATATTTCAAAGTCAATTTATTTACTTTATAACATTAACAATAACACTTTATTTAACTTATGCCTTTAAAAGTTATTATAAGTTATCTTTATTTACAGCCATATCAGCAATATGTATGGCCTCTATAAACTATGAGGTAAATTCACTTGCTTTATATAGGATTTTCTATTTAATATTAGGAATAATTATAACCTATTTAGCTAACAAAATATTATTCCCATATAGCCTAGATAGAGGAATAAATGAATTAAGTTTCAAACTTATAAAGCTTATAAATATTTTGTCTATCGAGCTTATAAAAAAGAAGGACAGAAATGAAGCCCTTATTATAAATTTAATAATACATATAAATCTTCTATGTAATAAACTAGCTTTGAGAAATATACAAAAAAAATATGAAAATATTAACCTTTTACTATTTTCAACATACCACTTAACTACCTCTTTAAGCTATTACACCATACTAAAAAGCGAACTTGGATTAATTTGTGGAGTTAATAAAGATAAGTTAATATGCTTTCAAGAAAATCTTCAAAAGTTAATAGATGAAAAAGCTTCTTTAGATGATTTAATAGTATTTATAACTAAGACAAATGATTCACTTATAAATTGTCCTTCGCCTATTAAGCACCATACAAGTGCGATTACTAGTGGATATATAGATTAAATAAAAGGCTCTGTTTTAAGTTAGCAATAATTTTCTAGTCAACACTTAAGGTACTCTTAAATTCTATTAAGAGCACCTTAAATTTCCATCTAAAATTAGCACTAATCTAAAACAGAGCCTATTTTTTCAAATTTTATATACCTTTATTTATTAGTCTTGATTTAAATAAGACTAGAAACTAAAACCTTACATAAATTCATTAAACAAGATAATCCACTTTAAATAAGTCCATAAGTTCATCTTCGCTTAAGCTATTGAATGCATTTCCCGCTCCTAATTCTCCTTCTTCAATAACCTTAGAGATTAGAGCTTTTTTCTCTTCTTGAAGAGCTACTACCTTTTCTTCAATAGTTCCCTTAGCTATAAGCTTTATCACTTCAACTATATTCTTTTGACCTATTCTATGAGCTCTATCTGTAGCTTGATCTTCAACTGCTGGATTCCACCAAGGATCAAAGTGAATTACTATATCAGCAGAAGTTAAGTTTAAACCTGTTCCTCCCGCCTTTAAACTTATAAGGAATACAGAATTATTCCCACTATTAAAGTCATTTACCATTTCAACTCTCTTTTTAGAAGAAATGCTTCCATCTAAATAACTAAATGAAATCTTCTCTCCTTCAAGGCGTTTACTTATATTCTTTAACACAGAAGTGAATTGAGAAAATACAAGTATTTTATGCCCTTCTTCTATACCTTGATTTAAAACTTCTATTAATGCTTCTATTTTAGCACTTTCTCCATCATAATCATTAATAGCAACAGATGGATCTAAAGCTAATTGTCTAAGCTTAGTAATATATGATAGTATTTCTATCTTGCTTTTATTAAACTCTTCAGCATCTTGCTTCTTCTCCATTATTGCTAAAGCATTATTGGCATAAATAGAATATACCTTTTTCTGTTCTTCTCCCAAATCAACTAAAAGCCTCTTTTCGATCTTATCTGGAAGCTCCTTTATTACATCCTTCTTCTTTCTTCTTAAAATAAATGGCTTTATCAAGCTATGAATTTCGTTTAAAACATCTTCACTTTCATTTAATTTTTTATAATATCTTACTGTAAATCTTTTTCTATCATAAAGATATCCAGGCATTATAAAATCAAATATTGACCAAAGCTCCATAAGAGAGTTTTCCATTGGTGTACCTGATAAGGCAAATTTAAACTCTGCATTCACATCCTTAACAGCCTCTGAATTTTGTGAATCTGGATTTTTAATAGCCTGAGCTTCATCTATAAAGCAATAATCAAATCTTATCTTTTTATACTCGTCTAAATCTCTTTTTAGCAAATTATAAGTGGTTATTATTACATCAGTGTCACTTATATTTTTTAATGTTTCCTCTCTTTTACTCTTACAATCATTTAAAACTTCAACTTTTAGACTTGGAGCAAACTTCTCCATTTCTTCTTTCCAATTATATATTAAAGATGTAGGTGCCACTACTAGGGTTTTCTTCCCCTTATTAGAAAGAATAAATGTTATGGCTTGAAGAGTTTTTCCTAGTCCCATCTCATCTCCTAATATTCCACCTAATCCTAAATGCTCTAAGGTTTTAAGCCAATTATATCCAAACTTTTGATATTCTCTAAGCTCTGCCTTTAAGTCATTTGGAATTTCAAATTCTAGTTTATTTATATTTTTAAACTTATTCTTTATTTCATTTAATTTCTTTTTACCTTTTATATATCTAATTCCATGCTCTTCTATATAGTTAGCAATATAAATTGCTCTATTATTTCCAAGTTCTAATTTATTATCAGCTAAAGAATCTATATCCATAGAGTCTATTAACTTTAAAAACTGATTTAGCTCTATTTCCTCTAAATCAAGATACTCTCCACTTTTAAGCTTATAGAATTTAATATTATCTCTAAAAGCTTTTAAAATTTCCTTAGTTTCACTAGACGGAATATCTCCTATCTTAAAGTCAAATTCAAGATAATTATATCTTCCTGGCTTTATCTCCCCTTTTATTCCTTTGCTTCCAATACTTTTTATGCCTTTAAAGTTTTCTGAATAATAAACTTCTCCAACTTTCTGAAGCTTATCTATGTCATACTTAAAGAAACTAAATATATATTCATCACCTCTTAGAAAGTAAAACTTATTATTTATCTCTTCAAGACTAAACCTTTCTAATAATCCTAAAACTTCCTTTTCTCTTTTTATATCTCTATATATTATTTTTTCTTTACAATCATCAAATATGTTAAACTCATAAGCTCCGTACTTAACCTTTAATGTTAAAGTTACTTCTTTACCATCCTTATCAAAATAGAAATTAAACTTTACTGGTTCTAAAACAGTTTTCTTCATTATACTCTTTGACAAATTTACTCTTTCACTAATTTCTCTTAATGCTGGAATAAGCTTTCTATAAACTCTTTCCTCTTCACTCTTATCTATGTTAAGTCCTTTTCCCTCTTGGAATATGTTTAAATAATTATTCAATTTATAACAGAACTCTTTTCTAGGTATGTATATTGTAGTTCCATATAAAAATACATCTTTCTTTTCTCCTAAAGCTTTAGGCATACCATTTGGTGAAGTTAATTCATATCCTTCACTGTTTTCTTTTAATGAAAAGTCCACTGGAACATCCTCATAAAGTATTTCTCCTTCTACAGCTCTATAGAAAAACCCTTCATTCAAATAAACCCTGTGATTTTTTATTACATTAAAAAATTCCCTAACCATGTAATTGGGTATTTTAATGAATTTTCCATCTATAAATGTATCTCTATTTCTTAAAAAACTTTTTATAGGCTTCTCAATTTCTTTTAGTGTCTCTATAAACTCCAGTAATTCCTTATCCTTACATGAAAGTCTTTGCTCCTTTATGTTAAAAGTAAAACTCTTACTGTATTTAACTGGTATTTTGTTATAGTAGGAAACTAAAAACTGTTCTATATCCTTTAAAATATATAATTTATTAGATCCCATTGACTTTGTTCCTATCTTAAATTCAGCTAATAAACTATTACTCCACTCATTTTTATTAATATAAACTTCTATTTTTAACTCTTCTTTTTCTCTTTCTTCTTGAAGTATTAAATCAAGTAGTGAATTTTCTTTTTTGTTTAGGAACATCTTTTTCTTTTCAGCCAAGCTTTTATCTTTGGCCAAATCACTTAAAGATTTATAAAATGTAGCTACGAGGTGCTTACAGCAATAATTATCCTTACTAAATTCATGTTTTTCATAATCTGCACAAGTACAATATGTTGATAATATTCCTTTTGTCTTAATATCCATTTCAAGCTTTGTACTATACTTACTAAATAATTGCTCTGATATGACCTCTCCACTAATAGATATTAAATCATCTTCTTTGCAAATATCTATACTCTCAACTAGATCATTAATTACAATTCTTTGACCCTTACTATAATTTCTTCCTGATGTTTCTTCTTTAAATCTTTGTAATAATAAATCTTCAACTGACATAGTTTCTCCTCTATACACGTAATTCATATCTTATTATTATATCATAAAGTTAAATTTACTGAAAAATAAACAAAAAAATATCAGATATAAACCTTTTCTGATTTATATCTGATATTTATTATTTCACTGTTCCTCTTTCAATTAAAAAAGGCTCTAAAGTTATGGTTTCACTTTTTGAGTTCTTACTATTTATTAAGTCTATAAGTAATTTACATGAATATTCACCAATTTGATAAATTGGCTGTGCTATAGTTGTTAGCTCCGGCTCCATGTAAGAACATATAGTTATATTATCATACCCTAATATACTTATATCATCAGGAATTTTATATCCATTTCTAATTAAATATTTCATTCCTCCAATAGCCATGACATCTGCACTATAAAAAATAGCATCGACCATATCACTTTTGCCAAGTAACTTTTCTGTAGCACCAATTCCGCTTTCCATAGTGAACTCTGCCTCTTCAATTAAGTTTTCATTGAAAACGCCTAGTTTTTCAGCTATATTTTTAAAACTTTCAAGTCTTAAATTTGCTATTTCTACATTAGATTTACCTGTTACAAAAGCAATATTCTTATTTCCTTTATTAACAAGGTACTGAACTCCTAGCTCTATTCCTTTTTTATTATCACAAAATACTCCATTAGTATCTTTTTCATCTGCTATTACTCTATCTAACATTATGAATGGGATCTTATTATTTTTTAATATTTTTATCCATTCTTTTTCATCACTACAAGCTGCTATTATAACTCCATCTACCAATTTACTTATTAAAAGCTTTAAATATTCAATCTCCTTTTTCTCATCATTTAAAGTATTACATAAGATCATACTATATCCATGTTTTTCCCCTTCTATCTCTATAGCCTTTGCCATCTCTGAGAAAAATGGATTCTGAATATCTGGTATTATCATTCCTAAAGTATAACTTTTTTTAGTACTTAAACTTCTAGCTAATGTATTTGGAATATAATTCATATCATTTGCTGTTTTTAATATTTTTTCTCTCGTTTCCTTTGAAACATTTATATCTTTATTATTTAACACCATTGATACAGTGGTTTTTGATACATTTACTGCTTTTGCTATATCTAACAATGTAGTTTTTCCCATTTTACTACAACACCTCTTGTCTGCTTCATTTAACAACAGTAATTATACCATATAATAAATTTTCTGTATCTTTATTATTACTTTAACTTTTAAAGAAGTGTTGATTTCTATACAAATTACATCATTGTAAGAAATCAACACTTAATTTTAATCAATATAATTACTTAGTAAATACTTTTAAATCTGCTGCTATTTTTTCTTTTACTGACTCACCATGATAAATCTTGTTAGCTAATTCTACTCCTAAAGCTCCTATTAAATCTGGCTGTTGTGCTACTGTAGCTGTCATTTCATCATTGCTAATAGAATCTTTGGCATCATCATTTCCATCAAAACCTATTACCATAGCTTTTGATCCTATAGCTTTTATTGCTTTTACTGCCCCTAATGCCATTTCATCATTATGAGCAAATACAACTTGCACATTAGGATTTGCTTGAAGTATATTTTCCATAACTTGAAGACCTTTTTGTCTATCAAAGTCGGCAGCTTGGACTGATACGAAATTAAACTTACTGTCCTTATCCATTATATTATGAAATCCTTGTCCTCTATCTCTAGTTGCAGAAGCTCCTGGTATCCCTTGTATTTCTACTACATTTATAGGGCCTTTTTCATCTTTAAATTTATCCTCAACAAACTCTGCTGCCATTTCTCCACCTTTTATATTATCTGAAGCTATATGACTTGTTATTTTTCCTCCATTAGCTTGTCTATCTAATGTTATTACTGGTACATTCTTTTGATTTGCCACCTCTACGGTTTTAACTACAGCATCACTATCAGTTGGGTTTATAAGTAAAGCTACTACCCCTAACTGAATTAAATCCTCTACATTTGCTCTTTCCTTAGCTGGATCATTTTGTGAATCTAAAACAACTAAATCATAACCTAACTTTTCAGCTTCCTTTTCAGCACCATCTTTCATGTTAACGAAGAAAGGATTATTTAGTGTTGAAACTACCATTCCTATTTTAGGCTTGTTATCTTTTCCACATCCAATGAATGAAGTCATAAGCATCATGAGCATTAACCCAACTGAGAATATCTTTTTATTTATATGCATAAAACTCACCTCTTAAGCTTCTTAATTTTTTCTGCTCTTTTTGTCTAAAAGTACTGCTATTAATATAACTAAACCTTTTACTATTGATTGATAGAATGGTGATACATTCATAAGGTTTAATCCATTATTAAGTACACCAATTATAAGAGCACCAATCAAAGTTCCTGTAATTGTTCCTTCTCCACCAGCTAATGAAGTTCCTCCAATTACAACAGCTGCGATTGCATCTAATTCAAATCCAGTACCTGCATTTGGGGAAGCTGAACCTATTCTACTTGTTATTATTACTCCAGCTATTGCTGATGCAAATCCTGATACTACATAAACTAAAGTTTTTATCTTATCTGTGTTTATTCCTGATAATCTTGATGCATCTTCATTTCCACCTAATGCATATAAATATCTTCCAAATCTAGTTTGAGATAAAACATAAATTGCTATGATTGCTATGATTATTGTTATTATTACTGGTATTGGAAGAAATCCTATTTTACCATTTCCTATCTTAACAAAACTTTCTGGTAATTTTGATATTGGAGTACCATTTGTAAATACTAATGTTGCCCCTCTAAATATTGTCATTGTTGCTAAAGTAACTATAAATGCTTGTAATTTTCCTTTTGATACTAATAATCCATTTATTAATCCTACTATTATACCTACAATGGCTGCTACCACTATAGCTAAGAATACGTTTCCAGTAGACTTAATAATAGATGCTCCTAAAGCTCCACTAATAGCTAAAGTTGATCCAACTGATAAATCTATTCCACCAGTTAATATTACAAAAGTCATACCAATTGCTATGATTGCGTTAACTGAAACTTGAGTAAATACATTTGTTATATTAGAAATAGTTAAAAACTTTGGAGTAACCATTGTTATTACTAAACATAGTAGCACCAATCCTATAAGAGATTTATATTTTGATATATTTTCTTTAACACTTGCCTTCATTATGTAACCCTCCTAATTATCCATTCCAACAGCTAATTTCATTATGCTTTGTTGATTTGCCTCTTGTCTACTTAGCTCACCTGATACTTTTCCTTCACTCATTACCATTATTCTATCACTTATTCCTAGTACCTCTGGTAAGTCTGAAGAAACCATTATTATTGCCTTTCCACTTGCTTTTAGTTCATTTAAAAGTTCATAAATTTCTTTTTTAGCACCTACGTCAATACCTCTTGTTGGCTCATCAATTATTAAAACTTCTGGTGACAGCATAAGCCATTTTGCTAAGATAACCTTTTGTTGATTACCACCACTTAAATTTTTAATAAATTGCTTACTACTTGGAGTTTTTATATTTATTTTCTTTATATAGTAGTCAATATCTGCAGATTCTTTTTTTCTGTCTAATACCTTCATTTTATTTTCATACTTATCAAGATTGCATATTGTCATGTTATCTCCAACTGAAAGTCCAAGTACACATCCTTCTTTTTTTCTATCCTCTGATAAGTAGCAAATCCCATTTCTTATAGCATCATTTATATTCTTAACATTAAGTTCTTTTCCATTTAACTTAACTGTTCCACTGGTTTTCTTATATTCACCAAAAATAGTTTTAGCAAGCTCTGTTCTTCCAGAACCCATAAGTCCTGCGATTCCTAATATTTCTCCTTTTCTAACTTTGAAAGAAGCATTTTTTACGCCTTCCTTGCAGCTAAGGTCTTTTACTTCTAAAGCAATATCTCCCATTTTAACATCTCTATATGGGAATTGATCTTCTATCTTTCTTCCAACCATCATAGCTATAAGCTGATCATTATCTATATCTTTTATTTCTGCACTTCCTGCATATTTCCCATCTCTTAAAACCTCTACTCTATGACATATTTTAAATATTTCTTCCATTCTATGAGATATGTATATTATCGCAATTCCTTTTTCTCTTAAACTCTCTATAACTTTAAAAAGGTTTTCAGTTTCAACATCAGTTAAAGCAGTAGTTGGCTCGTCCATTATTATAATTCTGGCATTTTTAGTAAGAGCCTTAGCAATTTCTATCATTTGCTTTTCTCCTACATTTAAAGTGCTAACAAGTCTATTAGGACTTATATTACATCCTATCTGCTCTAAAAACATCTTACTTCTTTCGTCTAGAAGCTTTTTGTTGATTTTCCCTGTAAATTTACTATGTTTTTCATTTCCTAAAAATATATTTTCTGCTACAGTTAAATTATTTATAACACTAAGTTCTTGATGTATTATTGTTATTCCTGCATCCTCAGCAGACTTTATTCCTTTAATATCAACTTCAATTCCCTCAATAAATATTTTTCCTTCATCCTTTTTATACACACCGCTTAGTATTTTCATTAGTGTGGACTTTCCTGCCCCATTCTCTCCCATTAAGGCTGTTACTTCTCCACCATAGGCCATTAAACTAACATTATCCAAAGCTTTAACACCTGGAAAAGATTTTGATACACCCTCCATTTTCAACATTGGTGTTCTTTCCTTCATTTCATACACCTCCCAAAATACTTTAACCAGAGAATTCTACTTTGGGTACTAAGTAGAATTTCTCTAAGTTATATTAAAAAACAACTCCTGATTTAAGAATTATATTTGCATATGGAGTTTGTTCTCCTGTTCTCACTACTGCCTTACATTCCTTTAATGCCTTTTTAAGTTCCTCATGGGTTACAAATGTTATTTTAGTATCTTTTATTACTTCCTTTATTTCATTAAATAACTCTTCACTTACGTTTTCAGTTTCCTCTGCAATAATAACCTCTTCAACCTGTAACTCATCTAAAGTAGCTTTTAAAGTTTCTATAAATCCCGGAACTCCTTTTATTAAAGCTAAATCTATTCTTTCTGTCTCATTAGGGATAGGCAATCCACAATCCCCTATAGCTAACATATCAGTATGTCCCATTTTTGAAATTACTGAACTTATATTGCTGTTTAATAAACTTGTTTTTCTCATTATTCTAATCTCCTTTAATAAACCTTTAAGACTTCATCTAAATAAGGTATTGATGGTTGAGCACCTTTTCTTTGAACAGCTATTGAAGAAACCTTATTTCCAAATCTAATAGCATCACATAAGCTTTCCTTCGTAATATTGTTTATATCTAGCTTTGAGCTTAATCCTCCTATGAAACTATCCCCAGCAGCTGTTGTATCTATTGCATCAACTTTGAAAGCCGGAATTACTTCACAAAAATTTTCTCCTATTAGAGCTGCTCCTTTTTCGCCTAAAGTTATTATTACAAACTTAACTCCTTTTTCTCTAAATACTTTAGCTGCTTTTTTAGCATCATCTAAATCTTTAACCTTAACTCCTGTTAAAACTTCAGCTTCAGTTTCATTTGGAACTATTATATCTGTATACTTTAAAAGTTCGTCCTTTATTTCTTTAGCTGGAGCTGGATTTAATATTGTAATTTTTTTATACTTTTTAGCAATTTTGAAAGCTTCTATTGTCATATCCTCTGGAGTTTCAAATTGTGATATTAAAATATCACTTTCTTTAATAGTTTCTTCTGCAGACCTTACCTCTTCACTATTTAAAGTCATATTTGAACCTGAATTTACTATTATTGAGTTATTTCCATTATCATTAACCATTATTAAAGCCATCCCTGTTGGCTCTTTACTATCTTCAAACACATATCTAACATCTATTTCATCGTGTATTAATTTATCCTTTAATTCTCTTCCATTCTCGTCTTGTCCTATTTTAGATATCATAAATACTTCTGATCCACTTCTTCTAGCTGCTACTGCTTGATTAGCACCTTTTCCTCCAGCTATTTTTTCAAAGGATTTTGAAAGTATAGTTTCTCCTACTTTTGGCATATCTTTAACTTTAAAAACTAAGTCCATATTCATACTGCCAAGTACACATATCTTATTCATTTTTTATTCCCTCCTTAGTTAACCGTTTTACTAAACCGATTAACTATATAATAATACTTTTGTAAACGTTATGCAAGTGTTTTTGTAAAAAAATAAAAAAAAGAGTATAGAAATTAGAATCTACACTCTTTTTATATTCTCTTATTTTTCTACTAATTCATACATCTCTTTAGCTCTATCAACATACATTATACCTTCTAAGTGGTCTATTTCATGTTGGAAGCATCTACCTAAAAGATCTTGAGCTTCGTAAACTTTTAATTCACCCTTTTCATTTAAAGCTTGAATTCTTACCGCTCTTGGTCTTTCAACTAATCCTTCATGCATAACATAACTTAAGCATCCTTCATAATCCTCATAAGTTTCTTTTGATGCTCCTATTATTTCTGGATTTATAAGAACATATTCGTTCTCTCCATCTTCAAAATTTATATAAACAACTCTTTTATTAACTGCTATTTGTGGAGCAGCTAAGCCTATACCTTCAACAGTAGCTAATGTATCCTTTAAATCTTGAATTAAATCTTTAACTTCATTAACGTCCTTAACAGGTTCTGAAACTTTCTTTAAAGCTTCATGTCCTAATTGAACAATTTTTCTAACAGCCATTTAATTTCTCCTTTCAAATCTCTATACATATATTAAAACATAAATTAATAGAATTTTCACTAGTAATTTATATATAATATTACGTTAAAAATAGTATTGACTGTCTTTAAAGCATTTAAGTTAGTACTTATTATACTTTAAAGACAGCCAATACTATAATATTATCATAATTATTAATAATGATACTAAACTCAAACAGCCACTTAGTATGCATATGTATGATACTATTTGCTTCACTGTCATTCCTTTTTCTTGAAGTCTATAGTGAATCTGGCTCCTGTCAGCAGCATATACTGGTTTTCCTGATTGAAATCTTTTCAAAATAACAAATATATTATCGAAAATTGGTACTCCTAAAGCAAGTACTGGTACTAGAATTGAAAGAACCGTTGCTTGTTTAAAAGCCCCTTCTAAGGCTATTATGGATAAGATAAAACCTAAAAAGTTTGCTCCAGAATCTCCCATAAAAACCCGTGCTGGATGCCTATTGTATCTTAAGAAAGCAAGTATTGCACCTACTAAGGTTATTGACATATATGCAGAGTTAAATTGACCTTTAGCAAGAGCTACTACGAACATTGTCATAGCTGATATTACAGATATACTCCCTGCTAAACCATCCATACCATCAGACCAGTTTACTACTGTTGTAACTCCAAAAATCCAAGTTACTGTAAGAATATACTGAATCCAAGGCGAAAACAACATGAACTCTCCAGTGAAAGGATTACTAATCCCTCTAAATACAATTCCAGCTTTAAAAACCATAGTAGCGGCTAAAATTTGTATAAAAGCTCTAGGATATATAGGAAACTCTTTTCCTTTTCCTTTATAGTAATCATCTATTACACCTATTATAATTACCATAGTTGAAGCTAAAAATATTATAAATGTTTCTGATAACTGTCTTGCAGAATCTACTACAAATAAATAAGTTATAAAAAAACCTATATACATTACTACTCCACCTATTAAGGGTGTTAATTTATCATGTTTTTTTCTTCCTGTTGGTTTATCTACAAAACCCTTTTCAATAGCAAAGTCAATAAACTTTGGCATTAATAGATATACTATCATAAAAGGAATAAGCATTACAACTAAATACTTAACCATATTTTCTCCCTCTGTTCTAAATGCATTATTTAATCTTACATATCTTATTCTAGTAAATTAATAAGTCATAAGAATGACATTTTAATTAAAATTCTTCATATATTTATTATTTCACATTAAAGACTATTTAATCAATCAAAAAAAATTTATTCTTTATCGTGTTTTAAGCAAACTGAAAAAACATGACAAGGGATTTTTCCCTCCTCTTTTCTTTCATATCTTTTCACAAGTTCTCTTATTTGTTTGTTTATTTCTTTAAACTCTTCTTCATTTAAGTAGATATTCTTGTAGTTGAATCCTATTGAATCTTCTGCATTCCCATCATCAACTCTCTCAGATATCTTCTTCATAGTTTGTTCCTTTGAGCTATCATAATACTCACTTAATATATTAAGTATTTGAGACTTATACACCTGCTTTGCTTCTTTTTTTATTTGATTACCCTCAATATTAAAGCTTTCTGCAGTTAAATAATAATACTTTGCTATTATTCCTTTTATCTCCTTAGTCTTGACTAACTCTAAAATACCTGCTTTTTCTAATTTTTTAATATGGTAATGAACTTTTGCTGGTACTTCCCCAAAAAAATCAGCAATTTCTTTTACCGTAGCAGATTCATGATTATTTCTAAGATAAGTTATTATCTTCAGCCTATATGGATCAGAATATGCTTTTATTTGTTCTAAAGTTGTTAAATTCATAACACTTTTCATTTTAAGCCCCCCCTTATTATGCATATGATATTTTACTTATTATACCATATTTTATAGATAATTTACATATTTTAAAATATTATAAATAAATTTTATCATATTAAAAAATCTATTTTTCTTAATAAGATTATACCTTCTATTTTTAAAATAGTAAAGAAAAAAGGCAAATCTTGATGTTTTATTAACATAAGATTGCCTTTTTTATTAATCTATATCATTATCCTCTTTGTTCAATCATAGACTTAACTTTCATAAGTCTTGTTAAAGCACTTCTCTCATTCTCATCAAGTTTCATTCTGATGTATCTGATAGTCTCTTTAAGCTGAGGAATTGTCATATATTCAAGAGCATTAACTCTTCTTCTTGTTTTTTCAATCTCGTCTGCCATAAGCTGACCAGATTTCTCAACTTCAGCAAGTTCTAATAACTTTGGTAATATTCCATATAGTTTTGAAATTGCATCATCAAGTTCAGCTGAAGTATTCATAAATCCATAAGGGTAAATACTACCTTCATCACCTTCTAATTTTCTTTTGAAGTTCATTATAGGCACATTTACACTCATTATGTTTTTATTACCGACTTCAACCTCAATCTCTTCTTTAGGGTATGCTATAGCTTCCTCTAGGAACTCTGAACTCATAACAGCTCTAGCCATAACGAAGTCTTTTAAGGAGCTACCAAGCTCCTTTTCAACCTCATCTCTTAGCTGGTTATTATATTTTATAAGATTGATGAATTGTCTCATTAACTCATCTTGCTTATCTTTTAATAATTTATGACCTCTTGTTGCTGTTGCTAATCTTTTCTTTAGCTTTGAGAGTTCCATTCTAGTAGGATTGACATTTAATCTTTGTGCCATTCTTACTCATCCTCTCCAACAGGCATATACTTCTCAAGATACTCATCTCTAATTCTCTTAAGCTCTGTTCTAGGTAAGATCTTAAGTAATTTCCATCCAAGGTTTAGAGTTTCCTCTATTGTTCTGTTAGTTGTGAAACCTTGTGAAACATATTCATTTTCAAATGCTTCAGCAAACTTAGCGTAAGATTTATCTACATCTGATAATGCTGATTCTCCTAAGATAGCAGCAAGTTCTTTTGCTTGTTTACCTTGAGCATATGCTGAGAATAGCTGGTTCATTGTATCAGCATGGTCTTCTCTAGTTTTTCCTTTACCAATACCCTTATCTTTAAGTCTTGATAGTGATGGTAAAACATCTATTGGAGGCATGATACCTTTCTTGTAAAGTTCTCTTGAAAGGATTATCTGTCCCTCAGTGATGTATCCAGTTAAGTCTGGAATTGGGTGAGTTTTATCATCCTCAGGCATTGTTAATATTGGAATTTGAGTGATTGAACCCTCTTTTCCAACTAATCTTCCTGCTCTTTCATATAATGTTGAAAGGTCAGTATATAGGTATCCTGGATATCCTCTTCTTCCTGGAACCTCTTTTCTAGCTGCAGAAACTTCTCTTAAAGCTTCACAGTAGTTTGTGATATCAGTCATGATAACAAGAACGTGCATTCCTTTTTCATATGCTAAGTACTCAGCAGTAGTTAATGCCATTCTTGGAGTAGCTATTCTCTCGATAGCTGGGTCTGATGCTAAGTTCATGAATAGAACTGATCTGTCGATAGCTCCAGTCTTAGTGAACTCATCTACGAAGAATTCAGCTTCCTCGAAAGTGATACCTATAGCTGCGAATACAACTGCGAACTTAGAATCTGAGTTTAAAACTTTTGCTTGTCTTGCGATCTGAGCAGCTAACTCTTTGTGTGGAAGACCTGATCCTGAGAAAACAGGAAGTTTTTGTCCTCTAACTAAAGTGTTAAGACCGTCGATTGCAGAAATACCAGTTTGGATAAACTCTGATGGATAGTTTCTAGCAACAGGGTTTATAGCCTCTCCGTTTATATCTAATCTCTTCTCTGGTATTATGTTTGGACCCTTATCTTTAGGTCTTCCCATACCGTCGAATACTCTTCCTAACATATCTTCTGAAACACCAATTTCAAGTGGTCTTCCTAAGAATCTTACTTTTGTATTTTTAAGGTTGATTCCTGCTGATCCTTCGAAAAGCTGAACCATAGCTTTATCTCCGTTTACCTCAAGAACTTTACCTCTT
Source organism: Clostridium sp. B9 (assembly GCF_050509515.1). Lineage (NCBI taxonomy): Bacteria > Bacillati > Bacillota > Clostridia > Eubacteriales > Clostridiaceae > Clostridium > Clostridium sp. B9. Next base: position 2,710,451 of record NZ_JBNWKA010000003.1, read on the forward strand.
CTTAACTCACCAGTTTGCATTTCTATTTCAACTAGTTCGTCGTATTTAACACCTTCTACGCCTTCAACAGCCATTAAGGGCCCTACAACTTCAGTAACTGTTTTATATTCTTTAAGCATTAAGAACACCTCCCTCGCTGATTAACTTGTTCATCTCTGATTTTAATTCAACTAAGATTTCATCTATCTTACCGATTTCTTCTTCTGAGATGTACTTACTTCTTGCTATTCTATCTCTAACCTCAAGCTTTAATATCTTATCTAAGTAAACTCCAGCTTCTAGAGCCTTCTTAGCTTCGTGCATAAAGCTTATGATTAAGTTTAACATTTTGTATTGTTTATTTAATGAAGTGTATGTGTCATTCTCATGGAATGCGTTTTGTTGTAAATAGTCTTCTCTTATTGACTTAGCAACTTCAAGCTTTAATCTATCGCCTTCTGAAAGTGCATCCATACCAACAAGTCTTACTATTTCTTCTAAGTTAGCTTCTTCTTGAAGAAGAGCCATAGCTTCTGTTCTTAAAGCTGACCAATCTTCTGCTACATTCTCATCCATCCATTCACCCATTTTATCTAGGTATAATGAGTATGATGATAACCAGTTGATTGATGGGAAGTGTCTCTTATATGCTAATTGAGCATCTAGTCCCCAGAAAACTTTAACTATTCTTAAAGTTGACTGTGTTACTGGCTCAGATATATCTCCCCCTGGAGGTGAAACGGCTCCGATAGCTGTAACGGCTCCTTCTCTTCCATCTTTACCTAAAGCTACAACTTTACCAGCTCTCTCATAGTAATCAGCAAGTCTTGATCCTAGGTATGCTGGGTAACCTTCGTCTCCTGGCATCTCTTCAAGTCTTCCTGACATTTCTCTTAAAGCCTCTGCCCAACGTGAAGTTGAGTCAGCCATGATTGATACTGAATATCCCATATCTCTGAAGTACTCAGCTATTGTTATACCAGTATATATTGATGCTTCTCTGGCAGCAACTGGCATGTTAGATGTATTAGCGATAAGAACTGTTCTCTTCATTAAGCTCTCACCAGTCTTAGGGTCTTTAAGCTCTGGGAACTCGTTAAGAACGTCTGTCATCTCGTTACCACGCTCTCCACATCCAACGTAAACAACTATCTCAGTATCTCCCCATTTAGCAACCTGGTGCTGAACTACTGTTTTACCAGCTCCGAAAGGTCCTGGTACAGCAGCTGCTCCACCTTTAGCTACTGGGAAGAAAGTATCTATAACTCTTTGTCCTGTAGTCATTGGCTCAACTGGGTTTAACTTTCTTGCATATGGTCTACCTTTTCTTACAGGCCATTTTTGCATTAGAGTTAATTCTTTTTCACCTTTAGCAGTTTCAACTATAGCAACTACTTCTTCTACTGTGAATTCTCCAGCTTTTATTTCTTTTATTGTACCTTCTACTCCGTAAGGAACCATTATTCTATGAAGAACAACTGCAGTTTCTTGAACTGTTCCAATTACGTCACCAGCAGATACGCTGTCTCCAACCTTAACGATTGGTTCGAAAGTCCATTTCTTTTCTCTATTTAAAGATTTAACCTCTACCCCTTTACTTAAGAAAGCAGAATTTGCTGCTTTCATGAAAGCGTCTAGTGGTCTTTGTATTCCATCGAACATTGACTCTATAAGTCCTGGTCCTAATTCTACTGAAAGTGGTTCTCCAGTAGTTATAACTGGGTCCCCAGGTCCAATACCTGATGTTTCTTCATATACCTGGATTGAAGCCTTATCTCCTCTCATCTCAATGATCTCACCGATAAGACCTTTTTCTCCAACTTTTACAACGTCATATACATTAGCTTCATCCATACCCTCAGCTACAACTAAAGGACCTGAAACTTTGATAATTTTCCCCGTTTTCAAGTTATCTACCTACTTTCTATAAAATGTTAACGCCGACCGCTTTTTCAACGTTATCTGATATTCTTTGTTTTCCTATATTTAGAGTTCCTTGATTGCTTGGAATTAATATTACAGCAGGAAGTACTTGTCTTGTATATCTCTCGATAGTTTCTTCTATATTCTTAGCCACGTGCTCTGTAACAAAGATTACTGCATAACCTGTCATTGCAAGCTTATCAATTGTTTTTCTAGCTTCCTCATCCTCAACTACTGGAAAAACATCTATTCCTAGTGCTTTGAATGCTAAAACTGAGTCTTTATCACCTACAACTCCAATCTTCTTATACATATCCATCACGCAGCCTTTCTCTTATTACTTCCTTAGTAATATTGTTTAATTTACCAACCATGATAGTTCTTATTTGCTTTATTTCATTCTCTTTAACATACATATATGTTAGAACTGGCTCTAAACCTTTAGTTACTATTTTAGCTTCCTTCATTATACTCATTATGTGGTTATCAATAAGCTTTTCAAACTCACTAACTGATGAAGTTTCTATGTAACTAGCTATGCCTTCTCTTACAACTTGTGAATACTCTTTACTACTTAAATTGTTTGGAATATTCTCTATTGTATCTAGGTATATACTTCTAAACTTACTAGCATCTATACTACCACCTGGTACTATAGCATCTAAGAAGAAGTTAACATTCTTATCTTGCTTCTTAGCTCTTAATAATGTTTTAACATTATTTAAGTCTATAAGGTTAGTTAAATATCTATCTAAAGCCTTATCTTTTATATTTTTCTTGTTTGCTATTTCATGAATATGAGCATATAAGTATTGATCTGCTATTAAATCTATAACTTGTGGATCTTTAGTTTCCTCATATTTTTCAAATATCTTTTTTGAGCACTCTTCCATTTTCTTAGGAAGTCTACCAAAATCCTCTCCATTTATTGCAGATTTTAAATCATTTACTCCTACCATTCCAACTGGGATTAACATTTGGGAAAAATCTTTATTTAAGATTTTTCCCTTAATTAATACCTTTATGTTATGATAGTCATATTTTAAAGCCATAACATCAATGATTTCTTTTAATGGGCTAGCTTCATACATAGTTTTATATAATCTAACTAACTCATTTGATAAAAGAATTTCATAATCATCCGGTCTTCTTACTTCATTCATAAATGCTGCATACTCTGTTTCTTGTAGAACTTTTAATGCGCTTTCTGAACTGTTTGCATCTATCATTCTTTCTATTTGAGCTTTATCAAGGAGTTTCTTTTCGTATACTCTGATTCTAGGAATTAATTGCAAAAATTGCATTGAATCCATTCTTCATCCTCCTTAATCAAATAATACTTTATTCACCTCAAACTCTAACTCTCCTCTTAAAGAGTTGATTAAAGCCTCGAAGGTATTATTTATTTGTATTCCATTTCTATCTAATATGAAGCCACCATTAAATTTGCCTTCCATATTTAACGTAATACTTCCTTTTTTTCCTTTAGATTCAAGTTCTTTATTTAATGCTTCCAAGAACTCATTGCTAAATATATCTTTATCTTTTTCATTGATTATAATAACTTCTGTACCTTCTAACTCTAGAGAATCTAAAGTTGAAATTATATAGTACTTATAATCTCCACTTGAAAGATGTTGTAAGCTTTCGATAGCTTTATCAAATACATTTGATATAACTACTTGCTTAGCTCTTAACATATCATTTCTTACTGATAATTTAGCATTTGAAATTATTCTTGCCTTTTTAACTTCAGCTTCTATATTAGCTTTTTTTATTATCTCTTCTTTTTCTGCTTCAGCTCTATTAACTTTTTTAGTTATTATCTTTTCTTTTTGTGCTTCAGCGTCAGCTAATATATACTTTTTCTTTTCTTCAGCATCATTTAGAATCTTGGAAGTTAAATTATTTAAATTTGACATTCCTTTCACTTCTCCAATCTTTGCTTACTATTATTTTATTACGCTAGCACCATTTACTAATAAGAATGATATAACGAATCCTAATAATGCATATGTCTCAACCATAGCTGCGAATATGATACCTTTAGTGTTGTGCTCTGGTCTTTTAGCTAATATTTGGATACCAGCAGCTGCTGCTTTACCCTGAGATATTCCTGACCATAAACCTGCGATAGCTATTGGTAAACATGCAAATAATAAGTATAATCCTTTTGCTAATGAAGCATCTCCATTACTGATTTGGTTAAATACTAAGAAACCTATAACGAATCCATAAAGACCTTGTGTACCTGGTAATAGTTCTAGAACTAATGCCTTACCAAACTTTTCTGGCTCTTCAGTTACTAATCCTGCTGCTGCCTCACCAACGATACCAACACCTTTAGCTGATCCGATACCTGACATACCAACTGCTAAAGCTATTCCTAACGCTCCAAATATTAATCCTCCATAATTTGCCATAAAATATGAAATCCAGTTTTCCATAATTTAATTCCTCCTGAAATATAATGTTATTTTAATTTTAATTTAACTATAATTATTTATTTCTTTTTACTGTTATAAATTTATTGATTGTTCTAAATGGTGTAAATGGTTTTCCACCACCCTCATAGAACTTTGAGAAGTACTCAACGTACTGTAATCTCGCTGTATGAACGTATGCTCCTAATAATGATAAAAGCATATTGAAAGTATGAGCCGCTAAGAAGAATAGTGGTCCAATTACTATAATTGCTATTCCTGGGAACATACCTATTATTAGGTTAAGAGCAGCTGCTATTGATCCACCTGCTACACCTAATGCCATAAGTCTTGTGTAAGATACTAAGTCTCCCACATATCCAGTTATACCGTATAAAGCATATAGACCTTGACCTATTTTAGCACCTTTTGTTTCTTCATCTCTACCTTGTGTTGCTATGATTAGTATTGAACCTACTATTGATAGTATTTTACCAACTAATCCTATAGTTCCACCAAAGAATATCATTGGAAGACCTATTAAAAGCATTACCCATGATCCTACATCAAATAGAGCATATAAGTATTGTTTATCTCTTATAAGCATGTATGCTTTAACAAATAATCCAAAGAATATTTGAATTATACCAAATCCAACTGATAATAATAACAATAGATTTGTATCTTTACTTGGATTTATTAATCCAAATGGTAACTCAAATCCAAAAGCAGTACCAAATATTACTCCAGCTACTGTTGTAGCTAAACTTAAGTACATAAAGAAATTAGCAAATTTCTTTTGTCCTTCATCTAAATTAAATAGCTTCATCGCTAGTATTGATGCAAAGAACAGTACTAGTCCGTATCCAGCATCTGCAACCATCATTCCGAAGAATACTAAATAGAAAGGTGTTAAAAGTGGTGTAGGGTCTATTTCATTATATCTTGGTAAACTATACATCTCAGTTATAGAATCAAAAGCTGCTGCTGGTCCTTTGTTATGTAACTTAACTGGAACCTCTGCAATTTCTTCTTCTTTAACTTCATCAAACTCAAGATAATACATATCTCCTACTGAAGCTTTTATAATTCCTTCTAAGTCCGAATTCTCTTTTTCAGGAATCCATCCTTGAATTACCACTACTTTATCAGTCTTTAAGAAGTTTTCACTTGCTTCTTTTCTAACCATTACATTGCTGTAATATTCAAAAGCTAATTCTAAAGTTCTTTTTTCTTCTCTGTAATTTGAAAGTGTAGCTCTTAAATCAGCTTTCTTTTCTTCTATAGTTTTAATTTCAGCTTTGAAATTTTCTACAAGAACAGATGCTTTTTCTTTATACTTACTTTGGAATGCTGAGAAACCAAATTTCTTTAATATCTCATCTATTTCCTCTGCATTTTCTTTCATTCCTATTACAAAGACATATGAATCTTGGTCAGTATTAGAAATTACTTCTATATAACTTTCCTTTAATTCACTTTCAATTTCATTCTTCATATTTTCAAGATTTTGACTTGAAATAACTCCCAAGAATGTAACTACTCTTTTAAAATTATTTAATTCACCTAGTGGAGCATCGAAACTTTGCCATGGCTCTAAGATTTCTATTTCACCTACAAGTTTTGTCTTTTCATTTTCTAGAGTAGCAAGCTCTCTCTCCATCTTCTTAACCTCTGAATAAACGACTTCCCAGTTGCTGTTCTCAACCTTCACTTCTAATTCATCTAAAGTTAAGCTTTCTTTACCAGCTTTTAAAGCTTTTATTCCTCCAATTTCAGCAACGTACTCTTTTAAGAAGTCTAATGCTGATCTTGTCTTTGAAACATTTTCTTCAATATGTAATGCTTCTGAATCCAGATCATCCTTATTAAGAGTCTCAAAAACTTCGTTGCTTTCAGCTTTTTCTTCACTTTGTAGGTTTATAAACTCAACCTCTGAAGAACTTTGAATTTTTTTAAGAAGCTTTTCTTTCTCTGATTCAAAGGCAAGTAAGGTGAATTTATTCATCTTAACTATTGCCATTAGTTTTCACAATCCTCTCAATAACTAAATTTACTGCGTCGTTAATTCTATCACCTGTAAGATTTGACACATTAGTACATTGTCCTTTGCCTTCTGAAAGTATTATTTCTGCTTCTTTTCTTCCGGCTTCTTCTGCATTATTCATAATTTCTTGTGCAGCATTTCTAGCTTCTTTTATGATGGAGTTATATCTTTCGTCACCTTCAATTGTTGCATCTGAAATTATCTTTTTGCTTTGCTCATGAGATTTTTTAATCATTTCATCAGCTTGCATTTCTACTTTTTTAATTTCTTTTATTGCTTCTATTGCCAAAGTTTCACCACCTTTATATAAGGAATTTTATAAAATATATATTAATACTTTATATAGTATTAATTAACCCTTATTATTAATTATACATGAAAATCAACTTAATTCAACATAATTTTACTCATGTATACATTTTCACAGGTTTTTATTCAAAAATCTGCATTACATTTTTTTGAATAAAATATTAATATTATTTACATTTCAATAAAAAGCCACATTAATTTATCTATATATTGTATATTAATGTGACTAATATACATAAATTTCAATTTAATTATTTTTCAACTTCTATATATGAATCATAAGAAAAATTCATTTCATCAAATATAATATACTTAGGTTCAAATTTAATTTCCCCATTTTTTATGTAATTAATTATATCTAACTCAAATTTTTCTATGTGAGATTTTTTATATGGTAAATTTCTATCAAAACTATCTTTTATTTCTTGCTCTTCTTCCTTTGTAATAGTTCTAATAAGAAAATCTGGTAACCATCTCTTCTTATTAAAGCATAAATAATCAAATTTTAAAACTTCTTTTAAAAGACCCTCATCCTCGCCTTTTAGCTTTTCAGTATAAAAATCTAATAAAATCTTATAATATTCAACATTTCCTATGCTTCTCTTGAAATTCCCCTTTTCTTCAAAGAACATTGCTAAATCATAATAAAAATCAAATGGCTTTTCATATATATCTAAGAAGAATTTAATTACATTATTAAATTTGCATGAATTATAATATTTATCTACCATAGCTTCAACTTTTTTTAGAAGTAGAAGTTCCTCATAACTTATGTCTTTACTTCTTATAATTTCATAAGGCGCATATGGTGAATAAACTATTCCCCACTTTTCAGCTTCTTCTCTCATTGATGAACCTTTTAACAATTTTAAGAAACCTAATTGTATTTCATCAGGCCTTATAGCATGAACATCATTGAAAGATTTTTTAAATGATTCTAAATCTTCTCCTGGTAGTCCTGCTATTAAATCCAAATGTTGCATTACATTATTTCCTTCTGCAACCTTTAACACTTTTTCTTTTATGTTTTCATATGTAATATATCTATTTATATTATGTAAAACTTCATTATTGGTAGTTTGTACACCAACCTCTAATTGAAATCTTCCTTTTGGGGAATTATTAAGTATTTTTATTTGTTCTTCTGTTAAAAGATCTGCTGCTATTTCAAAGTGGAATCTTGTTTCTGTATCCTGTTCACTTAAATATCTTAATAATTCTGCTGTGTATTCTCTATTACAATTGAATGTTCTATCAACAAATTTAACTAATTTTATTTTTTTGTCCATAAAATATTTTAATTCTTCTTTTACCCTGTGCAAATCTAAAAATCTAACCCCATGTGCAACAGATGAAAGACAATATTTACATTTAAATGGACAACCTCTTGATCCTTCATAATAAACTATTTTATTTTCTATATCCTCTTCATACGTATATGGGAATATCAATTCATTCATATCCATCTCTGGTCTTAAAGGATTTTCAAAAACTTTTTCTCCTTTTTTATAAACTAGCCCTTTTATATTTTCTAAATTTCCTTGTCCTAGCTTATAAAGTACAAATTCTCTAAAAGTTTTCTCTCCTTCTCCTACAATTACATATTCTCCAACATGATTTTCTAAAAAATCTTTTACCCCATAAGAAACTTCTGGTCCTCCATAAAGTATTTCTATATTAGGATCTACAAGTTTTATAAGTTCTGCTACTCTGTTTACAAACTCCATGTTCCATATGTAACAGGAGAAAGCCACTACATCTGGTTTCTCCTCAATAATGCCTTCTAATATATTCTCAACTCTATCGTTAATTGAAAACTCTTTTATATCACCTTGGAAATCTAAATCCTTTGTAAACGCCTTTAGGTATCTCACCGCTAGATTGCTGTGAATATACTTCGAGTTTATTGCTGTCAGTAGTATCTTCATTTTTTATACTTCCTCTCTTTATTGCTTTCATAAATATTATTTTATCACAAACTTTAGTTTCCTGTATTTCAAAATATTTTTCAAGTATTTTTTTTGATGAGTCTATTGTAAATTCACTTGAAATACTATTATCCACAAAAACAATCTCTTTTTCTTTGCCATTAGGCATTAATATATTTATTTTATCATTTATAGTTTCTTTTTTATTTTTTTCTCTATCCCAAAGATAAAGATTGCCTCCAAAACGTACATTGTTCCATAAATTTTTTATTACTGATTCAACCTCTCTCTTATCAATTTGACTTAAAGAAAAGAACAATACTCCATTATCATATTGATTTCTATATTCCTCATTAAAATCTTCAATATAATAATCAACACTTATTTCATCTTCTGTCTCCTTTAAAATATTATAAATGATTCCATAATTATTTATTCCTACATCTAATGTATTACCTTTAAAATTTATGTTACTCATATCTAAGCTAATTTCTCTAATCAAACAAATCATCTCCCATTTTATTCCATTTTATATTATCTATTATACATTTAAAGAGTAATTTCTTCTATCCTATAAACAGAAAAAATTACTCTTATACTTACATTTTATTCTTTCTTAATGAAATAACTAACTTAACACCCAATGAACAAATAAAAATACTATTAACAAATATTAAAATTATATATGATTTTAAATTATCATTAAACCCATTGTTTTTTTCTATAACTTTAAATAGCAGTCCCTTTTCTCCATCAAGTAAATATAGTGAGTCGCCTATAAACTTCATATCATCTACATAAGCTCCATTTTCAAAAATAATAATTTCTTTTTCTTCCCCTGTGCTAAGTAAACCGATAATCGAATTTTTTTCGCTATCAAATATTATAAATGAATCTTTTTCACCAACTATGCCTTCCCTATCTACTAAAAGGGAATTTATTGAACCTACACTTTCATTTTGATAAATAGGACTTGGCATGATATAACTTTTATGTTGATCCGTTACAAAATTGACTTTTGGTTTTCCTTCCTCTCTAAATCTTGGAGAGCTTACAGGATCTCCCCCACTATAGTCTGGCCACCCATACCACGTATTTTTATCTAATTTATATAAATAATCACAATCTCCACTTAGAGGTCTATACCCACTTTCTTCAATACCTCCAACAATTATAAACACATCTCCATCATTTGAATAATCAATCCCCTTAATATTTCTTAGGCCATAAGAGTATAATTCCTTCTTATTAGTTTTTAAGTCTATTCTATAAACAGAGGCATTTCCAACTTCTCCTCCCTTTATAACTTGTCCCTTAGATGTCTTAGTATTAAAAGGCGAAAAAACACCCTTTCTATTTTCATCATAATTACGTCCATTCAACACTGTATCAACTGGAGGTATATCTTCTCCCCCACCTTCTGAATCAACAACTCCAGAATTTGTGTTAGAAGGTATTGTTAAATATATATTCCCATCTTTTAAAAGAATCATTGTATCCATCTTATTTATTCCATTGTTAGGTATACCATCTAATAAAGTCTTATTTTCTTTTGTACTTATTTTATAAGAAATCAATTTTCCATCTACTGTGTAATATAAAGTTCCTTCATAATATTCTAAGTCATATATATTATTAGCCTCTTCTCTAAGCTCAAGCCTCATGTTAGAATTCTTATCCACACTAAATATATTATTTTTTATTGCGATATATAAATTCCCTTTTCCATCACTACACATCGCTTCTGCTCCCTTAAGGCCCCTTAATAACAATTCTCCTTCAAAACGTTCACTATAAAGATATTTACCATCTTTGCTAGTGAAGAAACAAATAATCCACGCAAAAAAAACACTTAATAAAATCAAACTTATAAACTTTATTCCACTTTTCATCTCTCCTCCTAATCACCAATAAATATTTTCTTTCTTAAAAGAACTTTAGGCAATTAAAGAATTACCTCCTATATAATGAATATTTAACATAACTTATGAATATTCATTATTATTGAACTTTTCGTAAGGTGGTGATTCATTGGGTAGAGATGATTTCTATAAAAACTCTTTTATGCTTACAGCTTCTAACTTAACTACTGGTATATTAGGTTTCATATTTTCTATGTACCTTTCTAAAATACTAGGGCCAGAAGGTATGGGATTGTATGGAATAATAATGCCTATTTATAATTTATTTATATCTATTATGACCGCAGGTATAATAGCTGCAATTTCAAAAATAACAGCTGTGTACTCTGGAGAAAATGACTACAACAACATAATTAGAACAATGAAAGTTGTAGCCATGTTCAACTTTATATGGTGCTTTATAATAGGAATATTTGTTTTTTTCTTATCCCCAATAATAGGTCATTTTTGGGCTAAAGATCCTAGAATAATAAAAGCTATAATGGTTACTTGTCCAGCTATGATTTTCATAGCACTTTCAAATATATTAAAAGGATTTTTCTATGGTACCTCAAAAATAACAGTTCCTTCATTTATTGATATACTTGAAAAATCTCTACGTATAGTAGTTCTTGCTATATTAATATTCATATTCAAAGCAGAAACTTTGGAAAGTTTAGTAACCCTTGCTTATTTAGCTCTTTGCTTAGGTGAACTTCAAAGCTTAATACTTTTATTTGGATATTTCAAATATACAGTAAAAAGAGTTCCTAAGAAAAATACTAAGGGAGAAAGTAGAGCTCAGCTATTATTTGATGTTCTTGTGACATCCGTTCCACTTTGTCTAAATGGGTTTCTAATGAGTATATTTAGTGTAATATCAACTCTATTAGTTCCAAAAAGATTAATGGTAGCTGGTTTTACCTATGCACAAGCTCTTTCTTTAATAGGAAAATATTCTGCAATGGCAATGTCCATAGTAACCTTTCCTATAATAATAGTTTCTTCAATTAATACAATGCTAATTCCAGACCTGTCACAAACCTTAAGTAGAAAACATTATAACTCTGCAGCTAAAAGAATAAGAGATGTTATAAAGATAGCATTCTTGATAGGGGTTTGTACTACAGTATTAGGTCTTTGCATTCCAGATGCCCTAGGAAAAGTATTTTTTGGCAGAGATGACTTAGGCGAGTATATAAGAGTTACCTCTTTAATAATGCCTATAGTATTTACCTCTAACACAATGTATGGAATACTGAATGGTTTAGGAAAACAAAATATTATCTTAAGAAATACAGTTGTTACAGAAATTTTAGAAGTAAGTTCTCTTTTCTTTTTAACTGCTATTCCTTCAATAAATATATATGGATATGCAATAACTATGCTATTAGTTTCTAGCTTATCACTTTGTCTAAATATATATGAAATTTTCAAGAGTATAAATATAGGCTTTTCAATTTCAAACTTATTTATATATACCTTAACTGGAGTACTAACTTATATTTGCTTAAGTCCGCTCTCTCTTACACTTTCATATATTGATTATAGACTACAAGCTTTAGTAATTACATTTATAGCAGTTTTAATTTTTTCTATCTTAATATTAAAAGATAAAATCTTTTCACATTTTAAAAGATTTTCTATAAAAGCAAGTTAGCACTAAAAGCTAACCTCAATAAAGAGATTAGCTTTTATCTTTATATAATATTTTAAACTTCTATATTAAAATCTAATTAATAACAAACTCTTTTGTTTCTCCCATTACCCTTTGCAAACTAAGATCTCCATACCCTCTTAAAGAATAATATTTCACTCCTCTTTTTCTAGATTCACTATTATAATAAGCTACGTTTTTTTGATTACCTATAACAGCAATAGGACTTAGTGTCTTTATCATATCTTTAAATTCAGATTTTTCAAAGTCACTATTCCCTCTTAAATTAAGTACATCAACTTTACTGTTTACAGACTCACATTGCTTTTGTGCTTTATTAAAGGCTCCTCTTGATAACAATCCAACCTTTATATTATCTACCTCTATAAATAGTATCCCTTCATTTTTAAGCCCTTCAACACCCTCACCTCTAATATCTAGATTACCAATATTATAATTTAAACCTTCTTTAAACGATGCTAGCTCTACATCACTTCGTTTTAAGAAATCTTTAGTTGCCTCACTTAAAATCTTAGTATCTGGGACTACTATTTTTTTAATTTTAACAGCTTTAACCACGCCTTTTAGAAAATCATTACATTCCAAATCTGCAGTTCTTAAAACAAGCAAATCAACCTCTTCCACCTTTTCATCTAAAATCCTTTGTATAACATTATTTCTTAAGGCATTTCTTCCTTCGCAAATAATTGCCCTTTCATTTATTGTATTTAAAATCAACATTTCATTTTCATCATCTAGAAACCTTATACTATTAGGATTATTATTTGACAAAACTAGATTATTTGTTGAAAGACTTATTCCTCCAATCACCAAAAAAAGTATTAGCAAAATCTTATACCATAAACCTTTCATAACTTCACCTTCCTCTAATACATAAAATTCCCATTATTAGATTTATTTATACCACTCATAATATATATATTCTAAAAAAGAAAAAAAGCAGAATAATATTATTCTGCTTTTAATAAATTTAATTATTTTAATCTTGTTCCAAATTCATCTTGCTCTATTAGACCTTTTTTCATTAATCCACCTAAAGCCATTTTGAAATAATTCTTAGAAGTTTTAAAAGTATTTCTTATTTCATCTGGTGTACTCTTATCATTAAATCTCATAGCTCCACCATTTTCTTTTAAGTACTCTAATATTGTATCTCCTAAATCATTTCTTTCTTTCAGTTTATGATTTCTTAAAGATAATCCAACTATACCATCTTCATAGACCTTTATTATCTTACCTTTTATAGTATCTCCTGGTTTTATGTTTGTGAAGTATTCATTCTTAAGAACTACTCCTCTATACTGATTATCTATAGCAATTCTTAATGAATCATTTGTTTGGTATCCATAAACAGTTCCTGTAACTTCGGCCCCTAACTTAGGCTCTTCTAATTCATCTAAATACTTATCAACATCAGTAGTCGCTGCTAATCTTCCTGTTTTATCAACATAGATATAAACTAGATATTTTTTACCTTCTTCCATATTGTATTTTTTCTCTTTTAATGGAACAAGAATATCTCTTTCTAATCCAAAATCAACGAATGCTCCTATTTTAGTAACTGATTTAACTTCTAATAAAGCTACATCTCCTACCACTGCTAAAGGAGTTTGTAAAGTTGCTATTAATCTATCTCTTGAATCTCTATAGATGAATGCCTCTACTTCTTCTCCAATCTTAAGTTCTTTACCATCTAAATTTCCTCTTGGTATTAATATATCGTCAGAAGTATTTCTAGTTCCTCTATCTAAGTAGTATCCGAAATCTGCTTCTCTGACTACCTTCATTTTATTAAATTGTCCTACGTTAATTATCATAAGATCCTCCTCTATCTATATGTAAAGATTTTTAAGCTCTACATAATTTTCTCTTGATTTTTTTATACTCTCAATTTCTTCATCTGTAAGTTTTCTAAGAATTTTTCCTGGAACACCTACAACTAAAACACCCTCTGGTATCTCTTTATTTTGGCTAACTAAAGCACCAGCAGCAATAATAGTATTTTTTCCTATTTTTGCTCCATTTAGTACTATTGACCCCATACCTATCAAACAATTTTCTTCTATTTTACAACCATGAATTATAGCCCCATGACCTATGGTAACTCCATCTCCAATTTCAATAGAATATTCTTTGTCAATGTGCAATACCGCATTATCTTGTATATTAGTTTCATTTCCTATTTTGATTGAGTTTTCATCTCCTCGTATCACTGAACCAAACCAAATTCCACAATCATCTCCAATAGTAACATTTCCAATCACATCACTACTTTGAGCTACAAATGTTTTTTCTCCAAACTTTGGTTTCATCCCATTGATTTCAACTAACATATGGATCACCTCTTAATCATTCTTGTAATTTTATCATAACAAAGCGACTTATGTCTACTTATGCATTTTAATATAAATCTTTTATATATACACATAAAAGTATGACATTTAATCATCACTCCATTAATATTATATATTATACTAATATATTATAAGAGGTATTAATGGAGAAAAAAAATATATCCTTTGATAAGCTTAGGTTTTATTATGGAATTCCTCATTCTCACACATCGCTATCAACAGGAAAAAGTTCTCCAATGGAAGCTTTAGAACATGCTAGAAATCGAGGGTTAGATTTTTTAATAATAACTGACCATAATAAATATTTAAGTGAAAATATTAATGATAAAAATAAAGAGGTTTCTAAATGGTCATATTTAAATAAATGTATAGCTAAATTCAACAAAAAACATTCTGATTTTTTAGCTTTACCCGGATTCGAAGCTAAATCTACATTACTTGGTCATCTTAATATAATAGCTCCAAACACTTTTTTTACTGGAGTTATTTCAGACATAAATCATCTTTTGCTTTGGCTTATAAATGATCATAACGCAATACTTAGTATAAATCATCCTAAAGCTTCTATTGGTAAAAAAATAGAATTTTCTCCACTTCTAGACAAACTCCTTTGTTCAATAGAAGTTGGTAATGGAATTCCACCTGAAAATTATAAAAGATATCAAGCTCAATTTTTTAACCTTCTAGATAAGGGTTTTAAATTAGGTGCAATAAATGCCCAAGATAATCACAAATTAAATTTTGGAGATACTGATAATTTAACTTGTGTAATTTCATACAGGTTAGATAAACATTCTATTATGAGCTCACTAAAAAATCGACATGTATTTTCCACAGAATCTAGAAGCTTAAAAATGCTATTTTTTTTAAATTCTACCTTTATGGGAGATACTATTAACTTACATCCTGGATCTAAAATAAGCATACGTCTTCAAGTAGAAGATGCTTTTAATAAAATAATGAAGATACATTTTGTAAGTAATAAAGGAAAAGTTATCAAAGAAATAGATGATATAGATTTGCACAATATTAAATATATATTTGAGACTACTCCATCAATTGATGAAACTTGGTTTGTAGCTAAAGTATTTCTTGCAAATGAAAAAGAAGCCATTAGTTCGCCAATATTTATTAATTATGAATAAAAATAAACTCCATATTATATGGAGTTTATTTTTTTAATTTATCATGTTTAACTCTATTTGGCTTAGCCTTTGGCTTTATAACAACTTTCTTTTCTTTTTTTAGTTTTGGATATCCATTTCTAAGAACATCTAAAAACCAGAAGAATAGTATTGTTGCTATAGCTGAAAGTCCTAGCATAATCCATTGATTCATTGGTATAAACATTGGTATACAGAATATTATTACAGCCGCAGCTAATATTATCCATTTATTAACTCTAACTCTATTAAATACATATCTACTTAATAGTGAGAATCCACCGAAAATCACCACTGCTAAAACAATTATTTGTAAAATAAACATCAATGCGTTTAGCATAATTATACCTCCTTGCATAATATTCCTTATATAATATATTAGTCTAAAAATCATGTATTTTCAAGTTTTTAATTTTTAAATTTGTTCTTTAAAAGTTAACAATTAAAATATCATTTTTGTTAATGTGTTAAAATAATAAAATTAATTTTATTATTTTCAAAAATAAATATAGTATTTTTATAAAAGTTTTGCTAGAATAGAATTATCATTTTATTCAAATTTTAAAGAGGTGAGATTATGTCTTTAATAAATACATCAACTCATTTAGATGAATTAGATTTACAAATTTTAGATATCTTAATAAAAGATTGTAGAACTCCTTACTTAGAAATCGCTAGAATATGTCACGTTTCAGGTGGTACAATTCATGTTAGAATGAAAAAGATGGAGGATTTAGGAATAATAAAAGGGACAAGAATCCTTTTAAATTTACCTAAATTAGGTTACGATGTAACTTGCTTTGTCGGTATACATGTTAATTCAACTTCATCATATACTTATGTTTTTGATGAATTATCAAAAATTAAAGAAGTTGTAGAACTTCATTTAATAACTGGCGACTATGCTATTTTTGCTAAAGTTATATGCAAAAACATTTCAGATCTTCAAGATATTTTAATGAACAAGATAAATCATATAGAAGGAATTAGCGGAACTGATACTTTTATATCTTTATCACAACCAATAGATAGAAACATAACTTTATAAAAAAGAAATAGCTTAGTGCTATTTCTTTTTTATTTGTGTATATTTTTTTAATCTTATACTAATACTAATTACATATTCTTAGAAAAGGATGTGTTTATTATGAAAACATTAGGAATAATTGCTCTTACTCTTGTAATAATAGGAGCACTTAACTGGGGTCTTATAGGAATAATGAGCTTCAACTTAGTTGACTCAATATTCGGAATAGGCTCTATCTGGAGTAGAAGCATATATGTACTTGTAGGCCTTTCTGGTCTTTACTGCTTATCATTTTATGGTTACTTTAACCGCTTAAATGATTAATTTAATTGTTTCAACCTTATTTTTACATTAAAAATAAAACTTATAAATAACTCTAATAACTTAGATTATTTATAAGTTTTATTATAAATCTATTTATACGCTTTATTTTAAATTACATATTTTCTATTATATCGAAAAGCTCTATGGCTGCTTTTTTAGGTCCTTCTTTCTCAAAGCCAGGAACAGCTAAACAAGTCTTTATTTGCCCAACTTTAACTCCATTATCAAACATAACTTTAAAATAAGCATCTATAATTTTATCCATTTCCTCTTTTTTCTGAACTGGTCCAAATGGGTTTGCAAAATAAGATTCAACTAATCCATTTTCTGTAGTCGTACCTTTAGCCATTCTAGCTCCAGCTTTAAAAATAGCTTTTGCTTCTTCTGAATTATTGAAATATTCAATTGATTTCTCATCATTATCAACCCTAGTATAATTGTTTGCATAAAGGAAAAGATTCACTTCGTACCCTTTTATAATCTCATCAAATTTACAAACCGGCATAACAAGCCTTGCATTTATCTTATCAGGATTCATAAAGATACTTCTATCTATTTCTTTAAAAGCATAACCTTGATCTAAATCATCGAGTCTTACAAAAGCTCCAATTTCTGTTCCATAACCTTTTATAACACCATCAATATTTTTAAATAATCCCATATCATCAAAAATTATAGTCATATCACTAATATAATCTTCACTAAGAGTTCTAAAGGCCTCTAAGCTCTCTGACTTTCCAGCTCCACTATCTCCCATTATTACCACATTAGCTTCCTTACCATTTTTAAGAACTACATTTACCATAGCTCCATGAATTGGCATATATCCTCTTTTTATCATTATTAAGTTGTGAAGTGTTAAAATCATCTTCTTCATATATCCAAAATAATCTACTTCTTCACTATAATTAACATATCCTAACATTATATTATTTACTTCATCATCATAGAAGCAAGTTTTAACATCATCGTCATCATCCTTAGCACCAAAAACATAAACTATATCAGGTTTTACGCCTCTACACTCTTCTGGTGTAGCTAAATCAAATAGATTGCATAAACTTATTCCATGAGACATAAAATCTCTATGGAAATACACATAAGCTAATAGTTCCCCAACCTTAGCTGGATAGCAGAACCACTCCTCACTATTTATGTGTGCTCCTCTTAAAGGATTCTCTGTTGTTTCAGAGAAAATACCATCTCTAGTATTTTTGTTTGGATATGTTATAAATGGTGCCTCTAAAGATATTGAATCTATAAAAGGTATGTTCTCTAATATAGCATACTCCCTTGGACTTGGCCAAATAGTATTGCTAACCATTATTCCTGCATTTCCTCCTGCTGAAACTTGTCTTAATATATTTGGCATACTCCCTAGAAGGTTTTTCTGTATTCTTCTATAGAATCTTAAGACCAAATCATTAAACTCTCTATTTGCATCGACAAACCCTACCGCTGCTATTCCATCTTTAACCTTATTATTTTGTATTACTGTATATCTTTCTAATCTTCTCCAGAACGAATATACATCATCAATTACACTTGCAAATGATTTTTTATCTTCTAGTAATCCTTCAAAAGCTTCATTAACAACTATTACCTCATCAGCCCCCATCATAGATAATAATTTTAATGTACTTATAAGGTATCTTGATATAACTTTGATATCTTCAGTTCCAGATGCTTCATTTAAGAATCTGAAGTTATGACTTTTCTTTTTTTCAGCTTTCTTTAAATAAGCTTCTAATATCCTTCTGAATCCCTCGCTATTTATTATTGATTCAAAACTATCACAATATTTTGCTGTGAAATTCATAGTTACCTTTCCATGCTTTAGACAAAATTCTTTTTTCATATTAAGCCCCCTTTTCATATTAATACAAGTTTAAAAACTGTATTATCCCCAATTTAATTATAACACTAAAGTTGTATCTTTTCAAAATATTCCATATATTTATTTTTTTGTAATTATATCATTTTACTCCAATTATTCAGTTTAAAATTGATATTATGGTTAATAATTTTAATTAACTATATTATTTTAAAAGGAGTTTTATACATTGAAACTTACAACTAAAAACTTTAGTTTTCTTCTTATCATATTATTATCATTCGCTATTTTCTCTTATAAAATAGTTTCTCCACTAGAAAAACATAATTTTCTAGTTCATTTTATAGATGTCGGTCAAGGCGACTCCATACTTATACAAGCTAATAATAAAAATTTGCTAATAGATTCAGGTACAGAAGATTCAATTGACCATTTAGTTAAATACTTGAAAAAATCTAAGGTAAAAAAACTTGATTATATTATTGCTACTCATCCTCATGCAGATCACATAGGTGGAATGAATGTTATAATAGATAAATTTAATGTGGGTAGCTTTTTTGCCCCTAAAGTTAGTCACACAAACGAAAGTTTTAAATCTATGATAACTTCTCTAAAAAATAAAAACCTTCCTATTAATATATTAAATTCTAAAAAAGATATTTCTATAGACTTAGGAAAAAACACCAATATAAAAATCCTTGCTCCTACCGATAAGGATTATGAAAATATAAACAATTATTCTCCTATTATAAAAATATATTATGGCAAAACTTCATTTTTGTTTACAGGTGATGCTGAAGAAGAATTAGAAAATGAAGTCTTAAGTGAAAATTTCATTTTAAAAGCTAACGTATTAAAAATTGGCCATCATGGAAGTAACACTTCTACCTCTGAAGAATTTTTAAAAGAGATTCAACCTCAAGTTGCAATTATATCTGCTGGTCTTGATAATTCTTACGGCCATCCAAATTATATAACATTACAAAAGCTAAATGATAATAATGTAAGAGTCTTAAGAACTGATGAAGATGGAACTATAGTTATTTCTTCAAATGGAAATAATATCAATGTTTTAAATCATTAATAATATTAATAACTTCTCCCATGAATAAGCATTAGCTTTTTATTAAGAAAAAAAACTAAAGGCACCCTTTTATAGAGTGCCTTTAGTTTTTATAGCTATCTTGGCTATAATAACTATACTAAATAGAATCGTCTTTAACTTCTTCTATTTCTTCTTCTACCAATATTTTTTTCCAACTTAATAATATGTAAAATAAATTTACAACATCCTGCTCATTATAAACAAGTATCTTCTCTACCTTTTCCTTAGGCATTCTTTGAAAATACTCTCTATCCTTTAAAACCTTATGGAATGTTTTAGCTAAGTTTGAACCTGAAAGTACATCCCCTTCTCTCACGATACCAAACTTTTTCTCTAAAGCCTTAAGACCTATCCCTTGCTTAAAAGTATGCTCATAAATTTTCTGTATATCAACAGATCTAAAGTAATTATTAAAATCAAAGTTTATTCCATACTTGTCAAATAAATAGTTTATTACTGTGAAATCATTGTTACCTGAAAAAGTTACTATATACTTCTTTTTCTTTTCGGCAGCAATCATTATAAAATATTTTTTTGCTAAGTAAAGAATATCTCTTACTTCACCTTTATGTTCTATCATATACTGTGTAGTTATGAATTTAGATTTCTCCTCATCATAATATCCAGCACCAAAAACACCTATACATTTAGGTTTCTTATATACATAGTGTTCTAAGTCAAAATATACAGCCTGTTTATATATATCATAATTTTCATTAAAAGATAGGGCATTACTAAGATCTAAATCATTTATCTCTATTTCATGCTCTTTTATGATCACTTTATCACTCTTTTCTATATAAACTTATAACAAAAATATTATATCATTATATTCATCTTTAGTTAAGTCTTAATAAACTATTAATCATTTTTTTACTTTTATGTTTTATATCAATTGACAAATTCCGAGTAAATTGATATAATCTTATTGAATTTGATAATGATTTTCATTGATGAGGTGCTTAAAATGAGTATATATGATTTAAGAATCGGAGAATCCGGTGTTGTAGATAAAATTTGTGGACATAATGGTCTCGCAAAAAGACTTCTTGCATTAGGTTGCATAGAAGGAACAGAAATAAAATTAAAAAGAGTTGCTCCACTTGGAGATCCATTAATAGTGAATTTAAGAGGATTTGATTTAGCAATAAGAAAAAAAGATGCTAAAAATATAATTTTAAAATAAAATTAATCAATAAAATAGAATAATTTAATTAGGAGGAAAACTAATGACAACAATAGCTTTACTCGGCAATCCTAATGTTGGTAAAACCACTCTATTTAATGCTTTAACTGGCTCTAACCAGCATGTAGGTAACTGGCCAGGTGTTACAGTTGATAAAAAGGAAGGATTTTTCAACTCAGCTAAAATAGTTGATTTACCTGGTATTTATGCCCTAGATACATTTTCAAACGAGGAAAAAGTATCTAAGAAATTCTTAGAATCTGGAGATGTTGACCTTATTTTAAACATAGTTGATGCATCTAACTTAGATAGAAACCTTTATCTAACTATGCAACTTAAGGAGTTTAAAAAACCTATCGTTTTACTTCTTAACATGAATGATATAGCTGAAAAGAAAGGTATAAAAATAGATCCTAAGAAATTAGAAAAAGCTTTTAATCTTAAAGTAATTCCTATAACAGCTTCTAAAAAGGAAGGCTTAGATGATGTTAAGAGTTTCTTAAAGAAAGAAGATTTCAGTAAATATTTAGATGACAAAACTTATTCATTCGAAAATGAATCAAGTACTTATAAATTTATAGAAGATAAACTTAAAGATTGTTTTGATAGAGATGGAAGTTCTTCAACAAGTTTAACAGACAAGCTTGATAAGATATTTCTAAATCCGTGGCTTGCTTATCCATTATTCCTAGCTTTAATGGTATTAGTATTCCAATTTACATTTGCTTGGGTTGGACAACCTATATCTGATGCTTTAGATGGTTTCTTAGGCGATAGCATAATACCTTATTTAAGTAATTTATTAGCAGGTACTTCACCATGGTTTAAATCATTACTAGTTGATGGTATAGTTGCTGGTGTTGGTGGAATAATAGTTTTATTACCTATTATATTAGCTTTATTCTTATGTATATCAATATTAGAAGACAGTGGATATATGGCTAGAGTTGCTTTCTTAATGGATAAATTCATGAGAAAAATAGGTCTTTCTGGTAAAGCATTTTTACCAATGATAACTGGTTTCGGATGTACAGTTCCTGCTATTATGTCAGCAAGAACTTTAGAGAGTGAAAAAGATAGAAAATTAACTGCTCTTTTAGCTCCTTTTATGTCATGTAATGCTAGACTACCTGTTTATATAATATTTGCAGCAATATTTTTCCCTAACAACGCATCATTAATTGTTGCATCACTATACATACTAGGTATTTTAACTGCATTCTTACTAGGTTTAATATTTAAAAATACAATATTTAAAAAAGATGAGGAGCCATTTATAATAGAGCTTCCTGAATATAGAATTCCAGAGCCTAAAGCTGTTTTAGGACAACTTTGGGAGAAATCAAAGAACTTCTTAAAGAAAGCTGGAACAATAATCTTTGCAATGAGTGTTATTATTTGGTTCTTACAAAGCTTTAACTTCACTGGAATGGTTGATGAAGTATCTCAAAGTTTCTTATACAATATAGGTTCATTTATAGCTCCTATATTCTCTCCATTAGGATTTGGTAACTGGCAAGCATCAGTTTCGTTATTAACTGGATTAATGGCTAAAGAAACTATAATATCAACAATGGAAGTTATATATAAAGGTGATTTAATGAATATGTTACCTCACTTCTTCAACTCAATATCAGCTTACTCATTCATGGTATTTGTATTACTTTATACACCATGTATAAGTGTTATTGGAGTTTTAAAGAAAGAATATGGTGGCAAATTCACAATATTATCAGTAATATTCCAATTTGTAGTAGCTTGGATTGGAGCATTTATAGTTTATAACCTAGGTTTACTACTATTCTAAACTAAAGAAGGTGTTATAAATGGAATTTTTAATTACTGGCTTAATAATATTAGCTGTAATATTTATACTATACAAAAACTTTAAAAAATCATCAAAGGGACAATGTAGTGGCTGTAGCGGATGTTCAAAAAATAACAAAACTTGCGGAAGTTGTCCAAGTAAAAAACATTAATTAGAATAAAAAAGTCAATTCAAAAGAATTGACTTTTTTTATTTAAATCTAAAAAAACAATCGACACTTTACTTTAATTTATAAAATTAAAAGGCCTACTATTAAAGTAGGCCTCCTTATATAAATTACATTTTTTCTACTACGTTTATTCCGATTAAGTATAAAGAATTTTTGATTACTTGTGCAGTGGCTTTTATAAGAGCTAACCTTGCAGCTTTTAATCCTTCATCTTCTACATTTAATACAGTGTGATTGTTGTAGAATTTGTTGAATGCCTTAGCAACTTCTATTGAGTATCTTGTTACTACCGAAGGTTCAAGTTTATCTATACCTAAAAGTATAGCTTTTTGTAATCCTTCTAAAGTCTTAGCTAACTCAAACTCTTCTTTTGAAGTTAACTTAGTAAAGTCTGGCTCAGCTGTTATGTTTTGCTCAGCTGCTTTTCTTAAAATACTCTTAGCTCTTGCATATGAGTATTGAACATAAGGACCAGTTTCCCCTTCAAAGCTTAGCATCTCTTTCCAATCAAATACTATGTCTCTCTCTCTTGAGTTCTTTAAGTATGTGAATAAGATTGCTCCTATACCAATTTTCTTAGCTGCATCTTCTTTGTTTTCTAATGCTGGGTTTTTCTCTTCTATAGTCTCTCTAGTTTTCTCTATAGCTTCGTTTAATAGATCTTCTAGTAATACTACATTACCTTTTCTTGTTGAAAGCTTTCTATCTGCAAATTTAACTAATCCAAATGGAATGTGTGTACAGTTTTTAGCCCAATCTTTTCCTGCTAATTCTAAAGTTTTGAATACTTGATTGAAGTGTAATATTTGGTCTTTACCAACTACGTAAATACACTTATCAAAATCATAAGTTTTATGTCTGTACATAGCTGCTGCTAAATCTCTTGTTGCATATATTGAAGCTCCATCTGATTTAACAACTATACATGGTGGCATATTGTATTCATCAAGCATTACAACTTTAGCTCCATTACTTTCAGTTAAGATGTTAGCTTTTTCTAATTCTTCAACTACTACATCCATCTTATCATTGTAGAAACTCTCTCCAGCCCAAGAATCAAAGTCTACACCTAGCATATCGTATATTCTATTGAATTCTTTTAATGATAACTCTTTAAATCTTTCCCATAAAGCTACTGCTTCAGCATCTCCATCTTCAAGCTTTTTGAAGTACATTCTTCCTTCATCTTCAAGCTCTGGATTGCTTTCTGCCTCATCATGGAATTTAACATATATTCTTAATAACTCACTTATTGGAGCCTCTTCTAAAGCTTCCTCGTTACCCCATCTCTTATAAGCTGAGATTAACTTACCAAACTGAGTTCCCCAGTCTCCTAAGTGGTTTATTCTTTCAGTGTTATACCCTTCGAAGTTTAACATTCTGTATAATGAATGCCCTATAGCTGTTGTGAATAAGTGTCCAACGTGGAAAGGCTTAGCTATGTTAGGTGATGAATACTCAACAACAACATTTTTTCCCTCTCCTATTTTAGAAGAACCATACTTATCTCCTTCTTCTAAAACTTTTTCTATTACATTCTTTGAAAATGCAACTTTATCAACAAAGAAGTTTAAGTAAGGACCTAAGCACTCTATTCTTTCAAATCCTTCTTTATTTATCTTCTCAGCTAATTCTGCTGATATCATATTAGGAGCTTTTCTCATAACCTTAGCTAATTGGAAGCAAGGGAAAGCAAAATCACCCATTTCTGGCTTAGGTGGTATTTCTATAAGCTTTTCTATGTTCTCTAATTCTAAGTCAACGTGCTCTTTTATTCTTTCTGCAACTAACTTTTTGTAATCCATAATTATCCTCCTTATTTATATACTAATTTAAGAAAACATCATATTGACATTATTCTCAAAATATTTATTTTTTTACAATATAAAAAACCGCCTCTTTAAAAATAAAGAGACGGATATATCCGCGGTACCACTCTAATTGGTTAAAAACCCACTTTACAAAATAACGCATAAGCGACATTTAAATCTTATTAGATCAAAATGCATCTCCGAGGCTCTCTTCATATCTACTATTCTATAAGGCTTACACCATCCCTTACTCGCTTAAGAAATCATAAAAACTACTCTTCTCTTCATCGATTTTTCATATTTATTTTTTATTAAATAAAACATAATTAACACTAAAAAAACACTAATTAATTATGTTACTAACTCATTATAGTATTTTATATTAAATACTGTCAATATTATCTTTGATTTATTCTCTAATAAATGCTTATTTTTTAAATTCCTTGAAAACTTCTTTGAAATTCTATACTATGAGTATTATAATCAAATTATATTTTAAACAAGTAGAGGGGAAAAGAAATGGATAGAATAGGAGTTATAGATATCGGATCTAACTCTGTAAGACTTACACTTGCAGAAGTTGAGAACTCTGGATATTTTAGAATAATTGACGAATTAAAAGAGCATATAAGACTTGGTTCTGATTTATTTGCATGTTCTATTTTAAGTCAAGAAAAAATAGACCTTACAATATCATCTATAAAAGCTTTTAAATCAATGTGTCAATCTTGTGGAGCATCAAAAATAATGCTTATAGGTGCTGAAAGCATCAGAGAAGTAAATAATGAAGTTAACTTAAAAGAAATAATAAAAACTGAATTAGATTTAAACCTTAGAATTCTTTCAAATGAAGAAGAAATTTATTATAACTTTTTAGGAGCTAAAAACTCACTTTATATAGATGATTCTCTTCTTTTAGATATTAACGGTAATAATACTCATGTATGTTGGATTAAAAATAATAATATATATAAAGAAGTAACTCTTCCATTTGGATATGTTACATTAACTTCAATGTTTGAATTGGACGATATGGTTACTTTTGAAAACAACACAAACTGTGTTAACTATATAAAAGAACACTTATCTGAAATTGATTGGTTAAGTGAAAATAAATTCAACTCACTTATTGGTGTAGGTGGTTCCTTTAGAAATCTTGGTAAAATGGATAGACGTAGAAAAAGATATCCTATAGACATAGTTCATAATTACCTTATGTATGATTACGATATAGATGAAATGTCTCATGCTCTTAAAAGTAAAAACTTGCGTCAAAGAAAGAAAATAGAAGGACTTTCACCAGCTAGAGCCGATGTTATAGTTGCTTCTTCTAACATTATAAAACAAGTTTTAAAGTTTACTGATACAAGTGAAGTCATTATTTGTGGACGTGGCCTTAGAGAAGGACTTATATATGAATATATAACAGATACCTTCCATAATGATGATGATATATTAGATATAAGTTTAAAAGGAATAATGGATACTCTTAACATAAATATTCCTCACGCTGAAAATGTATATAGATTAGCTAATACTTTATTTGATGAATTAAAACCACTTCACCACCTAGGAAATGATTTTAAAAATATACTGAAAACAGCATCCTTATTGCATGATTGCGGAATAAGTATAAGATACTATGACCATCATATTCACTCATTCTATGTTATATTAAATTCTCATATAAACGGATTAACTCATAAAGAAATCTTATTGAGTGCATTATGTGCAGCTTACCATAGAAACAATTCTTTCCAAGCTCCACTTGCTAAATATTCATCTATAATAAATAAATTAGATGTTAAACATGTTGAATTCATAGGGGTTATTTTAAAACTTGCAGAAGGATTGGATAGAGGTCTTACTGGTCATGTTAGAGATTTAGATGTATTAATAGAGGAAGATACAGTTACCCTAAAGCTTTACTCAGACTTTGACCTAGAATTAGAAATACGTCAAGCTAGAAGAAGCTCTAAAGCATTCTTAGAAATTTATAATAAAGAGTTAATAATAGAAAAAGCTTAAAATTAAAAGTCAGTATACTAAATGGAAGCATACTGACTTTTATTTTATATTAACGATTTTAATTTCAAGCTATTTTTTAACCGCTCCAATTATTTTATTTGTTGATTCCAAAGACTTATTTAATTCATTTATCACACTAGTATCTAAGGCTTTTCCCTCTTCGCTAGCTAGCGTTTTTTCTATAGGTAATATAAAGTATTCTGATTTCTTATTCTCAATTGGAATTTTATAAACCCAAGTTGGAGTATAACTCCATTCCTCAATTTCTACTCCCTTTCTACCTTTATCTAAAGTTACATTTAAAATTACTCCATCAGCTGTTCTTCTATCTCCCATAGTTTCCTCTCTTTGGTTTGATATAAAGTTACCTAAAGAATAAGCAACCAACGTCTTATGCCCATCTTCATTCACAATCTCCTCTATAGGTTGAACTACATGAGGATTACTCCCTATTATTAAGTCAACTCCTAGTTCATTTAATTTATTTGCTATCCCTATCTGATATTCACTTGGCTCACTACTATAAGAAGCACCCCAATGCATTCCAAAAATAATGAAGTCTACTCCATCCTCTTTCATTTTCTTAATAGATTCATTCATTTTCTCTAAATCTTCTTCAAGAGTATTATAACTAAAAGTATTTACATTAGCATTTTCACCTATTTTATTTTCATTAAGTTCTCCCTCCCTACTCTCATAAGTATAGGACGTGAACCCTATCTTCATTCCTTTTAGTTCTTTTATTATATATCCCTTATTACCTGTTGCACTCATATTTTCATTAACTTTATCTATAGTTCTATTTAGTCCCTCTTCCCCATTGTCTAAAGTATGATCAGTAGCAATATTTATAATATCAAATCCACTATCACTTAAAGCATCTAACATTGAATCTGGTGCATTATACTTTGGATACCCTGAATATTGCTTCTCTTTTCCACTATAAGTTCCCTCTATAGTTCCATATGAAATATCACTCTCTTCAATAAAGCTCTTTATATACTTAAAATTAGGAGTAAAATTATAAGTCTTATCCTCATCATTATATGCTGACCATATTTGTTCATCATGAACTATTATATCGCCTACCGCACTTATCTTAATCTCCCTACCAAAACTAAACCTATCAAAGAAACTCTTCTTTTCTTTTTTTATTTCTTCATTATTTTCTTTAATATTAGCACCACTTGTTGTTACTATGTTATTATTTATCAAACTATTGGCAATAACTGTAGAACATACCACTGCTAGCGACCCTAATAATATTTTTATTGTATTAGACATTTTTACCATATTCTCACCCCTCTCTATATTACCATATTTTTACATTTTATTTCAATTATCTTTATATAAAAATAGGTTAGATATGAAGCTTTTACTTTTTTCAAAATATGTTTAATTCACCATTAACCACATTCCTAATTAAAATCTTCATTCTAACCTACTTAAATAATATTCTCTTTTTAAATCATTATTATAGTATTATTCCCACTATAGAACTTATAAACCCCATGATTATATTTGAAGGTATAGCAAGAATTCCTCTTCCTAAGAAAATTATAGCTATAAGTATAACCCAGTAATATTCATATATAGTATTAGCCATCTTGTAGAATAACTTTGGTTTAGCATCCTCTAAAATTCTAAAACAATCTAATCCCGGTAATGGTAATATATTAAATACAAATAAGTTGACATTTAATACTATTATATATTGAAGTACTAAGCTTATTATTTGAGATATATCGCTTCCTAAGCCAAAGATTTTAATGTATAAAGCCCATATTACAGCTCCAATGACAGCAACAACTAAGTTTGAAAGCCATGCAGCTACATTAACTCTTATTGCATCTTTCTTAGGATTCTTGAAAGCATATTTGTTTATTTCTACAGACTTAGTCCATCCAAAGTTAACAAAAGCCATCATTAATGCACCCATTATATCTACATGCTTAAGTGGATCTAAAGTTAACTGTCCTCTAAACCTAGGTGTCTTATCTCCTAACTTATCGGCCATTTTTGCACGAGTGTACTCTTTTACTGAAAAAGCAACTAAAATAGCTGGAATTTTAAGAAATACATTTAATAAAAAACTCATAGTTAAACCTCCTTATTATATTTTTAAATTATACCATAAATTCCTTTAGTTTATATGTAATAAATTTTATTATTTTATTAAACTCTTTTCTATTATTAAGACTAATTAATTTCCTTCCTGTATTTTAATATAAATTTAATAATTAAACATAACTTCAAGTCTATTTTAACCTCCAATATTCAAATATTATCTATTTAAATAATAAATATAAAAATAAACCCTATATCTTCTAAAATATAGGGTTTACTCTCTTTATAAAACATATAATCAAATACTATAAATTATAACCTCTTAGCCGCCTCATAAGCTAAGTCACTTCTCTCACACTCATCATACTTCAATGTTATTTGATAACAAAGATGACTTCCTTTCATTTTTTCAGAAGCATAACACAATCCATTACTTCTTGAATCCAAGAATGCTTGATCTATTTGCTCTGGATCTCCAACAAGTATAATCTTAGAGCCTTCTCCAGCTCTAGTTATAATAGCCTTAACCTGCTTTGGAGTTAAGTTTTGAGCCTCATCTATTATAATCCAATTCTTTATTATACTTCTTCCTCTTAGATATGCTACAGCCTCTGTTGTTATAATCTTTCTTTCAAATAATTCTTCAATCTTATCATTTAACTCTCTCTCATTTGAATACCTAGCCTTTTCATCAGAATCTATTAAAATTTCTAAGTTATCATAAATAGGTCTCATAAATGGAGCTATCTTTTCCTGCTCGGTTCCAGGCAAATATCCAATTTCCTCATCCATTGTTACATTAGGTCTACAAACTAATATTCTTCTGTACTGCCCACTTTCCTCTTCTATTATTTTTTGAAGACCTACAGCTAAAGAAAATAATGTTTTTGCTGTACCTGCTGGCCCTTTTATTATAACTAAAGGTGCCTTTTGAGCATCCATACTTAAACATTCAAGCATAAATTTTTGTCCTACGTTTCTAGGTGATATTCCCATTATATTGTTACTATCTTTATACATAAGTGGTCTTATAAACTTACCATCATATCTTCCTAAAGCTGTCTGTTTATCATTATCATTACAATGTATTATTAAGAACTGATTAACAACTAATTCTGGCTCAATATAAGTTTTAGTTCCCTCATCATACACAGTTAAATCTTTTTTCTCTATAACTTTATTTTTAAAGAAATTGCCCAAACACTCTGAAGTAGTATACACATCTTCTCTACCAGAATACTGTTCTTCAAATTCTGGTACAACCACTTCATAGAAATCCTCAGATTTGATTCCTACAGTATCTGCCTTTATTCTCTCAAATATATCCTTGGTTATTAAACAAACATCCTCTCCACGCTCTTTTAGAGCCTTACAAATTTGTATTATTCTATTATCTGGTTTACTTATATTCCATGACTCTGGTATTTCAGTGTTATAAAAATTTGTTATAACCCTAAGTTTCCCACCCTTAGGTAGTTCAACTCCTTCACTCAAAGATCCGCTTAATCTTAGCTTATCAAGTTCTCTAGCTACATTTCTTGCATTAGCGCCTAAATCATTATTCATTTTCTTTATATTGTCTAATTCCTCCAGAACAACCTCTGGAATAATAACGTTGTTATCATCAAAGGAGTATATAGCTCCTGGTGAATACAATAATACATTGGTATCTAATATATAAGTTTTCTTCAAAATAATCACTCCTTTAGAATAATACAGCTATACTAAGCAAACTTGATTTTCATTTGTTTATATATTAATATTTAAGAATACTCAATATAATTCTTAAATATTGATATTTAGCTAAACAAAATTTATATAAGTTATAAATTATTAATTTTATACAATTGATAGGTTTTTTAATTTATATTATTATATATATGTATAAATCGTATTGGAGGTTTTATATAATGAAACTACTATTTTTTGATACAGAGACTACAGGAGTTAAACCAGGAAGTATATGTCAACTTAGCTATATACTTGTTGATACTTCAACTAAACCTCAAACAACTATAGGAAAGAACATCTTCTTCACAGTAGATGAAATGGAGCCAGAGGCTGAAAGAATTCATGGTTTTTCATTAGAGAAACTTTATGAATTAAGTGAAGGAATGTATTTTGAAGATCTTTTTGAAGACTTTATTCAAGATTTTATAGATGCTGACTTTATAATAGGACATAATGTTCAATTTGATATCAAATTCTTAAAACACGAAATGTTAGGTCTTGGAGAATTCTTTGAACCTAAAAATGTATTCTGCACAATGAAATACTATAGAGATATCTGCAAAATATTAAGACCTACTGGAGACTATAAGAATCCTAAATTAGAAGAGGTTATTAAGCACTTAAAAATAACAGACCAAGAAATAAGCGAAACTGCTAATAAATACTTCCATGGTAGTGGAAATTATCATGATGCTAGATTTGATACAGCAGCTACTTATTTAACTGTTATAAATGGAATTAAAAAAGGAATAATTCCTAGAAACTATTTTACAGCTTTATTAGAAAACAAATAAAAAAGATATATTTACATATATCTTTTTTTGTTATATAAAAACATATTAAATTTTCTTATTTATCCTTTGCATATCTAAAAACTTAAATTACTCTTTTATATTAAGATATTTCTTTTTCTTCTTTTTCTTTAGCTTTACTCAAAAGATTTATGTTAGATGTGTTTATATTAGTGTAATATCTTACCTCTCCACTTTCACTTTCATATCTACTCTCAGTTACTTCACCAGATACAGATATTAAATCTCCTCTTTGGACATAGTTATTTAAGAAATCAACTGTAGATTTACTCCAAGTTATTACACTAAGAAAAGTTGTAGTTTCCTCTTTGCCATTAAAACTATTAACAGCAATTCTAAATCTAACATATCTTTTCTTATTTTTTGATTCTTTAACTTCTATTTGAGTTGCAACTCTTCCTATAAGATCAACTTTATTCATTTAGCTTCACGCTCCTTCTTTTAAACTACCTAAAGTATTGACCAAATATTAGAATCTCAAACATATGTTCTGTAAATATTTTTTAACAAATTTATTTTTGTATCATGAAAGTAAAGAGTATGTTTATTTAATTATTTACTAATTTAAATAATTAATACTCTCTTTATAAAAACGGATAAAATATATTTAAATTACAGTTTAGTCAAAATAGAAACTAAACAAAAAAGCTATTAGATTAATATCTAATAGCTTTTTTATTTATATTAAACGCTTATTGTACTACTTAAAGTAGATGCCTCTTTGTTTGCTTCTATTATAGGATCTACATATTCGTCTATGAACTCTACAACTTGACTTGGAGCTCTTCCAACAAATTTAACTGGATCTATTATTGAAAGTATTTCTTCCTCTGAAAGATTGAATGAACCATCTTTTATAATTCTCTCAATTAAGTCATTGTTAAGTCCTTCACCTTTAACTCTTTGAGCAGCTTCCATTGAAAGAACTCTTATCTTTTCATGAAGTTCTTGTCTATCTCCACCTTTTTTAACTGATTCCATCATTATGTTCTCAGTAGCCATAAATGGCAACTCATTATTTACATGAGCAGCTATTACTTTATCATAAACAACCATGCTCTCTGCTATGTTTATATAAAGATTTAATACTCCGTCTAATGCTAAGAATCCTTCTGCTACAGATATTCTCTTGTTAGCTGAATCATCTAGTGTTCTTTCAAACCATTGAGTTGAAGCTGTGATAGCTGGGTTTAATGCATCAACTATAACATATCTAGCTAAGGCACCCATTCTTTCACTTCTCATAGGATTTCTCTTATATGCCATTGCTGATGAACCTATTTGATTCTTTTCAAATGGCTCCTCTACTTCTTTCATGCTTTGAAGTAATCTTAAATCATTTGAGAATTTATAAGCACTTTGTGCTACTTCAGATAAAGTGTTTAAGATTATTGAATCTAATTTTCTTGGATACGTTTGACCAGTAACTCCAAAGCTCTTTTCAAATCCCATTTTTTCAGCAACGATTTTATCTAAAGCTTTAACTTTACTTTCATCACCTTCAAAAAGGTTCATGAAACTTGCTTGAGTTCCTGTAGTTCCTTTTACTC
Source organism: Clostridium sp. B9 (assembly GCF_050509515.1). NCBI lineage: Bacteria > Bacillati > Bacillota > Clostridia > Eubacteriales > Clostridiaceae > Clostridium > Clostridium sp. B9. The sequence continues at coordinate 2,743,628 of NZ_JBNWKA010000003.1, forward strand.
CTCTTAATTTTAGAGTTGATAATAAGAAATCTATATTCTCTATATCCATTACTAAATCTTGCATCCATAAAGTCGCTCTCTTACCAACAGTAGTAAGCTGAGCTGGTTGGAAATGAGTAAATCCTAAAGTAGGCATATCCTTATATTCTAATGCAAATTTCTTTAAGTTATTTAAAACTGCAACAATTTTCTTTTTAACTAATAACAATGCATCTCTCATTATTATTACATCAGTGTTATCTCCAACATAGCAGCTAGTTGCTCCTAAGTGTATGATTCCTTTTGCTGAAGGACATTGAAGACCATATGCATAAACGTGACTCATAACATCGTGTCTTACTTCTTTTTCCTTCTTTATTGCTTCTTCGTAATTTATATCTGAAATATGGCTTCTAAGCTCTTCTATTTGCTCATCAGTGATATGTAATCCTAATTCTTTTTCACCTTCTGCAAGAGCTAACCATAACTTTCTCCATGTTGAGAATTTCATATCATCTGAGAAAATATATGACATTTCCTTTGATGCATATCTTGAATTTAACGGTGTGCTATATAAATTTTTCACTTTGTACCCTCCTAAAGCAGCAATACTAAATTATAGCTATATTATACCATAAGATTCCTAATTTATAAATAAATTTATATTTTTTTTAGTTATCATTCGTATATTAGCCATTTTAAAGCGTAAACTGAATATATTTTTCATTTCATTGTACGTATTTTTAATTAATTCATTAATAATATCACCTTTTATATCCTAAGACCAATTAATATTAACCTTATATTTATTGGCTAAAACTAATATAAGTATTTTAATAAATCCATTAAAATATACGCCTTATTTAAACTAAATAATTTTTAAAAAAATAAAAGGATTCCACAAGGAATCCTTTTACGAAGATTACTCTTCTAAATTTTCGATTAACTTAGCTATTTCTTCAGCTGCTAAAGCTTCATCGTCACCGCTAGCGATAACCTTAACATTAGCGTCTTTAGAAACACCTAATGATAAAACTCCGATTAAGCTTTTAACATTAGCTTTTTTACCGTTGAACTCTAAGCTTATGTCTGATTTGAAAGCTGAAGCTTTTTTAACTAGTAAAGTTGCTGGTCTAGCATGTAAGCCTGTTGAATTTTTAACTAAAACCTCTTTAGTTACCATTATAAACACCTCTTTACTTATATTTGTTATTTAATAATACTAACTTCTTAATTATACTCATTTTTTTAGAAAATTTCAACAACTTAAGAAAAGATTAATTTCTATTCATTATTTTATTAACAAAATCCCCAATTTTTCCTAAGCCTTTGACAATTTCCGCATTAGAAGTAGCATAAGATAATCTTATGAATCTATCTTCCCCAAAAGCTATTCCTGGTATTACGACAACACCTTCTTCTTTTAGTAATAAATCGGCAAATTCCATTGAACCTTCCATATTACCTTTTTCTAACACTCTAGATATATCTACCATTACATAAAAAGCACCCTTCGGACTTATAAAACTTAGTCCCTCTATTTTACTGATAATATTTATCATAAGTTCTCTTCTTGAACAAAATTCTTTTACCATATCTTTAAGAGTTTCTTGTTCACCAGTTAAAGCCTCTAAAGCTGCAAACTGAGCTATACTATTTGTATTTGAAGTCATATGACTTTGTATATTATTCATTACTTTAATTAACTCTTCATTATAACAAGCTGCATATCCTACTCTCCAACCAGTCATAGCATATGCCTTTGAAAATCCATTTATAACTACAGTTCTTCTAAATGCATCCTCACTTAATGAAGCAATGCTTATATGCTCTTCATCCCCATATATAAGTTTTTCATATATCTCATCAGAAATCAATATAATATCATGTTCTTTTGCAAATTTAGCTATTTCCTCTAAATCTTCCTTTGAATAAACTGTTCCTGTAGGATTATTAGGTGTATTCAGTACTAATGCCTTTGTTTTTTCGCTTGCAACTGACTTTAACTCATCATAAGTTACTTTAAAGTCATTCTCCTTCTTTGTTTCTATAAACACTGGAACTCCATCATTTAATTTCACTAGTTCAGGGTAACTCACCCAATATGGTACAGGTATTATAACCTCATCTCCTGGATTTAATATAGCCATAAATACATTTGCTAAAGATTGCTTTGCACCAGTTGATACAATTATATTTTTACTTTCATATTTTAAACCATTATCATCATATAATTTTTTAGCTATAGCCTCTTTTAACTCAGCTATACCAGATGTAGCTGTATATTTTGTTTTTCCTTCAATCATTGCTTTGTTAGCAGCATCTATGATATTTTGTGGAGTATTAAAATCTGGTTCACCAACTCCAAAACTAACTACATCTATTCCTTGTTTTCTTAGCTCTCCTGCCTTAGCTGTTAAAGCTAAAGTTAAAGATGCCCCAATACCTTGTGCTTTTTTAGATAATATCATCTAATCCCCTCTTTACTGCTTATTTTTAATTAAATACTATCATAATTAATTACGCTTCCAATATATCACTTTTAGAATTCAAAGTAAACCAATAAAAATAGGTCGTATCAAAAGTAATTAAATATTAAACTCGCAAATACCTTAATAAATCTTTTATTAAGGTATTATATAAGCAAAATAAAATTACACTTTGATACAACCCATATATTTATCCAATTTAGATCTCCTCTAAATTTTTATCTTGGCTGTATTATAAGTTTTATAGCTGTTCTCTCTTCACCATCTATCTCTATATCTGTGAATGCTGGAATACAAACTATATCTTTTCCACTTGGTGCTACAAAACCTCTTGCTATGGCAATAGCTTTAACAGCTTGGTTTATTGCACCAGCTCCTACGGCTTGGATTTCTACAGTATTTCTCTCTTTTATTATAGCTGCTAGTGCTCCTGCTACTGAATTCGGATTTGATTTTGTTGATACTTTTAATACTTCCATTATATAACCCTCCTAGTCCCTTTCCTTTTAGGATACGTTTACATTTAGACAGTTAACGTTTTCCTTTATCTAATAATATTCTCTATAAACATTTAAAATCCTTCTTATTATAAAAAATTTTTTAAAACATTTTACAATAAGAAAACTCTACTGAGTTAATTCAGTAGAGTTAATTAAAAAAATACATTTTGTAAACAAAATGTATTTTATATATTCATTTATTTAGCATAGTCAACTGCACGTGTTTCTCTAATAACATTTATCTTGATTTGACCTGGATACTCTAATTGTTCCTCTATATTCTTAACAATATTTCTCGCCATTTCAATTGCACCTGCATCATCAACTTGATCTGGTTTAACCATAATTCTGATTTCTCTTCCAGCTTGAATGGCATATGACTTTTCTACACCTTCATATGAAGTAGCTATTTCTTCTAATTTCTCTAATCTCTTAATGTAAGCTTCTAAAGTTTCTCTTCTTGCTCCAGGTCTAGCTGCTGATATAGCATCTGCTGCTTGAACAAGTATAGCTTCAAGAGTTTGCATTTCTTCATCTCCATGATGCGCACCTATTGCATTTACAACTGCTGGTGACTCATGATATTTCTTTGCAAGCTCTCCACCAATAACAGCATGAGGACCCTCATACTCTTGGTCAACGCCTTTACCTATATCATGTAAAAGACCTGCTCTTCTCGCAAGGTTAACGTCTAATCCTAATTCAGATGCCATTAATCCCGCTAAGTATGAAACCTCTATGGAATGTTTTAAAACATTTTGACCATAACTTGTTCTGTACTTTAGTCTTCCTAGAAGCTTAATTATTTCTGGATGTAATCCATGAACACCAGTTTCGAAGGTTGCTTGTTCTCCCTCTTCCTTAATGTCATTTTCTACATCTTTCATAGCTCTTTCTACCATTTCTTCAATTCTAGCTGGATGAATTCTTCCATCTACAATTAATTTTTCTAAAGCTATTCTTGCAACTTCTCTTCTTATTGGATCGAAGCTTGAAAGAATAACAGCTTCTGGAGTATCATCAATTATTAAATCAACTCCTGTTAATGTTTCTAATGTTCTAATGTTTCTACCTTCTCTACCGATGATTCTTCCTTTCATCTCATCGTTAGGTAAAGCAACAACATGCACTGTAGTTTCAGAAACATGGTCTGCTGCACATCTTTGAATAGCAGTAGTTATTATTTCCCTTGATTTCTTATCAGCTTCTTCTTTGGCCTTAGTCTCAAGTTCTTTGATCAGCATAGCTGATTCATGTTTTATTTCTTTTCTTACTTCATCTAATAACAATGTTCTTGCATCTTCACTTGAAAGATTTGATATTCTCTCAAGTTCAGCTCTCTGTTCACTGTATAAACTTTGCACACGCTCTTCAAGTCCTTGAATCTCTATAGATTTTCTGCTCATGCTTTCTTCTTTCTTTTCAAGCATTTCACTTTTTTTATCTAATGACTCTTCCCTTTGGATAAGTCTTCTTTCAAATCTTTGAATCTCATTTCTTCTGTCACGAGTTTCTTTATCAAGATCTGCTCTTAGTTTGTGTACCTCTTCCTTTGCTTCTAATATGGCCTCTTTCTTAGTAGATTCAGCTGTTCTTTTTGCCTCCTCTAGAGTAGCACTTGCTTCTCTTTCTAAGCCTTCAACCTTATTTTTTGAAGCTTTTTGTATAAGAGTATATTGGATAAATCCTAAAACCCCTAATATTATTATAATCACAAGTATTTCTACTACCATATAAACACCTCCTCGCTTATTCTCTATATATAACAACAGTCGCGTAGAAAGGTGTCATACTATTCGCACTGTAATTTCTTGAATATGATAAACCAGTATTTGTTATTATTGTATAGTAATTTTATTCTTATGTCAAGATAAGCCCCTGCGTATATTATATGCTTAAAAAGCTGAAATATTCTTGATTTTACATAGTTATTGTGGGCTTTTAAGCATATTTGTTTATGATAAATAAATATAAAGTTTTATTTAATGTTAACATATTCATTTTTATTAAAAACCACTCAATTATTCCAATAAAATCTTAAATATTAGGAAACAAAAAAAAAGACAAGGATATCCTTGCCTTTTTGTTTGTTTTTACTCTGCACTCTCTTCAGTAACAGCCGCTACTTCTACAGCTTTAGCTAGAGGAAGACTATGCTTTTCTCTTATTTGGTTTTCTATATCTAATGCAACTGCTGGATTTTCTTTTAGGTATTGCTTAGCATTTTCTCTACCTTGGCCTAATCTTATATCTCCGTATGAGAACCAAGCTCCACTCTTTTGAACGATGTTCTCTTTTACTCCAACGTCAACTATATTACCTTCTTTTGATATTCCTTCATTATACATGATATCAAATTCAGCTTGCTTAAATGGAGGAGCAACTTTATTCTTAACAATTTTAACTCTTGTTCTGTTACCAGTTATTCCATCACCTTGTTTAATTGAATCTATTCTTCTTATATCCATTCTCACTGAAGCATAGAACTTAAGAGCTCTACCACCTGGTGTTGTTTCTGGATTTCCGAACATTATACCTACTTTTTCTCTTAACTGGTTGATGAATACTACAACACAGTTAGACTTATTTATTGTACCAGTTAACTTTCTTAAAGCTTGAGACATTAATCTAGCTTGAAGACCTACATGTGAATCTCCCATTTCTCCTTCAATCTCAGCTCTTGGAACTAAAGCAGCAACTGAGTCAACAACTAATACATCTATAGCACCTGATCTAACTAAAGCTTCTGTTATTTCTAAAGCTTGTTCTCCTGTATCTGGTTGTGAAACTACTAAGTCATCTATATTAACACCTAATCTTCTTGCATATACTGGGTCTAAAGCATGCTCAGCATCTATATATGCAGCGCTTCCCCCTAATTTTTGAGCCTCAGCAACTATATGTAAAGCTACTGTTGTTTTACCTGAACTCTCTGGTCCATATATTTCAACTATTCTTCCTCTTGGTACCCCACCAATTCCTAAAGCTATATCTAAATCTAAACATCCAGTTGAAACAGCATCCATTTGAGGAGCGCTTTGCTCTCCAAGCTTCATTACTGATCCTTTACCAAATTGCTTCTCTATTTGACCCATAGCCATCTCAATAGCTTTTAATTTATCTTTATCTATATTTGCCATAAGTAACCTCCTTAAATAACCGAACATAAGTTCTACTATTATTATAATATATAGAAAAAAAAAGTCAATATTAACATGAAGCTCAAAATCAAACTTCATGTTTTAATATTTGACTATTATTTTACTTTTTAAACATTTATTTGTAAGTATTTATTACATTTTTGTTTTTTACAAAGTAATCTATTCCTGATAATATCGTTATAATTACAGCTAAATACAAAAATATGTCAGGAACATATGTGAAGAAATTAGTTAAGAAACTGCTTTCTACTACTAATTCTTTTATTCCAGGTGAATTAATTATATTAACTTGTAATAATAATAAGATTATAGTTATTATTTGAATTACAGTTTTAATTTTTCCCCACCAACTAGCAGCAATTACTTTTCCTTCTGATGCTGCTATAGTTCTTAATCCTGATACAGCAAACTCTCTAGCTATTATTACAACTGCTGCCCATGAAGGTATTAATTGTAATTCAACTAAAGATATTAAAGCTGACGTCACTAATAATTTATCTGCTAATGGATCCATAAATTTACCAAAATTAGTTACTTCATTTCTTGATCTTGCAATATATCCATCTAACTGATCAGTAATAGATGCTATTATAAATATCAGTGTAGCAATTATACTACCATATGGTAAATTTTGAAAAGCAATAAATATTAGAAATACAGGCACTAAAATTATTCTAATTAAAGTTAATTTATTTGCCAAATTCATTGCATACAACTCCCACTAAATCATATTCTAAAGCTTTTTCAATCTTAACTTTGCAGAATTCATCTTTTTTAGCTCCATTACCCTTTACAAAAACATTACCATCTATATCAGGAGCCATTTCATAACTTCTTCCTACATAATATTCTCCATTGAATCTTTCTATAAGAACTTCGTACTCTCTTCCAACTTTGCTCTTATTAACTTCTTCTGAAACATCCTTTTGAAGTAACATTATTTCTTCTTCTCTTGCTTTTTTAACTTCTTCATCTATTTGATCTTCCATTATAGCCGCAGGTGTTCCTTCTTCTCTTGAATAAGTGAAAACTCCAACCTTATCTAATTTTATTGTCTTTATGAAGTCTTTTAATTCATTGAAATCTTCTTCTGACTCTCCTGGGAAACCAACTATTAAAGAAGTTCTTAAAACTATATTAGGTATATTTTCTCTTAAGTTATTAATCTTACCTATTATTTCTTCTTTAGTTGTTTTTCTACCCATTCTTTTTAAAACATTATTGCTTATATGTTGTATTGGTAAATCAAGATAGTTGCATACCTTGTCATTTGAAGCTATCTCTTGAACTAATTCATCATATATAGCTTCTGGATAACAATAAAGTATTCTTATCCACTTGATGCCTTCTATCTTAGCTAACTCTCTTAAAACTATGTGAAGTCTTTTTTCTCCGTATATATCTATACCATAGTTAGTTGTATCTTGAGCTATTAATATTAACTCCTTAACTCCACTCTCCGCTAATCTCTTAGCCTCTTTAACTATTCCTTCTAAAGCTCTACTTCTGAATTTCCCTCTAATTTTCGGAATTATACAGTAAGTGCAGAAATTATCACAACCTTCTGCAATTCTTAAATACGCAGTCTTCTTATCTGTTGTTATCAACCTTAAGCCTTCATTTATTGAAGTATCACTATAGTTAGTTACGGTTACTTTCTTCTTACCGTTTATGAAATTCATTATAGCTTCATTTATTTTAGCGTAATCATTAACACCTAGCATTATATCTATCTCAGGCATTAACTCTAGTAATTCATCGCCATATCTCTGAGTTAAGCATCCTGTAGCTATAAGTAGCTTACAGTTGTGACTTGTTTTGTATTTTGCCATATCTAATATTGTATTTATTGATTCTTGTTTAGCTTTTTCAATAAATCCACAAGTGTTTACTATTATTATGTCAGCTTCCTTTGGATTGTTTGTAAGTTCATACTCATTTTGAACCATACCAAGCATGATCTCTGAGTCTACTCTATTCTTATCACAACCTAAACTCACCATTCCTACTTTATATTTTGCCAAATCTACTTCCTCCTACGTTTAAATATATATTTCTTATTTTAAATCTCTTTTTAAAATTAAACAAGTTTTTATTTCATATTTTCTAATTCATCTTTACTTATTAGAATTTGTCTTGGCTTACTTCCCTCTCTTCTAGAAATAACTCCACATTCTTCTAATTCTTCTATTATTCTTGCCGCTCTATTAAATCCTATTCTTAATCTTCTCTGTAAATATGATGCAGAAGCTTGCCCACTTTCAACAACTATACCTATAGCTTCATCTAAAAGCTCATCTCTATCACCTTCACTACCCTCTGATGAAACTGATGCTGAATTTATATGTTCTAATATATCTTCTTCGTACTTAGCATCATTTTGAGACTCTTTTATAAATGATACAACATGCTCTACTTCTTCTTCTGATATAAATGCACCTTGAACCCTTTGAGGTTTAGATTCACCAACAGGGTAGAATAACATGTCTCCTCTTCCTAGAAGCTTTTCTGCTCCAGCTGAGTCTAATATTGTTCTTGAGTCAATTTGGCTTGAAACTGCAAATGATATTCTTGAAGGTATATTAGCTTTAATTACTCCTGTGATTACATCTACAGAAGGTCTTTGTGTTGCTATTACTAGGTGCATACCAGCTGCTCTAGCCATCTGAGCTAACCTACATATATAATCCTCAACATCATGCGGACATGCCATCATAAGGTCAGCAAGCTCATCTACTATTATTACTACATATGGAAGTTTCTCTGGAACCTCTCCTTTAGTAAACAATGCATTATATGATTCAATATTTCTTACTCCATTATCAGCAAAAAGCTTATATCTTCTAGTCATTTCATTAACTGCCCAGTTTAATGCCGCTGCTGCCTTTTTAGGCTCTGTAACTACTGGTATTAATAAGTGTGGTATTCCATTATAAACATTTAATTCAACAACCTTTGGGTCTACCATTAAAAGCTTAACCTCATCAGGTGAATATTTATATAAAATACTTACAATTAAAGTATTTATGCATACACTCTTACCAGAACCAGTTGCCCCTGCAATAAGAACGTGTGGCATCTTACTTAAATCTGTAACTACTGACTTACCTGTGATATCTTTTCCTAATGCACAGGCTACTTTAAATTTATTATCTATAAATTCTTTTGACTCAACTATTTCTCTAAAGAATACTGGTGTTTGCTCCTTATTAGGAACCTCTATACCTATAGCTGCCTTTCCTGGTATAGGAGCTTCTATCCTTACCCCCTTAGCCGCTAATCCTAAAGCTATATCATCCGACAAGTTAACTATTTTACTAACCTTTATTCCAGCCTTAGGCTGAAGTTCAAATCTAGTAACAGATGGCCCTTTAGTAACTTGAAGTATTTTTGCCTCTACTCCAAAACTCATAAGAGTCTCTTCCAGCTTAGCTGCATTAGCCAATAAAGCCTTCTTATCATCTTTATCTAGTTCATTATCATCATTAAAATTTAATAAATCAGCCTTTGGAGCTACATAACTGGCCCCAACAGAAGCTTTTCCAGACATGTTGCTAGCTATTTCATCATTTATTCCTGCTTTAGCTTCTTCTTCTAAATTAAAACCGTTTTGTTCTATCCTAGTATTGTCTAAACTTAAATCTCTAGGCATTTTACTTTCTTGCTTAAATTGATTAACTTTTATCTCATCATTAACCTTTGGATTATTTGTTTCTTCTTTTACATCATTTAAAGATGAATTCTTCATAAAATCTAATATTTTTATTTTATTATCATCATCTTTGACATCACTTTTATTTTCATTTCCCTTGATATCTTTATTTTTAGAAGGAGCCTTCTCCTTACTATTATTGATATTTATATAATCATCTTCTTTGTTTTTCTTATCCATAAACTTAACATCTGAAACTCTTTCCTTAAATCCACCAAGGAAATTTTTTATTGAAACTAAGTTATAATCAAATATAAGCATTGAAGATATTAAATATAAAGTTATGAAAATAAGAAAAAGTCCTATCTTACCTACTAATTTGAATAAAGGTAATACTATTAAAAATCCTACTATTCCTCCATGCCATTCACTTGATGAATTCCATATTTGCTTCATTGACCCCCATATACTACCTTGCACATAGTAATCATTTATATTTACCGTTTGAATAAGTAACACAGTTGTTATCAAAGCTATTGTTATACCTAGTCCAACCCTTGAAAATAAAACTTCCTTTTTAAATAAGAAAAGTTTTGTACATAAAAATATTATGTAAATCGGAATAACAAAAGCTCCAACCCCGAAAAATCCTATTAATAAAGTTCTTGATATAACACTTAAATATCCAGCCTTATCTGTATATAAACTAAACATAACTATTAAAGATACACATATAGCTACCAATGCATATATTTCTTCATTAACTTTTACTTGGCTTTGATTTTTCTTTTTTTGACTCTTAGTTGTGGTCTTTTTCTTTCCCCCAGCCATATTTAAATAAATCACCTCACCTATTTTATATTTTAAGTGGTAAAATACTTATACCAAAAAATATTATATACATAAAAGAGTATGAATTGTCAAAATATTTTTAAATTACATAAATAGAACCATAGAGATTCTATGGTTCTATTTCATTATCCTTTATTAAGCTATTTAACTTATCTAGTGACTCTTTAACTCCACCAACTTCGTTTATTAATCCACACTCTACAGCTTCTTCTCCAACTAATATTGTTCCCATATCATTTAAAAGCTCATCTGTTTGCATCATCATTTCTTTTAAAACTTCTAACTTTATTCCTGATGTTCTTATAATAAAATCATTTATTCTTTCTTGCATTTTATTGAAGTATTTAAATGTTTGAGGAACTCCTATTACAAGTCCATTCATTCTTATAGGGTGTATAATCATAGTTGCTGATGGCGATATAAAGGAGTATTGTGAAGCTGTTGCTAATGGAACACCTATTGAATGCCCTCCACCAATAACCAATGATACAGTAGGCTTTTTAAGACTTCTAATCATCTCAGCAATCGCAAGCCCAGCTTCTACGTCTCCACCTACAGTATTTAAAACAAATAATATACCTTTTATCTTATCATTTTGCTCTAAATCTATGAGTTGAGGAATCATATGCTCATACTTTGTAGTTTTGGTTTGTGGTGGTTGAACACTGTGTCCTTCTATTTGCCCTATTATTGTGAGAACTTGTATTCCATTGTCCTTTTTCTTTTCTTCAGGCAAAACTGCTCCAACCTCTTTTATTTCTTCTATACTCTTATTCTTATTTTTTTCATCTTTATTTTCATTTTCTTTATTATGTTCCATGTGTATCCCTCCTTATGCTAATGTTATTTTGCACAAGAAGAAAATTTATATACATTATTTCATAAATGCTCTATGAAGTGCCTTTATAGCGTCATTGACATTCTTAGTTTCAACAAGACACCATATAGTCATATGAGAGTCTGCAGTTTGTAACACTTCTATATTTTCTGTGTCTAAAGCACCAACAATCTTAGCCATTACTCCAGGTATCCCTCTCATTCTTGAACCAACTATAGCAATAGTACTTAACTCCTCAACTATAGTGTAATTTAAGTTGCACTCTTTCATGATATTTTGGAATAAATCCTTAACTTCAGCATCTATAGTAAACACTTTTTCCTTAGGGAATATATTAATTAAATCTAAACTAATTTTGTTATTAGCTAATATCTCTAATACAGTTTTATAATTATCATTTCCTTGATTTTCAGCAGATTTTATTGAAACTTGTATTCTGTCTGCTTGATGTGTAATTCCAGTTATAAATCTAGAATCACTTATATCTCCTAAGTTATCAATTATTGTACCTTCACATGAGTTCATAGTATTCTTAATAACCAAAGAAACATTTCCTCTCATAGCTATTTCTACAGCTCTTGGATGTATAACTTTAGCTCCTTGATCAGCTAATTGGAATACTTCATTGTAGCTTATTTTATTTATAAGCTCAGCCTCTGTAACGATTCTTGGGTCAGCAGTCATTATACCATCTACATCAGTGTATATTTCCACTTCTTCTGCCTTTAAAGCAACTCCTAAAACAGCGGCAGTGGTATCACTTCCCCCTCTTCCTAAAGTAGTTAAGAATCCATTTCTATCTACTCCTTGGAATCCAGCTACTACTGGAACTTTTCCTTCCTTGATTATCTCAAGAATAAGTTTTGGATTTATATCTATAAAATCTGCGCTTGAATAGTTATCATCTGTAAGTATTCCTGCATTCCCACCTGTTAATGGTATTGCATCTATTCCTACTGATTTTAATTCATCACACATTACAACAGTACTTATTATCTCTCCACACCCCATAAGTAGGTCTGTAGCTAATTTATTTTCTTTTTTAAACTCTTCTGAAACTAACCCTAATAAAGTATCAGTTGCATAAGAGTCTTTTTTTCTTCCCATAGCAGATACAACAACTACTGGTGCAAATCCATTACTTATTGCGTCTTTTACTTTTCCTACAACCATTTCTCTTCTTTCTTTAGTTGATACAGAAGTACCCCCAAATTTTTGTACTACTATTTTCAAAATCCCCACGCTCCTATAGCTTTGTTTTTCTTATCATTTCACTGTCAACATCTAATATTATGGTTTTAGCTCCTATTCTTTTTACATTCTCCCACTCAATTTCTAAGTATTCTTCTGAATTAAAAAGATTAAACTTACCTCCACCTAAATTAACTATTAAATATTTCAGTTTGCCCTCTTCATCTATAATAACATCATTATTTATAAGTCCGCTATATTTTTCACCATCATTTATATTTATAATTTCATATCTTTCTATTTCACTTAAATATTTAACATTATTACTCATAAAACATACCTCCTACTATTCTATTAAAATACTAAATAATATGTTAAAGAAAGACTCTTTATTCATATTATCTTGAAAGAGGTAGGCTTTATGAATAAGAATAAAAATAAAAAGGCAATAAAATTGCCTTTTTTCTATTGCTCTTTATTCTCTTCTTCAGCTTCTTTTATTGCATCTTTTCTTGAAAGATTTATTCTACCTTGAGAATCTATTTCTGTTACCTTAACTAGTATCTCATCTCCAACAGATACTATATCTTCAACCTTTTCAACTCTCTTATTATCTAACTTAGAAATGTGAACTAATCCCTCTTTGTTAGGTAATACTTCAACAAAAGCACCAAACTGAGCAATCTTTGTAACTTTACCTAAGTAAATTTCTCCTGCTTTAACTTCTTTAGTTAAGCCTTCGATTATCTTTATAGCTTCTTTAACGCCTTCTGACTCAGGTGATGAAACATAAACTAATCCATCTTCTTTAATGTCTATCTTAACGCCTGTATCAGCTATAATTTTATTTATAACTTTTCCACCAGCACCAATTACATCTCTGATTTTCTCAGGATCTATTTGTAATGTTGATGTCTTAGGAGCATACTCAGAAACTTCTTCTCTAGGAGCTGGTATGCACTCTTTTATTTTATCTAAAATCATTAATCTTGCTTTTCTAGCACCATATATAGCATCGTGTATAACTTTCTCTGAAAGTCCTGCTATTTTAGTATCAACCTGAATTGAAGTGATTCCTTCTTCTGTTCCAGCTACTTTAAAGTCCATATCTCCGAAGAAATCTTCTAAGCCTTGTATATCAGTTATAACTTCTTCTTCTGATAAGTCTTTTGAAGTTATTAATCCCATAGCTATACCAGCTGCCGGTCTCTTTATTGGAACACCTGCATCTAAAAGAGCTAATGTACTTCCACAAACTGAGGCCTGTGAAGTTGATCCATTTGAACTTAAAACTTCTGATACTAATCTTATAGTATATGGGAACTCAGTTTCTGAAGGTATAAGTGGTTCTAAAGCTCTTTCAGCTAAAGCTCCGTGACCAATTTCTCTTCTTCCTGGTCCTCTTAATGGTCTAACTTCTCCTACTGAGTAAGCTGGGAAGTTATAGTGATGCATGTATCTTTTTGATTCCTCTTCACCAATACCATCTAATATTTGAATTTCGCTCACTGATCCTAATGTTGCAACAGTCATTACTTGTGTAAGTCCTCTTGTAAATACACCAGTTCCATGAGTTCTTGGAAGTATTCCAACTTCACAACCAATTTGTCTTACTTCATCAAATGCTCTTCCATCAGGTCTTTTACCTTCTTTTAAAAGCATGTGTCTTACAACTTCTTTTTGCATGTCGTAAACAACTTCACCAATGTCAGACATATTATCTGGGAATCTCTCAGCGAACTCTTCATTTATTTTATTTTTAACTTCATCCATAGCAGCATTTCTTTCATCTCTGTCAGTAATGTGCATAGTTTCAGTAATCATTTCAGTAGCAAATTCTCTTACTGCTTCTGATATTTCCTCAGAAACCTTATGTAACTCTGGTACTTTTTTCTCTTTACCAAACATTTTTATAGCTTCTTCTTGGAATTTAATTATATCTTGACCCTTATCAAAACCAAATTTGATAGCGTTGATCATTGTTTCTTCTGGGATTTCATCTCCGCCAGCTTCAATCATCATAACTCTTTCTTTAGTTGAACAAACAGTTAATTGAAGTGTACTTTCTTCTCTTTGTTTTGAAGTAGGATTTAATATGAACTCTCCGTCAATTAATCCAACTTGAACTGTAGCTACTGGAGTTGTGAAAGGTATGCTTGATAAACATAATGCCATAGACGCAGCATTTGTAGCTAATATTTCTGGAAGATTATCATCTTCTACAGAAACAACAGTACATACTACTTGAACATCATTTCTATATCCTTTTGGGAATAAAGGTCTTAAAGGTCTGTCAATCGCTCTACCATTTAGTATAGCTTTTTCTGAAGGTCTTCCTTCTCTCTTTATAAATCCACCTGGTATTTTACCAACTGAATATAATCTTTCTTCATATTCAACACTTAGTGGGAAAAAGTCAATCCCATCTCTTGGTTTTTCTGATGCATTTACGTTTGTTAATATTACTGTATCACCATAACTCATTAAAATAGCTGCATCTGAAAGCATTCCTAGTTTTCCGAACTCAACCTTCATTGGTCTTCCCGCTATCATAACTTCATGTGTATGATTCATATAAATACCTCCTCTCGGTATATAAAAACTAAAATTTTACAATATTAATATTTTTAAAATAATAGAGCGGTAAAAACCCGCTCTACTAAATTATCTTCTTAAACCTAATTCTTTGATTATAGCTCTGTATCTTTCGATATCTTGCTCATATAAGTAGTTTAATAAACCTCTTCTTTGTCCAACCATCATTAAAAGACCTCTTCTTGAGTGGTGGTCTTTTTTGTGTGTTCTTAAGTGATCAGTTAAAGAGTTTATTCTCTCTGTTAATAACGCGATTTGAACCTCTGGTGAACCAGTGTCTCCTTCGTGTCTTGCGTGCTTAGCTATTATTTCTTGTTTTCTCATTTTATCCATTGAGTTACACCTCCGAAAAATTATCCCCTAGTTCCAAGAAAAAAGACGGTTACCCTTTAATCTTAGAGTTAGGTTCTATATGATTATATCAAAACTCGCTTTTCTTGTAAATCTTTATTACAAAGAAATTTTTATGTCACTTTTTTCCGCGAAGTTTTTATCTTTTATTAATTGTTGCTTTAGTTCATCTAGAGAATTAAATTTTTTCTCATCTCTAATTTTTTCTATGAAATAAAGCTTTATTATTTTACCATATATATCTTCATCAAAATTTAATATGTGAGTTTCTACTGTTATATTCTTACCATTTACAGTCGGATTATTCCCAACAGAGGTTATTCCTTTATAAATTTCTCCATCTATTTCCACATTAGTATAGTAAACTCCAATTTTAGGTAATATAACCCTATCATCAATCTTCATATTAGCAGTTGGAAAATTTATTGTTCTTCCAATTCTTTTTCCTCCTACTACCTCACCCTGTAAATCAAAATATCTATCTAACATCTTAGTAGCATCCTTTAACTCTCCACTTAATAATGATTTTCTTATTCTAGTTGAACTAACAACCTCATCTTTGTAGGTAAATGGCTCTATTATGTAAAGCTCTATTCCTTTTAAATCAGTTATTTTTTTTAAAAGTTCAACATCTCCCTTGTTTTTGTGGCCAAATCTATAATTAAAACCAACTATTATTCCTTTTACATTATAATCCTCAACAAGATTATTTATAAACTCTTCAGGCTCTAGCTTCATAAATTCTTTATTAAACTCAACAAAAGCACTTAAATCTATACCTAGATTTTCAAGAGTTTTTATTTTTTCATCTAAAGTCATTATAAGTTTTGGAGCATTCCCCTTATTTATAAGAGTTCTTGGATGATTTTTAAAAGTATAAACCATGCTTAATGCATTATTTTCCTTAGCTAACTCAATACTTCTATTTATTAAAGCTAAATGACCCTTATGAATTCCATCAAAACTTCCTAATGCTACATAGGTGTTCTTTTGTACTATCCTCTTAAAATCATTATTAATTAAAATCATTGACTACTCCTCTATTAGTAATTTCTCTAATTTAAATCCTTCTTTATCCCTTTTACCAAGTCCTAAGAATAAACCACTTTCCTCATAAACTCTATAAAGAGTATCAAAAGCAATTTCAGAATTATATATTCTGTTATCAAAGACTTTAACACCATTTCTTAAAAGCTTACCATATTTCTGATTTACAACCATCTTTTCAAAAGAATCTAAAGCATCCTCTATAGATATTAGATATTTCTCTAATAACTCTTCAGTTAAATCATCTATATTTATTGCCTCTTCCTTCGTAAATGGTCCATTTTGTATTCTCTCTAATGCAGTCATTGTTGCACCTACATTAAGCTTCTCTCCAATATCATAACAAAGACTTCTTATATAAGTTCCCTTTGAACAACAAACATCCATTTGAATATTATCAACTGATTCAATATTAATATTTTCTATATAATGAATAGTTACTTTCCTAGCTTCTCTATGAACCTCAATCCCCTGGCGAGCTAGTTCATACAATCTTACTCCATTTTGCTTTAAAGCTGAATACATTGGAGGAACTTGATCTATTGTCCCTAAAAAAGAGTTTATACATTCCATTATCTCTTCTTTAGTTATATGTGAAGCATCCTTAGTTTCCAACACTTTTCCTTCCAAGTCATATGTATCAGTAACAATTCCAAGTTTTAGATTAACTCTATAAACTTTTTTATTCTCCATTATATAATCTATAATCTTTGTAGCTTTTCCAAGACAAACCGGAAGAACCCCTGATGCCTCTGGATCTAGAGTTCCTGTATGCCCAACTTTTTTCATCTTAGCCACTTTTCTTACTCTGGCTACAACATCAAATGAAGTCATTCCCGTATTTTTATATATGTTAATTACTCCATTCATCTATTACACCATCTCTTTTTTTAATATTTCTAAAATTTGCTTTTCAGCTTCTTCTATAGTTACACCTTTTATGAAAGCTCCTGCTGCCTTTGTATGGCCACCACCACCAAAATTCTCAGCAATACTTCTAACATCTAATGTATCCTTTGATCTAAAACTAACCTTTACACCTTCGTCAACCTCTTTAAGAAGTATACAACCTTCAACTCCTTTTATCTGGTTTCCTAAAGATACAACATCAGAACTATTTTGAACTTCTTCACCTATTGAATCTAGCATTTCTTTAGTTATTCTCATAAGAACTACTTTGTTATCACAAACTAACTTCATATCACCTAAAACTAAAGCCATTAATTTCATTTTTACAAAAGGCTTATTATCAAATATATTTCTATGAACCTCATCATGTTTTATATAAGTAACTAAATCTCCTGCAACTATATGAGTTCTTTCAGTTGAATTAGAATATCTAAAAGAGCCTGTATCTGTTACTAAAGAAGTATATAGACATTTAGCTATATCTGAAGTCATTTCAACATTCATTTCTTTTAATAACATATATATTATCTCAGCTGTAGCAGCTGCTTCTGTATCAACATAATTAACAACACCATACTTATCATTTGATAAATGATGGTCTATATTCATTATATCTCCTTTAAATTCACTTAAGTCTGCGGAAATTCTCTCTACATTTCCACAATCTAAAACTATAACACAGTCAGTATCTTCTGATGGCTTAACAACTTCTCCAGTTATTTCCTCTGAATATGGTAGGAAGCCTAGGTTATCTGAGACTAGGTCTTTTGAGATAACATAAGCTTCTTTACCATAATTTCTGATGCCTTGAAGTAGTCCTAATACACTACCTAAGGCATCACCATCTGGAGATACATGATATGTTATACCAATTTTTTTGCTTTTATCTATAATTGATATTACATCATGAAATCTCATTTTTATTTCTCCTTGATTTGGTTTAGCAATGATTCTATGTACATTGCATTATTTATAGAATTATCTTCTTCAAATAATATTTCAGGAGTAACTCTTAGCTTAACTCTATTTCCAACTTCTCTTCTTATGAAGCCAGCTGAACTTTTTAGAGCTTTTAAGCTTTCCTCTTTTTCTTCTTCATTTTTAGCGAATAGGCTAACAAAAACTTTAGCGTATCTTAAATCTTTAGTAACCTCAACTTGAGTTACACTTACCATAGCTGTTAGTCTAGGGTCTTTTATCTGATTTCTTATGATATCACTTATTTCTTTTCTTACTTCTTCGTTAATTCTTTTTCCTCTGAAGTTAGCCATAGGAATCACCTCTTTATAAAATTAAAGTTCTTTTCTTACGATAGCTTCCATAGTATATGCTTCTATGATATCGCCTTCTTTGATATCGTTGAACTTCTCTACGCTAAATCCACATTCGTATCCTGCATTTACTTCTTTAACATCATCTTTAAATCTCTTTAATGATGCTAATTTAGATTCGAATATTACGATACCTTCTCTTATTACTCTTACATCAGCGTTTCTAACTAATTTACCAGTTAATACATATCCACCAGCAATAGTTCCAACGTTTGATATTTTGTAAGTAGCTCTGATTTCTGCAGTTCCTAATACAACTTCTTTGTACTCTGGCTCTAACATACCTATCATAGCTGATTTTATATCCTCTATAGCATCGTAGATTATTCTATAAGTTTTAACTTCAACGCCATCCTTCTCAGCTGCAGTTACTGCATTGTTGTCTGGTCTTACGTTAAATCCAATAACTATAGCATTAGATGCAGCAGCTAGAGTGATATCTGTTTCACTTATAGCTCCAACAGCACCATGGATAACTCTTACTTTTACATCATCAGTTGATAATTTTTCTAATGATGCTTTTATAGCCTCAACTGAACCTTGAACGTCAGCCTTAACGATAACTGAAAGTTCTTTAACTGAACCTTCTTTAATTTGGCTATATAAATCTTCTAATGAAACTCTATGTGAAGTAGCAAAGTTTTCTTGTCTTAATTTTTCTTTTCTAGCTTCAGCCATGTTTCTAGCAGTCTTTTCATCTTTAACTACTGTGAATCTATCTCCAGCAGCAGGTACTTCTGAAAGACCTAATATTTCAACTGGGATTGATGGTCCAGCTGATTTTATTTTGTTACCAGCATCATCAAACATAGCTCTTAATCTTCCATAAGTTGAACCAACTACTATTGAATCTCCCATGTTTAATGTACCATTTTGAACTAATAATGTAGCAACTGCTCCTCTACCTTTATCAAGTTTAGCTTCAACAACTGTACCTTTAGCTCTTCTACTAGCATCTGCTTTTAATTCTTGCATTTCTGAAGTTATAAGAACCATTTCTAGTAAAGTATCTATATTTTCTTGAGTTTTAGCTGAAACTGGTACTGCAATTATATCTCCACCCCAGTCTTCAACAACTAATCCATGCTCAGTTAACTCTTGTTTAACTCTATCTGGGTTAGCACCTTCTCTATCCATCTTGTTGATAGCTACTATCATTGGAACTCCAGCAGCTTTACAGTGGTTTATAGCTTCTACAGTTTGCGGCATTATTCCGTCATCAGCAGCAACAACTAAGATAACTACGTCTGTTATTTGTGCTCCTCTAGCTCTCATAGCTGTGAAAGCTTCATGTCCTGGAGTATCTAAGAATGTTAAAGTTTCTCCATTAACATCAACAGTGTAAGCACCTATATGTTGAGTAATTCCACCAGCCTCAGTACTTGTTACTTTTGCTTTTCTTATAGCATCAAGTAATGAAGTCTTACCATGGTCAACGTGACCCATAACTGTTATGATAGGTGGTCTCTTAGCTAAATTTTCTTCTTCTACTTCTAAGTCTTCTTCGAATTCTTCTAAAGTATTTTCTTCCTCTTTTTCATAAGCTGCAACTTCATACTTTTCAGCAACTTTCTCAGCTGTTTCAAAGTCGATTTCTTGGTTTATAGCAGCCATTACTCCTGTGAAGATAAGAGTTTTTATAACATCATTAACTGGTTTATTTAACTTCTCAGCTAATTCTTTAACTGTTATAGTTTTTCCGATTTCGATAACTTCAACAGTTTGATCCATTGAATCATCTTCATCACCTTTTTTTCTCTTCTTCTTCTTCTTAGCAGCATTATTTACTTCTTCAGCAAGCTCAGCTTCATATTCTTCAACTAACTCACTTTTTCCTTCACTACCAGCTAAAAGTTCTTTTATTAATGCAGCATCTTCGTCCTCTATAACGCTCATGTGGTTTTTAACCTCAACGCCGAACTCATCCATTAATACATTTATAAGAACTTTACTTGGAACTCTTAACTCTTTTGCCAATTCATAAACTCTTATTTTTGACATATATTCACCCCCGAAAAATTTTAGATGAACTAATTATTATTAGAATATGATAAAAGTTTTTTTGCCATATTCTCATCAGTTACTCCTAGTATATTAATTTCATATCTACCAATACTATATCCTAATTCTTCTTTTGAAAAACTATCAATGTATGGTATGTTGTACTGTTCACAGTACTTTATAAACTTCTCTTTTGAACGGCTTGAAATATTATCTGAAAATATAAAAAGATATATCTTGCTTCTTTTTATTTCTTCCTCACATTTATTATAACCTTCCAAAAGTTTTCCTGCTCTTTTTGCAAGTCCTAAAAAATTAAGAAATTTATTCATTTATCTCATCTCTCAATCTGTCGTAGACTTCATTGTCTATATTAGTTTGAAGATTTTTATTTAATCTTCTTGCTTTAAATGCCTTTTCTAAGCATTCTGTATCTTTACAAATGTAAGCCCCTCTACCTGACTTTTTACCAGTTAAATCTACTGAAACTTCACCTTCAGCATTTTTAACAACTCTAATCATTTCTTTCTTAGGCTTCATTTCCATGCAACCATTGCACATTCTCATTGGAATTTTTTTTGGCTTCATCTTGTCACCTCCAAAGTGTAGAAAAATTTTATTCTTCTACTATTACCTCTTCTTCAACAACAACAGGCTCTTCGTTTAATAATTCCTCAGCTGCTAATTCTTCCGCTTTTGATTTACTCTTTATGTCAATCTTCCATCCAGTTAATTTAGCTGCTAATCTAACATTTTGTCCTTCTTTACCTATAGCTAATGATAATTGATTATCTTCAACTATAACCTTAGCTGATTTAGTTTCCTCATCAGCTTCTACATTTATAACCTTAGCTGGGCTTAAAGCATTTGATATATAATCTCCTGGAACACTGCTCCACTTAATTATATCAATCTTTTCGTTTTTAAGTTCATCAACTATGTTTTGAACTCTAACACCTTTAGGTCCAACACAAGCTCCCATAGCATCTACAGATTCATCATTTGAGAATACTGCTATCTTAGTTCTTGAACCAGCTTCTCTAGCTATGCTCTTAACTTCTACTATTCCTTCATATATTTCTGGAACTTCTAGTTCGAATAATCTCTTAACTAATCCTGGATGTGTTCTTGAACATAAAACTGAAGCACCTTTTGATGTTTTCTTAACTTCTACTACATATAATTGTAATTTTTCATTGAAGTTATACTTCTCTGTAGGCATTTGTTCGTTTGGTCCTAAAACACCTTCTATTTTTCCTAAATCAACAAATACATTACCTTTATCTTTTCTTATTACTGTACCAGGTAATATGTCGAATTCTTTTTCTGCAAACTCTGAGTATATTACATTTCTCTCAGACTCTTTTATTCTTTGAATAACCATTTGCTTAGCTAATTGAGCTGCAACTCTTCCAAAGTTCTTTGGAGTTACCTCTATTTCAACTATATCATCTAATTGATATATAGGATTTAATGCTTTAGCATCCTCTAAGCTTATTTCTGTTACATCATCATAAACTTCGTCAACTACAACTTTTTGAGCGTAAACATGTATTTCACCTGATTTTTCATCACGCTTTACTTTTACATTCTGTGCAGTTGTACCTGAGTTTGAAAAGTTTTTCTTGTATGCTGCTATTATAGCATCATCTATAGTTTCTAATAAAGCCTCTACTGAAATACCTTTCTCTTTTACTATTTCAGTTAATGCCCCTAGAAATTCTTCATTCATTTTTAAACCCTCCTTAATTATATCTCCCCTTCAAGGTTAGCTGTCTTAATTTTATCTTTAGGAACTTTTACATCATTTCCTTCAAATTCAACTATTATATCGTCTTCTTGTACATCTTTAAGAATACCTTTTACGTTTTTTCTTCCACTTAAAGAACTCTTAAATCCAACGAAAACTTCACTTCCAATGAATCTATTAAAATGATCATCAGTATGTAACTTTCTGTTTAATCCTGGTGATGAAACCTCTAAGAAGTAAGCATCCTTTATTGGATCCTCTACATCAAGCATATCACTTAATCCTCTACTTACTACTTCACAATCTCTTAGAGAAATTCTATCCTCTGGCTTTTCTATATATATTCTTAAATAGTATTCATTGTTCTCTTTTACATATTCAACATGATATAAATCATATCCTTTTTCTTTAACTATAGGAGCACAAAGTGCTTCAAGATCAGCTACAAGTTGCTCTTTTTTCATATTACTTCCCTCCCTTATTAAGTTTTAAGTCTTATCTTTATTGTATCCAATAAAGCAAATACCTATTAACTTATATAATAATAGGTATGCAAAAACGCAACTTTTTTCTAAGTTGCGTTACAAATAGAAAGAGCGGGCTTTTCTGTCCCACTCCTTTACTTCAAACTATTAGTAAAAACTTTATACTACTATAGTAACATAGTATATTTTATATTACAAGATTTTTTTAAGTTTAGCCAAATAAACTAAGCTGGTTGCTTTCTTGCATTCCTTCTAAGCATCCGTGATGATCTAAAGTTTCTATAACAGTTTTTGAAACTTTAGATCTAAGTCTTAAATCTTCCTTAGAAATAAACTCTCCATTAACTCTACATTCAACAATACTTTTTGCAGCATTATCTCCAACACCTTGAAGTGCATTTAGAGGAGGTCTTATCCCTTCTTCTTCAATTTTAAACTTAGTTGCTTCTGATTTATATAAATCAACTTTTAAGAATTTGAATCCTCTTTTATTCATTTCATAAGAAATTTCTAAAATAGTTAAAAGCCCTTTTTCCTTTACAGATATATTATTACCTAAAGCATTTAACTCTTCCATCTTAGCTCTTATTGCCTGCTCACCCTTACATATTAAATCAGCATCAAAATCATCTGCTCTAACTGTAAAGTATGTAGTGTAATAAGCTTGTGGATAATAAACTTTGAAGTACGCTATTCTAACAGCCATCATAACATATGCAACAGCATGCCCCTTTGGGAACATGTATTTGATTCTTTTACAAGATTCAATGTACCAATCTGGAACTTGTTTTTCTCTCATTAAAGCTTCATCATCTTCACTAAGGCCTTTTCCTTTTCTTACTTTCTCCATTATTGTGAAGGCAGTCTTTGGTGGTAAATCCTTATACATTAGATAAACCATGATATCGTCTCTTGTTGCGATACAGTCTTTCAGTGTTGTATAACCTTCTTTTATGAAGTACTGTGCATTATTAAGCCAAACATCAGTACCGTGAGAAAGTCCTGATATTCTCACAAGGTCAGCAAAACTCTTTGGCTGAGTGTCAACAAGCATCTGTCTAACGAATTTAGTACCGAACTCAGGAAGCCCATAACTACCAACTTCACATCCTAATTCTTCTTTAGTAACGCCTAGAGCATCTGGTGATGTAAACAAACTTATAACCTTAGGGTCATTTAAAGGTATTGTTTTAGGATCTAATCCTGTTAAGTCCTGAAGCATTCTAAGAACGGTAGGGTCGTCGTGTCCAAGTATATCAAGTTTAAGAAGTCTACCACTTATTGAGTGGTAATCAAAGTGAGTAGTTATAATATCTGTGTTAACATCATCAGCGGGATGCTGAATCGGACAGAAATTATATATTTCATTATCACTAGGTACAACCATTATTCCACCAGGATGCTGACCACTAGTTCTCTTTATTCCTGTACACCCAATTGTAAGTCTTTCTATTTCAGCTTGTGATACTACAATATCTCTTTCTTGAAGATATTTTTTAACATATCCATAAGCAGTTTTTTCAGCTACTGTACCTATAGTACCAGCCTTAAATACATATCCTTTTCCGAAAAGAACCTCTGTGTACTTATGTACAACAGCTTGGTATTCTCCAGAGAAGTTAAGGTCGATATCTGGCTCCTTATCTCCTTCAAACCCTAGAAAAGTTTCGAATGGTATATCATGACCATCTTTAATATATTTAGTTCCGCAATCTGGGCAATCTTTATCAGGTAAATCTGCGCCTGAACTTATAGAACCATCTAAGAAGAACTCAGATTTCTTACAATTTGGACAAACATAATGAGGCGGCAATCCATTAACCTCTGTTATATCTGACATTGTCGCAACGAAGGATGAACCAACTGATCCTCTAGAACCAACTAAATATCCATCTTCTAGAGACTTGGCAACTAGTTTTTGAGCTATCAGGTAAAGAACGGCGTATCCATTGTTTATAATAGAATTCAACTCTTTATCAAGTCTCTTTTGAACAACCTCTGGAAGGTTATCCCCATATATGCTATGAACCTTATTAAGCGTCATATTTCTTATATCATCTTCTGCTCCTTCAATCTTTGGAGGGAATGTTTCATTTGGTATCGGTTTAACTACTTCAACCATATCAGCAATCTTTTGAGTATTTTCAATTACAACTTCTTTACAAGCCTCTTCTCCTAAATACTCAAATTCTTTTAACATTTCATTAGTTGTTCTAAAGTATAGTGGCGGTTGATTATCTGCATCACCATATCCTTGACCAGCCATTATTATTCTTCTAAACACTTCATCATTAGGATCTAAAAAGTGACAATCACAAGTAGCAACTACTGGTTTATCCATTTCTTTTCCTAAGTTATATATCTTTCTATTTAACTCTTCAAGCTCAGCTTCATCTTTTACATTGCCTTTTCTTATAAGGAATTCATTATTTTGTATTGGCTGAATTTCTAAGTAATCATAAAATGATGCTATTTCCTTCAATTCTTCATTTGTCTTACCTTCTAAAACAGCCTTATATAGTTGTCCTGCCTCACAAGCTGAACCTATTATTAATCCTTCTCTATATTCAGCTATAATACTCTTTGGAAGTCTTGGTCTTCTTGCAAAATAATCTAAGTGAGCCATAGAAACAAGTTTATAAAGATTCTTAATTCCAATTTGATTCTTAGCTAGAATTATTATGTGATGAAGAGGTAATTTTCTTACATCTATATTGGATAAATACTTCTCATTTAATGCCTTAACATCATGAATATCCATCTCTTCCTTCATCTTTTTAAAGGAAATCTTTAATATTTCAGCAGTAGCTGCAGCATCATCAACAGCTCTGTGGTGATTCTCTAAATTTATTCCTAAATGTTTAGCTACAAGGTTTAATTTTACCTTTTTCAAATCTGGATAAAGATATCTTGCTAAAGGAACAGTATCCATAACTGGATTTTCAAGTTCTCTCCCCATATCTGCTAAGTTTTTCTTTATAAATCCAACATCAAAAGCTGCATTGTGTGCTACTAATACTGCATCACCAACAAACTCCATGAACTTCGGTAAAACTTCATCTATGGTAGGCTGACCATCAACCATATTTTGAGTTATACTAGTAAGCTCTGTTATCTTATATGGTACTAACACCTTTGGATCTACAAAGGAACTAAAAGTATCTACTATCTCTCCATCTTTTAATTTAACGGCACCTATCTCTATAATCTTGTCATTTTTACTTGAGAACCCTGTAGTCTCTATATCAAATACTATGTATTCATCATCAAAGCTTTCATCATGTCCATTTATAACTATAGGAGTTCCATTGTCAGCTAAATATCCTTCAACTCCATATATAACTTTTATTCCATTTTTCTTAGCTGCTATCTGAGCATCTGGAAATGCCTGAACTACTCCATGATCTGTTATAGCTACAGCCTTATGACCAAATTTAGCAGCTCTTTCCACTATCTTACTTGCTGATGTTACAGCATCCATTGAACTCATTGTTGTATGCATATGAAGTTCAACTCTCTTTTCCTCAGCAGTATCCATTCTTTCAATTTTAGTTAGCTTATTTATATCTCTAGCCATTATTACAACTTCCTTAGCATAAGGGTCCAGTGTAGCTTCCCCTCTTACTTTGCAATAAAGACCTTTCTTAACATTTTCTAAAACATGTTCCTTATCCTTATCCCTCAAGAAACATTTAACAGCTATGGAACTTGTATAATCTGTTATAAAGAATGTAAGTATTATTCTTCCTGTCTTAGTTTCAAATATTTCAGTTTTAAATACATCTCCAGTAACAGTTACTATTCCAGAACCCATATCAATCTTACAAATTTCTATGCTATCACCTTGAATATTTCTTCCAAGAATAGTATTTTCATTTTTAGGTTCATCTTTATATGATTTTTTCTCATATCCACCCTTAGCTTTAGGTCTGTTTTCTGAACTCTCTTTCTTAGTAGCCTTTGATTGAGCTGCCTGAGATTTCATAGTTTCTATAACCTTTTTAGCTATCTCTTTGTTTTCATTCAACTTTTCTTCATGATAGTTCTTATTTGTAAGTTCCTCATCAAATTTAAACTCTATAATAGAATCAATTCCAAAGAAAGATTTTATATATCCTTTAATCTCTCTGTCAATTCCTTTTCTATTAACTAAGTTATTTAAGAACTCAGAACCATTTCTTATTATAATTCTTTCTCCCTCAACTACTCTAGGCGATTCTAAAAGTATCCCCTTCAGCACAGGATGGTTGTTTAACACTTTCTCACAAACATGTTCCCAATGCTTATCAACAACTTCCTTAACACTTATATCAGAAATATCTATGTAATACATAATTTCTATATTTATATCAAATCCTATTGCCTTTTTTATATATTGCTTAATAAGATTCTTCTGTTCTTCTGATAATTGTTCTTTACTTTTTATTAAAGTTCTTAATGAATTACTCTTCTTTAGTAGCTGAAACTTAGTTATTTCAAATTCTAAGTCGCTAAGATTATCATCTGATTTTATAGCTCTATTAATTTTTTTAACAAACTCATTACTCAAAATCTAAGCCTCCTATTCTTTTCTCTATATACGACATAAAGAAGGGAATGAATCCCTCCTTTAATTATAATGTCTCTATTATTTTTATAAGCTCTTCAACTAAATCTTCTTCTTTAACCTTCTTTATTACTTCACCTTTTCTAAAGATAAGACCTTCTCCCTTACCTCCAGCTATTCCGATATCAGCTTCTCTCGCTTCTCCAGGTCCGTTAACTACACATCCCATTACAGCAACTTTTATTTGCTTATCACAATTAGCTAATCTTTCTTCTACTTCTTTAGCTATGTTTATTAAATCTATTTGAGTTCTTCCACATGTAGGACATGATATAAACTCTATTCCTTCTTTAACATATCCAAAATTTTTAAGAATTTCTTTACCAACTTTAATTTCCTCAACTGGATCTCCTGTTAATGAAACTCTTATGGTATCACCTATACCCTCAGCAAGTAATGTACCTATTCCTATAGCTGATTTTATTGTTCCTCTCCAAGGTGTACCAGCCTCAGTAACCCCTAAATGAAGAGGATAACTTGTTTTTTGTGAAGCAATTCTGTAACTTTCTATCATTGTTTCAACATTAGATGATTTCATTGATATTACTATATCATGAAAATCTAACTCTTCTAATATTTTAACATGTTCTAAAGCACTTTCCACTAGTGCATCTGGGGTAGGTTTACCATACTTTGCTAAAAGTTCTTTTGATAAAGAGCCTGAATTAACTCCTATTCTTATAGGAATATTCTTTTCTTTACAAGCTTTTACTACAGCTTCAACCTTTTCTCTACTTCCAATATTACCTGGATTTATTCTTATAGCTGAAACTCCATTTTCAATAGCCTTTAAAGCTAATCTATAATCAAAATGTATATCAGCAACTAATGGTATATTTATTTTTGCCACTATATCTTTTATTGACTCTGCAGCTTCCATATCTAATACTGCGCATCTAACTATATCGCAGCCAGCCTCTTCAAGAGCCTTTATTTGATTAACTGTTGCCTCTACATCTTTTGTATCTGTGTTAGTCATAGATTGAACAGAAACCCTAAAGTCTCCTCCAACATATATATTTCCAACTTTAACTTTTCTAGTTTCTTTTCTATTCACTAGTAATTCCTCCTGATTTTTATAGTATCGGGAATATTATATCCTTTATAGTTACCAGCACCATGAGTCCCATAAGGAGCATGAATCCTACTGTATTAACAGCATCTACATACTTTGCCGGTATCTCTTTTCTTGTAATCATCTGTATAAGCTCTATAAATATTCTACCACCATCTAATGCTGGGAATGGTAAAAGATTAAATACAGCTAACTGAACACTTAAAAATGCCATAAACCATAAAAGTGTATTGGCTCCAGCCTTAGCAGCTTGACCTGACATTTTTATAATAGTAACAGGACCACCTACATCAGTCTTTAAATTAGCCTCTCCTGTAACTATAGTTTTAAGTGCTATAAATGCTTGTGATACAAGGCTTCTTGTTTCATTAAATCCTTGCTTTATTCCTTGAAGTAAGCTCGGATTTTGATTAACACTATATCCTATTCCTACTTGATAAACTCCACTCTCATTAGCAACCGGTTTAACTGTTTTAACTAATACTTCATTTCCTCTTTTTATCTCAACTTCTACAGGGTTCCCCTTTGCTAAAGCTAACCCCATTCTAAAATCATCAGTTGTATAAATTCTATGTCCATCTATCTTTAGAAACTCATCTCCCTTTTGAATTCCTACTTCTTGAGCTGGTGAATCTGGAACAACACTTGCAACATTATTCACTGCAAATCCTGAACTCATCGCAAGACCAACGAATATTACAAGAGCTAGTATATAGTTCATGAAAGCTCCCGCTCCCATAACTAATATTCTTTGGATTGGTGTTTTTGAGTTTAAACTTCTTGAGTCATCACTCTCCTCTTCCTCACCAAGCATTTTTACAAATCCTCCAAAAGGAAGAACTCTTAAGTTATACTCTGTTTCTCCATGCTTTATTCCAAAAAGCTTTGGACCCATACCAATCGCAAACTCTTCAACATAAATTCCATTTAATTTAGCCACAATAAAGTGCCCTAGCTCATGAACTAAGATTAAAGCACTAAATGCTAATAACGCAAAAATTATATACACCCTTTCCCCTCCTAGTTATATTTATCATATATATATTTTCTTACTGTTTTATCTAACTCTATTACATTATCAAGAGTTACCTCTTGGTTGTAATCAAACTTATTCATACACTCTTCTATTATTTCTGGTATTTGTAAATATGTTATATTCTTACTTAAGAACAGCTCTACACAAACTTCATTAGCACCATTTAAAATTGTAGGCATAAGCTTTCCCTTTTCTCCTGCCTCATAAGCTAACTTTAAGCATTTAAATGTATCTAAATCAGGTTTTTCAAAAGTTAACTCTCTAATCTTAAATAAATCTAACTTTTCACTTATGTTTCCCTCTCTATTTGGATAATTTAAAGCATATTGAATAGGTAGTTTCATATCTGGAACACCTAACTGTGCAATAACAGCTCCATCAGTATATTGCACCATTGAATGAATTATTGATTGAGGATGAACAACAACCTCTATATCACTATATGGACAGTTAAATAACCAATGAGCTTCAATTACTTCTAACCCTTTATTCATTAAAGTAGAAGAATCTATTGATATTTTTTGACCCATATTCCATTTTGGATGCTTAAGAGCCTTTTCTGGAGTTACTTCTTTTAACTTATCTAAAGTAAATCCTCTGAATGGTCCCCCTGATGCAGTTAAAAGTATTTTATCGATTTTGTTATGATCATTTCCTTGTAATGATTGGAATATTGCACTATGCTCTGAATCAACCGGAAGTATCTTAACTCCATGTTCTTTAGCTTCTCTCATTACAAGTTCTCCAGCAACAACTAGAGTCTCTTTATTTGCTAAAGCAATATCCTTACCTTTTCTTATAGCCTCTACTGTTGGTCTTAAACCAATCATACCAACTACAGAAGTTACAACTATATCTATTTCATCTAAAGTTGCTATCTTAATTAACCCTTCCATACCATAGATAACTTCACATTTTAAACCTTCCTTTTCAACTAAAGCAACTAATTTGTCATAAGACTCCTTATGGTTTATAGCTACATATTTAGGTGAAAATTCTTTTATTATAGCTAGTGTTAAATCTATATTTCTATTAGCTGTTATTCCAACTAACTCAAAATCATTCTTGTGAAATCTTAATACATCTAAAGTTTGAGTTCCTATAGAACCAGTTACCCCTAGTATAGATATTCTCTTCATATTCTTTCCTCCTAAGTTCTTCCTTAAACATACTAGACTAAAATTATCAACTTAGCCTATTATATTATTTTATATCATTATACCCACAAATACAATAATATACATTTATTATGTATTCTTTTAACAAAGATTTATATATTCTCTATTAATCTTATTTTTTTATTCAAAATTCGTTCGCTTAAATACAATAAATCTACTTAGTGTTAATTTAAATTCTAACCAAATATCCTCCATATTCTACACATAATTATCTACATAATAAATATATTATTTTTATTTTTGAATATTCTATATAAACAATTTTACTCTAAATATTTATTAATATAAACAAACAAAATAAAAAGCACGGAACTCATCCATGCTTCTACCTTATTTTTTAAACCTCTCTCCAGTATTCATATATATAACTCCACCTATTGTAACAATAAAGAAAATTATACTTACTGAAGTGGTAAGCCCTTTAATTTTAATTTCTAAAATTTCAGTAATAGGCAAAATTAATTGAATTAACCCTAAAACAAATAAAAACTTCCCCATAAATTTACTTAATCTTTTATCATCTATTTTTTCTTTTTCTTCTTTATTTGCAGTATTGTATCCAGCAATTAAAAAATTCGCTTTCCCAGATCCTATTGCTATGGCTAATCCCCACAAAAGTATTGGTGCTAAAAAATATATAATCATCATCCACCTCTAAACCCACTATTCACTTTACCTAACTCCATTTTTCACTAAGTAACTTTAACTTATTTCATATAAATAGCTGTTAACTCCATATCTTTATTGAACCCTAATGTAAATTGAGCCTTTCCATCTTCATAATTAGCTATAACAACTACAGCTACACCCTCTTCAGTTTCTTGAAAAACTATCTTCTTTATTTCTTCATAACTACCTAATTTAGAAGCTAATCCACTATAAGCCTCTTCTATCTGTTCTTTAGTCAATATCTTCTTTAAATCATCACTTCCCATTTCAACTATATCTTCGTATTTTCCATCCACTAAATAATTTACAACTTCTTCTGATTTAGCCTTTAAATCTTCTTCATTGTAATCATCACTCAATTTCGTAGCTCCGCACCCAATAAATAAAACACCACAAAAAACCACCATTAAAATAGACATTAATTTTTTCATTTTTAATACCCTCCCTTATTTTTCTTAAATATTTCTTTACACTTAATAGTAAATACTAATCCTATTAAACCACACACCCCTATAAATCCCTCGATTAAAAGTATATTTACTCCTAAACTTGATAGTAACACAACTATAAAGTCAACAAATCCATGAATTATAATTGCTAATGCTAAATATCTTAACCTCTTTTTATTTATTCCATATAAGACTAGCATCGTTAATCCTACATGAAGCATCATTGCAAAAAACCTTTCAAATCCACCGAGTAAAATATATGGTCGATTTGCATTTAAAATATTTAAAACACTTTCATTACTTTTAGAAATAACTATGAATAAATTTTTTAAGCTAGTAACTCCTAATAAGAGCATAGCTTCTATCCCTCCATGACCAATTCCAAAAGCAATTCCATCTATCCATCTTCTATTATTTTTCAGAGCTATTTCAAAACCTAAATATCTTCCTACCTCTTCAAATATTCCAGCTGTTAAACCAATAAATAACATAGCTAATACTGGATAAAGTATTGATATCTCTATATACCAATCCATATTACTTATTACATTGTTAATAAGAGGTATTCTTAGAAACATTTGAGATATAACAAATACTAACATTCCTATAAAATATGGCTTTACACACCTATTCCTTTTTCTTATAAAATAAACTAATGCTCCTATTGGTATTCCAAAGCTGATTATTATATTTATTAAAAGATATATAATTATACTTGCTGATTCCATATAACACCCCTCTAATTATTAATTGGAATAATTATATTAACTTTAAATTCATCCTCATTAAAATCTATTCTCATGTTACCATCATATTTTTCCAAAGCTCTACTTACATTTTCTAATCCAAATCCACTATGGTTCTTCTTAGTACTTTTAAAAAACTTCTTATCTCTTTTCGGATTACCATTTAATGAATTTATAATATTAATGATTATAAAATTATTGAAAGAATCTATCTTCAATATTATTTTCTGTTCTATTTCTCCTAAGCTTGTCTCATCAATAGCATTATCTAATAAGTTTGTAAAAATAGTTGTTAAATCTATATCTTTAATAAATTCTAAATCCACATCACCAACCTTACACACAAAATCAATATTATATTTATTAGCTTTAAGCATTTTATCATTTATTATAAGATTTAAAGTTCTATGCTCTGCATATTTCTTTTGAGAAAATGATTCTAAAAGTTTACACAGATCATCAGTATATGCCTTTCCCTTTTCACATTGATCTGACTTATATAAATTTTCTATTGTCTGAATGTGATTTTTAATATCATGAATTATCTTTCTAGAATTTTTATAATTATCTTCTAAGGAACTATAATATTCATATTGAATTCTTGATTTTTCTTCATAAAGCAAAAGCTTACTTTTAAGTTCATTATTCTTTGATATGGACTCAAATATATTAGTAATAAATAAATTTAAAATAATTATAGAAACTATATTAATCATTATCCAAAGCATATCACTTAATCCAATATAAGTTTGAAGATACATCATTAAAGTAGTTATATAAATTATGCTAAACATTGGCATAACTAAGAAATTAAAATACTGAATCTTTGTTATATTTCTAATATTTTTATTTTTAAAGCAAATTATAAACAATCTTGAAATTCCTAAATATGAAAACTGCACTATTAATGATAATGTAGCAATGTAAATTATTGGACTATAAAAATCAATTCCAAAATAAGAACAAGCCAGATTAAATAATAAACTAACAACACTTTGAGTTATAAGTAAGGCTACTACATAAATTGAATAATAAATTATAGAAATCTTTTCTCTATTGTATAGAAAATACCCTACTAATACAGTTCCAAAAAAAGTTATCCCTAAGGTTATAAATCCATTTGCTAAAATTATATTTACTCCAAATAAAGCAAAAGTAAATATAAAATATGCTATTAAATAAACGTACTTTGGATAGAATTTATTTCTTTTAAATCTACTCAAAAAATCAAATATTATAAAAGTAGAAAAGAACCCCAGTAAAACATTCATTAAACTCGCTAATATCTCAATTGAACTATTCATTTTTATCCCCACCTTAAAGTAAAATACAACTTTCTAAAAATATATTTAATTTATCTCTAAAGTAAGTAGCCTTCTTTTGAGATAAAGGAATAATACTTCCATCCATCATGAAAATATCATATCCTTTTATAGATTTAACATATAGCAAGTTTACAACAAAACTCTTGTGAGGCATAAGGAAATTATATTTTTCCATAATTTCTGCAACACTAGTTATTTTTTCTTTTATAACATATACCTTTTCTTTTAAGTGTATATAGACCTTTCTATCCAAATATTCAAAATAGTATATATCCTTAAATTCCAATTGTAATATTCCTTCTGTAGTAACAAACTTTATGCTCTCTCCTATTTTCTCTTCCTTTAAATAAGAAATTACCTCCTTCAACTGCTTATGTATTTCTAATTCATCCACTGGTTTATTTAAATACCCAAAGGCATGCACTTGAAAAGCTAAATTTGTATAATCAGTGTAACTTGTTATATATATTATCTTTACTGACTTATCATACAATCTTATTTTTTTAGCCGTTTCAATCCCATCCATATTGGGCATATCAATATCTAAAAATATTAAATCAAATTTCTTACACTCTCTTATAAGTTCTTCTCCACTAAAATAAGTAATTATTTCAAATCTAATTCCTTCAAAACTTTCTATATAGCTTTTTGTTCTTTCAATAACGCTTTTATCATCATCACATATCCCAATTCTTATCATAAAATTCTCCACCGGTGTATTTCTAAATTTTGTATCCTAGGTTATTTAAATTATATATTCCTAAAAAGCCTATTACAATACGAAATACATAAGGTATAGTTTTTTTAACATAAAATACAGACTTCATTAATAACTAAAAATTTTTGCATAAAAAAAATGCTTTAGAAATCTAAAGCATTAAAATTTTAATACAAGTGTTAAATAGAAGAATACTACTGTTCCAGCAAATAATATACTATCAAATCTATCTAGTATTCCACCATGACCTGGTATTAAGTTACTATAATCTTTTATTCCAGCATATCTCTTTATTGATGATGCAACCAAATCACCAAACTGACAGAATATACCACATAATATTCCTATTATAAAGTAGTGATAAACTGGTATTAAAGAGAAGCTTCCTGATATTGCTATACCAAATATTCCACACGCTAATGTACTACCTAATATTCCTCCTATAGAACCTTCTATAGTTTTCTTAGGACTAACCTTTGGACATAATTTATGCTTACCAAAGAACCTTCCTGAGTAATAAGCAGAAGTATCACATAACCATGATGATAGGAATATTAACCAAACTAGGTATTGTCCACCTTCTTTTATGTTTACTAAATGTATGAAGCTAAAAAATACTCCTACATATATAAATCCTAAGATAGTTACTGCAACATCAATAAATGTGTATTTAATGTCAAGTATTGGAACACATAATAAAATAAATGTTCCTATTATAATTAAGTATGATAACATTTCAAAGTTATTTGAAGTTAAATAATATAATGCTAAAAGTATATATCCTGCAATAGATATAGGCTTTAATTTTGCTACCTTTACAGTTTTATAATATTCATATAAACCTGCAACTGATAAAGCGATAGTAAACCATTTAAGCCAGACTCCACCTAAGAATATAAAAGCAATAAATGGAGCTATTATAAGCGCCCCTAGATATCTGCTATTAGACTTCACTAAAAATCACCTCACTATTTTTTTAATCCACCAAATCTTCTATCTCTGTTTTGATAATCAAAGATAGCTCTTCTTAAATCTTCACCAGTAAAATCTGGCCAATTTATTTGTGAATACCAGAATTCTGAATATGCACATTGCCATAATAAGAAGTTACTTAATCTTTGCTCTCCACTTGGTCTTATTATAAAATCTGGATCTGGCATACCTTTAGTATAAAGATAATTATCAAACATAGTTTCATCTATATCATCTAAGTTTATTCTTCCTGCCTGAACATCCTCTACTAAAGATTTTACCCCTCTTATTATTTCATTTCTTCCACCATAGTTTAATGCTAAGCTTAAAACTACTCCAGTATTATTCTTAGTTTTCTCTATAGCTCCCAATATAGCTTTCTTAGGCTCCTCAGGAAATCTTGATAAATCTCCTATAGTTTTGACCTGTACTCCATTACTATGTAGTTCTTCAATTTCATTTTTTATAAATTCTACAACTAATTTCATAAGAGCGTTTATTTCATCCTCTGGTCTCTTCCAGTTTTCAGTAGAAAAAGCATATAGAGTTAAATATTTAACTCCTAATTTATCACACTCTTTTACAATAGTTTTTATAGTTTTAACACCTGCTCTATGTCCCATAGTTCTAGGAAGGCCTCTTTTCTTAGCCCATCTTCCGTTACCATCCATAATTATGGCTATGTGTTTTGGCATTTTATCTTCTACTAAAACTATTTCTTCTGAATCTTCTTTTCCTTTTTTATTAAAAAAATCTAACATAGAAGGTTCCTCCTTATAATACAATTATAAAACAAAAAAACCTGCTAAAGAGCAGGTTTTTTAAATTAAATTGACATAATCTCTTTTTCTTTAGCTGCCACTATAGTATCTATTTCTTTAACGAACTTATCTGTAACTTTTTGAACGTCTTCTTCACCTTTTTTAACTTCGTCCTCAGTTAAAGTTCCTTCTTTTTTGAAGTTTTTAATCTTGTCGTTTGCATCTTTTCTTATAGATCTTATAGCAACTTTAGCTTGCTCTCCAGCTTTCTTAACATTCTTAACTAAATTCTTTCTTGTTTCTTCAGTTAATTCTGGAACTAAAAGTCTGATTATAGCACCATCGTTGTTAGGGTTTATTCCTAAATCTGACTTTAATATAGCTTTTTCAATATCCTTAAGCATTTGTTTTTCCCATGGTGTTATAACTAATAATCTTGGTTCTGGTGATGATATATTAGCCACTTGGTTTAAAGGGCACATACTTCCGTAGTACTCAACTTGTATTCTATCTAACATAGTTGGGTTAGCTCTTCCAGCTTTCATTGTAGCTAACTCTGAAGTTAAAGAATTTATAGTTTTATTCATTTTTACGTCTAATTGTTTTAGAACATCTTTAATCATTTAAAAATCCTCCTTATTTTTTACTTACTATTGTTCCTATTTTTTCACCTGAAACAGCCTTTTTAATATTTTCTGGCTGATCTAAAGCAAATACTAATATAGGAATGTTATTATCCATACAAAGTGATGTTGCAGTTGAATCCATTACTTGTAATCCTTGCTCAAGTACTTCTATATATGATAACTCATCATATTTTTTAGCATCATCGTATTTATGCGGATCTTTATCATAAACTCCATCAACCTTCTTAGCTAATAATATAACATCAGCTTCGATTTCAGCTGCTCTTAAAGCTGCTGCAGTATCAGTTGAAAAATAAGGGTTTCCTGTTCCTGCTCCGAATATTACTACTCTACCTTTTTCTAAGTGTCTCATAGCTCTTCTTCTGATGTATGGCTCTGCGATTTCTTTCATCTCGATAGCAGTTTGTACTCTAGTATGAACACCTAAAGATTCTAGTGAATCTTGAAGTGCTAATGCATTTATTGAAGTAGCTAACATTCCCATATAGTCAGCAGTAGTTCTGTCCATACCTTCACCACTTCTACCTCTCCATATGTTTCCGCCACCTACGACAGCACCAACTTCTACACCCATATCAACTAGCTCTTTTACAGCCTTAGCTATACTCATTGCTACATTGAAATCTATTCCAAAACCATTTTCTCCTGCTAAAGCTTCACCTGATAACTTAAGCATAACTCTTTTGTATTTACAAGTTCCCATTTCAAACCTCCAAAACGCTGAAATATCTATTTTTGTTAATTTTTATATATATTCTAAAAAAAAGAGAACACAAAGTGTTCTCTTATGTTATT
This sequence comes from Clostridium sp. B9, assembly GCF_050509515.1. Lineage (NCBI taxonomy): Bacteria > Bacillati > Bacillota > Clostridia > Eubacteriales > Clostridiaceae > Clostridium > Clostridium sp. B9. The sequence goes on from NZ_JBNWKA010000003.1 coordinate 2,781,736, forward strand.
ATTTTCCGCCCATTTTAGCTACTTCTTCAGCGAAGTTTTCTTCTTTCTTTTCGATACCTTCTCCTCTTTCGAATCTTACGAATTTGTTGATAGTTATCGGAGAACCTACTTCTTTAGATTTTTCTGCTAATAATTTTGATATTGACATATCGCCATTTTTAACCCAAGCTTGCTCTAAAAGACAAACTTCTTTACAGTATTTCTTAACTCTTCCCATTACCATCTTATCAACGATGTGCTCTGGTTTACCTTCGTTAAGAGCTTGTGCTCTGTATATTTCTTTTTCTTTCTCTAAAGCTACTTGATCAACATCAGCTTCTGATAAGAATAGTGGGTTAGCAGCAGCTATTTGCATACATACATCTTTAGCAACTTCTGCTAATACTGGTGATGAAGCTTCGCATCCTAACTCAGCCATAACACCGATTCTTCCGCCACCGTGGATGTAGCTTTGAACTAATCCGTTTTCAACAGAGAATCTTTCGAATCTTCTTACGCTCATGTTTTCACCGATTTTAGCTATTAACTCAGTTAAAACTTCTTGAACAGTTTTGTCTCCTTCTAACTTTTCTGCTAATAACTCTTCTATAGTAGAAACGTTTGAGTTAGCAACTAATTCTGCTACTCTTCCAGCGAATCCTATAAATTCTTCATTTAAAGCAACGAAGTCAGTTTCACAGTTGATTTCAACTATTGAACCTTTCTTCATATCTTCTGATACATAAGTTTTAACGATACCCTCAGCGGCTACTCTTCCAGCTTTTTTAGCTGCAGCTGCTAATCCTTTTTCTCTTAAAACTTCAACTGCTTTTTCCATATCTCCATTAGTTTCAGTTAGCGCTTTTTTACAGTCCATCATACCTGCGCCAGTTTTTTCTCTTAACTCTTTAACTGCTTTAGCTGTTATCATTGAAATTCCTCCTGACTATTTAATTAAAAGGTAAATGAAGCACAGAGCTCCATCTACCTTTTCAGTATTTATGTTAATATTACTCTGCTAATTGCTCGCCTTGTCTTCCTTCGATTACAGCGTCTGCCATTTTACCAGCTATTAATTTAACAGCTCTTATAGCATCGTCGTTTCCTGGAATTACGTAGTCAACTTCTTCTGGATCACAGTTAGTATCAACTATAGCTACTACTGGGATTCCTAATATTTTAGCTTCTGCTATTGCATTCTTTTCTTTTCTTGGATCTACAACGAACATAGCTCCTACGTTTGAAGCGTCTAATTCTCTGATTCCGCCTAAGTTTCTTTGTAATTTTTCTCTTTCAAGTTTTAACTTGATTACTTCTTTCTTAGGTAAAACTTCGAAAGTTCCGTCTTGCTCCATTTCATCTAATTTGTTTAATCTGTTGATTCTTGTTTTGATTGTTGAGAAGTTAGTTAACATTCCTCCTAACCATCTGTGGTTAACGAAGTACATGTTTGATCTTTCAGCTTCTTCTTTAACAGCTTCTTGAGCTTGTTTCTTAGTTCCAACGAATATTACGTCTTTACCTGATTCTGATACTTCTCTTATGAAGTTGTAAGCTTCTTCAGCTTTCTTTACAGTTTTTTGTAAATCGATTATGTATATACCGTTTCTTTCTGTAAAGATGTATGGAGCCATTTTAGGGTTCCATCTTCTTGTTTGATGTCCGAAATGAACACCAGCTTCTAATAATTGTTTCATTGAAATTACTGACATTATTATTTCCTCCTAGATTGGTTATTTCCTCCACTATCTTCCTTGCTATAGACACTACTCAACAGTAGCACCGGTCTATAGATTCGATAATGTGTGTATTTTCTTACCTTTGATAGTATAACATAGGGTTATAAAAGTATCAACAAGATTTTCAAAGTTTTTTGAAAAATGATTCTTAATGAACATTTATCTCTCCCTATCTCTTATTTTCATCATTTTATACCTATATATATTATATTTTAAATTATACTATATATTAAGTAGTAAAACAGTTTTTTATTTTATTCAAAAAAATAAGGAGATGCATCTGCATCTCCTCTATTTAATCTTCTTAAGTTCATCCATTAATTTTTCATTTAATATTTTTATGTGAGTACCTTTCATTCCAAGACTTCTTGATTCAATAACTCCAGCACTTTCAAATTTTCTTAATGCATTTACTATAACTGATCTTGTTATTCCAACTTTATCAGCTATTTTTGAAGCTACTAATAACCCCTCATCTCCATTTAACTCACTAAAAATATGTTCAACAGCCTCTAATTCAGAATATGAAAGAGTTCCTATTGCTAATTGAACAACAGCTTTTTTACGAGCCTCTTCTTCAATCTCACCTTGTCTAGCTCTTAAAAGCTCCATTCCAACAATTGTAGCACTATACTCAGCTAATACTAAATCATCTTCATTGAATTCTTCTCCAAATCTAGCAAGTAATAAAGTTCCTAATCTTTCTCCATTTCCTACTATAGGAACAATAGTTGATATTTTCTTTGATATTACACACTCTCCAACACCCTCAAATACACAAAATCCTCTATTTGAAATATTAGATAATGTATCTTGAATGTTAATTAGTTTAGCATTGTAATCCTCTGGGAACTTTCTATCAACAACAACCTTTTCTTTCATTATGTCACATTCGAATTTTTCTGAGAATGAATAGCCTAGTATTCTTCCTTTTCTGCCTACTAAATATACATTACATAACATAACGTCACTTAATAATCCGCATATATCTCCAAAAGCTATAGCCTCAGTCCCTGATTTTTGTAAAATCTTATTTAACCTTCTAGTTTTACTAAGTAGTGTCGACATTATATCCTCCTCGCACCATTTTACAAAAGATGTAAATTTCAGAATTTTTAAAATATTCTTATAATAACCTATTATTTAAATATTAACATAGTACCTATTTCATTTCAACCAAATATTCACTGGGAATATAACGCCATTTTCACTACTTTTCTGAATTATTTTCTTCTTCTTTTTTCTCTATCTTTTCTTCGTGCTTACATTCTTTATTACTACATTGTAGATATTCACCTTTACTCTTTGAATATCTCTTAACCATATATGAACCACATTCTGGGCAATTCTTATTTGTAGGCTCATACCAACTTACAAAGTTACATTCTGGATAGTTACTACATCCATAGAATCTATTACCCTTCTTACTTCTTTTAACTAATATTTTTCCACCACATAATGGACAATTTGCATCAACCTCTTCTACTATAGGCTTTGTATTTTGACATTCTGGATATCCAGGACAAGCTAAAAAATCTCCAAACCTACCATGTTTTATAACCATAAGTCTGCCACACTTATCACATGGAACATCACTTACCTTATCTTCTATAATAACTTTTGAAATTTCACTTTCAGCTTTTTCTATATCTTTCTTTAAAGGAGTAAAGAATTCATCAACTATATGTGTCCAACTTTCCTTTCCAGCTTCAACATTATCAAGCTTAACTTCCATTCCAGCTGTAAAGTCAGTATCTACTATTTGCTTAAAGTATGTTGATACTATATCATTTACGATAAATCCTAATTCTGTTGGAATAAGAATTTTCTTTTCTCTATCAACATATTTTCTACTTATTAAAGTTGATATTGTAGGAACATAAGTACTTGGTCTTCCAATTCCCTTTTCCTCTAACAATTTAACAAAAGCTGCTTCTGAATATCTTGCTGGTGGTTGAGTAAAGTGTTGTTTTCCTTCAATTGACTCTTCTTTTAACACTTCATTCTCTTCAAGTTCTGGTAAAAGAACTGCTTCTTCCTCTTCTCCTGAAATATATTCATAAACTTTCATGAAACCATCAAACTTTATAGTAGATCCACTAGCTCTTAAAGTATAGTCGCCATTTTTTATTTCTAAGCTATTTGTATTTAATATACATGTTGCCATCTGACTAGCTACGAATCTTTTCCATATTAAAGCATATAATTTATATTGATCATTACTTAAATTTGCTTTAGCAATCTCTGGTGTAATTTCTACATATGTAGGTCTTATAGCTTCATGGGCATCTTGTATATTTTTCTTTCCTTTATATACTCTTGCTTCACTTGGAATATATTCATCACCATAAGTCTCTTTTATGAAGTTTAGAGCTTTCTCTTGAGCTTCTGATGAGATTCTTACAGAATCTGTTCTCATATAAGTTATTAAACCTACTGTTCCAAACTTTTTAACCTCAACTCCTTCATAAAGTTGCTGTGCTACAGACATTGTTTTCTTTGTCATATAGTTAAGCTTTTTACTAGCTTCCTGTTGAAGTGTACTTGTAGTAAATGGAGCTAAAGGATTTTTATTTTTTTCTCCTTTTTTTATCTTACTTACTACATAATCATTTTGATTTAACTCATTTATTATTAAATCAGCTTGTTCTTTATTCTTAATTTCAACTTTTTTCTTATTTTTAGTTGTTAACTTAACAGGAAATGACTTTCTTCCTTTTTTAAGTTTTACATCAACTGTCCAATATTCTTCAGGATTAAACTTTTTAATCTCTTCTTCTCTATCACATATAAGTTTTAATGCCGCTGACTGTACTCTACCAGCACTTAGTCCCCACTTTACATTTCTCCAAAGCAATGGACTTATCTCATATCCAACCAGTCTATCTAGTATTCTTCTAGCTTGTTGTGCATCTACTAAATTTGAATTTATTTTTCTAGGATGTTTTATAGAGTTTTTTACCGCATCTTTTGTTATTTCATTGAATTCTATTCTGCAATTTTCATCCTCATCTATTTTTAATATATTAGCTAGATGCCATGATATAGCCTCTCCCTCTCTATCGGGGTCAGTTGCTAGATATATCTTATCACTTTTTTTAGCTAACTTTCTAAGTTTGCTTAAAAGCTCACCTTTTCCTCTTATTGTTATATACTTTGGATTATAATCATTTTCTATATCAACGCCTAACTGGCTTTTTGGCAAATCTCTCACATGTCCCATTGACGCTTCGACTACATAGTTCTTACCTAAATATTTCTCTATTGTTTTAGCCTTAGCTGGTGACTCAACAATTACTAACTTTTGACCCATCGTAAACTCCGAATTTAATTCAGAGTGTTCACCCCCTCAAACTATCATATTATTTTTGTATAATAATCTCCTGGTATAACTTCTATTTTATTTTCAAATTGCAATTCACATAATAACTCATATATTATAGATGTGTCAATATTTGTTACTCTTATAATATCATCTATATGTAGGATATTATTATCTAATATCTTTAAAAGCAAATCATTAATCCCTGCATTTTCTTGCTTTTTATCTATTTTATTACATTTTCCTTCCTTTTTCATATTAAAAGGTATGGAATTTAATAAATCACTTACATTTGTAAAAATACTAGCTCCATCTTTTATAAGATTATTACACCCTACACTCCATTTAGAAAATACATCTCCTGGCACTGCAAATACATCTTTTCCTTGATTAACAGCATAGTTAGCAGTTATTAAAGAACCACTTTTTTCACCTGCTTGAACAACTATTAAAGCATCACCTAACCCACTTATAATTCTATTTCTTCTCGGAAAATTATATCTTAATGGTGGAGTGTCCGGAAAAAACTCACTTATTATGCATCCATTTTCAATTATTTTCTTATACAATTCTCTATTATAAACAGGATAATCTACATTTATTCCACAACCAAACACAGCAACATTATAAAAATCTCCCTCAACACACTTCCTATGTGCCTCTGTATCCACGCCAAAAGCTCCTCCACTTACAATACCAACTCCCAAGTTACCTAGACTAGAAGTTATAAGTTGAGTACACCTCTTGCCATATACATCGCACTTTCTAGATCCTACAATAGATACATTCGTATTTTCAGCTCCTTTTAAATCACCCTTATAAAAAAGAATATATGGAGCCTCATCTATGTATCTCAATCTTTCTGGATAGTCTTCATCTAAAAATGTTACTATTTTATAGTCTTTCTTAGTTATATCACTAATTATTCTACTATTCAAATTTCTGTCAATATCACATTTGAATTTGTTAGCACATTTTATCCCTGTTTCCTCTATATCTTTCCTGTGAAGATATATATTTTCTTCGTCACCTAACTGATTAATAAGTTCTATTTTAATATTATTTGAAATATTTAAACTTCCAAACCAAAGCTTGTAATTTAAATCAACATCTTTCATTTATATAACCTCTCCCTCTAAGTTTTTTCTATAATTTAGAGCTTCATAAATATTACGCTTACTTATGTCCTCTTCTCCATTAATATCAGCAATTGTTCTAGATATTCTAATTATCCTATCCAAAGCCCTACTACTTAGAGAAAACCTATTATATATACTATTTAAAATCTCATGACATTTATCATCAAGCTTTATAAAGTCTTTTATTTCTTTATGACTCATCTGAGAGTTATAACTTATCCCTATTTCTTTAAATCTTTTACTTTGAATCTCTCTAGCATTTTTTATTTTTTCTCTAATTTCTTTTAAACTTTCTTTTTTTCTATCAGCATTCAACTCTTCATAAGACGCATATCTTACAGATGTAAAAATATCTATCCTATCTAACATGGCTTTCGAAAGTCTATTTCTGTATTTTATCCTTTCATATTCACTACAGGTACAAGTTCTCCCTTCATATCCACTTAAATAATTTCCACATGGACAAGGATTAAAAGCACCAATAAGCATAACTTGAGCTGGATATGTAACACTTCCTATATTTCTAGATATTGTTATTTCACCATTTTCCATAGGTTCTCGTAAACACTCTAATGTCCTTCTATCAAACTCTAGTATTTCATCTAAAAACAATATCCCATTATGAGCTAATGTTACTTCACCAACTTTTAAATCTCTTCCGCCTCCTATTAAAGATATCCTGGTAGCAGTATGATGTGGATTCCTAAATGGTCTTTCTACTCTTCCGCCTCTTTTATTAAGCAACCCAGACACGCTGTATATTCTTGTTGTTTCAAGCACTTCTTTTTCTGTTAAATCTGGCAGTATTGACTTAACCCCCTTAGCAAGCATAGTTTTACCAGACCCTGGAGGTCCTTGAAGCAATACATTGTGGTTTCCAGCGGCTGCAATACTTAAAGCTCTTTTAGCACTCTCTTGTCCGCAAACATCTATAAATGATGTATCCTCTTTATCTACTAGTGGTATTTTCTCTCCCTTATAAGGTAAAACATCCTCATATGTTAAAAATCCTATAACCTCTTTCAAATGTGAGAATCCATATAAATTTCCTTTATCTATACAAGCACATTCTTCTAAATTTTCATTTGGCACTATAAAGTTTTTATTATCATTTTCTATTCCTGCTATAACTGAACATAAAGCACCATTAACTCCCCTTATATGTCCATCTAAAGATAATTCTCCAAGATACACAGTATCATTAACAAAATTCCTTTCAACCTGCCCACTCTCCATAAGAATAGCTATAGCAATAGGCAAATCAAAAAATGTACCTACCTTTCTTAAATTACCAGGTGCTAAGTTTATAGTTATTCTTCCCAAAGGGAATTCATAACCACTATTAATAATAGCTGCCCTTACCCTCTCTTTAGCTTCTCTAACCGAAATATCGGCTAAACCGACTAAAGTAAAACTCGGTAACCCCTTACTTATATCAACTTCTATATTAACAATCACTCCATCTATTCCATTTAACGTTGAACTTATCAAACTTACAGACATTATTTCACCCTCTTAAAAAGATATACTTCAAATTTGATACTATCCATATTTTTATATTTTTAAACACATGTTCTCCTATTGTTTATATAGTTTTTAAACTCTTAAACATATGATTAAATTTACCTAAATAAAATTTAAATAAGAAATATACATTAAAAACAATTTACTATTGATAATAGCTGTTTAAATAGCTTGTTAAATGTCTAGACTCAAAGTAGTGTTATATAAATTTATTAATATATAGGAGTTAAATAATGAGAAGCTACAATAAAGATATCGGGTTCTATGGTGAAGAGGTTAGTGTTGATTTTCTTAGAAATGAAGGATATAAAGTTTTAGAAAAAAATTTTAATTGCTCCTCTGGAGAAATAGATATTATAGTATTTAAAAATAATATTTTAAGTTTTATAGAAGTAAAAAGCAGATTCACAAACTCCTTTGGTAATCCAAAAGAATCTGTAACCTGCTATAAACAACGTAGAATTATAAATTCAGCAAAATATTATTTGCATCGTAAAAAACTCTACGACTACTATATTCGATTTGATGTCATCGAAGTAATCTTCAACTTTGATTGTTCTAAATATGAAATTGAATTTCTTAAAGACGCTTTTAGATTATAGTTCTAATATACTCTTTAAGAAGCTCATTCTATGTATTTCCGTAGGACCATTTTCTTTTAATGCATCCACATGAGTTTTAGTTCCATATCCAACGTTTTTTTCAAAGTCATACTTTGGATATTTCTTATGATATTCTTTCATGATGTTATCTCTATAAACTTTTGCAATAATTGAAGCACATGCTATACAAGCACTCTTTGTATCTCCTTTTATTACATGCTTATTTTCTCCGTGAAAGTTTTTTATTAAATATCCGTCTGAAAGAACTAAGTCTGGCTTTATATTTAAGCCATTACAAGCTTTTATAAAGACTTCATTGTTACAATATCCTATGCCCTTTTCGTCTATTTCCTTGTTGTCACACATAGCAATTGAATAACTTAAAGCTTTTTCCTTTATTATTTCACTTAATTCTTCCCTCTTATGCTCTGATAACTTCTTAGAGTCATTTATGTAAAGAATTATGTCATCTAAGTCACTTGAATCTAATATTACGGAAGCTGATACTATAGGGCCTGCTAGTGGACCTCTTCCAACTTCATCAACTCCAGCAATATATTTATAATCTCCAAAACTCTTATCAAAAAGGTACATATCCTTGACTCTTTCCTCTTCTTTAATAAGATTATTTAGATTCTTTTCTATTCTAATTCCTAAAGATGATACATTTTTTCTTTTATCTAATTTTAATAAATCAGCTATTTCTTTAATCTCTGACTTATTATCTCTTTTTATTTCTATAGCTTTAACTAAATCACTTATAGTTTTAAAAGAGTATGAACTTAGATTTTCTTTAATATCCATTATTAAATCTTCCATAATTGAATTCACTTCCTACTCTGGCTTCTCTAAAGATATTCTTCCTATTTTTCCGCCTCTAAATTCATCTAAGATTATTCCAGCTATTCTATTATAATCTATTTGGTTTCTAGCCATTATAGCTCCTCTTTTTCTAGCTATGGCATCTAAGTTGTCTAATGGATTTTCATGAAGCTCTGTAAGCTTATATCTAGTCATTAACTCTTCTGGATTAGTTTCTTGAAGTCTCTCAACTAATTTAAGTGCTAACTCTTCTGTATCCATTATTTCATCCTTTATAGCTCCAGTGAAAGCTAAATTTAATCCAACAATCTCATCTTCAAACTTAGGCCATAAAACTCCTGGTGTGTCCATAAGTTCTATACCTAACTTAGTTTTGATCCATTGCTTATTCTTAGTAACCCCTGGTCTATCTCCAGTTTTAGCTATATTATTTTTAGCCATTTTGTTTATGAATGTTGATTTACCAACGTTAGGTATTCCAACAACCATAGCTCTAGTAGTTATTTTTGCTAATCCTTTTGCTCTTAATCTATCATGTTTTTCTTTTAATAGTTTTAAAAGAGCTGGTTTTATAGCGTTTAGCCCTTCACCTTTTAAAGCGTTTACTTCTAAAACAATAGTCTCATCATTAGTTAGACTGTCTTTCCATGCTTTAGTAATCTTAGGATCTGTTAAATCACTTTTATTAAGAAGTATTACCCTAGGCTTTCCAGCACATAATGTGTCGATATCTGGATTCTTAGAAGATTTAGGTATTCTAGCATCTCTAATCTCTATAACAGCATCTACAAGCTTTAGGTTGTTCTGTATCTCTCTTTTTGTTTTGACCATATGGCCAGGAAACCAGTTAATCGCCATAATAAATCACCCTTCCTTGTCTTATTTTAGGTTATATATAATATATTATCTTAAACAATTTAAATCAATATTGTTTAACGTAAAACTTCAAATATTTTTATACAAACAAAAAATGGGACTATTCACTAGTCCCAGTTTATGTTTAAATTATCTAACAGTTAACTCTTTAACTTTAGCAGCTTTTCCTACTCTATCTCTTAAGTAGAATAACTTAGCTCTTCTTACTTTACCTCTTCTTACAACATCGATTTTATCGATTATTGGAGCGTTGATTGGGAAAGTTCTTTCAACACCTACACCGTAAGCAACTCTTCTTACTGTGAAAGTTTCTCTTAATCCACCGTTTTGTCTTTTTATAACAGTACCTTCGAATACTTGGATTCTTTCTCTGTTACCTTCTTTAATTCTAACGTGAACTTTTATAGTGTCACCTATGTTGAATTGAGTTAAATCTTCTCTGATTTGTTCTTTTTCGATTGCTCTTATGATTTCGTTCATTGTGCATTCCTCCTTGATAATAAAATTTTGACGTTCTTAACACTGACTGTGACAGAGGACCGCCGGTACTAGCACGAAGTTTATTCTATCATACTTGTTTTCTTTAATCAATATATTTATTCTGATTTTAACAATTTTCTATCTTCTTTTGAAAGTTCTATTTTGTCAAATAAATCCCTTCTTCTCTCTTTTGTTATAAGAAGCGATTCTTTTCTTCTCCACTTTCTTATATTCTCATGATGACCTGACATAAGAATGTCTGGGACCTTGTCTCCTTCAAACTCAACCGGTCTTGTGTATTGAGGATATTCTAAGGCTCCATCATAGAAACTTTCATCTTGAAAGCTCTCTTCTTTACCAAGAACTCCAGGTACTAATCTGGCAATACTATCAATAACTGGTATGCATGCCATTTCTCCACCTGTTAGTACAAAATCTCCTAAAGATATTTCTAAATCAAAGTGTTTATATACTCTTTGATCTATTCCTTCGTAATGGCCACAAACAAAAATAAGCTCTTCTTCCTTAGAAAGTTCTTTAGCTAGTTCTTGATTAAAAGTCTTACCTCTTGGTCCTAAAAATATAACTTTTCCTTTGTTCTTTTCTTTAGTTGCTCTTATAGCATCTACAACTGGCTGAGGAGTCATAACCATACCTGCACCACCGCCATATGGATAATCATCAACTTTCTTATGCTTATTTAAAGTGTAATCTCTTATATTAGTTGCTTCTATATGTAAAATCCCACTTTCTTGAGCTCTTCCTATTATGCTATGACCAAATATGTCAAACATCTCTGGAAATAAAGTTAGAATATTAATCTTCATATTGCCACTCTCCAGAAGGTCTAATAGTTATTAGTTTTTCATCCATATTGATGTCTAATACTATATCCTTTAAAACTGGAACTAAAACTTCTTTATTCCCTTGAACCCAATACACATCATTACTTGGAGTTTGTATAACATCTTTGATTTTTCCGTACTCAAATCCTTCAGTGTCAACAACCTTACATCCAATTAAATCAACTATGAAATATTCATCTTCTTCAAGTTCAATAGCATGCTCACGGTCTATTTCTAAGTAAGTTCTTTTTAATTTTTCTGCTTCTTCTATTGAGTTTATTCCTTCTAGCTTAAGAATAACTTTATCTTTAAAGTATTTAACGCCCTCTACTTTTACTTTGTTTCCTTTTAATAGAACAAACTCTAAGTCATCAAATCTTCTCATATCTTCTGTTAGAGGCATAACTTTCATTTCCCCTCTTAATCCATGAGTATTTATTATTTGACCAACTACTAATAAATCGTTCATCATTGCACCCCTTTTCTGTATATAAAAGAAGAGTTAGGTATTCCCCTAACTCTTTTTTAAATGATCTCTACTACAACTTTTTTATTCTCTTTAATTGCAGCAGCTTTCACCACTGTTCTGATAGCTTTGGCAATTCTACCTTGCTTTCCAATAACTTTTCCCATATCTTCAGGTGATACCTTTAGTTCTAATATGATTGATTCCTTGCCTGCGACTTCATTTACATGAACATCCTCAGGTTTATCTACTAGTGACTTAGCAAGTATTTCAACTAACTCTTTCATATTACCCTACTTAATTAATAAGTAGATTCACCTCCTAAGGAAAACTATTTTATACCAGCTTGGTTGAATAACTTTTTAACTACATCAGTTGGTTGAGCACCATTTCCTAACCACTTAGCAGCCTTTTCAGCGTCTATTCTTACTTCAGCTTCTGGCTTAGCGATTGGGTTGTAGTATCCAATTTCTTCGATGAATCTTCCGTCTCTTGGACTTCTTGAATCAGCAACAACTACTCTGTAGAAAGGAGCTTTGTGAGCACCCATTCTTCTTAATCTTATTTTAACTGCCATTACATTTTCACCTCCTTCAAAAGTGTGTTCAATTTATTTCATAAAAGGAAGTTTATTTAAAAATCCCTTTTTATTAACATTTTTTTGGAATGATTTCATTTGCTTCATTTGCTTTTTCATCATTTCATAGCCTTTTAAGACTTTATTAACCTCTTGTACTGTTGCACCAGCACCTTTAGCTATTCTTCTTTTTCTTGAACCATTTCCTATTACTAAAGAAGGATGCTTTCTTTCCTTAGCTGTCATTGACTGTATGATTGCTTTAACTGTAACCATCTGTTTTTCTCCTTGAGAGAAATCAATGCCTTCAAGTTCTTTTGAATTCACACCAGGAATCATTTCTATTAATTTATTTATTGGTCCAAGCTTTTTCATTTGATCCATAGCTGATAAGTAATCATCAAAATTAAATTCTTGACTTAACATTTTTTCACTTAACTTATTAGCCTCTTCTTCATCAATAGCTTGTTGAGCCTTTTCTATTAGAGAAAGTACATCTCCCATACCTAATATTCTTGAAGCCATTCTATCCGGGTGGAATACTTCGATGTCACTCATCTTCTCTCCAACACCAACGAATTTGATTGGTTTACCAGTAATGTCTCTTATTGAAAGAGCAGCACCACCTCTAGTATCACCATCAAGCTTTGTTAATATTATTCCTGAAAGGTCTAATGAACTATTGAATGTTTCAGCAACATTTACAGCATCTTGACCAGTCATTGCGTCTACTACTAAAAGTATTTCGCTTGGATTTGAAACTTCTTTAACATCTTTAAGCTCTTGCATTAAATCTTCATCTATATGAAGTCTACCAGCTGTATCTATGATAACAACATTATTTCCATTGTCTTTAGCATGTTCTATAGCTGCCTTAGCAATGTCAACGGCCTTCACCTTATCTCCCATTGAGAAAACTGGTATATCAATTTGTTTTCCTACAACCTGTAATTGTTTTATAGCTGCAGGTCTATATATATCACAAGCCACAAGTAATGGCTTTTTGTTTTTCTTTCTTAAGTGTAATGCAAGTTTACCTGCCATAGTAGTTTTACCTGCACCTTGAAGACCTACTAACATGAACACTGTTGGTCCATTATCTGAGTATTTCAACTTACTCTCAGTTTCTCCCATAAGAGCTGTAAGTTCTTCATTAACGATTTTAATAACCTGTTGACCTGGAGTTAAACTATTTAATACTTCCTCACCAACACATTTATCTTTTACACTAGATATAAACTTTTTTACCACCTTGAAGTTAACATCTGCCTCTAAAAGTGCAAGCTTTACTTCTCTCATGGCTTCTTTTATATCTTTTTCTGTTAGCTTACCTTTACCCTTTAATTTTTTAAGCGTATCTTGTAATTTAGACGCTAATCCATCAAAAGCCATGCTTAACCCTCCTAAGCGTTTATAATTTCCTCTAATTTTTCATCGATATATCTTTTTGTATCCTCATCTAAATTAGAGTTCTTATTTAATTCTGCCATAAGCTCCTCTTTAATTCCATACCTTTTATCAAATTTCTTTGATAATTTAAGTTTTTCATCATAAGAGTGAAGTTGCTTACAACATCTTTTGATTAAATCATAAATTGCTTGCCTACTGGTTTTATTAATCTCAGCAATCTCTGCTAGTGACAAATCTTCATTGTAATAAAGGGTCATAACATTAAACTGCTTTTCCGTAAGCAATGTTCCATAGTAATCTATTAACATTGATATTTCAAATCTATTTTCCATATAACCACCTTGCTCACGAATAAGATAATAACAAATAATTTAACAAGTGTCAAGTACTTTCACTTAACACTTATATTTTTGATATTTATGCTTAAAAACCCGATGATTGCTTATTTAGAATACTATCTATTCATTTATGATTAAATTTTTATAAAAATATTTTTATGTTTTATTTTATAATAGAGCTTCAGCAAATTCCTTTGCATTGAACTTTTGTAGATCTTCTACTCCTTCACCCACTCCAATATATTTAACTGGAATATTTAAAGTATTTTTGATTGATATAACTACTCCACCTTTAGCTGTACCATCTAGCTTAGTTAAAATGATTCCATCTATAGGACAAGCCTCCATAAATTGTTTAGCTTGTATAACAGCATTTTGACCTGTTGTTCCATCTAGTACTAAAAGAGTTTCCTTCTTTCTATCTCCTAGTTCTCTATCAATTATTCTGTTAATCTTAGCTAACTCATCCATAAGATTTTTCTTATTATGAAGTCTTCCAGCAGTATCACAAATTAATAAATCCACATCTCTAGCCTTAGCTGCCTGTACGGCATCAAAAACAACCGCTGCTGGATCTGATCCTTCTTGATGCTTAACTATATCTACGTGAGCTCTTTCACTCCAAATATCTAATTGATCTATAGCAGCTGCTCTAAATGTATCTGCCGCAGCTAATAATACTTTTTTACCATTGTTTTTATTTCTTGCAGCTATTTTTCCTATAGAAGTAGTCTTACCAACACCATTTACTCCAATGATAAGCATAACTTTCTTCTCATCATCATCTTCTTGGTCGTCATAATCTCCCTCTAACATCATTTCTGCAATAACTTCTTTTAATGCAGGCTTAACCATTTCTACCTCATTAATTTTTTCTTTTCTTATTTTAACTTTTAATCTATCTATAATTTCAACTGTTGTGTCCATTCCTATATCAGACATTATAAGAGCCTCTTCTAACTCTTCATACATATCATCATCTATAGTAACTGCTAAATTTAAAGCCTCATTAATCTTATCAGTTAAGTTATCTCTTGTTTTTGTTAATCCAGTTTTTAATTTATCAAATAATTTTCCAAACATCTTTGGTTCCTCCTCTATTTGTCTAGGTCTACTGAAACAATCTTAGATATACCTTTCTCTTCCATAGTAACTCCATACATAATATCAGCTGCTTCCATAGTACCTTTTCTATGAGTTATTACTATGAACTGAGTATTATCTCTAAACTTACTTAAGAATTCTGCATATCTTCTTACATTGGCATCATCTAGTGCTGCCTCAATCTCATCTAAAATACAGAATGGTGTTGGTTTCATCTTTAATATAGAGAATAATAATGCTATAGCAGATAAAACCTTCTCTCCTCCAGACATAAGATTTATATTTTGAAGTTTTTTACCTGGTGGTTGAACATTTATATCTATATTACCTGTAAGTTCATCACCATCTTCTAAGACAAGCTTCGCACTTCCACCTTTAAACAATTCTTTGAAAGTCTCATCAAACAGCTTATTTAACACGTTGAAGTTTTGTCTAAATACGACCTTCATCTTTGAAGTCATCTCTTCTATAACATTTAAAAGTTCTTCCTTAGCCTTTTCTAAGTCATCTCTCTCAGTTGCCATAAAAGTATATTTCTCAGATATTTCTTTAAACTCTTCAATAGCATTAACATTAACAGTTCCTAACCCTGTTATTCTAGCTTTAAGAGTTGAAATTCTTGATTTGTGAGCTCCCATATCTTCTATAGGCTTAAATCTATGCTTTTCTTCATCAAAATTTGTATTAAATTCTTCTGAAAGTCTCTTGTTTAGTATATTCTTTTCATTCTCTTGCTTAGTATATGTTATATCATTTCTATGAATCTCATCATCTTTCTTAGCAATTTCTACAGAAAGAACTTCTAAAGAGTTTTCTACAGAATTAATACTTTCTTTTATTTTACCTTTTTTAAGTTCAAAAGATTTGAAATTTTCTTCAAGAGTAATTAAATTAGCCTCTTCTGATTTCATAAACTTTTCGCATAAAACTATTTCTTTTTTGCTATCTTCCTTATTAGACTTAATCTCCTCTAAGTACTTAGTAACACTTACTATCTTTTCTTCAATCTCTTCTATAGATGTATTTATTCTAAAACTTTCTTTTTCTCTTCCTTCAATAATCTCTTGAAGTTTAGCCTTATTTATCTTCATGTTAGTAAGTCTATCCTTAGATTTTGAAAGACCTCTTGATAATTCAGCACACTCTTTTTCAAATTCTTTTACTTTTTGAGCATTAGCTACCTCTTTATCTTCAACTTGACTTATCTTTTCACTAACTAAATCAATCTCTTTCTCAATCTTAGCTTTTCTAACATCAACATCTTTTAATTCTAACTCTAAAGATTTTATTGAATTTTTGATTTTGAAAGTTTCATCATTAACATTTTTAATTTTATTGTTTAAATCTGCTAACTCTAAATTCTTCTCATATATCTTATCTGTAATCTCTTTCTTTAATCTTGTTAAATCTTCTTGTGCATTATTTAAATCTTCTAGCTCTTTAACTAAAATCTTTTCTTCTTTTTTAATATTAACAAGTTCATCCTCTAGAGATTTAACTTCATTCTTTCTAGACATTATACCAGTATTTTTCTGATATACACTACCTCCAGTAAGAGCACCACCTGCATTTACTATTTCTCCTGATAGTGTAACAATCTTATGTCTATAATTTAGCATTTTGGCAATTTTTATTGCATTATCTATATTATCACATATTATTGTTTTTCCTAAAACATAATTTATTACATTAGTGTAAACATCATTGAAATTAACTAAATCAGAAGCTATTCCTAAGAACCCTTCACTTTCAATAATATTTTTGCTAAGCTCTAGCTTCTTTCCTCTAATAATTGATAAAGGTAAGAATGTTGCTCTTCCTAGCTTATTTTGTTTTAAGTGATTAATAAGAATCTTAGCTACATTTTCATCCTCAGTTATTATATTAGAAATACTTCCACCTAAAGCTATTTCTATAGCAGTTTCATAGCCTTCTTTAGTTTCTAATACTTCTCCTAAGACTTTACACTTATTCTTATTTATCTTTACACGACCAGCATCTACACTAGACATTATTTTCTTAACTGAAACATTATATCCTTCATATTGTTTTTCTAGCTTGTTTAACATTTCTTTGTTAGCTTCAAGCTTATTGCTTTTTGATAATACTTGATTTAATTTAACTTGAGTTTCTTTAATTTTATTTAAACCATCCTTAAACTCTAGTTCCCTCGCTCTTAGTTCCTTCTCTTTTTCATATTTAGTTTCTTGTATATGCTGAAGTTCCTTTTCAAGAGTTAACTTAGTCGCTAAATTTATCTTCAATGAATTATCATAATTTAACTGCTTTCCCTTTGATGATTCAAGCTTTTCATTCAAATTATTCAATTCACTCTCAAGCATAGTTTTCTTATTTTTAGATGAAGAAACCTTTCTTAAAAGATCTAATTCCTCATCTTTTATTCTCTTAACTTCTTTCTCCTTAGCTACAAGTTTACTATTTAAAGAATTTACTTCCTCTTCTAATTCATTTATAGCCTCTAATTCCTTAGAAAACTTTTCTTTATTAGAATTAAAATCTTTTTCAATAGAGCTCTTTTCTTTCATTAAAGAAGCTAATTTTTTCTTATTTTCTTCTAGCTCCTCTTTATTCTTTGTAACTAATTCATCTATATTTTTAATTCTTTCATTTAATAAATCAACTTTACCTAAACTTTTATTAATCTCTTCCTTCTTAGCAAAGTATTCTTCTTGCTTTTCAGAATGATTATTCTCTAAAGTATCTAGTTCATTTTTAAGTGAGAATAATTTTTCTCTTTCAAGCTTATATTTTTCTTTTTGCTTCTCATTAAAATCTATTAATTCCTGAATTTTCTCTTTTTGCTTTAATATAACTCCCTCAATATTATGTAACTCACTCATAATAGATGAAATTTCCTTATGCTTAAGTTCATTAGAAAGTTCTAAATATCTTAAAGCTTTATTTTTCTCTTCTTCTAAAGGCCCTAATCTTTCCTCATAAGTAAAGATTATATCATTTATTCTAACTAAGTTTTCTTCCGTATTCTTTAACTTCCTCTCAGCTTCAACCTTTCTAGACTTAAACTTAACAATACCTGCAGCTTCTTCTAGAATGATTCTTCTCTCTTCCGGCTTACCACTTAGAATACTATCTATTTTACCCTGACCAATAAGCGAATACCCTTCTTTACCTATTCCTGTATCCATAAATAGGTTTACCACATCTTTTAATCTACAAGGAGAATTATTGATTAAATATTCACTATCTCCAGAACGGAATAACTTTCTAGTAACCTTAACCTCTAAATAATCTAAAGGTAATTCCCCTAAAGAGTTATCTAAAGTTAAAGAAACCTGAGCATATCCTATAGCTTTTCTATATTCTGTACCAGTGAAGATTACATCCTCCATCTTAGCACCTCTTAAAGTTTTAGCACTCTGCTCTCCTAAAACCCATCTAACACTATCTGATACATTACTCTTACCACTTCCATTTGGACCAACAATAGCTGTTATTCCCTTTTTGAAGTTCAATTCCGTTTTATCAGCAAATGATTTAAATCCCCTTATTTCAAGAGATTTTAAAAACATATATTCACTCCTATCCTTACATAAACATAATTGGCAATAAACACTTAAGTACTATTTTATATATTACCTTTTTCTTTATGTTTTTTCCCACTATGTTTCATTCCTTATGGTATAAGTTTATATTATGATAAATAAAATATCAATAAAAAAAGCCCTAGAGAATTAACTCCAAGGCATATATTTTATAAATCTAAATTATACACTTTTGATTCTACTTCTATAATAATTTTATCTACTTCCATAGAATTATCAACTTTAACCTTCAAGTCGCAATTTTTAGCCTTGTTCTTTAGTTCATTAAAGTATCTCTTTTTATCTGCATAAAGTTTAGAAACTGATTTGTTGCTTATCTTTATGAGAACATCTCCACTTTTATCCTTTAATATATCATAAATATTTTCATTTATGATACTACTTTCAACTAACTCTCTAAAAGCAGGATGGAATGGTCCATCAACAATATCTTTTCCTAGAGCTATGTTATCAGTTGGTTGAAGTCCTATTCTTATTACATGAACACCTTTTTCCTTATACATTTCATATATCTTAGCACTTATTTCTACAGCCTCATCTAAAGTATATGGTACATAAGTTCCTTCTATATACATATCCTCCATAGGAGTATTCTTAACAGTAAGCGCTGGATATATTCTACATATATCTGGGTTCATTTTAAGAGATTCTTCTACAGTTTTTATATCCTTATCAAAAGTATCTCCTGGAAGACCAACCATTATTTGATGACCTAATGTGAATCCATACTCATTTATAAGCTTTGATGCTTTTAATACTTCATCATATCCATGACCTCTACCTGATTTATGTAATACTTCTTGATCTAAAGATTGTACTCCAAGTTCTATTATATCAACTCTGTAACTTTTTAAGTGATCTAAAATAAACTCGTCTATATAATCTGGTCTAGTAGACAATCTTATATAATCTATAACATCTTTATCTTTATACTCTTTTGCAACAGCTAATAGCTCTCTTTGTTTATTTATATCAATAGCAGTAAAAGTTCCTCCAAAGAAAGATACCTCTAAAACCCTATCTCCATCTCCAATTGTTTCCAAGTATTCTTCAATTGTTTTTCTAACAAAGTCAGCATTAACTTTATTTTCTTGTTTAAACTTTGGCCCTAATATAACTTCCTTATTTTCTCCTGTGATTTTCCCTTGATTACAAAAAACACAATCATGAGGACATCCTTCATGCGGAACAAATATAGGTATTATATAGTGTCTTTTTCCCATTTAATTTCACCTAACCTTTGTAGTGCTGCCTTAGCTGCATTTTGCTCAGCTTCTTTCTTGCTATATCCAACACCTTCACCCATAACCTTATCGTTTATCATAAGATTAGTATAGAACTTTCTTCTATGTGGTGGCCCTTCATGCTTAACTAAGTTGTACGCAATATTTACCTCTCCATTTTTTTGAAGAACTTCTTGTAATCTTGTTTTAAAGTCTAAGATTATTTCTTCATTTATAGCCTGATCTATAACAGTTTTAAAATGTTTTAATATGAACTCATCAGCAACCTCTATTCCTTTATCTAAGTAAATAGCTGCAAGTAACGCTTCTAAAGCATCTGCTTGAATAGAAGTTCTTTCTCTTCCACCAGTTAATTCTTCTCCTTTACTCATTCTTATGAATTTTCCAAGAGATAATTTTCTTGAAACCTTATGTAATGAATTTTCACAAACAACTAAAGCTCTTATTTTAGTTAATTCACCTTCTGACTTATCTTTATAATTATTAAATAAGTACTTTGTTACACAAAGCTGAAGAACTGAATCTCCTAAAAACTCTAATCTTTCGTTGTATTTAACATCTTTAAACTGATTAGCATATGAACTATGTGTTAAAGCTGTTATTAAAAAGCCCTTGTTCTCAAACTCAACTCCTATGAGTTTTTCAACTTCTGTTATTTTTACATCTTTCACCTTAATATTCATCTCCTTAAGGTTTATTCTTCAAGTTGTTCCCCAAACAAATTCAAGAATAAACTTAAATTAAAAATCCCGCTTAATGCGGGACTTTATTACTTCTCTGTATGTTCTGTGATGTACTCTACTACATCTCCAACTGTTTTGAAGCCCTCAGCATCTTCATCTGGGATTTCCATTTCTAACTCTTCTTCAAGAGCCATTATTAATTCAACTATATCAAGAGAATCAGCACCTAAATCATCTATAAATGTTGACTCCATAGTTATTTCATCTTCGTTTACGCTTAATTTATCAGCGATAATTACTTTTAACTTATCAAACATTCAATTCACCTCCTAAGTCAATCTAATAAAATATTATTATATATAAAATGCATAGTCAATATACATTACGTAATTTTTAAATATTTTTTTGATTATCAAAGCTTTTTTTGCTAATTTCATCACTTAATTTTCCAATTAAGTCATTTTCATGAAATTTCCTTGCCTGTCTGATAGCATTTTTGAATGCTTTTGCATCAGAACTACCATGTGCTTTTACACATATTCCCTTTACACCTAAAAATGGCGCTCCACCATACTCTTTATAATCCATCTTTTTCTTAAGATTTAATAAAGCAGGTGCTAGGAAAGGTACTCCTAATTTAGCTAAAAATGATGATTTCACTTCGGACTTTATCATACTTAATATTGTAGAAGCTACACCTTCATACATTTTAAGTACAGTATTACCAACAAAACCATCACAAACTAAAACATCAACATCTCCTGTTGAAACCTCTCTCGGCTCAACATTCCCTATGAAATTAATATTCTTTTCTTCTTTTAAAAGCTGATAAGTAGCTTTTGTAAGCTCATTTCCTTTTTCTTCTTCTTCACCAATATTCACTAAGCCAACCTTAGGATCATTAACACCCATAACGGTTTTAAAATAAACTTCACCCATCTTAGCAAACTGAACCAAATAAGAAGGTTTAGAATCAACATTAGCTCCAGCATCGATTATCATAAAAGGACCATTTTTACCAGGCATAACAGGCGCTAAAGCAGGTCTTTCAACCCCTTTTATTCTTCCTACAATAAGTGTACATCCTGTTAAGAAAGCTCCTGTGCTACCTGCTGATATAACAGCATCACACTCTTTATCCTTAACAAGTCTAAGAGATTTTACAAGACTTGAGTCTTTTTTCTTTTTAACAGCCATGGCTGGATGCTCATTAGTAGATATTACTTCTTTTGCATCTATGAACTTAACTCTTTCCTTATCATATTTGAATTTAGAAAATGCTTCTTTTAAAACATCTTCTGGACCAGTTATACTTATTTCTATGTCCTTAAATTCTTCTAATGCCTGAACACACCCTTCAACTACTGCATGTGGGGAGTTATCTCCACCCATTCCATCTACAGCAATCCTCATGAGTTTACCCCCTTTATTTTCTTATATATAAATTTTTCCTATATATAAAGAAAAGAAAGTCATAAGACTTTCTTTTATTCTTCAACTGATACTACTTCTTTACCTTTGTAGTGTCCGCAGTTTTTACATACTCTATGAGCCATTTTCATTTCATGACATTGTGGGCATTCTACGATACCTGGTAAGCTTGCCTTGAAAGTTTGAGCTCTTCTTGAATCTCTTTTTGCTCTGAACGTTTTTCTAGCTGGATTTCCCATTGTTACACCTCCTTATTACTTAAACAAGTCCATTAGCTTTGCCATTCTTAAGTCAATTTCTTGATTGTCACACTGGCATGTTTCTTTATTTAAATCAATACCACATTTTTGACAAAGCCCCATGCAGTCTATGCTGCAAAGTCTTTTTATAGGTAAGGTTGAAATTACGTTTTCTACTACCGCTTCAGCAACATCTAATTCGTCGCCTTCTACATAAGCAATAGAATCATCTTCTTGATTTGAATTATTTGTAAATTTCTCATCCATATCTACTGATACTTCATAAGAGAAATTTGTTAAGCATCTTGAACACTTCATTTGAAGCTCTCCAGTAATGTTACCTACTAATTCTATAAAAGATTCACTAGATATAACTTCACCAGTAAAATGTAGAGGCTTTACAACCTTCATATTTTCGCCTTCAAATTCAAAGCTTTTTACATCTTCTAGAACAAAATCTAAAGATTTTCTTCTTTCTCTCTTTGAGCATAATTCTGAAAAATTTAATTTCATAATTTACGTAGTTAAATAACTACTTTCACGCTCCTTAACATAAGATATGCATCGTTCATTCCTGAACAACACATATCCTATTATATTGATTACCTATTTAAAAGTCAAGTATTTTATGATTATTTGCTTACAATACTTACTGTATCTTTTGCTATCATTAATTCTTCGTTAGTTGGAACTACGAAAAGTTTAATTTTTGAACCATCTTTACTTATTTCAGCAACCTTGGCTCTTACATTATTTCTCTCTTCATCTAACTCTATTCCTAAGAACTCTAAGTTTCTACATATAGCTCCTCTTTCGATGATTGAGTTTTCACCAACACCAGCAGTAAATACTATTACGTCACATCCATTCATTTCTGCAATGTATGATCCTATGTATTTTTTAACTGAATTTCTGAATAAATCTAAAGCTATTTGAGCTTCCTTGCTTCCTTTTTCAGCAGCAGCTTCAACATCTCTGAAATCACTACTTACTCCTGAAACTCCAAATATTCCTGATTTTTTGTTCATTAAAGTATTAACTTCTTGTGAAGTATATCCTAATTCATCTATTAAGTATGTAACTACAGCTGGATCTATGCTTCCACATCTAGTTCCCATTACTAAACCTTCAAGTGGAGTGAATCCCATAGTAGTATCTACACATTTACCATTTTGAATTGCAGCTATACTTGCTCCATTTCCTAAATGACAAGTTATTATTTTTAAATCTTCTATATTTTTACCCATAGCTTCTGCTACTTTAGCTGAAACATATTTGTGTGAAGTTCCGTGGAAACCATATTTTCTTATATGCTCTTTTTCATATAACTCGTATGGTAATGCATATACGAATGATTTCTCAGGCATTGTTTGATGGAAAGCTGTATCAAAAACAACTACCATTGGAACATTTGGCATTAATGCTTTACAAGCATTTATTCCTATTATGTTTGCTGGGTTGTGAAGTGGAGCTAACTTAGCACACTCTTCTAAATCTTTCATAACTTCATCTGTAACTAAAGCAGATTCAGCATATTTTTCTCCACCATGAACAACTCTGTGTCCTATAGCATTTATTTCATCTAGTGATTTTATAACACCATGAGTTTCATCAACTAATGCACCTAAAACTAATCTTATTGCATCTTGGTGATCATTCATAGTTTCTACTATTTCATATTTATCTTTTCCCTCAACCTTTTGAGTTAAGTTAGCACCTTCTAATCCGATTCTCTCAACTAATCCTGTTGCTAGTGCTTCTTCATTTCTCATATCTATTAATTGATACTTTAATGATGAACTTCCGCAATTTATAACTAATACGTTCATTTTAAAATCCTCCTACGTAAACTCAGCTTGTTAAGCTTGATTCATATTAAGCTTTATTCACATTAACTTTATACATTCATATAAATTCTAATCACTTAATTTTAAGTATAATTACTTAGTTGCTTGTGCTTGAACAGCAGTTATTGCAACAACGTTAACTATATCTTCTGAACTACATCCTCTTGAAAGGTCATTTATTGGCTTAGCAAAACCTTGACAAACTGGTCCAATAGCTTCTGCATTAGCAAATCTTTGAACTAATTTATAACCGATATTTCCTGCTTGTAGGTCTGGGAATACTAAAACGTTAGCGTTTCCTGCAACCTTGCTATTTGGAGCTTTTTGAGCCGCAACTTTTCCAACGATAGCAGCATCTAATTGTAATTCTCCATCGATGTCTAAGTCTGGTCTTAATTCTTTAGCTCTTTCAGTAGCAACTCTTACTTTAGTTACTAAATCGTGATCTGCACTTCCCATAGTTGAGAATGAAAGCATCGCAACTTTAGGATCCATTTTGCAAAGATTCTTAGCAGTATCAGCTGTAGCTATTGCTATTGCAGCTAATTGATCTGAGTTTGGATTTGGATTAACAGCACAGTCTGAGAATAATAACATTCCACCTTCTCCATATTCTGATCCTGGTACCATCATTATGAAGAAACTTGATACTACAGATACTCCTGGAGCAGTCTTTATTATTTGAAGACCTGGTCTTAAAAGATCTCCAGTTGTATGTACAGCACCTGATACCATTCCATCCGCGTCATTCATTTTTACCATCATTGTACCGAAGTATAGAGGGTCTCTTACGATTTTACCAGCTTTTTCAACTGTCATACCTTTATTTTTTCTTAACTCGTAAAACTCGTTTACGTAAGTATCTAATTTATCTGAAGTCTCAGGATCAACTACATTTACTCCGTCTAAGTTTACTCCTAATTTTTCAGCTTTTTCTCTAATAACTTTTTCTGATCCTACTAAGTAGATATCAGCAAGTCCTTCTTCTTTTATTTTTTGTGATGCAATAAGAGTTCTCTCCTCATCACCTTCTGGAAGTACTATCTTTTTTCTATTATTTTTAGCACTATCCCATATTTGTTTCATAAGTTCCATGTTCATTTCTCCTTTCAAGTCAAAGCAGATATTACGTATAATATACATATAATACTATACTCCTATACTAATATATTTTTCAACATATAACAAATAAAAAAAACGGTATCAAAATATTTTTTTATATTAAAAATTATCTGAATTTTCTAATTATTTTATCCCCTTTATTAATTTTACATATTACGGTATTATATTTTTATCAATCTATGGAAAAGCGGTGATTTACATGAATATAACAGGGATAATAACTGAATATAATCCTTTTCATTTAGGGCATGAACTGCACCTTAAATCTTCAAAGGATATAACAAAATGTGATGGAGTTATATGCGTTATGAGTGGTAACTTTGTTCAAAGAGGTCTTCCTGCTCTAACTGATAAATGGACTAGAACAAAAATGGCACTTAATGCAGGTGTTGACTTAGTAGTTGAATTACCAACTGTCTTTGCAACTTCCTCTGCAGAGTTCTTTGCTTTTGGTGCTGTTTCCTTACTTAACTCTTTAAATGTTGTTAATAATTTATGCTTTGGTTCCGAATCTGGAGATATAGAACTAATAAAGAAACTTAGTGAAATTATTGTCAATGAACCATTAGAATTTAAAGAGTATCTAAAAGTTTTTTTAGATGAAGGATTACCATTTCCCAAAGCCAGAAGTAAGGCTTTAATAAAATATATTAAAGAAAACTATGAGGAAATAGATATTTCAAACTTAGAAAGCATATTAAATTCTTCTAATAATATATTAGCAATTGAATATTGTAAAAGTTTATATAGACTTAAAAGTTCAATAACTCCATTTACTATAAAAAGACTTGGTGCCGATTATAATGAAGAAGATCTTTCTAAAGATGAAATTGCATCTGCATCAGCTATAAGAAAAAGTATCTATTCAGCTTCCTTAGAAGAAAGCTTAGAATTTATGCCCGAATATACATATAATCTATTAAAAGAAGCTAAATTTAGTGATTTAAACAAGATGTTCGAATTAGTTAGATATGCTATTTTAAGCAATCCAAAAATACTTAAAAATATACCCGAAGCTTCTGAAGGTATTGATAATAAGATTATTCAAAATATAGGTAAAGCCAATTCAATAGATGAACTTATAAATCTATGCAAAAGTAAAAGATATTCCTATACTAGATTAAACAGAATACTCTGCCACGTTCTTCTATGTATAAATAAAGAAGTTTTATCACTTAGAAAAACTCCTCCAACATATTTAAGAATATTAGGTTTTAATAATAAAGGAAGAGAAATAATTAAAGAAATCAAAAAAAATTCCGATATAATTCTTGTTAATAAATTATCAAAAATTAAGCCAGATTCAATGTTAGAATTTGACATAAAAGCCACTAATATTTTTAGCCTTTTAAATGATGGAGTGAAAATAAATAGCGATTATTTAAATAGTCCTATTATTTTAAGATAACAATAATAATATTATAGTTCATAAAATATAAATACTATATATGATTTCATTAAAGGAGGAAAGCATGTATAGTATTTTATTTTTTCTTATAATAATACTCAGTATAATTTTAGTTAAGTTATTGAATATAAAAAGCAATGTTATTTTTTCTGTACTCCTTACCTTAACAGTTGTTTATTTCATAGTTAATCCAAGACTTTCTATGGAAGCATCATTATCAGGAGCAAAATTATTTTTTAACTCTATACTCCCTACAATGTTTCCATTTATGGTTATATGTAATATGATTATAAACCTAGATGGCATAAAATTATATTCAAAAATCTTAGGCCCACTACTTTGTAAACCATTAGGCTTAAGCAACTCTTGTAGTTTTGCTTTAGTTGCTAGTTTTCTTTGTGGTTATCCACTTGGTGCAAAATATTCTACAGACTTATATAAGAAAGGAGTAATAAGCGAAGAAGAATTTTCAAGATTACTTAATATAGCTTCAAACATAGGTCCATTATTCTTAATTGGAGCTGTCGGTACATCCATGCTTGATAATTCAACTTTAGGATATCTCTTACTTATACCAAGCTACCTTTCTACTATTATAATAGGAATATTAACGAAAAACAAAAAAAGAGGGCAACACTTCCCTCTTCCCAATAAAGAAACCACTAATTCATCCAAACACCAAAATATAGGTGAAGTAATAAAAAAATCTATTGAAGATGCAACATTTAACATCCTTGTCCTATGTGGTTACGTAATTATTTTTTCAGTTATAATAAGCATGATAAAAACCCTCTTTATATCTACCGGTACTTTATCTAATCTTTGTCAGCTATTAAATATACCTGAGGATATATTAAGCGGAGTTTTTCTTGGAAGTATAGAAGTTACTAATGGATGTAATATTATTTCATCTAGCAATATACCTTTAGTCTTCAAATTATGCTTACTTGCTTTCTTAAGTTCATTTGGAGGTCTTTCAATAATAGCTCAAACAGCCTCTTTCTTCTATAAAGAAAATGTATCTATGACTAAATACTTTCTTTATAAAGTATTACAGGGTATTGTAGCTTTTGTAATAATGTTTTTTACCTATATAATATTTAAGAACAATATTTCAGTATTCTTGATAGAAAGCAGTTTCTTCTTAACTCTTTCTCCACTAATACTTATAATAGGAATAACACTTGGACTAGCCTTACTATATAAACTACTTATCGCCTCTTAGTTCCTTAATATTGCTTCTTATTTCAAAAGTTGTTTTATCTAAATCCTCAGTGAAATCCATGGCGAACTTCTCCATATTATTTTTCATATGGTTAAGAAATACTTCTCTTCTCTCTTGTATTTCATTTTCAAGTTGAGATAAAACTTCATCAGCATATTCTCTTGAGCCTAGTCTAATAGTTTTTGCCTGTCTTTGTGCATTAGCTATTATCTCCTGGGCTCTTAATTCTGCTTCTTTTACTATATTATGATTCTCGACTCTTTTTTTCATCATTTCATAAGTCTCATGTTTAACATTCTCATTTTCTTTTCTTGCTTCAGCTAAGATTCTTTCTTTCTCACTTAATACCCACTGTGATTTCTTTATCTCATCTGGAAGACAATTAGCTATTCGGTCTATAAGTTCAAGAATTTCTTTTCTATCAACTACAACTTTTCCTGTTATAGGAACCTTTGAAGCTCCCTCAACAGTATCTCTTAAGTAATCTAAAGTATCCATAACTTCTGAGTCCATATTCATAATTATCCCTCCCTTCTCAATAAACTAATCCTTTCTTGTAAATCCTCAACTATTTCTTCTGGAACAAAGTTTTTAACCTCTCCATTGAAACTTGCAACCTGCTTTATAGCAGATGAACTTATATATGAGTAACTAGGACTTGTAACCATAAATACAGTTTCAACCTCATTTGCCAACTCTCTATTCATAAGCGCCATCTGGAACTCATATTCAAAGTCAGTAACTGATCTTAAACCTTTTATAATTACATCAGCCTTCTCTTTTCTCATAAAATCAATTAAAAGTCCATTAAAGCTCTTAACCTCAACATTATCATATTTAGCTACACATTTCTCTATAAGATTAACCCTTTCTTCTATAGAAAACATACCTTTTTTATTTATGTTTATTAGAACAGCCACTATGACCTTATCAAACTTGCCTGCTGCTCTTTCAATAAGGTCTAGGTGCCCTTTAGTAATAGGGTCAAAACTCCCAGGATAAACCCCTATTCTCATTTTAGTCCTCCTTTATTCTATAAAGACAAACTGTTGTATTTCCGTACTTTTTAACTTTTGTAAGTTTTATATTCTCAGTTCCTTCAAATATATCTTCTTTTGAATCTATCTTTGTAACTATTAATCCATCTTCTTGAAGTAATTTTTTCTCATCTATTATTTCCATAGCCTCTGGAATAAGATTTTTCATATATGGAGGATACTATAAACATTAAATCAAACACTTTTCCTCTTGAAGCCAAACTTCTTAATGCAGAATAAGCATCTGTATTTAAAGCATGACAGAAATCTCCAAACCCTAAGTTTTCTATATTCTTCTTTAAAACTGGGAAAGTTATTGGGCTTTTATCAACTAAGTAACACTCTTCTGCTCCTCTACTTGCAGCCTCTAATCCTAAACTTCCTGTTCCAGCGAAAACATCAATAACTACTGCTTCTGGAATTTCCCATTGAATCATACTGAATATTGATTCCTTTATTCTATCTAGTGTTGGTCTTGTTTCATGTGTTGGTGGAGATAATATAGTTCTTCCTTTTGCTTTTCCTGCTATTATTCTCATTTTTAACGTCCTCCTTTGATTTTCCTTAATTATTTTATCACATTACTAGTTTTTGAACAATTTACTAATTAAAACAAATATACTTGCTATTTCTTTCAATTCCTCTCATTATTTCAGAGCAAAGTTTTTCATTCTCTTCATTAATGTTGTTTACTATTAATTTTGCTTCATGATTTGCACACTTTAGTATTTTTATATCATCAACTACATTAGCTAAGATAAACCCTTCATCACCATGCTGTCTCATACCAAATACTTCCCCAGCACCTCTAAGTTTCAAATCTTCTTCCGCAATGTAGAATCCATCTGAACTCTCTGTCATAATCTCCATTCTTCTTTTAGTAACATCATTTTTTGTATTAGCTATAAGAATACACGAAGACTTATGTTCTCCTCTACCTACTCTTCCTCTAAGTTGATGAAGTTGTGCTAAACCAAATCTCTCCGCATTCTCTATAATCATCATAGTTGCATTTGGAACATTAACACCTACTTCTATAACCGTTGTAGATATTATACCTTTTATTTCCCCATTTTTAAAGGTATTTATGATTTCATCCTTTTCTTTTCCATTCATTTTTCCATGAAGTATTTCGATATTTATATCTTTAAATATTCCATTTTTAAGTTCTTCATAAATTTTTTCTACTGAATTAAGCTTTAGTTTTTCATTTTCTTCTATTAAAGGAGAAACTATATAAAACTGTCTTCCTTTTTCAACTTCCTTGAGTGCAAAGTTATAAGCCTTCATCCTACTATTCATATCAACTAATATAGTATCAATTGGTTTTCTTCCTGGCGGAAGTTCATCTATGATTGAAATATCCAAATCACTATAAAGGTATAATGATAAAGTTCTTGGAATAGGAGTAGCTGTCATAACTAAAACATCCGATCTCTTGTTTTTATTTATAAGTCTACTTCTTTGCTCAACTCCAAATCTATGTTGTTCATCTGTTACAACAAGTCCTAGATTATTAAGTTCTACATCATCTTGTATAACAGCATGAGTTCCTATTACCATTATCTCTTTTCCTGTAGCAATCTTTTCCTTTATTCTTTTCTTTTCTTTTTCCTTAGTACTTCCAGTAAGAAGTTCTATATCAACACCAAATTGTTCCAAGTACTTTTTAGCCTCAGCATAATGCTGATTTGCTAATATTTCCGTTGGAGCCATTAAAACTGTTTGGTATCCATTCATATAAACATTAAACATCGATATAAGTGCTACTAAAGTCTTTCCAGAACCAACATCTCCTTGTACTAATCTATTCATTGCTATATTTCTCTTTTGATCCATAAGTATTTCTCTAAGGGTTCTAGATTGAGCATTAGTTAATGTATACGGTAATGATTCCTTTAAATCTTTAAGAAGAGGACTCATTTTAAAACTTATACCACTATTTTCTTTTTTTATATGAGCTTTCATCATTATTACTTTTAATGAGTATGTAAATAACTCTTGAAACTTCAATCTATTTATAGCATTTTGAAGCTCTCCTCTCCCAGTTGGAAAATGTATGCTTCTTATGGCTTCATCTAAAGATATCAATTTATACTTATCAACAATTTCTTTAGGTAAATTCTCTTTAATAATCATATTCTTTAATATTTCATTAATAACTTTAACTATAACTTTGCTTGTTAATCCATTTTTCAACACATATATAGGAAGTATTTCACTTTTATTAGCTTCCTTACAAGGTATTATTGGATTTATAACTTCTAAAGTATTTCCAACCTTTTTGAATTTACCCATAAGATTATATTCTTTTCCTAAAGCAAAATTTCTTTTTATATAAGGTTGATTAAACCACTTCCCAACAACCTTAAAATTATTATACGTAAAATTAATAGAAGTAAGAGTTTTTCCTGTTCTAGTTCTAACTGAACTTCCATAACTTTGAACTGTACATTTTATTATTGCCTTCTCATCTCCATTTTGATTATTTAAATCGACTTCATCATTTAAGAATTCATAATCTCTAGGAAAGTATAATAGCAAATCTAAAACTGTAAATATTCCAACCTTATTAAGCTTTTCTTTAAGCTTAGGCCCAACACCCTTTACAAAACCTATATCATCATATATGTTCATAGTTCTACCCTCCTTCTCTAATATAAAATTGCAAAATTAAAGGATTATAACCATAATAAATATAGCTATAACCCCCTAATAAGATTTCTATTCCTATCAGCTTTAATTAATCACTCTTAATAAAAACTACTATTCTACTGACATTATGAAGTAGTATAATGGTTGTTCTCCATTATAGCACTGAACATCTAAGTCATCATATTTCTCTTCTAACATTTCAACTAAAGCATCAACTTTTTCTTCATCACAGTCTTTACCATAGAAGATAGTAATTAACTCTGAATCTTCATCAACTAATGATCCTATTAAGTCTTCTGCAACCTTGTATGGATCTTCTCCAACTTCTTTAATCTTACCTTCAACTAAACCTAAGATATTACCTTCTTTGATTTCTTTTCCATCAATCTCAGTATCTCTAACAGCATATGTTACTGAAGTTGTCTTAACCATTTCCATAGCTTCATTTAACTCATCAACATTTTCTTCAACTTCTGCTTCTGGGTTAAACATAGTTATACAAGTTATTCCTTGAGGAATTGTTTTAGTTGGTATAACTCTTATATCTTTATCTGAAATCTCAGCCGCTTGATTAGCTGCCATGATTATATTCTTATTATTAGGTAAAATAAATATATGCTCAGCATTTAATTTGTCTATAGCCGCTAACATATCTTGAGTACTTGGGTTCATAGTTTGACCACCCTCTATTACGTAGTCAACACCTAAGTCCTTGAATATGTTTTTCATACCTTCACCCATAGCTACTGATATGAATGCATATTTTTTAAATTCACTAGCCGCAACATCTTCTTCTGGTTCTGAGTATCCTTCACTCATTCCCTCAAGCATTTCTCTATGCTCTTCTCTCATGTTGTCTATTTTTATTTTAGAAAGCTCTCCAAACTTAACAGCTTCTTCTAAAACGCTACCTGGATTATTAGTGTGAATATGTACTTTTATTACATCTTCATATCCAACAACAACTAGAGAATCTCCTTTTTCTATAACCTTAGCTCTAAAGTCTTCTGCATGAGTTGCATCTCCTAATATTATGAACTCAGTACAGTAACCAAACTTAATATCAGCCTCACTCATAGCTTCTCCTCTTTGAGTTTGAGCAACTGAAGTTTTAACTGCTTGTGGTTTCTCTGTAGTTATTTTTAAATCATTTTCTAAAGCTTCTTGCATTCCTTGAAGGATTATTAATAATCCCATTCCGCCTGAATCAACAACTTTAGCTTTTTTTAATGCTGGTAGCATCTCTGGAGTTTTATCAAGCATTATCTTACTTTCTCTACAAACTTCTCTCATAAGTTCAGTTATATCATCTTCTTTTAAAGCTACTGCAACCTCTCCAGCTGTTCTTACTATTGTAAGTATTGTTCCTTCTGTAGGTCTCATTACAGCTTTATAAGCTGACTTACTTCCTTCTAAAAGAGAATTAGCAAATTCTGCTGCATCTACTTCATCCTTGCCTTCAAGTCCTTTTGAAATACCTCTAAGAATTTGTGAAAGAATAACTCCTGAGTTTCCTCTAGCACCCATAAGTGCCCCCTTAGCTAACTTCTTAGAAACTTCACCAATATTTTGGCTATTCATTCCTTCGATTTCCTTAACAGCAGCTCTAAATGTCATAGACATATTTGTTCCTGTATCTCCATCTGGAACTGGGAAAACGTTAAGTGAGTTTACATATTCACTTTGTAACTCTAACTTAGTTGCTGCATTACTCATCATATAATACAAATGTTCCCCATTTATTTTATTAAATTTCATTCTATTTTACCTCCTAGACTCTAACCGCTTGAACATTTACTGTTATGCTAGATACCTTAAGCCCAGTATAATTTTCAACATTGTACTTAACCTTTTGAATTATATTGTTTGCTATTACAGATATTTTTGTTCCATACTCTACCATAACAAATACTTCTATTGTTAACTTATTATTTTTATTATCTATTTTTACGCCTTTTGTTAAATTTTCTATTCTCATTAATTCCCAAAGACCTTCTGTTGCACTTTTAGAAACCATTCCAACTACTCCATAGCACTCCATTGTTGATAATCCAACAATTTTTGCTAAAACGTCATCAGTGTAAGATACATTTCCATATTCATTTGAATATCCTATCATGGCGATTCCTCCTCAACTATTACATATACTATATTCTATATTAAATACATTGATTATTCAAGAACTATATATGTATGGCAACATATTTTTAAAGATTTATTTTAATATTATACTTGCACAACTCATATATATTATGATAGAATATTATCTGTCCTATTGAAGATTTTATCTTCATTTTAAAGGAGGTGTTTTTAATGGCAAGAAGATGCGAGATTTGTAACAAAGGAGTTGTTGCTGGTACACAGTACAGCCACTCACACAGACAATCAAAGAGAACTTGGGCTCCTAACATAAAAAAGGTTAAAGCAATAGTTAAGGGAACACCAAAAACTGTTCACGTTTGTACAAGATGCTTAAGATCTGGAAAAGTTCAAAGAGCTATATAAGAAATCTTTGGCAAAAATGCAGTTATTTAGACTGCATTTTTATTTTGCACAAAATTAAGGGATAAGCTATGCTTATCCCTTGTTTTTCCATCTTATGTATTTGATTTTTTATTGCCTTTAAAAATCCTAACAATCTTACCTAAGAATTTTGGCAATTTAATAGTCATTATTCTCATAAACTATCTCCTACCTTTTTATTTATTACCCAAAATATTTTATGCAGAAGAATCTCAAACTGTGTTTAATCTCTTGAATATATAACTAGAACCTCACCTTTTTCAAATGATATCTCCATATATTCATCAACAAACTCATTAGAAACACATAATGAATCTCCTAATAAGAGTTTATGATTACTAAGTGGATATTTAGAACTTTTTATAGAAAAATTATCTACAGATTCTCCAAAAGCTTGAAATGATATATAATCACCAAATTCATTTTTTAGAATCGTACTTTTATTCTTTAACATAATTTTATTATTATTATCAATAATATATGCCTCT
Source organism: Clostridium sp. B9 (assembly GCF_050509515.1). NCBI lineage: Bacteria > Bacillati > Bacillota > Clostridia > Eubacteriales > Clostridiaceae > Clostridium > Clostridium sp. B9. The sequence continues at coordinate 2,816,445 of NZ_JBNWKA010000003.1, forward strand.
ATTCCCTTTTCTAAGGAACTTCTTAAAAGACCTAAATTAGCAAGAACATGATCTAGTCTTGTCCCAGTGACTCCCAAAAAGGCTATTTCTGTAGCTCCAAGGTTAATCGCCTTTAAAAACGCTATCTCTGTATCTGTATTGTCCTTTTCTGGATTAAACCTTTCTATATTTAAATCTTTTAATCGCTCTTTAAATTCTTCTGAAATTGAATCAAAGTCGCCTAAAGCATAATCTGGAGTAAATCCATTTATTAAAAATGCTTCAACCCCTTTATCAGCTGCTATTAATACATCACTATTTTTTGCTTCACTTTCTAACAGCTCTTTACTTGGTTTTTCTCCTCCAGCTATTATAAGAGCTTTCATATTATAGAGCCTCTCTTAGAGCTTTTATATTTTCTTCTATCTTATCTTCTTTAAATACAGCTGAACCTGCAACCAATACGTTAGCCCCTGCCTCAACTATTTCTTTAATATTATTTGCACCTACTCCTCCATCAACTTGGATTAATAAGTCTTCTCTTCCACAAGCTTTAGCCATCTCTTTAACTTCTCTTATTTTATCTAAGCTATATGATATAAAGCTTTGTCCTCCAAAACCAGGATTAACAGACATAATTAATACCATATCTAGTGAAGGTATTAAGTTTTGTAACATCGAAACTGGAGTTCCTGGATTTAAAGCAATACCGGCTTTACATCCTTTACTCTTTATGTAGTTTACTGTTCTGTCTATGTGTCTATCTGATTCATAATGAACTGTTATTAAATCTGCTCCTGAAGCTATAAACTCATCCACATACTTCCCTGGTTCCTCTATCATTAAGTGAACGTCAAAAACTAAATTACTCATTCCTCTTATAGCTTTCATTATTGGGAATCCAAAGCTTATATTAGGAACAAAATGACCATCCATTACATCTATATGTAAGAATTCTGCTCCACCTTTTTCTACTCTTTTTACTTGTTCTCCTAAAATGCTAAAATCTGCTGATAATATTGATGGTGCTATTTTAACCATTAATTACCCCTCCTATTTAATATCTCTTCTAATGTTTTTATATAAAATTCATATCTTAGCTTGTTTATTTTACCCTCTTCTACAGCCTCTTTAACTGCACACTTTGGCTCCTTATAATGGTTACATCCATTAAACTTACAAAGGTTGTTATAGTCATTAAACTCTGGGAAACAATATTTAAGACTATCTCTATTTATGAAAGTAACATCTAAAGTAGTGAATCCTGGTGTATCTACTAGATATCCATTATCTATATCTATAAGCTCACTATGTCTAGTTGTATGCTTACCTCTTCCAATCTTCTCACTTACACTTCCTGTTTCCATATGTTCTCTATCAATAAATGAATTTAGAAGTGTAGATTTCCCTGCTCCTGAAGGACCACAAAGAACTGTTATATTATCTTCTAATCTCTCTTTTAAAGCATCAAAGCCCTTTCCCTCTTTAGCATTTATGAACAGAACCTCATATCCAATATCATTTATTATAGCCTTTAATTCATCCTTCTCTTCCTCAGTACATAAATCCTCTTTATTTAAACATACAACAGCATGTATATCATTGTACTCACAAAGGGTTAAGAATCTATTTAACAAATCCAAATTGATATCCGGATTTTTAATTGCAAAAACAACAAAAGCTTGTGTTACGTTTGCAACTGTTGGTCTTATAAGCTCCGAACTTCTCTCGTGTATTTCTTCAATTACACCTTTTCCATTTTCAACTTTTATAGTAACTCTATCTCCAACCATGGGCTTTAATGAGTTATATCTAAATTTCCCTCTAGCTTTACACTCAATAACTCCCTCTTCTGTTTTTATATAATAGAATCCACCTATTCCTTTGATTATAATTCCTTCCATATTTCCTCCGTATCTTTTAATTGTATATTCTTATAATAAACAGATTTTCATATAAAATGCAAGAAGCTTAAGGATTTTCTTCCTTAAGCTTCTTATTATAAAGTTTAAAAACTATGATTTTTTATTTGGACTATGGCTTGCTTGTTGATTATTATTTTGATTGTTGCCTTGTTGATCTTGACCACTGTTTCCACCTTGATCTCCACCTTGGTTGCCTCCATCTGTTGTATCGCCACCTTGACCACCATCAGTTGAGTCTCCACCTTGATCAGGCTTTTTATCTGGTTCTGGTTTCTTTTCCTCTTCCATAGTTACACTAACTGATGAACCTTCTTCAACTTCACCAGAATTACTTACTGATTTAACTTTAGCAGTATCACTTGTAATACCATTTACAGTTATATGATTCTTGGAAGCCCACTCCTTAGCTTGTGCTCCAGTCATTCCAACAAGCTCACCTGCATTATGCTTAGGTTTACTATAATCTCCATAGTAAACTATTGTTATAGTTGTTCCTTGTCTCATTTCATATCCTGGAGCTGGATCTTGTTTATAAACTTTTCCTGATTTATCTGCACTATCAGCATTATCACCTTTAGTAGCATTTACTTTAAACCCTAAACCTTCTAACTCACTCTTAGCTTGATCTACAGTTTTTCCTGATAAATTAGGAACCTTAGCAACCTTAATTTCTGGTCCTTTGCTTATAACAATATCAACTTTAGAATTCTTATCCACTTCAACATTTGCACTAGGACTTTGTGAAATAACCTGTCCCTTAGCTACACTGTTACTATATTCATAATCAACATTTCCAAGTTCTAAGTTTAATGTTCCTAGAGTATTTTTAACAGAATCTAAATCCATACCTTCAAAGTTCGGAACCTTTACTTGGCTTACACCACCGCTTATTGTTAGTTTAATTTCTGAACCTTTTTTAGCTGAAGTATTTGCAGCTGGATCTGTGCTTAAAACTATTCCTTTTTCTTGGTCACTTTCTTCAGTAACTTCTAGAACTTTAAATCCTAGTTTTTCTAACTCAGCTTTCGCATCATCAGCTTTAGCTCCTACAACATTAGGAACAGCTACGCCTTTACCACCTTCAACAAATTTCTTCATTCCAAAGAAACCTAAAGATATACCTAAGGCTACAACTAAAATAGTTGCCACAATAATTACTGCTGTTGAACTCTTTTTCTTACCCTTTGGATTATTTTGCTTCTTTGGAGTTTCAACTACCTTTTGTGGCTCCTCATAGTCATCGTCTTCATCTTCATCTTCGTCATATTCATCATATTCATCTTCATCATCAATATCACTTAACGGCTTTTTAGTTTCATCTAAATCAGGTACAACTACTGGTGCCATAACTCTTGTAAACTGCTCCTCTTCTTCTGAAGATTTAGGAGAAATTATTACATCAGGATTATTCTTTATTTTTTCCAAATCACTTATTATTTCTCTAGCTGTCTGATATCTATTAACTGCATCTTTTTCCATAGCCTTTAATATCAAATCATTTAAGCTATTTGGGATACTCCTATTTATATTTTTAGGAGGTATTGCTTTCTCTTGTATATGTTTTACAGCTACTGTAACTGGAGAATCACCATCAAAAGGTACAACTCCTGTAACCATTTCATATAAAACAATTCCTAAAGAATATAAATCTGTTCTATAATCAGTATAAGTTCCTTTAGCTTGTTCCGGAGAAAAATAATGTGCAGAACCCATAACGCTATTTGTATGAGCTATTGTTGATGAATCCATAGATTTAGCTATTCCAAAGTCTGTTACTTTAACAACACCTTCTTCAGTAACTAAAATATTTTGTGGTTTAACATCCCTGTGTACAATTCCATTTTTATGTGCACATTCTAAAGCCTTAGCAACTTTTATACCTATGCTTATGGCAACTTCATATGGTAAAGCACCTTTATCTTTTATAATATCCTTTAATGTTTTACCTTCTATATATTCCATAACAATATAGTTCATATCATCCTGTGTTCCAACATCTAATACATTAACTACGTTTGGATTGGATAAGTTAGCAATAGCTGTAGCTTCTTTTTTAAATTTTTTAACAATTTCTTCGTTATTTTTAAATTCGTCTTTTAATATTTTAACAGCTACGAATCTATTTAATTTTCTGCATCTCGCCTTATATACGAAGGACATTCCCCCTTCGCCTACGCGCTCAAGTAACTCGTACCTATTCCCTAAGATCTTACCTATCATTCTATTTCTCTCCTCCAAAAACTAACACTGTAATATTGTCTCTGCCTCCTCTTGCTTTAGCCATGTCAACCAAATCCTTGCATGTTTTATCAAAGTTTTCAGATTTTATTACTTCATTCCATATTTCTTCTTCATCAACATCATTACTTAACCCATCAGTGCAAAGTAGATAAGCTTTGTATTCATGCTTATCTAACTTAAATATGTCAACATCAACATTTGAATTAGTTCCTATAGCTCTAGTTATTATATTCTTTCTAGGGTGTTTTTTTGCCTGCCCTTCAGTAATACATCCACTATCTATAAGTTCTTGAACTAATGAGTGATCCTTTGTTAATTTCTTTATACCACTCTCATTTATACCAAAACAAGCACTGTCTCCTACATTGGCAACATAAATTATGTTTTTAACTTCTAAAATAGCAGTTATTGTTGTTCCCATGCCTGATAAACCACTACTCTCTTGGCTCATATTATATATTTTTGAATTTGCATATAATATAGCATCTTTTAACAACTCATCTAAAGATACTACTCCATAGTTTTCTTTAACAAAAGATATAATACTTTCAACAGCTCTCTTACTAGCTACCTCACCAGCATTATGTCCTCCCATACCATCTCCTACAACATATATAGAAAATTCATTTTCTCTAGAATAAGATAAAAAATCCTCATTTAATTCTCTAATATTACCTTTGTCTGTTACAAATCCTAACATATTATTTCCCCCTACAGCTCTAACCCTTTTGACTTAATATAACTTCTTCTTAATTGACCACAGGCTGCATTTATATCTGAACCCATTTCTCTTCTTACTGTAGCTTCTACTCCATATGTTTTAAGAGTATTTAAAAACGCCTCTATATCTTTCTTAGAAGATTTCTTGAACTCATTTTCTTTTATCTCATTTACAGGAATTAAGTTTACATGACAAAGCATGCCTTTTAGTAATTTTCCTAAACTCTTAGCATCTTCCTTAGTATCATTTACTCCTTTAACTAAAGAATACTCAAAAGTTATTCTTCTTCCAGTCTTCTCAATATAATAGTTACAAGCATCTAATATTTCACTTATTGAATACTTATTTGCTATAGGCATTATTGTTTTTCTTTTTTCATCAGAAACAGCATGTAATGAAATAGCTAGTGTAACTTGCATTTCCTTATCTGCCATATCCTTAATTTTTGGTACTAATCCACAAGTTGATAATGTAATATGTCTTTGTCCTATGTTTAATCCATAGTCAGCATTTACTAATTCTAAGAATTTCATGACATTATCATAGTTGTCTAGCGGCTCTCCACTTCCCATTAGTACTATATTAGATATTCTCTCTCCTAAAAGCTTTTGACCTATTAAAACTTCTGATAATATTTCTCCAGCTGTTAAGTTTCTTACCATTCCTTCTAATGTAGACGCACAGAATTTACATCCCATTCTGCAACCAATTTGTGTGGAAACACAAATTGAATTACCGTATTTATATCTCATAATAACGCATTCAATTATGTTTCCATCACCTAATCCTAAAAGGATTTTTTTAGTTCCATCCTCACCAGATGATAAAGAATCTATAACTTCGGGAATACCTATATAAAAATTCTCTGAAAGCTTACTTTTAAGATTATTAGGTATATTTTTCATACCTTCAAAATCAAATACTTCTTTTTTATATATCCAATCAAAGATTTGCTTTGCTCTAAAAGCACTTTCTCCATTTTCCTTCATCCATATTTTTAACTCTTCTAATGTAAAATCTAAGATGTTTTTCATATAGTCTCACCTTCCATGTTCATCTCTTTTGCTGACTTATTATTTTTTCTTAAGCTTAGCAATAAAGAAACCATCCATGTATTTGTTAGGTAATATTGTAACACTTCCATTTTCATTGTATATTACATTATCTGCTTTTCCTAAAAATACTTTTTCTATTTCACAATCTGAATTTCTTTCTACGAACCAATCTATAACTTCTTCATTTTCTTTTTTATTTAAAGTACAAGTTGAATAAATTAATTCTCCACCTTCTCTTAGATAGTTCCATGCATTCTTTAAGATTTCTTTTTGAACTTTAACAACCTCTGTTAAGTCATTATTCTTCTTGTTCCATTTTATTTCCGGTTTCTTTCTTATTATTCCAAGTCCTGAACAAGGTACATCTAATAATACTCTATCAGCCCAGTTTATATACTTAGAACTTATTTTTGTAGCGTCTCCTAATTCAACTTCAACATTTGTTAAACCTAGTCTATCTACATTTTCTTTTATTAAAGCTAATTTATGTTCATGCACATCAAACGCCATAACCTTACCTTCATTCATCATTAACTCAGCTATATGAGTAGCTTTAGTTCCTGGTGCACTACAAAGATCCATTACTTGCTCTTTACCTTCTAAATCAAATAATGGAGCAACTAACATAGCACTTTCATCCTGTACTGTTATTAATCCTTCTTGGTAAAGTTTATTCTTTTCTATTGCACTACCTTTTTTTATGATTATAGCTTCCGGAGAGAATGCTCCCTCTTCAACATCATATCCTTCTTCAACAAGTCTATCATAAACATCATCATAGTCAGCTTTAAAAGTGTTTACTCTTACAGTCATGTATGGAACTGTATTTAATCCTCTAAGTATTCTTAAAGCATCTTCTTTTCCATATTGCTTAGTAAACATTTCTATCATCCATCTATCAAATGAGAAGTCATAACATAAAGCTTCATTGTTTCTTAATCCAACTTTGAAGTTTTTATTTTCATTTCTTAAGTAGTTTCTTAAAACTCCATTTACAAACTTAGTTAAGTTTGATGCTTTTCCTTAGTTAAATTAACAGCCTCATTAACTATTGCATAAGGTGGCACTCTATCTAAGAACTTCATTTGATATATAGCACTTCTTAGTATATTTACTACACTATCATCTATTTTTCCAATGTCAGCAACAAAGTTTGAAAGAATTATATCTATCATCTTTTTGTATTTTATTGTTCCATAAACAACTTCTGTTATTAATCCCTTATCTTTTGGATCTATCTCATTCATTGCAAATTGCTTGTTTATTTCTATATTTGAATATGCTCCATTTAATAAAACATTATCTAATATTTCGACTATTATTTTTCTTGCATTCATACTCTAACCTCTAATCATTTGAATTTCTGTTGCTTATAGCTATAAGTCTTACTAATTGTAATATAGCCATAAGTGTTGCTGCCACATATGTTAATGCTGCTGCACTTAGCACTTTTCTTGCTCCTTCTACTTCATTATCATAAAGTATTCCCTTAGATTCTAAAAGCTTTAATGCTCTTGAAGAAGCATTAAACTCTACTGGTAATGTTACTAATTGAAATAAAACTACTGCTGAGAATAATATTATACCAATATTAACTAAACTTGAGTAACTAAATAATATTCCTACAAAGAATATTATCCATGATAAACTTGATGCAAAATTTACAACTGGCACTATTGTATTTCTAAAAACTAAAGCTGCATAAGCTTCCTTATCCTGTATAGCGTGCCCAACTTCATGGGCTGCTACTCCAATAGATGCTACTGAAGTACTTCCATATACATCTGATGATAATCTTAAAACCTTAGCCCTTGGATCATAATGGTCACTTAACCTTCCAGCTACTTGTTGAATTTCAACATCTTGAAGCCCTGCATCATTCAATAGAATCCTTGCAACTTGTGCTCCAGTATATCCATTAACACTTCTTACTGTACTGAATTTATTAAAAGTACTTGATACCTTTAATTGTGCCCATCCTGATATTAATATCGCTGGTATAAGAATTAAATATGTTGGATCAAAATAAAAAGGATAAAACATACCATCACCTTCTATTAATTATTTTAATATTTTCCCTATTTCTACTGAATTACCATTTATAAATTGCTCAACAAATAATTGTTTACTATTTGGGAATTGTAATTTTTCTATTACTAGAATATCTTTTCCTGTTGAAACCTTAATACCTGTTTTATCTACAGCTATTATTGTTCCTGGTTCTTTGTTACTTTCTCCCTTTTCAACTCTAGTTTGATGAACTTTCATTGTTACATCATCATATGAAGTTAGAGCTACTGGCCATGGGTTTAATCCTCTAACTAAGTTATGAATATCTTGAGCTGAAAGAGTCCAATCAATCTTAGCTATTTCCTTATTAAGCATTGAAGCATAACAAGTTTCTTCATGATTTTGTTTTTCTGGAGTTATTTCATTATTAACTATTCCATAAATAGTTTTAATTAGTAAATCTCCTCCTCTTTCCATTAAGATATCATGTAACTCACCACAGGTCATTGTATCTGTAATTTCAACTTCATCTTTTAAAAGCATATCTCCAGTATCAAGACCTACATCCATAAGCATAGTTGTATTTCCTGTTACCTTCTCCCCTTTGATTATACTCCAGTTTAAAGGAGCTGCTCCTCTATATTTAGGAAGTAGTGAAGCATGTAAGTTTATACATCCATACTTAGGTATATCTAATACTTCCTTAGGTAATAATTGACCAAAAGCTACAACTATTATGAAATCTGGCTCCATATTTCTTAATTCTTCTATAGTTTCTGGCTCATTTTTGATTTTTAAAGGTTGGTAAACTGGTATATTATGTTCTAATGCAACCTCTTTAACTGGTGACATACCAAGTTTCTTTCCTCTACCTTTTGGTCTATCTGGTTGAGTGAAAACAGCCTCAACTCCAAATTCTTTTATTAAACTCTTTAATGATGGAACTGCAAAATCTGGTGTTCCCATAAATACTATCTTCATGTCTTCTTCCTCCTAAGTCCTAAATCTCGTGATCAATGAAAAGAACTCCATATAAGTGGTCATTCTCATGTTGAATAGCTCTTGCTAAGAATCCTTCGGCTTCTAACTCAAACTCTTCACCATCAATATTTAAAGCTTTCACTTTTATATTATTGGCCCTCTTAACAGGCTTATGTCTTCCTGGCAAACTTAAACATCCCTCTTCATCTGTTTGTTCTCCAGCCATTTCTGTTATTTCTGGATTTATGAATACTCTTGGACCTTCTCCATCCATAACATCAACAACAAATATTTTCTTTAGTATTCCAACTTGTGGTGCAGCTAATCCTACTCCATTGTTCTCATACATAGTTTCTATCATATCATTTATTAAAGTTTTCATTCTATCATTAATGTCATCAACTACTCTACATTTTTTTCTTAGTATTTCATCATCATTAAATCTTATGTTTCTTATTGCCAAAATAGTTTCCTCCCTTACATCAAACTATTAGGATTTATGTCTAAACCAATCTTAATCTCATTATAAACATCTTTAGATAATTCATAAACCCCTTTTTTAATTTTGTTGCATACCTCCGAATCAAGAGTTCCCTTGATTAATATTTGCCATCTATAAACATTTTTTATTTTACTTATAGAACAAGGACATGCTTCATATATAAATATATTATCATATTCTTCTAATATTTTACGTAAATACTTCTCTAATTTTTTAGCAAAGAGCTTTATTTTTATTTCTCCTTTTCCACTTAAATTTATTAAAAATAAATCATCAAAAGGAGGATAACCCATAACTTTTCTTATTGCAATTTCTCTTTTAAAGAAATCATCATAATCATTATTTTTAGCACAAGTCAAAGCATAATGCTCTGGAGAATAACTTTGAATTACTACTTCACCTTTTTTATCTCCACGACCAGCTCTTCCACTTACTTGAGTTATAAGTTGAAAAGTCTTTTCACTAGACTTATAATCAGGTAAGTTTAATGACATATCCGCTGCCATAACTCCAACTAGAGTTACATCCGGAAAATCTAATCCCTTTGCTATCATTTGAGTACCTATTAAAATATCAGCTTCCTTATTTTTGAAAGAATTATATATCTCTTCATGAGAATTCTTCTTTCTAGTAGTGTCAACATCCATTCTTAAAACTCTTGCTTCTGGGAAGTAATGTTTAACTGCTGCCTCTACTTTTTCTGTACCTACACCAAAATGTTTAACATATGTACTATCACATTTAGGGCAAGTCTTTGGAATTCTTGCAGTATTTCCACAATAATGACAAACTAAGTATCCATTATTATGATAAGTCATAGATATGTCACAATTGTTACATTTAAAAACAAATCCACAACTTCTACAAGAAACAAAGGATGAAAATCCTCTTCTATTTAAAAACAAAATTATTTGTTCTTTTTTCGCTAACCTATCTTTTATCTTATGATACAAATCTCTACTAAACATAGTTTTATTATTTGCCCTCAATTCCTCTCTCATATCTACAAGAGAAACTTCAGGTAATTCTACATTATTAACCCTATTTTTAAGTTCAACTAGCTCATACATTCCTCTTAAAGCCTTATAAAAACTTACAACACTAGGAGTTGCAGACCCTAATACAACTTTGCAATTTTTTAAATAACTTAAGTATTCACATACCTCTATGGAATTATACTTAGGGTTCATATCTGATTTGTAACTACTTTCATGTTCCTCATCAACAATTATCAATCCTAAATCACTAAAAGGTAAAAACAATGCTGATCTAGCTCCAATAACAACTTTCACATTGTCATTTTTAACCCTATACCATTCATCATATCTTTCTCCATCAGAAAGTCTACTATGAAATACTGCTACATCTTTTCCAAATCTCCCCTTGAATCTCTCTATCATCTGAGGAGTTAAAGCTATTTCAGGAACTAAAATTAAAGAACTTTTTTCAAAAAGAAGCATGTAACTTACTAGATTCATATAAACTTCAGTTTTTCCACTACCAGTTACCCCTTTTAATAAAAACATATTTTTATTACTATCTAAAATAGTATCATATGCTTTTACTTGTTCTTCATTTAATTTCTTTGGTGGATAAGGTTTAAACTCTCTTAAGTTTTCTCTTCCAACTCTAACTTCTTCACTTGAAACGCATTCTAATTCAATCAACTTATTTATCATATATGTTGATACACTAAAAATTTTATTCCATTCAGCCTTTGTAAATCCGCCACTCTTTTCTTCTATTAAGGATAAAGCTTTTTCTTGTGGCTCACTTAACCCTTCTTTATATTCCTTAAACACAATTACTTGCTTTGTTTTTTCTTTATTACCACTCATTATCCTAGGTGGTATCATAACTCTAATAGCATCTATATACTTGCATAAATACTTTTCTCTTAAAAATTCAATTAACCTTAATGAATCATCACTTAATAAGGGTTCTTCATCACAAATAGCATATATAGCCTTATATCGTATATTTCTATTCTCAACATCATCTAATATTTTTAAAACAAAACCTTCAATTTTTTTGTTCCCATTTCCAAAAGGAATCAAAACTCTATGTCCAACCTCTATCTTATGGATTAAATCTTCTTTAATCTTATATGTAAAAGGCTTATCAATTGTAACAGCATCACTATTTACAATTACTTCAGCAAATTTCTCCAAAATAATCACCCTTGTTCATATAGAATAAAAAGGCGCAATTAGCGCCCTTTTATAATGTCAAATATGTTTTTTGCAACTTCTCTTTTAGTCATTTTTTCTAGTGATATTTCATCACCAAATCTGCTAAATATAGTAACTTTGTTCTCATCACTAGCAAAACCAGTTTCTGTTCCACTTATATCATTTGCTACAATATAATCTAAAGATTTTCTCTCTAATTTACCTTTTGCATTTTCTGATACATTACTACTTTCCGCTGCAAAACCAACTAGGATTTGATCTTTCTTCATTTCTCCAAGAGTTTGTAGAATATCTCTATCTCTCTCAAAGATTAAGCTTAAATCGTCTCCAGTTTTTTTAATTTTTTCATTGCTATACTCTTTAGCTTTATAATCGGCAACTGCTGCAGATTTTATAACTATGTCAGCATCATGAAACTCTTCCTTTATGGCTTCAAACATATCTTCATTTGTTTTGATATTTATAACTTTAATCCCATGAGGTTTACTTAAAGAAGTTGGTCCTGAAATTAAAACAACTTCAGCTCCTCTATCTCTAGCTTCCTCTGCTATTGAATATCCCATTTTTCCTGAAGATCTATTTGTTAAAATTCTTACTGGATCTATTGGAACTACAGTAGGACCTGCAGTAACAACCACCTTTTTACCTACTAAATCTCTAGTAGAATGTAACCTTCTCACTGTTTCTTCTGCAATAATTTCGGTATCTTGAAGTTTACCTTTTCCCTCATCACCACATGCTAATCTTCCACTAGCAGGCTCTATAAATTCATAGCCTAACTCTTTAAGAAGATTTATATTTCTCTGAACTATAGGATTTTCATACATGTTAGTATTCATGGCTGGACAGAATACCACTGGTGCCTTTGTTGCCATTATAGTAGTGGATAACATGTCATCAGCGATTCCATTTGCAACCTTTCCTATAATGTTTGCTGTAGCTGGAACAATTAACATTAAATCAGCTTTTTTAGCTAATGAAATATGTTGAATTTCCCAAGCCTTTGGTTCAGCAAACATATCTGTTATAACCATGTTTTGACTTAATGATTGAAAAGATAATGGTGTTACAAACTCAGTAGCGGATTTAGTCATTATTACATGTACTTCTACATCTTTTTTTCTTAGCCTACTTATAACATCTAAAGCTTTATAAACAGCTACTCCTCCACTTACTCCTACAACAACACATTTCTTATCTTTCATGTCTCTTACTTCTCCCCAAGTTCAGTATAAGTTACATATCCTCTGTCTATTTCATTTATAGCTATTGTTAATGGTTTGTTTGACTCAACATCAACAAAAGTCTCTGCTCCGTCAATTATTTGTCTAGCTCTCTTTGAGCTTAATAATACTAAAGAATATCTATCTTCTACCCTTTTTAATAATTCAACGATTGATGGATTAATCATAGAGTTGTTCATGCATTTCGTCCTCCTTTGACTCTAATATATTTTCTTTTAATCTGTCTACTCTACATTTTTCAGCTAATAATATAGCTTCTATTTTTTCAACTGCATCTTCAACATTGTCATTAACTACTGCGTAGTTATACTTTGAAACATAGTTTATCTCCTTGTAAGCTGACTTAAATCTAGTCATTAAGCTTTCTGGAGTTTCGCTACCTCTTTTAATTATTCTTTGCTTTAACTCTTCCATTGATGGAGGTAATATAAATATGAATACACCATCAGTAGCTTTTTCTTTAACTTCTAAAGCACCTTGTATATCTATTTCTAATATTACGTTTTTTCCTTCGTTAAGCATTTTTTCAACACTTGATTTAGGAGTTCCATAATAGTTTCCATAAACTTCAGCATGCTCTAAGAAATCATCTTCAGCTATTCTTTGCTTAAACTCTTCTTTTGTTAAAAAATGATAGTTTACTCCATCAACTTCTCCTACTCTAGGGCTTCTAGTTGTAGCTGAAACTGATATGAATATATCATCATTCTTTTCTAATAAAGCTTTACAAATAGTTCCCTTACCTGCACCTGAAGGACCTGAAATAACTATTAATACACCTTTATTATCTTTATGTATTTTATTCATCATCTTCTACAACTACTTCTTCCTTAGTTGATAATCTGTGAGCCACTGTCTCAGGTTGAACAGCTGAAAGAATTACATGATCTGAATCTGTAATTATTACGGCTCTTGTTCTTCTACCATAAGTTGCATCTATAAGCATACCTCTATCTCTAGCTTCTTGTATGATTCTCTTTATAGGTGCTGATTCAGGACTTACTATTGCTACTAATCTATTAGCTGAAACTATGTTTCCAAAACCAATATTAATTAACTTTATACTCATTTGCTACCTCCTCTTATTCTATGTTCTGAACTTGTTCTCTAATCTTTTCAATAATATTTTTTATATCAATAACTTTGTTAGTTATTTCTAAATCTGTAGATTTTGATGCTATAGTGTTAGCTTCTCTATTCATTTCTTGAACTATGAAATCTAACTTTCTACCTATAGGCTCATTTAAAGTTAAAGTCTTTCTTAACTGATTAATATGACTTCCTAATCTTATTATTTCTTCATCAATTGAAGCCTTATCAGCAAACACAGCAACTTCCATAGCTACTCTATTTTCATCAACAGGAACTTCTCCTAATAAATTCTTAAGTCTATCTTCTAATTTTTGCTTGTAAGCACCAACAATCACATCAGCTTTTTTCTCTATACAAGCTACTATCTCTTCAATAACATTACACTTTAATAAAATGTCACCAGCTAATTTCTCGCCTTCAACATTTCTCATAGAAATCATATTTTCTACTGCAGCGTTTAATAATAAGCTAATTTCTTCCCAAATAGATTCTAAATCCTCTGATTTTTCTTCTATTGTTATTACTTCTGGGTATCTAGCTACTAGTGATAAGCTTAAATCATCTTGAATATTAGGAAACAAAGATTTTAACTGTTCTAAAGAATTCACGTAGCTTTTTGCTAATTCTTCATTTAAAACAGCCTCTCCTTGATTCTTAGCATAATCTTTATAATTTATGAAGATATCAACTTTTCCTCTGCTAAGTTTAGAAGAAACTATATTTCTTATCTTTTCTTCTAAAGAAACCATACTTCTAGGCATTCTTATGTTCATGTCTAAATATCTATGATTTACACTTTTCATTTCTAAAGAAAATATTCTATCTTTTCCTTCTTCACTAGTTGCTCTCCCAAAACCTGTCATGCTTCTAACCATAAAGAGAGCCTCCTTGAAAATAATATAGATATACTTTAATATAAATTCCTCTTAATAACAATATTTTGTTAACAAAATATTAACATTTATTCTCTTAACTTTATAATGCAAATTTACATCTTAATTAAATTTCTTCAAACCTTTATCATAACAATACATTACTTATAAATAAAAAAATCTGCAAGTGAATATTTATCCACTTACAGATTTTAATATTATAAGGTTCTATATGGCTTTTATTAATTATCCAACCATTGCTGTTACGAATGGCATACAAAGCTTGAATATGAATACTACTGCTAGTATCATCATTACTACTGATAACTCCTTCTTATCTTTCTTATCTTTAACAAAGATGTTATGAAGAAGATTCAAGAACACATATGCTAAAACTCCAATTGTTAATCCATCACCTATACTATAAGTTAGTGGCATTAAAGCTATTATTAAGAAGGCTGGTACAGCTTCTGTGATATCACTAAAATCTATTTTTAATACACTGCTTAACATTAAGTATCCAACATATATTAAAGCTGGTGCAGTAGCACAAGCTGGCACTGCTACGAATATTGGTGAAAAGAACATTGCTATAAAGAATAAAGCTCCGATTGTGATAGCTGTTAATCCAGTTCTACCACCTTCCTCTACTCCTGTAGCACTCTCTACATAAGCTGTTACTGTAGAAGTTCCTAATAAAGCTCCGATTGTAGTACCTACAGCATCTACCATTAAAGCTTTTCCCGCATTAGGTACTCTACCTTTTTTATCTAACATGTTAGCTCTTGAAGCTACACCTATTAAAGTTCCTACTGTATCAAAGAAATCTACAAATAAGAATGTTAAAACTATTGTTATGAAATTAAATATGTGCTGTGGTGAAGTTAAGTATGAAAAATCAACTTTACCTGCTATAGGCGCTAATGATTCAAACTTAAATATTCCATTTGGTAAATAAATCCCCATACTAGCTGCTGCTTCTGTATTAATCATTGCATAGCCCCAAGCTAAAAGTGTTGAAACTACTATACCAACTAGCATTGATCCTTTAATTTTTTTCTTTTCTAAAATTACTATTATACAAAGACCTATCATTGCTACTATAACTTTAGGACTTATAATTTGTCCCATAGAAACCATTGTGTCTGGATTTGCTATTACAATTCCAGCTCCATTAAATCCTATAAATGCTATAAATAATCCTATACCTGCAGTAACTGCATATTTTAAATTTATTGGAATAGCGTCTACTACTGCTTCTCTAATCTTAAATAGTGATAAAAGTATAAATATAATACCTTCTACAAATACCGCTGTAAGTGCCACTTCCCATGATATTCCCATACCTATAACAACTGAGAATGCAAAGAAAGCATTTAATCCCATTCCTGGTGCTAGTCCAAATGGTAATTTTGCGTAAATCCCCATAAAGATACATGCTATAGCTGCTGATAAACAAGTAGCTGTTACCACTGCCCCTGCGGGCATACCAGCTGCACTTAATATTGATGGGTTTACTGCTATTATGTACGCCATAGCTAAGAAACTTGTTGTTCCCGCTAATATTTCTCTTTTGTACTCACTCTTGTTTTCTGGTAAGATACGTAAATTACTTTCATCATGTAAAACATGAACCTTATTTTCCATAAAAACCTCCACACTCATCTTAAGATCATAAAAATAAAAAAGCTATTTTAAGCCTTAGTAAACTTAAAATAGCTTTTATTTCTCTCGAATAATAACCCTTTAAAGTTTACTAACATTCCCATACAAAACCCAAAACACGAACATTTTTAATATTTATGAGCTTTTTATTTGTCTACGAATGTTATTCTACACTATGCAAGGTTAATATTCAAGTAAAATCGAACATTTTTAATAACTTATTAATAAATTATATGTGTTTAGTATCTTTCTTTTTCAAAACTATGTTTTATATATCTATGGTCTTTATTGAATCCAAGCAGTGTTAAAAGCTTTATTCTAGCTTTTTGACTTGGCATACTTTCTCCGAATATTACGCCAAGTTCTTTAAGGTTTCTTCCACCTCCAAGGTATCCATAGCTATCTCCTACTCTTCCCTCAAAACATCTTGAAGTTAATACAACTACTATCCCCTTTTCTATAGCAAGCTTTATTCCCTCTACCATAGTTGGTGGAACATTCCCTCTTCCTAACGCTTCTAATACTATCCCATCATATCCTTTTTCTATACAGTGATATATAAAATCGCCATCAATTCCAGCTGCACATTTTATTATTGCAACTTTCTTATCAATAACCTCTAAAGGTATAAAATCCTCTTGTGGAACTCTTCTATCAAATATTACTCTATTGTTATCTACTATTCCTATAGGTCCAAAGTTTGGTGTTCTAAATGCATTTAAAGCCATAGAATTTGCTTTAGTAACTTCTGATGCACTATTTAGTTCTCCATTAAAACAAACTAATACACCTCTATTTCTAGCTTCATCTGATGCCGCAGTACATATTGCTGCTGCTAAATTAGCTGGCCCATCATATCCTAATTCTGAACCACTTCTCATGGCTCCAGTGAAAACTATAGGTTTGCTTGTCTTAGTAGTTAAATTTACAAAGTAAGATGTCTCTTCTAAAGTATCTGTACCATGAGTTACAACTACTCCGTCTATATCGTCTCTATCTATTAATGCATTTATAAACTTTGATAACTCTAGCATTATTTCTGGAGTAATATGCGGACTTGGTAAAGATGAGAAACTATGTGACTCTATAGTAGCAAAACTTTCTATTCCTGTTACCATAGCCATTATTTCTTCACCCGTTAAACTTGGAACTGCCGCCTTTATTCTATCATCAACCTTCATTGATATTGTTCCACCATTAAAAATTACAGCTATCTTCTTCATAGGTACCTCCGAATCTATTTTATTTCTTATTTAACATCATTCGTCCTATTGCCTATTATACTTAATTTACTTATTTTCTTCAATGATTGGATATTTATCATTACTAAAATATATACAGCTAACTTTTAACTCTTTAAGCCCCAAATCACTATTCAATAACTACACTCAATTTATTCCTAAAGTTAAATATATATTTTATTCCAAAATTTACAAAAAGAAAATCTTTAATTATTATCACTATAATTAAAGATTTTCAAGCAAACTATTATTCATTAAGAGGTATTACACAAGCATTATATCCTAAATTTTTAACTTCTTTCATTAATTTTTCTGCTTCCTCATATCCTTCAAACTCTCCTATACAAACTCTCCATATAAGCTTATCTTCATTAACTTTGCCAACCTCTTTTAAACACGCCCTACATATAGCTCCTGAAATTTCATCTATCCTATTATTAAATATTTGATTATCAGAACTACTATCTATAAACCCAAGTTCTATAAGAACCCCATTAGCATTTATCTTTTTTAACAAAGATAATTCAGCTTGATTTGTTCCTCTATAATCAAATATATTTTCAAGTTCAAACTTTAATGATTCACAAAATCTTCTTACCGTAGGAGTTCCTTTATAATAAAATATCTCTACTCCCTTATTACTCTCAGGAGAAAAACTATTTCTATGGAATGATATAAAATAATCAAACTCTGTACTATTCCCTATTGCTATTCTTTCTTTAAGACTAAGTTCTGAATCATCAACCCTAGTAAAAAACACATCTTCACCATAATTTTTTAAGATTTGACCAACTTTTAAGGCTATTTTTAAGTTGTCATCTTTTTCAACATTATCATCATAAGCTACCCCTAGATTAGTTCCACCATGACCTGGATCAAGTAACCACCTAGACATAAAATCACCTCGTTTTTAATCATTCTCTATAATTAACTTATGTTTTATTGAGAATAAAATTAACTTACAAAAAAAATATTTATAAAAAATAAACAAGCATAGAAGTAATTTCTATGCTTGTTTAAATTATTTATATTTAGAATATAATACAGATTAAGTTCCCCTCACCCTCATTTATAATTCTTTGAAGAGTTTTCTGTATCTTAGTTTGAATATCATCTGGCATCTTATAAAGCTTACTTCTTAATCCTTCTTGAACTAAAGTTTCTAAAGACTTACCAAACATATTACTTTGCCATAATTTTTCTGGATCACTTTCAAATTGCTCAAGTAATGTTTTAAATACTTCTTGAGTCTCTTTTTCTGTCCCCATAATTGGACAAATCTCTGTTTGTATATCCGCCTTGATTAAATGTAAGCTTGGAGCACTAGCTTTAAGCTTAACGACATACTTAGAACCTTGCTTATCAATATCTGGCTTTTCGAACTTCATTTCTGATAATTGAGGAGCAACAAGTCCATAACCCGTCTCTTTAACATCATTTATAGCATCCGCAACTTTATCATATTCAACCTTAGCTTTATGAAGGTCTTTTATTAAAGAAATTAAATCACTTTCGTTATTTAATTCCTCATTGCACATTTCACTAATTATCTTATAGAATATTCCGTTCTTAGGAGACATTTTAACCCTAACAGTACCATCTCCTAGATTCATCTCATTTATATCAGCCATTCCTAAGAAATCTTCTTCCCCATAAGTACTAAGTAGATCCTTAACGTCTCTAATTTTTGATATGTTTTTACACATGTCCTTAACTATGTTTATGAAATTAGCCTTTAACCAGTGAGATGGTTCTAACTTTTCTATCCATTCAGGCATGTCTATATTAATTTCCTTAATAGGAAACTCTTTAAGTACTCTTGTAAATAAACCGTTTATGTCACTTTCATTCATATTTGCAACATCCATTATCTGAACAGGAACTCCATATCTTATTTCTAGTTCTTGCTTTAGATCTTGAGTTTCCTCACTTCTTGGTTCTAATGAATTAAGTACAATTATGAATGGCTTATCTATTGATTTTAATTCAGCTATAACTCTTTCTTCAGCCTCTAAGTAATCATCTCTATCTATCCCTGTAATACTACCATCTGTAGTAATTACTAAACCTATAGTTGAATGATCTGTTATTACTTTTCTAGTACCTATTTCAGCGGCATCCTCAAAAGGAATCTCATAGTCAAACCAAGGTGTATGAACTTTTTTAGATTCTCCTTCATCAAAGTACCCATAAGCACCTTTTACAATATAACCTACACAATCAACCATTCTTACATTAAATTTAATTCCATCATCAAGTGAAATTTCAACTGCTTCATTTGGAACGAATTTTGGTTCAGTAGTGTGAATAGTTTTTCCTGAACCACTTTGAGGAAGTTCGTCCTTAGCCCTTTCTTTTTTGTAGCTATTCTCAATTTTAGGTATAACCATAAGGTCCATAAATCTTTTTATAAATGTAGATTTTCCAGTTCTAACTGGTCCTACAACTCCAACATAAATGTCTCCTTGAGTTCTCTCTGCTATATCTTTGTATATATTGAAATCTTCCAAGATACAACCTCCTATAAATATTATTAACACTATATATATATTAGAAATCTGAAAAAAGTATACTGTTTAGAAAAATATATTTTAACTTTAATTCCCATTAATATTTTTCTATATTTTCTTTTTATACAAGATTTTATTATTCTAATATTATGTATTAATATTATTTATTCGAAAGCAGCAATTTAAATGCTATTTATTTTTAATACTTATATATTTATTTTATTTATTATAAATACTTATCTAAAATCCAACCTTTAATTATGTAACTAAATAATAATATAAAAAAGAAGAGATAGATTAAACTCTATCTCTTCTAAGCGTACTTACTTATATTTCTTCTTTTTTCTTATCTCTATCCATAAGGAAAACAACAGCTTCTTCTGCATTTACTCCTTCGAATAAAACTTTATAAGCTATATCAGTTATAGGCATTCTTACGCCTTCTTTTTCTTTTAATTCATAGAAAGCTTTGCAGGCTTTTATACCTTCAACAACCATACCTACTTCTTTTGTAGCTTCCTCAGCAGTTTTTCCTTGTCCAATAAGTATTCCAGCTCTTCTATTTCTTGAGTGCATACTTGTACAAGTAACTATTAAGTCTCCCATACCTGTAAGGCCAAAGAAAGTTTCAGCTCTTCCACCCATCTTAATTCCTATTCTAGCTATCTCAGCCATACCTCTAGTCATTAAGGCAGCTTTTGAGTTATCACCATACCCTATTCCATCACAAACACCAGCAGCTAAAGCTATGATGTTTTTAACAGCGCCTCCAACTTCTACACCAACGATATCATCATTTGTATATATTCTGAAGTTTTTATCCATAAATAAGTCTTGAACTTTCTCTGCACATTTCATACACTCTGAACTTGCAACTAAAGTTGTAGGTATTCCTTTTGAAACTTCTTCAGCATGACTTGGTCCTGATAAAACTACTACTCTGTTATTTGGTAATTCTTGATTTATAACCTGAGATAATCTTAGGTTAGTCCCTTCCTCTATTCCTTTTGCAATATTAATTAAAATTACATCATCGCTGATTTTTCCTTTTAATGTTTTACAAACAGTTCTTATAACGTGAGAAGGAACTGCAAGAACTACATATTCTGCCCCACTTAAAGCTTCATCTAAGTCTTTATAAGCAGTGACATTTTTAGGAATAACTAGATCTTTAATATATCTATCATTTTTTCTATTTACGTTAATATCATGTATTACATTTTCATCTCTATCCCAAAGAGATACCGTAACTCCTTTATTCCCCAATAATATTCCTAAAGAAGTTCCAAAACTACCTGCTCCTATAAAAGTCACTTTACTCATAAAATTACTCCTTTCTAGCTCTATATTCTATTTCTATTCCTGTACCATCAAAATCAAAACTTTCTCTTAATTGATTTTCTAAATATCTACCATATGAGAAATGTAATAAGTTAGGATCATTTACAAAGAATACAAATTTAGGCGGTTTTGTAGCAACCTGTGTTGCATAGTATATTTTTAATCTTTTTAATGCAACTATAGGTGGCTCTTTCATTAGAACCGCTCTACTTATAACATCATTTAATAATCCTGTTGATACTCTCTTTGAGTAGTTATCATAACAGTACTTAGCTGTTGATAATATTTTATGTACTCTTTGTCCTGTTAATGCTGATATGAATAAGTATTTAGCATATGGCATAAATTTAAGTTTTTGTTGTAAATCTTTTTGGTAATTAAGTAAAGTTTTATCATCTTTCTCAATTAAATCCCATTTATTCACAATAACCATAATAGCTTTGTTCATTTCATGAGCGTATCCTATTATTTTCTCATCTTGCTCAGTTATTCCTTGCTCAGCATCTATTACAAGTATAGCTACATCAGCCTTTTCTACAGCGGCGTAAGTTCTGATTACACTATATCTTTCTATTTCTTCTTTAACCTTGCTTTTTCTTCTTAAACCGGCAGTATCAACAAGTATGAACTTGCCCTCTTCTGTTTCTAAATAACTATCTATTGAGTCTCTAGTTGTTCCTGGAACATTACTTACGATAACTCTCTCTTCACCTAATAATCTATTTATAAGTGATGATTTACCAACATTAGGTTTTCCAATCATAGCTATTCTTATATACTCATCATCTTCTTCTTCTTCTGAAGGATCATTAAAGTACTTAACTACTTCATCTAGCATATCTCCTAATCCAAGACCTTGAGATGCTGATATAGTTACAGGATCTCCAATTCCTAGATTATAGAACTCATAACTATTTTCTTCTAAAGCTAATCTATCTATTTTATTAACAACTAAAACAACTGGCTTCTTGCTTTTTCTAAGCATTTGTGCAACTTCTTGGTCAGCAGCTGTCATTCCTTCTTTACCATCAACAACAAATACTATTACATCTGCCATCTCTATAGCTATTTGCGCTTGTCTTCTCATTTGTTTAACAATGATATCACTACTTGCTGGCTCAATTCCACCTGTATCTATCATTGTGAATTTTCTATTTAACCATTCTGATTCTGCATACACTCTGTCTCTTGTAACACCTGGTGTATCTTGTACTATTGAAATTCTTTTTCCTGCTAATTTATTGAAAAGAGTCGATTTACCTACGTTCGGTCTTCCAACCATAGCAACTATTGGTTTACTCATTCTTATTCCTCCTCACAGTGTTCATTTATTAAGTCTATTAGGTCTTCCCCTGTATAGTTACAAACTATAACCTTAACTCCTAATTGTTCTTCAATATCCTTTGCTGTCAAATCATCTAACATTATTCTGACACTTGTGTCTCCTGGCTCATAGCCTTTTCTAAACATGTTATCTGCCATAATTAAATAATCGCTATCAATTGTATCTTTAAGCTGATTAATAACATCTTGGCCTGTTAAAAGTCCAGCTACTGTTATTGTATGACCAAAAAAGTCATTTAATATAGCTTGACATTTTATATCTATACTATTATTTGCTTCTCTTATATCTGTACACACCTTATCTAATTCTTTAAAAGCTGATGTTCCAGTTATAAGAGTAAACTTACCTTTTCCCTTTTTAGTTAACTTTTCTTTTATATCATATTCCATAGTGTCTCTTAGAAGTCTTATCATTCCAACCCCATCTTCTAATTGCTCATATCCACCATAAAACTCATCATTTGGAACTTCCTCTTCAGCCATAACATAAAATTCATCTGATAGTCTAATAAATGGACTTCCAGTTTCTTTTATGAATTGCTCTTGAAGAACTCTTACTCTATCAATTTCTTCTTTAGCTGTTTCCTTGTTATATATTTCTAGTTCAGCTAATCCTTCTCTGAACTTAGTGATTCCTATTGGAACTGCAGCTACATTCTCTACTGAAGGACGTAATTTATAAAGATCCTTAATAGTTCTCTCTAATTCATCCCCATTATTTATCCCAGGCATAACAACTATTTGAGCATTTACTGTTATTCCTGCTTCAGCTAACCTTTGTAATCTTTCATATACATTTCCTGCAAATCTATTATTAAGAATCTTCTTTCTTAAATCTGGATTTGTTGTATGAACAGATACATTTATTGGGCTTATTCTATACTTTATGATTCTGTCTATATCTTCATCTTTCATATTTGTTAAAGTAACAAAGTTACCTTGTAAGAATGAAAGTCTTGAGTCATCATCTTTAAAGTATAGAGTTTTTCTCATTCCTTTTGGTAATTGATCAATGAAGCAAAATATGCATTTGTTGGTACAACTTTTTGCCTTATCTAGGATAGCTTCTTCAAACTCTACTCCTAAATCTTCACCATAATCTTTTTCTATTTCAAACTCCCAAATTTCTTTATTTGGTTTTAATATTTCCACTTCAATATATTCGTCTGCTAATAAAAATCTATAATCAAGTATGTCTTCAACTTTAGTACCGTTTATGCTTAATAGTATATCTCCCTTTTCAAAGCCTAGTTCCTCACCAATTCCACCTGGTAAGACTTCAGCAATTCTACTCTTCATATGCTTCACTCCTATTTTAGTACTATCTATGTTATATTACCTTAATTAAATAACGTAGTCAACTTAATTAGAATTATGTTGCTATAATAAGATTTTGTATATTTTTTAACTAATTACTTTAGGAATCTTTTTAATTATTGACTTTTTATCATTTATCTAAACAACAACAATACCTTAACGTCAAAAAGTAATCCTCCAAATATATTTAGAAGATTACTTTTTTTCTTTTAATCTTAATTATAAGTATATTCTACTATAATAATTAAAAACTATCTACTAATTTAGACTTCAAGATAAATACTTTTATTTTAAAGTGTTAACACCATAAAATAAATTTATTTTAATCTATACATTTAGTTTCTACTAAAAATTTATAGGTATAGTTATTACAAACTTAGTTCCAACTTCTAATTCACTAGTTACAATTATATCCCCTTCGAAAAGCTTAACTATATGTTTAACTATAGCAAGTCCTAAACCAGTGCCTCCGCTTTCTCTACTTCTAGCTTTATCTACTCTATAAAATCTTTCAAATATTCTTGGTAAATCCTCTTCACTTATTCCAATCCCATTATCCTGAACTTCCATAACTAAATTCATATCTTTAGTGTAACTCTTAACTTTTACCTTGCCACCTTTTTCTGTATACTTAACAGCATTACTAATTATATTTAAAAGCATTTGTTTGAATTTATCTTTATCACCTAATAATGTGCAACCGCTATTAGTCTCTAGGAATATTTCTACCCCTTTTTTCTTTGCTTGTTCAGTTAAAAGCATATTAACTTTTTCTATTTCTCTATCAACATTAAATTCTTTTAGCTCTGTAGTTCTTTTTTGTTCTATTTCATAAAGTGATAAAATATCCTCTAAAAGCCTTGCAAGTCTATCTGATTCTTCATCAATTATACTTAAAAATTTATTCCTAGTTTCTTCATCATCAACATATCTCAATGTTTCCGCAAAGCCTTTTATTGATGTAAGTGGAGTTTTAAGTTCATGAGAAATATTAGCAACAAACTGACTTCTCATATTTTCTAATTTTCTTATATCAGTTATATCTTGAATAACCACAACTGTTCCTATTATTTCTGGTTCATTTATTATACTTGCAGTTCTTATCTTTAAAATCTTAGGGTCATTATTATAATTAACTTCTATTTCAACCTTATCAGTTGAATTAAAGAATGCTTTTAATATTTTTTTATCAGTTATATAATCTAAAAGCTTGTCCCCAACAATCTCTCCACTTATTCCAAATATTTTTTTAGCATAAGGGTTTATCATTAAAATATTCATATCTCTATCAAAAGCAATTACTCCACTATCCATACTCTTTAATATCGCTTCAAGACCATTTTGCTTATCTTTAAATTGTTCTATAGTTATTTCTAATTGTTCAGCCATATGATTAAAACTTTTTCCTAAGCTTTCAATTTCATCATCCTTAGAGTTTATTACTACTCTCTTGTGAAAATCTCCATTAGCTATTGTAGCTGTTAATTCTTCTAGCTCTTTTAATGGATTTAAAATTATATTAGTTATTTTCACAGTTAAAACTAATGCTATAACTAATGCTACTATAATCCCCACAGCTAAATACTTAGTATTAGATCCATCCAATAGCTTAGTATTTTCAACAGCGATAGACGTTCTTATTATTGAACCATCTTTAAGCTTCAATGCACTATATATCATATTTTTGTGCAAATCATCACTATATCTAACACTACTTCCTGATCCATTTGATAAAGCTTCTTTAATTTCTTGTCTTTGAAGATAACTTTCTTCTTCTTGCTTTAGTTTTTTATGAGTGTCAAATATTATATTACCTTCTTTATCTATATAAGTTATTCTTATATTTTTCATATCACTACTTAATTCTATTTTTTGCAATTCACTTTTTATATTCCCTCTATCATTTTCTAATAAAACAGCAATAACCTTATTATATTCATTTAAAACACTTTTAGTTTCTTCTAAATATTTATGATTTGATATTACTAAATATAAAGCCGTCATTATAGATAAGAAAAAGGTTATTATCAATGTTGTAAATATAATAATTCTTTTCTTCATTTGATTTCCATCCTTAAATTATTTTATAAAAACTGAAGAGAATAATCTTCCTGCCTTCTCCTGATTAATTCTGTAGCTATGAAGTTTTACTTTCTTCTCACAACAAGTACATAAATTAACTGAAGTTATATTCTCATCTTTAACTATTCCGTCTAATTGAATCTCAACACATTTTTCTAAATTAAGCATTCTTCCATTACAAACTTTAGTGCCAAATTCCTCTCTAAATTTATCTGCAAGTTCAACACTAACTTCATAACAACATTCTCTAACATGAGGTCCTATTATAACTTTAATATCATTACATCCATAAGCTTCTTTCATATACTCACAAGTTTTTCTAACTATTTTATTAAAAGTACCTTTCCATCCACTATGAATAGCTGCTATGACTTCTTTTTCTTTATCATAGGCAATTACAGGAACACAATCTGCTGTAAAAACTCCAACTAATGTATTTTTATCCTTAGTTACTATAGCATCACAATCTCTATCCCCTTTAAAATCTTCACCAGTAGCATCAATAAAATCACTACTATGTATTTGATTTACATAAACAACCTTTTCTAAATCAAACAACTCTTTTAAATCGTCAAGATTTTTCTTTCCATCTTCATCTTCTTTTTTATAATTAACACTATTGTAAGCTGTAGAAAATTTAACCTTTATATTTCCATCTTCATATGAAATAAATTCTTTTTCATTTATAACTTCTCTATTCATACTATCACCTCTTATATTTATATATCTCATTAATCATTTCTAAAAACTATATTTATTTTTCATATTACCATATTTCAATTCTTTATTAAATTAAATTCTAGTTAAATATTATTACATATAACAAAAGCTACCCTAAAGGAAATCCTTTAAGATAGCTCATAAATTACTTCATTAAACTTTTTATTTCTTCCATAAAAGTATTAATATCCTTAAATTGTCTATATACAGATGCAAATCTTACATATGCAACTTCATCAATAGATTTAAGTCTTTCCATTACCATCTCACCTATGTAATCAGACTTTATTTCAACCATCATTTTATTACTTATGTTTCGCTCTATATCAGCAGCAATTTCTTCAATTTGAGCTCTTGATACAGGTCTTTTTTGGCATGCCTTAATAAGTCCACTTATTATCTTCTCTTTATTGAAACTTTCTCTGCTTAAATCTTTTTTTATAACAAGTATTGGTATATCTTCTACTTTTTCATAAGTTGTGTATCTCTTAGAGCATTTTAAGCACTCTCTTCTTCTTCTAATCGCATTATAATCTTCTGCAGATCTTGAATCCACAACTTTACTTTCCTCATAAGAACAGTAAGGACATCTCATTTTAAATTCCACGCCTTTCTCTAAGTTGTAATACCATTATACCTTCTTTTCAAGCCAATTTCTATATATATTTTTGAACATCTAGTATATTTTTCCCCTTTGAGTCAATTAATATAACATCAATACCAACTTTATAAACATCAGACCAGTCAATTTCTATATCTTCTGATTTACTAAAAAAAGATGTTTTTTCTCCCGGTATTATTATAGATAATATCCTATTATCATCACAATCAATCTTCACATCTGAAATAAGCCCTAGCCTCTTTCCTTCAGTTATATCAATAACTTCCATAGATCTTAAATTATTAAGTGAAAACAAACTTTCTTCCATAAATTACTCTCCTCCCAAAACATATCTTATAATTAATTTATATGTTTTATTTTCTTATTTATTAATAGAAGAAAGCTTTTTTCTAAAATAACATAACAAATATTTATGCAATTACCTTGTATTAAATTATATAAACTAAATTATATAATTGTTATATATTTTTTAATATGCTCAAAAAAATAGAGCTCAAAAGAGCTCTATACATATTTTCTCATGTGCTTTAATGCTATTTTTTCTAACCTTGAAACTTGAGCCTGGGATATTCCTATCTCATCAGCCACTTCCATCTGAGTTCTTCCATTAAAAAATCTTAGATTAAGAATTAGCTTTTCTCTATCATTCAACTTTTTCATAGCCTCTTTTATAGCTATGTTTTCAAGCCAACTATCATCTTGGTTTTTCGAATCACTAATTTGATCCATAACATATATAGCATCTCCACCATCATGATATATAGGTTCAAATAAAGATACTGGATCCTGTATAGCATCCAATGCAAAAACAACATCTTCTCTTGGAATTTTAAGTTCTTTTGCTATTTGAGATACTGTAGGTTCCTTATTATTTTCATTTACTAGTTTATCTCTAACCAATAGAGCCCTATAAGCTATATCTCTTAAAGATCTACTAACTCTAATTGTATTATTGTCTCTTAAATATCTTCTTATTTCTCCTATTATCATGGGTACAGCATAAGTTGAAAATTTAACATTTTGTGATAAATCAAAGTTATCTATAGATTTCATAAGTCCTATACAACCAACTTGAAATAAATCATCTACATTTTCGCCTCTATTATTGAATCTTTGGATAACACTAAGTACAAGTCGCAGATTCCCCTTTATGAATTTTTCTCTCGCACTATTGTCTCCACCTTGCATCTGCAGTAATAATTCTTTCATCTCTTTTTCTTTTAAAACTGGTAATTTAGCTGTATTGACTCCACATATCTCTACTTTATTTATCATCATAATTGAAATCAACCCCTTCGAAGTAATTCCCTTCCGCATTTTAATTATTACCTGTAGAGGTTAATTTTATACCTTTAAACCATTTTGTTAATTTCTTTCTTTAACCTTTTTATTATCTTTTTTTCTAATCTTGATATATACGATTGTGATATACCTAGCATATCAGCTACTTCTTTTTGAGTTTTTTCTTTATAACCATGTAATCCAAATCTTAACTCAACAATTTCTTTTTCTCTATTTGATAAATTTTTCATTGCAGTAAATAAAAGTTGTTTATCCACTTCATCCTCTATCATATTGTAAACAATATCATCATCTGTACCAAGAATATCAGATAGCAACAACTCATTTCCATCCCAATCTATATTTAAAGGCTCATAAAAAGATATTTCTGCTTTAACCTTACTATTTCTTCTCAAATACATAAGTATTTCATTTTCTATACATCTTGACGCATAAGTAGCAAGCTTTATTTTCTTTTCTGGATTAAACGTATTAACAGCTTTTATAAGTCCTATTGTCCCAACTGAAATTAAATCCTCTACTCCAACGCCAGTATTTTCAAATTTTCTAGCAATATAAACTACTAGCCTTAAATTTCTTTCTATAAGGATACTTCTAATAGCTTCATCATTTTCTCCTAACTTATTAACAAGCTCCTCCTCTTCATCCTTGCTAAGTGGAGCTGGAAGAACATCGTTTCCACCAACATAATATATTGGTTCTACTGTAATATCTAACTTAGTAAATAACTTATTAAGTAAAAGTCTTATATTTAACATAACCTAATCACCCCTATATAATTCCTCTAGACAATAAAGCTTCATAATCTCCTTCTTGACTTAATTTGTTATCACAAAAGCATAATATAACATCTCTAGTCATTATTTCTCCCTTAAAATTAGAAAGCTTTATATTATCAATCTTAATCCCATTCATATACCCTGAATTTCCATCAACCACCTTATACGGTATCTTAAATTGATTTTTCCCCTTAATGTTTATCCCCTTAAATTTATCCCGTTCTGCTATTATTACAGGAAGCGCAGTAGCTGGTTCAACCAATCCATTTCCTGTATCTAAAAAACCTCTTAGACTTATAACTTCTGAATCAATACAAACATCTAAATCATATATAAAATTATTTATTATTGCTCTATTTTTGAAATAATTCATAACTCCACTTACAAGCACATAGCTTATAATCAATGAAAATATAACTGCCTTTGTTGAATAATCACTTATTATAAAAGAGTCTAAAATATCATATTCATTTTCAGCTAAAGCAAACATAAGACAAACTCCTGAAAAAGCAAAAGTTATTACTAAAAATGATATAAAACTTTTAATTATTGACTTAATATCTCTTTTTTCCAAGATAATGGAAATCATACCTAAAGAAAAAAGCAGTTTAAAAGGCAACGATGTTAGTATATTTAGATTCGGAACGAACACTAATAAAGTGTATATTGCACCTAAGAAAGCTGCTAGTATTATTCTCTTGTAAATTATCCTTTCCTTTAAGGTCTGCAAAGTTAAATATAGTAGAAAAAAATTAATTAAAAAATTTTCTAATATGACAATATCTATATACACAGTCATAAATAACTCACTCCCTAGTTATAATTATAATCTTTCTTTTTCTAAAATTTTGTCATTATATATGAATTATGCATATTTTCTTTCACTCTTTTTCAACATTTTTCTACAATAATTTAGTATATATTTGTTTTTTAACATTATAATTATTTTCCATTTGTCTATTCTTGTAATAAAAATATATCCATTAAATATAATTTCATATTTTCTTAAAGTTTCGAACATATTATTAAATAATAATTTCCATATTTAACTGGAATAAAATAAAAACACTTCTAGTATAATTACTAGAAGTGTTTTTTATTTAAAAATATTATCTTCTTCCTCTTCTTAAGAACATAGGTATTTCTAAATCATCATTATATCTATTCTCTTGTTCTGAAGTTGATGCAACTTCTTGTTGTGCAACAGTTTCTTGAGCTCTTTCAGTAACAACTTCTTGTTGTACTTGAGACTCTCTTGTAACTGTTCCTTGTGAAGACATTCCCATTCTTTGACGCTCTTTTTCAAATCCAGTAGCAATAACTGTTATTCTAATTTCATCTTTCAGATTTTCATCTATAACAGTACCGAATATTATGTTAGCATCTGGGTCAGCTGCTTCTTGAACAATTTCAGCTGCTTCATTTATTTCTAATAATCCAAGCTCTGAATCTCCTGTTACGTTTAATAGAACTCCAGTAGCTCCAACTATTGATGTTTCTAATAATGGAGATGAGATAGCTTCTCTAGCAGCATCTTGTGCTCTGCTTTCTCCCTTACCATATCCAACACCCATATGAGCTAAACCTTTATCTAACATTACAGCTCTAACGTCTGCAAAGTCTAAGTTTATTAAACCAGGGTTAGTTATAAGATCTGATATACCTTGTACACCTTGTCTTAATACATCATCGGCTTTCTTAAATGACTCTAATAATGTTGTTTTCTTATCAACCATTGATAGAAGTCTTTCATTTGGTATTGTAACTAAAGTATCTACCTTTTCTTTTAAGTTAGCTATACCCATTTCAGCATGAGTCATTCTTCTTCTTCCTTCAAATGGGAAAGGTTTAGTTACTATACCTACAGTTAATATTCCCATTGATTTTGCTATTTCAGCAACTACTGGTGCAGCACCTGTACCAGTTCCACCACCCATACCAGCAGTTATGAATACCATATCAGCACCACTTATAGCCTCAGTTATCTCATCTCTGCTTTCCTCGGCAGCTTTCTTACCTATTTCTGGATTAGCACCTGCTCCTAATCCCTTAGTAAGTTTATCACCTATTTGTATTTTATTTTGTGCGTGAGATAATGTTAATGCTTGCTTATCTGTGTTTATAGCTATGAATTCAACATCTCTTAGTCCTTCTTGAATCATTCTATTAACAGCGTTTCCGCCTCCGCCTCCGCATCCAATTACCTTAATATTAGTAAATGACTGTATATCTACATCAAAATCTAACAAACCAATTCCTCCTTTAGAAAAGCTCCTCTAAGAATGCTATTATTTTTGAAAGCCCTCTCTTTTTTACACTTTTATTTTCAAATTTAGTTTCTTTATCAACAATCACTTTTTTCCCTGAAAGTAACGCTTCATCACATATTAATTTTAACCTATCATATACCTCTTTAACAATACCAATTGCATTAATTATCGAAGAATTATCAAATAAAAATTGTTTTTTAGTAAAAATCTTTACCTCTTTATCACTTATGTATTCTAATCTCTCTCTAATATGCTCATAATAACTAATTCCATCACCAGTTAATATTATCATATCTGTAGTACTTAAAATATCATTTTCTGATAATTTATTATTAACAATATCTAACATTTCACTTAACCTTGCATCTATTATGTCGTGAATTAAATAGGTATCTAATATGTGTTCTTCAAAGGAAATATTATTATAATCCTTTCTAATACTATAATATTTTGAAGAATATTGCAATTTTAATCTTTCAGCTTCTTCCTCAGATATTGAAAGGCATATAGCTAAGTCCTTAGTTATATTTCTTCCACCAAGTGGTATATACTCCATATTCTTAAGAACATTTCCTTTATAACTAAATATTTGTGTTTCCTCTGCTCCAACATCTATTATAACAACATTGCTTGTTTCTGTTTTTTCATTTAAAAATATATTTTTAAATCCGTATCCTAAACCAACAGTTCCAATTACCTCATATCCAGCACTTAAAACTATTTTATTTAATATGCTTATTTGTTCTCTTGAAGCCACTATTAAATTTTCATTTATCTCTATTCTTTCTGTTTTCATTCCTATTGGATTTTCAATAAATCCAACTTCTTCTGTATAAAATGAATTAATAGTACTATCTGCTACACATTCATCATCATCTACTTTTAAAGTTCTTCCTTCTATATAAGCTTCTTCTATAT
Organism: Clostridium sp. B9; assembly: GCF_050509515.1. Classification (NCBI taxonomy): domain Bacteria; kingdom Bacillati; phylum Bacillota; class Clostridia; order Eubacteriales; family Clostridiaceae; genus Clostridium; species Clostridium sp. B9. The sequence continues at coordinate 2,849,370 of NZ_JBNWKA010000003.1, forward strand.
TTTCTTTAAATACTAAAGAATCCTCATTGTCTGTATATGAATACCCTTTGTTTTCTACTATTCTACACCCTTGATTCTTTAAACTTAGGTAAACACCCTGAATATTATGTCCTGTCTTATCTGCTAGTTCTTTTAGACATTCTTTTACGGATTTTATAACAGATTCTTCATCTATTATTTTACCCTTAGATACACCATCTACATCTGTTACAACGAAATCTAAAATTTCAAATTCTCCATTTTCATTTTCACTAGATATTACTGCACACACACTTCTGTTGCCAATATCTAGCCCAACTATGTTTTTAGGCATTTCCTCTCCGTGTACCTCCCTATCTAAAATTTGTAATATTATATATATTCTATTATTATTTCATTTTCCCTTTATAATTAATACATCAATAATCGACTTAAAATTTCCCTATCTATTGCAGAATTTAGCGCAGTTTCTTCTGTTATGTCGCCATTTCTGTAAAGGTTAGCTAACTCCATATCCATAGTCTTCATCCCATACTTACTTCCTGTTTGTATTGATGATTCTATTTGGTGAGTTTTACCTTCTCTTATTAAGTTTCTTATTGCTGGTGTCGCAATCATTATTTCTAAAGCAGCAGTTCTATTTCCATCAACTTTTTCCACTAATTGTTGAGAAACAATAGTTTGAAGAACAGATGATAATTGAATTTTTATCTGTTCCTGTTGATGTGGTGGAAATACATCCACTATTCTATCAATAGTTTTAGCTGCTCCGATTGTATGAAGCGTAGAAAAAACTAAGTGTCCAGTCTCAGCTGCTGTAATTGCTGTGGATATAGTTTCTAAATCTCTCATTTCTCCTATTAATATTACGTCTGGATCTTCTCTTAATGCAGCTTTTAAAGCTCTTTCATAACTTAAAGTATCTTTTCCAATTTCTCTTTGATTTACAATTGATTTATTATGTTTATGTAAAAATTCAATTGGATCTTCTACAGTTATAATATGTGCTTCTCTATTGGTGTTTATTTCATTTATTAAAGCAGCTAATGTGGTACTCTTTCCACTACCAGTTGGCCCTGTAACTAAAACTAAACCCCTTTTCAAATTGCAAGCTTCCCTTAAAACATCAGGATATCCTAGTTCATCTAGGGTTGGCATATCTAAAGAAATAACTCTAATAGCTAAAGCTGTACTATTTCTTTGCTTATATATATTAACTCTAAATCTACCTTTACCATGCAATGAGTAAGAGGTATCATACTCTCCAATAGCATCATATTTTTCATATGATTCTTGAAGTATTTCTCTTGCATAAGCATCAGTATCTTCAGGACGTAATATTTCTTCTTCTAATCTTATTAATTTTCCATTAACCTTTATTATCGGAGAAATGCCTACTGTTAAATGCAAGTCAGATGCTCCTTCTTTAACTGTCAATTCTAAAAGTTCTGTCAAACTTTGCATAATCTCCTCCTAAGCGTAATCCTTCATATAAGTAATTTGTCCATTTCAAAACGAAATGAACAAACTACTTTAAAGAATTCATCTTTTTTATCATATAATAAATATTATAAACCATATGATATCTCAATTCCATAATTTTATAAAACTTATTTTCATTTATACTGCTATTTAAAGTGCTATTTAATATTTGAATTCTTTATTTAATTTTTTTAGGGCTTTTTTCTCAATTCTTGATACATATGATCTTGATATTCCAAGTATTCCAGCTATCTCTCTCTGTGTTTTTATATCTCCATCCAAAAGACCATATCTCATTTCAAGAATCTCTTTCTCCCTATCACTTAAAACATCAGACATTTTTTTATAAAGTGCCTTTACTTGTAATGAATTTTCAACGGTCTCTAAAACTGAGTCTGCTTCACTACTTAAAATATCTATTAAGCATATTTCATTTCCCTCTTTATCAACACCTATAGGATCTTGAAGGAACACTTCTCCCTTTATTTTTTTATTATTTCTAAATAACATTAATATTTCATTGTCTATACACTTAGCCGCATAAGTAGCAAGCCTTATACCTTTACTTGTATCAAAAGAATCTATCGCCTTTATCAACCCTATTGTACCTATAGATATTAAGTCATCAACTTCCTTTGTATTCTGATAATTTGAAGAATACTTTTTAACTATATGTGCTACTAGCCTTAAATTCCTCTCAACTAGTATTCGTTTGGCTTCAAAATCTCCAGTTTTCAACCTTTCTAAATACATCTTTTCATCCTTTTCATTTAAAGGCTTCGGGAAGGTTGAATTTCCTGTTACATAGCCTGTTAAAAAAATTTTACTACCAACTAATTCTAATAAGTATTGTAACATGAACAATTGATGTTCCCCCTAATAATGCTTATTATTATAATATGAGTTGGTAGTTGAAATATTTCCTTTTCTAGTTATTTTATTTATAAAAACTCTATTTTTTTGTAAATTCCAATACTATATCTCTAAATATGGGACCAGCAGTATTTCCTCCACCAGGTTTTCTATCCTCATAAACCCCTTTAATATTAGGAACCATTACTCCTAGAGTATAATACTTTCCTCCGTAATTAAAATATCCTAAGAACCACCCATGAAGTTGGTCACCTGTAGTTTCAGCGGTTCCAGTTTTAGCACCTACTTCAACATTTTCTATTTGAGTAATTATAGCTGTTCCATTTTCTACTGTTGAATTCATAACACTTTTCAATTCATCTGCTGTACTCTTAGAAATAACTTCTCTCTCAACACCTTTTAACCTCTTTTTCATATTTCCATTTTGGTCTTCAAACCCTTCTAAAATAGTTGGTTTAACATATATTCCATTATTGACAATAGGAGATATAGTTCCCGCCATCTGAATTAAACTTGTTTGCATAGACTGTCCTATAGATAGATTGGTTATACTTACATTTTTAGGCACAAATCCTTTAGTCTCCATTCCTGTGGAATTATCTAAGTCTAATACACTTGAAAATACACCTTGCTTTTTTGCAAAATCTAATAAATTCTCTGTACCTACCTCAGCCCCTAACTTTGAAAAAACATCATTACATGAAACTTCAAAAGCCTCTCTTATGCTTATTTTCCCATGTATTTTTTCATCCTTACATACAATTCCTTCACAAGTAAGTTTATCATCTATTTTAACTCCTTTTAACTCCATAGCAGCTTCTAATGTAAGTATTTTAAATATAGAACCTGCTTCATACCCATTTATATTGCCTGCTCCTAAAACAACATTAGGCATAGATTCATTTTTCTGAGCTAACCCTAATATTTCTCCACTTTCACTATCTATTAAAATAGCCCCTGCATTACTAAAGCTTTTATAAGCTTCTCTATTTAAAACTTCCCTCATCATCTTTTGAATATCTCTATCCAATGTTAGCTTAACATTTAAATTACTATCTGGAGTTGAGTAAATTCCATCACCATAAAGTCCATCATGATTTCTCTCGAAAATAACTTTAGAATCAGTATTACCTTCCAACTGATTGTTTATAAGCATCTCCAAAGAATTTTTACTTTTTTCAACTTCCTTTGTTTCTACCTTTCCAGTAATACCACTAGTTTTAACTTGTGCAAAACCAGTAGTAGCAGTAATCATATTCTCTACTTTCCAACTTTCATCTACTTTTTTCTCATTAGCAAAATAAGTATATACTCCCTTTATATCATTTAAACTATTTATCTTATCAAAATTTTCTTTTGAAATATCATAATAAAGCTTTCCTCCGCTTTTAACTACTGAGTCAAAAGAAAAATCCTCATCCTCTCTCTTCATTATGTAGTTAAAAGCTATTATATTCTCCATGTTTTGATTTAAGTTATTTAATTGAAATGCCATAGAATCTATTACAACCTTATATTTTGTTTCATATTCAAATAAAGATTCACCATTCGTATCTAGAAGTGAATAATTATAATCTGATATTTTTTCATATTGTTTATGATTCCCTTTAAATGCACCTGTTTCTCTTGTACTATATTTCTTTTGAACATAATAAATCCGCACATTAAGTAGTATGAGAATTAACAAAAATAATGATACTAATCCTATTAATCTATTTTTAAGTTCTAACTTTCTTTTATTTCTAAACATAAAAACACCCCTCCTGGCTTAAATTCTAGCCAAGTTAGGGGTGTTTTATTCATACCGATATCTTATTAGTTAATCTAAGACTTAGGAATCAACTAATATATTATTCGTATTGTCCTAGAACCTCTTTGATTTTTGCAACAATAATATCTATAGCAACTTTATTATGTCCACCTTCTGGTATTATTATATCTGCAAATTTCTTTGTAGGCTCTGTGAATTGGTTATGCATAGGCTTAACTACGTTTAAGTACTGATTTATAACAGACTCCATAGTTCTTCCTCTCTCATTCATGTCTCTGACCATTCTTCTTATGATTCTAACATCAGCATCTGTGTCAACGTAAATCTTTATATCTAAAAGTTCTCTTATTCTTGGATCTTCTAGTATCAAAATTCCTTCTACAATAACAATTTCCTTTGGCTCAACTGTAGTTGTTTCCTCAACTCTATTGTGTATTGAGAAATCATAGCTAGGCTTTTCTATAGACTGTCCATTTAAAAGTGAGTCTAAGTGCTCTACTAAAAGTGTGTTATCAAAAGCATTTGGATGATCATAGTTAGTTTTAACTCTGTCCTCCATTGATAAATGGCTTTGATCTTTGTAGTATGAATCTTGCTCAATCATTGCTATGCAATCTTCACCAAATTGTCTGTATATTTCTTTTGCTATTGTACTTTTACCTGAACCAGTACCACCTGTTATTCCTATAAAAATTGGTCTCTTCATTAGCTGTTTGCCTCCTTGCACTTAATTAACATATCATTTATCTTAACAGGTTTATCTATTTTAACCTTGAATATCATTTGAGCTCTGTTAGCAACATCTATTTTTTCGTCATTTTCGTTTTTCATATCATTCATTTGGATTTCATAATAATCTCCAACTGGGCTTAATACTTCAACAGTATCTCCTTCGAATAATCTGTTTCTTTGTTCTATAGTTGCAACTTGAGTTTCTTCGTTATAATCTCTAACAACTCCTACGATATCATAATCTCTTATATAAGATGATGACTCATAAACTTGCTCTCCTGATTTTCCAAAATAAAATCCTGTGTGATATCTTCTGTGACTAACCTTTAATAAGTTATCCATTAATTTTTGATCAAATTCATATCCTTCTGGATCTTCCCAATACTTATCTAAAGCTTCTCTGTAAGCTTTAACTATTGCTGCAACATAGTATGGGCTCTTCATTCTTCCCTCAATCTTGAATGAGTATATTCCACTCTTAACAAGTTCTGGGATATATTCTATCATACATAAATCTTTTGAGTTCATTATGTATGTTCCTTTATCATCTTCTATAACTTGGAAGTACTCTCCAGGTCTTTTTTCTTCCATTAAGTAGTACTTATATCTACATGCTTGTGAACAAGCTCCTCTATTTGAATCTCTTCCTGTCATGTAGTTTGAAATTAAACATCTTCCTGAGTATGCCATACACATTGAACCATGAACGAATGCTTCTAAATCACAGTCTTCTGGTAAGTTTTCATGAATCTTTTCAATTTCTCTAAATCCAAGTTCTCTAGCTAAAACTATTCTCTTAACACCTAAACTATGCCAGAACTTAGCTGACTTCCAGTTTACGTTATTAGCTTGAGTACTTAAGTGTATTTCTAAATCTGGTGCAACTTCTTTTGCAGTCATTATGATTGATGGGTCTGAAACTATTATAGCATCTACATTTAATTCATATAGTCCAACTATGTACTCTTCTAATCCAACTAAATCATCATTATGTGGGAATACGTTCATAGTAACATAAACGAGTCTTCCTCTATCATGTGCATACTTTACTCCTTCAGCTATTTGCTCATTAGTAAAATTATCAGCGAAAGCTCTTAAGTTAAGCTTACTTCCTCCAATATAAACTGCATCTGCTCCAAAATCTATAGCTGTTTTTAATTTTTCTAAGCTCCCTGCTGGTGCTAATATTTCTGGTTTTCTCATGTTTGCTACCTCCTCTTAGTTAACGCAATTCCATCTCCCATAGGAATAACAGTTGTTATTAAATTTTCATCATTCGAGACCATATCTAAATACTTTCTCATTCTTTTAACAATAGTTATTTTTCTTCTCTTCACTAAGTCATCAGAAGCAACCATTCCTCTAAACAAAACATTATCGGCTATTATAATCCCATCTTGTTTAAGTAATCTTAAACATTCTGGTAAGAAGTGATTATAATGACCTTTTCCTGCATCCATAAAGATCATATCAAATTGATCATCAAGACTTTCTAATACTTCTAAGCATTCTCCCTGTAAAATCTTGATTTTATCATCATATCCAAATCTTTTGATATTCTCCGAAGCATATTTTATCATATTTTCATCTCTCTCGATTGTAGTAATATGACAATCTCCATTAGCAGCCTTATTCATAAGTATTGAAGAATAACCTATCGCTGTTCCAAGCTCTAGAATTTTCTTTGGCTTATTCATGGCTACCATAAATTCAAGAAACTTTGCACCTTCTTTTTGAATTATAGGTACTTTATTTTCTTGTGCAAATTCTTCTAACTCTTTTAATTCGTCATTTCTATCTGGAATCAAATCTCTTAAATAAGTTTCCATATAGTCAAAGGTTACTCCACTCATTTGCTCCTCCAAATCTTAGTATCCAAACTCTTTCTTTTTAGCTAAGAAATCCTCGTAACTATTAGTGAAATAGTGTTTATTATCCTTTGGATTCAATAAATAGTATATGTAGTCTGTTTTTGCCGGTCTTATAGCTGCCATAAGTGATGGTTTTCCAGGATTACATATAGGTCCTACTGGAAGTCCTTTAATTTTATATGTATTGTATGGTGAATCCACCTTTAAATCTTTATAAAGAACTACATCCTTATGCTCTCCTAAAGCATATAAAACTGTTGCATCAATCTGCATTGGCATACCCTTTTCTAGTCTGTTATATATAACAGAAGCTATTTCTGGACGCTCACTATCATCTCTTGCTTCCTTTTCAATCATTGAAGCTATAGTTACATATTTCTCATAATCTGCATCTGGAATAGTAATGCCTAATTCACTCTGAATTTCACTCATCACCATTTCAAACCTATTAAGCATCATCCCAACGATTTGCTTAGGAGTTGTTCCATTTGGAATTGAATATGTATCTGGGAACAAAAATCCCTCTAATTCATATTTTCTCTCACTATTAGGTTTTATATAAGATGGTAATGGATATTCTTTAACCGCTGTTAAAAATGCCTCTTTAGTACACACTCCACTCTCTTCAAACTTTTTAGCCATATCCTCTACTGTATATCCTTCAGGGAAGGTTACCTTAGTTTCTGATACTTTTCCCTCAGTTAACACAGTAAGAAACTCTGGGAATGTTATATCACTTTTAACAGTGTATGTACCTGGTTTTATACTTTCTGTTACATTATTAAACTTTATGTATATCTTAGAAAAAAATGAACTTCTAAGAACATTTTCATTGTTTAATCTATCAAAAAGACCATGAAGTGACTCTCCCTTTTCAACATTAAATGTTATATTGGCTTTATCAGATTCTAAAGGGTTATTTTTTATAGAGTTATATTTTACTACAAATACAGCTAAGTTAATTAAAAGTAAAATCAAAAATATAGTTATTAATACTATACTTTTCGAGCTTTTTAGCTTTTTCACAGTAGTACCCCCTTATATTTAAAGATAAATGGCCGGGAAGCCATTTATCTAATTATAAATCTTTTTTAAATAAAAACAAACTTGTTTTTACTAAAATTTATCTCAATATTGTAATTTATAGATATAATTTAAAAGAAATTATTTTTTACTTCTGTTTATAGCTCTTTTTCTCTCTGCGCTATCTAAGATTCTCTTTCTCATTCTTACATTTACAGGAGTAACCTCAACTAACTCATCATTGTTTATGAACTCTAAACATTGCTCTAGTGACATTTGTCTTACTGGAGTTAATTTTAAAGCATCATCGGCTCCTGATGATCTTGTGTTTGTTAATTGTTTCTTTTTGCATATGTTAACATCTATGTCTTCTGCTCTTGAACATTCTCCACAAACCATTCCAGCATAAACTTCTGTACCTGGCTCTATGAATAAAGTTCCTCTCTCTTGAGCATTGAATAATCCGTATGTAACAGCTTCTCCTGATTCGAATACTACGATTGATCCTCTACTTCTTCCTGGAATTTCACCTTTGTACTTCTCAAATCCATCAAATACGTGGTTCATTATTCCATTACCTTTAGTATCAGTCATGAATTCATTTCTGAATCCGATAAGTCCTCTAGCAGGTACTCTGAACTCTAATCTTGAGTATCCATTAACTGCTGAAGTCATGTTTACCATCTCAGCTTTTCTTGGTCCTAATTTTTCCATTACAGGTCCCATGAATTCTTCTGGAACGTCTATTGTTAAGTGCTCCATTGGCTCAACCTTAACACCATTTTCATCAACTTTTGTTATAACGTTTGGTTTAGAAACTTGGAATTCAAATCCTTCTCTTCTCATAGTTTCTATAAGTATTGAAAGGTGTAATTCTCCTCTACCACTTACTTCGAAACAATCTGGAGTTATCTCATTAACTTTTAAACTTACGTTAGTTTCTAACTCTTTTAATAATCTATCTCTTAAGTGTCTTGAAGTTACGAAGTCTCCTTCTTTACCAGCGAATGGTGAATCATTAACCATGAAATTCATGTTTAATGTAGGCTCGTCTATTTTAACAAATGGTAATCCTTCTGGATTTTGTGCATCTGTTATAGTCTCTCCAATATTTACATCTGATATACCACTTATTGCAACTATATCTCCTAATTGAGCTTCATCAACTTCTACTCTCTTTAATCCATCATGAGTGTAAAGGCTTGATATTTTGAACTTAGTTACTGTTCCATCTTGTCTTACAACAGCAGCTTGTTGGTTTTTCTTAGCTACTCCTCTAGTAATCTTACCGATAGCTATTTTACCAACGTACTCACTTGAGTCTAATGTTGTAACAAGCATTTGTAAGCTTTCTTCAACTGAACCTTTTGGTGCTTCAACTTTTTCAATTATAGTATCGAATAAGTCTTTCATGTTATCCTTTGGCTCATCTATATCAATAGTAGCTACTCCATCTCTTGCTGAAGCATAAACTATTGGGAAATCTAATTGCTCGTCATCTGCTCCAAGCTCTAAGAATAATTCAAATATCTCATCTATAACTTCTTCCGGTCTAGCATCTGGCTTATCAATTTTATTTATAACAACGATTGGTTTTAATCCTAACTCAAGAGCTTTTCTTAAAACGAATTTTGTCTGAGGCATAGCCCCTTCATATGAATCTACTACAAGTAAAACACTTTCAACCATTTTAAGTACACGTTCAACTTCTCCACCGAAGTCAGCATGTCCTGGTGTATCTATGATGTTTATTTTCTTTCCATTGTAGTGAACTGCTGTATTTTTTGAAAGGATTGTAATTCCTCTTTCTTTTTCTAAGTCATTTGAGTCCATTACTCTCTCTTCGATTTTTTCGTTTGATCTAAAAACATTACTTTGTCTTAATAATGCATCAACTAAAGTAGTCTTACCGTGGTCAACGTGGGCTATTATTGCTATATTTCTAATATCATCTCTTACGAATTCGTTACTCATTATATATTCCTCCAATTTTATGTGCATAAAAAATTGGATACTTTTGAAGTACCCAATTTTTCTTTACCTTATTAGATTCTACTGTTAAGCTTGAAAAAAGTCAACACAACATTTTTTACTTAAACAGTTACATTATACATTCTTATCTAAAAATTTTTATATTTCCATTATTATTGGTAATATCATTGGTTTTCTCTTTGTTTTTTCGTAAAGGAAACTTCTAAGTCCATCTCTTATATTAGATTTCATAGTAGCCCAATCACAAATTCCTTTTTTCTCACAGTCTCTTAAAACATCTTTTACTATTTGTTTAGCTTCATCCATTAAGTCTTCTGACTCTCTTACGTAAACAAATCCTCTTGAGATAATATCAGGACCCGCTACAACTGATGCAGTCTCTTTTGAAATAGTAACTACAACTGTAAGTATTCCATCTTGTGAAAGATGCTTTCTATCTCTTAAAACTATATTTCCAACATCACCTACTCCAAGTCCATCAACAAAGATTTGTCCTGAAGTAACAGATCCATTTTTCTTAATTGAATCTCTAGTGATTTCTATTACATCTCCATTTTCAGCTATCATAAAATTCTTATCTGATAGACCCACATCAACAGCAAGCTCTGCATGTTGTTTAAGATGTCTATACTCACCATGAACAGGTATAAAGAATTTTGGCTTTGTAAGAGCTTGCATAAGCTTTAACTCTTCTTGACAAGCATGACCTGAAACATGGACATCTGCTAACTTACCATATATAACATCTGCTCCTTTTTTGAAAAGCTGATTAATCACCTTAGAAACTAATTTTTCATTTCCTGGTATTGGTGTAGCAGAAAGTATTACAGTGTCACCTTCAATGATATTAACTTTTTTGTGCTCTGAAGATGCCATTCTAGCTAAAGCTGACATTGGCTCTCCTTGGCTTCCAGTAGTTATTATTGTTACTTGCTCACTTGGATATTTACTTATAGCATCTATGCTAACAAAAGAATCACTGTCTATTGTTAAATAGCCTAATTCTATAGCAACTTGAACTATATTCTCCATACTTCTTCCTGATACAGCAATCTTTCTTCCTGTCATTTGAGCAGCTTCTACAATTTGCTGTATTCTGTGAATGTTTGAAGCAAATGTTGCTATTATTATTCTACCTTTTGCTCCCATGAATATCTTTTTAAGATTTTCTCCAACAGCTCTTTCTGACATAGTATATCCTGGTTTCTCTACGTTTGTAGAGTCAGCCATAAGCGCTAGAACCCCTTTTCTTCCTAGTTCTGCAAATCTAGCAAAATCCATCACTTCTCCATCAGTTGGCGTATAGTCAACCTTAAAGTCACCAGTGTGAAGTATAACTCCTAATGGTGTGTGTACTGCTATAGCAACTGAATCTGCTATGCTATGATTAGTTTTTACAAATTCAACTGATGATGAATTTAGTTTTATAATGTCTCTTGGCTTAACTCTTATAAGCTCAGTTGTGCTTAATAAGCCATGTTCTTTTAATTTAGTCTCAACTATACCTAAAGTAAGTTTTGTTCCATAAACAGGTACATTTAAATTCTTTAACACATATGGTAAAGCTCCAATATGGTCTTCATGTCCATGAGTTAAGAATATACCTCTAACTTTATCTGCATTTTTCACTAGATATGATACATCTGGAATAACTATATCTATACCAAACATATCTTCATCTGGGAATTTAAGACCACAATCAACTATGATTATATCATCTTTAAACTCGATAACAGTTAGGTTCTTACCTATCTCGTTTAACCCACCTAAAGGTATTATTTTAACCTTTAGTTTCTCACGTTTCATATTTTCCCTCCTCTTTTTTGTAGTAGTACGCTTATGTATAAAAGAGGTTTCCTCATTTGAGAAAATTTCTCTATTCATTTTTACAATCCTTGCATATTCCGAAAAACTTTACTGTATGATCTAATATTTTAAAACCGTATTTAGTTTCAATCTCTTCTTCTAGCTCATCTAATAGATCCGCTTCAACTTCAAAAACTTTTCCACATTTATTACAAACTAGATGATGATGTCTATGATGTTCATCATCATGTGCTAACTCATATCTACTGCATCCATCTTCTAAATCCAGTTTATAAATTACACCCATTTCTTCTAAAAGAATTATTGTTCTATATACGGTAGCTAATCCAATCTCTGGACAGTTCTTTTTAACCTCGTCATAAATTTCCTCAGCCGTTAAGTGCTTACCCTCATTTTGTATTATAGTATCTACTATAGCTCTTCTTTGAGGAGTTAACTTATATCCCTTTTTCTTTAATTCTTCTTTCAAAGCATCAAAATCTACTGAAGCTACCTTTGTCATATTAAAACCTCACTTTACCGTTATTCTTCTTCTGCGAATAAAGTTGCATAAGCTTCTTCTATCATTTCAATTTCAAAATCATTCTCAACTGGAGCTAATGTTTCTTCTCCATCTTCGTCTTGAACAACTTGCATAGCTATAACTACATCTTCTTCACCTTCTGGTGATAATAAGAAATATTCTTTTTCTTCTATATCTAATTTAGTTACTACATTAAATGTTGTTTCTATTCCTTCTTCATCAACTAAAACTATTGGTTGTAAATCGTTATTCATATTAATTTCTCCTTTTTTACTTTGATATTCTATCTAAGTATCCTTGTAATATATAAGTAGCCGCTATTTTATCGACTATTTTCTTTCTTTTTGCTCTTGATAAATCCGCCTCAAGCATCGCTCTATGTGCTGCTACAGTTGTAAGTCTTTCATCCCAAAACTCTATTTTCCCATCAAAAGACTTGGCTATTTGTTCACATAATCCTTTTACCATTTCACCTGATGGTCCGATTGTTCCATTCATGTTTTTTGGCATACCTGCAACTATTGTTTCAACACCATATTCTTTGCATATTTTTATAACTGCCTCTACATCTTTAGTATAGCAATCTCTCTTAATAGTTGTTACACCCTGTGCCGTCCATCCTAATGGATCACTTACCGCAACCCCTATTGTTTTACTTCCGATATCCAAACCTAAAATTCTCATTAGAATCTCCTTATATAAACGAAAGAGTACCCTAATGGGCACTCTTTGTTATTTTATCTCTAGATAAGATTTTATAACTTCTTCAAGTATTTCATCTCTTTCCAGTTTCCTTACTAAAGCTCTTGCCCCGTTGTAATTAGTGATGTAAGTAGGGTCACCTGAAATTAAGTATCCAACTAGCTGATTAACCGGGTTATAGCCTTTTTCCTTTAGTGAGTTGTATACATCAGTTAAAATTGTTTTAGTTAAATCTTCCTTATTTTTACTAAAATCGAACTGCATTGTGTGGTCAAAATTGTTACTCATAACCTTGCTGCTTATAGCAGCTCACCCCCTTACAGTAAATATATTTTATTTATATATCTACATTTATTATTATCTTTTAAATTAGTTTTTATTCACGCTTTACTTTATAATCATTATAAACTATATTTGCATAAAAGTACAACTATTTTACAAGTATTTCTACAACTTCTTGTGCTTTTTCTAAAGCTTTAGCTATATTTTCTGGATTTTTTCCACCTGCTTGAGCCATGTCAGGTCTTCCGCCACCGCCGCCGCCAACAACAGCTGCAACTTCTTTGATTACCTTACCACAATGAACTCCGCTAGCTAATGAATTTTTAGTTGCCATTGCTACTAGGTTAACTTTTCCACCCATTTCGCTTGCTAATACAACTATTCCATTATCTAATTTATTTCTAACTTTATCAGCTAAATCTCTTAATGAGTTTCCATCGATATCTTTAAGTTCTGCAGTAACTAAGCTTACTCCATTTATATCAACTTTATTGTTTAAGATGTCATCTTCAGCACCTTGAACTAATTTAGCTTTTAATTCAGCTATTTCTTTCTCTTTATCTTTTAACTCTTGAGCTTGAGCTGAAATTTTCTTAGCTATTTCTTTTTCATTACATTTAAGCATTGAAGCAGCTTCTTTAAGAAGATTATTCTTAATTTCCATGAATCTTAAAGCATTTATTCCAGTAACAGCTTCTATTCTTCTTATACCAGCAGCAACTCCTGATTCAGAAACAATTTTAAATAATCCAATTTCTCCTGAGTTAGCAACGTGAGTTCCTCCGCATAATTCCTTTGAGAACTCTCCAACTGAAACTACTCTTACTTTCTCTGCATACTTCTCATCAAATAGACAAGTAGCTCCACTATTTCTAGCTTCATCTAATGACATTTCATCTGTATTAACAGCTGCTACAGTCATTATTTTCTCATTTACTAATAATTCAACTTTTTCTAACTCTTCTTCAGTTAGGGCAGCAAAATGAGTAAAGTCAAATCTTAATCTTTCTGCATCAACATATGAACCTGATTGGTTTACATGATCTCCTAAAACTTCTCTTAGAGCTTCATGTAACATATGAGTTGCAGTATGGTTCTTACAGATGTTTGATCTTCTTGAAGAATCTACTGATAATTTAACCTCTTGACCCTCTTTTATAGTTCCTTCTATAACTTTTATATGGTGAACAAATTTTCCTCCAACATTTTTCTTACAGTCAGTTACTATTGCCATACCAGTTTCTGAAGTTATATTACCTCTATCTCCAACTTGACCTCCCATTTCAGCGTAGAATGGTGTTTTCTCTGTTAATAAGAATCCTTCCTCGCCTTCTGAAAGTTCTGCTTTGAAATCTTCATCGTTTCCTAAAACTATAACTTTTGAGTTAAGCTCTAAGTTTACATATCCATCAAATTCAGTAACTATTGAAGCTTCAACTTTATTTATTGGACTTTCTTCGCTTCCCATGTAGCTGCTTTCGCCTCTAGCATTTCTAGCTCTTTCTCTTTGCTCTTTCATCTCTTTATTAAAGTTTTCTATATCAAGTTCTAAGCCTTTCTCTTCTAATATCTCTTGAGTAAGCTCTAGTGGGAACCCAAATGTATCATATAATTTGAATGCTTTAGATCCTGATAAAACCATCTCATTCTTTTCTTCCATTTCAGCAATATAACCCATTAATATATCCATACCTGAGTCAATTGTTTCATTGAATCTTTCTTCTTCTAACTTGATTATCTTCTTGATATAACTAGCTTTTTCTTTTAGTTCTGGGTATCCTGCGCCATAATTTTCAACTACTGCATCTACCATTTCATTTAAGAATATTCCCTTAACCCCTAAAAGTCTTCCATGTCTAGCAGCTCTTCTAAGAAGTCTTCTTAAAACATATCCTCTTCCTTCATTTGATGGTTGAACTCCATCACAGATTAGGAAAGTAACACTTTTACCATGGTCAGTTATTATTCTTAATGATGTATCAGTATCTTTATTTTCTCCATATTTAGCACCAGTTAATTCGCATGCTTTATTTAATATGTTTTTAACTGTATCTATTTCAAAGATGTTATCAACACCTTGCATTATTGTAGCTATTCTCTCAAGACCCATTCCTGTATCGATGTTCTTTTGAGCTAACTCATTGTAGTTTCCTTCTTCATCTTTATCAAATTGAGTGAACACTAAGTTCCAGAACTCAACTATTCTATCAGCATCTGCTGCTTCTAAGAACTCTTCTACAGTTTCAACTTTTCCTTCTCCTCTGTCGAAGTGAATTTCTGTACACGGACCACATGGACCTACTCCAATTTCCCAGAAGTTATCATCTTTGCCTAATCTAAAAATTCTACTTGGATCTACATCTGTCTTACTAGTCCAGATGTCGAAAGCTTCATCATCCTCTAAGTATATAGTTACATATAATTTATCCTTTGGAATTCCTAAAGTTTCAGTTATGAACTCCCAAGCCCAAGGAATTATTTCTCCCTTGAAGTAATCTCCAAATGAGAAGTTACCTAACATCTCAAAGAATGTACCATGTCTTGAAGTTTTTCCAACATTCTCTATATCACCAGTTCTTATACACTTTTGACAAGTAGTTATTCTTTTTCTTGGCGGCTGCTCTAAACCTGTAAAGTAAGGCTTAAGTGGTGCCATACCAGCGTTTATTAATAATAAACTCTTATCGTTTTTAGGTACTAGTGGAAATGATTGTAGTCTTAAATGATCTTTACTTTCGAAGAAGCTTAAATACTTCTCTCTTAATTCATTTGCTCCCATGAATTTCATAATTCTTTACCTCCAAATTTTATTATTTATCATTAGTTTTACACATAAAAAAAGAACATAAAATCAAACATCCCTAAATCTAAAGGGACGAAAGCCTATGCTCCGCGGTACCACCCTAATTATGTAAAACTACATCACTCAAAAAAAATCATAGCTCAAAGATAGCTTCAACATCCCTTTTAGAAAGTTCACACCAACCACTTTCTCTCTGAATAAAAGTAAAATGTCTACTCATTCTCGTCAACGCTTTTCATTTAGTTATTATAGGCAAATTATAAAAAAAAAATCTACTAATGTCAATATATTTAAACAAATAGATAATAATCTAAATCTTCATATAGCACCTTTATAATTACAGCTATAGGAACTATAAATATCATCCCTATAAGACCACCTATTTGCTCACCAATTAAAAGCAATATTATTATCAATATAGGGTGCATATTTATACTCTCTGCTGTAATTTTAGGTGCTACCAAATTTCCTTCTATTTGCTGAATAATTATAAATGTTATTATTACCCACAATATTTTACTAGGACCATCAACCATAGCAACTAATATGGCGGGTACCGCCCCTAAAACTGCTCCAAAATAAGGAACTATATTAAGTAAGGCATTTAGCACTGCCAATAATAAAGGCAACCTTAAATCTAACAAAAGCATACCTATAAAAGTCATAATCCCAACCACTAAACTTAAAAGCAATTGACTCAAAATATATTTCCCTAAAATTTTATCTACATCCGTTCCTAAACTTTTTATTAAATGTCTTTTATCCATTGGACAAAAATATAAAAATTTATTAGTCACCAAATCCCCATATGCTAAAAAATAATATGCCAAAACTGGAATTACTGCAAAAGCTAATATATTCTCTGAAAAGCCTATCAAGGCATTTATAGTGTTACCTGCGAAGGTTAATATAATTATATTAAGCTTCTCTGTAACTTGACTCTCAACGGCATCAAAAATTCCCAAATCCAAAATTTTAAACTTAACTATTAAATCATTTATAAAATTTTCAACATTAGTTATTAATCCCTCAAAATTCTCTACTTCCTTAAACATACTAGGAATCAAGAAAAATATAAAAAATATTATAAATAATATAACACCACATACTATAAGCATAGCCAAGAATTTTTTATTCCACTTTGTTTTCTTACATAAAAATTTATAAAAAGGTTTTAATATGTATGCAAAAACTCCTGATGCTATTATTATAAATATAATATCTCTTAAGGCTTCAAATTTATAAAGTATATATATAACAAAAGCAGATAATAGTACTATCCCTATATTTCCAATTAGCTTCCTTCTATTCTTTAAAGTTTCAAGCATATATAAATTCCTCCTTATGACTCCTCTTCCTTAACCCCAGATGGAAGCATTCTCATACTTATATTTTTATTACCAAAGAAAAGTATATTTTCTTCACCTAAAATAGTTTCTTTAAGTTGTATAACTCTTTTCCCCCTTTTGAACTTATCAAAAAATCCACCCACTATAATCAATCCCTTAATATAAAAGTCATAATCTATAAGAATATCTTCAAGTATCCCAAGCATATGACCATCTTTATTTATAAGATCAAAGTTCTTAATTTCACTAAACTTAAGCCCTCTATGAACATGAACTCCTTGAACAACTATGTTTTCATTTAGAGAAATAACATTGCTTAAATCAACATAATCTAACTTTGAAAAAAGCTTTTTAGTCATTATGAATCCTATAATTTTCCCATTAAAATAATCAATAGATAAATCACTTACTATGCCTAACTTCTTACCATTAGAATCAAAAACCTTAAGACCAATTAAATCTCTAACTCTATACATCTTAAAAGTCATCCTTTCCCAAATTATAAAATCAAACCCCAATCTACATTTTAACTAACTCCTCATTATCATATAAACACTTACCCATACTGGAAAATATTATTAATACTTTTATTATTATCTCTATCACTCCAAAAAATTCATTATTTTTAAATTTATAAATAAATGCTTTGTTAAAAATATTGATTTCTAAATATCAACACTTATTTAAAACAGAACCTAAATAAAAATAATAAAAGATAGAACTTAACAACACTCAAATACTAATTTTAAGAACAAAAAAAACTCCCCTAAGGGAGTTTTTTTTAAAGTAGGCTTTCGATTATTCCTCCACCTACAACTAAATCATCTTTATAGAACACAACTGATTGACCTTTAGTTATAGCTCTTTGCTTATCTTCAAACGAAACTTTAACTCTTCCATTTTCCATAGGACTTATTGTAGCCTTTGCTGGTCTAGCTGAGTATCTTATCTTAGCTTCAACCTCCATCGGCCCTTCAAGTTTATCTATAGAAATTAAATTAATATCTTTACATACTAAATCAGTTTTAAAGATATCTTCTTCTGGTCCAACAACAACTGTGTTAGTTACAGGATTTATATCTGTAACAAATACTGGTCTTCCAAGAGCTAATCCTAAGCCTTTTCTTTGACCAATAGTATAGTAAACAATACCTTTATGCTTACCTAAGACATTTCCGAACTTATCAACAAAGTTTCCTTCTCTAACTTTGTTCGGAGCAGCTTCACATATGTATCTTCCATGATTATTATCTGGAATAAAACAAATCTCTTCACTATCTTTTTTGTTATGAACATCAAGACCTATTTCTTTAGCTATCTCTCTAATTTTATCCTTAGTGTACTCTCCACAAGGCATTAGAGTGTGCTCTAATTGATCTTGTGTTAAGTTATATAAAGCATATGTTTGGTCTTTTCTATCATCTTTTGATCTGATAAGTTGATGTCTTCCATCTCTTTCTTCGATTTTAGCATAGTGTCCAGTAGCTACATAGTCTGCACCTATACTTCTAGCTTTTTGTAAAAGCTCATCGAATTTAAGATATTTATTACATGCTATACATGGATTTGGAGTTCTACCATTTATGTATTCATCTACAAAATAATCTATTACATTTCTTTTAAAACTTTCTCTAAAGTTTAAAACATAGAAAGGAATATCTAATTTCTGAGCAACTCTTCTTGCATCATCAACTGCTGATAGAGAACAACATCCGCCTTCTCTCTCCTCATACTCCTTATCCTCCTGCCATATTTGCATTGTAATACCAATTACATCATATCCCTGTTCTTTTAAAAGGTAAGCAGCAACAGAGCTATCAACTCCGCCACTCATACCTATAACAACCTTTTTCTTTGTCACAAAATCACCACTTTAATTTTAATTATTATTCTGCCCCGTGAACATGCTCATGTATATCATGTGAATGTTCTTTCATATCCCAAGCTTCTAAGCCTTCTCTTTGTCTATAGTCGTTTATAGCTTTGTGTATAGCTTCTTCTGCTAATACTGAACAGTGCATTTTTACTGGTGGAAGACCATCTAAAGCCTCTGCAACTGCTTTATTTGATAATTCCCAAGCTTCCTCTACAGTTTTTCCTTTGATTAATTCAGTAGCCATACTTGATGAAGCTATAGCTGATCCACATCCATAAGTTTCGAATTTAACATCCTCTACTATGTTGTTCTCTATTTTAAGATATATTCTCATTATATCTCCACATTTAGCATTACCAACTTCTCCGATTCCGTTAGCGTCTTTTATTTCTCCTACATTTCTTGGATTTCTGAAATGATCCATAACTTTTTCACTATATATCATGATTAATTCTCTCCTTCAACTTCTTTTAAATGATTTTTCCATAATGGTGATATACTTCTTAATCTCTCGATGATTGGAGGTAATTTTTCTATTACGTAATCAACATCCTCCTCTGTAGTAGCTTCACCTAAGCTTAATCTTAATGAACCGTGTGCTATTTCGTGAGGTAAACCTATTGATAATAACACATGTGATGGATCTAATGATCCTGATGTACAAGCACTTCCACTTGAACCGCATATTCCTTCAAAATCTAATGAAAGAAGTATTCCTTCTCCCTCTATGAAATCGAAGCACACATTAACATTACCTGGTAATCTCTTGCTTCCATCTTTTGGTCCATTTAATCTTGTAAATGGTATTTCTAATAATCCATTTATTAATCTATCTCTTAAAGCACTCATCTTTTTAGCATGAGCTTCTAAATTGTTTCCTGCTATCTCCATAGCCTTTCCTAATCCAACTATTCCTGGTAAGTTTTCAGTACCAGCTCTTCTAGCTCTCTCTTGACTTCCACCGTGAATTAAGTTATCTATTCTAACACCTTTTCTGATGTATAGTGCTCCAATTCCTTTTGGTGCATAAACTTTGTGTCCAGCTAATGAAAGTAAGTCGATATTCATATCTTTAACATCGATTTTAACATTTCCTACAGCTTGAACTGCATCTGTGTGGAAAAATACTTTTCTTTCTCTACAGATTTTACCGATTTCTTTTATTGGCTCTATAGTTCCTATTTCATTGTTTGCAAACATTACAGAAACTAAGATAGTTTTATCAGTTATTGCATTTTTTAATTCTTCTAAATCTATGAATCCTTCGCTATCTACATCTAAGTAAGTAACTTCAAATCCTTGTTTTTCTAGCCATTGGCAAGTATGTAAAACAGCATGGTGCTCAATTTTTGTAGTTATTATATGATTTCCTTTATTTCTATGAGCAAAAGCTATTCCTTTGATTGCCCAGTTATCTGCCTCTGATCCGCCACCAGTGAAGTAGATTTCATTTGTATCTGCATTTAAAACCTTAGCAACCTGTTCTCTTGCATTATCAACAGCCATTCTTGATTCTCTTGAAACTCCATAGAATGCTGATGGGTTTCCAAATTTATTTGTGAAGTATGGTAACATTTCCTCTAATACTTCTGGTTTAACATATGTAGTTGCTGAGTAGTCCATGTAAACTACTTTGTTATTATTCATTTTCTTCACTCCTACTAACAATTTTTAAAGCGTCATTTTTTTCTTTCATGACTTTATAGTCATCTACTATATCTTTAAGAGTTACTGAATTTGTAACCTCATCTATGCTTGTTTTTATCTTTTTCCATAAAAGTCTAGTTGCACAACAATCTACATTGTTACAAACTACACCTTCTAAACATTCAGATATTTCTATCGGTCCTTCTAGAACCTCCATAATATCTGCAACTGTTATTTCTTCTGGTAATCTATTTAAAATATATCCTCCTTGAGCACCTCTTATACTCTTTATAAGCTTAGCTTTTCTTAAAGAACTGAATAATTGCTCTAAGTAATATTCTGATATATTTTGTCTCTGTGATATTGATTTAATTGATACAGGTGATCCTCCATAATGTATGGCTAAATCAACCATAGCTTTTACACCATATCTTCCTTTGGTAGATAATTTCATTTAATCACCTCTAAATCTGACTAATTCGATGTACTTTATGTGATAATAATATCAAAACCGAGTAATTTTGTCAACAATAATATTCACATATTTTTCACTTGCACTTTACAGTATATATCCAACTGCTTTTTATTAATACTTAAGTCTTGAAATACCTTGATTTCTAACATTTTAATCATTAAATAAAAATATAAAACCCTTAAATTTATTTTTCTCTTTAAATAATAAATTTCGTTTTTTATTATGTATTATAAGCTACTTTTTTTCAATATAAATCCTTAAAAATTATCACTATCAATAATTCACTATTTTCAATCAAAAAAGTGGTCCTAGTATAATTTTATCTTACTAGAACCATATATCATGTTAATCTTATTTACTTTTTATATTTCCCCAATAAGCCTTTATACTGCTTTCATACTTATTATCCTTTGGCTTATAGTATTCTTTATTTCTCATATTATCTGGCATATACTCTTGTGGTACATAACTATTAGGATAGTTATGAGGATACATATATCCACCTCCCCCTAACTTACATGCTCCACTATAATGAGCATCCTTTAAATGTTTTGGAACATCTCCAGCATTAACTTTTTCTAGATCCCTCATTGCCTCCTCAATAGCAATGTATGCACTATTCGACTTAGGAAGCGTAGCTAAATATATCACAAGCTCTGAAAGTATTATTCTTGCCTCAGGCATTCCAATTTTCAAACATAAATCTATTCCACTATTTACAACCTGCAGAGCATTAGGGTGTGCAAGTCCTATATCTTCTGCTGCAATTACTCCTATTCGCCTTACTATACTATCCATATTTCCACCTTTAATAAGTCTTGCTAAATAATGAATAGCAGCATCTGGATCACTTCCTCTTATACTTTTTTGAAGTGCACTTAAAAGATTATAATAATCATCACCAGAAGCATCTGATTTTAAGTTAGATTGTCCTAATGATTCTATATACTCTTTGCTTACTACAACTTCTTCTTTATTTTGCGATTTAACTGCTAATTCCAAAACAGTGTAAGCTTTTCTTACATCCCCTTGAGAAATTTCTCCAATATATACTAGAGCCCCTTCCTCTATTACAAATTTATATCCTTCCTCTTCTAACTTAACTACAGCTCTTTCTAGTGCAATTACTATATCCTCTGTACTAACAGGCTCAAAAGTAAATATTGTACTTCTACTTAATATAGCCTTATGAATCGCAAAATATGGATTTTCAGTAGTACTAGCTATCAATATAACTCTGCCATCTTCAATAAATTCAAGCAAAGCCTGTTGTTGTTTTTTATTAAAATGTTGAAGTTCATCTATATAAAGTATTATCCCTTTAAAATTTAATAAATTATCAATATCAGATGTAATACTCTGAATTTCTTTTATAGACGATGTAGTAGCATTTATCTTATAAAACTTCTTATCTGTATAATTTGAAATTATGTTTGCCAAAGTAGTTTTCCCAACTCCTGGTGGTCCATAAAATATACAATTCATTATATTTTTGCTCTTTATAAGTTTATTTAAAGGAGTGCCTTCTCCTACAATATGTCTTTGTCCAACCATATCCTCTAAATTTTTAGGACGCATTATATCTGCTAAAGGTCTCAAAATTTCACCACCTCAATATCTAATTAAAAAGCTGTCTTATTTCTTCCTGTAGTCTTTGCAACATAAAGCTTATCATCAGCATACTTTATTATATCAGATACATCCTCTTCTTTTGCAACCTCATAAACTCCAAAACTTGCAGTAATATTTATTTTTATACCATCATATATAAAATCCTTTTCTTCTATTATATTTCTAAGCTTCTCTGAAACTATAGTTCCTACTCTTTGGTCAGTATTATTTAAAACTATTAGAAATTCTTCTCCCCCATATCTACCAATCCAATCACTACTAGCTCGTATATTTAATTTTAATGTTTGCGCAAAATCCCTTAAAATTTTATCACCTATTATATGCCCATATGTATCATTTATCTTTTTAAAAAAATCTATATCTGCCATTATCACTGTCACTGGCATGTCTCTTTTTAAACTTCTTTCAACTTCTGTCTCTAACCTTTGGCTTATATATCTTCTATTATATACACCTGTTAAGTAGTCTCTCGCTATGCTTTCTCCTATATTTTCCATATTAAGATCTAGACAAGCAATTTCTCCACTCATATCAACTATCTCTCCATTACTTGTTATATCTTTTAGAATTTCCACCACATATCTATTTTCTTCAATCTCTATAGGAGATGCTATAACTAAAAATATTTTCCCATTATTATGTTCTAGTTTTACAAATGTATCATTATTTAAATAAGCCTTTTTTGATATACAATTTTTACAAACCGAATTCTTTTTCCATATATCATGACAATCAACAACTAAAAAACCATTGCTTATTGTTTCAATGTGATTACATATTTTTTCATCCTTATCATTTGATAATACCTTATTTTTAATAGGGTCAACAACTCTCACAGTATCATAAAAATTCTTGAATAAAGACAACCTATTCTTAATATCTAATAAAATATCCAATTAATCGTCCTCCAATACTTTAATTTAAGTATAAAATCTTGCCCCTTACTAACAAACTATTTAAAAGAAAATCGATCAATTATTAAATATTTATTTTCTTTTAAAATATTTTCCAACCATATACTATATATCAACAATTATACAACAAAAAGGATTCTAGTAAAAATTATTAGAATCCTTTTTCTTTATTTGTTCTTTAAACTACATAGTATTATATACACTCTAATATTTTAATTTTACAAAAGAATAACCTCTTCACCAAGTGAAATCGCTCCACCTTCTATAACTTCTGTAAATATACCATAAGCAGGCATTATGCATCTTCCTACTTGATAGTATATAGCACATTTATCATGACACTTCTTTCCTATCTGAGTTACCTTTAAAAGTACATCACCTATTCTTATTTCTTGTCCTATAGGAAGTTTATTTAGCTCTATTCCATCTACAACTAAATTTTCTCCAAAAGCGCCAAAATCCACATCCCCCCCATCAGCTCTAAACTCCTCAATCTTTTCAAAAGCTAATAAACTTACCTGTCTATGCCACTTACCTGCATGTGCATCTCCTTCTATTCCAAAATCCTTTATAAAGTTAGCCTTTTCAACTTGAACCTTTGCTGTTCCCTTCTTTTCACTAACACATATTGCCCTAACTTTACTCATTTATTTATCCTCCTATTTCATACATAAATCTCTTATCTTCATCTTCTTGTTTCTCTTTAAAATTATGTTTTTCAGGCTTTTCAAAGATACTTTTCTTTATTATTTCTCTTAGTTCCTCACCACTTATTCCACTTCTAATTTTGTCTTTTAAGTTAACTCCATATTTCCAATGTAAGCATTGCTTCATAAAACCTTCTGGAGTTACTCTTATTCTATTACACTCTTCGCAGAAACAATCACTAATAGCACTTATAAATCCAACTTTACCTTTGCATCCATTTAGTTTTATATACTTAGCTGGCCCATTTAGTCTTAGATTTCTACCTTCATTCTCTATTGAGTATTTATCACTAATTATAGATTTAATTTCTTCATTACTTACACCCTTGAAATTTTTACCTTCACCTATAGGCATAAGTTCTATAAACCTAACATCAATAGGATTGTCTTTTATTAAACCCACTAAGTCTAAAATCTCATCCTTATTAAAATCCTCTAAAATAACAGAATTTATTTTAACTCTTATATTATTTTCCAAACATTTATTTATTGAATATAATACCTTATCTAAATCTCCAACTCGTGTTATTTCCTTGAACCTTTTTTTATTCAATGTATCTAAACTTATATTAACTCTACTTAATCCATAATTACTTAATTCTTCAACCTTATCTCCTAATAGTACTCCATTAGTTGTAAGACATATTTCTTCTATACCCTCAATCCTATTTATGTCTTTTATAAGCTCTATAACACCCTCTCTAACAAGAGGTTCTCCCCCTGTAAGTCTAACTTTTCTTATTCCAAGAGAAGCACATTCTTTAACAACTTTAAGAATTTCATCTAAAGTCATCAACTTATCCTTTTCAAGAAAGTTATTAAAATCTTTTTCCATGCAATAAGCACATCTTAGATTACACTTATCTGTAAGAGAAATTCTTAAATAATCAATCTCTCTCCCATATTTATCCTTCACTTTATCACCTACTAAGCAAAATCTTTTATGTCTTTATAATTTATTATGTAAAGTATGTAAAACTATTTTAAGCATATAATTTTAAAGACCTAGTACATTTTACAAACTTATTTATATAAAAACTCCTATTTACCAAAAGAACAATGTGGGAATGTACATGTTGGACAATTTAAACACAAACCTCCATGTCCATATTCTGCAATATCTCTTAAACTCAATCTTTCATCTGCTAAAACTCTTGGCAACACTAAATCTAAAGCTGTTCTTTTTGAATACATAGCACAACTTGGTATTCCTAATATAGGTATGCCATTATAGTAAGCTAATAAAAGCATTGCACCTGGTAATATTGGTGAACCATAAGTTATTAACTCTCCACCACAATCTTTTATAGCACTAGGAGTAACATCATCTGGATCTACTGACATTCCCCCTGTACAAAGTATAAGTTCAGCTCCTTCATCTAGTGCTTTTTTTATTTCCTCAGTTATTCTTTCCTTATCATCTGGAAGTATAACTTGTCTTTCCATCTCTATATCAAAAGCTTTTAACTTATCTCTTAAAACAGGACCAAAAGCATCTTCTATTCTTTTATTGTAAACTTCGTTACCTGTAGTTATAACAAAAGTCTTTTTCTTTTTTATATCCTTAACCTCTATTATCTTTTCTTTTATTAAGTTTTCAGCTTCTATTATTTTCTTTTCATCTATAACTAAAGGTATTACTCTTGTTGCTCCTACCTTTTCTCCCTTTTTAACTGGGAAATTTCCGTGAATAGTAGAAACAATTATTTCTCCTAGCATATTAAGCTCTAGTAATTTCTCTTTATTTATTTTTAGTAATCCATCTTTGGCCGCAATAAATTCTATCTTTCCTTCTTTTATTTCTCCAAAACTTAGACCTTCACCACAAACTAAATTTTTAAGTCTTTCTGCGCCTTCGTTTTCATGAAGCATGCCTTCTTCTTTTTCCCAAACATAAACATGCTCCTTTCCTATAGACAATAACTTTTCTATATCCTCTTCTCTAATTACATGTCCTTTTTTAAAAGCTCTCCCTTTAAATTTCCCTGGTATTATTTGAGTTACATCATGAGATAAAATAGTTCCTACTGCATCCTCAACTCTAATTTTCTTCATACTAATTCGGTACTATAAGAAATTTGCTATTAAATTCAAATTCTTACAACCGTTTCACCTCCTACTAACAATCCTAAAAAAACTATTTTTTTATAAGTGCTTTATACTCTTCTTCAGTGTTTATATTTAGAAAATTTTTCTCTAAATCTTTATTTGCCCCATCAAGATTACCAATAATCTTGAGTTTAAATTCATAACAAACAGCAATTAATTTGTTTTCTTTTTTTAAAAGCTTCTTTTCTAATTCTTCTTTTATGCTTTTCTTATAAATTCCACAAAGTGGTTGTAATCTTTCATTAACTCTAGGAATCAAAATTTCATAATCTTCTCTAATACTTCCCAAATAATCAACTATATCCCTATTTATAAATGGCATATCACACGCCACAACTAGGCAATACTCATTTTCCATATGGCTTAAAGCTGAGTGAATACCACTTAAAGGCCCTTGTGATGGATATACATCTTTTATAACTTTAACACCTAGTCCCTTGTATTCTTCTGGATTATTTGAAACAATAATTACCTCATCATAATCTCTTAATTCCTTTATTATTTTTTCTATAAAACAACTATTCTCATATCTCAAGAAGGCCTTATTTTTATAATTCATTCTACTACTTTTTCCCCCGGCTAAAATAGCTGCTGTCTTCTTTATCACAATTACACCCTCTTATTTTTGTATTTTATTTTGCAAAAAATTTCCTACATTTTAAATATACATTATATATAACTCAATTTAAAGTCTTATTATGATAACCATTTCATCTTTTTTTATCCCATCATTTCCAGACTCTATTTCTATTAAGCAATTTGAATTTAAAAGTGAACTTAATATTCCATTTCCATTCTTTACTTGAGTTATACTTACTCTTGATCTTAATCCATCATTTATAACATTTCCTCTCAAAAATCTTCTTTGTGGACTACTTTTTCTAAAATCACAATCTAAAATTGCTTTCTCTCTTTTTATTTCC
Source organism: Clostridium sp. B9 (assembly GCF_050509515.1). Lineage (NCBI taxonomy): Bacteria > Bacillati > Bacillota > Clostridia > Eubacteriales > Clostridiaceae > Clostridium > Clostridium sp. B9. The sequence continues at coordinate 2,876,862 of NZ_JBNWKA010000003.1, forward strand.
ATCTTTCCACATCCCTCTAATTTTCTTAGAAGGGTTTTTCCTAAAAGTTCAAAAGTTGTTAATGCTGCATTAGGATTACCTGACAGACTTATTAAAAATTTATTATCTCTTTTACTGCAAACCACAGCTGATCCGGGCTTAATCTCTATTTTCCAAAATAACTTTTCAAAGCCTATACTTTCTGCAACTTCTTGCATAAGATCTCTATCTCCAACAGAAGCTCCCCCTGTTGTAAATACTACATCAGAGTCTTTAAAAGCTTCTAATATAGCCTCTCCTATTTCATCTGTAACATCACCAACATGCTCCATAGAAAGCACTTCATATCCAAGTTCTTTTATTCTCGCACTTAAGCTATACAAATTACTATCAAAAATTTTACCAGAGCTTAAATTTTCATAAATATCACAAACTTCATCACCAGTGCTTATTATAGAAATTTTAGGCTTTCTATAAACTGAAACTTCCGTTATTCCAGAACTAGCCATTATTCCAATATCAGCATAATCTAGTCTCTTCCCCTTATTGATTAATACTTCACCTTCTTTTATATCCTCTCCAATAAAAGAAATATTTTCACAAACTTTCATCTCCTTAAAAATCTTAACAAAATTACCTTCCCTTAATGTCTCTTCTTGCTTTAAGACACAATCTGCTCCCATAGGAATTGGAGCTCCAGTCATTATTCTAACTGCATTTCCTTTTAAAACTTCCTTCTTTGGCCATTTCCCTGCGAATATTTCATCTATAATAACAAGTTCTACAGGATTTTCTCTTGAAGCTCCAATAGAATCATCAGCTCTAAAAGCATACCCATCAAAAACAGATTTATTAAAAGGGGGATTATTTATTTTCGATTTAACATCACCATATAAAACTCTCTTTAGAGAATTCTCTATGCTAACAACCTCACTTTTTAATACATTGCTTTCTTTGTCTAATATTTCAACAGCCTCTTCTAAAGTTATAAATTTTTTCAAAGTCAACACCTTCCCCTCTTACTAATTATTATTGATAGTTTACTTTTATTTTTTGATTTCGAATCTTATTTCTAAGTTAATCTCTTATCAAAATAAAAACTGCTTACCATAATTTCAAAATAATATTGGCAAGCAGTTTAAGTTCACTTAAATAAACCTTGTTAAAAGGTAATCTTATATTAATAAGAAAATATATAAGATATATTCTTATTAATACTAAGCTAATCTTTTTGCTTCTCCTTCCCAAAATACGTGGTGGCAATTTCCTTTCAAATATTACCATGTGAATTAATACTATTAATTCAGGCTTAAACCTCATAGATTTCTCCTTAGAAATTTTAAGCTTGGAGATATTCAATTTTTTATAATAAAACTTTATACTTTTTTCAGACTATATTTTAAAACTCAAAATCTTTTTCATTACTTATAACATTTGCTATCATATTATAATCATTTAAATTAATTACTTCTATATCCTCTAAATCTAAAGAAACATCACTAGCAATAGCTATGAGTTTGCTCTTAGGAGTAATAATCTCATTACTAACTCCACTTCTAAAAACTTCTATTTTTCTATAATCACTATTCTTATATCCCTCTATAATTATAAAATCAAAGCTTTTAACCTGTTCTATTAATTTTTCTAAAGGAATTTCTTCTTCTAGCTCTCTTATAAGAGCCATTCTATTTTTAGAAGATATTATAACAGCTTCAGCTCCAGATTTTCTATGACGCCAAGTATCTTTTCCTTCTTTATCTATATCAAAACCGTGAACATCATGTTTTATAGTTGCGACACTATTTCCTCTACTTTTAAGTTCTTTGATAAGCCCTTCTATAAGCACAGTTTTCCCAGTATTAGAACAACTAGCCACCACATTAACAATCTTAGCCAAAGCTATCACCTCCTAATTATCACTCTTATGTTTCACTTAAAGTTTTTATATAGAACCCATGTATTTGCTAGTCTATTCCATCTAGAAACAACTTTAATTATAAAATACTAATAAGTGTACTCTAAATTTTCTTTTATATTAAAGAAATCAGCATAATCCACTTCAAATAATGGTTTCTTAACCTTTGAAACATTTATCTTTTCTTTTATAAGCTGAGTTAAAACTCCAACATAAGATAAATCTCCTTGAACTATAGCTCCATATATCATTCCATTCTTATGAATTATCTTCTTATAGTTCTCACCATCTTGTTCTATTTCAACAGTATATGAATCATCTATTTGATTTACATTACCTAAAGACATCGTTGTAAGCCCTAGGAAATTCATTGTATTTTTACTTCCAAAGAAATCTTCCATAAAAATCTCTGTTCCAGTCATGTTGCTTGCAGCTATTATACCTTCCTTAACAGCTGTTGGCCATATTGGATTTCTTCCAGTTATATCTCCAGCACCATAAACATCTCTAGCATTTGTTTCGCCTTTTTCATTTATGATTAATCCAAATTTATCTGTTTCAACTCCACTATCCTTTAAGAAAGCTACATTTGATCTTACTCCAGTTGCAACTATTATAAGTTCACAAGGAATTTCCTCCCCAGTATTTATTCTTAAAGCTTTTGGATTATTATTTTCGTCCATAATAACTTTTTCAGCCTTAACTCCAAGTTTTAAGCTTACACCAGCATTGGAGAATCTCTCTTCATATTTTGATGAAGAATATTTATCTAACTGAATTGGTAAAACTCTATCTCCCATTTCAACTAAAGTTACATTTAACGCTTTTCCAACTAACCCTGCTATGGCATCTATTCCTACAAGACCTGCTCCTAAAACAACTATATTTTTAACCTTCTCTGATTCTTCTTTTATTTTAACAGCATCATCTAAATTTCTTAATCCAATTACATTTTTAGCTTCTCTTAAATTTTCTATAGGAGGAATAAAAGCTGATGCCCCTGTTGCTAATAATACTTTATCATAGCTTACTTCCTCTCCATTAGAAAGAACTAATTTATGTGCCATTGCATCAATAGAAACAACTTCAAGTCCTTTTTTCCACTCTATATTGTATTTTTCAAAAAAATCATTCTCAGTGAAATCTAAAGCCTTAACATCTCTATGTCCACTTATATAATGATGTAATATACATCTTGAATAAACATTTTCGTCTTTTGAAATTAATATTATTTCTGCATCCTTATCACATTCTCTAAGTGACTTAGCTCCACTTATACCAGCTGCTGATGCTCCTACAACAACATATTTCATTATTCCTCTACCTCCTCTAAAGTTATTGCTCCCATTGGGCATTTTGCAACGCATTGAGGAGTTTTTTCTGGGGTATTTATGCACATGTCACACTTCATGATATATTTATTCATTTCATGTTCAGCTTGTAAAACACCATAAGGACAAGCCATTACACACATAAAGCAACTTGCACATCTTGATTTATCATATAATACAAAACCAGTTTCTTTATCCTTTCTCATAGCTCCACTCATACAAGTATAAACACACTCTGGTCTATCACAGTGTCTGCAAAATATAGGAGTATATTTTCCTTCACTTGTTATGGTAATTCTACTTCTTGTATCCTCAGAATCATGAGCAACTCTGCAAGCAGTTGTACATGTTAAACATCCTACACATTTATCTCTATCTATTTTAATTCTTTTCAAAGTAATCCCCCCTATTTTTGCACCTTTTCTATATTAACTTGAACTGTCTTATATGAAGGCTCCTTTGAATATGGATCAAATATAGAAGGTGTTAATGCATTTGTTTCTATATAGTGCATTGGAGCATATAAATCTTTTTCTTTTAAATTCTTAGTAAGTTTTGCTATAAACTTAGATGTCATTCCATTTGATGAATGAACTAAAACCTCATCATTTTGATTTATTCCAAGATTCTTAGCATCATCTTTGTTTATTTCTATATATGCAATCTTATCAGAAACAATCTTAGTAACAGGCTCTATCTCTCTAGTTCTAGTTTCAGTATGCCATTGACCAACTGTTCCTCTTCCTGTATTTAAGTTAAATGGGAACTCCTCATTTTTCATTGTTGGATTTTCTTTAACATCTTCATATATAAATTTAGCTTTTTTACTAGGAGTATAGTATTTTCCATCTTCAAATAATCTTCTTTCATCAGACTTTAACTCTTCCCCTTCTCTACAAGGCCATTGAAGTCCTTTTGAATCTCTTAATCTTTCATAAGTAACTCCTGTTATATCACAAGGCATTCCTTTACTACATTCTCTTAATAACTTAAATGCATCCTCAGGAGTTCTCCACTTATCTAAAAGACTTCCCATACCTAAAGCCTCACCTATTCCTAAGAATATTTCATAATCACTTAATTCATCATCTTCTTTTTCTAATACAGGCACTAAAGCTGAAAGTCTTCTCTCAGTATTTATTAAGAAACCTTCTTTCTTAATAGCTGGAGCTGCTGGTAAATATAAATCACACTCTTTAGAAGTATCTGTATCTTCATATATGTCTTGAACAACTAAAAAATCTAAGTTATCCATGGCTTTTTTAAATTCCTCATTATTTGAGAAAGAATGTCTTGGATTAGTACAAACAATCCATAATCCTTTAATCTCTCCACTATTTACTTTTCTTATTATTTGCTCATAATCTAAAGTTGGTTTAACTGGAAGCATGTCTTCATCCATACCTAAAATATCAGCAACAACTTTTCTTCTTTCTGGATTATTATATTCTCCTCCACCATAAAGACCAGTTGTATTACTAAACATTCTTGATCCCATAGCATTACATTGTCCTGTTAGTGAGTTTGCTCCAGTTCCTTCTCTTCCCATATTTCCAGTTATTAAAGCAAGATTTATTATAGCTTGAGCAGTTCTAACAGCCTCATAACTTTGATTTACACCCATTGTCCACCAGAATGAAACTCTTTTTCCTTCATGGATTATTTCTGCTAATTCTAAAACTCTCATTTTAGAAATTCCAGTTCTTTCTTCAACATCATCTAAAGTATATTTCTTTACATGCTCCTTGAAGCCTTCGAATCCTTCAGTATAATTATTTATATAATTCTCATCAATCCAACCTTTTTCTATAAGAACATTAGCTATAGTATAAAATAATGCTAAATCTCCTTTTGTCTTAACATCTACCCATATATCTGAATTTATAGCAGTTTCAGACTTTCTTGGATCTATTGTTATTATCTTTGCATCTTTATTCTTTCTTACTCTTCCCCAAGCTATTGGATGAGCTATAACCGGATTTGCTCCAATAAAGAATATAGTATCTGAAAGTTCTAAATCATTTAATGTATATGGAGGAGCATCAAAACCAAAGCTTTGTTTATATGCTACAACTGCTGAAGCCATACAAAGTCTTGTATTACCATCACCATTTATCCCCATATAACTTCTTCCAACATGACCCAAAAGTGCCATCTCTTCAGTTGGTAATTGTCCTGTACTTATATAAGCAACACTTTCCTTACCATATTTTTCTTGGATAGAAGTCATTTTTTTAGCGAATAAATCAAATGCTTCTTTCCACTCCATTGTTTTTCTTTCTCCATTTTCACCTTTAACTAATGGTTTTCTTGAACCTTTAAATTTAGTACATTGCTTATCTAAATTTAACCCTTTTATACAACAAAACCCCTTATTTACTGGATAGTTTGGAGTTGGAACTACTTTTTTAATACTTCCATCCTCTGTGTAAAAATCTAAATTACAAGCAAGAGCACAATAGTTACAAGTAGACTGTATTCTTTTCATACTTTCTTCCTCCGTTCATAAACATAACTAAACTTTGTTAATTTTTTATCATAATTAATTGGATTATAACACTATAGTACCCAAAGTAATATGATAATTATCACACTTTTCTGTATATAGACTTAAATTTTATATTTCTACCTGTTTTTATTTTATCAAACAGAATACTTTCTAATATTAAATTCATCACAACATTATTATAACTAACTCTTTATCATAAAAATATTAAAAGCAAGTATAGAATTCAACCTATACTTGCTTTAATTTATACTACCATACATCTATAATAATTTACTTTAATGAATCAACGCCATCTTTGCTTTTTTGAACTCCTCATTAGAAATGATTCTTTTTTCCTTTAATATATTTAACTTTTCAATCTCTTCCCCAAGATTAAAGGCAGTTCTTTTATTTTTACTTTTTTCTTCTTCAAAGTCTTTTGACTCTTTAACCATAAAAAGTATACTTCTAAGAGTACTCTCTGTAATTTCATCAATTTCTAAAAACAAATCATCAGAACATATTCTTATTTTTCCATAACCCAAATCAAAATCACTTTCTATGTATTTAATCTGACTCAAAACAACTTCTTTCTTTTCTTCTTTGCCATAGCCATGTTCTAAATATATAAGTCTTGAAGTTGTAAAAACTATTGTCTTTTTATTATTGCCATATAAATTTGATATAAAATGTTGAACCTTTTCACCCTCATTAAGACTCTTTTCAATTTTTATTAGCACCTCATTATTTTCTCTTCTTTTAATACTTTCAGTAAAGAAATCTTTTTTAGATTCACTCTTCTTTAGTTCATCTCCAAAACTCCTCATACTATAGCCCCCTTTATTAACTCTTTATTAACTATTATAACATTATATGGAATTTTTTTAAATTAATAAAAACTAAAATATAATTATTTTTCTGATATTTGCTAAACTTCATGACTCTTATAAAGCAAATTTATAAACAAGTATAATTTTACATTTATTTAATTTTTATAATAAAAGCTATTAAAATATAATTTAAATTATATTAGCACTATTATTTTTAATACTTTATAATTAATAATAAACAAACTCAAATTTTCACTTTAAGGAGAACAAAAATGAATAAAGTTAAATTTTCAAACATAATGAACATATTCAAAGAAACCATACTAAATAATAAAAAAACTATATTCTTTTCATGTGTTTTAGATTATTTTATCCTATACATATTGGCAAGTGGCTCAATAAGAATACAGAACATTGTTTTTAGCCTTTTTGTTATTGCACTAACAATTTCAATTAATTGTGGAGTAATTGTTGCTTTAAATAAATCTATTAAAGAAACTACTTCCTTTAATCCACTAGATATATTTATTCTTAGTAAATCCAAGTTAAAGCTAGGCTTATTTTGGTATTTATTAATGGCATTTTTAAACGCTATGCTTGGAATTGTTATTTCACTTGTACCATCAATTCAAAGTCCTATAGTAATTATACTAAGCGCATTAGCTATAACCTCAATTATAACTCCACTTATGATTATTTCTATATCAGGACATGCTATTGTTAATAAAAAGAATTATATTTATGTAGTTATATCTATGATATTTATTTTTTGGATTAACTTAATACCTATGGTTGGAGAGTTATTAAACTTTATAATAACTCCATTTATAGTTGTATATCTACTTTCTTTATCAGAAGCTGAAAGAAGAGATTTAGATAACTAGAACTTTTATTAACTATATTTAGAACTTATTCTTTTTCTAGTTGCACATATAAAAAGGTTGTATATAATGAAGCCCCTATCATACTTAAAGTCGCTTCAATTATTTATACAACCTTTTGCTAATCTTATGACCATTAATCTTCTAAAATAGAATAAATAAAGAATATATCAATGCTATAACGCCTAATAATTTTATATAAGTATCATACATATCCGACATATCACTTTCATCCACATCTTTAACTGAAAACATATGTCTAAACATGAATATTGCTCCAGTGAACTTTAGACATGCAATACCTAAAATAGTTAAACTCCCTGCTACAATAATATCAATAACTCCTAACCTATTAATATTTAAAACCATACCTGTTAGAAAGACTATTGTATAAATAGTTACAATTGCTAAGGCAATTTTATTTTTAATCGCTCTTTTTCTTTCTAGTTCTTTATTAGCTTCAGTGCTAACCTCTTTGTAATCTTCAAAACTACTACTAGCACAATTTGAATTTTTACAAATAGGAGCTCCATCCTCATTAACTTCCTTACACTTCCTACATACCTTCAAGAAACCCCCCCCTTTTAATTTATCACACAACGTATAAAATAAATTTTCCTGTATTTAAATTCTACTTAATATTACTTTTATAATCTCTATTTATTTCTAAACTTAATAATATTTTTACATATTTCCCTAGGTAAATTTATTATTAATTTTTCTTTCCTTCATTTTATATAAAGAAAGGTATCCAAATGGTATTCTAAAAAAGCTAAAATCTTAATTAATCTACAAAATTTTAACCTTCTCAATTTACCACCTAAATACCTTTCTAAGCATTTCTAATTGTAATTGTTATAATCTTTTCTAAATAAGCTTTTTACTAAATACGCCATCTAAATTAAGCTGAGCAACTCTATTTTTAATTTTATCTTTATCTATTGTATACATTCCAAGAGACTTCATTCTATTAAAATAAACTGATCCTGCAAATGTATATCTACTCTTCTTACCTTCCCTTGATTTTGACTGTTCATTAGCAAAAGCTATTATATCACCTAAAACCGTAGCTCTAGGCAAAATCAAATACGGTATACCTAGATAATGTCTTATAGCGTTGTGTCCTGCTAAAGTTCCTGTAACTATAGCCTCTGTATGCCCAACAAAAAGCCCTGCTTTCTCTCCAGCACAGAAAAGATTGCTTACTCCCTTAACTTTCATATTATCATCCCTTGGAGCTACAGAAAGGTATCTTATTGAATTTCCTTTACCTCCTGCATATGGATCAACATACTTAGCATTTTCAAATCCTTCTATCTTTCTTAATTTTTCTAATGGATAATACGTAGTCATAAGCTTAGCATGTCCAGTATCTAATAGCACTACATTTTCTGCAAACTCTTTAAGCGCATATTGCTGACAAACCTTAGCACTAAGCTTATCATAATTTATATCTTCTTGAGGTATTTTTACAACTACACACCCCTTTTCCTCAAGTTCTTTCCTTATTTCTTCAGAAAGTGTTTCTTTAGCAAGTTTACAAGAACCACTAAACGCTCCAAGTTCATCTCCAACTCTCTCTCCCTGTATATCTTCCACACCACATCTTTCACTAATACTTATTCTTGGGCCAAAAGCTGGACATCTTAATATACACATAGAACATCCATTACCATATCTTAAACAATTTCCCATTGGACCTGTAGAACCTGTAGCCTCAATGAATACATCTCCTGGATAATACTGCCCGTCACTTGTATATATACCTAAAATCTTGTCTCCTTCTTGCTTAATATCTATAACTCTAGAAACCATCCTAGTTTCAATCCCCAAACTCTCTACATATCTTTTTACTTCCCCTTCAACAACATTTACATCATATAACCAAGCATGCTCATGCCCTGGGAAAGGTATATCTTTGTGTCTACTTACTCTATCAGTTATTTCTATTAAATCACCTCCACCCATAGCAATAAGCTCTTCAGAGGCTGTATACCTTCCATTGTTTCTCATTATCCCGCCAACATTACCAAGTCCTAAAAGCAAATCTGTTTTCTCAAAAATAATAACATCAGCACCCATTTTTTTCGCTTCAATGGCAGCTGCTACACCTGACCATCCACCACCTATTACAACAACTTTCATAAAAACACTCCCTTCAAAACTCTCTCTTAATGAAAATAATTAAAAAGATAATTTAAAATTATTTTTAAAAGTCATTATTTCTATTAATCAACTTAAAATAAATTTATATAAACCTTCTGTCCTCAAAAATCTTTCTTGGATCACTTTGAACCTTACAAAGTCTCTTAACTTTATGTCCTGCAAACCTAGCAGTACAACTTCCACACACACCTTCTCCACAACACATTTTAGCATTATTGCAACAAGACACCTTTGTATCCTCATCTCCTATTTCATTTAAATATTCAATAAGCTTAAATGTTAATATATCTGCTCCTGCTGAGTGTATCAAATCAAAGTTTCCATTTTTAATAACTTCTTTTCCCTCTTCTGATATTTCTCCTTTATTAATAAGATTCATATAAACATACTCAACATCATATCCTTCAAGATATTCCTCTAAGTAACTCTTATTAAAAGGTGCTTTATCTAAAAGAATCTTAACCTTATTCCCATCATTAACTAATTTTTTAATAACAGGGAGCTGCCGGCGCTAACCCAATTCCTCTACAAAGTACTAAAACATCACCATTCTTTGTAGCATTTATGTTCTTAATCCCAAAAACTCCATTAAAATAAGGCCCTCTTATAGTTATTTCTCCATTAATCTCGGTGTTTAAGAGCCTTTTAGTTTTTATTCCTCTAACTTCAATAAGTACTTTTATTATATTTTTATCAGCATCTGATTCTAAAATAGATATAGGTACATCAAAGAATGGATTATCTTTAGTTCTTATAAAAATAAATTTACCCGGTCCAAGTAAATCGATGCAAAGTTTGTGAGGTGCTCTAAACTCAATATATAAAAGACCTTCCTCAACCTCTAAGGAATCTATTACATCACAGATAAAAGTCTTTCTTCCTGCTTTAGCTTTATAGCCGTTGCTAGCAAACTCCTCATATATACAAACTCCCTTCCAATTCACACAATCACAAAAGCATTTTCCATGAAGTTGCGAACAGAGTATGCACTCCCCTTCTTCTGCTAGATGACAAGGGCAAAATTCCGTACCAGCATCTATACAATCAATAACTTCATAATCCATAAAAACCCTCCCATATAAGTTCTTACTACTAAAATATCCTTAATTAAACAAAATTGTTACACCTTACTTATAAATATTTCTTTAAAATTTCCTCTTTTTAAGTTAATGTTGATTTCTAGTCATATCTTTAGACCTAGCTAAAAATTAATACTATCTTAAAACAAGTTATTAAATTTAAATTCTCACAAAAAAATAGACTTAAATACTTTTATCTAAAAGATTTAAATCTATTTATAAATATATATTAAGAATAATTTTCTTTCACATAATTATATACTCTTTCCGTAGCTTCCCATCTAGTAGGACAGTTTAGTACAACAATAATTATATTTCTTCCATTATGATCAACAGAGCTCACCAAACACTTTCCTGCTTGACCAGTATATCCTGTTTTTCCTCCATTAGCATTGGGAAGTTTCCAAAGCATTTTGTTTATATTATTATAGCTTCTAGTAAATCCATACTTTGCAGCTTGTGTTTCCTTTGTTCCTGATATTTCTCTAAAGAAAGGTTCCTCCATAGCTTTAGCCATTAAAATAGCTAAATCATAAGCTGATGAAAAGTGCATTTGACTATCTAGACCATGAGGTGATTGGAAATTAGAGTCTTTTAACCCTATCATTCTAGCAAAATCATTCATAATAATTGAAAAGCCTTCTATACTTCCTCCAATATGTTCCGCAATTGCAATAGCCGCATCATTTCCTGACTTATACATAAGACCAAAAAGAAGCTCTCTCATTTTAACCTTCTCTCCAGCCCTAAACCCAACCTTAGAACCTCTAATACTAGCAGCAGTTTTTGAAATTGTGACCTCATCATCTAAATTAGAATAATTTATAGCTATTAAAGCTGTAAGAATCTTCGTTGTACTTGCCATTGGTACACATCTAAATGCTCCTTTTTCATATAATACTTTTTTGTTTTTTGAATCATAAGCAATGGCAAAATGAGCATCCGGTGTAATATCTTTGCACTGTTTCCCTTCTCCATCCTTAATATCTATGGTTTCAATAGAATATTCTTCTGAAATTTCACTAATATTTTCTAAAGCCATAACATTTATATTTATGGATAAAATCATTAAAGTAGTCATTAAAATAGCAATACTCTTTTTCATCTTACTAAATTTACCTCCTCTAAAAACTAATCACTTCTTTATTAACCCTCTTTTCTTAGCTTACCTAGTTATAAATTTAATAACCTAGTATATTCTTGGATAATTTAATCTATTATTGACAATAATGTATATGTATTAAGGAGGTTTTTGTGGTGCTTAAGTTCTTTTTATTCTTTATATTATTCCTACTAATAGTTTTAATATTTTGCCCAATAAAATTTAAAATAAAAATAATACTTTCTGAAAAAGACTTACAAGTATTTTTCTATAAATACAATATTTTTTCTCTTTCAAATTTAATAAAAAAAAAGAAAGAAAAATCCTGTAATGAAAACTGTGAAGATAATTGTAATGAAATTAAAGAAGATAAAAAAGTGAAAAAGAAAGAAAAATTAAAGAAATCTATAAGCTTTAATGTAAAAAAATTAATAAGCATACTTTACTACAATAGATTTAAACCTTCACTTAAATTTTCTTTAGATATGACTTATTCAACAGAAGATGCTGCTTTAACAGCTATATCCTATGGACTTATACAACAATTTTTTTCAATTTTATATTTAATGTTTGACTCATTTTTCAGGTTAAAAAAATTTTCCAAGGAAATTAACCCTAAATTTAATGATATAAATTCAATATTCTTTGAAATTGATAGTATAATCACCATAAGTTTTGCTCAAATTATATATATAGGTTTTTTATACCTAATTCCCCAAAGAAAGAGATAATTAGCCTTATTATAGGCTTAAAATAAATACTTATTTTCAGAACTTATACAAAATACATAGGCTCTTAAGAATACTTAAGAGATTAGGAGGTTTAAATCATGATTAAATCAAATCACCCAATAGAAAATTTAATGGGTACAACAATGGAAAATCTTCGTAACATGATAGATGTTAACACTGTAATAGGTGACGCTATAGAAACTAAAGATGGTAGTTATATAATACCAATATCTAGAGTTTCTTTTGGTTTCGCCTCAGGCGGATCAGAAATACCTAATAAAGAACTAGAAAAGTTAGAGGATAGATTTGCCTTTGGAGGTGGTTCTGGGGCTGGTGTTAGTGTAAAACCTGTAGCATTTTTAGTGCTTAAAGGTGATTCTGTAAGACTTCTTCCAGTAAATCAAAATAATACATATGATAGAATTGTTGATAATATTCCACAAATAATAGATATTTTTAAAGATATGAGCAATAAAAAATGTGATGATAAAGAATCAAAAAAAGATCATTGTAATTTTGAATAGTATCGTAAGCTATAGCTTTTCATAACTTACTAATTAATCTTATTGTTACGCTAATGAAGTCACTTAACCAAATTCCATAATAAAACTTTCTTAAAATGTTGCTTAATTTTAAAGCATTATATTAAGAATATTTAGTAAGTTATTGCTATTTAAGATAAAAAGGTGGAGAGTTTTCTCCACCTTTTATAATATTTAAAGTTTAAAATTATATTCTAAATAATAAATAATAAATTTGAATTATTTTACTCTATTAAATCTCTGTATCATTTAATACGATTTCATAAAACTATCTTTTAAAACTCTCTTCAGCATTCAAATATACTAAAGCGCAAATTAATGTCATGAAAAATAGGCATGTACCCAATGTAAATAATTCTTCTATTTTTTCTATTTCACTAATTCCCCAAAGACTTATACATAAAGCTATAACAAATAGAATTACTCCTATAAACTTTCCAAATGATTTCATATCATACTCTTCTTTTTCGTCTTCACTAATAATTGTATACTTTTCTAGAAAATGAACCCATTTTCCATTCATAAAATAAATGCCTAATACTATAAATGGAATAACTATTATAATATTAATTATTATTGATAATTCCATTACATCATCCCCTATTTTTTACTTTTTATGTTATTAATGAAATTATAAACCATTTATTACATTTTTTCAATATTATTAACACTTTATTTTAAGCTTATTAATATATAAAAGAGTAAATCTTTGCATAATCTACTCTTTTATATAAATATTTAACTCACATAATTATTCAGTTTCTTCATCTAAAGCAACTTCTTCATCATCACTAAAAAGTTCTATTGATGGAAGATCAGTCAAATCATTTAGCGCAAAGTGTCTTAAGAATTCATCTGTAGTTCCATAAAGTATTGGTCTTCCAGGAACCTCTAATCTTCCTGTTTCCTCTACTAAATTCTTCTCTACAAGCCTTTGTATAGCACTTTCACTTTTAACTCCTCTTATTTCATCTATTTCAACTCTAGTAATTGGTTGCTTATAACAAATTATTGCTAAGCTCTCTAGAGAAGCCTGTGAAAGTGATTGTCTAACATTCTTTTTAAGAAGCTTTTGAACATATTCACTATTTTTGGTTTTGGTAACAAGTTGATAAGTTCCATTTAGGCTAATAAGCTTTATTCCTCTTAATCCATCTCCATTATATATATTCATAAACTCATGCATTAAATCCTCAATATATTTAAAATCTTCTTCTACAATTCTACATATATCTCTTAAGGCTAATGGTTCCCCACTAACGAATAAAAGAGATTCTATAATAGACTTTAACTCATCTTTTCTAGAAATCTCACTAAACTCTATTTGATTTATATCACTCATTAACTTCCACCTTCTCCATTATAATTTCACCAAAGTTCTCATACTGAACAATTTTAATTTCACTTCTTTTTATAAGCTCAAGCATAGCCATAAATGTAACAACTACTTCTAGTTTACACTCACACTCATGAACAAATTCTGAGAATCTAATAACACTTTTAGTCGTTAATCTCTCCTTTAAGAAGTTAATTTTATCAGTTATTTTATACTTATCTACACTAATCTTCTTTTCCATTACATTTACGTTTTGTTTTTCACCGTAAACTCTCATTAAATTGTTATATAGCTGATAAAGATCTAACATTGTTATATTCTTGAAATAATCCTCATCAAGTTTATTATCAATCTCAACTTCTATTATCTCTGCCTTTTTAGTAAATACTTCTCCGGTAGAAAGTTCTCTTTCTCTTAAATAAGCACTTATCTTTTTAAACTTCTTATACTCTTGAAGTTTTTCCATTAACATCTTTTGTAGATCTTCTTCATCAATTTCTTCTTCAACCTTTACCTTTGGAAGTAAAGATTTTGACTTTATCTCAATCAGGGTAGCTGCCATAACTATAAACTCTGAAGTTATTTCCAGGTCAAGCTCCTTCATTAAGGATATATATTCTAAATACTGTTTGGTGATTTCATGAATCTTTATATCAGTAATACTCATTTCATTCTTTTTGATTAAATGCAAAAGCAAATCAAAAGGTCCATCAAAGTTTTTAAGTTTGATAATTGGCATTTCCATAAATTATTTTTCTCCTACTATTCAAAACTTCACATAATATCATAACAACTATCCCTAAAAAAAGCAACGAACACCACTTATTAAGCTATATTATAAGATGTTTAGCAAAAACTTTTCCATATAAAAAAGCAACTAGTACAAGGGGATTATACCAGTTGCTTCTCTTTCAGCTTATTTATCACTCAAAATCCTAATCAAACCATAAATTATTACTTTTCTCTTAAAATCCTTTTATCTTTTAATCTCTTATTTAAGATTTCAACAAAAGTTTCTATTTCTTCTTTTGATTTATCTTTTTTATTATTCACCATAACTTTATCCTATCTTCAAAATATAAATCTACAAATATTTTATACCTTTTGTTTATTCTAATAGTATGTTTTACTCTTTCAATTCATTTTTCTTATCTTCAGTCTTTTTTTCTAAATCTTTATTCTCTGTTTTTTCCTCTACTTTTTTTGTAGAAGCTTTATCTTCTTTCTTATCTTTTTCTTCTACATTTTCTTCTCCATCATTAAAGAATTCTTTAACTTTAAATTTAACACTGTCAATAATTCCACCTTTTTTCATATCTCTATCTGAATATAGTTCTACTTTTCCTAAAAGTTCACCATCTAAATAGTATTCACAGTATCCAACAGTCTCAAATTCTTTAACTTTAGTTTTACTTTCATCTAAAACTACTTTTTTCTCTATCTTTTCACTCATTCCCTTAGGACAAACTAAAACTAAGTCTTCTTTAGCTTTTCCTATTATGAACTTATCTCCTGATTTACTCATAGGAATTTGTTCTACATCACCATCTTTTTCTGCAACTTTTTTACTTTCATATTTAGAGAAGCCATAGTTCATAAGCATACTAGCATCTCTATTTCTTATTTTAAAAGTAGGAGCACCCATGATAACTGAAAGCATTCTTACTCCATCTCTAGTTGCAGTAGCTGAGATGCAATATTTAGCATCATTTGTGAAGCCTGTTTTTAAACCATCGCAACCTTTAAAAAATCTAACAAGCTTATTATGATTAACAAGTTCTATAGGACTCTTTCTTCCCTCTGATATAGTTTCCATATAAGTTCCTGTGTACTTTAATATAGTAGGATGTTTTAAAAGTTCTCTAGACATTATTGAAATGTCATAAGCAGTTGAAAGATGTCCTTCAATTGGAAGCCCTGTGCAGTTTTTAAAAGTAGTGTTTTTCATTCCTAGCTCTTGTGCTCTTTTATTCATCATTTCAACAAAGCCACTTTCACTACCTCCAAGATATTCTGCCATAGCTACAGCTGCATCATTTCCAGATGCAATACCAATTCCTTTTATAATTTCCTCAACAGTTCTAACTTCACCAGTATCTAAAAGCATGGTACTTCCACCCATTTTTTTAGCTGTTTCACTAACTGTTATTTGGTCTGTAAGCTTCATTTCTCCTCTATCTACTTTTTCCATAGCAAGTAACATGGTCATTATCTTTGTTACTGAAGCAGGTGCAAATTTCTCATTAGCATTTTTCTCATAAATAATTTTTCCTGTACTAGCTTCCATTAAAAGTGCTGATTTTGCTTCTACCTCAATAGCTTCTTCTGCTTTTACAGAAATTGATGTAAATATGCTAAATAATGATAGAGCCATTGTAAATGCTGCTATTTTTCTTATGTATTTTTTCATAATCTCTTCCTCCTTTCTTGCTTATTTTCTCCTAAAAGAGATAAATTATAAGCAAAAAAGAAAATAATAAAAAAGTCTATTAGACAAAAATTTAATCTTATCCAATAGACTTCTACTTATGAAGTTTTTAATTCCCCAAAACTCAATTCAATTTATATAAAACATTTTATATCATTTTGAATTATTTAACAATATCATATATTAAAGGAATTTCTTTTACTGAGTCTGAAATTTCGTAATTAGCTAATATTCCTTCTATAGCTTTCTTTCCTTTTTCCTCATCATCAGCATGAACATATGCTATTATATCGCCTTCTGAAACTTGGTCTCCTCTTTTCTTTTCAAGCACTATACCAACTGCTAAGTCAATTATACTTTCCTTAGTAGCTCTTCCTGCACCTAATTCCATTGCAACTAATCCTATGTTTTCAGCATGAATTTTGCTTACTACACCATTTTTATTGGCCTTAACTGGCATAACATATTTTGCATTATGGAAATTTGAAGTATCATCAATTACTGATGCATCTCCTCCCTGAGCAGTTACAAATTCTTTTAACTTCTCAATTGCTTTTCCTGATTTTATAGTTCCAAGTAACATTTCTCTTGCTTCATCAGTATCTTTAGCAGCTCCTGCTAAAAATACCATATTACTTCCTAAAGTTAAGCAAAGCTCTAATAAATCTTTTGGTCCATTTCCTTTTAAGGTTTCAATAGCCTCCTTAACTTCTAAAGCATTTCCTATTGCAAATCCTAAAGGTTGATCCATATCAGAAATAATAGCAACTGTATTTCTTCCAACATGCTTACCTATATTAACCATTTCAGTTGCAAGTTCCCTAGCTGCTTCTGGAGTTTTCATAAATGCTCCATCTCCAACTTTTACATCTAGAACTATAGCATCAGCCCCTGCTGCAATCTTTTTGCTCATTATACTTGAAGCTATTAATGATACATTATCTACAGTACCAGTAACATCTCTTAAAGCATATAATTTTTTATCTGCTGGAGCTAAATCTCCTGTTTGTCCTCCAACAGCCAATTTAATAGTATTAACATTATTTATAAATTGATCCTTAGTCATTTCTACTGAGAATCCATCAAAACTTTCTAACTTATCTATTGTTCCACCCGTATGTCCAAGTCCTCTTCCTGACATTTTAGCAACTGGTATATCTAAAGCTGCTACCATTGGTCCTAAAACTAAAGTAGTTGTATCTCCAACTCCTCCTGTTGAGTGTTTGTCCACTTTAACTCCGTGAATTTCACTTAAATCTAATATATCACCTGAATTAACCATAGCCATAGTTAAATCTGAAGTTTCCCTCTTATTCATTTTTTGGAAGTATATAGCCATTAATAAAGCTGATACTTGATAATCAGGAATTTCACCTTTTGTATATTTATCTATAAAGAAATTAATTTCTTCTGTACTTAATTCTCCACCGTTTCTCTTTTTTAATATTAAATCATACATTCTCATAAGTTCTTTCCTCCATATCATCTTTTAATATTATGGTAACCTTTTCACAACTTAATTTTAACAAATAAAAAGATTTTTTACAAGCATTTTAGAAATTATGCATATTTCTTTAAAATTAACTATATATAAAAGTAAATCCAAATAAATATCTCACACTTAATCCCCCTTATATTTACAATAAGACATAAAATTTAAAAAAATAAAGACTTTCTTGTGAAAGCCTTTTCTTAATAGCTAAAAATTTAAAGCAGCTTTCTCCTATAACAGATAAAATATTTACTGTTACAGAAAATCACTGCTTAAAAATTTATGCTCTAGGGTGAGCCTTACGATATATATTGTTAATTTTCTCATTATTTATAATATCATAATACATATCTATATAAGTCATCACTTGATTTCCAAGTAATTCTTGTACCACCTTAGCATTTGCCCCATTTTGTAATAAGTGCACCGCAAAAGAATGTCTAAAAGTATTTAAGTTTATGTCCTTTCCTATATTAGCAATTACAGCATATTCCTTAACAATTCTCCAAACTCCTTGTCTTGTTATAGGCTCTCCACTCATATTTAAGAATAACTTATCTGAACCTTTTGAATTATCCTCTCTAACAACAATATACCTTTTTAAGGATTCCTTAGCTGCATTTCCTATAGGTATAAGTCTTTCATACCCTCTACTGTCTCTACAGCTTACAAAGGATGAATCCAAATTAACATCTTCAACTCTTAATGATATAAGTTCTGAAACCTTCATTCCAGTTGCATACATAAGTTCTAATAATGCTTTATCTCTAATCCCTTTCTCAGTTAAAGCATTTGTTGAGTTCATTATCTTATTAATTTCATCAACAGTTAAAACTAAAGGTTTCTTCTTTTCTACTCTTTCCTTTTTCATTGTTAAATCAGGAACTTTCTTTAAATATTCCTCTGCAACTAAGAAATTATAAAAATTTCTTAAAGATATGATTGTTCTTTGGATTGATGATGGAGATTTGTGACTGTCTTTTAGATATTGTACATAAGATAGTAAAGGATACCCGTCTTCATTAACTTTTAATCCCTTCTCATCTACAAAATCTAAATACATAGAAACATCTGTAATGTATGCACTTACGGTATTCTTTCTCTTTCCTATTGATCCTAGATATACTTCGTATTTGCTTACTAACTCTTTCATATTAACTCCTAACCAAAATGTTATTACATAATTATTTATATTACAGAAATCACCTACTAATTACTAATCTTATCAAATTAGGTGAGATATATGTTTCAATAAATACTCCAGCTATCATTATCAGGCTCAAAGCCCCTTGAAAATTCAAATATGTCTTACTAACATCAAGTTTTATTCTATCTCTAGAACCCCCAATTCTTAATTTAGTTGTTGCATTCTTTATAGCTAAAATACTAATTAACATTATTATTGGAACAAATATTAAATTTTGAACCAGAAGTCCAGCTAAAACTATCATTAATCCCTTGCTTCCTAATATGCTTATAATTAAGGAAAAAGTAAATCCAATTACATAACCTTTAGCTAAATCCATCATAAGTATTATAGGAATTCCAACTGCAGTGTAACCTAATAAAATTATTACTGCTATCATAGGCACTATCCCTTTAATACTATCAATAAGAATGCTTGTGTAGGATACTGAATTTTCATCAAGAAATCCTAAAAAGTTTGTAAAATAACTTGTAATTTCAACTCTATTAAAATCATTCATATAATAAACTGTATATGACCCTAGTACTATACCTACTAAAAAGAATAAAAGCACCCATAAAAAAGTTATTTTATTTTCTTTTAAAGACTCCATAAGCCCATTTAAAAACATTTTCATATTTTTTCTCCCCCCATTAAGCTATTTATTAAAGAATATGATTAACATAATAAAAAGATACATGATTTCTAAAAATCATAAAAACTTTTTTCATTTATGTTTATTAGTCTTATTTTCATTTTGATAGGGTTATTATTTAATTTTGTTTTTTATAGACGAGTAAACTTTCAAAAAAATAAAAGCTATAGAATATAAAACCTTACATCCTATAGCTTTCATAACTTTTATTTTAAAATCTAAATCACTTTAAATTTTCATAGAAAAATAAACAAGCTACTGTTTTAGCATCTATTATTTTTCCTTCTATAATCATTTTTTTAAGTTCTTCCAATGAATATTCTTTTAAATTTAAAAATTCATCATCATCTAAGTTAGTTTTACTCTTTTTAAGCTCGTGGGCTTTATAAAGATAAACTACTTCATCGCAAAATCCTGGTGAAGGTATAACTTTTCCCAAGTATGTCACTTTATCTGTTTTATACCCTGTTTCTTCTTCTAACTCTCTAAAGGCAGCCTTATCTATATCTTCACCATAATCAACCTTGCCGGCTGGTAATTCTAATAAATTTTTATCAAAAGGCTTTCTAAATTGCTCTACCATAAGAACATTTCCTTTTTCATTAAAAGCAATTACTGCTACTCCATCAGAATGTTTAACCAAATCTCGTTCAACTTTATTTCCATCTGGTAATAGAACTTGTTGTTTTACAAGTTCCATAAAAGAACATTTAAATATACTTTCTTCACTTAAAGTTTTTTCATATAAATTCATATCTTCGACCACCCTTATATTATCCATAAAAATTAAATTCTCTTAATTCTCAACTATATAATCAACTAAAATACTTTTTATAAGATTAACAAAATTTTCTCCAGCTCCCCAATCAAAAGAAAATATAATCCCCTCAGAACTTCCTGTTGATGTTACCTTAACTAAAGTATTTTCATTCTTAACATTATCACATACAACGACTAACCCAGCTCTACTACTATTTCTCCAATAATATTTTTCAAGTATTATTACAATTATATTTTTCCCATTTCCTAAATCATATTCATCACAATCAAAATTATCTAAATTTGACTCTTTCTCAATGATCTTTTTAACCTGTAATGGTGATATATTAACTAAAAAACTATCCTTAGCCATTTTTAACCCTCCTAAACCATAGTGATATTAAATATCAAATATTAACTGCTCTGAATTTATATCTATTTCCTTTTCATATAAAGATTGAGTGTTTATTTTTAAGTGTCTATTTCTTCTTTTGCTCTTTTTCTCTACTTTATTTATACACCCTTCAATATGTTTGTTTTTAGGTAATGTATAAAAATATTTCCCATCTTTATGCTTTTTAACTTCTCTAAACCCTAACTTAGCATTACACCCTTTCATAGGACATGTTATATTACCTTTATACTTTTTGTCATATTGAGACTTACTTATACAATTAGCCAGTATAATTTCTTCTTTATCTCCAAATTTATATGAAGCCTTCCTCAATTTTAATCCCACCAATCTAGATTCAAATTTTCTTTACAATACATTATAAACAGAGTAATAAAAATTATTATAAAGAAAAACACTTTTTACCATGCAAAATTTAGATGATAAAAAGTGTTTTACACTTATTTTAAAGCTAGTTATAAATCATCAAAATCAACTTAAATATTAATTTAATTTCAATTTATAACCTAACTTTATCATAAGCTATATTATGATACTTTATTCTTTAGTCTTAATTTATCTGCAACCATAGCTATAAACTCTGAGTTTGTTGGTTTGCCCTTATCATTGTGGATAGTATGTCCAAATATTTTATTTATTGCATCTATTTGTCCTCTTCCCCAAGCAACCTCTATAGCATGTCTAATTGCTCTTTCAACTCTACTTGCAGTGGTATTATATTTCTTAGCTATTGAAGGATATAGTTCCTTAGTTATAGCTGATAATAACTCCATGTCATTTACAACCATTGTTATAGCTTCTCTTAAATACATATATCCTTTTATATGAGCTGGAACACCTATTTCATGTATTATACTAGTTATTTCAACTTCTAAATCCATAGGCTCTTTACTATCTTCTGAAGATGCATCTTCTCCCCTATTTCCATCAGCAATGCTAACAGAAGGCTTATTAGAAACTGCTTCTTCAGTTATTGTATTATTAAACATTTGTCTTATTCTCTCAGTGAAAACATCCATGTCAAAAGGTTTTACAACATAGTAATCAGCACCTAAAGATATAGCCCTTTGAGTTATTTTATCTTGTCCAACTGCAGATAGTACTATTACTCTTGGTGGATTTTCTAATCCTAAAGAATTAATTCTCTCAAGAACTCCTAATCCATCTAAATGTGGCATAATTATATCTAATACAACTAAATCTGGTTGTTTTTCTTCTATAAGTTTTAAAGCTTCTAATCCATCTTTTGCTATTCCTGTAACAACAATATCTCTCTGACTTAATAAATAGTCATTTAAAATATTGCAAAATTCTTTGTTATCATCAGCTATCAGTACAGATATTTTTGATTCTTTCATGCTTTCCTCTCCTTAACAATTCACTATATCCATTAAATTACATTTATTTACAATTAATATATTCGACAAATCGTATTCATTTCCTTCTAAAAAAAATAAATACTAGAAAATCCAATTAATTTTCTAGTATTTATTATAACACATATTTACAGTAATCACACTTATTTTCTATTGTATAATTTCGGCATCTTTCAACATCCATTCTATGTAAATCCCGTATCCAACCTCTGGTTTATTAACTAAAACATGAGTTATAGCACCAATTATTTTGTCGTTTTGTATAATAGGACTTCCACTCATTCCTTGAACAATACCACCAGTTTTCTCTAAAAGTCTTTCATCGGTGACTTTTATCACCATACTTTTAGTACTTACATCATTTTGTTTAGTAAGTTTAACAATTTCAACATCATAAAATTTAGGACCATTTTCATCAATAGTAGTAATTATTTGAGCCGGTCCTTCTTGAATATCTTCTTTCCAACCGACCTTATATTTTTTAGTGCTATTAACATTTCTAAATTGCTCTTTATTCATACTACCAAAAATTCCACATTGAGTATTACCAGTTACATCTCCAATAGAAATTTTATCACTAGAAAAAATACCTCTTAATTCTCCAGGATTACCCTTAACACCTTTCTTAATACTAATTATTGAAGAATTTAAAAGATCTCCATCTTTAATAGATAAAATTTTATCTGTTTCACTATCTGTAATAGGGTGTCCTATTGCTCCATATTTTCCACTTTCTTTATCATAGAAAGTAAGTGTTCCTACTCCTGCTGTAGAATCTCTAACCCACAATCCTATTTTATAATCACCATCGTTATTTTTAGTTAAGCTTATATTTTTTCTTATCTCTTTTCCATCTCTCTCTAACAATATTTCAACATTTTCTGATTTACTATCATTTATTTGCTTTGATAAATCTTTAGAACTTTTTATCTTTTTGCCATTAACCTCTAAAAGTCTATCTCCAATTTCTATGCCACCATTTTGGGCTGGACTTGTTATTTCGCCACTAATTGTTGTTAAGTCTGAATACCCAACTGCCAAAACTCCGTTTGTAGATACCCTTACACCAACTGAATTTCCTCCAGCATATAGCTCCATATCTTTCTTCTCTTGTTCACTATTTACAAGTGCTACGCCATATCTGTTTTTAAATTTTTCATCCTTATTATTAGTTTTAGAATTTAAGGAATAGAAATTACTACTTGCAAAAACATTGTCGCTTCCACAAAAATCCTTTGCAAATAATACAGAGGATAAAAGTAATATTAAAGAAACCATCAGTATTAATATACTTTTTATTCTTTTGTTCATATTATTCATTCATATCTCCTCCTTTTCTATTCTTAATTTGCCCCTTTCAAAATCATAATATCCTGTATTAACTTTGTTATTGTAGCCAAATCAATTTAAAATATACTAAAATTCTCATATTATATACTAAATTTCTCATAATTAGTTTTAAAATAAAAAAAATAGAACTGTTTAACAGTTCTATTTTGTATTAAAATCCACATTATTATGTATGAAATGTTTTAATTGTTTCTTTTTTTGTATTTGCAAGTTCAATCATATCTTTAGCACTTAACAAAGTATTGCTTGTTAATTCAACTCCACCTAACATTTTAGCAACCTCTTCAACTTTTTGGTCAAAACCTATAGGTTCGACCTTTGAAAATGTTTTATTATCAACCACATCTTTTTTCACCATATAATGATTGTCAGACATGCTTGCTATCTGTGGTAAATGGGTTATACAGAATACTTGATGCTTTGTTGCAATCTCATACATTTTTTCTCCAACAGACTGAGCTATTCTTCCACTTATACCTGTATCAATCTCATCGAATATAACTGTAGGAATTTTATCCTTATCTATAAATACAGCTTTTAAAGCAAGCATTATTCTTGAAAGTTCTCCTCCAGAAACTATTCTCTCCATTGGTTTCAAAGGCTCTCCTGGATTTGTTGCAATAAGAAATTGAACCTTGTCCTTACCTTTAGAGTTAAAATTCTCATCCTCTTCAATCTGAACTTCAAATCTACATTTTCCAAGACCAACATAAGCTAACTCTCTATGTATATTCTCCTCTAAAAGCTTACCAAGCTCTATTCTTTTCTCATGTATTCCTCTAGCTATTTTATCTAATACAAGCTCTATATTCTTCTTTTTAAGTAATAACTCTTCTATTATTTTTTCTGAATTTTTTATATTGTTTATTTGAGATGCAATATTATTTTTATAGTCTAATATCTCTTCTATGCTGTTTCCATACTTCTTCTTTAAAGCAGCAATTTTAAACATACGACTATTTATATCCTCTAATTCATTATCATCATAAACACTTTCATCACATATATCTCTAAGTTCAATAGCTATTTCTTGTATTTCATAATACATTTCCATCATTTTAGAATTTATATTTTTTATTTTTTCTAAATGATCTTCAACATTTGAAAGTTCTCTATTTACAACTGATAAGGAATCTAGAACGCTACTTTCAACACCATTTAAAAGATTATAAGAGATTCCTAGAGATTTTTTTATTTTTTCTGCATTGGATAAAATGTTAAATCTTTCAGTTAACTCCTCTTCTTCACCTTTTTTAAGTTTAGCGTCTTCTATCTCTTTCAGCTGATATTCTAAGTAATTTAAAAGTTTTTCATCTTTACCCTCATTACTTAATTCATTTATTTCTCTTTCTAACTCCTTAAGCTCTGAGAATTTTTCGCAATACACTTTTAATTCATCACTTAATTTACTATCTCCAAAATCATCTAAATATATTATATGATTTTCTTTATTTAATAAATTTTGATTATTATGTTGACCATGAATATCTAAAAGTGTACAACTTATTCTTTTTAAAGTAGATACAATTACACTCTTGCCATTTACTTTTATGTTACTTCTACCATTTGTGAAAGTTTCCCTAGCAATTATTAAAGTATCATCATATTCAATCTCTAATTCATCTAGAACCTCTTTCAATCTCTCATTATCATCTATAGAAAATATTGCCTCTACAAAAGTCTTTTCTTCTCCAGTTCTTATTAAGTCCTTATTGAACTTACTTCCTTGAACGTAATTTATAGCATCTATAAGTATAGACTTACCTGCTCCAGTTTCTCCAGATAAAATAGTAAATCCATCTTTAAAATCTAAAGATGCTTTTTCTATTAAAGCAAAGTTATTTATAGTTAATTGTAAAAGCATACTCCCCCTCCTTAACTACCCTTCTATCATTTCTAGTATTCTAGAAACTAGAGTTTCTGCTTTTTCTAATGTTCTAACCATTATAAATATTGTGTTATCACCAGCTATAGTTCCAGCTATCTCACCTAAGTGTAAACTATCTATAGCTTCTGCCGCTGCTGATGCTGAACCTGGAAGTGTTTTTACAACAACCATCTTATCAACATTTTCTGCTGAAATCACTGTATTAGTTAATATACTGCTTAATCTATCAACCATTTCATTTTTTTCTTCTTGAATAACTGTATATCTATAGTTTCCATTATTATCTTGTCTCTTAACAAGTTTTAAATTTTTTATATCTCTAGATACTGTAGCTTGAGTAACATCAAAGCCAGCCTTTTTTAACTCTTCTGCCAATTCTTCTTGAGTTTCTATCGCCATTGATTTTATTATTTCAATTATCTTAGAATGTCTCTTAGATTTCATTTTCAACTCACCTTCACACTTTATTCTATTCTAAATATTTTTTTTCTAAGAACTCTAAAATAGCTCTTATTATCAAAAGATATTATTTTGAAAAATTCTTTTGCTTTTTCTATTAACACAGTATTATGTTTTTCTAGCTTTACTGCTTTTTGTCCATCTATTGTAACAAAAACATCTGATTCATGAATAACAGGTTTAACTCTTATCTTATTGTTTCCATCTATTATCATGGGTCTTGAATTTGGTGTGTGAGGACATATAGGTACTATTGATATAATTTGTAAATCTGGCATAATAAGAGGACCTCCAGCAGAAAATGAATATGCTGTTGAACCTACTGGAGTTGAAATTATAACTCCATCACCTTTAAATGTTGCATAAAGTTCATCATTTATATAAACCTCATATTGAGCCATTCTAGATAAAGTTCCTCTTGCAACAACTATATCATTTAAAGCTCTATCTTCTTTACAACAGCCATCTTCAATTGTACATGATAGAAGCATTCTTTCTTGAACACTGTAATCTCCAAGCTTTATTCTTTCTAAAGCCTCTTCTAACTCATTTATCTCAGCTGTAACTAAGAATCCTAAATTTCCTATATTTATTCCTAAAATAGGTGCATCTATAACTCTTGAAAACTTTCTTGCTACACCTAAAAGAGTTCCATCTCCACCAAGCACAATTAAAAGTTCTATATCCTTAATAGTTTCATAATCACCATCAAAAAATTGGTCTATAAGCTTTATCTCCTTTGGATTTAAATGCTGCTTAACCTTTGATGTTACTAGGTCTAAAATCTTATTATCCTTATCTTTCTTTTTATTAATTATAATACCTATATTTCTCATGCCCCATATTCACAACCTTTATATTTCACTCTAGCTTATAAATCACTATGAGATTTATCTACTACTTCATCTATTTTATTATAATCAAATTCTTCTACCTTATTGTTAGTTTTCTTTAAGTATATTAAGTACTCTATATTTCCTTCTGGCCCTTTTATAGGTGAAAAGTCTAGTCCTAATATATTTAATTTGTTAGCAATTGCAAAATCAACTATTTTCTT
This sequence comes from Clostridium sp. B9, assembly GCF_050509515.1. Taxonomy (NCBI): domain Bacteria; kingdom Bacillati; phylum Bacillota; class Clostridia; order Eubacteriales; family Clostridiaceae; genus Clostridium; species Clostridium sp. B9. Next base: position 2,904,304 of record NZ_JBNWKA010000003.1, read on the forward strand.
GATTACTTCCTTATGAGTAGAAGCCTCTCTTACAACACCTTTTTTACCAACCTTTTCTCTTCCAGCTTCGAATTGAGGTTTTATAAGTGCCATAACTTCTCCCTCTTCATTTAGAAGATTTAAAACAGCAGGCATTACAGTTGTTAATGATATGAATGATACATCTATTGATGCAAAATCACAAGCTTCTCCAATCTGCTCTGGAGTTACATATCTTACATTAGTTCTTTCCATACAAACAACCCTTGGATCTACTCTTAGTTTCCAAGCAAATTGTCCATACCCAACATCTATAGAAAATACTTTTACTGCACCATTTTGAAGCATACAGTCAGTAAATCCACCAGTTGAAGCTCCAATATCTAAGCATCTTTTTCCTTCAAGATTTATTCCAAATGACTTAATAGCCTTATCTAGTTTAAATCCACCTCTACTAACGAAAGGTAATTTTTCTCCTCTAAATATTATATTTGAACTTACAGGAACCTTTTCTCCCGCCTTATCAACCCTTTGTTCTCCTATAAATACCATTCCGGCCATTATATATCTTTTTGCTTTCTCTCTTGATTCAGCAATACCTTGCTCAACAAGAAGCACATCTAATCTTTCTTTTTTCTCTTTTTTTTCAGCCATACCGTTCTCCTTTAAAGTAATTCAATCAACTTGTTCTTTATTCCATCTGCATCTAATCCATTTATTCTATATAAAATATCTGGCTTACCATGCTCTACGAATTTATCATTAAATGCTAAAGTTACAACCTCTTCTTTGTGTCCAATTTCATTTAAGAATTCTAAAACACCTTCTCCAAATCCACCTTTTTTAATATTATCTTCAACAGTTAATATTTTAAATTTATCTCTTGATAAATCTCTTAAAATTTCTGTATCCATTGGCTTTATGAAGGTTGCATTTATTATTAAAACATCTACGTTCTTCTCTTCTTTTAATCTTTTAGCAGCTAAAATAGCGTGTTGAACCATCTTTCCTGTAGCTATAACTGCTATTTTCTCTCCATCTTGTATCTTTTCCCACTTACCATACTTTATCGCTTTAAGAGGTGTTAAATTAATATCTAAATCTCCACCTCTAGGATAGCGTATTGCTAAAGGCGCATTAAATTCGCTAGCCCACTTTAGCATAACTTTCATTTCATCTATGCATTTTGGTGCTATTATTGTCATGTTAGGTATAGGTGATAAGAATGAAATATCAAAAATACCTTGATGAGTTTCTCCATCTTCTCCAACTATACCAGCTCTATCTAAGCAAAGTGTAACAGGTAACTTTTGTATGCAAACATCATGCAATACCTGATCATAAGCTCTCTGTAAAAATGTCGAGTAGACAGCAAAGAACGGTTTTAATCCCTCTGCTGCCATTCCAGCTGATAATGTTACAGCATGTTGTTCTGCTATTCCAACATCAAAGAATCTTTCTGGAAATACCTCTCTAAATTCTTTTAACCCTGTTCCGTCAGGCATTGCTGCTGTAACTGCTACAATACTTTTATCTTCCTTAGCAAGATTTATCATCTCTTCTCCAAATGCAGAAGAATAATTTCTACTTGCAAACTTAGATACAACGCCTTGCTCTAAATCAAATGGTGATACACCATGATACTTATTAGGATTTTTTTCAGCTAATTCATACCCTTTTCCCTTTTTAGTTACAGTATGTATTATAACTGGTCCTTTTATTTTTTTTGCCGTTCTTAATACTTCATTCAATTCTTTAATATTATGTCCATCCACAGGCCCAAAATATTTTAATCCAATATCCTCAAAATACATACTAGGTACAACAAACTTCTTTATACCATCTTTAACTCTTGAAAGAGAATGCTTTATACTCTTTCCTATAGATGTTGTATCTAAAGTTGAACCAATATCAGACTTTAATTTGTTATATCCTTGACCCATTCTAAGCTTATTTAAGTATGTAGCTAATCCACCAACATTTTTGCATATAGACATCTGATTATCATTTAATATTATTATAAGATTATCTTTTCTATATCCTATGTCATTTAATGCTTCTAAAGCCATACCACCTGTTAAAGCTCCATCTCCTATAACAGCAAGCACTTGATTATCTTTACCTAATAATTTTTGTGCTCTTGCCATACCAGCTGCAGCTGATAGAGATGTACTACTATGTCCTGTAGCAAAAAAGTCATATGTACTTTCTACTCTCTTTGGGAATCCACATAATCCCTCATATTGTCTTAAAGTATCAAACTTTTCTTTTCTTCCAGTTAATATTTTGTAAGCATATGATTGATGTCCAACATCCCATATAATTCTATCTTCACTAAAATTAAAATTTTTAAAAAGTGAAACTGTTAAATCAACAACACCTAAGTTAGATGCTAAATGTCCTCCAGTATTTGAAACACTTTCTATTAAAAACTCTCTTAACTCTCCAGCTAATATTTCTAATTCCTTTTCGCTAAAATCCTTTATCTGATTAGGATCAGTTATTTTCTGTAGAATATCACTCATTAAAACCAAATCCTTTATTTCTAAAATTTTCTCTCTAGAAGCTTTCTTGTTAATTCTTTAATAGGTTCTGTATTGCCTTCTATTGAGTTTAATATCTCTATACATTCTTCTGTTAAGCTTATACACTTATTTTTACATTCTTCTAATCCAAAAATAGTTATATAATTATTCTTATTACAGTCTTGATCCTTATGAACATTCTTTCCAAGGTCTTCAGCATTCCCTACTACATCTAATATATCATCTTTTATCTGAAATGCTAAGCCTAGTTTATATCCAAAGTCCTCTAATTTTGTAATATCTCTTTCAGAAGCACCTGCCAAAACGGCTCCTGACATTATAGATGCTTTTATAAGCTCACCAGTTTTCTTTAAATGCATATAGTTTAATTCATCTAAAGAAATTTCTTCCTTTTCTTCATTTATTATATCAACAATTTGGCCACCTATCATCCCATCTGATCCTGCAGCATCAGCAATTATCTTAGTTGCTCTTAAAGAATCTCTTCCATATTCTAAAGAATAATCAATTAAAACTTTCATAGCTTCATTTAAAAGTGCATCTCCAGCTAAAACGGCAATAGCCTCTCCAAACTTCTTATGATTAGTTGGCATTCCTCTTCTTAAATCATCATTGTCCATGCACGGTAAATCATCATGTATTAAAGAATATGTATGTATCATTTCAATAGCCATAGCTGCAGGCATAACTTTTTTATAATCATCTTTATATATACTATAAGTTAAAAGCATAAGTATAGGTCTAACTCTCTTTCCACCTACATTAACGCTATATGCCATTGAATCATATAAAACTTTATTGTACTCTCTTTCTTTATCAAAATACGCTTCTAAAGACTGGTCAACCTCCACTTTTAAGCTACTAATATTCATTACTGTATCCTCCAAAGTCTTCCTCTTTTTCTTCCTCAACAACCTTTATCTTTCCTTCTAAAGTGTTAAGCTTTTTATATAATTTATTTACTATCTTAACGCCATTTTCATAGCTTTTTATAGACTCCTCTAAAGATAAATCTCCATTTTCTAGTCTACTTACGATTTCATTTAATTCACTAACCATACTCTCATAATTAGTTTCTTTTCTAGCCATCTTCCCGCTCCTTACTAACAAAAATTTATTTATTACTAAAATTTTATTATTTTCTCTTTTTTAAGTAAAACCTTTTAGTCATAAATAAAACTAAATTGAAATAAATATTTTATTATTTTTAATTTAGTCCTGTTGAACTTTTATATCTATATTAACGGAACCATCCTTCATTATCACTTTTACCATATTATTCTTTTTTAATTCACTTATTTCATTTATTACCTTACTGTTTTTATCCATTATAACAGAATATCCTCTACCTAGTGTATTTAATGGATTTAACGTTTGTAGCACACTGTTTAAAGTAATTAATTCATCTTTTGCTTTATCTATTTTTCTCTTTCCTAAGAAATTAAGTTTTTCTTCTAATCTATTAACCTCTTTAATTCTCTTTTCTATAATACTTTTAGGATTATTACTTTTTAACTCTTTGTATAATAAATCTACATTATTTTTTGCATATAGAAACTTTCTATCTATAGCTCTTGTTAAAAACTCTTTTTTATTGCTTAAATCATTAAGCATTTCATTAAGTGATGGAGAAACTAATTCCCCTGCCGCTGATGGTGTAGGTGCTCTCATATCACTAACAAAATCACTAATAGTAAAATCTACTTCATGCCCAACAGCTGATACAGTAGGAATTCTACTATTAAAAATCTCATAAGCTAAATCTTTATTGTTAAATGCCCAAAGTTCCTCTATGGAACCTCCACCTCTACCTAGAATTATTACATCAACAGAATCTTCATTATTGAAATATCTTATTCCATCAATTATGCTCTCAGCTGCATTAATTCCTTGAACTTTTGCTGGATATAATACAATGTCTAATGTAGAATTTCTCCTTTGTATAACATTTATTATATCTCTTACCGCAGCTCCTGTTTTAGCTGTTATTATACCTATTCTTTTTGGAAACTTTGGTAAGTCTCTTTTATATTTTTCGTCAAATATACCTTCTGCACTAAGCTCCTTCTTAAGTCTGTGAAATTCCTCAAAAAGCTCTCCAACACCAGCCTTTTTTATATTTTCACAATAAAGCTGATAAGTTCCTTCTTTATGATAAACACCTAATCTAGCCTTTATTTCGACCTTCATTCCCTCTTCTAGTCTAAAATCTAAATTAACTGCATTATTTTTAAACATAATGCAGTTAATCTTGCTATTTTCATCTTTCAATGAAAAATAAATATGACCACTTGAATGGAATTTAAGATTAGATATTTCACCTTTGACATTAAGATTCTTTAATATAAAGTCACTTTCAACTACTCTTTTTACGTAGTCATTAACTTCACCTACAGATAATGTCTTTAGTTTCATCCTAATCTAGCTCCTTACAAATATTTTTTAAAAGAAGAGTTGTAGTTAAAGAACCTACCCCTCCTGGAACTGGTGTAATAAATGATGCCTTCTCATAAACATCATCAAAGTTAACATCTCCTGTTATCTTGCCGTTAACCTCACTAGTTCCCACATCAATAACAACCGCTCCTTCTCTAACATAAGAAGAATCTATAAAATTAGCTCTTCCAATAGCAACAACTAATATGTCAGCTCTTTTACAAACTTCTTTTAGATTCTTAGTTCTTGAATGGCAAATAGTAACTGTAGCATTCTCATCTAAGAACATTTGAAAAAGAGGTTTTCCAACAATGTTGCTTCTTCCTATGATAACAACTTCTTTCCCCTCAATCTCAATATTATAAGATTTTAAAAGAGTTATGACACTATTTGGTGTACATGGCTTAAAGCATTTTTCTCCCTTATAAAATCTACCTACACTAGTTTCTGAAAGACAATCTAAATCCTTCTCTGGATCTATTAAGTTCGTAACAACTCTTTCATCAATATGCTTTGGTAATGGAAGTAAAAGCATTATTCCATTTACACTTTCATCACTATTTAATTCTTCTATCTTAAGTTTCAATTCATCTTCTGAAATATCCTCATTTAACTTTATTTTGTTAAATTCTATTCCTAAGTTATTTGCTAATTTCTCTTGGAAGTTTTGGTAATATACGGAGCCCCCATCATTTCCAACTAATATAGACGATATTTTCAAAGTCTTTCCTTCAGCTTTTAGTGCTTCTGTATAACTTTCTATTTGCCCCTTTATGTCTACAGCAACTGTTTTTCCGCTTAAAATTTTATCCAAAATACCTGCCCCTCCAAATCTTCTTAGTCTAGTAAATCAAAACCTCTACTAGTTCATATTTTTGTATACTTTATCTAAAACACCATTTATAAATGAAACTGATTTATTATCTGAATATTTCTTACATAATTCTATAGCTTCGTTTATTGATACTTTTCCTGGAACGTCATCTGCAAATAACATTTCATATGTAGAAATTCTTAAGATTGATAAATTAACCTTTGATATTCTGTTTAACTTCCATTTTACAAGTTGAGCTTCTATTAAAGCATTTAACTCTTCTTTATGTTCTTCGATTCCTAATAATCCTGATTTTATGTACGCTAAATCTAAATCTGTTTTAAGGATTTCTTCATTTTCCACGAAATCATTGAATGTCTCTAATGCAGATTCTGAAGTTATTTCCATTTGGTAAGCTAATTGTAATAAATGTTCTCTTGATTTTACTCTATTCATTATATCCTCCTATGTTTTAAAAATACTCTTTTTAGTATTATTGTCTTAATTTATATTATTAATCATATAGTTAATGATTTAACACAATGAAACACCCTCTGAAATCAGAGGGTGACTACTATTTTTTCACTATTTCATTTTTATCTTCGTCTTTTAAGATAATTATGTTTTGCACATATATGTTCACTAGTGCCACCTTAAGTCCAGTTATAGCTTCAACAGTCCTTCTTACGTTTTCCTGCACTTGAGAAACTACATCAGGAATTTTGATTCCATATTGAACAGTAACTCCCATTTCTATAACGGCCTCACCATTCTCTACATGAACCTTTATGCCTTTACCTAAACTTTTCTTTGAAAATTTATGTCCTATTCCAGTGCTATTGTTATGATTTATCTCAAGTATTCCATCTATCTCAGATGCAGCTATACCAGCTACGACACCGATAACTTCATCAGATATATTAACTATACCTAAGTTAGCTTCATCTCTATTCAATTCATTCATAAAGCTGAACCTCCTACTAATCTTTCACGAAACTTAATTAGTTATAGGTTCATTATAGCAAATAACTAAATACAATACAATTAATTATTTTTTTTCTATATCAACGTCATATACTTTTGATACATTCATAACTATGTCTTGGATTTCAACCATTTTCTCTTGAGTTAATTCTTCATCAGTTTTAACTACAACCTTAGCATTATCTCCATCTATAAAGCATATTACATCTTCATAACCTTTACTCTTTATGCTAAGTTCTATTCTTGTTTCATAATCTCTTGCCATAGTCTTTTCAGTTAACTCTTTTTCAGCCTCTTCTTTTTGCTCTGGTGAAGTATTCTTATCTTCTACAATAGCTTTTAAGTTAGCAATAGTTTTTGAATCTTTTTGCTCTCTTAAGTTTCTTGACTCATAAAAATAATCTGAAGATGTTTCCACAGTCTCTTCCGCATCACTTTCACCAAAAGCTGTTGGCACTTCTCCCATACTCTCTTTTATTTGATTGTTAACTCTAGTTGCTAAAACTCCAGTACAAACTATTAATGCTAATAGTGTTAATATTATACCTGCTTGTTTTCCATTAATACCACTAAATTTATTCATAGTAACCTCCCAAAACTCTTTTAATTTATTTCTCCATTGGCAATACATTTACTTTATCAACACTTATGTTATATAAGCTAGATACTGCTTTTGTTATTTCATATTTTGTTTTACTATCCTCTGCTCCCTCAGCCACAACCATGACTCCTATAACATTTGGTTTATCCGTTCTTAATATAACTGGTGCACTTCCATCTGAGTTATTTGACATAACTATTTTATCTCCCTCTGTTTCTTGTGAATTAACTCTTGTTCCACCCTCACTATCAGTTTCCTCAGTTGTACTTTTTTGAGAAGAGTTATCTATAGCAGGAACCTTAACCTCACTGCTTTCAAAGTTTATTACTACGTCTACTTCTCCAACTCCACTTATTTTTCCTAATATCTCTTCTAAGTCGCTCTCTTGTTTCTCTTGGTAATTTAATACCTCTGAGTCCTTTGGACTTTTATTTTTACTTTCCTCTTCAACCATATCGGTTGAATTAGTACTCTCACTCTTAGGTATATTGTTTACACTTGTGAAATATGACACAACTAAATAAAACATTATGACTACTAAAAGTGCTATTATTAAATTACCAATATTCTTTTGCTTCAAAATCTTAGACATACCGTCTTTCAACCCATTTACCCCCATATTACCTCCTATGAATATGAAACAATTATATTTTCACGAGAAATTTCAAGCTCCTTTTCAACAAATTTTTCTACCTTCTCTAAGAAAGGATCTTTACTCTCCTCTTTTTCAAGCTTTTCTTCACCAATTACAACCTTCTCTACCTTTTTCACTTTTTTTTCATCAAAAACCTTAATTTCTGCCCTTTGAATATTTACATCCATAGAATTTAAATTCATATTTCCCTTTAAATTAACCTCAAAGTCATTTTCATAAAATTCATCTTTTAATACAGTCTCTAAATTCTCTTCAACACTTTCCCACATAATCTCCTCATCATATAAAGATGGATTCTCCTCATCATCCTTAAATGCACTACTTATATGCTCATCAAAAATTTTTTCATCTATATCTTTATTGAAAGTTAATATATTTATTATTGGTGATAACATCACTGATAGTATTATTAAAGAAAATGTAAACTTAACATGTTTCTTTATGGATGCATTAGGTAAGATTATATGAGCTATTGATACGATAACTATTACCACACACAAGGTAGAAATCCAACTTTTAAGAAGCTCCATCATAAACTCTCACCCTCCTAATACATAAATTATAAAAGTCTATACTTTCAGTCACTATAAGCTTCATGTCTCTAACCTCCTACAATAAAACTACCAGCAGAAGCCATCATAGATGCCATTATGAAAAACATTATGCTAACACTTATAATGCATGATAAAATCATAAATAATGCTTCACCAACAACTTCTACGCTACTAGATATCTTGGAATCTACCATTGGCTCTATTACGGCAGCCGTTAACTTAAAGCAAATTCCCATCAAGGCAATTTTTATTATTGGATAAAGAACAATAACTACTAAAACAATTAACCCCAAAGATGTTATTACACTCTTCAATGCCAAAGAATATCCAGCTACTGTTGTTATAGCATCTGAAAAAGCTTTCCCTACAATAGGTATAAAATTATCAACTGCAAACTTAACAGTCTTAACAGTAACTGCATCTAACGTATCTGCCGTCATGCCTCTTATTGTTAATATGGCAACAAAAACTGTAAGTATAAACCCTTGCGAAACCATTACTGTTTGTTTAAGAAACTTACACATTCTATCAATCTTAAATTCACTCGAAAGATTATTTACAAACTGTAATGTGAAGTAAGCTAATATTAGTGGAAATAAGAAATACGTATATATCCTAGGAGTTATTGTCACAGCACCTAATACTATAGGATCTATTGTAACGGCTGATGTTACTCCTCCCGATGTTGCTATAAGCATTATAATTACTGGTACAATAACATTCATGAAATCTATAACTGATTGCAATACTTCCTTTCCTAAGTCTAAAGATATAAAGAAACATTTAGTAAGTATCATTATAAGCAAGGCATAGCACGCAAAAAATGCTACCTGAGTTACTCCTTCATCTAGTCCAAACGCATCTTGTAAATTTTTAAGTAAAGCACTTAAAAGAGCTATTACTAAAATAGATGCTATAAACTTAAGAACTAAACTTAATTCTCTAAACATGTAACTAACTAAAGACTTGCCTATCTTTTTTAAAGTTATTGGATCTTCTCCACTTTCTAAATATGCACTGATATACTCCTTTGCCGTCATATTCCCTAACACATCTTCTTCAGTCTCTAGATTATTTATATAATCATAAAAAGTTTCTATTCTTGAATCATTCTCTATTTTTTCTTTTGAGCTTTCTAAATTTTCATTTGCAAAAACATTTACGTTGAAGCAAATTATAAAAGTAATCGATAATAATATTATGTTTATTATTTTTTTCATATCTTAGCCCCTAAAATCTAATTACATTATGCTCAATATAGAATTCAAAATATTAACCATTATTGGTATAGCTAATAGTAATATCATAATCTTCCCTGCAAACTCTACCTTCTTGCCTAGAACTGATACTCCAGCATCATTGCATATATAACTACAGAATGTTGAAAGATATGCTATGGCAATAATTTTCATAACTATAGAAATATATGTTGAATCCATGCCAGACTCTTTTGCAATCTCCTGCATAAAAGCTATTATTTCATTTACATAAGGCATTACAAATAGAAAAATTATAATTCCACCAGCTAATAAAAGCATAACCGCAAAGTTACTTTTAGTTTCTTTTAAAAACAAATATAAAAACATTGTTATTAAAGAAAAGCAAATTACTTGAATCAAAACATCCATAACTATAATCCACAGTAAAATACATACATTTTATTATGTATTGTATATATTGCCGTGTTAGTTCACCTCCTTCTGTTTATTAAGTTTCTATTACAAAACCCTTCTTGTTTAATTCAAAGATTAATTTAATTTTTAAAATTAATGCTTTGAATTAACAAGATTCTTTTTAAGTTAATTACAAACCAGTGTTTTCTAGAATAGAAACATAGTCTTAACAGAAGAAAAGAGTCTACTTATTAATTGAATAACCATAGTAAGTATTATTATTATTCCTACTAAGTTAGCTAACGCTGCATATTCCTTCTTTCCACTTTGATCTAGGACTTTATCTAGTATAACTAATATTATTCCTACACCTGCAATTTGAAATATTAAAGATAAATCCGCCATATTTCTCCTCCCCACATAAAAATCTCTCAAAAAAATTCCATATCTTTAAATACTTAACTACTAACTAACCCAAATCTAATTCAAATGAATTGTTAAATTTAAACTCAAAAACTATATACTATACAAGAAATATAGCTATCATAGCTCCAACCCCAACTCCTAAATATCTATATACCTTTGTATTCTTATTGCATTCCTCTTCCGCAATAGCAAGTTCATAATCTAATTTTTCCTTTGCTAGATTAAATATTTTAACTTGTCCATCAATATTTGTTTCTCCTAAAGACTTTGAAAGATCTAAAAGTATTTCATAGTCCTTATTTTTTAAACTCATATTTTTCTTATGTTCATTTATACTTTCATAAAAAGCTATATATACATTATTAACCTCATTATTTTTAAGCTTTTTAGAAATAGTTATCAATAATTCTTTAATAGGACTTTTTGCTTTTTCCCCAATTCTATCTATACTATCTGGTAAAGGAGTATAGGCATAAACTATATCATTTTCAAAATCTATCAGAGTTCTCTTAAGCTCTCTCAGCTGAATCAATCTATTTCTAAATCCTTCACCATATAAATATCCAATTAAAGAGCTAAGTAGAACTATAACTATAAGAAAAAAAATTTTCATATTTCTCTCCTTTCAAATCAATTATTATCTTTTTAAAATCATGAAAATATAACAATTGAATTAAACATCATAGATATCCTCTATGGTTCCTACCCCTCTTTTATTACTTAAAATAACAACCTTATTTATAATGTTATTCTCCACAATTTCTCTAAACACAGGTCTCTTATAAAGTTCCTCTATATTCCTACCATGAAGAGTTGCAATTATACTTACACCAGAGTTATATGCCATTATTAACCCTTCCATATCCTTATATGTTCCAATCTCATCACATATAATAACTTCCGGTGATAATCCTCTAACTGCCATCATCATTCCATCACTTTTTATACAGTTATCATATACATCTGTTCTTATGCCAACATTCATTTGAGGAATACCATTATAACAAGCTGCTATTTCACTTCTCTCATCAATTACCACTGTTCTTTTCCCTCTGAATCCAAGTTGAGAAACACCATTTGATATATTTCTTGTAATATCTCTAAGAAGAGTTGTCTTCCCACACTTAGGCGGAGAAATTATTAAAGTATTACTTACTATATCATTTTCAACAATATGATTCATAAGATTATTAGAACATCCTATTACTTCTCTGCATACTCTTATGTTCAAAGATGTTATATTTCTTATGGTCTTTATTGAATTATCTTGTATAACACATTGTCCAGCTAGTCCAACCCTATGCCCTCCTTGAATAGTTATATATCCCTGTCTTATATCTTCTTCAAAAGCATATAATGAATAATTACTTATCTTCTGAATAATAGTTTTGATATCTTCCCTTGTTATTACATAATTAAAGATTGTTTCATTATTATCCATAACAATGCTAAGTGGTTTACCAATCTTAACTCTAACCTCTTGAAGTTTATTAAGACTATCTTTATCCTTAAGGCACATACTAACTCTATCTGGTAACACTGCAAATATTTCTTTCAAGTCCCTCTCTCCTTTCTATTTAAATCTATTACTTTACATAAGAAATTATTACTTTGAAAAAAACTTTTTTGATATGAATATAAAAATAGTCCTATTTAAATTAATAAAATAGGACAAAAAAATAGATTGTACCTTTTAAAGGCACAATCTATTAAACTTCAAATTCATTTCCACAATAAGGACAAGGTATACTTTCAGCTTTATCTAATATATTTTTCTCTATGTATATAGCTTTATGACATTTATCACAAACTACTTCACAGTATTCATCTTCGTATTCTTCAAGCTCTTCTAAAGTTAGTTCTTCAAATAACTCATCCTGCACTCCACTTAAATCATCATTTAATAATTCAATATTTTCATCTAAAGTTTCAACATTTACTTGTAACTCTTCAACCTTTTCAACTAAAGATGAAATAACATTAAGTAAGGAATCCTTGAATTCTTTATCCAACTCAGTGTTTTTGTTCATAGCTTCAAGTAAAGTACTAATGTTTTCTCTAATATCTTTCACTGAAATCACTTCCTTATGCTAAATATGCTAAGTCTAAAAGACTTAGCATAAATTTATTTTTATTAAACTCTTTCCATGTACTCGCCAGTTCTAGTATCTATTCTTATAGTATTTCCTTCTTCAACGAACATTGGAACCATAACTGTAGCACCAGTTTCAACAACAGCAGTTTTCATAGCTGTAGTAGCAGTGTTTCCTTTAACACTTGGCTCACACTCAGTTATTAATAATTCAACAAAGTTTGGAGCTTCTACTGAGAAAGCTTCTCCTTTGTAGAATTTGATTATAGCGTTCATGTTTTCTTTTAAGAATTTTATAGCATCTTCAACTTTTTCATAGTTTAAAGGAATTTGCTCGAAAGTCTCTTGATCCATGAAGTAGTATAATTCTCCATCTGAGTAAAGGTATTGCATTTCTTTTCTTTCTATTATAGCTTCTTGTAATTTATCAGTTGGGTTGAAAGTTCTATCTGTAACTCCTCCCATTATAACGTTTCTTAACTTAGTTCTTACGAAAGCAGCACCTTTTCCTGGTTTAACGTGTAAGAAGTCTATAACTGTGTATACTTGTCCATCTAATTCAAAAGTAGTTCCTTTTCTTAAATCACTTCCTGATATCATTAAGTATCCCTCCAAAATCTATTAATTCATTTTATATTATAACCTTTTTAGATAAAATTAATACCCTCCCAGGTTATCTTGTTACTTATCTACTATTTAAAGCGTAAAAGAACAATCATATTTTATCAAAACAAGATAATAAATGCAATTATTTTCATTAAATTTACAAGACTAGAATGCCTTTATCTCCAAAAAGCACTTCAATTCCTCTACTTTTTCAAATCTATAACTCTTTACATATATATTATTGTCTTTGAGTTTATTTATGTAAACTATAAAATCTTCTAAATTCCCTTCAAAAACTACCTCACCTTGCCAGTATTCACCACTATACTTTAAATTTAATATATTACATTCTTTATTTTCAAGTAGAAATAACATTTTATTTAAATTTAATTCTCTATTATCATTTTCGTTAAAATCAATCTGATTATAACTCCTCAAAGTTACAAGTCTGTCTGCTTGTAATATAGCAAATATTAATAGTATTAGAAAAACACCTATGTTTATTTTAATATTTTTCATTGAATTCACCCTTTAAAGTTCTTACTCCCACATTTTCATCATAAGTTATTTCATTTATAACACCATTAATATCACTTAATTTGCTTACTACATAATTAAAACTAAACTCATTCACTTTAATATCAAAACTATCATTTTCTATTTTAAAATCTAATACTCCTGAATTATTGAGCAATATTTCAATATTTTTACCTTTATCTATTGCCTTTTCAGCCAAAGAGCTTTCTTTTTTGCTTCTATTTCTTAAAAATTCATACTTTAACTTCTCAAACTTATTATTTTCCTTAGAAATCTCAACACACATAACTATATTCAAAAATATAATAAGCCAAATATAAATATTTATTTTTCTTTTATTCTCAATATTTTTTCTTTCAACATAATCTATTGGCAGAAAATTTTTATACTTTGCTATATAAATATTTATCACCTCTAGCTTCTTTTATATTTGCGCCCTTAAAATTCTCACTAAAATTTTCACTGATATATTCCTTTGGAACTATTAGATCAAACTTTTCAATATTAATTTCAAATACATTTTTAATCTTATCAAGTTCTTCCTTTATATCAGCTATATAATTTTCTTCTCTAACTATTTTTAAAGAAACAAGCTTACACCTAAAATAAGCCTTTATTTTTAAAGAGTCTTTCATACTACTAATTACTATTCTAATTTTATTTAGTGATATATACCTACTTAGTATTAAGTCTTCTAATATTAGCTTAAAGCTCTTTTTACCTCTAATAAGCCTCTCAAATCTTTTATCACATCTAATTAAATAAACAATCAAATAGCATTTTCCTGTTACCCATATTCTTTCATAATGTACTAAGGGTTTATCTATTGAAAACATATTTTTTATTAGTTCATCTATTTTCTTTTCACTATTCTCTCCTTTAGTTATCTTAAATACTTTTATAAATATATGTTCATTTAAAAGAATCACCTTAATTCGCTCTTCTTTTGTATTTTTCAAAACTGAAATATCATTTGTACTATCTAAAATTATTTTTTTAGTTAGTAAATTCATAATATCTCCTTCTCTTTAATAAAATATTATTTTCTCTATCAAATCTATAATCATAATAGCTCTGTTTATATACTCCATTATCTTGATTTTTATTACTTACCCTTAAAGCATCCTTTGACTCATCATAGGTTGCCTTTAAATTTCCCTCACTAAAATCTAAACCCTTAATGGTTTCTTTATTTATAACATCTTTTTCTATTAACTTTTTAAGAAAAATCTCCTCTTCATCATTTATTGATAAAGATGTGTCTATTAAGTCATATCTTCTTTCCATAGTAGCTCTATTTTTAAATGAATTCTCCATAAGTATAGTTACTAGAATACTACAAACTAAAGATATTATCATAACCTCTATAGATACAAATCCTTTTTTCTTAAAAGTTTTATTTTTAAATAAATTAAAAAGTATATTATTTTTCATAGCAATATATTCTTTCTTTTTCTCCAATCACTTTAATCTTTATATAAAATATATTGTTTTTATCAACTACATCAAAATATTCAACATTATCTATTATTGAATGTATATAATGTTCTCCATATCTTGAATATAGAACCCTTAAAGACGTAATTCCTTTTTCTATCCTATCTTCGTATAGTTTATCATTTTCCTTAAACTTAATTGTTATACTATCTGTATTTTCATTTATTATAATCTCTTCAACATTTTTATCATTCACTCTGTAATCTATATACATTTCTCCGTTTAATAAGTAATTAAATCCTTTATTCTTCTCTAATTCATTCCTATATTCTTTAACATAAAAAATAAGATTTTTAGTCAATGATAGAGTTATAATACCTAAAGCGCCTAAATATATACATAACTCTATTAAGAGATATCCTCTATTCTTTATTCTTTTATTTACTCTAGAAATTTGTATATAACTTCCTCCTGACTTTTACTTATTGGAATTTTATCATCTCTATAATTAATTCGTAATCCTATAGACTGCTCATCATAATTTTTCAAAACAAGGGACCATCCCTCTTTTATGCTTTTTGTTTTACCTATATATGTACTACCCTTTAAAATTTCCACTATGCTATTATCAATAATATTCTCTATTGTTAACTCACTAAATAAGTACATTCCTTTTTCATATTTATCCAAAATATCATAATCAATGTTATGCTTAAGTTCTAAAATAAGAGAATTCATTATTTCTCCTACTTCAATGAGCGATATACTATATTTTTTATTATTTAGGTATATACTAAAACTTCTTCCTATACCCAAAAATAGTAGTGAAATTAATGATAATGCCAACGCTATATCAACAAGTAAATATCCTTTTCTTTTCCTTCTCATAAAACTCCTAAACCATGATTTAACATAATAATTATTCAGTTAACGACTATATTTTAAGCCAGTATTGATTATAGATATAGCTGATTAATCTTAACTAAAAAAAGATTCTAGTTAATAAGCTTATTTAACATTTACTTTTCCAGTTGCAACTTCTATGGTGATTTTCTTTTGCCTATTATTTTTATCTATAATAGTTAGGGTTCCTGCTGTTTTTATCATTCCCATGTTGCTTATAGCAATAGTTCCATTCATATTATTCATTACCTTTACATTCTCTAATTTTAAATAAGCCATTCTCTCTTTATTTTTATAAATAAACTCACTGCCTATACTATCAATTGTTATTTCTCCATATGAGTTATCATTTCTTGATAACTGTTTTACTTCCATAAGAAAGCTATGTATAAGATTAATATCATTTTCTACTTTTAGTTCATATCCACGTTCCCGTACAACAAGAAATCCTGTAGGTAGTGATACAACCAAACTCATGACTCCTAAATATACTATTAACTCATTCAAGGTAAAGCCTTTATTCTTATACATGCTTCATACCTTCAAAAGTAGGAACTAAAACTAATAACATCATAGCAGAAAGAACAATACCTATAATTCCAAACATAGCTGGCTCTATTATTCCCACCAACTTATTAAGGCTCCTATCAAAGTCTTTTTCTCTTATGCCCAATAGCTCTTCTACATTTTTATTAAACATCCCACTCTCTTCTCCAGTTACTAAGAATCCTCTAGAGACATCTGATATTACATCTATCTTTCCAATACTATCACTTAAAGTTTCTCCTTTTATGAGCTCTTCATTTATATCGCATATATATACTTTAACCCTTTTATCACTTAAGTTTTCACCAAAAATCTCTAAAGTATTCGTTAAAGAAACTCCACTTTCCATAACCATATTTATTAAAAATAAAATTCTTATTTCATAATACATTCTATAAGCTTCAAATTTAGAGAATATTTTTTCTAAATTAATAACCTTAATTCCTAAATAAATCAGTATAAAAAAACATATCAAGTATGAGAAAGCTATAAACTCTATATTCTCATTTTCTTCAACAAAAGTAACATAAGAGTTTAAAAGAGTTATTAAAGCTGAACTATCGCCTTTATCTAAATCGTACATATCAACAAATTGAGGTAATATATATGTTCCATAACAAAATATCATTATTATTAATCCCCCTAAAAGTCCTACTGGATATTTAAGCATTTTAATAACTTTATTCTTAATTTCTCTTTCTTTCATTATGTTTTTAGAGCACTTCTCTAAAACATTTTCTAAGTTTCCGCTTTCTTCTCCTATTTTTATCATATCAACCATAATACTTGGATAGAGCTTTCCTTCATGTTTAAATGCTTCTGACAGATTATCACCTCTTGCAACCTTCTCTTCTATACGTTCCAAAGATTTTCTATAATCTTTATTTTTTATAGTTCCCTTTATAAGTTGTAATGCTCTACTTATGGGTATTCCAGACTTTATATAAGTGCTTAAATTCAAGCATATATAACAAGCTTCATCTTTAACACCAAACATCTAATCCCTCACACTCCTTTAGAAGATAATATTCATCTAAAGATACTTCTCCTTCACTAACAAGATTTAAACAAGATTTTAAAAGTTCATCTCCCCATGGAATATCTTCAATAGATTTATATTCTTTAGGAAATATTATTTCACAAACTGCCTTTCTTCCCTTTAATCCAGTATAATTACATTCACTACATCCTATACCTTTAAAATGGAAGTCAATTTTTTTACTCTTTAACTCAACTTCTTCTAAAGGTAATTTTTGTTTACACTTATCGCAAGTTCTTCTCACTAACCTTTGAGTTATTATGGCAACAACCCCTTCCTTGACTAAGTATTTTGCAACCCCCATATCAAACAGCCTATCATATATTTCCTTACCGCTATTTGAATGAATAGTTGAATAAACTTTATGACCAGTTATTGAAGCCCTTATTGCTATCTTAGCTGTGTCCTCATCACGAATTTCTCCTATTAATATCACATCTGGATCTTGTCTTAAAATATGCTTTAATCCATTAGCAAAAGTTAAATCTACCTTCTCATTAACATTAATTTGAGTTATCCCCTTTATACTAAACTCAACAGGATCTTCTATTGTGCTTATATTTATTCCATCCTTATCTATAGAATTTAATAATGCATATAATGTTGTAGATTTTCCACTTCCTGTTGGTCCATTTACAATTACCATTCCATGTCTAAGCTTTAATAATCTTTTAACTTTCTCCTTTTGTTCATTAATTAAACTTAAACTATCAATATTTATAAGTTCATTTTTCTTATATAAAATTCTTATTACAACCTTTTCTCCCCAAATAGTAGGTATTGTAGATATTCTTAAATCACACTCACAATAACCTTCCTTAAAATTTATTTTTCCATCCTGTGCTCTTAACTTATCCCCTATATTCATATCACCTTTTAACTTTATCTTATTTACTAAATTATCATATATATCCTTCTTTAACTTCTTAACTAACCTTAATGTTCCATCAATTCTAAATCTAACATTTGCAAATTCACCTAAAGGCTCAATATGTATATCACTTGTACTACTTTCTATGCCATTTAAAATTAAGTTTATAAATTCCTCTTCCACAAGCTTGTCCTTTGATATTTCCTTTCTACCATAGCAAGCTTCTACTAAAGCCTTTACTTCATTTCCTTCTCCAATAACAAAATTGATATTTCTTCCTCTAAATATTAATGAAAGGTAATCTTTCTTTTCATATCCATCCTCATCTGTATAAAATAAAATTCCATCGTCATTACTTTTCAAGGCTATTATATTCATCTCTAAAGCAGTTTTACTTGGTATCTCCCTCATAAGTGACATATCAATATCATTGATTTTAAAATTCATATCTTCACCTCCACATAAATAATAATTGACAATTGATTTAATTTTTAAACAAAAAAAATTCTAGATTATTAAAAAATTTTAATAATCTAGAACTTTTATTATTCCATAATCATATATAGTCCTTTTCCCCCATCTATAAGCTTAACGCTCTTTTCAGTTGGACTATACATATACACTGAATTTTTCTCTTCATCATCATTAAATCCAGTAAAGTATATATTCCCATCAACTTCTAATAACTTTGTATCCTTAGAAATATTTTTAGGGAAATCATAAATTAATCTATCTAACTTATGAGTTTTTATATCTATAGAATATAAACTTCTCATTCCTTCATTCTTAGTTCCAATAAAATATACTTTATCACCTGATTTAATAGAATATTCTATCTGCATAATATCTGTTGATATAGCAGAATCTTCTTTGCTATTTAAATCGTAAACGTAACATTCTTTATTTCCTTCAAGACTGCTTTGAGTGTATAAGATAACTTGATTCTCTATTAAGTCAATATAGTCAATAAATGCACCAACTATAGGTTTTTCTAAAGTATATTTACCGTTTTCTATATCATATAGGAAAATTCCACTTTTCTTTTCACCTAAGTCAACACCATATAAAACTAATTGATTCTCACCTAAAAACTCAACATTTTCCCCAGAAATAGCTAAGTTAGAGTTAAAATCAAATTCCTTAAAATTCTGTAAGTCTAAAATCTTGTATCCTATTTTATCCCCTGAATCATATTTATATAGAAGTTTTGTACCCCCTGGGCTAACAAGTAAATCTTCTATATTTCCATCTACTGATATTTTATGTTCTTTCTCACCATCAGTAATTATTAAGTCTGTACCCTTATCAGTAAAATCCCTATAAATTATTAAACCTAATTCTTCACTGAAAACCTCTATATGATTTTTTGAATCAATATTAAGTTTTTTCAGCTTTTCTCCCTCTATTCCGTAATATTCAACATCATCACCAGAAATAACAGATATGATATTCTTAGGAAGTTCCAACTTTTTCTCCTTAGAATCTCCATCCTTTTTGTTAAAATTACATCCTACAAGAGCCATTGATAAAATAACTAATACTAAACTAAAAGCAGCAGCTTTCCTCATTTACTTACATTCCCTCTCTAAAATAAATATGTGCCATCACAAATAAATGATGCATCACCTATCATTTTTACTCCATCGTCTTCGATATTAACTTTTAACTCTCCTCCTGGAACTATTACTTTTACTTCCTTATCAACTAAACCTAATTTATTAGCTGCTATAACAGAAGCACAGTTTCCTGTTCCACAGGCTAAAGTTGGACCTGCTCCTCTTTCCCAAGTTCTAACTTCCATAGTGTTTCTATCTAATACTCTACAGAAATTAACATTTGTTCCTTGAGGAAATAATTCATACTTTTCTATTCCTCTACCAAATTCTATTGGATAGTTCTCCTTTTCAAATATGATAGTATGAGGAACACCCATAAGTAAAGATGTTAAAACATAATTTTCATTTCCTATTTTTACTTTTTTTTCTATTATCTCTTCATCACATAAAGCTGGTATCTTCTTTGGATTAAAATCTCCAAAGCCCATATTCACATTAATTGTCTTTACTTTATCATTCTCTATCTCTAAAAATATTCTCTTAACTCCATCACCAGTTAAAACATCTAAAACAGGTTTCTTAACTATACCTTTTTCATAAACATACTTAGCAAAGCATCTTATTCCATTTCCACACATAGCTGCATAAGACCCATCTGAGTTTATTATTACCATTTCAATATCACAATTTTCATTCTTTCTTACTATTAAGATTCCATCTGCACCAATTCCAAATCTTCTATGGCACATTTTCTGAGCAATTTCTCCCTCTTTACCTAAATACTCATTATTCAAATCTTCTATAACTATAAAATCATTTCCATTTCCATGCATTTTTGAAAAGTCCATATTATCACCTCAATTTACCTATTATTGATACTTTTGTTCATAAGATGTATACTAACTGTAAGTTTAAACAATCAGAAAGGAAAGAAAATCATGGCTTTAGATGGTATTTATTTATATAACTTAATAAATGAACTAAAAGATTCATTAATAAATTCTAGAATTGACAAAATAAATCAACCTGAAAAGGATGAAATAATAATAAACGTACGTGGAAAAGAAAATAAAAAACTTTTAATTTCTTCTAGTTCCAAGTACCCTAGATTACATTTTACTACAATAAGTAAGAATAATCCATTACAACCTCCAGTTTTTTGTATGGTCTTAAGAAAATATTTAACTGGTGGAAGAATAATTGACATATATCAACAATCTACAGATAGAATTGTTTCAATTGATATAGCAAACAAAGATGAAATGGGATTCGATAGTGTTTATACGCTGGTTGTAGAAATTATGGCTAGACACAGTAATATATCTCTTGTTAGAAAAAGAGATAATAAAATTATGGAGTCAATAAAACATATAACAGCTAATAAAAATAGCTTTAGAGTTTTATATCCTGGAGTCAGCTACGTATTCCCTCCAGCTTCTGATAAATTAAATCCTTTTGATTTTTCAAAAGATGATTTAAAAGAAGAATTAGTAAAAATAGATAATGAAATCAATGATAAAGTATTCTCTAGAATATTAACTGGTGTTGGTAAAAATCTTTCTCTAGAAATGTATTCTTTATTTACTAATAAATTTGGAGACTCTTATGTTTTTGATGATATCTTTAATTTCATAACAGAATACTTTAAAAATATATTTGTAAATGAACAAAACACTATTTTTTATGAAAATGATAAAATAATAGATTTCTACTTTAAGAATTTATCAATATTAGGTAATTGTAGAAAAGAAGTTTATGAGGATAGCAGCAGTCTTTTAGATGCTTTCTTTGCTAATAAAGATAAGCAAGATAGACTTCATGCTAAGAGTGCTGATATACAAAGACTTATAAATACTAATATAGATAGATGCTTGAAGAAAATTAGAGTTTTAGAAAGCACTTTAAAAGAATGCGAGAAAAAAGAAGACTTTAAAATTAAAGGTGAACTTCTTACTTCATATATTTATAGCATAAATAAAGGTGATAAATCAGTAGATCTTTTAAATTATTATAGTGAGGAAGAAGAATACTTAACTATTCAACTTGATGAAAATAAAACTCCATCAGAGAATATACAATTCTACTTCAAAAAATATAATAAATTAAAGAAGGCCGAAGAAGCTGCTTTAGTGCAATTAGAGATAAATGAAGATGAACTTAAATATCTTAACTCAGTTTCATCAAGCATACAAGTTGCGGATAACTATGAAGATATAGATGCAATAAAAAATGAACTTATAGAAACAGGATATGTAAGATTCAGAAGAAATGGTAAGGATAAGAAAAAACAAAAACAATCTAAGCCTTATCATTATGTTTCATCTGATGGAATAGATATTTATGTAGGTAAAAATAATATTCAAAATGATTACTTAACATTAAAGTTTGCAGATAAATATGACACTTGGCTTCATACCAAAGACATACCTGGTTCTCACGTAATTGTTAAAACTTCAGATGTACCAGATAAAACTTTAGAAGAGGCTGCTAACCTTGCTGTTTTCTATAGTAAAGGAAAAGGCGGCTCTAAGATTCCAGTAGATTATACTCTAGTTAAGAACGTTAAAAAGCCATCTGGTTCAAAACCTGGAATGGTAATATACGCAACTAACAAAACAGTTTACATGGACTCACCAAAAGAAATAACTATTGAAAGAATAAAATAAAACATAAAACATATGCAAAAAAGCTATAAATAGTTTCTTACTATTTATAGCCTTTTATTTAGCACTATTTTTAAGTGAGGTCTGAAGATATACACTCCAAACTTAAAATAGTGCCATTTATTTAAATTATCTCATCATATTACTTTTTAAGATTATTATCTAAGTACTGGTAGTAGTAGCATAAAAGTCTACCATTATAAAGTTTTCTGTTTTTAGTAGCTTTTCTACCAAATTCTTTTTGGAAGTCTGGGCAAGCTGTTAGAATATTGAAATCCCAAGTATCTAACTTTTCTTTAACTTCTCCAAAGTGTTTGTTAAGCTTAGAAACTACATCTTTCTCCCCTATTCTCTCACCATATGGAGGGTTTGCAATCATATATCCATATTTCTTTTTAGTTGAGAAATCAAAGAAGTTTCTTTTTTCTAAAGTTATACAGTCAGTTAATCCTGCTTTTCTTACGTTATTTTTAGCTGTACTTAATACCCAGCTATCTATATCGTAACCAGTTATATCTAGAGGAATTTTCTTAATTGATTTTTCTGCTCCCTCTCTAACTTGATCCCATATCTCTTTATCTATTGAAGGCCATGTTTCAGAAACGAATTTTCTATGTAATCCTGGAGCTATATTTCTAGCTATCATAGCACCCTCTATTAATATAGTTGCAGAACCACAACATGGATCTATAAGAGTTTGCTCCCCTCTCCACTTAGATAATAAAACCATTGCTGCTGCTAATGTTTCCTTAAGTGGCGCTTGACCTGAGTTCTCTCTGTACCCTCTTTTATGAAGACCTTCTCCTGATGTGTCTATTGTTAAAGTAACAACATCTTTTAATATTCCAACCTCAATCTTATAAACTGGACCATCTTCTGTGAACCATTCTTGTCCGTAGCTTCTGCTCATGCTCTTAACTACAGCTTTTTTAACTATTGATTGGCAGTCCGGTACACTATAAAGTGTTGACTTAACAGATTTTCCTGTAACATGCATTTTACCATCTATAGGTATATATTGACTCCAGTCAATTTCAACAGTTTTATTAAATAACTCCTCAAAACTTTCAGCTTTGAATTCAGCTACCTTTATTAAAACTCTATCAGCAGTTCTAAGCCAAAGGTTTGAGATAGCTATATCCATCTCATCTCCTTCAAAGTGAACTCTTCCATTTTCAGTTTTTAAATCTTCATATCCTAATGCTTTTAATTCCTTTGCAACAACAGCTTCTAAGCCAAATGTTGCAGTGGCTATTAAATTGTAATCCATAAAACTTTACTCCTTAGTTTTCATTTTCGTATATTTCAACTGAATCATTTCCATCTATCTCTTGAATTTGAACTTTTATTATCTCATCCTTTGATGTAGGAATATTTTTACCAACGTAATCAGCCCTTATTGGTAACTCTTTATGTCCTCTATCAACTAAAACAGCTAATTGAATGAACTCTGGTCTTCCTTGATCCATTATAGCATCAATAGCTGCTCTAACTGTTCTACAAGTATATAAAACGTCATCAACTATAATAACTTTTTTACCCTTAATATCAAGGGCTATCTTAGGATCATTTATATTAGGTTTTTCACTAATCTTTGTTAAATCATCCCTATATAATGTTATGTCAACACTAGCAACAGGCACTTTAACTCCTTCAAACTTCTCTATAAGCTGTGATATTCTCTCAGCTAATGGATATCCTCTTCTTTTAACCCCAACAAGAACAATATTATCTACACCTTTGTTCTTTTCTATTATCTCATGTGAAACTCTTGTAAGTGCTCTTCTTATAGCATTTTCATCTAATAAACTTGCCTTAAGATGCATAAAACTAACAACCTCCTAATTTTTCTAATATTTTCTCAAAAGATTCTGGTAAGTCTGATGTAAACTCAACATATTTCCCAGTAGTAGGATGAATAAATCCTAATGTTTTAGCATGAAGAACTTGCCCTTCCTGACTTAACTTCTTCTGCTTCTTTAATCCATATACAGTATCGCCAAGTAATGGGTGACCTATGAAAGCCATATGAACTCTTATTTGATGTGTTCTTCCAGTCTCTAAAGTACATTTAACTAATGAACATGAATTAAACACCTTAAGAACCTCATAATGAGTTACTGCTCTCTTACCATCTTGTACCACGGCATACTTTAATCTATCTCTATGATGTCTTCCTAAAGGTGCATCAATTGTGCCACCTTCTTTTTTAAATCTTCCCTCAACAACAGCATAGTATTCTCTTTTGATGCTATGGTCTTTAAATTGCTCTGCTAACTTTTGGTGAGCATTATCATTTTTCGCAACAACTAATATTCCCGAAGTATCTTTATCTATTCTGTGTACTATTCCAGGTCTTATAACTCCATTAATACCTGATAAATCATCACAATGATGTAATAAGGCATTAACTAGAGTACCATTATAGTTTCCTGGTGCAGGGTGTACAACCATACCTTTTGGTTTGTTAACTACTATTACGTCCTCATCTTCATAAACTATATCTAATGGAATATCTTCAGCCTCAACCTTTAATTCTTCTGGTTCTGGTATCTCTACTTCTACAACATCACCAACTGAAAGCTTGTATTTTCCTTTTTGCGCTTTTCCATTTATTAAAATTTTTCCATCATCAAAAAGTCCTTGAATAAAGTTTCTTGAAACTCCATCAATTTTAAGAGCTAAAAATTTATCTGCTCTTATGCCTTTTTCTTCTTCTGTTATTTTTATCACTTCTTTATTTAAACTCATAGTTTATTTGCTCCATTCTAAAGTAAATATTTAAAGCTATATCTTAAATATTATATAATTACATATTAAATTTCAACAACTAATTATAACAAAAAGAAAAATCTCACCTTAATTAAAGTGAGATTTTCTAATAGATTACTCTTCTGCAAAGAAACTTTTGATTTCATTTACGTCATCAAAGTTAGTTTCTTCTTCATAGATATCTTTAAGCTCAGTTTTCTCTTCTTCAAAGTCAACCTTAATTCCTTTTTGAGGCTGCTCTTCTACTTCCTCTTCTGGCTTAGTTATATTAAAATTCTTAACGAAATCTTTCTCTAAATCATCAAAAGTATCTATTTGGAAGTTCATAAAACTTCTAAATTTAGCTCTAAACTTAGTAAACTCTTGCTTAACTCTATCATACTCATCATTGATTTGTATAACATCGTTATGAGCTTTATCTAGTATTCTTTGAGCCGTATCATTTGCACTCTTTATTATTACATCAGCTTCCTTTTGAGCATTAGCTTTAGCTTGCTCAGCAGTATTTTGAGCTAAAAGCAATGTATTTTGGATTGTATTCTCAATCTTAGTATAGTGCTCTATTTTGTCTGTAGAATTTTCAAGCTTCTCTTTTAATGAAGTGTTTTCTTTAAAAAGAATCTCATATTCTTCGACTATTTGGTCTAAGAATTCATCTACTTCCTCCGGACAATAACCTCTTAAAACCCTTTTGAACTCCTTATTGTTAATATCCATTGGGGTCAACTTCATATAATCACACTCCTATGTATACTTAAATACTGTCAGTTTTAATCTTCCACTCTTAGTGGTTCCGAAAATATTACTTATTTTGAATTTTCCTAAGCCTCTTATTGTAAGCCTAGAGTTTTCAGAAACCTCTTTACTCTTATCCTTAGTTATCCTATAGTCTAAAAGTACGCTTCCAGAAGTTATGTTATCTAAAGCCTTACTTCTTGATATATTTCCTAAAGCTGCTACTATACAATCTAATCTCTTAGAAGTTACAATAACGCTTCTTTCTTCATAGCTTGGTTTAGGTGTTTCATCTAAATCATAAATTATTTCACACTTACAATTTAAGTTTTTTACCTTACTTAAATTAGCAATCAAATAATCAATTATACTATGATGAACCGCAACGTAACAGCCATTTTCTTTTAAAATTAAATCGCCTATTTTATTTCTATTTATGCCTAAAGCCATAATAGATCCTAAATAGTCCTTATGTTCTAATTTAGAAAATTTAGTATTGCATTGAATTTTCAAAAGACTTATTGGGAATTGATCATATTCTTCTTTATTAAAAGCTATGACTCTCCTATCCCCATCTTCAAAAACACCATAACTCTCTACAGTTATATCAAAAAATTTAATTTCCTGCAGAGTACTCCATACATCTGGAGTATAAAATTCATCAGTAAATACAGTAATATTTCTTGTTCTTGCTAAATTAAACTTCTCATAAAGTTTTACAGCTTCATATTCTTCTAAATTTAATAAATTTAAAAAATCTTTTTTATTCATTATTTTGAAGCCCAGTTGAACATTCCTTTATTAGTTAATTCACTTTTTAATTCATTTGTTACTTCAACATTTGAAGGTGATACTATAAATACACCTTTTTCAACTTCTTGAAGCTCTCCACATAATGCATAGCAAGCTCCTCCAACGAAGTCTATTAATCTTTGAGCTGTTCTAAGCTCTAGTGAAGTTGTGTTTATAACAACGATTTTTCTGTTTTTTAATGCAGTACAAATTTCAGTTGCATCATCATAAACTAATGGTTTAGTTATCATTAATTTAGCTGTATTAGCTGTATGTATATTTACAACTTTACTTCCTTTTTTAGAAGATGATAATACAGGAGCGAAAGCTTCGTCCTCTTCCATTACCTCTTCATCAACTACTTCATCCATAACTTCATCATCTTCAAATTCATCAAAACCTAAAAAACTCTTCATTTTGCTAACAACTTTAGACATAATTACATCCTCCTAATCACTATTTATATATTCTTGCACCAAATATTCCTTGGCCAACTCTAACCATATTACTTCCTTCTTCAATGGCAATTTCAAAGTCATTTGACATTCCCATTGAAAGAATATCCATTTTTATATTTTTTAATTTTCTTTCTTTAAGCTCACAAAATAATTTATGTGCTTTTTTAAAATAGGCTCTATTCTCATCTTCTGTTCCCTTTGGAATTATAGTCATAATACCTAAAACATTGACGCTATTGCAATCTTCAACAGCCTCTATAAGTTCATCTAATTCCTCTTCCAAGATACCATATTTTTGTTCTTCTCTTCCTATGTTAACTTGAATTAAAGTATTAGCAATTTTATTATGTTTACCATATACTTTTTCTATTTCTTTTAATAATTTAACACTGTCTAATGATTGTATAAGATGGACTTTATCAACTATATATTTTACTTTATTAGTCTGAAGATGCCCTATCAAATGCCATTCTACATCTTGATGAAATTCGTCAAATTTTCTTATTATTTCTTGAACCTTATTTTCACCAAACTTTCTTATGCCAAAATCATAAGCTTCTTCCATCTCTTCAATAGTTTTTGTTTTAGATACAGCAATAAGTTGAACATTATCTGGTATTTTTTGTGTTACTTTTACTAAGTTTTCTTTAATTTCCACTTTTACTGTCTCCTTTAATTATATATTACATTATATTATTCTCTATAGGAATAGAAAATCCTCTTTTTTGTACAATTTTTTTACAAAAAAACTTTATTATTTTTCATTTGGAACCATATACTTTGGATCCATATCACTTATATATGCTGGCATAACAATATCATTACTCTTAGTTATTTGAACCTTTATTCCTCTACTCATAAGTTTTTTCATATAACTACCATCTCTCATTATTTGGTTTTCCATTTTTTCTGGATCTCCAATAACATTGATATAGAATGGAGCTGGTATTTTAACACCATTCATCCTTAAGAATTGCCCTCCACAATAAATTTCTGTAGTGTAAATAATTCTTTGATTATTTATAGATATTGCTTCTGCGCCAGCTGCTTTCAGCTCACTTATAACTTGAATCATGTCATCATCATGAATTGTTCTAAGAAGTCTCATGAAGTCATCTACAACCTCACCATCAAAGGCTTCTCCACCATCTTCTAATACAATTTTAAGTCCTGGTCCTCTAACCTCTGTTAGCCCTGAAAGCATTAAATTTTTATTCAATTCCTCAATCATATCATTTGAGATTTTATTACTAGTTTCATCATTTCTTGAATAATTATTTATCTTCTTTTGTAAGTCTCGATTATTTTCCTTTAATTTTGATATTTCATTATAAAGATCATTTCTCTTATTATATGCTTCTTGATATTCCCTAGCACTTAATACCTTAGTTGTTTCTGTACCATCAAAACTAATGTTCATTGATATCAAAAGCCCAACTATAATAGAAGCTATAAATATAAAAATAGTAAACTCCCTATTTTTCAAAGCCCCACCTCTTTATCGTTCTTTGCTTTTTTCTAATAAAATCCTTCTTATTTCAGCAAAGTTATTAAATATTCTGCTACCAAAAACAATAACAGCAGCAAAGTATAGTGGTATTCCTAATTTATCTCCAAGATAAGCTAATAAAGCAGCTAATGCAGCATTTCCAAAGAATCCAGATATGAATACATCAGCTTGAAATTGTTTCTTTAAGCTTGCTTTTACTGCACCAAAAACTGAATCTAAACAAGCAACTATAGCTATAGATAAATATGGTGAAAATTTATCTGGTATGCTTCCTGGAAATATTACTCCAAGAATTATACCTACTAGCAATCCAATAAATACTATCATCTAATACCCCTCCTATTCAACCTTATTCAAGTATTCTGAGGATAGTTTTTGAGTAGTCTTAGGTATTACGATATTATCTTTCTTTTCATATTTATAATCATAACTTCCACCTAATGCTCCATAATCCATCTCTCCTGGGAAGTCTATTCCCTTTATAAGATTATCTTGATTCCCAATAACCTTTATAGTTAAGCTATCTCTTGTAGAAATTCTCTCATTATTTCCTATCCATATAAAGTTACTAGCATTCTTAATTCCTGTTTGTGGAGTTATCCTAATATCATTTACTGATATTGCTTCTGCTCCTGAAAATGATAGTAAATTTAATATGTGAATTATCTCACGTTCACTTATATATTGAGGATCTTTTGAAGTAAGTAGTGGTGACTTAGGTGTTATTGTTAACACTATTCCAGGCCCTTTAACTTCTTCATCACCTAATATCATTCTTGTCTTATCTAATTGTTCTTTTATCTGATTGTTTACATCACCTTTAGATGCTGCGGCATCCTCCATTTCCTTAAGTCTTTTACTTAAAGAGTCGTTATTTTTCTGAAGTTCTTCTTTTTCTTTTTTAAGACCATCTATCTCAGCCACAATATCATTTTGATTGTAATTTTCTATTATGCTCTTTTCCTTGTTATTTATAACCTTAAATTGATAAGTTAACAAAAAACCTAACATAGCACAAACTATTCCAATGATAATTTGTGAAGACAACTTTTTCAAAAAGCACTCCTCCTTACCTATTTATCATTACTTTCATTGTATATTACAGGATTACCATTAAAGCTTATATCTATATAACCTTTTTCAAAGTTACAAGCAGGATCCTTTAATATGTTAACCATTTTAACTAACTTTCCTTCTAATCCTTCTTCATCACCTAAAAGTATTTTAACTTCACCTTTATTAATAACTATATTATTAAGATCAGTTACATCTACAGAATCAACCTTTATTTTATTTTCATTTAAAGCCTCACCTATTTCTTTTAAAACAGTAAGTCTTTCTGAATCTTTACTTATAGGTTCCCCTAGGAATCTATTTTCTATTTTTAATCCAGTTAACAACGGTAATTGTAATCCATCCATAGATTTTTTCTTTTCCATTATTACTAAATTTTCATTTAGAACATAAAAGTCAGTACCATCATTAACAACAAAAGTTGCATTTCTCTCTTGAACATTTACAACTAATTCATTTGGAAGTTTTCTTGATATTTTCACATCTTTTATATAAGGATTACTTAATATTTTATCCTTTAATGCTGCTGTATTAACTAAGAAAATATTCTGATTAAGAACAGCATTTTCCTCAATTACTTTTTCTTTTGTTATAACACTATTATTGTTTACAACAACCTTCTTTATGTTAAAATAAGGTGTTTTTATCAGAATTAAACCTAATACTACAACAAGTATTATACTAAGCAATATAATCTTTTTTCTTGTCTTTTTTCTTTTCTTTTTTAATATATAATCATTTATATTCGTATCCATAATTCTCCTCAACACTTTATTTTTACATTTCAATATCAATAATATCATTTTACTAAAGTTTTTTCATTAATTTTTTAAGAAAATCTTACTAAACCAAAAAATTAGTTAAATAACACTATATATTAAGTAATACTATTTTTATATAAAAAAATAAAGGCGTATAAAACGCCTTTAATCAACTTTTTTATTGCTTTGTCTTGATATATTTAAAAGTATTCCCATAGCCATAAGGTTAAATACCAATGCGGTTCCTCCATAACTTATAAATGGTAATGGAACTCCTGTAACAGGCATTGAACCAGTTACAACGGCTATGTTTATTATAGCTTGAATACCAATGATTGAAGTTATACCTACAGCAAGTAAAGTACCATACTCATCTTTAGCAGTCATAGCTATTTTTATTCCTCTATAAACAAATATAACAAATAATATAATTATTACTGAACATCCTATTAACCCTAATTCCTCTCCTATTATGGCAAATATAAAGTCATTATGAGGTTCAGGCATATATAACGTCTTTTGTCTTGATTGACCTATACCAAGCCCAGTAACTCCCCCTGCACCTAATGCATAGAAAGACTGTATAAGCTGATAACCATCACCAGCTGGATCTTTCCAAGGATTTATAAAGTTTAAAAGTCTTCTTCTTCTATAATCTTCGAAGAAAGTAAAGAATGCCCCTGCTGCTATAATTGCCGGTGTAATTACTCCAAACATAAATCTTTTTCTTGCTCCTGCAACAAAGACCATTATGAAAGTAACAAAACCAGTTACAGCTGCTATACTAAGGTTTTTCTGAGCAAGTATAAGCCCTGCAAAGAATCCACCAACTAAAAAGCAAGGAACTATTCCTGTCCAAAATGCTTTTATTTTTTCACCTTTGTTTGTAATCATATATGCAAGTATTATAACCACTGCATACTTTGCAAGCTCTGATGGCTGGAATGATAAAGGTCCAAGTCTTATCCATCTTTGAGCTCCCTTTATTGCTGGGAATGCATAAACTAATACTAATAATATTGGCGTTATTATTATTAAGGGCAATGTCAATTTCTTCAAATAGTGATAATCAATTCTTGATATAACTCCCATAGCAACAAGTCCTAAAACCGCAAATATAAACTGCTGAATAAAAAACTTAGCACTATTACTATAGTTAACCATAGAAAAATATGAACTTGCACTATAAACCATAACTACTCCAATAGCAAGCAAAATTACTATGGTATATAAAAGTCCAAGATCAACTTGACCCAATCTTGACTTCGTAGTCTTTTTCTTCTTCTTCATTTAAAAACCTCCTATTAGGAATTTTCTAAAGTGAAGCAAAAGCAATGAAGCAGAATACTACTGTTATTATAGAGAATACAGAAACTATTTTTGTTTCACTCCATCCTAATTGTTCAAAATGGTGATGTATAGGCGCCATTTTGAAAATTCTCTTACCTGTAAGCTTGAATGAAGCAACCTGTAATATAACAGATACTGTTTCTATTACATAGATTATTCCTATAAATACTAGTATTAAAGGCATTTTTAATATTAAAGCTACCATTGCTACAGCTCCTCCTAAAGCAAGAGAACCTGTATCTCCCATGAATACTCTAGCTGGAAATGCATTAAATCTTAAGAAAGCAAGTAATGCACCTGCTAAAGCCACACAGAATATTGCTAAACTTACGTGTCCTAAATTATAACTAAGTATTGCTAAAAATGTCATTACTAATACTGTAACTGATGTTGCTAATCCATCTAATCCATCTGTTAAGTTTACCGCGTTTGTTACCCCTGCAAAATAGAATAATGCTGCTGGTATATAGAATATACCTAAGTTAAATTGGAAATCTGCAAATGGTATATTTATGCTAGTTCCTATATATTTATAAGCATACCAAGTTAAGAAGCTTGATACGATTAATAATAAAATCATCTTTTGTCCTGATGTTAAACCTTCATTTTTCTTCTTTATTATCTTTAATAAATCATCTAAGAATCCTACAAAACCAAATCCTATGAAAGCATATAAAGCTACCATAGCTTCATCTGTTGGATTACCAACCATAATAAACATTGTAATTATAGTTGCAAAAATAAATATTAATCCACCTATAGTTGGTGTTCCTGCTTTCTTTAAGTGACTCTTTGGTCCCTCTTCTCTAATGTTTTGTCCAAATTTAAGCTTATGTAGCATCGGTATTATAATAGGTCCAAGTATTGACGCTATTACAAAACTTACCACTATAGCCATTACTATCTTAGTGTCTATCATCGACTTTAAAATTTCCATAAAACTCTACTACTTAAAAATTTAAGTAGCTTCACCTCCTTAGTTCCATTTACTTCTCTAATAATGCTTTAGTTATTTCTTCGAATTTTAAGCTTCTTGATGCTTTAACTAATATGATATCCCCTTCTTCTATCATATTAAGCAATTCAGTTATTAACTTATCTTTATCTGAATATACTGTACATCCGTCTCCATATCCTTTTTTAATATTCTCAGAGAAATCTCCGAAACAAAGAACTTTGTCTATGCCGTTTTCCTTTGCATACTTACCTATTTCTTCATGAGCTTCTTCTGATTTATGTCCAAGTTCTCTCATTGTTCCTAAAACTGCTATTCTTCTCTTACCATCTATGTTTTTCATAACATCTATAGCAGACATAACAGCCACTGGACTTGAATTATAACAATCATTTAATATTGAAAACTCTTCTTTTTTGATAAGCTCTAATCTCATTGATGTTGCATCAATATTATTTAATCCTCTTTTCATTTCATCAAAAGAAACACCTAATTCTCTTGCTATAGCAACCCCTAACATAAGGTTACTTATATTATGTTTCCCTGGCATCTCTAAAGAAAATTCTACTTCTTCATTTCCATCATAAATTTTAAAACTAGATGAAAGTTCATCTAAGCTAATATCTTTAGCTCCTATTTCAAACCCTTCTCCAACGCCAGTTTTTACCATTTTATATTCAGCCTCTGGTAATGCTCCTAAGAAATCATCATTACCACAAACCACAAGAGTATTATTCTTATCAAAGAATGTTGCTATCTCCATTTTTGCCTTTAAGATATTTTCTCTACTTTTTAATATTTCAATATGAGAAATACCGATGTTAGTTATAATACCTAAATCAGGTGATGCAATTTCTGCAAGTTCCTTTATTTGACCTAATCCTCTCATTCCCATTTCTAGTATAGCAACATCATATGTACTATCTAGCTCTAATATCATAAGAGGTAATCCAATTTCATTATTAAAGTTTCCTTTTGTTTTAAAAACTTTATATTTGTCACTTAAAACAGCAGCAACTAAATCTTTAGTGGATGTCTTACCTGCTGATCCTGTTATTCCCACAACTTTTAAGCCTAGCTTCTCTCTGTAGAATTTGGCTAAATCCATTAATGCTCTTCCTGTGTTTTCTACCTTAATTAGAGAAACATCCTCTTTTAGTTCACTTAAATTACATTTAACCTCATCAATTATAGCAATTTTAGCTCCTTTATTGAAAGCATCTAAAACATAGTTATTACCATTAAAGTTTTCACCTTTTAAAGCTATAAATAGAGTTCCTTCCTCTATTTTTCTAGTATCTGTTGATACAGCTTTTACTTCGCTAACCTCAGATTCTTTTAATAAAGTTCCTTTAGTAGCCTTTACAATCTCTTGTAAACTTAATTCTAGCATCTTCTAACACCTCTACTTGCCTTCTAAAATATCGTATACTACTTCTCTTTCATCAAAGTGTATAGTTTCATCTTTTAGTATTTGATACGTCTCATGTCCCTTACCTGCTATAACAATAACATCTCCTTCAACAGCCATTTCCATAGCCTTTCTTATAGCCTCTTTTCTATTAACCTCAACTTGGAAGTTATGATAATTAAGTGGCTTTATTATGTCATCTATTATAGCCATAGGTTCCTCACTTCTTGGATTATCAGAAGTTATTATAGCTATATCTGATAATCTACAGCCTATCTCACCCATTTCTGGACGCTTAACCTTATCTCTATCTCCACCACAACCAAATACAGATATCATTCTGTTTTTAGTGAAGGCTTTTACTGTGCTTAATATATTTTCTAATCCATCTGGTGTATGTGCATAATCTATTATTATGCTATAAGGTAAATTCTTTTCCTTCGCAACAAGCTCACATCTACCTGGAATTACAATATCACTTAATCCTTCCTTAATCTTTTCTACTGGAATTCCTAAGTTATATGCACATATTATACATCCTAATGAATTATAAATATTGTATTCTCCAGGAATATTTATAGAAAATTCTTCTATGCCATTTAAATTCACCTTAAATTCTGAACCATTTGAGTGACTTTTAATCTCAAAAGCTTTAAAATCTGATTCTTTTTCTACTGAGAATGTGAAAGTTTTTGTATTAACATTTCTTTTTTCTATATCAGCTACTATATTTTCACCATATTCATCATCTAAATTTATAATACTATGATTACTTCTTTCAAAAAGTTTGAATTTAGCATTATAATAATTCTCAAAAGTCTTATGGAAGTCTAAATGATCTCTTGTTAAGTTTGTAAATATTCCTTCTTCAAACTTAACTCCATAAACTCTATCTAAATCTAATGAATGTGATGAAACTTCCATTACACAATATTCAACTTCAGCATCAATCATATTTTTAAATAACTCATGAAGCTCATATGATTCTGGTGTAGTTCTTACTGCATCTACTTTTTTATTTCCAATATAGTTTGCTATTGTTCCTATTAATCCAGTTTTATGACCAGCCTTTTCTAATATTGACTTAATCATAAATGCAGAAGTAGTTTTTCCATTAGTTCCT
Organism: Clostridium sp. B9; assembly: GCF_050509515.1. NCBI lineage: Bacteria > Bacillati > Bacillota > Clostridia > Eubacteriales > Clostridiaceae > Clostridium > Clostridium sp. B9. Next base: position 2,940,103 of record NZ_JBNWKA010000003.1, read on the forward strand.
GTTATTCCTATTATTTTCATCTTATTTTTTGGATTTCCAAAATAGTTTGAAGACATTATAGCTAAAGCTTTTCTTGTATCTTCAACTTTTATTATTGTTATGTCTTCTAAAATTTCTACATCATCTTGAACAATTATTACCTTAGCACCCTTTTCAATAGCATCTCCGATAAAGGAATGTCCATCTACTTTAAATCCTTTTACACAAACAAAGATATCCCCTTGTTCTATTTTTCTATTATCATACCTGATATTCTTTATTTCTGACTCTTCATTACCCTTTATAAGTTCATAATTTAAGCCCTCTAATAAACTTTTAAGAATCATTTTTTTCACTCCTTAAATACTATGCACTAAATAAGCGTTAAATTCACAAAATACTAGCATGTGAATTTACTCACATGCTAGTGATTAAAGTATTAATTATTTCTTACCTAAATAAAAATCCACTTTTGTTCCACTCTTAACAACATCACCTTGAGCAATACTTTGTTTAGTTACATATCCTTCACCATCAAAGTTTCCTTGTAATCCAATCTTATTAAGAATCTCTTTTGTTTTTTCCATTGATAGTCCATTAAAATCTGGTACTACAACATCTTTATTATAGTTTGAAGTAGTTTTAGTGTAAAGTTTAATTTCACTACCTTCTTTTATTGAATATCCTGGATTTGGTGCCATACTAGTTATTTTAGTACCATCACCTTCTATAGAATATTTTATATTATTCTGATCTAGAACCTCTTTTGCTTTTTCAAGCTTCATTCCTCTAACTTCTGGAATAATAACCTGAGCACCTTTATCCTTATCGATATTTGAACTATCTAATTCCATATAATTAAATATGTCGCTGAATAAGTCATGTGCTAATGGTGCTGCTACTAAACCTCCAAAATATTCTCCTTTAGGATTATCAACTACTATAAGCACTGAAATTTGTGGATTATCGTATGGTGCAAACCCTGCAAATGATGCTATATATCCAGCACCATATCCACCAGTAGCTTTAACCTTCTCAGCAGTACCAGTTTTACCCGCTATTCCATATCCATCAATATAAGCTCTCTTAGGTGAACCATAATGAACCGTTCTCTCTAAGGCTACTGATACTCTTCTTGCTGTTTTTTGGCTAATTACATCATTTATCTTCTTAGGCTCAAAAGTTTCATCTATAACTCTTGTTCCATCTTTATCTACATGGCTAACATCCTTCATAACATGAGGTTGAATCCATGTTCCTCCATTAGCTATTGTATTCATAGCAGCCATCATTTGAAGTGAACTTGCACTATCTGTTTGACCAAATGAAATTGTAGCAAGTTCAACTGGTCCTATTCTATCGTTAGGCAAAATTATACCTTGTGTTTCTCCAGGTAAGTCTACTCCTGTTTTCTCACCAAATCCAAATTTATTTATATATTCATTAAGCTTTTCTTTTCCTAACTTTTCTCCTAAGTCCATGAATCCAACGTTACAAGAGTTCTCCAATATTTGGTCAAATGTTTCTACTCCATGTCCTTCTGGTTTCCAACATTTTATGTATGTATCTGCAACCTGTTTTCCTCCTGGACAATAATATGTTTCATTTCCACCTGCTATTCCTTCTTGTACAGCTGCTGAAGCTGTAACCATCTTAAATATAGAACCTGGCTCAAAAGTATCTGCAACCACGTGATTTTTCCACATATTTTCTAACTTTTCTGATTTACTATCTCCTGAAAACTTCTCATAACCATCATAAGGTTCATTAGGATTATAGTCTGGTTTATTAGCCATTGCTAAAATCTCTCCTGTTTGAGGATTCATAACAGTTATCATAACTCCGTCAGCCTTATATTCTTGTACACCTTTTTCAGCAACTTTTTCTGCGAAGTACTGAATAGTTTCATCTATTGTCAAAGTAACATCCTTACCATCTACAGGATCAGCAAACTCAGAGTTTGAATAAGGAATACCATAACTATTTCTAGCAACCTCTGATATTCTCATCCCAGGCAACCCTGAAAGTTCTTTATTATATTCAAGTTCAATACCACTTTGTCCAGCACCATCTTCATTAACTCTTCCTAGAACCTGAGCTAGAAAATTATTATCCGGGTAATATCTTTTTGTATCTTGAGATACTATTACCCCTTTTATTTTTAAAGCTTTAACCTTATCGGCCTTATCTTTCTCTATTTTCCTTGCTAATGTAGCAGATGTAGCTGGCATACCTGATGGTAACTTTAAGTTTAATCTGTCATAAACATCTTCCTTTGGCAATTCTAAAGCATTTGCTAACTTTTCTGATGCTTCATTTAATTTAGCCTTTTTCTCATCATCAGAATCATCATCCTTAAATAAACTCTCTCTTAATGTTCTAAGGTCTAGATCTACTCTATAAACATTAGCACTTACTGCTAACTGCTCGCCATTTCTTGCTAATATATCTCCTCTTTTAGCATCAATCCTAATCTCATTTTTCCACTGTTCTTCAGCCATAGCTCCATATTCTTTATGCTTAAAGATCATTATATATGATAATCTTAAAGTTAATGCTGCTAACAGTGCCCATATAACCAACATAACTCCATAAGTTCTTCCCATTTTAACCGACTTAGTCAATTTGTATTCTTTAAAATTAAATCCTTTGTTCTTCTTACCTTTTTTCTTCACCATCAGACCTCCATATTAAGTTCAATAAAAATTATGGATGTACCCTTAAAAAACATAATAAAAGTACATCCTAATTTACAACCCTATTGTTTGCCCTCTGTAGCTTGTGCTTGTTCTCCACCTAACTTAATCATATCTTCTTTAGTTGGTAACTTCATTTTTAATTTTCCCTTAGCAATCTCCTCAATTTTATCTAAAGAGCTTGCTTTTAAAATATCAACTTTTAATGCCTCATTTTCAGTTATAACAGTATTTATTTTCTTATTCATAGCATCTAATTGTTGTTGAGTTTTATATACCTTAACATCTCTAGCAATAGTTAATCCACCAACTAATAGTATTAATGAAACTATTTGAAGTACGCTTTTTCTTAATTTTTTATCTCTTTGCTTTTTTCTTCTCTGTTGTTCGATTTTTTTCTTTTTCTTGTCATAGGTTTTCCTACTCGGTACAGTCTGTTCTTTTCTTTGTGGTTTAAGTGCAGAACTTCCGTTATAATCAAACTCTTTTACATTCATCTTTAATCCCTCTCCAAAAATTTATTTATATTCCCCTTACTTAAAATCTACTTAAACGCTATTAACATGATACTGTTTTATCTTTTATAATTTCTCTATAATTCTTAATTTAGCACTTCTACTTCTTGGATTAAATTCTAGTTCTTCCTTACTAGCTTCTATTGGTTTTCTAGTTATAAGCTTAATCTCTGGATTTCTATTGCATACACATACTGGAAACTCACTTGGACATGTGCATGGGTTTGCTAAATCCTTAAATGTTGTTTTTACTATTCTATCCTCTAAAGAATGGAATGTTATAATTGCCATTCTTCCACCTTTATTTAGCTTCTTAACACCATCTAAAATAGTTTTGCTTATTATCTCAAGCTCTTTATTAACTTCTATTCTAATAGCTTGGAATGTTCTTTTAGCTGGGTGTGGCCCTTCTCTTCTAGCCTTAGCTGGTATGGCAGCCTTTATTATTTCAACTAGTTCTAAAGTTGTTTCTATATTTTTTTCTTCTCTATTTTTAACAATAAAGCTCGCTATTCTTCTAGCAAATTTTTCTTCCCCATATTCTCTTATTATTCTAAATAATTCATCTTCTGAATATGTATTTACTATTTCATATGCTGAGAAACTGTTTTCTCTATTCATTCTCATATCTAAAGGAGCATCTTGCATATAGCTAAATCCTCTTTCTCCATTATCTAATTGATATGAAGAAACTCCTAAATCCATAAGAATTCCATCTACGCCTTCGATTCCTAAATCATTTAAGACATCATATATTGCATAGAAATTACTATGTACATATGTAACATTATTAAACTCTTTTAATCTTTCTCCCGCTGCTTTTAAAGCATCCCTATCTTGATCAAATCCTATTAATCTTCCGTTTTCTGAAAGCCTTTTAACTATTTCACTTGAATGACCTGCTCCACCTAGTGTGCAATCAACGTATATACCATCATCTTTAATAGCTAAGGCATCTATACATTCATCAAGTAAAACCGAAACATGTTTAAATTCCATATAATTACTCCTTATTTTTTATTACTTATCATCTTTTGATTATTAACATCATATTATATATCATTAATACAACTAAATTTATCTTTTTTATTTTTATTAATAAATATTCTTAAACATATTTATTAATTATTAAATAATATTGTGTAAATATTGTGCCTCTTACTAATTTACACTAGAATATCATGTCATTGCAACCATTTTCCCATTGTATAATATATATTATTATACATTATTCTAGGAAAAATTTAAATTTCCTTTTTAAAAAATATTAACTCTAAATTGATATTTTTCAATAAAAATCATAAAAAAATTTGACATTATATAATTTATGATGTAAAATTTTTAAATATCATGGGAGTAGATAGGGGCTGGTGTCTCTACAGGTCTTCAACACCTAGTTGTGGTGCTAATACCATCATGGGTGGGTTCGATTCCCACATACTCCCGCCATACATAAAAAAAGCTATTTGAAGTCATCCTTCAAATAGCTTTTTTCGTCTAAAAATGTTGTTATAATTTGATGATAAAAATTTATCCTATTATCATCTTAACTAATTTATTCTCCTATTAAAATAAAAAGGCTTTAAGTAAGAAAGTTATAAATAATATGAAGAGAATATTTGTGTGATCTCTAGAATTTAAGTAACCACGGAAAGAGTTTTGCGTTAAGAAGCTGAAACTGTTCGAAGCAAAGCTAGTTTCGAAGCTTTAGTAAAACTCTTGAAGTGATTGCTATAAATTCTTAGAGAAATACAATAATTCTCAAAATATATTTATAACTTTTAAAAGCCTTTTATTTTATATAATTATACGTTGAATCTGAAGTTTACTATGTCTCCGTCTTTCATTACGTACTCTTTACCTTCTAGTCTGTAAACACCTTTTTCTTTAGCAGCAGCTTCTGATCCACACTCTACTAAGTCATTATAAGAAACAACCTCTGCTCTTATGAATCCTCTTTCTATATCTGAGTGAATTTTACCTGCAGCTTGAGGAGCTTTAGTTCCTTGCTTTATAGTCCAAGCTCTAACTTCTTGTACTCCAGCAGTTAAGTAACTCATTAATCCTAACAATTTGTAACTTGCTTCAATTAATTTATCAAGACCTGATTCATCTAATCCGTACTCAGCTAACATTTCAGCCTTTTCATCTTCCTCTAATCCTGATAATTCTTCTTCAAGTTTAGCACAAACAACCATTATTCCTGAGTTTTCAGTTTCAGCATATGCTCTAACTTTTTGAACGAACTCGTTGTTTAAGTTTCCTTCCATCATATCATCTTCTGATATATTACAAGCATATAAAACTGGTTTTGAAGTTATTAAGAATAAGCTCTTAACGAATTCTTCTTCTTCTTCAGTAGCTTCTAAAGTTCTAGCTGGCTTATTATCCTCTAAGTGAGCTTTTAATCTTTCCATTACAGCAAACTCAAACTTAGCAGTTTTATCACCTGATCTTACTAACTTCATAGTCTTTTCCATTCTTCTTTCAAGAACATCTAAGTCTGCAAATATAAGCTCTAAGTTTATAGTTTCAATATCTCTTATTGGATCTACTGAACCTTCAACGTGAACAACATTCTCATCTTCAAAACATCTTACAACGTGAACTATAGCAGCAACTTCTCTTATATGTGATAAGAATTTGTTTCCTAATCCTTCACCTTTACTAGCACCTTTAACTAATCCTGCGATATCATAAAACTCTATTGCAGTATATATTTTTCTTTTTGTATTATATATTTTTTCTAAAACGTCTAATCTCTTATCTGGTACACTTACAACACCTACATTTGGCTCTATTGTACAGAAAGGATAGTTTGCTGATTCAGCTCCTGCCTTTGTTATGGCATTGAATAATGTACTTTTTCCTACGTTTGGTAATCCAACCATTCCTAATTTCATCTATGTACACCGTCCCTTTCTATTGTTTTAATTCATACTTAATGATTATACTCTAGCTTAATATATATTTCAACAACTGTATTATGTTTCCTAATTCTCCACCTAAAAATACAAATTAATCCTTTATGATAACACATACTAATTTCGAGGTGATGTTTTATGATTAAGAAAATACTATCATTAACTTTTTCTTTAATGATTTTCTTATCTTTTGCTTTAAATATAGATGTATTAGCTAAAGAAACTACAAATCCATGTACTAAGGAATATGGCTGGTATTATTCATATAATAAAGAAGAAGGTATTCCACATGGTCAGTAAAGAAACTCCTTATCTTTATAGACATAAAGTTCTTTATTGTGGAGATACTTCAAAAAAAGAAATTTTTCTAACTTTTGATGAAGGGTATGAAAATGGTAATACTGCTAAAATACTTGACATATTAAAAGAAAATCAAGTTCCGGCAGCATTCTTTGTTACTAGGCCATACATAAAGGATTATCCTGATTTAATAAAAAGAATGGATGCAGAAGGACATTTGGTTTGTAACCACAGTTCCCATCATCCTTCTATGGCAAAAATATTAGATAAAGAAAAGTTTAAAAAAGAATTTACTGAAGTTGAAGAGATATATAAAGAGGTTACTGGCAAAGAAATGCCTAAATTCTTTAGACCTCCAATGGGTAAATATAGTGAGAACTCTATAATATTAACTGAAGAACTTGGATACACATCAGTATTTTGGAGCTTTGCATATAGGGATTGGTTAATAGATGAACAACCTAATAGAGATGTTGCAAAAAAGAAAATATATGATAAGCTTCATAATGGTGAAATAGCTTTACTCCATGCAGTTTCAGATACTAACACAGCTATTTTAGACGAACTTATAAAAGAGCTTAAATCAGATGGGTATGAGTTTAAATCTTTAAATGATATAATCCAATAAAAAAGCCTTAATTATATTAGAAAAATTTTAAAATATGTCTGTATCAAAACTTAATAATAAAACTTACAAACATATTCCGAGAGTTACTAGATTTAGCTAAGAATCCATAGTTACACTCTTCATATCATTTGTAAGTTTTATTAAAAGGTTATTTTGATACAGATTTATTTTTTAGCTTTGTAAGAAATTGCTCTTTGATAGAATTTCCTCTTTTAATCTGTTACTTTCTTTTCTTATTTCAAAAATCTCTTCATTTACATTTTTAATTAACTCTTCATCTTTTAAGAACGCTAAGTTAACTTCTACATTTACAATAGAACTATCTATACAAGCACTAATCATGATAGCACTTACTACAGCATCTGAAAGCAAATTTTTATTTCCATATTCAACTGCAAACTTTATGTTTTCAAAGAATCTTAATGATTTTCTACTTAACTCAAGTGGAACCATCATAGCGCCTACTGTACATTCAGTTATCTTTTCACTTCTTATATTCTTCTCTTCATCACTATCTTTTGGAAGCTTATAACAATCCATCAAAGCAGTAAATGCTTCCTCATCCTTATTCATGAAATCTAGCATTTCATCATAAGTCTTTTGAGCTTCCTCAAGATTTTTATCTAATAAAGCTTTATTCTCATCACTTAGAATTTCGTAAGCTTTTTTACCAACAGTTAAACTATAAACCATTGAAGTTAAAGCTACACCTACTGCTCCAACAAGCCCTGCTGCTGCCCCACCACCAGGTGCTGATGAATTTGATCCTAAGTCCTTTACAAAGTCTTTTATTATTTGATTTTTCATGTCTAACCCTCCTGCTATTATTGCTTATCTATAAACTATCTACATTTAAGTATATTGTTTAGCTTTTTACCTATGCTACTCCATTCATACTCTTCTTTAGCTTCAAACTTAGTTCCTGAATCAATCATGACTTTACACTTTTCTAAACCACTAAGTATATCTTCAGAAATATTTTGGCTAACAATACATTTATCTATACCAGAAACAACTCTTTGTATAGGGTCATTTTCATCTCCTAATATAGTCATTATTATGTTCTTTGTTCCAAAATAATCATATATTTTAGCTGGAATTTGCTTAGAATTTTTATTTCCTAAAACAAGAAGCACATCCCCATGAATCATATATCTTAAAGCTTCTTTATAATCTATTCTTCCATTTACGGTAACATTAGAAAATCTCTTCAAGTCATTCTTTATATTCTCATCATCTATATTTCCAAAGAATATTATGTTAAGTCTATCAAAAAATTCTTTATCCTTAACTTCCAATTCTTTCAAAGAGGCCATAAAAGGTCTTAAGTCTCTAATCTTACTAAATACTTCTCCAGCATATATCAAATTAATCTTATCTTCTCTTATAAGTTCTGGTTTTTCTTCTTTTTCTATTTTTTCATAGATTTCTTTATTATATCCTCTAGTAACAATAAACATATTATCATTGCTAATTCCATACTTATCTATGAAGTCCTTTTTATTTTCCTCAGTAACAAAAATATGTCTATCACCATTTAATACAACAGACTTTTCTTGTCTTCCCTCTATAAACTTTCTTATAAACCCTATATTCTCTCTTGAGGATCTTTAAGCCAAGGATCACTCCAATATAAGACCCAAGGAACTTCTTTAAAACTTTTTTTAATTCTCAAGGCACAAAGATGACTTGATGGAGGTTCATGCATTGAAAATATTACATCAAAGCTTTCTTTTTTCATAAGCTCTTTTCCATTTTTAGCCGCCTTAAAACTCCAATTATAATACATGTCAGGAAAGATAATTTTATTCTTTATCTTTCTCATAAACTTCATCTTTCCGCTAGGCTTTGTATTGGTTTGAATTTCCACATCTTCTCTTGTAGTTGACTTTTTAGGCATTATTTTATCAAATAAACAGCCTCCACCAATAGCATGAAGTTTAACTTTTTCATCCAATAACTTTAATATTTCTTCATCGTAATAAATAGAGTTTTCAGGAAAATCTACTGTTAAAAGATGAACCTCATTTCCTTCAATATTACAAAGATTGTTTAAGTACATAAGTGTTTCTATTGAGGCTGAGTTATTAATCATAGGAGAATAACAAGCTACAAATAAAATTTTCATTATTTCTTACCTCTTTCTTTAACTGAAAGTAATAAAAATTTAGGTATAGCTCCTAATCTTTTTATTCTCCAAGGTTCTTTTACAACTCTATAAAGCCACTCCATACCTATATTTATCATAAATTCTGGTGCTCTATTTACATTGCCAGATATAACATCAAAACTACCTCCAACACCCATAAATATTTTACAACAAAGCTTATCTTTATATTTATCTATAAAAATCTCTTGTCTAGGTGCTCCCATAGCAACGAATAATATATCTGCTTTTGAATCATTTATCTTTTTTATTAAATCATTACAATTTTTCAAATCAAAAAATCCATTGTTAGTTCCTACTATATTTATCCCTTTAAACTCTTGTTCAATCTTCTCTTTACATTGAACAAGAGTTTCTTCCTTTGCTCCAAGCAAGAATACATTTAATCCAGTTTCTTTAGCTTCTTTAAGAAGCATATTCATAACTTCAATACCAGCTATTTTTTCATTTATCTCTATTTTGTTAAGCTTAGCTGCTAAAAGAGTTCCAACTCCGTCTGGAATTATTAAAGCATCATCTTCAGTAAAACTTTTTCTAAGCGTATCGTTATTTATTCCATTATATAAAACCTCTGGATTTCCAGATATTATATTCACCCTATCTTTTCTTTTTATTTCTTCTAATAGTTGAACTTTATTATCTGAAAATATTTTATATCCTAATAACTCCTTATACATATTAATCTCCTAAATTATATATACGATTAAATTAATTTATTGTTTTTCATAAATGTTTCTATCTCTTTTACTATTTCATCATCTTTATTTATAGCTTTTGCTATATCTAAATGCTGTTTAGCATCTTCGATCATACCAGCATTTAAGTAAGAAACTATTAAGTTAGTACAAACTTCTATATCTCTTGTAGTTTCAAATGCTTTTCTTAAATATTTAACCGCCTCATCATATATTCCAAGTGAAGCATAGTTTATTCCCATTTCATTTACAGCCTCAACTATACTACTATCTATAGCTAAACATTCATTTAAATAGTAAATAGCTTTTTCAAAGTTTCCTAATCTTCTGTAAGCTGTAGCTATGTAATATCTTAAAAGTGCATTGTCTTCAAATTTATCTGCTAAAGGTATAAGTCTAGCTAATGCCTCTTCTGGCTCTTCTATAAGCTCTTCTTTTCCTTCCTCATAGTTAGCTGAATCTTTTATTTCATTATATAAAACTTCAACTATCTCATTTCTTTCTCCGCCTTTATTTAAATACTCATTTATATCAACATAAGCTTTATCATATTGTGCCATATCATTATAAGCTATTGCTGAATAAAGATATGGAAGAGCTAAATCACTTCTATTAGCTTTACACTTATCACAAATCTCTAATTGAGTTTCATTATAAGATTTGTTTCTTTCTCTTAGTGACTCACATATTAATAAAAGATTTTCATAAACATCTGTATCATCACAAACCTCATTTAATCCTTTTAAAAGCATAAATGCTTCAACCATATTTTCATCTTTAACTTTCTCAGCTATTATTGTTTTTACACAAGGAATAGCCTCATCTATCAATGGTATTAACTTCTTATAATCCTCATTAAATCTAAACTCTTTATCTCCACCTAATGCAAAGAACATACCTTCAACTAAGTAGTTTATTGGTAATGATTCTAACTTATATCCACTCTTTATATCCTTTGATAAATGTCTTGGATCTACAGGTACATATAGCTCCTTAATATTCATATCCCCTGGATTCTTTCCTAAACTCTCTATTAATCCTTTTCCATCTACCTCTAAAAATAAAAGCTGTGATAACTTTTCTTTTGCAAATGTATTAAAGCTCATATATCTATCTCCTTAACTAAAATTATTATCCTTATTAATTCTATCTAAAATAAAATTTTATAAACCTATATTTAATTATAACCTATAAAATTCGAACTATATTCTACCATAAAATAAAATTTAGTTCATCTATGTATAGTTATATATTATAACACTTCAAAAACAAAAAAGGGAGTGTATCAATGATACCTCTCCCTTTTATTAAAAATCTAATTATTTTAATTTAGCATTTATTACTTCCATTATAGCATTTTTGAAAGTTTCAGTCTTTTCTACTGAATCTTCTAAACTTGAACCTTTAACTGATAAGTAAATTTTCATTTTAGGCTCTGTACCTGAAGGTCTTACAACAAACCATGAATCGTCTTCTAAAATATATTTTAGAACGTTTGATTTTGGAAGTTTTACTTCTTTTTCTTCTCCAGTTAAATTATCTACTTCTTTGCTTAACTTATAATCAAATGAAGTAACAACTTTAACACCATTTATTTCTTTAACTGAATCATTTCTTAATCCATCTATACATTTAGCTATTTGCTCTTGTCCTTCTTTTCCAGCAAGCTCTATTGAAACTAGACTTTCTTTGAAGTATCCATACTTATTGTAAAGCTCTATTAAACCATCATAAAGAGTTTTTCCTTGTTCTTTATAGTATAAAGTCATTTCTGCTATTAACATTGAAGCAACAACTGCATCTTTGTCTCTAGCAAAAGTTCCAGCTAGGTATCCATAGCTTTCTTCAAATCCAAATAAGTATTCATTTGAACCTTTTTCTTCAAACTCTTTTATTTTTTCTCCAATGTACTTGAATCCAGTTAGCGTATCTATTAAAGTTACTCCATATTCTTCAGCCATTTTTCTTACTGATTCAGTTGTAACTATAGTTTTTATAACTGCTCCATTTTCAGGTAACTTATTCATTTCTTTTAATGAACTTAAGATGTAGTTAGTTAATAACATACCTGTTTGGTTACCACTTAATACTTGATATTCACCTTTATTATCCTTAACAACAACACCTATTCTATCGCAGTCTGGATCTGTTCCAAATATTATATCAGGTTGAATATCTTTAGCCATTTCTAAAGCTAACTCAAATACCTTTGGATCTTCTGGGTTTGGATATGGTGCTGTTGGGAAGTTTCCATCTGGCATTTCTTGTTCTTTAACCACAAATACATTATCATACCCTAACTCATTTAATATTCTTCTTACAGGAACATTTCCTGAACCATGAATTGGAGTGTATATTATTTTTAAATCTTTAGCATGTTCCTTAACTAATTCTTCTCTTATAGTTAAAGTTTTTAATGCATCTATATATTTTTTATCTATTTCTTCGCCTATATAAACTAAAAGACCTTCTTCTAAAGCTTTTTCTTCACTCATAGTTTTTATATTTGCGTAGTCTGTAACCTTATTAACATATCCTATAACAGCTTTAGCTGGAGCATCTGTTAACTGACATCCATCATCTCCATAAACTTTATATCCATTATATTGTTTTGGATTATGTGATGCTGTTATTACTATACCACCTTGACATCCTAACTCTCTTACAGCAAATGATAACATTGGAGTTGGTCTTAAAGCTTCAAAAAGATTTACTTTAACTCCGTTTGCACAAAGAGTTAAGGCAGCAGCCTTAGCAAATTCCTTTGACATATTTCTTGAATCATAAGCTATTGCAACTGATTTTTCTCCAGTATAGTTATCGTTTAAATAATCAGCAAAACCTTGTGTAGCTTTACCAACTGTATAGATATTCATTCTATTAGTTCCAGCACCAATAACTCCTCTTAATCCACCAGTTCCAAAGTCTAACTCCTTATAAAATCTATCTTCTATTTCTTTCTCATCTTTTACGTCTCTTAACTCAGTCTTTATTTCCTCTGAAATAGTTGATGAGTTTAACCATTCTTCATATCTTTCTCTAAACACTGCACTCGCTCCCCTTTTCATCTTATTACTAAGGATTCTGTATTTTATTTCCACAGATATTATACTACATTATGTTAAAATTTGAAAATAAAAAAAATAAAAATGGAATTATATTACTTAAAATTCCATTTTTATCTTTTATTTATTATTATTAAGTTAATTTACCAGCTTCTTTTTTAGCCCTATTTTCTTCAACCTCTTGGTCTACAACTTCTTGAGTTACGATTTTCTGCTCATAACTTACAGAAGCTAAAACTGAATTTAAATCATCAACTATTGATATTTCACTACCAAATTCAACATCTGAAACTTTAAATTGATCACCAGGCTGAGCCATAGCAACATCTATATCTATGCTCTTAGGCATATTTGAAGGAGAACATTTTATTTTTATGCTATCCTTATCCTTTTGAAGTACTGCTCCTATTTTATTTATGTATCCTTCTCCAACATAATTTATAGGAATGCTTGTTACTATCTCCTCATTACCCTCTATTTTTTCTAAATCTATATGTATTACTTTTCTACTAACAGGATCTCTTTGAACCTCTTTTATTAAAGTGTTTACTGAACCATCTGTTGAATTTATATTTAAAAGACCGTGCTCTCCTGTTACAGAAAGCGCATGGTTAAGTTCTAACTCACCAATTTCAAACAAGAAATTATTCATTCCCTTTCCATATAAAACACCAGGAATTAACCCATTCCTTCTACATTGTTTACTTGAATGTCTAGTCTTTTTTTCTCTTTGATTTACATTTAAATTTTCCATTATCATCATCCCTCCTTTTACGTATTCTTTCCAAAAACAAATTTATTATTCACCTTAATTTCAATAAAAAATTCACCTTATTTACAATAAACCACGGCCTAAAATAAAAAAACAAATAAAGAGGGCCTATTAAAAGTCCATTATTTTATAAGCTAGTTACTGATACTTTAACCTTAACTTATAAATCAACTTACTTTTATAGCCCCTCTAAAGAAATTTAATACTTATTATTAATTTAATGCTTTATGGCTTATGAAATCTAATTCGTATTGATTTATTTTTCCGTCCTTATTTAAATCAAACTTCTCTATTTCATTCCACTCATCACTATTATCTTCTGAATTCTTTCCATAATGCTTAGAAATCATCGCTAAATCACCAACTTCAAAGTTTCCGTTTTCATTGAAATCTCCAGTTGACTTCTCAACCTTTAAGCTCTCAAATCTTTCTAGTGCTGAATCTAATGTATTCTTAGCATGTTCTCTATCCTCATTTGTAGCTTCACTATTACTTAAAACTTCTCTAGCTATATCTATAGCATTTTGTAATTCTTTCTTAGCACCTAAATGGTATTCTCCAACATTAAATCCTTCTGTAGCACCATCATGAATAACTTGTGCATTTTCTATAATTCCCTCTAATTCAGAATCAGCAACTTCTACCTCATAAGTAAACATTGCATTAGCCCAATCTGTATGGTCTTCCCAATCATGTCCATTCTTCAGTGTTTGTAAAGTTATTTCTGACGCACCCTTAATCTCAAATCTTACATGTTCAGCCTTAGCTCCTGCTTTTAGAACACCACTATTATAAACTTCTACTCCATCAGCTAAAACTTTAAATATAGCTCCATCACTATTTCCACCTGTTTCTAAATCTAAACCTAAATACGCTTCGAAATAATCATAATCTTTTCCTGAGATATCGTAAACAACAGTCGAGTCTGTATGAGTACCAATTCCCTTTTCAAAAGTCATGGATTTTAATCCATCACTTAATGTTATTTTGTTTCCATCAACAGTTGTATCTTTTTTAGGTGTACTCCATCCCTGTTCTGCACTCTTCCATTCTAAATCACTTACATAATCTCCTCTAGCAACATCTATATCTGCTATTACTTCAATTTCTTCTCCATTTGATTCTGCTATTCCTTTAACTTTAATTGAACCTTCATTTAAATAATCTTCTTCTGCTATATCATCCCAAGTAACATTAGCAAATGTACTTTCTCCATCACTATATATTAATTCAACTGAATTTGGTAAAACCGGTTTATTTCCAAGAATAGTTTGAATACTTATTCCTTTAACATCAGCTACCTCTCTTACAGTTACATTAGCTACAATTTTATTGGCAGTACCTTTTATAGTTCCTTCAACTTTAAATGAACCTACTTTACTATATAATTCAGGATCAATTTCTCCCCACTGAATTCCAACTTCTTTTAAAGATCCATCTGTCAACTCAACTATAGTTTTTCCTGGTAATTTTGGAGCCTCACTTACTAATGTCTTAATATTTAATTCTTCTTGTTCTCCCTTTATTTCATATGGAGCATCTAATTTATTTAATTCCATAGGTGATTCTGATTCTGTATTTATAGGTCTTATAACCATTCTATAAATATAATCTTTATTGGAATGAAGTGTATATTCTGGCTTTGGTCTAGCACCCCAGCTATCATCTCCTCCAACTCCCATTTGTCTATAGTTAACATTAACAACTACCTCCTCTGATTTTACTAATTCATGAGGATGTTTCTTAGTACCAAGTTCCTCTTCTGTATAATGAAGAGCAGAAGCTTCTAAATATGGATCTCCTGAAACCATTAATCCTACTCCCTCATTATTAGTTAATGTCATCCATCTTATATCTGTTTTATTCCCCATTTCTGATGGTTCAATATATTTAAAGAATTGATCTTCTACAGTTGAACTATACACCCCTACATGAGCACTTTTCTGTCTATCCCAATAGTTTTCGTGAGGTCCTCTTCCATACCAATCTAAATTTTCAAATTCAGAAGGCATATTAAACTCCATACCTATAGCTGGTATTTCTGGTAAGTTATCTGCCCCTGGATTTAATTCTGAAGTTATTACAACTTCTCCATCTCCATAAACTTTTATTACATTTTTATAATTTGAAGCAGTTGTTGTTGGTAATGTTGCTCCTACTTCTATTGTTACAAACTTTCCACTCTCATCCTCAGTAACTGTTACGTCATTTACAGTTCTATTTTTACCTGCATCTTTCCAAGTTCTTGTTCTATTAGGCATTCCATTTTCTTTATCATTATCAACAGGAGCTCTCCAGAAATCTGGTTCTATTGGAGTGCTTAAAAGTTCTTTACCTTCATTTTTAAATGAATCAATATTTCCATTAACCTTATTAAAATTCAGTTCAAATCCTGTTCCCCTTACTGTTAAGTTTGTATCATCATCGTTTACTATATCAATATTATCCATTGATGCAACATCAACTACATCTTTGCTTTCATGTGAAAAATCAACCTTTATTTGTTCTGTAGCTATGATATGTCCTAATTCAGCCCATGTCTCTTCTTTAGTAGTTTCGAATCTTATATTTAACCAATATTCTGATCCATTATCTAAATTTTCTGGTCTATTTAAGTCAATCTTTACATTAGTTCTTTCTAATGGATTGATGTCATTAACCATTTCACCACTTTGAATTATTTCATCATCCTGTTTTAATTCCCAAACCATCTTGTACTCATTAAGATTTGTAAATAAGAATTCATTTTCTATCTCTATTAATCCATTAGCTGCATCAACATCATTTATTTCTATATTCTGATATCCGTATTTAACTTCTTGAAGTTGAGGTTTTTCTTCTCGTTCAGCAGTAATCATACCATTTGCACAGAAGTTATCATCATTAGGATTATCACCCCAATCTCCACCATATGCTAAATACTTAGTTGATCCATCTTGTGAAGTGCTTTCTTCTTTCCACTCCTCAAAATCCATCCATAGAACAGTACTTTCATCTGGAGTTCTGCTTTCATCATTTAATTCCTCTATAGTTAAAGCTCTATCATATACACGAACAGAATCTATAATAGCAGTACATCTACTATTCTTTTGGGCATCTCCACCTATCGTTAATGGATAGCTACTTGATGTAATTGAACCATTATATTTAGTTGATGCAACTTCTTCTCCATCTATATAAAGTTTCACATTTTCGCCATCAAATGTTCCTGCTATCTTATGCCAATTATTTGCCCAGTCACTTGGTATTTCCATTGTCTTAGCTGCTACCCACTGACTTCCATTAGCATCATAGATAAAGAACTCTATAGCTCGTTTTCCTGTATGTTGGAAGTTTGCTGTTTCCTTTATTGCAAATTGAGTATCTCCTTTTGCAATATAAACATTATCACTAGTTCCACCATCTGGTTTAACCCAAGCCTCTAAAGTAATTCCTTTACCTGTTATATTTAACTCATCTGACTCTGCAAAAGTCATGTATCCTTTAAAGCCCTGTCCATCTTTTCCCTCAATAGCTCCACCTTCTTTAAGAACTCCCTTAAAGTTATTAGAACTTGAATCTACTGAATACTTTACTGTTTCTACATCTTTATATAGTGATTGATCAACCCAATCCCATATAAATCCACCCTGTAAGTTATCATACTTTTCAAACACATCCATATATTGATAGAAGTTTCCATTACTATTTCCCATGGCATGAGCATATTCGCAAAGTATAAATGGTTTACCACCTTGTTTACCTATATTTTCAACTGAATTTGGACTTAAATACATATGGCTGTATATATCAGAAACTGTAGGATCACTATAATCTCCCTCATAATGAACAGGTCTTGTTGTATCATTTTCATGAACCCAATCTGATAAAATATTAAATGTTTCTCCTCCACCAGCTTCGTTTCCAAGAGACCAAACTACTATTGAAGCATGATTTTTATCTCTCTCTACCATATTTTTAACTCTATCTAAAGAAGCTCCATACCATTCTGGCATATTTCCTGGGAGATAACTTCTAACACCATGAGACTCTATATTTGCTTCACCCATCAAATATAGTCCATATTCATCACACAATTCTAAAAATGCAGTATTATTTGGATAATGCGAAGTTCTAACAGAGTTTATATTATTAGCCTTCATTATTTCTATATCCTGAATCATACTTTCAATAGAAACAGCTCTTCCATCTGTAGGGTCTGTTTCATGCCTATTAACCCCTTTAAACATTATAGGTTGTCCATTTATAAGCATTTGTTCTCCATGAATTTTAAACTCTTTAAAACCTATTTTAGTACTAGTTGCTTCAACTTCATTGCCATCCTTATCTTTTAAAGCTATAACCATAGTATATAAATTAGGATCTTCAGCAGACCATTTTTTAGGATTTTTAACATCAACATTAGCAGTTAATTTAATTTTAGTAGCTTCGCTATTATAGTCTGTAGCATCCTCAAAATCTGTACTCATAGTTATTGGTGAATCCAAAACTTCTTCATAATTTTCATCATAGAGTTTAGCTTCAACAGTATATTCTTCATTGTTTTTAAGATAGTTAGTAAGTTCAACATCAACTTTTAAATTAGCATCAGTATATGTTTCATCTAACTCAGTTTCAACTTTAAAATCTCTAATTCTAACTTCTGGAGTAGAATAGATTGAAACATCTCTAAAAATACCGCTTAGTCTTATAAAATCTTGATCTTCTAACCAGCTTCCATCACTCCACCTAAATACTTGAACTGATACTGTATTTTCTCCCTCTTTTAAGTAATCAGTTATATCAAAGTCATCATCAGTATAACTATCTTCACCATATCCAACCTTATGTCCATTAATCCAGAGGTAAAAGGCAGATTCTACACCTTTAAATGATATATAAGTTCTTCTTCCTTCCTTCCACCCTTCTGGAACTGTAAAAGTTCTTTGATATGTTCCAACTGGATTATACTTAGTTGGAGCATTTGGTGGCTGTGGATTTTCTCTTCCAGTCCATGGATAAGTTGTATTAGTGTATATAGGATAATCATGTCCTTGTGTTTGCCAATTGCTAGGAACTTTAATTTTTGTCCAGCCATCAACATCAAAACCGTTTACATCAATTTCATTAGGTCTATCAGATGGTTTATCAACTATATTGAAATCCCACTCTCCATTTAATAGCTTATGATATTCTGAATCATTCCTTAAGGCTCTCTCCATAACGGGTTTTTTAGAATCTTCTAAAGCTAATTCACTATTTGAGAATGAAACAAATGATGCATGTGCCTCTTCTCTATTTATTTGATAAATTTCAGCATTATTATTCCACTCTTCTCCTGTAAACTCCTCTCCTACAGTTGGCATATCACTATCTGGATATTCTCTAGCCTCAACTGCTTGTCCATTAATAAAAATATTATGAGCTGTAGTAGCTAAAAAACTTCCCAATACTACTAAAGCTAAAGTTCTCTTACTTCCTTTTAACAAAATATTCTCCCCCTTTTAAGAACTATTGATATAAAAAAGTCCTCTATAAATATTTTATTCATAGAGGACTACCTTTATTCTACATTTTTAATTTATTTTACTTAAATATCTCATTAGATATGAAGTCTATTTCATACTCCCCAACTAGCCCATCTTCATCTAAATCATACTCTTCTTTTTCTAAGCCATAATTCTTAGATGCTATAGCTAGGTCTCCTAAATCTATTTCTCCATTTTTATTAAAATCAGCTTTTAAAACTTCATTCTCTTCAACATTAAAGATAATTTTATAAACTTTTTTAGTACCATCTTCTGCTACTACTGTTACTTCAGTAATTCCAGGAATACTTTCTGCATTATTTATTACAACTTCAGCATTTTCATCTTCTGGAATAGCAATTATATTTGGAACATCATTTGACCCACTTGGCAATTCAATTTCATATTCAAGTAAATCAGCATCAAATCCCTCTAAAACTTCTCCATCTATTGATATATTACTTAAAGAAGCATTACTACTAGCATTTCTACTTGTAACTGAAGATAGGCTTAAATTATTTAAATTTCCTTTTAATTTATCATTTCCATTAGCATCAGCTCCTATAACAAGTGGTAAATCACTAGTTTCTAAAG
Organism: Clostridium sp. B9; assembly: GCF_050509515.1. Lineage (NCBI taxonomy): Bacteria > Bacillati > Bacillota > Clostridia > Eubacteriales > Clostridiaceae > Clostridium > Clostridium sp. B9. The sequence continues at coordinate 2,959,945 of NZ_JBNWKA010000003.1, forward strand.
GAGACGTTGGTACTACAGTCTTATCTAGTTCTCCATTTATATAAATTGAAGCCCCTCCTTTTGAATGCTCAAATACAACTTTTATATTTGTCCATTCATTTAAAGGTATTGATTTATTTGATATAAATTGAGTTATTGATCCCTCTGCATGTAATCTTAATTTACCTTGAGGTGATACATCTAGTAAAAATCCCCCTTTACCTGTAGCATTATTTATTTTTTGAACTATTTTTTGCCAATAAGATGTATATTCTTCTAAATAGACATCAGCTTCTATAATTAAATTATCACTAAATTTTAAAAGATCATTACTCTCAACACTTATATAACCTTCACCAAAATCAGCTGCTTTTCCATCTTCTGATTCAACTTGAGTTATATTTCCATTCACAGTTCCATCAAATTTATTTTCAGAGCTATCTTCTCCTAAATTTGAAGCATTTTCAAAGTCATATTTAGCTAATACAGACTCTTCAACAATTACATAAGGTTTTATTGTTATTTTATATTCTTTGTTTATGCTTTCATCTTGAGATGTAACTCTTATTACCAAATCTCCTGGAATCTCTTCTGGTTTGATTACTTCAACAGTAGCTCCAGAAGACATAGCCTCTCCAACAACCTCTAAGTTTTGTAAGTTTTCACCTTTTCCAAGATTATAACTATATTCATATTGTCCACCATTGAATTCTTCAATAGGCTTTCCATTTATTATTATACCCTTTAAGTCTGCATTACTTGTTGCATGAGTTTTAGTAAGTTTAAGTTCTCCAAAACTTCCATGATCTGAACCTATTCCATTTCCACCATCCTTGACAACTAATTTCAACTTATTCTTTCCAGCTATAGGAACTTTAACATACTTTTGTGGAGTTTCTCCTGTCATTAAACCACTATCAAATACCTTTTCATTATCCAAATAAATTTCAAAAGATATTGATGCAGCAGTTCCAACCATCTCTTGGTCTACCCCTACATATGTCTCAAAATAATCATAATAATCTAATCCACTTATATCATAGATAATCTCTGAGTGAGCATGAGTTCCTATACCCTTGTCATAAGTAACCCTTTCTCCACTTTCTTCTCTTAAAGTTATTTTGTTTCCATCACAACTAGCATCTTTATTTATTGTTCCATAACCAGTAGTAGCACTTTCCCAATTTAAATCACTTAAATAAACACTAGTTTCTACTGCAACTTTCTCTGAAGCTTCTCCAATTCCTTCTGAATTTTTAGGTACAATATAATATACATAAGTATACTCATCAGTTGCTGGGGCATTTTCATCAAGATATTCTGTCTCTATTACATTTTCTGCTATAAGCTCAAAGTCATCTTTTCCCTTTCTATATACATCATAGCTTTCAGCATACTTAGTTTTATCCCATGATAACTTAATACTGTCATCACCATTTCTTAAAGCCCTTAAACCTTCTGTCTTAACAGGCTTTTCCATAGGTATTCCTTCTACTGTATATTCTCCACCAACTTCTGTTTTGAACTTAACCACATTCTCTGAAACAACTTCTGGAACTATTTCATTTCCATTTGCATCAGTTATAACAACCTCAGTTATTCCTGGGAATTCTAAATAACAGTCATTTCCTGATCCTGATTTAATTTTTAATAAATTAAGCGAATTATTATTCCAGTTAGCTGAAACTTCAAAATTACCTCTAGCTTTTAAGCCCTCATAACTTCCCTCTTCCCATGATGCCGGTAATGCTGGAAGTGGACTTATTGTACCTAGATGACTTTGTAACAACATTTCTGCCATACCAGATACAGCTCCCATATTTCCATCTATTTGGAAAGGTGGATGAGTATCAAATAAATTATCTAGTGTACTAACTGTTAATTGATTTTGTAATAATCTATGCGCCCTATCTCCATCTAATAATCTAGCCCAAAGATTTATTTTATTAGCTTTAGACCATCCTGTTCCTCCATCACCTCTATGATTCATAGTAACCTTAGCAGCCTCAAATAAGTCTGGTGTATCTTTTTGATTTATTTGAGTTCCTGGATAAAGACCTACAAGATGAGAAATATGTCTATGCTTATTATTAGGGTCATCTATATCATCTATCCATTCTTGTACTTGTCCATATTTACCTATTTGAGGTTTTAAAAGACGCTCTCTCTTATCTTCAAGCTCTGCTCTAAATTCTTCATCCATTCCTAAAGCTTCACTAGCCTTTATGGTATCCGTGAATAATTGCCATATAAGTTCTTGGTCAAAAGTAGTACCAATAGTTCTTGGACCTTGCTCTGGTGAATAACTTGGAGAAGAAACTAAATATGTCTTACCATCACTATGAGTATATTCAACTAAGAATTGTGTCCAAAATTGCGCGGCTTCTTTCATTATTGGATATATATTATCCCTTAAATAATCTAAATCATCTGTAAACTGATAGTGCTCCCAAAGGTTTTGACTTATCCATGCATTTGATGTTGGAGCCCATCCCCAATCAAATTCCCATCCCATAGCAGTAAAACCAAATGGATTATTCATTGTATTTACAGTCCATCCATTCTTATTTTCAACAGCACCTTCTATTCCACAGTGCATCTCAGCTGTAACTCTTCCTGGTTCCCTTAAACTTTCTACATACTCAACCAATGGGATTGCTGTCTCAGATAAATTTGCTACCTCAGCTGGCCAATAGTTCATTTGTAAGTTAACATTAAAATGATAATCAGAACTCCAAGGTGGATTATTTGAATTATTCCACACTCCTTGTAAGTTAGCAGGTAAACTACCCTCTCTAGATGATGAGATTAAAAGATATCTTCCATATTGGAAAAATAAAGTTTCCAAACTATTTGAAGGATTTTTTTTGTATTCATCAAGCATATCATTAGTAGGCTTACTTAAATCCAATTCTCCTAAATTTAAATTAACTCTATCAAAAAGCTCTTTATAATCTTGTGAATGCCTTGCTTTTAACTCATCATATCCAAGTTCTACAGCATTATTTATTCTGTTTGTTACTGATTCATGTGGGTCTTCTCCTTTATAAGTTGGATAATCATTTATATAGTCTGTTCCCGCACTCATTATTATAATTACTTCGTCAGCATCTTTAACACTAACTTTATCTGTACCATCTTCTATTGTTCCTCCTGTGTTTATAACCTTTATTTGTGACTCATACTTCATTCCATTATCTTGTATTTCTCCACTTAAGGTTAAAAGATTATTTTCTACAGAAAGATTTTTCCCATTGTTGGCTCCTTCATTTCTAACATCAACAGTTATTGATGATGCCTTATCAGATTTAAGTTTTATTACCATTACATTATCTGGATAGCTACAAAAATACTCTCTCTCATAATTAACTCCATTTTGAGTATAACTAACTGTTGAAACTGAATTTTCAATATCCAATTCTCTTCTGTAATTAGTTACATCATTACCACCTTGTGTATTGAAATCTAAGAAAATATCACCAAAGTTTTGATATGCACCATAAGCTCTTTGATCCCCACATACTTGTTGATAAAGTGAATTTGATGGGGTTCCTCCCTCAGCTAATATTCTTCTTATTTCTTGAACTGCTTCCCAAGCACCTTCTTTATTTCCACCATTATATTCATCCCATGCTCCTGGTTCACCTGACCATAAAGTTTTTTCATTGTACTGAATTCTCTCTGTTTCAATTCCTCCAAAGATCATTCCTCCCATATAACCATTACCAATCGGAAGTGCTTCATTTTCCCAATCAGTAGCTGGTTCATCATACCATAAGGCTAACTTGTCAAAAACTTTGTCCTCAATTAAGTTATTCTTTTCTACATTAACTAAATTTTTAGGTTTAGCAAATGCATAAGTTGATTGACCTACAAGCATTAAAGAAGCTAATAACGCCATTTTCTTCAAAAATTTTCTCTTCATAAAATTCTTCCCCCCTAATTACTTAGTGAACTAATTTAAAATTTATTATTATTTATAATTATAAAAATAATTAATACAAGAAAATCCCTAAATACAGATTCCCTTGCATTTATTTTTTTATTTATTTTCCTAATATATCAGCCATTATTGCATCTAATTCAAACTCATCAACTATACCATCAGCATTAATATCATACTCTGGTATGCTTTCCCCAAAATGCTTAGATGCTAATGCTAAATCTCCAATATCAACCTTACCATCATTATTTAAGTCAGTTGTTGGTCTTTCAGGTTCAACTATGTCATCCTCACTAGTATCAACTAATGCATAATTTATTTGAGCATCAGCTCTTCCACCATGTGGATTCTCGCCCTTCAATCTTAGATTTAAAGTATGCTCTCCACTCACTAGAACATCGCTTTCATAAACAACCTGTTCTGTAAGTCTATTCTCTGCATAAGCATCTACCTGAGCCCATTCTCCACCATCTATGGATATCTCATATATTCCGTGGTTAGGATCTTTAGCTCCAACTAAGGAAATTTGCTTACCTTTAAACTTAATTGAAAAAGTTGCATTCATATCATTTGTCCAAACGGCATTTGGCTCAGTATTCCATCCATCAGAAAAATTAAACTGATGAAGGTCTTCTCCCCTCTCTGAAGTCTCTATTTTTATTTGTTCATCATCTACTATAGACACCGTAGATTTTTGAGTAAATCCTAAAATTCCACCTATTGGATCACTTAATTTTAAGTAGAATTCCTTAGTACTTTCTTTTTCCTTATCATCTATAATTGTGATATCAAAAGTTTTTTCTGTTTCTCCCTCATTAAATGCTAAAGTCCCTGACCAAGTTTGATAATCTACTCCATTTAAAGCAGTTCCAGCTAGTGTATCATAGTTGACTTCAAGCTTACCTTTGCTTCCACCTTTTCTTACAACTTTAAAAGTTGCCGTGCCTATGCCTTCACTAACTTCATAATCAACTTCTTCAAATTCAACCATACCCTTGCTATCATTATCTAAAACTAAAGCACCGTCTATATGAGCAGCATTTCCTCTTGCATTTGAATTCTTTCTTCCAGTACATTTAATTACTACTTCATGCTCTCCATCACTTAAATCTTCACTTTCAAAAACAATTTGACCTGCTTTTCTTTCTGCAGAATATAAATCAACCTCTACTGGCTCACCACCATCTATAGAAACCTCCATTATTCCATGAGCAGGGTCTTTAGTTCCCGACAAGAAGAATTTAGTACCATTAAACTTAACACTAACTGTTGAACCAGCAGTTGTTGAATAATGGGCATCTCCACCTAAATCTTCATCGTGTACATTTTCATAAAACCATCCATTACTAAAATTGAATTGTTCTATATCACTTCCCTTGTTGTCATCATTTAATATTTTTAAGCCAGCTGGAGGCCCGGATGGTAATTCTATATTAGTTGGTTGTTTATAAACTCCAACATTATTTATTAGGGGAACCTCTAAGCTTCCAGTAATATTTATTCTTATTTTTTGTGCAGTAGTAGGTGCTATTCTAACTAATCTCTTATACCCAATAGTCCCTCCTTCAAAAACTTCTGTCCAATTATCACCTTGTAATACCTCAACATTAAAATTCTTTACTCTTTGTCCTAAAGGAATATACTCTTGTATTGAAATAACATCAAACTCAGTAGGTGATCCTAAATCAATTTCTATACTTCCAGTTTTACTTCCATCATTAGGAGCCCAATACGTATCATAATTTCCATCAACTATCTTCTCTGCTCCATAAGTTTCATCATTATTTACAAAACTATCTACAATGACCTGCTTATTTAAAGCTAAATCTTCATCAAATATATCTCTAACGGCATTTCCAAATTCAGTTATTCTATTCACATCATTTTCATGGAATTTCCCTTCTTGATTTGGAGGTACATTCAATAATAAAACAGAGTTTCTTCCAACTGATTTATAATATATATCCATCATTTTTTCTAATGATTTTACATCATTATCTTGTGATGCATGATAGAACCAACCTGGTCTTATAGAAACATCTGATTCTCCTACAACCCAATCTGGACCCCCTTCTTCACCATTATTTAAATACGTTGGGTTTTCTCTTTCCTTCATTTTCTCAATATCAATAGTTGACCAACACGGTTCACCTGCATATCCTTTTTCATTACCTATCCATCTAACATCTGGTCCTTGAGGACTAAATATTACACAATCAGGTTGTAATTCTTTTATAAGTGCAAACCATTCATCAAACTTATAATCTTGTTCGACATTTGACCCCTTAGCTCCATCCATCCAAACTTCTGCTATATCACCATAATTAGTTAAAAGTTCTCTAAGCTGATTCATATAGAACTCATTATAATCTCCTCCATTACCCTCTCCATAATGCTCAGAGTTCTGATCCCAAGGTGAAAGATATACACCAAACTTAACACCATATTTAGCACATGCATCAGATACTTCTTTTACAACATCACCCTCTCCATTTTTCCATGGGCTACTTGCCACATCATGCTCAGTATAAGCACTATCCCATAAACAGAATCCGTCATGGTGCTTAGCTGTTAAAATAACTCTCTCAAATCCAGCATCTGCTAATGTCTTTACCCACTGCTCAGCATCTAAGTCCGTAGGATTAAAAATTTCTGGGCTTTCTGTACCATCTCCCCACTCCATATTGGTAAACGTATTCACGCCAAAATGAATAAATGCTGTCAATTCTTCCTTTTGATAATCAACTTGTTGCTTAGTCGGTGTTGCTCCGAACGATTCTGTAACATATCTCATATTATTTTTAGTATTAGCTAAGGTAAGAACAGTTGCCTGTCCTATACTAGTTAAAAGTGTCATTGCCATAGTTGTTGCTAAAACCACTTTTATAGTTTTACCTTTCATATTCTCCTCCTCAAAACATATTCTTCCCTTATATATTTATTCACTTTTTTTCTATTTATTACATTTTATAAAATATGTAAACTTAAATTTTATGTAATGCTAAATATTTGATATGAATATAAAAAATTTATTACGAGATACTAAGCTTGTTAAACTAGATTTATTAAGGAGGATTATTATGAGATTCAAAAAAGTTCTTTTTTCTCTTTTGGCTATAATTATTTTTTCTAATGTAATTATCTCATCAAAAGAATTAAAACCACCTATATTTATGGGTAAAGTGATGGAAGTAACCACTGCTTCTGATGGAAAAACCCTAATGGTTAGAGTTAAAGGATATATTAAATCTTGCCAAGTTTATGAAGAAGAAGTAATTGCATTAATTGGTGAAGAAACCAAAGTTTTAAAGGAATGTCAAAATGATAATAAAAAAAATGATAGTAATAAAATTGTTATAGAAAAAGGTGCTAATGTCTATATAGTTTTTAGTAATATATTTACAAATTCTCTTCCACCACAATCATTAGCAAAAAAAATTCTAATATCTAACCCACAAAAATAATTTTATATATAATACAAAAAAAGATACCTAAAACTAGATATCTTTTTTTGCTTTAAATCATATTTTTTATATTACTTAAGTATTTCTACTGCATTATCTGAATAGTCTGTAAAGATTCCATCTACATTCCAAGAATTAAGTCTCTTGACATCAGCTTCCTTATTTACAGTATAAACATTTACTTTTATATTGTTATCATGGGCCTCTTTAACAATCTCATCTGTAATTAAGCTTTTACATGGATGAATTGCATAGGCACCTATTTCCTTGGCATATTCAATTACATTAGGAATTTCTTCTTCATATAAAACTCCTATATTAATATCACCTTGAAGTTCTTTTACTCTTCTTAATGCCTTATGATTAAAACTTGAAATTAATATTTTATTTTTAACTTCATATTTCTTTATAAGATTTAAAACATCAAATTCTATATTATCATAACTTACAATATCATTTTTTATTTCAATATTTAAAATTATATCTCTATCCTTTATTAAATCTAAAACTTCTTCTAATAAAGGAATTCTACATTCTAAATTTTCTTCAAATCCATTTTTGCTGCACTTTAATTTTAAAAGTTCATCATAATTTAGATTTTTAATTTCACCATTACCTTGAAAAGTTCTTTTTACATCCTCATCATGAATTACAACAAGTTTCCCATCTTTACTCTTATGTACATCCAATTCTATTCCATCTATATCTAGTTTAAGCGCCTCTTTAAATGCTAACAAAGTATTTTCAGGATATTTCCCACTAAATCCTCTATGTGCAAAAATATTCATTTGTTACCCTCCTACTATTAATCCACTTATATAATATTCTTAAAATTGATTTAAATAATCTTATCTATATATTATTCTATCATTTATATCTTCTACAGATTTACATCCAGTTAAAACCATAGCTGATTTTAATTCGCCTTTTAGTCCATCAACATATTCCTTTACTCCTGTTGCTCCACCACCAAAAGTAGCAGTAACAAAAGGTCTTCCTATTAAAACTCCGTCTGCCCCTAAAGCAATCATTTTTAAGACATCTACTCCAGTTCTAATTCCACCATCAGCTAAAATTTTTATTTTTCCTTTAACCCTTTTAGCTATCTCAGGTAGTACCTCACATACTCCTGGAGTTTGATCTAATACTCTTCCCCCATGATTTGATACTACTATAGCATCTACTCCAGCTTGAGCTGCTAACTCAGCTTCATCTGGTGTCATTATACCCTTTAATATAAAAGGTAGTTTAGTTGAATTTACTAGTTCTTTTATTTCATCTATATTTTTAGGCTCAACTGGTTTTCCATGCATAGCTAATGTAATTAATCCAGCCGCATCTATATCTACTCCTACTGCATATGCGCCTGACTCTTCAGCCATTTTTATCTTTTCTATAACAACTTCATTTTTCCAAGGTTTTATAAATACAATTCCTTGTCCATCATACTTTTTCATTATTTCTAGATTTGTTGTTAAGCATAAATCCACAGCTGTATCTCCAACCATAGGATATATATTGGCATCTAAACATCCTTTAACTACACCCTCAATATAATCCTTTTCTGAAACTTCTCCACCCATATTTAACATAGTTCCTGTTATAGGAGCTGCAAAAACTGGGATATCCATTTTCTTTCCGAAAAGTTCAACGTCTGTAGTAGGATTCTTTGCATCATGTATTGTTCTCATATTAAGTTTAATTTCTTCTAAAGCCTTAATATTTCTTATAAAAGAATCACCTGTTCCCTTTCCTCCCATTCCAGGAACTTCACCTGCACAAGCTACACCATTACAAACCTTACAAACTCTACAAGTCCCTTTATATAATTCTCTAGCTTTATCTCTCATTTCCTTATTCATAATATAAACTCCTCCTATATTTTAAAAATCATTTTCTGTTTTCACTCTAAATCCATTTTGAAGTAGTAGCTCACATGTTACTCCATTTCCTTCTTGCTTCTCTCCATTAAATTTTCCTGCATATATAGTTCCAAATCCACATGATGGACTTTTCGCTTTTAAAATAACATACTCTGGATTTATTTCCTTTGCTATTTTTAATGTTTCATAAGCCCCTTTAATAAAAGCGTCTGTTACATCAACCCCATTTTTACCCATCACCTTAGCTTTTCCTTCTAAGACATCTTTACCTGTTCCTCCCACTATCTCACTAGGAACTCTAGGTGTTGTTAGTCCACCTAATTGCTCTGGGCAAACTATTATTGCTTTTCCCTCTTTAAGAAGATTTAATATTTCTTCATTCAAGTTATTTCCACCATCATATTTGCAATTTACTCCACATAAACATCCACTAACCAAAATCATAATTTCCCCTCCTAAATTAAATTACCTTTTTATTATAATCCTTATGTTAAAACAAAAAAAGGTAGCTTAATAAGCTACCTTCAAATATTATTTTCCTAGAGTGAATTTTATCTTATCTCCAGAATTTATTATTTCTCCTACACTTATGCTTTGCTCTTTTATTATGGTACCCTCACCATGAAATTCGCTCTTTAATCCTAAGCCCTTCAAAATCTCACCAGCCTCTTCCTTTGTCTTCTCTCTAAAGTCTGGTGTTATAAGTTCCTTATCATTTCTATCAAATCTACTTCCTGCATAAAGTGTTATTGTATCGCCCTTTTCTATAGAGTATCCTGGTATTGGATTCATTCCTGTTATAAATGTTCCATCACCTTCTATTACATACTTAATACCTAATTCTGTAATTTCTTTCTCAACGGACTCAATACTATCGCCTCTTAAATCAGGTATAATTACACTTTCTGTCTTTATCTCTAAATCACCTTCGTTTAATGAAATATAATTAAATATATTATTAAATAATTCTCCAGCATATGGTGCAGCAACTTCTCCACCAAAATGTTGTCCATTTTTAGGATTGTCTATTATTATTATTAAAGAAACTTGAGGATTGTCATATGGAGCAAAACCTGCAAATGACGCTACATACCCAGCACCATAAGTTCCTGTTTTAGAATCAACTTTCTCAGCCGTACCTGTTTTTCCTGCTACCTTTATTTCTTCTATACCAGCACTTTTTGATGACCCATTACTAACCGTTGACTCTAAAGCATCTTTAACTCTAACAATAGTTTCCTCACTTATTATATTTTCTGTTATTTCTGGAGTAAAAATTTCATTAATTATTTTAGTTCCATTTTCATCTGTATGACTTAGCTCCTTCATCACATGTGGTTGTATTAAATCTCCACCATTTGCTATAGCATTTAAAGCAGCCATAAATTGAATTCCATTAACTGTGTTAGTTTGTCCAAATGATATAGTAGCTAAATCAATATCTGTAACATCCTTAGCATTTTTTACTATGCCTGTTGCCTCCCCTGGTAAATCTACTCCTGATTTTTCTCCAAATCCAAACTTTTCAATATAAGAATTTAACTTTTCTGCTCCTATTTTTGTACCCATTTCCATAAATGCTACATTACAAGAGTTCTCTAAAGTTTGATTAAAATTCTGTACACCATGCCCCCCTGGTTTCCAACACTTTATTTCTTTTCCTGAAACATTTAACTTTCCATCGCAATAATAAACTTCATCCCCACCAGCTAAGCCTTCCTCTATAGCTACTGCTGCTGTTATTATCTTAAATATAGATCCTGGTTCAAATGCATCTGAAACTATAGTATTTCTCCACATATTCTGAAGTTTTTCTGATTCATCCTTACCATTAAAAATATCACTTCCCTCATATGGTCTATTAGGGTCAAATCCTGGTTTATTAACTAAACCCAAAATTTCTCCATTATTAGGATTCATAACTGTAATACTAACTGAATCTGCTTTATGTTCATTCAATGCTCTTTCCGCTATAGTTTCAACAAAATACTGAATATTTTCATCTACAGTCAAAGTGACATCTTTTCCATCTACTGGTGGAGTAAAGCTTAACTCTGAATAAGGAATTGATGAACTATTTCCAGAAACCTCAGCAATTCTTACACCTGGTATTCCCATAAGCTCTTCATTATAATAAAGTTCTATTCCACTTAAGCCAAGACCATCAGCATTAGTTGTACCTAAGGTATGTGACAAAAATTCTTCATTTGGATAATACCTCTTAGTATCTTCAGATACCATAACCCCTCTAATTTTAAGTTCTTTAACCTTATCAGCCTTATCCTTTTCAATTCTTCTAACTAAAGTAGCAGAACTTGCAGGATTTCCTGATGGATATGTTAATTCTAATCTTGAAAGAACATCTTCTTCATCCATCTCTAATACTTCAGCTAAAGGTTTAGAAACATCATATATAGTTATATCTTTTTTTTCAATATAATCCCTTATACTTATTAAGTCCAAATCAACTCTAAATACATTTGCAGTAACTGCAAGTTCCCTATCATTTCTATCTAAAATCTTCCCTCTTCTAGCATCTATCTTTATTTCATTAGTCCATTGTTCTTCTGCCATTGCTTTATAAGCCTTGGACTTAAACATGGTTATATACATTAACTTTCCAAACAGGAATAAGAATATAATAACCACTCCTAATAATAAAAATAGAACTCGTCCCTCACTAAGTCTACTCTTTTTATTATTTCCCTTTCCTTTCACTTAATTTCCTCCCATATATTCATTTACATAATTTTCAAACTTTAAATTGATTATAACATAATTATCTCTTCTCTTTTTTTAATAAATTGTATATAAAAAAGAGTTCTCCTATTGATTTAACACTAACCTCATTGTTAAACGAAATTAATATCTCTCAAAGGAAAACTCCTTAATACTTTATTTTTTTAATTTAGATACTCTTTTAAATTAACTTTTATTTCACTTATCTAAACTAATACTATTTTAAAATAATTATTCTATTTTAAGATTACAACCGTAACACCTGTTCCACCTTCACCATACTCTCCAAGTCTGTGTGACTTAACATGAGGGTGTCTTCTAAGCATTTCATTTATTGCTTTTCTTAATACTCCAGTACCTTTACCATGAACTAAAGTTACCTCTCCTCTACCAGCTACATAAGCATCATCCAAATACTTATCAGCAGTATAGCAAGCTTCTTCTGAATCCATACCTCTTAAATCTACTGAAGGATCAACTTGTTTTAAGTTTAATCTTGCTTCTCTCTTCTTGATTTTCTTTTCTTCTTTAGTTTCCTTAGCTACTCTTAAATCCTTAGCCTTAACATTTATTTTCATTATTCCAGCTTGAACTTGCACTTCACCCTTATTGTCTGGTTTAGAAAGAACTATAACCTTTTGGTTTATTGAAGGCAGTAATGCTTCCATTCCAACCTCAATCTTCTTAAGTTCTTCCCCTTTTTTCTCTTCCTTTTTCTTTTGAAGTCTAGCCTCAGCATCGTTTATCTTATCTCTAAGCTTTCCTCTTTCAGTCTCTAGCTTTCTTCTTGCATCACTAGAAATACCCATTCTTTCTAGCTCTCTCATATTTTTAAGAATAGCATCTGCCTCTTCCTTAGCAGCATCTAAGATTTGCTTAGCATCTCTTCTTGCTTCAGCATAAACATTATCTCTTACACTTTCTATTCTCTCAAATTTTTCTTTGTATCTATTCTTATACTTCTCAGCATCATTTCTTAAAATAGCTGCTTCTCTAGCATCATTTTCGGCCTTTATACTCTTATCTTGAAGTGATTGTATTAAATCCTCAAATTGAAGAGATTCTGTTGAAATTTCATTTTTAGCCTTCTCTATGACTTCATCTTTAAGCCCTAGTCTTCTTGAAATTTCAAAGGCATTTGATTTACCTGGAACTCCAATTAAAAGTCTGTAAGTTGGTCTTAATGTTTCTACACTAAATTCAACTGAAGCATTCTCAACATTTTCTGTCTTTAAGGCATATCCCTTTAATTCACTGTAGTGAGTTGTAGACATCATTCTACAGCCTCTAGCCTTTAATGTTTCTAATATTGAAATAGCAAGCGCAGCTCCTTCTGTTGGGTCAGTTCCTGCTCCAAGCTCATCGAAAAGTATAAAGCTTTTATCATTTGCCTTCTCCATAATTTTAACTATGTTAGTCATATGAGATGAGAATGTTGATAAACTTTGCTCTATACTTTGCTCATCTCCAATATCAGCAAAAATTTCTTCAAAAAAGCTTATACTTGAATTTTCACTTGCAGGTATTAAAAGTCCACTTAATCCCATAAGTTCTATAAGACCAGTAGTTTTTAATGTTACTGTCTTACCCCCAGTATTAGGACCTGTTATAAGAAGTGTTGTGAACTCTCTTCCTAAATAAATATCTGATGAAACAACCTCATCTCTTGATATTAATGGGTGTCTAGCATCCATTAAGTCTATAATTCCTTCATCATTTACTATTGGCATAGTTCCGCCTAAGTCACTTCCATACTTAGCCTTTGCAAATATAAAATCTAACTCAACTATTATGTTAAAGTTGATTTTTATGGCAGTTATATTCTTATAAACTAAAGCTGATAATTCTGATAGAATTCTTTCTATCTCAGCTCTCTCTTTTAGCATTAACTCTTTTATTTCATTATTTAAGTTAACTAAGGCAGTTGGTTCTATAAAAAGTGTAGCTCCAGTTGAACTTTGATCATGAACAAGACCAGGAACCCTTGATTTATACTCAGCTTTTACAGGGATAACATATCTATCCCCTCTTACTGTATATAAACTATCCTGAAGATATTCAGCATTACTTCTTACAATTGCATTAACCTTATCTCTTACAGAAGAGTTTTTGTCCTTTAATGCTCTTCTTATGCTATAAAGTTTATCACTAGCTGAGTCTGCTATCTCCTCTTCACTTACTATAGCCTTTGAAATAGCACTTTCTACTCCTCTAAGTATTGTAAAGCCTTCTTTCATACCTTCTAAAATTCTATGTTCTTCTTCCTCTTCTTTTCTATCTAGAAATTCTGAAAGTCTTCTTGTAACTCTAAGCATATTACCAACTCTTAAAAGTCCTTCTATGCTTAAAACTCCACCTTTTTCTGCTCTTGTTAAAGCTTCTTTCACATCATAAAGTCCTTCAAAAGGAGGATTTCCTTTTCTCATTAATATATCTAAAGCTTCATTGGTTTCCTCTAGATGTTCTTTTACATCATAAAGTGAAGAGTATGGTTTTAAATCTAAAACCATCTCTTTTGCTGATTTAGTAACAGCATAGCTTTTAACAATCTCTTTTATCTTATTAAATTCTAATACTCTTAAAACTCTATCGTTCATACTTTAATCCCCTTTACTCAACGCCTCTCTTAAAGTGACCCTTAGTATAATCCTTTAATCTTAAAGCTTCTTCTTTATTTAAAGCTTCAATAACCTGCATTACTTCATCATAACTTTCATCAACAAAATCTAATCTAAATGAATTTATTCCTAAAGATTTTATTTCATCAACTTCTTGTAGTAAATTAACAGGTACAGTATTGTATATGTGAGATCTACAGAATATATCAGTTCTTATAACAAAATCCTGATTCATTCTATCTTTTAATATAAATGTACTACTTACACATTGGTTGTCACAATTTCTTGTAGTAGATTTTCCACCAAATGTACTTCCTATTGGACAGTATTCACTGACCATAACCTCAGGTCTACCATATACAAACATTTGAGCCCCTTTAGAATATTTCTTAAGCATCTTATTTAATTCTTTTTTATTTAACTCTAAGCTTAGACAACTTCCCATCATATGCTCATTATAGAACTTCATTCCATAAGCATTGAATATATTAAGCTTATAGTCACCTATAATATTTGTTTTATCTTTGTATACATTTATTATTCCAGTATTAGCAGTAACTAATCCTTTAACTAAATCTAAGTTTTCATCTATTATTTTGCATATAACATCAAATTCTTCTTTAATTATTGTTGGAACCTTTATGTAAAGATTAATTCCTTCAGCATCAGCCTCTTTAATAGCATTTTTATGAAGCTGACCTTGATTTTTCCCAAATATATCTAAAGCAATATCTTTCACGCCACCATTTATAACAGCCTGTAATTGTTCTTTAGTGTTTACAACTACTAATACTTCTGGCATTTCTCCAACTTTTTCATTTAATTCTATATTAGTCTGTTTTTCTAAAACCCTCTTATACTTTTGTATTTCAGAATTTCTGATTTCTTCTAACACTTCTCTTCTTAAGTTATTTATTGAAGAAACTGCTGCGAATCCATCCTCAAAAGTTACATATTCTATATCATCTATTTGATAAGGAATATCTCCTGATTTTCTTAAGTTCTTTTCTACCTTTTCCTTATCCATCGGTCTATTAACTGCAACTTGAACCATATCACCTGCTTTTGTAAAGTAGTTTCCATTATACTCAACAGTAAGTTCCATAGGCTCATTAACTTTAAATTTCATATAAGCCTTTAGATTTATTTTTCTTTCATATGGATTTTCATAAGCTACCTTTAACTCATTTAGAAGTTTAGTATCTGATGTTTTGTAAAGTTTGTCATTAGCCTTATATTTTTTAGGGAATATCTTAACCTTATCTCCCTTTTTAGCCTCAGTTACTTCTTGATTACCCATAAGTATTTTGCTTACAGTAAACCCATCATCATTAGTTCTTATTCCATCTTTTAATGAAATATCATCAACTAAAAGAACTTCACCTGATTTTAAAACTTCTCCAAGTAAAATCCCTGTGTTTCTTGGCGTTTTAAATGCCATCATATCTTTTCCAACATTCTTATACATATAAGCTGTAGAAAAACCTTCTCTATTAAATAACTTCTTAAGTTTAAGTTTATTTCCCTCTTGAGATTTTTTGATATTACTATATGAATTCTCAATAGCTTCTCTATATGATTCTATAACTCCAGCAACATACTCTGGTCTTTTCATTCTTCCTTCAACCTTTAGAGAACTTGTTCCTGTTTTTATTAAATCTTCTACATTTTCAATTGTACATATATCCTTTGGACTTAAAAGGAACCCTTTAGTTTCTTTATTATCTTTCTCTCTAATTAAAGTGTATGGAAGTCTACAACTTTGTGCACATCTTCCTCTATTTCCACTTCTTCCTCCAATTAAACTACTCATTAAGCATTGTCCTGAATAGCAAACACATAATGCTCCATGAACAAATATCTCAGTTTCAATTCCTAAGTCTTTTGATATGTGCTTTATCTCTTCTAAAGTAAGCTCTCTTGATAAAACGATTCTATAAAATCCATTTTCTCTAAAGAATAATGCTCCCTCTCCATTATGTATGCTCATCTGAGTTGATGCATGCAACTCAAAATCTGGATAAACTTCTTTTATTCTCTTAGCTAATCCTACATCTTGAATTATTAAAGCATCTACACCAATCCTATATAATACACCTATATAATCTATTGCCTCTTGAAATTCATTTTCTTTTATTAAAGTATTAACTGTAACATATACTTTTACTCCATAAGTATGAGCATAGTCAACAGCTTTTTCCATTGTTTCATTGTCAAAGTTAGAAGCATATGCTCTTGCTGAGAATTTGCTTCCTCCTAAATATATAGCATCAGCACCTCTATTTATGGCAGCTATTAAACTTTCCATACTTCCAGCTGGTGCCAGTAGTTCTATTCTTTCCATAAAATTCATCTCTCCTACAAATAACTAGGTTTTCCTTAGTAATTTACTCAATACTTTGTATTATACACAATTGAAGCCCATAATTCCATATATCCTCTCCCTACCTTAGAATTAATTATTTTTCTTAATAATATTCAATCCATAAATTTAACTTTTTAATACTTTAAATAAAGATAGCTTCATATTGAATTCAAATTAAAAATCTTCTCTCATATTTCTATATTTTTTTATTGTGCTAAAATTAAATTATAGAAATATTTTGGAGGTCATTTAATGTTTTATGATTGTCACATACATACAGAATTTTCAGCAGACTCTGTATTAAAAATTAAAAATATACTAGAAAAAGCTAAAGAAAAAAATCTTGGTATAATTACAACTGAACATTTAGATTATAACCTAACTACTCATCCTCAATTTGCTGAACTTGATATTGATGGTTATTTAGAAACTTATGAAAAGCATAGAGGACATAATATGCAGCAAGGTGTTGAAATTGGTCTTGCTATGAATAATATAGATGAAAACTTTGCTTTTTATGAAAAATACAAAGATAAATTTGATATGTTTATAGGCTCAATCCATTCTATAAATGGTGTTACACTTTCTAGATTCTTAAAAAGTGACACTAGACCTAAAGATTTAGTTTATGGAGAATATCTTGATAATGTCCTAAAATGCATAAAGTTTTATGATATATTTGATACTTTAGGGCATATTGACTACCCATGTAGATATAGTATTTATGAAGATAAAGAAATGCTTCTTGAAGAATTTAAGCCTAAGTTTAAAGCTATATTTGAAACTCTTATAAAGAAAAATAAGGTTCTTGAAATAAACACAAGTCGTTTAG
The DNA here is from genome assembly GCF_050509515.1 of Clostridium sp. B9. Taxonomy (NCBI): domain Bacteria; kingdom Bacillati; phylum Bacillota; class Clostridia; order Eubacteriales; family Clostridiaceae; genus Clostridium; species Clostridium sp. B9. The sequence goes on from NZ_JBNWKA010000003.1 coordinate 2,977,768, forward strand.
ATAACGAGACTTCATTTAATAATATGGTTGAAATATACTCATACTATAGAGAACTTGGTGGAAAATATATAACGCTTGGTTCAGATTCTCACTTAATTTCTCATATTGGTAGAAATTTTGATAAGATTCCTAATTTTTTAGAGAAAACTGGATTAGAAGCTTGTTACTTCATAAATAGAAACCTTGTTCCTTGTAAAAGCTAATTATCTCTTTACTAGACTAATATGAGCTACCTTATACTTGTATTAAATAAGTATAAGGTAGCTCATATAAATTTCTATTATTTACTTCTTATTTCTTCTTTTTTAGTAGTACATTTTCTTTACTCTTAGAAGCTACTAAAGCAAATTGTGCGTCATTATATTTCTTTTCTAAGTCTAAAACCTTATATCTCGCTGTACGGAATTCAGATGCTAACTCCTTATTCTTAGCTAAAAGAAGACCTTTATCTTTCTTTAACTTCTTAGCCTCTTCTATAAGAACTTCAAACTCTGCTTTTTTACCTTCTAATTCTTCTTTTAAAGATTGAATTTCAACTTCCATTTCTTCTGAAACCTTCTTACCTAAAGCTTCTTTTTCTTCTAAAGCTAATTCAATATCCTTTTCCAGTTGAACTACTTGTTCTTTAAAGTTATCACATTCACCTTTAACTATTTCTTTTTCTTCATTTAAGAACTTTACACTCTCTTCAAGCTTTTCTTTCTCTGATTCAAGCTTACTATTTATACTTGATAACTCTATATTTTTTTCCTTAAGTAACTCAAGATCTTTATCTAAATTAATAGCTTTTTCTTCTATTTCTTTAAAACTTATTTTTAATTCTTCACTTTCTGAAGATAATCCTTCTTTTTCATCACTTAAAGCTTTAATCTTACTTTCAAACTCTTTATTATTAGCCTTTAAAACATCATTATTTACTGACAATTTTTTATTCAACTCTTGTAATTCTTGAAGCTTGTCCTTAATCTCTCTGCACTCTTCACCTAAAGCTTCAAGTTCATTTAATGTTTTTGAATTTTCTTCTCTTAATTTCTTATTATCAATCCTTGATTCAGCAAATTCAATTTTTAAAGACTCTGCATCTTTAGTTATATTTTTATTTTTCTCTTCTAATTGAGAAACTTTATTTTCTGCTTCAACTAAACTATTCTTTAAGTTTTTACCTTCTAATACTAGCTTCTCATTTTCTTCTTTTTGAGTTTTATTTCTTTCTTTTAAACTATTAATCTCTTTAGTTAAATTCTCTATCTTTTGCTTTGATTCATTAACTATACTACTTAGTCCATTATTTTTTTCTCTTTGCTCTCTTAATTCTTTTTCTAAGCTTCCATTTTTACTTCTTAAAGAATTAAGGTCATTATTTAAATTCTTTTCTTTATTTCTTGAATCATTTAATGACTTATTAAGTTCATTATTTTTGCTATTTGATTCCTTAAGTTCCTTACTTAATTTATCATTTTCACTTCTAAGCTTGTTACTAGAAGATTTTAAATTGGAATTTTCAAGCTTTAACTTTTCTATTTCCTTCTTTAATTGAGAAGATTCATTTTTTGAATTATTAAGCTTTTCTTTTGTTGTATTTAATTCTTCCTTTGACTTCGCAAGTTCTGAATTTAAACTTTCACATTTATCTTTTGATTCTTTAATAGCTTTTTCCAGATTTTGTTTTTCTAATTCTAGATTTCTTATCGTATTCTCTAAGCTTATCTTTTCTGATGTTATTTTTTCCACATCTTCTTTTAAAGAAAGACTTTCTCCTTCTAATGCTTTAAGATCTTCAACTTCTTTTTTAGAATTCTCTAACTCAGCTTTTACTTTTTCATAATAATCTATTAATTGATTGTATTCTTCATTTCCTTTTAAAAGTTCATCTGCTATATTTAAGGCTGATAAAGAAAGAACTCCTAAGGCGCTTAACTTATTATTCTTATTTACCATCTCTTGAATCTTTTCTTCTACATAAGCAGCTACCTTTTTTAAATATTCTCCATCTTCTTGGCCTTTTAAATTATATTCAACGCCGTTTATTGTTACCGTAACAGTCGCCATACTCTCTTAAACACCTCTTACTTAATATAAATTGTAAACTATGCTTTAAATCATTATTAATCTCTATTTATAAAACAAAAAATAAATTTCACTAAATGAAACTTATTTAAACTAATTTTTATACATAGAAATCAATATTTACTTAAAACAATTCCATAATAAAAAATATGTTATGTATATTCTAACATATACATAACATATTTTAAATAATTTAAGCTATTATTGTTCTCTTAATTGAGCACCTAACTTATATTCTAATCCTCTTAAGATTTTATCGTGAATTTTATTTATATCTTTATCTTTTAAAGTCTTACTTGGATCTCTATAAGCTATAGCATAAGCAATACTTTTCTTACCTTCTGGTATTTGAGCACCTTTATAAACGTCGAATAGTTCAACCTTCTCTACTATTTGACCACCTGATTTTCTTATTGACTCTTCAATTTCTTGTACTAATACAGCATCATCAACAAGTAAAGCTATATCTCTAGTTATTGCTGGATACTTAGGTAACGGCTTGTAAGCTTTCTCAGTTTTTGAGAAGTTGTACATAGCATCTAAGTTTAACTCAGCTACATAACAAGGAACATCTATATCATAGTTTTCATTAACATCTGGGTGTATTTCTCCTAAAACTCCTAATGAAGTTCTTCCTAAAACTAACTCAGCTGTTTTTCCTGGATGGTAGCTTGGGTTTTCACTCATTCTCTTGAATGAAGCACTCTTAAGTCCTAATGTATCTAATAAGTTTTCAACTATTCCTTTTAAGTCGAAGTAGTCGCATTGTCCATATATACCTATTGTTAAGATATTTGTTTCTGTTGGTAATTCATTTTCATCTGAATTTGGAGTGTAAGTCTTTCCTAATTCAAATAATCTTACAACATCGTTGCTTCTTGAGTAGTTTCTAGCTAAAGATTCCATCATTGAAGGAAGTGTTGATGTTCTCATTACACTGTAATCTTCTCCTAATGGGTTCTTTATTTTAACTACATTTCTAAGCTCACTATCCTCTGGCACACAAATTTTATCAAATACCTTTGGACTTACGAATGAGTAGCTTATTGATTGATTTAATCCTGAAGCTAACATTGCATCAATAACTTTTTCATCTAATAATTGTTTTTTATCTTTAGCTTCTTTTTCTGTACTAGTTGAAATTAATGTAGCAGGAACATTGTTATATCCATAGATTCTAGCAACTTCTTCTGCAACATCTTCTCTTATATCAACATCTATTCTAAATGTAGGTACTAATATCTCTAAAGTATCTCCATTTATAGTTGTGTTTAAATCTAAGCTATCTAAACATCTCTTCATTTCTTCAGCTTCTAATGCTGTTCCTAAGAATTTGTTTATCCAGCTAGCGCTTACTTCAAGAGTTTTTTCTTCTTTAACCTTGTTATAAACATCTATAGTTCCTTCCATAACTTCTCCGCAACCAAGCTCTTCTATTAAAGCACAAGCTCTGTCTAAAGCTAAAGCAGCTAAGTTTGGATCTATATCTTTTTCAAATCTTGATGAACTCTCAGTTCTTAACCCTAAATTTTTAGAATTAACTCTTATGTTAGTTCCATCAAAGTTAGCTGATTCAAATACTATTTCAGTAGTATCATCTTTAACGCCTGAGTTTAATCCACCCATGATTCCAGCTAAAGCAACAACTTCTTCTCCATCCTTTATACAAAGAACATCTGAAGTTAATTCTCTTTCTATTTCATCTAAAGTAGTGAATTTTTCACCATCTTTAGCTCTCTCAACTACTATATGAGAAGATTTTAACTCTCTTCTATCGAAAGCATGCATTGGTTGACCAAGCTCTAACATAACAAAGTTAGTAATATCAACTATGTTATTTATAGGTCTTACACCTGCATCTAATAATCTTTCTTGCATCCAAGCTGGTGAATGACCAACTTTTACATTTTTAACTCCCCTAGCCATATATCTGTTACAAAGATCATCATTAACTGTAACTTTTATTTCGTCGTTTATGTTTTTATCACATTTAACTTCGAATTTAGTACTTGGCATTCTGTAAGTTTTTCTAGTAGTAGCTGCTGTCTCTCTAGCCATTCCTACTATGCTTAAACAATCTGGTCTATTTGAAGTTATTTCGAAATCTAAAACTTGTTTGTTAAGACCTAAATATTCTTTTATACAAACACCTATTGGAGCATCTTCTGGTAAGATCATAAGACCTATGATTTCTTTTCCATCAGCAATTCCTAACTCTTCCTCTGAACAGAACATTCCGTTAGAAACTTCTCCTCTTAATTTACCTTTTTTGATTTTACTTCCATCTGCTAATATTGCTCCATGTAAAGCTACAGGAACCTTATCATGCTCTTTCATATTATCAGCAGCTGTTACTATTTGAATCATTTCTGATCCTATGTTTACTTGACAAATTTTAAGCTTTTCAGCATCTGGATGCTGCTCTATCTTGTCTATTTGACATGTAACTATATTTTCTATTTCTGCACCAGCAGTTACAACCTCTTCTACTTTTGAACCTGATAAAGTTAAAGCATCGCCTAACTCTTCTGCTGTTATATCTATATCAACGTAATCTTTAAGCCAATTAAATGGTACTTTCATCTTTTTTACCTCCTATTTTAAAACTTAGAATTGATTTAAGAATCTCATATCACTTTCGTATAATAATCTTATGTCATCTATTCCATACTTAAGCATAACCATTCTGTCTACTCCGAAACCGAAAGCAAATCCACTATAAACTTCTGGGTCTATTCCACAGTTTCTTAAAACTTGAGGGTGAACCATACCACAACCTAGTATTTCTATCCAACCTTCTCCTTTACATACTTTACATCCTTTTCCGTTACATACAAAGCATGTAGCATCCATTTCAGCTGATGGCTCAGTGAATGGGAAATGGTGTGGTCTAAACTTAGTTTTAACCTTATCACCAAACATTTTCTTAGCGAATAACTCTAATGTTCCTTTAAGGTCAGCAAATGTTACATCTTTATCTATAACAAGACCTTCCATTTGGTAGAATATTGGTGAGTGTGTAGCATCAACTGCATCTGATCTAAATACCTTACCAGGTGAAATCATTTTTATTGGTGGTTGTTGCTTTTCCATTACTCTAGCTTGAACTGGAGAAGTTTGAGTTCTTAAAACTACATTATCATTTATGTAGAATGTATCTTGCTCACTTCTAGCTGGGTGATTTTTAGGTATATTTAAAGCCTCAAAGTTGTAGTAATCTTTCTCAACCTCTGGACCATCTTCTATTGCAAATCCCATTGAAACAAATATTTTTTTCATTTCATCTAGAGTTTGCTCTAATGGATGTTTTTTACCTATAGTTTGTTTTTTTCCAGGCATTGAAATATCTATAACTTCATTTTTTAACTTTTCTTGCTTTTCAGCTTCTTTAATAGCTTTAGTTATAGCCTCTAATTCTACTTCTAAAGCCTCTCTTACCTCGTTAGCTAATTTACCAACTACTGGTCTCTCTTCTTTTGATAGAGCTCCCATTCCTCTTAATATAGTTGTAAGCTCTCCTTTTTTACCAAGATATTTAACTCTTATTGTATCAATTGTAGTACTATCCTTAGCTTCCTTAATTTCAACTAAAGCTAATTCTTTAATTTGATTTAACTTATCTTGCATTTTCATTCTCCTTTCTTGATGTATAGTTAATATACTAGATTTTATCTAAATATAAAAATCTTACTTATTTTAATTAATCTATTATTGTGTAAGCAAAATTAGCAAATTAAACTTATATTACCTAATTAAGTTTTGTACTCATATTTTTTAGCTAACCTTTTAAGTATTCCCATATTATCAGAAAATAAAATAAACCCCATCCCTATAACACAAGGGACGGGGTATTCATATCCGTGGTACCACCCTAATTAATACTAAATGAAAAAACTTTAGTATTCACTTACTTAAAATAACGACTAATGCCGCTAACTACTACTTTTAAACTTTCATAGTTAGAACTCCAGAGTGAACTTCGATATAGCTTTTCTTAAAATGCTTTCAGTCTATGGCATTTTTTCCCTGAAAAGAAAGTTCTATATTTACTCTCTCTATCAATGTTTTTATCTATTCAATTCAAAATATATTATACATATAATGATAGGCATAATCAAGGCATTTATTCTTTTTTTACTCTTTTAAGCGTTTTTTGCTTTAACTACATTCTTTTTACAATATAATTATTAATTAAAATAAAAAAGTACCATATCAAATTAACTTTTTAATAAAACTTATAACTATTATTCTTAAAATATATTTGCAAGCTTTACTATTAAGTTTGATATGGTACGTTTTCTTATTTATTAAATGATTGTCTTATCTTTTCATATATCATTACCGAAGTTGCTACTGCTACATTTAATGATTCTGCATTTCCTGGCATAGGAATTTTAACCTTTATATCAGAAATTTCATAAACTTCATCACTAACTCCGTTACCTTCATTACCTACAGCAATCATTATTTTTCCTTGTAAATTTTCTTCAAAGAAATTATTCTCTCCTTGAAGTGAACTTACAACTAATCTATAACCATCTTCCTTTAATGATTTAATATACTCTAAAGAATCATCTTCAACAACAGGAATATAGAATATTGAACCCATAGTAGATCTTAATGTTTTATCATTATATATATCTACCGTTCCTTTAGTCATAACTATTCCTGAAGCTCCTGCTGCATGAGCAGTTCTTATTATTGTTCCCATATTTCCTGGGTCTTGAACCTTATCAACTAAAACAACTAATTCTCCATCCTTAAGTTCCTTGTTTTGCATATTTATAACACCAACAACCCCTTGAGGATTTTCCGTTGAGCAAAGTTGCTTTAGTAAAGCTTCATTCATTTGTATAAGCTTTATACCCTCTGAAACTTTAGAAAAGAACTCTTCATTCTTCTCTTTAAAGTTTTCTGTAAAGATTATTGAATCTATAGAAACTCCGCTCTTTAAAGCTTCATCTACAAATCTTAATCCTTCTATAAGATATTTATTATTTTTAACTCTATGCTTCTTTTCTTTTAACTTTTTTATCTCTTTAAATAAGTTATTATTTTTACTTTCTATTTCTAACAAAGCAAATAATCCTTTCTAGAAAGATACTAGTGTCTGAATATCTTTCCTTCTAATTTTGTTAAATCTTCTGCAGAACCTATAGCTACAACTATATCATCCTTTTCGATTATGTCATCAGCATCTGGTGATATATTAACCTCATTATGTCTTTTAATAGCCATTACGTTTATTCCGTATCTACTTCTTAAGCTTAACTCTTTCATATTCTTACCATGCCACTCTTTTGGGCTTTCTATTTCAATTATAGAATAATCTGGTGATAACTCTATATAATCTAATATACTTGATGATACTAAGTTATGAGCAACTCTGACTCCCATATCTTTCTCTGGTAAGATTACTCTGTCTGCTCCTATTTTATATAAAACCTTAGCATGTAAATCACTGTTACCTTTAGCTATGATGTATTTTATTCCCATCTCTTTAACTAATAATGTTGCCATTACACTTGCTTGTATGTTAGCTCCTATTGTAACAACAGCTACATCAAAGTTTCTTAATCCTAATGTTCTTAAAGCATTTTCATCTGTCGCATCCATTTGAACAGCATGAGTTACACTATCTGATATCTCCTGAACTAAATCTTCATTTGAGTCTATTGCTAAAACATCATGACCTAAAGCATATAGAGTTTTAGCTACTGATGATCCAAATCTTCCTAATCCTATAATAACGAATTGTTTACTTGACATAAGTTCTACACTCCTAACTTATCCTATTAATATTTTATCTTCTGGGAATTTATATGCACTAGGTTTCTTTCTGTTAGCTAGTGCTAAAACTACAGTCATAGGACCAACTCTTCCCAAATACATTGTAATCATTATAACTATCTTTCCTATTACTGAAAGATATGGAGTTAACCCTAAAGTTAAACCTACAGTTGCGAAAGCAGATGTAACCTCATATAAAATATATTCTAAAGAAAATCCTGGTTCTGTTACAGCTAATACTAATGTTCCCAATACAACAATACCAAAACCTATGAATAATACAGCAAATGCTTTATAAACTAATTCTTTAGATATTCTCTTCTTAAATACTTCAGTATCTTCTCTACCTCTAACTATAGATATTAAAGTAAGCACAACAATACCAAATGTAGCAGTTTTAATACCACCAGCAGTTGATCCAGGTGAACCACCTATAAACATTAATAGTATAGTTAAAAACTTACCTGCTAAAGTCATATCTGTTGTTGAAACTGAGTTGAATCCAGCAGTTCTTGTAGTTGCCGAAGCAAAGAATGCATTAGTTAACTTATCTCCAAAACTCATATTTTGAAGGGTATTAGGGTTATTATACTCAAATATTAACATAAGAACTGCTCCACCAAATAAAAGAATAGCAGTTATCATTATAACAACTTTTGAATGTAAAGATAATTTCTTGTAACCTTTGAAGTTATATAGTTCTGACCAAACAGTAAATCCTAAACCACCTATTACAATTAATGCGGCAATAGTTAGTATTATTGTCTTATTATCTGAAAATCTAACTAAACTATCTCCAAACAAGTCAAAACCTGCATTACAAAAAGCTGAAATTGAATGCCATATACTATAATAAACACCCTTCCAAAAACCTAATTTAGGAATAAACTGTGTTGAAAGTAACAACGCACCTAACATTTCTACTGAGAATGTGAATGATAAAATATATCTAATCATTCTAACCAATCCCTGAATACCAAATGTATTCATTGCTTCTTGTATAAGAAGTCTCTCTCTTAAAGTTATCTTCTTTTTAATCATTAATGCAAATAATGTTGTGAAGGACATGAAACCAAGTCCACCTATTTGTATTAAAATTATTATAACTGTCTTACCAAAATAATTCCAATGTTCTGCTGTGTTTAGAGTTATAAGACCAGTAACACAAACAGCGGATGTAGATGTAAATAAACTATCTAAAAAATCAGTAGCTGTCCCACTAGCTGATGAAATTGGAAGACTTAATATTACAGCACCCATAAATATTACCAAGAAAAATCCTAAAGATAATATTTGAACAGCACTAAATTTTATTTTTTTTGTCAGTTTAATGTACATAATTAAACCCCCAACTTAAATTAAATATTATTTATTTTATTTGCTATCTATTTTATTATACCTTATTTTAAATTTATATATGTAAAGTTGTCTTATTTTTAGAAATTAAAAGTAATTTATATTTATTTTAAACCATAATAAGTTTAATTTTAGTCAGATTTTTATCTTTCTGATCAAAATTAAACTTATAAATATATAAAAAAAATGCGAGATAAACTCGCATCTGATATTAAGCGTTTATTTGCTTTTTAGCTAATTCAACTAAATCAGCAAATGCTTTTGGATCATTTATAGCTATCTCTGAAAGCATTTTTCTGTTTATATCAACACCAGCTAATTTCATTCCGTTCATGAATCTTGAATATGAAAGACCATTCATTCTTGTAGCTGCGTTTATTCTAGCTATCCATAATCTTCTGTAGTCTCTCTTCTTAAGTCTTCTTCCAACGTAAGCATTTCTTAATGCTCTTATTACTGATTCGTTAGCAGTTTTGAATAACTTGCTTTTTCCACCATAGTATCCTTTTGCAAGTTTTAAAACTTTTTTATGATTTTTACGAGCATTTACCGCTCTCTTAACTCTTGCCATTTTCTAGACCTCCTACTCCGTGTTTTATCTTATAGATATGGTAATAATTTCTTCATTGCTTTTTCTTGTGTAGTTGAAACTAATCCAGATTTTCTTAAGTTTCTTTTTCTCTTAGCACTTTTCTTTGTTAAGATATGGCTAGTGAAAGCGTGAGCTCTCTTTAACTTTCCAGTCCCTGTCTTTCTGAATCTTTTTGCTGCACCTCTATGAGTTTTCATTTTTGGCATTGTAAGTATCCTCCTCTCAAGTTAAGCTTTTTTAGGAGCTAAAATCATTATCATGTTTCTACCTTCTAATTTAGCTGGTCTTTCTACTGTACATATTTCTTCAAGCTGTGATAAGAAGTTATCTAATATCTTTTTACCAACAACACTTGCATGTTCAGCTTCTCTACCTCTAAATCTTACAGTTATCTTGACTTTGTCTCCAGCTTCTAAGAATTTCTTAGCATTTTTTGACTTAATTTCTAAGTCATGCTTTTCTATAGTTGGGCTAACTCTTATCTCTTTAACACTGATAACCTTTTGCTTCTTTTTTGCTTCTTTTTCTTTTTTAGATTGCTCGTAAATATATTTACCGAAATCCATTATTTTGCAAACTGGTGGTTTAGCATTAGGTGAGATCATAACTAAATCTAGTTCTGCCTCATCTGCCATTCTTTGTGCATCTCTTCCAGATACAACACCAAGTTGCTCTCCTGTGCTAGAAATTAATCTAACCTCTTTTTCTCTTATTTCTTGATTGATTGCAAAATTTTTACTAATCTTGTTCACCTCCGATAGAATTTAGCCAACACAAATATATAAATAAAAAAGGACGGTTTTAAGCCGTCCTCTATTACCAAAATCAAAAGTAATAAAAATTCATGACCATACTAGCTTTACGCTGTAAGGTGAGAAACGGCTGTTTCTTCTTGACATCAGTTATCTTATCACTTATTTATTTTATTGTCAACTAAATTTTTAAATTAAATTTATTTAAAAGCTACTATTAAGTAACTTCTTATCAAAACTTGTATTATTTAGTCTCTCTATAAGTTTTATGTGTTTCAACTCTCTCCCCAAAAACACTTTTTATCGTTTGTAAAAACTCCTTATTTATACACTCTTGCTCATTATAAATTTTTATTTTTTTAGGAGAATTAGTTATTAATCCACTTATAATTACATCCTCTACATTTACTATTCCTTCTTCAGACATATCTGTTATTTCATTTAAAAACTCCTTAAATACATCTCCTCCAAGATTGTCTTTAACTTGATACACTCCATTCCTGTGTATTATAAGATTGACTTCTTCCAATTTACAGTCCTGTATGTCTACAAAATATTTTAAAATTTTTATAAACTCATTATATTCTTTTTCAATCATATATTCTTCTACAACTTTATCTATTATACATTCAATTTCTTTTAATAACCCTTTCATTCTAAAGGTTATAAATCCTTCTATATTTATATAATCATTTTCTAATATAAATTCTTTTATATTTTCTATTATATTGTTAACCTTATTTAAGCAATAAAAATCTTTATCACTACAAACCTTTTTCTCTCCTTTTAAAATTTTACTTATTGTTAAATCAATTTCTAAAATTTCATCATGTTTTAAAAAGAAATAGTTTTCATTAATATAATGAAGCATTTCCTTCTCCCTATAATGTTCTATTATCACATTATAGATAACATTGCTTATATAAAGCATTATAATTTCTTTTTTTCTTTCATCAAATTGATTATCTTCACAGTATATTTTAACGAAGTGAGTTCCACTTGAGATACTTTCTGATATACCAATTGCAATATCTTTGTTTTTTAGAACCTGCTTAATACTTTGAATATCTTGTATTAAGTTTTTTTCATCCTCACAACACAATGTCATTAGAAGCATTTTTCTCACTCCTTTCTTTACTTTTAGTATGTATTAATTCTTTTTGAATATTCAAAAAGCTAACTTTAATAATCGACAATTTATTTGGTTTTTTAGTAAAATTAAATATAGACTAAATTAAGGAGATTGTTATGAGAACTTGTTTTGTTGATTATAGAATAACTAAAACTGAAGAAGATAATTTAAGAAAATTAGGAGTAAATATCATTAAGGTGCCTAAACATCCCAATTTATATGAGGCTATAGATGCTCATCCAGATATTCAAATTAATATACTTGATGAAAATTCACTGTTAATAGCTAAAAACTCACCTAAAGAATTAATTGAAAGTATTCCTAAGAGCTTCAATATAATAAAGAGCTCTTTACCACTTGAAAAGAAATATCCTAATAATGTTTATTTAAATGCTGTAAATTTAAAAGAAACTTTTATACATAACACTAATTTTACTGATCCTGTTTTATTTGAAAAAATTAAAGACAAAAAAATTATAAATATAAAACAAGGCTATTCTAAATGTTCAATTGCTATAGTTTCAGAGAAAGCCTTGATAACTTCTGATAGAGGAATTTATAATTCATTGAAAGAATCTAACCTTGATGTTTTATTAATACCAAGTGGTGATATTTCTCTTCCCGGATTAAACTATGGATTCATTGGTGGCACTTGTGGATTAATTTCTCCAAAAGAGTTAGCCTTCTTTGGAAATTTAGAACGACATGCTTATGGTGACAGCATAATAGCTTTTCTAAAAAAACATGGTGTTAAACCAATATATCTTTCAAAGGATAAATTGGTTGATAGAGGAAGTATTCTTACTATTTAATTTTCAATAATCAATATATTTTACTCAAAATAGTAATAAAAGTTGATAAAATAGCATATAAATATTCTTTTTTAAAATTGACACCTTTTTGGTTACATTATTAATTTCAATATTTTAGAATTTAAAGTGAACAAATTTAATGTTTTTTGAATTATTTTTTACTTTAATTCATAGTTTTGGTTTTCCATTGATTACCTATTTATTGGTATAGTACAATTAAATTGATACGGTAATTACAACTATGTTTTAAAAGGGGGAGACTTATGTTTTATTTAGGTATTGATGCTGGTGGAACCAAAACATCCTTTATGCTTATCAACCATTTAGGGGAAGTTTTATCAACTCATAATGCTGGAACATGTCATATTCACCAAGTAGGATTTGATGGTTTCAAAAAAGGAATTGAAAAAGGAATTATTGAGGTTTGTAACAAAGTTAATATTTCTAAGGAAGATCTTAGCTATTCATTTTTAGGCTTACCTGCTTATGGAGAAAATGAAAGCGAAAAAATAGAGATGAATTCTATAATTGAAGAAATTTTGGGTGAAGGTAAATTTTCTTGTGGAAACGATGTAGAAGTTGCTTTAGCTGGTTCTTTAGCTGGTCAACCTGGAATTTGTATAATTCTTGGAACTGGAGCAATAGCTTCTGGTATAACATCTGACCTAAAAACTACTAGAACTAGTGGATGGGGACATATCTGTGGAGATGAGGGCTCAGGTTATTGGATTGCTAAAAAAGGTGTAGAGATATTTGGTAAGCAATCAGATTATAGATTGGAAAGAACTGCTCTTTATGACATTTTCAAAGAAAAGTTAAATTTAAAAACAGATTTTGATTTAATATTCCTTATAAAAGATGAATATAATCAAGATAGAACCAAAGTCGCTAAACTTGCAATGTTAGTCTATGAAGCTGCTCTAAAAGGCGATAAATATGCCTTAGATATCTACAAGCAAGCAGCTAAAGAATGTCTTCTTATGGTAAACGGTATAACTAGCCAACTTGAATTTACTGGTGTTTTAAATATATCTTATTCTGGAAGCGTATTTAACTCAGGAGATTTTATCTTAAAGCCATTAAATAAATATCTTCAAGATAACTATACTTCTTTTAATTTGACAGCACCTATATTGCCACCAATAAAAGGAGCTGCTCTAAATGCACTTAAGCTTCATACTGGAGAAATTCCAGAAGGTGTAGTTGAAGCTTTGGCTAATGTACCCAAAGAAATAACTGTTTAATAACTAAAATACATTAAAAGCTTATAAGTAAAGTAGAGAACTACTATATTTAGCTCATCAGTTTTCTACTTTATCTTTATAAGCTCTTTTTATGTTTTATTAAAGATTATATTCTATATAAAAGCTAATACTAAAGCTGTTTTAACAGAAACATTATTATTTTTAATAAATTCCTTAGCTTCTTTTATTGGAAGTTTTACAACTTCTATCTCTTCATTTTCTTCTATATTCTCAGTTGATATAGTTCCATGAACTTTCATTTTAACAACTGATACAGCTTCATCTGACATTCCCACTGAAGTATAGCTTGGTTTTAATAAATATTCACACTCACTAGCTAATAATCCTGTCTCTTCAAACAGCTCCCTTGTAGCTGCTTCTTCTACACTTTCATCACCATCTATAAGTCCTGCTGGGAACTCATATATGTAATCATTTATAGCTGGTCTGAATTGCTTTATTAAAACTAATTCATCCTCCTCAGTTATTGGAATAATCATAACTCCATCTGCCTTATCATGATTATTAACTTTACATACTAAATCTTTTTCTGCTCTTCTACTAGCTATAAAGTACTCTTTATCATTTCCAGCCTTATTTTCTATATCTAACTTATATAAATTTAAATACTTACAATCAGTTAGCTTTTTAATATCTTTTATTTTCATAATTAATACTCCTTCCATAGTAAAACATAAAAAATAAATTATTAGTTTTTTATTATTTATATATTTAATTTCTAATTACTACTTAGACCACGCTTAATATTATAATCAAAAATCCTCTCTATAGTAATTTTACATATAAAAAAGATAAATATAAAGTTTTCCTTTATATTTATCCATAATTTTTCATTTACTAATCAAAAATATAAATTCAATTTTAATTCAAGCCACCTTCACCATTTTCAGTGAATATCATACTATTAGTCTTACTTATATCTAACACAATTATCCCACTCTTAAAACTCAAATAAATTCTATGACCGTAACCACCCAAATTCTCTTCTTTATAATCCCAAATATGATTATTTACAGTTTTTCTAATAAGATTATAAATATCACATTCTTCTCCTCTTCCAAATTTATATCTAAATTCTTTTTTCTCAAACTCCTTAAAATCATTTTCTGCAAAAATTTCTAAAAATCTCAATTCTTTTCCTTTTTTAATATAAAAACTATTTTTATCATTTTCTATAACTTTAATATCATAATCAAATTGCAATTTATTTTTTATTAATTCTATTAATCTTAATTTTTCTAAATCCATTCTATTTTCGAAGCTACTTATTTTTGAATTTACATATGGAGTTACTTTCCATCCACAACCTATGTTTTTTTTATTTTTTCTCAACTCAATAGCATCTCTAATCATTAGACAAATTAAAGTTGCTACTAAAATTACTATAAGAATTAAAAACATTTCCATTCCCCCTCATAAGTTTATCTTTATATAAATATAATGTAATTTTCTCACAACATTAAACATATTATATTGTGAGTAATAATCTACTATATTGTATGCTTTTTAATTTATTTTATTGATAGTTCACAATATTTTTTGTAAACCTTTACCATAAGTTCATCAATTTTAATTGTAGGGGGATTTTATTATGAAGAAATTAGTTAAGCTTCAAAAGGAAGTTAAAAATGATTTAGGAGTTAAAGAAAGTTTAGATGTACTGATAGCAATTGATAATGTTAAACTTATTCAATATACCTGCCCATCCGGTGATTTTTACTCTGTAGATCACAAGGACTTGATTGTTTTTATGGAAGATAACGAATTGAAGACTTCTAAAGAACCTTCAGATAAAGATGTTGTAGCTGTTATAACTTGGTTTAAATATCATGGAACTCAAATAATAAAATTATTCTTAAAAGACACAGTAGTAGATAATGAGGAAGTTTACAATATAACTATAAGAAAAGTATTTGCAGAAACAAACTTCTCTAAATTTGGAGAAAAGCTATTATCTTCTTTAATCTAAATAAAACAAAAACATCTATAAGCAAGCTTATAGATGTTTCTTTTTGGAGGCGCCACCCGGATTTGAACCGGGGAATAAAGGTTTTGCAGACCTCTGCCTTACCACTTGGCTATAGCGCCATGGAGCGGGTACCGGGAATCGAACCCGGGTATCCAGCTTGGAAGGCTGGTGTTCTACCATTGAACTACACCCGCAGTATTGGAGCGGAAGACGAGACTCGAACTCGCAACTTTCACCTTGGCAAGGTGACACTCTACCATTGAGTCACTCCCGCAATACTGGTGGCTCGAGCAGGAATCGAACCAGCGACACGAGGATTTTCAGTCCTCTGCTCTACCGACTGAGCTATCGAGCCAAATGTCTTGAGAGCCTCAAGACATATATTATTATATTAACTTAATTTATAATTGTCAATATATTTTTTTTATTTTTTTTATTTTTTCTTAATTTTCTTTTTTGCTTCTTTTTCAGCTTCTTTTTCTTCAGCCTTCTTCATCTCTTCTGAAACTTCATCAGCAATATTACGTTCTTTTTCTTCTAATATTTTACCAATATCTTCTTTAGTGAATACATATGATGTATTGCAGAAATGACATTTTAATTCCTCATCTTTTCCTTCATCATATAATTCTTTTAAATCTTTATATCCAATACTTATTAAAGCTCTTTCTACTTTTTCTCTTGAGCAATCGCATTTATATTCTGGTTTAGTTTCTTCTAATATTTTTAAATCCATTCCATCAAATATAATCTCAATAACTTCTTCTATAGATTTACCTTCTGATAACATTGTAGTTAATGAAGGCAGCTCTTCTAATCTGTAAGTTAATAAATCACCTAATAATTCTTCTCCACCAGGTAATAATTGAATTATAAATCCACCTGCTTTTTTAATTGAATGATCTCTATCAACTAATACTCCTAAAGCTACTGCTGAAGGAACTTGTTCTGATACTGTAAAGTAGTAAGCAAAGTCTTCTGCTATTTCTCCACTATATATAGGAACTTGTCCTACATATGGATCTTTTAGTCCTAAGTCTTTTATTACTGTTAATCCACCATTTTTACCAATAGCTTCTCCAACATTTAATTTACCATTTTCTACATTTAAAGGTAAATCAACATGTGGGTTTCCTATATATCCTTTAACACTACAATCTGAGTATGCAGTTACAGTAACACCTTTAGCAGCTCCACCACCATTTATTTGTAATGTAACAACCTCTTTTTCTGATTTTAACATAGCACCCATCATAGTACCTGCTGTTAACATTCTTCCTAATGCAGCAGCTGCTGTTGGTGTACAATCATGTATTTTTGATGCTTTATTAACTAACTCAGTAGTCTCTGTTGCAAATATTCTTATCATACCATCTTTAGCAATGGCTCTTATTAATTTATCACTCATAATTAATCCCTCCGTTATTTTCTTACTATATAAACTATTCTTTCGGCATCTTCAGTCACATCTTCTTCCGTATAACCCTTATGCTTTTCTTCTATTTTAAAGCCTATTAACTTAAGAATACTTTCTATTTCACTTTCTTTGTAAGCTCTCTCTTCATGAACTTCTGTGAATCTTTCATACTTATCTCCATCTTTTACGAAGAAATTTAAGTTCATTTCTACTATCTCATCTTCAAAGATGTTTTCCCAAGCATAAAATAATTCTTCACTATCATAAGTATATACATTATTTCCTAATACCTCTGATATTTTATAGTATGAGTTTATATCAAATACAAATAAACCATCCTCTTCTAAATGATTATATACTCCTCTTAGATAATTTTCCACACTTTCATCATCTAAAATATAATTTGTTGAATCTAAAACACATGTTATTAGGTTAAACTTTCTATTTAACTCTAATTCACACATATCTTGACAAACGATTTTTCCTCTAACTCTATTTTCTCTAAGCTTTTTATCAGCTTCTATAAGCATTTCATGAGAAAGGTCAACAAAATAATTTTCTTTGAAGGATTTTCCTACATGAATACCAACATTACCTGTACCACAAGCTAAATCTAAGTATCTTTCCTTAGTTACTGAATACTGATCACATTTAGCTAAAGCATAGTTTGCTATGTTCTCATAGTTTACATCTTCGTATATAAGTTCATCATAAACTTTTGCCATCATCTTATAACTTTTCATAATAATTTAAATCCCCCATGTGTTATTCTACCTAAAAATTATATACTTTTTTTATTTTTCGTCAACGGGAGCTTTCTTTCTTCCTAATATTTCATCATTGCTTGGTATCTTTAACGCTTTCTTTCTTTTAGTCATCATACCTCCAATTCTGCCTGTTTCTTCTGCTGTAAGTCCTCCCCAACCAAATTGGTCTACCTTCTCACTCAATCCTAATTCACCTGCGATTTCATATTTCATATTTTCTCTCAATTGCTCTGCTGGAGTTAATTGTTTGTTTGATTTAAGTTTTCCTTTTATTATTTTTTTTAATGGTGTTTTGCTCATTTTTCTTCCCCTACTTTCATTATATTTTAAATTTATTATTACCCCCTAGGAGCTTAAATATTCATATACGTAAAGATATGAAAGTTAACTTACTTAAATCTTTCAAATTAATGATAAATTACACTTGATAAAGTGTTTCAAATTGAACTATATTTAATATATAGAAAAATAATATTTAAGTAGTTTTATTCCTAATTGGATAACTTATTACAGAACAATATTCAATAGATAGAAATAGACTATATTATAATGTAAATTAGGAGGGGTTACTGTGTATAATGTAGCAGTAGTTGGGGCAACAGGAAATGTAGGAAGAAAATTCCTAGAAATCCTAGCAGAAAGAAATTTCCCAGTAAAAGAATTATATTTATTTGCATCTAAAAGATCAGCAGGTAAAAAATTAAAATTTAAAGATGAAGAAATAGTTGTTGAAGAATTATGTGAGGCTAACATAGAAAATAAAAAAATAGACTTCGCTTTATTCTCAGCAGGTGGAAGTGTAAGTTTAGAATTCGCTCCTATCTTCTCTAAACATGGAGCAGTTGTTATAGATAACAGTAGTGCTTGGAGAATGGATAAAAACGTTCCATTAGTAGTTCCTGAAGTTAACCCAGAAGATGTTAAATGGCACAATGGAATAATAGCTAATCCAAACTGTTCAACAATTCAAGCTGTAGTAGCATTAAAGCCATTACATGATAAATATGGAAT
Organism: Clostridium sp. B9; assembly: GCF_050509515.1. Taxonomy (NCBI): domain Bacteria; kingdom Bacillati; phylum Bacillota; class Clostridia; order Eubacteriales; family Clostridiaceae; genus Clostridium; species Clostridium sp. B9. Next base: position 2,996,698 of record NZ_JBNWKA010000003.1, read on the forward strand.
CAAGAGAATAGTTTATTCAACTTACCAAGCGGTTTCTGGAGCTGGAATTCAAGGTATATTAGATTTACAAGAAGGAACAACAGAAAAGTTCCCTTATCCTATATTAGGTAATGTAATTCCTCATATAGATGTATTCTTAGATAATGGATACACAAAAGAAGAGATAAAAATGATTGAAGAAACTAAGAAAATTCTTCATGATGACTCATTAAGAATAACAGCTACAACTGTAAGAGTACCTGTTTTAAATTCCCATAGTGAAAGTATTAACGTTGAATTAAATTCTTCATTTGAACTTGAAGACGTAGTTAATCTATTTAATGTTTCACAAGGAGTAATTGTTCACGACGATAAAGATAACTTAAAATACCCAACACCATTAGAACTTAGTGGTAAAGATGAAGTTTTTGTTGGAAGAATAAGAAGAGACTTTAGCTTAGATAATGGTCTAAACCTATGGGTTGTGGCTGATAATATAAGAAAAGGTGCTGCTCTTAATGCAATACAAATTGCTGAAATACTTATAAAAGAAAAATAATTAATTTTGGAGGTAATACTATGACTCTATTTAAAGGTTCTTGTGTAGCTTTAATAACTCCATTCACTGAAGATGGTGTTAATTACGAGGAGCTAAGAAAATTATTAGAATGGCATATTGAAAATCAAACTGATGCTATATTAGTTTGTGGAACTACAGGTGAAGGTTCTACTATGACTTTAGAAGAAAAGAAAGAAGTTATTAAATTCTCTGTTGATGTAGTGAACAAAAGAGTTCCTGTAATAGCTGGAACTGGTACTAACAATACTAAATCTTCAATAGAACTAAGCCAATATGCTGAAAAAGTTGGCGCTGATATGGTGTTAATAATCACACCATACTATAATAAAACTTCTCAAAAAGGATTAGAAGCTCATTTCAAAGCTGTAAATGATGCTATAAATATTCCAATAATGCTTTACAATGTTCCAGGAAGAACAGGTATGAACATTTCACCATTAATGCTTACTAAACTTGCTGAGCTTAAGAACGTTGTAGCTATCAAGGAAGCTAGTGGAGATATTTCTCAAGTAGCTAAAATGGCCGAATTATGTGGTGATAAAATAGATATATACTCAGGAAATGATGACCAAATAATCCCTATACTTTCATTAGGTGGAGCTGGTGTAGTTTCTGTTTTAGCTAATGTTATTCCTGAAGAAACTCACAGAATGTGTGAAAAATATTTCTTAGGAGAAGTTATTGAAGCTCGTGAAATACAACTAAAATATCTTTCATTAGCAAACTCATTATTTATAGAGACAAATCCAATCCCAGTTAAAACTGCTATGAACTTAATGAAATTTAACTGTGGACCATTAAGATTACCTCTATGTGATATGGAAGATTCTAATTTAGAAATATTAAAAGAAAATCTAAAAGTTAATGGTTTAATAAAATAATATATTATATAATAAGTATAATCATCTGATATTACAGATGATTATACTTATTTTTTAAAATCAAAATCTATTTAGACTGTTTTTAAAATAATATAAAACTATTTTCTTTATTTTAAGCATATAAATCTAAGTACAGTCTAATCGAAATATTGGAGGTCCAAGTAATGGTTAAAGTTGTATTAAGCGGTTGTTCAGGAAAAATGGGTAGCGTTATTTCAAACTTAGCTGAAACAAAGTTTCCTAACGTTGAAATAGTTGCTGGTATAGATAGAAATACTCAAGTCCAAAGATCTTACCCAATCTTTGAAAAACCAGAGGATTGTAATGTTGAGTATGATGTTTTATTAGATTTCTCAAGAGCTGATGCTCTAAGAAGTTTAGTAGAGTTTTCAAAGAAAACTAAAAAGCCTCTTATAATATGTTCAACAGGATACACTGCTGAAGATCTAGCTTTAATAGAAGAATCATCAAAAGAAATTCCTCTATTTAGATCTGCTAACATGAGCATAGGTGTAAATCTAGTAAATAACTTATTAAAAAAGATTGCTCCAGTTCTTTATGAAAACTTTGATATAGAACTAGTTGAAAGACACCACAATCAAAAAGTTGATGCTCCAAGTGGAACTGCTCTACTTTTAGCTCACACAATTCAAGATTCTCTTAAAGAAGAAACAAACCTTATCTACGGAAGACAAGGAACTGCTAAGAGAGAAAAAAATGAAATTTGCGTAAATACCGTAAGAGGTGGCGGAATCATCGGAGACCACGAAGTTATATTTGCAGGTGACGGTGAAGTTATAGAAATAAACCATAAGGCTATTTCAAGAGAAGTATTTGCTATAGGCGCTTTAAAAGCTTGTGAGTACATGGCTGATAAAACTAAAGCTGGTAAATACTCAATGGATGATGTTCTTCAATTAAATTTCTAATTTTAAACATATCCTTAAATAAAAAAGGTGCTATATCAAAAAGTTGTTTTGATATAGCACCTTTTAATTAACAATTATGCTAATTTATCTATGAATTTTTCTAGTGCATCCATAGCCTTTTCCAGTTCATTCATACTATAGCAGTAAGAAATTCTTAAGTATCCTTCTCCACCTTTTCCAAAGGCATCCCCTGGCACACAGGCAACTCCACCTTCTGAAAGAAGTTTTTTACAAAACTCTTCTGAACTTAATCCAAATTTACTTATGTTAGGATAAATATAAAAAGCTCCCTTTGGCTTTTCTACATCTAATCCCATTTCTACTAATCTCTTATAAGTAAAGTTCATTCTCTCCTTAAATGATTCCTTCATGCTTTCAACCTCACTCATGCAAGACTTTAGGCCTTCTAAAGCTCCCCATTGAGCTATTGATGTGGCACAAGAAGCATTGTATTGATGCACCTTTATTATTTGATCATATAGCTCTTTTACACAAGCTACATATCCAATTCTAAGGCCAGTCATAGAAAACATCTTTGAAAATCCACTTACATATATTATTTTATCTTTTATATCAGCACATTGAGCTACTGATTGATACTCGCCTTCAAAACATAATGAAGAATATATCTCATCAGTTAAGGCTAATATATCATTTTCTCTGATAATCTCAATTAATTCATCCTTACTTTCTTCACTTAATAAAGCTCCTGTAGGATTACATGGATAAGAAAGAATTAAAAGTTTTCCACCTTTAGCTATCCCATCTTTTAAACTATCAATATTCACAGAAAAGTCTTCATTCAACTCATAATTTATTACTTCGCATCCAAGTATTTTACTTATGCTTTCGTATGCAGGATAAGCAATTGAAGGAACTAGGACCTTATCTCCTGGATTTAAAACAGCAGTCATAGCAGCATATAATCCTTCACTTCCACCAACAGTTATAATAATTTCATCTTTATTATAATTAATATCAAAGTTATTTTTTAATAAATTTGATATTTCTTCTCTTAATTCAACTATACCAGCATTAGCAGTATATGTAGTTTTCCCTTCCTCTATAGCCCTTATCATAGCATCTTTAACTCTCTTTGGAACACTAAAGTCAGGTTGACCTAAAGTTAAAGATATAGCATCAGGATATTTAACAACTTCATTAAAAAATTTTCTTATTCCTGATATTTCTACCCCAATAACATTTTTATTCATTAGAATTCTATCCCCTCTCTTGCTGGAACTCCTTTTTTATAATAATGCTTAATTTCTCTCATCTCTGTAACTAAATCAGCTTTGTCTAAAATCTTCTCTGGAACATTTCTTCCTGTTAATATTAGTTCCATATCTTTAGGTTTTTTATCAATTAATTCCACAACTTCATCCTCTGATATAAAGCCAGCTGAAAGTGAGGCCATTATTTCATCTAAAATTAAAATATCACAAGCTCTCTCTTCAACTAATTTAGTAACAAAATCAAAAGCTCCTCTAACTTCTATTTTTAATTGGGCTAATTGTTCTTCACTTAATTCCCAAGTAAACCCTTTAACTTTTTCAAATCTAAGTATCTCTAAATTGTCAAATTTTTTAGCAGCTTCTAATTCACCTGTTTTCCATGATTTAAGGAATTGTACTACCTTCACTTCCATCCCATCTCCTGCTGCTCTAAAAGCTAATCCCATGGCAGCTGTTGTCTTTCCTTTACCATTCCCAGTATATACTTGAACATATCCTTCTTTAAGTCTTGCCATATTTATCACTCCTTTAGATTCTATTTTATAATATATTTCAAATATTTACACATTCTATTTACTAAATATTATTAAATAGAATAATTTTTTATCTTTACTCTTTTATTGATAATCATTTTTGTTTATAATAATCTATATTATGTGTTATATTTTATTAAATATATAAAACTTAAAATGTTATAAAGAAAGGATGTAATTTGATATGAGTTATAACTTTACAGATCCATATGAAATTGCTAGATTCATAAAGGAAGTAAAAAAATCAACTCCTGTTAAAGTTTACGTTAAAGGAAACTTAGAAGGTGTAGAATTCGGTTCAATAGAATGTTACGGAAACAATGATTTCTATGTATTATTTGGAGAAAGTGACGAAGTTGGAACTTTCTTAACTGAAAATAAAGAAAGAATAGAAAACTTCAGACTTGAAAATGACAGAAGAAACTCAGCTATTCCAATGTTAGACCTATTAAACATAAACGCTAGAATAGAACCTGGCGCAATAATAAGAGACAGAGTATCAATCGGAGATAACGCTGTTATCATGATGGGTGCTGTTATAAACATAGGTGCTGAAATAGGCGAAAGCACAATGGTAGATATGAATGCTGTTGTTGGTGCTAGAGGTCAACTTGGAAAAAGAGTTCACTTAGGTGCTGGTGCTGTTGTTGCTGGTGTTTTAGAACCACCTAGCAAAACTCCATGTATAATAGAAGATGACGTTCTAATAGGAGCTAATGCTGTAATATTAGAAGGTGTTAAAATTGGAAAAGGTTCAGTAGTAGCTGCTGGCTCAGTAGTAGTAGAAGATGTACCTGCTGGTGTAGTTGTTGCTGGAACTCCTGCTAAAGTAATTAAATCAGTTGATGATAAAACTAAAGATAAAACAGAAATCTTAGATGATTTAAGAAAATAATAAAAAAAAGCCATGAGAAAAACTCATGGCTTTTTTTTATTTATTAAGATATCTCTTCGTCAGAATCAGTTTGCTCTATTTCAGCACTTACCTTTTCCATCTTAGAAATTGAAACTTCATATGCTACTTTTTTAACAACTTCTGTTTCAGATATTTTCTTTTGATATTCTCTACTTTGAAGTCTTCCCCAGATTCTTATGTTATCCCCTACTTCTAATGTTTTACAGAATCTTGAGTTTCTTCCCCATGCTATTGTTGGAATATAATCTGATTTATTGTAAGATCTATTTACTGCTAATAATAAATCAGCAATTTCTCTTCCAAACGGAGTTGTTCTATAAATAGGCTCTTTACAAATAAAGCCATCTAAGAATATTTCATTAGGATTCTTGCTTCTCTCCTCACAGTATTCTATGTTTCTTGCAAATACTGTTAAGATAAGCTTGTTATTTCCATCAATGAATTTATTATAACTTCTTAATTGTCCTTCAACAATTATGTCTGTTCCAACTTTTAAATCCATTGTTGTTATTAATCTTTCTGAAACAGTAATATTTAATAAATCCTTTGAATCACTTAACCTCATAACCTCTAAATCGAAAGTATAGAACCCCTCTCCATACATTTCGTGACTGAACGATAGCTCTGAAACTACGGTTCCTTCTAAATAAATTTTGTTGTTTAACATTAAATTATCCATTTTAACCTAAACCCCTTTCCCCATTAGTGTTTAATCATATAAGTTTAATATGTTTTTTGTATTTATCTGTATATCTAATAACTATTTCCATTATAATACATTTTGTTCAACGATTTCAACTGTTTTTTTGTTTCTGATTGATTAACATTTGTTTTCCATTGTCATCTATTTCGTAACTATTTGCATATATTATGTCGCTTATTTTAACAAATTGGTAACCCTCTGCTTTAAGCTTAGGAATAATCTCCTTTAAGTTGTTTACAGTATATTTACCATTGTTATGATAAAGAAGTATTGAACCGCTCTTAACATTTTTCATTACTTTATTATATTCCTGTTCTTTGCTTACTCCCTTCCAATCAACACTATCAACATCCCATTGAATACACTTATATTCCATATCATTTACTAAATTTAAACTTTCTTCTGAAAAAGAACCGCTTGGAAACCTAAAAAGTTTTGTCTTTATTCCCACAGTATCCTTAATTATAGACTCTGTTTTTTTCACTTCCTCAATTATTCTTTCTCTACCTATATTTTTAAAATTAGGATGAACATAACTATGATTTCCTATTTCATGCCCTCTATTGTATATTTCTAAAAGTTTTTTATCATTTCCTTCCGGATAAATTACCCATTTTCCCATTATAAAAAAAGTTGCCTTAACATTATTTTCATCTAGTAAATCTAGAATATCATATAGATAATCATTTTCTGCCCAATTCACATCAAAAGTAAGACTTATTTTTTTATCTTCTCTTTCAACAGAATGAATTGGCAACTTTTCCTTTGCTAAAACATTCTGAAAAGATATAATTATAATTCCTAAACAAATAAAAAATAATCTGAAAGATACGCAAAGATAATCTGAAATATTTAATTTATTTTTCATGATATCAACTCCTTAATATTTTAATCTTAATCAAATAACTTTATTATCTTAAAACATATATGGTATAATAGGATTATTATTTCAAAACAGTTATGGAGGAAAACATAAATGTATGATAGCACATTAGAATTAGCCGAAAATAAACTACTTCTTTTATATATAATAAAGTCCTTAAAATATCCTATTTCTAATACTCAGCTAACGGATATAGTATTAGAAAATAGCTTTATAAATTATTTCATGTTACAACAGTATGTTTCTGAGCTTATATCATCTGAATTCTTAAAGTATGAAAAACAAGATGATTCTAAAGAAATAATAGTTTTAACATCTAAAGGAGATAAGGTATTATTTTTCTTCAAAGATAGAATCTCTCCAAACAAACTAAGCTTAATAGATGAATATGTACGTAAGCATACTGAAAAAATCAAAAAAGAGTTAAGTATCTCTGCAGATTATACTGTTGGAGAAGATAGTTCTTTCATAGTTAACCTTAAGGCAATAGAAAATAACACTATATTAATAGACTTAAATGTAAGTGTTCCTTCTAAAACAGAAGCTAAATCTATTTGTAACAAATGGAATACTAATTCTTCTGATATATACAACAAAATAATTCATGCACTTATAGAAGATTAATAAACCTTCTATATATTATTAGCAAAAAAACAATATAAAATTTATATAATTTCAGGGGGAAAACACAATTGTTTAAGAAACATAATTTTCACTTTAATTGGCTCCCATTAATATTAGTCTCAACTATAGCAATTGGATTAATATTAAATGCTAAGATAATTTTTAGTGAAGAAATTCAACCTTTTTTATCTGTTTTAACACCGTTTTTTTGGGCTTTTGGAATAGCTTACTTAATAAATCCTCTTATGATGTTCATAGAGAAAAAATTTAAGCTTAAGAGAGCTCTTTCATTGATAATAAGTTATATTCTAGTAATAATTTGTGTTTACATATTAATTGCAATTATTGTTCCAACAATATTTAGCAGTTTATCTGAACTTTTTAACAATTTAACAGAATATGCAAGTTCAGCAGAAGATTGGATTAATCAAACATTGGCAAACTTAAAGGTTCCATTAGATTTAAACCATTTAAATACATCTGCGGCAGAATTTATTTCAAAAACTTCTGCATTACTTTCTAATGTAGTTGGAAGTTTACTAACTCAAACTATAAAGATTACTTCATCTGTTGTTAAATTTGTATTTGGATTTATAATATCTATATACATGTTAATGGATAAAGAAACTTTATTAGCAGGATGTAAAAAAATTGTTATTGCAGTTATGCCATCAGAAAAGTCATCAAAACTTTTCATAAGCTTTATGGCTGAAGCTCATAATATTTTTAGTAGATTTATAATTGGTAAAATAATAGATTCGCTTATAATTGGTGTTCTTTGTTATATAGGATTATTATTGATGAAAGCTCAATATTCTGTTTTAATCGCATTTATAGTTGGATTAACAAATATGATTCCTTATTTCGGTCCATTTATAGGTATGATACCAGCATTCATATTAACACTTATAGTAAATCCAGCTATGGCAATATGGGTACTTTTATTCATATTCATACTTCAACAATTCGATGGATGGTATTTAGGACCAAAAATATTAGGAGATCAAGTAGGCGTTTCACCACTATTCATAATATTTGCAGTTACTGCAGGCGGTGGCTTATTTGGAGTTTTAGGAATGTTCTTAAGTGTTCCTATAATTGCCTTAATTAAGATTTATACTGAAAAATTTATAGAATATAGACTTGAAAGTAAGAAGCAAAACTTAGGTTCATAAAATTTATATTTAAAGGGATATACTATTATGTATATCCCTTTATTGTTAAACTAATTGTTAATAAACATGTAAATGTGATGTGTAATATCCCATATTATGTTATTATTAATTACAATAATATTATAATATCAACAGGATATTACATTAAATTCTATTTATTTTACATTTTATTAAAACGTTTAAATGTAAATTCTAACTATTCTTTAATTGAAAGGAAATACCTATGGATAAAAAAAAGCACTTTAATTTTAGTAAAAAGCAAAAAATACTTCTGTTTTCTTTATTAGCTATTCTAGCTGTAATAATTTCATCAGTAAGTTTTTTTATAATGCGATTCTATAATCATTCATATGAAGGTAAAAAAGAACCTACAAAGGTTAATGTTGTAGATGAAAATATTAATTTTACTGAGGTACCTGGCATAACTAATATTTTACTACTTAGTAGTGATGCAAGACCCGGTGAAGATGTTTCAAGATCTGACTCTATAATGATACTTACAATAGATAATATCCATAAAAAACTTAAAGTAACCTCTTTAATGAGAGATATGCTTGTTGAAATTGATGGCCATGGTGAAGAAAAGCTAAACCATGCTTTTGCTTATGGTGGTCCTACAAAAACAATTGAGACAATTCAAAATAACTTTGGTATAAAACTAGATAACTATGTAATCGTGGACTTTAGCGCCTTTGTCAAAGTCATAGATTCCATAGGTGGCGTTGAAGTTACTATAAAAGACTATGAATTAGATGAACTTAATAAATATATACTTGATGGTGGTGGTTCTGAATCTGATTTACTACCTGAACCTGGAACATATAACCTAAATGGTTACCAAGCTCTTTCTTATGCAAGAATTCGTAAGGTTGGAAATGGTGAATATGAAAGAACTGAAAGGCAAAGACTTGTTCTTCAGCTTGCTCTTGAAAAAGTCAAGGATGCATCTACCGTTAAGCTTGTTTCATTAATGAATGAACTGTTCCCTTATGTAAAAACTAATATTTCCTTAACTAATGCTATGGATTATGGGTTCACAGCGTTACAAGTAGGTAAAGATTGTAACTTTGAAATTGAACAATTTAGGGTTCCAATAGATAGCATTTCACATGGTGGTATATTAGACAATAAAGGATGGGTATTTATAATTGACAAGGTTGAAACTTCTAAGGCTCTTCAAGAATTTATTTTCAATGATAATCCTAATTACGAGCCAGATACAAGCAACTTTAAATCAATAGTTAATAAATATTATAATCACTATGATATTAAAGACGATACCTCTCACCCTGACTATGAATATGTGCCTAGTAGTAGTAACAATATATCTAATAAAAAACCAAGTTCAAATAACAATAATAACTCTAATAGTAATAAGCCTACTCCAGAAAAACCAAATAATTCTGGAAGTAACAATCCCGAGCCATCAAAACCTGGTACAGAGAATACTCCTGATATAGAAAAACCAACTGAACCTGAAAAGCCTGTTGCTCCAGAAGTAACTCCTCCACCAACTACTGATGAAGGAACTAATAACAACTCTGGAAACAATAATTCGGGCTCTTCTGAAAATGGAGGAAATAGTAATCAAACACCTGAAGGTGATGGTAATATTTCATCAAATGGCTCAACTCAAAACAATTAAATAAAGTTTATATTAAATTTATTACAATAAAAAGCTATATGAAATCTGAGTTAAACTAGGTTTCATATAGCTTTTAATCTTTGTTATATTAATTTTTTACTTTAAGTATTTTTAATTATGCTACAAAAAAGCAAATTATATTTTACAAGTATAATAATACTGAAAAGAAATGACTAACGCTTCCACCTATAACAAACAAGTGCCATATAGCATGATTATATGGCAGTCTATCCCATACAAAGAATATGCATCCTAAAGTATAAAACAACCCACCAATAGCAAGCCATAATATAGCCATATGCGGTACAGATACCCAAAGATCTTTAACAACGAAGATTACTGCCCATCCCATAAATATATAAATAAATGTCGATAACTTTTCAAACTTATTTATAAACATCGACTTAAATACTATTCCTAATATAGTAAGTACCCAAATCATAATAAATATAGCCATTGCCTTTTTATTGTCTCTTAAACAAACTAGAACATATGGAGTATATGTTCCTGCTATTAAAAGATATATTGATGAATGGTCTATTATCCTAAAAACTCTCTTAGCCTTTTTATTTGGTATACTATGATATAATGTTGACCCCAAATATAACAAGACCAAAGTTATACCAAAAATTGTGTAGCTTATTATTTTGTAAATATCTCCACTCATAGAGGAAAAAACTATAAGTAATACTGCTCCAACAACAGCTAATAGTGCTCCTATTCCATGAGTTATTGCATTTGCAATTTCTTCTCCTGTTGTATAAAAATCTAATTCATCATTCAAGTCTATACCCCCTACTCTTATTACTTATATTATATTTATATTTTAGAATTCTATTTGTAATTATACCACTTATGATTTATGATTAAACAATAAATCATAATTTTATTTATAAGGAGGATTAATATGAATTATTCAGCTGATTATTTTATCAAATCATTAGATATGAATGCCCACCCAGAAGGTGGCTACTATAAAGAGTCTTTCATCTCTAATAGCAAATTACCTGAAAACACATTACATATTAACGAAGAGAGGTTTCTTTGGACTAGCATATATTTCTTGTTAAGAACTGGAGAAGTTTCAAATTTTCATAGATTAAAATCAGATGAGATGTGGTATTTCCATGCTGGTGAAGCTCTTACAATATATATGATAAGTCCTAATGGAGAACTTATAGAAAAGCACTTAGGCTTAAATATTGAAAATGGAGAATCTCCACAAGTACTAGTTCCAAAAAACTACATATTCGGTTCTTCAATGAACAAAGATGGTTTTTCGCTAGTTGGATGCATGGTTGCTCCTGGTTTTGATTTTAAAGACTTTGAATTATTTGAAAGAGAAGATTTAATTTCTAAGTATCCTGCTCATAAAGAAATTATAGAAAAGCTTACAAGATCATAATTCAGATAATTTATAATATAAACAAATATAAATAATGGTGTTAAAACTAAAAATGGGGTTATATCAAGATACTTAATAACAAAACTTATAAACATTTGTCTTAAGCTTTATCATTAAGTTTAGATATAACCCCTAAAATATATTTTTATTAAAATTTATTTATTAGAACACATACCACAGTCTGCTTTTTCTGAAATTTCATCATAATATTCTGCCTGTTTTTCTTTGCTAAATATTATTTCTAGCACATCACCAGATTGAATCGTAGTCTCTCCATTAGGTATTATCTCTTCTGCCCCTCTAAAAATTGTTATAATAAGACTATCTTTAGGCCATTTAACTTCTTCTACTTTTTTACCTTCTAACTCTGAACCGATTTTAACTTCGAAATCAAAAACTTCTTTTTTCTTAACTCCTCTGTCAAAATTTATGTTTAATTTCTTTAATAGTCTCTCTAGAAGACTTTCGTATATTGGTTTAGTTTGTAATACATCAGATACTAAGTAAGCTACTGTAACTGTTATTGCAACTGGTAGTAAATGATTAAATGTACCGGTCATTTCAGTTATAAGCATAAGCCCTGTTATTGGTGCTTTTACTATTGAAGCAAATTGTGCTGCCATAGCTAATACTATAAAGTTTAATATTAAAGTACTCTCCATTCCAAAATATCTATGTAGTACTATTCCAAATATAGCTCCAACTATTGAACCTAGAGCTAATAGTGGAAAGAAAATACCTCCTGGTACTCCAGATGAGTAACTAAAGAAAGTAAATATGAACTTTATAACCAATATCAATAAAAGCATCTTTATTGCCACATTTCCATTGATTATGCTTTCTATCAATGAATCTCCACCATCTATTACCTTAGGTATTGTTAGTGCTAAAACTCCAGTCATAACAAATGGTATTATTGTTTTAAACTGAACGGGAATTTTCCCTAATGTTTTTTCATAGAAATCTTGAGTTTTTAATAACCCTTTATTAAATATATAACCACTTATCCCTAATACAGCTCCTAAAATTATAAGAGTCCAGTAATATTTAATAGGTAATTCATAATTATAAGGAATATTTATACAGAATTCATTTCCCAAGATAAGATTATCTATAAAAACTCCAGTAAGTGATGCTGATAAAGCTGCTAACATAACAGGTAATGAAAAACTTCTATGAACCTCTTCTAAAGCAAATATTGCTCCTGATAATGGAGCATTAAATATAACCGCTAATCCAGAACTTGCCCCTCCTGTTATCAAAAGCCTTTTTTCAAAATCACTTTTTTTAAATATTTTTGCAAATCCTTCTCCAATAGATGCTCCTATTTGAACTGAAGGTCCTTCCTTACCAAGAGAAAGTCCTGAGGCCATACATATAACCCCGCCAATAAACTTATCTCTAAATACTTTTAGCCAATTGACACTAATTTTTCCACTTAACTCTCCCTCAACTTGAGGTATTCCACTTCCAGCTATCATAGGATTATTTTTTACTATTAATCCAACTATATATCCTAATGCTATAAGTAGTAGAAATAGTGGAATTATATAATACGGATTATTTCGAGTAAACGCATATATTTTGTTAAATCCTTCTATTCCAAATCCTATTATGGTCTTATAAATCATAATTACAAATCCAACAATAAGACCAACAACAATTCCATGAAATATAATTTTAAACTCTATATTTTTCAACCCATTTATCTCTTGATCTCTCTTCATATTTAACCACTTCCATAATATATTTTATGAATAAATTATATACTATTTGTTAATAACAATTCAAATTTTATAAATATTATTTAAGCAGCTAAATCTTAATTATTTAAATTACCCTAATACTTAATAGTTCTTAATTGTTCATGCTCACTTTTATCTCTTATAGCTTTTCTCATATCTCCAACCATATATAAAGAACCACATATTAAAAGTAAATCTTTATCTCCAACAAGTTCTAACCCCTTCTTATACGCATCTCTATATTCATTAAACTTAAAAGTTGTCTTTCCTAAAGCTTCTACTTTTTCCTTTAACTCATCTATATTCTCCGCTCTATCACTATGAGGTTCAACTACTACCACATTCTCTACACCATTAGTAATCTCATAAATCATTTCATCTACTTGCTTATCACCTAAAATACCCAGTATTAAAGTAATCTCTTCAAAATCAAAGTACTTATCTACACTTCTTCTTAAACTTTTAATTCCATCTATATTATGAGCTCCATCTATTACAACTAGTGGATTTTCTTTTAAAATTTCCATTCTTCCAATCCACTTAACCTTACCAATTCCACTTTTAATGCTTTCTTCACTTATATTAACCCCAACATCATGCAAAGTTTGTAAAGCACTTAATGCAACTAAGCAATTTTTCACTTGATGTTCTCCAAGTAAAGGTAAATCTATTTCAAAAGCCTTTTCTTTAACTAAAGCTTTTATTTTCTGAACATGTTTCTTCTTATCTATAGTTATATCTTTTAAATTTTCTAAATCTACAACTTCTAAATCACAGCCTAATTCTTGTGTTTTATTTCTTATAACTTCTAATGCCTCTTCATCTTGAGGATAAGAAATAACAGGTACACCATCTTTAATTATTCCACACTTTTCTCCTGCAATTTCAGCTATTGTGCCTCCAAGTATATTCATGTGATCTAAACTAATAGATGTTAAAATAACTAACTCTGGACTAATAACATTAGTGGCATCAAGTCTTCCTCCTAATCCTACTTCCAAAACTGCATAATCAACTTTCTTCTTTGAGAAATAATAAAACATTAAGGCTGTTATTATTTCAAACTGAGTTGGACTTTCATACCCAAGCTCAACAACTTTCTCAATAGCATTCTTAACATCATTCATAAGCAATGCTAAATCTTCTTTTTTTATATTTTCCCCATTAATCTGTATTCTCTCCTCAAACTCTTCTAAATAAGGAGATGTATACATTCCAACCTTATATCCAGCTTCCCTTAAAACAGAGGTTATCATGGCTGTAGTTGACCCCTTACCATTAGTTCCTCCAATATGTATAAACTTAGTATCCCTATGTGGATCCCCTAAAAACTCCAAAACCTTCTCAATTCTATCAAGCCCAAAATTCATACCAAACCTTGAAGCAGTAACAATATACTCCATAGCTTCATCATAATTCATACTCATATATAGCCCTCCTAAATATAATAATAGAGTGTGTATCCAACTAACCTAAAGTTAATTATCCACACACTCCTAAGATTTAGCTAATATTTATTTTTAACTAGAACGTAAAGAATATCTTAATGAGCAATTAGTGTTTCATTATCTATGTAAGAATAATAGAAATACTTTGCGAAATTAAGTAATTCCTGAAGTCTAGTTAAAAATAAATAACATGCTAAATATTATTGTAAAGCTTCTATTCTTTCTAGAACAGCTTCTAACATTTCTTTGTATTTAACACCTTTAGCTTTTTCTTCTGCAACAACAGCCTCTGGTGCTTTACTTACGAATCTTTCATTAGAAAGCTTCTTCTCAACTCTTAAGATTTCTCCTTCAAGTTTAGTTTTCTCTTTATTTAATCTTTCTAATTCTTTTTCTTTATCAACTAAGTCAAGTAATGGTAAGAATAACTCTCCACCCTTAACAACAACTGATACTAAGTTATTATCTAAGTTATCTTTATTATCTAAGAAAGTAACTTCTGATGCTGATGCAAGCTTCTCTAAGTAAGCTCCACCGTTTATGAATGCATCTTTAGCCTCTTCTGAAGCGTAAGCCATAACCTTAGCTTTTCTTGAAGGTGGTACGTTCATCTCAGCTCTTAAATTTCTTAATGATCTTATAGCTTCCATGATGAATGTCATATCCTTCTCAGCTTTTTCGTTATCTAAAGCTTCATCATATGTTGGCCACTCAGCAATTGTGATTGACTCAGTCTCAGTGCTTAAGTGAGTATATATTTCTTCAGTTATGAAAGGCATTACTGGATGTAATAATTTTAATCCTGTATTTAATACAGTGTAAAGTACATTAAATACTACGCCCTTAGCTTTTTCATCTTCACCATATAATACTGGCTTAACTAATTCTATATAGTAATCACAGAACTCAGTCCATAAGAAGTCATGTACTTTTTGTAGAGCTATTCCTAACTCATATTTTTCCATGTTTTCAGTAACTTCTTTGATTAGTGAGTTCATTCTTGATAATATCCATTTATCTGCTAAGCTATACTCTTTGCAGTCTTTGTATTTATCCATAAGATCTCTGTCTAAGTTCATCATAACGAATCTTGAAGCATTCCAAATCTTATTAGCAAAGTTTCTTGCAGCTTCAACTCTCTCAGGGATGTATCTTATATCATTTCCTGGAGCGTTTCCTGTTACTAACATGAATCTTAAAGCATCAGCTCCGTACTCATCTATAACTTCTAATGGGTCAACACCGTTTCCTAATGATTTACTCATCTTTCTTCCTTGAGCATCTCTTATGATACCGTGGATTAATACTGTATCAAATGGAGTTTCTCCCATGTTATGGATACCTGAGAATATCATTCTAGCAACCCAGAAGAATATTATATCGTATCCAGTAACTAATGTTGATGTTGGATAGAAGAATTCTAAATCATCTGTTCTTTCTGGCCATCCTAAAGTTGAGAAAGGCCATAAAGCTGAACTAAACCATGTATCTAGAACGTCTTTATCTTGCTCTATGTTCTCTGATCCACAGTTACAGCACTTAGTTGGGTCATCTAACTCAACCATGATTTCTCCGCAATCTTGGCAGTAGAATACTGGTATTCTATGTCCCCACCATAACTGTCTTGAAATACACCAATCTTGAATGTTTTCCATCCAGTTAAAGTAAGTCTTCTCAAATCTTTCTGGAACGAATTTAGTTTTCTTGTTTCTTACAACTTCTATAGCAGGATCTGCTAATGATTGCATTTTTACATACCATTGTTTTGATATGATTGGCTCAACTACAGTACCACATCTATCATGAGTACCAACGTTGTGAGTATGAGGTTTTATCTTAACTAATAATCCTAACTCCTCTAAGTCAGCAACCATTTGTTTTCTAGCCTCGTATCTCTCTAAGCCTTTATATTTTCCACCTAAGTGGTTGATTACACCGCTATCATCCATAACTCTGATTTGTGGTAAGTTATGTCTCTTACCAACTTCGAAATCGTTAGGGTCGTGAGCTGGAGTTATTTTAACTGCTCCTGTTCCGAATTCTACATCAACATAGTCATCAGCGATTACAGGTATTTCTCTATCTGTTAAAGGTAATTTTAACATCTTACCTACTAAATGAGCATATCTCTTGTCATCAGGGTTAACTGCTACTGCACTATCTCCAAGTAAAGTTTCTGGTCTAGTTGTAGCTATTTCTAAGAACTCATCTGAACCAACTACTGGATACTTTATGTGCCAGAAGTTTCCTTCCTTCTCTTCATACTCTATCTCAGCATCTGATAAAGCAGTTTGACATTTAGGACACCAGTTAGTTATTCTGTTTCCTTGGTATATTAAACCTTCTTTATATAATTTAACGAATACATGTCTTACTGCCTTACTTAAGTTTTCATCCATTGTGAAAGCTTCTCTTGTAAAGTCAGCTGAGCATCCCATTTTCTTAAGCTGCTCTCTGATTCTTTCTCTATACTCCTCTGTCCATTCCCAAACTTTTTCTAAGAAAGCTTCTCTTCCCATTTCTTTCTTGTAAAGACCTTCTTTTAAAAGCTCGTTTTCAACCTTAACTTCAGTTGCTATACTAGCATGGTCTTGTCCTGGTAACCATAAAGTGCAGTATCCTTGCATTCTCTTAAATCTTATAAGCATATCTTGAAGTGTGTTATCAAGTGCATGACCTAAGTGTAATTTACCAGTTATGTTTGGTGGTGGCATTATTATTGTGTAAGGTTTTTTACTCTTATCAACTTCTGGAGTAAAATACTTTTTCTCTTGCCAATTGCTATAAAGTCTTTCTTCGAACTCTTTTGGATTATACGTTGTAGAAATATTTTTGTTATCCATAAGACAAACCTCCTTAAAATTTAAACACATTTATGTATTTATTATCTTTATTTAAAACACCAAGAAAATTCTCTTGAAGTGTCTTTTAACTTTTATATTTTCCATTTAAATAGAATTTTAGGCAATAAAAAAAGCCTTCAATCCATAAAAGGACGAAAACTCGCGGTACCACCTTTTTTCCCTCAAAATTAAGGGCTCTCTAAAAACTAACGACTGAAATTGCCGTCTTTGATTACTTTAATAATTTCACCAAAGAAACTCAAAAGCTACCTTCAAGATATCAAGCTTAGAAATCTTACAACCTAGGATTTCCTCTCTGAAAAGCTATTCCTACCTTTACTCCTCTTTATCACTGTTTATATCACTATTTAAATTATAGATATATCTTATACCATTTTCAAAAGCTATGTCAAGTAAGTCGAAATAAATTAACTTTTAAAAATTTTATTGAAAATTATACCTTAATGAATATTATTCCAAAAATAGTTAATAATTAAACTAGATATTTTTTAGGAGGTCTAAGTATGAGTAATTTTTCTAAAGGTAATGAACTTTATAATACCAAAAATTATAGTGATGCCATAAACTATTATAAAAAAGCCTTAGATAATGACGAATGTAAATGTCATAGTTATTACAATGCCGGTGTTTGTTACATAAAATTAAAACAATATGAAAAAGCTATAGGAATGATTACTAAAGCTCTTGAGCTTCATCAAGACTCAAAGTATTTTTTCAATTTAGCATATTGTTACTCCATGACTGATAACAACGCAAAAGCTTTAAGATATTTTAATCTAGCTTGGGCTTTAGATAATGCTGATCACGACTGTGAAAAAGCTATAGATTTAATACTTTCAAAACTTACTAAATAATGCCCCTAACTCCTTTAACATATATAAAAATAACCAAGCATTAATTTGCTTGGTTATTTTCTTACCACTCGCCTATTATTTCAGCATTTTTATGACTATCTATGTTTTTTCTGCTATCAAAGTAGTTACCAGCTTTTCCAAAGGTAGGGTCAACAGTTATCCATCTATCTTCATCCTTAAGATAAACTTCATTCCAAGAATGTGGTCCCCATTCCTTCCCATTAAAGCCTTCTCCTGTTA
Source organism: Clostridium sp. B9 (assembly GCF_050509515.1). Lineage (NCBI taxonomy): Bacteria > Bacillati > Bacillota > Clostridia > Eubacteriales > Clostridiaceae > Clostridium > Clostridium sp. B9. Next base: position 3,015,337 of record NZ_JBNWKA010000003.1, read on the forward strand.
TTATTCTAACCTTCAAACCAACTTCTCTAGCCATAGCTACATAAAGACAAGAATAATCAAAGCAAATTCCTCTTCTACTTTCAAAAGCTTCTATAGCTCCTGACTTATACTGAGAGGGTTCTCCTGTTATATTCTTTGCCTTTTCATCATCATAGGTTATATTTTCACTTATCCATTTATATAGAATCTTAGCTTTTTCCTTATCTGTTTTAGCATTTTTAGTTAACTCTATAGCTTTTTCATCGATATATTTATTTGACTTTATTCCTTGCTCTAAAGTTACACCATTGTATAAATTTATTACATTGACTTGTTTTTCAACTCTTTTTTCAGTACCTTCCTTAGGCTCAGATTCTACCCCTCTACTAAAAGCACTCTCATATTCCTCATGAAATGATTTATACTCTCTAGTAAGAGCTGCATAATAGTCATTGTCCTTAAGTATTTCATAGGATTTTGAGTTTACTGTCAACTCTTCCATCTTACTACCTAAATATCCATTACTGCCTAATATAACAATAACAAGAGTACTTATCACCATATAAAATATGGCTTTAGGTATATTTAAAATTAAGGCCGCTCTCTTTCCAAATTTTTTACCTCTCTTAGCTTCTGCATTCTTTAGCCATTTTAAGATTGGGTTTACTATTATAAAATTAAACAATAAGAACACAAATCTTACTAAGAAATATAGTATTAACGTTAGGAATAAAACTATCAATGCAATTATTACTTGAGGTGAAATGTTTAATCCTGATATTAAAGAATTAAATTCTACTACTAAAATAGAAAAAGCCTTCTCTATTACATTAACTTTTTTTATAAAGATAAAACTTAAATACAAAGCTAAAAAGAAGGCTAAGTATCCTCCAAGCTCCTCAATACTATGCTTTATTCTTATAATATTAAATTTTCTTTTATAAGAAATAATTAAAGGTAGTATAAAGGAACAAACTATAATTATATCTATTAAGTTAAAATTCATCCTATCTACTCCATTAATTCATTATTAGTTAATTTTCTCACTATTCTATTACAACATTCAAAGTCGTAACCTTTTGACATAAGAAATCTAAATAATTTTTGAGATAATTTGTATTTATCACTTTCTTTTTTCTTTAGTATATTAAATCTCTTTTCTGCTAATTTAAAAGCAACATCACTCTCATCTTCACTGTCAATCTCTGATAGTTTTTCTGAAAGTAACTCCTCACTAATTCCTTTTCTTATAAGAGCATACTTTATTTTATTTCTTCCTTGAGTTCTTAATCTATCTTTTATATACATTTCTGCATATTTTTCATCATTTAAAAGATTATACTCCTTTAGAAAATCAATTGCTCTATTTATTGTATCCTCTTCAAACCCTCTATCTATAAGTTTATCTCTTAATTCTTTTTCTGTTTTATAAGTTTTTTCTACAGTTTTAAGTGCTGAATTTTTACATTTTATAAAGTTATCTTCTTTTGCAATTTCAGTAATGACTTCTACATCTATCACTGAATCTTTTTGTATTCCTTGCTTGTAAATAAGCTCTGCATCACAGGCAAATGTATATTCATTATCAACATATACATTTACTCTGTTCTGATTTTTCTTTTGAACTTCTATACTTGTTATTTTCCCCATTGTTTCTACTCCATTGGTCTTAATATGTGTATAGTAGGATTATTTAGGTATTTGTTACAAACCCTATATATATCATCTACTGTCATTTTTTCTAGCTCTTCCATACTATCTATAAACTCAGTTATATCCTTACCAGCTAAACTCTGAACTAAAACATAGCCACAAAGACTACTACAATCTTCTAGTGTTGAAACAACTCCTGTTTTATGAGTTTTTTTCATCATACAAAGCATATCTTCATCAAAGTTTATAACTTTATTTTTGATATCATCAATAGCTGAATCAATGACTTCCATAACTTCATCTATTGATTCTTCTCTAACTGATGTAAAAATATTCATTGTATTAACATTTTCATCTAAATCCATTTGACTATAAACATCATACGCTAGTCCTCTTTCTTCTCTTAACTCTCTAAATAATATTGAGTTTGAACTTTCAGCTAGCTTATAGCTTAAAATCTTCAGTGGAAGTTTATCTCCTTCTTCAACCTCTTCAAAGGCATAAAGATATGTTACAGTCCCTTGCTCTATTTGAGATTTATATGATGTCTCTACAACATTTTTATTTTTCTCTTTTATTATCTCAGGCTTTTCCCCACAAGTTCCTTCCCATTCACCAAAGAAATCAATTATTATTTTCTGCATCTGTTCATGGCTAAATGCACTTACAGTTACTATTACACAGTTATCAGGTGTGTAATATCTTTTATAAAAATCATAAACTTGTTTTCTTTTAAAACTTTTAACATGTTTTTCTGTGCCCGCTATGGAATTTCTAAGAGATGATTTAGAGAATGCGTATTCATGAGTTCTACTTAGGCTTAGATCTTCAATGTCATCTTTATCACTTCTTATTTCTGATAAAACAACACCTTTTTCTTTCTTCATTTCCTTTTCATCAAAGGATGAATTTAAAATCATATCTCCTAAAAGCTCAATTCCCTTTTCAAATTCTTCATCTAGACAGTTTATACTATATACTGTTGATATATAATCAGTATAGGCATTATAATCTCCACCTAAAAATTCTAATTCTTTATTTAATTCTTCATTATTTCTATTCTTAGTTCCCTTAAAAAGCATGTGCTCAACAAAGTGGCTCATACCTAATTCTTTTTCCTCTTCATATAAAGAACCTATATTAACTCCAACATTTATAGAAGCCATTCTAGTATCTTTTTTTATTGTTATAACTTTTAACCCATTGGGTAAAATTATAGTATTTTCATCAAAAGTCCATCTCTTCATTAAAAACTCCCCTAAAATTATTTATATAAACCTTAGTTTTCATTGTATAATATTAAGTAAGTTAAAACAATATTTTTTAAAGGTTGGTGGTTATATGAATAAAACGGTATTGATTGTTGAAGATGAAATTCGTATTAGATTTCTGGTAAGAGATTATTTCAGAAAAGAAGGTTTTAATATATTAGAGGCTTCTGACGGTGAGGAGGCTCTTAGAATATTTTCTGAAAATGCTGTAGATTTAGCTATTTTAGATATAATGATGCCAAAATTAGATGGTCTTTCTGTTTGTAGAAATATTAGGGAAGTTTCTAACACTCCAATAATATTACTTACTGCAAAAAGCCAAGAGGAAGATAAGCTTTTAGGTTATGAACTTGGCGCTGATGATTATATGACTAAACCATTTAGTCCAAAGGTTTTACTTGCTAAAGCTAAAGCCCTATTAAAAAGAACAGGTACTCCTGACGATAAGAATATATTAGACTTTAATGGTCTTACAATAAATAAACTTTCACATGAAGTTAGAATAAATGGTACTGAAATTCTTCTATCTCCAAAAGAATATGACTTACTTATGTATCTTTCATCAAATGAAGGTATAGCTTTATCTAGAGACAAAATTTTAGATAATGTTTGGGGTTATGACTACTTTGGAGATATAAGAACTGTAGATACTAACATTAAAAGACTTAGAGAAAAACTATTAGACAAATCTAATTACATAGCTACTGTAAGAGGAAGCGGATATAAGTTTGAGGTGAAATAGTGAAGAAAAAAATTTCAAAAAGATTATTTATTATTACCTTTGGTATTATAATATTTCTAACATTATTCACAATGGTATTTCAAATGACATTTTTTCAAGAATTTTATTTTAAAAGAAAAAGTTCTGATTTGAATAATGCGGTTCTAAAATTTAGAGCACTATATGCTTATGATATAAAAAATACAGGTTCCCTATATACAGCATTAAGTTTATTTGAGCTAGAGAACAATGCCAAAATAGGAATATATTCTATAGACAGTACTCCTAAATATCTTACTGATCCAAATGACTCAAAAAATTCTGAGGCTGAAGACTATTTAAATGATATTTTCATGGAGCTTTATAGTGAACCTGATTTTGCTAAACAGCTTTTGAATTCAAATACTGGAGTAACTACTATTTTTAATAGTAAAAAATACTCTACAAAATATATAGTATGCATGGCACCTTTCTCTTTTCACTCTAGAAATGACTCTATTGTTATAGCAATAACGCCATTTCAACCAATAGAAGAAGCCAGTGACTTAATAAAGGATTTCTATAAATATATCTTATTGATAGTTGGTGTGATTGGACTTATTTTATCCTATGTATTCTCAAACTTAATAACAAAGCCTCTTGTTAAATTAAATAAGTCAGCTAAAAAGATGAGTGCCATGGATTTCTCTGAAAAGTGCGATATTAATAGGGAAGATGAAATAGGTAATCTAGCCAAGACTTTAAACTTCTTATCTAAAAATCTTTCTAATGCTCTTGATGACTTAAAAGTGAAAAACAAGAAACTTGAAGAAGATATAGAAAAGGAAAGAGAGCTTGAAAAACTTAGAAAAGATTTTATTGCTGGAGCTTCTCATGAACTTAAAACCCCAATTGGAATTATTTCTGGCTATGCTGAGGGAATAAAAGATGGCATAGTAGATGATAATGACAGAGATGTTTATTTAGATATTATTATTGATGAAGCTGAAAAAATGAATAAATTAGTTATGGATATGCTAGAACTCTCAAAGCTTGAATCCGGTAAAATAGAACTTCACATAATAGATTTTTCTTTAACTGATCTTACAGAGGAAGTTCTTATGAAAAATGCTGTTGAAATAAATAATAATAATTTAAACGTGATAAGAGAATACTCTCCAGAAATAGATTTTTATGTTGAAGGAGATGACTTTAAAATTGAGCAAGTAATAACAAACTTTGTTACTAACGCAATAAAATATTCTGAACCTGGAAGTGACATAATAATCGATATTCATGAAAAAGATGAAGATAGTATTTACTTCTCCATTGAAAACACTGGTTCTCATATACCTGAAGAAGAACTAAGTAAGATTTGGAATCAATTCTATAGAGGTGATATGTCTAGAAATAGAGGTGCTAGAAGTACCGGTCTTGGCTTATCTATAGTAAAAAATCTTCTTCAACTTCATAATAGTGAATTTGGAGCAAATAATACTGAAGATGGAGTTAAGTTCTACTTTATTCTAAAAAAATCTAAAGAAATAAGCGAAGATGAAACTATCTAAGCTAATTAAAAATGGACTATATCAATTTGATATAGTCCATTTTTAATATTACAATTTCTTCATTAATTCATTTTAAAACTTGTCTGTAAAACTTATAAAGTATATTTCTATAACATACCACCATCAACAGTTATTATTTGTCCTGTTAGGTATGAAGAATCTTCTGAGCTTAAAAACACTGCTGTTTTTCCTATCTCCTCAATTTCTCCAAATCTACTCATAGGTATTTCTTCTTCTAAGCTATTTTTATCTTCCTCACTAAGCCATGCATTCATCTCTGTATTTATAACTCCTGGTGCTATGGCATTTACTCTAATTCCCCATGGTGATATTTCTTTAGCTAAAGCTTTAGTGAATAAATTTATTCCTCCTTTAGTAGCTGAATAAATAACTTCACAAGAAGCTCCAACATTTCCCCATATAGAAGAAATATTTATTATTGAAGGTTTATTTCCTTTTCTCAATAAGTCTATAGAATCTCTAGTAAGTTTCATAACTCCTATAAGATTTATATTCATTACTGAATCCAATTCTTCATCACTAGTATCCATGAAAAGTCCAACTTTTGAAATTCCAGCATTATTAACCAAAATATCAAGCTTTCCAAAATTCATCCCAATAGTAGTTATCATATTTTCCCTATGATCTTTTTTAGCTATATTTCCACCTAGGACCTCAGCATTTCCACCCAAGTCCCTAATCATATTAACAGTCTTACAAGCTCCTTCATAATCATTATTAAATCCAACTAATACAAATGCACCAGCCTTACCTAACTCTATTGCTATACCTCTTCCTATCCCCTTAGAAGCCCCTGTCACAAAAGCTACCTTACCTACTAACTTCTTCTCCATCTTATTATCCTTCTTTCTTAAACAACATGTGTTTTTCTCTATATATTCTAATAAAGTTTTTACACCTTTAAATAACTTACTAAGTATTATTATTCTAATCTATGTTTTAAAGTAATGTTGATTTCTAGATATAGATGATAGACCATCTTAATGAGCATTAGAGTTTCATATACAATAGAAACTCTTCGCGAAATTAAGTTAGGTCTGAAGATATAGCTAGAAATCAACACAAACTTAAAACAGAGCTTTACTTTAATACGTCTTTTATTATTCTCTTAGCATTTTTGTAGAATATTTTCTCTATTTCCTCTTCTTTAAAACCTTCTTTTTCAAGAGCCTTTAAAAGCAATCCCATTTTACTAGAATCAGTTATTTCAACTTCATTTTCTATTCCATCAAAGTCAGATCCTAATCCAATTATATCAATTCCACCAACATTTCTTATATGCTTTATATGTCTTACCATATCCTTTATTAAAGCTAAATCTGAAGCATTACAGCCTTCTTCCATTAAAAAAGCATTACAGAAGTTTATTCCTGTTAACCCTCCATTGTTAGCTAAAACCTTTATCATGTGATCTGTTAAATTTCTACTATGTCCTGTTTGTACTCTACTATTTGAATGGGAAGCTATTATTGGTTCTTTAGAATATTTTATAACATCATAAAATCCACCATCTGATAAATGAGATACATCTATAAGCATCCCTAGTCTATTCATCTCTTCTATCACTTCTATTCCTGTTGAGGTAAGTCCATTGTCCTTATACTTAAACTCATAATTTGGATAACCAAGATCATTTACATAATTCCAAGTTAAGGTCATTAATGATACTCCTTCTTTTTTAAATTCCTTAAGTTTATCTACCTCACCACAAATAGCATCTCCACCTTCTATAGTTAAAAATGCTCCTATCTTATTATCTTCTTCTGCTAATTTCAAATCATTTATATTTCTACAAAGCATTATATCCTTTGAGTTTTCATTTAATTCTCCCTTAAAATTTCCAAGCATATCTTTACAATACTCATAGGTATCACTTCTATATTCTTTATCTATAAACAAGGCAAAAAACTGTGCTAGAGCCTCGCCTTCTCTCAACTTCTTAATATCTACTTTTAGATCACTTTCTGCTAATCTTTTGTTTTCATGTAGCATAAGTGATGCTGTATCACAATGAAAATCTATAAACTTCATAAGCATTCTTCATAACTATTGCTATGAATTCTCCCCCTATTTCCTTTAATAATATAACTTCTGTAATTCTCCATATAACTATACCAAAAAAATCTTCTTTTTTAAATTAGATACTCTCTTAAATCAACTTTCACTTAAAACAGAGCCTTTAATTATTACCATGCACTACTATATTATTATTTAAAAATAAAGGCTGTGTTACAAAATTAATTGCAACACAGCCTTATAAAATCATATTATTTACTTATTAATATAAAGGATATTTATCACATAAAGCTTTTACTCTAGCTTTTAACGGCTCTAAATCGCCTTCTCTACCTTCAATAGCATCGTTTATTATAGAAGCTATCTCTTTCATTTCTTCCTCTTTAAATCCTCTTGTAGTCATAGCAGGAGTACCTATTCTAACTCCACTAGTTACAAATGGACTTCTTGTTTCATTAGGAACTGTATTCTTATTTAAAGTTATTCCTATACTATCTAAAAGAATTTCAGCATCCTTACCTGTTATGTCTTTATTAGTTAAATCAACAAGTATTAAATGGTTATCTGTTCCATTTGAAACTAATTTAAATCCATATGATTCTAAGGCTTCTGCTAAAACTTCTGCATTTTTAACAACCTGCTCCATATAAGTTTTAAACTCTGGCTCTAAAGCCTCTTTAAAGCATACAGCTTTACCAGCTATCACATGCATTAATGGACCACCTTGAATTCCTGGGAATATATTTTTATCAATTATTTTTGCAAATTTTTCTTTGCAAAGTATTAATCCACCTCTTGGTCCTCTTAAAGTTTTATGAGTTGTTGAAGTCACAAAATCAGCATAAGGGACTGGTGATGGATGAAGTCCTGTTGCTACTAATCCAGCTATATGAGCTATATCTACCATAAGATAAGCTCCAACTTCATCTGCAATCTCTCTTAAAGTTTTAAAATCTATTGTTCTTGAGTAAGCACTTGCTCCTGCCACTATTAGCTTAGGATTATGCTTCTTAGCTAAATCTCTTACTATTTCATAATTTATCATTTCAGTCTCTGGATCAACACCATATGACACAAAGTTAAATAGTCTTCCTGAGAAGTTAACTGGTGAACCATGAGTTAAATGTCCTCCATGACTTAAATCCATTCCTAATACAGTATCACCTGGCTCTAATATTGAGAAGTAAACTGCCATGTTAGCCTGTGATCCTGAGTGTGGTTGTACATTAGCATGCTCAGCCCCAAATAAATTTTTTACTCTTTCTCTTGCTAAATCTTCAACCTCATCAACTACGTGACAACCTCCATAATATCTTTTTGATGGATAGCCCTCTGCGTATTTATTAGTTAAATATGATCCCATAGCCTCCATAACTGCTTTACTAACAAAGTTTTCTGAAGCTATAAGTTCTATACTATTTTCCTGTCTTTCTTTTTCCTTTTCTACAAGATTTGCAATCTGCACATCTTCTTTTTGTAAATTTTCAAAATTCATTTTCTTCACCCCAAACGTAAAATATATATTAACTATTATAAATTTATTAATTATTTTTATCAATAGTAAATAATCTGTTTATATTTTACCTAAACTAATATGAGTTTATATATCCAAATTTATGCACTTTAAACTTTTCATATGTTATAATTACATTATTAGTTATAAAATTACATAGGGGCGAATAATATGGATTTTGATAAAGTATTACATATTGCAACTTTTGCAGGAAGAATAATACTAGAAAGTGGTGGCGAAACATACAGAGTTGAAGAGACTATATGCAAGATTTGTGCAGCTTATGGTGTCCGTTATGCAGACAGTTTTGTAACCCCTACAGGCATAATGGTTTCTGTATATGATGAGAATAATTATACAACCACCCTAGTAAAAAGAGTTACCAGTAGAACTGTTAACTTACAAAAAATTCACTTAGTAAATGAACTTTCAAGACAAATTTACATAGAAAAACTTTCTCTTGATGAAGTTTTAGAAAAATTAATAGATATAAATCAGAACTCTCCTAAATATGATTTAAAAACAAATTTAATCTTCTCTGCTATAGGGGCTGCAGGATTTACTACTATTCTTGGCGGTAAACTTGAAGATTGTTTAGTTTCCTTCTTTGTAGGAATGTTTGTTCAGCTCGTAACACTTAAAGCTGGTAAGCTTGGAATAAATACTTTCTTTATAAACAGTTTAGGTGGTGCCATAGCAGCTATACTCTCTTTAATTGCTTATAATTTAGGTGTAGGTAGCAGTTTAGATACTATGATTATCGGTAGTATAATGCTTCTTGTTCCTGGACTTTCAATCACAAATGCTATTAGAGATACAATAGCTGGCGACTTAATCTCTGGGCTTATAAGGGCAGCTGAAGCCTTCTTAGTAGCAGTATCCATAGCTGTAGGTACTGGTATGGTTATGAGTCTATGGATTTCACTTGGAGGTGGCATATAAATGGATTTAATAAAAGAAGTGTTAGCCACATTCATGGCAACTATAGCTTTTGGAGTTTTATTTAATATTCACGGTAAAAATTTATTTTTTGCAGGTATAGGAGGAGCCCTTGGATGGTTTATTTACAAAATAGGTTTATCCTTTGGCTTTAGCGTAATCCTATCAATGTTTTTTGCTTCTTTAGTAATAAGCACCTACTCCGAAGTATGTGCAAGGATTTTAAAAACTCCTGTTACTACAATAGTTGTAGCAGCACTTATTCCTTTAGTACCTGGAAGTGGTATGTATAATACTATGTACGAAGCAATACAAGGAGATGCTATGTCTACTTGGAATCAGGCTATAATTACAATATCATCAGCAGGCTCTTTAGCCTTAGGTGTACTTTTTGTTTCTACAATAACACGTTTAATTTATACAAGAAAAAAACATTATACTCATGGTTCATTAAACTCAAAAAACCTATTACTATTTAAGAAACTAAAAAGTAAAAGTGATATAAAATTTAATAAAAAAAAATAGGCCACTTTATGTGGTCTATTATTTTACAAAGCTATTTAATGTTTTTATTAATTGCTCTAAAGCAGCTATATCCTCTTCGCTGCCCTCACCTAATCCCATGCAGTTTCTTGCATAGTTTTCAATCATAAGGACACCAACTTTATTTATAGCGGCTCTTATGGCGGATATTTGTGTTAACACATCTCTGCAACAAACATCTTTATCCACCATCCCTTGAATTCCTTTAACCTGACCCTCTATCTTTCTTAATCTTACTAATATATCTTTTCTTAAAGCTTCATTATCATTCAACTTTTACACCTCATACTAATTAAATTATGATTTACTATATAATATTTTTAATGTATATTATTATTTCATAGTTAATAATTAAATATACAATATTTTTTCTAAAAAAGTCAAATAAAAAGCAATCTAAATTTAAGATGCTATTTTATTATCTCAAAATTAGATTGCTTTTATATTATTCTGCCTTATCTTCTTCAGATTTTTTTATTACTTCAATCCCTAATTCATTTAATTGAGCTTCATCAGCTATATTAGGTGCTTCAGTTAAGTAACAGAATGCATTTTGGTTTTTAGGGAATGTGATAACATCTTTAATGTTTTCAGTTCCAGCTAAGAACATTATCATTCTATCTAGACCGAATGCTAATCCAGCATGTGGTGGTGGTCCAAACTTGAACGCTTCTAGTAAGAATCCAAATCTTTCCCAAGCTGATTCTTGAGTGAATCCTAATACTTCAAACATTTTTTCTTGAAGTTTAGTATCATGTATTCTTACTGAACCTCCACCAAGTTCTTCTCCATTTAATACTAAGTCATAAGCCTTAGCTCTTACTCTACCTGGATCAGTATCTAAATATTGAATATCTTCGTCCATTGGCATAGTGAATGGGTGATGAGCTGCGAAGTATCTTCCCTCTTCTTCATCGTACTCAAGAAGGTCAAACTCTGTTATCCATGTGAAGTTAAATTCATTCTTATCTTTAACTAAATCAAACTTTCTTGAAAGCTCTAATCTTAACTCTCCTAAAGATTTGAATACTACTGAGTTCTTATCAGCAACGATAAGTATTAAATCCCCAGTTTTAGCTCCCATAGTTTCGATTATTTTGTTTAATTCCTCTTCTTGGAAGAACTTAGCTATTGGTGATTTAACACCTTCTTCTTTTAATTGAATCCATGCTAATCCTTTAGCTTTGAAAGTCTTAACGAATTCTCCTAATCTGTCTATATCTTTTCTTCCCATTGAGGCTCCGCCTTCTAGGCATAGTCCTCTAACTGATCCGCCATTAGCAACAGCATCTGTGAATACTTTGAATCCACATTCTTTAACAACTTCACTTAAGTCTGTTATTTCCATACCAAATCTTAAATCTGGTTTATCTGAACCGTATTTCTCCATAGCATCTTTGAATGTCATTCTCTTAATTGGAGTTTGAACATCAACGCCTACTACTTCTTTGAATACGTGCTTGATTAAACCTTCATTTAATGCCATAACGTCATCTTGCTCAACGAATGACATTTCTAAGTCAACTTGAGTAAACTCAGGTTGTCTGTTTGCTCTTAAGTCCTCATCTCTGAAACACTTAACTATTTGGAAGTACTTATCAAAACCTGATACCATTAATAATTGCTTGAATAATTGTGGTGATTGAGGTAATGCATAGAACATTCCTGGATAGTTTCTTGATGGTACAAGATAGTCTCTAGCTCCTTCCGGAGTTGACTTTGTTAGCATTGGTGTTTCCATCTCTAAGAAACCATTTTGATCAAGGTAATCTCTTATAGCCTTAGTTGTTTTATGTCTTATCTTGAATATATTTTGCATATCTGGTCTTCTTAAATCAAGATATCTATATTTTAATCTTATGCTTTCTGCTGCATCTAAATCTTCTTTAATATATATTGGAGGAGTATCTGACTCAGATAAAATTTTTAATTCCTCAGCATTTAATTCAACCATTCCTGTTGGCATGTTTTCATTAACTGATTCTCTCTTAACTATTTCACCTGTTACAGCGATACAATACTCAGGTCTTATTGATTTTGCTTTTTCTAAGATTTCTTCTCCTAGATTATCGTGAAATACAACCTGTAAAATTCCTTCTCTATCTCTTAAGTCTATAAATTGAAGACCTCCAAGATTTCTATTTCTTTGAACCCAACCCATTACGGTTACTTTTTGTCCAATGTGACTTTCTCTAGCGTCGCCACACATTATGTTACGCTTTAAGCCATTTAAAGCTTCACCCATTTTAATTCTCCTCCTGTCTACTCTTTAACTATATTTACTATTTCATTTATATCTAAGCTGACTTCGAATTGTTCTCCATCGCTCATTCTCTTAATTCTAGCTTTGTTTTCTTCTATTTCAGAATCACCTATAACAAAAGTAAACTTAGCACCTATTTTGTTAGCATATTTCATTTGAGCTTTAACACTCTTTCCTAAATGATCTATTTCAGCCTTAACTCCGGCTTTTCTTAAGTTAAATGCTAACTTCATAGCTTCCATCTTAGCATTATCTCCCATAGATCCAATATAAACATCACATCTAGTTGGTTCTGGAATCTCAATTCCCTCTTCATCTAAGATTAAAAGAAGTCTTTCAAGACCTAATCCAAATCCCATCGCTGGAGTTTGAGGTCCATCTATTTCTTCCACTAGATAATCGTATCTTCCACCACCACAAACTGTTAATCCATCTTTTATAACTTCGAAAACAGTTTTACTATAATAATCTAATCCTCTTACTATTTGTGGGTCTATATTGTATTCTATTCCCATTATATCTAAGTAAGCTTTTAACTTAGTAAAGTGATCACTACACTCATCACAGATATAATCTAATATTGAAGGAGCTTCCTTAACTATAGCTTTACATTTCTTTTCCTTACAATCTATGATTCTCATTGGATTCTTTTCAAATCTTGTTTTACAAGTTTCACAAAGATCATCATAATTTTCTTGTAAGTATTGTCTTAAAGCTTCGTTAAACTTAGCTCTACATTTTGGACATCCTAAACTGTTTATATTTAAGCTTAATCCATTTATTCCAAAGTCCTCAGTTAATGCTCTCATTACTAATGATAATACTTCTGCATCAATTGAAGGCTCTTGTGATCCAAATACTTCTATTCCATATTGATGGAATTGTCTTAATCTTCCTTTTTGTGCTTTTTCGTATCTAAAGCAAGGAGTGAAGTAGAACATTTTTGTTGGTTGAGCATCAGCATATAAACTATTTTCTATGAATGCTCTAACTGAAGGAGCTGTTCCCTCTGGTTTAAGAGTTATACTTCTTCCACCTTTATCTTCAAAAGTGTACATTTCCTTTTGAACAACATCAGTAGTTTCTCCTACTCCTCTTTTGAAAAGTTCAGTTGCTTCAAACATTGGAGTTCTTATTTCTCTAATACCATATTCAGCTGATATTTTTCTTAATTTTTCTTCTATGTAATGCCATTTATAAGCGTCATTAGGTAGCATGTCTTTAGTACCTTTTTGAGCTTGTATTGCCATAAACTATTCCTCCTACAATATTTAATTTTTATTTATATAATGCTTCAAGTAATTCTATCTTACCTTCAACCATTTCATCAATTCTTTTAACGTATTCTTTTACGTCCTTAACATTTGCAAATCTCTCTATACGATTTTTTCCTTCATTTAAGAAAACAACCTTTGAAACTGCATCAGCCCCTAAAGCTATTATGGTTTGCTTATCTTCTATCATTTGTATGTTATAAACACACTCTTTACCTGCTTTTGAGTAACCTACGTTTTCCATATTACCAACCATGTTCTTTTGTCTGTACATATAGTATGGGTACATATCTAGTTCTCTACCTAGCTCTTTGCTCATATCATACATTTTGTTAAGATTCTTTTGATTAGCAACTTTTATACTTTGATTTAAAACTAAATTTTCATATAGTCTTGATGCTCTTTTAATAGACATTCCATGAATTGTTAAGCTATCTGGATTAAGTTCTTTTATTAAAGAACAAGTTCTAGTAACTTCTTCAATATCTTCATTTGGAAGTCCAATAATAATATCCATATTTATGTTATCAAAGTCTAAGCTTCTTGCCAAATTGAATTTTTCCACTACATCAGCTGTTAAGTGACCTCTACCTATAGATTTTAAGGTTTTATCATTCATAGTTTGAGGATTAATAGAAATTCTGGAAACTTCATATCTTTTCATAGAATTTAGTTTCTCTTCTGTTATTGAGTCTGGTCTTCCACATTCAACAGTAAACTCTTTTACATTTTTTCCTTTAACAAAGCTTTCATACACATGCTTCATTAAATCTTCAAATTGTTCATTATTAACTGAAGTTGGAGTACCACCACCAAAGTAAACAGTCTCTATTTTTAATCCTTTTTGGGCTACATAATCTCTAATAGCTGATATCTCCTTGTTTAATGCCTCTAGATAAGGATTTACGTCTCTTTTAAACCCAGCTATAGGATTAGCTGCAAATGAACAATAAAGGCATCTAGTTGGACAGAAAGGCATACCTACATATATGCTTATTGAATTTTCGTCTTTATTTACAAAGCTTTCTTCTCTTTCAGCAACTTCTATACAAAGTTTAGCCTTTTCTTCACTAGCCATGTAATTATCCTCAAAGTATTTTATTATCTCTTCTTCTGATTTTCCGTCTCTTATAAGAGATAAAGCAATTTTACTTGGTCTTATCCCAACTAAAGTTCCCCAAGGATATTCATCCTTAAGTGTATCTGCTAAAAATTTAAATATTCCTTTTTTAAGCTCAGTTTTAAATCCATAGCCTTCTTCATATTCATATGAGAAACTATTTTCTTTGTTTGAGATAGTAACTTTATCTTCAAATATGTGAACATCATAGTCTCTCTCTTCATTTTTTTCTACAAATTTTAACTCCTTAAAAGTATAGAAGATGTTAAACATTTGATAAACATCATATCTATACTTTAAGTCGTTAAGATATATTTTAATATACATAAAAATCTCCTGCTAAAAATGGGTTTCTTTGTCTTTCGTGTTTTATAGTTGAACTTGGTCCATGACCAGGGTAAACAGCTATATTATCGCCTAATGGCACAATTTTTTTATTTATACTATTTAAAAGCGTTGCATGATTTCCACCCTCAAAATCACTTCTTCCAATTGATTCTCTAAATAAAGTATCTCCTGTAAATAAACAATCTCCTATTAGTAAACATACTCCACCTGGTGTATGTCCTGGTGTTTCTATACATTTAACTTCATATTCATCTGATAATTTAATAACTTCGTCTTCATTTAAATATCCATTGGCTTTTGGAATTTTCCCAAAAACATCAACATTTCTATCTATCATTTCTTCATCTTTTTTATTTATATAAAAAGGTATATTATATTTCTCAACTAATTTTTCAACAGCTCCAACATGGTCAAAATGTCCATGTGTTAATAATATCATCTTTGGGTTTGCTCCTAAAGTTTCTATTACCTTCTCTATTCTTGATGAGTCTGCGCCTGGATCTAATATTGCACACTCCTTAGTATTTTCATCCATAACAATGTAACAGTTGGCTTGATACATACCTACTGGAATTGCTTTTATCATCATATCAATCCCTCCTTCATAAACTCCAACTTACTTATTAATAAGTGTTTTCTAAAATCCTATATCTATTATAATGCTTTATCCTTAAAATAGTAACATTTGTTTAGAAATTCTTTTTACTATCTATCATTAATGTTACTGGTCCATCATTTTCTATATCTACAACCATATGTGCTCCAAAAACTCCAGTCTCAACTTTTAAGCCTTCTTCTCTGCACATATTCACAAATTCATCAAAAAGCTTCTTAGCCTCATCTCCACCAAGTGCATTCATAAAGTTTGGTCTTCTTCCTTTTCTACAATCTCCATAAAGAGTAAATTGTGATATAAGAAGAAGCTCTCCTTTAACATCTTTTAGAGAAAGATTCATTTTATCATCTTCATCTTCAAAAACTCTTAAATTTAAAACTTTATCTTTTATGTATTTTAAATCATCTATTGTATCTTCTTTACCAATTCCAACCAATACATTAAATCCTTTGTTTATACTTCCTACTACTTCATTATCAACACTTACTGAAGATTTATTAACTCTTTGAACTACAACTCTCACCGTGTTACATCCCCTTCTACTTGTTAACTCTATAAACGTCTATAATACCTTTTAATCTTCTTATCTTTTTCATTAAATCTTTTAATTGTTCAATACTATCTATTTTAATTTGAATATTTATATGAGCCATTCCATGTTTGCCTGATTTAGCATTAACACCTATCAAACTTAACTTAGAGTCAGTTATAACAAGCATAACATCAGATAATAAACACATTCTATCTTCAGCTTTAACCTCAAGCTCTGCTATATATGCAGTTCCCTTTTCAGTTCCCCAGCTTACTTCAACAACTTTTTCATTTTGTCTCTCAACTATATCCTTAAAGTTTGAACAATCTCTTCTATGAATAGAAACGCCTCTTCCTTTTGTGATATATCCTACTATATCATCTCCCGGAACTGGATTACAGCATCTAGCAAACCTAACCATTATATTGTTTAGCCCCTTAACAGTAACTCCACAACTTTGTTTCTTCTTAGTTTGTCTTTCAGTTCTTGCAATTTGTTCTTCAATATTCTTGTTTAATTCTGCTTCTGTTGGTTGTTTAACTTCAGGTTCTTTTAACTTATAAATAACTGTAGAAGCTAAAAGTTCACCTTCTCCTATAGAAATATACATTTCATCAATATTATTAAAATGATATCTCTTCATTAACTTATCATATAAAGGTCCTTTTAAAAGTTCAGAAGAATTTAGAGATTGTTTCTTAAACTCCTTCTCTAAAATATCCTTTCCTTTTTCAAGATTATCATCTCTTCTTGCTTTTCTAAGCCATTGTTTTATTTTACTTCTTGCTTGATTACTATTTGCAATACTTAACCAATCTATCTTTGGTCCCTTTGATGCTGCTGAAGTTAATATCTCTACTATTTCACCTGTTTTAAGCTTATAATCTAAAGTAACAATTTTCCCGTTAACCTTTGCTCCAACGCACTTATTACCTATATCTGTGTGAATCTTATATGCAAAATCAATAGGAGTAGCTCCTGCAGGTAAATTTATAACCACACCCTTTGGAGTAAACACAAATATTTCATCTGAGAATAAATCAAGTTTAAATCCTTCCATAAACTCAGTAGCATCTACAGCTTCCTTTTGCCACTCAAGTATATCTCTAAGCCAAGTTAGCTTATTTTCAAAAGTCATTTCCTTCGAATCTGTCCCAGTAATTCCACTTTTATACTTCCAGTGAGCAGCAATTCCATACTCAGCTGTCCTATGCATTTCAAAAGTTCTTATTTGTATCTCAAAAGTCTTACCACCACTACCTATTACCGTTGTATGTAATGATTGATACATATTAGGCTTAGGCATAGCTATATAATCCTTAAATCTACCTGGTATTGGTTTATATATTGTATGTACTATACCTAAAACTGCATAGCAATCCTTAACTGTATTTACTAATATTCTTATAGCAGTTAAGTCAAATATTTGATCTATGCTCTTATGTTTGTTAACCATCTTTCTATATATACTATAAAAATGTTTTGGTCTACCATCTATTTCACTGTCTATATTAGCTTTTTCTAATTTTTCTTTTATTTCAGCTATTATACTTGAAATATACTCTTCACGTTCAACTCTTTTTTCTGATATCTTATGAACTAAATCATAGTACTCCTCTGGATGGATGTATCTTAAACATAAATCCTCAAGCTCCCATTTAATTTTAGACATACCAAGTCTATGAGCTAAAGGAGCAAAAATATCTAATGTTTCCTGTGCTTTTGCCTTTTGTTTTTCAGGCTTCATATATTTAAGAGTTCTCATATTATGAAGTCTATCAGCTAATTTTATAATTATAACTCTTATATCTTTAGCCATAGCTAAAAGCATTTTCCTTACATTATCAGCCTGTTGTTCTTCCTTACTCTTATATTTTATTTTACCTAATTTCGTAACCCCATCTACTAAGTTAGCTACTTCAACGTTAAAAATATTACTTATGTCATCATAAGTATAATCCGTATCTTCTATGACATCGTGAAGAAGTCCCGCAACTATAGTGTTTGTATCCATCCCCATATCAGCTAATATCATAGCTACGCTAATAGGATGAATTATGTATGGTTCGCCCGATTCTCTTTTTTGTTCTTTATGTGCTTCAAAAGCTAAATCATATGCCTTTTTAACTAAATCTATATCAACATTATTCCCATTAGCTTTTATTTTAGAAATTAGTTCTTCTAACATACTGGATTATTCTCCCCTACCTAAGATTTCTTTTTAATATATTATATTATTATATAACAAAAAAATAAAATAAACCAATAAAATTAATGGCTGGTTTAATAACCAGCCATTTCAAAATCATATTATGATATTTTACTAATTCTAAAGATATTAAACCTCATAATCAACTAATGATGTAATTTCATATCCTTCTAATTTATCTCTTCCTTTTAACTCTGTTAACTCAATAGTAAATGCTAAACCAGCTACTTCTCCACCAGCTTGTTCTACTAACTTAGCAACAGCTGCTATTGTACCACCAGTAGCTAAAAGATCGTCAACTATAGCAACTCTCATTCCTGGCTTTATAGCATCTTTGTGTATTTCTAAAGCATCTTTTCCATACTCTAAGTCATATTCTACTTTTACTGTGTCAGCAGGTAATTTACCTGGTTTTCTTACTGGAATAAATCCAACTCCTAAAGCATATGCTACAGGAACACCAAATATAAATCCTCTTGCTTCTGGTCCAACAACAACATCAACATTCTTATCTTTGAAAAATGCTGCCATTTGATCAACAGAATCTCTTAATCCTTCTCCATCAGCTATTAAAGTAGTTATGTCTTTGAAACTTATTCCTTTTTTAGGGAAATCTTCTATAACTCTTATTTTATCCTTTAAACTCATTGCTTTGCCTCCAAAATTAATAAATATATATAAATTTTAATTACTACCTAACTATCTTACCTAATCTTTTCATTATAAATATATTTGGTTATCTGTTCCGCCCTATCTCTATCGTTTGTAGTTAACAACTCCACTATTATCTTAGCATTGTCCTTTTTGCTAATAGCACCCTCTCTTGGAGTTATCTCATTAACTATCTTATTTATACTTTCTATATTTATGTCACTAATATTAAAGAAACTCTTAATAGCATTCAATCCGATACTATTAGTATATCTTAAATATTGAATGCCTTCCTTTAATATTATTCCATTTTCACCTTTATTCTCAATGTTCTTTGAAGCACTTCCTATAAGTATTAAATCCAAATACTTATTTATTCTCTTCATATTATAATATATCGCAATAGCCTGCATTAACTTAAAAGTTAACCCTGAATTTGTTAAATCCTTATATCTATATGAACATTTCTCTTCACTTGGGTTTATATAAGTTGAATCATAAGTACATTTTGTACGCTTATTCTCCATTATAATTAAATCTATATTATAAAATCCACAAAGATCTTCAACTTCTTTATCAGCAAGACCACAACCTACTGTTATTAAAAGTTCCGCTCCTAAAAAAGCAATATCTTCTTTTAATGTATATTCATCTAAGTCATAGTTCTCCTCTTCACAATCAGAACTTACACAATATTCAACATCAGCATTTAAATACTTAAGTATAAGCATTAATGATGATATGGCACATATAGAATCTAAATCACATCCGCCATATACAACTATCTTTTCTCTATTGTTAACTGCAGATGCTAGTCTTTCTATTGCTTTATTCATATTTTTGATATTAAAAGGGCTATACCCTGATATGTAATTAGTGCAATATATGTTTCTCCAAGCCTTCTGCATAATTTAACTCCTCCATAAAATTAAGAAAACAAGTATATTATAATTTAAAATTGCCTTTTTGACAAATACTTTTCAAATAAATACGTATACATAAGCTATTTTTATTATTTTTTACATTTTTTTATTTAATTCTATCATTTTTTAAAGGAAAACTAAAAAAAGTACCAGAAGATTACATCCTTCTGATACTTTTAAAAATTTTATTTATTTCTTGCTTTTTTCTTTTTTTGATGATTAGTAATCATACACCATATTGGACTTGCTATAAATATTGATGAACAAGCTCCTGATGCTATACCAACTATTAATGGGAAAGCAAAATCTCTAACTGTTGGAACAAATATATAAACACAAACTATTGTAACTAATGTTGTAAGTGTTGTATTTATTGATCTTGACATAGTTTGAGTTATACTTATATCTGCAACCTCTTCAGGTGACTTCCCTCTTAATTTTTTTCTATTCTCTCTTATTCTATCGAATATAACTATAGTATCGTTGATTGAGTAACCTACTATAGTAAGTATAGCTGCTATAAATGGTGTATTTATAGTTATACCAAAAATAGCGTAAACACTTATAGTTATTAAAACATCGTGTAAAAGTGCTATAATTGCAGCAACACCAAACGAGAATTCAAATCTTATAATTACATATATAAGCATGCATATAATAGCTATAATAATCGCTATTATTGCATTTTGAGTTAATTCTTTACCTACTGATGCTCCAATTTCATTTTGAGATAATAGTGCATCATCTTTTAAATCATATTTTTCTTGTAAAGCTTTGAACATTTCATCAACTTGAGTTGTGTCTAATTCTCTAGCCTTTACTTCAAGTTG
This sequence comes from Clostridium sp. B9, assembly GCF_050509515.1. NCBI lineage: Bacteria > Bacillati > Bacillota > Clostridia > Eubacteriales > Clostridiaceae > Clostridium > Clostridium sp. B9. Next base: position 3,036,306 of record NZ_JBNWKA010000003.1, read on the forward strand.
AGTGCCATTTACAGTATTAGTAACTGCATCTTTTGAATACTCGTCTACTATTTTATCAACATCTGCTTTGCTGAACTCTTTACCCATATCAATTACAACTTGAGTTCCACCCTTAAAGTCGATTCCAAAGTTCATTCCTTTAGTAAACATAAATCCTAAGCCTATAGCAATTATAAGAATCGATATAGTAAACCATATTTTTTTCTTCTCTACAATTTTAAGCATTATGTCTACCTCCTTCTTTAACTTTGATTCTACCAAACATTGAAGGTTTGTTTAATATACCCATGTTGAATCCTAAAGTCATAAAGAATCTTGTAATTACTATAGCAGTAAGCATACTGATTGCTATACCTATTAATAAGGTTAATGCGAATCCCTTAACTGGACCTGAACCAAAGAAGTATAGAACTAAACCTGCTATAATAGTTGTTATATTTGAGTCAATAATTGAGCTTAAAGCATTGCTAACCCCTATTTTCATAGCTGATTTTACACTTCTACCGTTTCTAAGTTCTTCTTTAATTCTTTCAAATATAAGTACATTGGCATCTACCGCCATACCTACTGTTAGTAAGAATGCAGCTATACCTGGTAAACTTAAAGTTACACCGACTGATACGAATGTATAAAGAACTAATAATATATAAACACTTAATGACATAGATGCTAAGAATCCTGGAACTCTATAGTAAAGAATCATGAATATAAATATAATTGCTACACCTATAGCTCCAGCCTTCATTGCATTTGGTAATGCATCAGCTCCTAATTGAGCTCCTACAGTTTCAACTGAAACAGCTTTAACTGGCACTGGTAACGCACCTGCATTTATTATACCTGAAATTTTTTCTGCATCTTCCATGCTTCTTTCTCCTGATATAATTGCTTCACCGTTACTTATTATGTCATTTACAACAGGATCTGTTAGAGTCTCATCATCCATTTTAATAGCGATTTTTTGACCTTTAAACTTTTTTGTTGCTTCTGCGAATTTTTGTTTTCCTTCTTCATTAAGCTCTAACTTTATTGCCGGTTGAGCTGATTGAGGATCTATATAAGCACTTGCTTTTTTAACATCTTTACCTGTTAAAATAACGTTTCCTTCTGGGTCTACAAAAGTTAATTCACCAGTTTTTTGTAATGAATCAACTATAGCTTTTGAATCATATTGCCCTGGAATATCAATTCTTATTTTGTTGTCGCCCTCTGTATTTACTGTTGTCTCTGAAACTCCAACCTTGTTAACCCTTAAAGATAGAAGTTCCTTTGTTCTATTAAGTTGATCTACAGTAACATTGTCACCTTGAATTTCCATAAGAACAGAAACTCCACCTTGTAGATCTAATCCCTTAGTTATAACCTCATTAAACGTTTTAAATTGATAATTCCCCAAAGTAAATCCTTTGAACCCTGCTAGAGCTAAAAAACTTATTACTGCTATGGAGATAAAGAATAATATGAAGCTACCTACTTTTGATTTCATGGTTATCCCCCTCTGTAAAAATTTCTCTGATAGTCTAAATTATATTAATTTGTTGCCATATAGTCAATATATGGCAACAAATGTTAATACTATATTTTTATTCAGTTTCCATAGTTTTTGATTTTAATGCGATTGCACATTCTATTCTCTTCTTCTGCATTTCACATCCTATTTCGTATGGAACATGGATATCACCATTGAAGTTAAAGTTGTTAGCTTGACATCCACCACTACAGTAGAATCTAGCCCAACACTCTTTACACTTAGGCTTATTGTAAATGTGTGCTTGTTTAAATTCTGATGAAATTTCTTTCTTAAGTATTCCATCTTCTATATTTCCCATTAAGAAATCAGTATTTCCAACAAATTGGTGACATGGGTATATATCTCCGTCTGGAGTTACAGCTATATACTCATGTCCAGCTCCACAACCTGCTATTCTCTTATAAACACATGGACCACCATTTAAATCAATGTTAAAGTGGTAGAATTTAAAGATATTATCTCCCTCTTTTAATCTTCTTTCCATCTCGTTGTATAACTTATCATACTCTCCAAAAATAGTTGGTAAATCTTCTCTTCTTAAAGATAGTTCATGTTCATCCGGAAGAACAACTGGTTCTATTGATATTTCATCAAATCCTTCATTAGCAAGAGCCATTACATCTTGGAAGAAATCAGTGTTATTTCTTGTAAATGTACCTCTAGCATAATATTGTTTACTTGGATCTCTCTTTTCAACCATTTTCTTGATGTTTGGAAGTATTCTTTCATAACTTCCTGAACCATCAACTCTTATTCTAACTGCATCGTTAACTTCTTTTCTTCCATCAATTGAAAGAATTATATTTCCGATATTTTTATCTATATAATCAATTCTTTCATCATTTAAAAGAGTTGCGTTAGTAGTCATTGTAAATCTTACATTCTTACCTTCTTCTTCTCCTCTTTTCTTTCCATAATCAATTATCTCTTTGATTGTATCAAATACCATTAGTGGTTCCCCACCAAATAAATCAACTTCTATATTCTTTATTCCACCTGAGTTTGCTAATACGAAATCAATAGCTTTTTTACCAACTTCTGCACTCATTGGCTTTCTACATCCCTTATATTCTCCCTCATCTGCAAAACAGTACTTACATCTTAAGTTACAGTCATGCACAACATTTAAGCATAAAGCTTTTATGTATGATGGTGCTTTATCACTCTCTTTAGCAACCTCTTCATATAAGTCACCTGAGTATAAAGCCTCCTCTTCTACTAATTGAAGTAGGTCTTCATAAGCCTCTTCTATTTCTTCAACTGGATATTTATCTTTTAACTTTTCAACTAAAATCTCTTTACCACTTAATCTATTTTCATCATCTATCATATCGTATATAAGATTATCAACGATATGAACACTTCCTGAGTTTACGTCAACTACGTAATACTCTCCACCTTGCATAAATTTATGAATTAATGCCACAATATTTCCTCCTAACTAAGAACTAAGGCAGCAACTTTAAAAGTTACTGCCACTTAAAAAATTTTATAATTAATTTTCACAAGCTAAGTTTGCTACTGTAGCTGATGTTTTACAAGCTGATTGGCATGAGTTAGCACACTCTCTGCAATCTGCTGGCTTACATAAGCTCTTTTTTAAGCTTGACTTGTTTACTGTTTTTATACGCTTCATTTACTCTTCCTCCAATCAAAACTATCTTTAATATTATACCATGTGAAGGTTTAATTTTAAAGTTATTTTAGAAAGCTTTATTTGATTTACCTCCCTTATTTTTTCACATTATATAAAAAAATTCAATACCTCTACGCAAAAAAAATAGTCATTTTAATGTTTTTATGCATTAAAATGACTATTTTTTATTTAAATATTAGTCAACTTTTGAACTTATACCTTGTTTTGTAAACTCCATTTTAGTTCTTTCTTGACTTGTTTCTATTATAACGCTATCATCTTTTATTTTTACTATTCTACCGATGATTCCACCTCTTGTTACGATTTTATCGTTAACTTTTAGTTCATCTATCATAGCATTATATTTCTTTTGTCTTTTCTTCTCTGGTAAGATAAGTAAGAAATAAAATACTCCAAACATTAAAATAAAAGGTAATACCATTGCTGCTATTGATTGAAAATTCATTTTAGCCACTCCCTTTCTAAAATTATGTAATATTTATATTATTAAGCTCTTCCATTCCACTCTTCTAACTTCTTAGCTTTGAATTCAGCAAAGTATCCACCATCTATGGCAGCTCTTATATCCTCCATAAGCTTGTTGTAGAAATATAGATTGTGAAGAACACATAATCTCATAGCTAGCATTTCTTTAGCTTTGAATAAGTGTCTTATATATGCTCTTGTGTAATGCTTACATGCAGGACAGTCACATCCTTCATCTATTGGTCTAGCATCTAGTTCAAACTTAGCATTCATTAAGTTTATTTTACCATCTTTAGTGAAAACATGACCATGTCTTCCATTTCTAGCTGGCAATACGCAATCAAAGAAGTCTACTCCTCTTTCAACTGCTTCTAATATATTTGATGGAAGACCAACTCCCATTAAGTATATTGGCTTATCCTCTGGTAAATGTGGAACTACTGCGTCTATTATTCTATACATTTCTTCATGAGTTTCACCAACTGCTAATCCACCAATTGCATATCCATCTAAGTCCATTTTAGTTATAGTCTTAGCATGCTCTATTCTTATATCTTCATAAACTCCACCTTGGTTAATACCAAATAACATTTGCTCGTTATTCACTGTATCTTCTAATGAGTTTAATCTATCCATTTCAACTTTACATCTTTCAAGCCATCTTGTTGTTCTTGCAACTGACTTTTCAACGTATTCTCTTGTTGATGGATTTGGAATACATTCATCAAAAGCCATAGCTATTGTTGAACCTAAGTTACTTTGTATTTGCATACTCTCTTCTGGTCCCATGAATATCTTTCTTCCATCTATATGAGAGTTAAAGTAAACTCCCTCTTCTTTTATTTTTCTCATTCCTGCAAGTGAGAAAACTTGGAATCCACCTGAATCAGTTAATATTGGTCTATCCCAATTCATAAACTTATGTAATCCACCCATTTGCTTAACAACCTTATCTCCTGGTCTTAAGTGTAAATGATATGTGTTTGAAAGTTCTACTTGACATCTTATGTCTTTTAAATCCATTGATGAAACTGCACCTTTTATAGCTGCTATTGTTCCAACATTCATGAATACAGGTGTTTGAATTGTTCCGTGAGGAGTTACAAACTCACCTCTTCTAGCTTTTCCGTCTTTTTTTAAAAGAGTATATCTTTTTTTAGTCATGAAAAAAGTCCTTCCTTTGCTTTTTATTTTATAAACATTGAATCTCCAAATGAGAAGAATCTGTATTTTTCTTTTACTGCTTCATTGTAAGCATTCATTATAGTATCTTGGCCACATAATGCAGAAACAAGCATTATTAACGTTGATTCTGGTAAGTGGAAGTTTGTAATTAAGTTATCAACAATATTGAACTTATATCCAGGATATATAAATATATCAGTCCATCCACTTTGTTCTCTAACTCTTCCATTTTCATCTCCAATAGTCTCTAAAGTTCTTGTAGATGTTGTTCCAACTGCTATCACTCTATTCCCTGACTCTTTAGTTTTATTTATAAGGTCAGCATTTTCTTTATCTAAATGATAATATTCTGAATGCATAACATGGTTATTAACATCATCAACCTTTACTGGTCTAAATGTTCCTAATCCAACATGTAAAGTTAGATATGCTATGTTAACACCCTTAGCTTTTATTTCTTTTAATAAATCCTCTGTGAAGTGTAAACCTGCTGTTGGTGCAGCTGCTGACCCCTTCTCTTTAGAATAAACTGTTTGGTATCTTTCTTTATCTTCTAATTTCTCATGAATATACGGAGGAAGTGGCATTTGTCCTAGTTCATCTAAAACTTGCTCAAAGATACCATCATACATAAACTCTATAATTCTGTTACCTTCTTCTCCAATTTCTCTAACAATAGCCTTAAGCTGTCCATCACCAAAAGTGAAAACTGTTCCTACTTTAGCTCTTCTACCTGGTTTTGCTAAACATTCCCACTTATCTCCTTCGATTCTTTTTAGAAGAAGAAATTCTATTTTTCCACCAGTCTCTTCTTTAGCTCCTATAAGTCTAGCAGGTAAAACTCTAGTGTTATTTAAAACTAAAGTATCACCTTCTTTTAAATATTCTAATATATCATGGAATCTTCTATGTTCAATTTCTCCAGTTTCCTTATCAACAACCATTAATCTTGAAGAATCTCTTTTCTCAAGTGGATATTGCGCTATAAGCTCTTCTGGTAAATCAAAATAAAAATCACTTACTTTCATCATTACACCTTCTCTATTTTATTTTTCAAATAACGTACACTGTTTTGAGTCTATTTTAGCCTCATTAAATCTTGTTCTTCCTAAATGTTTATAGGCCTTATCTGTAGCCATTCTTCCTCTTGGAGTTCTTACTATAAATCCTTTTTGTAAAAGATATGGTTCATACACATCTTCTATTGTGTCTAATTCTTCTCCAACAAAGTAAGCAAGAGTTTCTATTCCTACTGGCCCTCCATTAAAGTTATCTATTATAGCTTCTAAAATTTTATTATCAATTCTATCAAAGCCTTCACCATCAACTTCTAAAAGCTCTAGGGATTTTTTTGCTGCTACTTCTGTAATTTCATTATCATATAAAACCTCAGCAAAATCTCTAACTCTCTTTAAAAGTCTATTAGCTATCCTTGGTGTACCCCTTGATCTTTTAGCAATCTCAAAGGCCCCCTCCTCAGTTATGTCACAGCCTAAAATCTCTGCACTTCTAACTATAATCTCTTTTAATTGTTCATTAGTATAATACTCCATAGAACATAAAACCCCAAATCTATCTCTTAAAGGTGAACTAAGCATTCCTATCCTAGTTGTTGCACCTATTAGAGTAAATTTAGGTAAATCTAATCTTATTGACTTACTTGCTGCTCCTTTACCGATAATTATATCAAGTACATAATCCTCCATTGCAGGATATAGTATTTCCTCTACACTTCTATTTAGTCTGTGTATTTCATCGATAAATAAAACATCATTTGCATTTAACGTTGTTAATATAGCAGCTAAATCACCAGCTCTCTCTATAGCAGGACCAGATGTTATTTTAAGATTTCCACCCATCTCATTAGCTATAATATTAGCCAAAGTTGTTTTCCCTAAACCTGGTGGACCATATAAAATTACGTGATCTAATGCCTCTTCTCTTCTTTGAGCAGCTTTTATAAATATGTTAAGTCTTTCTTTAACCTTATCTTGACCAATATATTCATTGATTTTTTCAGGTCTCAGACTATACTCATTAGCAGAATCTATTGCCATTTCATTAGAGGTAACTAATCTATCACTCATTTAATTACACCTCCTAACGCATTAAAAGCTTTAAAGACTCCTTTATCATATTTTCTAATGATAATGTCTTATCAACTTTTTCTAAAGCTTTTTGAGCTTCCTTCTCTGTATATCCTAATGCTACTAAAGCACCTAAAGTTTCATTTATATTGAAGCTATAATCATTGTTATCTTCAAGACCTTCTATTAATGAAGCTTCTTCTCCAACAAGTTCATCTGGCTTTAATTTATCTTTAAGCTCTAATATAATTCTTTGAGCAGTCTTCTTACCTATTCCAGGTGCTCTTGTTATATGCTTTTCATCACCCATCATTATAGCGTACTTTAGATTATTTACAGTACTTATTGATAGAAGTGATAATGCAGCCTTTGCTCCAACCCCATTTATAGATAAAAGAAGTTTAAACATTTCTAACTCTTCTCTTGTTGTAAATCCATATAGCCCTATAAAATCTTCTCTAACTATTTGTTCTAAATAAAGTAGCACTTCATCCCCTACTTTTGGCATATTAGAAATTGTATTTCCTGAAGTAAAAATTTTATATCCTATATTATTTAATTCTATTACAACATAATCTTTATTTATACCTTGAAATTGCCCTCTTATATATTCGTACATTTTAATGCTCCTATGTATAATAAGTTCTTTAAATCTATATAATACTTTAACATGAAGAAGGAATATTATCAATGAGATAGATAAAATTTACTATTCATTAAATTGCCTATAAAACCATTGTTTCATTAGTGTTTCAACCTATTTTAAATATAGTCTCTATTTTAAACTAGCGTTGATTTCTAGATATAGATGAAAGACCATCTTAATCTGAAGATATAGCTAGAAATCAACACTCACTTAAAATAGAGACTAAACATAAAAAAGCTATGTCAAAAATCTTCTGACATAGCTTTTATTTATTATTAACTTATATAATTTGTCATATGCTCTTCACATTCTTCTCTTGTGTCGTATTTCTTTTCAAAATTACTTATTTTTTCTCTATCAACTTCTGGTAAATCATCTATTCTTTTCGTACTTACATCCTCTGGCTTTTCTATAGTTGGTCTTCCGTCTTCTCCAGCTTTAAACATTGCTATATATCCATCTTTTTCGCCAATATAATACTTTCCAGCTTCTAAAGTACCCATATTATTTAAAAATACCATTTCTCCATCTTCTGATGATATAAGTTCATACCCATCTTGTGAAAGCGCTGCTACTAATTCCTCTACTTCACTTTCGCTTACTTCCTCTTTTTTTACCATTTCTCCAATTGTAGTTTTATAATCTACAACCACATGGTCATCTAAGGTTCTTCTTGTAAATAAAACCTCTACACTTGCTATATCATCATACTCTTCTGAATTATCAACTAACTTACCATTAGTCTCTTGTATTTTTTTAAGATTATAATTATAAGCTAACATATAACTTCCTGAGAAAACTAATATACCTAAAAGAATAAATACTAGATTCTTAATATTTTTATTATTTTTTATATTATTTAAATTCATACAATCACCTCATTGGTGATTATTGACATTTACATCTTTTTTATACACACAAAACATAAAAAATAGTAGGTAAATTTATTACCTACTATTTCTTTTAATATTTAATTAATTAAGCTATATCATTCTTTTTCTTTCTTAATATAGTTGCTCCACCTAATGTAAATAATGCTCCTAAAGCAGCAAATGCTCCTGAACCAAAAGGCATACCTGTGTTTGGTAATTCTGTATCTGGCTCTTCTGGATCCACTGGGTCTACTGTAGTATCTTCACCAGCAACTAAAAGTTTTTCTAAATCTGTGATTGCATCTATTCCATTTTCTTTCCAAAGGTTTCCTACTTCATCTCTTATAACTAAATTTGTATCTTTTACATCTTTAGCAGATGAGAAATCATATGAATCTCCACCAACAGCCATGAAATCATTAGTTACAACAGTGTAGTACTTATCTTCTTCAAGTTTAGTTCCATCTGCTAATCTAACAGAAGTTATTTTTTCTCCTCTTTCAGCACCTGGAGTATACCAAACCTTAATACCTGCATGTTGTCCCCATCCAAAGTTCTCAGGTTCAATACCATGCTCTAAAACTTTAATTATATCTGAACCCTTCATTTCCATTGTAACTAAAGTATTATCAAATGGAAGTATAGTATATAAGTCTCCTACAGTTACAGGCCAGCTGATAATGGTGCTCTTACTCCTCCACCATTAGTTATAGCTATATCAGCATCAACTATTTGTCTCATAGCCTCAGCCACAGTAGCACCCATTGGAGTCACACCTGTATCTCTATCATGAGCTAAATCAACATCTAAATCAGCTAATTTTTCTCCCATTATAGGACCTAACTTTTCATCATACTCAGCTAATTTATTTTTCATATTTTCATCAACTGGAAGAGAATCTTTTCTACCTGAAATATCATCTAACTCAGTAGTAACTTCTAACTCACCTTTGTAATCAAACTTTAAGTTAACATATCCTAAATTTCTACCATTTTTATAAGCTTGAACAACTGGAACTCCATTAACTTCACCTTCAACCTTTTGATGGCTATGAGCTGATACGATAGCATCAACACCTTCTATGCCAGCAATCTCAACTACTTCTCCAGTAATTTCTCCAGTTTCTCTATTTTGTTCACTTCCTAAGTGACTTAAAACAACTATAGCATCAACATTCTCTTCATTTTCTAAATGGTCTACCCAAATTTCAGTTGCTTCTACAGGATCTTTAAATTCTAAATGAGCTACATTATCAGGCTTAGTTTTATATGCAGTTTCAGGAGTAGCAAGTCCGATAAATCCAACTTTCTTTCCTTCTCTTTCAACAACTCCATATGGCTTAGCCCACTCAACTGGCTCACCAGTTTCTTTTTCATATATATTAGATGCTAAGAAATCAAACTCTCCAGCCTTAGCCCAATCTGGAATATACTCATATCCCCAGTCAAACTCATGGTTACCAACAGCAGCAAAATCTAATCCCATCTCTTTTAACATATAACTAACAGGCTCACCTTTTAACAAGTTAGACATAGCACTACCTTGATATATGTCTCCACCAGTAACAACTATTGTATTAGGATTTTCCTCTTTAACTCTCTTAACTTCTCCAACTAACTTAGCTGCTCCAACATCACTCTTAGATTCAGCTAAAGATCCATGGAAATCGTTGAAAGTAACTACAGGAATCTCAACTTCCTTAGCTCCTAAAACTTCTAAAACATCATTCCAAGTTACAGACTTAACATTTGGAGTTCTTCCATCTTCTGATGTAGGTAATTTTATTTTACCTTCATTTATAAGTCTAACAGCTTCAGCTCTTTGCTCTGCATCCCAGTTAGTTCCTGTTATCTTCCAGTTATTATCAACGTTCTTAGTTACTTTTCCACCCTTAACATTTTGGATGTAATCAACTATTAAGTCTCTCATATCTGATATTTGGTCATTATTTGTATCATAGATTTTTTCATGCTCACCTTCATCCATGATTCCAGCGGCTAATCCTGAATTGTATCTATAATCATTTACTGTTAAGTAAACAACATCTGTATCTCCTACAACTTTTCCGTCTTTTTCAAACTTTAAGTTTTCGATTCTATTTCCTGGCTCTTTAGATATGTTTATTTCATAACTTACTCCATCAAACATATCATACTTATACATTCTTATATCCTCATTAAAAGATACTGTTAAATCTCCATCTTTATAAGTGTTATAATACTCTGCATTTTCTTCCATGTACTTCTTTAATTGTTTTCCAGTAGTCTTTATAGTATATAATTTATTATCATATCTATATATCTTAGAAACATCAGCCTTACTTATATTTCCTTCAAAAAGATTTGAAGTAGCACTAAATAAAGCTGCTCCTGAAACGTGATAAACCTCATCTGGATTTATTTTATTTGCTTCTAAGTGTTTTCTACTGTTATATAATTGAACTTCATTTATAAAATCAGTTATTCCTTGATCTTCCATTAAAGATTGTGGAATTCCTTTAACCTCATCTGCATCTGCTAAATTTCCACCTACCATTTGTCCAACTGGCGCAGTTGCATCAGCTATGGCTGTATTGTGAAAATCAGAAAGTAATTCATTTAACTTTTGATCTTCAGCTACACCCTTTGTGCTTAACAATTCAGATTTTTTATCTACAACTTCAACTTCTTCACCATTCTTTTTAACAGTTAATTCTATTTGAGAAACCATTTGACCATTACTTGTTGGCTGGCTTATAACTGCATTGTTTACTATTTCTTGAGGAATATTTGAATGACTATGTCCAGCAACAATCGCTGAAACTTCTGGATTTTGTTCTGCTATAGCTCTTGCACTATCTCCTCCACCATATTCAGCTTCTAATCCAACATGAGAAACTACTGCATAAACATCAGCACCACCCTCAGGTCTATTTTCTATTTCATCTATTACAAATCCAACTTCATCTGCTGGACTTTTAGCATCATATCCCTTTAAGTTTTCAGAATCCCACTTCATTATATGAGGGCTTACAACCCCTATTAAAGCTACTTCTATTCCATCAAACTCTCTAGTCGTATAAGCTTCAAAAACTCTTTCTCCATCTTTATAAAGATTTGCACATAATACATCTAAATTTTCATTTGCTTGACTTACTACATTATTTAAATTATCCATACCATAATTGAATTCATGATTTCCTAAGGAAAAGACATCATAGCCTATAGCATTCATTCCTGCCATCATTGGGTTTGGACCATCTTTAAATAAATGATTGAAGTTTCCTTGAATTGTATCTCCATTATCTACAACTATAGTATTAGGATTCTCTGTTCTAGCATTACTAACTAGAGTAGATATTTGATTTAATCCCCCATCAGTTTTCTTATTTTGAGCATAATCATAGTTCATAAATCTTCCATGAAGGTCTGATGTCCCTAAAATTTGAATTTTAACCTCACCCTCATTAGCTACAGTACTGTCTTCACCTTTAACCTCTAGATTTTCCGGTGTCATATTCTCAGTAGCCTTTACAGTTGTTAGTGGTGCAGCTACACCTATTGCCATAGAAGTAGCAACTGCTAACGCTGTAAACTTTTTTTCCCTTATTTGTTTAAGCATACTTTTTCCCCCTCATTTAGTTTTACATATGTCATAAAAGTAAATTTTATACATATATATTGTACATTAAATTACGAATATTTTCTGATAATTTATTGTTAAATATCCGTTAACTTTATTTTACTTTAATTCTATAACACACCAATTTTATCAATACTCTAAAAATTTATTATTTAATAAATACTATGCTTAAATTTTAATTTTAAAACTAACGCAAAAAAAATAATAAGCTTAAAGAAAGTACGTAACTATCTTTAAGCTTATTAATTTATTCTATGCTACATTGTCTTTTTTCTTTCTTAAAGCAACAGCTCCTCCGATAATAGCAATTATTCCAATTCCAGCAAATACTTCTGCTCCTATTGGCATACCAGTGTTAGGTAAGTTTTGATTTTTATTATTATTTTTATCACTATTACTTTCATTTTTATCTAAATTATCTTGATTTGCTGTATTATCATTTTCTTTATTTTCTGACTCATCAATTGATGGAACTTCTGGTTTAACAACCTCTTCATTGTTGTCATTATCAACAACTGGTTTTTCTGGTTCTACAGGTTTAACTTCTGTCTCATCCTTACCAGGTTGGATTAATGTTGCTAAATTAGTAACTGGAGTGATTCCATTTTCTTTCCAGTATTCTGATAAAGCATCTCTCATCGGTTTATTAGTATCACTTACATTTTTAGCCTTTGAGAAATCATATCCATCTCCACCTGATGCCATAAAATCATTTACTGCTAATTTATAATATTTATTAGGATCTAATTTACTTCCATCTGGTAATCTTACTGATGTTATTCTATGTCCAGCCTCAGCTTTTGGATTATACCAGAACTTAACTCCAGCATGTTGTCCCCAGCCAAAATCTTTTGGCATTATTCCATGTTCTAATGCTTGTACTAAATCTGAACCTTTAACATCCATAGTTACTATTGTGTTATCAAAAGGAAGTATTGTATACATATCTCCTACAGTAACAGGTCCTTTTTCTAATGGTGCTCTTATTCCTCCCCCATTAGTTATTGCTACATCAGCATTAGCTACTTTTCTTATAGCTTCTGTAACTGTTGCTCCCATAGGACTTACACCAGCATCCCTATTATGTGGAAGATCTACACTTAAATCTGTAACCTTAACATCCATTACTGGCGCTAATTCAGCTTCATATTTTGATAATATTTCTTCCATTTGCTTGTCTACTGGTAATTTATCTACATTTTTATAAATATCCATACGATCATGTCCAACTGTTAATTTTCCATCTTTATCAAATTTTAAATCTAATACTCCAAGAGATCTACCATTTTTATAAGCTTGTACAATTGGCATTCCATTTAATTCTCCATTTACAGGCATATGACTATGTGCTGAAACAATAGCATCTAAACCTTTAACTTTTGTAAGTGGTTCAATTTCATATCCTGTTATAACTCCAGTTTCTCTATTTTGTTCACTAGAAATATGTGTTAAAGCTATTACAGCGTCAACATTTTCTTTATTTCTTAAATATTCAACCCACTTTTCAGCTTCTTTAACAGGATCTCTAAATTCTATATCTTTAACATTAGCAGGAGTTGTTTTATAAGCTGTTTCTTGTGTTGAAAGACCTATAAATCCTATTCTCTTACCACCTTTTTCAATAATTCCATATGGTTTTGCCCAATCTACAGGTTTTCCTGTTGATTTTTCATAAATATTAGATGCTAAGAATTCAAATCCACCAGCTTTTGCCCATCCTGGTATTAAATCATACCCCCAGTCAAATTCATGATTACCTATTGCTGAGAATGAAACTCCAAGTTCTTTGTTCATAGCACTAACTGGTTCTCCTTTTAAAAGGTTAGATAATGCACTACCTTGATACATATCTCCACCACTTACTACTATTGTATTAGGATTTTCAGCCTTTATTTTTTTAACTTCTCCAACCAACTTAGCTGCACCAACATTTTTTCCTGACTCTTGTAATGAACCATGGAAATCATTGAATGTAACTATTTTTATATTTGCTTCCTTATTTTCTTCTGGCTTAGTAGTTGTAGCAAATTTTGATACTTCATCCCAAGTTACTGATTTAACATTAGGTGTTCTTCCATTTGATGAAGTAGGTATCTTAACCTTACCTTCATTTATTACCTTAACAGCTAATTCTCTTTGCTCTGGATTCCAATCGTTACCTACTATCTTCCAATTGTTATCAACATTTCTTGTTATTTTTCCATGCTTAGTATTAACAATATAGTCAGTTATCAAATCTCTTATTGCTGGAATTTCATCATTTAAAGTATCGTATACCTTTTCATATTGACCTTCATCCATTATTCCAGCTGCTAATCCTGAATTATATCTGTAGTCATTTACTGCTAAGTAAACTACATCTGTATCTTCAACAGGTTTTCCATCTTTCTCAAACTTTAAGTTTTCTATTCTTTCTGATGGATCTTTAGCTATGTTTATATCATAACTAATACCGTCAAACATATCATATTTATACATTCTTACATTTTCATCAAATGATATAGTTAAATCTCCATCTTTATACTTGTTAAAGAATTTTGAGTTTTCTGCCATGTATTTCTTTAATTGTTTTCCAGTAGTTTTTATAGTATATAACTTATTATCAAATTTATAAATTTTTGATACATCAGCTTTGCTTATAGGTCCTTCTTTAAGATTTGCACTTGGACTAAATAAAGCTGCTGCTGATACTAAATAAACATCATCAGGATTTATTCCTTTTGACTTTAGATGTTTTCTACTGTTATACATTTGAACTTCATTTACAAAATCAGTTACACCTTCATCTTTTACTATAGATTCTGGAATATCTTTTATCTCATTAGGTTCAGCTAAATCTCCTCCTGTTAGCTCACCTATTTTTGCATTAGCATCATTAAGCGCTGCCTCATGGAAAGGTTTAAGTTCTGCTTCTAATTCAGCATCTCCCTCTACACCTTTAACACTTATTAAATCTGCACTTTTATTAATAACCTTTGCTCCATCTTTTCCTTTTTCAACTTCCAAATTGAATTTAGAAACATATTTTGCTCTACTTGCTGGTTCACTAATAATAGCATTTCCTCTTAATTCAGACTTAACTGTATCATGACTATGTCCAGCTATTACAACACTTACTTCTGGATTTCCTTCTGCTATTGCTGAAGCACTATCTCCATCCCCATATTCACCATTTAAGCTAGCATGAGAAGAAACTATATAAACATCTGCTCCACCTGCATTCTTAATTTCTCCAATGATTTTTTTTACTTCTTCAGTTGGATTAGTAGCATTATATCCTTTTAAATTTTCAGAATCCCATTGCATTATATGCGGAGTAACAACTCCTATTATTGCAACTTTTAATCCATCAACATTTTTAATTGTGTATGGATTAAATACTCTTTTTCCATCTTTATAAAGATTTCCACATAGAACATGTAAATTCTCATTTGCTTGTCCAACTACATTATGTAAATTATTCATTCCAAAGTTAAACTCATGATTTCCTAATGAAAATACATCATATCCGATATAATTCATTGCCATTATCATAGGATTTTCTTTGCCATTAAATATATGATTATAATTTCCTTGTATTGTATCTCCATTATCAATAACTATAGTATTAGGATTTTCTTTTCTAGCATCTTTCACTATAGTAGAAATTTGATTAAGCCCTCCATCGTAAGTGGTATTTTGAGCATAATCATAGTTCATAAATTTACCATGAAGATCAGAGGTAGCTAAAATTTGTATATCTACCTTTTTGTTATCGTTTTCATCAATATTAACATTTGTTGAATTGGATGTTGGTTTGATTTCAGTAGCTTTTACTGTATTTATTGGTAAGCATAAACTAATTATCATAGTAAAAGTAACCATTAAAGCAGTAATTTTTTTGTTACCTAGTTTCTTAAACATTCAATCTCCTCCTTATTTTTTTAATTTTACATGTCTTAATTGTAACATATTTTAATACATTTTCAATAAAATGTTATAATTTCAAATTAGTTTTATATATTCTTTTTTAATGAATTAATGCCTTAAATCAACATTACTATAGCAATAAAAAAGTTGTATCAATAAATTTGATACAACTTTTTGTTATTAATATAAATATTGATTTCTTATTTTATTTACTCTTTCTTTATCTAAGCCATATTCTTTCAAGAAATATACTTCATATGTTCCATATGTTTCTTTTATTCTATTCAAACTCAATTCTATATACTTCTTTTTAACTCCAAGTATATCCTCTATAAGCTCTTTTATATTTTCATTAGCTATATGCTTTTCATACATTTGTAGTATTTTGTGATTATCTCCTTTTCTGTATTCATTGCTAAGCATATAATCCTCTATTACCCTTTCTTCTGGTACCCCTAAAAGCAATAATATTAATGCTGATCCTAAACCTGTTCTATCTTTTCCTGATGTACAATGTTGTAATATAGCCATATTTTGAGGATCTTCTATTGTTTCAATAAGCTTCTTAAATGCTGGATTATTAAGTGGCATTTCTTCATATCCATCCATAAGAATCTCTTCTGGTGTTTCCTGATCATCAGATTTCATTAGAATTCCTTTTAAATATGATTCCATATCTAAATTTTGTTTTTCTAAATTTTTCATAGCTGATATTGTGATATGATTTACTCCATCAACTTCAATATCAGGACTTAATTTAATTTCCTCTGGAGATCTATAATCAAAAATATTTCTTATTCCTAAGGTTTTAAAATACTCTAAATCTTTTCCCTTTAATTTATTTAAAGCTTCTGAACGATAAAACATTCCCCATTTTACTAATCTTCCATCTTTAGCTTCATATCCACCCAAATCTCTAAAATTACAAAACTTTTTAAGTGGAACCAACCTCTCAGCCAGCATTAATTCTTCTTTTTCATCCTTTATAAAATAGAAGGTTCTATTTTCTTTATCTGGATCATCAAATTCTATTTCATTTTCATCCTCTAACTTTCTCAAATAATTTAATTCTCCATCTATTCTATCTGAATAATATAAATCACCATTAACTTTTTTATTTAAAGTTATTTTAATCTTATCTTCTGATATTCTTATTAATTTACCATTCAATCTTTTAACCATAATACACCACCTAATTCATTTTCATTAATTTAATTATACTACTTACTATTGAAATTGTTAATTTTTTATTAACACATATTTTTTCTATAACTTTAATTTAATCTAATAGCATATAAATTAATTTTTTTAACATCCAGTTAATATCTTTCCATATTATGTATGTTAAAATACTATTATATTATTCTTTAGAATATTAATTTCTTAAATTAAGGAGGGTCTATGGAATTATTACTTATCTTAATTTTTTTAATTATGCTTATAACAGCATTTTCAACCTCACTAAAGGAAACTAATAAAAAGTAAGATTTAAAGATTAATATTTTATTTTATATTTTTATATAAAATATAAAGGCAGTAACTCTTAGTTAATATTCCACAATCACTAAAAGTTACTGCTTTTTATTTTGACTTTGTTTTAATTAAGGTTGATTTCTAGCTGTCTCTTCATACCTAACTTAATTAAGCTTTAAGAGTTAGCATAAGCTTAATTAATAGCTTGATCATTTCATTTAAATCATCAATAGTTTTCCCAATAATTCTTTCCTAAAGGATGTCCTAAATCATTCCATTCATCTCTTAATTTAAACATCTCTTTTTGTAAACTTTCAACAACTTCTCTATACTCTTCAAGATCATATAAATTATTTATCTCATACTTATCATTTTCTAAATCAAAAAGTTGTCCCTTTTTAGCTTTTCCTCTATATTCAATCAGCTTATACTTTTTATTCTTAACGCCTCTTATTTTATCTGTGAAAGCTAAGTATAAATATTCCCTTGTCTTGTCATCACTAATAAATGTCTTACTCAAACTTATCCCCTCAACACTCTTTGGCTTTTCTATATCTAATAAATCTACTACTGTTGGGTATATATCAAATAGATATGCAAATTCCTCCACAACTTTTCCTTTTGGAATATTTGGTCCACAGAATATTAAAGGTACTCTTATACTATGTTCATATACGTTTTGTTTCCCCATAAGTCCATGCTGTCCTACAGATAAACCATTATCTCCAGAAAATATTATTATAGTATCCTCATATAAACCTTTTTTCTTTAAAGAATTTATTATTTCTCCTATTTCATAATCAAGGTGACTTATCATAGCATAGTATTCTGCTATATGCTTTCGTACAACCTTCTCATCTCTAGGATAACTAGCTAAAGACTCATCTCTTTCAACTCTAACTCCAAAATCAAAAGGATGTTCTTCTTTAAAATTCTCCGGTAGCTTTATTTTTTCTGGATCATACATATCATGAAATCTCTTATGCGTAGTTCTTGGATCATGTGGTGCTAAAAATGAAACGTATAAGAAAAATGGATCTTCTTCCTCATATTTATCTATAAAATCTATAGCTGATTGTGAAAATAACTCTGTTGAATGCTGTCCTGATTTTATCTTTTCTGCAATCATTTCTATAACATCATTTGTGCTAAAAAAGTCTCTAGTAAATTTTAATCTACTTGAGTATTCTCCAGTTTCATCAAACTTATTTACAGGTACATTCCAATGATCCCACATACCGCCAAAGAATATATCAGTTCCCCCTTTAAAGCTTCTATTATAGGACTCTGTTCCATTGTGCCATTTACCTATTCCGTATGTATTATAACCATTATTTCTTAGGCATTCTCCAAAAGTAACATGCTCTTTTGGAATCTCCTCTCCACATCCACTAAGGCTAAATAACTTTCTTCCTGAATGAATCATAGCTCTGCTTGGCATACAAACAGCCCCTGATGTTCCAGATGGTATATGTGCATTAGTAAAGCTTGTTCCCTCTCTAACTAATTCATCTAAATTATCTGTCTTTATATCATTATTACCTAAAGCATGAATAGTATCAAACCTCTGGTCATCTGTAAGTAAAAATAATATATTTGGTCTTTTCCTTCTCATAAAACTCCTCCTAATAATTCCCTTTACTAACTTATAACACATAAACCCGCTCCCTTGAATACATTTACATAAAAATATTAAAATTTGTAATTATAAACAAACTTCTATTTAATATTTATATCACCTGGTCCAAATCTTACTTGTCCAAATCAAGATTGTGGCCAACAATTAATAGATGTTGGATGTGGATCTCATCCATCATAAAAAACAGATAAAAGGTAATATGTACCTTTTATCTGTTTTTTGTTATACTATGTTTTAAACTAGCTAAAATTATCTTTTAATTTTTCTTTATTTCTGTGCTTTATAATACCATATAAATTTACTGTTAAGCCTATCAAAAATATGCTACCACCTAATAACCCTAAATAAAAATTAAAATTACTACTAGAATTATCCCTAAATAATAATACTACTACGGCTATTAAAGTTATTTCTATACTAATAAGCATTAACTCTGAAAAGTTTTTATTGGTACAAAAAACTTCTATAAATATAGCAGCAACTATAAAAGCTACAATTGCTAAAACAGCTAATATCCCCATAGATCATCCCCCTATTTTTATAATTAATATTCCCTTATAACTTCTATTATGTCATATTTCATGATAAAAGGTGTACCTAATATTA
Organism: Clostridium sp. B9; assembly: GCF_050509515.1. Classification (NCBI taxonomy): domain Bacteria; kingdom Bacillati; phylum Bacillota; class Clostridia; order Eubacteriales; family Clostridiaceae; genus Clostridium; species Clostridium sp. B9. The sequence continues at coordinate 3,055,997 of NZ_JBNWKA010000003.1, forward strand.
GTCTCCTCTTAACATCTGCTCTAAGAATTTTTGGTTCGTAAATCCTTGGAATCTTTTTAAATTCTTTGTAAGCCTCAATCTCAGATTTACCACAATATTTAATTGCCTCACCATATTCTCCAATAAATCTAACTAATATAAATTCTCCAGACATAATTACTCCTCTATTCACTATTTAATTTATATAAAACAAAAACCTTCTTCTATCAAATCAATTGATAAAAGAAGGTCTATATTACAAAATATAAATATCCTATTTAAGATATAATATTACTCTTCCCATCCTTCTGGGAATTCAGCATTGTGATAAACCTCTTGAACATCATCAGTTTTCACATTACTTATTTGGCTTATTTACTACATTATAAGCTAAATTCTATCTTTTATTAATCAGATATACACCATAATAATATAAGATACCTATTCCTTTAAATTATAAATGTATATCATTAAATAAGTATACCATTTATTTAATATTATTATCAACTTATTCTTATCATTTGCCATAAATATGATAACTTCCACTCTATACTCTGTCCCATTATTTAATGAACCATTTAAATGAAGCACTCTATTCATAATCCAAAAAGTTTCTTCTTCTAAAGGTGTATTCATAGAAAGAATTCTTCCTAAAAATGAACTTAAATGGTCTGTCATAACTTCATAATCAACATATACAAAGTCTTCACTAAAAAAGGATATGAAATTAAATCTATATTCTTACTCAAAATATTACCTCTGATTTTATAAAAACTTATTGTGAATTTCAAATACTTATCAAAAATTATTCTGGTATTATTGAATACACTTTTATTTCTAATAAACTATTATGTAAAAAATTACTTTAAAAATATATCATCAAAGTTAAATGTAGATTAACATACTTCTTCATTGCATCTTCTAGGGAAAAGTGGATACCATCTTCCTAATACCCCTCCAGTACCTTGATTAAGTATATCACCATACCATAAAGCTAAAGGGCAATTATTTGCAATATTCCTATATGTAATAAACATAGCACCGAATCCTATTGATTCTAATTTTGAAAACCCCATAGGTCTCATAGATTCACAAGGATTATTTATACCTTTTAGTATAGTTGCTCCAGCCTTTAAAAATGCTGATTCTACAACTTCTCTATTCATTGCACATGAAAACAAATTTTCTTCTTTCATATTATAATTTCTAAAAAAATCTATTTTATTAGCCCACTCACTATTTTCCTTTCTAACTCTTATATAATTATCTAAATCTTCATAATTAACATATTTAGGCCATAGAGTATCTAGAGAATTACCATACTCATTTTTATGATAATTTTGTTTTTCTAAAAACCAAACTGGATAACAATTTATGTTATTCTCTTTGCACATTTTTCCAATTTCTTTATAAGCATAATTACTACCAGACTTATATTTGCACAAATGAATTATCCATAATTCACTGTTTTTTTTAATTTTTTCACTAGTTATCGCTTCTTGAATATCCCATTTCAATCTACTTCCAGTGAAAATACAATCATCTATATATACATATCTATTATCACTACTACATTCTGTAATGTCTAATTGATACTCCTCATTTAACGCTTCACTAACAAGCTCAATTAGTTCAGCTTGACTTCTACCTCTTATTTGAATATTTAAAAAGCTTACATTTTTGAAAAAATTTTTAGTACATTTTCCCCAAACATTATCATACGAAAATAAAATTTTTAGCATTTGTTTTATCCTATTGCGTGAAAAATAATTTTTTTCTAATGTATATATCATTTCTGATAAAATTACATCTCTATCTCTAGCCTCAAATTGATTTACCCATCTTTCAATATGAGCTTGGTTCATATGCGCACCTTCTGGCATTTTATAATCTTCTATTATTTCTAACAATCTTTCAATCAAATTATACACCCTCTAATCTAAATTTTCTCTTAACATATTCATTTGAAGCGCTTCCTCTTTCTTTTTGATAATTACCAATGTTTCTATTTTTTTATCTAAGAACAAGAATTTTTCAACACTCAATGGTTTTAAAAATTTTTTATCTGTATTTTCTCCCATTGTTCTACACTCTTCTCTTAATTCCATTAATAATCTTCCTAGTACATTTTCTCCAATCAATTCTCCATTTTTATTAGGCATTGCCCCCCAAAATTTATCCTTATATGATTTTTCAACAATGCTTTTTTCTTCAGTACTCAATAGTAAACTTCTAAATTTGTTAAAGTTACATAATAATTTAGCTCTTAAACACCACCTCATAACATTAACTCTAATAGAATTCCAATCGCTTCTTGTGTAGTTATTATAATTTCTACTTATTTGTTTTGCTATCATTGGATTTTTTTCTCTAATAATTAATCTCTGAACTTTTGATATGTGTGTAAATCTAAAAGATTGATATAAACCTTCTGATGTTGCTACTTCTGTCCCATTTATTATAATAGGATATAGTGGTGCCATATTTGATAAACCTCCAAAAGCTTCATTTGTTTTCATAAAAACTACACTTTCAGATTCTTTGTAAACTCTAATTTTTTTTTCCACTTTAATATCCTCTACTTTCTATAAATACGCATTTATTATAACATAATATTACTTAATTGTTATAATAAATATATACTTACTATAATTTCTAAATACTTAATATAATTTATTAATATATTATTTTCACTGCAATTCAGAATTTAATTCCTTAACAACATTATCATTTAACATAATAAAAAGGCTAATTTTCAAAACAAATTATTTATTAATTGGATTTGAAAATTAGCTCGATAGTTTAAGAGGCTTCTACTTAATTCATATTATTTAGATTATGTTATTATTTTTCTCATCTTTCTGGAAATTCAGCATTATTATAACCCTCTTCAACCTCATCAGTTTTCCATTACTTATTTGGCTTATTTACTTAATATAATTATAAACTCTTTATTTAATATGAGTATTTATTTACATACTCATATTAAAATGGTAATATATTTTTAAGGAGATGTTTTATGGAAAAAAATTATTTAGTTACTAATTCAAGTTATTTTATTATGAATTCCAATTATGATTTAAGCTTAGAAGAACAGAAAATTATCTTAGCCTTAGCTAGTACAGTCAAACCTAATGATGAAGACTTTAAGTCTTATACATTTAAAATATCATATTTTATAGAACTTTTAGATATTGAAACTAAAAGCAAATATACAAATATACTGAAAATAACCAAAGAGCTTATGAAAAAAGTTTTTGAAATAAAAGAAGAAAATAAACTTATTCAAATATCTTGGTTAAGTTCAGTAACTTATGAAGAAGATAACGAACTATTAGAATTAGAATTTAGTCCAAAATTAAAATCATATATGTTGCAATTAAAAGAAAAATTTACAAAATATAAATCTGCAAATATTTTATGTATGAAAAGCAAATATTCTCCTAGAGTTTATGAATTGTTGAAATGCAATAAATTTGAAAAAAAAGGATTTATAGAAATAGAAGTTGACGAACTCAGAAAGATTTTAAAAACTGAAGATATATATCCTCTATATGCAGATTTTAAAAGATATATTATTATTAGAACTCAAAGAGAATTAATGAAATTAAGTGATATATCTTTTGATTTTGAAGAAGTTAAAACAGGTAGAAAAGTAACTTCTATTATATTCTTCATATGTTCTTATAACTTAAAAGATAAAAAATAAACTATTCTCAAACAGAATAAATAGTCACAACTTCAATCATAATTTTTATATAAAAATACACTAATTTAACCATGTAGTAAAATGGTACCCACTTTTTAATACCTAATTACTATACCCATAGTAAAATGGTACACTTAAATTGGTACCGTTTTACTACGTATAAGATAGACTATAAATAAGATAGACATACGTTTGTAATTTGCGACAAATAAAATTTGTCTTTAAATTACTTTTATAAAAATAACAAAAACAAAAAGGAGATAATAATGTTTATAAAATTAGATAACTTCATCTTTAATGGTGATTATAAAGCAGAACATATTAAAATGTACATATTATTATTATTAAACAAGCCTACGTTTTCTAATAATATATCAACAAATATTGAACTATTAAATGAATTATATGGACTTAAAGATATAAAGAAAAATATATCTAAGATAATTGGTATACTTTCATACTTAAATGAAATGGAAATTATAACCATAAATAAACCTTTGGAAAATATAAAGAAAAAAGATAAAATTAAAATAATCATTAATGAACTAAACTACGATGATTTTATGGGATTTACTAAAATAGAAAAAGATGACTTAGATTTAACTAAAGATTTCACTACTAATGAATTTGTTTTATACTTTTTTATGAAAAGATATTATAATAAATCTTATGGTAAAGCCTTTTTCTCTTATAGATTTATAAACGAATGTATAGGTATGAATAATAAAACTGCCAAAAATATAATAGATATGTTTTGTATTATGGGTATAATACAAAAACATAATCCTAATTATTACACTAAAGACATAACTGGAGCTATAAGAAGAACTAATAATGAATATAGGAACTTTACTAATACTCCAAAACCGTATAAAACACTTATAAAATTTGACGACGTAGATAAAGATACATATACTAAACTAAAAAATTCTAGATTGTATAATGAAGTACAACATAATTGCTACTTAGGATTTGGTGAAAATAGAAAAGTTAAAGATACATTTAAATTCTTAATACCTAGAACTAATGTAAGTTAATAACTCAACTTAAAGTATAAAATATTAATTTTATACTTTTTTATTTTAAAATGTATAAATTAACCAACCACCCTCTTAACACTCTAAAAAAGCCACCTCTCCTTTAAAAATTAACCCCTCCAGTACAAATTAAAAGAGTAGAAATTAATCTACTCTTTTAATCCTAAATCCTTTAAAGTTCTATATACTGTGGCTCTACTTAATCCAGTCTGTTTAACTATATCCACTATCTTATATCCCTCTTTATATAATAAACCTACTGTATCGGCTTTTGAGTTTCTCTTAGATGGTCTACCACCATTTCTCCCTCTAGCCTTAGCACTGGCTAAACCTTCTTTTGTTCTTTGACTTATTAAATCCCTTTCTAACTGGCTTAATCCACTCATTACAGTTAATAAAAAGCTATTATATGGGTTATCGCTTGTAGTGTCTAACCAAGTATCTTTTATACTCTTTATACTTGCTCCCTTATCTTTTATTCTATCTATTATATTTAATAAATCCTTAGTACTTCTACTTACTCTGGTTAAATCAGCTATTATAACTGTGTCACCCTCTTCAAGTTCATCGACCATCTTATTTAATTGCTCTCTATCAGCCTTAGTACCACTTATCTTTTCTTGATATATATTCCTCTTATCTACACCGTAATAAACTAACATATCTATTTGTCTATCTAAATTCTGCTCCTCTGTACTAACTCTAGCATATCCAACTAACATCTAACCACTTCCTATCTATTTGATTAATTAAATCGTATCATAAACGTTTCATAATGTAAATAGTTTTTGATACCTTTTATGATACATCCTCATCCTTTTAGAATGGCTTATTTGCGTATATAAAAAAATAGTATCAAAAACATTCGTTTATGATACACTTCACTTATTATTTTTTTGATACAAAGTCACTAATAGTTATTATAGTATTAATAACATTACAGACAATATTAATTAAATCACATATATCCATTTTATACCACCAACCTTACTATATATTGTACTGGTTATTATACTTAGAATGGTGTATTTAGACAATTATAAAAGAATCCATATAGGTAAAAAACACCTTATCATCTCCGTTTTTTCTCTTTTTTATTTGATTTTCTTAAAACCTAAATTTTAAATACATATAATTTTATTAGTTGCTCTAAATTTCTAAAATTTAGCTATTGAATTTATAGGCTTTTTAGTACACTTAACTTTCCTCTAGTTACTTTAAATACACGCCCATTTACTACTCTCCACCCCTACTATATTATTTAATCTCTAAGTCTATTTATTTAAAATATTAAATTTTAATACCCACCCCCCTAGTAAAAATGTCTGTCGCTCACAATTTTTAATCTTAGAATTTTGTAGAAGATGGTACTATTTATCCAAATAAAAAAAGCCTTAGGCATCTATTATCTAAAGCTCCATTTAAAACACATTTAATATATTACTGAATCTATTGGCTTTTATTTAATCTATTACTTTTTACATTGATATAATTTAATCTACCCTTAACTATATTTATCCTAAGACTAAATCTATTTACTATTATTTAAACATATTTATTAGATTACTAAATGATAATTAATTTATTACTTATAACTCTAAACAACCCAATAAAACAAGCAATTTATTTAGTTTCACATAAAATACAGACTAAATTAAAATGTTACTCACAAATGTCAGTCACAAAATGCCCTCTGCTCCAGTCTTTAATAAGTTTTTTTAATAAAACACTAAATTTAATAGGATTTTTTATTATACCTAAGTAACTAAAATGCCATAAAAACGGTAGTTTTTGTGACACACATTTTTAAAATCGCGACTAACATTTTTTATATAAATAATCATTAGAAACTTTAATGATTATATAGCCACTTTAAATCTTTATTAAGTGTCAAAATGGTATTCAAAATGAACACTGTTCTAGCACATATAAGATAGAATATGTTTTTTTAATTTCAATAACTTGTCCTATAATTACTTTTTAGATTCTAAAACTCTAACTAAGTAATTATACAAACCTTTAGCAACCGCATATTGTGGTTCTTCTGGCATTAATATTCTTATTTTATATTTTTCTATTTCTTCTATAATCATCTTTACACAATCTTTATTTTCTATTATTCCACCACTTAATAATAAGAAGTCCATATCGTCAAATATAGTTTCATACATAGTTATAATATCTTCTACTACTCTTATAGCATAGTCTTTTAAAACTTTCTCTCTGTGAAACTCCACTTCATTTTTTCCATTTATTAAATTAACCCTACCATTTTCTAAAGCCTCTTGAATATCTTTTTCTCTTATTGTTGTGGTTACTTCCATTATATTTGTATCATTTAATAATATTTTTCTCATTTCATTATAACATTCATAAAATCCATCACCGCAATAGTCATATTCTTTATCTGTGCCTTTTCCTGTCCATAGACACATATCATTAGTATAGTGACCTAAGTCCGCACTTACTATCATTTTACCTATATAATCTTTTTCTTCTAAAGAAAATACTGGTGCTAAAGCCTGTGGTAACACAACTACCTTATCTATAGTTATCTTTCTTTCTATGTCTTTCCCTCTATTTAAGAAAGCTATTTTATATTCTCCGATTAGCCATTTCTTTAAAGCATTGGCTTCACCTTTCATCTTAACTGGTAGACCCATGCTTAAATTAACTTCTATCTCTTCTTCATCTGTAGCTACACCTATTAATGATAATATTTGAACTAAGTGTTTTATGTTTCCAACTCTTTTAGTAGTTAACACTCTCTTAGCCTTTGAGTCTTTTTCTAAAGTTATATCTCCTACATAGAAGTATCTTTCTATTTCTATTATTTTATCTTCTTCACCTGTCTTCTCTGTATATTTAATTATAAGTTCTTTTCCATTTCTTATATTCTCTTCTCTTATCTCTTTTGATTGCTCTAAAGCTTCCTTTTTAGTTATTTCTTTTATTACTGATGGAACTGTTAATTTATTTTCTTCTCCCCAGTATGAAACTCCGTAACCAAAACCTGTGTCGATTCCTATCTTTAATATATCACTTTCTATACCGAATTTCTTTTTAGATTCCTTCAACTTTTCTTCTAAAACATTATCTTCTATATAAAAAATATCTTTTCCATTACCAAAATCTATATTACTAAGGAGTTGTCCAAAACGCCAATCACTATTTTTCTCCCATAACTGTTCTATTTCACTCATTATTTTTTTAATTCTATTTGGATTTCTCATTTTTATTCCTCCTTTTATTTTATTCTAACTATTACTTCAAATTAGCTATAGATATTATTTTTCATAACAACCTAATAGCTTCTTTGGTTAAATATAACACAAAGGAATTTATAATTCAACTTTTTGTTAAAATTGTAAATTTTTATATTTTATTAGTTGTTAATAAGTATAAAAAAAAGAGCTTAAAGCTCTTCTACAAAGTCCTTTGGCTCAATATTATTTAATTTAGATTAGTCTAAAGCCCTGTTATACTCTTCATTATTTTCACACCTTATATACTTTAATAGAAATCTATTATTTAATAATTATTTTATCTACTATAAATTTAATGCTATTTATAAACTCTTCTTTATTTTCTATAAACTTATAAGGCTTATATTCTCCATAGCTCTCTAGAGCATTAGTTATAAATATTTCTATATTTTTTTCTAAAGTTTCTGTAGTTAAATACTCAAATAATTCAACTATATCGATATCTTTTACCTTAAAGGCATAACAACCTATAGTATTTAACTTTCTAGCTACTATATATTTCATATTTAGTACTCCTCTATTATTTAAAATATAAATTCTCAATCACTATTCACCTTTATTTATTAACTCTAATATACTCTATTTTTAAATTAAAGTAAGTATTTATTTCTAAGTGCAAAGGCTTATAAATCCTTAGGGGAGCTGAGTTAAGGCAGAGTTATTCCCTACGAACAACATAAAATATTATGAAGTCATAAGGAACTCTCAACTATAAATCCTCTTTTTCACATCGTTTCAGTTGCCCTTATTAGTTAAGTATCATCAAACGTTATAAAGCTTGTCCTATAACTTCTGATACAGTTTCCCCACTCTTTAGAGTGCCAAACTACCACCATGTCTTTTATTTTATGGATATCGGTAGACACACACCTAAGCGTATATTATAACCATTGCTCTAACTATATTAATAAGGGTAACCTATAGTTAACATAATATACTGTTGATTTTTTGCATTGGCTCAACTGACCTATCTTGTTATTTAGACTTGTAAGAAAGCTTATACAAGTAACCTATATTCTAAAAAAGAGCATAGGAAATAAAGCCTTGCAAATCCTCACTTTTTTTGAGATAATACCATTAAGATTGATTGGTATATCCTTAATCTAGTTATTAAGTTAGTTAGGATATGCAAAGTTTATAAAACTATATTTAATTTTTGATGGTAGGTATTGTGAGTACCTACTATTTCTTTTATTTTAAATTCATTAATGGACTTGTTTTAACACTCATTTCAACAATTTCAAAATCTTGAATACTCTGTAAGTACCTCTTTGTAATTGCAATATTTTCATGTCCCAACAATCTACTTAAACTGTATATATCTAATCCATTTTTCAGTTGAGCTTGTGCAAAATAATGTCTACACGTATGGGGTGAACATCTTATTTCATGACGAACACTAGCTTTTTCTCCACATATCTTAACAATTCTTTCGACTGATTCAATCGTTAATGCTTTATATCTATAACTTAGAAAAAATGGTGCTTCTTCTGTAATTTTTCTATCCATAAAATAGCTATCTCTACACCTTATATATCTTAAAATTACCTTTTTTAAATATGGACTTATTGGAACATTTCTTTGTTTGTTACCCTTACCATTTTTAATAATTATACTTCTTTCTCTAATATCTTTATTAGTTAATTGGCATAATTCTAAATTTCTAATACCAGTATCAAAAAGTAATGCCATAATACATTTATTTCTTATGTTCATATAATTTGAGCCACTATAGACTTTCATCATTTTATATACTTCATCATTATTAAATGTATTTATTAACATTTTTCCCTCTCTTACCCAACCTACTTTTAACATAGGGTTCAATGATATGTACTCCTCATCTATTGAATATTTAAAATAAGCTCTAAAACATTTAATTATTCCATTAATATAACTTTCTTTTCTTCCCTTACTTTTTAAAAATTTAATATAGCTCTTTACTTGTATTGACTTAACCTCCTCAATTTCTATAATTTCAAATTCTTTTTCTAAATAAGTGAAAAATAAAAGATTATTATTTTTATAACTTTTTAATGTTCTTTTACTATAATTTCTTATTTCTAATTCTAATAAGAACTCTTCTAATATGTCTTTTAACAACAAAAAAAGGCTACCTCCTATCTCTAAAGATAGAAAATAACCTTTTAATATATACACCATTACAAAAACCTTAATTAATGTATATCATAGTAAATATTCAAAATTAATAATATATAAAAACCTTGTAACACATTGATATTACTAAGTTTAAGATATTACTCTTCCCATCCTTCTGGGAATTCAGCATTGTGATAAACCTCTTGAACATCATCATCATCTTCAAGTAAGTCTAACATTTTTTGGAACTTCTTAGCATCATCTTCGTTAATAGCAGTTTCAGTGTCTGGTATCATCTTAACTGCTGCTTCTAAGAATTCTAATCCTTCAGCTTCTAAAGCTTCTCTTACTGTACCGAAATCTTCTGGTGAAGTTGTTACTACAAACACTTCTTCTTCTGCTGCAAAGTCCTCTGCACCAGCATCTAAAGCCATCATCATGATTTCATCTTCATCTAAGTCAGCTTTTTCTATTACTATTTCACCTTTCTTTTGGAACATGAAAGCAACACATCCTGATGTACCCATGTTTCCACCACCTTTAGTGAAAGCACTTCTTACGTTACCAGCTGATCTATTTTTGTTATCTGTTAAAGTTTCTACCATAACAGCTACTCCTGATGGACCATATCCTTCATAAACGATTGCTTCATAGTTTACTGTATCAGCCTCTCCTGAAGCTTTCTTTATAGCTCTGTCTATAGTATCATTTGGCATATTTGCTGCTTTAGCTTTTGCTACAGCATCCTTTAATCTTGCGTTTCCATCTAAGCTAGCTCCGCCTTCTTTAACTGCAACAGCTATCTCTTTTCCTAGTTTAGTGAATATTTTTCCTCTTCTGGCATCCATCTTACCTTTTTTAGCCTGTATATTATGCCATTTTGAATGTCCTGACATCCTTACTCCTCCTAACATATATGTGAACTATTATTTAAATTTCTTTGAACGTCTTAAAATAATACTTAAATATTATATCATAGAGATTTTTTCTCTTCAACTTCTCTAAAAGGCTTATAGCCTTATTCATCAAAACTTTCGTAAAGTCTATTTCCTTCTTTAAAATAAATTCCTTCTAATGATTTACTCATAATAGCTTTACCATTTGTAGCCTCTGTAAAACTATTTTCCATTTCAGGAATTATAGATTCTTCAGCTAATATATGAATAGTTACATTGTCAGTAAACTCTGTATCCTCTATATGCCAATTGTTTTGACCACAAATATACTGGATTTTACCATATAAATCATAATTTATTTCAATAGAAAGCATAGCTCCCTCTACCTTTTCTACTACACCAGCTGCCTCAATAGCTATTACTGCCCCTTTAGTGTATGCTCTAGTAAGTCCACCTGTTCCAAGTAGAACTCCGCCAAAGTATCTAGTTACAACTACTGCACAATCTGTTATTCCTTGTTTTTTTATTACTTCTAATATAGGAATACCTGCTGTTCCTTGTGGTTCACCATTATCACTATATCTTTGTATTCCCATATTAGCACCAATAACATAAGCATAACAATTATGTCTAGCATCTTTATGTTTATTGTTTATTTCAGCTACGAATTCCTTAGCTTCCTCTTCTGTTGTAACTCTTTTAACATATCCAATAAAAACTGATTTTTTCTCTTCGAATCTATCATCAGCTGCTTTTTTTACAGTTATATAACTCATTTAATCTACCTACCTTTTAAAACATCATATATATTATCTATTCCTTTTTCTATCTTACTATAATCTATCTGTGAAAATCCAATTCTAAAACTTTTATCTCCGTCATTAGGATTTTTAAAGAATATATTTCCTGGTGTTATTATAGTTTGTCTATCTTTTAGTTTATAGAATAACTCTTTTGATGTTATGTCTATGTTCTTATTTATTTTTAAGAATAGGTTAAGTCCGCCCTTTGGTTCTTGAAAAGATACCATACTCCCTAATTTATCATGAATAAGTTTTTTTATGTAATTGTATCTTTCTGAGTATTCCTTATTTAATATTTCTATATGATCCTTCCAATACCCTTTTTCAATGTAATCCTGTAAAGCTCTTTGCATAAGACTTGATGTTGCTATATCAGTATTTACCTTTAAAGCTTGGAACTCCTCCTTAAATTCATCTGGAGCTATTAAATATCCCATTCTTATACCTGGTAGAAATATTTTAGAAAAACTCTTTATGTATATTACTCTCTCAGAATCTAGCTTTCTATATGGTATATACTCTAAACTATCTGAATAAACAAGTTCTGAAAGATAATCATCTTCTAATATATAAAAATCATATTTATATGCCAATTCTATAATCTTTTTCTTTTTTTCTAAAGAGCAACTGACACCTGTTGGGTTTTGAAAATAACTCATTGTATAAAAGCATTTTATTTTATTACTTTTTAATAATGATTCAAATTTATCTATATTTGGTCCATCCTTCTCCATAGGAATTTCTAATATATTTGCCTTTCTAAGCTTAAATACTAAAAGTGCCCCTCCATAAGTTGGTCTTTCAATAACTATATTATCATTTACATGTACTAAGGACTTACCTACTATATCTATTCCCTGTTGAGCTCCTGAAATTATAAGTATATTTTCCAAGTCGTTTTTTCCATCCCAAAACTCATCATTTATACTTTTTCTTAAATTTAAATATCCAAGAGGGTCACTATACATTAAGGCTTCCACTCCATCTCTAACCAAGACATTGTCTAGAGCACTTTTTAACTTTTCAACTTGGAAGAAGTTTGCACTTGTAGTTTCTCCAGTAAAGTCAATCCAATTTTTCAAGTCTCCAGATGCTATTTTTCTGAAAACATCATTATAATCCTGTTTAAAACTTCTACCAACTTCTTTATGTTTTGCATAAGTTCCACTTCCTTGCAATTGGTATGCAAACCCCTCTTGTGATAACTTTTTATAAGCATTTATAATTGTAACTTTGTTAACCTTCAAGTGTTCTGCTAGCAATCTTATTGTTGGAAGCTTTTCCCCTTCAACAATCGCACCCTCTTCTATTAGTGATTTTATTTTTTCATAAATTAATAAGTACTTGCATATACCCTCTTTAAATTCCACACTAAACTTTCTCATAGCTCACCTTTATTCTAATTTTCTTTAATTAAATAAACTTTTTCAGTAACTATTTTATCCCCATTATCTGAAAATCTTTCTCTTCCGCACTTTTTAACAATATCACGTTTATTAAGATAACCTAAAATCTCTTCAAAATCTATTTTAAATCCACTAAAGGCTTCTGATTTCCTTATCTCTTCAGAACTTAAATATTCTCCTTGCTCACGCATATATTCTATCAATGCTTTTATAATTCGTCTTATGTTCCTTTCTAAGAAACTTTCTATGTGATAATGAACTCTCTCTAAAGCATTTTTATCTGGCATTTTAAATATACTATTTATCATATTTTCAAAGTCACTATCAAGCTTCATCAGCATACCTGTTGAACTTTTTGTTATAAGATATCCATTATAATTTAGATATAGTTTACTAAAACTATCTACAGAATACATAAGTGATTCAAATGCAGAATAGAAATTCTCATTTTGAAGACACTTCTTATATAGGTTCATATCCTGTAAAAGCTCTCCTAAATAAACTAAATTCCATTTTTCACTATGTGATTCCATATAATATTTAATTGAAGTAAATTTATCTGAAATCTCTTGGTCTTTAGAAAAAATAAGCTTTGATGATATGAATTTTCTATGTATTGTGCTACCTGTAATTTCTTCCTGACAAAAATTCAATAAGAATCTCTTAGATATTATTTTTAAATGTAATGAAACTCCAAGTTCTTCTCCATAAATATCTTTTATCCCTTTAAAGTTATCATCAACAATAACAAATAAATCTATATCAGACCCTTCCCATATGTCTCCATTTATTATACTTCCGAATGCAGTAACAGCAATCACCTCATTATTTTTCTGTAAATCTGATATAACAGATTTGAATGAATTTTGATACTTTAATATTATTTCACTCAAAAAAGGTCCCTCCTTAATGACTATACATAAGTTTATTAATTTTCATCTATAAGCATTTACTCTTTTCAACTAAGCACTCCAAAGAATCTTTTACTAAATCCATACTTACTTCTATTTGTTCTAGTATATCATAAGATAAATCTAAAGCTTTTTTTCCTTCACCTTTTTTACCATATGCATTGGATTGATAAAGGTTCGCTGTAGCCGCTGTATTTTGCAATGCAAAACTAAGAAAATAAACTATATCAACAGTAGGTCTAACAACTCTATCATAATAAACCTTGAATTCTTCACCAACTGACAAAGCGGCTGCACTTGCTTGTATTGTTGCTGCCTTAAGAAGTATGTCCTGAGTTTGGGTGTATAGTTTATTTATTTCATCTTGACAAGGATTACCACTAGTTGTAGATGATGAATTAATAGCAGATGCTACTAATAAATCCATATCTATAGAAGAACCATCATTAGTTCGATCTCTCGTTGTACTTGATCTATTATCCGTGGAATTAGTTTCCATTTAGTTCTCCCTAAAATTAATTTCATTAATATTATACTTTTATTCTATTAAAATTATGATGTTACAAATTTTAAGAAGAAAAGCTAAATTCAATTGAATTTAGCTTTTGTTAAACATTATAAAATAAAACTATTGTATTTCATATTCTCTGCATTTATTTTCTACTTCTTCATCAACTTCAGCTTTTATGTAAGTTCCATCTTCTCTATATTCCTCTTCACCTACATTAGCATTTCTATGAAGATATGCTACAACTTGCTGAGCTGTGTATGGAATTAAGTATTCCTTACTTTTTAAAGTATAAGGCAACTCTTCACTTATAGCATTTAATAATTTATCTAAATTTATTCTTTCTTTAGCAGAAATTTTAACTACCTTATTGTAGACTGAAGAATATTTTTCTTCTAACTCTGCTAGCTTTTCTTCATCTGCCATATCAATCTTATTAAGAACTAATATTTTTGCAGCCTCTAAAGCCTTTAATTCTCCTAAAACTTTTTCTACTGCTATTATTTCTTCTTGCGCATTATCTGATGATGCATCAACAACATGACATAAAAGATCTGAGTATATAACTTCTTCTAAAGTTGATTTAAATGCCTCAACTAATTCATGAGGTAATTTACTAACAAATCCAACTGTATCTGTTAATGTTATATCCCTATTATCAGGTAATTTTATAGCTCTAGTTGTTGTATCTAAAGTAGCAAAAAGCATATCAGCTTCAAAAACTTTATCCTTAGCCTGAGTAGCTACGGTTGATGCTGACTCTACACATAGTGTATTTCTTAAAGTTGATTTACCAGCATTAGTATATCCAACTAAAGAAACCTGTGAAGTTTTTTCTTTACTTCTTCTTTCTCTTTGAGTTTCTCTTATTTTCTTAATCTTTTTAAGTTCCGCTTGAAGATCATATATTCTTTCTCTTATATGTCTTCTATCTATCTCAAGTTTCTTTTCTCCTGGTCCTCTTGTTCCTATTCCACCACCAGTTCTAGACATTACAGTACCAAGACCCATAAGTCTAGCTGCTCTATACTTTAACTGAGCAAGCTCTACTTGTATCTTAGCCTCTCTTGTCTTTGCTCTTCTTGAGAATATTTCTAGAATAAGAGTAGTTCTATCAATTACCTTAACACCTAAGTTAGCTTCAAGATTCCTAACTTGTGCCCCTGATAACTCATCATCAAATATAACTAAGTTAGCTCTAGTTAACTGTCTTATATTTGCAATCTCTGAAACCTTACCTCTTCCTATATAAAATGCCGCATCTACTTTGCTTCTATTTTGATAAACTTTTTCTAATGTAGGAATGTCACAAGCTTTAGCAAGTTCTTCTAGTTCATCTAAACTCTCTCTAGTATCACATCCAACTATGATTGCTCTTTCACTATCATCCTCTTCAACATTGCTTGTTTTAATGACTTCTTCAATATGATTTATCTTATCTAAGATATTCATACCTAAACATTTATCTAATTCTAGATAAGGATACTCTTCATTTATAAGAAGCTCATTTTCTACATAACAAAATCCTAAAGAAGCATCTTTAGCTTTTCCATCTTCTATAGCAATTGCCATAATAGCATCTAATTTTAATTTCATAAGAGCAGATATATCTAAAGCAGAAAGTCTACAAACACCACTTGGATGAGTATGTATTATTCTAACCCCTGATAATCTCTTCTCATGTATATCTAATAGAGGAATTTCTACACTTGAAGAATCTCCTATTGCAACACTTATAACTTTTCCTTTTCTATTTATACCTACACTTATCTCTCTTTCAATCTGAGCAGATAATCTAGAAATAACATTTACTATGTCTTCTGTACATATGCTATATTTAGGTACATTTATTTTATAAAGTTCTTCTAGTTCTTTTAGCACTGAATTTCTGATACCATCAGTATTTCCATGTATCATATATTACCACCTCGTAATATTTATTATGTTTCTTGACAATTTTCATTTAATTTTATACTATAAATACAATATTGTAAATAATACGGCATAGTTAGGGGAGAAAACAATGGAAGATAAGAATAGAAACATATTACTTTCTGAAGAAGAAATAAAGGCACAAACAGCTGTTGTAGGTAAAAAAATAACTGAAGACTACAAAGACAAAAATCTTTATGTTTTATCATTATTAAGAGGAAGTTTCATCTTTGCAGCTGACTTAGTTAGAGCAATAGATACAAAAACTCAAATAGGATTTATGACTACATCAAGCTATGGTCATGGAGAGGAAAGTACTGGCGTAGTTAAAGTTGTTAATGATATTCCGGACAACATCGAAGGATTAGATGTTCTAATCGTTGATGACATCATTGACACTGGTATAACAATGGACTTTGTTATAAACCACGTAAAAGCACTAGGTGCTAAGTCAGTTAAGACTTGTACTCTTCTAGACAAACCTTCAAGAAGAAAAGTTGACTTAAAACCAGATTACTGTTGTTTCGAAATAGAAGATTTATTCGTTGTTGGTTACGGATTAAACTATGGTGACCACTACAGAAACATACCTTACATATTTAACTGGGAAAACTAATAAAAAGGAGGTTAATCCTCCTTTTTTTATGCCCCTACTATTCACTCATTCTAAATTTCCAGTTCCAGAAAGCATATTGCCTCCCCACATACTTTTAGGAATATCTCCAACAATAACTGTATCAGAAACTGGTATCTGATTAACCACTTCTACTTCTTTATATTGTAAAGGTAAAATTATTTTTAAATCTGTTTTTACATTCACAAAAATTTTATGTCTAGTCTGATTTATTCCTGCGCTTTCAAATACTGAATCATACTCAACTTCCACTCTGCCTATGGGCTCCATTTTCACAGTTATACTTGGTCCCCAATATGACATAATATTATTTTTAGTTATATATCCTATTGGCATCTTAACTCCTATTGAGCCAATTTCTTTTATATCCTCCTGCGATTTTATAGCAACTTCAGTGGCTAATTCATTAAGCCTTATAGTATTTGCCTTTAGCATATCTATATTTCCAGTTTCATCTTTTTCAATATCAATTAAATCTTCATAGTTAAACTTTTCAGTATAAACTTCTACTATATTCTTATTTATTACATCTAAAGTCTTTGCTCTCATTTCAGAATCAGCTACTAATAAAACTGTAGGTGCAATTATTTTATCAAAACAATATATGAAACTCAGAAAAAGGGTAATAATAGTTACTATGAACATTATTAAATATTTTTTAATATCTATTTCCTTACGTTTCCGTTTATTTACACAATACAAGGGCTACACCTCTATAAATTGGTTTACTCTTAATATTATTATGCTATAATAATATATAATATTTCTTTAAATGTATAATAATATAGTTATGTAATTTTTTAAGAAATAGAAAGTTTTATTATGTTAGGAGGAAAAAATGACTGACAAAAACAGAGAGCATAAAGATAGAAAGCAGAAGAAAAAATCAGATAAAAATCCATCGAAAGTAAAGAAATTCTTTAAATGGTTCTTTATAAGCATTCTGCTTCTAGGGATAACTGCTGTTACAATAGTTGGAGTATATGTACTTTCAATAATAAGCTCTGCTCCCAAACTAGATATACAAGCAATACAATCTCTAAATCAGCCATCCATTCTTTACGATGATCAAGGAAACTTCATGGATAATGTTATTACACGCGAACAGCGTTATGTAGTTTCATCCGAAGAGATCCCTGATAACTTAAAAAACGCTTTTGTAGCTATTGAAGACGAAAGATTTTATGAGCACAAAGGAATAGATATAAGAAGAATCTTTGGGGTTATAGTTTCAAACTTTAAAAACAAGTTAGCTGGAAGTAATACCGTACAAGGAGCTTCAACGATTACTCAACAACTTATAAAAAATGCAGTTCTTACAAATGAAGTTAGTTATGAAAGAAAGATAAAAGAAATGTACTTATCTTTAGAATTAGAAAAAGAACTTTCTAAAGATGAAATTCTTACAACATATCTTAATACAATCCCAATGGGTGGATATCAGTATGGGGTTGGTGCTGCTGCACAAAGATTCTTTAGTAAGAATGTTTCTGACTTAACTTTAGTGGAATGTGCATACTTAGGTGGTCTTACTCAAGCACCTACTACTTATGATGGTCTTTCAGAAGTTAACCAAAAAGAGCCTGGAAAATCTAGATACTTAAATAGAACAAAATCAGTTTTATTTAAAATGCATGAACTAGGATATATATCAACTGAAGAATATAACAATGCTATAAATGAAATAGACACAAATGGTATTAAGTTTACACCTAATACAACATTAACTAGAACTAATTTTGAATGGTTCACAAGACCTGCTATTACTCAGGTCAAGGAAGACTTAATGACTAAATACAAGTACACTCAAGAGGAAGTTGACAAACTTATAGCAAATGGTGGTTTAAAAATCTATACATCTATGGACAGAGAACTTCAAGATCAAGTTCAAAAAATCTTAGATGACGAAAATAACTATTGGAAAATTTCTCAAAATCCAAATGCTGAAAATGAGAATGGAGTTTATGAACTTCAAGCAGCAGCTACAATAATAGACTATAGAACTGGTCATGTAAAAGCCCTAGTAGGAGGAAGAGGAGAACAACCTCCAATGTCTCATAACAGAGCTTACTATGACTTAAAATCTATAGGATCAACAACTAAGCCTTTAACTGTTTATGGTCCTGCCATAGATTTAGGACTTGGTGGAGCTGGCTCTGTTGTAGATGATTCTCCATTAACAGATAAGCAGCTAGCTTCTACTGGATACAAAAATCAGCCTAAAAATGAATATTCAGGTTATAAAGGATATTTAACATTTAGAGAAGCTTTAAAAATCTCTAGTAACTTAGGCGCAATTAAGGTTGCAAATGAAGTTGGTACTGCTAATTCAATAGCTTATGGTGAAAAACTTGGAATAACATATGGTCCTAATTCTAGAGGTATTTCAACTACTGCTTTAGGACAATTCCAAAATGATCCTAATAATCCTGATGGTAGCAACACTTATCATCTTGCATCTGCTTTTGGAGTATTTGGAGATAACGGTAAGAAAACAGATTCTAAACTATATACTAAGGTATTAGATTCTCAAGGGAATATCTTATTAGATAGTACTACACCTGAGGAAACTCAAGTATTTAGTCCTCAGGCTGCTTATATAGTATATGATATGATGAAAGATCAAATAGAAAGCGGATCTGCTACTGCTGCTAAATTTGGAAACATACCAGTAGCAGGTAAAACAGGTACTACTACTGGTAACAGAGATTTTGTATTTGCAGGATTAACACCATACTACTCTGCTGCCGTTTGGATTGGCTACGATCAGCCAAGAGAAATGAAAGCATACAGTGGTAAAACAGCTGCTCCACTATTCGGAAGAATAATGGAAGTTGCTCATAAAGGATTAGAATACAAGGAAATCGAAAATCCTGGTGGAATAAGCAAAGTTGCTGTTTGTAAAGATTCTGGTCTAAAACCAACATCATTATGTGCCCAAGACCCTAGAGGAAGTAGAGTTTACTATGATTGGTTTGTTGATGGAACTGCTCCTACTGAATACTGTAATCATCATGTAAAAGTAAGAGTAAATAAATTAAATAACAAATTAGCTACTGATAAAACTCCTGCTAGCCTTATAGTAGAAAGAGTCTTTTTAAGTAGAAGCTGGGCTCTTGGTCAAACAGCTGACTCAAAATATATGGCTCCTGGATCATATGATAATATGACTTCTGTTCCAGAAGAACCAAAACCAGACAAAGAAGACAATAAAGATAAAAACAATACAAACAAACCTGATAATAAACCAGAGAATCCTGGAGATACTAATAACAACAACCCTAATAATGGCGGAGATTTATCTGATCAAAATAAACCTGATGGAAATACTACACCAGGTGGAACTGAAAATAATAATCCTAATGCCAATAACAATAACAATAACAATAACAATAACAATAACAATAACAATAATAATAATAATGGTAATGCTCCAAATTCAAATGGTCAAAATAATAATACGCAATAAAATGAATGTGTTCTTGCATTTTATTGAATATTAAATTTAAGCCACTATGAAATTTGTTTTTCATAGTGGCTTTATTCATAGTAGAGCAACTCTCTAACCTACGTTATATCTTGCTTTTTAATGAATAACCGAATTATTCATTATTCAAATTTCTTAAAATTTGCTTCCCTTTTAAACCCCATTTTATGAATAACGAAATTTTAGTTCTTGCAATTTATTATCTTTCGTATTAAAATTAATTATAAATGTTACGTAAAACGAAAAATTTTATATCTACAGGAGGAGGAATTTATGGAAATACTTAACAACATAATAGTTAGTTTTAATGATTTTCTTTGGGGCTATATACTAATAGTTTTATTAATAGCTGCAGGTCTTTTATTTTCTTTTAAGACTAAGTTTGTACAATTTAGATACATCAAAGAAATGTTCCGTCTTTTAGGAGATGGTTTTGGAAAGTCAAGTAAAGAAAAAGGTGGAGTTTCTTCATTCCAGGCCTTTTGTATAAGTACAGCGTCTAGAGTTGGTACTGGTAATATAGCCGGAGTTGCTATAGCAGTAGCAGTTGGTGGACCTGGAGCAGTATTTTGGATGTGGCTTATAGCTTTAATAGGTTCAGCATCTAGTTTTGTAGAAAGTACATTAGCTCAAATATATAAAGTTAAAGATAAAGATAGTTTCAGAGGTGGTCCTGCTTACTATATGGAAAAAGGACTAGGCAAAAGATGGTTAGGAATCTTATTCTCAATACTTATTACAATATGTTTCGGATTTGTATTTAATGCTGTTCAAGCTAACACAGTAAGTGTTGCATTCCATAGTGCATTTGGATTTTCAAGATTAACAATAGGAATAATATTAGCAATTATAACTGCTTTAGTTATTTTTGGTGGAATACATAGAGTTGCTAAGGTTTCAGAAATTATAGTTCCTATCTTAGCAGTTGCTTACATATTAATTGCAATAGTTGTCTTACTTTTAAACATAACTGAATTACCTTCAGTTTTAAAACTTATTGTTGAATCTGCTTTTGGAATTAAACAGCTAACAGCTGGTGGACTTGGTGCCGCAGTAATGCAAGGTATTAAAAGAGGATTATTCTCTAACGAAGCTGGTATGGGTAGTGCGCCAAACGCAGCAGCTACTGCTACTGTTTCTCACCCAGTTAAACAAGGTTTAATTCAAACTTTAGGAGTTTTCACTGATACATTGTTAATTTGTTCATGTACAGCATTTATAATCTTATTATCTGGATCATACGCTGACACAAACTTAACTGGTATAGAGTTAACTCAACAAGCTCTTGTTTCTCAAATAGGACCTTTCGGAGCTTATTTCATAGCAATCTGTATATTACTATTCGCTTTCAGTTCAATAGTTGGTAACTTCTATTACGGACAAACAAATATAGAATTTATGAACTCAAAAAAATGGATATTAAACGTATATAGAATTCTTGTTATTGGTATGGTTCTATTTGGATCAGTTACAGAGGTTGCTTTAGTTTGGAACTTAGCAGACCTATTCATGGGGCTTATGGCTATATTAAATATTATAACTATACTGTTCCTTGGAAAATACGCATTCCTTGCACTTAAGGATTACACAAAACAAAAAAGCGCAGGTATTAAAGAACCTGTATTCAAAGCCTCTTCTATACCTGGATTAGAAAATGTAGAAGAATGGCAATAACATAAACAAAAAAGCTTTGAGGTTTTTTCTCAAAGCTTTTTTATATTAATCTTTCAAATACAACTTTTTTATTCAATTCTAAAGTTTCCATGTTTAACTCTACTCTAGATATAGGTGGACACCCTTCATCTCTCCATCTTTTCATATATGCTGGTGTTGCTTTATAACTATAATAATAACACTCTTCATATTCATCAGAGAATTCTAAAAAATCTGTTCTACTCTCTTCACTCACCTCTAAAATTTCCTTATCAACATTGTTTAATATAGGCCAAAAGTATTTCATTGGTATAGTATATTTAAAATCCGTATTTCCTTTAGTTACTCTACTTTCAAATAAAGCTCTCTTTATTATTCTGTTATCTCTATGAGATTCGTCTATATTAGCTCTAAATATTACATTTCCTCTTTTGTCTTGGTCCAATTTTATGTTTATCATATAATAAACAACTCCTATTCTTAGATTCTAATCACAGAATCAACTTGTTATTAAATCTCTATAAATCCAACTTATTTAGAACTGATTCTCCAAAAAGTTTCTTTATAATATATTTTATCCCTTCAACCTCATAAGACTTCTTCTTAACCATTATCAATCTACCATTATCAATTATGTTTTCATTTGAACAGGATGTTAAAGCCAACTCTTCCTTAACATCGTCTTCCCATTCTTTAGATGAATAAGACTTCAATCCTCTTAACAATCTATTCTTTATAAAAGGTATTATTCCATTTCCTAAAACAAGTACAATTTCACATCCATTTATACTCTTTAAAAGTCCATCAAAATCCTCATTAAACTTAAACTTATTTGTCTTATTTCCCGGAACTATTATTACATCTAAGTTCACATCACTTATGTGCTTTAAGTTTCTAAAGTTAATACTATATAATCCACTATTCTTAATTATATTTTGTGAACCTATTAGTTCTATTTTTATTAACTCTTTATCTAATACCTTATTTATATTTTCAAATATCTCTATAAATGAAACTACTGAACTAGCCATCATGTCTTCATATATAAATATTCCTATAGTTCTAGCTTTTAAATCTTTTGCACTAGATTTAAAATCATCTCTTGATAACCTGTAAGAGTAACCATCTTTATTTCTATACATAAGCTTAAATCCTATTTTTTCTAACCTCTCACGATTACCCTCTATCGAAACTGTGTCTAGCATATATAATCCACCGAACTCATTGAAAAAACACTCTAATATAAGCTGTACTGCTTCGCTTCCATATCCTAAATTTCTATATGCATTTTCTATTCTGACATTTAATCTTGCTGTTTTAGTTACAGAATCATATCCATGAAAGCTAGCCTCTCCTACTGGATTATCATTATAGTCAAATACTAAACAATAAAGATTTCTTCCATCAGTAGGACTTACCATTTTTTTATAAAAACCATCCCACTTGTATCTTGGAAAGGATATTATTTTACCAACATCCTTCATACTATTCATATCGCCCCATAACTTTTCAGTATAACTTAACTCTTCTAAATAAGGTGTTCTTATATAGACTTTTCTGCCTTCTCTTCTATAACAGTTTCTATTATCTATCACACTATCACACCAATCATTTTATTAATTCAAGAGTATTTTATCATAATTACCACAAACTGTGAAATTTTTTCATAAGTATTTAAGAATTATTCTTTAATAGTTTAGCTATACTAAATTAAATAATAAATTTTTCTAAACTATACAATCTTATAAGAGCTTGTAAGTTGCTACTTTACTCTTTTTAAGCAATTTTTCACTTAAATGTTATTTTTGAAAATTTTTATTGATTTTTATTTAAAAAGTATTTATAATTATTTTTGTTTGTTTAGTAATTTTAAACTTAAAGTTTAGTAAAACTTATAATTAAGAAATAGAGGTGTGAAACTTGGAAATAGGAGATAAAATTAGACGTCTCAGAGTGGCCAAACAGTTAACACAAGAAGAATTAGCAAATAGATGTGAATTATCTAAGGGATTTATCTCTCAACTTGAGAATGACCTTACTTCTCCATCAATAGCTACTTTAATAGACATATTAGATATATTAGGTACAAACTTAACTGAATTCTTTAGCGAGGATACAAATGAAAAGATTGCCTTCTCTAAGGATGATATGTTTGAGACTGAAAACGAAGAATTAAAGTATAACCTAATGTGGCTTGTTCCAAATGCTCAAAAAAATGATATGGAACCAATAATGATTACTCTTGAGCCAGGTGGTCAATACATAGAAGAAGAACCTCATGAAGGTGAAGAATTTGGATATGTTTTATCTGGAACTATATACCTTCATCTAGGAGATAAAAAAGTAAAAGTTAAAAAAGGTGAGAGTTTCTACTACAAACCAAAAGCAAATCACTATATCTCAAACGCAGGGAAAGTTTCTGCAAAGGTTATTTGGGTAAGTACTCCACCATCATTTTAATTATGAAGATTTAGAAAGCAGAGGTGTTGAATTTGAAAGATAATAATATTATTGAATTAAAAGGAATCACTAAATCATATGGTAAAAATACGATTTTAGATAACCTTTCTTTAAACATTAAAAAGAATGAATTCCTAACTCTTTTAGGACCTAGTGGATGTGGTAAAACAACCACTTTAAAAATAATAGCTGGCTTTGAAACCGCAGATAATGGTCAGGTGGTCTTTGAAAATAATATTATTAATGACATACCACCTTATGAAAGACAACTAAATACTGTCTTCCAAAAATATGCTCTATTCCCTCACATGAACGTTTATGAGAATATAGCATTTGGATTAAAATTAAAGAAATTACCTAAAAATGTTATAGATGAAAAAGTTAAAGAAATGCTTAAACTTGTTGCCCTTGAAGGATATGAACAAAGAGATATTGAATCTTTAAGTGGTGGACAACAACAAAGGGTTGCAATTGCTAGAGCATTAGTTAATGAACCAAAAGTTCTTTTACTAGATGAACCTCTTGGAGCTTTAGATATGAAGCTTAGAAAAGGAATGCAACTTGAATTAAAAAGAATACAACAAAAACTAGGTATTACATTCATATTTGTAACTCACGACCAAGAAGAAGCTTTAACTATGTCAGATACTATAGTTGTTATGAACAAAGGGGAAATTCAACAAATGGGATCTCCAGAAGACATATATAATGAGCCTGCTAACTCATTCGTTGCTAAATTCATAGGTGAAAGTAACATAGTTGATGGAGTTATGTTAGATGACTATAAAGTTGAATTTGCTGGGAAAACATTTGATTGTGTAGATAAAGGCTTTGATAAAAATGAAAAAATAGAAGTTGTAATAAGACCTGAAGATTTTGAAATGGTTAAATATGAAGAAGGTATGTTAGGCGGAACTGTTAGTTCAGTTATCTTTAAAGGTGTTCACTACGAAATAGAAGTAAAGGATGAAAAATATACTTGGATATTACACAACACTAAACACGCTGAGGTAGGATCTAAAATTGGATTAAACCTTGATCCTGAAAGCATACACATAATGAAAAAAGAGAGTGATGTTTAAAAATGAAAAATTCTAATAAAAAGTTATCCTTTGCAGCTTATCCATATGTAGTATGGAGTGCATTATTTATAGTTATACCTTTACTTTTAATAGTTTTCTTCAGCTTTACTTCAAAGGTTGATGGAAGATTTGTGTTCTCTTTTGAGAACTTCCAAAGATTATTTGAGCCAATATACTTTGGCGTATTCGTGCGTTCAATTTGGCTTGCACTTTTATCAACTGTTTTATGTTTAATAGTTGGTTACCCTGTCGCCTATATAATTTCTAAACTTCCTATGAAGAGAAGAAATATTTTAATACTTTTATTCATACTTCCAATGTGGATGAACTTCCTACTTAGAACATATGCATGGATGGCTATATTAAGTAGAGATGGTCTTATAAATACTCTTTTAGGTTACATTGGAATAGGGCCTATAAAAATGCTTTATACAGATGGTGCAATATTACTTGGAATGGTTTATAACTTCTTACCATTCATGGTTATACCAATATACACAGTACTTATAAAAATAGATAAAAACTTAGTTAATGCAGCTTATGATTTAGGCGCTACTAAATCTCAAGCTTTCAGAAAAGTTATATTACCACTTAGTATTCCTGGAATAATCTCAGGTATAACAATGGTATTTATGCCAGCAGTATCAAACTTCGTAATTCCAAACCTTTTAGGTGGTGGAAAATATATGCTTGTTGGTAGCCTTATTGAGCAACAATTCACAACAATAGGTAACTGGAACTTCGGTTCTGCCCTATCAATATTTATGATGATATTAATATTAATCTCAATGGGATTTATGTCTAAATACGAAAGAAACGGTAAAGAAGGAGGTAAGCAGCTATGGTAAAAAAGTTAAGTGACTTTATATCTAAATTTTATTTAGCTATAGTTTTCATATTCTTATATACACCTATAGTAACTCTTATGATTTTCTCATTTAACAGTTCAAAATCTATGGCTGTTTGGGAAGGCTTCACTTTTGAGTGGTATACTTCTCTACTTCAAAATGAAAGAATATTAGAAGCACTTTATTATACAGTTCTTATAGCAGTAATAGCTTCCGTGGTAGCAACTATCATAGGAACTATAAGTGCTATTGGAATTAACAATATGAAAAGAGGTCCTAGAACCTTATTATTAAATGTAAACTACTTACCAGTTTTAAATCCCGATATAGTTACTGGTATTTCATTAATGACTTTATTTGCAATTGCCGGTACTCTATTTGGTCTTAAGCCAGGATTTTGGACTATGCTTTTAGCTCATATAACATTTGATATTCCATATGTAATATTATCTGTTTTACCAAAGCTAAGACAGCTTCCTCCAAACCTTACTGATGCCGCTTTAGACTTAGGAGCTACACCATCATACGCTTTAAGAAAGGTTATAATTCCTCAAATAATGCCTGGAATAGCTGCTGGATTCTTAATAGCTTTCACAATGTCAATTGATGATTTTGTTATAAGTTTCTTCACTACAGGACCTGGAGTTTCAAACCTTTCAATAGAAATTTATTCAATGGCTAGAAGAGGTATTTCTCCAGAAATAAATGCTCTTTCAACATTAATGTTTATAGTTGTTCTTGCATTACTTCTTATAGCTAATAAAAAACAATCTTTAGTGAAAGGAGAACGTTAATATGAAGATGAAAAAATTCCTAGCACTAGCTTGTACCGCTTTAATCTCAACATCACTCTTCGTAGGATGTGGTGCAAAGAAAAGCGATGAAAATGCTCAAAATCAAGATAATAGTAGTAACGTTCTTTATGTTTATAACTGGGGTGATTACATAGATCCTGACCTTATTACTAAATTTGAAGATGAAACTGGTATAGATGTTAAGTACGACGTTTACGATACTAACGAAATAATGTACCAAAAATTAAAAAGTGGAAATGTATCTTATGATATAATAATCCCTTCAGACTATATGATAGAAAAAATGAAAAAAGAGGATATGTTAGCTAAAATAAATTATGATAACATTCCTAATTACAAATATATTGGAAATGAATTTAAAGATTTAGCTTATGATCCAACAAATGAGTACTCAGTACCTTACATGTGGGGAACAGTTGGTATAATATATAATACTAAAAAAGTTACTGATCCTGTAGACAGCTGGGATATACTTTGGAATACAAAGTATAAAGACCAAGTAATAATGCCTGATAGTGTTAGAGATGCTATGGCAGTTGCTGAGAAAAAACTTGGCTACTCTTTAAATACAGAAAACCTTGATCAAATAGAACAAGCTAAATTAGAGCTTATGAAACAAAAGAAAGATGGATTAATCTTAGCTTATATGGTTGACCAAGTAAAAGACGTAATGGTAGCTGGTGAGGCATCACTTGCTGTTGCATGGTCTGGAGACGCCGTGACAATGATTGAAAGAAATCCTGATTTAGCTTATGCACTTCCAAAGGAAGGTTCTAATAAGTGGTTTGATGCTATTGCAATACCTAAAAATACTCAGCACAAAGAAAATGCTGAAAAATTTATAAACTTCCTTTGCGAGCCAGAAAACGCAAAACAAAATGTTGAATATATAGGATATTCTACTCCAAACACAGCAGCTTATGAATTATTACCTGAAGAAATAAGAGATGATAAAGTTGCATATCCTGATCCTGAATCACTAAAAAACTCTGAAGTATTTATTGATTTACCTGAAAAAATACTTAGAAAATATGATGAAGCTTGGTTAGAAATTAAATGTGTTTACTAAAAAAATGCATGTGCTTTGCACATGCATTTTCTATTATCCACAAATTTCTTCACATGAAGTTGTTGGGAACCATAATTTTATTTCTCTATCTGCACTTTCTAATGAGTCTGATGAATGAACTGAATTTTCTGTACCACTTAAAGCAAATCTTCTTCTTATAGTACCGAACTCCGCATTTTCAGGGTTTGTTGCACCATTTAAAGTTCTTACCTTATTAATAGCATCTTCCCCTTCCACAACTAAAGCAACTAATGGACTTCTTGTAATATACTTTATCAAAGAATCAAAGAAGTGTTTCCCATTATGTTCTTCGTAATGCTTTTCAGCAAATTCTTTAGTTATCTGCTTCATCTCTATTTCCCTTATCTTTAGTCCTGCTCCTTCATAAACTTCTAATATTTTCCCTATAATATTTCGCTCAACAGCATCAGGTTTTATTAAAACAAGACTTTTTTCTAAACTCATGAAAATTCCTCCTAAAAATTATTTCCCTTAAATATATTATACATAGAATTTCCTAATTATGTAAACATTAACAGGGATATTTGCATAATTTCTTCATTATTAATTTATTATTTCCACTTATATTTTTAAAATACATACTAATTATGTGTATTCTAATTATAATAATATTAAAGGAGGTGCTATTTTATGCTAAGAAAAGAATATTTAGTTGATGGTAAAGTTCAAGGGGTTGGGTTTAGGTTCTTTTGTAAATATCAAGCTAGTCTACTTTCTCTAACTGGTTATGCTAAAAACCTTGATGATGGTAAAGTTTTAATAGAAGCACAGGGAGAAGAAAACGCTCTTAGAAAGTTTAGATCTCAACTTTTAAAAGGAAATGGTTTTTGTAGAGTTACAAACATAGATGAAAAAGACCTTGCTATAGAAACTCGTGAAAGAAGATTTTCTACATACTAAAAAGCATAGGGCTGTATCACTCTCTCTAAACATAAACTTCCTACTCATAACTAACCTTTAGTATCATTATAAAAGTAGTTATTTAAGTTTATTGATTAAAGCTGTTACAGCCCTATGCTATACTACCTATAATCTAGGCATCACAACTTTCCTGTTCTGCTCCATATCTTGCACTACCATCCATATTGAACTCTTCACTATCTTTATAAGATATAAAAGTTCCATCGTTTGGTTCATGACCTTTTTTTCTTTTTCTCTCTTCTCTAGCCTGTTTATTATTTTTCATTTTATCACCCACCTTCAAAATTATTATTTCAAAGAATTGGTGTTTATATACTTTACTATAGATTTTCCCACATGTCTTCTAAACTATCATAATCAGATAAAACCTCATCCATTAAGTCTAAAGCTTCATCATTATTCCAATTTTTATATTTCTTAATCTTATTAATCATTATTACATTATCTTCTTTCCCATCTTTAACTAAAACAATACTTTCACATTCATCTCTATATTTAATCAAATCAGATTTTATTGTATTTTCAACTTCAATAGTCTTTATTCTATTGTTATATTCATCTCTGAAGTCTATAAGTATTCTTTCAGAATTAATAAGATTATTTAAAAACTCAAAATGCCAATTAAAACCGTAGTTTAACCACATATCATAAGTATTCTCTTCTTTATTATCAAATCGTATCATCATAAGAAATATATCCATTTTTTTATTGCTTATAATACTACTCTTTAGTCCAACTAAAACGTTATCTCCTATATCACATAGAGCATCTAAATAATCTTTAACAAAAATTATTGGAACATTTTTATCATCTACTTCAACTAGAAGTGGAATTAATGTACCCACCTCACTCTCCTTTAAAATATCATCTACAGTTAATCCTGCCATATATATCACATCCTAATTACAGATTAAATTTCTTTTAAAATATTCTTATATTATATAAGAAATATATTATTAATTCTATACTTAAACCATTACACTTACCAACTTTATTTTATTGTTATTATCCCCCATAGATGTTATAATTAAAAAAGTTTAATGAGACTTTAAAATTAGGAGAGATGAAAATTGATTAAATTTAAGAAAAAGCTTTTAAGTTCATTATTAGTTGCTTTATCAGTATCATTATTTACCCCAGCAAAAGCAACTGTACAAGCTGCTGAGATTCAACAACCTGATATAGTTGGTAAATATGCTGTAACACTTGATTATGATACAGGCGAAATTATTTATGCAAAGGGAATTGATGAAAGAGCATATCCAGCTAGTACGACAAAGGTTATGACTGGTCTGTTATTTGCTGAACATGCTAATAAAAATGATTCTCTTCCTTATACAGCTGATGCTAAGGCTCAACAACCCTATACATTAAATGATAGTTTTGGACCAATTCCTGTTGGTGAACAAATGAATGACAATGATTTAATGAAAGCATTACTTATGTTCTCAGCAAATGATGCTGCATATGTAATAGCAGATGGTGTGGCAGGCAATGCTCAGAAATTTAGTGATATGATGAACCAAAAAGTTAAAGACCTTGGTTTAAAAAATACTCATTTTGTTACTCCAAATGGATTACATGATGATGATCACTACACAACAGCTTATGATATAGCCGTTATAGTTCAAAATGGTTTCAAAAATCCTTGGGTTCAAGAAACAATGGGACTTAAAGAAAGTTCAATAACTGTTAATGGTAAAAAAGTAATTTTACATAATAGAAATAAAGAACTTGGTATCGACGGAAATATTGGTGGAAAAACTGGATTCACTACTCCAGCTGGTAGATGTTTAGTATCAGTTTACGAGAGAGACGGAAGAAAAATAGTAGGTGCAGTTTTATCTTCTCAATATGATGCTAAAGACGAAACAGTATTTAATGATATGAAAAAAATAATCGACTATAGCTATAATGTAGAGGAAGTTCCTTTCATAAAAGCTGATACAACAGTTGATACTATTCCAGTAAAATACAAATTATTCAGATGGTTTGGTCCAACTAAAACTATAGATATACCATTCACTGCTACTGAAAATATTAATTACTATGATAACTCTGTAAATGAAAAAGAAACTTCTAAATCAATAGATTTAAAAGGTATGAATGCTTGGCAAATAGCTTCTAATCCAGAATCAGCATCTGTTACTGTAGCTCAAAGAGCTTACACTAAAGATTATCCTGTAAAAGCTGATATAAGCACATTTACACTTATAAAAGTAAACTTCTTAAGCTACTTAGGAATATTAGTAATTGCTATACTTATAGTAGTTTTAATTCTATTCTTAATAAGAACAATTAACTTAAGAAAACGTAGAAGACGTAGAAGAAATATATTTTAATATAAAAAAAGATTTAGTCTAATTAGACTAAATCTTTTTTTATTTAAATTATATTTTAAGTGAGTGTTTATTACTATCTATATCTATAAATCAACTCTATTTTAAAATATAATCTTTATTTATAATCTACTTTAATTTGTTTACTATGTCTAAAATTTCAAGAGGCTTGTCCACCCAAAAATCTGGTTTACTCTCCTCTAATTTACTTAATGGTAAAGCTGTATATGTAACGCCACATGTTTTTGCTCCTCCATTTTTTCCTGCTAAAATATCATAAGGTGAATCTCCCACCATTAAAGCCTCCTCTGGCTTAACCCCTAATTCACTACAAGCTTTTAAAACAGGCTCACCTTCTGGCTTATGCTTAACTGTAACCTCTGGTGTTATAAAAGCATCAAAGTAATGGAATATACCCATTAATCTTGCTCCTCTTTCAGCCATATCTCTCTTCTTAGAAGTTACTACAGCTAACTTAATGCCCTGTTCTTTTAATGTTTCTAACATAAATTTTACTCCACTAAATTCTTTACATGTATTATCATGAAGCTCCATATTTATCTTTCTATAACAAGCTATCATCTCTTCTATTTTATTTTCATCATAAGCCTTAAAAGTTTCTTGTAATGGCTTACCATAATTAATTGTTATTTCTTCCTCCGATGGTTCTAAATTTAACATTTCTTTAAATGTATGCTGAAATGATTTTAATATCAATTCATTAGTATCTATTAAAGTTCCATCTAAATCAAATAAAACTGCTTTTATCATAAATTTTCTCCTTTTATCTACTTTTAAAACTGTATGTTTTTTCACCCATTATAACATAAAATTAAAAAAATTTTAAAAAACCCCTTCACAAAATATAAATTATAGTATATATTAGTTATTAAATAAATGAATTGCACAAAGCATTGATAGGAAGAAGTAATCCTAGGAAAGAGTTTTAGCGATTGAGGGACGGTGTAAGCCTCATACTATACCTTTGATGAAAAACATCCTTGAGCTTCTAACCGAACTTCAAAAATTATTTTTGAACAGTAGACTTAGACGGGTTTCTTTCCGTTAAAAGAAGAACAGTGTTAAGATGCACTGTATTAAAGTGAGTGCTTTTTGTGCTAACATAGGTGGTACCGCGGAGATTATGATTATTCAGCCTTCGTCCTATTTAATTATAGGATGAGGGCTTTTTTATATTCTCTTTTATATATTATAAAAATTCTTAAGAAATAAATTATACGTATAAAAATATTTTTAATTTTAAAAACTTGTTTGGGGCCTAACAAAATTTATTATTAAAAACGGTAATGTAAATACTAATACATACCATACTATTTTAATTTAAGGAGTTGTTTTAAATGGAAAAATTATTTATACCACAAGATTATAAACCACTATTATCACTTAGAGAAACTGAGGTAGCTATAAAAGAGCTTAAAGACTTTTTTGAGGATTCATTAGCTGAAAACTTAAACCTAACAAGAGTTTCTGCACCTTTATTTGTTAACGAGTGCTCAGGACTAAACGACAACCTAAATGGAATTGAAAGACCTGTAAGCTTTGATATGAAAGCTATGCCAGAACTTAATATTCAAATAGTTCACTCTCTTGCTAAATGGAAAAGACTTGCTCTTCATAGATATGAGTTTGAACACGGTGAGGGACTTTATACTGATATGAACGCCATAAGAAGAGATGAGGATTTAGATAACATTCACTCTGTTTATGTTGACCAATGGGATTGGGAAAAGATAATCTCAAAAGAAGAAAGAAATTTAGCCACTTTAAAATCAACTGTAAAATCAATCTATAAAGCTTTCAAAGATTCAGAAGACTTTATAGTTTCAAAGTATCCACATATAGAAAAATTACTTCCTGAAGAATTAACTTTCATAACTTCTCAGGAACTAGAAGATAAATATCCAGATCTTACTGGAAAAGAAAGAGAAACTGCAATTTGTAAAGAATATGGTGCAGTATTCATCATAGGTATCGGTGGTAAATTAGCTTCTGGGGAAAAGCATGATGATAGAAGCCCAGACTATGATGATTGGACATTAAACGGTGATTTATTATTCTACTATCCTCTTTTTGGTGAAGCTGTTGAACTTTCATCAATGGGTATAAGAGTTGATGAAGAAAGTCTTTTAAAGCAATTAGAAATAGCTGGTTGTGAGGATAGAAAAAATTTACCATTCCATAAAATGCTTCTTGAAGGTAAGTTACCTTACACTATAGGTGGCGGAATCGGTCAATCAAGAATATGTATGTTCTTCTTAAGAAAAGCTCATATTGGTGAAGTTCAAGCTTCTATGTGGGACCAAGATATGATTAGAAAATGTGAAGAGAACAACATTCATTTATTATAATATAATAATTTTATTAAAATTTAATTTAACATTTAAAAATTTCAATATTATCCAACTTACAAATATAGTATAATCTTCTTAATAAGCAATAAAAAAAAGGGGGATAATTTTATGAATAAAAAAGGGGCTAAAAATCTTCTTAATCTTCTGATAGTAATTGGAATAGTCTTTTTTATGATTAAAGTAAGTTTGCTAATGGGGAGCATCCTGCTTATATCATTTTTAGTATTTAAGTTAACAGTAAATAAGCATTTAATACACATGTTCAAAGGAGCTAAGGAGCTGAAATCAAATAATCTTAAAGAAGCTTTGGGATATTATAGAAAAGCAGCTCTTTGTCCTAACTCTAATGTTAAGGCTATAAAAACTTATGTATTTTTAGAATTAAAGAAAGGCTCTTATAGCGAAGCTTTAGAAACTCTAAAGTCTATAATTTCAAAAAGAAAATTCTTACCCGAAGATGCTAATCAACTTGATTTGCTTCAAGCTATACTTTACTGGAAACTTGGAGAAACAAAGACTTCTCTTCAAATACTAAGTGACTTAAAAGAAAACAACTTTAAATCTCTTGATTTCTATGAGGTTTATGGATATGTTCTAATTCAAGATGAAGATTTTGAAAAAGCAATTTCTATAAGCAAAGAAGGGTTAAAAATTGATGATTTAAGCCAAATAATCAGAGCAAATCTTGGTGAAATATTTTATAGGATCGGCGATATTGAACAAGCTTGCTTTTATTTTAATGAATTGATTGATGAATGTGCAAACTTTGCTGAACCATATTATTTTATGGGAATCATATCAAAAGAAAAAGATGATTCATATAAAGCTAAGGAACTTTTAAACAAAGCACTTAAGTATGATGAGTCTATTCTAAGCAACCTATCAAAAAATGATATAGAAAACGCTTTAATAAGTATAAATCATTAATTTTTATGAATTTTGATTATAGCTTTAATTGTAAATTCATTCTATAATGTATAAGGAACATGAAAATGTTCCTTATATTTTTTTAATAAAAAAGGAAGTGATTATCTAGTGAAGCTTTTAAGAGAGATGCTTATTGTTGTTTTAATCTACTTCATAGGCGAGTTCATTTCTAAAAGTTTTATACATAGTGTACCTGGAAATATTATTGGAATGTTAATATTGTTAGTTTTACTATGTACTAAAGTTGTTAAAGTAGAAGCTATTGATACTGTTGCTCAATTCTTCTTAGATCATTTAGCCTTTTTCTTTGTTCCTGCAGGGGTTGGACTTATGACATCTGTTGGATTATTAGAAGGAAATGTTCTAAAATTATTATTCATATGTATCGCATCAACATTTATAGTAATAGGTGTTACAGGATTAGTTGTACAAGCTTTAATAAGAAGAAAAGAAAAAAAATTATTAGGAGATGAAATCAATGAGCAGCATTGTTAACAACCCCTTATTTGGGATTTTATTAACCCTTTTCGCCTTCGAAATTGGTATGACCATTTATAAAAAAACTAAATTCCCACTTTTCAATCCACTATTAATAGCCATTGCAATTGTAATAGCTGTACTAGTTACATTCCATATTAAATTTGAAACTTATAATATTGGAGGTAACTTTATAAATGCATTCTTAGGACCTGCTACTGTAATATTAGCAGTTCCATTATATAAACAACTAAAACTTTTAAAAGATCATTTTGTTCCTATAATTACAGGTATCATAGTTGGTAGTTTAGCATCAATGTGTTGTGTTGTTATAATGGGATATTTCCTAGGAGTAAATCATGAACTTATAGCTTCCCTAGTTCCAAAATCAGTTACAACACCTATAGGGGTTGAAGTAGCTAGTGGACTTGGTGGAATACCTTCAATAACAGTTATAGCAATCATAATAACAGGTATTACAGGTGCTGTAATAGCTCCTATGGTTTGTAAACTTCTTAAAATTGAACATGAAGTTGCAATGGGTGTTTCAATGGGAACAGCAGCTCATGCAGTTGGTACTACAAAAGCTCTAGAAATTGGTGAAACTCACGGTGCAATGAGTTCATTATCAATAGGTGTCGCTGGATTAATAACAGTTTTCTTAGCCCCACCAATATATATGATAGCAGCTTTAATATTAAACCTTGCATAAACAGTGATAAAATTTCACTGTTTTTTCTTTTTTATAGACTATATTCCTTTAATTATAGAAATACTAAAAATAAACTACTCTATTTTATAAAGGTTTAACTTAGTTAAACCCACATTTATACTAGAGGTTTAAAAAGCTTATAATTAAGGAGAATATTTATGAAAATGTCAAAAAAAATTTTAGCATTCTTTTCACTAGCAGTACTTTTAAATCCATCAACACTAAATTTAAATGCAGTCCCCTTAAACTCAGCTTCAATAAATATTGAAGCTAAAGAAACATTTAATGAAGAGAGTTCACTTCAATCCAGAGAATTTATTCATGAAATAACTGCCTTCTCAATAGAAAAAAATACTCTTAATTTAATAATAAATAACATATTCAAAGAAGGCGATACACTCTTTATAGATGCTTATTTTCTAAACACTACAGAAAATACTAAATTTGAAACCTTAGAAAACTTCAATTTATCAATTCATGATGCTAATGATAAAGAAGTTCTAAACAAGACTTATAAAACTGTAGTAATTCCTCAGGGTTTATCACCTAATCACGGAAGAAAAATTCTCTTCCCAATAGAAAAAGAGTTCTTTGACCTAAAAGACAAAGACCTCTCTAAAATAACCTACAAATTCACTTTTGATTATATTTAATCAATAATATACTTTAACTTATAAAACTTTAAATTTGCCTACCTTAAAATATTACTTAAGATTCGAATTTCACCCCAAAACTTTCTTTTAAATAAGCATTACTTTTAAAAGAGAAGCTAATAATAAAAAACATATAAATATTATGAAGAAAATATCTACATAAGCTTTATATGTTTTTTATTGTTTTTAAACTTTTGCTATGTTTTAAGACATTATTGATTTTTAGATATAGCTGAAAGACCATCTTAATGAGTATTAGAGTTTCATTGTATATGTAAGAATAATAGCATTAAGAAGCGAAGCTGTTTGACCGAAGGGAGTTCTTCGCTTTAGCTATTATTCTGGAATAGACAATAGAAACTCTTTGCGAAATTAAGTTATGTCTGAAGATATATCTAAAAATCAACACGTCATTAAAACACAGATTAACATTTAAATAAACTCCATTCTCCATTTGAAGTAGCCTTTTTCTTCATCTTTTTCATAAAAGAAATATGCTGCAAAGGTATTTCCTTTTCTACTTTTAATATTTCTAAATCCAACTTTTCCGTTTGCTAATAAAAGTTTTACCATTTGTGAAGTTACTTGCTTTCCAAAAGAATTTATATACTTATCATTTTTCCAAATAGTATATTTACATCCATTCTTCCAGTTTACGCATCCAAACCCCTTTTCTCCTTCTATTACAGGGTTTCCACAGTTCGGACATGTGCCTAAAACCTCTACTCCTTCTGGCGCTTCTACCTTTATATGTTTTGCCATTGAATCATCATTCTTTATAGCCTTAACACCTTCCACAGTAAAGTTTCTTATAAGTTCTAAGAAATCTTCCTTTTTAACCTTCCCTCTTTCTATGTCTGATAGAGTTTTTTCCAATCTTCCTGTATACTCTAAGTCTAGAAGCTCTTTTACTGGGAATATTTCAACTATAGTTCTTCCTAAATCTGTGCAAGTTAAACTCTTACCCTTTGTGGTTATATATCCTACATCCTTAAGTTTTTTTATAGTTTCAGCTCTAGTTGCTGGTGTTCCTATACTAAATCCACTTAGTATAGATGCCATCATCTCTTCGCTATCTTCCTCAGAATCTTCTTTAAAACTCTTACCACAGGTCTCCATAACTCTTAGTAATGTCTTCTCTGTATGCTTTTTAGGTGGTTTCTTAGTTACTTTATTTACCTTACTATCAACCACATCAACAATATCCTTCTCATTTACCATTGGAAGTATTGTATCTTTACTATCTATTTTTTCTACAACTCTCCATCCTTCTACTAACTGAACCTTCCCTTTTGAGATAAATGTCCCCTTAACCTCTGGATCATTAACCTTTGAAGTTATTTTTGTCTCTTCAAATTCAGCTACTGGCATGAATTGCATTAAAAATCTATTCTTAACTGCAGTATAAACTATTCTTTCATCTTGAGTTAAGTTGTTTGGTTTCATATAAGTTGGAACTATGGCACTATGGCTCTCTACCTTTGAATTATCAAAAACTCTCTTACTCTGAACAAATTTTACTTGCTCTTCATAAGGTAATCCAACTTTAAGCTTCTCTAAAACATTTCTCGTTCTATCAACTAAACTTTCCTCTAAAGCTATGCTTCCCGTTCTAGGATATGTTATAAACTTCTTTTCATATAAAGATTGGGCAACCTTTAAAACTTTGTCTGAAGTCCAACCTTTATATTTACTTGTTATATATCCTTGAAGATTTGAAAGATTAAATAAAAATGGTGGATATTCTTTTTTCTTTTCAGTTTGTTTTTCAATTATCTCAGCATTTTTTCCTTTTAGTTTAGCTTTTATATCATCTAAAACTTTCTTATCTTCAAACTTCTCTGAATTATTTTCATAATAAGTTCCATCAAACTCTTCATTCTGAGTAGTTTTAAATGTAGCATTTAATTTATAATAAGCACTTGATTTAAAGTTCTCTATCTCTTTATCCCTATCATAAATTATCTTTAAAGTTGGAAGAAGAACCCTTCCTATGTTAAGGATTTGCCCATCATTTAATTTATATTTAATTGTTGTTACTGAAGTTAAGTTTATTCCTATTATCCAATCTGCCCACTGTCTACCTATACCTGCATCCTGAAGTGACTGCATTTCTTCATTAGGTTTCAATTGTTCCATTCCTTTTTTAACCTCAGTAGGTGTCCATTCATTTAATAAAAGTCTATAAACAGGTTTTTTTTCTTTAAAATAAAGGAATATTTCATCTGCTATAACCTGTCCCTCTCTATCAAAGTCAGTTGCTGATATTATTCCATCTACATCATCTCTATCAATAAGACCTTTTATTATTTTTATCTGCTTTTCAGCACCTTTATCAATCATATTTCTATTCATAGAATCTTGCTTGATTTTATATTTAAAGGATTCAGGAATAAATGGAAATTTCTCCATTCTCCAACCCTTCATATTTTCATCATAGTCCTTTGCATCAAATAACTGTAGTAAATGACCAAAAGCCCAAGTTATAAGATAATTTTCTCCTTCAAAGTATCCATCTTTTCTCTTTTTTATATTTAAAGCATCTGCAATATTTCTAGCAACAGATGGTTTCTCTGCAATTATGACCTTTTTCAAAGTATCACTCCTAATTATTATCCTTTTGTTACAAGAAAGATTTTACTTCCTATTATGTATCTTTGACAAATAAACTTATTTCAAGCCATTAAAATAATAAACTCACAGCCTATAAAGACTGTGAGTATTCATTTATCCCTAAAAAAACATATTACTCTTTAAATTTCTATCATAAAAGAATCACATATTAAATTCATGACATTTTACTTCTAATAAGTAGAAATTAAATTATTTTAAGCTCAAAATAATTTCAAAACATTATTTATTATAATATAAAATCAATTTTATTCCTAGTCTTTATAAACCACTTCTCCATCTATAATAGTATAAATAGTCTTTGTGGCTATTTCAAATGGACTTCCATTTAATATTACTAAATCTCCATCCTTACCTTCTTCTAAGCTTCCTACTCTCTCCTCTATTCCTATTATCTCAGCAGGATTTATTGTTATGGCATTTAACGCTTCATTAAAGCTTAAACCTTCTTTCATAGCCATACCTGCACATAATGGTAAATTATCTATTGTAACCACAGGATGATCAGTAGTTATGGCAACTTTAACCCCTTTATCCACTAAAACTTTAGAAGTTTTAAAAGTTTTATTTAAAGTTTCTGCTTTCCCATTAAAACTTAAAGTAGGACCAACAATTGCATTTAATCCTTCCTTTTTAATATAGTCAGCTATTAAATGACCTTCTGTACAGTGGTCTAAAGTTATTTTTAAATTGAATTCTTTAGCTATCCTGATAGCAGTTAAAATATCATCTGCTCTATGAGCATGAGATTTCATTGGAATCTCTCCATTTAATAACGGAAGTAATGCTTCATATCTTAAATTTTTAGCAAAATATTTATCTTCTATTTCTGCATCTATTTTTTTATTTCTATAATTAATTGCCTCAGTTAATGTTTCTCTTAAAAGGGCAGCAATTGCCATTCTCGTTTTAGGCATTTTATTTTTTTCATTTCCATAAACTCTTTTAGGATTTTCTCCAAAAGCAACCTTCATCGCTACTGGTTCTTTTAAAACCATATCATCGATGCAAATT
Source organism: Clostridium sp. B9 (assembly GCF_050509515.1). Taxonomy (NCBI): domain Bacteria; kingdom Bacillati; phylum Bacillota; class Clostridia; order Eubacteriales; family Clostridiaceae; genus Clostridium; species Clostridium sp. B9. Next base: position 3,096,659 of record NZ_JBNWKA010000003.1, read on the forward strand.
CCAGATGTTTTTATAGCAGCAAACTGTCCTCCTATAATATTAGCACTTCCAGGTCCTATTACAGCTGTTGTAACACCAGATTTCCTTGCTGAATCAAAACCTCCATCTAAAGGATTTATTCCATCTATGGCTCTCATATGAGGTGTTATTGGGTCACTAGCTTCATTTGTCCCATTTCCTGCACCTTTATTTCCCTCTTCATGAATTCCAAGATGACAATGCGCCTCTATAAACCCTGGAAAAATCATTAGTCCATCTGCATCAATAATTTCTTCATCCTTTATGTAATCACTTAAATCTTCCCCAAGCTTTTCAATCTTTCCTTCTCTAATTAAAATATCTCCTTTTTCATAAACCTTATCATTACTACAAGTAAATATTTTACCATTTCTAATTAACATATATTCTCCCCCTTTAAATTCATCTCAATTTCTTACTAATAATTATATCACTAAATATTATTTTTATATTAATCTAAGCACTAAAACAAAAATTATCAACATTAGTTTCCTAAAAAATAAAGCTTATAAAATATTATGAGTTTTTTTGATTAATAAGTAATTTTCAATGATTAAACTCACAATATATTTATAAGCCAATTAATTTTATAAAATTTTTATTTACATCTCATTTAACATCCATATAAAGAAATTTAAAACTCCTACAAAAGAAACCCAAGCTATATATGGAATCATAAGCAATCCAGAAATCTTATCAAACCTAAAGAATTTTATTGTAGTAATTATTATTAATATTAATAAAATTATTAATTCAATAAATGCTAGTCCATATAATTTAAAATAAAAGAATATAAAACTCCAAGCAAAGTTTAATATAAGTTGTAACCCATAAATAAGTAAAGTCCCCTTAGCCTTTTCACCTTCTTTATATCTCTGATAAATTCTATAAGCAGCAATCCCCATAAGTATGTAAAGTATTGTCCAAACTATAGAAAAAACCCATGCTGGTGGGCTAAACCAAGGCTTATTTAAAGACTCATACACCTCTGTACTTCCACTTATAAATTTACTAATTACAAAACCACCACCTAATGTTATTAAAATGCTGATTATTAAGTCACCTAAATTAAACTTGCCATTTACTTTAAATATATTCATATACACCACCCCTCAAGGTAAGTATATGTTTATTGTGAATCATATATTATACATAAATATCTGAAAACTCAATTTCGGCCTTTTCTAATATGTTATATATTTCATTGTCCATATAATGTTCATCCCTAGAATTTTCTTTAAATAAATCAACATTATAAAAATACAATTTAAATTGATTTCCATCACCTTCATAAATGTTAAGCTTTAAATCACCGCCTTGCATTTTCATAAGTGACTTACTTATATAAAGACCTAATCCACTACCTTCTTGGGTCCTATTTAAAGACTTATTATTTTTAGTGAACTTATCAAATATATATTTTTGTTCATCATAACTAATTGATACACCATCATTTTCTACTAATATTACTAAATCTCTTTCTTCAAAATATATTCTCACATATATATTCCCATTTTCTTTACCATACTTAACTGAATTTGATAATATATTTAATACTATTCTCTCTAAGAAATCTCTATCAAAAGCTATAAATATTTCCTCAAAATCTGGATCAAACACAAAATTTATATTCTTCTTTCTTATATAACTTGATGAAGCTTCCAATATATTTTCCACAACTTCAACTATGTTATAAACTGTTACCATAGCTTCAATATGCCCTTCTGATATTCTATTAGCATCTATAAAGTTATTTATTGTTCTTATAAGCCTTAAACAATTTTGTCTTATTATAAAATTATTTCTTGTAACTGACTTTATATTTTGCGATTTGATATTTATATCATTTAATTGAAGAGCTGAATTTATAACATTTATTGGAGTTCTTAATTCGTGGCATATATTGGTAAAAAACTCTCCTTTTACATTCTCTTCATCTAACTTCTTGCTTAAATAACTATTTAACCTTAAAGCATTATTTCTATTAGTAACATCTTTTAAAATTATAATCTTATAAATGTCTGAGAATTCTACTGTATAAATTTCTCCCTCTAAAAATTCATTATTATTATTTCTAAATATTATCTCACTATAATTATTTTTACTATTGCTATTAGCTTTGGCATAAATCAATTTACTATTTATTCTTTTATTTATCTCATCTATCTCTTCAAAAAATATGGACTCTCCTCTTTTTATATCAATAAATTCTAATGCTTTATCATTAAGGTAAAACAATTTATTTCTATTAAACATAAATAAACAGTCTCCTATTTCTGAAATAACCTTATTAAAAAGTCTTTCTTCTTTAACTAAAATATCCTCTAATTCTTTTAATTCTTTTAATTTTTTATTTAAATATTTTTTATTCTTTTTATATTCATTTCTTTTCTTATGAATTGATTTATTTATTTCATTAAAGCTCTTATTTAATGATAGTCTTATTATTCCTTCAGCTAAAATATAATAACTTATAAAATGAAGCAATAGTCCAAAAGCTAATTCTAGAGAATATGATGATATATTTAAATCCAAATTATTTAAAAGTATGAAATCTCCAATTGAATTTAATAATAAATATAGTGCTGTATAATAAAAGAATTTATCTGATGTATTTTCTGATTTGCTAGCAAGCATAATAAAATTTAATAAAAACATTATAAGCACATACAAAAATATAAAGTCATTCTCATATAAAATATTAATTACCAAATCAATTAACTCACTATTTAATATTAACAGCACATAGATAGCATTTACCAAAATCGTTGTAGATAAGAGTTTATATTTTAACACTTTAAAGTCCTCTTTTTTCAACTTACTATCTACAGCTAGTGTAAAAGAAATATTTTGGATTAAAATACTAAATATCTTATAAGATAAAAAGTATTTTAAACTATATGCTCCATTTAGATCGTCAATTAAAAATAAAATTTCAGGTATCATAATCCAAAATATAGCTATACATATATAAGATGTTAAATTTTTCTTATTAATAATTCTGCTACTTTCCCCTATTAATATGGCAGTTCCCATTAATATTATTGATGTTACCTTAAGTAACTTATAATAGAAATTATAATTATATTCATAAATCTCAAAAGCTCCTACAATTACTATAGCAATACATACTACTCTTAAAAGATAATATTGTAATTTCGGATTTTCATCAATAACCTTATATTTCACAAGTATTCTCCCTACTAAACTCTAACCTTATATTTGTTCCTACATATTTTATTGAATCTATTTTTATAGTTCCATTCTGTAATTCAACTAAATTTTTAACAATATACAAACCTATTCCTGTACTTTTATTTTTTAACCCTAAGCTATTTTCCACTTTATAATACTTGTCACAAGCCCTATTTAAAAAATCTTTCTCCATGCCTTCTCCAGTATCACTAAAGTCAATAAAAACCTTCTTTTTGCTAGCTTTTATATTTACACATATTCCACCATGTCTTGTGTGCTTTATGGAGTTTGAAATTAAATTTATAACTATTCTTTGCATAAATTCCTGGTCACATTTAACGAATACCTCTTCTTCATTAGTATCAAAAATATATGCTAATTCTTTATCCTTTATATACTCAGAAAGCTTATCTATAGAATCTTCAACTAAATCTACAATATTATATACTTTTAAATTAGGTTTAAGATAATCATAGTCTATCTTCGATGAATCAATTAAATTGTTAGCTAATCTCATAAGTGTAATGCAATTTTCTTTATTTACCTGATTATAATAATCAATTCTCTCCAAACTATTAGACTCTAATATTTTTTTTTGCAATTGAGTTGATGTATATATAACATTAATAGGAGTTTTTAAATCGTGAGAAATACTAGCTAAGAAATCTTTTTTTATTTGTTCCTCTAAACCTTTTTTATTTAAGTTTCCCTTTATCTTCTCTGCGTGTTTCAGTTCACTTATATTCTCAAGAGATATTATCAAATTTTCCTTAGTATCTGCTATTATTTCTAAGTTCCAAAATTTCTCTTCCCCTTTACAAACTGCATACCCTACTCCTCGTTTAGATAAAATAAACATATCCTTATTTTCAACCTTAATTAAATCAAATATATTCTTATTTATTAGTTCTCTTTTATTTTTTATTTTAAACTCCTTTGTGAACTCTTTATTAAAAGTAAAAATTCTTAAATTATTTATATTTAGAACTATCATAGGCTTAGGTACATTTTCTATAAAATCTTTAAAATAATTTTCTTTACCTTTGATCCTCTTATTAAACCTTTTAAAAGCATTATTGCTACTTTCCATTCTTTTATTTAGTCTTCTAATCTTTGAATTTTTTTCAATAATTTTTTTATTTAAATTATCATAAGGTTTTCTTATTACTACATCAGCTACTCCAATATATATAATTATATAAACAAAGATTTTTATTATATCACTTATTAAAAGTAATCCTCTTATCTCAAAGTGAAAAGTAATTAAATCTAAAAAATTAACAAGTATATTCAAAATAACCAATAGTTTTAAGTAATTTATAGATTTATCTATTATTAGTTTAAAATCTCTAAATTGAAATAATATAATTGTAAACAATATTGTTGTTATCCCAAAAAAAATATAAATATTGCTAAGAAAGGAACTAATAAATGCTATTAATCCCATAAAACCAATTATCACTACATTAAGTTTTCTTGGTCTCTTATTATAAGCTACAATAATAAAACAATATATACTTTCAAGTATTAAAGCAATAGAAACACCTTGCAATTGTATATATTCTAATATTTTTGTTTCAGAACATGATGCAAGTAAATATACCAATGTAGAAAACTTTAATAATGCTATTGTAAGAAGACAAAAGCTAATAATTTTAAATCTATATCTATTAGAAAATTTCAATATACTTGTGCTAATAAATGTTATTGCAAATATTAATACAGTTTCTATAACTGTAGATAAATTTAAAGCTACATATGGATTAAAAATATAAACTATAATCAAAATAATATTTATAATAAAGAAACTTTTTATTAAATTTCTAGTTTTATTCCATTTAAGATACATATATTTATATTGAATATAATCCAAAACTTCTCCCCCTTATTTTGTCATACAGTTATACATTACCATATTTTTTTTATAATTCTATTTATTTTTTGTAAATATTGTATTTTATTGTTGTTTTATAAAAAAAGAACACTAAAATTAGCATTCACCAAATTCTAGTGTTCTTATAAATTCTTTAAATCTATTATTATTTCTAACTTGAACTAGATCATTGTCTTTATTTATATACTTCATAAATCCAGGATAATATTCAACTGCTTTAATTAAATCATCTACCGCATCCTCTATATCTTCTCCTAACAAAGCTTTGAAGCAACTTCTATTATAAAATAAGAAATGATTTTGAGGATTAAATTTAATTCCTAAAGATAATATCTCTATTCCTTTTTTAATATTTCTTTCTTCTTTATAAATTACAGCTAAATTTAAGAATGTGTATGGATATCCAAAGTTCTTTTTCATAGATTTCTCATAAAAGACTTTTGCTTTATCAAATATATTTAATCTTTTATATATTACCCCCATATTAAATAAAGCTAAATAATGTTCACCATCAATTTGTAACGCCTTGGAGAACATTCTATAGGCATCTTGAAGCATATCTCTCTCTTCATATATAGAGCCTAAGTTAATATGAGCCCAAAAATCTTCAGGACATATTTCAATAGTTTTCTTGTAATATTCTATAGCTCCATCCTTATCACCAAAGTTATCTAAAGCGTTAGCCAAGAAAAACAAAGCCCTATCATAAACAGGATTAATCTCTATAGCTTTACTATATAAATCAATTGCCATACCATACTCTTCTGCCTCATCATATATGACAGCTAAGCCATAATATGCTCTTACCTCACAAGGATTTATCTTTAAAGCTTCCTTGTATTTCTCCTTAGCTTTCTTACTATCTCCAATCTCATCAAACATAAGGGCTATGCTTATTATCAAATCTATATCTTTATCATCACCTAATAATTCTTCTGCTCTCAAATAGAAATTTAAAGCCTTTATTAAATTCCCCTCATCATGAGCTTTATCTCCGTTTCTTATATAATTATCTATAACTCTATAATCATTTTTCATACTTATTCCCTACTTTTCTAAAACTTAAATTAAATAACATGTCTTGATTTAATTATACCCTATATCCAAATAGAAAATGGGCTGTATCAAAATAACTTTCTAATAACCCCCCGTTAAATCATAGTTAATTATATATATCTTTTATATCTTTTTCAATAACCAACTAATTGTATCATTCATAACTTCTTCTTTATTCCACTCATTCAACATTTCATGTCTTCCATCTTTATATAGCTTATAAGAAACATCATTAAGTCCAAAACTCTTTAACTTATCATTTAAATTTACTATGCCTTTACCAAAATTTCCGACCGGATCTCTATCACCAGCAAATATATAAACAGGCATTTCCTTATTTATTTTTTTCATATTCTCTTCTTTATGTATGCTTCTTATTCCTCTTAATAAATCATAATAAAATGAACTTGAACAAATAAATCCATATCTTTCATTAGCTATATATTTATCTACTTCTTCATTTACACTACAAAGCCAATCATACCCTGTTCTAGATGGTTTAAAATTTCTATTAAACCCTCCAAAAACAAGTTTGTCCATAAGCTTACTACTGTGTTTTCTTCCCTTTAATTTAATTTCAGCATTTGCTATTAACTGCCCTAAGGGTGCTAACTTATCTGGTTCTCCATTTGTTCCTGATAAAACTAAAATATCTATTAATTCACCATGCTCTTGTATAAGTCTCTGGCTTATGAAAGAACCCATACTATGCCCAAACAATATTACTTTTTTTCCTTTATGGAATTCTTTTGTCTTTTCTATAAATTCTTTAGCATCTTTAACCATCCATTCAAAGCCTTCATCGTCTGCTATATATCCCAAATCATCTTTAGACTTAGCTGTAAATCCATGACCTCTATGATCGTGTGCATAAACTAAAAATCCATTTTCAACAAGTTTTTCTGCAAACTCATCATATCTAATAGCATCCTCTGTCATACCATGTAATATGTGAACTATAGCTTTATATTCAGTTTTGTCATTACTCCATCTGTATCCCTGTAATTCTAATCCTTCACTATCTTTTAATATAAAACTCTTTCTCAAAACAACCTGCTCCTTTTTAGACTATTTAGTATAAAAACTTCTTATATATTAACCATACTACTAAAATTATAATCTTTAAATGAGCATTAAATTAATTTACCATTTATTATCCATCTATTCAAACTTTATTAACATGTTCTTTTCTTGAAAATATTTATCAAATTTCTTTTCCCAACATAACTTTCTTTCTTCATCAACTTCTCCTACATACTCAAGAAAATTTTCTAACTCCTTTCGTTTATATAGCCCCTTTAATAAGTGCCTTGGATAAGGTACTTTTCGTTTATAATTATTTTTAGGATCTATAATCTTTAAAGTAAAATCACTCTGTATATAAATATCCTTACATCTTATGTCCACCCTTTTAAATCCTAATTTTTCAAAATCTAAAATCATAAGATATAATTCTTCACAAAGCTTCTTGTTAAGCGTATTTCTCCTTAAATACTTATCCATACAAATACCATCAACAAACTCTCTTACTATATACCGTTCTCCAGTCTCATATAACTTTGGAAAAAATCTCGATTTACTGACACGCTCTAAAATACTACTTTCATCTTTCCATACCTTATCATACTTAAAAATCTTAATGGCTCTATTGTCTTTAAGCAAAAAAACAACTCCATTATGACCTTCTCCTAAGTAGGTACATTCTCTTAGATCCTTCTCTAAATTATCGCTTATGTAATGTAAGCTATAATCAAAATTTCTACTCATTCTATATCCCTCTTATTTAAAAGTATTTGTTATATTATACAGAATAAAAACAAAAAAAAGACTAACTCTTAAATAAAGAAATTAGTCTTTTTTTGGTGCAGATAGCGGGATTTGAACCCGCACGCCCTTAGAGCAATACCCCCTCAAGATACCGTGTCTGCCGTTCCACCATATCTGCATATAAACACTTAACAATATATTTATATGCAATGTTAAATTGAATTATTACTCATATTCTTTATTCATTTTTATACTTCTGAAAAGCAAGTAAAGCATTTAGATTATCAAAAGAAAATACACTTTCAGTCTTTGTATCTCCAAAACTTCCATAAAGCACACTTTTCTTGTCCTTAATCTGATAATACTTCAATTTATTTATAGCTTCATCAAAAAGCTTTTTATCATCTATATAATTAGCTATTAATGCCACATTAGCATATATTGATGGGGATTCAACTGTTGATGTAGGCTCTCCACTATTCTCATCATATGTTGCTACTAAGAACCCATCTTTTTTGAACTTTTCTTTTATCCACTTAATTGATGCCTCTTCATTCTCTCCAGCTTCAACTCTATTTAAAATAACTATGGTTGATAGTAGTAGATCTACATTTTTATTATCATCATATTTCTGAGTATCTTGATAAAACATTTTTCTATATAAAGGAATAGTTTTAGAAACTCTACCATTCTCTATTATTTCATTAGATTTATCATATATTGAATTCCATTTATTATCTAACTGACCTAACACCTTCATAGTTGGTAAATCCAAATAGCATAAAGTAGTTGTTTTTCCTTTACCATACTCATCTATATAATCTACTAAAGACCCATTTTCTTCTGCATGTTTTAAAAGAGAATTAGCAATATTTATAGCATAAAATTTATAATAAAATTTACCCCATCTATTGTTTGCAAGTAATAATGCCTTTATTATTCTTAGTTCATCAATAGTAGCTGATGAAGGTGAATTAATGTTCCCATCTTTTCTCCAACTTATAAGCCCATTTTTAAGTCTCATTTCTTTAACTATATCAAAATGTTCATCAAATAATTCCTTCTTGTTTGCATTAACTGCATATAACATCATAATTCCTTCAGATTCTGATAAAACTGAATGTCCTTTGGTTATATCACCTTCTGAACTTTCATCTAAATAATTCGTATAAATACCATATCCTGATTTGCTTAAATCAGTTTCTATAAAGCTTAATAACTTTTCTTCTTCTGGTGGATTATAATTGTTCTGCCAATTCACAGTGATATTTATAGGTTTTAAATACTCTCTATTTAAATATAAGCCTCCCATAGCTATAACTATAATTACTCCTATAGCTATTAACCACTTCTTCAAAATATCGCCTCCTAAAAATAATATAGGTTGGAGAGTATCCAACCTATATTAAAATTTCTTAAGTATAAAGTGATTTATATATATTGTAATAAACATTTACTTTTTTAACATATTTGTCTGTTTCTTTAAAAGGAATATAGGTAAGATTTTTACCATCATCAGAATGGTCATCACTCTTTAACCACTCTTGAACTCTTCCTCTACCAGCATTATATGCTGCAATAACCAAATCCCAGTCTTTAAATTCTCCATAAAGATTATTTAAATACCAGCATCCAAATCTTATATTAACTTCAGGCTCATTTAATAAATTAGGGTCGAAGTCTTCAATTCCTTGTTTTTCAGCTATCCACTTACCAGTAGAGCTTGTTATTTGCATAAGACCTCTAGCATCTTTATTAGACTTGGCATCTTCATTAAAGTTACTCTCTGCCTTCATTACAGATAAAACAAAGTACGGATCTAAATCATACTGTTCACTATATCTCTCAACATAATTCATATATTTTAGTGGAAATATAACACTTCTTAGTATATATCCACTCCCTAAAAACAATAAGTATATGGCTAGTGCTATTATTACCAGCCTTATAATTTTTTTCATATAACTCTCCTATTGATATAAAGTAAAAAACTCTAATAAATCATCTATCTGTTCCTTTGTCTTAATTAAATTACCACTATTATCAATTATGAAGTTAGCATACTCTTTCTTTGTCTCAAGACTTAACTGAGAATTTATTCTGTTTATAGCTTCGCCCTTACTTAGCTTATCTCTAAAGCCTATCCTTTCAATTTGACTATTTTTATCTACCCAAACTAAAACTAGCATATCCATGTCTGTATGCATATTGTTTTCTATTAAGGTTGCTCCATCAACAACCACTATTTTTTCTCCAGCCTTTTCAAGTTCTTCAAGCTTAATAGCAATTTCTTGTTTTATATAAGGCATAATTATTTCCTCATATTTCAATCTCTCTTTAGGAAATCTAAATATGTGATTTCCAAACTCTCTTCTTCTGAAGTCTCCTCTCCAATCAAAGAAATGATCTCCAAAAGTAGCTCTAACTCTTAAAAGTATATCAGGATATTTTTCTAATACCTCTCTAGCAATAATATCCGCATCCAAAACTGGTATTCCTGTATCCTTTATCATAGAGGATATTGTGCTTTTACCAGAACATATTCCCCCAGTAAGACCTACTTTAATCATAGTGTAATACCCCCTTACTTCAACTTATACCAATCTTCACCGATATTAACATCTACATCTAATGAAACACTTAACTTAATGGTATTTTCCATCTCTTCTTTTAAAAGTTTCTTAACCTGCTCAAGTTCACCTGGAACTACATTTATAATAAGTTCATCGTGTACTTGAAGTATTAATCTACTATTCAAGTTTAATTCTCTTATCTTGTTATATACATTTACCATAGCAAGCTTTATTATGTCTGCCGCTGTTCCTTGAATTGGAGCATTCATAGCAAGTCTTTCTCCTAAAGCTTTAACTATTTTGTTTGAAGCATTTACTTCTGGTATATATCTTCTTCTATTTAACATAGTTAAAACATATCCTTTTGTTTTAGCCTCTTCTATAACATTTGAAATGTATTCTTGAATTTTAGGGTATCTTTCAAAGTATATATCCATGTATTCCTTAGCTTCTTTTCTAGTTATGTGTAAATCTTGTGAAAGGCTAAAATCACTTATTCCATAAACTATACCAAAGTTTACAGCCTTAGCTCTGCTTCTCATTAAAGGTGTAACCTCTTCTACCGGAACCTTAAATACCTCTGAAGCAGTCTTAGTGTGTATATCTGAATGATGATTAAATGCATCTATCATGTTTTTATCATCAGATATATGAGCTAATACTCTAAGTTCTATTTGTGAGTAGTCAGCTGAAATTAAAAGATCTCCTTCATTCTTTGGTATGAATACCTTTCTTATCTCTCTACCCATTTCATATTTAACTGGTATATTCTGAAGGTTAGGCTCAGTTGATGATAATCTACCAGTAGTAGTTACAGTTTGATTAAATGTTGAGTGAATAGCTCCATCCTCATCTATTACAGCCTTTAATCCTTCAACATAAGTTGAATATATCTTTGATAATTGTCTGAAATAAGTTATCTTTTCTATTATTGGATGCTTATCTTTTAGTTTATCTAAAACTTCTGCATTTGTTGAGTATCCAGTCTTAGTCTTCTTTATAACCGGTAAATCTAACTTCTCAAACAATATTTTACCTAATTGTTTTGGAGAATTTATGTTAAATTCTTCATCAGCAAGCTCAAATATAGTTTTTTGTGTTTCATCAATCTCTCTTTTAAACTTAACAGATAGCTCATCTAAAATATCTTTATTAACTTTAAATCCTATTGATTCCATAGAAGATAAAACTACTTCTAACGGAAGCTCTATCTCATACATTAACTTTTCCATATTTTCTTCTTCTATTTTTTTCTTTAAAACAGAAGTTAAATCTTTCATAAATGATATCTCTACTATCTCTTCCTCTCCCTCTTTTACATTAGGGAATTTTGAAAGATAGTTGTTTATTAATGACATAAGTGCATAATCACCTTTTGAAGAATCTATTAAATATGCAGCTAATTCACAATCAAAAGCTAATCCATTTAAATTTACTCCTACTTTTCTTAAAGCAGTTAGAGCATTTTTTACGCTATATCCATACTTTAATATTTTTTCATCCTCAAAGAATTTTTTAAGTAATTCTAATGAATCTATATTTTCTCTTAACTCCTTAAAATTAATTATATAATTCTTTTCATCATAATTTATAAATATTTTATCAATCTCTATAGTAGAATACTTTTCTTTATTTAAATAAGTAAAATTAATATATACTTCATCTTTTATACTATTTAATAAATCTTCTAATTTTTCCTTATTATCTATACTTTCAGATTTAACATCTATCTCTGGTTCTTCTTCTTCACCATCTGATAATTTATCTAAAACTGATTTCATTTGAAGTCTTGTAAATAAGGCTTTTAGCTCATCTTTATTGTAATCATCCTTAGATTTTATTTCATCTAAATTAAAATCTATCGGAACATTAGTCATTATTGTAGCTAATTTTTTTGAGAATATTGCTTGTTCGCTATTTTCAGTTAGGTTTTCTTTTAACTTTTTACCACTTATGTTGTCTATATTCTCTAAAACAGCCTCAACTGATCCATACTCTTTTATAAGTTTAAACGCTGTTTTTTCACCTACACCTGGTACTCCTGGGATATTATCTGACTTATCTCCCATAAGCCCTTTAACATCTATAAATTGAGTTGGAGTAACGCCAAAGTCTTCAACCATTCTATCAAAGTTATAAACCTCGGTTTCAGAAACTCCTCTCTTAGTTATACAAACATTTATATTTTTAGAAGCTAATTGAAGAGCATCCTTATCTCCTGTCATTATGAATACTTCTATGCCCTCTTCTTCTGCAAATTTAGCTAAACTTCCAATTATATCATCTGCTTCAAAACCGTCTAATTCATATGTTGTAATTGAGAAAAGCTTAAGCATATCCTTAACTATTGGGAATTGCTCAGCAAGCTCAGGAGGCATTTTTTTTCTTCCCGCCTTATAGTCACCATACTCTAGATGTCTAAAAGTAGGTGCTTTTTTATCAAAAGTACAAACTATATAATCAGGCTTTATATCATCTTTCATCTTGAAAAGCATGTTTGTAAAACCATAAATGGCATTGGTATGTGTACCCTCGCTATTGCTCAAAAGAGGTACGGCATAAAATGCTCTATTTAAAAGACTGTTCCCGTCCAATATTAATAATCTTTTCATTCTTTTCCTCCAAATATTCTATTTAAATAACCAATTTATTTTCTATAACAATATTAAAGTTTTTATACTCTAATAATTCTTTCCATTAGTTTTAATTATATTAACACATTTTAGAAAATACTTAAATCTAATTCTTCAGATAAGTCCTTCATTACATGAGTTCCTGCTATACTATTACCCTTCTCATCTAAAGCTGGCCCAAATATTCCGATTCCCATTCTTCTTGGAACAGCAGACATTATTCCTCCACCAACTCCACTTTTAGCTGGAACACCAATATGTACAGCAAATTTACCTGAATCATCATACATTCCACAAGTAACCATTATAGTCTTTATTATTCTGCATATTTCTCTAGATATTACTCTTTCTCCGTTCCATGGTAATACTCCATCATTTGCAAGCATAGCACCTAGTCTAGCTAAATCTTTAGCGTTAACTTCTAAAGAACATTGTTTGAAATATAAATCTACAATATCATCTATATTTCCTTCTATAACACCGTTACTTTTCATGAAATATGCTAATGCTCTATTTCTATCCCCAGTTTCTTTTTCTGATAAATAAACTTCTTCATTTAATTCAATTGAATCATTTCCTGTTACTTTTCTAGTAAAGTTTAATATTCTCTCAAATTTCTCCTCTTCAGTATCTCCTTCTATTAAAGAAGTTGTTAATATAGCTCCTGAATTAACCATTGGGTTAAAAGGTTTCTTAGAAGGTTTTCTCTCTAAACTTACAATACTATTGAAGCTATCTCCTGTTGGCTCAACTCCAACTCTTGAAAAAACTCTATCTTTTCCATTATCTAAAATGGCAAGCATTAAAGTTATAACCTTTGAAATACTCTGGATTGTAAACTTCTTTTCATACTCTCCTGCCCCCACCTCTTTTCCATCAAGAGTTACTATATATATACCTAAATCATCTTTATTTGCTTTCTCTAGCTCTGGAATATATGATGCTAACTTTCCATGCTCTGTATATGCTCTATTATTTTCTATTAAATTTTCAAGAAAATTTTTCACTTTTGTTCGCTCCTTAGTCTTAAATTTTATAATTCAATAATTTAATAATCTATAAACATTATAACATTTTAATTTAATTATTATAAATATTTTAAATGCCCGAAACTCAATCATACTACAAATTTTGAAAAATTTAAATTAACTTTTATTAGACTAGCTTCATAAACTATAATGAAGCACTTTGAGGTTTATTTATTTATGAATATAAATGATTTAAATATACTTATCCGTTATCTAGATACTCTTTCAATTAAAGATTTCAAAAGGAATTTCACTTTTCTTGGTGAAGGTATTTCAAGAAAAGTTTTTGCATTAAATAAAAACTTAGTCGTTAAAGTTGCTAAAGGGGAAGATGGTCTTCACCAAAATTATGTTGAATCATATATTTTTAAAAATTCACCCTATCACATTAAAAGATATCTTTGCCCCGTCCTAGTATATAATAGGAATTTTTTAATCATGCCAAGAGCTGAGACCCATATCAATATAAAGAAAAAATCCTTTGTTAAATTATCAGACCTTAGAGATGAAGAATCCGTTGAAGAAGATATAGCTGAACTTGGAGAAAAATTTCTTCTTTTTAAAGAAGATTTATATGTTCATAGTTCATGGGGATTTATAAATGATAATTATTATTTAATTGATTATGGATGTACTTCAGAAAAAGGTGACTTATATTATGATTTTCTTATGAGATTTAACGGACTTCTATGAAAATAATAATTCTTATTAATTGTTTTATAAATTTTAGTGCATTATAATATATAGTAAGAATTTGTAAAGAAAGGTCTGATATTATGAATAAATTTGAAAGCATGTTAGAAAATTATGCAAAACTTGCTACTCATATAGGAGTAAATGTTCAAGAAGGTCAAACTCTTGTTATATCTTCACCTGTAGAATGTGCTGAATTTACAAGAATGCTTGTTAAATCAGCTTACGAAAAAGGAGCTAAAGATGTAGTTGTTCAATGGAGCGATGAAATAAGTAGTAAATTAAAATATGAATACTCACCATTAGAAGTTTTTGAAAACTTCCCAGAATGGATGAAAGAGTCAAGAGTAAGCTACGCTAAAGAAGGAGCTTGTTTCCTAAGCATCTCAGCATCTGACCCAGAACTTTTAAAAAATATAGACCCTGCTAAAATAGCTGCATTTAGAAAATCTTCAAGCACAGCTTTAAGAGAATTTAGCGAACGTTTAATGAGCAACAAGAACTCTTGGTCAATCGTTTCTATCCCAACAAAAGCTTGGGCTAAAAAAATATTCTCTGAATTATCAGAAGAAGAGGCCGTAAATAAATTATGGAATGAAATATTTAAAATAGTTAGAGTTGATGCTGATGATCCAGTAGAAGCTTGGAATAAACATAAAGAAACATTAAAGGCTCATATGGATTACTTAAATGATAAAAACTTAAAATCATTACATTTTGAAAATTCACTTGGAACTGATTTAACAATAGAATTACCAGAAAATCATTTATGGGCTGGTGGAGCTGAATACACTCAAGATGGAGTTGAATTCATAGCTAATATGCCTACAGAAGAAGTTTTCTCAATGCCACATAAAAATGGAGTTAACGGTATAGTTTATAGCTCAAAGCCATTAAACTACGGTGGAAACCTAGTAGATAACTTCTCAGTTACATTCAAAGATGGTAAAGTTGTAGACTTCACTGCTGAAAAAGGATATGACACTTTAAAACATCTTTTAGATACTGATGAAGGTGCTAAACACCTAGGCGAAGTTGCCCTTGTTCCTTATGACTCACCAATATCAAACTCAGGAATAATATTCTTCAATACTCTATATGATGAAAATGCATCATGTCACTTAGCATTTGGTAAAGCATATTCATTATGTATGAAAAATGGAGAAAATATGACTAATGAAGAGTTAGAAAAAGCTGGAGCAAATGATTCATTAACTCATGTAGACTTTATGATAGGAACTAAAGATCTAAAAATAACAGGATTAACTCATGATAATGTAGAAGTTCCTGTATTCGTAGATGGTAACTGGGCATTTTAATGTTTGGCTTTGTTTAAAATCAACACTCACTTAAAACAGAGCTAACAACTAATAAAAAGGCAAAGAAAAGTTTATTTACCTAACTTTTCTTTGCCTTTTATTTTTTATTCTTAATTATCTTTTAACTAAGCTTACTTTTGCTCTACATCTTTGAAGTATGTTCTGTGAAGTTTATCCCCATTGATTATAGTTGCGAATCCATTTGAGTACATTTGCATAAACTGACCTTCATACTTGTACTCTTTTGCATTCTTAATATCTTTAACTAAATTTTGTGACTCATCTACAACATATATTTCCCCATCTTCTCCAATGAATATATTTTTTAAATCTAAATGAGTACTTAAAGGTATCTTGTTCCAACTATCTATTGGTTTTTCAACATCACCATAAACTATTTTAAATACTTTTCCATCTTCTATTTCTCCAAAATAGATATTACCAACTTCATCAACGCCTAAAAGTCTTACATTAAATCTATCACTTATACCTAATTTTTTATATGGCTGAGTAAGATAAATTCCAGAACCTTTTTTGCTATCATATACTAATCTATCAGCTCTTGGCATTATTTCTATTTTATCTGGTTTTTCTGTTACTAAATTAACATCTGTTATCTCATCATTGTTATCTATTCTCTTAACAAAAGAAGTTTCAGTGTCCTTATCAGTAAACATTATATAAATAACACCTGTTTTCGTTGAAGCTGTTATTTGTGTTACTTCATAAGATGAACTTATATTGCCTATATCTACCTTTTTAGTTCTATCACTATCAACGTCTACTGAATATAAATTAATTGTATTTTTACTATTATTATATCTAGTTGATGTTGTTAATAATAATCTATTTCTATCTTTAAGCCAATGATAGTATCCAACATTTTCTCCGTCTAAGTTAATTCTTACATGTGATTCTTTCATTGTATTATAAACTTTTAATTCTTCATTACTATCTAAATATGCTATATATTCACCATCATAAGATACCTTACTATTTGTCATATCACTTGGCAATCTAACATCTTTGTTCTCTTTTGTGTATTGGCTAGCAATATCTATAGCCTTTACGTTAACATTAGAATTTAACCTAAAGTAAAATCTATCAAAGAAAAACAAAACCGCACATTGAAGAATTAAAGATAAAGCTGCCCATTTTAAAAACAATTTTAATTTATTCATAAAACTCTCCTTTTGTTTACTTTACTATCACGGCAGAAGGAATTGATCTCTCACCTACATTAGAAGCTGGATTATTTATAACTTCTCCATTTAAATACATTGTAGTAGATTTTCCTCCATCAAGGTTTATAGCTGTTACTACATCACAAGTATTTATTAATACTTCTTGTAACTCTTTTAAAGTTGCTCCCCCACTTGTTAAGCTTCTACCATCTATAACTAGCATAACTATAGATCCATCAGCTCTTTGACCAATTGCAGTTCTTGGAGCTATACCCCAACCACCATCACCTTTCATAGGTGTAGGTTGTCCATCTTTAACTAAAACTGGACCAAAACTTACTGCTTCCTGAACATCTAATGCCTTAAGCTCATCTACAGAATACATACCAGCTATCATTTCTCCACGCTTAGTTATTCCAACTAACTCTACCTTTTTGTCATTCGGTACATCTTGGAATATAACTTTTCCTTCTGACATAATAATACCAGCAGGAGTTCCTCCATTACCAGTCCACTTAGCTGTACTTGATTTATCAGTAAATGCACCCCCATTGATAGCTGCAGCTGCATTATACTCCTTAGCTATCTCAGAAGTAGTTTGTCCCTCTTCTCCTAGGTATTTAGATACGCCAATCTTAACTCTAGTTGGATCTTTTACAACTATGTAATACCCACTATATTTGAAGTTTTCAAAAGAATATAGTTCTATACTCTTGTCATGTTTTGTAGGTAAGTTTACATTAGCATTAGCTACTTTACGCCCACTTGTTCCATCATCTATATTAGAATTTAATATCTCATTTATTTTTTTCTCTGATAAGAATGTAGTTGCCATCCATTGATGACTTAAACTAGTCATAGCTGCTCCTACATAAGTTCTTTTAGCATTTTCAAAAGGTCCATATAAAAGTACGAAGGGTGCTGTTACTGCAGTAAATACTACCTCAAAAGCTAGAAAAGCTGCTAGCGTCTTCCACTTTCTCTTACTTCTCCTCTTAGTTCTACTCTCTTTCCCCATTGTTCCTCCTTAATAAAAATCATCTATTTTACATTTATGACTAAAACACTTTTTTCTTAACCTTTTATTTTCTCTTTTTTAACATTACTTTATCTATTATACATTATTTTTTATACAATAAAATTACAATCTCTTAATTTTATGAAATTTATCTATACTATTTATGCAAAATTCAAGAAAAAAGCTTATGAAATCCCATCATAAGCTTTTAAATATTCACTTTATATAAATCTTTATAAATTAAATTTTCTTTCATCATATCCTAAAAATAAAACATAAAATATAACCTGTATAACCTCAAATAATTTCTTCATTAGTTTACATCTCCTTTTAATATCTTACAAAATTAAGTATATCTCTCTTTGATATATCTTCATATTTTTCTAGATTACGAATTCCTTTCAAATTTGTAATCTCCTTTATTAGATATATCCAATTAGAATAAATTAATACTGTAAGTTAAAAGTCATTTAGGAAATATAATACTAGTATATTCTTGCTTTCTATATGTTACTTTTAAGATTTTTTAAATTAAAGTTCTGTTTTAAACTAATCTCATTCATTTTAAATTACACTTTTTTGCAAATAAAAAAACACTTAGGTAAATAACCTAGTGTTTTTAAAAACGAGATAAGTCTATAAGCCGAGTTCTGTATTTGACAATCATCTATCTAGGCCTACCGTTGCCGATAGGCTCAAGCGACACACCCGAGGACGGGACGGGCAGCCCCTATATGTCCTCCTATTTGGTCTTGCTCCGAATGGGGTTTACATAGCAGTATAGTCACCTATACCCTGGTAAGCTCTTACCTCACCTTTCCACCCTTACCTAGACAAGCTAGGCGGTTTATTTCTGTTGCACTATCCTTAGAGTCACCTCCACTGGACGTTATCCAGCATCCTGCCCTATGGAGCTCGGACTTTCCTCTCCTAGTTCAAAGACTAGCAGCAATTGTCTGGCTTACTCGCAAGATTAATATTAACACATTAAACTTATTTTTTCAAATAAAATTTTTACCATCTGTTCCAAAGCATTGCAATTAGTATTATTACAACAGCAAAAAATGCTATAGGTATACCTATCTGACTTATAACTAATAATGACAATATTCCTCCAACAACAAACCATTTTATGTTGTCATTAGGACATCTTTTTCTTGGAACTCTTCTACCTTTGCAACAATTCCTCTTAAAATTCCGAATCAATCTATTAAAATCATTTTTTAAGTCTCTAAAGCAATCATCATTAAAATTTTTTCTATGATTTGATCCCATAATCTCTACCCTAAGTATTGTTTATATATTATTATATGAAAAAGCACCTGTTTTTTTTCATAAAACAAGCGCTTTTTTTGAATATTAATCTCCAACACCAAAATCAGTATTTTCAAATAATACTTCTATATTGTTGTCATTTTTCTTTAAGAAAGAGTATTCCTCTTCAAACCATTTTATAAGTTCTTCATCTCTCTTAAACTTAGTTGTATTTTCTGTCCATATGTTTACTGTTCCATATTCAAAGTTATTTAAAAGAGTTTCCATATCTCTCTTTATCATTTCTTTTGTTTGTCCCTTTATTCCAACCATTAAGCATATTGATTTGAAATATTTTTTTATATCCTCTACATCTTTGAATCTAGCATTCTTATTTAAAACTTCATTTCTGAACTCATCATCAAAAGTTTCTATTCCAGTTTTAAATATTATAGGAACTTCAAAATACTCCTCTATTTCCTTCAATCTATTTCTATAACACCAATGAGCTTCAAAGAAAAGTTTCTTTATATTCTTATCTTTAACAATTCTCTTTATATCCTCTAAAGTCTCTTTTGGAATTTCAAATACACTTCCTGAATTTATAACTTCTAAAACACCATAAGTTCCTTTTACATTACTAAGTACTTCTTTGTTTAACTTAATAATTTCTTCTGTGTTATTTGAGTTATCTTCTATGTAGTCACAGAAAGCACATTTTCCCCATACACAAGGAAAAGATTTTAGAAGTACTATTTCTCTATTATTTTTATTATCTATAATATTATATCTATCCAAACATTTCATCTCCAATTATTTATTTTGTGTTCTTAATAAAATATTCTTCGGTAATCTTCTAACCACTTGAACCATTATTAAACAAGCTATTAATTTATCCGCATAGTCTGTTAAAAACTGAGTTATGAAAGCACTTACCACTGGATTAACCCCTAGATTATTTAATATAACTATAATATAACTTGAACCTGATGAAGTTACTCCTCCAAAAAGATAAGCAGTTATTACTGCACCAGTAAAGCTAACAAATAGAGTCATTATAAGTACACTTAAAAATATTTTTTTGCCGTTCATAAGTCCTTTTTTAAAGAAATATCCAGCAAAGAATCCTGTAAAGATTTGAACTGGTGCAAAATATAAAGAATATATATCAAATGTTATTCCACTTGTTAAACTTCCTAAAACTCCAGTTATCACTCCATAAACAGGCCCTAATACAAACCCAGCCATTATTGTACCTAATGAATCTAAATATATAGGTAATCTTAAATTTAAAGCTATGAAAGCTCCAATTATATTTAATGCTATTCCTATTCCAACTATTGATATTTTTAAACTTTTTGAACTTCTCATCTTAATACCCCCTACATAATTCCATATTTCTCATTATTTAAAACAAGTTCAATATCATTTTTATGAGATGGGAATATCTTAGTTAAGAAACTCAGCATAAACTCTTTACTATTAACTTTTTCAAGTACAAAAACATTTTTTCTTTTGTTATAAAAATTTGCTACATCTACAACACTTTGTCCCATAGATATATCTTCACAAGCTATATCTACATAAGCCTCAAAGCCTTCACAAAGATTTCTGTTTATAAAATATTCTATAACCAATGGATCATTTATAACACAACCAAGTGTTCTTTCCTGCATCCAATGAAAATCAACATAAAATCTTGTAATATCATATATAAAATCACCAATTTCATCATTAAATTGATGTATCATTTCTCTTAAATTTGGTGTTAAAACAATTTCTCTTGTAACATCTAAGCCAACCATAGTAAATTTACCATGGAAATTTTCAAGAAATTCTTTAGCTCCATGTGGGTCTACCCAATAATTAAACTCTGCAACTGGTGAACAATTACCATGACTCTTATAAGCTCCCCCCATTGAAATTATTTCCTTCACTTTATGAAAAGCTTCTGAATTCTTTTTTATTGCCTTACAAAGATTAGTCAAAGGCCCTAATGCCATTATACTAACCTCATCTTTTTTTAATGTATCAAGAATGAAATCTATGGCACCTTCTCTTATATAACTTTCATCAACATCTGGTAAAAATGTTTCTCCAAGCCCATCATCACCATGAGTATCTTGAGCAGTTACAAGCTCTCTCTTTATAGGAACACTTTCTCCCACATATACAGGTATATCTAACCTATCTAAAAGTTTAAGAACCTTAAGGGCATTTTTAGCTCCTTGCATACTTTCTACATTTCCTGATACAGTTGTTATCCCAACAACTTCAATATCTTCTGATTTTAGCGCAAGAATTAGTGCTAATGCATCATCAATTCCTGGATCACAATCAATAATCACCTTTCTCTTATCCATTTTAAATTCCTCCCTTTGATTTAACTTAACCAAAAGGTACTGCTATTACTCCCAAAAACATTCCTATCCCTTGTAAAATTCCTTGAAAATAATAAAAAACTATACTACAGGCATACTAAAGAGTATAACTATCCTATAATACAGTTACAGTCCCTAGTTTTTTATAGAGGGATGGTTCCGAACCTCTACCAACTTAACCATTGGATTTTTCATTATAAAATTTTAGGTATGGTGTTTATTACACCATACCTATTATATACTATAATTATACAAATTCAAATGGATCTTTTGAAGCTTTTGATATAAAGAACTCAACATCTGAATCTAATTTTTCTTTTACTTTTTCACTAACACTTATTAGTACAGGCCATTCTGAATTAAAATGTCCTATATCTAAAATGTTTAACCCCATTTCATTATAGTCTGAAACAAAATGGTATGTTGTATCTCCTGTTATTATTAAATCTGCACCAAACTTCTTTGCATCACCAAAGAAATCTTGTCCGCTACCATTTACAATGGCAATTCTCTTAACAGTATTATCTAAATCACCTGAGTATCTTAAGTTTTTAACTCCTAAGGAAGCCTTTATAAGATCTATAACTTCAAGAACTGTCATTTCTTTATTTAACTCTACAACTCTGCCTATTCCAGCTTCTTGATCCACTTGGTTTTTATCCATTATAATTCCTTCATTAAAACCTAATATTTTAACCAAAGTATCATTTAACCCACCTTTAACAGAATCCCAGTTAGTGTGAGCTGAATAAAGATTTATATCATTTTTTATAAGCTCTATAATTTTTTTACCAAGTAAAGTATCTGTAGTTATTGTACTAGGCTTTCTAAACAAAAGTGGATGATGAGTTAATATAAGCTCTGCTCCAACTTCTTTAGCCTCTTCAATAACCTCATTAGTACAATCTAAAGCTAATAAAATCTTAGTTATATTTTTTTCTCTGTCCCCAACCATAAGACCTACATTGTCAAAGCCTTCTTTTAAATTAACTGGGGCAATATTCTCAATTATATTTATAATGTCATTTAATTTCATTATAACATCCCCTTAAGCTTAGTTATCTTATCTGCTAAATCAACTTTTCTCTTTTTAGCTGCTTCTGTATCATCTTTTATAAAGTTTAATATAGTTTCGCATTTATTAATTTTTTCTTCTATGTAATCTTTTAATAAAGGATGCTTTTTCTTTCTTAACATAGGACTGATTTCATAATCTAATTCATCTTCAAAAATTAATTTTTCTGAATCCTTGTTATATTTCACCTTAAATAACTCATAAAATCTGCCTTCATCCATTATTAAGTCTTCATCTATTATTTCATAGTTTCCCTTATATAAAAACTCTCTTAAAATCTCAGGATTCTGAGCTGGTTGTAATATTAAGAAATCATATTTTCTTACTTTAGGCATATCAGCTAAAAGTATATCTCTTGTTAAGTTTCCACCCATACCTGCTAATATAACACCATTAACTTCTCCTTCTTTTAGTGGAGCAAGTCCTGGACCTAAAAGACATTTAACCTTTTCAGAAACTCCTTCAAAAGCTACATTAACTTTAGCTTTTTCTATTGGTCCTTTATTTATATCTGAAGCTATCGCCTTCTCACAAATTCCTTCTTTAACTAAATATATAGGTATATATCCATGATCTGTACCTATATCAGCTACACTTTCACACTTATCAACATGTTCTGCTATTCTTTTTAATCTTTTACTTAGTTCCATGCTATCCCACTTTCTAAAAATAGTTTATTAAGGTTTGTATTTGAGAACCTAAGAAAACTAGTGCTATTGCCAAGGAAATATAAATATATCTCTTAGCTAATTTTTTATCATATTTAGCACAAAAATGTCCTGCATAATACATACATACTAATAAAATCATGTTCATAATACCATAAACAATCTGTCTTCCCACAAAATCCTTTGCACTTCCAAAAGTACAAGGAATAAAATGAGAATCAAAGTCTAATGGCATATTATCTGGCATATATCCAGTTAAATATAGTATTACTGGTATTAAAATAATTGCTAATATTATTATTGCTGTTATTATAAAAGGAACATAAAAGCCTTTTTCTTTTATTATTTCTCTAACATTATTAACTTTAACATCAAAGCTTTCTTCTTTTATTCCTTTTGAAATTATTAACTCTTTGAATTTTTCAAATTCCTCTGGAGATAAGCCATAACTTATTTCTTCTGTGTGTATATATATAACTTTCTTCCCACAAGTTACAAACATACGTGCAAGCCCTACATTATGAACTACACATCTACCAAAACAATATTTATGCTTCCCAAAACCGGATAATTTAAATCCATTTATAAATTTATCCTGTTCTAAAAATCCATTTACATCCTTAAAATCTATCCTAAGCTTTTTTAATCCATTAAAACAGTTTATTTCTAAATAATCATCATTAACTTCATAAACTAAGGATAAATCAAGTAGAATATAATAAATGCATATAGTACTGTAGATTATGCCTGCTAATACTACTAAATTCCTTTCCAAATAACCATTCATTATGTCATTTAGAATTGCTAATAGTAGATTTCCTACAATGAAATACGCCATAACTTCAAAAACGCCATGACCTCTTCTAGCCCTAAATTTTGTCATTTACCACTTCACCTCAGAATAATTATAACACAAAAGCTAAATAATATTCAGTGATAGTTTTCCAACTTAAATCCACTACACTTATATACATAAAGTATTCTATATAAATTTAAATAAAAATTAAAGGTTAGTGCATTATAATACACTAACCTCAATTTATATATTAATCTAAGTAATCTTTTAATTTCTTACTTCTGCTTGGATGTCTTAGTTTTCTAAGAGCTTTAGCTTCAATCTGTCTAATTCTCTCTCTAGTTACGTTGAATTCTTTACCAACTTCCTCAAGAGTTCTAGCTCTTCCATCATCTAAACCAAATCTTAATCTTAATACCTTTTCTTCTCTAGGAGTTAAAGTATCTAAAACATTGATTAACTGCTCTTTTAACATTGTGAAAGCAGCAGCTTCTGCTGGAGCTGGCGCATCATCATCAGGTATGAAATCACCTAAGTGTGAATCTTCCTCTTCACCTATTGGAGTTTCTAATGAAACTGGCTCTTGAGCTATTTTTAAGATTTCTCTTACCTTATCAACAGGCATATCCATTTGCTTAGATAATTCCTCTGGTAATGGATCTCTTCCTAACTCTTGAACTAATTGTCTTTGTATTCTTATAAGTTTGTTTATAGTTTCAACCATGTGAACTGGTATTCTTATAGTTCTTGCTTGGTCAGCAATAGCTCTAGTTATCGCCTGTCTTATCCACCAAGTAGCATATGTTGAGAATTTATATCCTTTTCTATAGTCGAATTTTTCAACTGCCTTTATAAGACCTAAGTTACCTTCTTGTATAAGGTCTAGGAATAACATTCCTCTACCTACATATCTCTTAGCTATACTTACAACAAGTCTTAAGTTAGCTTCTGCTAATTTTTTCTTAGCATAGTTGCTTCCTTCTTCTATTTTCTTAGCAAGTTCTATTTCATCTTCTGATGATAATAGTGGAACCTTACCTATTTCTTTTAAATACATTCTTACAGGGTCATCTATAGCAATTCCTTCTGGAACTGAAAGATCTAATTCTTCTTCCTCTTCCTCTTCTTGCTCTATTTCACTTATAACCTCTATACCCATTGACTCAAGCACCTCGTAGATTTTCTCTATTTGGTCTGGAGTTAATTCTATTTCATCAAGCTCATCCATAATCTCCTTGTAAGTTAATGAACCGCTCTTTTTACCTTTATCTATAAGCCTTTTTACTAAGACCATTCTATCTGTTTTATCTTTTACTTCTTTACCTTCATTTTTCTTCGCTTTTGTTGTTTTAGCTTTCATTTTATTACCTCCTTCCGCCATTAAAACTACTTACTCCTTTCTAGTTCTTTTAGTTTATCACTTATTTCCTTAGCTCTTTTTACTAATTCAAGTGATTCCTTGAACATATTGTTTTGTTCGCATCTTTTTAATTCTTTAAGTACAGTAGTCTGTTCCTGCTCTAGTTTATATTTTCTTATAAGGCTTATATAATCCTTAACAAGAACTTCTATATTAGAAGAATGATCTAGAATAAGTAACTCCTTTACTTCTAACCATTCCTTTAAAACTTTTGGATCTTCGCATTTAGCTTCTATGTGATTTTCTAATCCATCAAATCCATTTTCTTCAATAGAATTATTTATTATATCTGCTAAAGATTTAATATTTTCTGTTATTAAATCGTCCTCTAAATGCTTTTGAACTAAGTCATGACTTTCTTTCATACTAAGAAGTCTAAGTACACTTCGCTCACACTTTACATAAGGAGGCTCTACATATAATTTTGTTCCATAATCTTCCTTATTATTCACATTTTCATAGTTTTTATTGTTATTTGTTAACTTTTTATTTAATAAGTCATAAAAAGCTTGTTCTTTTATAGATGTTTCCTCAGAAATTCTCTTTATATAGACATCTTTCTCTATTGGATTTAAGTCTGACAGAATTTCTACTACTCTTTCAGCATACTTTATCAATCCATTATTATCAGAAAAATCAATGCCTATTCTAGCCCTTCCAAGTTTATAATCTATAAGTTTTTTTGCAGACTGTATTAATTTTATGAAGGCTTCTTTTCCATTAGCTCTAATAAATTCATCTGGATCTTTGCCTTTTGGCACTGTTAGTACTCTAACATCTAATCCAGCATTTTGCAATATCTCAAGTCCACGTATAGTTGCCATTTGCCCAGCAATATCTGCGTCATAGGATATTATTACTCTGTCTACATATCTTTTTAATAATCTAGCTTGATTATCAGTTAATGCAGTTCCTAAAGAAGCAACTACATTAGTAATTCCATATTGATGAAGTGATATACAATCCATATATCCTTCAACTATTATTAATGTTCTCTCTTTTAACCCATGCTTTATAGCAAAATTTAAGGCATAAAGATTAGTTCCTTTATGAAAGACTATTGTTTCTGGAGAGTTTAAGTATTTAGGTTTAGAATCATCTAAAACTCTTCCTCCAAAACCTATAACAGCTCCCTTATAGTCAAAAACAGGGAAAATAACTCTGTTTCTAAATCTGTCATAAAAAGTCCCTTTCTCACTTTTTATTCCTAATCCAGCAGCCTCAATAGCTGCATTACTAAAACCTTGACTTCTAAGATAGTTTATGGTATTTTGCCACCCTTCCTTAGCGTATCCAAGACCAAAGCTTTTTAATATATTTTCTTTTATTCCTCTTCTTACGAAATATTCTTTGGCTTCCTTGTTATTTTGTAGGTTAGAAAAGTAATATCTAGCAGCCTGTTTATTTATGTTATATAAAACTTGCTTCTTTTTTTGAGCCTCACTTTGTTTTCCGTCCTCTGTTTGAATTATTATGTTAGCTCTATCCGCTAGTTCTTTTACTGCGTCAACAAAGTTTAAGTTTTTAGTTTTCATAACAAAGCTTATTACATTTCCAGCCTCTCCACAACCAAAGCATTTAAATATTTGTTTATCTGGAGAAACACTAAAAGATGGGCTTTTCTCATGATGAAATGGACATAAGCCAGAAAAGTTTCTTCCTGCTCTTTTTAGTCTTACAACATCAGAAACAACATCAACAATATCATTCTGTTCTTTAACTTTTTCTATGATTTCTTCTGAAATTCGCAAGAAACATACTCACCTTCTTAATATTTTTTGACAATTAATTATTATTCGACACTAATTGATAAATTCCTTCTCAAATTTTAAATATAACTTTTTTTTTATTATTTTTCAAGTCTAAATCTATAACAATTATATTTTAGCAATATTTAGCTTTAATTATTCCAAAAATACTTAATAAATCACAATCTTTGGAATATAAATTTTATTAAACTCATTTATACAATAATCATCAGTCATACCAGCTACATAATCTGCTACACCACGCTCTATTCCCTCATCTTCACAAATGCTTCTATATAACTCTGGCATTTCACTCCAATTCTTATAATAATAATCAATAACTTTATTTAAAACAAATTCAGCTTTTTTTCTTTCATCTTCTAATAATTTTCCTAAATAAATATTTTTAAACAAAAATTTTCTAAGCTGAACAAAAGCATCTCCTATTTCTTCACTTAAAGACACTTTCATTATTCCTGACTCCATATTATTCATTGTAGTAAAAACACAATCTTTAACCAATGTTTCTATTCTTGCACTTCCGCTATGACCTAATTTATCAACAAATTCCTTAGGTAAATCCTCTTCTTTTAAAATACCTGCTCTTATAGAATCATCTATATCATGATTTACATAAGCTATTTTATCAGCAAACCTAACAACTTGTCCTTCAAATGTTCCCGCACTTGATGAAACATTTGAAAACCCACTATGATTTAGTATTCCGTCTAAAACTTCTCTAGTTAAATTTAATCCTCTGCCATCCCTCTCTATTTTCTTAGCAACTCTCACACTCTGCTCATTATGTTTAAATCCATCTGGTAAAAAATCATTTAAAACATCCTCTCCAATATGAGCAAATGCTGCATGCCCTAAGTCATGACCTAATGCTACAGCTTCAATTAAATATTCATTTAATGAAAGTGCTACTCCAATAGTCCTTGCAACCTGTGAAACCTCTAATGTATGCATAAGTCTAGTTCTATAGTGATCTCCATAAGTTCTTATAAAAACCTGAGTTTTTCTTTTTAATCTTCTAAATGATTTACTATGGATTATCCTATCTCGGTCAACCATAAAACAAGTCCTTATATCATCTTGTTCCTCATATCTTTCTCTTCCAAGTGAATCCGTAGCAAATTTTGCGACTTTATTTAACTTTATTCTTTCAAAGACTTCAATATTTTCTCTTATTTTCATAGCATCACCTATTATATATATTCTATGTACCTGTTTAAATTCCTTTCATAATATTAATCTTTTATTTAACTTGTAAAATAAATTTTTACTAATAATCTAAAATATTATTATTTTTTCAAAGCTTTATTCTCATAAGCTAAACTATTTCATATTTTAAAGTATAATCTAAAGTTTTAAATAATATGCTTATATTAAGGAAATTTATTAGGAGGTCAATCATGGGAAAGCATTCTAACAACTTTAACGAAGCAGATGAAGTTTTAAAAACTGTTAAAAATATAGTTTTGCCTATGTATAATTTAGAAGACTACTCTGTAGAAAATATAAAATTTAAAAAGACAGAAAAAAATAGAGCCGTTTATAAAATTAGCAAAGGAAATTCTAAGTTTTGCTTAAAAAAGGTTTACTATGATGAAGGACCACTATTCTTCATATATTCTGTTATGGAATGGTTTGCTAGAAATGAAGTTAAACTTCCCAAAATGCTTCCTTCAAAGGACAATGGTAGGTTCGTTAAAGCTGATGGTATGCTTTTTATGTTATCTCCATGGGTTGAAGGAGAGAAATGTGACTTTGATAATTTAGAACATATCATACTATCTGTTAAAAACTTAGCTGAAATGCATTCATGTTCAAGAAACTTCAAAGCCATTGAAGGTAGTTTAATAAAAACTGGATTTGATAGCATATACATATCCACCTTAAAACACTTTAATAAAATATTGGCATCATTTAATATTGCAACCAAAATACGTACTAAAGATAAATTCTCATCTATATTCCTAAATATATTTGATGAAAACTTATATTTAGCTGAAGAAGCCTTATTCGTTTCTGGATTAATAAATGATAAGAACCTCAGCAGATCACTTTGCCACGGTGATTATGTAAATAAAAACATTATAATTGATAACTCTGATGTTTGGGTTATTGACTTTGATAAATCATCACTAAACTACTCTATGTATGATTTATGCTATTTTATGAGGCGGCTCTTAAAAAGAAGTTCAACTAACTGGGATATAAACTTAACTAAAAATATACTTAAAGAATATAACAAAATTTCTCCCTTCACAGAGGATGACTTAAAATATGTATTCTCTTATTTAGCATTCCCACAAAAAT
The DNA here is from genome assembly GCF_050509515.1 of Clostridium sp. B9. Lineage (NCBI taxonomy): Bacteria > Bacillati > Bacillota > Clostridia > Eubacteriales > Clostridiaceae > Clostridium > Clostridium sp. B9. The sequence goes on from NZ_JBNWKA010000003.1 coordinate 3,126,704, forward strand.
ATTGGAGATTATCTAAGGACTATTATAATAATATAAAAAAATGTAGTAAATCAATGTTTATAGACTCATTAAAAGATGTTGCAAACTATACTCATGCTCAGGTTAAGTTTGTTGAAGAACTTAGAGCTTTACTTAAAACTGATTATGATGTTTATATATAAACAAAAAGAGTATTCGAAATTCGAATACTCTTTTCTTATTTTAATTTAATTATTATCTTTTATTTTTAACTTGTGCTTGTGCAGCTGCAAGTCTTGCTAATGGAACTCTGTATGGTGAACAACTTACATAATTTAATCCTAAGTTGTGGCAGAATTCAACTGATGAAGGATCTCCACCATGCTCTCCACATATACCTAATTTAATATCTGGTCTAGTTGCTTTACCCTTTTCACAAGCAATCTTCATAAGCTCACCTACACCAGTTTGGTCTAACTTAGCAAATGGATCTTGCTCATAGATTCCTTTTTCATAGTAATCTTTTAAGAACTTAGCTGCGTCATCTCTTGAGAATCCAAATGTCATTTGAGTTAAGTCATTTGTACCAAATGAGAAGAACTCAGCCTCTTCTGCTATCTTGTCAGCAGTTAAAGCAGCTCTTGGTATTTCAATCATTGTACCAACTTTATAGTCTAATTGAACACCTTTTTCATCCATTACAGTCTTAGCAGTTTCAACAACTACATTTTTAACATACTTTAATTCCTTTATATCACCTATTAGAGGTATCATAATTTCTGGAACTATATTGTATCCTTTATTTTGTTTAACCTCTATAGCAGCCTCTATAACGGCTCTTGTTTGCATTTCAGCTATTTCTGGGTAAGATACTGCTAAACGGCATCCTCTATGACCCATCATTGGGTTAAACTCATGTAATTCAGCTACAACAGCTTTGATTTCATCTGAGCTTACTCCTATTTCTTTAGCTAATGCATCTATATCAGCTTCCTCACTTGGTAAGAATTCATGTAGTGGTGGATCTAAGAATCTTATAGTAGCTGGTCTTTCTTCTAGTGCCTCATACATTCCTATGAAGTCTTCTCTTTGCATTGGAAGAAGTTTATCAAGAGCCACTCTTCTAGCCTCTTCAGTCTTAGCTAAGATCATTTCTCTAACAGCTAATATTCTGTCTTCAGCAAAGAACATGTGCTCTGTTCTACATAAACCTATACCTTCAGCACCAAACTCAACTGCTTGCTTAGTATCTCTTGGTGTATCAGCGTTAGTTCTAACTTTTAATTTTCTTATTTCATCAGCCCATCCCATGAAAGTAGCAAAGTGTCCAGTAATCTCTGGTGAAACTGTCTTAACTTGCTCTGCATAGATATGTCCTGTTGAACCATCTATTGAAATGTAATCTTCTGAAGTTAAAACCTTACCATCTACTTCTAAAGTTTTAGCATCTTCATTTACTTTTAACTCACCACATCCAGCTACACAACAAGTACCCATTCCTCTAGCAACAACTGCTGCGTGAGAAGTCATTCCTCCTCTTACAGTTAATATACCTTCTGCAGCTATCATACCTTCTATATCTTCTGGTGAAGTTTCTAATCTTACTAATACAACCTTTTCACCATTAGCTTTTCTTTCTTTAGCTTCTTCTGCTGTAAATGCTATTTTACCACATGCAGCTCCTGGAGATGCTGGTAAACCTTTAGCAACCACTGTAGCCTCTTTTAAGCCATCTGAAGCGAAAGCTGGGTGAAGTAATGTATCTAATTGTTTAGGCTCAACTTTTAGCATTGCCTCTTCCTTAGTTATCATTCCTTCTTCAACTAGATCAACAGCTATTTTCAATGCTGCTTGAGCAGTTCTCTTACCATTTCTAGTTTGAAGGAAGTATAACTTTCCATCCTCTATTGTAAATTCCATGTCTTGCATGTCTCTATAATGATTCTCTAATGTATTAACTATATCTGTAAATTGTTTATATATCTCAGCATTTTGCTCTTCTAAATGACTTATTGGTTGAGGTGTTCTTATTCCTGCAACAACATCCTCACCTTGAGCATTCATTAAATACTCACCATATAATTCATTATCTCCATTTGCTGGATTTCTTGAGAACGCAACTCCAGTTCCTGAAGTTTCTCCCTTGTTACCAAATACCATCTCTTGAACGTTAACTGCTGTACCCCATTCACCTGGAATATCATTTAATCTTCTATAAACGATAGCTCTAGGATTGTTCCATGATCTAAATACAGCTGTAATAGCTTCTATAAGTTGCTCTCTTGGCTCACTTGGGAACTCTTCTCCTTTTTCCTTTTTATAAAGCACTTTGAATTGGCCTACTAATTCTTTTAAGTCATCTGCTGTTAAATCAGTATCAAATTTATAACCTTTTGCTTCTTTCATTTCATCTAATAAATCTTCAAAAAGTCTTTTTTCAACTCCCATTACAACATCTGCAAACATTTGAATAAATCTTCTATATGAATCATAAGCAAATCTTGGATTATTTGTTAACTTAGCCATAGCTTCTACTGCTTCATCATTTAATCCAAGGTTTAGAATTGTATCCATCATACCTGGCATTGACGCTCTAGCTCCAGATCTTACTGATACTAGTAATGGTTTCTCTAAAGAACCAAATTTTTTACCAGTTATCTCTTCTAGTTCAGCCATTTTATTTTCAATTTCCTCAATTATTTCTTGAGATATTTTTTTGCCATCATCATAATACTTATTACATGCTTCAGTTGTTACTGTGAATCCTTGTGGAACTGGTATTCCTAAAATAGTCATCTCGGATAAGTTAGCACCTTTTCCACCTAATAAATTTTTCATACTTGCGTTTCCCTCTCTAAAAAGGTAAACATACTGCTTTTTCTCCATCTCAATACTCCTCCGTTCAATACTATAGTTGAATTTTTATATCTAAAAGAAAGTTTCCTTTCTAATAGTTACCCATTTAAAATTTCTTTTTAACCATAATTTAATTCTCACCAAGCTTAACAAACAATTTAGTTATGTTAGTCTTAGACACTTTTCCTATGATCTCTAATCTCTCTTTTCCCTCATTTTCTTCAATTCTCTTTACAACTGGTACGGAGTCAATTTCATGTTCTATTATTTTTTTTGCTACGTCAAAAGCACAATCTTCTTCTACAGCACATACTATATTAGGCATTCTTGTCATGATAACACCAACAGGAACTTTGTATATATCTGTTCCCCCTATAGCTACTTTTAAAAAGTCTTTTCTGGAAACGGCACCTGTTAAAATCCCTCCATTTTCTACAAACATAGTTCCTACGTCATTTAAAAACAGATGAACAATAGCATCATGAACCATTGTTTCCTCATAAACTGTAACCGGTTTAGACATAATGTCTTTTACCTTAATATTTTTTATTTTCTCATAAATAAAGCTGTTTGAAGGTTTATCTGAGTAAACATATCCAACCTTTGGTCTTGCATCTAATACTCCAATCATTGTAAGTATTGCAAGATCTGGTCTTAACGCTGCTCTCGTAACCCCTAACTTTCCAGCTAATGCTTCAGAAGTTATAGGTTGACCCTCTTTTACAAGTCTAACTATTTCTTCCTGTCTAGGTGTTAATTTCACTTTGAATGCTCCTTCCTTAAATAAACTAGGAACAAAAAGGAATTTATTGCTTTAATTAAATTCTTTTTACATATTAATTGTAACACAACATAAATCTTTTTAGTATATCAAATTTTCTGAAAAATCACTCAAATCTGATAATTATCACTTGTATACCTTCGGTTTTTTCCTTTTTATTCCATTTTCCTTTAATTTACATATTTTTACTAGTCAACTTCATCAAAATTTACTGTATAAGTGAAATTTGTTTCGTTTTCTACCTTATTATGCTTATGGAATTTGTTTATTTTACTCTCATTTATTTTTCCATTTTCTCTTTTTTCTTTCATTTCATTTACTGAACTAAAAGCTTTGTCCTTTAGTTCAAAAGCTTTTCCTTTTAAATCACTAGCTGCACTCTTAACTATTTTATTAACAACTTCAACACTTCCATCTGTCTTAGTTATTTCTATAGTTATCTTAGTAGCTATGGCTGCAACTACACCTATAGCTAAAAAGCTTGGGAATATTAATGCCATTGCCCCTGCAGCTATACCAGCATTTACAGGAATATCAGTTAGAACCTTATCATCCTTAAGAATTCTCACTCTAGCTACATTCCCTTTATCTATTAAATCCTTAAGGAATCTCTTAATATCCTCAAAGCTTTCTGCTTTTTCGTCTTCTATTTTCTCTTCTTGAACTTTACTCTCTTCTTCTCTTTTCTTTTCAATATATATTAAAGCATTTACAACATCGCCATCACAAGCCTCTAAAGCCTCTTTTGCCTCTGCGTAAGTGGCATAAGTTCTTTCTATAACCTGATCCACTTTTTCTAAAGTTATTTCACTCATTTAAATCACTCCTTTATAAACTTTAACATCTCTAAACTTTTTGGTTTTCTTGAATATACAGAAGATATTATAAAGCTAGTAACCTTAAAAAGTTCAGCCTTTATATCATCTGATAATGTTAATCTATATACTTTATCCAAAGAAGTATTATTTAAGAACCTAAGAGCATTATATGTTGCTTTGTTTATATAAAGCCCATGTTCCTTTGGACATTTATCACAAACTCCTCCAAAATATCTTAAACTGATATAATTGGATGCATTTAATCTACTTTTGCAAAATACACAATTATCAAATCTTAATTCATATCCTGTGTACTTTAATAACTTCATTTCAAAAGCTCTTATTAAAAGTTCATAATTTATGGCATCTGTATTTAAAAGATACAAACAAGTTATAAACTCTCTATACAAATTAAAATTTTCTTCCTCGTCCTGTAGTGATATATCAATAAGCTCACATAAATAAGAGGTATAAGTAAGCTTTTCTAGGTCAGTCAAAGATGTCTGAAAGGAATTTCTTATTTTCCCTTCAGACAACCTATACAAACCTTTTCCCTTGAATAATAAATAATCGCCATAGCATAAAGGGTGCGTCAATGAAAAAAGTCTACTTTTACTCTTTTTAGCACCCTTAGCTATAGCTGTTACCTTACCCATTTTCTCGGTAAAAATCCAAAGCAATTTATCATTCTCTTTATAATCTTGAGCCTTAATGATAACTCCACCACTCTCTATAAGTGCCAGAAGCTATCCCTCCTACTTAAGCTTTTTATATCCTAATTCTCTTAGCAGAGCGTTATTATCTCTCCACTCTTTTCTAACTTTTACCCAAATTTTTATGTTTACTTTTTCTCTTAAGAATCTTTCTAATTCAAATCTAGCTGTTGAACCTATCTTCTTAAGTGTTTGACCATTCTTTCCAATGATGATTCCTTTATGTGAAGCTTTTTCACATATTAAATCAACCTCTATATTGTACTTTCCACTTGGTTCTTGCTTCATCTGTAAAACATCAACTGCTATACCATGTGGAACCTCTTGACTTAAGTTCTTAAGAGCTTTTTCTCTAACTATTTCAGCTACTACGAATCTCTCTTGAACATCAGTTATCATATCCTCTGGATAGTACTTTGGTCCCTCTGGTAAATATTTAATCATAAGCTCTAAAAGCTTATCAGTATTTTTTGCCTTCATAGCTGATACTGGTATCATTTCTGCAAAATCATACTCTTTTGAGAATAGCTCTAAAGTCTTAGCAACTTTCTCTGGAGTACTTTCATCAACTTTATTTAAAACAAATATTACAGGAGCTTTTTGCTTTTTAAGCTGTTCTATTATGAACTTATCTCCTCTTCCAACTTCATCACATGGATTACTTAAAAATAATACTAAATCTACATCTTTTATTGAATCTGTAGCACTATTAACCATATATTCACCTAATTTATGCTTAGGCTTATGTATGCCTGGAGTATCAACGAATATCATTTGATAATCCTCTCCAGTTAATATTGTTTGTATATTATTTCTTGTTGTCTGTGGTTTATTAGAAACTATTGAAAGTTTTTCTCCCATTATTAAGTTTGTTAATGTTGATTTACCTACATTAGGTCTCCCAACTATTGTTATAAATCCTGATTTAAACATTCTTCCTCCTATTTCTCTAAATCTTCTTTAGTAAAAGATCCAGGTAAAATTTCATCTAGTGTTTTTACTATATAATCATCTTCACTTTTTATTATGAATATCTTTATATCTTTATTCTCTGCAAACTCAACAATTACCTGTCTACAAATACCACATGGGTATGTGTATGAATTTAAGTCTCCTACAACAGCTAATGCTTTTATAACTTTAGCTCCTTCTGAAACTCCTTTGAATATAGCAGTTCTTTCTGCACAGTTAGTAGCTCCAAATGATGCATTTTCAATATTACATCCTGTGTATATATTTCCATCCTCAAATAATACAGCGGCACCCACCTTAAAGTTTGAATATGGACAATATGCTAGTTCTCTTGCCTCTAAAGCTTTTTTTATTAGTTCCTTTTCCATTTTATTCATCCTCCATTCTAAATTTAGACACTAAATTTATCAACTAAATATTTTAAATATTAAAATTGTTAAAAGCATTCCTAATATAGCTCCAGCTATAACTTCCCAAATACTGTGAACTTCTGCATCCACCCTACTTTGAGCCGTTATTAGAGCCATTAAATAACTAAGTATAATTATAATATGCGATTTACTTATTAATGATATTGCAGTAGCTATTGAAAAAGCTATTGCACTATGCCCTGATGGCATTCCTCCCTTTAAAGGAGTTCCTTCTCCAAAATATGCTTTGGCGGCAACTGTAACTATGCATACAATTGCTAAAACTATAAATATTATATAAGGCTCTGTAGCCTTTACTCTATCCATAATTCTAAAAGTTACATTGCTAAGTTCATCCCAAAATATAATATAACCTACTAAAACAGCATTTATAGCAGTTACTAATACAGCACCAGCTGCAGTATTCTTAGCTATCTTCGCTAAAGGATGATAGTAGTTTGTGCTTAAATCTATAGCACTTTCTATGGCAGTATTAACAAGTTCAGCTGATATTACCATAGTAATTGTTATAGCTAATATTATAAACTCTATTTTACTTATATCATAAACAAAACAGGCTGATAATATAATCAAAGCTACTATAAAATGTATTCTCATGTTTCTTTGAGTTCTTAAAGAATGTATTATACCATCTATTGCATAATTAAAGCTATCTATAAGTTTTCTTACCTTCATATTATTCTCCTAACCCAATATCATCATACCTTAGCTCTCTCTTGTTATATTTAATTTACCTAGTAATTCCTCTTCTCTTCCTCTCATTCTAACCTTCTCCTCATCTTCCATGTGATCATAACCTAAAAGATGTAGAACTGAGTGAGTTACTAAATAACAAGCCTCTCTTTCAAATGAGTGATTAAACTCTATACTTTGTTCTTTTGTTCTCTCTAATGATAAAACTATATCACCTAATATTAATTCATCTCCATCAAAATAAGACTTATCAAAGTCATGTTCTAAATAAACATCTTTATAAACCTTATCCTCTGGATAATCAATCATAGGGAATGATAAAACATCAGTAGCCTTATCAATTCCTCTAGTTTCATTGTTTATTTCTCTTATTTCATCATTATCTACAAAAACAAGTGATACTTCACACTGTTCTTTTACGCCTTCTTCTTTTAAGACAAATGATATCACTTCTTCAAGCTTATTAGTTAAATCTTCTGTAACATCAAACTTATCTTGTCTGTTATCTATGAATATCATATTTATTTTTTCTCCTTTTTATTGTTATCATCTGGATATTCTATTCTTTCGTGATGTATTCCATTTAGAGCTTTTAAGAAACATTTCTTTATCTTATTTATATCTCTAATTGTAAGATCACAATTATCTAACTGGCCAGTTGCTAACTTATCATCAATAATATTATTGACCATTTTTTCAATTTTCTCTTCAGTTGGTTCATTTATTGATCTAACTGCTGCTTCTGTTGAATCGGCAAGCATTAATATTCCCTGTTCTTTGCTCATAGGCTTTGGTCCTGGATATTTAAAATCATCCTCTTTAACATCATCTGGATTTTCAGAATTATTCTTAACTGTTAAATAGAAATACTTAACTAAAGTTTCTCCATGATGAGTTGCTATAAATTCTTGTATAGTCTCTGGAAGATTATATTCTTTAGCTAATTCTAACCCATCTTTTACATGAGATAAAATTATTTTACTACTTATTTCTGGCTTCATTCTATCATGTGGATTTTTCTTCCCTATTTGGTTTTCTCTGAAGAAATAAGGTCTCTTAGTTTTACCAACATCATGATAATAAGCTCCTATTCTTGCTAATAATGGATTTCCACCTACTTGTTCTGCCGCAAGCTCTGCTAAGTTTGCAACTAAAATACTATGATGATATGTTCCTGGAGCCTCCATAAGTAACTTTTTAAGCAATGGACTATTAGGGTTTGATAACTCTAATAGTTTTGCATTTGTAACTATATCAAAAGTTGATTCAAAGAAAGGTAATACCCCTATTGTAAGAATACCTGAAAGCACAGCTCCAGCTGCTGCAAATGTACTATCAGCTAATATCTCCATAAAGTTATTCGTTGTTAAGGTTCCCACACAGAACGTTAATATTGAACTTAACACTGCAACTGTTATTGATGAATATAGAATATCATTTCTTTGTTGCATTTTTCTTAATAATGTTCCACCTAAAACAACATTAAGTACAGCCAACACTATTATGTTAGGGCTAAATCCTACCGCACCTGCTATTAAAATTACGTTAAGCATACTTGTAACCAATGATATTTTGTAATTTAAAAGCAATGTTAAAAGCATTGGCATACAAGCTAAAGGTATTAAATAGTTTGATATTATACCAAATAATCTAGCAAGTATTACTGGAAGTACATTTAATATACTTATCATAACTATCTTAGAAAAATCCTCATCAATTTTAGGATAATATTTATTTATATATCCGTATTGAAGATACATTACTATAACAACTAAAAATCCTAAAGCAATGTAAATATAAAGACTTGAGTTTGAATCGCTTAAAACCCCTAATGTATTTAAAAGTTCTAATTGATGCGCTGTAACTGGTTCTCCTTCACTTACAACTATTTGATTCTTCTTTATCATAACAGGCGGAACCTGTTTTAATGTCTCTTTTATTAATTCATCAGTTTTTTCCTTATCATAGAAAAAGTTTGGTTCTATAACAACAACAAATTTTAATGCTATTCCCTTTAAAGAATCATTTAAATCACTTGATGCTATATAGTCTGTATATATTTTTTTAGCATCAGTTAAGTCTTGTGCATTTCCATCTTCTATAGGCGTTTCATATGCCTTTGTTAAAGCTTCGATGGATATACTCTCTAATTTCTTTACGCCAGCATCATCTAGCCCTGCAATAACCTCAGCCTCTCCATCAGTTATTTTAAAAGGTACTCTAGGTATAAGTTTTGCTTTTTCTTCCTCTGTCTTATCCTCTGCAATTACCTTCTCTACACTAGTGAAAAAACTTCTTATCTTTTCTTCGCTCTGTTTCTGGACATCAGTCCTTAAAGAGTATTGTTTATCAACTTTTTCCTCAGCCTCTTTTTTCCTAGCCTCTGTAGCTGATTCATCAATTATCTCTCTATGAGCCTTAATATCAGATTTAGGTATATCTCCAACTTTCAAATCATATTTTTGAGTTACTATACCTGTCATTAAAGTAAAGTATAGAACAAAAAAAGTTATGATATATAAGATTATTTTTTTATAATCTTTAAACATACCTAGAACCTTTTCTTTTAATTTCCCCATAACTACTCATCTTCTCCTCATTAGGTCGTAATTTTGTCTAATAATTTAAAGCTATATTTTGTTCAACTACAAAAAGAACATGCAACTTTACTTTTCCATTTCCTATGTCCTCTGTTGTAATTATTTTATCAACAATTTTCGCTTGCTTGCTTATCTCTTTGTTTATTGAATTACTTAAAAGCTCCACAGCATTGTTTATTATGGTTTCCTTATCCTCTACTATATCTTTATCAACCTTCTCATAATATATGTTTCGATTGACAAACTTTCCTTTACTTTCTATTTTATCATACTTATCAAACTCTTTAGTAGCCTTTTTAAGATAAATTTTCTTACCCATTATTTCCAAATAAATTTCACTATCTTCATTTTTAGTTCGTTCTTCTTTATTGCCTTCTATTTGTAGTTCAACTGACTTTTCATAAAAAGTATTAGCTAAAACTTCCCCATCTGCTGGAGCCTCATATTCCCCTCCCTCAATACCTTGTTGAGGTATAATAAGTACATCTCCCTTCTTAACTACATCTCCCTCTTTAACAGCCGCTGAACCTGATGTAGTATATATTCTTTTAATCTCTCCATCCATTTTTGCAACAATACTATTTAATGCCTCATTCTCATTTTCTTCAGCTATTTTAGGGCTTACCTTCTCTTCAACTTTTATTTTTAGAGTTCCGCCTTCTATGCGAGCATTTACCCACATTATGTCTCCATGCCCATTCTCAAGCTTTCTTTCTAATCCATATACATTTACAGTATCCTTCTTAACCCCTGGCTTAACATTAAATTCACTAAGCATTTCCCTTATTTCAAAAGGAGCTATATTTTTCTTCGTTTCAATATCTATCCTCCAAATAAAATCTGAATAAATATATAGACCTATAAAAAAAACTAAAGCTCCTACAAATATGCTTACTGATTTTCTTGCCCTTGCTAAAAAGAATACAAAACCTTTAGCTGATATAATCTTAACTTTACCATTTAATCTTTTAACATAAGTTTTAAGCTTTCCGTAATTTGAATAATCAACATTTAAAGTTACCGTAACTACATCTATTTTCCTTACATTTTCTACTTTTATTCCATTTTTCCAAAGCACATTCAACAACTTATTGGTATCAAAAACCTTTATTTCAACCTTTACCTGTCCTTTTTTCAAAAAATCTAAATTCATTTTAAGCCTCCCCAAAACTTAGATTATTAAGTTTTCCTGTTAAAGCAATTGTTTCACTACCAATAAATCTTATTTCTAAATTTAAGCCACTAATTTTTATAATGCCCAAATTACTATTTATTCTTATTTCATCTGACTGAAAAGACTCTATACCTTTATGATTTTCTATAACAATTTCATTTTTTCCATAAACTACAATTTTAGGTTCACCATTTATTATTTCCTTTGGCAAATCTAATTCTTCTGCAATTTTATTAGTTACCTGTCTCAATTTATCTCCCACATCTATACCTCCACAAAATATTTTCATACTAATCTATGAAATTTTATATTTTTTTATTCTTTATAGATGCTTAAATATAAAAAGAAAAAGGTCACTAAGTAGCTTATAAAGCTATCTAATGACCTTTTTCTTTAAATCCATATAAAATTGGAAATAAATATTTTATTAGCTAAATATAGAATAAAAGAGAGTCCAGTTGAACTCTCTTACTTATTTAAATATTCTTTAACTAATTGACTTACAAGTTTACCATCAGCTCTACCAACTGTTTGTGGTCTAACCTTTGACATAACTTTTCCCATGTCTTTTATGCTATTTGCACCCACTTCTTCAGCTGTGGTTTTTATTATATCTTTTATTTCTTCTTCACTTAACTGCTGAGGAAGGTAATCTAACAAGATTGCAATCTCACTATTATTTTGATCCACAAGATCTTGTCTATTTCCCTTTTCGAATTCAAGCGCAGCTTCTCTTCTTTGCTTGATTTCTCTTGCTAATATTTCTATAACCTGTTCATCCTCAAGCTTAACACCATCAGTTTTTTCAACTAATAGTATTGCTGACTTAGCAGTACTTAAAACACCAGCCTTGAATTTATCCTTAGCCTTTAAAGCCTGCTTCCAGTCTTCTTGAAGTCTTTCTTTAATAGTTGGCATTGTTATACCTTCTTTCAAAAGAAATTATTCTATTAATTTAAACCAAAAACTATTTGAATTTTCTCTTTCTTGCAGCTTCTGATTTTTTCTTTCTCTTTACGCTTGGCTTTTCATAGTGTTCTCTTTTTCTTACTTCTGAAAGAACTCCAGCTCTAGCGCATTGTCTTTTAAATCTTCTTAATGCTTGCTCTAATGATTCGTTTTCTTTTACTCTGATTTCTGACATTCTTTATCCCTCCCTCCGCTAGCGTAAATTATTTAATGTAATTCACAGCCATGGGCTAAATAACACACGCTATATTATACAACATAGATTTCTTTTATGTCAAGAAGTTAAATCTATTTTTTAGCCTGGTGGCCATTGTAGATTTCTTCCTCCAAGAACATGGAAATGGATATGCCCTACAGTTTGGCCTCCCTGTTCTCCACAGTTAGTAACAACTCTGTACCCATCTTCTGCTATTCCTTGTTCCTTTACTAGTTTATTAATAGTTTTAAAGATATGTGCAAAAACTTCTGCATTTTCTTCATTAACCTCATTTAAACTAGCTATATGTTTCTTAGGTATAACTAGGAAATGTACTGGAGCTTCTGGACTTATATCATGAAAAGCTAAAACTTTATCATCTTCATAAATCTTTTTACTTGGAATTTCTCCATCAATTATTTTACAAAAAATACAATCTGACATTATTCTCACCTCCCAAAACCATTCTTATATATTATACCTCATTTACAAAGTATAATTTCATTTTTTAACTAATTCTTTTATATTTTGATACATATAAAAGTATATTTAAAAATAATATAAATTTAAACAACACAAATTTCAGATAGCCCTTTAAAATAATTTTAAAAGACTATCTGAAAATACAAATAAAATTTAATATATTTTTAAAACTTATAAAATTATTTCTCCCTTAGCTATTTCGCCTTCAAAAGAATCAATCTTAACATTTAATATTTTACCTGAAACATTACAGTCTGCTTTAGCATTTACTTTTATGTAGTTTCTAGTATAACCTGTATAAACCCCAGTACCTTCTCCTACTTCCTCTTCAAATAAAACATCTAATATTTCACCCACATATTTTTTCCCAAAAGCTTCTTCATTAATTTTGTTTAACTCTATAAGCTTCTTACTTCTCTCATCCTTCTTAGTTCCATCAACTTGGTTTGGCATATTCTCAGCTCTAGTACCTTTTCTTGGACTATATTTGAATACATGAGTCTTAGTAAGTGCAATTCTCTTTAAGAATTCATATGTTTCATTAAATTCTTCATCAGTTTCCCCTGGGAATCCAACAATAACGTCAGTTGTTATTGAAACATCCTTTATTTTATCTCTTAAAAGATTTACTATATCTTCATATTCTTTAGCTGTATATCTTCTATTCATTCTCTTTAAAGTAGCATCACATCCACTTTGAAGTGATAAATGGAATTGAGGACATAACTTCTTAAGATTTAATATTCTTCTGACAACATCTTCTGTAAAGAAGCTAGGCTCTATTGAACCTATCCTTACTCTCTCTATACCATCAATCTTTTCTATTTCTTCTAAGATATCAACTAACGTTACCTTCTCCTCCAAATCAACACCATACGATGCTGTGTGAATACCTGATAATATTATTTCTTTAAATCCATGCTCTGCTAAACTTCTTACTTCCTCTAGAACCTTCTTAGGATCCTTTGAACAAACAGCTCCTCTTGTATAAGGAATTAAACAATAAGCACAGAATCTATTACATCCATCTTGGATTTTTAAGAAAGCTCTTGTTTTGTCGTTATAGTCTTCAATTTTTAAATTTTCAAAAACTTTATTCTTTAAAACAGCTCCAACTTTAACTTGTTGCTTTCCTTCATCCTTAGCTTTATTTACGTAATAAACCACGTCTCCTTTGTTTCTTGAACCTAAAACAACATCAACGCCTTCTATTCCTGAAACCTCTTGTGGTGCAATCTGAGCGTAACATCCAACAACAGCTATTATAGCCTCTGGATTTTGTCTTCTAGCTCTTCCTACTATTTGTCTAGACTTTTTGTCTCCCATATTAGTTACACTACAAGTATTAACTACATATACGTCTGCGATTTCATTGAAATCTACAACTTCATATCCTTCTCTAACGAATTTTTCAGTCATAGCCTCTGATTCGTATGTATTAACTCTACATCCTAGTGTAGCAAATGCAACTTTCATTAATTATTTCCTCCTAAATCACCAAGCTCATATTGAAGAAGTGACATGCAAGTAAATCCTGCAGTCTCAGTTCTTAAAATTCTTGGTCCTAAAGTTACAATATGAGCTCCTTTTTCTTTTAGGGCTTCTATTTCACTTTCTTCAAATCCGCCTTCTGGTCCAACCATTATCCCTATATTTTTTATACTACTCTTATCATCTATAGAATTAACCATAGCTCTAACTCCGTATCCAGTAGCATTCTCATAAGGAATAACCATAAGGTCTAACTCATCCATCTTATTTAAAACATCTTCAAAACTCATAGGCTCGCTAACTGTAGGTATTACAGTCCTCTTACTTTGCTTACAAGCTTCTAAAGCTATTTTATTTAATCTATCTAACTTTTTGAATTCACCTTTTAACTTAACATCTACTCTGTCAGTTATTGTTGGAATTATTTCAGAAACACCAAGTTCTACACCTTTTTGAACAATCAAATCCATTTTTGCAGCCTTTGGCATCCCTTGAAATAAAGTAATATTTAAATTACTCTCATTATTAACATCAAGCTTCTCTAAGATTTTGATAGAAACCTCTTGTTTATTGACCTCTTCTACCTCACCTAAAAACTCTTCACTTTGAAGATTATTTACAACAACCTTCTCACCTGGTTTTACTCTTAAAACCTTATATATATGTTTTACATCTTCCCCTGTTATTACTGCATGAGTATCTGAAAACATATGAGCTGGCGTAAAAAACTTATGCATAACTTTATACTCCCTTACTAAATTATTTTAACTTAGCAACTATACAGTTCCATTCTCCATCTTTGTTAGCTTCCATAACTTCAAAGCCTTCTTTTTCTAATTTATCAATAACCATTTGTCTTCTCTCATGGATTATACCTGAAGTTATGAATAAACCCTCCTTGTTTAATGCTTTTTTAACATCATCAACTAATATACAGATTACTTCAGCTATTATGTTAGCAACAACTATATCAGCTTTTCCATCTACAACATCAAGAAGATTTCCGTATAATACTTCTATGTTATTAACATTATTGAATGATATATTTTCTTTTGCTGAATCTACAGCCACTGGGTCTAGGTCAACCCCTACTACATGCTTGGCACCTAGTTTTGATGCAACTAAAGCTAGTATTCCTGAACCTGTTCCAATATCAAATACAGTAGTATCAGCTTTAACATACTTATCTAAAGCTTCTACACACATTCTTGTAGTTTCATGATCACCAGTACCAAAAGCCATACCTGGGTCTAATTCAACTACCATCTCTTCCCCTTTAGTTTCGTACTCTTCCCAAATTGGTTTTATAACTATTTTCTCTCCAATTTTTATTGGTTTGTAGTATTTCTTCCAGTTGTTAGCCCAGTCTTCTTCAAACATTTTTTCTGCTTCAACTGTTCCTTCTCCAACTTCTAATCCTGACTCTTTAAGCTCAGCAACTTTGTCTTTAACATAAGCTACAATTTCCTCTATGTTATCTTCCTCTGTAAAGTATCCTTTAACAACAGCGAATTTCCCCTTATGTTCTAATATGTTTATATCTGCAAAGTCCCAAGTTAAAGGTCCTTGTTCTCTTCCTAATATATCATTTGGATCCTCTATGGCAACACCCTTACAGTCTAATCCGTAAAATATTCCTGATATAGGTTCTAACGCCTCACTTTTAGTTATAACTCTAACTTCAATCCAAGTTCCTTCCATTTATGTATCAATCCTTTCTTCTGCTACTTTGACTAATAATTTATTTTACACTTTAGTGTAGTATCTGTCTAGCTTATAAGAATATTATGTTTCCTTAAAGTACTATTTTATATAGCTATGAAATTCCAAATTCTTACACCAATATAAAATTAAAAATAACTTTAAACTCTCACTCCTTATTATGCCATAAAAAAAATTAAAGGTCATAGTCTATTATTGACATTACCTTTAATTTCTATTTAACCCTATTCTAAATGCCAAATATAATCTTAATTAATAAATTATCTACAAAAGGTGCTATAAAAAAACTTAATCCCAACATTAAAATTATGAATATCTCCCCATTATATTTTACCCATAACTTATTTGATGAACTATTCACCTCAAATCTTTTGCTTACCTTTTTAAATAATAATTTATATATGAAAAATCCTATAACAGTTCCTAAAGTATTCATTATCAAATCATCTATATCTGTTGCTCTCATATTTAGTAATTGAAGTAATTCTATTGCTAAACTAAGAAAAAATCCAACTAAGAAAGTATTTAAGCATCTTTCAAACTTACTCCAAAGACTTGGTAAAAATACTCCTAAAGGAATAAACAATATAGCATTAGCTATCATTCCAAACATATTATCTTGAAACTTAAATGGAACTAAGCTTATTACCCTTTCCCGCTCTACTCCCATACTCAATATATGACCTGGTCCTGTAATATCAATAACTAAGAATAAATATAATACAAAAATAAATAATCCACCTACAAATAATTTAGAATACTTTATATTCTCCTTCTTAAAATACTTTATTAAAATAATAGAATATATAATACTACCAATAAACAGTGAAACCAATAACCCCATAATAAATCCCCCTAATTTTAAACTTAAAATATTCCCATCTATTAACTCTTCAAAGCGATTCATATAAAATATTAACTTGTTTATTAACTTTTTCACATTCTAAAATTCACCATATGTTAAGTATTTGGAGTCTAATTATATGAAAAAAGTACAATTAATAAAAAAGCTACTGGTATCATAACTAAAGTGCTACAAATAGCCACAAAGTTTTTAACCTTTCTATCCTCTTTGAAAATCTTTTTAATAACTAAATATATACCTACTCCTAAAATCCCTCCAGCAGTATTAGTAATTATATCAGTAATATCACTTGCTCCTAATGAAAAGACATACTGACTAACTTCAAAAAATATTGATACCAAAGCAATAATTCCTATATTTTTATAAACACTAAATTTCTTAAATAACATAGGCATATAAATACCTAAAGGAACAAATAAAATAACATTGCCTACAACATCCATTTCATTATAATTACCATTTAAAATGTCATTAAAAGGAATAAAGTTAACTCCCCTAAATAGCTCTCTACCATCATCAAAAACCTCCCAAGGAGCAACATACTTAAATAAAATATTCCACAAAACAAATCCTACATAGAAAATAAAACTTATAAAAAATAACCCATTAATAACCCTCTTCCACACAAAATCCACCTTCTTAATTTACTTATTACAACTTATTATTTTTCATCTAACCCTTAATTTCTCTACTTTTTTAAATTTAAAACAGCTAAATATAACAAGAAACTATATAAATTGTATGAAAAGAATAACGACTATAAATTCTTAGTGAAATGTAGTAATTCTTGTAATCAATTTATATAGTTTCTTTTATTTACTTCTTTAATATCTCTCGCTAATAATCTCTAAAACTTCTTTTTTAGTTAATTTTATTGCTTTCATGCTCTCTATAAATCCATCTAAAGCATCTTCTACAAGCTCTTTTCTTATGTTTTTTAATATTTCTTCATTTTCAGTAATTGTACTTGGCTTATTTCTTACTGTTTCTATAAGCCCCATCGTTTCCATATCTCTATAAGCCCTCTGAACTGTATTTGGATTTACTTTTAGCATTTCTGCAAGCTCCCTTCTAGACGGTATTTGTTCTCCTGGTTTTATACTTCCTATAACTAAAGACTGTTTTACATGCCTTATTATTTGGAGATAAATTGGTTCCCTATCATTTACTTCAAAAAACATTTTTACTTACCTCCTATAATCTTAATATTATCTAAAATCCCATCATCATATTTACCAATATAAACTGGATTTTTACTATTTATATCTAATACAGCTATATACCCTTTATAACAAATTGGATCTTCTTCGTTATAAGCAATTAAATTTAAATAAGCTTTATCTCCCTCAATAAACACCTTATCAATATTAGAAAATTTTACATCGTATCTTTCAAATCTTTCTCTTTCTATAAGATTTTTATAAAAAGTTACTTTCTTTGTTTCCATGTTAAATGTTAATACTGATGTACTATCTCCATATTCCCCTAGAATTTGCATATATATTTTTTCATTTTTAAAATCAATTTGTCCTACTTGCTGTGGCTTCTTCATTGATTTAATATCATTTAATACTGATTCATCAATTTTATAAACTTCAATACTCTTATTATTTAAATCTACTTCTAAAAATCCTGTTAATCCAAATTCTTTATTTCCACTATCTTCATGATAAGTATTCATAGTAAAGTAAATTTTACCATCATAAATACCATCAAACTCATTATAAAGATAGGAATTATTTCCTTTATAAACTTCATCTAAATTAATAGTTTTTGAAATTCTGAAAGTCTTAGATTTAACATCAATTTCTCCAAAATTAATACTATCTTCTTTATAATTACTTGCCAGTAAAATATTTATCTTTCCATCTTTATAAGTTATCCCATTAATTCTATAATTATCTGTTATCTCTCCATCAACTTTAACTTTGAACTTTTCATAATTATTATCTTTTTTATTTTTAATTCTAACTTCAAAATTAGGTTCTTGTTCATATAACCTATTTGAAATATCTACCATAATGTCTTCATTTTGAAAGAAAGTTTCTCTTGTTGGGAATAGTCCTCTGAAAAACTCTTTATCTAACGGGATATCATCTCCAAAATCTCTTCCAAAGAAAACATCATCCTCTAATGTTGTTTTACTTTCTATTCCATTTTTATTTATATCAAGATTCTCTATTCTTACTCCCTTTGACTTTTGTAAATCAAACTGAACATTATCTAATTCACTTCTATTCCCATATAAATCTGTAAACTTAATATTAGACTCCCTAGCTTTTATTATTATTCCAGACCATATTCCTATAAAAACTATAAATACTAAACTTAATATAAGTGGCATTTTTCTCTTCAAATTACTCCCCCCTTTACACATGAACTTTATTTTTTAATAAATAAGTTGAACCAAACCATCCAACTATTATATAAATAATACTTGTTCCTATCATCCATAAAAATCTTTCTGACTCATACAATATTAGTATTGAAGGGGCTATAGCATATATAAATATTAAAGATCCACCAATTAAAGCCCCTAATATTCCTCCTAGTATTCCAAAACTTCTTTCTAAAAGAGAGAATAAGAATACTACTAAAATCAAGGCAAATATACTTATAAACACTAAAATTCCATAAGTATAATCTCTTGGTATAATATGCCCTAAAATAAATTGAGTGTTTATTATTACTTCTCTTAAACTTTCTTTTAATACAAGCTCCTTTGGAAACATTGTATAAAAAATAAATTTATTTACTACTATTGCAACCAATTGAAAGAAAACTAATGCAACATAAAAAAATAATGCTGCTAAAAATTTATATAAAACTATAAGTTTTTCTGATATAGGTAAATTTAAAAGTGTATATGAACTTTTATTTTCACCCCAAAACTCCCCAAACCATAAATAACAACAATATAAGCAAAAACATCCAAGTAAAATTAAAGTTACAACAACTTGTGTACCTACCTTACTTGCATAAAACTCACTAAATCCAAGTATTGTTCCGTTCATGCCATTCTCAGCTAAATTCTCTAAAGCTCCACTATCTATATATTTATTACTTTCGTATATAAACCAAATTATATTTATAATCATTAATCCAATAGATGTTCCTAAAGTTATTTTAAAATCTCTTAATATTTCAGAATTTAAAAGATAGGAAAATCTCTTACCATTACTTTTTGCCACCTTTATGCACCTCCCTTATTTTATCAACTAAGGATAATCCATCAGCTTTAATATCCTCTACATAAAACTCACTTTTAATCTTCCCATCACTTAGAAATACTACCTTATCAACTACATTTTCAACTTCTTTTATCTCATGTGTAGTTAATAAAATTCCTGTATCTTTATTCATGTAAGAAATTAAAGATGCAATAAACTTCTCTCTTGTAAACACATCTATTCCTGAAAAAGGTTCATCTAATAATATATACTCTGGATTTCTTGCAAACCCTAAAATTATTTTAACCCTTGCTATATTCCCTTTTGAAAGATAATTTATCTTTTCATTTTCATCAAGCTTAAACTTTTTAAGCATTTCATAAGCCTTATCCATATCCCATCTTTCATATATTTCATCCATATATTCAAAGGAATCCTTTATACTCATTCCACCATATGTGTTTATTACATCTGGTACAAAAGCTATTTTTTCATAAGTCTTATAAGTTCTTTTCTCTCCATCAAAAAGAACCTCTCCTTGATTCTCCTTAACGAGTCCCATTATTATTTTTAAAATTGTTGATTTACCAACTCCATTTATTCCAAGAAGAGCTGTTATCTCCCCTTTTTCAGCCTCAAATGATACATCATTTAGAACTTGTTTTCTTCTAAAATTCTTTTTTAAACCCCTAACCTGAAGCATTTTCCCACCTCAATTCTTATTTTTTATTTTCATAAAATCCATTCATTACTACATTGTTCATTTCACCTAAGTAAACTAGCTTTTCACTCTTTAAATCCGCAACTCCAACAACTACTAAATCACTTTCAATTCCATATGGTACAAAGTATAATTTATCCCCCAAAACTCTTAAATTTAAAGGATAAGCTATTTCATTTTTAAAGTGTCCCTTTAAATATCCTTCTATTTCCTTCTCATTTATAATATCTTTATAGTAATTAACCTTAAGATCATTCACATTTATTGTGGCTACAGAATAAACCCTAGGCTCTTCTGATATTCCATATTCATATTCAGCCATTTTCTTTTCATCTTTAAATATTTCTTCAAAATTAGGTGCTTCAGCTATTGTTACATAAATTAAATTCCCATCACATTCTAAAGATTCTAAAGATTTTCCCTTTAAATCAATTTGATTTTCTTCTAAGATCTTTCTAACATCATAATCTTTAAAAGTATTTTCCTTTAAGTTAGCCTTATATATAGTAAAGTTTTTTCCCTCTTCAACGCCCTTATTTTCATCATAAGTCATGCTCATCTTTCCAATATAATAATTCGCTCCGTCTCTATACTCTAATCCCATTTTTTCAGAGTAAACTCCATGACTTGCAATCTTTTTAAAGTCCTTTGTCTCAAAATTATATTCCATAACAATTATTGGGCTTGAATTATCATAATCATTTTCAGGCATCAAAATTTTAATCTTATTGTTTTCTCCATAAACACCTAATATTCTTCGCCCATATGGATTTTTAACTTTTGCTTCTTTAATCTCACCAGTCTTTTTATTTTTAAGAATAAGATTCATTTTTCCTTTGTCATAATCTAAAATATCAACAACTGCTAAATAATCATCACCATGATAAGAATTGGAAGTATTAGTATAAACTCCTCTTAAAACATCCTTGTTTCCATAAAGAGGTAATTCACTATAAGTTTCATCAATAAATTTAGTTTCAGAACTTACTGAATCCGCTCCAACCTTATAATTTCTCACAAAGAAACTCCCTATTCTCCTTGTTACAGAAATATCAACATCTCCTATTTCAGACCTATTACCATATATATTATTAATTTTTATATTTTTAAAATTATTTGCTGTATTTATCCCTATAAGTAAGATAAGAATAACTAAAGATCCTATAAAAATTATATTTGAAAATTTCTTATTCATTTACTTTCCCTCCTCTCTAAACACTAACCTTTTTATTTATTAAATAATTATTTATTCCAAATGTAATCCCAATATAAATTAAAATTCCAACTGTATATAGTATTAAAAACTCGCCTGCAAAAAGATTCATTCTGATTACAGGAATATAGAAAAATAAAGCTACTGAAACTATTCCATATAAAATCCAAATTAAAATTCCTTTGAATCCAAAACTTTGTTTTAATAAAATTACTAAACCACCAACTAAACTTGTTGCAAATATTATAATAAATATAACTATTAAATTCACAATATCCATGGAAAACCACCCACTACTATAACTAGTAAAAATAGCTTTCCATAAATACTCTGCCCCTATATCCATTATGCTTATAACCCTCATTTTTAAGATAAACCAATCAATAACAACAGCTAAAAATTGCCCTAATAAAAACATTCCAAAGAAAAGCCATATAATTAAACTCTTACTTAAAATTATTTTCCATCTTTTAATTGGTAAACTTAATGTTCTATAGCTTGTTTTATGTTCAAAATAAAATTCTCTAGCCCAAATAAATATTGAAAAAACTATAACTAAGAAAATTTCTAAAAAGAAAATATATGCATCATCATCATTTATACCTAATCTACCTACCCCCATTCTTATAACATCATTTGATATTATGGTATTCGGTTCTATAAAAACAATAATTTTACTAAAATAAAGAATTACTGATAAAACCATTGTAAGTAAAGTATTAAGAATTATAACATTGAAATTCCTATTAGCTTCATACTGAAGTAAAGAAAGAAATTTATTTTTCTTATTCATCTAAAAACACCTCTCTCATCTTATCAATTAAGGAAACACCCTCTTCACATTTCATATCCTCAACATAGAAATCAGCTCTTATTTCTCCTTCATTAAGAAGTAAAACCCTATCTGCAACTCCCTCTATCTCCCCAATTTCGTGAGTAGTTAAAAGTATCGCTCTTTCTTCACTAATGTAACTTATTAATGACTTTAAAATATCCTCTCTTGTAAAAATATCAATTCCTGAGAAAGGTTCATCCATAATAATATAATCAGCATTCTGTGCAAACCCTAAAATCAATTTAACCTTTGCTAAACTCCCCTTTGATAATTTATCCAACTTATCATCTTTATTAAGTTCAAAATCTTCAAGCATTTTATAAGCTCTATTGCTATCCCACTTATCATAAAAAGATTCCATATATTCAAAGCTATCTTTAACTTTCATTCCTCTAAAAGTGTTTTTAATATCTGGAACAAAGGCTAATTTATCTAAGTTTTTATAACTTAACTCTTCTCCATTAATTAGAACCTTTCCACTATCCTGTTTAATAAGCCCCATAATAATTTTCAAAGTAGTTGATTTACCTACTCCATTAACCCCTAATAAAGCAGTGATTTCTCCTTTATTTAATTTAAAAGAAACTCCGTTTAAGACTTTTCTTTTTCTAAAACTCTTGCTAATCCCAGTAACTTCTATCATATTTTCACCCCTAAATTTAATTACCAATTTTTAATGTATTTATGTATTATATCATTAATACATAAAGCTTATGTGTATTATAGCATTAGTACATATATTTGTAAATATTTAACTCAATATTTTTCATTAAACAAAAAATACCCTAGTAAAAACTAGGGTATTTAAAATCCATTATTTTTTCTTTTTGAATTTTGAGAAGAATCCATCATCTTTTTCTTCAGTGCTATCAATTGATTCTCCTGAAGCTCTCATGAATTCTTTTAAAGCATCCTCTTGCTCTTTGTTTAAGTGTTTTGGAATCTCTACTATCATATGAACGTATTGGTCTCCTCTTCCACCACCATTAACGTGAGGAACACCTTTTCCTTTTAATCTGAACTTAGTTCCTGGTTGAGTACCTGCTGGAACTTTATATTTAACATTACCATCTACTGTTGGTACAGTTATCTCAGCACCTAAAGCAGCTTTAGCCATGCTTATTTTATAGTCATAATATATATCTGATCCTTCTCTTCTAAATATCTTAGATGAAGCAACATTTATTCTTATATATAAATCTCCTGCTGGTCCATTATTAGCACCATGCTCACCTTGTCCTCTTAAAGGAATTATATTACCAGTATCTACACCAGCTGGTATTTTAACTGTTATCTTTCTATTCTTTCTAACAGTTCCTTTTCCTTTACAATCTGGACATGGATCATCGATTATCTTACCTGTTCCACCACATTGATCACATGTTGTAGTAGAAACAAAACTTCCAAGTGGAGTTTGTCTCTGAACTCTAATTTGTCCTGAACCACTACATTTTGGACAAGTCTTAGGAGAAGTTCCTGCTTTAGCTCCTGTTCCATGACAAGTTTCACAATTTTCAGTTCTAGTTACTGATATTTCTTTTTCACAACCAAATACAGCTTCTTCAAAAGTTATATTTAATCTATACTCTAAATCAGCACCTCTTTGTGGAGCATTTCTTCTTCTAGCTGATCCGCCACCACCGAATCCACCACCAAAGAATGATTCAAATATATCTCCAAATCCACCCATTTCTGAGAAATCAAATCCGCCAGCATCAAATCCGCCGCCACCGAATCCAGCATTTCCGTCTACACCTGCATGACCAAACTGATCATATCTAGCTTTTTTATCTGGGTCTTTTAATACATCGTAAGCTTCATTTACTTCTTTAAAATTTTCTTCTGCTTCCTTATCATCTGGATTTCTATCTGGATGATATTTCATAGCCATTTTTCTAAAAGCTCTTTTTATTTCATCATCAGAAGCACCCTTTTGAAGACCAAGCACTTCATAATAATCTCTTTTAGCCACAGTTTTCACCACCTATTATAAGTTTACTTATAAAAAGGGAAGACTATTGAGCCTTCCCTCTATGAATTCTTTTATATTATATCAAAGCTTTAAGTCTTATGATAGTTTTAATTCTTATTTATCGTCTTGAACTTCGAAGTCAGCATCTACAACATTGTCATCATTGTTTGTTGAAGCTCCAGCATTTGCTCCACCCATGTTGTTAGGATCGAATCCTTGACCTTCTGCTCCACCATTTTGTTGGTATAATTTTTCTGATACTTTGTAGAATGCTTGAGTTAAGTCTTCCATAGCTTTTTTGATAGCTTCTATATCGTCACCATCTTTAACTTTTTTAACTTCTTCGATTTTAGCTTCTATTTCTGATTTTTCTTCAGCTGAAACTTTATCTCCAAGTTCATTTAAAGTTTTTTCAGTTTGGTAAACTGTTTGCTCAGCAGTATTCTTAACTTCTATTGACTCTTTTCTTTTCTTATCTTCTTCAGCAAATTGCTCTGCTTCTTTTACTGCTTTATCTATTTCAGCATCACTTAAGTTAGTTGATGCAGTAATTGTGATATTAGCTTCTTTTCCAGTTGCTTTATCAGTAGCTGAAACTTTAACTATACCGTTAGCATCTATATCGAAAGTAACTTCGATTTGAGGGATTCCTCTTGGAGCTGGAGCAATTCCTGATAAGTTGAATCTTCCTAAGCTCTTATTGTCAGCAGCCATTTGTCTTTCACCTTGTACTACGTGAATTTCAACTGAAGTTTGATTATCTGCAGCAGTTGAGAATATTTGGCTCTTCTTAGTTGGGATAGTTGAGTTTCTTTCGATTAATGGAGTTGCAACTCCTCCTAAAGTCTCAATTCCTAATGTTAATGGAGTAACGTCTAATAATAATACGTCTTTAACATCTCCAGTTAATACACCAGCTTGGATAGCAGCACCCATAGCTACACACTCATCTGGGTTAACTCCTTTTGAAGGTTCTTTTCCAGTGAAGTTTTTAACTGCTTCTTGAACTGCAGGTATTCTTGTTGATCCACCAACTAATATTACTTTATCTATATCATTTAATGAAACATTACCTGTTTTTAAAGCTTCTTTCATTATATTTATTGTTCTTTCAACTAAATCATGAGTTAATTCATTGAATTTAGCTCTTGTTAATGTCATATCTATATGTTTTGGACCAGTTGCATCAGCAGTGATGAATGGTAAGTTGATTATTGTTTGAGTTGATGATGATAACTCAATTTTAGCTTTTTCAGCAGCTTCTTTTAATCTTTGAAGTGCCATTTTGTCTTGTCTTAAATCAACACCGTATTGTGATTTGAAGTCTTCAGCTATATAATCCATGATTCTTTGGTCGAAGTCATCCCCACCTAATCTAGCATCTCCGTTTGTTGATATAACTTCAAATACTCCATCACCTAAATCTAAGATTGATACGTCGAAAGTACCACCACCTAGGTCATATACTAATATTTTATGAGCGTTATCCATTTTATCTAAACCGTAAGCTAATGATGCAGCTGTTGGCTCGTTGATTATTCTCTTAACGTCTAATCCAGCGATTCTACCAGCATCTTTAGTTGCTTGTCTTTCAGCATCATTGAAGTAAGCTGGAACTGTTATAACAGCTTCTGTTACTGGCTCTCCTAAGTAAGCTTCAGCATCTGCTTTTAATTTTTGAAGTATCATTGCTGATATTTCTTGTGGTGTATAATCTTTTCCATCTATATTAACTTTGTAGTCAGTTCCCATATGTCTTTTGATTGACATTATTGTTTTATCTGGGTTTGTTATTGCTTGTCTTTTAGCAACCTGTCCTACTAATCTTTCTCCATTTGCTTGGAATGAAACTACTGATGGAGTTGTTCTAGCACCCTCTGAGTTAGTTATAACTACTGGTTCTCCACCTTCCATAACAGCTACACATGAATTTGTTGTTCCTAAGTCTATACCGATTATTTTACTCATTGTTAATTCCTCCTCTAACAATTTCTTCTATATTTAAATTTGTTAAATGCAATTTATTATCTAGTTACAGTTACCATTGAATGTCTGATAACTTTATCTCCTCTCTTATATCCCTTTTGGAATACTTGAGCGATTTGATTTGGTTCTGAACCTTCCTGGTCTACAACCATCATTGCTTGGTGTAATTCTGGATCAAAAGCTCCTTCAGAAACAATTTCTTCAACTTGAAGTTTACCTAAAGCATCTTCAAATTGTCTTACCGTCATTTCTACACCCTTCTTAAGATCTTCTACTGAACCATCTACTGCTAAAGCTCTTTCAAGATTATCTAATACTGGAAGCATCTTTATTAAAATATCTTCACAAGCATCAGTGTAAATTCTTTCTTTTTCTTTATCTGTTCTCTTTCTGTAGTTTTCATATTCTGCAGAAATTCTTAATAATCTATCTTTTAAGGCCTCTAATTCATTTTCTAATTTCTTAGTTTTACTCTTAAACATATTATTTTCTTCCTTTAAAGCCTTTAATTCTTCAAAATCAATGACGTTTTCTTCTGATACTTTTTCTTCTTGAATCTCGTCTTCCATTTCATCCTCTTTGATTCCTTCTGAAACTACCTCTACTTCATCTTCAATCGTAGGATTTTCTTCCTCAAAATCTTTTTGGATATTTTCTTTTAACTTTTCGTTAAATTCTTTATTATCCTCCATAAAACAGCTACACCTCTTCTCTTTTTTTCTTTACTTATCCTTTAATGTTTCATTTAACTCTTTCATAACTTCTGTCATGATTGATAAAACCTTAGAATAATTTATTCTTCTAGGACCTATTAAAGCTATAGTACCTAATGATTTATCTCCTACATGATATCCAGCTGATATTATTGAACATTCCTTAGCCTCTGGCATAAAGATTTCATCACCTATTTTTATTGTCATATCATCACTATCACTTATAAGCTCTGAAATACATTTCTTATCATGTAAAAGTTCCAAAATCTCCTTGGCTTTATGAATATTATTATATTCAGGATAATTAAATATATTAACGGCACCCTCTAAGAATACCTCTGAACTAACATCATCTTTTAAGCTCTCATAAAGAGTTGTAAGAACTGCAGTTATAATATCTTCATATCCTTCTAAAGCTTTATTGAGATTACTTATTACCTCTAGATTTATTTGCTCAATAGTAAGGTTTTTAAGCCTTTCAGTTATTATCTTACTAATTTTAATAAGTTCTTCAGATAAAGGAACTCTCTTAACTTTTATAACTGTATTTTTAATAACTCCATTATCTGTTACTAGAACACATAAGATACTTTCATCATCAACTTTTAAAAGTTGAACTGATTTTACAAAACTCTTATGTACTGATGGAGCCTTAACTATACAAGTCATTTTTGTAAGTTCCGATAGAAGAGCACTAGTATGTTTGATTATCTTATCCACTTCGTACAAGGTCCCATTTATTATTGAGTTCCTTATAAGTAATTCCTCTTCAGAAGATAATCTTTCGAATTCAACCATTCTATCAACATATAATCTATATCCTCTGCTTGATGGAATTCTTCCTGCCGAAGTATGAGGCTGCTCTAGAAATCCCATATCTTCTAAGTCAGCCATTTCATTTCTGATTGTAGCTGAACTTACTCCAAGATTATACTTTTTAGCGATAGTTCTCGAACCAACCGGCTCTCCAGTAGATATATAGTCTTGAATTATAGCTCTCAATATTTGAAGCTTTCTATCATCTATCACTAATCTCACCTCTTTATTAGCACTCACTATTAACGAGTGCTAACTAGTACACTATTAATATATTATTTATGAAGTTTTTTGTCAATTCCATATTTTTTCATTTTATTCTAAAAATAATGATTTAATTGAAATTATCCTTGTTTTTCTTTGATTTACTTTTAATTTCTACCATTTTATATATAAACCATTTTAAAAATATTTCCTAAGTTAACATAATAATTTCACATTAAACCATGCTTATTTTTTTCTTATATCCTATTGTTAGACTTTTTTTAAAATAGAGCCTAAAGTAAAAAATCAGCCATTATTATATTAGAAACTTCTATTCCTTTTTCAGTAAGATATATCATTCCATTTTCTCTAACTAATAAATTTTCATTTTCATACTTATTTAGTATTTCACCATAGACCTTATTTATATTCATATGAAATCTCTCCTCAAATTCCTTTTCACTTATTCCCTCTAATTTTCTCAACCCCATAAACATAAACTCTTCCATATTATCATTTTTAGAATTATCTATTATTTCTTCTATTGCTTCCTTATTATTATTTATTGCATCTATGTATTCTGATACCTTGCTATAATTCTTTACTCTCTTTCCATTTATATATGAAGCTGCTGCTGAACCTAGTCCAATCCACTCATCCATATTCCAGTAGGCTAAATTATGTCTACATTCTAATCCCTTCTTAGCGTAATTTGAAATTTCATATTGTTTAAACCCATTTTCCTCTAAAATTTCTTTAGCTAAATGATACATTTTTCTTTCATCTTCTTCATTAGGTAAATCTAACTTATCATCATCATATAACTTATAAAATGCTGTCCCTTCTTCAATTATCAAACTATATGCTGATATGTGAGCTGGCTCTAAGGATATAATTTCTCTTAAAGTGTCTTCCCAATCACTTACCTTTTGATCTGGGAGTCCAAACATTAAATCAATATTTATATTAGTAAATCCACTTTCTTTTGCTAAAAGATAATTTTCTTTGAAAGTCTCATAATCATGAATTCTTCCTAATCCTTTTAACAAATTATTTTGTTTAGCTTGAAGTCCCATACTAATTCTATTAACTCCATGTTCTTTCATTACCCTTAACTTTTCCTTTGTTAAATTTCCTGGATTACATTCCATAGAAAACTCAACATCATCAGATATATTTAGCTTTTCAACTTCTTTTAATAACATTTCTAATTCATTAGCATCAAGTACACTTGGTGTTCCTCCACCAATAAATATGGTTTCTATTTCTCTGTCTCCATATTTTTCTCTAAACACTTTAATTTCTTTACATAAAGCCTCTATATAGTCTTTTCTTAAATGATCCATTCTTGCAAAAGAAGGGAAATCACAATAAAAACACTTCTGAGCACAAAATGGTATATGTATATATAAAGATAATTTTTTCATATCTATCCTCCTGTATTTAAACAAACTCTTTTTTCTATAGTACACTAAAAAAAGTCATGAGTGAATAAACCCATGACTCTTATTTTTTATAGTTCTCTTAAATTTATGTTTATAGCATTATGAACTAATAAATCTCTTTGAACTTCTATTATTGAAGTATTTATTAATTCTTCACCTAGCTTTACATCAAGATTGCTATGGTCTCCATTATCAACTAAAAACTTATCTAAATCAGAAATTTTTAAGCTAATACAAACATTATCTCCATTTTTTCTGTTTATAACTCCAGTTGCATATCCAGAATTCCTAAACTTTCTACATTTAACTTTAACATCTCTAAGCTTTGCTTCTAACATATACTAAACTCCCCTTCTCAACATAAGTTTTATTATTTACTTTAAATATATTGAGTTAGGTTCTTTTTAATGACTAAATTCAAAATTTAATTTCAGTTTTTATTTAAAGCTAAAATTAAAGCAGCTAGGCTTATATTGCCTAGCTGCTTAATAATAAAGAATTAGTCAACTTTTAATACTGACATGAATGCCTCTTGAGGAACTTCAACTGTTCCTAATTGTCTCATTCTCTTCTTACCTTCTTTTTGTTTCTCTAGAAGTTTTTTCTTTCTTGAAATATCTCCACCATAACATTTAGCTAATACGTCTTTTCTCATAGCTTTAACTGTTTCTCTAGCTATTATTTTTGAACCTACAGCCGCTTGAATTGGAATTTCAAACATGTGTCTTGGTATAATTTCTTTAAGTTTTTCAGCTATACCTCTTCCTCTTTGGTAAGCCTTAACTTCTGGAACTATCATAGATAAAGCATCTACATTATCTCCATTTAATAAGATATCTAACTTAACAAGATTTGATTTCTCATATCCTTTTAGTTCATAATCTAGTGAAGCATACCCTCTAGTTTTTGACTTAAGTGTATCGAAGAAATCATAAACTATTTCATTTAGTGGAATATCATAGTGAATAACAACTCTTGTTTCCTCTAGATATTGCATATCTATGAATTTACCTCTTCTGTCTTGACATAATTCCATTACAGCTCCAGTGTAATCAGTTGGAGTTATTATAGATGCCTTAACAACTGGTTCTTCCATATAATCAATCTCTGTCATTGGAGGAAGGTTTGTTGGGTTTGTTAAATCAAATGACTCCCCGTTAGTTTTAGTAACTTTATATATAACTGATGGTGCAGTTGTAATTATATCTAAGTTGAATTCTCTTTCAACTCTTTCTTGAATTATTTCCATATGTAATAATCCTAAGAATCCACATCTAAATCCGAATCCTAAAGCTACTGAAGTTTCTGGCTCGAATGATAATGCAGCGTCATTTATTTGAAGTTTTTCTAAAGCTTCTTTTAATTCTTCGTATTTTGCTCCGTCAACTGGGTATATACCTGAGTAAACCATTGGTATAGCTGGCTTATATCCTGGTAATGCTTCTTCTGTAGGTCTAGCTGCCTCAGTTACAGTATCACCAACTCTGGCATCTCTTACGTTTTTGATTGAAGCTGTGATGTATCCAACTTCACCTGCGCTTAATCCTTCTTTTAAAGGCATTAAAGCTGGTGTAAATACTCCTGTTTCAACTACTTCGTAAACTTTTCCTGTTGACATTAATTTTATTTTTGTACCTGGCTTAACTTCTCCATCCATAACTCTAACGTGACATACAACACCTTTGTAACTATCATAGTATGAGTCGAAGATTAAAGCCTTAAGTGGAGCATTTTCATCTCCTGATGGCGCTGGAACTTTCTCTACTATTTCTTCTAAAACATCTTCTATGTTTAATCCAGTTTTAGCTGATACTAGAGGAGCATTTTCTGCTTCTATTCCTATAACATCTTCTATTTCTTGTTTTATCTCGTCAGGTCTTGCACTTGCTAAGTCTACCTTGTTTATAACAGGAACTATTTCTAGATCGTTGTCTAAAGCTAAGTAACAGTTAGCTAAAGTTTGAGCTTGTATTCCTTGAGTAGCATCTACAACAAGTATAGCTCCCTCACAAGCTGCTAAGCTTCTTGAAACCTCATATGTAAAGTCTACGTGACCTGGTGTATCTATAAGATTTAATATATATTCTTCGCCGTTCTCTCTCTTATAGATAAGTCTTGCTGCTTGAGACTTTATTGTTATTCCTCTTTCTTTTTCTAGCTCCATAGTATCTAAAACCTGCTGTTCCATTTCTCTTTGAGTTAATGTCCCAGTTTTCTCTAAAAGTCTATCTGCTAATGTTGATTTACCGTGATCTATGTGTGCTACGATTGAAAAGTTTCTTATATACTTCTTTTTATCCATATCTAAACCTGCTCTCCAAACTTTTTATGTTCTTGAACAGTTTTCACCCCCACATTGTAGAATAAGTCAAGTTACATTATATCACAATGTCACAGGAAACTGTCAATATACTTGCTTTACATTATTATATTGTTTCCTATGAATTCATTAATATTATCTATTATGTTATTCATAATATTGAAAGTACCTACTAATACACTTCCTATTATACCCTTATTTAGATTCAAAATATGTTCTTTAAATACCAAATAAAACTCATCTTTATTTTCATATATTTTTATAGGAGTATTATCTTCACTAAATACAGTTAAGTCCATTCCAGTCTCTTCTTTTATTTTATCATAATCAATCTGTTCACTTACTTCATATTCCTTGTTATTAAAAGCCTCTGTATTCTCTATATTCACTCCCATTACGCCCCATGAAATTATTGCTATAAATATTATGCTTGGTATTATTAAACTTATAATTTTTTTCAAAACAAAACACCCCCATAGATTAATATCTATAAGGATGTTCAAAAAGCTTTGATTTTATTCATCTTCTCTATTAATTTCTTCTGCTATTAGCCTAGCAATATACTTAGCTGAAGCTTGTGCCTCTGCTGATGTATTTACTTCTGCCCCAACCTCTATAAGCATTGAATTCTTATTAAAATCTTGGTTGAACGCATTTTGTCCCCTATTATACTTATAGGTTTCCTGTCTTCTTAAAATCTCAGGAAAAAGCTCATTGGCTTTATCAATAAATCTGTAGGCTAATGCTTCTGCATCATTAAAATATTGATTATTCCTAGTTGTTACAAACATAATTTTAGCAACATTTTCTCCATTTATATTGGCAGTAAGATTCTTTTTATTATGCTCTCCAACTGAATCTCTATGAATATCTATTACCATTTTAAAATCATCATACTCATCAGTGTATTTTTTAACTGTTTCTCTTGATTTATTATACGATTGCTCATAAGACGCTGAGTGAATTGTCTTATCGTGTATAACTGATATACCATAGTTTTCTTGTAACTCCTTAGTCACTAGGCTACCAATTCCAACAACATTATGAGCTTCATTACTTGATGTTCTCTCCTCATTATATCCTTCTGAGTTATGTGTATGATAAATAAGCACCTCTGGCTTAGACTGATTTAACTCCCTTTTTAAGTTTGAATCATAAACATTCTTATCTTTACTAACCTTAGATTCTGCCACTTCATTTTTTTCTTCTTCTGAAAGCTCATCTATGCTTTCCCTATTTAAATTAAAGGAATCCACATCTTCTGCTGAAACATACCCTAAATTGCTATCAATTGAAGCAATCTCATTTGCCACTCCAAAATAAGGTATTTCCTTCATAACTAACTCTATAGGATCTAAAGGTTTTATGTTTAAAGTCTCAAGAGCTAAACTTTGCAAAGTTATATTACTTTCTACATAAGCATCCTCATCATAGTAACTTCCCTTTGCCACAGGCATACCTGCATTTAAAAGCTGTATATATGACAAGTTCTCTCTTACATCTTTGCTAGCTGCAATCTGCATGAATCTAAACATAAACATAATTAACAAAACTAAAAGAACAAGCATTCCTATGGGTATCTCTCTTTTATTAATACCTCTCACATCATCCCCTCCCTCATATTTTCATTTATATGAGTAGGGAATAAATATTATGTTACTCTAAATTTATTTTTAATAATTTTATTCTTTGTAAACTAAAGCTAATTTAAAAACTTATTTATATCTTCTAGAACCATATTAGGTTGAAGTGCTATATTTATTCCATTAGCTATTATTTTTGAAACAGATTCTATTACATCATCAATCTCTTTTGGAGTTACCATTAAATCTCCTACATAAGGATTTAAAAGACTTTTTATCATAACCCCTTTTTCATTTTTATCAATGTTATTTAGTATGTTATAAAACTCTTTTCCTTCTTCAGATTGTTTTATCATTTCATCTAAAACTAAATCCATAGCATCATTTGCTATAGTAGCTGCATCCACCACTGTTGGCACTCCTA
Source organism: Clostridium sp. B9 (assembly GCF_050509515.1). Lineage (NCBI taxonomy): Bacteria > Bacillati > Bacillota > Clostridia > Eubacteriales > Clostridiaceae > Clostridium > Clostridium sp. B9. The sequence continues at coordinate 3,160,828 of NZ_JBNWKA010000003.1, forward strand.
ATGCTAAAACTGGTATCCCTAAGGTCTCTTCATTTATTTGCATTCTATGGTTTCCAACTCCTGCCCCTGGTGAAATTCCTGTATTACTTATCTGTATTGTTCTTGCTACCCTTTCTAACCTTCTTGAGGCCAATGCATCAATACAAACCACTAAATCCGGCTTTATTTTATCAACTAAAGATTTTATTATTTCTCCAGTCTCAATCCCTGTAATCCCCAATACGCCTGGTGCAATAGCACAAACTGGTCTAACAGAATCATCTATGGCATCTGGCATAACTTTTTTAAGATGTCTTGTTACCATTAATTTTCCCACAACCTTTGGTCCTATTGCATCTGGCGTTACATTCCAGTTTCCAAGTCCAACAACTAAAGCTGTTTTTTCTTCATTTGACTTAATTAATTCTTCTAATGATGCTGCTACAACATGGGATACTTCATCCATAAGTCCACCATCATAATGAGTGTATTCTGGAATATCTATTGTCACATATCTTCCAACTGGTTTTCCCATGGCTTTTGCGCCTTCCATGTTGGTTATGTCTACATTAGTCACCTTAATTCCTTCATCTACAACTTTCTCCTCAAATACCACTCCATCTATATCTCTATTGTATCTACTTTTGTACATTTCTCTACTTTCAACAGCTAAATCAGTTCTTACATTGTACATTTTTCCACCTCTTTTTAATTTAAATTAATATATTATATATAATTTCCTTAAAAATAATAATTATGTCGATAAACATGAAAAAAGACTTGAACTTATATATTTATGATGTTATAATTACCTTTGTTAATAATGAACTCGTACGCAGATTCCCCAAAACTGCAGATACGCTATAAAAGTTGAAGGGGGTGAACTAGAATGGCAAATATTAAATCAGCAAAGAAAAGAATAAAAGTTACTGAAAAGAAAACTTTAAGAAATAAGATGATTAAGTCAGCTCTTAAAACTGCTATAAAGAAGTTTGAAGAAGCTGTTGGAGCTAACAACAAAGCAGAAGCTACAACTTTATACGTTGCAGCTGCTAGAGCTTTAGATATGTCTGCTTCTAAAGGAGTAGTTCATAAGAACATGGCTGCTAGAAAGAAATCAAGATTAGCTGCTAAGTTAAACGCTATGGCTTAATTATATGGGTGTTAGAATTTCTAACACCATTTTCTTTTATTAGAAGTTTTTCTTCAAGTAAAAAATCCAGATTAGAATTATCTAATCTGGATTTTTTATATTACCGTACTTACAATCATAAGTTCTAACTCTGTTTTCTTGTTTAAATTAGAATTACTCTTTAATTTTTTTTCAGTATATAAACATAAATTAATACACCTATTTAACTGCTGAGGAGTAAACTTCTTACTCTGATTTATAAACTTCTCAATAACAAAGTCTGGCAGATTAATTCTACTAACTTCTAAAAAGTCTTTTTTAATTTGCTCCACTTTATATCGTTCTGCTAATCTTATTTTAACCCTATGTAACTTTTGGAATTGTTCTCTAATCTGACTTAATATAAATATAGGATCTTGCCCTCTTCCTATAAGCTCATCCATTAAATCTATTGCTTGCTTAGCTCTTTTAATAGAAATTAATTCAACTAGATCAAAAATATCATCCTCATATCTTGGAGGTAAAAGTAATTCTATGTCTTTTCTAGTTATCTCTCTATCTCCAACATAGTTAACTATCTTATCAACTTCTCTTTCAATAATATCAAAGTTGTTTTCTACTGAATCACAGAAATATTTCAATTCAATCTTTCCTATACTTTTATTATACTCTTGAAATATTCTTCCTACTTTTTGTTGTAATTTAGCTCCTTTAAGTTTTTCTACAGAAACTACACAACAATTTTTTTCTAACTTCTTAAGCTTAGTTAATCTATTTACTCTATCTCTCTTATCTTTCAAAGTCATATACGCAATTAAAACGCAATGTTCTGGTGTATTTTGAAAATATTCCACACATTGCTTATACAACTTTTCATTTTCTTTATCCTGCTTATCTCTAAATATATTTGTTCTATTTAACAATACAACCTTTTTGTCACTCATAAATGGTAATGTTTCACAAGCATTCATAAAATCATCAAAATTAAGGTTGTTCCCATCTAATTTTATTAGGTTTAAATCTTTAAAACTCTCATCTAAAACACTGTCAATAATACTCTCTATTCCCTCTTTTATTAAAAGTTCATCTAACCCAACTAGTATATAGCTATTTTCAATTTTTCCTTTTTTTAAATTATCATATAAAACTTCTAAATCTATCATTAAAATATCAACCTTTCAAATCCCAGCTACTTATTACATAAGTTAAAGTATATACGCACTTTTCTTTTGAATCAAATCAATTATATCATAATCATTTTTTAATGACACTAAGGTTATACTATTAAAATTCTCCTCTATAGATATTGAGATATCTTCGCCTATTCCAAACTCAATATCCTTGTTCAAATATATAACTTTATTTACAAACTCATTTCTCATAATATACTTTCTAAAATAATCACTATTATTGTTCACCAAAGCAATTTTATTAAAGCCCTTCTCTATAACTATTCCTTTATTCCACTTATCTTCAACAAATCTAATCTTAGTTCCTAGAATATGAATATCTAAAATTAATAATGGAATTATTAGATATACTCCTATTTTAAATTTAGTAAATCCTTTTAAACTCATGTAAATGCATAAAAGCATGAGCATATATGCTACAGCAAACACCGGTGATAAATATGGAGTTAACCATGCTATATTATCTAATAAAACTAAAATCCCTCTAAATACTACAAAGATTATTTTCATAGGAATTATTGTAATCCAAATTAAATTTCTCCCTAGAAATATAGAAATTAATAATATTTGTAGTAATAATACTATTATTGGTGTTACTAAAAAAGTTGATATTAAAAAATTTATAGAAAACTTATTAAATGCTAAAACTAAAATTGGATAAATAAATACTTGAGCTGATAAACCTAGACTAAAATATTCGTTAATCTTAGGTGGTAATATGTAAAAACCTTCTAGAAATCGCTTATAGCAAAGCAATATCCCCAAAGTCCCTCCAAAAGACAATAAAAATCCCATACTAAAAATATTATATGGCCTAAAAATCATTAAAACTACCGCAGCAAATGATATTGAACTCATTGGATCATAAGTCTTAAATAGTCTTTTTGAAAAACGCAATACTCCTATCATAAATAATGCTCTTAATGCTGAAGGTGATGCCCCTACTAATAAGACATAGACAAAACAAACTATTAACGCAAGTTTAAAGGAGAGCTTTTTGTATATTATTGAAAACAATAAAGCTATATGAAATCCAGAAATACAAATAAGATGTATAACTCCTAAATCTGCTAAAAATTCTCTTTGACCATATGTTAAATTTTCTTTATCTCCCCATAAAACTGCATTTAAAAGTGCACTTTCTGAAGATGAAAAATATTTATTTAATCTTTCGTAGTACTTTTTTGGTATGTTCTTTATCTTATATATAAAATCTTGTTCTCTATGAATTAACTCTTTTATAAATACATGTCCAACATATCCTTTTTCTAAATTAATATCACTTTTAAATTTACCAATCCCACTTATCTTTTCACCATATTCAAATTCTTCTCTACTTTGGTTTCTTATTTGAACAAGTCTTCCATTTAATCTACCTAAAGCAAAGTCCTCACGTACTTCAACTACCCTTAACTCATAAAAAACTGTAGTTGAAATTTTTGGCTCATAATACATTGTTGTACTTAAAATCCCTATAAGGAAAAATATTATGCCTACATTAAAGTTATCTAAATCTAATATAAAATAAGCTATTAAAATTAAAGGTACAACTGTTATAGTTGTACCTATTAAATTAAAGTTTCCAAAATAATATGTTAAAATACCTAATACAGTAAAAACCAAAATTAGTCCTAAAGGTCTATTTATAATAATCTTCTCAAACTTCTTCATCCAATCTCTCCTTCAAGAAAATTATTGACCTTTTTACATCTTCATAATCACTTTATTTAGTTTTAGGATTAAATATTAAAGCCATTAAGTATCCAAAGAATATAGCTGCAGTTATTCCTCCTGAAGCTCCCTTTAATCCTCCAGTGAAAGCACCTAAAAGTCCTTGTTCATTAACTTCCTTTATTGTAGCCTTAGCTAGTGCATATCCAAATCCAGGCAAAGGTACTGTTGCTCCTGCTCCACCAAACTGAACTAATTTCTCATATATTCCCAAGGCACCTAATATAGTTCCAAGAGAAACAAATGCGACTAATATCTTTGCAGGTGTTAACTTGGTCTTATCTATCAATAGCTGTCCAATAACACATATTATTCCTCCAACTACAAATGCATTTATATAACTTTGCATTTTTCTAACCTCCCTTACATATACTCAATAGCCACAGCATGAGCTATACCTGGTATACTTTCTCCTTGTAATGAAGAAGTTGAACTCAATAAAGCTCCTGTTGAAACCAACAAGACCCTTTTAACCTCTTTTTTCATAAGCTTTTTATAAAGAAATCCACAACTTACAACTGCTGAGCATCCACATCCACTTCCACCAGAATATGTTCTTTGCCTTTCATTATCAAAAATTTTTTCTCCACAGTCTATGTACACCTTGCTAACATCATAACCATACTCTTTTAGTAATTTTTCTGTTAGCTTTCTACCTACTTTACCTAAATCACCAGTAGCTATAATATCATAATCTTCTGGTTTTCTATTTGTATCAACAAAATGTTTATATATTGTGTCAACAGCAGCAGGCGCCATAGCGGCACCCATATTATCTACATCTTTTATTCCATAATCCTTAACAATCCCTGTTGTTACATGAGTTACATAGGGAAAATCTCCTTTTCTTCCTAAAAGCATAGCTCCAGAGCCCGTTACAGTCCATTGAGAATGTTCCTTTCTCTGACAACCATATTCTAAAGGAAATCTAAACTGTCTTTCAGCAGAACTAAAATGTGATGATGTAGACGCTATTGAATACTCTGCAAAATTACCATCCATTATCATTGAAGCCAAACTTAAAGATTCTGCCATAGTTGAACAAGCTCCATAAACTCCAAAGAATGGAATCTTAAACTCTCTTGCTACGAAATTTGTTGATGTTAGCTGATTTAATAAATCACCACCAAATAAGTAATCTACATCTTCCTCTTTAACTTTACTTTTCTTTATAACTCCTTCAATTGCAGTTATCATAAGGCTACTCTCAGCCTTTTCAAAACTTTCACATCCATTACAGTCATCGTCTAAAATCTTATCAAAATACTCCTTCAGTGGACCATCACCTTCTCTTGGACCAACAATACTATAGGTAGCTATTATTCTTGGTTTGCTTTTTAATTCAACAGTCTGCCCACCGACTCTCTTTAATTCATCACTCACTACAAATCACCCCACTAACCCATATCTAAGTAGTAAATAATATATTACTCCGACAATGACAGAAGTTCCTGTTCCATAAACAAGTACAGGCCCTGCAATTTTAAACATATTTGCTCCAACACCCATTACAAATCCTTCTTTTTTAAACTCTATAGCAGGTGAAACCATAGCATTAGAAAAGCCTGTAATTGGAACTATCGTACCTGCTCCAGCTTTAGAAGCTATCTTATCATAAATTCCAAGTCCAGTTAAAAGTGCTCCTAAAAACACCATTGTCATTGGTGTTATACTAGCTACTTGTTCCTCTGGAAACCCATTAGCAAGCAGTGTGTTTCTTATAAATTGCCCTATGACGCATATTAGCCCACCAACTATAAATGCCATAACACAATTTTTAAAAACCTTAGGTTTCGGTCTTATTTCTTCCTCAAGTTCTTCAAATTTACTTTTTATCTTTTCGTCACTTTCGTAAGTAGCCATATTAACCCATCCTTTTCTTTTGATTTTATAATTATAGTATTGTTCCTTATTCCTAATATATACAAAAAAATAAGCATTATTTTCTATGAAAAATTTCACAAAAAATAATGCCCTAAATATATTTCATTTATAATCAATCCTCTTCTAATTTTTCCCTCATAAGTTTTAGTACTTTTTTCTCTATTCTTGAAACTTGTACTTGGCTTATTCCAAGCATCTTAGCAACTTGAATCTGAGTCTTGTCCTTAAAATATCTTAACATAATTATTTGTCGCCCTTTAGTATCTAAGGAACTTATAGCCTGTTTTAAAGCTATTTTATTGAGCATATCATCATCTTCGCCCTTTTCGCTTAACTTATCTATGAGGAGTACCGGAGTACCTTCATCATGATGTATAGTATCATATAAGTATTGCATACTACTTGCAGACTCTAAAGCAACAACAACATCTTCCTTATTAACACTAGAATACTCTGCTAACTCTTCAATAGTCGGCTCCCTATTTAACTTTTTTATTAGCTCCTCTTTGTTATAATGAAGCTTTTTAGCTAAAATTTTTGTACTTCTACTAACCTTTATAATACCATCATCTCTTAAAAACCTTTTTATTTCACCTATAATCATAGGAACTGCATAGGTAGAAAATTTAACATTAAAGCTACAATCAAAATTGTTTATTGCCTTAACTAACCCCATAGAACCTATTTGGAATATATCCTCATAATCATATCCTCTATTAGTGAACCTTTTACAAATAGAGGATACCAAAGGTGTATTTACCTCTATAAGCTTATTCATCGCCTCTTTATTACCCTCTTTAGCCATAACTATGAGGGTAGTATTTTTGTCATAATTAAAATTATCCTTCTCAATACTACTTATATCCATAGACCTTATTCACCTGCCTATGTATTCATTTTTTTCTTCATTATTATTTTTGTACCCTTGCCCTTTTCACTATAAACTTCTAAAGAATCCATAAAAGTTTCCATAACAGTAAATCCCATACCTGATCTCTCTAGTTCTGGTTTTGATGTGTACAAAGGTTCTCTTGCTTCTTCTAAATTTTCAATTCCTAATCCACTATCTTCTACAATTATACATATTTCATTTCCATCAATATATGCTTCAATAGATACAACTTTGCTCTCATCACTCTCATATCCATGAATTATAGAATTAGTCACTGCCTCAGAAACAGCAGTTTTTATGTCAGTTAATTCATCTATAGTTGGATCTAATTGAGCAATAAAAGCTGATACACTTACTCTAGCAAATCCTTCGTTTTCAGACTTAGCCAAAAACTCTAATCTCATTTTATTATCCATATTCAACCCTCCATTAACCCACTTTTAGAGCTTCATCCAAATTCTCGTAATATTTTATAATCTTAAATATTCCAGATAACTCGAAAACTCTTTTTATGCTTCTATTTACAGATATTATGTTAACCTCTCCAGAACGCATATTTATTTTCTTATATCTTCCTATTATAACACCAATTCCAGAACTATCCATAAAAGTTACTCCAGAAAAATCTAATATTAATTTTTTTATGTTTTCACGACTAATTCTATCATCAATTTTAACTCTAACTTCCTCAGCACTATGGTGATCTAACTCACCGATTAAACTTACTACTAAAGCATTTCCTCGTCTTTCAAAATCTAACCACATAAATTCACTCTTATAGAGCTTCACCTCCTAAGTCTTTTTCCATATTTTAACATATTTTATTTATTTCTGTCAAACATTACTAAAAAAATTAGGACTAACAGAATTAAACCTACTAGTCCTCTTTAAATCTTATTTTTTCCCTTTAAATTTTCTTATTTCGTCACTAATTCTTGTAGCAATATCTTCTAATATCATTTCATCATCAAGAAGTAATGTCATAAGTGCTTCATTTATATCTTTCATTAGATATATCTTAAATTCTCCCTTTTCAACAGCCTCTTCTATCTCACTATTAAGAATTAATTCATCCTTATTGCTTTCTGGTATTAAAACGGCTTTACCAACATGAGTTCCTAAAGCTTTACAAACATTAAAGAACCCTTCAATTTTTTCATTCACTCCACCTATAGGTTGTACTTCTCCGAACTGATTAACAGAACCAGTAACAGCTATATTTTGATGAACTGGAATTTTACTTAAAGATGATATTATAGCTACCATTTCAGCTACAGATGCACTATCACCTTCAATTTTCCCATACAACTGTTCAAAACTTAATTGAAAATCTACAGGTAATACTTCATAAGAATTTATAAACCCATTTAAAAAACCTCTCAATATGCTTAGAGATTTATTGTGTATGCTTCCACTTAGATTACTTTCTCTTTGAGCATCCATTATCTTACCATTACCTCTAAAACAAGTACATGTTATTCTCATAGGCTTTCCAAAACTCATATAACCTAAATCTATAACGGACAAACCATTAACACTACCTACTATCCTACCTTCAATTTCCAGAAGAATTTTTCTTTCTTTATACATTTCTAAGTATTCTTTTTCAAATTCATTATCTTGATTTATGGCAACTTCAATATCTTCTCTATCTATTATAGTTTTGCCTTTAATTCTGCTATCTTCATTTGATAGTAATAAAACTTTTTCTATTTCATCTACATCCCAAAATATCTTCTTTCTAGTACCAGCTTTTCTAGCTAAATGCTTACCTAAAGCATTTACTCCAGATGCTGAAATTTTTAAAAGTTTATTTTCTCCTATAATCTTATTTATAACCTCCAATAAAGATCTCTTATTCTCCTCTATTTCTATTACATTAGAAAATTCTGCTCTTATTCTAAAAAGCTTCTTAAAATCTTCATCATGATTATATAATATATCATAGCTCTCAAAATCTCCTATTAAAATAACATTTACATTAATAGGAACTGGATCTGGATTTAATCCATTTAAAGAAAGCAACTCTAAATAACCTCTATTAAAATCATAATTTATTTTACTATTTAAAAGCGCCCTTCTTAAGTAGTAATAGCTATTAGCATTATTCATAAGAGAGCTCAGTCTAACAATCAAACATCCTTCATTAGCTTCTAGTAATGACCCAGACTTTATCAACTTAACATCTGTTGAATAAACTCCATTATGATTTTCATACTCTATAGTTCCTAAAAGATTATTTATACTTGGATCCTCTTCAAATATAACTTTCGGAACCTCTTGCCCCTTGCTATTTTTTATAATATTACAAATATATCTTGCAATTATTTCATTTATTTTTTCTTCATCATCATCAAAGTTTATTGTATAATTCTCAATAAGAGCATTCTCCAAACTTTCACAAACATCAATTAAATAATTGTAAGCATCCTCCTCTTCTTTAAAATCAACTTTAATTTTTTCTTTTAAATTAGAAGTTGCATCTTCTAAATATGATCTTAATATAACTTTAAGCCTTTCAATAGAATCTATTTCTATATTCTTTAACTGCTCTAAAACACCTTCTGCTCCCTCTTTTAACTTTCCAGCCTTTACAGAAATATCACCTTTACTATCTTCTTCTAAGTCATCAAATTCCTCTTCTGTCATTGCTTCACCATCAACTAGTGGAATAAATGCAAATCCAGAAGAAGTAGCCTTTAAATCAAAACCTTCTTGCTTTGCATTCTTTATTAAATCGCCTATATAATCACTTCTCTTTTTTTGTATATCAGTTATAATATCTTCTTTTTCTTTATTTACAGAAGAATTATAAAAAGCATAAATCTCATCATAATAGAAAGCTTTGACATGCTCTAATGTTTCTTCTAATTTTTCCCCTACGCCATTAGCTAAAAACACAACCTTAGGACTTCTAGCATCCTCTAAAGTAACATAGCAAATATCCTTTGGTTTTTCCCTACCTTTCATTTTCTCTTCAATATGCGAAGTTAAATCATTAAGCTTTTGTTTAGAAAATTCATCAATTAAATAAACATTAAATCCTTCTTTATTTATACTTAATGCTTCATCAATTCTTTTAAAAACTTCTGAATACTCACTTCTATAGTTTTCTTTCCCAGTTATTCTACTTGTAAAATCTTCATTATAAATTACTTCTTGTGGAGTTAACTCTCTTCTCATAAAAATTCACTCATCAAACTAAACAATTAGCTTTAATAGAGTAACCTCCTCTTTATAAGTACTTTATTATATTAATATTCTCAAAGTTGAAATTTAGCCATCATTTTCACTTTTTTCTTAAATATTTTTCTTCGACAAAAAAACCCATAGAATTATTCTATGGGTTCCTTTAATATCTTAATATAAAACTAATTCTTAGTAGTTTGAATCTGAAACTTTACCTTCACATATTGCTATTGAAGCTGAAGCTCCTATTCTAGTAGCACCATTCTTGATTACAGCTTCTGCATCTTCAATTGATCTAACTCCACCTGAAGCCTTAACTCCTAATTCTGGTCCAACAGTTTCTCTCATTAATTTAATGTCTTCTGGAGTAGCACCACCTGTTGAGAATCCAGTTGATGTTTTAACAAAGTCTGTACCAGCTTCTTTAGCTAATTCACAAACTTTAACTTTCTCTTCATCAGTTAAAAGACAAGTTTCTATGATAACTTTTGTAAGCGCTTTCTTATCAGCTGCATCAACAACAGCTTTAATATCGTTCTTAACATATTCATAATCTTTATCTTTTAATCTTCCTATGTTTATAACCATGTCTACTTCTGTAGCACCTTTAGCTATAGCATCTTTAGTTTCAAATGCTTTTACTTCTGAAGTATTTGCTCCTAAAGGGAATCCTATTACTGTACAAACCTTAACTTCACTTCCTTTTAAAAGTTCAGCTGCTAATTCAACATTAGTAGGGTTTACACAAACTGATGCAAAGTTATACTCTAAAGCTTCTTTGCAAAGCTTTTCTATGCCAGCTTTAGTTGCTTCTGGTTTTAATAAAGTATGGTCTATCATTCTTGCTAATTGTTGTTTATCCATTGTATTTCCTCCTAAGATAACATTTTCATATATTTTTATTATAGAATATATATTCACATAAGTCCATAATTTAAATATTTACATTGCATAATTTTCTCTTATTTATACCCTATTTTTCATCTTTAACTATGAGTAAATACAATTTATAAAAATTTCTTAAATGCTTTAATTTAGCCATTCTATCAAAGTATTTTAATATAGCTAATATTATGTTATAATACTGTTTATCATATAATATGTATTTATAGTAATAATAAATGTAAATTCGTCAACTTAAAAGGAGTTATAATTATGGGTTTCAAAGAAAAATTATCTAAATATTACACTGATTCTTATCTTGAAAAATACGGCGATAGAATGGCTCAATTTCAAGGAAGCGTAATTTCTGAAAAAATAGAAGAAAAAACTATTCTTTGGATATTCCACAAGTTAGTTGTTACTTTAATAGTTAAACCTGAAAGAAGTAAACAAATAATAAAATGCGTATATAAAAAGAATCGTTGGTTTAAAAAGCCTACTTTCATAAATGTGAAAAAAGGTAATAGCGTTATAGTTCAAGGACTTAAGTCAAATAAAGATAACGAAAAAGAATATATTTCACTTAATAATGTACTTAACTTAACTACTAAGCAAGACTTAGTTCCTGTAGACCATTCACAATTAAAGAAAGCTAGACAACAACAACAATTTAAACAAAGATAAAAAGCTGTATATTTATACAGCTTTTTTTCATTTAAATCTATTTTATTAATTTTAACATCTATTTTTTTACTTTTATAAATAAATATAAACTATTTATAAAGAATATTATTGTTGAGAAAAACATTACTATTAACCAGTGATTTAGCCCTAGAACAGTTGTATGGAATATACTACTAAAGAAAGGAATGTAAATTATACTTAAAAGCATAATTATTGATACACATACTGCTCCAACTAAATACATATTAGTAAGTAATTTTATCTCAAATATAGAATGTCTTTCTGATCTACACTCAAAAACGTGAAGTAACTGAGACATAACTAAAGTTGATAAAGCTATAGTTCTACACGTATCTAAATCCATTCCATACAATCCCCCAACTATAAACGAAAGCAAAGTACATATACCTATTAGACATCCTCTTACTAAAATTTTTTCTGTTAATCCTCTAGCAAATATTCCTTCTTTCTTACTTCTAGGTTGTTGATTCATTATATCCTTATCTGCAGGATCTACACCTAAAGCTATAGCTGGAAGTCCATCTGTTGCTAAATTTACAAAAAGAATTTGTATAGGTAACATAGGGTTTGGAAGATAAAATATTGTTGCTAGGAACATTGTTAGTACTTCTCCTAGATTACAAGATAATAAGTACCTTATAAATTTCCTTATATTGTCATATATAATTCTTCCCTCTTCTACTGCTGATACAATAGTTTCAAAGTTATCGTCCATTAATATCATAGATGAAGCTTCCTTGGTAACATCTGTGCCTGATATACCCATTGCTACTCCTATATCAGCTTCTTTAATAGCAGGTGCATCATTAACTCCGTCACCTGTCATAGCTACTATATTTCCATTTTGTTTAAATGCCTTAACTATTCTTAGCTTGTGGTTTGGTGTAACTCTTGCAAATATTCTAAGCTTATTTACAGCCTTTTTTAGTTGACTATCATCTAATCTATCTAATTCCTCTCCAGTTATGACTTGCTCTTGAGAATTAGCTATATTTAAATCTTTACCTATAGCAAAAGCTGTATTTTTATGGTCACCAGTTATCATCACAGGAGTTATTCCTGCTAATCTACACTTTATAACTGAATCTTTAACTTCTGGTCTTGGTGGATCAATTATACCAGCTATTCCAAGGAATATTAAATCACTTTCCAAGGACTCATCTCTGCTTAAATTATCTATTTTATAGGCTCCCCCTATACATCTTAATGCTCTATTACTCATATTTTCGACTACATTTAAAATCTGCTGTTTTTTCTGAGGAGTTAATATTTTCACTCTGCCCTCTTCATGAATGTATCTACATTTATTTATAAGTTTTTCCGGTGCACCTTTTACATAACAAACTTCTCGTCCCGATTCCTTTGTTATTACAGACATCATTTTCCTACTTGAATCAAAAGGTATATCAAAAACTCTATTTATAGACTCAATCTTACTTTTCAATACATTAATATCATCAAAATACGCCTTTATTAAAGCTGTTTCTGTTGGATCTCCATTTAAGACTTCCTCAATTTTCTTTTTAGAAAAATCATAGTTACAATCATTACAGTAAACAAAAGCCTTCATGAGCATAGGTGAATTGGGAATTCTATCTTCACCTACTCTACAATGCTTGCCTTCAGTAAAAATTTCCTTAACAGTCATTTTATTTTGAGTTAAAGTTCCTGTTTTATCACTACATATTACAGAAGTACATCCTAAAGTCTCAACTGCTGGTAACTTTTTAACCAAAGCATTTCTCTTTAACATTCTAGAAACTCCTAAAGCTAAGGAAACTGTTACAATAGCAGCTAGTCCTTCTGGTATAGCTGCTACAGCTAAACTTACTCCTAACAAGAACATTTCAGTTAAATCATTACCTCTTATGATACCAAGTATAGTAACTAGTGCACATATACCTAAACATAAAACTAGTAATATCTTTCCTAATCCATCTAATCTTTCTTTTAAAGGTGACTTTTCTTCTTCTATGTCTTGTAACATATCTGCTATGGAACCCATTTTAGTACTCATTCCTATGGCAGTTACTCTAAATCTACCTTTACCTTTTAAAACTTTAGTCCCCATATATGTTAATGATGCTTCTTTTGAATTACTTGTTTTATTCACTCCAACTGATTCACCAGTTAATAAAGATTCATCAATCATAAGATTAGTACACTCAAAAAATTCACCATCGGCTGGCACCCTATCTCCAGCCTCTAATATTACTACGTCACCTACAGTTAGTTCACTAGCATTAATAACTTTTATATTTCCATCTCTTAAAACCTTGCATGTAGGTGCTGCCAAGGATTTTAATGCATCTAATGATTTTTCAGTCTTAAACTCCTGTATAAACCCTAGAAATCCATTAATTATAACAATAACAAAAATAGTAACGGCATCTGCTACATCTCCCATAAGTCCTGATATAATAGTAGCTCCAATTAAAACCCATATTATAAAATCATTAAATTGCTCTAATAATATTTTTATTGCAGACACCTTTTTCTTCTCTGTTATTTCATTTAGTCCAAACTTTTCTATTCGCTTTTCAGCTTCTTGAGTCGTTAGTCCTCTAAAAAGTTCTTTCTCCTTCATAACTTTTTGTTCCCCCTTTTTTCCTAGCAATCTATTGTAATATATGTTCAAATGTATTCTTTTTAGAACTAAAATAATTCTTATGTAACACCTTACTTAAATGAGGAGATTTACTTGTCTTATATCATAGAAAATTATTCTAATCTGTGATAAAATGAGACTTATTAAACTTTACTTTTAATAAGTTAAGAATTAAAATATATTCGTGAATAAAATACATTCGCAAATAAGATAATTACTAATAAAATTCAAATAACAAAGGAGGCAACCTGCATGAAGGATGTTATATACGTAACAGGACATAAAAATCCTGATTCAGACTCAATATGTGCTGCATTATCATATGCTGAGTTTAAAAATAAAACTCAAGACATTCCTGCTATACCAGTTAGATTGGGAAATGTTAATCCAGAAACTCAATACATACTTGATTACTTTGGTGTTGAAGCACCTCAATACTTAGAGACTGTTAAGTTAAAAGTTGAAGATTTAGAAATGGATAAAATCGCTCCATTATCTCCAGAAGCATCTCTTAAGATGGCTTGGAACATAATGAGAGACAAAAATTTAAAATCAATCCCAGTTGCTGATGGAAATAACCACTTATTAGGAATGTTATCAACATCAAACATAACTGCAACTTACATGGATGTATGGGATAGCAATATACTTGCTAAAAGTGAAACTTCACTAGATAACATATTAGATACTTTATCTGCTGAAGCTCAAAACATAAATGAAAGTATAAAAGTATTCCCTGGAAAAGTTGTAGTGGCTGCTATGCAAGCTGAATCATTAAAAGATTTCATAAGCGAAGGTGACATAGCTATAGCTGGAGATAGAGCTGAAATTCAAGCTGAATTAATAGACTTAAATGTTTCATTATTAATAGTTACTGGTGGACATACACCAACTGAAGAAATTTTAAATCTTGCTAAAGAAAAGAAAATAACAGTTATAACTACTCCTCATGATTCATTTACAGCTTCAAGATTAATAGTTCAAAGTTTACCTGTTGATTATGTTATGACTAAAGATAACATAGTTTCAGTATCAACTGATGATTTAGTTGAAGATGTAAAAGTAACAATGAGTGAAACTAGATACAGTAACTACCCTGTATTAGATAGTAATAACAAAGTAGTTGGATCAATAGCTAGATTCCACTTAATCTCAAACCACAAGAAGAAGGTTATACAAGTTGACCATAATGAAAGAGGTCAATCAGTACATGGATTAGAGGAAGCTGAAGTATTAGAAATCATCGACCATCACAGAGTTGCTGATATTCAAACAGGAAACCCAATATACTTCAGAAACGAGCCAGTTGGAAGTACTTCAACAATAGTTGCTAAGAGATTCTTCGAAAACGGAATAAGACCTTCAAGAGAAGCTGCTGGATTATTATGTGGAGCTATAATATCAGATACATTATTATTCAAATCACCAACTTGTACACCACAAGATATTAAGATTTGTAGAAAACTTGCTGATATAGCTGGAATAGTTCCAGAAGTATTCGCTAAAGAAATGTTCAAAGCTGGTACTTCATTAAAAGGTAAATCAATTGAAGAGATATTCAACGCTGACTTCAAACCTTTCACTATAGAAGGTGTTAAAGTAGGTGTTGCTCAAGTTAACACAATGGATATCGAAGGATTTATGCCTTTAAAAGATGATATGCTTGCATACATGAACCAAAAAGCTGAATCAATGGGCTTAGAAATGATTATGCTATTATTAACTGATATCATAAACGAAGGTTCACAAATCTTAGTTGCAGGAAGAGCTCCTGAAATAGCTGAGGAAGCATTCAAAGTTAAATTAGAAGATTCAACTACATTCTTACCTGGAGTTCTTTCAAGAAAGAAACAAGTTGTACCTCCACTAACTCAAACTATCACTACAAGGGTGTCAAAATAATTTAATAATATAAAAAGCAATCTCTAAATCCAGAGATTGCTTTTATTATTTCCAATTTAAAATTTTATAAGTATCATTTTTTTTCTTATAGTTTATCAAATAGGCGTTTCCCACCAAATCCAGTAAAGGTTTATCTGATAATGAATCAGAGAACATATATGAATTTTTATAATCTACTTCAACATTATGCTCTTTTAAGTATTCTTTAAGCCTTTTAACTTTTTCTTCTCCCTTACAGTTCTCACCTAACATTTTTCTCTCGAACTTTCCTTGGTTAAATGAAAATCTAGTACCTATTATAACATCTACTTCTTTTATATTATAAAGCTCATTTAAGTAAAACTCTGGTGATGCTGATATTAGATAAATTTTACAACCTTCAGCTTTTAATTTCCTAATCATATCTATAGAATCTTTATAAAGTATCTTGCTTAAAACTTCATCATAATATTTTTTTACAAGATCCTGTAAATCTTTTTCCTCTACCCCATCTATGAACTTAAGAAAAGACTGTTTAACTTTCTTTTCATCATAAAACTTAAGTCCATACATAAGACCAGAGAAAGCAGCTCTTGGAATAAACTTTAAGTTCTTTTTATCTTCTTTTATTAAAAATCTAAAAAGTTGTAATAATGTTTCTTTACTTGTTAAAGTAAAATCAACATCAAATATAGCCAATTTTTCTTTTTTCATATTACCTCACCACATTTCAAGCTATCTTAACGTAAATATTTATTATTATTTTGAGAATAACTAAATAAAAGATGATGTAAAACATCATCTTTTACTATAATTATTCAGCTACATTTTCTTCGTAGTATTTAACAACTTCATCAAACTCTTCTTCAGCAGGAAGAACTAATTCTCCTTCTTCACCTTGAGATTTGAATAAGTAAACTGACTCATCTGGATGTTGTACTAAAACGTACTCTTCTTCTTTATATTCAAAAGCGTCAATAACATCACAAGTTATTGTGTTTCCATTTTCATCTTCTAAATCTACAACGAAATGCTCCACATGCTCTTCTCCGCATCCGCATCCATCATGATGATCATGTCCGTGATCGTGACCATGTCCACCACATCCGCATCCTTCATGCTTTTCTTCTTTTTCGCTTCCACAACCACAGTTGCCTCCGCAGCATTTGTTTAATTCTTTATCTGACATAATCTTTCCTCCCTTGTGGAAAATTTACTTTATATTAATTGTAACCTTAAATACAAAATAATTAAAGTACTTTCTTTTATAATTCTAATTATATTTTTAACATAATACAAAATTCTAATCAATACATACAAAAAATATTCCTATATTATTAAAAAACTCTCCTTAAAGCCTAAAGCTCTAAAGAGAGTTTTTTTATAAAATACTAGTGAGTAAATCCTTGTACTCCAGTTTTAGATTCTTTATTTAAAACTCTTGCATTATTTAAATCTTCTATAGCAGCTGTTAAGTCTCTCATGTATAATTCAGCTAAGTTGTGGCTAAAATCTGAACGACAAACAACTCTTTGAATTATTGTATCTTGTAAGTTTTCTGGTAATGGATAAGCAGGTACTTGCCATCCTTTCATTAATAATCTGTCTGCTAAATCATATAATGTCCATTGTACATTAGCATCATCTTTTAATTTATAACAAACTATTGGTAAGTTTTCTCCATTGTTATAGATTTCGAATAATCCTGTTTTTTCAAGTGAATCTGATAAATACATAGCAACATCTTTTGTTCTTTGATGTATTTGTCTATATCCTTCAAATCCATATCTTAAGAAGTTGTAATATTGACCAATTATTTGGCTAGCTGATCTTGAGAAGTTAATTGCCATTGTTGGTATTTTTCCTCCTAAGTAGCTTACATCAAATACTAATTCTTGTGGTAAATATTCTTTATCTCTCCATAAAACCCAACCTATACCAGGATAAACTAATCCATATTTATGACCTGAAGTACTTATTGATACAACGTTTTTTAATCTGAAATCCCATTCTAAATCTGGTTCTATGAATGGTGCAAACATACCACCTGAAGCTCCATCAACGTGAATTGGAACTGATAATTTTGCTGTTTTATTATATTCTTCTAATTTTGCATCTAAAGCTTTAATATCATCATATTTTCCTGTGTATGTAATACCTAATATTCCAACTACACCAATTGTATATTCATCAACATAGTCTAAAACTTTATCTACGTTTATGCTCATGTGCTCTTCATCTAGAGGTACTAATCTCATTTCTATATCCCAGTAAACACAGAATTTTTCCCAACAAACTTGATATCCTGAAGAAATTACTAAGTTTGGTTTCTTTGAAGTTACATCCATACCTAAAGCTTTTGCTCTATTTCTCCATCTGAATTTCATAGCCATACCACCAAGCATACAAGCTTCTGATGATCCAACTGTTGATGTTCCCATGAAGCTTTCATCTTTTGGAGCATGCCATAAATCTGATAAAATATTTACACATCTGTTTTCTAAATCAGTTGTTTGAGGATATTCTGATTTATCAATAGCATTTTTTTCTAAAGTTTCTGACATTAATTTTACAGCTTCATCATCCATATAAGTTTGACAGAAAGTACATAAGTTTTGACGAGCATTACCTTCATCTAATAAATCATCTTTGATTAATCTATATGCAACTTGTGGTGCAATAGAATCTTTAGCTATTTTATATTTAGGAATTGACTCATTACTTTCTACAGTCCCAAATATAGGTGTTACAAATTCATTACCTAAATCATTTTTTCCGAAAAGCATTTTAAAAACCTCCTAAGAGCTTAAAAATCACTCTTAATTTCTTAGACAAAAGGAATTAAGATTAATTTTTAGCTTACCTGTTTATTATTTATTTTCCAAGTTGTTTATCTCATCAACTTGTCTTTATAATACACCTTTTTCAGAATTAAATTAAACTCTCTATTTCGTTACAATTTGTTAATATTTTGTGTATAGTTTGTAAATTTGCTTATAATCTCCTCATTTCTTTTAATTTCTCTATTTCTCTCATTTTCTCTTTTTAATATATTTTATTTCTATTTTTATTAGTAATTTAATAATAAATAAGCATTTTATTAGTCTTTTATCAATTTTCAATGTTTTTATTTTAACTTTTTTCAATATAAAGATGAGTAAATTAATTATTTTGCTTATCTTTATATTATTTAACAGTTCAAACTTAGTTAATAATTTATTAACTTTTAACACACTTCATTTTTTCTATATAACTGTTTAATTTAATAATATATATAATTGTAAATCATATATATTATTATCTAATTACATAAAAATATTAAATAAAAAAATCTATATAGCAAGATTTTAAGCAAAAACCTTGTTATATAGATTCTCCAAACACTATTCTTCTTATTTAGATGTACCACTCTCTAAAATTGATACAATTGAAAATAAAGTGAAACATATTGCTCCTAATCCAACCATTACATGCGCTGGAACAAAGTATGATACATTAACCAATTCAGCTTCTGATAAATATGCAGCTAAAAACAAACATATTAAAGCTGTTATCACTGGTATTAATGGAATTCTTTTCGCTAATTTACTTTCTCTTCTCCAAACAGATGCTAATAATAAAACCTTGCTTGATATGCTATAACAAACTAACCCTAATCCTATTAATACATATCCTGGAGCTATAAGCGCTTGATTTTTACTTACTAGAAGTACAATTATACCTAATATAAAATCTATACTACCTAGAACTAGTACTAAAATTGACCATTTCCAACGCTCTTTATTAGTAAATGTATTCTGTATTTGTCTTTCCACGCTTGCTACTAGTGATATTAAACTACCACAAACTAAAGATATACCGAAAACAACAAATCCAGCAACTAAATTTGGAGCACTACTAGTATCACTTAATAGATAAAAAGAGTATATCAATCCAATGGCAGTACACACTATTGGTATAGCTAAAAGAAATTTTGCAAAGCTATTACTAAAAGCTCCTAATGGTTTTTCTCCCTCTTTTAACTTACTACTATTATTGGGTATAAGCAAAAATTTTGTTGATGACAAGGCCACTGTAGAAACACAAATTGATATTAATCCAACCCCAAAAGCTATATTTCCCGATACAAAATATGGAGATACACTTCTATATTTAAATGCAAAATATAAACCTCCTATTATAGCTACAAATGCACATATATATCCTATAGCCGGTAAAACAACTTTGTATACTGAATTATATTTATTTATCAACTGTCTTATTATAGTAGCTGCTGTAGTAAATAAAGCTATACAAATCGCAGTAAAGAATATTATTACATGACTAGCTACTATATAACCAGATCCTAATCTATCTCCTAATGTATTAATGTAAAACCCGTAAGTAAAACATATTATACCCATAAATAAAGGTATAGTTCTAAATAATATACTTATGTAATAATTCATAATATAACCTCTTTTCAATTTACACCATTTTATTTTCTTAAAATTCTAGCACATTTTAAATCTTCAATTGCACTTTTTAAATCTCTTAAATATAAATCTGCTAAATTACGGCTAAAATCAGAACGACATACAATTCTCTGAATAAAAACATCTTGTAAGTTTGCTGGTAATGGATATGCAGGCACTTGCCAACCTTTCATTAGTAGTCTATCCTCTAAATCATATAGAGTCCATTCTACCTCGATATCATCCTTTAATTTATAACAAACTATTGGCATGTTCTCTCCATTATTAATTATCTCAAACAAACCAGTTTTTTCTATCTCACTTGCTAGATACATTGCAACATCTTTTGTTCTTTGATGTATTTGTTTATATCCTTTAAATCCATATCTTAAGAAATTATAATATTGACCTATTATTTGACTTGCTGATCTTGAAAAGTTAATTGCCATTGTTGGCATTTTACCACCTAAATAACTTACTTCAAATACTAATTCTTTAGGTAAGAATTCTTTATCTCTCCAAACTATCCATCCTATACCAGGATAAACCAAACCATACTTATGTCCTGAAGTATTAATTGAAACAACATTTTTTAATCTGAAATCCCATTCTAAATCCGGATTAATAAATGGGACATACATACCACCTGAAGCTGCATCAACATGTATATAAACTTTTAAATCATGCTCTTTATTATATTCTTCTAATTTAGCATCTAAAGCTTTAATATCATCAAAATTACCAGTGTAAGTTAATCCTAATATACCAACAACACCAATTGTATTTTCATCAACACACTCCATAACCTTGTCCACATTTATACTCATATGATTTTCATCCATTGGAACTTCTCTCATTTCTATATCCCAATAAACACAAAATTTCTCCCAACAAACTTGATATCCTGAAGAAATTACCAGGTTTGGTTTTCTTGAAGTTACATCCATACCTAAAGCTCTTGCCCTATTTCTCCAATGAAACTTCATTGCCATACCACCTAGCATGCATGCCTCTGATGATCCAACTGTTGATGTTCCCATGTATTGAACATCTTGAGGAATATTCCAAAGGTTTGCTATCATATTCACACATCTATTTTCTAATTCAGCTGTTTCTGGATATTCTGATTTATCTATAGCATTCTTCTCTAAAGTTTCTGACATTAATGTTATAGCTTCATCATCCATATAAGTCTGACAAAAAGTAGCTAAGTTTTGACGTGCATTACCTTCATCAATTAAGTCATCTTTAATTAGTCTATATGCAATATCAGGTGATATTGATTTTTCATTCAACTTATATTTAGGGATAGATTTATTACTAGAAATTGTTCCATAAATAGGTGTAGTAAATTTCTCATCTAACTCTGTATTCTTTTCATTAATATAATTACAACTCATTTTCGGTCCTCCTAAGCGTCAACATACATTATTCTGTCTAGTACCGCTTTCTAAGTAGATTTTAGTTTACAAATTATTGAAGTAGCCTTTTAAAAGGCTACTTCAAATAAATCTATTTAATTTTTTTAATTATTTAGTCCCCTTGTTTTCATTCCATTTGTGACGTAATGCATAAATAATAAATGGAATTAATACAGTTACTATAAAACTTATTGATAGTATTGTTAAATACTCTGAAACACTTTTACCAGTTAATTGTGAAGGTGGGAAGAATGATATTACTAAAGCACCAATTGAAGTTAAAATACCGAAAAATGCTACTATAAATTTAAATACTTGACCACCAGGCACATTATAAGCACGTTTTAAATCTTTATGTTTAAATAATAATGTAAAGTATCCTAAGAAGAATAATAAATATCCAACTAAGTATATAACAACTGTTAATGATATAGCAGTTAAAAATGAAACGTTGTTTCCACCACCGCCAAATGTTAGTACTGCAGCCCATATTGTAACTACTACACCCTGTACTAATACTAATGGAACTGGTACATCATGTTTATTTGTTTCAGCTAATTTTTTAGGTAATATACCTTTTGTAGCTGCAACATACATACCTTCTGAAGGTCCTACAACCCATGCACTAACTTCAGCCATAACACCTAAAGCTAATAATAAAGCTATTATTCTTGTTATCCAATCATATCCAGATCCTAAATTTGCTACTATTAGTTGATGGAATGTTTGAACAACCCCTGCACTTAAATTTAATTGGTCGGCTGGAATAACAGCTGCTACAGTTAAACCACCAACTGTATTAAGAACTATTGCTAATACAACTAATATAAACATTGCTAATGGATAATCTCTTTTTGGATTTTCTAATTTGTTTACATGTGAAGCTGAAGCTTCAACTCCCATGTAAGCTAATATAAATGATACAAAAATAACTAAAGTATTAACCTTTGAAAAATCTGGAATAAGTGCCTTTGCACTTAAATCAACATGTATCGGATTTCCTTTTACCACATACATGATTGCTAATACAAATAATATAACTGCTGGTATTAAAACACCAAATATAAATCCTGCTTTAGCTATTTTAGCTGTATTTCTTGTTCCTCCAAATTGTGAGAAAGTTAAGAACCAAAATATAATTAAAACACCAATAAATTTAATTACTGGATTTTCATTTAATGCTGGCCAATTTAGCACATATGATAAAGCTCCTAATATAAAATAGATCATAGTAACAAATCCAACTGTTATTTGGAACCATTGGAAGAAGATTGCCGCGAATCCCCATCTTTCACCTAAAGTATTACCTACCCAAGCAAAGATACCTCCTTCTTCCCAACCGTCTACAGTTGCCATCTCAGCCGCGCATAAAGCAACTGGTAAAAACCATAATAAACCACCAATGATTAAGAAAAATACTAAATGAAATCCTGATGATGCAAATGTAGGATATTCATATACAGTCATAACCATTGATGCTGTCATTGCAAAGAACCCAAATAAAGTAAGCTTTTTAGTGTCTACTCCTGAATTACTTGCCATAAAAATCGCCTCCTTAATAATTTTATTATTTTTTAATTCAACCTTTAGTTTTTCCCATATAAGAAAAACTAACAACTATTATTCAAGACAAATATTTATGGTTCATTAAATTTTTCTCTTGAATAATAATCATTACTTATATAGTATATAATACTCTTCGTTCATAATTTATTCAAAACTTATTAACATCTATTTCATCCTTTCTACTGTTAATAATTTGTTAATATTTATTTTTTACTCTTACATACTTAAAATTTCTCTGTTTTTCTTTGTTTTTACGTTTAAATCATGTTTTTCTAATTTTTTTTATTAAATTATCAATAATATTTCATTTTCATAACTATTTATCATTTTAAATTTATATTTTATTCTTATTAATGAATTTTATCTTTCTTTTTAATCAATATTTTAAATAAATAACTTCATTTCATAAAAAAATAAGAGCTAGAATTAAATTCTAGCTCTTAAATATTATACTTCAATCTAATTTATATCTACTTTAATTAGAATCTACTTAATCTTACTTTCCAGCAAGCTTTTTGTATCCTTCTAATCTTTCTTTAGCATCTCTTTCAGTCTTCTCGAATAAAGCTTCAGCAGCTTCTGGGAATGCTTTTGCTAATGCAGCGTATCTAACTTCTCCCATTAAGAATTCTCTGAAGTCAGCAGTTGGCTCCTTAGAATCTAATACAAATGGGTTCTTGTCAGTTCCTTTTAACATTGGGTTATATCTGTAAGTAGCCCAGTATCCACAATCAACAGCTTTTTTCTCTTCTAATTGAGAGTTACCCATACCAACTTTTAATCCGTGGCTGATACATGGAGCATAAGCTATGATTAATGAAGGTCCTTTGTAAGCTTCAGCTTCAGCTATAGCTTTAAGAGTTTGGTTCTTATCAGCACCCATAGCTATTTGAGCAACATATACATAACCGTAGCTCATAGCCATCATACCTAAATCTTTCTTCTTAGTTCTCTTACCTGCAGCAGCAAACTTAGCGATAGCAGCAGTTGGAGTTGACTTAGAAGCCTGACCACCAGTATTTGAGTAGATTTCTGTATCCATAACAAGTATGTTTACATCTTCTCCACTAGCTAAAACGTGGTCAACTCCACCGTAACCGATGTCGTAAGCCCATCCGTCTCCACCGAAGATCCATTGTGATCTCTTAACTAAGTAGTCTTGATCTTTTAATATTTCTTTAGCGAACTCATTAGTTTCACCTTCTAAAGCAGCTATAACAGCATCAGCTCTATCTCTAGTTCCTTCTCCGTTATCTACTTCAGCTATCCAAGCTTCTAAAGCTTCTTTAGCTTCTGGTTTAACACCAGCTTCTATAGCTTTTCCAGCAAGATCTACTAATCTTTCTCTTATAGCTTTAACTCCTAAGAACATACCTAAACCAAATTCAGCATTATCTTCGAATAATGAGTTAGCCCAAGCTGGTCCATGTCCTTTGTGGTTAGTTGTGTATGGAGTTGAAGGAGCTGATCCACCCCAGATTGATGAACATCCAGTAGCATTAGCTATCATCATTCTGTCTCCGAATAATTGAGTTATAAGCTTAGCGTATGGAGTTTCTCCACATCCAGCACAAGCTCCTGAGAACTCGAATAATGGTTGCTCAAATTGGCTACCTTTAACTGTATTTTTGTTCATTGGGTTTTTCTTAGGTGATACTTCTTCTATGCAGTAATCCCAAGCAGCTTCTTGCTCTGATTGAGTGTGTTGTGGTTTCATAACTAAAGCTTTTTCCTTAGCAGGACAAACTTGAGCACAGTTTCCACATCCAGTACAATCAAGTGGGCTTACAGCCATAGTGAATTGCATTGGCTCTTCAGTTTTTAATGCTTTAGCAGCAACTAACTTAGTTGAAGCTGGAGCATTTTTAGCTTCTTCCTCAGTTAATAAGAATGGTCTTATTGTAGCATGAGGACAAACGTAAGCACATTGGTTACATTGGATACAGTTATCAGCTATCCATTCTGGTATGTTTATACCAATTCCTCTCTTTTCGTATGCAGCAGTACCTGGCTCGAAAGTACCATCTTCCATTCCATTAAATGCTGATACAGGAAGTTTATCTCCTTCTAATCTGTTCATTGGCTCAACAATGTTTTTGATGAATGCTGGAACTTCTTTAGTTTCAACTACTTCATCTTGAGCGTTAGCCCACTCAGCTGGAACATTGATTTCAACGATAGCGTCGATTCCTTTGTCTATAGCAGCGTGGTTCATGTTAACAACTTTTTCACCTTTTTTACCGTATGAAGTTACAACAGCGTCTTTTAAGTATTTAACTGCGTCTTCTACTGGTATTATGTTAGCTAGTTTGAAGAATGCTGATTGCATGATCATGTTGATTCTTCCACCTAATCCAACTTCTTGAGCTATCTTAACAGCATTTAAAGTGTAGAACTTAATGTTGTTTTCAGCTAAGAATCTCTTATAGCTTGCTGGTAAATGTTCAGCAACTTCTTCTGGAGTCCAGATTGTATTTAATAAGAATGTTCCGTTTTTCTTTAATCCATCTAAAACGAAGTATTTGTTAACATATGATTGGTTATGACAAGCAACGAAATCAGCTTTGTTTATTAAGTAAGGTGATTTTATTGGTTGTTTACCGAATCTTAAGTGAGAAATTGTAACCCCACCTGATTTTTTAGAGTCATATGCAAAGTATCCTTGAGCATACATGTCAGTATGGTCTCCGATGATTTTGATAGCACTCTTGTTAGCTCCAACTGTTCCGTCTGATCCTAATCCCCAGAACTTACAAGCTTTAGTTCCTTCTGGAGTAGTATCTATATCTCCAACTGGTTCTAATGAAGTGTTAGTTACGTCATCAACTATTGATAAAGTGAATCCATTTTTTGAATCCTCTTTCTTTAAGTTTTCGTAAACAGCAACTATATCAGCTGGTACAGTATCTTTTGATCCTAATCCGAATCTACCACCAACTATTACAGGAGCATTTTCTAATCCGTAGAATGCATTCTTAACTTCTAAGTATAGAGGTTCTCCTGCAGCACCTGGTTCTTTTGTTCTATCTAAAACAGCCACTTTCTTAACAGTCTTTGGCATTGCTTTTATTAATCTTTCATTTGAGAAAGGTCTGAATAATCTAACTTTGATTAAACCAACTTTTTCTCCTTTAGCGTTTAAGTAGTCTACAGTTTCTTCTACTAAGTCGGTAACTGATCCCATAGCTACGATAACTCTCTCAGCATCTTCTGCTCCATAGTAATCGAAACAGTTGTACTCTCTACCAGTTAACTTAGTGATTTCTTTCATGTAGCTCTCAACTATTTCTGGAACTGCATCATAGAATTTGTTTACTGCTTCTCTTTCTTGGAAGTAGATGTCTGGGTTTTGAGCTGTACCTCTTGTTACAGGCTTGTTAGGGTTAAGAGCTCTTCTTCTGAACTCTTCTACTGCTTCCATATCTACTAATTCTTTTAATTCATCGTATTGTAAAAGTTCAACTTTTTGTATTTCATGTGATGTTCTGAATCCATCGAAGAAGTTTACGAAAGGTATTTTTGCTTTAAGAGCAGCTAAGTGTGCAACTGCTGATAAATCCATAACCTCTTGAACTGATCCTTCTGCTAACATAGCGAATCCAGTTTGTCTTGCAGCCATAACGTCTTGGTGATCTCCGAAGATGTTTAATGCTGAAGTAGCTAATGCTCTAGCTGATACATGGAATACTGATGGTAGTAATTCACCAGCTATTTTATACATGTTTGGTATCATTAATAATAAACCTTGTGAAGCTGTGTAAGTAGTAGTTAAAGCTCCAGCTTGTAATGAACCGTGAACTGCTCCTGCAGCACCTGCTTCTGATTGCATTTCCATTACTTTTACAGGTTGACCAAATATGTTCTTTAATCCTCTTGCACTATTTTCATCAACCCACTCTGCCATTGGTGATGATGGTGTAATTGGGAATATTGCTGCAACATCAGTGAACGCGTATGATATATAAGCGGCAGCTGTGTTACCATCCATTGTTTTAGTTTTTCTCATTGCCATTGAGATGACCTCTCTTTCATTAATTTTGTAGATATATAAATTAAAATCTTAAAAATTATAATATATTTAAAGTAATTAATTAAAATTACTTATTAGCATATTGAGTCTTATTTTACTAGTTTTCTTGCTAAGTCTTTAGCTGAATTTATTTCATCATCATTAGGTGATTCATTTACAGCTAAACTTCCTTGAATATCGAAACCATAGTCTTTCATTCTCTTAACCCACTCAACCATAAACTCACCATTATCCCAGCCATATGATCCAAATAGAATCATTTTTTTACCTTCGTTTGGAGTCAATTTAAGTTGGTTAACAAATGGTTCCATATCGTATTGTTCTATTCTATTATTATCCATTGAAGGGCTTCCTAAAGCTACTGCGTCTGCTTCGGTAACATCTTCTAACTTAGCATTTGAAACATGCTTAATTAAAACTTCTGCTCCCAAGCTTTCTAACTCATCAGCTATAGTGTTTGCTAGTACTTCAACATTTCCACCATTACTCCAGTATATCACTGATACTTTACTCATAAAAAACACCTCTTATACATGATAATATAGTTTATTAAAGCCCAATATTGTTAATACAAAACTAATTTTACTCGACATTAATAATTATACTCTTTGGGAAAAATTTTTCAAGTTGCATATTTTGATATTTTGAAACATATTTTAATAATTTATTCTCATTTCTTATAAAACATCTATATTATTCTAAGAATTAGCTATAAAATTTTACATATTTGCCGATTTCTTTATTATATCTACAATATTTCCTACTCCATTGCCTATTTTGCTCATTTTCATAGCATTTAAGTAATTTTCTTTATTTTTTGTTACCTCTTTTATTGCATTTAATAAAACTTCTGACGTAAGCTCTTCTTCTTTTATGACTTTAGAATATCCACTTTTCTCAAAAGAATTAGCATTTAAAACTTGATCTCCCCTTGAAGCATTAGCTGATAAAGGGATTAGTATGTTTAATTTTCTAAGAGCTAATAATTCAAATATTGTATTTGCTCCAGCTCTAGATATAACTAAATCTGCTAAGTCCATTAAATCTGGAAGTTCATCTGATATATACTCATATTGTCTATATCCATCTAAAGTTGTTAAGGATTGATCTAAATTACCTTTTCCACATAAATGAATAACATTATATTCTTTTAATATTTCAGGAAGAACTTTTCTTATATTATCATTTATAATCTTTGATCCTAAGCTTCCACCAATTATCATAAGTACTTTTTTATCACTTTTAAAATTGCAGAATTTTTTAGCTTTTTCTTTATTACCTTTTAAAAGATCTTCTCTAATCGGTGTTCCTGTAAGTTCACCTTTGTTATCTTTTATATACTTTAAACTTTCTGGGAATGTAACACATAATTTATCACAAAATGGTGATGCTATTTTATTAGCTAGACCTGGTGTTAAATCTGATTCATGTGATACTACAGGTATTTTTTTCATTGAGGCTGCTATTACAACTGGTACTGTAACAAATCCACCTTTTGAAAATATAACATCAGGCTTTTCCTTTGAAAGTATTCTTGAAGCATCCACTACTCCTTTTAATACTTTAAATGGATCTGTAAAGTTTTTTATGTCAAAGTATCTTCTTAATTTTCCTGAAGATATTGAATAATAAGGTATATTCTCTTTAGTTATTATTTCTTTCTCTATACCATTTTTACTCCCTATATACTTTATTTCAAAACCTAACTCCTTAAGTTTAGGCACTAAAGCCAAGTTTGGAGTAACGTGACCTGCTGATCCTCCACCTGTCATCATTATTTTATACTTTTTCAAAAAATCAACTCCCTTATTAATCTATGGTTTTATAAATATTATCTTCTAATATGTCCTTTAATTCCCTCTCATATTTTACTCTATTCTGCACAATATATAAATGCAAACTCAATTAATAACTAAGGAGGAATTAAAAATGGCTAAAAATTTAGTACCAGAAGCAAAAAACGGATTAGCAAAATTCAAAAATGAGGTAGCAAATGAAATGGGAGTTCCATTCTCAGACTACAACGGAAACCTAAGTTCTAAACAATGTGGAAGCGTTGGAGGAGAAATGGTTAAAAGAATGGTAGAACAATACGAAAAGGGAATTTAATAAAAAATTAAATTCATACCATTAAACAATTAAAATAAAAAAATTAAATATATAATATATTTAGCTAATTATGCCTAGCTAGATACAATTCATGGGAGCAATATTAATTTTTAATATTGCTCCTTTATTTTTAAACTTGTTGAATTACCACTCTTATCACAACTAGTTCCATGCTACATCTTACAAAAAATCAAACTTTTTTCTTTTAATACCTATATTATTTTAAATTCTAAAGTATTTAACATTAGCTTGAATTGATTTATTCCCATTAAACTCATTTATGTTAGGATAATAAATCAAATCTATTCCAAAGTTGCAACTTCCACCCTCTAAAACTCTTAGAAGTTCTTCTTCTCCATATTTATCTTTAAAATCTTCTTTAAAATCATCTACTTTATTTCCAAAAGCTATGGCATCTAATGTTTTATAACTGTTTCTTAGTTTACATCTGAATTTTATAACATTTTTATCTTTTCCCATTATCCAAACTCTACTTACTTTAACATCCTTTTCTCCAAATAATGGGCTAGCATTTCCTTTTCCAAAAGGCTCTAGCTTCTCTAAATTATCTATTATCCCGTAGTTTAGAGATTCTAAAGGAACCTTAGCATCTATTCTTACCTTAGGTATTATGTCCTTATCAGTTAATTCACATTTCTCTAATAACATCTTTCTAAGTAAAGGAATATTCTTTTCTTCAACTGATAACCCAGCTGCCATTGGATGCCCACCAAATTTGCTTATAAGTTCTTTACATTTAGACAGTTCTTCAAATATATTATATTCTTCTATTGATCTTGCAGAACCTTTAGGCATGTCTTTACCCTTTGTCATTATAATCGTAGGAACATTATATTTTTCCTTTATTCTTCCTGCAACTATACCTGCTATACTCTCATGTATATATGGATTATAAACCAAGATAACTTTATCTTTTTCCATATTGTTATCCTCTATTTGTTTTATAACCATATCCACACTATCCTTAGTTAAATCCTGTCTTCTCTGATTTAATTCAAACAATTCCTTTGCTAAAGCATCTGCAATATCATCATTTTTTGTTAATAATAAGTCTACTGATAAATCTGCTGTTTCAAGTCTTCCTGTAGCGTTTATACAAGGTCCTATAACAAACCCTAAATGATATTGACTTATCTCCTTATCACTTAATCCTGTATATTTTTTTAAGGCTATTAATCCTTTATTTGATGTATTATTAAGTAATTCAAGCCCTTTTTTTACTATGACTCTATTTTCACCTAACAAATCTACTACATCACATACAGTAGCTATAGCACATATTTCTAATAGCTCTAAAGTTTCACTTTGTGAGATTCCTAATTCTCTATATAAAGCACACATAAATTTAAATGCTATTCCTGCTCCACATAAAGATTTAAATGGATACTCACACTCATCTTGCTTTGGATTTATTACTGCAAAAGCTTTAGGAGCTTCCTTCACTAACTCTCCATTTTCATTTTTAACTAAAGGAATATCATGATGATCTGTAAGAATAACATCCATTCCTAATTCATTAGCTAAAGCGATTTCTTCAAAGGCTGCTATTCCGTTATCACAAGTTAGAATTAATTCCGTTCCCTCTTCTTTTAATATTCTAACCCTATTTGAGTTCATTCCATACCCTTCATCTTCTCTATCTGGAATATGATAATTAAAATTAGCTCCACATCTTTCTAATCCTTTATAAAGTATTGACGTACTAGATACTCCATCGCAATCATAATCGCCATAAATTGTAATTTTACTCCCATTTTCTATAGCTTCCTTTACTCTATTGACTCCCTTTTCCATATCCTTCATCAAATATGGTTCATTTAAATCTTCTATTCCACCAAATAAAAATTCTTTTGCTTTTTCCGTGTCTCTTATATCTCTATTCACAAGAAGAATAGATGTTAATAAATCTATATTTAAATCATTTTTTAATTTTTCTATAACTTCTCTATTTCTTTGCTTAAGTAGCCATTGCTCCCTCACACCATCACCCCTTAATTAAGTATTTGTATAACTGGATTCTTTAAAATTTTCTCCACTAAATTCTTTATATCACTTAAAGCTAAATTATCTATTAATCTTAATTCCTTAAAAATATAATCACCTTTATCAAACATAGTTTCATAGATAGCCATTCTATTAGCCATAACTATGCTCTTTTCTAAATCTAACGAATTCTTAAGTTTATATCTCTTAACTAATTTCTTTAAATCTTCTTCTTTTAAATACTTATCAAGCTCATTAGCTTTCTTTACACAATAATTAACTATATTTAACGCCTTATCCTTAGCTTCCTTTGAAGTTCCAACATAAATTTTAAATAATCTTATTCCCTTTTCATATTTAACTTCACTATAAACCTCATATGCTAATCCGTTTTTAGTTCTAACTTCATCATAAAGAAGAGAGCTTACTCCTTCTCCAAACCATAAATTAAAAATTCTTAATGCAGAAACTTCTTCAAGTGTTAAATCATTTATATCAAATAAATAACATATTTTTATTCCATTATTACCTTCAATAATTTCTTCAAAAACACCAGTTCTAATCTCTCTTTGATTTTGATTCAATTCAAAACCTTCTATTCTAGCTTCATTAAATTTCTTTTCAACTATAGCTTTAACTTCATCTATAGAAAGAGATGAAACTACAGAAACAACCATATTATCACTTACATAATTTCTATGATAAAATTCTTTCAACTTATCTAAAGTTATCTCATCTATATGTTCCTTTTCTCCTATTATAAGATTTCCTATTCTCTCTTTTGAAAGTCCATTCCTTAAAGCAATATCTTCAACATGCTGCTCTAAATCTTCTTTCCACTCATCACTTTCTTGTTTTATAACACTTAACTCTTCCTGAATACCTTCATCCAAAAATGCTGGATTTAGAACTATATCAGCATATAAAGAAAATCCTTCTTCAAAGTCTTCCTTCGCTGATGTTCCATAATAAATAACATATGGATAATTAGTCATAGCATTACTAAACCCAAATAGTTCATCAAGTTTTTCATTTATTTCATCTTCTCTTAGATATTTAGTTCCTTTAAAAAGAATATGCTCCAAAGCATGAGCCATTCCAATTTCATCTTCCTTTTCACAATTAGCTCCACTCTCTAAACTTATACAAAAAGAAGTATGCTCTATATCTCTAAATTTATATAATAATATAACTCCATTATCTAAAGTTATCTTCTTCATCTTCTCAACTCCAATTTTAAAATGTGTTTTTATTAAAACTAAATACATTTTAACATATATAAACTAAGCTTAACATTTCCTTACTCATTAAACTTAAAAAGCAAAAAAATGTATTAAAAAACCTATAAACTAAAAATCTATAAAATATATGCAGAGAATATCTATATGAACTTTAGAATTTAAGTAATTACGCAAAAGGGGTTGCGTTAAGAAACTTGAACTGTTTGAGCCTTTGGCGAGTTTTCAAGTTTTGGCAACCCCTTTGGAGTAATTACTATAAATTGTTAGTAAAATATAGTAATTCTCGAAATATATTTATAGATTTTTAGTTATTAGGTCTTTAATACACTAAACTACTTACTTTCTTTTTCTATGAAGAAGTTTATAAGCATTCCTTCTCTTATTTGATTTGCTTCCTTTTCATATCCAAGTTCTTTTAATATCTCTAATCCAAATGCTAATGCAGTAGCTGGACCTCTACTTGTTATGATGTTCCCATCAACAACTACACATTCATCTTCTACATAGTTAACATTTCCAAGTTGATCCTCAAAACCTGGGTAACTTGTAACATTCTTTCCTTCTATTACTCCAGCTTTTGCTAAAGCTATTGGAGCTGCACATATAGCAGCTACTATTTTACCATCTTCATTGTACTTTTTAATTAAGCCCTGAACAACTTCATTATCTCTAAGGTTTGTTGCTCCTGGCATTCCACCTGGTAAAACTATAGCATCATATGAATCTAAGTCATTTTCGCTTATTACTTTGTCACAAAGAACTGTAGTACCATGGGCACTTTTTACTTCTTTGTTGTCAGCTATGCTACATGCATGACAAATAACTTTTGCTCTATGGCACACATCTACAACAGACAAAGCTTCTATTGTTTCAAATCCATCTGCTAAAAATACTAATACCTTTTTCATGACTAACCTCCTATTTAATAACTACATCCTTTATATAATCACCTAAGACAATTATCATTAAACTATTTCCTCTTCCCGCTCTATTTTGTAGTTTAATGCCTTCTATAGCAATCTCTACTTTTTCTTTTTCCTTAGATTCTAATACAAGCTTTTCATAGTTATTAGATAATTCTTTTTTATAGTCATTATACTCTTCTAAAATTTTACTATCAATACGCTCATCTAAAGATAATGTCTTACCAAAAATAACTTTATCATCATCTTTTAAGCTTATTGCAGTTACTCCAGAAGCTACTCTTCCCATTGGATTTACATTGATAGCTGAGAATTTAATTCCCATACCATTTTTAGTAACTAAAATAATATTTGAATCTTCTAATCCAATATCTACACTTACTAATTCATCCACTGAACTCTTGAATTTATAAACTATTTGATTGTTATATTCCCCTAAGAACTCTTTCATGGAAGTTTTCTTAACCAATCCTTCTTTTGAGAAGAAATAAACAAATAGGTCATCTCCTATTCTCCCATTCTCATTTAAGCAAATAACTTTTATTATGCTCTCATTTTTTTCAAACCCATCTACTAACTCTGAAAGATGACTTTCTTCAGTATTTTGAAGTAAATAAGTTGGGAATTTATATGCTTTTCCCATATTTGAGAATGCAACAACATGTCTAAATGAATTAACTTTAACCTTCTCATAAGAACTACTACTCATATTATTAAATATCTTTATATTACCTTTTTTATTGATTCCTATGACAAATTCTTTATACTCACAGTTATCAACAAATCTAATATCCTTAATATGATTTCCTTCTTTTAATGGAACTAATTGAGATCCCATTATATTTCTTTCTGAGAACTCTAATTCTGGTTCAGGCACAACAAATCTTAATCCATTTGTAGTTTCTATTTCAACAAATCTCTCTTCTTCATATGAATCTATTAATGATACACTTACTAAAGTATCATCACCTTTAAGTTTTAATGCCATAAGCTTTGAATATGCAGTAACAAACTTATCTAAAGTAGTCTTTTTAATAAGTCCATTAGCCGTTATGAACTTAAAGCTCTTATTTGGAAGATAATTTTCTATTGACTCAAAAGCTACTATTTTTTCATCACTAAGATTTAATCCTCTTATTAAATCTTCGATTCTTTCCCCTTTATCTTTCCACTTCTTATCCACTACAGAGTTACATTTAATTTGATAGACTGTACCTTTGTCTGTGAATATAGCTAATGTATCCTTTGTGTTTGATTTTATAAGGAATTTTAAATAATCTCCCTCTCTATAATCAATTTCATTTTCATCAACATTTGAACGATTATATGTTTTTAAAGGTATTTTCTTTATAAAACCTTCATTTGAAAGAGTAACCATAACATCTTCAGCCACTATAAGTTCTTCTAAGTCTATCTTAGCTTCACTTTCATCTTCAACTAAAGCAGTTCTTCTA
The DNA here is from genome assembly GCF_050509515.1 of Clostridium sp. B9. Lineage (NCBI taxonomy): Bacteria > Bacillati > Bacillota > Clostridia > Eubacteriales > Clostridiaceae > Clostridium > Clostridium sp. B9. The sequence continues at coordinate 3,196,103 of NZ_JBNWKA010000003.1, forward strand.
TCATCACCATAAGTTTCTGCAACATCTTTAAGTTCATCTTTTATTACTCCTAAAAGAACTGATTCATCATTTAGAATTTTCTTAAGAGCTTTAATCTTTTTAGTTAACTCTTTATGTTCTTTTTGGAATACTTTTATTTCTAATCCAGTTAATCTATAAAGCATTAACTCTAGGATTGCATCTGCTTGTAAATCTGTGAATCCAAACTTCTCAACTATATTTTCATGAGCATCTTTTTTAGATTTTGAAGCTCTGATTGTAGCAATTAATTCATCCATTACATCTATAGCTTTTATGAAACCTTCAACTATGTGGAATCTCTTTTCTGCCACTTCTAATTCCCTTTGAGTTCTTCTAGTAATAACCTCTTTTTGGTGATTTACATAATGAGTTATTATAGTTTTTAACCCCATAGTTTCTGGTTTACCATCAGCTAAAGCAACCATATTAAAGCTTATATTACCTTGAAGGTCTGTTTTCTTATAAAGATACTTAAGAACCTTATCAGCCATATTACGATCTACAGCCTTCTTAAACTCTATAACAGCTCTTATACCAGTTCTGTCTGATTCATCTCTTATATCAACAATTCCATCTAAAGCTTTAGCATGTCTCTTATCTCCAGTCATATCAGAAATTGTTTGAAGTATTCTAGCTTTATTTTTTCTATAAGGGAATTCTGTTATAACTATTCCAAGTCTTCCATTTTCTAATTCTTCAATGTCAGCCTTAGCTCTTAAAGTAACCTTACCTTCTCCTGTTTCATAAGCAGATAAAAGCGTTTTTTGACCTATTAAAACTCCTCCTGTTGGAAGGTCTGGTGCCTTAATATAGTTCATTAATTCCTTAGTAGTTATTTCATTATTATCTATATAAGCTAATGTACCATCTATAACTTCTCTTAAGTTATGAGGAGGTATATTAGTTGAAAGTCCTACTGCTATACCAAATGTTCCATTTACTAAAAGGTTTGGATATTTAGCCGGTAAAACCTTTGGCTCCATTTCTGAATCAGAGTAGTTTGGAACCATATCTACTACATTCTTCTCTATATCTCTAAGCATCTCCATAGATATACTTGAAAGTCTTGCCTCAGTATATCTCATTGCAGCTGCTCCGTCTCCATCTATACTTCCCCAGTTACCGTGTCCATCTATTAAAGGAGCTCTTGTACTAAAATCTTGAGCTAGTATTACCATAGCATCATAAACTGAGCTATCTCCATGTGGGTGATACTTACCTAATATATCCCCAACTATTCTAGCTGATTTGTAATAAGGTTTATCTGGAAAAGCTTTTAACATATAAGCTCCATATAGAATTCTTCTATGTACAGGCTTTAATCCATCTCTTACATCTGGAAGTGCTCTATCCTTTGCAACTTCTACTGCATAAGGAAGATAGTTGTCAGGCATAACCTCTTCAAGCGGTAGTCTGACAATATTATTATCCTTAGGTATTTCAATATTCTTTTTAGCCATTTAATCTCCTCCTTTAGAACTCAGCGTACTTGTACATGTAGTTCTTTCTAGGTTGAACAACATCACCCATTAATAAAGAAACCATCTTCTCAGCTTTAGCAGCATCTTCTATAGTAACTTGTACTAAAGTTCTTGTTTCTGGATTTAAAGTTGTCTCCCATAATTGATCTGGATTCATCTCTCCAAGTCCTTTGAATCTTTGGATTGTAGCACCCTTACCAACCTTCTTTTTAACTTCCTCTAGTTCATCATCAGTGTAGGCATAAATTATCTTATCTTTACCCTTTCCTGATTTAGCAACTTTATAAAGAGGAGGTTGGGCTAAATAAAGATGTCCATTTGCTATAAGCTGTCTCATATATCTATAAATATAAGTCATCCAAAGAGTTCTAATATGGTATCCATCAACGTCAGCATCACTCATTATTATTATCTTGTCATATTTTAAATCATCTTCATTGTAATTTTCTAATATCCCAGTTCCTATAGCTGTATTAAATATTTTTAATTCTTCAGAAGCTATAACATTCTCAAGCTTTTGCTTTTCAGTGTTCATAATCTTACCTTTTGAAGGCATTATAGTTTGGAATCTTCTATCCCTAGCCTGTTTAGCTGAACCGCCAGCAGAATCTCCCTCAACTACTATAAATTCATTAACTTCTTTATTTTTATAAGTACAAACAGCTACCTTTCCTGCTAATGGCGCTGTTCCTCTTCCTATTTTCTTTCTCTCTGCATCATTTATTTTCTTAATTTTTTCTCTTCTAGCAGCTGCATCTAAGGCATTATTTATTACCATAGTTGCAATTTCTTTATTATCTTCTATCCAATGACCAAATTTAGTATAAGCTAAATCATTCATCATTGTGTATGCTTCATTATTTCCAAGCTTAGTTTTAGTCTGACCTTCAAATACTGGGTTTGTTATTTTAATTCTGACAATGGCAGTCATACCTTCCCTAAGGTCATCACCTTCGAACTCTTTATCCTTTTCCTTAATAAGATTAAGCTTTCTAGCCCACTCTTTAAAAGCACGTGTCATACCTGTTTTGAATCCAGTTTCATGTGTACCAGCCTCAGTTGTAGGTATATTATTTACATAACTTACAATATTCTCTGTAGTTGAATCTGTAAATTGAAGACATATTTCTCCATACATTTGAATATTATTTACTTCTCTTTCTCCTTCAAACAAAACAGGATTTGGGTGAAGTGGTGTCTTACTTTCATTTAAGTAGTCTATAAAATCTAAAAGCCCTCTTTCAGAATAATATTCCTTAGAAACAACTTCATCTTTTCTATTATCAATAAGCTCTAGTCTTATTCCTTTATTTTGGAATGCTAGTTCTTGTAATCTTTCATCTATTATGTCAAATTTAAAATCTGAAGTTGAAAAAACCTCTCTATCCGGTAAAAAAGTAACCTTTGTTCCAGTCTCTTTAGTCTCACCTACTACTTCTAAAGGAGTTACAGCCGTCCCTGGCATATCCTTCTTAAGCTCTTTATCGTAAGCATATTCAAATCTCTGTCTATATATCTTACCATTTTGTTTAACTTCAACTTCTAACCATCTTGATAATGCATTAACTACAGCTGCTCCAACACCATGAAGTCCACCAGAAGTCTTATAGTTTTGGTTATTAAACTTTCCTCCTGTATGAAGTTCAGTAAATACCATCTCAACACCAGTTTTCTTCTTAATTGGGTGTACTCCTGTAGGAATACCTCTACCATTATCTATAACAGTTACACTCTTATCTTTATTTAATATAACTTTAGCCTTATTTCCATATCCATTTGATATTTCATCTATAGAGTTATCTAGTATCTCCCAGATGCAGTGATGAAGTCCCTTACTTCCAGTAGAACCTATGTACATTCCTGGTCTAACTCTAACTGGCTCTAACTTTTCTAAAGAAGTTAAAGAAGTAACGTCATAACTATTATTTCTATTGCTCATGTACATCCTCCTCTGATTCCCTCGATAATTCCTCTGAAATCTCTTTATATATTTCCTCTAATTTATATAATTCATTATCTACATCATTTATTTTAATTTCATCTCTAAAAGTACGTTTCTTTGCACTATTACCATACATGGGATCATAATATTTCTCCATAAGTTCTAAAGCAACAGTTGTATAATCACCCTTAGCTACTAAGTTCTTATAGTGTGCCACTCTTTCTTCACTTATATGTCTTTGAAGAACACTTAGGGCTTCATCTAATTGCTCATTTACATTCTCATAGCTAGTATAATCCTTAACTAATCTCTCTGCTCTCACTTCTGGATCTGCAATTATTCTTATTTTTTCACCCTCATACATTTTTTTAAATAAAGGATCTGGGATTAATATTTTTCCTATTCTCTTACTTTCACCTTCTATAAACACAAGGTTAGTTTTTCTATGTCTAAGCTTATCATAAACTAAAGCATCAAATCTTTTTTGGGTGTTACAGTCTCCAAGTCCTACTCCGCCTAAAATAGAACCTCTATGATTTGCACAACCTTCTAAATCTAAGATATCATATCCTCTTTCTTCTAATTTATATAACATCTCTGTCTTTCCTACTCCAGTATTTCCATAAAGAACTATAAAATCAGTTTCTTTTGAAAAATCTTCAAGCTTTTTTGTGATAAATTTTCTATAAAATTTATATCCACCCTGTAATTTATAACAACTTATTTTAAGACTATTAAGTAATGATTGAAGGCTTCCACTTCTCATTCCACCTCTAGCACAGAAAATAACAAGTTCTTTACCGTTTCTATTATTGTAAATATCTTGAATCTGTTTAAATATCTCTGGCAATCTCTTTGATATAAATTCTATTCCTTGTTCCTTAGCAGCTTCTGTACTCTCTCTTACATATAAAGTACCTACTACATCTCTTTCTTCATCTAAAAGTACAGGTATATTAATAGAACCTATCATCGGCTCATCTCTTGCTTCCTTCGGGCTTCTTACATCTATAAAAATATACTTATCCTCATGCCCATATATCTCCTCATAAGCTATTAATCCAAACATCTATATCATCCTTTCAATTTACTAAAATAGTATAATTCCTAAAAAAAACATTGTCAAACGTTTGTTCCCATCTATTACACTTAATAGTGCTTCACGATTATTAATTATATCAAAAGTTATTAAAATAAAAAAATTCATTTTACAAAATACTTAATTTTGACCTTTTTTTAAAATCCCACTTCATATTAAAACACAAGTTTATTACTAACCATACAAATTAAATACTTTCCAATCTGCTTAAAATTTAAGCTTATAAATATATTATTTTCAACAAAAATATAAGACATCCTAACGGATGTCTTATAATATTAAACTTCATATATTCCAATTTGTCTAACGTGTTTAGTATGTGACCATTCTTTCTTATCTTTATCTATTATACCTTGGATAGTTATTGGAATCCAAGTTAATGTGTATATAGGATAAATTAAGTATCTGTAGAATATTTGGAAGTTTCTCTTTCCTAAGAATAATAATGTTCCTACTAGGAATATTCCAATATAAGCTACATTGAATAGTGTTAATAATACCATGTTATCTAATATACCTAATTGAGTTATTAGGTATGGTTGTATAAATACATTACATGCATATAAACCTAAAACTACAAATAATTTTCCACTCATCTTTTTATCGAAGAATAAAGCAAATGGTGTTAATAAGAATTGGAATACACAGAATAACTGCCATGCAGTTGCATTGAATAAGTAACTTATCACAAATATTCCAAAACCATCAACGGCTCTTATTTGTACGAATGTAAGTATCGCAGCTAATCCCATTAATAAAGTAACAAATGGTTGCATTACATATAGTGTACAGTCAAAAGCAATAATGCTTCTATCTTTTATTGCTTTCTTTAAAAGTTTCATTCCATATCTACTAGCAACATCTGCAAATCCTTGCATCCATCTCTTTCTCTGATTCCATGAAGCTTTTAAAGTTAAAGGTTTTTCATCATATATTATGGCATCATGTGCCCATCCTACTTTTTCATCATTTAATATAAGTTTACAGCTAAACTCTAAGTCTTCAGTTAAGCAAGTAGCTCCCCATCCTAACTTTTTAAGGGTATCAGTATCTACAACAAATCCTGTTCCACCGATCTGAGCTGATAGTCCTATATTACTTTTTGCTAATTGAAGCATTCTATTTGCTGATGTAAATGCTATAGCATAAGATTCTGTTATCCATGAATCTTGAGGATTCTTAGAATCTATGTATCCTTGAACAACCTTATATCCTTCACACATCTTGTTGTTCATTTCTTTTAAGAAATTCTTATCTACTAAGTTATCAGCATCAAATATAGCTATTCCATCATAATGAGTTTCCATTTTGAATATTTTATCAAACATCCATTCTAAAGCGAAACCCTTACCTCTCTTCTCTTTATTAAATCTTTCAAATACATTTGCTCCTGCTGCTCTAGCAACCTTCGCAGTATTATCTGTGCAGTTATCTGCAATAACAAATATATCATATAATTCTTTTGGATAATCTAAGTGCTTTAAACTTTCAACTAGATTTTCTATAACCACTTCTTCGTTATGCGCAGATACAAGCATTGCAAATCTCTTTTGCGGCTCAAAAACTTTTTTGTCTTTTTTCTTGTAAAATCCAAATAGCGCTATGAATAAATAGTATAGCATCAGAGCAAATACGCCTATTTGAAAAATAGCTGTTACCCAAAATATATACTTTTCCATAAATTCCACTCCTATAATTTAAATTAACCTCTGACATTATAACAGTTGTTTATACATTTTGTAAAATATATTTTTTCTTATTATTTTAAACAAACTATCAAAATTTCTTATTGTTGAAATAAAAACTAACAATTTAGAGTGGATATTTCTACAAAATTCCCACAGCAATTGATTCATAGAAAGTGCTTATCCTATGAATCAATTGCTTTAAAATTTAAATATTATTATCTATCCAACTCATCATGCTTCTTAGTTCTCTTCCAACCTTTTCAATTTCATGGTCTTTTTCTCTTTCTCTGATAGCATTAAATTTAGGTCTACCTTCTGAATTTTCTAACAACCATCTCTTTGCAAAGGTTCCATCTTGAATTTCTCTAAGAACATTTTTCATTTCTTTCTTAGTCTCTTCTGTAATTATTCTTTTACCAACCATATAATCGCCATACTCTGCAGTATCACTTATTGAATACCTCATGGTACTAATTCCACCTTGATACATTAAATCCACTATAAGTTTCATTTCATGCAAACATTCAAAATAAGCATTTTCTGGAGCATATCCCGCTTCTGTTAAGACCTCAAATCCTGCCTTAATCAAAGCTGTAACTCCTCCACATAGTACCGCTTGTTCTCCGAAAAGATCTGTTTCAGTTTCATCCTTAAATGTTGTTTCTAAAACTCCAGCTCTCGCTCCACCAATTCCATTTGTATAAGCTAATGCAATATCTTTTGCTTTCCCTGTATAATCTTGATGTACAGCTATTAAACAAGGTACTCCTGAACCTTCAGTATAGGTCCTTCTTACCATATGACCTGGCCCTTTAGGTGCTACCATGAATACATCAACCCACTCTGGTGGTTCAATCTGTCCAAAGTTAATATTAAACCCATGAGCAAATGCTAAAGCTTTTCCTTTTGATAAGTTTTCTTTTATCTCTTCACTATAAAGTTTCGCTTGTTTTTCATCTGGCACTAAAATCATTATAACGTCGCAGCTTTTTACAGCTTCACTAACAGTCGAAACTTTTACCCCTTCTTTTTCAGCCTTTTCCCAAGACTTACTACCATTGTATAACCCTACAGTTACATCAATACCACTGTCTTTTAGATTTAATGCATGTGCACACCCTTGACTTCCATAACCAATGATTGCAACTTTTTTCCCCTTTATTAAATCTAAATCTGTATTATTTTCATAATATAATTTTGCCATATAACACCCTCCTCAATTATTACAAAATTCTTAATTTATAATTTTAAAATTATATAAGCCAAGCTATTTTATTTATTGATAAAGCTTATTTATAGCGCTTATATAAGCTTTTACACTAGCTTCCATTACGTCTTCCGAAAGTGAACGACCTGTAAATATCTTTCCATCCTTCTCAATTTTAATTATTATTTCACCTAAGGAATCCTCACCATCAGTTATGGATTTTATTGAATAATCCTTTAGATTAACTTCTTTCCCTATACATCTCTCGATGGCTTTAAACACTGATGATATAGTCCCTTCACCTACTGCACTTTCCTTTAAAATCACACCATTGCATTGTATTTCAACAGTACTTGTACATATCATTTTATTGCCACTATAAATTTGATAAGATATTAATTTATATTTTTCTTCTAAAACTTCACTCATCTCATGATTTACTATTGCTTCAATCTCTTTTTGGCTAACATTTTTCTTTTTATCTGCAACACTTTTAAATCTTTCAAAAGCTTCATCCAAAGCTTTCCCTTCTAGCTCTAAACCACATTTTTTTAAATAATCTTTAAAAGCATGTCTTCCTGAATGTTTTCCTAAAACTAGATTTTCATCTTCTACTCGTCCAATAGTTTCTGGAGTTATTATTTCGTAAGTACTTCTTTCTTTCAAAAATCCATCTTGATGTATACCTGATTCATGTAAAAAAGCATTTTCCCCAACTATTGCTTTATTATTTTGCACATACATTCCACTTACTGAAGAAACTAATTTTGAAGTTCCCCAAATATTTTTAAGATTTATTCCTGTACATATATCTAATGATTCTTTTTTAGTTTCAATAGCCATAACTATTTCTTCTAAAGCCGTATTTCCCGCTCTTTCTCCAAGACCATTTATTGCACATTCAACTTGAGTAGCTCCTGATAATATACCCGCTAAGGAATTTGCTACAGCTAGTCCTAAATCATTATGACAATGAACTGAAACATCAACTTTTTCTATTCCTTTTGTTCCATTTACTATTTTCTTGATAAAATCTCCATATTCCATAGGCAAAGCATATCCAACAGTATCGGGTATATTTATTACTGTTGCACCAGCTTCTATTACTTTTTCAAATAATCTACATAGAAACTCCACTTCGCTTCTATACGCATCTTCTGCTGAAAACTCAATATTAGAACAAAGATTTTTACTATATCTAACTGCCTCTATAGCATTTTCTATAACTTGCTCTTCACTCATATTAAGTTTATATTTCATATGAATAGGAGATGTTGCTATAAATGTATGAATTCTTGGACTTTCACTATACTTAACAGCATTCCAAGCCAAATCAATATCTTTTTTAACTGCTCTACTTAATGCAGCTATTTCAGAATTTTTAATATTTTTGGCAATCTCACTTACTGATTTAAAATCCCCTTCTGATGCCATAGGAAATCCTGCTTCAATAACATCTACTCCTAATCTCTCTAACCTTTTAGCAATAATCATCTTTTCCTTAAGATTTAAATTTACTCCTGGTGACTGCTCACCATCTCTTAAGGTGGTATCAAATATCCTTATTTTCCTCATTTAACCCTCCTTAAACTCTTCTAATATTAAATTTCCTATAGACTCTCCTGGAGCAACCATTGGAAAAACTTTCAAATTGTTATTTATAACATAATCTATTACACAAGCCTCATCAGAATACAAAACCTCTTTAAGTTTACTTTCTAAATCAGCCTCATTTATCCTTAATCCTTTTATTCCAAAAGCATTAGCAAGTTTTACAAAATCAGTTTTTCTATCTAATGTCGTCTGAGAGTATCTTTTATCATAAAATAAATCTTGCCACTGCCTAACCATACCTAAAACATTATTGTTTATTACAAAAATCTTTATCGGTAAGTTATTAGTAGATATAGTAGCTAACTCATTACAATTCATACCAAAACTACCATCACCAGTTATTAAAATAACTTTTTTATCACTATTCCCGATTTGACTTCCTATAGCAGCTCCAACTCCAAACCCCATAGTTCCAAGCCCCCCTGAGCTTATGAAACTTCTTTCTTTTACAAACTTGTAGTTAGATGCTGTCCACATTTGATGTTGACCAACATCAGTTACAATAATATACTCTTCATCACATAGATTATTTAATACTTCAAATAATTTCTTAATACTATCTGGAGTCCTACTATCTTTTTCTTCATTTTTTAGAATATTCATTTCATTAATCCACTCTTCATTTTTCTTCTCATCAATTAGTGGAATCAATCTATTTAAAGTCTCTTTTATATCTCCAACTATATAATCATCAACTTTTATATTCTTGTTTATCTCAGCTGGATCCACATCTATATGAATTATCTTTGCATTTTTAATGTGATCTCTATTAGTAATAACCCTATCACTAAATCTTGCTCCTATACATATAATCAAATCACTTTTAGTTGCTAATATATTTGATGTTTTAGTACCATGCATTCCTATCATTCCTGTATATAAATAACTTTCATTAGAATATGCACACTTCCCCATTAAGGATGTTGAGACTGGAGAATTTATCTTTTCAGCAAAGCTCTTTAATTCTTTAAAAGCCTCTGATGATATAACTCCTCCACCAGCATAAATTAAAGGCTTTTCACTCCTGTTTATTAATTCAGAAATATTTTTAAGTCCTTCTTCAGTTAAATATTTTGTATTCCTTTCAATCTCTACAGGAACAACTTTTTTATATTCATATTTTTGACTCATTATTTCCTTGGGAATATCTATTAAAACAGGTCCTTTTCTTCCCTTTTGAGCTATCTTAAAAGCTTCCAATATTATATCCTGTAGCTTACTAACATCATCAACTATATAACTATGTTTTGTTATAGGAAGTGTTATTCCAAATATATCAACCTCTTGAAAAGAATCCTTACCTAAAGACTTCTTTGGAACATTACCTGTAATAGCTATCATAGGTATAGAATCCATATAAGCTGTAGCTATTCCAGTAACAAGGTTTGTAGCACCTGGTCCCGATGTTGCAAGACAAACACCTACCTTTCCAGTAGACCTTGCATATCCATCCGCTGCATGTGAAGCTCCCTGTTCATGAGCAGTTAGTACATGTTTAATTTCTCCCTCATATTTATATAAACAATCATATATATCTAAAACAGAGCCTCCTGGATATCCAAATATAGTGTCCACTCCATGATCCATTAAAGTTTTTATTAAAATTTCTGCTCCCTTTAATAGCACTTTCTTTCACCTCCCATAAAATCACAAATCCTATAATTTCCAATTTACTTTTAAATACACCTTAACTTAAAACTGCCCCTTTGCTAGCTGATGAAACCAGCTTTGAATATCTACTTAAATACCCAGACTTAACCTTACTTTCAAACTTATTTAACTTCTTTCTTCTCGCTTCTAATATCTCATCAGAGACTTCTAGTTCTAGCTTTCTATTTGGAATATCTATACTTATTACATCTCCATCTTCAACTAAAGCTATAATCCCCCCTTCTGCTGCTTCTGGAGAAACATGTCCAATAGAAGCTCCTCTTGTAGCTCCTGAAAATCTACCATCTGTTATTAAGGCAACATCACCATCTAATCCCATTCCTGCTATAGCTGATGTTGGACTTAGCATTTCTCTCATCCCTGGTTCACCTTTTGGGCCCTCATATCTAATTAAAACAACATCGCCTTTTTCAATTTTCCCTTCTAAAATTTCCTTAATAGCCTCTTCCTCAGAATCAAAAACTCTACTTCTACATCTACAAACCATCATAGAAGGTAAAACAGCTGATTTCTTAACAACAGCTCCATCCTTGGCTAAGTTTCCTTTTAAAACTACCAATCCTCCACTTTCACTATATGGATTTTCTATATTTCTAATCACTTCTTCATCTAAATTAGAAACACTTTTTATATTTTCAAGTACACTTTTACCAGTGCACGTTAAAGCCTCTAAATCTATTAAATTCTTTTTAGATAATTCTTTTATTAAGACTTGAACTCCACCTGCTGAATATAAATCTTCCATATAATGTTCCCCAGCCGGTGAAAGCCTACAAAGATTAGGTGTTTCCTCACTTATCTTATTTACATAATCTAAATCAAGTTCTACTCCTGCCTCATTTGCTACAGCTGTTAAGTGAAGCAAACTATTACTAGAACATCCTAAAGCCATATCCACTCTTAAAGCATTCTCTATACTGCTCTTATTCACTATATCTCTAGCTTTTATATTTTTATTGACTAAATTCATTAAAGCCATTCCAGCTTTCTTAGCTAAAACCATTCTTTCAGAATAAACAGCTGGTATTGTCCCATTACCAGGCAAAGCTATCCCTAAAGCTTCACACAAACAATTCATAGAGTTTGCAGTAAACATTCCTGAACATGACCCACAAGTCGGACAAGCATTCTTTTCTAAAGAAAGTAAATCTTTCTCACTCATCTTTCCTGCTTCATATGCTCCTACGCCTTCAAAAACGGTAGACAAACTACACTTTCTTCCTTTAAACTTACCTGAAAGCATTGGTTCACCAGACACAACTATTGAAGGTAAGTTCATTCTTAAAGCTCCCATTAAAACCCCTGGAACAATCTTGTCACAGTTTGGAATTAACACTAATCCATCAAAACCATGAGCCTTTGTCATACATTCTATGGAATCAGCTATAATTTCTCTTGTAGCTAAAGAGTATTTCATTCCTTCATGTCCCATAGCTATTCCATCACATACTCCTATTACAGGAAAAACTACTGGAACTCCACCAGCCATCAATATTCCCTTTTTAACATTTTCAACTATCTTATCTAAATTAATATGACCAGGTACGATATCATTTTGTGAAGTAACAACACCTATAAGTGGTTTATTAAACTCCTCCTCAGTCATCCCTAGTGCTCTAAGTAAAGATCTATGTGGCGCCCTACTACTTCCTTTTTTAATAACATCACTTTTCATAAAATTCTCACCTACCTAAGTTTCCTATAATAATATCTCCCATCTCTTTTGTTCCAACTAAGGTCATCCCCTCTTCTAAAATATCTAATGTCCTATATCCATCTTCTAAAGCTTTATTTACAGCCTCTTCTATTGCTTCACTTTCTTCATATAAGTTAAAACTATTTTTAAGCATCATTCCTACAGATAATATAGTAGCTATGGGATTAGCCACCCCTTTTCCAGCTATATCTGGAGCACTTCCATGGATAGGCTCATACATCCCAAAATTTCCGTCACCTAAAGAAGCTGATGGAAGCATTCCTATTGAACCTGTAATCATTGCTGCTTCATCTGATAAAATATCTCCAAAAATATTGTTGCAAAGTATAACATCAAAACTTGCTGGATTCTTAATAAGTTGCATTGAGGCATTATCTACATATAAATGTTCTAACTCTACATCTTCATAATCTTTACTAACTTGATTTACTATCTTTCTCCAAAGCTTCGAACTTTCCAAAACATTTGCTTTATCAATACTTGTCAACTTACCTCTTCTTTTTCTCGCTAGTTCAAAAGCTTTTATTGAAATTCTTCTTATCTCTTCATCAGAATATATCTCTAAATCACTTGAAGTTACTACTCCTCCAATATAATCCGATCTCTTTTCTCCAAAATATATTCCCCCAGTAAGTTCTCTTACTATAATCATGTCCACTCCACTTTTTATAATTGAATTCTTTATTGGAGAAGCCTCTATAAGTTCTTTATAAACTTTAGCTGGTCTAAAATTACAATATAAATTAAGTTTTTCTCTTATATCTAAAAGAGCATTCTCTGGTCTTTTTCCCTTAGGCATGTTATCCCACTTACTTCCACCAACAGCTCCCAATAAAATGCTATCTTTATTTCTACAGCCATCTAATGTTTCTTGCGGAAGAGGAACTCCTACAGCATCTATAGCACTTCCTCCAATCAAAAAATATTCCAAATCAAATTCATGATTATATTTTTCACCTATTTTATTTAAAACCTCAGTAGCAACCTCAACTATTTCTGGCCCTATTCCATCACCTTTTAAAACACCAATATTGAACTTCATAAAATCACCCCACCAAACTAAATATTACTTATTCTCTTTATTAATCCACCCATTTCTATTATTTCTTTTATAAACTCTGGAAAAGGTTCACTTTTAAATTCTGTTCCCTTAGTTAAGTTATTTATTATTCCTTTTGAAAAATCTATAGAAAGTTCATCTCCACTTTCTATTCCATCAACAGCTTCACTACATTCAAGTATAGGAAGTCCTATATTTATAGCATTCCTATAAAAAATTCTTGCAAAACTTTTACTTATTACACAACTAACTCCGCTTGCCTTTATTGCTAATGGTGCATGTTCTCTTGAAGAACCACATCCAAAATTTTTCTCTCCAACAATAATATCTCCTGTATTAACCTTTAATGAAAATTCATTATCCAAGTCCTCCATACAATGCTTGGCTAATTCTTTCTCATCACTGGTATTCAAATATCTAGCTGGAATTATTACATCTGTATCAACATTATCTCCATATTTAAAAACTCTTCCTTTAGCTTCCATAATAATTCCTCCTAAACAATCTCTTCTGGAGAACATATTTCTCCTTTTATAGCCGATGCAGCTGCTATTGCTGGACTTGATAAATAAATCTCTGACTCTATATGACCCATTCTACCTAAGAAATTTCTATTTGTTGTAGAAATAGCTACCTCTTTCTTCGCTAGTATTCCCATATGACCTCCTAAACATGGCCCACAAGTAGGTGTAGAAACTATTGCCCCAGCTTCTATAAATACTTTTATTAATCCTTCTTCTAAAGCATCTAAATATACTCTTTGACTTCCTGGAATTATTATTGTTCTTACATCCTTATTTACTCTTCTTCCATTTAAAATTTCAGCTGCAACTCTTAAGTCTTCAATCCTTCCATTAGTACATGAACCTATAACAGCTTGATCTATTTTTATATTTTTAATCTCATCAATAGTCCTTGTATTTTCAGGAAGATGAGGACAAGCAACTGTAGGCTTTATCTCACTTAAATCTATCTCATAAACTTCATCATATACGGCATCTTCATCAGCTTTATAAATACGTTGTTCTTTAGTTGAATGAGAATTTAAATAATGAAGTGTAATATTATCAACCTCAAATATACCATTCTTAGCTCCTGCCTCTATAGCCATATTTGCTATGGTAAATCTTGAATCAATGGATATATGCTTAAGACCATCTCCACAAAATTCCATAGATTTATATAGAGCACCATCAACACCTATTTTCCCTATAATATGTAGGATTATATCCTTGCCACTGACCCACTTATTAGGTTTATTAACAAGACTGAACTTAATTGCTGAAGGTACTTTAAACCAAGCTTTTCCTGTAGCTATACCAGCTGCCATATCAGTTGATCCTATACCAGTTGAAAAAGCTCCTAATGCACCGTAAGTACAAGTATGAGAATCTGCTCCTATAACCACATCTCCAGCAGTAACAAGTCCCTTTTCTGGTATTATTACATGCTCTATCCCCATATCTCCTACATCAAAAAAATTAACTATCTAATGCTTCTTAGCAAACTGTCTCACAAATCTACATTGCTCAGCAGATTTTATATCCTTGTTAGGAGTAAAATGATCCATAACTAAAGCTATCTTTTTTTTATCAAATACTTTCTTCCTATCCCCTAATTTATTAAATTCATTTATGGCAACTGGTGCAGTTATATCATTTCCTAGAACTAAATCTAAATTAACCTCTATTAACTGTCCTGTTTTAATTTCATCTAATCCACAATGATTACATAATATTTTTTGAGTCATTGTCATCCCCATAAAACTCACCCCAATTAATGTTCAAATTCAAAATAATCTCCATAACTATCTATACTATTATTCCCTCTTTCTAAAGCAATAGAGCCTGTTCTTGCAATTTCTTTAATTCCAAAGTCATCAAGCAAATTTATCAAAGCGTTTATTTTGCTTTCATCTCCTGTTAACTCTATTGTGAGAGATTCTTTACATATATCAACGATTTTACATCTAAAAATATTTACTATTTCATTAATCTCAGCTCTCTTCTTATCATCAGCCTCAACCTTAACTAGGAGCAATTCTCTATAAACAGAATTCTTTTCTTCAAGCTTTATTATCTTTATTACATCCTCTAGCTTGTTTAACTGTCTTATAAACTGTGTTAAAACATCGTCATTTCCCTTTAAAGCAATTGTCATTCTTGAGGTATTATCTTTATAACTCTCACCTACTGTTAAGCTTTCAATATTAAATCCTCTTCTTGAAAAAAGACCTGATACTCTACTTAGAACACCTGAAGAATTCCTAACCAATACAGATAAAATATGTCTTTCCAAAACTACTCCCCCTTTTACGAATATTTGTTTATCAAGTTTTACTGCAATTAATTATTATTTTATTAATATAATGCAGCATTCTTATTATTTATGCATTTTAAGTTATTTTTAATTATACGTTTATTAATATGATTCATTCCAAAAATTGTTCTTATTTCATTTTCATTATTTCAATTGCATAAATACAAATTTTTTATTTTATTTTTTTAACTTAATGTAGAAACTAAATACATAATTATTTTAAAGGAGTGATTTAATGAAAATAGGATACGCTTGTACTCCATTAATAACAAATGCTAGAACAAATAGACGAGTACTGTTAAAGGACTTTTCCCACAAAAATATTTATCCTATAATTGAAAAAAATTTAAATGATTTACATAAAATACTTCACTGTAACAAAGATAATGATATTTATTTATTTAGAATTGGCTCCGATATTATCCCTTTAGGTTCACATGAAATTAATGATTTCAATTGGCAGAAGGAATTCCACACCAAACTAAAATTAATTGGAGATTTTATAAGAAAAAATAATATGCGTGTTTCCATGCACCCTGGACAATACACAGTTATAAACTCTCCTAATGAAGAGACATTAAAAAAATCATTATTAGATGTTGAATATCATTGCTCATTTTTAGACTCTTTAGAAGTTGACTATAAAAATAAAATCATACTTCATATAGGAGGAGTCTATGGTGATAAGCCCATGGCAAAAGAGAACTTTATTAAAGGATTCAGTAGCCTCTCCGAATCAGCGCAAAAACGCCTAATAATAGAAAATGATGAGAAAAGTTTTTCATTAGATGATGTATTAGAAGTATCTTCCAAAATACATATTCCTGCTATTTTTGATAATTTACACAATATATGCTTTGGTGATAATTCATATACCTTAAATAAAATTTATTCTAAAGTGAAAAAAACTTGGAATAATAATTTAGATGGGAATATAAAAGTTCATTATAGTCAGCAAGATTTAAATAAAAAGAAAGGATCTCACTCACAATCAATAGCTGTAACATCCTTTTTAGACTATTATAATCAGGTTGAAAATTTTAATCCTGATATAATGCTAGAGGTTAAGGATAAAGATATTTCTGCTATCAAAATTTTAAAAACTTTAAAAGAAATTAATATAGGTCTTTCTAAAGAAGAATTCTCTTCTGAAATAGAAAATTATAAACTTCTTTTATTACAATATGATAAAGACTTCCATGAAAATACTTATGGTAACATTGTTGATTTTTATAAATATTTAGATGAAGCAACTACAAAAGAATTTGACCTAATAGGATTTAAGTATTCCTTAGAACTTGCTTTTAACATAATTGATGATTATATGACTAAAAGAGAAATTTCTCATTTCAAAAAATTGATTAAAGAAAAGGATTTAAAAAAAGCTAAACTTTACTTAAAAAAGATTAATTCTAAAATAGAAATACCACCTAGAGAATTAGCTTATTATTTTTCTAGAAATTAATATGAATCGCCTCTTAAACTGTCACAATTTAGTGTTTTTTTAAATATATTGTGAGTAACAGTAAAATTTTGGAGGCAAAAATAATGAGCTTTTTAAGCGTAATTCTTTTTGTAATAGCTGCCAGTTTAGATATACTTGTTGTTTCATTTGCCTATGGATTAAAAAACATAAAAATAAATTTTTCAAGTACACTTGTAATAGCTACAATATCTGCCCTTGGAACTTTAGTTTCTATGATGTTAGGTAAAGCATTTTTAGATGTACTCCCTTTAAAATTGACTGATATAATTGGAGGGTTAGTACTTTTGGGAATAGGATTATATTTCATAATAACTTACTTTAAAGAAAAGAAATCTATAAATTCAAGTGACTGTACTAACGCAAACTCTCCTATATGTATATTAGAGAACCCCGAAATAGCAGATAAAGATAAATCAGGTAATATAGACCTTAAAGAATCACTTGCTCTTTCAGTAGCTCTTTCATTAAATAACTTTGGCCTTGGGATAGGAGCTAGTATTTCTGGACTAAATATTACTTTTACAACCATATCAACCTTTATTATTTCACTTATTTTTATCTCAGTAGGAATTTATTTTTCTAAAAAGATAAAAAATAAAAAAGTTGTAAATAATAGCAACTTAATTTCCGGGGTAATAATTATTTTATTATCTCTCTTTATATTGTTATAAAAAAGAAAAATCTATAAGCAGTATTTAAAGAACCCTGTATAAATACAATCAATTCTTTAAATACACTTATAGATTTTTATATTATAAGCTTATAATTTATACTCTTGTTATGTCTACATCTTGTGAATAGTCTACACCTTCTAAGCCAAAACCAAATAATTTGAAGAATTCTGTTCTGAAGTCTTCTGCATCACTTAATTCAAAAACATTTTCACTGTTTATTTGTGGCCATATTTCTTCTATAGCCTTTTGTACGTCTTCTTCCATTTCTAAGTCATCGATTCTTATTCTGTTCTCATCATCTAAGTTAAGTTTTCCTTCGTAAAGATCCACAAACATTCTGTATATTTGCTCTATACAACCTTCATGAGTTCCTTTTTCTTTCATTACCTTGTAAAGTATTGAAATATAAAGTGAAACTATTGGAATAGCTGAACTTGCTTGAGTTACTAAAGCTTTATTTACTGAAACATATCCTTCACCATTGACTGGTTTTAATATATCTGTTATTTTAGATGCAGTTTCCTCTAAATCCTTCTTTGCTCTTCCTATTGTTCCTTCTCTGTATATTGGATAAGTTACCTCTGGTCCAATATATGAATAAGCTATTGTTTTAACTCCGTCTTCTAAAACATCAGCTTCTTTTAAAGCTTCTATCCATAGCTTCCAATCTTCTCCACCCATTACTTTTTTAGTACCTTCTACTTCTTCCTCTGTAGCTGGTGAAATAGTAACATCATGAATTTCTCCTGTATGGAAGTCTAAAGTTTTACTACTAAAAGGTTCTCCTACAGTTTTTAAGCATGAACTATAGACTACACCTGTAACAGGGTCTTTTCTTTTTGGAGCAGCTAATGAATAAATAACTAAATCCACTTTACCCATATTTTCTTTTATTAACTCTATAACTTCGCCCTTAACCTCATTTGAAAAGGCATCTCCATTTACTGATATAAAATTTTTACCTTCATTTGATGCAACTTCTTTTAATGACTCTATATTATACCAACCTGCTGAAGCAGTTCTTTTTTCTGAAGCTTCTCTCTCAAAAGCAACTCCTAATACATCTGCATCACATGCTTCTGATGCAACTATAGCACTTGCTAATCCATATCCAGTTGAAGCTCCTAAAACAAGGACTTTTTTAGCTCCATTTATTTTACCTTTTTCTTTTACATACTCTACTTGATTTTCAACATTCTTTTTACATCCTTGTGGATGAGAGGTAGTACATATAAAACCTCTAAACTTTGGTTCTACTATCATTCTGATTTCTCCTTAACCTATTGTTTGATTATCAAAATATATTGTACTTTACATATTACCATATCAAATTAATTTTGTCATTATTATACCGCTATATAACTAGAAAATATTATCTTATATACCAATTCTAAAATAAATGTTTACCAAAATATATCAAAAAGGCACTTCTAACTTTAGAAGTGCCTTACATTTTATATAAAATTATTTATTATCTATTTTTGTTGCAGCAGCTTCTCTTACTGCATCATCATATGCTTTTCCATTTGTTCTTTTAGCAATCTTAGGTAATATTAATCCTAATCCTATTAATATTACTGGAGTAGCAACGTTCATTCCTACTATGAATATCCATTGTCCTGAGAATACTGGAACATCTGTTGGGAACATACCTAAAATACAAGCAAATGCTGTGAATATGAAACACCAAGCTCCTATTATCATTGCAAACTTATCATTTTTAACAAATTTGTAATCTGATTTGAACTTTCCTTTTACAGCCTTTCTTAACATTATGTAAGCTAAGAATACCCATAAGTATCTCATTGGCATAACAACAGCATTTAATTTTAATAACCAAGTAAATAATGCATTAAAATCACCAATTCCTAAAGCTGGAACTATTATTAATATACCAACTAATACTGATGTCATTATATATCCATTTACTGGAGCACCATGTTTATTAGTTTTAGTTAATGCTTTTGGTACGTATCTTGCATCTGTATCTCCTAATAAAACTTTTAATGGAGCATCTATTGAGAATGCTAAAGCTGATATTTGAGCTGCAAAGTTTGCTAATGCATATAATATTAGGAATGTATTTCCTAAACCGTAGTAGTTACCTAATTCTTGGAATGAATAATAAGCACCATTTAACATTAAGTCATTTGGTATATTATTTGCATCAAACATCATTCCCATTGCTACTGAACCAAGAAGTGCAGTTACAGCAACCATTATTGCTAATGCTATCATACCTTTTGGGAATCCTTTCACAGGATCCTTCATGTTGTTTACGTATGGAGATATTTTTTCAGCTCCTCCAACTGCAAAAACTAGCATAGCTATAGTTGTAAAGTATGTAAAATCAAATTTCGGTATATATGTACTAATTGAAGTCATATTTGGTGTAGCTATATGTGTTCCTCTAATAGCTGGTGCTGTTAACACAAGTAATATATAAAGTAAAGACATAACGAACATTGCTGTTCCTGCTACAGTTCCTATTTTACCCAGTGAATTAACTCCTCTTGAAGATATCCATACAAAGAATAAAAATATAGCTAATCCTGCTAATTGTGTTATTAAAGGATTAAGATTTTTAATAGTACTTCCATCTTGGAAAATAGCCCATCCTAAAGAAACAATAACCCCTTGAGGTTTTTGTGCTAGGTAAGGAATATGTACTACCCAGTATGTCCATCCAGCTAAGTAAGCTAGTGTAGGTCCCATTGTTTTACCTATCCATGAACTTACTCCACCTTTACTATCTTTAAATGTTGAACCTAATTCTCCTACCATAAGAGCATATGGTACAAAATATAAAGCTATTATTAATATCCATGAAGTTACTACAGTTAATCCTTGAGTTGCGAAGTTATTTACTATATTTCCAAAACCCCAAACTGACACGAATGCCATTAACCCAAGGTTATACCACATAAGCTTCTTTCCATCATTGTTGCTGCTCATGCATTTCTCCTCCTCATTATTATTTCACAATAATTCCCGTTTAATTTCTTAATTAATGCTTGTCCATTTTAAAATAATCATTAAAGAAACCTTTAACATATTATTTTAACGTTAAATATCACCATTCAATTTTAACACTCTATTAATTTTAGCGCAATATTGTTAATATTCTTTATTCAACTAAATTCATAAAGTTTAGGATTAAATTTATAATGTACCTTGTTAATTCTTTCATTTTCTCCTTTTTTCTTGTTTTTGTGAAGAAAACATCTGTATTTTTTGAAAGTTTTATTGTTTTATTATTCATATTTCTAAAAACTCAATAAAAACTTTTACTAACTAATCACGATTAAGCTCAATATTTTTATACTATCCAGTTTAATAAACGAAAATAGTCCCTATGAGCAATTTCATAAAATTGCTCATAGGGACTAAAATTTACTTAATTATCTCTATTTCAACTGATTCTTCTTCAAATCCTTTATTTAGGTATTCTAAATTTAGCTCTCCATCTTTAACTTCTATAGACATAAAGTTATACTTTCCATTCAAATATTCCATGGTATGTCCATCATCATTATAATGGAATCCAGTTGCATTCTCTCCAAATACTTTTAAAAGAATTGAATCTGGTCTTTCAGCAACATTCTTAAACTTCTTATTATAAGTAGGTATTATAGTTCCTTCTTTAACTAGAACTATAATTTCATCTAACTCACAAGAAAGCTTATGCCAATTTCCACCTTGAAGTTTCTCTTTAGTAAAGTAATTAAACCAAGTTCCTTCTGGTAAATAAACAACCTTGCTTCTTTCTCCATCATATAAAACTGGAGCAACAATCATATTTTCTCCAAGCATAAATTGCTCTCTAAGATTTAATACATTCATATCTTTTTCGTATTCCATCACCATTAGTCTAAAAATAGGCAATCCCTCTTTATGAGATACATAGTATAAATCATAAATATATGGAAGTAATTCGTATCTTAGTTCAATTGACTTTTTAGCAATTTTCTCAGCTCTAGGTCCAAAAGCCCACGGCTCTTGTCTTCTAGTGTACATATTTGAATGATTTCTGAATATAGGGATAAATGGCCCATCTCCATCCATCTTATAAATAATTCTTCAGTTGAATCTAATCCAAATCCTGAAACATCATTTCCTACAAACGAGAATCCACTAACCCCTAAATTAGCATTCATTGATATAGACATTCTCATTTGGCTCCACATACTCATATTATCTCCTGTCCAAACTGAAGAATATCTTTGCCCACCAGCATAAGTAGCTCTAGTCATAGAAAATCCTCTTTCATTAGGATGCAATTCATTTTGAGCTTCCATTGAACATCTACTCATTTCAAAACCATATCTATTATGGAATTCTTTGTGCTCTATAATCCCATAGTCACTATTATGAAGACAAGTTTCTAGCATAGTCTTATGGTCATTATTAAATACACATGGCTCATTCATGTCATTCCATATACCATCCATACCGTGCTCACTTATAAATTTCTTAAGCTCACTCTTCCACCATTCTCTACAATCTTTATTTGAGAAATCTGGGAAAGCACTATCTCCTGGCCATACAGCACCTATAAACATTTCACCATCTAACTTATTGGTAAAATGGTTTCCTGCTTTTCCTCTATTATAAACATCATATTCCTCATCAACCTTAACCCCTGGGTCAACAATTGTTATTGTTCTTATTCCTTTTTCTTTTAAATCACCAATAAGACCAGCTGCATCATCAAAATTAGGAGTTTTAAATGTCATTACTCTGAATCCATCCATATAATCTATATCTAAATAAACTACATCTAATGGAATTTCTTTTTCTTCAAAAGTTTTAACTAACTCTCTAACCTCTTCTTGACTAAAGTAACTAAATCTACATTGTTGATAGCCTAAGCTCCATAAAGGTGGCATCTCCATTCTTCCAGTTAAAGCAGTGTAATTTCTAACAACTTCTTTAATATTATCTCCTGGTATGAAATAATATTGAATTTGTCCTCCAATAGCTCCAAAGAATATTCTATCCCCTTGTTCTTTTCCCATATCAAAATAACTTCTAAAACTATTATCAAAGAATAATCCATAAGTAGCTTCTTTCTTTAACCCAACATAGAAAGGAATTGTCTTATAATAAGCAACGGAATCATCATCTGTCTCTGGATCATCAGTATTAAAGTTTTCTGTATAATATCCTTTCTTATTTAGGTCTCCACCTTTTTCTCCTAGACCATAATAAGCTAAGCAATCATTAACTTTTGATATGTATATATGTCCCTCTTCATCCTTGAAGCTTGGTTGAAAATCTTCACAAAGTATATTTCCATCTATATCTCTGAAAGTAATTTCACTAGTATTCTTATTTACATAAGTTGAAACCTTACTTCCCTTTACAATAATATAATCTAAATCTTCTTCTACAGTAAAACTTCCTTTTCCTAATATATCAACTACTCCATTAGTAGGAATACTTTCTTCATATTTATCGCCAATAAACACTTTAACTATATTATTTTCAATTATAGTAAGCGTTATTTTTAAATTTGAAAAATATATATCTATATTATTATCATTAACCTCATAGTTTTTAAAAACTCTTAATCCACTATTGTAAGCCTTAAATTTTTTATTTAGGTTCTCTCTATAATTTAACTGCGGCATACTTCTCTCCCCTTTATCTATATCGTTTTCAACTTAATTTTAAATAATATCCCCATCTTCTTAAAGTGTAAAAGTTATAGTTAACTAAGATAAATTCTAAAAATGAGTATTTAAGTGTCTAGTTAAAAAGTGAATTTCAGATATCCCTTCGAAACTGCTTAATTTCACAAAGAGTTTCTATTATATCTGAAATTCACATTAACCAATCTATACTTTATACTTAAATTATTAATGCTAGTACCAATAACACTAATTAATTTATTTTAAAATCAAAACTAACATCTTGGAAGAAGTTCTTCCACTCTTCTTTTTCAACCTTTGAAGGAACTCTAAATCTCACAACTTCTTTCCCTATATTCTTTCCTTTTATAACTCCAAAATCATGATAAGGTAATAATTCTACTTTTTTAATACCATCTAATTTTTCACCTAAACTCCTTATTGCCTCAAAATGCTCTTTAAAGTCATTTACATCTGGAATTATTGGACAACGAAGTATTATCTCTTTACCAAAACTACTTATATACTCTAAGTTTTCTAATATTATCTCATTAGAAACTCCGATATATTTTTTATGAAGCTCCTCTCCTGTTAATTTATAGTCATATAAAAATAAATCTACATACTCCACTATGAAATCTATATTATCTTTTTTAGCAAAGCCACTTGTTTCTATACAAGTGTGGATTCCAACTTCTTTGCATTTAACTAATATCTTCTTTGTAAGTTCTATATTGGTTAAGGCTTCTCCACCAGATATAGTTACTCCGCCCTTCGAATTCTTATAAAAATTTATATCTTTTTTTATAACCTTCATTATTTCATCTATATCTAATTCTTTACCTACAATTGATAAAGCTTTTTGGTGGCAAGTTTCTATACACTTGCCACAAGCCTTACATTTATCATAGTTAAATTTATGAATTCCTTCTTTTATATAATGAGCTTCTTCTGGACATTCTTTTATACATTCTCCACAACTACTACATCTTTCAATATTAAATGATAATTCTTTTTCATAACTTTGCGATTCTTGATTATGACACCACTGACATCTTAATGGACATCCTTTTAGAAATACTGTAGTTCTTATTCCTGGTCCATCATGAATAGAACATCTTTGAATATCTATAACTAAGTTTTTCAACTAACTCACCCCTAGTATGCTGTACGCTTCATTATTTCTAATTGTGTATCTCTATCAAGATCTATAAATCTTGCTGTAAATCCGCCAACACGCACAATTAAATTCTCATGTTTTTCTGGATTTACTAAAGCATCTTCTAAATCCTTTTGACTTAATACTGAAAGGTTAGTTTGTTGTCCCCCCATATCAAAGAAAGTTTCTAATAAACATTTAAAAGTTTCTCTGTTATCATTAAAGAATTCTCCTGAAAACTTAAGGTTATGATTTGCCCCTGCATGAATCTTAGTATCTAATTTTACTAAGGAATTTATAAGAGCAGTTATTCCCTCTTTATCCATTCCTGAATAGGCTGCATTTCCATTTGATAAGAATTCTCCAGCTTTTCTTCCATCAGGAGTTGCTCCAGTTGATTTTCCTAAAAGTACGTTCATATTATTATTTATCATAACAACTAAAAGAGAATCTAAATCTGTCTTATTTCTTTGATTTCTTATACTATTACAAATATGCTCATGAACTCTAACTGCAATTTCATCAGCTTGGTCATAATCATTTCCATACTTTTCTGCCTCAATTAATAGCTTTCTTTCATTTTCATAGCCATCAAAGTTACAAGCCATCATCTCAACTAATTTAGTTAAAGTAAATACTTTTTTATCATAAACTAATTCTTTAATAGCAGTGAAACTATCTGAAGTTGTTATATTTCCATAAGTCTCTAATGTTCCACCAAGATGATATAATCCACCATCAAAAATTGCTTTTCCTTTTTCTATACAATCATCATGAAGTATGCTTAATAATAAGAATGAACTATCCTCATTACACTTCTTATAAACTAAATCTTGTAATTTACCACACTGGTCTACAAAGAAGTCTGCTTGTTTCTTATATCTTTCAAATAACTCTTCAAAAGTTAAATCATCAGTTATTTCTCCAGTTTTTAATCCAATCTCCTCTTTAGTAATTGGATCAACTCCATTATTTAAAGTTACTTCTAATATCTTAGGCATGTTTATAAGTGTATTTGGAGTTCCTATACTTTTATTAGCTATCATATACTCTCCACATCCAAAGAATCCATATTGCTCTGCAGCTTCTCTTGGAACATCCATAGCATTCATAACTGACTCAACATTTACATCATCATTATAAAGAATAGGGAAAGTTCTACCCATTCCAAGCACATCTAAAGCCTTATTATAAACTCTTTCATCCATACCTTTATAATATCTTAAACTTACTTGAGGATATGTCATAAATCTTCTTTCAATGACCTCAATTACTACTAATGCAAATTCATCAGCAATTTTCTCGTCTTCTCTTCCCAATCCTCCAATAATAGCTCTTGTATCTCTACATAAATTTTCTGATATAAGTCTAAAGAATGAGTCAACATATCTTATAGCATCTTCTCTATCAATAGTTCCATTTTCTAAGTCTCTAATATAGAACTCGCCTAAATAAGTATCTATTCTAGCAAGTTCTGTTGCATTAGCTGCAATAGCATAAAGATTTATAAGCTGAATAGCCTCATGTAAAGTTTCTGCTTTATTATCCCTAACCTTAATTAAAGATTCTTTTATTCTCTTGTAATCAGCTAGTTTACTTTCATCTCTACACTCATTTATTTTTTCATCCATATATTCTGAGTATGCAGTACAAACATTTCTTAAGGCTTCTAAAGCCATAATCATTCCTTCATATAACTCTACACTTTCAGTTTTTTCAGTTTTTTTGCTTTGAATTAATTCTATTAATCCTACTAATCCATACTTAAGAAGTTTTTTATAATCTAAGTGTGCTCCTGCTATCCTATATAAAGGATATGCAGCTCCAATTGCAGTTCCCCACTCATCATCAGTTAATCCTTTATTCATATCAGCATCAAAAGCTTCTCTTATTTTAAAGTTTGTATTTTTATCTTCCCAAAACTTTATTGCTTCCAAAACTTCATTTGCATACTCTTCACTATATGAATCATCATTTTTTATTTCTTCTAAAATCCCATAACATCGCTTAAAATCTACACAATAACAAGTCTTATCAAAACCATCTTCTACTCCGCCACCTATCATAAGCGGAAAATATCCTATAGCTGTATTTCTATATCTACCTGCAAAAAGATCTCCTTCTTGCACCTCTTTGAATATACCTTCAAACTGAACTTTTATACACTCAGCTTCTCTAATTGCTTTATCTTTATCTATATTCTCTCTATATGCTTTTGTAAAAGCTAATTCTCTCTCAAATAATCTCTCATTAAATCTCATAGCTTTACGCCTCCCTAAAAATCTATACTTATATTATAAATTTTAGGTATATCTCATTCTTCCCATATGTTGATTAAATATATACTATATTGATTTAAAAAAGTTTTTTATTAAGCTTTCTATACTCTCTTGGAGTTATACCATAACGACTTTTAAAAATCCTATTAAAATATCCAATATTATTGAATCCACAATTAAAAATTATATCAATAATAGGTGAATCACATTGTACTAGAAGCTTTGTAGCCTCGTTTAGTCTTAATGAATTTATGTACTCAGATGGACTTACTCCATAATACTTTTTTAGTTCTCTTGTTAAATGTTCTTGAGTTTTTCCACTTAATAAAACAAACCTTTTAATTCCCCCTAAAAAGTTTTCTTTAACTTTCATATTTTCATAAGCTTTTCTAAGCCATAATGGTATTCTTTCATCTGAAGACACATCTAAGAAAATATTTATCATAAGATCACTAAACAAACTCTCAACTATATATCGTCTACTTTCTTTTTCTGCATTTATCATCATATTGCTTTTATAATTAAAACTCTTAATAACAACCTCATTTAATGAATATACTGAATTATACTTTTGTTCATCTATCCATGATTCAAGGGTAATATTAAAAAAATAATCTCTATGTACTGCTATGTTTCTAAGTATATTATTAATACCCTTACCTATAAAAAAATGTTCATCTTCTGGCTTTATTATTTTAAATTGTCCTTCTTTAATAACCTCAAAAGTACCATTATAATTATGTCTAAACTCACCCTTAATAACCACAAAAATCTCATAAAAATCATGACTATGTAACGTTGTATATTCATTTTTACTCAAAACCAAGTCCGCCATATGAACATTATTCTTATCATTGCAAAACTCTAAAAATTTAAGAACCTTCATAAAATCCTTCTCCCTTACTACACAATAAAATAGGCTGTATTAAAACACTAATAAAATAAATTTATAAAAATATAAGGAGAATAAAATTGCAAGGGTCAAATACTATAATAATCCTCAAAATATATTTATAAGTTTTATTTAAAGTGACTTTAATACAGCCCTTTTAACTTAATTTATATTATTTACTAACATATAAGAAATGATATAAAGCTCCTATTAAATTTGAATCATTCTCAAACTCACACTTTTCTACTTTTATATCTAAAGTAGCTATATCACTTTTTAATAAAGCAAGTTTTTCATTTATCTTTTTGTCAAAGCCTTCTCTAGCACTTATAGCTCCTCCAACAACAATTTTTTCTGGATCAATTATATATTGAAGGTTATACATTCCTCTTGCTAAATCCATATACCATGACTCTATCTCTGCATTAACTTCTTCATCTCCAGACTCAGCCATTTCAAATACTTTCTTTCCATCAAGGTCTGATTTCTCTATTCCTTTAAGCTTAGAGACTCTTGTAACTAAAGCATTTGTTGAAGCAACTTCACTCCAAATTCTATCAGTTAATCCTTCACTATCTCTAGTGAACATATATCCGAATTCTCCTCCATGAAGGTGTTTTCCTCTTAGAATTCCTCCATTAACTACGATACACCCTCCTATACCTGTTCCTACTACAACACAAGCATAGTTTTCTACATCTTTAGCTGCACCAATCCAACCTTCAGCTAAACCAGCACAATTTGCATCATTTTCTATAGAAACTTTTAAATCACATCTTTTTTCTAAAAGTTCTTTTATATTTGGTCCATGAATACATGGTACTGCACTTCCTCCACCAACAAATCCTGTTTTAACATCTACTGCTCCTGGTGAACTACAAGCTAGTCCAAAAATTTCATTATTTTCTTTGTATGCATCAACAACTTTTCCTATTGATTCTATAAATAAATTTATGTCATTGCCTTCTGTCTTTACGCTTCCTTTTTCTAAAACATCTCCATTTTCATTCATTAAAGCATGTTTTATACTTGAACCACCGATATCAATAACAACATATTTTTTCACTTTAAACTCCCCCTATTATACATAATTGATAATCTATTCTCTTAGATTATGTAAGAATACTTTCATTTTATTTATATTTGTATATTTCCGATTTATTAACCCTATTTTGATAAAAGTAAACTCTATGCTATGCATAGAGTTTACACTTATTTAAAGTTATATTATTTTCCGTTTTCTGCTTTCCAAGCATCCATTTGACTTTGCATTTCTGAGATAACTTCGTCAAGTCCAACTTCTTTTAATTTCTTATTCATCTTATCTAAGTATTCAGCTTCATTTACTGATCCACTATAGATAGTAGCTTTAAACTCTTCAAGAACGTTGTTTATTGCAGCAATTTGGCTACTTACTTTTTCAGTATTAAACTTAAATCCTAAAGCAGGTGATTCTACAGAAGCATCGTTGAATGCTGCGAACTCTTTCCACTTATCAACAGGCTCATTATCTAAAGTATAAGTTATGAATAAGTTACCTAAAGTATAGTATCCAACTGAGTAGTCTTTAGCTTTATCAGTTAATTTAATTTGAGTATCACCAGTTTTTTCATAGTGAGTTCCTTCTATACCATAGTTAAGTAAGTTTCTTAAGTATTCATCAGTATTTAATAAATTTAAGAATTCTACAGCTTTTTCTGGGTGCTCTGAAGTCTTAGAAACAGCTATCATAGAACCTGTAGTTGAACCATTTGTGATATGAGTATCCATTATTGGAGAAGCAACTACTTCGTATCCTAAATCTTTTGACCATAATCCTTCAGCATAAGGTTGTCCATCAGCTTTAGTTACAAATCTCTTAACTGATTTATCATCTTTAGCAGTAGCTGAATCCTTGTTTATATATCCTTCGTTATAGTACTTTTGTAAAGTTTCTAACTCGCTCTTCATTTTATCAGTTTCAAACATATTCTTTACTGTTAAGCTCTCGTCTCCATATTCAACTCCTACTGGATCTACTAATTGATCGAAGTAAGTTGGAGCTGAGAATCCTTTAGTTATATATAAAGGTGTAACGTTTGGCTCATTTTCTTTTATAACTTTTAACCATGGCTCTAAATCTTCTAAGCTATGGATATCTTGGTATGGTATGTTGTATTTATCAACATATTCTTTAGTGAATACCCACATAGGTGCAACTCCGATTTCTTTTTGGTTTGGAATCGCATATGTTTTACCATCTATTTTAGCACCTTCCCAGAATCTTTCATCAATAGCTTTCTTCATATCTTGTCCTTTTGACTCTATTAAATCATCAAGCTCTAAGAAAGCTCCTTTTCTAGCATTTTCTAAGTATGGGTTAGCCCATGAACAAGTGAATGCTAAATCATATGGCTCACCTGAGTTGATTATAACTCCCATTTTTTGAGTATAATCACCATAATCGATAAATTTCATATCAATTGTAGCGTTTATTTTGTCTTTTAAGTATTCATTTGCTTTTTCTTGAACCATTTCTAAATCTTTTGGTGTTTGTCCAATTGTATACCAAGTAAGATTTACTGTTTCTCCCTCACCAGCATTAGCTGTTTTGTCTGATCCACAACCTGTTAATACCACTGAAGTAGTAAGCATTGCACATGCTGTTAAAGCTATTAGTTTTTTAAATTTTAACATTTCGTTTTCCTCCCTCTTAAACCTTAGTGTCTTCAAAAAATCCCCTAACATCGTTTACATGTTTATTATATAGTCTATTTAAACATTTTCATAGTGGAGATTTTTTATATTTATTTGACATTCTCTATGTACAATTTTTACACTTCCATATATTTTTTTGTCTTTTTTCATGTTATTTTAATATATTAATTGTTATTACGATTTATTATGTAGATATTTTTAGTTATTTTTCTAATTTGTTTTTAATTTGCTAATATAATCCTATATTTTCTTGTAATTTGACAAAACTTTAAATATGAACAAATTTAAAACAAGTGATATCATCCTATATATATTATATTTTTGCAAATGATATGTATAAAAGGAGTGATAACAATGGAAAAAAAAGCTAAGGCAATTTGTTTTCTAGAAGGTATCTTAATGGCTATAGTAGGAATATTATTTTTTACAAGCCCTATAGATTCATTACTTTCATTAAGCATTATAATCGGTATATTAATAATAGCATCAGGTATATTTACATTAATAAGAGCACCAAAAACAACAAGAAAAGGTTGGGTTATATTTAGTGGTATAATCAACATTTTATTTGGATTACTATTATGCTTCTCACCAATCTCAACAGTAGCAACTTTAGTAATATTCTATGGCGCTTGGGCTTTAGTAAAAGGTATATTTGTAATAGTTGGAGAAATCCAATATAAGAGCTTTGGATTTAATATGGCAACTCTTTATGCTGTATTATTAATAATTTTAGGTATATTAGTATTATTTGAACCAATTTCATTCTTAATAGCAACACCATTTATAATAGGAATTAACTTCATAATTGTTGCTATATTTGAAATATATCTTGGTTTCAAACTATAAAAGAAAAAAACATGAGGATTACCTCATGTTTTTTTTATTTTATAGCTTTTCAAGAATTATCTATATTATTTTAACTTTACTTTGAATGTTTTTATTTCAAATGGATTTATTGTGAAGTCTAATTTATTTCCTTCAAAACTAGCCTCTTCTAAATCTCTCTCCATTAAATTACACTCAAATGCTTCTTCTATTTCTCTTGAGAATTCTAAAGTTGTATTAGTTCTACTATTAAAGAATTCATACATTCTAACTATTAAATGATCTGTATCTTCAGCCTTCTTTATAACCTCAATCATAACATTTTCTTTATTCACTTTTACTAATCCTAAAGTATCAACTAACTCACCTTGATTTTTCTCACAAACTTTAGTATATAAAGGTTGATTAAGTTCATAAGCTTTTTGTACAGTGCTAGCATCTTTCCATGTACCCATATGTGGATATATAGAATAAGTAAAGAAATGCTCTTCTTGATCTGTTTCTGTCCATGGGTGTGTTCCTGACTTAAGAAGAGTAAGTCTCATATCTCCGTCTTGTATATCATGTCCATACTTACAATTATTTAATAATGATACTCCAAAATCTCCTTCTGAAAGGTCAGCCCACTTTTGTCCACAAACTTCAAATCTTGCTTCATCCCATGATGTATTACTATGAGTAGGTCTCTTAACATTACCATATTGAATTTCATAAGTTGCCTCTGTAGCATTTAACTCTACTGGGAATGAAGCTTTTAATAGAATTTCATGCTCTTTCCAGTCTACATATGAGTTAAAATCTATTCTATCTAAATCTCTATAGATATAAATATTTTGAACTATTGTTGACTCTAAGAACTTTCTTTCTATTCTTAATGTGCTTCTTACAGGGCCTTCCTCTACAACCTCAATACTTTGAACATCATCAACATTCCACATTTTTTCTTTGTAGTAAATATCTATATCCCAATTGCTATATTCCATTGGTTTATCTTCGAAAGCTTGAATTTGGTTACCTAATGAACCCTCTTTTAATACTTCTCTTTCAGCTCTCTTATCAAATAATGAAACTATATTTCCATCTTCATTGAACTTAATTCTTACAAACTCATTTTCAGCTTCTTTTTCACTTAAAGAAACATTCTCGATTTCATAAGCATTAGTAGCTTCTACTATAGCAAAACTCTTATATCCATTTGCAGGTATTCCCTTAGCAAAGAATATAGCCTTACTTCCATCTTCTATTCTTTGACAAAGTATTTCTTCATCTCCATCTAAAACAGCAGGGTTTTCTATTCCTTCTGGAACATCAAATGTAGCTATATCATCTCTCTCAAATCCTAATGAGTTAAATACAACAACACTTCTCTCTTTTAGGTTTATCTCTGATGTTATACTATCTACAGCTGAGCTTAAGAAATTATTTCCTTTTTCAATTAATTCTTTATATTCTTCCTTAGTTACATCATAAACTTCTTTTATTGATGAACCTGGTAAAATATCATGGAATTGATTTAAAAGTATTGTTTCCCAAGCAGCATTTAAATCAGCTAGTGGATAATTCTTTCCTAAAAGCATAGCCATTGAGTTAAACTTCTCTGCTGAAGTATATAAGTTTTCACATACTCTGTTATCTCTCTTATTTCTTCCCATTGAAGTATAAGTTCCTCTATGATATTCAAGGTATAACTCCCCAACCCACTTAGGAAGTTTTCTATTATCTTTAATTGTATTTTCTAATTTCTCAAAATAATCTTTTGCCTTACCAATCTTAACCTTTGGTGCTCCTGGAATTCCTTTTGATAATCTCTTACCATTTTCAAGCATTTCATAAGTAGCTCCACCACCACCATCTCCGAATCCAAAGGCAACTAAAACATCATTATTTATATCTTTTTGTTGATATCTATTCCATGCACCCATTATTGAACCTGGATGAATGTTTCCACAATAAGTTGTCATTGTTTCCTTAAATGGATCTTGGTCTGGGTAAGTTGTTGTTATAAAGTGTGTTAATATTTCTGTTCCATCTATACCTTTCCACATAAATGTGTCATAAGGCATTTTATTTATTTGATTCCATGAAATCTTAGTTGTCATGAAGTAATTTACATCTGATTTCTTTAATATTTGAGGAAGTGCTGCTGAATATCCAAATACGTCTGGTAACCAAAGTATTTCATTATCAACATTGAATTCCTCTTTAAAGAATCTCTTTCCGTGAAGGATTTGTCTTATTAATGACTCTCCTGAAGTTACATTACAGTCAGCCTCAAGCCACATAGCTCCTTCTGGCTCCCAAACGCCTTCTTTAACCTTTTCTTTAACCTTCTCATAAACCTTTGGATGGTCTTCTTTTAAGAATTTATAAAGTTGAGGCTGAGAAGACATGAATATATACTCTGGATACTCTTCCATAAGCTTTAATACTGTTGAGAAACTTCTCGCAACTTTCTCTCTAGTTTGAGCTACAGTCCAAAGCCAAGCTACATCTATATGAGTATGTCCAACACAAGTTGCTACCATATCTTCATGTCCACACATTTTATCATAGAAATTCTCTTCTATATATTTGTTAGCTATTTTTAAACTTTCATTGTATTCCTTTGTAAAAGGTCTTCTTAAATCAATTAAGTTAATTGTGTCGTTTAACACATTTAACATATCAATTCTTCTCTTATCTTCTTCATGCAACTTAGTTGCTACTATATGAGGAACACTTAAATTGAAGTATAATTTTCTTGCTTCTTCATCAATAGTAACTAACTTACCATATAAAGTTGATTTCTTTCCTTCTATTCTTCCAATATGAGCATGTAAATCTATATTATAAACGTCTCCAGCCTTAGCATTATGAGTTAATATTGTCTCTTGATGATTTACATCTAATCCTTGAATATGCTCTCCATTTATATAAAGAATAAACTGAGGATTTGTTGTATTATCCCAATCTCCTAAGAATGTATGAAAACTTAAAGCTATCGTTTGTCCCTCAAATTCTTCTGGAACTACAACTGATGCTTTAAACCATCCATGACTCTCCTCTCCCCAAAGATCTCCTGTTTTAAAATCTACCCATCCATCTTCTGGAGCATTTTGTATTTCATCTATATTGTCATATTTTCCTGCAATAAATTTATAATTATCTATGTTTAATGTATTTGAATAAACATATCTGCCTATCTCTTCGTAAGTTTTTCTTATTCTTTCTGATATAAATCTCATACTTCTTTTCTCCTTATATAAAAAATATGTATTACTTTTAAGTTTAATAAAAGCACCTATAAAACATATTTGATTTATAGGTGCTTTCTAAGATTTAATTGACTATATTTAATTACTCTTTAACTGCTCCTATTGTTAATCCATTTACAAAGTATCTTTGGAAGAATGGATAAGCAAATATGATTGGTAAAGTTGAAACAACAACTATTGCCATCTTAGCAGTATCTTTTGGCATGTTCTTAGTAGCTTCTATAGCATTAGCTCCAAGTGATGTTGCGTTATTTGCTAAGAACTCCATTGAGTTTTCTAATCTGATTAATAGGTACTGTAATGGTATTAGGTTTGGCTCGTCGATGTATAACATAGCGTTGAACCAATCGTTCCAGTATCCTAATGTTAAGAATAATCCTATTGTTGCAATACCAGGAAGAGATATTGGTAATACTATTCTTAAGAATAATCTCCACTCTGATGCTCCATCTATCTTAGCTGACTCTATGATAGCGTCTGGTACTGAAGTTTTAAAGAATGTTCTAAGTATAATTATATGGAATGAACTTACACACATCGGAAGTATCAGTGCCCATATTGTATTCTTTAATCCTAAGAATCTAGTAACTACTAGGTATGAAGCAACCATACCACCTGAGAATAACATTGGTACGAAGATAACTTTTGTGAAGAACTTTCTGTAAGCAAAGCTCTTTCTTGATAAAGCATATCCATACATAGACATTATTGCTAGTCCAATTAAAGTACCAAGTATTGTTATTGTAATAGTAACCCCATATGATGTTATAATCTGGCTACCTGATGAGAATATATATTTGTAAGCTTCTAAGCTCCACTCTTCTGGTATAAACTTATATCCATTTAACTGTAATGATTGCTCACTAGTTAATGATATAGCTATAACGAATATGAATGGCATTATTGCTAAGAAAGCTAATACTGCGAATAAAACATTTAATAAAACGTTGCTTGTCTTAGATACCGTATTGAATTTACTAGGTACCTCTTTTGGTTCCGCTTTTTTATTTAATCTTTTTTGTTTAATAGTTTCTAACACAAATTACACCACCTTTCTAGAAGAATGCGTTCTCTTCATCTACTTTTCTTACTATAGCGTTAGAAGTTACAATAAGTATTAATCCTACAAATGACTGATATAAACTTGCTGCAGAACTCATACCGATATCTCCTAAGTTCATAAGACCTCTATATACATAAGTATCAATTACGTTTGTTACTGGATATAATGCTCCTGAATCTTTAGGTAATTGATAGAACAGACCTAAGTCTCCTCTGAACATACCACCTATTGATGTTATGAACATTATAATCATTACTGGCTTTAATAAAGGAACTGTTATATATTTTATTTGTTGGAACTTACTAGCTCCGTCAATCATAGCTGCTTCGTAGTAACTCTTATCTATACCACATATTGAAGCTAAGTAAACAACTGTTCCGTATCCAACTGCTTTCCATTGACTCATAAAGATTATAATAAATGGCCAATATTTCGGTTCTGTGTACCATGAAATACCTTTACCACCCATAGATTCTATAATTCCATTAACATATCCTTTTTCTGGGCTTAAGAATGCATATAAACAATAACTTACAACAACCCATGATAAGAAATAAGGTAAGAACATACTACTTTGATAAAACTTAGCTAATTTCTTATTTATTAATTCATTTAATAATATTGCTAACGTTACTGGAAGTACTATTCCTAAAATTATAAATACAAGATTGTATAAAACTGTATTTTTTGTTATTAACCAAGCATCACTACTTTGGAATAAGAATTTGAAGTTATCAAAGCCAACCCATTCACTCTTCATCAAACTCTCAAAGAATCCACCATGTATTCTCCATCTCTTAAATGCTACAACCACACCAAACATTGGTAAGTAAGCAAATACTAAAAACCAGATTGCTCCTGGTATAGTAAGTAGTAATAACTCTTTATTGTTTTTAAAACGTTTTTTTCTATCTTTCATTGTAAGCTTCTCTTTAGGAAGCTTTTTTGCTTTACTCTTCACACTTTCTTCCCCCTCTTGTTGTAAACGTTTCTTACAATTAAAATATTAACACCTTATAGCATTTGGGAAAAGTTGAAAATATTTAGTTTTACTGTATAAATTTCAATTACTAATCGGCTCAATATAACTAATCAATAGAAAGTACACTTAATATATAATTTGTTTACTAAAAAAATAAAAAGAGAGCTAAAACCTTTGTCCTAACTCTCTTTTTTAAAATTAATTTTTATAAAAATTTAAACTAAATCCACTTAAAACTGAAAAAATTTCACTTAAAACAGTATTAAAAATTAAATTCTCCACTTTTTCCACCTGTTTTTTTCACTAAATGTATGTTTCCAATCACCATTCTTTTATCTACAGCTTTGCACATATCATATATTGTTAATGCCGCAATTGATACTCCAGTAAGAGCTTCCATTTCAACTCCAGTTTTATCAACAAGTTTTGCCATAGCATTTATTATTATTTCATTATTCTCAGAGTCTACCTCAAACTCAATACTTGATCCTGTAATCATTATAGGATGACACATTGGTATAAGATTGCTTGTATTTTTCATAGCCATAATTCCTGCAACTCTTGCAACCGCTAATACATCTCCCTTTCCGATTTTCCCTTCTTCTATCAACTTTATAGTTTCACTTGAAGCCTTCACCTTTCCTGTTGCTATAGCAACTCTTTCAGTTTCATTTTTATTGCTTACATCTACCATTACGGCATTACCTTTATTATCAAAATGAGTTAATTTATTTCCCATATTATTTTCTCCATTCTTCTTGATTATATATGAATAATTGATTGTTAGATTACTTTAACTTCTTCAAAATTTTATTATAAAAAAATGTTAAAACTACTGATATTATAACTATAAGTATTAATATTTCATTGGCTAATCCTGACTCTCCATTTTCTATAGCATAGTACATTGCCATAGGAACAGTTTGTGTTTTTCCCTGAATATTTCCTGCAACTAAAATAGTTGCTCCAAATTCTCCAAACACCCTCGCTATTCCTAATATCAACCCTGTATATATGCCTTTTTTAGAAAGTGGCAAACTTACTAACCTATACAATTTAAATTTAGTTGCTCCCATCTCAATTGCTGCATTCTTAACATCCAAATCTACTCCAAGTAATGAAGTTTTTAAACTTTGATACATTATAGGTATAGAAACAACTATCCCAACTATAACAGCTCCAATCCAAGTGAATATTATACTTATATCAAAATTATTATACAAGACCTCTCCAATTATTCCTCTTTTACCTAAGACTAATAATATGATATACCCTACAGCAGAAGGTGGCAAAAACATTGGAAATATTATTATAGTTTCTATAAAACTTTTAAACTTATAATTCCTTTCAACTAATAAGTAAGCTAACAATATACTTAATACACAACTAAATATTATTGCTAAAGTAACAACTTTTAGTGATATTAAGAATGCCTCTAATATCATTTCTTTAATTCACCCCAAAACCATATTGCACAAATATCTTTTTACTCTGTTCACGTTTTAGAAACTCTATAAATTTTTCACTACTTTTTACCTTCTTACTATTTTTTAATAAACAAAGTTCATATTCTATTGGTTTATGATCTTCATTTGGTATTTCATATGCTATATTACTATTCTTTAAATCCATAGCATCAGTCTTATAAACAAATCCAAAATCAGCCTCACCATTTTCAACATAAGTTTTAACATTTGTAACACTTCTAGCAAAAACTAATTTATCTTTAACAGCATCATATAAGCCTAATTTGTCTAGTGTCTGCTTAGCATACTGTCCCGCTGGAACTGTTGAAATTTCTCCAATTGCAATCTTTCCATCAACTTCTTTTAAATCATCTAATGAATTTATTTTTTTAGATACACTATTTCCTTCTATTAACACTAAACTATTTGTTAAAAGCTTAGATGTATCTTCTTTTGAAGTCAATCCCGCCTCTTCAAGTTCACCTACATACTTAGTATTAGCTGATAAAAACAAATCTACATCTGCTCCATCTACTATTTGTTTCTTTAAAGTACCTGATCCACCTACATTATATTGAATCTTTATACCACTCTCTTTTTCAAAATTCTCAGCAATCTGCTCCATTGGTTTCTGAAGACTCGCTGCAATACTAACTGTTAATGTTTCCTCATTCTTATTTCCACAGCCAACTAATGTTAATAAGGCTATAGTAAAAACTAAAAATAATCCTATTTTCTTGCACATTCCTTTGCATCCCCCTTTAAAATATCTATACCATGTTTTAAGTCTTCTAATATGTAATCTAAAACTTCTTTACAAGCCTTTGGACTTCCAGGCATATTAACTATAAGAGTTTCTTTTCTTATTCCTGCTGTAGCTCTTGAAAGCATAGCTCTCTTAGTTATAGTCATGCTATAGGCTCTTATAGCCTCTGGTATTCCAAGCGCCTCTCTCTCAATAACATCCTTTGTTGCCTCTGGAGTAATATCTCTCTTACTAAAACCAGTTCCACCAGTAGTAAGTATAAGATCAACGCCCAATTCATCAGACATAAAAATCATCTCATCTCTAAGCATTTCTCTTTCATCTGGAAGAACAACATACTTTTCAACCTTAAATCCAGATTTCTCAGCTATTTCAGCTATAACTACTCCACTTTTATCTTCTCTTTCCCCTTTATATCCTTTATCACTACTTGTTATAATGCCTAATCTATACATAAGAACACCCTACCTTTTATTAATTTATACTTTTCCTCTTTATACTATTGTTTAAATTTTATCATTCTCATATACCATAAAACGTGATTATTATCACACATATATATACTTTTCTAATAAGTACAAAGTAATTCCTTAAAATTAAATTGTCCATCACATAAAAAACTAATATATTTTTAACAAAGTAAAAACCAATAAAAAAGAGTGCTCACAGAGCACCCTTAATACTAACTGTCTAATAATTCTTTATGTTTCTTAATGTTGATGGGCATACTCCATAATATTTCTTGAATTTTCTATAGAAATAGCTTGTATCTAAATATCCAACCTTCTTAGCTATATCATTAATTTTCATATTTGTATTTAATATTAACTCTTTAGCTTTCATATTTTTAGTTCTATTTAAATACTCAGAGAAGGAACACCCAACCTCTTTAGTAAATATCTGTCCTAAATAAGAAGTATTTATGTGGTACTTTTGAGCTAAAGTCTTAAGACTTACCTCTTCATAATAGTTTTCATTCACATAGCTTATTATTTGTTGGATTACTGGACTGTATTTTATAGTTGTTGGATGCATAAGTTCAACTACTTCTCTTACCTCACTACAAAGTAGAGCTTTTATATCATCTCTTGTGTCCTCACTACAAAGTGCAACAATCTCTTCTCCTAAACTATTACCTGAATATTGCTTTTCAACCTTAAATTCTTCAACCACTTTATCTAATAAGAAAAGAATTTTAACTGATAAATCATAGATATTTCTTGGAGTTAAGTTTTTATCCTCAACTATCTCCTCAATAATCTTTTCAGCTGAATCAGCATCCTTAGCTATAATTTCTTTATTTAATTTTTCTAGAACGCTACTAAAATTAACATTTTTCTCATTAACTTCTTTAACATCTTCTTTAGAAATGCACTTATTATACCCTAAAGTAAGAACATATTTCTTTAAGTTATTAGCCTCTTTATAACTATCATTTATATTATTTAAATTATCTACAGGCTCTCCAACACTTAAGAAAACATCTATCCCATGGATGTTTATTATTTCATCCTTTAATT
The DNA here is from genome assembly GCF_050509515.1 of Clostridium sp. B9. Classification (NCBI taxonomy): domain Bacteria; kingdom Bacillati; phylum Bacillota; class Clostridia; order Eubacteriales; family Clostridiaceae; genus Clostridium; species Clostridium sp. B9. Next base: position 3,236,621 of record NZ_JBNWKA010000003.1, read on the forward strand.
TTTCATAGTAACCTTTTATAGTTTCTCTATCTAACTCTTCATTCCATCCATTTATTAATATAAGCTCTTCATCTAAAGTATATATTATTTCAAAATTACTTTGAGTATTATCTTTTATAACATCAACTATATTATGTAACATCTCTTCACTATCATATCTACTTCTAGTGTTTATCATACATAATGAGTACATCTTTGAGTCTAAATCAATATATAAACTATCCTTATTTTCCTCAAGTTCTTCTTCGCTTAACTTTCCTTTTATAAGCTTTATAAGTAAGTTATGTTTTCCTAAACTTGATTTATCTTCAGCTCTTTCTGCATTTATTTTATTAATAGTATTAACTAATGTTTTCTCTAACTCTTCTTCATCTATAGGTTTTAATATATAATTCTCAACACCTAACTCTATAGCTTTTTTAGCATATGAGAAATCATCATACCCACTTAATATTATAAACTTAACATCTGAGCTAAGCTTTTTAAGTTCCTTTAATAGCTCTAATCCTGTAACCTGTGGCATATTAATATCAGTTACCACAATATCAACTGGATTTTCTTTAAACTTATCTATTGCCTCTTGTCCATTACTTGCCTTATTAACAATTTCTAAGCCTAATTCCTCCCACTCAATAATATTCTCAAGTCCTTGTAAAATTAAATTCTCATCATCTGCTAGCATAACCTTGTACATATTACTACTCCACCTCTCTCATTGGGAACTTTAATATCATATTAGTTCCCTTGTTCTCTTCACTAGTAACAGTTAACCCATAAGGTTCCCCATATTTGATTTTTATTCTCTCATGAACATTTAGCATTCCTATTGATTTTCCTGAATAATCACATTCTCTAATTCTTCTATTTATCTCATCTAATTTATCTTTAGGAATTCCCCTACCATTGTCTATGACCTCTACCACGACGTCATCTAAGTGTTTATAAATATAAATTTTAAGTTCATTATCATCTCTCTCTAATCTTATACCATGAACGAAGTAATTTTCAATTAAAGGTTGAAGAGTGAATTTTACTATTCCCTTATCGTATAAATCATCTTCGCAGTTTATACTGAACTTAAACTTTTCATCATATCTAAATTTAAAAAGTTCTAAATATTTATTACAATATTTAATTTCTTGATCTATAGATACTATAAGCTTTCCTTTAACTTGACTTCTAAATAAGAATGCCAAGCTATAAAGCATCTTACCCACTTCCTTATCTCCATTACATATAGCTTTCATTCTTATAGACTCTAATGTGTTATATAGAAAATGTGGATTTATTTGATTTTGAAGAGCCACAATCTCAGCTTCTCTTTGATGAAGTTCAGCTAAATAGCTCTTTCTTATATGGTCATTTAACTTTCCACACATCTTATTAAAATTATCTGCAATGAAAGTTATTTCATCCTTTTCATTACTTAAAGGTATGTGTACATCAATATCTCCTTTTTCAACCTTAGACATTGCTGAAATAAGCTCATCCATTCTCTTACTTAAGTTTTTAAACTTAAGATACAAAATACACTCTGCTATTGCAAATAAAAGAAGGCTTACTAAAAATGCAGAAATTTTAAATAATGTAGGTATTTTAGTTGCATTACTTGCCTTTATTCTTACCAAAGAAATTAATCCATTATTATCTGGAAGCATATCAACATAATAATCATCCTCTAAAGTTACCTGTTGATGTCCTATCTTTAACTTATTAAAGTATGGATAATATTCATACTCATATTCATTGTTTGAATCATATAAAATCATTCCCTCTGAATTTAATATAAGAACCTCTGAATCAGTATCTTTATATTTTTTAAGAACGTTACCAATTATACTTATATCATATGTAGTTATTAGCATTCCTTCAGATTTTAAAGAAGCTGAATCTCTAACCTCATTACTTATACTAATTTCATTTTTACCATAAATTATATTTTCCATTTCACCCTTATCTAAAAGATCCTTAGAATTAAATGGATATGTTTTTATTTCACCTTTTCTGTTAAAAACAGATATTTCATTTCTAGAGTAGCTTATAAAAGATATATTCTTTAAGTAATTATTTAACTGAAATGAACTTCTAACAAAATTTTCTATACCATTATAATAAAGTTTATCACTTTCACTATAATAATCTAATTTACCTTTTATATAGTCTACTAGCTCTGTGTTTAAATACGTAATTACATCATTTAATCTGAATTCATCTTCATAGAGTATATTCATAATAGTTTTAGAAGTATTACTATTATATTCCAAATTCTCATTTACATCTTGTAATATCTTATCGTTGATATATAAATTATTCCTTTTAACCTCATCTGAAGTCTTTGAAAGAAAATAAACGTATAATATACTAACAACAGATAATATCACTATTGTGTATGTTAAGAATAGTCTTCTATAAAGATTAGATTTACTAAAATTCATCAAAATCCCCTTTTCCCCTTTGTTACCATAGTCATTTTTTATTAAATCATATTCAACCTTCTCTTTAAAGATTATCAAGTAATGATATTTTATTGATTTTATGTATTTTTTATGGTTTCTTATAAAATTCATGCATATTTAATTGTTTTTGTACATTTCTTATTTTAAACTATACTTAGAAATTAGTAAAACCATTACATTAAATTTTTATGGAGTGATAAATATGGGCGAATTTTTTAACCTTGAAAAAATACTTGCAGTGTTTAATTATATTTTTTGGTTCTTAATGTTGAATATTTTCTTTTCAATATTAAATATACCAGTAATTTTATTCTTTATGTTCGTTGGACTTAGACATGTTACAACTTATTTACCATTATTTTTAATTTCATTAATACCTTTCGGCGCAAGCTTTACTGCTTTGCTATATTGTATGAGAAAACTTATAAAATATAAAGACTTAGATTTATGGAGTGATTTTGTAAAAGGATTAAAATACAACTGGAAACAATCAACTTTAATATGGTGTGGTGAATTGATTTTAATATTTTTATTAAGCTTTAACTTAAGAATATTTTCAACAGTATCATATAGCTTCACACTTAGTTGCGTGTTTATTATACTTATAACATTAACATTATTAACTACAACTTATATATTTGTTTTAATATCAAGATTCTCTATGAGTTCAATGGATATATTAAGAGCTAGTGTTGTTCTAACATTTTCAAAACCATTAATCTCTATTGGTAATATAATAGTATTTTTATTCTCATTAATGCTATTTGAGATTAACCCAGGAACAACAGTTATATTTATGGCAAGTATTGTTTCATATTTAATAATGTTTATAAACAGAAACCTTTTAGAAAGTTTAGAAGAGAAAAGTTCACAATCTTAAATTTTAAAGCCAATATATATTGGCTTTTATTTTTTTGTAAAACTTACACAAACAATCAAGTTTCCTATATAATAACATTGTTGTACTTGAACAGAAAATTATTTCATATTACAATATACTTATTATGTCTTCATATATGTAATGTTTAGAACTGATGAAGTTTAAGGAGGAAACTAAATTGTATAAATTTGTAGAGATAAATTCATCAGAAATTGATAAATTTAATGAATCTAATAGAAAAGGTCACATATTTCAAACATCTTATTGGGCTGAATTAAAGAAGGATTGGAAATCAAAATTCATAGCTGGATATGATAATGATAATAACGTTGTTATCACAGCTACAGTTCTTTTAAGAAAAGCTCCATACATAAATAAATACATGGGATACATCCCTAGAAGTTTTACATGTGACTACACAAATAAAAAATTATTAATAGAATTTACTGAATATCTAAGAGATTTTGCTAAAAAGAATAATATAAGCTTTATAACAATAGATCCAGATATACATTTAAAAGAAAATGAAGAGGCACTTTCAGAAGGTACTGAAATAAAGAACTTCTTAAAGAGCTTAGGTTACAAGAATACTGATAGTAAAAACTTTGAAGCAATACAACCAAACTTCGTATTCAGACTTCCACTTCCAACTGAAGGGGACAAAATGGATATAAAGAAAGCTGTATTTAAAAAATTCTCAAGCAAAACTAGATATAACATAAAAGTTGCTGAGGAAAGAGGATTATCTGTTGAAGTTTATGATAAAGAAACTTTAAATGAAGATGTACTAGATAGATTCCATGAAATCATGGTTACTACTGGTAAGAGAGATAACTTCCTTGTAAGACATAGAGAGTACTTCAAAGATATGATAGATTTCTTATACCCTCATTGTAGACTATACATGGTTAAGTATAGCTATGAAAATGACTTTAATAGATTATCAGAAAAATTAAATAAACAAGAAGAAGCTAAAGTTAAAGCTGCTAAGAAGATAGAGGAACTTCAAGTTAAGTTCGAAGCTGAAACAGATGAAGACAAAAAATCAAGAGTTGAGAAGAAAATAAACGACCAAGATAAGAGAATGAAAGAAGCTGAAAGACAAATTGAAGGCTTTAAAAAGAAAATTGCTGATATAGAACCATTCAAAGGACAAGAAATATACCTTTCTGGTTCAATATACCTTTATTATGGAAATAAAGCATGGTATCTTTACGGTGCATCAGAAAATATATTAAGAGATACAATGCCAAACTTCGCTATGCAATGGTCAATGATTTGTGACTCTATTGATTTAGGCTGTGATGTATATGACTTTAGAGGAGTTTCTGGAGACTTAAATCCAGAAAACCCATTATACGGACTTTATAAATTCAAAAAAGGATTTAATGGAGATTTCGTAGAATTTATAGGAGAGTTTGATATAGTTATTGACAATGGAATATATACTCTGTACAAAAAGGCTTTCCCACAATTTAAAAAAATAAGAAATAAAATAATGAATAAAAAACAATAAAAAAAGTGCGAAAGCACTTTTTTTATTGTTCTAAACTAATTGATGTTTATCATTGAAAAATGTCTTGTATCCTTGTTGAACAAATATTATAACGCTTAATGAAACACTTCCTACTATTCCAAGCATTATAGCTATTTGATACATTATAGCAGTTATAGGATTTATACCTGCTAAGATCTGTCCAGTCATCATTCCTGGTAAAAATACAATTCCCATTCCTATCATTGAGTTTATAGTTGGTAATATGGCTGAATCAAAAGCCTTACTAACTAAGTCCTTACAAGCTTCCTTAGGTGCAACTCCAAGCATCAATAAAGTTTCTATATTATCCCTTTCTGATTCCATACCATTCATTAAAGTTGTTACTCCTAAAGATATACCCGTCATGGAATTTCCTATTAACATGCCAGCCAAAGGTATCACATAGCTTGGATCATACCAAGTTGGAAGCTTTATAACTATTAATATGAAATATGCTAGACTACTCACAGTACCTAATATTATTGAATAAACTACTATATTTTTTAACCTCTTGTTCTCTACCTTACATTTTTTATTTATATTATTAACCGCAAAGAATTCCATAACTATTATTACTATTATTGTTGCTATTGGACTCATATTATCAAAAAGATAAGTTAATACATACCCCATAGCTATTAATTGTATTGTCATTCTTATAGATGCTACTAATATTTCTTTTTCCCTATTTATCTTCTTAACTTTAACTATTACTAATAATATTATAATAAAAAGATATGCACTCATTATTTGAAATAAGTTTAAATCTATAAAATCATTATTCATAACCTACTCTCCTATACTTTTTCCTTTTTCAACCTCTATGATTCTTTCTGAATATCTCTCTGCTAATTTTAAATTATGAGTTATTATAACTAAAGAAATTCCTCTTTTTTTAGAAAAGTCTATTAAGTTTTTTATAAGTATCTCTGATGTTTTTTCATCTAAAGATGCTGTAGGCTCATCTAGCATAAGCACTTCACAGTTTAATAATAACGCTCGTCCTAAAACTAATCTTTGTTTTTCTCCACCAGATAATTTACTAGAATTTTCATTTAAGTCTTTTTCTAAACAAACAACATCTAATATTTCTTTAATAACCTCATCACTTGCAAACTCTTCTTTCCTAAGTTCTAGGCCTTTTAAAAGATTTTCTCTAACACTCCCATCAAATACTATTATATTCTGTGGAACCATAACTATCTTTTTTCTTAATTCAACAGAGTCTATTTCCTCTATATTTTTTTCCTTATAAGTTATTTCTCCATTGTCTGGACTTATAATTTTGTTTAATAACTTTAAAAGTGTACTTTTTCCCCCTCCACTTTTACCAACAATAAAATTAACCTTTTTTTCTTCAATATGTAAGCTATTTACTGATAATATCCCTTTATACTTTACATTATTGAATTGAATCATCATAATCTCCCCTTATAGCTTAATTTACACATTATTCATGTATATTAATCTTTTGATTTTAAAATAATAAATAGTATAATATAATAGAAAGCGTTCCTAATTATCGATTTCCGATATCGAATTTAAATACATTATATTATAGGAGATGACCCAATGCAAGAAAAAGTTTTAAGAAAGCTCTTTTTAGGGTTTATACATATTCATATTTTACACCATGCAAAAGTATCCCCTTTCTTCGGTTCACAAATGATTGAAGAACTTCGTGAACATGGATATTCAATGAGTCCAGGTACTCTTTATCCAATACTCCATAACATGGAGAGAGATGGTTTGTTGATAAGAAAAGATAAGCTTATTGATGGTAAAATACGAAAGTATTATAGTTTAACTGAAGAAGGAAATGAAATATTAGAAGAAGCAAAAACAAAAGCTTTTGAATTATTCAAAGAAATAAATTAATTTTGATTTAAATAAATAGTTATCCAACTTACCTATTTATTTAAATCAAAACAAAAACTATGGTGGATTAAATCCACCATAGTTTTTTTAACTTACTATAAATCTTTCTAAGAACTGTTTTGTTCTTTCATTTTTAGGATTTTTGAATATTTCCTCTGGAATGCCTTCCTCTATAACTACTCCACCATCCATAAAGACTACTCTATCTGCAACATCCTTTGCAAAACTCATTTCATGAGTAACTATTATCATAGTTTTGTCCTCTTTTGCTAACTCTTTTATAACAGCTAGAACTTCTGATACTAATTCTGGATCTAAAGCTGATGTAGGTTCGTCAAACAGTGTCACATTAGGATTAATAGCCATCGCTCTTGCTATACTAACCCTTTGTTTTTGTCCTCCTGATAAGGTACTAGGATAGTTATCCTTTTTATCAACCATACCTACTTTTCTTAAATTTTCTAAAGCTATTTCTTCAGCTTTTTTCTTATCCATTTTGTCTACTACAACTAAGGCTTCCATAACATTTTGTAAAACTGTTTTATTGTTAAATAGATTGTAGTGTTGGAAAACCATAGCTGACTGTTTTCTTAGATTATTTATTTCTTTTTTGCTTACTTTCTCAGCATTTATTTTAACATCTCCAAGTTGAATTTCCCCTTTATCTGGAGTTTCTAAATAGTTTAAGCATCTTAAGAAGGTTGATTTTCCAGAACCTGATGGTCCTATTATAACAACTACCTCACCTTGTTTAATGTCTAAATTCACGTCTTTTAAAACTTCTAAGTTTTTATAGCTTTTTTTCAAATTATTAATCTTTATCATGACTTCTCTCCCCTCCACTAATAAACTGAAAGTTTCTTTTCTAAAATCTTTTGTAGATAGTTAAAGAAGCCTATGATTATCCAGTACATTATAGCTACTACAACGTAACTTTCAAAGAATTTGTAACTTGTTGCTGCTTCCATTTGAGCCTTAGCTAAAAGTTCTACAACCCCTAAAGTAAATGCCAAAGATGAACCTTTTACAGTATCTACAAATATATTTCCTAAAGGAGGTACAGCAATTCTAAATGCTTGTGGTAATACTATTCTCTTTAATGCTTGCCCTCTAGTCATTCCTAATGAAAGACATGCTTCCATTTGTCCTTTGTCTATAGCATCTATTGAACTTCTTAAAATCTCTGCTATGTAAGCTGATGCATTAAGGCCTAATCCTATTAATGCCGCTGTATATGCACTCATATTTTGAAGTGCTGGTATAACTTGAGGTATACCAAAGTATAGTAAAAATAACTGTACTAGAAGTGGTGTTCCTCTAAAGAATGATATATAAACCTCTGCTAATTGCTTTAACACTGGCATTTTATAGACTCTTATCATAGCAAGAGCTATACCTACTATTAATCCAAGTATCATACCAAATACTGATAAAGAAATTGTTACTTTTACAGCACTTAATAAAGTTGGTACTAAATCAAATGAATACATAAAATCAAAACTTAAACTTCCACTATTATTATTAGTGATAGCCTGATTATCATTTTCTTGATTATTAGGAACAGTTACGTTCATCCCAAGCCATTTCTCTGAAATAGACTTAAGTGTTCCATCTTGCTTCATTGCTTCTAAAGCTTTATTAGCATCCTCTGATAATACTTTACCTTCCTCATTTTTAACAAAAGGATATGCATTTTCTATTTTATCTATTGGTTCTCCTGCTAACTGTAAATTTAAATCTTTTTCTTTAATAGCAGTAATAGCTGATACTCTATCTATTACAACAGCATCTATTCTTCCTAATAAAAGTTCATTAAATGCTGCATCTGTATTCTGATAAGTTAATACTTTTATTTCATTATTTTTGTCTTTATCTTTTACTATTTTCTCATAGTTACTACCAAGGTCAACTCCAACTTTTTTCCCCTTTAAATCATCAAATGATTTAATTGAATCATTGCCCTTTTTAACTATTATCTGTGCTCCACTATAAACATTTGGAATAGAAAAATAATATTTTTCTTTTCTCTCTGGAGTTATAGTGATTTGGTTAGCTATTGTGTCCACCTTTCCACTCTCTAGCATTCCAAAAAGTCCGCTGAAAGAAGCAGTTTTAAACTCAACATTATACCCCAGTCTCTTTCCTATTTCATTCCATACATCAACTTCAAACCCTTTAAGTTCCCCACCTTCTAGAAAAGTAAACGGGTAATATGTTCCTGAAGTTGCCACTGTTATTGTTTCTTTATTATTGCTCTTTTTTTGAATATTATTACTAGTATTGCTACAGCCAACTAAAACCGTCATTAAAATACTTATTGCTAGAAATAATAACATCAATTTCTTCTTCATTAGCTTACTTACCTCTTTCCATTTTTAGTATAGTCTCAATTATATTAATTCCCATGGGAATTGTCAACTTTAAAATTAATCTACTCTAATTATATTTAGCCTTTATATAGAAATTATGTATTTTTAATATTAAAATGAATGTAATAAATTATTTTTAATAAGGATGGATTTTTATGAAGAAAAATTTGATTTTTTATTTCTCAACCTCAGGCAACTCACTATATACCTCAAAGGAAATTGCACGCCATTTAAAAGATGCTGAAATAATATCAATAGTAGATGCTTACTACTCTAATGAGTTTTCATACGAGTCAGAAACCATAGGTTTTGTTTATCCTATTTACGCTGGTGGGTTACCCCCAATGGTACATGATTTCATTCAAAAGTTATCCTTAAATAAAGATGCCTATCTATATGCTACAGAGTGTACTGGTGGTGGAAAAGGTATAACTTTTGGAATGATTAACAAACTACTTTCAGAAAAAGGCTTATCTTTACATAATGGCGAAAAATTTATGATGAACTCAAATTATATAAGAATGGGACGAAACCCTAAGGTAGGTGATAAAGCGAAAAAAGTTATTGATTCAAATAAATTTAAAATTGAAAATTTCACTTTATCAGTAATAAATAGAGAAACTAAAGAGTTAAAAGAAAGTTTCGTTGGGATAAATACTGCTCTATATAATATGTGGAAAAACAAATTCAAAAATAAAGATAAAAACTTCAATACAAATGATCTTTGCACTGGATGTGGACTATGTTCTAAAGTATGTCCTAATAAAAATATAGAAATAATAAATGAAAAACCTCATTGGAAAGGAAACTGTTGTGACTGTATGGGATGTATAAATAATTGTCCTCATAAATTCATAAACATAGGAAATAAAACTAAAAGGAAAAACAGATATAGAAATCCTTATATCTCAACTTCTGAACTTCTTAGAAAATAAAAATTAGGTTGTATCAAAATTTTTAAATGTATTTTGATACAACCTTTATTTTACTTTAATATTTTTATTGACTCAGATATATTTTTTAATTTTGTTATTGATTTTTTAAGTTCATTATATATAAACTCATCTTCTATGGATGCATACATAAAGGTTAATTTATCTTTTAAGTTTATTAATTCCATATATTCTTCAAATTCATATTCTTTAACTATTTCTTTTTCACAAAGTATCTTAAACGTCTGTTCCATATTTTCTGGTAAATCCCATCCATTTGAAACAACTACATAATTTGATAAATCAACCATTGCTTCTATTGATGTTCTTAATAAATACTTTGTGCTATCTATATTTTTAAAATCTTTTAAAAACTCATCTTCTGACAATCTATTTAGTATTTCTAACTTTTTGATACTTTCACTTATGAATTTCAAATCTTTGTTCACTCTTTCTTTATTTACTGCCATATTTATTCACCTACTCATTTGTATTCTTTAAATATATTATATATCATAATTCTAAATTTTATTTGTTTTGGATATATAATATAATTATATATTTTATTTTGGAGTGATTTACTTTAAAAGTATATATTAAAAGCAAAAAGGAGCAAATTGCTAAACAAACAATTTGCTCCTTTTCTCTTAAATAAATGTACCTAATAATTTAAACAAACTCTATTTAATTAAACTACCTAATACATTTATCTTTGATTATTCTCCTTAGATTCATCTTATATAGCTTGAAATAAGGAGACCTAATCAACGAATTGACTTTAAATTTTAGTAGTTATACTTAGATTTAAGTATCAATTCAATCTAAAATCTAAGTTACGCCACTTCCGTAATAAAATTAATTATTACCTTGCCATACACTAAGATTTTTAATGTAACTTTTGGTAGACATCTTAATAATTTAACTTAATTTATTAATTAATATATTTTTCAATCTAACTAATAAAGTGCTTAAATTACTAAGTTAAACAAGAATTACTTAAAGCATAGCTTACTATAATCACTTTGTTTAATTTCATCTCCTCCACGTTACACTATTATATTGTCCTTTTTCAAAAGTTATATTCATGTAATTATTGGCTAAATTCTAAAATTCTAAAATTTTAAAATTAGCTATATTTTTATCACCAATCTTTTTCTCTGCTATGATTAAGTGTTTACCACCCTTACTCCAAAGAATTTGTGGTTCACCTCTTTTATATGATTCTTCACCAATTTCCATTAACTTCATATTTTCTCTTCCGTACTCATAAACCTTTTTGGCTCCATTTATATTACCATCTTTTAGTTTTACAATGCTTACTTCTCCTTTTCCATCATATAATTTTCTAATGAATATACTATCTTTACTTGGAGATAAAATTTCATCAAGCCACATTTCTTCTGAATAATCATACTGAAATAAATCTAAAAAAACTTTATTCCTTAAATTTATAGTTCTTAATTTTTTACCTTCATTATCTGAAACTATAGCTAAAACCAATTCATTATTAATACTTTTCCAATCATTATATATGTCGCCTTGGTTTTGTATTTTTCTCTCTTCATTTATTTTTTTATTTTCTAAGTCTATACTATATATCTTGCTTGAATATTGACTTCCCCATTCTTCATTTCCTGTTACATATAAAATATTATCTACTGCTCCTATTATAGAACCGCTCAAATGTTGATTTTTTGATATTTCTACGCTATCCCAGACTTCTGTTTCAAAGTCATACCATCTTATTTCACTATATCTACTATCATCTTCTGATAAAAAGTCCACTTTCCCTGGATTTCTATTTATGAAAAATATCAGTTTATTATCATAAATATCACTATTAGAGTATTCTCCATAGCTTTTTTTAGCCATTCCATCTTTATTAAAATTATCTATATTAACTATATATTCTTCTCCAGATAAAACATCTAAAAAACAACCCTTACGCTCTTCTTTTTCTTCAAATATATACCCATTAATAATGTCTTCTTCATTAAATTCTTTTATATAAGCATTATCTTTTTCATCATTTAAATCATCACATTTAATTTTTTTAGCAACTCCACCTTCAAATACAATTTCATATTTTTCACTTATTTCATAATTTCCATCTCTCTTCTGTAAAAATAGTCCATTATCACTTGAAACTATATATCCCTCAAACTCTTCATCTTCTACTAAAAAATTATATTCATTTTTAATTTTAAACTCTTCTTTTAAAGCCTTGTCATCAACATTACTTTCAATAATAGTAAGTGTATTTGCTTCATTACATCCTACAAAATTTCCTATAATACCTATTGATAATGCTATACTTATAAAAGACTTTTTTCCTCCCCAAGCTCCCATTTCTAAAACTCCTTAAAAATTTATTGATTTAATTCTAATATTTTTAAATTTTTAAATTTATTTTCCCCTTTAATTTTTTCACCAATAATCAAGTAATTTCCATCATCACTCCAAATAATTTGAGGTGAAATGGTACTATCATATTCATCTTTGTTATTTTTATCATACTCATAAACTTTTCCTTCTGAAGCAACTTCATTATTTCCTAAACCAATAACTCTTATATCAATATTTTCTCCATTTTCTATTCCATAAAAAAATTTATCTTTTGAAGGAGTTATAGCATCATATATCTGCCAGTTTGTATTCTCAATTACCCCATTACATAAATATATAGGTACTTTATTTATTAAATCAAACATTCTTATCTCCTGTCCATCATCAGTTCCTACACAAACAAGAATTTTTTCTTTACTTAATGGTACAAAAGAATAATATGCCTCTCCTTCTCCTTGAAAATCTATTTCTTGATTTAAAACTCTACTCTTTAAATCAAGGGAATATATCTTATTAGAAAATTGAGCAATCCTACTATCTTCTCCTTCAATAAATAAAGTATTATCAACTTTACCTATTATGTGTGTGGTTAAAAACATTCCTTTTGGTATCTCTAAACTATTCCATTCCTCCTTTTCTAAGTCATACCATCTTATTTCAGAATACCTTCCATAATCTGATTCTCCATTTTCATCACTAGGCGCATTACTTGATTTAAAGTTAATAAAATAATCTTCAAGTAAAAAACTATTATTAAAATTATCTTTAATAATTTCATCTACAAAATCTACTTTTCTAAACTTTTCAGAATCTACTACTATTTCTTTTCCAATCTCATCATCGTAAATTCTCATTTTACCACCATCAAGTATTTCGTGCTTATACATACCAACTACAAAATATAAGTCATTAAATTCCGTCTTTAAAGGAAAGTTATCAATTTCTTTCTTTTTAATTTCACTATCTTGAAATATAAGTTCTTCTATTTTTATAATAGTTCCATATTCATCTTTAGTTTCTAAATATAATTTACCACTATTTAAATTTAATCCTTCATATTTGCCTTCTCTCTCTCCTAAATCAAAGTTATATTCATTTATAACTTTAATTTTTTCATTTTCAGCATCATCTACTGCATTATCAGAAAGTATAACAACCTTTCCATTCCTTTCTTCATTTCCCTTATCACATGAAACCAGTCCACTAGCAAATGTAACTGTACTTACTATAGCTAATATCAAGCTTAAAATTTTTCTTTTTTTCATAACCAAAACTCCTTATTAATTTATTTTCCCCTTATCTTTACTATATTTTATCCTGGAGTCTTTTCTAAAAAATTAAATCTTATTGCCAAATTATTGCTAAAAAAATTTATTTATGAATTTAATTTCACTAAACTTATAGGATAACCCTTACTTTGACTTTTCCATCCTTATATTCAAAAGTTATACTTCCATGATATTTTTCTATTAAGCTTTGGCATATATAAAGTCCTAAACCATTTCCCCCTAAATATCTAGATTTTTTTACATTTTCTCTATAAAATGGTTCAAATATTTTTTTCAGTCCCTCTTCACTTATTTCCTCACTATAATTTTCAATATTTATAATTAAATTTTCTCCTTCTTTAAAACATTGAAGTAAGACCTCTTTATTGTCTAAAGAATACTTTATTGCATTATCTAAAATATTTATTATAATTCTTCTTATTTCTTCATCTATACAATTAAAGTAAACCCCATCTATACTTCTATTTATAGTAACTCCATGACTTTTAGCCTTTATGCTAAGATCATCAGCTATTTCATCAATAATACTTTTAATATTGAAATTCTCTCTTTTCTTTTCATCAATACTACTTTTATTCTTGGAAACCTCAATTAAACTTACTATGAGTTCATGCATTCTTTTACTTTCCTTATCTATTCTATCTAAGGCAAAACTTCTAAAATCCTCATCATTAAAATCCTCTTCACTCATTATTTGAGCGTATCCTGAAATATTAGTTAATGGCGTTTTTAACTCATGTGTAACATTATTAAAAAATTCAGTCCTTGTTTTCTCTAAGGTTAATACCTTTTCTTTTTCTGTATTTATTTTTTCTATTTGCTCTTCTATCTTATCTGCCATCTTATTAACACCTTCAGATAGCTCTCCTATTTCATCTTTTGAATAAACTTTTAGGTTTATATTGTAATCACCTTTACCTATGCTCTCGAAAGATTTCTTTATATAACTCAAAGGCCTAATTATTCTTTCAGCTAAAAAATAAGAAAATAATAACATTATTAAAAATGTTATAGAAACTATTATTCTTATGCTATTCATAAGTACCATAAGTTCAAAATGCTCCTCTGAATAGTCTTTACTAATAAGCATATTTCCTAAAAAATTCTCATCTACATAAATAGGAAAAGATAAATAGCCTGTTACTCTATTCTCACTTCTCCATATACTTAAAGCTGATTTATTTTCTTTAGCTGCCTCTAAAACATCTCTAATTACATCATCCTCAAAATCAAATAGATAATCATCTAAATAGTAGCTATATTCCTTATATAAATTTTCATCAAAAATATCAATCTGACAATTATTTTGTTCACTTATACTGTTCGATATATTAGGAATATATCTTGTAAAGTTTTTTTCATTTCCTTCAAGATTATTTAACTGAAAATATAATCTAACTATGCTATAGCTATTTTTATATAATGAATTCATTTCTTCTTTTATCTTATTCTCATGATATTTTACAAAAGAAGTATTCAAAAAGTAATTTAAGACTATAAAAGCTCCAATAAATATTCCAAGAAAACCACCTGCAAATTTATGCTTAACCTTCATCATTTTCTCCCTTAAACATATATCCAAGACCAAATATAGTTTCTATTAACCCATCATTTTGAAGCTTTTGTCTTAACCTTCTTACATGAACATCAACCGTTCTAAAATCTCCTACATACTCATCTCCCCACACTCCATCAAGTATTTGATCTCTTGAAAGGGCAATATTAACATTTTCTATAAAATAAAAAAGCAACTCTATTTCTTTTGGCTTAAATTTAATTTCTTTTCCTGCTAAATAAACCTTTCTTGATTGCTTTCTAACCTCTATATTTCCATAATGAATTATTTCTTTTTTATCTTCTGTTTTATTTTCCACAAGTAATTTTTTCTTTCTTCTTAAAGCCACCTTTGCTCTAGCAATACATTCTCTTATATCAAATGGCTTTGTCATATAATCCTCTGCACCAAGTTCTAATCCTAAAACCTTGTCCACGATATCATCCCTAGCAGTAAGCATTATTATATTTGCATCTAATTTAGTAATCTCTCTACAAACATCAAAACCACTAATATCAGGCAACATTAAATCTAAGAAAACTAAATCTGGCTTAAAACTTTTAAATACATCTATACCATCATTTCCATTACCAACACATCTAACTTTATATCCTTCTTTCATAAGAGAATATCTAAGTATATTTTGTATATCTGGTTCATCTTCAATTATCAATATTTTATCTTTCATAAACTCTCTCCTAAAAATTAAAACTCACTTTAATTTTACTATATTAGGAAGTTTCAATTGTTATCAACTCTTTACCAAAGTAAAAAAACTTCTACCAAATTTGATAGAAGTTTTTTTATTCTACATATTAAATTCTAATACTCTATAATTCTGTGGTGTTCCATTTAAAGCTATGTTTTCACTTATAATTAATTTCTTACCACTCTTATCCCAATTTATATGAAGTTCATCACCTTTTTTATATTCAAAAACTTTCCCCTCTGCTTTTACTTTATCATCTTCTCCAACTACCATTACATAAACTGAAATAATTCCATCATTTTCAGTAGTATAAAAAAATCTATCTTTTAAAGGGGAGAAATTATCAGTAAGCATGTACGTAGATGTATCTGCACTTAAATCTTTATTGAGTAATTCACTAAAAATTCTATTTTTAAAATCCAATACTCTAACTACAGTCTTAGGATTGGGAACATTTGTAAATATCATTCTGTTTTTATCTAAATAATCAAAATCTAAGTAGGCTGTTCCCTTAATATCTAGATTTTTTTCAATTTTTAACTCTGCTGTTTTTAGATTTAAACACTGTATTTTTTCATTTGTATTTTCAATTAAGTTATCATCATCAACCTCTTTATTATCTTCATATAATAAAGTATAAACTTTATTATCATAGTAACCTATAACTATATGAGTAATATAATCATCCTTTTTACATTCATATTTATTCCACTCTTCAGTTTCTAAGTTGTACCACTTTATCTCCTTATACTCTCCAACATGTTTGTCACTTTCTTTGTAATCAGGATTAGGTACATAAATTATTATATAATTATCTATAATATATGAATTTATCCCGCTAGCTAATATAGACTTAACAGTTTCATCTTCTCCAAATTTATCTTTATTTACCTCTATTGTTTCTCCATTATAAACATTTTTAATAACTTCTTTTCCATTTCCAATATCATCAATTACATACTGATATTGTAGAAATTCTCTCCTACTAGCATCAAACATTGATGGTACATGAAATATAGAATCCTCTCCTAGTGTTTTAACATCACTTTCCTTAACAACTTTTAAAGTTTCTTTTCCCCCATTAGCCTCTTCTAAAGAAATAACTTTCCATCCATCACTAGCTCCACATCCAGTAAGCATACTAACCATTAGTACAATAGCTAATAAAATTAAACCTTTAAATTTATCCCGCTAGCTAATATAGACTTAACAGTTTCATCTTCTCCAAATTTATCTTTATTTACCTCTATTGTTTCTCCATTATAAACATTTTTAATAACTTCTTTTCCATTTCCAATATCATCAATTACATACTGATATTGTAGAAATTCTCTCCTACTAGCATCAAACATTGATGGTACATGAAATATAGAATCCTCTCCTAGTGTTTTAACATCACTTTCCTTAACAACTTTTAAAGTTTCTTTTCCCCCATTAGCCTCTTCTAAAGAAATAACTTTCCATCCATCACTAGCTCCACATCCAGTAAGCATACTAACCATTAGTACAATAGCTAATAAAATTAAACCTTTAAATTTACTTTTTTTCTTCATATGTAACTCCTTAACAACTAATTTTCAATAAAAGCTTATAAACTTTTATAACTATATCTTATCTTATTTTCTCATTTTATTCCATATATTCATTATTTTATTAATAGTTACAATTATAAAAAGAAAAGCTATGAGCTAAATAAAATTTAACTCACAGCTTCCCTTTTGTGACTAAACCGCTGTCACATTCGAGACTTAATAATAATTATAATTGATTATTAAGTAGGTTAAGTTTTGCCTATGCAAAATGTAACTTTTGAAAGCCCTCGTGACTTTCTTACTGTTACAATACTATCTTGCCCAAACCTAATAATACTATTCATAAATTTACTACCTTTTTATTTGATATATAAATTTAACTCTGTTTTAATTATTATTGATATATAACACCTTCAGCATTAGCTAATATGTCATCAATTTGATAGTCATTAATATTTAATTCTATTCTTCTGCCTCTTAATTTAGATATCAATTCATTCTTCTCATCTTCAAAGATTGAAGATTTTTGTATGCTGGCAATAACCTCTTCTAAGTTATATAAAATACATAAACCTTCATCAACACCTACAACTCTAGATATTGTTTCAGCTACTTTTTCATCAGTCATATCTAAATCTGAAAAATCAACTTTATTAGAGTACACTTCTAATTTTTCTTGATAATATCTATTTACATATGCCTGAGCCATTTCACTTTCCTCAAATCCTACTGCTCTTCCATCAGGCATAACTAGTAAATAATTATTTTCTGGTGCTTCATATGGATTCATATCACATTCCTCCTAAGCTTGTTTATTTTACTTTAGTTTCCCCTCACTCAAAAGCCTTATACTTAATAACTTTTGGAATATAGATTTCCATTTCACTTCTCTATAATCCTATATTTTAAACCAGTACTGATTTATAGATATATCTAGAAATCAACACTATATAAAATTTAATCTTAAAATATATAGTTATCACTATCTATACTCATTAATTCAGCATCTGTATTTTCTTCTATAAAATCTATTAGATGCTCCTGTGTTGAATCAATTTGTTTTTGATCTCCACATACTGCTGAAATTCCTATAACTATAGTTTGATGAATGTCTTGCTCATCTACTTCTGCAACTGAAATATTGAATTTATTTTTTAATTTTTGAACTATACTTCTCACAACCATTCTTTTTTCTTTTAAAGAATGCACCCAAGAAGCTCTTAAAGTCACTTTTAAGTTTAAAACTCTCATTTTATCACCTTTTTATATTCTCATTAGAATATTATTTATTTCCTCACTTACAGTAAGTCTTTCATTTTCTATCCATTCTAAATCGAAGTTTAAATTAAATCTTTTACTAAATGAATAGTACATATTAACCATTTGATAATATGTTTCTAAATCATATAGAGTCCCTGAATAACATTGTGGTTTAAAAAGTTCCTCTTGGTCATTAATAAATAACTGATCAACAAAGTTTAAAAACTGATTCATTAAATCATCTTTGGAAATATCAAAAGGTATCTTTAAAAGTTCCCATTGAGTTTCTTCAAATAATTTATACGCTTTTAATCTTTCTAAAATTATTAAATATTCACTTATGTCCATCTTTCTATAATAAGGAACCTCGCTTTTCTTAGTTTTCCATAAAGCTAATTTTTCATTTAAAGGAAGACTATCAATTTCTAATATTGCATCTGATGGTCCTAAAACTGCCCTACTTATGCTAACATCCTCTTCTTCTAATCTTTCCTCAATGAAGTTTACATTATCTCTATATGATGCAACATAGCCTGTATTATATATTCCTTTTCTTCCTGCTCTACCTGCAATCTGTTTCACTTCTTGAGATGTTAATTCCCTCATCTGTTCTCCATCGAACTTACTTATAGATAAGAATATTATTCTTTTAATAGGAAGGTTTACTCCCATACCAATTGCATCTGTTGTTATTAGAATCTTATTCTTACCTGTAATAAATTCCTCATACTGCTTCTTTCTAACCTCTGGTGGTAAATCACCATAAATTATTGAACACTTAATTCCCATCTGTGAATACTGCTCTGCCATTTGAAGAACTTTCTTTTTAGAAAATAAAACTAAGGCATCGCCTTCTTCAACATCCTTTGGATGGAAGCTTTTATCTTGAACAATTAGTGGAATATCCCTATGATATTCAATTATTTCATAATCATCTTCACAATCTTCTATTATCTCTTTCAGTATATTTCTAGCATTAAATGCTCCACATATATGTATTTCATTACAATATAATCCTAATAAGGCTCTAGTCCAAGCATATCCCCTCTGAGAATCATCAATCATCTGAATTTCATCTATTACTGCTACATCATATCTTTCATGTATATTAGCTTTTTCTATAGTACATGAAACATGAGTTGCATCTTCAAATATTATTTCTTCTTCTCCAGTTAGAAGATTACATTTAACACCTTCATTATTAAGTCTTTCAAAGTTCTCTAAAGCTAGAATTCTAAGTGGTGATAAATATACCCCTTTTCTAACCTCTTTAAGTCTTTGCATAGCTGTATAAGTTTTTCCTGTGTTTGTCTCTCCTAAATGAAGATAAAACTTTCTTTTAAGTCTTCTTGTATGATGATACTCATCCTTTGGATTAGCAGGAAACTTCTCATCAAACTCTTTAGATATTAGCTCTGGTATATGATGTTTTACAAGAAGAGTCATTATTCCAGAGTTTAAAAATACATTATAGTTATTTCTTAGAACATCATAAAAATCAAATGTTGTATCATTTTTCTTATTATAATTTTCTAATATCCTCTTTCCTACTTCTTCTAGTAATTCTTCATATCTATTATAAAGAGCTTCATATCCTTTTAAGCCCTGATTTTCCATTTCTTTTAGCTGTAATATTTTTTTTCTTAAGGTTGATTCATGTTCAAATAAAGCCCCTGCTTTTGAATGTTTTACTATATTCTCAATCTGACTTATTTGACCTGATAGTTTTTTATACTCCCTTTGAGCTGCATTTTTTTTCATTAAAATTCCTCCAAGTTAAAACTCCTAATAATTTAACCTCTTCCTTAATTGTAATCTTTTTCTATTAATATCTCAAACCTTGAATTTTCTATATATTTATTTTTCTCAAAAGACGCTTTAATATTAATAAATTAGTCTATAATTTTAATATGCTATAATCTTTATATGAATAATAAAAACTTAATCTAAGGAGAATACATAATGTTTATAATTACTTATAAAACACCAAGAGAACTTGTAGATGAAAAGATAGAACTACTACAAATAAATGATATTTTTAATGCTTACTACGAATCACCATTAGAAATAACAACTGATATGTTTGGTTATGGATATGTTGAAAAAGAAGGCGTTATAGTTGATTTAAAGGTTGCTTTTGATGGTACTTTAGAGGATTTAGAAATCTTTAAAAATGAAGTTTCTGCTTTATTAAAAGATGAACCAACTTCAGTTGATGAAATTAAAAATGAATTTGAAGAGTTCTATATAGATCCGATTCATTTAAATGATGAGTGGGTTTTATGTGCACCAACTGAAAGTTTTGAAGATAAAAAAGAAATTTTCTTTACTCCTCAAGGTGCTTTTGGAACTGGCTTGCATGAAACTACTCAAGACATATTAAAATTCATAGTTGAAGAGGACTTTGAAAATAAATCTCTACTTGATCTAGGTACTGGCTCTGGAATACTTTCTGTGGCTGCTGCTGTAAAAGGAGCTTCTAAGGTAATTGCTGTTGATATAAGAGATGTTGAAGATGAGGTTCTTCTAAATGCTTCTTTAAATGAACTAGAAAACATAAAAGTATTTGTTGGTAATGTGCTTGATGATACATATAAATTAAATGAGAAATTTGATTGGATTTTCATAAATATAGGTGGAGAAGAAACTGAAATGTTTATGGATTTTATTGATGAACATATAAATAATGATGGTAAGCTTTTAGTATCTGGCCTTGTTGAATGGAGCTTTGACTGGGTTCGTGAAAAAGTTGAAGCTAAAGGATTTAAGTTAGATAATAAGTTCCAAACTAATGAGTGGTGTACTGCTATCTTTACTAAATAATACATAAATAAAAGAGATTATATCAAAATAAATTTTTAATACATTTTATTTGATATAATCTCTTTTTGCATTTTAAATTTCTCATAGTTAAAAAACATATATTATTTTTCAACTATTATCTATTTTTTTGTTTGCTATGTTTTAAACCAAAGGTCTAATCATTACTAAAACTTTATTTTCTCTATCTTCTAATTCAATTCTTTCTTCAAGTTTAAAGAAACCAACAGTTTTATAGAAGTTTATTAAATCATCATGATTTCCATCAGCTAGTACCTTAACTCTTAAAAGCTTGTATCCTTTTTCTTTATAAAAAGCTGCAATATTGTTTATAAGAATTTGTTCATATCCCTTTTCTTCATATCCTTCAAGCATTTTTATAAAATAAATATCTGCTGATTCTTCTGTAAGAGGCTTCATTGAAAGAAATCCAATTTCCTTTCCTTCCTCTATATATGTGTAAAAAGGTATTTTTTCTATTCTTTCTATTATTTTTTCTAATATGTTTTTGTTGTGAATTTCATCTTTAAAATCACTCATTAAGTTATAAGCAAGATCTTTTTTTAATTCTATATTCTCTACACTTTTTATCATAGGTAACCCCTCCTAATTATAAATTCAAACCTATCTAAATCAAATATTTTAATATCTAATAAATAAGATTTTAATAATACCTTCTGAATTAACTTTATTATATATTACATCAGATTTTCCATTTGCAAAAATCAATTTTTTTACATTTATGTTATAAAAATATGAATTTTATTTTAAAACATTGTTAATTGTTTGAATTTGTATGAAGGACATGTGTATTTTTAAAATTTTAATTATTTTTATAACCTTTTTTTCACATAATGATTTTTTTATCATTTTGAATTTTTTACCTTAAAATATTATGATTTATATTGAAAACGTAGACAAATTTACAAATAATTGGGGGTATTTATTATGGAATCTGGGTTAATTAATTTAATAACCAGTAAAGATCAAAATTGGAACAAGAGATGGAAATATAACTGTGCTATGTTTATACTCTGTTATATTTTTATGGGTGCTGTAACTGGAATAACAAATAATGTATTTTTATCTTATTTAAATATAACTGTTCCTGATGTAGTAAAAGCATTACCATCATATATGTCAATAGGAACATTTATACTTGCTCTATTGTTACTACTAACTCATAAAATTGGATTTAAAAAATTAATTTTAACAGCTCCAATAATGTCAGCTTTAGGCCTTGTTGTCTGTATTTACTATAAACAAAATACTATAATTGCACTTGCTTATATTGTACTTAATATAGGTATTGCAATGTTTGATTGTATATATCCTGTAATGTTTACAGCATATACACCTAGAGAAGAAAGAACAAAAATGTTTTCAAGAGTTATGTATTGTAATTTAATTTCCCAAGCTATCTTAACTTTCTTTTCTGGTAAAATAGTTGTTTGGAAACTTTCTAATCTTTTAGGAATTTCTTATGAAAATGCTGCTATTTTATCTGAAAACCAAGCTACATTAAATCCAGTGCAATTAACAGCTTATGCAAATTCTTATAAATTTGTTCTTTGGATTGCAATTATTCTTATAGTTATTTCCTCTTTATTCTTATTATTCTTAAAGGAACAAGTTGAAGACTATAGAGAAACTGAAGAAGAATTAAAAGCTAAAAAATCTACTAAGAAGTTAGATTTAAAGCCGCTATTAAATAAATATGTTATCCTATGGATAGTAATAATGGGATTAATTAGATTTGGTGCAATGCTAATAACACCATTCTTCCCAGTTTACTTAAATGACATCTTACATATAAGTATAGATACAACTACAAAAATCCTTACATTACAAACACTTGCTATGGTAATAGGTTTCTTCTGCACACCATATTTAGAAAAGAAATTTGGTTCAATTGTATCAATTTCATTAATGACAATTTTATGTTTACCACTAATGTTCCTAATGTCTAAAGGAGCTATTTTTGGTAGTAATGTTGCTTTAGTTATTGGGGTAGTTTTATTCTTAAGATCAGGCTTTGCAAACGCAACTGCACCACTACAAAGTTCACTACCATTAACTTTTGTACCTAAAAACCTTGTCGCAACATATAATTCTCTTATTTTAGTTGTTAACTCATTAATAGGTATTCTTGCTGGAATTTTTACAAGAAACTTCTTATTTAAAACTAATGCTGGTTACGGAAAAGCTTATTATATTGCAGGTACATTATATTTTATAGCAAGTATATTGCTTCTCATAGTGTTTACTAAAAAATATAATAGAGCTAATCATGAACCAGATGTTATGGAAGTTCAAGCTGAAACAGCAGTTGCCTCTGTTGATGATAGCATAGAAGAAAATATAAAATAAACTTTTAATATTTAAAACTCTGATTAGTTTACTTTTGAATAGACTAATTAGAGTTTTTATTGACTAGAATCTTAAAATATAAACCCAATGAGAATATTTATAGAAAAATATTTAATACCTTAATAAAAAATACCACCAAATTTACTTGGTGGTATTTTTATTGTTTAATGAAAACCACTCGCTATGCGAGTGTGTTCAGATGAGTTTTAGCGATGTAATAAAAAACCTCCTTTTGTTAAAATGAAAATAGGTTCGCAGCCAATTTTCGTAACAAAGGGAGGTTTTTAAATGGATACAAACAGTTTAGCACATACAAAATGGAATTGTAAATATCATATAGTATTTGCACCAAAATACAGAAGGAAAGAAATATATGGAGAGAAAAAACAAGAGATAGGTAAGATATTAAGACAGCTTTGTGAATGGAAAGGAGTTAAGATAGTCGAAGCGCACGCTTGCGTAGACCATATACATATGCTTGTTGAAATACCACCAAAAATGAGTGTTTCAAGTTTCGTTGGATTTTTAAAAGGTAAGAGTAGTCTTATGATTTTTGAGAAGTTTTCAAATTTAAAATATAAATATGGAAATAGACATTTCTGGTGCAGAGGATTTTACGTTGATACTGTCGGAAAAAATAAGAAGGCAATTGAAGAATATATAAGAAATCAAGAACAAGAAGATATGATAGCTGATCAAATTAGTATAAAAGAATATATGGACCCTTTTAAGGGTAGCAAGTAAAGAAGTATGCGGCTGGCGGACCAATTTAAGCGTCTTAAGACGCAACGCAAGTAGCATGCCCTTATAGGGCTGAGGAAATACCACCAGCTAAGCTGGTGGATTTTTATTATTTAAATTATCTTTTATTTAATTTAACAATAGTCTCTACATGTGGAGTGTTAGGGAACATATCCATAAGTAGAGTCTTTTCTATTTCATATCCCTTAGCTTCTAGAACTTTTAAGTCAGTTACTAAAGTTTTAGGGTTACATGAAACATATATTATTTGTGGAGCATCAAACTTTATAACGTAGTCTAAAGCTTTTGGATGAACTCCACTTCTTGGTGGGTCTAAGATTATTATATCTGGTTTATCCTTGATAGTTGTTATAACCTTAGCTACATCACCTGCTATGAAGTTACAGTTGTTTAATCCATTTAATTTAGCATTCTCATTTGCCGCAACTACTGCTTCTTCTATAAGTTCTATTCCTATAACTTTAGAAGCTTTTCCTGCTGCTATTTGGCCAATAGTTCCTGTTCCACAATAAAGGTCAAATACAACCTTGTTATCAGCAGAATTTCCCATAAAATCTCTTACTATGCTGTATAATTTCTCAGCTCCTAATGAGTTTGTTTGGAAGAATGAGAATGGTGATATTTTAAAGTTTAATCCTAAAAGGTTCTCTGTTATGAAATCATCTCCATAAAGAATATTCACTTTATCTGGTATAACAGCCTCTGATAAAGTATCACTTTCTGTATGTATTATTGATTTTAACTTTCCTTTTAAATCTAACCCTTTTATAAGCTCAGTAAACTCTGTTAAATCAAAGTCTATTTGAGTAGTTGTAACTAAGTTTACAAGAATCTCTTCTGTCTTAACACTCTTTCTCACAACTAAATATCTTAAATAACCTGTTCTAGGCATTATTCTATAGAAAGGTAATTCTTTTTCTCTGAAATATTTAACTGTAGTATCTAATATGTTTCTGAAATCTTCATCAACTAATACACACTCATCTACATTTACTATTCCAAAAGATTTTCCTTTCATATGCATTCCAAGAGTAAGTGGACCACCCTTTTCTTCATCACCAAAAGTGTATTCCATCTTATTTCTGTACTCCCATTGAACTGGGCTAGTTTCTATTCCTAAGAAATCACCAGTTGTAACTTCAGCATCTTCAAATAATTTCTTAACTTGCTCAACCTTTAAGTCTAACTGCTTTTCATAAGGAATTGTTTGTGAAGAACATCCACCACATACTCCAAAGTGAGGACATTTCTTATCTTCTTCATAGTTAGCTCTTTCTCTAACCTCAGAAACTCTAAGCTCTGCATATTCTTTTCTTTTTTTAGTTACTCTTCCAAAAACTCTTTGTCCTGGATAAGTACCTTTTGCGTAGACTTTTAATCCATCTACAAAACCGAATCCTTTAGCAGGGAACTCTATTCCCTCTATTAATAATTCTATTTCACTACCTTTTCTCATTAGTTATCTCCCTTACTAACAAAATTATAATTTATTTTCTAAATACTCTTTCGCCTAATGTTAGTTTAAATTTCTTACCCTCCATTATAGCTCTGTAAAGTATGTTCATAACAACAAATATTACAAAATAAAAAGGTATTCTTCCCTCAGGTGATATTTTAAAACCGAAAGGTCTCATTAATAAATCAACTAAGAAAAATCCTCCTAAAGATAATAATAACACTATTGCTTGATCAATAACCCCTTCAAGTATTCTTTTGAAAAAAGATACTTCTTTACCTTTTGTTTTACTTGTATTTTCTTTAACTGCTTCTTTTTTATCCATAAATTCATCATTATCAATAGCCATAGTATTTGTATCTAAAGCTACTGTTTCTAGTAAAGCTGCTTCTCTCTCGTATAAGTCTGTTTTTGGTTCTTCATTTGTTATTGTTGTTTCATCACTTTTTAAAGCATCTTCTTGCTTTTTAGTGAACTTATTATCGTCCATAATATCCTCCTAAAAGCATTAAATATTATTCTGAAATACATTAATTAAATATACTATATTTATTCTATTATGTAAATCAAATCTATTTAAATTATAGTGTATTATTATGGCAAAACTATTACATTTTAATTATTAAAAATAAAAGAGAAGATTATAAAATTTATAAACTTCTCTTTTAGCATATTAAATTCAAAGTATTTCTTAAAGTACCTTTCTTAATTCTTTTACTTTATAATCCTTTACTACTCTTTCCTTAGATTCAGTTATAACTACTACGTTAACAATTCCCTCTTTACAATTTAAAACTTTTCCTTTAACCTTGCTTCCTATTACATTTACTGATGTACTCTTTTTTATAGGTTTAATATTTTCTGAACCACAAAATTCACACTTCTCATTCTCTAAAAATAATCTTCTACACTCTAAACAATAATCTAAATTTTGCATAAAAAATCCTCCCAACAAAGTTAATTAGAATTTCACTTCTACTAAATTTGTATGAGAGGACTCTCAAAATAATACTACTTAATAATCATTTATTTTGCTTTTTTAATTTAAAACTCTCTCGTTATCTACTCTTTTGGTTACCTCTATTTGATCTAGATATTCTAGGATAGCAACTAAGTATTTTCTTGAAACTCCTAGTAATTCTTTGGCTCCACCTAAGTTTATTGAGTTATTTTTCCTTAGGTATTCTATAACACTATCTTTTACTGAATTTATTACATCTTTATACATAACAACATCTTCAGGAAGTTTTACTAAAGTTCCTTCTTCGATTAAAAGATTATAGATTTTCATATACTCTTTTTCTAACTTTTTGTCATCTATAATATCTTTTATTCTAGGTGAAGTAATTCCTGCTTCTAAGTAAGCTTTTACTATCTTATCTCTTATTCCTCTTTGTGCTTTAGTTAATTGTATCTCAAAACCTTTTAAAGCTACTATATTAGCACCTTCTTTTATGATTTCTTTTTCTTTCATGAGTTCTAAGAATTTTAAAAATATTTTTTGTTTTAATTTATTTGAAAAAGCTTTACTTCTTAATTCTTCTTTATTCATTCCAACTTTAAGAGGATTCTCTTCATGATATTTTTTTAAAATATCATAAACCTCTTCACTCTTCTTCATAAAGAACTTATTATGTATAAATACCTTTGAATTTCCATTATCTATTCCTATTATTTTTTTACCTTCACAAAGCTTTTCTAATATCTCACTTATATTTTCAACATTTCTTCCTAGACCTTTTATAATCTCTTGTGAATTAGGGAAGTTTTCACTTAATGAAAAAACTACATTTTCTATAACTTCTTCTATAGTTCCTTTTTCCATAAGCTTTAATTCATTTAAATACTCTTCTCTAAATCTTTTAGCCTTTTTAGCTACTGGATTTATAACCTTTCCTCCGCCTATAGTTGTCATAGGTGAGTAATTTCTTATAACAAGTCTATCTCCTTTTTGAGCACAAATTTCATCTTCTAATCTAATCTGAACATATGCTTCTTCACCGGGTTCAACTTCTTCTTTATCTAGAATAACTATTCTTCCAAATATTTCTGATGTTCCTTGATAAACTCTTACCCTTTGCCTGTTAACTAAATTCTTTTCATTAGATTTTAGATACTTAAACTTACAGTCAACCATATAAGAAGGCTCTATGGTATTTGGTGTACAAACTACAGCCCCTCTAGAAACCTCATCCTTGGTCACTCCAACTAAGTTTAATGCACACCTTTGACCAGCTTCTCCAAATTCAGCATTCTCATCATGTATTTGAATATTTCTAACCCTAGCTTCTAGTCCTTTTGGATTAACTTGAACTAAATCTCCAAGTTTAACACTTCCACTCAATATAGTTCCTGTGGCAACTGTTCCAAATCCACTTACTGAGAAACTTCTATCTACAGCTAATCTAAAGTGTCCCTCTTTATCCTTTTGTTCTATTTCTTCCACTGACTTATCAATTTCAGCTACGAGTTCATCTATTCCCTCTTTAGTCTTAGATGATACTTCTATCATAGTTGCATCATTAAAGCTAGTTGATTTCAAGTAAGATTTTATCTCATCCTTCATCATATCAGCCCACTCTTCATCAACTAAATCCCTCTTAGTTAGAGCAACTATACATTTTTTAACCTTTAAAAGTTCTAATATCTCTAAATGTTCCTTTGTTTGAGGCATTATTCCTTCATCTAGGGCAATAATTAGAAGAACTACATCTAATGATGTAGCTCCTGCTAACATGTTTTTGATGAACTTTTCATGCCCCGGAACATCTATTATTCCTGCTCTTTTTCCTGATGGTAAATCAAAGAAAGTAAAACCTAAGTTTATAGATATTCCTCTCTTTTTCTCTTCATCTAACTTATCAGTTTCTCTTCCTGTTAAAGCTTTTATAAGAGTTGTTTTACCATGATCTATATGTCCTGACGTTCCTATAATCACATGTTTCATCTTATTTTTCTCCTATTTCCTTTAAAGCATTGAATATAACTTCATAGTCTTTCTCTAAAATAGTTCTAAAATCTATATATACTGCTCCATTATAAACTCTTGTTATTATTGGAGTTTCATTTAATCTTAAATACTTTTCTAGACTTACTTCATTTATATTCTCCGAGCTTATTTTCACTAAATAAGTTTCTAACTTGCTATCAGGCATTGATCCTCCACCAACAGTAGAAAACCCTTTTTCAATAGAAAAATCATAAAAATCATTTAAAGATTCAGTTATTTCTATAAATCTTTCCGCTCTATTTTTTATTTCTTCTGAAGATAAAGTCATCATATGAAGTGTTGGTATTTTTTCAATAGCCTCTTTTTCATTTAAATAATGCTTTAGAGTAATTTCTAAAGCTGCTAAAGTGAACTTATCAACTCTTAAAGCTCTAGTTAATTGATTTCTTTTTATTTTATCTATGAATTTCTTTTTACCTACAATGATTCCAGCTTGTGCTCCGCCTAGCATCTTGTCACCAGAGAAGGTCACAACATCAACTCCAGCCTCTAAGCTTTCAATAACTGTAGGTTCTTTCTCCAATCCATATTTGCTTAAATCAATTAAAACTCCACTTCCAATGTCCTCAATTACAGGTACATTTCTTTCTTTTCCTAAATTGCAAAGTTCTTTAGCACTAATTTCTTTAGTAAAACCTACTATTTTAAAGTTTGAACAATGAACCTTCAAAAGTGCTCCTGTTTCCTCAGTTATAGCATCCTCATAATCAAAAAGATGTGTTCTATTAGTAGTTCCAACCTCAACAAGCTTTGCTCTTGAAAACTTCATTACATCTGGAATTCTAAAAGAACCTCCAATTTCCACAAGCTGTCCTCTAGAAACAACCACCTCTTTATTTTCACAAAGAGAATTTAATGTAAGCATTATGGCAGCTGCATTATTGTTTACAACTAAAGCAGCCTCAGCTCCTGTAATCTCTTTTATTATTTCTTCTATTAAGGAATATCTAGAACCTCTAGATCCCTTTTCTAAATCATACTCTAAGTTGCTATAGCTTGAAGCTACTGAAGAAACCGCTTCAGTAGCCTCTTCACTTAACAAAGATCTTCCTAGATTAGTATGAATAACAACACCTGTTCCATTAATAACCCTTTTTAAATTTTTCTCTCTTTTCTTCAATAATCTTTTTTCACATTCACTTTTAGCATCTTCTTTAGTTAAAGCATAATCTGCTTCTCCCTTTAGAATCGCTTTTCTGTTTTCATCAATTATATCCCTTAAAGTAGAAACAACTACTTCTCTCCCAGTGTTATTTAAAAAATCTTCATTAAAAAGACCAAGTATCTCATCTATCTTAGGCAATGCTCTAAGAAGTTTCTTTGTCATATTTTCCTCCTAAAATTTACTCTACTACAATATATGCATCATGGAAGTCTTCAACACGACCTACAATAGCACTTTCTACATCTAACTTTTCTAATCTAGTTAAAATATCAATGTAGTCTTTTTCTTTGCAGCTAATTAGTAGTCCACCTGAAGTCTGAGGATCAAATAATATATCTTCCATCCATCCTTCAACATTATTTAGCTTATACTTTCCTTGTAGATATCTCTTATTTTCATAGCATCCTGCTGGCACTAGTCCCATATTAGCATATTCTTTTGCTTCCTCTATAAACGGTATAGCATCTTTAAATATTCTAAATGTCTTATTAGAAGGTTCAGCCATTTCGTATGCATGACCTATAAGTGAAAATCCTGTTATATCCGTACATGATGTTATATCATAGTCAGTTATTATCTCACCTGCATATTTATTTAAATATGCCATTACTTTTACGGCTTTTTCATAAGCTTCTTTTGAAGCCATTCCTGCCTTTATAGCAGTATTTATTATCCCTGTTCCAACTGGCTTAGTTAAAATTAAGATATCATCTGTTTCAGCTCCATAGTTTTTAAGAACTTTATCTGGATGAACTATTCCTGTAACCGATAAACCATACTTTGGTTCATCATCCTGTACTGAATGCCCTCCAACTATTACTGCTCCAGCTTCTAAAACTTTATCTGCTCCCCCTTTTAATATCTCACCTAAGATATCCATACTTAAGCAATTTGGGAATCCAACAATATTTAAAGCTACTATAGGCTTTCCTCCCATAGCATAAACATCACTTAGTGAGTTTGCTGCTGCTATCTGACCAAACATATATGGGTCATCTACTATTGGAGTAAAGAAATCTAAAGTTTGAATTGTAGCAATGTCATCACTTAATTTATATACAGCTGCATCATCAGATGTATCTATTCCAACAATTAAGTTTTCATCATTCATTTTTGGTAATTTACTTAATATCTCTGAAAGAGCCCCCGGCCCTATTTTAGCTGCTCAGCCAGAAGTCTTTGATAGTTCTGTTAATCTTTTTTCTATCATAAAACTCCACCTCTTTTCTTGATTAATAATATTCATTATATCATATTACTTTACAGAAATTTTATCTTTTATTTTCTCAAAAGTTTTTTCTCCAATACCACTTACATTTGTAATCTCCTCAATGCTTTTGAAAGCACCTTTTTCTTCTCTATAGTCAACAATCCCTTGGGCCTTGCTTTCTCCAATTCCATATAAGGTCATTAATAATTCCTTCGATGCAGAATTTATATTAACAGTATTACTTTCTTCACCAACTGATTTATCTACTGATTCTTTTACTGGAGAATTACTTGCCTCAATACTTTCATTATTTAATGAGACAGCGTTATCCTCTTCACCAGCATCCTCTTTATCATTTATATTCCTAACAACTATGCATTGCCCGTCACTTAAGTATAAAGCTCTATTTATATTGCTTAAATCAGCTTCTTCTGTTGGTTCCTCCAGCCATATCTATCACCTCAAAAATCCTACTTCCTTCTTCCAAAACATATATATTAGGATTTTTAACTTCTCCCTTTACCTCAACTACTATATTTCCTTTACTTTCATTATCTAATTCATTATTAGACCTATTTTCCTCTATAGCTTCATCTTCTCCACTAAAATAGCCACTTGAACTAGCTTCATTTGAAACTTTATTATTATTTTCTGACTTCTTATAAGAATTATTTTCTTCATTTTCATCCTCATCTTTTTCTTCAACATCTAAGAATAATCTTTCCATCTCTTCCTTTGATAGCTCTTCACTTTTAGGTTTAGAATAGCCAATAAATAAAAATACTATTGCTAAAACAGCTATTACTAAACTTCCAATAATCTTCTCTTTTCTCTTCATTTCCCCTCCATTTATAAACTCGATGTAAATTTATTTAATAATAAAAATATATAATGATAATTCAATAAATTTATTTAACATTATTGACACCTTTTACACTTTTAACCATATAATTTGTGCAATTTTATAGAAAACATCCGATTTTATTGTTATAATTAATATTGCAACCAAAAATATACTATTGGAGGTTTTAATGAGTATTAAATTTAATAGTTTAAAAAAGAATTTAAAGTTTATAATATTATCTACTTTTATATTTACTATATTTTTTAATGTAAATGTATTCGCTAATTCTAACGCTCCTGAAATTCAAGGTCAGGGTATGGTTCTTATGGATGGAAATACAGGTGATATACTTGCTGAAAAGAATGCAAACGTTAAAATGGCACCAGCCTCCACAACTAAAACTATGACAGCTATATTAACTTTAGAAAAATCTAAGCTAGATGATGTAGTTACAATTGGGAAAAATCCTCCTTTAGCAGAAGGAACTCGTGTAGGTCTGCAAGAAGGAGACCAATATACAGTTGAAGAGCTTCTAAATGCTCTTTTAATACAATCAGCCAATGATGCTGCTGTTGCATTAGCTGAACATATTTCTGGTTCCGAAGCAAAATTTGCTGAACTTATGAATGAAAAAGCTAAAGAATTAGGATGTAAAAACACTCACTTTGTAAATGCTAGTGGCCTTTTTGAAGAAGATCACTTAACAACCCCTTATGACTTAGCATTAATGATGAACTATGCTTCTCAAAAGGATTTAATAAATTCAATAACAGAGAAGGTTGTTCATGAAATGCCTGAAAGTGTTGTAAGTGGTGAGCCTATTTGGGCTAATAATAATAACCAACTTATTCATACTACAAGCCCATATTATTATGAAGATATATTCTGTAACAAAACAGGGTATACAACAAAATCAAAGCATACATTTGCTTGTGCTGCTAAGAGAGGTGATAGAAAGTTAGTTCTTACTCTTTTCTATTACGACACTAAAGATCAGTATTATGCTGATACAAAAGCTCTTTTAGACTATGGATTTGATAATTTCTCTGTGGTTAAATTATTTTCAAAAGGTGATTTAGCTAAAGAATATTATATTGATGATAATAATACTTTATCTTTAGTTATCCCAGAAGATATTTATAAAGCATTTCCTAATGAGGAGATTGAAAATTTATCAATTGATGACATAAAGAAAAATGAAAACATAAATATCTCTGTTAAATCTTCAACTCCAATTTCTAGAGGTATGGATTTAATGAAAAATAATACTCACTTTACTGGAACAGTTATGTTAGGCAATACTCCATATAAAACAATAGATCTTTTGAATGGTAATAATGTAACTTATACAGACTTTGAAAAGCTTATTATAAAGCTTAAAAGTTATGATGGTTTCTACATTGCTTTAGGAGTTGTAGGGCTTATAGCTGTCGTTGTACTAGTATTATTTATAATACGAATTGTTTCAACTATAAAAAGAATAAGAAATAGAAAAAAACGTAGTAATACTTACTTTTATCAATAAAAAAATAAGTAGTTTTAAGCAAATGCCTAAAACTACTTATTTTTTAGTTTATTTATTAATTCTTTCATGTCATCTGGAAGTTCAGCTCTAAGGCTTAACGGCTTCTTAGTCTTTGGACTGTAGAAATCTAATCCATAAGCATGTAATGCCTGTCTTGATATATCCTCAGCATCCTCTGTTCCATAAAGTGAATCTCCAAAGATAGGATGACCTAAACTGCTTAAATGAACTCTAATTTGATGAGTTCTACCAGTTTCTAATAAACATTCAACTAAATCTGCTCCATCAAAGCTCTCAATGACTTTGTAATGAGTTATACTCTCTTGACCTCTCTCGTCTACAACTCTCTTTATAGTATCCACTTCCGGTCTATAAATAGGTCTATTTATAGTTCCTTCCTTTTCTTCTAAGTTTCCATGAACTATAGCCAAATATCTCTTTTGAAACTTATCAGTCTTCATTTCATTAGATAAAACCATATGAGCATATTGGTTCTTTCCTATGATTATAAGACCTGATGTATTCATATCCAATCTACTAACAAGTCTAACTATGCAATCTTGACCACTTTCTTTAAAGTAATATAAAATTCCATTTGCTAATGTTCCATTTGGATGACTTCTAGTAGGGTGTACTACCATAAATGGCTTTTTATTTAATACTAAGATATCGCTATCCTCATAAACTATCTCTATGTCTATATTTTCTGGTTCAATATTTTGAGTTTCCTTCTTTGAAAGCTCTATTTTAACTTCTTCACCAGTTTTAACAACATAGTTCATCTTTACTGGATTACCATCAACCTTAATTCTTTTATCCATAGCAGCACTTCTTATTAATCTTGAAGAAAGACCTAGTTCTTCTTTTAAAAACTCTCTTATCTTTCTTTTATCATATTCTTTAGTTATTTTACTCTCTAAAATACTCATTCTGTCTCTCCAAAATTTTTAAAGTCTTTTCCTAAGAAAATTATTATGTCATAGTTATTATCACTGTCATATTTACTTGGAATTCCCTTTTTAATGTCTTCAATTCTTAAATCATTTTCCATGAATGTTCTAGAGCTTTCATTTCTAATTAAAATCTGAGAAGTATCTCTTTCTTCTCCATTTCCAACATCAACTTTAGGATATCCATTTTCATTTAATTCCTTTTGTACGCCTCCAGCTAAACCATTTATCTTAGTACAATTCAATACTTTTATTGATAAATCTTCTCTAGCCATACTAGGAATAACATTTTTTCTTCCACTTAAGTCGCTACTATTAAGCTCATTTCTTAACTCCTGAGTAGCCTTTTCATCTTCTATATAGTAAGAAACATTTCCTACATATCTTCCCTCACCAGGTAATGTTGTCATTTCTATATCGCTAGAATTCATTTCTAAACCTTTCATTCCATAAGCAACTATTACATCTAAAGGAAGATTAGTTTCAATATTTTTATTTAAAACATCTGCAACATCATCTATCTTTGTTATCATAGATAAAGATAATACTTTATCTACAACAGCATTCATTAATTTCTGTTGATTCTTAATTCTATCAACATCTCCATTAACAAGACCTGTTCCATCGTTATTTTTTCTCCATCTAAAGAACTCTTCTGCACCTTTACCATCTAAATGTACAGTTTCACCTTTATTAAAATGAATGTGTAAATCTTGTCCTGGGTCATCATAATTCATATCTTGTTCGATATACATATCAATCCCACCAATAGCATCTATAATACCTCTAAAGCCTTCATAGTCTACCTTAACAACATAGTCCACCTTAACATCAAGTATATTTCCAACAAGCTTTTTAACTAACTTTTCTCCTCCAATTGGATAAGCTGCATTTATTTTTTGGGCCTTACCATTTATCTTAACCCTTGTATCCCTTGGAATTGAAATTAACTTAGCCTTTTTGGTTATAGGGTCAAAGTTTGCAAGTATTATTGTGTCTGTTCTCTTAATAGCATCATTTTGAGTATCATTTGTATCACCTATATCCATACCTAGAAGTAACACATTTATAGGCTCCTCAACTTTTATAACATCATTTTTTACATCCTTAACAATATGAAAAACTTCCCCAATAAACTTACCATATTTAGAATAAGCATACCCAACTGAGCCAATTAAAAGAATTAATAAAAATGCTAAAGAACCTAATGCTATTCTCTTAGCTAATTTTCTTCTCGATTCACCTTTATCTACACTTCTACTTTTTCTTTTGTTTTTTCTACTTGTAATGGTGCTTTTTTCTTCAATGTCATTATGATTATTTTCTTCATTTCCCATATAATACCCCCATTTTATTTAATTAAGAATTCTTATGCATAACTAAGAAATTTCTAGCTTCTATGGTTAATGGATGTATAAGATTACCCTGCTTTATTACAAATAAAATTGTATTCTCTAACCCTTTTAGCACTCCATTATCTAAATTTTCTTTAGTTATATATCTTAATTCTTGAACTCCTGGAAAGTCTCTTCCTGGTTCAATATAGTCTGCTATATAAACTATTTTTTCTAAAGTAGTCATGTTTCCTTTAGCTAATGTGTGGTATTTAACAGCATTAAGAACATCCTCATCTTCTATTCCAAACTTAACTTTTCCAATTATAGCTCCAGTAAACCCATGTAATACTTGTGGTGATTTTAAAGTTATCTCATCTAAATTATAACCGTTTTCTTCTAAAATCTTAATCTGTTCATCAATAGGCATGTATTTAGCTACATCATGTATAAGTGCTGCTAATTCCGCCTTATTTTCATCTTCATTATTAAGCCTAGCTAATTCCTTTGCAGTCTCAATAACTCCTAAAGTATGTTCATATCTACTCCCTTTAAGAGTATCTTTAACATCTTCTTTTATTCTTTGCAATGACCACATAGCTATTCTCCTCTATATAAGTTGTTTTTCTTTATTATATCCATTACACCTTGAGGTAAAAAGAAATTTACTTCTAAAGAATCTTCTATTCTCTCACGTATAAATGTTGAACTTATCTCAATATTTAACAAATCCAAATAAGTTATACTAGTACAATATTCTTTCTCAAACTCTTCTTTCCTCTTTTGCAAATCATTTTTTTCAAATCCAGGTCTATTAAAGACAACTAAATTACTTACTTTGAATATTTCATTTATATTCTTCCATGAATTAAGATTTACAAGACAATCTGCTCCAGTTATGAAATAGAGCTCTACCTCGTTAAAACTTTCTTTCAAATATCTTAAAGTTTCATAAGTAAAGCTCAATCCTTTTTTCTCTATTTCATAATTACTTATGGAAAAAAAGCTATATGGCTCTATAGCTTTTTTAACCATTTCATATCTAATTATTTCATCAGTTATATTCTTATCCTTCTTATGTGGAGGATTACCAGCTGGCATGAATACAACCTCATCTAATTCTAATTCTTTATAGGCTTCATAGGCTATATAAATATGACCTATGTGTATTGGATCAAATGTACCTCCAATAACTCCTATTTTCTTCATATTACTTTCCTTTTTTAGGTAGCTCTATCTTAGGTTTATTTTGAGATGCTCTGTAAAGAACTATCTTGTTTCCTATAGATTGAACTCCTTCACATTGTAGTTTTTCACAAAGGAAATTTGAAGCTTCTCTTGTCTCTAATCCACTATTCTCAAGTACTTTTATTTTTAATAACTCTCTTGCTTCTAAAGCTTCATCAACTTGCTTTATGAAGTTTTCTTCTATTCCATTTTTACCTATTTGAAATATAGGAGTTAATTTAGCACCTAATCCTCTTAAATATGCTCTTTGTTTAGTTGTTATCATTATTTATCCTCCATTAATTATAGTAAGTATTCAAACTCAAAGTCATTTAATCTTACCATATCTCCATCTTCTATTCCCATTTCTCTTAACTCATTGAATATTCCTTTATTGTTAAGAACCTTATGGAAGTATCTTAATGAGTCTGGGTCATTTACGTTAACAGCTAATAATAATCTGTCTACAAATGTACCTTCTATTACATAAACTTTTAATCCATCTTCATCTATTGGATTTATTGTATATGTAAACTTCTTATCTTCAGGGATAAATCTTTCATCTTCTGGAATTTCTAAGTCAGTTACAGGAATTTCCTTAAGCATTCTAGCTGCTTCTTTTATAACTTCCTCTACTCCTTGAGAAGTAGCTGCTGACATTTTAAATACTTTGTCAAAGCCCATTTTATTAACTTCAGCTTTGAAGTTTTCAAATATCTCTTCATCAAATAACATATCGCATTTGTTTGCAACAACTATTTGAGGTCTATCCCAAAGTTTAACACTATAGTTTTGTAACTCTTCATTTATTTTCTTGAAGTCCTCTACAGCATCTCTTCCTTCAATACCTGAAATATCAACAACATGTATTAAAAGTCTTGTTCTTTCGATATGTCTTAAGAAATCTAATCCAAGACCAACACCTTCTGAAGCTCCTTCTATAATACCTGGTACGTCTGCCATAACAAATGGCTCTATTCCTGGTACAGCAACAACTCCTAGGTTAGGTTTTAATGTTGTAAAGTGATAGTTAGCTATCTTTGGTTTAGCTTTAGTTACAACTGAAAGTAATGTTGACTTACCAACGTTAGGGAATCCTAATAGTCCAACATCAGCTAAAAGTTTTAACTCAAGTCCTACCCATCTTTCTTCTCCTGGCATTCCTGGCTCTGCAAAAGTTGGAGCCTGTCTTGTAGGTGTACAGAATTTACAGTTTCCTTTTCCACCTTTTCCACCCTTACAGATTGTATATGTATCATCTCTATGAGAAAGGTCTGCCATTACCTTATTACTTTCAACATCTCTTATTATTGTTCCCATTGGAACTTTTATTGTTAATTTTTCACCATCTCTTCCGTAACACTTAGAGCCTTGACCGTCTTCTCCTCTGCCTGCTACGAATTTTCTCTTATATTTGAAATCTAAAAGAGTTGTCATTCCTGGATCCACTACGAAAGTAACATCTCCACCTTTTCCACCATCTCCACCGTCTGGTTCCTCCAAGTGGAACGTATTTTTCTCTTCTAAAAGAAACAGAACCGTGACCACCATCTCCAGATTTCACAAATATCTTGGCCGTATCTATAAACATGTTTTCTCACCTTGCTTTCTCTATAAAATATACCTTTTTTAGTATATTATAACCTTAGTTTAATATAAAAACACAGCTTTTTTAAAAAAGCTATGCCCTTTATATCATATTTTTTATAGTTAATCAAAAAGCACCCTCAAAGTAAGGGTGCTTTCATAAAACTAAATATATTATTCAGCTATAACTTCTTCTACGTTTACTGGGTAAACAGAAGCTTTTTTCTTGTCTCTTCCAAGTCTTTCGTATTTAACAACACCATCGATCTTAGCGAATAAAGTATCGTCTCCACCTTTACCTACGTTAGCACCTGGATGAATCTTAGTTCCTCTTTGTCTTACTAATATGTTTCCAGCAAGAACAAATTGTCCATCTGCACATTTAACACCAAGTCTTTTACTCTCAGAATCTCTACCGTTCTTTGAGCTACCAACCCCTTTTTTGTGTGCAAATAATTGAAGGTTCATTATTAACATAGTCTACACCTCCTCTTTTATTATCTCTATATATTTACAACGCGTTTTCTTTCCTAAACTGCTATCCAGCCCTAGGACTAGACTCGCTACGCTCAATTCAAATGTTTTAAGTAAAACTTGAGCTTCAACTATCTCCTCATGAGTAAACCCATTTAGATCTAGTTTTAAATATCCATCACACATCTCATAGTTTACATTTAGCTTTAACACCTCATCTAAACCAATGATAGCACTTTGAGACAATACTGATACTGAGTTACAGATCATGTCGTACGCCTCTCCTGCAAGAACTGCATCTCTGCATTCCATTGCGTGTCCTTTAATTGTGAAGGAAATTATGTTATCTTGTTTTGATTGAAATTTAACTTTAATCATATCAAAAAATTAAGCTTCGATCTTTTCGATAACGATCTTAGTGTAAGGTTGTCTATGACCATTTTTTCTTCTATAGTCTTTCTTTCTCTTGTATTTGA
Source organism: Clostridium sp. B9 (assembly GCF_050509515.1). Lineage (NCBI taxonomy): Bacteria > Bacillati > Bacillota > Clostridia > Eubacteriales > Clostridiaceae > Clostridium > Clostridium sp. B9. The sequence goes on from NZ_JBNWKA010000003.1 coordinate 3,276,574, forward strand.
ATACAATAACTTTCTTAGCTTTTCCTTGAGCTAATACTTTTGCTACAACCTTAGCACCCTCAACTACTGGTGCACCAACTTTGATTTCTCCGTCTTTAGCGACTGCAAGAACCTCTGTTAATTCAACTGTTGAGTCAACTTCAGCGTTAAGTTTTTCAACGAATAATACGTCTCCCTCTTGAACTCTGTATTGTTTTCCTCCTGTAGTTAATACTGCGTACATTAAAACACCTCCTCATAACGGTCTCGCCACTTAAGGTATAACTTCTAAAAGTTATTTAAAAACCTATTCGCGAGCGGTTTACAAAGGTCATTCTATCATAGCAATTCCCTTTTGTAAAGCTTAATTTAATATTTTTCGATATTCTTCACCAAATACTCACTTACGCTATCTATTTGATTTTTAAAGATCAATGGTTCTACTTTATAAAAATCTTTTGTTTCCTCAAAATTTAAATAAATATTTAAATCTAAAGCACCTATTTCTTTTAAAAACTCAAAAATATTTCCTCTAATATCATCTTCATACATTGAATTTATTTCTAAGTGAAAATCTTTAATTTTTCCCTCACCATTTTTCTTTAAAATTTCATTTTTTAAAAGAAGATTTATATAAGATAATTTTAATCTCTTACCATGCCCATTACATAATGGACAATTTTCTTCTATATAATCATAAATGCTCTTACCTTTTCTATATCTAGTTATTTGAACTAGTCCTAATTCTGTAAAAGGCAATACTTTAGCTCTTTGTCTATCAGTCTTAAATTCATTTCTTAGTATATCTAAGATTTTTTTCTTGTTATTTTCTGAATACATATCTATAAAATCTACTAAGATAATTCCTCCTAAATTTCTAATCTTTATTTGTCTAGCAATTTCTATTGCAGCATTTTTATTAGTTTCATAAGCTGTCTTTTCTCTATTTCTATGATTTGTATTCCTTCCTGAGTTTACATCTATAACATGCATAGCCTCAGTTTTTTCAATAACTATATCTCCACCACAACTTAGATTTACCCTATTATTTCTAAGACTTAATATATCTTTTTCTATTCCATAATAATCAAATAGATTTCTAACTTCATCATATAAAACAACTTTTATATATTCTGCATTAGCCATACTATCTTTTATTCTTTCATAGTCAGCTAAAGAATCTACAAATATTGTAGAAGTTTCTGAATCAATATCATCTATGATAAGCTTATTTATAAGGTCACCTTTTCCAAATAATCTTTTTGGGTTTAATGAAAATTTTCCTTCTCTAAGTATTTCTTTATAACCTCTATAAAGTTCCTCAATCTCATTTTGGATTTCTCCAATAGTAGCTAATTGAGCCTTAGTTCTAACAGTAACCCCTATATCACTTGTTTTAAATAATGAATTCTCAAGTTCTTTTTTAAACTCTAAATTCTCTATTTTCCTTGAAATAGAAATATCATTTTTTGAAGTTTCTAAAACACAATATCTTCCCGCTAAGGATATCTTTGAAGTAACCTTAGCACCCTTGTTTCCAAGTTGTTCTTTGATTACTTCAACAATTATCTCATCACCTTGCTTTAGTTCTTTGTCATCATCTCCAAGCACCATATATGCTTGCTTACTATGCCCAATATCAATAAAAGCACTCTTTATCCCTGGAACAATCCTCTTAACTATTCCTTTATATATTTCTCCCGGAATAGGTTCAAGACTTTCCTCTTCTATATAGCACTCACTTAAAAGATTATTTTCCTTTATAGCAACCCTTAATAAATTTTCTCTTCTTTCTACGAATATGTCTCTCATGAAATTCACTTCCTAAAATTAGATGTATTTGTATAAAGGAACTAGATTATCTCCTTTGTATGCATACATCTCAACTCTTTTTATTTCTACGAAAGCTTCCTCGTCAACATTTGAAGTGTTTTGCTTTATTACATTAGCTAATAGGTCTGCTGAAAGGTTCTCTCTACTTCCGCAGCTTATTGTTGCATTTACCACTAAGCAATTATCCTTAGTCCAACACTTGAAGTCTTTTATAAATGGTTTTATATCAGCTTCTTTTTCACCTTTTTTAGTCTTCTTGATTGTTACTATTTCTTTTTTAGCCATTAAAGCATTAACCTCTTCTTCAGCTTTAGAAATATCACTATATTTTATTTTTATTGTATAGTTAGCAGCATCTAAAAGAGCCATTGCAGGTGGTAATCTCTTAATATTATGAATAACAGGGCTTTTTGAAGCCTCTAAGAATTTAATCCCCTTAGCTGAGAACTCATTTAGTTGTTCTTTTACAGCATCAACATTCATATCCTCTGATAAGTTTAAGTCTAGGTAGTCACCTTCTGAATAAACTCCAACTGATAAAGGTTGTGCTATAGCTAAAGCCATATGAGGGTTAAATCCTTTTGAATATTCAACTGGAAGACCAGCTCTTCTAACTATTCTTTGAATTGTTCTCATTAAATCTAAGTGAGAAATAAATTTTATATCTGCATCTTTAGTAAATTTAATTAAGTATCGCACCTTCGAAACACTCTCCCTCTTTAAAGTTTACATTTACTCCACAACCTGTACATCCTTTTCTACAGTTTTGAGTTGGTTCACCAGTTCTTGCCTTTTCATTTTCTCTTTCAAGATATTTTCTTGTAACTCCAATATCTATGAAATCCCAAGGTAAAACTTCGTCATAACTTCTTTCTCTGTAAGCGTAGAAATCTCCATCTACATTACACTCAGCCATAGCTTCTTGCCATAGCTCAAAGTTAAAGTACTCTGACCATCCATCAAACTTAGCACCTTTTTCATAAGCTTTTATTAGTACATCACAAAGTCTTCTGTCTCCTCTTGCTAAAACAGCTTCCATGTATGATGTTTTTTGTTCATGATAGTTGTAGTTTATACTTCTTGATTTTATAGCACCTTTAACAGCTTTAATTTTTTCAGTTACAACATCCATTTTCTCCATTGGAGCCCATTGGAATGGTGTAAATGGCTTTGGTACAAGTATAGAAGTACTTACATTAATTCTAAGTCCTTTATTTCTTATATGTTTTGGTACTGCAAAGTATTGGTCTGCAATCTTTTCAGCTAATAATCCGACTTCAGCAGCATCCTCAACTGTTTCATAAGGAACTCCTAATATGAAGTATAATTTTATTGTACTCCACCCTGATTCAAAAGCACTCTTAGCAGCTTCTAATATCTTTTCTTCACTTAAACCTTTGTTTATAACATCTCTCATTCTTTGAGAACCAGCCTCTGGAGCAAATGTTAAACCAGTTTTTCTAACCTTCTGAATCTCTTTTAATAAATCAACTGAAAAAGCATCAACTCTTATTGATGGTAAGGCAACACTTACATTATTCTTTCCATGCTCTTCTATAAGGTCTGATACTAATCCTTGAATATCTGAGTAGTCACAAGTACTTAATGAAACAAGTGAAACTTCATCATATCCTGTAGCTTTAAGCATTTTTCTAGCTTGTTCTACTAAAGTTTTTCTACTCTTCTCTCTTACTGGTCTGTATATCATTCCAGCTTGACAGAATCTACATCCGTTAGTACATCCTCTGAATAATTCTAATACAACTCTATCGTGAACTATTTCACTGTAAGGCACTATTAAGCTATCTGGGAATTCAACCTTATCAAAGTTGTTAATAATTCTCTTCTTAACTTTTTTAGGAACATCAGCATATTTTGGTGTAAATTCTTTGATTGTTCCATCTTCGTTGTATGTAACATCATATAATGAAGGAACATAAACACCTTGAATATGACTTGCTTCTCTTAAGTAAGCTTCTCTATCAAAATTATCTTTGTGTTTTTGATAAAGATCTAAAAGATCATTTAAAGCCTCTTCTCCTTCACCTAATTGAACTATGTCAACTATATCGTATATTGGCTCTGGGTTGTAAGCACAAGGCCCTCCAACTATTACTATTGGATCATTTCCTGTTCTTTCTGAAGCTCTTAACTTAACTCCACCCATATTTAACATGTTTAATATGTTTGTATAACTCATCTCGTATTGAAGAGTAAATCCAAGGAATTGGAATTCGCTTATAGGATCCTTAGTCTCTAAAGCATACAGAGCTATATCATTCTCTCTCATAAGATTTTCCATGTCTGGCCATGGAGCATATACTCTCTCACAATATGTATCTTTTCTCTCATTTAAAACGTGGTATAAAATTCTTGAACCTAAGTGAGACATACCTACTTCATAAACATCTGGAAAGCAGAATCCAAATCTTATGTCAACTTCTTTAGGGTCTTTTATCACTTCATTAAGTTCTCCACCTACATATCTAGACGGTTTCTCAACTCTATATAAAATATCATCAGTTATTCTTACCATTTAGTTTCCTCCTACATTTTTCTAAAAATATTAAAGCTAATATCTATAATAAAAAGAGAAGTATATTCCCTATACCTCTCTCATATTAACAAATTCTATTTTATCACAAAGAATAATTATAACCAATAACTTTATTATTTTCTATACTTAATGTAATATTCTCTTAAATTCATGTTTCCTATAGTCTTTAGTATGTCTATTATTTCATTCTCTTTTAATATATATAACAAATCCATCTCCTCATCTAAAACATAGAATATATTAAATCTATTCTTATCTATAAGTCTTAAAAGATTAACCATTTCTTGCTCACAATAAACTGAAGTTATCCGACTATCTATGTACTTCTTATTAATTAATCGTTCCTTCTTCTTTGTTATATCTCCCATAATTATATACATTACCTTTCTTTTTTCATTATAGCTCAAGTAGATTATAAATATTCCAGCTAATAAAGATGTTATATTAAAAATATCTAAAACTAACATTCCCATAATTGAAAGTGAAATAAATCCAACGCCAAATACATAACTAACTTTAACTAAAATCTCATTAATATCTTTAAATATCATTCTTTCTTCAAGCAATGCTCCAAGTATCTTTCCTCCATCTAAAGGGTAAATTGGCAGCAAATTAAATATACATAATACCAAATTTATTTCCATTGATGATAAAACATAATAATTATCAGGCATAAATATATAAATTATAATAAATAATATGGTAACCATTAAATTTAACAATGGCCCAGCTATGCATATCAACAATTTTTCTTTAGCACTTAATTCATCATAATCCCTTATTTCAAGTCTCGCTCCCAAAATATGCACTTTAAACATCTCTGACTCTAATCCTAATTTTAAAACAACTAAATAGTGTGCTAATTCATGAATTATTATCCAGAAGAAGGCTAAAGCCAAATTAAACTTAAAGCTTAAAATAAAAAATATGATTAACTGAATTACTATTTTCTTATCTAACTTCACTGTCTTTAGCTCCTAAAAAGTCTAAATACTCCTTTGGATTTATATACTTGCCATCTGAAATCACTTGTATTACTATACCATTTAAACTGCTATTAGATGCACTCTCTCCTAAAACTTCATTTTCCTTTACAAAGTCACCTTTTTCTTTATTAATCTTACTTAAATTGTGATATACAATTTCTAATTCATCACTATATTCTACTGATACACTATATGTACCATCTTTCTCTTTAATATCTTTAATATTTCCCTCTAAAATCGAATTAACTTGTCCTACTTTACCTTCTATATAAGCATTCTCTCCTTCAAAATTTAAATTATTTGAAGAAGAAAGCTTTCCTTTAAAGGCAGTAACCTTACTTTCACTCAAAAAATCTAAAGCCGTCTTTTCTACAACATTAAACTCATTAAAACTTTCAACAACTATTTCAGGTGAATTACTAATCTTATCCTTAGAAGATTCTTGTAAATTTATCTCCTTATTTTTTGAAACATCTTTCTCTACTTTTTCCCCCTCTTTGTCTTCATTACTTATATTACTCCCCTTTTCAGTTTCATTATCATTAAAGCTTTTACTAATTGCTCCAACTATGACACTATCCTCTAATGCCAATTTTTTATAATATCCATCTGTAGAAATTATAGTTTTAAATTTGTTACAAATATCTTTTCCAAAGTCATTATTAAACCTACTAACTGCAAAAAAGCTAAAAAAAATACAACCACTCATAATTGATGATACTAAAATGTCATTGGCTATATATTTCCCTATACTTTCATTATTCTTTTTTCTAACTTGACTAAAACTTCTTATATTGCTGCTCTGTTTTGGAGAAGTATTATGTTTTTTATTTATTTTATTGTAGTACTTCTCATATTCCCTATTATAATTCCCCATATTCTTCTCCTTTCTTTAATAAAATAATGATACTTAATATATATTTTTCTTATATATTTTATAGAACTATTAATATAAAAATAAAAGCATGAAAACCAAAAGATTTTCATGCTTTCAATTAGAATTTTAATGTTTTCTTTCTCATTGATATATTTAAAACTAAACCTATACTCATAATAGTGGTTAAAAGTGAACTTCCTCCATAACTCACCAGAGGTAAGGTTATTCCTGTGATTGGCATTATTCCTATTGTCATACCTATATTTTGTAATATAGCAAATATGAAATAGGAGGCAAACCCGACACATATTATGGATCCAAATATATCCTTTGAACTCCTTGCTGTTGCTATAATTCTATATATCATTATAGCGTATAATGTTAGAAGAAATATTCCTCCTAATGTACCCCAATGTTCTCCTATTACTGAGAATATGAAGTCTGTTTGTCTTTCCGGAACGAATTCTGAAGAGTATCCACCACTCTCACCATTTAAATCTAACCCTGTTCCAAAGAAACCTCCTGAACCTATTCCTATCTTTGATTGAGTTAACTGAAGGTTTATTCCTAATTCATCTCCATCTGGATTTAAAAAACCTACAAGTCTCATCTTTTGATATTCTTTTATAAGTCCTGAATTCCATACTAAGGCAATTGCTACTAATATAGATAAAAGTCCTGAACCTATGACCTTCATATCCAAACCTGCTGCAAAGAATATTCCAAGAGCTATGAAAAATGAAACCATAGTCATTCCCATATCGGGTTGTACAACTATAAATATCATTGGAATTACAGCATACATTGCAACCTTTAAGAAATTTCTGATATCATTAATCCTTAAATCAATTTCATCCATCTTTTTGGCCAGCATGAGTATCATGGCTATTTTGGCTATTTCCGATGGCTGGATACTTACTGGACCAAGTACAATCCATCCTCTAGCACCATTGATTACACTACCAGCAAATCTAGTTATTATAAGCAATACTATTGAACCCCAATAGAATATATCTACGTAATTATAAATTATTTTATAATCCCACAAAAGTATTATGTACAAAACACACATTGATATTATAAACCATAGAAATTGTTTCTTAGCGAAAAAAACTCCCCACTGAGATCTTGTTCCTAAATATATGTTCAATATCCCAAACAGTACTATTATTATCATAGATACTAAAAGCTTATAATCAATTTCTCTTCTTAGTTTACTATCTAACTTTAGTCTACTAAGCATTATAGTACCTCCAAAACTTAAAACTTTTTTAATATAACTTATTTACTATGTTACTTTATTTTTACCTAATTTGAATTACAAAATTCTGAACATTTTAAAATATGAATAAAAAGCTATCTCAAATAAACTTGAAATAGCTTATATTCATTGATTATCTTGCTTTACCTTTTATATTTTTTATAGGAATATTTGCTACAAGTGATGGTGATTCTCCTTCAACTTGATTTGACTTTGTAACTGTTATGTCAACATCCTCATTTTCTATCTCAACATATTTAGATAAAACATCTAATATTTCCATTCTTATTTTATCTAAAATTTCGTCTGATAATTCACCTCTATCATGTATTAATATAACCTTCAATCTATCTTTAGCTATTTGTTTAGGAGTTTGCTTACTTGAAAAAACATTTAAAAAACTCATTTTCTTCTACTCCTCCTAACCTCTTCTAAATAACTTTAGTATTGAACTGAATATTCCTTGATGTTCATTACTTAAATCCATTATTGGAACATCTTCACCAATTATTCTTTTAGCAATATTTCTAAAAGCTTGGCCTGCACTTGCTTTTTCATCTAAAGCAATTGGCTCTCCCTTGTTAGTTGAAACTGTTATGTTTCTATCATCAGGAACTACTCCTAGAAGTTTAACTGAAAGAGTTTCTATAATATCTGATATGTCTAACATATCTCCTTTTTTAGTCATTTCATAATTTAATCTATTTACGATTACCTCATGATTTTCTAATCCTTTAGCATCAAGCTTTCCTATTACTCTATCAGCATCTCTAACTGAAGTTATTTCTGGATTTACTACTACTATAGCTCTATCTGCTCCAACTATGGCATTTTCAAATCCTTGTTCTATACCTGCTGGACAGTCTAATATTACATAGTCAAATTCTTCTTTTAACTCATTTACTAATCTTAGCATTTGCTCTGGACTTATATCATTTTTATCTTTAGTCTGAGCAGTTGGTAATAAGTATAAGTTGTTAAATCTCTTATCTCTTATTAATGCTTGTTTAGTTCTGCATCTATTTTCAATTACATCTACTATTGTATAAACTATTCTATTTTCTAATCCCATTAAAACGTCTAAATTTCTTAATCCTGTATCACCATCAACAACGACAACCTTTTTTCCTTGTGCTGCTAATGCTGTTCCAACGTTGGCAGTAGTAGTTGTTTTACCTACTCCACCTTTTCCTGATGTTATTACTATCGATACTCCCATTCTTTTCCCTCCATAAAATATGTAATATCACTCTTAATAAGAATATTTATCTGGTAAATACGGCTCTACAATTACATTATTATCATCATTCAGTCTAGCAACCTCTGGATAGCCAGTTTTCTCAAAATCATCTGGTGATATAGTTATTTTACCAGCTATTGATATAAGTTCTGGTTCTAAAGAATAAGCGGCTATTATGGCACTTCCATTTCCATTGTCTCCTGCGAACACTTTACCTTTTAAATCACCTAAAACTATGACATTTCCATGTGCTCTTACTTCTCCGCCATTATTTACGTCTCCAATTATTATTAAATTGCCTGCATAATTTAAGCACTGACCACTTCTAACAGTTTTTCTCACAAACTTTGTTCTGCCTTCATAAACTCCCGAAAAAACAGTGCTCTGTTTTTCTAGCCTTTCTTCAAAAACACAGTCCTTTATAAGAATTTCATCAAATAGTATATCTTTTAACTTTGATATCTCTCTTTCGTTTAAATACTTCAAATCTGTAGTTATGGTTAAAGTTGCTCCTTTATAGAACTTCTTACCCCTACTCAACTTTTCAACTAAAGTTTCAAGCATTTCATCGAAATTCCCAAACTTATCCATGTTTATTATGGCATTTATTCCTTGTTTATTTCCTTTTATAAAAATTCTATCATCACGCATAGTAAACTACTATCCTCCAAGTATACAACCCCTTTTATTCTGAACGTATAACTATCTCTAATTAATTTAATTCACACTTTCTATTATATAAATTATTTTTCATTTATAAAAGGACTTTATGCAATAATGTAACAAAAATTTGAAAAAACAAACTTTATTTTCAAAAACTTATTATTAAAAACCTCTGATTTTTATATTAACTACTAAAATCCCACACAAAATAAGCCCATGAAGATAAATTTATCTTCATGGGCTTTATTTTAATTTGTTGAATTAGCATTATTTTCTTGATCAGTTTTGTTAGTTTTATCTGTAGATTGTTGTGCTTCTTCCTTATTCTCCGTTTCATTCTTTATATCTTTATCCTTAATATCTTCTAAAGGCGGATTTAAAGAATAATCATAAGGCTGTCTTTCAAAGTTTAATGGTTGATAACCTGGATAATCTTTCTTTAACTCTTCTCTAAAGTAAGTTTCATAGATAGCTTTTGCTATTGAAGCTCCAAAGTATCCATGACCACCATCATAAAGAACTGTAGCAACTGCAACCTTAGGATGATCTAATGGAGCAAAAGAAACATAAACTCCATAGTCAGTTCTTCCAAACTCTGACTGATCATTTCTAAATGTAGCTGTACCAGTTTTACCTGCTGTTGGTATAGGGAATCCTGACATAACATACTGTGCAGATCCCTCAGCGTTAACTCGTCTCATACCTTCTTTAATAGCATTTAAAGTAGATTCCGACATATCAACTTTATTTAAAACTTCTGGTTTAAACTCTTCAACCACATTTCCATTCGCATCAGTTATACTATCAACTAAATGAACTTTATATCTAGTTCCTCCATTAGCTAATGTAGCTATATAACTTGCTAACTGAACTGGAGTAAAGTTACTTATACTCTGACCAATAGCTGAGTCAGTAAGGTTTCTTGGAGAAACTATTTGGTAAGCTATATCTCCAACAACCCAAGCAACAGTTTTTTGTACAGTTAAATTTATTGCTTTTTCAACCTTTGCTTCCTCATCTTCTGCTTTTATTCCACTAAATTTTTTAATACTTTCCTTATAAGAAGGATCAGCCTCATAAAGAGCCTTAAAATCCTTCTTCAAAGCTTCTGTCAATGCTTTTTCATCAATAGTATTTCCATCCCCTATTTTATTAAGTGAATTAGATATATCCTTTTTAATTGAATCCTTAGCTGATGCAAGCTCCTTAGAATCTCTTTCATCTACTCCTATATCAACTGTTGGAAACTCAGGATAAGGATTATTAACAAAGCTTCCTTTTTCAAGAGAATCAACTAAAGTAAATTTCATAAGAGCTATAGTTTGATTCTTATAAGATTGGAAGTTATACACTTGACCAAAGTTTTCTGAAATTTCAATTCCAGTAGATGCTTTTTGATCTGAATTAGGATTTACTCCTAACCCAAACTGCCATGCATACTTAGCTATAGAATCTAAAGCCTCTGTGCTGCTCTTTTTATATCTTCCATCTCCATAAGGATCCCCACCATTTTTATAATACATTCTTACTGCTGCATCAAAATAATATGAGTTTGATGAACGTTCTAATGCTTTATATAAATCTACTACACCTAAGTAGTTACGGTCTCTTGGCCAGTTGGCTGAGTTATTACCAAATATCTCTGGATAAGCCCTACCAAATTTTTGTTCTGTAACATTTATAGTATCAGTTGGTGTTCTAACACCTTCTTCTAAGGCAGCCACACTTGTAAGTGGTTTAAATGTAGAACCTGGTGCAATCATACCTAATGTAGCATAATTATAGAATCTCTTTGGATATAAGTCATATATATCTTCTCTAAGTCCCGTTTTAGGATCCTTAGGGAAAAGATCATCTACTGTTTTATTTAAAGCATTTCTAGCTATAAACTTCTGTGCAAAATCTTCATAATCCGGTTGGAAATATTCCTTAGCAACCTTTGGATCCAGTTCTCCTTTAGCAAATTCATTTGGATTAAATCCTGGATAACTTACTAAAGCTAAAACTCTTCCAGTTTCAACTTCTATGGCAACAGCAGCTCCTCTTGTAGCATTTTTAGTATTTACTGTACCATCTGAATTTCTAGTTTGTAAATAATCTAATATATACTTCATAGAAGTTTCAGCTGAATACTGAATATCCTTATCTATTGTTAAATTAACGTTATTTCCTGGGTAAGATTCTAAGTCATAAAGCTCTTCTGTTTTTCTTCCTGAAGAGTTTACTTTTACTGTAGTTCCACCCTTAACACCTTTTAATTCACTCTCAAAGGCAGCTTCAATACCAGCCTTACCAATAAGATCTGTAGAAACATCATATCCTCTTGCTTCATACTTAGACTTTTGGTCACCATTTATTGCAGACACATATCCTAATACTGAGGATCCTAACTCTCCATATGGATAATATCTCATTGGCTCTATAGATACATCTATTCCTGGTAAATCATTAAGCTTTTGATAAAAATCAAAGGCTGTGTTCTTATCTATATCTTTTGCTATAGTAACAGGTTTATATCCTGAAAAACTTTGCATTTTTATAGCATCTTTTATTATCATATATCCTCTTAATTGCTCTAGAGAATATTTCTTTAAAAGAATATCAGTTATTTGTTGAGGCTCCATTTTTTTGTATTCCTCTTTTTGTTCATCTGTAGGATTTAATAAATCATAAAGCTTATATTCTTTTACTAGATAAGCAAAAACTTGATCTGGAGTAATTTTCATAAGCTCTTCATCTATCTTATCCTCTTGTTCAACAGTTAAGTCCCCTTCTTGTTTAGGATAAAGTTTTTTCTTAACTTCATCATTTAATCCTCTATCCTTCTTAAACCTTAACTCTTCAGCTTTTCCTGTAACATCAAAGTATAATTTTCCCTGCTCATTTATTCTTAATTTGAAAGTATCTAATATACTTTGATTATGTTCTTTTAAAATAGCATACACCTTATCAATTGTTGTATAGAATTTTTTCTTTGACTCATCTGTTTCTGTAAATGTTAATGTATAAGTCTGTCTATTGGTAGCTAAAACGTCCCCATTACTATCGTAAATTTTTCCTCTAGGAGCCTGTTCAGATAAAAATCTCATAGATCTTGTATCAGCTCTCTCCTTGTATTCAGCATAATTAAATACTTGAAGATATACTAACCTTATTACAATACCCACAAAAACAGCTATCATAATACCTATAAGTATCTTATATCTATCTACTGGTTCCTTTCCATTATTCGTAAATCTCATTAAACCACCTATTTTTTTACTTATTCTTTACTTTAATAAATAAATTCCCTATTCACATATATGTTTAATAAACCACTTATATAAAGTTATCTAATTTTTAGCTTCGTTTTTTATATCTCCATCCTTAATTCCCTCTAAAGGTGGATTTAAACTAAAATCATATGAATCTCCTTCATAATAATGCGGCCTGTAGCTAGGATAATCCTTCTTTAGTTCTTCTCTAAAGTAAGTTTCATAAATTGCTCTTGCAACCTGTGCACCAAAATATCCATGACCACCATCATATATTACAGTTGCTACTGCAATCTTAGGCTTATCTAATGGAGCAAATGAAATATAAACTCCATAGTCTGTTCTTCCATAATCTGATTGGTCATTTCTAAATGTAGCTGTACCAGTTTTACCACCTGTAGGTATTGGGAAACCAGACATAATTTGAGTTCCTGTACCAGAATTACGACCATCTATATAATGGTTAACTTCCCACATTCCATGCTTAATTAACTCAAGATTTTTTTCAGAAATATCAACCTTTCCCAAAACTTGCGGTTTAAATTTTTCTACAACTTTTCCATTAGGATTAGTTATACTATCAACTAAGTGAACTTTATATCTAGTTCCTCCATTAGCTAATGTAGCTACATAGCTTGCTATTTGTACTGGGGTAAAGTTACTCATACCTTGCCCTATAGCTGAGTCAATTAAGTTTCTAGGTGAAACTATTTGATAAGCTATGTCTCCAACTACCCATGATACAGTTTTTTGAACTGTTAAGTTTATTGCCTTTTCAACTTTTTCATTTTCATCTTTAGCTTTTATTCCACTAAAGTTCTTTATGCTTTCCTTATAAGTTGAATCAGCATTGTACAATTCCTTAAAGCTCTTTTTTAAGTTATCAGATAATTTTTGTTCATCTACTGGACTTCCATTTCCAATTTCATTTAAGGAATCTTCTATATTCTTCTTAATATTCGCTTTAGCATTAGCTAACTCTTTAGAATCTCTTTCATCTACACCAATATTAACTTTTGGAAATTCTGGAGATGTTGCTCCAATGAAGCTTCCCTTTCCTAGTGAATCAACTAAAGTAAATTTCATAAGAGCTATTGTCTGATTCTTATATGACTGAAAATTATAAACTTGACCAAAATTTTCTGAAATTTCAATTCCTGTTGATGCCTTCTCATTAGAATTAGGATCAACACCTAAGCCATATTGCCATGAAAACTTAGCTATTGAATCGAGCGCATCTATGCTACTCTTCTTATATCTTCCATCTCCATACGGATCTCCACCATTTCCATAATAGAGTTTTACCCCAGTATCATAGAAATAAGAGTTTGATGATTTGGCTAAAGCTTTATTCAAATCTATAACCCCATCAGCATTTGTATCTCTTGGAAAATTAGCAGAATTTTTACCAAAAATTTCAGGATAGTTCTGACCAAAATTTTGTCCATTAGCATATACTGTTGATCCCGAATTTATAACACCATCCTGTAACCCCGCAGTTGCTGTGACCGGCTTAAAGGTAGATCCTGGTGGAACTAACCCCAATGTAGCATAGTTAAAGAACCTTTTTGGATATAAATCATATCTATCTTCTCTAACTCCTGTTTTAGAATCCTTTGGAAACAAGTCATCTACTGTTTTACTTAGCCCATCCCTTGATATTATTTTTTGAGCAAAAGCTTCATAGTCTGGTTGGAAGTATTCTTTTGCTACATCTGGATTCAACTCTCCTTTAGCAAACTCATTTGGATTAAATCCAGGTTCACTAACTAACGCTAAGATCTTTCCTGTATCAACTTCTATAGCAACAGCTGCTCCTCTTGTAGCATTTCTAGTATCAATCCCATCACTTGGAGATAAGTTTTGAAGATAATTCAATGTGTATTTCAACATAGTTTCTGCTGAATATTGAATATCTTTATCTATTGTTAAGTTAACATTATTTCCTGGGTAAGATTCCAAATCATAAAGTTCCTCTGTTTTTCTTCCAGAAGAGTTTACTTTTACTGTAGTTCCACCCTTAACACCTTTTAATTCATTTTCAAAAGCAGACTCAATGCCAGCCTTACCAATAAGATCAGTAGAAGCATCATATCCTTTTGCTTCGTACTTAGACTTTTGATCTCCATTTATTGAAGAAACATATCCAATTACTGATGATGCTAATTCATTATATGGATAGTATCTCATTGGCTCTATAGATACATCTATTCCTGGTAAATCATTAAGCTTTTGATAAAAATCAAAGGCTGTGTTCTTATCTATATCTTTTGCTATAGTAACAGGTTTATACCCTGAAAAACTCTGCATTTTTATAGCATTTTTAATAACCATATATCCTCTTAATTGCTCTAGAGAATATTTCTTTAAAAGAATATCAGTTATTTCTTGTGAGTCCATTTTCTCATACTCTTTTATCTGTTCTTTTGTAGGATTTAATAAATCATAAAGCTTATATTGTTTTACTAAGTATGCAAATACTTGATCCGGAGTAATTTTCATAAGCTCTTCATCTATCTTATCCTCTTGCTCAAGTGTTAAATCTCCCTCTTGTTTAGGATAAAGTTTTTTCTTAACTTCATCATTTAAGCCTATATCCTTCTTGAATCTTAACTCTTCAGCATTTCCTGTAACATCAAAGTAAAGTTCACCTTGATCATTTATCCTAAGTTTAAAGTTGTCTAATGCACTTTGATTGTGAGTCTTTAAAATATCATACACTTCATCAATTGTTGTATAGAAATTTTTATTTGACTCATCAGTCTCCGTAAATGTTAATGTATAAGTTTGTCTATTAGTAGCTAAAACATCCCCATTACTATCGTAAATTTTCCCTCTAGGAGCCTGTTCTGATAGAAATCTCATGGATCTTGTATCTGCTCGCCCCTTATATTCCTCATAATTGAAAACTTGAAGATATACTAACCTTATTATGATACCAATAAATATTGCAATCATAATCCCTATAAGGATCTTATATCTATCTACTGACGCTTTTCCACTATTAGTAAACCTCATCAAACCACCTATTTTTTACTTATTTTCCACTCTCTCTTCATAAGATCTCTGTTACACATCTTGTAAACCCAATTATACATAAAGAACCCTACAAATATATTGTATAAAACCATAATCCAAAAATTTAAAAGGTTTATCTTTATGTTTATAAACCATAATACAAGTGCTACGGCAAAGAATTTTATTATAGTAAGTATTCCAACTGAAAGCACTGGAACAAATTTTTTATGCTTAAATACACTCTCACCTATGTAAGCTGCAACTAAACATGACAGCATGTTTACTAGCATATTTACTCCAAATACATTTACAAAATAAACATCTTGAAGGAATCCTGAAAAAACACCTATAAAAAGTGCTTCCCAATAACCACTCATTATAGAGTATAGTACTGCGAAAGTGAATAATAAGCTTGGATAAATACCTTTTATTGCAAAAAAAGGCATCAAACTATTATCTATAATAAATAATAAAATACATATTAATATTAAAATTAATCTTTTCAACTTATTACCTCTTTTCTTAGTACTTAACTATACCATCTCTCTCTGCTGGTGGCACAACTACAAATAATTCTTGTAAATTATTAAAATCTATATATGTCTTTAAAATTGCAGTTTTCATTACCTTAACATCGTCCTCCTGAACAGAAGTTACTTCTCCTATTCTTAGTCCTTTTGGATAATATCCACCAAGTCCTGATGTAACAACTACATCACCTTTTTTAATCGTTGAATTCATAGGTAAATTAGTTATTTCTACTTGCATTTCATTACCAACTCTATACCCTTTAACTATTCCGTCTCCTGAATTTGACTCACCTTCAACAACAGCTGCCACAGCAACATTTTCATTTAATAATGTTTGAATTTTTGACCAGCTTGAATGTACTTCCGTAACCACTCCAACTAATCCATTTGGAGATATAACTATGTAATCTTTCTTTATACCATCATTTGAGCCTTTATCAATTGTATATCCTTCAACAAAGCTATCTCCACTTTTTCCGATTATGTTTGTTCCAACATATTTATATTGGCCATTCTCTTTAGTAAAATCAACAACATCTCTTAAAACTTCATTCTGTCTCTTAAGTTCATTGTATTCTACCAATTTATTTTCTAATTCTAAGTTTTTTTTCTTTAACTCATCATTTTCATTTTTTACATCTGAAAAATTATAAAAGAAATCAAAAACATCATGCACCTTATCGCTTGCTGTATATACTAATTTCTGTACCGGATTTAAAACCTTACCAACACCACTTGAAACTGGATTTTTAGAATCACTCTTAACGGTAAAAATAATTATTCCTAAAAAGGCAACTGACAGTACTATAACAGTTACTGCCAGTTTATTCTTGAAGAATCTCATATTCTATCCTCTTTGTTGTTTAAGAATTAAGTCAAACTTATCTAAAGCTTTTCCTGTACCTAATACTACACAGTCAAGAGGTGATTCAGCTATATGAACAGGCATTCCTGTTTCTTTTAATATAAGTTCGTCTAATCCTTTTAACATTGCACCGCCACCAGCTAACATAATTCCTTTATCCATAATATCAGCTGCTAACTCAGGTGGTGTTTTTTCTAAAGTAGTCTTGATTGATTCTATTATTGATGAAACAGGCTCTTTTAAAGCATTTCTTATTTGACCAGCATCAACAACAACAACCTTTGGAAGACCTGTAATTAAGTCTCTTCCTTTTATGTCCATTGTTAATTCTTCTTCATCTGCATCTGCCTTATAAGCTGATCCTATTTCCATTTTAATTTGCTCAGCTGTTCTTTCACCTATCATTAAGTTATATTCTCTCTTAATATAGTTGATTATTGATTGATCTAATTCATCACCTGCAACTCTTAATGATTTGCTAGTAACTATTCCACCTAAAGATATTATAGCAACCTCAGTTGTACCTCCACCGATATCAACAATCATACTTCCTGTAGGTTCATCAACTGGAAGACCTGCTCCGATAGCTGCTGCCATTGGCTCTTCCATTAATATTACTTCTCTTGCTCCAGCTTGCTTAGTAGCTTCTTCTATAGCTCTTCTTTCAACTTCAGTTACTCCTGAAGGGAAGCATACTATTATTCTTGGGCTTGCGAATGTGCTCTTATTAGTTATCTTTTCGATAAATTTTTTAAGCATTGTTTGAGTAACATCAAAGTCTGCAATAACTCCATCTTTCATTGGTCTTATAGCAACAATGTTTCCTGGCGTTCTACCTATCATTTGTTTAGCCTCTGTACCAACTGCTAATGATTTTTTTGTTAAGTTGTTTATAGCAACAACTGAAGGTTCTCTTAATACGATACCCTTTCCTTTAACAAATACTAAAGTATTTGCAGTACCTAAATCTATACCCATGTCCTTTGTCATTCCAAAATTAAATAAACCCATTTTTAATCCCCTTTCCTAATCACAATATGTCTTTTTCTTTAAGACTTATGAATCTGTTATCTCCTATTATTAAATGATCTAAAAGCTCAATACCCATCATTTGCCCACACTCTTTGAGTCTTATTGTTATGTTTATATCATCTTTACTCGGTGTTGGGTCACCCGAAGGATGATTGTGACATATAATTATAGATGCTGCACTTTCCTTTACAGCTTCTTTAAATATCTCTCTTGGATGAACCAAAGAAGAATTTAATCCACCTCTGAATATTTCTTTTTTGGATATCACTTTATTTTTAGTATCAAGAGTCACAACAATTAAAACCTCTTGTTGTAGCATTCTAAGTTCATCCATAACTAATTCAGCTACATCAGAAGGCTTTGAAACCTTAACTTGTGTAAGTTCTGAAGTTTTGAACCTTCTGTACAATTCACACATTGCTAATATTTGAGTTGCTTTAGCCTCTTTTACTCCTTTGACTTTCATTAACTCCTTTGCAGAAGCTTTAAAAAGTCCTCTTAATCCACCAACACTATGTATAATTTTATAAGACAATTCAACTACATTTGAATCCTTATTCCCAGTTCTAAGTATTATTGCTAAAAGCTCTTCATTTGATAAACTCTGAGGTCCATAGTATAAAAGCCTTTCCCTTGGCCTCTCATTTTCTTGCATTTCAGTAATTTTTAAGTTATCAGACATATTTCACTCCTTATTAGAAATTTAACATGCCCTTTGAAAGTAATTTTATAATATTGTTATGTTATATGTTTCTAAGATTTTGTATAACTTATTCAAGGGCAATCCCATGACATTGTAATAACATCCTTTTATTCCCTCTACAAAAGCGCCACCTAAGCCTTGAATACCATAAGCTCCTGCTTTATCCATAGGCTCACCAGAATTTATGTAATTTCTTATTTGTCTATCTGTTAATTCTGAAAAACTAACTTCTGTACAGTCATAATCAGTTACAACAGTATCATTTTCGGTATTTATAACACAAATACCCGAATACACCTTATGAGTATTGCCACTTAATGAAGATAACATACTGAATACATCTTCTTCACACTTAGGTTTTTCCAAAACTTTACCATCATGAAAAACAACCGTATCCGCAGCAATAACTATAGATGGTTCTTTGATTCTACTTGAAACCTCTATAGCTTTATTTCTAGACAAATCTTTAACATACTTTTCAATATCTCCCTCATAAGATATTGTGTCTTCATCGAAGTCCGATTCAATTACTTGAAACTCTTTTACTAACTTCTCTAAAATCTCTAATCTTCTAGGAGATTTTGATGCTAAAATAACCTTCATTTTTTCACCTTACCTTGCAATATATAAAGCCCTCAAACAATCTTATTTTCCCTAAAATAAGGCATTATATTCTTATCTTATATAGTTTATCATTTATTATTTTTATAAACAAGTATAAATATACGCATAGTGCAAATTATAAAGAAAAAAATGAAAGAGATTTAAACTCTTTCATTTTTATTATAATTTAAAAATATGCACTTAGAAATTAAAAATAAATTACAATTATTTGTTTACTCTAAATTTATTTAAAGCATCAAAAACCATTTGATAACTTTCCTCTATATTTTCTTTAGTTATTTCTTCAGGAATTTCATTAATTCCTGCTTTAAGTTCTTGGAATGTAGGATAGTATTCTGATTTAGTATCCTCTTCTAATCCATTTACCCATTCTTTAAATTCAGTAGTCTTAACTCCCTTAACTGAATCCTCTTTCAACTTATTTATTATATTTACATATCCGTTAACTATTTCTATTATTTCATTGCTACATAAATCAGCCTTAGGAACAATAAATCTCGCCTTAGCATTGCTTACTCCCTTTGCAGTTAGTTCTTCAGAAAGCTTATTTGCATCTTCTTCACTTCCAATATGAACTATAACTCTATAATTTTCTGCTTCACTAATTGATACTGCTATATATTCATCTTCTAAATCTGCTTTAACCTTATTAGCATTCTCTTTATTTGAATAGAATCCACATTGAACCATAACATACTCTTTTCCCTCAGTATTCTCCGCAACTGGTTTATTAGTATCCTTTGGTTTCTCTTCTTCAGCTGCGCCTTTATCCTCACTTGGCTTATCAGCTTCTCCATTTTTATCCCCTTCATTTATTGCTCCTGCACTAGTTGTTACATCTTCGCTCGATTTTTTTCCCTCTGGCCATATGAACCTAGACATTATAGTTGATATAACAAGTGCTACAACAATAACTCCAACAAAAAGCAATATAAAATTCTTTCCATCATTATTATTGTTATTATTGCTGCCTTTTTTCTTATTTTTCACATCAATTCTGGTGTACTTCACTCTTCCCCCCAACCTTTCTTTATTATAGTCCTAACTATATTTATTTTACAAATTATGTAAAATTCCTTCTATTCTAAATCATTTTTGCAAAAATTAACAATTACATAACAAATAAAAACTCTACTAAGATAAAAGTACTAAAACTTCTTTCTTAATAGAGCTTTGTTTATAACTGCTTATCAAGCAAATCTTTTCTTGTATAAAATTCTGGTGTTCCTAAGCTTCTCTTAGAAATTAACCCTCCATGGTAATCAGATCCGCCTGTTATTATTAAATTATTTTTCTTACAATAATCAACTAAATATTTTATAGTTTCTTCATCATGATGTGGATGATAACATTCTATACCTTGAATTCCCCATTCTTTGAAAAGTTCAATCATTTTATCCAGCTTAAATTGTGATTTACCATACTTAGGATGAGCTAAAACTACTATTCCACCCGCTTCTTTAATAGTTTTTATAACATCCTTTGGATGTGGAAACTCTGGATATCTCAATGCTCTTTCCCCAATAAACACCTTATTAAAGAATTCATCTATATTTTTGCATATTCCTCTATCAATTAAGAAGTTAAGTGTTTTCCACCCACCTTTTGAAGGATCATGCTCATAAGCTAAATAATCATTAAAATCTATATCATATCCTGCCTCTATTAACATCCTTATTGAATCATCATCTTTCTTTTGAAGAAGCCTATCATTATTTGCTATTAAATCTAATAATTTTTTATTATTCTTATCAAAATTATAAGCTAATATATGAAACTGCTCTCCATTTATTATGCTTGAAACTTCAACTCCAGGAATAAACTTTAAATCCATTTCCTTTGTTAGCTCTTGCATTTCTTCTAAACTTCCTATTGAATCATGGTCTGTTACTGAGAATAATTTTATGTCTTTTTCCACTATCTCTTTTAATAATTCTCTAGGCATTAGTGTTCCATCTGATGCTCTAGTATGCATATGTAAATCTGCTCTAATCAACTCCATATATATCCTGTTGCCACAATCTTATAAGTCTTTATAAATCGTAGGCAACTCCTCCCTTCTTATTTTTATAGATATTATTTAAAATTTATACAATAAAAGGTATCATTTAATCAATAAACCAGTTCTTTATATGTGTATTGAGATGAATAAAAGACTAGGTTAAGTATAAATATTCATTATACTTAACCTAGTTCTCTTAATATTATTTTAACAAATATGCTTTTATATACTATTTTATAACTTTTAATATTTGAATTAAGAAATCCCAAACATTTTGAACTGATGATATACTTACATGCTCATTTGGAGTATGAACATCATACATATTAGGTCCAAATGAAATCATGTCTAATCCATCTACCTTTTCTCCTAATAATCCACATTCTAATCCAGCATGAATTGCAATTATTTCTGGTTTTTCTCCTGTCATTTTTTCATATACATCACTGCAAAGTTCTCTTATTTCTGACTCTGGATTATACTGCCAAGCTGGGTATGGTGCATGTATTTCAAATTCTCCACCTAAAACTTCAGCTATATCAGCTATTTGAGTAAGTATCTTAGTTTTTAATGTTTCAACAGAACTTCTTGTTGAACCTGATAAAACTATTTTATCTGATTCAGTATGTATAACACCTAAGTTTGTTGAACTTTGGACTAAGCCCTTCATCTCTATACTATAACTATCAACACCATCTGGCATTAAGTTTATTGCTTTTATCACTTTGAAAGTTTCTTCTTTTGAACAAACTTTATGATTTTCCTCATTTTTAACTAATTTAACATTAACACCACTATCATTAGCATGGTATTCAGCTTTTAATATTCCATCCCACTTTTCAACTAGCTCTTCTAATTTTTTAATATCATTTTTTCTAATAGCTAGTAAAGTATCACATTCTCTTGGAATAGCATTTGTTTTTGATCCACCATTAATTGAGATTAATCTTATATCACAGTTAGCATTTACATCATCTAAGATTCTTCCCATTAATTTGTTTGAGTTTCCTCTTTGCTTATCTATTTCCATTCCAGAGTGACCACCTTTTAGTCCTCTTAAAACAATCTCATAAACTTCGTAATCTGTTCCCATTTCTCCAAATGTTACAGGTATGATTAAATCATTTCTTGCTCCACCGGCACAACTAACTAAAAGTTTTCCTTCTTCTTCTGAATCTATATTTAAAAGATATTTTCCTTTTATAAGGCTTCCATCTAAAGCAATAGCTCCACCCATTCCAACTTCTTCATCAGTTGTAACTAAAAGTTCCATAGCAGGATGTTCAATATCATTTGAAGCTAAAACAGCCATTCCATAGGCAACAGCTATACCATTGTCTGCACCTAAAGTAGTTCCATTAGCATAGATATAGTCGCCATCTATTTTTAGCTCTAAAGGATCTTTTTCAAAATCATGTATAGTATCCTTATTTTTTTCACATACCATATCCATATGACCTTGTATTACAACTCCTGGTGCATTTTCATATCCTGGAGTTGCAGGCTTTCTTATAATTATGTTTAAGGCCTCATCTTGAATAACCTCAAGACCTAAATCCTTTGCAAATTTAACTAAATAATCACTTATTCCTTTTTCATTACCTGATCCTCTAGGAATTTGTGATATTTCTTCGAAATATTTAAAAACACTTTGTGGTTGTAAATCTTTTAATACGTTCATTTTTACCCTTCCTTTCTAATTTTTGTGGTAAAATATAATTAAATTAATAATTTATTCTATTATATCAAACTTTTTAACCAATCACTAAACTATTTTAGTTTAAACAAAAAGAGGTGGTTTTTATGCAAAAAACAAAAATGATATTTACAATCGGTCCTGCAAGTGATTCAGAAGAAGTTTTAAGACAATTCATAAGAATAGGTATGAATGCTGCTAGATTAAACTTTTCTCACGGTGACCATGAAAGTCATAAAGAAAAAATAGAACTTATTAAGAGACTAAGAAAAGAAGAAAAATCAGCTACCGCTATCTTATTAGACATAAAAGGTCCTAAAATAAGAACACATAATTTTAAAGGTGGAGAAGCTGAACTTAAAGATGGAGACCAATTTACATTCTCCTGTGGAGATGAAATTTTAGGTGACAACACTAAATGCTCTATCTCTTATACAGAACTATATGAAGACATAAAACCAGGTGGTTCAATCCTTGTTGATGATGGACTTTTAGAATTTAAAGTTAAAGAAGTCAAAGGAAAAGATATAATTTGTGAAGTTATTGAAGGTGGTACAATAAAAGACCATAAAGGTGTTAACGTACCAAATGTAAAAATTAAATTACCTGCAGTAACAGAAAAGGATAAATCAGACTTAATATTTGGATGTGAAATGGGAGTTGACTTTGTGGCAGCTTCATTCATCAGAAAACCAGAGGATGTTTTAGAAGTTAGAGAAATTTTAAATACTCACGGTGGAGAAGATATTAAGATAATATCAAAAATAGAAAACCAAGAAGGCGTAGATAACATAGATGAAATAATCAAAGTTACTGATGGAGTTATGGTTGCTAGAGGTGATATGGGTGTTGAAATTCCTATTGAAAATGTACCGATAATCCAAAAAGAAATCATAAAAAAATGTAACCAGGCAGGTAAAGTAGTTATAACAGCTACTCAAATGCTAGATTCAATGATAAGAAATCCAAGACCTACTAGAGCAGAAGCTTCTGACGTATGTAATGCTATCTTTGATGGTACAGATGCTATAATGCTTAGTGGAGAAAGTGCTTCTGGAAGCTTCCCTATTGAATCAGCTACAACAATGTCTAAAATAGCTAAAAAAGCCGAAGCAAACTTAGATTATAATTATCTTTTAAGAAGATTAAAAGATCCAAATCCAAATCCAGATGCATTTGCAGATGCTATAAGTTACTCAGCATCAAAAACAGCTAGCAAATTTCCAACTAAGGCTATAGTGGCTGCTACTCAAACTGGTGCAACAGCTAAGATTTTATCAAAATACAAACCTAGTTGCCCAATAATAGCAATCACTCCATATGAAAAAGTTAGACGAAGCTTAGCTCTTAACTTTGGAATAATCTCAAAAAAATGTGCTTACTTCAATAGTACAGACGAGATTGTAAAAGAAGCTAGAAAAGTTGCTGAAGAATATGACATAGCTAAATCTGGTGATAATATTATGGTTGCAGCAGGCTTCCCAACCTCAGTAACTGGTGGAACAAATATGCTAAAAATTGAAAAAATCTAATTAAATACAAAAGGATAGTATTTTAGAATACTATCCTTTTCTAATTCTATAAATTCTTAGTGAAATTCAATAATTCTCAGAATATACCTATAAGTTTTATTTTATAAAAAACCTATAGATTTAATCCTTTGAATAAATCAGCCAATGAGTAACCCTCTTCTTCATCATTATATTGCATATATTCTGTTGAAGTTTCTACAGCATCCTTTATGCTTAGGCTCATCTTTTTATTTTCATCATCTATGTTTAAAACTTTAACCTTAACTTCTTGTCCTAATGATAAAACATCTGATGGTTTAGCTATATTTTCATCACTAATTTCTGATATGTGAACTAATCCCTCTATTCCTGGCATTACTTCTACGAATGCTCCTACTTTTATGAAATTAGTTACTTTTCCATTTACTACATCTCCAACTTTTAAGCCTTCTAATGTTTCCCATGGATTTTTAACTATATCTTTTAATGAAAGAGCTATTCTTCCTTTTTCCATGTTAACTTCTGATATAAATACTTCTACTTCGTCCCCAACAGCTACAACCTCTTCTGGTTTATTAACTCTTGACCATGACATATCGCTCAAGTGAACTAAGCCCTCTACTCCACCAATATCGACAAAAGCACCAAACTTAGCTAATCTAGTTACTTTTCCTCTTCTCTTTTCTCCTGATTTAATTGAAGACCAAAGTGCTTTCTTCTCGTTGTTTCTTATTTCTTCTTCTATAACTCTTCTTGAAACAACAACTTTTCTAGCATCTTTATTAAATTCTATAACTCTAACCTCTAAAGTTTTTCCTACTAATTCTTCTAAATTTTCTATTCTTCTTCCTGCACATTGAGAAGCTGGCATAAATACTCTAAGACCATTGAAGTCCCCTACTAATCCACCTTTTACAACTTCCTTTAACTTAACATTTATAGTTGTTTCTTTCTCAAAAGCATCTTTTAGGTCATCCCAAACTTTTATAGCATCAGCTTTTTTCTTTGATAAAAGCACGTTCCCGTCTCCATCATCTCCACTTAATACCATTACATATATTTCATCATCAACACTTATTGAATTTATATCAAAATCTTTATCATTAGATACTTCATTTCTTGGTATCACACCATCTGCAAAGTGACCTATATTAACTATTACCTCATCACTTTTTACACTTATAACTTTTCCCTTAACTATTTCTCCCTTATGAAAATGCTTTAACTCAAAGCTATCCATTAAATCTGACATTGTAAGATTTTCACTCATTCTTTACATCTCCTTTATGTATATAGTCATATTGACCACTAAACAATTTATTTAAGGTTTACTTTATAAAATATTTTACAGAACTATAAAAAATAAAACAAGTAATTATTGTAAAATAAAAGTCACTTAATAACTCCGTAGTTACTAAGTGACTTTTAGAATTAATCTTCGATTGAAACTAACTCATAACCTACTTCCTCTAAAGCATCTCTTAGAGTATCTTCATCAACTTCAGTATCAATAACTGCTTTACCTACTTCAACTTCTAAAACCTCAACTCCGTCTATGTCTAATAAGGCAGCCTCAACGTGTCTAACACAGTTTGAACATGACATTCCATCAATTTCTAAAATAAGTTTACTCATAATAATCTCTCCTTAAATTTCAATTTATTATATATTCTCTGTCTTTAATTTTATATTTTAACTCACAGATATTATTCCTTATTTTTTAATATCTATGATTTTTAATGCTAACCTCTAGTAAATACCCAAGTATCCCCTTCTGAAAGTTCTACATTAAATTCATATCCATCTAAGTCAAATTTCTTCAAACTCTCAGAATCAGTTATTTTATTTTTAGTAATATATCTAACCATCTCACCTCTAGCTTTTTTTGCATAGACAGTGACTACCTTATATTCAAAACCTTTTCTTTCTTTGAATATAGGTGTTATAACTCTAACTTTTTTCTCAATCTTCTTTATAGATTTATAATACTCATTAGATGCTAAATTTATAATAACTTTTTCATTATGATCTTCTAAATCTTCTAAAATAGACTCTTCTATCTTATTTCCCCAGAAATCATAAAGATTTTTAGAGCCTTCTATTGATATTTTGGTTCCCATTTCTAATCTATATGCCTTTGTACCATCTAGTGGCTTTATGACTCCATAAAGTCCTGATAATATTCTCAATGAATCATTACAAAACTCCAAATCTTCTTCAGTAAAATCATCTGCATTTAAACCTCTATATGCTTCACCTTTAAACGCTAAAACAAAAGGCTTTTCATCACCATAATAAATTGTATTCCAATCCTGAATTTTAGTGAATGTATGTACTCCTAAATCCTCACTTATTTTCATTAATGAGCAAATTTCTGGAACCTCTAATCTCTTAAGATTATCCATTATAATTTCTGCTTCTTCAAGAAATATCGGCTCACTAACACGTATATTTAGGTTTTCTACATTAGTCAAATCTAAAGTCTTTGCAGGCGATAATACAGCTAACATAATAATCACCTCTCTCTTTACTAATCTGATTAAAATTATTATATAATAAAATATTTTTACTTGAAAATACAGTAAACATATTATTATAAAATTATTCAAATATACTTAATAATAATCTCTTTATTCTAATCTATCAATATATTTTTTCAAAAAAAATATATATAATTTTTTCAATCAAAATATTGACAAAAAGCTACATTTCAATCACAGCCCTCACTTAAAATATATCTAAATAAAAAAAGTAATTTAAGGTCTTATGACCTTAAATTACTTAACGTAAAGACTATTATAACAGTGATTTATTATATCACTTCTCTTTATTATCCCTATAAAAGTACCATTATCATCTACAACTGGTACAAAGTTTTGAGAAATAGCTAAAGATATTAAACTTTCCATATTCTCATTTATACAAACACTCTTATGTTTAACTCTTCTTGGTATTTCTCTGACACTTACAGTATTAGTATTTTTGAAGTTTAACTCTGGATTTCTCTTTAAAGTCCAAAGTAAATCTCCCTCTGTTAAAGTGCCTACGTACTTTCCATTCTTATCTATAAGTGGAATAGCTGTATATCCATGATGCTCCATTCTCTCTATAACTTGTCTCATTGTTGCATCTGTATATTCATAAGCTACTTCACTCTTTGGTGTTAGAAAAAAAGCAATGTTCATAATCAATCAATTCCCCTAATTTATTTATAATAATTATTATAACTTAATTTTATCATACATATTGTTATTAAAGTAACAATATATTATCATTTAGCTAATTTTTTAAATTTGTAATCAAGATCTATATATTCCGTGTCATTTATTAGTGAATTAGTAGATTCAAAAACTAAGGCTCCTGCTAAAGTCTTTTTTAGTACAACTTCTTGCCTTATATTTCTATTACATTTAGGACATCTTCCTATAGAAACAAATCTCCAGCTGAATAATTTAAACGGATAGTCTTTATCTACCCTAACATTACACTTAGGACATCGAAACTCAACATCCTCACACTCTAAATCATAATTTTTTAAATCCTTAACTCTTATAGATGGCATATTATAGACGTCTTCAACTATATATTCTTTTACTTTTTTGCCATTATAAAGTCTTTTAAAAACTTCTGCTGTATAAACCGCATCATTTAAAGCATCATGTAACTTACTTTCATCAATCTTTATTTTTAGCTCTTCTAAAGCATGTTTAAGACTTAATGATTTTTTATGAGCTAAAATTTTAGTGCAATATTTTTGTATATCTATATATTTTTTAATCCAACTTATATTCTCATAATCATGATATTTTGCATTATTTACTATATGAACAATATCATCTGTTGCCCAAGAACATAAAATATCATCTTCTCCTGTAAACTCCTTAAGGTTGTCCATAGCATCCTCGAATTTAATTCCATCTTTTAAGTTTTCCTCTGTTATTCCTGTTATATCTATTATCTTAGGATTTAATACTTTAAAAACAGATGGTTTTATATAAGCTTTAAACTCATCTATTTTTTGCATAAATTTATTTAATTTTATTGCGCCAATCTCTATTATTTCATTATAAGAATCTAATTCCCTAAGTTCCTTATGTTCATTATAAATATTAGGATAAAACTTAGTAATGTTTTGCATATTATTAAATTCTAGGTCTATTATTACATACCCCATTCTCTACATCCTCTCACTATCTGTATCCATATATAATTATGCCACGAAAACATATTTTTTTCATTAAAATAAGCTATTATTTATTCTATATGAATTAATTGTACAAATTAAGGATTTTAATTACTTTAACTCATATAACATCTATTTTATGGAGTATAACAAAAATTTTCAATAGAGAAGCTTTAACTTTATGTTTTCTTAATCATCTTTATTCAAAATTTACAATATTGCTATAATTTAACCTTATTAAAACTTTTTACTCTATGATTCATAAAAGAATATATAAAGGTTTCATAAAAAAACAGAGACTAAAGTATGTCTTATTTATCAATCCAAACTTTTAGCCTCATATTTATATTTAATCTTAATTTAATATTCTGTTTGAGATAAATACTATTTCATATTCTGATACTTCTCCGTCTAAATCTAAATCAGCTAAATCCAAGTTACTTTCTAAATTTGTTTCTATTAATTTAGAAACAATAGCTAAATCACCAACATTAATTTTTCCATCACCATTTAAATCACCTGTTGACTCTGTTATTAAGCACCTAGTAAACTTTTCTAATGAGTCATTTAACTTATTTAATGCTTCATTTATTTCTACAATAGTAACTGCACTGTTTTCAATAACTAAAGTTGCTGATTTTATAGCATTCTCTAATCTCTCTTTACTACCTTCATGATATTCCCCAATTTTAATACCTTCTACAGATTCTTCTAATAAAACATTAGCTTCATCTACTTTTGATATTAACTCTTCTTTATTGCTTTCGTCTCCATCTTTATAAATCGGCGTTATTTCATAAATAAATGGCTTTACTCCATTCTCAACCCAATCTATTTTTATATCAAGAACATTTTTATTTTTTAAAGAAGATAAGTCTATATAATTGAAACTACTATCTAAGGTTCCTAATTTAATCCATCCTTCCCCTAATACTCTAACACTAACAACTCCATTTGATATGTTCTTAGGATTTTGAAGAATATTTATGCTATCCATAGGCTTAACAGTTATCATTTTGTATAATAAATAATCTCCTTCTTTTGGATTTGTACCTGCAATATACGCAGTATCAATTCTTCCATCAGCAACTTTAGCGAATTCTCCATTTAGATTTCCAGAAACTGCTGATATAATCTCTTCCGGTACATCCTTATTAAACTCAATTTCATTTATTTTAGCCCAATAATTACTGTCACCAGTAACTCTTAATCTAATATATCTATAACTTTCTCCTTCAGCATCTCCTGTAATCTCTTTATAATCAACCTTTGTATTAGGCTCCTCATATTTTCTTAGGCTACTATCAAACTTACTTACTATCTTATTAACTTCTCTCATTAAATTACTTGTAAAATTATTTCCTTGTGGTATAGCAGAGAAATCATTTAGTGTAGTCCAACTCTCTCCATTCTTAGAAACTTCTAATACACCTGATCTTATATAGTCTCCTCTATCCATATAAACTGTAACATCATGAAGTTCAACTTGTCCTCCTAAATCAACTTGATAACATTGTCCTGTTCTTTGTTCTTCAGTCCATAAATGAGTTGATTTGTTTCCGTCAACTAAATTGCTAGTTTCACCTTCATAAACAGTAGCATTAGTAGTAGCAACTGGACTTGCATTGACAACTTGACTTACCTCAAACTTTTTAATATTTCCTGTTGTAGCTTCTTCACCCTTATTTATAGCTCTTACATATTTAGCTACTATAGGTGAACCATTATATTCATTCCACTCTATTCCATTTATTGAATACTCTAAAGTCAAAGGACTTCTCTCTGATTCAAAATCTAAATTTAGACTTGTAATTTTAATTAAGCTATTTAATTCAAATCCTAGGTATTCATCCTTTTCAACAACTAAATCATTAACCTTAGGATAACTTATAGTTCCATCATCTTTAACTTTTACCTTTAACCCTTTAAGTTCCTCAATATTTGTAATATTTTTTTGAGGAGTTTTATTATTTATAGAGAACTCTCTTACAGCAGTCCATAAATCTGGTTTCCCTCCTGGAATACCTGCATGAGTTAATCTATATCTAATATACCTTGCCTCTATGCCTAAATCCTCTGCTACTATTTCATATCCTTCTCTCTCATCGCCTATACCAACCCAGGTTTTACCATCTACTGAATACTCTAATATTCCTCTATGGAAGATGTCATGATCTGAATCTGTTCTACCTTGAAGAATTCTAACATCATTTACAGGAATAACTTCCCCCAAATCTACTCCATAATAATCTCCATTCTTTTGTTGAACCTGAATATAAGAATTTGTTCCCTCATCTCCATCAACCATAGCTTCTAGATTAGTATTATTGTATGAAGTTATTGGATTTAATTCATAAATGCTAGTATTTGTATCCCCCAAAATTTCTTTATAAAGATTTTCACTTTCCACAAACATATCTTTAACCAAAGGAGTTAAAACATGAGTTGCAACATTTGCACCTCTTCTCTCTCCAAAATTATTAGAATCACTTATTCTCTTCATTTCATCTAATGCTTGTTTAGTCTTTGAATAATTTTCCCACCAGCTCTCAAAATTTCCTTCCTGAAGAGCTA
The DNA here is from genome assembly GCF_050509515.1 of Clostridium sp. B9. Lineage (NCBI taxonomy): Bacteria > Bacillati > Bacillota > Clostridia > Eubacteriales > Clostridiaceae > Clostridium > Clostridium sp. B9. The sequence continues at coordinate 3,307,962 of NZ_JBNWKA010000003.1, forward strand.
ATATGGAATTAATAACGCTTTGCCCTGCTATTCCTAACTGTTCAAAAGCAAGTACCCAAGGTTCTACATCTGCTATTATTCCTTCATCGGCACAATTTTCATATATATTTCTACCTGCATTTTCTATTAAAACAAACTCTTCTAATATTCTTTCTGCAGAAGCTTTTATATCACCATCACTTTCAAGATTAGTTCTAAATTCTTCAACAAAAGGCTTCATATGCTCTGATTCTTTTCTTCTATATTGATGATAATCAGTATAGGCATCTGCATTATGAATACCAAAAATTTTAAAATCATTTTGAACTTCTGGTACTAAGGCTTCTATTGCATTATTCCAACTTTCTGTTGAATTATAATCTTCCACATTCCATGAATAGTTTGCAATGCTATATAAAGAAAACTTTGATGCTTGTGCTTGGTTCATAGGATTTGATACAAAACCCGAAGCATTATCAACATCATTAGCTAATCCATAAGATTCACCTAATAATAATCTATCTCTACAATAATCATTTACAGGAAAATTCCACCAAACATAAACATCTCTCTTAACCCTATTATTAACCCATTCTAAAGAAGTTTTATTTATATCAGACATTACTCTATCGCCTGTCCACATTATTTGTACATCTTTGTCTAGTTTTTCTCCTAATATATCTAAATAAGTTCCAGGGTTAGGATTTGCCCACCACTTATTGTACTCTGTTGGACACATAATAAGTGAAGCAACATCTCCCTTTCCTTTTACTAAATCTTCATTTAATCTATTTAAAAACTCAGCCTGTTTATTTGCATCAGCACCTGGTCCACTTATATCATCAAAGAAAACAGCAAAAGCTCTTACTCCTAAATCATACATAAGGTTGCACTTGTTTAATAAATCAGTATAATCCTGCTCTGTAAAAGTTATACTTCCACCGGGGTGTATAGCCCATACAAAGTCAACATTATTTTTAGAGGCAACTGTAGCTAATTCTTGAATTTTTTTAGCTTCTCCTTCTGGATATGGATCTCTCCACTTGTCTCTATGATATGGATCATCTTTTGGACCATAGATGTATGAGTTCATCTTATAGTCTCCAGATAGCTCTAAAAGGCTTTTCCTATTTTCATGAGACCATTGTTCTCCATAAAACCCTTCTACTATTCCTCTGAATTCTATTGAAGAGTAATCACTTACATGTACTTCTGGTATCTTAACTTCCTCTCCTCCATGAAGTATTTGCTTTAAAGAACTAACACCATAATAAGTTCCCTCCTCTTCTTTACCAGCTATAACTATTACACCACTTTCTCCACCTTCATAATCATTAGAAGAATGTAGTATGTATCCATCTTTTTTTGTTAAAGCCTCGTCATTACTTTTATTTAGTGAAGTAACTATTTCCACTACTTCTTGATCAACGTCGTCACCTGAAACCTCACCTAAAACTATAGTTGTATTATTCCTATCAAAAGTTTTTGAAACACCAATTCCATAACCTCCTAAAATCTCTTTTAGAAAATTAACAGCTTCACTATCTGCGGTATCTTCACCTATGATATTCACATTCTTTGTTAATAAAAAACCATTACCTAATTCTTCTAAAGTTTTAACCTTTGGATTTATATTTTTAACTGTAACCTTTTCCTCAGTATTCTTTTCTGTTGCCATTACTTGAGTAGTAGTTACAAAATTAAATACAAGCATTCCACTTAAAAACATAGTTAAAAATTTTTGCTTTCCTTTTATCATTTCCCCACCCCAATTTACAATTTATCCCATATAATAAATATATCACTTCTACCATTTATTGTAAATTAGAGTGTAAAAAAAGCACCAAACTTTTTAGTTTGATGCTTAAAAACTATTAGAATCTAGTCCAAAGAACTAAAGCTCTTTCAACTAAATCTTCATGTCTTTCTTTTAGTGAATCCATGTTCCAATCAGTTAAATCTAAAACTTCTTTAGTTATAGCAAAATCACTCTTCTTGCTTAAGTATTGCTCAACTTTTTCTGCAAAAGGTTTATTGTTAGCTCTTGTATTCTTAGCTCCACTTATTATAACTAAGTTTCCGAATTTATTAGCCCAGTTTCTTCTTTGATCTGCATTGAAATTATCTTTCCAGTAAGCTTCTTTAGCATTTCTAGGAAGAACATGTTCTATCATTATCTTATCACTATAATCTAAAACTTCATTTGGTCTCTTCTCCATATCAAGTCTTACAAATATATACTTAGGTATCATCATTCTACCTTTGCTATAGAAATCTATATCATTTAAAGCATTTTCAAAGTAAGCTGTAGTTCTCTCTAAATCATATAAGAATACAGACTCTTCCTTTATAGCTTCTAATGAGTCCTTAACTTCTATAGCTTTTAATATATCATAAACTCTGTTTAATCTATCAGCAAATGAATTTCCATTTACCCAGTCAATAACAAGTCTCTTCTCTAAAACTTTTACGAATTCTAAAACTAACTTATCATCATTGAATTTCTCAGCAAATCTTATAACAGCTGCCATCCAATCATCATATGGTAAGAATTCTCTCATTATGTTTACTAAGTTTTTGTAGTAAACTTTTTCTTCTGCTGATACATTTTCTAACTCTGCATCAACTATATATTTGTCATATAAAGCTTTTACAGAAGTTAAATGATTTACAAAGTTAACTCCTAAATATTCAGGCTCTTCTCTGAATATTTTCTTGCTAAACTCTTCATATATACTCTCTTCCGCTTTCTTTTTAAGCTTCATAGTTCTCATGAATCCTATGATTTGGTCAAGCTTTTCTTTTCCTAAATCTTGCTCATGATTTTCCCATATATCAGTGAATTCTTTTCTTATTTCTGGGTTCATAACTCTTAAGTTCTCACTCTTTAGAAGATCTGAATCTGTTAAAGGTAACCCTCTAGCATTTATAACATTGAATAGTCTGAATGCTGAAGTAAATGATTCAGTAGTTATTACTACTAAAACAACTTTTTGAAGTAAGTAAACTATAAACTCGTTTAACTTCTCTTCTATAACTTCTCCTTCTTCATTTAAGAAGCTAGCTCTAAATACTTCTATAGCATTAACCATGTTTTGTTTAGCTTCTGAAAGTTCAGTAAGATCTAAATCTTTAACTAAAGTAGTACCACCTTCAGTTAATATGTACTTCTTGAAGAACTCTTCTTCTTTTCCTCTTGATTTAACTCTTATGCTCTCTTTTATTCCCATAAGCATATTTGGCTTTTGGTATATTAAGTCTGATAAAACTTTCTTATACTCTTCATTGTCTATTAAATCTCTTATAGTAGCTATTAACATGATTATTGAAGTAAGTCTTTGTTGACCATCTATAACATCATATATTCCACATCCATCGTCTTTATATTCTTTTGAACATAAAACTATGCTTCCTATGAAATATGGTTCATATTCATCAAATTCTTTACTTCTAACATTTTTATTTAATTCTACTGATTCCCAAATATCATCAACTAATTGCTTTAAGTTTTCTTTAGTCCATGAATATGCTCTTTGATAATCTGGAATTTCAAATAAGAACTTATTGCTTAATAAATCCTTTATGTAATATTCTTTTGCTTTTACCTTTTCTGTAAACAAAATATACATGCCTCCTAAAATTTTCTGCTATTTATTTAAAGTCTCTTTTACTTAATAACTCTACTCATGAAAAAAAGCCATTTAAGGCCTTTTTCAAAAAATATCTCATTATTTTATTATATCAAAATTAATTTAATTTGTCTAAATATAAGTTATATTGCTATATTTTAATACATAATATAGTAATTAAACCAACTTATTTTATATCAATTCCTGCCATTTTCATTAAATACCTAGCATTTCTTGTTTGTGAAACACCTTTTCTTAAGATATAATCAAACTTCAACTTATTATCTTCATAATATTCTCTAAAATTATAATTCTGAACAGTAGGATTTTCTTTCTCCATCTCACAAAGTTCAAAGTCATGTGTTGAAACTAACCCTAAAGTATTTCCTTCTAAAAGCTGATTTATTAAAATCTCAGCTCCTTCATGTCTATCTAAAGAGTTTGTTCCCTTGAATATTTCATCTAAAAGGAATAAAATCTTTTCTTTCTTTTTAGCTCCTTCCACAATGATCTTTATTCTAAGTATTTCAGCATAGAATGATGATATACTCTCTTCAAGATTATCTCCTGTTCTCATGCAAGTATAAACTTTTAAAATAGGAGCCTCAAAACACTCTCCTTTAACAGGTAATCCTAAGTAAGTTAATATACAATTAAACCCTACAGTTCTTAAGAACGTACTCTTACCAGACATATTAGATCCAGTAATTAAAATTACTCTCTTATCTTTACTTATTTCAAAGGTATTTCCTACGCCCTTTTCTCCTAGCATAGGGTGGCTTAAATTAACACCTTTTAATGTATAGTCACTATTCACTTTAGGTATAATCCAACTCTTATTATTGTATGTGAACCCTGCTAAAGATACTAATACTTCAAACTCACCTAAAGCATTCATCCAATTAGGAAATTCTTCTTTATTTTCTTCTTTCCATTTTTCAAGCTTAACTAATATCTGATAATCCCACATTAAATAACAATTTAATATTATATAAAATGCATTTCCCCTATCATACAGCCAAGTTGTTATCTTTTCTAGCTTCTTTAATCTACTACTAGCACTTATATTATTTTTATTTAAAGTTTCTTTTATCTCTTTTAATATAGGAGATTCAAATTTTTCATTTTCTATAAGCTCTAATGCACTTACATAAGTTTTAATTCTATACTTTAAATCTTCAAATATATTTAATCCATTTATAACCTCTTTACTTGCAACTTTTAATATTGCAAAACTTAATAAAAGAGAAAGTAATAACACTTGCCATCCAACAATATTCATAGCCACAAAAACAGTTAGCCCAATATTTATTATGGGCATAAATATTCTTGATAAGTTTATTATTGGTGATAAACTCTTTTCTTTGTTCTTAAGCCAAGCACCAAGGTACTTTTCTTCCTTACCTTTTTTATCCCTTAAAGAAGCAATAAACTCATGTCTAAAATCAACCTTTTTAGAAAGCTCTTTTAAAGCCTCTTGTCTATTTAAGATTTCTTTTTCAGTAGGTAACTTTTCTAACTTTAATAAATTGCTCAGTTTTTTTCTTCCGTAAATTGTACCTGTTTCATTTATCCATTGAAATAGCGAATTCTTCCCAAAGATATCTAAATCATTTATAAATGGATGAGTATTATCTAAATATTCTTCTCCATAGTCTTCAAACTCTCTCCACTTACCCTCTAATCTATAAATTTCTTTTTTATTAACCTCAAGTAAAGCTTCTATTTTATTTGTTTTATTTAATATGCTCTCATGTACTTTTGCTAAATATAAAAATAATGCTGAGTTTAACAAAAATAAAACTATACCAAAGGAAATTGATTCTATACTATAAGCATAATATATAAAAAATAATATACTTAAAGAAACTACAAGTCTTAATGCGCTTATTATGTTATAATCACTCTTTAATTTTCTTAAGTTAGATGAATATTCTTTTATTCTATTCTCATAAACACTTTTTCTATTATCCATAATTACCCTCTCAAAGTACTTTTTTAATATTATACCATAGTTGACATATTTTATTACAAGATAAAAGACTCTGTATGTTATATACAGAGCCTTTTCTTTATCTTTTGTGTATTTCTAAAAGCTTATCTCCAATATCAATCTTTTTACCATTCTTAAAGTAGATAAATTCATTATCCTTTAAATCAGTAAATATTATAGGAGTAGTTTTTAGTATATTGTTAATTTCCAAGCAGTTTAAATCAAAGAAAATTAGTTTATCTTCACATTTAACCATATCGCCTTCTTTTACTAAGGACTTAAACCCCATTCCTTTTAAGGAAACTGTATCAATACCAATATGTATTAATATTTCTCTTCCAAATTCACTTTCTATTTTTATAGAATGTCTTGTTTTTGAAATCCAAGTTACCTTTCCATTAACAGGTGAGCATAATATTCCTTTTGAAGGTTCTATAGCAATACCATCTCCCATAAGCTTACAAGAAAATATTTCATCATCAACTTCTTCTAATTCAATTATTTTCCCACTCATAGGAGATACGATTATCTCATCTAAGGCTTTGCCTTTTTTTATCTTTTTCTTCTTTGACTTTACTACTTTCCCCCCATGCCACTCATAATTTCTCTAATTTGAGTTTTAAGGACGTCTGATTTTCCACCAAATATAGCTTGAATGTTTTCCCCAACTTGCATTACACCAGCTGCTCCAAGCTCTTTTAATCTATTTTTATCAACTTTACTTGAATCATTAACTGTTACTCTTAATCTTGTTATACACGCATCTAACTTACTTATGTTGCTTGCACCACCTAAAGCTATTAAAATTTCAGCTGCTAAATCATCATTTGCAGTAGAATGTTCATTATCTATATCATCAAATATGTCATCATCTTCTCTACCTGGAGTCTTAAGATCAAACTTTCTAATAAAGAATCTGAATAAGAAATAGTAAACTACTGAAAAGCATAATCCTACAACTATTACTAACCACCATCTAGTTCTGTTTGGTATTACTCCAAATAACATAAAGTCAATAAGACCACCTGAGAATGTCATACCTACTTTAACATTTAATATTTGCATTATCATAAATGAAAGTCCTGCTAATACACAGTGTATAGCAAATAAAACTGGTGCAACGAATAAGAATGCAAATTCTAGTGGCTCTGTAATACCAGTTAAGAATGATGTTAATGCAGCTGAGAATAATATACCAGATGCTATTTTCTTCTTACCTGGTTTAGCTTCATGATACATTGCTAAAGCTGCTGCTGGTAAACCAAACATCATGAATGGGAACTTACCTGTCATAAATGTACCTGCTGTAAATGGAACACCATCTCTTAATTGAGCAAAGAAGATCTGTTGATCACCCATTATTAATTGACCAGCATTATTTGTATATTCTCCAAATTGGAACCAGAATGGGTTATACCAAATATGGTGTAATCCAAATGGGATTAATGCTCTTTCTATTAATCCAAATAAGAATGCTGCTATTGTTGGGTTAGCATCTATCATATTTTTTGAGAAGTATAATAATCCACTTTGAATTGGTGGCCAGATAACTAACATAATTCCACCTAATATTAAGGCTGCTACTGCAGTTACTATTGGAACGAATCTTTTACCTGCAAAAAATCCTAAATATGAAGGTAATTCTATTTTATAAAACTTTTTATATAGAGCTGAGGCTACAACCCCAATTATTATACCACCAAACACACCGGTCTGAAGTGTTGGAACACCAAGAACAGTTGCATACATACCATTTTTTACAGTTTCAACAGTCTCTAAAGTGATTCCACCACCGATTCCCATAGTTACATTAAGTATTAGGAAACCAACGATTGCTGCAAGCCCTGCAACACCATCACCTTCTGATAAACCAACAGCAACACCTACTGCGAATAATAATGCTAAGTTAGCAAATATAATATTTCCTGCTTCTGTCATTATAGTTGCAACCATCTGGAACCAACCTACATTTAAAGCTGGAACAAGATTTAAGAAATCTTGGTTTTGAAACATCGTACCAAATCCAAGTAATAAACCTGCAGCTGGTAATAAAGCAACTGGTAACATTAAGGCTTTACCTATTCTTTGTAAAACTCCAAAAGCTTTCTTCATCTTAATCTCTCCTTCTAAAATAATTTCTTTATTTATAATTCCTTAAATATAAAAAAATAAAGACTTAAATTTATTATTCCTTTAAAACACTTATTTTATAAGTAATAAGTATTTACATAATAAATCCAAGTCTTGCCTGCTAAATCAGTAACAATCCTAAATATTCTCTTTTATTACAGATATTACTCTGTGAATATGCATTGTTAAATATAATATTTCGTCATCACTAACTTGATAACTATATTTTTTATCCATGTAATCTTTTATCTTTATAGCACACTCATATGCATCCTTATAATTTACTTTAATAACATCTAAAAATGTATTCTCTTGAGTATTTCCTTGAGTATCTGTCATAACCCTCTTAGCGAAATACTTCAAATGTGTTAGTAACCTATCATAATTTATATCATCATCGTCAAACTCAACATTAAAATTATATCTTATGATATTTAAAATTCCTTTTACGATGTTAGTCATCTTTGTTGATTGACTTGCTGTCTCTTGATAGGTAGCATTTATTATATGTAATGCTATAAATCCTGCCTCATCAATGGGCAATGATATTTTTAATTTTGAATTAATGTGATCTACTGCCCACAGTCCTATTTCAAATTCTTCTTTATGAATCCTTTTTATCTCATGTAAAAATTCATTTTTAATTTGAATGTTCTTTTGATACCTTTTTATAGAAAAAGCTATATGGTCTGCTAAGGAAATATAAACCTGTTTATCAAGCTTTCTATCTAGAGTTTTTTCAGCATGTATAATCGTTTCATGAGCAAGCTGAAATATTCCATCTGGAATTTGGTTAATAAGTCTTTTTATCTTATCTCCAATTCCACGCTTATCAACAGTAAAAGTTTTTTCTATCTTATTTTCCTCAACTTCTTGACCTACTTTTTTCTTAAAAGCTATTCCACATCCCATTAAAATAACTTCCTTTTTAGTCCTTGGGTCTATTGATACTACTACATTGTTATTAAGGATTTTCTCTATGATCATAGATTTCTCAACTCCTTGGTCTCGAGAAAATAAAAAACCTAAACTAAGAACATATTATATGATTCTTAATTTAGGTATTGCCTGCTTTTGCAGTAACAATCCTTTTTTCTTTAATTTCACTACAATTATAGCATCTAAAATTGGTACTGTAAAGCTTTTGCTTACTCCATTTTTACATTTTTCGACTTTAGTTTTGTGACTGAAGAGAAGTATATATTCTTTCTAAATTATCCTTCATAGCATCTATGTAACTAATACCATCTTCGTTACTCTCTAAAGTATAAATTTTCTCAATCTTACCACCAACTTCATTAGCTAAAGTTTGTGATACTTTCTCACTTGCTAACTCTGGCATAAATATAGTCTTTATATTATTTTTTTTGCAGAATTCAACTATTTCTTGCATTCTTTGAGGAGTTATTTCTCCCTCTCCAAATAAATTTTCAACACTTACTTGCTTTAAACCAAACTCTCTGCATAAGTATCCAAAAGCTGCATGTCCTGTAATAAAATCTTTATTCTTTAATCCATCAAATTTACCTTTATATTCATTTATTAATGAATTAGCTTGTTCTGCAAACTTATTGTAATTTGCTTCATAGTAATCCTTATTGCTTGGATCTACTTCTACTAAAGCATTTTTTATATTAAGTGCCTCTCTTTTAGCACCATCTAAGCTTAACCAAAGATGTGGATCTACCTTATCTCCCTCTTTTAACACATCAGCACCTTCTGAAGCATTAACTACTTTAACATCTTTATTCTCTATTGTATTTAAAACCTGATCTATCCAATGTTCCATCCCTAAACCGTTATAAACAAATACTTTTGAATCATTTAAGGCAATTAAATCATTTGTCTTAGGCTCAAAATCATGTGGCTCTGACCCATTTGGAACCATTGTTTTAACATTAACCTTATCTCCACCTATTATCTGAGTAAATTCTCTTAAAGGTTCGATACTTACCATTACATCTATCTTTCCATCATCAGTTTTATTCTCAGCAGTTTTAGCATTTTGACATCCTACAAAAAATACAGCCATGATAATTCCTAAAAAAACTGTTACTATTTTCTTTCTCATACTTCCTCCTGTTTGCAAATGATTTGCATTATTATATTATAAACTTTATATTACTTTTTTATAATTGTCAATATTTATAAAAAAACTAATATGATAAAATAAATAAAAATAGGTAGATTGAATTTCTAACCATCTTTCAATCTACCCACAAACTTATTTTATTATACTTCTAAAAACAAATAAAACTTATTATATAAATTTATAATTTTATAATATTAACTTTTTCTCTGTCCTTTAAAATTTCTATTTCTCTCTTTTGACAAGTAAATAGTATTATTTGATGCTCTCTACATTTTTCATAAAGTATATCTAACATTCTACTTAATCGCTTATCATCATATTGTGTAAAACTCTCATCTAAAATTATAGGAACCTTCTTATCCTTAAATATTATATCAATTATTCCCAATCTAAGGGCTAAATATATTTGATCATAAGTTCCACTACTTAAATATGATGTATCCATAATACTATTATTATCTATATTTCTTACAACAAGACTGTAATCTTCTGAAACTCTTACATCCTTATAATTTCCATCAGTTACCCCTTCAAATATTTCTTCAACTTTTTTATTTATAACTGGTCCAAAACTCTTTTGTAGTTCTTTAAATGCCTTCTCCATATATTTCAATGCAACATCTATAGCTTTAACTTTCTTTTCTAAAGAATTAATACTTAATCTAGTTTCTTCAAGTTCTTCATCAATAAGATATAGACTTCTACTTGATAGTTCTTTGGAACTTATAGAATATTCAACATCCTTAATTTCCTTTTCAGTATTTATTAAGCTATTATTTTTTTCTTTTATTTTTAATAAAACATCATCTTCTTTTTCAAATTGGGAATCAACCTTATACACTCTCTTATTCTCTACTATTTCTCTAAGAGCATTTAAATTTCTACCATTTAATAAAATTCTACAGTTTTCATCTAAGGATGCTATTTTATTTCTAATATCAGAAACCCTTCCTATATTCTTAATAATATCTTCTAAAGCTATTTCTAAAGCTGATAAATCTAAAATTTCTAGTTCCGTCTTAGTTACAGCATTTTTTATAAGTGATTCTCTATTCAAAAGTCTATTGAATATATTATCTTTCTCAGTTTCAACCTCTCTAAGCTTATTCTCTTTTATCTTTAATCTATTTTCCTCTTGATTCTTTGATTTTATCATTTCTAAAATTTCGTCTAAAGAATTTGAATTTGTAACTCTAAATAGTCTCTCTATAAAACTCTGGTTACTTGCCAGCTTTTCTTTTATTTCACCCTCCTTAAGCATAAATAAGCTATTTTCTTTTCCCTTTATCTCTGCATAAAGTAAATCCAGTTCTTTTTTTACAAACTTATAATCTTCTAAAGCTTCTAAGATATCCTCTTGTGTTCTAGCTCTTAAAAATACTTTATAGTCTTCTATTTTTCTTTTTAAAGAAGTTAATTCACTTTTATTTTCATTTACACTTTTTATTTCACTAATATTATTTTCTATTTCAATCAATTGCTTTTTATAATGCTTTCCCATAGCTAGTGTGTATAAAAATATTAACATTGAGAATATAATAGCTGCTAAATGTAAAATATCCTGACTCTTAGTAAACTTAACAAGGAACAATCCACCTAATCCAATTACCCCCAATTGAAGAGCTCTAAATAACATTCTTTTTATATTTATTTTTCTTTTTTTATTTTCATAACCGTCTAAATTATTATCAAAACCTATAAACTCTGTATCTTCTTTCACTTTAAGCTTATATAAATTCAAAACCTTTTCTATTTCATTAGCATATTCATCTGTTAGTTTCAGTGAATTTAAATGACTCAAGAAATCATCTCTTTTTTCCTCTAATAAAGATAATTCTTTTTTTATCTCTCTAATTACTTTATAATTTTCTTTTAAATTACTTTCTTCAACTCTAAGCTCTATTATTTTAGATTCCATATTTTGAGGTAGCTCATTTAATATTCCATACTTATATAAACTCTTTTTTTCCTCTTCTAAATTCTTTTTTAATTCAAAATATTCTTTATTTTTTTCATCAAATGTTCTATTAAGTTCTCTGCAATAATTTATTTCAGCTTTTATATTATTTACTTTTTCTATATTACATAAAGGCTCAACTTTTTTTAGATTACTCAATAAAGTATCTAGTTCTTTATTCAACTCATTTCTCTCTAAAGAATATTTCTCAATTTCCTTAATATCTTTTTCTACATTAGCTCTCTTAATATCATCTTTTATATTCTCTAATTCTTCTATAGAACTACTTATCTCTCTCTTTTTAACTTTAAGAGAATTAAGAATTATTTCATCTTCTATGTTTTCCTCTTGAATTTTAACTCTCTTATATCTTTCTTCTAGAAGATTTCCTTCCTTAATCCTAAGTAAATCTAACTTTCCTGTTTTCCTTTGATTTGTAATTCTCTTTTTTCCATCTTCTAAATTACTTTTTATTTTTTTATAAGAAACTTCATCTTCTCCACTTTCTAATATATTTATTATTCTATTTAATATATCATCTTGTTTTGAATTTTCGACACTGCATCCTAATTGGCTTATAAATAAAGTATTCCTAAAGCCTTCACTAGAAACATCTAAGATATCCTTACCTACTTCTTGCCAAGAATATTCTCTTAGCACTTCTCCAGTTACATTATCTATAACTTGTCCATCATCATACTTTTTAGTTTTTCCAAAGGTTCTATCTATTAATATTTCTTTTCCTTCATCTTCTATTATTAATTCTCCTGAAAACTCGCCTTTACCTATTGGCGTATATTTCACTCTATCTCCAATAAGTTTTCTGCCCTTTCTACTATCAACACCATAAAGCATTACTTTTATAAATGATTGTAATGTACTTTTTCCGCTTTCATTTTCTCCATAAACAATATTAAATCCATCTCTAAGTTCTAACTCTTTATTCTCTAACTTACCAAAAGATTTAACATTTAACTTCTTAATCTTCATTTAAATTCACTTCTCCATCCAAAAGACTTTCCATACCAATATTAAATGCTAGCTCCAATATTTCTGGATTCTCTTCCTCTTCTTCAAAAGCTTCTTTCATCATAGAACAGAAAATCCCTTTTATTGAATACTCATTACTTAATTCATCTATATCAAAATCTATCTTACTTTCATTCAAAATTCTACAATAGAAAAATTCATCTTTAAGTAGCTTTTCTAATAAATCAATATCTATCTTCAGATGTTCTTTTACTTTACCTTTTAAAATAATGTTAAATAGATTTTTCATCCTAACTTCTTTTGGAATACTTAATTTTATATTTTCTAAAATATCTTCTTTAGTTTCACATTCACTTACATCTAACTCATTAACAAAATACTCTCTTTTATTAAATTTAATAAACTCTAAGTCAACAAATCCATTGCTTATATCTCCTAAAATCACACCTTTATCTCCTGTTTCATCAAAGCCCCTACCTTCTGGACATCCTGGATAAGCGTAAGATGTTCTACCTTCTTTACTTATCCCTGAGAATTTATGAACATGTCCCAATGCTAAGTAATCTAGTTTACTTTCATATATTTCTCTAATAGTTATAGGATTATATTCTCCTTCAGAGGCATTGCTTATTTCTCCGTGAAGTACCATTATTTTTATTAAATCTAAATCTTTATCGTCAACTTTAAACTCTTTAAGTTTTGATTCTCTAATGTATTTATCCTTAAAAGATGCTCCATAAACAACAACACCTAATTCTTCTAAATATACTTTTTCTATTTCCTCATTAAATATATAAACATTATCTCCCCAATCAATCATACTATAAAATGATCTATTGTTATAAGGATCATGGTTTCCTGCTGCTATAAAAACTTTTATATTATATTTTTTAGCCCTATCCATTTGTTCTTTTATAAATATCAGAGTACTCTTTTCTACAGTTGTATTGTCAAAAAGGTCTCCTGCTAAAAGTATTAAATCAACTTTTTCTTCTATAGCTTTACTAATAATTCTATTAAATGATTCTCTTAACTCTGCTCTTCTCATATCTCCTATTTCTTTAGGTAATTCTCTAAATGGAGTATCAAAATGTACATCACTAAAATGTAGTATTTTCACCTTTTTCAACAACTTTCCGCCTCTCTCATTCCAATTTATTCTAATTTTATCATAGAGAATAATAAAAAAAAAGACTACTTAGAAGATGATAAACATCCTCTAAGTAGCCCCTTTTTGCGGTAGAAGTATTAGCTTAATGTTTTGGCGGTTCACCCTCCATAACATTTTCTCCTGTTATTAATTCTTTAGAATCACTATGTAGGATTCTATTCATAATGGCAGTTTCAACTATCATTATTTTTCCCTCCTACTTTTTAATGAGTCTTCGATTCAGTTCAGGACTAGCGAAAAAGTCTTTATTTTATTTGGCTTTCGTATGCTTCTACCATTCTTTTTACCATTTCGCCGCCTACGGAACCACATTGTCTTGAACTTAGATCTCCATTATAATCACTAAATGGTACACCTAGCTCTCTAGCTACCTCAGTCTTGAATTTACTTAATCCATTTTTTGCTTCTGGAACTAATGATTTTGACATTTCTAATTCCTCCTTTGGCTTTGGTAATTTCGTAAGTTTAAGATTTGTTTATCTCTTGCTTACACTATTATATTAACCAAAATACAGATTATAAACCTATGAAATAGAAGGATTATATGCCATATTATTCTAATGTTATCTCTTTTTAATGATAATACCTGCAACTACAAGTAAACTTGCTATTTGAGCTAAAATTCCTCCGTCTAAAGCTCCACCAGTCCTAGGTAATTCAACAACTGTTTTATTTTCTAATTTTTCTTCAACTTTACCGTCATTATCTTGTGAATTATTTTCTTTAATACTGTTATCTTCTTTAATTTTATTATCTAAAACCTCATTAGGTGCTTTAGCATCATCACTACTTGTTTTATTTGTATCCTTATCTAAATTAGATGTATTGTTTTTATCATCTGGATTGCTTATAACATCTTCATTTATTATAGGCTCTTTATTTAACTCATTTTTTTCATTTGGTTCAACTTTTTCATTTACCTCTTCAATAGGTAAATCTTTTTCATTTATAGAAGCTATATTGGTATACTTTCCATCCTTAGATGATGGGATTGCTAAAAATCCTGAATTAACTAACTCTCTAACTCTTTTATAATTATCTGACTTTGGATCTATTCCTAGTAAACTCCAATTATTTTGTTTTTGTGATTTTATAAGTCCATGCTTAACATTTTTAACATAATCTATAGCTAGATTTCTTATAGTTCCAGCTTCTTCTCCATATGCTGTTTTAGAATCCCAAATTTTTTCAAAGTTTTTTCCTTGAAAAATTCCACCTGCGCCTTGTAATTGGCCAAGTCTATATGAATTCATTCCTAATGTTAGAATATCAGTATCATTAACTGTTCTTCCATCTTTATACTTAAGATTTTTAATTCTATTTCCTTCTTCTTCTCTTAGATCAATATTATAAGTTACTCCACCAAACATATCATTAGTACTATATTTAGATGCTCTTCTTTCTGGATTAAAACTTGGAGTTATATCTCCTAGCTTTAAAGTATTAAAATATCCTGCAGCCCATTCCATATAAGTTTTTAAATCTTTCCCAGTTACTTTATAAACAGACACTTCTCCACCTGTATATCTATAATTATAAGCAATATCTTTTTTCTTGATTTCACCTACATCTAATTTAGCCTTATCATTATCTATAGCTAATGCAATTACATCTGCTTTGCTATAATACTGTCCAACTTCGTGGAAAAAATTTATTAATGGAGTATCTTCTATATGTATAGTTGGTATTCCTTTTATGTAATTTTCATCAACCATATTAACACCTTCAAGCTTTCCAATAACAGTATTGGCATCTTTACGAAGTTCTTCATGGTAAGGATTTAATAAATTTTCTATTTCTTTATCTGATTCTACATTAGCTACTGAAATAGTAGTTGCTTCTTTATTTTCAAGAACATTCTTTCCATTTTTATTTTTAAAAGTTAAATCTATTTTTGATACAGCACGTCCATACTTTCCTGGTTCTGTTATAAGCACTCCATTTATGACTTGATTTTTAACCAATTTATGCATATGTCCACCAATAATTGCTGTAAGCTCTGGACATTGATTAGCTATATCTGTAAGTCCTGTATCTGGAATAGCATTTTCATTATCTACTCCCATATGCATAACACCAATTATAGCATCAACTTTTCCTTCTAACTCTTTAATTGCTTTTTTTGTTTCATCAACTGGATTTCTAAATTCTAATCCTTCTATATTGTGTGGCTTTTCGAATTTTTTTACCATTGGAGTATCCATACCTATAATACCAATATTAACTCCATCTCTTTCTATTATGGTATATCCATCCATAAATCTTGTACCATCTTCATTATATATATTCCCTGCTAGCACTTTTCCTTCAAACTGATCTGTTACATGCTTAAGTACATCTAAGCCAAAATTAAATTCATGATTTCCCATTTCCCAAACATCATATTTCATTTTATTCATACCTAAAACTATAGGTTGCTTAGGGCCCTTATTAAAATTTTCAACATAATTATCCTGAATTGAATCGCCTGCATCTACAAGGATAGTATTAGGATTTTTTGCTCTCTCTTCCTTGACTATAGTTGATATTTGAGATAAACTCCCAGCCTTATTTTCTGTATCCGCTGCATATTCCCAAGGGACAAATCTACCATGTATATCTGAAGTTCCTAAAATAGTAATTTTTCTTTCATCAGAAATCTCCTTTCCTTGGACATCTACACCATTGAAAACACATAAATTTAATGATAAAAACGTAATTGTAACTAAACTTAAAGTTTTAATAATTTTTTTCACAGTTTTTCCCCCTAATTCTTTAATTTTACATTATAATTATATACGCCCTTGTAATTGTTTACAAGTTTTTCACACGTTATACACACTTTATATATAGTTATTATCAATAAATTTTCTACAAATTACGTTTTAATCCTAGCTAATCTCTTTTTTATCTATTCTATATATAAAAAATATTAATTTAAACTTCAAATAAATTTTTACAAAAAAAAAATCAGTGAATTACTTCACTGATTTTTGGCAGGGGCAGTAGGACTTGAACCCACAACCAATGGTTTTGGAGACCACTACTCTACCAATTGAGCCATACCCCTATAATAAAATATTATGTTTTGTGTTAAATTGGCAGGGGCAGTAGGACTTGAACCCACAACCAATGGTTTTGGAGACCACTACTCTACCAATTGAGCCATACCCCTGAACACAGATTTTATTATATATTAAAATCTAACTTAACGCAAGTATTTTTTATGTAGAATTTTATTTTTAATAAAAAATACATATTAATCATTAATAAAAAAAAGTATATCAAGATATTTTTCCTCATTTTGATACCTAATTTAAGTAAGTATAATTCTTAATTATCCATTTTAACCTACTCAAATTCAAAAATAGTTTCCATTAAACTTGATATACTTTTTTATATAATTATTGCGTTAACTAATAACCACTCTATAATTTAATATCTCTCTTAAAATACTACGATAATTTAAAACCAGCCTCTTTTAACTTCTTCTTTATTTCTGATATATTTCCATCTTTAACTCTTACTATTACTTCCTTAACGTCAGTTAATGATTTCGTATCTACTATAACTACACTTAAAAAATCTCCTTCTTCTTGAGAAATTATTTTAGTTATTTTTGATAGTTGTCCTGGAACATCATATGACCTAACAACTATTCTCTCCCCTTTATTTAATCCAAAAGCATTAGTAAATTCTCTAAATACAGCTTTATGAGTTAGTATTCCTTTAAAATTATTAAACTCATCTACTACAGCCACAAATGATATTCTCATTTTTTCAAGCATAGCTACAGCTGTTTCTATATGCTCTTCCTTATTTATTATTGGAATTTCAGTTTTTAATATTTCTTCAACTGTAATTTCATTTAGTAAATCTTCTTTACTAATATTATTTTTAAAATAGTACTCATAAATACAACTTTTAGAAACTGCACCTCTAAACTTATCGCCATCTACTACAGGAATTGATAAAAACTTATTATCCTCCATAATCTTTAATGCATCTTTAAGTAGGGTTTTAGAATTAACCAAATCAAGCTTCTCTTTTTTTGTCATGACAGACTTTACTAACATATAAATCCCCCCAACTCCCAATTTTACATACTTTATACTATTATTATACTATTTTATATTCTTATAGTTATCCTCTTAATACAAATTTGCTAAAGTCTTAAATTCTATTGTATTTATATAAACTTAGTTGATATTATAATAATTTTACTGAGGAGTATTTTATCAACTATCATCCTAATTTTTCTATAAAAATATTACATAATAAGATTTAAAATATCTAGTTAATCACTTACTCTCTTTTCTTTTTCTTTAAAGTTGGATAGAATGATTAAAGAGTGTTAATTAGAAAGGAGTTCTTTATGGAATTTATAGTAGATAGTGTTGAAAAAACTATGGATATAGGAAGACAACTTGGTTCTCTTGTAAATAAGGGAGATATTCTTTGTTTAACTGGAGATTTAGGAACTGGTAAAACTCATATGAGTAAAGGAATAGCAGAAGGATTAGAGATAACTGAGCACATAACTAGTCCAACTTTTAATATAGTAAATGAATATCACAGCGGAAGATTAACTCTTTATCATTTTGATGTTTACAGAGTTAATGATCCAGATGAGATTGAAGCTATAGGCTTTGATGAATATATATTTGGTGAAGGTGTAAGTTTAATTGAGTGGGCTAACTATATAGAGGAACTTATCCCAGAAGAATATATACATATTAAAATAGAAAAAATGCCTGAAATGGGTGAAAACTTTAGAAAAATAACTATTAATGGTTATGGAGATAGATACAATTACATAAAGGAGATTAAAGCATGTTAGTATTAAGTGTTGATTCTTCTTCAAGCACTGCCACTTGTGCTCTAGTAAGTAACAAGGGCCTTTTAGGAGAAATATGTTTAAATGATAAAAAACAACATTCAGTTTTATTAATGGATTTAATAGATGATTTACTTAAGTACAATAACTTAAAAGTAAAAGATTTAGATGGATTCGTTGTTAGTGAAGGTCCTGGTTCATTCACAGGACTTAGAATAGGAATGGCCACAATAAAAGGATTAAGCTTTGGAAGTCAGAAACCATCCGTTTGTGTTTCATCTTTAGATGCATTAGCTTATAACATTTCAGGATTTAATGGAATCATCTGTCCTATAATAGATGCGCTTAGGGGAAATGTCTACACTTCTCTTTACAAAAAAGAAGGTGATGAACTTGTTTCTTTAAGTGAAAAAGAATGTATTTCATTAACTGAATTAATAGAACAAATCAAAGAAAAAAATGAACCTGTAATCTTTGTTGGTGATGGAATAGCTAAGCATAAAGAAGCTTTAAAAGCTGCTCTCCCAAACTGTTTCTTTGCTCCAAGTCATTCAGCTTATCCTAGAGCTGCTTCAGTTGGAGAATTAGGATTAAGATTGTTAGAAAAAGGAGTTACTCACGATTTAAATACATATGCTCCTGTTTATCTAAGAAAATCTCAAGCTGAAAGAGAATATGAAGAAAGAATGAGATTAAAATAATGAGCTCATATAAAATAGAACTTATGGATTCTTCTCATGTAGAAGGTGTATTTGAAGTTAGCAAGCTTAGTCTTTCTGAAGCTTGGAATCTAGATTCAATAGAAAAAGAACTTTCAAATAAGCTAGCAAAATACCTTGTTGCTTTAGATGGCGACAAGGTTATTGGCTTTGTTGGAATATGGATTGTTTTTGATGAAGGTGATATAACAAACATAGCTATTCACCCTGATTATAGAAAACAAGGAATTGGTGATTTGTTAATGACTAATCTAATTTCTATATGCAAAGAAAACAATATAAATTCTCTTACTCTAGAAGTTAGAGAATCAAATATTCCTGCTCAAAATCTATATAAAAAGCATAGCTTTAAAGAAGA
Organism: Clostridium sp. B9; assembly: GCF_050509515.1. Classification (NCBI taxonomy): domain Bacteria; kingdom Bacillati; phylum Bacillota; class Clostridia; order Eubacteriales; family Clostridiaceae; genus Clostridium; species Clostridium sp. B9. The sequence continues at coordinate 3,327,796 of NZ_JBNWKA010000003.1, forward strand.
AGGCATAAGAAAAAACTTTTATGATAACCCAAAAGAAAATGCAATAATAATGTGGAGATATAATATCTAATTATTTAATTTATTTCTTAATTATTTGAACCTCCACAACTTATAGATTTTTATAATCTAAAATGAAAACTCAAAAAAACTTACAAATACTATTGAATTAATTTTTTATTAATATATATATTTGTAAGTTTTATTTTTATATACTATTTTATTTTTTATACTTTTCGAATGCTGCCTTCGCATCCCAATGAACATCCCTAAAAAATATAATAATCCATATGATTATTGCTATTATTGAACAATACTTATTTATAAAATAAGAAAAAATAGCTCCCATAAATAAGATTATTGACCAAATAAAAAATGAATTTCTCATATCTATACTTATTTTATTCTTATCATAATCATCTCTTTCTTTTTTTGAAAAACTATTAAACCCACTAACAAGTATTGCTCCTTTCCCTTTTAATATAGCAAATATCAATGAAAAAACTAAAAATATGATTCCTAAAGTCAAACAAATACTTACTCCTAAATTCATAACTCCAAGCCCCCATTTCCCAATTTTATCCTTTTGATTATTATAAAAAATATAGGCTAGAACCCTAGCCTATATTTAATAAATTTCTTATCCTAAATTTTCTCTCATTGGTCTATCTAACATTGGCTCCACTTTAAATACTGATACTGAAACCTTTTTATATAAAACATAAGTTAATCCACATACTAAAACTGCTTTAATTCCATTGAAAGGAATTAATCCAACTGTTATATATTGCATTAATTCGGCCTTTGACATAGCCATTCCGTAAGCTGGAAGTAATAAATATACATTAGCTAGTATTCCTAGAATCTCCATAGCTATTGTACCTACTACCATTCCTAAAATAGCATTTTTCTTAGTCTTATTCCTCTTATAAATAACAGCTGCTGGCCATACTAAAGCTACTCCTATTAAGAAGTTAGCAAATTCTCCTACGAATGCAGTTCCTGTTCCTTTAACTATTAAGATTAATAAGTTTTTCATAAGTTCTATTACTACACCAGATAAAGGCCCAAAAGCAAATGCTCCCATAAGAGCTGGTACATCACTTAAATCAATTTTAAGCCATGGGAATATAGGTATTACCGGGAAATCCACATACATAAGGATTACCGCTATGGCTGATAAAAGTGCTAGTTTAATAAATTTGTTAGTGTTTAAGGTGTTTGTTTTCATTCTTGTCCCCTCCCAAAAGTTAATTCCTCTGGGGCTAAGTCTTTAATGATTTTTTTCAAAATAAAAGCCCTGATACGTGTTTGTACCAGGGCGTATAATTTCAGAATTTAAATCATTAAACACTCATCTTCTTTCATCCAGACTATACTGTCGGCCTCGGAATTTCACCGAATCATGCTAAAAATAGCTCGCGGGCTTTACCGCCGGTGGGGACTTACACCCCGCCCTGAAGACTTTTTATTTATTTGTTATAATTTTAACTCTTTTTCTCTTCTAATTCAATATAAAACTCAACTTTTTTTAACTAATAAATATGAACTTTTAAATAACTAATAAAATATAAAACTATATATTTCCCTAAAAACCAAGGTATAAATAAACCCAATAAATTTATTATAATCTTTAAATTAACCTTCCTTCTTCATTGAAAGAGATATTCTTTTTCTTTTTAAGTCTACATCTAAAATTCTAACTTCAACTACATCACCAACTTTAACTATATCAAGTGGATGCTTAACAAATCTATCTGCCATTTGGCTCTTATGAACTAATCCATCTTGGTGTACTCCAATGTCAACAAAAGCTCCAAAGTCAGATACATTTCTAACTGTTCCCATTAACATCATTCCCGGTTTTAAATCCTTCATTTCAATTACTCCTGATTTAAATATTGGCTTAGGTAACTCTTCTCTTGGGTCTCTTCCTGGTTTCTTAATTTCTTTTATAATATCATTAAGAGTTGGTTCTCCGACCTCTAATTCTTTAGCTAAATTACTTATTCCTTTAGCTTTTACTCTCTCATCAATATCTGTTAACTTACCATTTTTCAAGTCAATCTCTGTATATCCTAAAGTCTTTATAAGATCTTTTGCTACACCATATGACTCTGGATGAACAGAAGTGTTATCTAAAGCTTCCTTACTTTCCATAACTCTTAAGAATCCTGCACATTGCTCATAAGCTTTTTGACCTAATCTCTTAACCTTTAAAAGTTCTTTTCTACTTTTAAATTTACCATTCTCTTCTCTATATTCAACAATATTTTTAGCTATTGAAGCATTTATCCCTGAAATATAGTTTAATAATGCAGGTGTTGCTATGTTTAAATCTACTCCAACATTATTAACACAATCCTCCACTACTCCAGCTAATGATTCATCTAATTTCTTTTGAGTTACATCATGCTGATATTGACCTACTCCTATAGCCTTTGGATCAATTTTTACAAGTTCAGCTAACGGATCTTGAAGTCTTCTTCCTATAGAAATAGCTCCTCTTACCGTTACATCTAGGTCTGGATACTCCTTATTTGCTAATTCTGATGCTGAATAAACAGAAGCTCCTGCCTCAGAAACTATAACATAGAATAACTCTTTTCCAGTTTCATCTTTAATTTCTTTAAGCATTCTAGCAATAACTTCTTCTGATTCTCTTGAAGCAGTTCCATTTCCTAAAGATATAACCTCTACTCCATGCTTTTTAATAAGAGTTTTTAATATTTTTATTGTTTCATCTATTCTATTTTGAGGAGCAGTAGGATAAACCGTTGTATTCTCAACAAACTTTCCTGTTTCATCTAATATTGCAACCTTACACCCAGTTCTGAATCCAGGGTCATATCCCATTACAACTTTTCCTTTTATAGGTGCTTGCATCAAAAGAGCCTTTAGATTAGCTTTGAATATATCAATAGCTCCCTCTTCTCCCTTACTTGTTAACTCACTTCTTATTTCTCTTTCTATTGAAGGATAAATAAGTCTCTTTAATGAATCCTTAACACTTTCTTCTAAGTATTTGTCAGTAACTTTATTGCCATTTAAAACTCTTTGTTTTAGATAGTCTACTAATATATCCTCATTACAATTTACTTTTACGGAAAGAATTTTTTCTTTTTCTCCTCTATTTACAGCTAGTATTCTATGAGAAGGGATTGTTCTTACTGGTTCTTGATAGTCATAATACATTTCGTAAGGAGTTTGTTCATCACTTCCTCCTTTAACAACTAAGATTCCTTCTCTTTGAACAAAACCTCTAATCCACTTTCTATAATCAGCATTATCAGATATAACTTCACTTGCTATGTCCATAGCTCCTTGAAGTGCTTCATCTGAAGTTTTTACGCCTTTTTCTTCATCTATGTATTTACTAGCTTCACTTTCTATATCTCCAGTAAATTTACCTAATAATATAAGTTCTGCTAATGGCTTCAATCCTTTTTCCACAGCCATAGTAGCTCTAGTTCTCTTCTTAGCTTTAAATGGTCTATATATATCCTCAACCTCAGTTAATGTAGTTGCTTTTTCAACCTTAGCTTTTAATTCTGGAGTTAATTTTTCTTGTTCTTCAATAATTCTTAAAACATCTTCTTTTCTAGCCTCTAAGTTTCTTAAATAAGTTAATCTTTCAAAAAACTTTCTTAAAATTTCATCTGTAAGACCACCAGTTCTTTCTTTTCTATATCTAGCTATGAATGGTACTGTATTCCCTTCATCTAACATTTCTATAACACTTGATACCTGCTTTAGTGAAATACCAAGTTCCTTTGATAAAATCTCATTTATATTATTCATAACTTCCTCCTATACTCTACTATTTATTATTATATTACTTCCATTTTTTAATTCAAGATTATTGGTATTTTTTTGAATAAACATAATTTTTATTTCATACCTTTAATTATAATGCAATCTTATATGGAGGATTTTATGAAAAAAATATACATAGCAGGTTTAAACATCTTGCTTTGCACATTAATACTTATGATAAATTTCTCATTAATTTTTATGAGCAAGTTTGATTCATTTGAAAAAAATGATGTCTTAAATAACATAAAATATTTAACCTCTGATGAATTAGAAGGAAGACTTTGTGGAAATGAAGGTAACTACTTAGCTCAAAACTTTATAGAAACCTCTTTTAAAGAAGCTAATATAAGTAAATTTAACTCTTCCTACTTACAATCTTTTAATGTTAAGGCTCCAATCCCAGTAGATGGAGAACCTTATTTAAATGTATTTGATGAAAATGAAAATTTAGTTATGTCTTATAAATATGGAATTGATTTTAAAGAAGCATTTATAAACTTTAGAGTAAATAACATAAGCTTTTCTAAGGAAAATAACTATAATATTCTTCCTTCAATAATCAAAGGAACATCTGCAAAAAATGAAAACATAGTTTTTCTTTCTGCTCCAATAGATACATTTAATTTCAGAAGTTCTTTTATAGAAAATACTCCTTGCGATTTATATGTCTTGGTTGCACCAGACTTAATAAAAGAGCTAGAAGATTACTTAAATAAAGGTTATAGAATAGATTGTTTTCTTCCTTATGAAGTACAAGAAAAAGAAGTGAATAACATTACTGGAATAATAAAAGGTAAAAACCCTCTTCTTCCACCACTTGTTTTAAGCGCTCATTTTGACCATATGGGAAAAGGTATTTCCGGGGAAATCTATAGAGGAGCTCTTGATAATGCATCTGGTGCTTCATTTTTACTAGAACTTTCATCCTTCCTAGCCTCATTGCCACCTCCATCTAGAGATATAATAATAGTTTCTCTAAATGCTGAGGAGTTTGGACTACTTGGTTCAAAAAACTTTGTGTCTACTAATAAGGATAAATTAACTGGTTCAACTATTATTAACTTTGATATGATTGGAAGCGATAAAAATGTCCCTTTAACCTTTATGGGTGGAGAAGATCCATGTGTTCATAGTGAACTTTTAGAGAGATTATGTGAAATTTGTAACCACAAGAAGATAACTAATATAGTTGAAAAAAAAGATTCCTCTGACCATGCTAGTTTTGTTAAAGAGGGCTTTGATTCAATTACAATAAATGATGGTGATATAACTAGAATCCATACTCCAGAGGATACCATAGACTATATAAGTCCAACAGCTATAGATAGAAGTTTTTCAGTTGTATGGCCTGAAATATTCCAAAGTGCATATGCCTCTTCTGGTCTATTTCTTCTAGATTTTAAAATACTAATACTTTTAATAACTTCAACTTTTATATGCATAATATTGAAGTTAAAGAGTTAATAAAAATCTTATAAAACCTTATATAAAATGGGGCTGTATAAAAATATTATACAGCCCCATAATTTTCTTTAATCTATGAATTTAGATAAGCTATTATAAAGCTATCTATTCCTCCATCCATAACTCCATTTACATTAGAAGTTTCAACATTAGTTCTATGGTCTTTAACCATTGAATATGGGTGGAATACATAACTTCTAATCTGACTTCCCCATCCCATATCTTTAAGCTCACCTGTTAAATCCTCTATCTTCTCCTTATGAGCTCTTTCTTTAAGCTCTATAAGTTTTGATTTTAACATTCCCATAGCTGTATCTCTATTTGAGAACTGGCTTCTCTCATTTTGACATTGTACAACTATTCCAGTTGGAATATGAGTTATTCTTACAGCTGACTCAGTTTTATTTACGTGCTGACCACCTGCCCCACCTGCTCTATAAGTATCTATTCTTAAATCAACAGGATTTATTTCTATATCTTGATCCGAAGTAAGCTCTGGTAGAACCTCTACAGAAGCAAAAGAAGTTTGTCTTTTACCATTAGCATTAAAAGGAGAAATTCTAACTAGTCTATGTATTCCTTTTTCAGCCTTTAAATATCCATAGGCAAACTCACCTTTAACTCTTAGCGTAACACTTTTAACACCAGCCTCATCACCTGGAAGATAATCTAAAGTTTCAACTGAATAACCTTTTTTTTCACACCATCTAGTGTACATTCTTAAAAGCATTTCAGTCCAATCATTAGCATCACTTCCTCCAACACCAGTGTGTAGAGTTAATATGGCGTCATTTCTATCGTATTCTCCTGAAAGTATTGTCTCTATCTTTAATACTTCTATTTCTTTATCTAAAGCTTTAACTTCACTTATTATCTCTTGTGTAGTTTCTTCATCCTCATCTTCCATAAGTTCTCTCAAAACTTCAACATCATCTATCCTTTGATTTAAACTTTTAAAATTATCTATTTTATCCTTTAATCTTTTAGCTTCTTGGGTTACTTCCTGAGCTTTTTGAACATCGTCCCAAAAGCCTGTCTCCTGCATCTTTAACTCAAGCTCTGCACTCTTCTTTTCTAAAGATGCTAAGTCAAAGTGAAGCCCCCATTTCCTTTAAATTATTTTTTAGTTCATGCAACCTTGACAATTGATTCTCAAGTTCCATAATCATAAAAACTTCACCCCTAGCTTTAATTATTTTCCTATTATAGAGTATATCATTTTCTTTCATCTTTAAACAGAAAAGAATTAAAAAGAGTCCCTATGAAATTCATAAGGACTCTAAAAAAATTATGTTAAACTACTTCTCTTCCACAACATGATTTATATTTCTTTCCACTTCCACATGGACATAAATCATTTCTTCCTACTTTATTAGGATCTTTTCTAACTGGCTGTTTTTTTGCTTCTGATGAATCTCCACCATGACTTGCTCCTGTTTCTTGAACAACTCTTTCTCTTTGTGGTTTTTCAACTTCAACCTTAACATGGAATAAGTATTTCACTGTGTCTAACTTGATGTTATTAATCATCTCATCAAACATATTACTTCCTTCCATTTGATATGCTTGAGTTGGATCTTGCTGCTTGTAAGCTCTTAATCCAATACCCTGTTTTAAATGATCCATATCATCTATATGATCCATCCACTTAGTATCAACAACTCTTAAGATGATAACTCTTTCTATCTCTCTCATTTGTTCTGATCCTACAGTCTCTTCTTTCTCTTTATAAAGTTCTCTAGCACATTCTATGAACTTTCTAGTTATTTCATCATCTGAACAAGTTTTTAACTCTTCTACAGTAAACTTACCATGAGGTAACATTATATCTTCTAAATACTTGATTAAATCTCCAAGCTCTTTTTCAAAATCTTCTTCCTCAACATTAGCTAAATGAGCTTGAACAGCTCCTCCAATAACATCTTCAATCATAGATTGAACGCTATCTTCTAAATTTTCACCTTCTAAAACTTGTGATCTTTGCTTGTAGATAACTTCTCTTTGTTTATTCATAACATCATCATATCCTAATAATGTTTTTCTGATATCAAAGTTATTTCCTTCTACTTTTTTCTGAGCATTTTCTATTGATTTACTAACCATTTTACTTTCAATAGCTTCTGTCTCTTCTAATCCTAATTTATCAACAACAGCCTGTAACTTTTCTGATCCGAAGATTCTCATTAAATCATCTTCTAAGGAAATATAGAATCTTGAATGTCCTTTATCTCCTTGACGACCTGAACGTCCTCTTAACTGATTATCTATTCTTCTTGATTCATGTCTTTCAGTACCTATGATTTTTAAACCACCAACTTCTAAAACACCTTCTCCAAGTTTAATATCAGTACCTCTACCTGCCATATTAGTTGCAATTGTTATGTTACCAAACTCACCAGCATGTGATACAATCTCAGCTTCTTGTTCATGGTATTTTGCATTTAAAACCTTATGTGGAACACCTTTTCTCTTAAGTAAAGCTGAAAGATATTCTGATTTTTCTATGCTTGTTGTACCAACTAGAACTGGCTGACCAGTTTTATGAGTCTCTATAATTTCTTCAACTATAGCATTGTATTTTCCTTTAGCAGTTTTGAATACTAAGTCTGAATGATCTTCTCTTTGGATTGGCTTATGTGTTGGAACAACAACAACGTCTAATCCATAGATTTCTCTAAATTCATTTTCTTCAGTAAGAGCTGTACCTGTCATACCTGCTAATTTAGTATACATTCTGAAATAGTTCTGGAATGTAATTGTTGCTAAAGTCTTAGATTCTCTTTGAACTTTAACTCCTTCTTTAGCCTCAATTGCTTGGTGAAGACCATCTGAGTATCTTCTACCTTCCATAAGTCTTCCTGTAAACTCATCAACTATAGCTATTTCATCATCTTTAACCATGTAATCTTTATCTCTCTTCATTACATAGTTAGCTTTTAATGCTTGAGTTATATGGTGTTGTAATTCCATATTATTAGCATCAGCATAGTTTTCTATTCCAAAAGCCTTCTCTGCCTCTTCTACCCCTTTATCAGTAAGCATTGCGGCATGTGCTTTCTCATCTATTGTATAATCCTCTTCTTCTCTTAATTTCTTAACAAAGAAGTCAGCTATCTTATAAAGATCTGTTGACTTGCTTCCTGCACCTGAAATTATAAGAGGAGTTCTTGCTTCATCTATAAGTATTGAGTCAACCTCATCCACTATACAGTAGTGTAATGGTCTTTGAACTCTTTCCTCTTTATATATAACCATGTTGTCTCTTAAGTAATCAAATCCAAACTCATTGTTTGTTCCATAAGTTATATCTGAATTATATGCTTCTCTTCTTTGGTCATTAGTTAAACCATGAACTATAACTCCAGTTGTTAGTCCTAAGAATCCATATAACTTACCCATTTCTTCTTTATCTCTTGATGCTAGATAGTCGTTTACTGTTATTACGTGAACACCTTTTCCAACTATAGCATTTAAATAAACTGGTAATGTTGCAACTAATGTTTTACCTTCTCCAGTTTTCATCTCTGCAATTCTTCCTTGGTGTAAGACTACCCCTCCAATTAATTGCTCTCTATAATGTCTCATACCTAGGACTCTTGTTGATGCTTCTCTACAAACAGCAAAAGCTTCTGGAAGAATACTATCTAGGCTTTCTCCTTTAGCATATCTATCTTTAAACTCAATTGTTTTATTCTTTAGTTCTTCATCAGATAGTTTTTCCATGTCAGGCCCAAGCGCGTCTATTTTATCAACAATAGGCTGAATTCTCTTAACTTCTCTATCGCTATAACTTCCAAATATTTTATCAAATAGTCCCATTATGCTATCCCTCAATTCTACTTTCTTATATGCTTAATCTATATTAATCGTTATTCAATTATAACATTTATATCAACTAGTTTTCAATAAATGTAATAATTTAACTAAAACTTTTACATAAAATAAAAAGATGTGAATAAAAAAATTCACATCTCTTAATATATTAATACTATTCGTCTCCTAGTCCTGGTTCAATTAAACCGTAATTTCCATCTTTTCTTTTATAAACTACGTTTAATTGGTTTGTATCCGCATCTTGGAATACAAAGAAGTCATGGCCTATAAGTTCCATTTGTAAAACTGCTTCCTCAGCACCCATTGGTTTAACATCAAATCTTTTAGTCTTAACAATTGCTGACTCTTTTTCATCTTTAACCTCTTCTAATGGGTCTATATGAGCAAATCTTAATGAATCATATCTATTTTTCTTTGATAATCTAGTTTTTTGCTTTCTTATTTGTCTTTCGATTTTTTCCTCTACTAAGTCAATTGACTTGTACATATCATCTGTAGATTCTTCACCTCTTAATAGTATGCCATTAAAAGGAATCATAACTTCTATGATTTGTTTATTTTTTTCTACGCTTAAAGTGGCCTTTGCTTCAACTCCTGGTTCGAAATACTTGCTTAACTTGGATATCTTCTTTTCTACTGAATCCTTTAAAGCATTTGTTAACTCTATATTCTTAGCATGTACTGTTACTTTCATGTCGTCAGCCCCTTTCAAAAAACAAGTAACCTAAATTAATGTAAAGGTTTTAATTTATATTTTAATTGTACTCTTTTATTGACTCTTATACAAGGTTAAATTATCGCAATTTACTGAAAATTTTTCCATATGAGATTCTTCGTTCTAATTAAATCTTTACTTTTCTTAAGTTATATATAGTAAATGAAGCTTGACAAAAATAAAAAAGGACTATGAAAATCATAGTCCTTTTTTATAGCTAGTTGACCTGGTTTTTGACCCCACACTCGCCTACTGGAGCTTTCGCTACCCGGAATCAACCTCTCACTACTAACCCTCTCAGCCTTTATTGGCTGGTAGGTCTTACTTCTAAGCCGCACCATGCTCACTAAAACTTTGTTTAGCTTACGTGGATCGTTTCGCCTGCGACTGGCATCGACTTTCAACCACAAACCTAGCTACATTAATATTATATATTACTTTTTGCAATAGTCAATAAAAATATTTTAATATTTTTAACTTTTTTAAGTTCTTTAGCACAAACTTTCAATGTTGAACCTGTAGTCATAACATCATCTAAAAGCAATACTCTTTTTCCTTCTAAACTTTTATTATTAATCAACTTAAATGCTTTACTAACATTTTTTTCTCTCTCATCTCTTGTTAGTGATTTTTGCTCTTTGACTTTATTTTTCTTTTTTAGTACTTGTATAACTTCTATATTTAATCTTTTACCTAATTCTTTTGCTAAGAATTCACACTGATTAAATTCCTTTTTCTTAAGTGCATCTTTAGCTACTGGGACATAAGTTATATAATCAACCTCTATTCCTTGCCTCCTAAATCGCTCTTCTAATAAAAGAACTAATATTTCTCCTGCATGAAAATCTCCTTTATATTTAAGTCTTAATACTAAATCTTTAATTATAAAAGAATAATAAGAACATACCATTAGTTCAAACTCTTCTAATCTTACTAAGTCATTCACTTTAGGTATTTCTTTCATGCATTTATCACATATTATCTTGTTCCCCTCTTCATTGCATACATAGCATTTTGCTTCTGTTGGATAGATTGCTTCTAAAAAACATTCTAACAAATATTTTATTCTACTTCTGCACTCTTCCATAAAGTCTCATTAAAGCTTCGTGCTAACCTCCTAGCTATTTCTATATGTTCATTTTCTTCATTACTCAATAAAATAACTTCTCTACAGTTGCATTCATTTTCACCTAAAGAACCACATGCAAATATTATTTTCTTATAATCAACAATGTCTTTATTGAAAAAATAAACTACAAGATCACAATTAGGCTTTGAATCAAAATATTCATGTAATGAATCTGTTATATAAATAATTGCTTCTTTTTTAAAAACACTCTCTCCCATAACTTTTGTTAAGGAGTTGTCTTTATCACTCTTTACTATTTTAACCTTATCGCCTAAGTTTAAATCATTTGTATAATAATCAAAAATAATATCAATATTATTTTTATTTGAAACATATATTACTAAAACTCTTTTTTCTCTAATAAACCACTCTATATAATCATATAAAGTATATGGCATAGCATTATTTAAATTCACTCTAGTAGTTATGAGCCTAGGCTCTAAAAAATGTTTTTTTCTTTTATCATTTAAGATATCTAGGTGCCTTATATTATTAAAAACTTTATCTACAGAGCATACTATTATCTTATTTGATAGATTTTTTAAATAAATTAAATCTTCACTACACTCAATACTATTTTTATTAGAGTACATACTTACATCATCAAATATTATTAAGTCAAAAGACTTTTTTATTTTAAAAAGATTATCAAAAGAAACGAATTGAAAGTTCATTGAATTTAAATATTCATCGCTACAAGCTTTTCTATTTTTCCCTACATAAAGTATTTGCTCTCCATTTCTTAAACAATCTTTTATTAATCCACCAATGAAATCTAAGTTTTGATATGGCTCACAAATTAAATTTATAAACTTATCATCTTCTCTTATATACCATTTCCTTAATATATGACCATATCTATTCGTATTCCTAAAATTATCACCATATAAACTCACATTAAAATCCCCCTATTTTAATCTTGTTCAAAAATATCATTTGATATTACTTCTTTTATTCTCCAATTTAATGAAGAATATCTTTCCATACTTCTAGTATTATCAACCATATATTTTAATGCTTTAGGAATTCCTACAACTACAACCATTTCCTTAGCTCTTGTTATTCCTGTATATAGTAAATTTCTATTCATAAGAAGTGGTGCTCCCATATAAGCTGGCATTATTACTACTGGGAATTCACTCCCTTGGCTTTTGTGTATGGTTATTGCATAAGCTAAATCTAATTCATCTAAGTACATAAAGTCATAAATAACTTTTCTCTCATCATCAAATACTATAGACATTTTCTTACCATCTAAATCTATATTATCAATGAATCCCATATCACCATTAAAGACCCCTGATCCTTCATGTTCACCTTTCCCTGCTATTCTGGTTCGATTTTAGAGAGTAGTTATTCTTAATTTGCATGACCTTATCTCCCTCTCTAAAAATCATACTTCTAAATTCTTTCTCTTTTTTATATGAAGCCTTTGGATTTAACACACTTTGAATCTTTTCATTAAGATTAGTTACTCCAAGTACTCCTTTTTTCATAGGAACAAGCACCTGTATGCTCTTTAATTTATCCCACTTAGAATTAAACTTTGGAAGTCTTGTATTTATTAAATCTATTATTGTATTTAAAATTCCTTCTTGAATATCATTTTTTATAAAAAAGAAATCTGTTCCTTTTTCATTTAATTTAGGCATCTCACCTTTATTTATTTTATGTGCATTTACAACAATCATACTTTCTTTCCCTTGTCTAAATATTTCCTTTAAACGTACAACCTTTGTAAATCCACTTTCTATAAAATCATTTAGCACATTTCCTGCTCCTACTGAAGGTAACTGGTCAACATCTCCTACTATAATAAGCCTTGTTCCTACCTTAATTGACTTTAATAAAGCATTCATAAGAGTTATATCTATCATTGAAGCCTCATCGATTATTACTACATCAGCCTCTAAAGAGTGTTCCTCAGTATTAGTCACAAATAGACTTTCATCTTTTTCAAAGACACCCATATCAAGCATTCTATGTATTGTAGTAGCCTCTTTACCTGTTGATTCACTCATTCTCTTTGCTGCTCTTCCTGTTGGTGCGCCTAAAAGAACCTTTAATCCACAAGTTTCAAATATTTCAATTATACACTTTATTATAGTTGTCTTACCTGTTCCTGGACCTCCAGTTATTATCTCGATTCCATTTTGAAAAGCACTTATTATAGCATCCTTTTGTGACTCAGCAAAAGTTATGTTATTCTTCTTTTCAAACTGAACTATTAAGTGATCAACATCAACATTTATACTTTGAAAATTGCTAATTGCTAATGTTAAAATCCTATTCGTTATTCCAAGTTCACAATAATAATTAGGTATTGTAAATACACCTTCTTTATCATGAACTTTTTCTAATTTTATCTTTCTATCTAAAGCTGCATTTTTTATATTTTCATCTATTATTTTTTCATCAACAGTTAAAACATTACTTGCTTCTTTAAGAAGTTCTTCCTTTGGCATAAATGTGTGTCCATTAGCACAGAATTCATTTATTACATATCTTATTCCACTTTGAATTCTAAATGGAGAATCAACTTCTATCCCTAGACTCCTAGCTATTTTATCTGACGTTTTGAATCCTATTCCTGATATTTCATCACACAAAACATATGGATTATTTTTAACAGTTTCAACTGCGCCTGCTCCATATTTCTTATATATTTTTAAACACTGATTTACACTTAAGCCATGAGTTTGAAGGAATATTGTTATATTTTTAAGTTCACTCTGTTCTCTGTAAGACTCAATAACAGTATCAAGCTTTTTCTTTCCTATTCCCTCTATTTCTTTTAATCTCTCTATATGATTATCTAAAATATTTAATGTATCTGCTCCAAACTTTTTAACAATTTTTTTTGCAGTAACAGGACCTATTCCTTGTATTATTCCAGAAGATAAATACTTCTCTATACCTGCTTCTGAAGTTGGTAATATTTCCTCACACTCTTCTACCTTAAATTGTTTTCCAAACTGAGAATGATTTACCCAGTTTCCTGTTATTTTTAAATTCTGTCCTTCCTTTATGTGTGGAAGAACTCCTACTATTGTATGAATATTATTATTTTCTCTAAATTTTATTACTGTATACCCTGTATCAGAGCTCTTAAATACTATACTTTCAACTATTCCATTTAATACTTCCATATTACCTCCAAAAAGGTTTCTCTTAAATTGTTATTACTATTAATTATATCACAATTGTTAATTTTAAATCATAAACTTTATTTTGTTGACTTGGTGAAGTGAAAATCTTAATATTAATATTGAGGAAGGTGATTCGTATGTTAATAAAAAATTGTAATATAGTATATTTGGATAGAATTGAAGCTGGAAATATACTTATTGAAAACGGAAAGATAAAAGCTATAAATCCAGTAGAAGAAACTAATTGTGAAGTATTAGATGGACAAGGTTTATTCCTATCTCCTGGATTTATAGATGTTCATATACACGGAGCTGGTGGACACGATACTATGGATGGTACTTTTGATGCTATAAACGAAATTTCAAAAGTTATAGTTAAACATGGTACTACTTCATTCTTACCAACAACAATGACAGTTGCTGCTGAAGATGTATGCCAATCAATGAAAGCTATACACAAAGCAAAAACTGAAGGAACTGACGGTGCTAATGTTTTAGGTGCTCACTTAGAAGGTCCATTCATAAGTCCAAGTGCTATAGGTGCACAAAACCCTGATTTCCTAATACCTCCAACAAAAGAGAACTTTTATAAGTTAGTTGGAGAGCATGAAGACGATGTTGTTTCAATAACTCTTGCTCCAGAAATAGATGGTGCTAAAGAACTTACTAAATTCTTAAGCGAAAAAGGAATAGTAGTTTCAATGGGACACACTAAAGCAAATTATGAAGAAGCTATGGAAGGAATCAAGTGTGGATGCTCACATGCTACTCACTTATTCAATGCTATGACTCCATTTACTCATAGAGAACCTGGTGTTGTAGGTGCTGTTTTTGATAGTGAAATAACTACTGAAACAATATCAGATGGTATTCATATAGCATATCCAAGTTTAAGAGTAGCTTATAAACAAAAAGGAACAGATAAGATGTTATTAATAACTGATGCTATGATGGCTTGTTGTATGCCTGATGGAATGTACTCACTAGGCGGTCAAGATGTTGAAGTTAAAAATGGAGCTGCGAGACTATTGACTGGTTCATTAGCAGGTTCTATCTTAACTTTAGATGTTGCAGTTAAGAACATATTCAACAATACAGACTATCCACTAAACGAAGTTATTAAAATGGCTACTTATAACGGAGCTAGACACTGTAAAGTAAATGACAGAAAAGGATTAATCAAAGAAGGCTACGACGCTGACTTAATACTTTTCGATGAAAACATAGATATCAAATATGTAATAGTTAACGGAAAACTAGTTCACCAAGCATAGAAAAAAATACCTACTAGATTAATTTCTAGTAGGTATTTTTCTATTTCGCTTTATTTTTAAATCACATAAACTTCAATTAATAATATATAAAGAACCAACTAAGGAATTCTTAATTGGTTCTTCTATATATTAAAGATTTTTCTTTATTTCTTCAACTTTATTTAAGTTTTCCCATGGAAGTTCAACATCTGTTCTTCCGAAATGTCCATAAGCAGCTGTTTGCTTGTAGATTGGTCTTCTTAAATCTAAGTCTCTTATTATAGCTCCTGGTCTTAAATCAAATACTTTGTTTATTATATTAACTATTTCAGCATCTGATATTTTTCCTGTTCCAAAAGTATCTACGATTATTGATACAGGCTTAGCAACACCTATTGCATATGCAACTTGAACTTCTAACTTATCTGCAACACCTGCAGCAACTAAGTTCTTAGCTACCCATCTAGCTGCGTAAGCTGCTGATCTATCAACCTTAGTTGGGTCTTTTCCTGAGAAAGCACCACCACCGTGTCTTCCATATCCACCGTAAGTATCAACTATAATTTTTCTTCCTGTTAATCCAGCATCCCCTTGAGGTCCCTCCAATAACGAATCTTCCTGTTGGGTTAATGTAGTACTTAGTTTCTTCATCTAATAACTCAGCTGGTATAACAGCTTTTATAACATGCTCCATTAAATCCTCTTGAATTTGCTCTTGAGTAACTTCTGGTCCATGTTGAGTAGATATTACTATAGCATCTATTCTAACTGGTTTATTATCTTCATACTCAACTGTAACTTGAGTTTTTCCATCTGGTCTTAAGTAAGGTAAAGTTCCGTTCTTTCTTACTTCTGTTAATCTTCTTGATAATCTATGAGCCATAGCGATTGGAGCTGGCATAAATTCTTCTGTTTCATTTGTAGCAAAACCAAACATCATACCTTGGTCTCCTGCTCCAACAGCGTCTATGTCAATTTTCTCACCTTCTCTTGACTCTAGAGCCTCATCAACCCCCATAGCTATATCTGAAGATTGCTCATCTATTGTAGTCATAACTGAACAAGTTTCACAGTCAAATCCATATTTAGCTCTGTCATAACCAATTTCTCTAATTGTTTCTCTTGCTATCTTAGGAATATCAACATAACAATTAGTTGTTATTTCTCCCATAACCATTACTAATCCTGTAGTAACAGCTGTCTCACAAGCAACTCTTGCATTTGGATCTTTATCAAATATAGCATCTAAAACTGCATCTGAAATTTGATCACATATTTTATCTGGATGTCCTTCTGTAACTGATTCTGATGTAAATAATCTTTTCATGTTTATATCGCTATTCTAACGTCTTTAGAATAGCTTATTCACCCCTTTCATATATCTTTTATTTAAAAACCCTAAATATTCTTACTAATTCATAAATTATTCTATCCAATTATTTAAAACAATATCTCTAATTAAACTGTCTAATAAAAACCATAATTTAATGCGCGCTGTTAAAAAATATTTTTTTATTAAACAAAAAAATCTCTTCTTAATCCTTTTATAGATTTAAGAAGAGATTCTAGTTATACACTAAATTTATCTTCTCTCATCTTGTAAAGAATTTTCTTTACCGGAATTGGCACCGTGGTGATTGCTCACTGGTTGCCGGGTTTCATAGGGCCTTGTTCCCTCCACCTCTCTGGATAAGAGTATATAAATACTAAATATTCTATTTTAATTCGATATTATTTTAAATAAAGAGACACTTTGATAAGTGTCTCTTGCTGGTGGTGGAAGAAGGATTCGAACCTTCGAAGTCGTCCGACAACAGATTTACAGTCTGCCCCCTTTGGCCACTCGGGAATTCCACCACATTTGGAGCTGATGATCGGACTTGAACCGATAACCTGCTGATTACAAGTCAGCTGCTCTGCCAATTGAGCCACACCAGCATAGTGTTTAATATTTTATTTTATAAATGGTGGTGGAAGAAGGATTCGAACCTTCGAAGTCGTCCGACAACAGATTTACAGTCTGCCCCCTTTGGCCACTCGGGAATTCCACCACTTGTGGAGCTGATGATCGGACTTGAACCGATAACCTGCTGATTACAAGTCAGCTGCTCTGCCAATTGAGCCACACCAGCACATTTATTAAATTTATTTAATGGTGGTCGCAACAGGGATCGAACCTGTGACCCCCTGCTTGTAAGGCAGGTGCTCTCCCAGCTGAGCTATGCGACCTTATTGGTGGTGGAAGAAGGATTCGAACCTTCGAAGTCGTCCGACAACAGATTTACAGTCTGCCCCCTTTGGCCACTCGGGAATTCCACCACTTATGGAGCTGATGATCGGACTTGAACCGATAACCTGCTGATTACAAGTCAGCTGCTCTGCCAATTGAGCCACACCAGCGCATTTATTTTTTTCTGTCGTTTTGGCTCACCGCCAATCGACAAGACTTAGTATATATTGTTACGCTGTTTATTTCAAACTTAATTTAAGGCCATTTAAAGCTATTATGTTAACTTATTTTTAATTTACTTTTAATTTCTATTATTTACTCCATTTTGCACTAGTTATTATTTTGCTTTATTTATATTAAATATTGTTCTCTATTAACTCAATATTAATATATGGATTCATTACTTCTTTAATGAGATTATAATCATCATCATCCAATTTATTCTTTAATATCTTAAATATATCTACTGCAGCACCTAATTCATCACTTCTTTTTACATGTTCTAACAAAACTCCATAATCTACAATACTTAAATTTTTAGCTATTGATAAAAGTTTTAATTTATCACTTCTCTTTATTCTTGAAGGTATAGAAAATTTATCTACCTTAAATACTTCTAAACTCTCCTCCTCTTCTTCTAAGGAATAATTACCTTTATTAGAGTAATCTCCTTCCACATCATTTATAATATATTCTCTATCTTTATTTACCTTAGATTTATTATTTATCTCATCGCCACTTTCCTCTTTATCAATTATATCTTTCCTGTTACTACTATCTTTTTCTAAATCATTATTTTCAGTTTCATTATCAATATCTCTAACATTTTCACTAATTAT
The DNA here is from genome assembly GCF_050509515.1 of Clostridium sp. B9. NCBI lineage: Bacteria > Bacillati > Bacillota > Clostridia > Eubacteriales > Clostridiaceae > Clostridium > Clostridium sp. B9. The sequence goes on from NZ_JBNWKA010000003.1 coordinate 3,346,222, forward strand.
ATTTTTCTCTATTTCTTTTATTATTCTATCTGTGTCTAATTCTTGTTCTACAAATTCATTTTTTAATTTTCCATCATTAATTTCTTTACTTAAATTAAATCTTGCGCTTGTACTCCAAAACATAATTCCAACTGTTACTGTTGTTAAAAATAAGATTACAAAAGTGAAAAACCTCTTATTCATTTAAGACCACCTCCTGTCTTAATAATTGCCTTTTAAAATCTTTTTTATACTCCTCTTTAATATTTACTCATTTACTCTCATATACTTTATCAGGAGGTGAGATATTGAAAAAAATTAAAACCTATTATGAAAATTATTTGGCTTATTATGAAATATCAAACTTTTTAAAAGATCATATTAATGAAAAAACATTAATAGTGTGTATAGGAACAGATAAATGTATAGGTGATTGCTTAGGTCCTTTAGTTGGAACACTCTTGAAGAAAAAGTTTTTTCCACTTGAGGTACTTGGAACATTAGATTCACCAATACATGCTTTAAACCTTGATAAGAAAATAACAGAAATATTAAAAAAATATCCTGATCATCATATAATCGCAATAGATGCCTGTTTAGGAGATTCTAAATCAATAGGAGAAATCCATACACGAAATGAACCAATTCATCCTGGAAAGGGTGTTGGCAAATCTCTAAGAAGTGTTGGAGATGCTTCAATAATAGCAATTGTTGATTCTTCTGAAAATATAGATTCTTTCACAAGCAGACCAATTAGACTTAACTTTATAATGGACATGTCTAACGTTATAGTTGATGCACTAATTCATGCTTATTACTTAGCTATGAAAAAAAAATAACCATATATCTCTTAAATATAAGAGATATATGGTTATTTTTATTCATCTATTAATTTAACCTCTAAGTCATCCATACTTAAATTTATTTTTTCAAATGTTTTTAGTACTTTTCCAGTACCTTCAGCAACACAATCTACAGCATCATCTGCTATACGAACCGTAACTCCAGTTCTCTCTTCTATAAACTTATCCAATCCATTTAAAAGCGAACCTCCACCAGTCATCAGAATACCTTCTTCAATTATATCCGCAGCCAACTCAGGTGGTGTTTTTTCTAAAACTGAATGAACAGCTTCACCTATTATGTTAACATCATCTTTTAATGCAAGTCTAAGTTCTTCACTATCTACTGTAATTATTCCTGGTAGACCTGTTACTAAATTTCTTCCCTTAACCTCTATAGATTCATTTCTATGTCCTTTTACAACTGTAGCAACTTTTATTTTTAGTTCCTCTGCAGTTCTTTCACCTATCATAAGCTTGTATTTACTTCTAACAAACTTTATTATAGCCTCATCGAACCTATCTCCAGCTACCTTAACAGACTCTCTTATAACTATTCCACCTAATGATATTATAGCTATATCTGCAGTACCTCCACCAATATCAACAACCATATGACCACTTGCTTTAGCTATATCTAAACCGGCTCCAATGGCAGCTGCTAATGGTTCCTCTATTAAATAAACATTTCTAGCTCCAGCGCTTCTAGCAGCATCTATTACTGCTCTTTTTTCAACCTCAGTTGCCTGACATGGTATACAAACCATTACTTTTGGTGCTGAAACTCTTTTATTTCCAATACCTTTTTGAATAAAATACTTTAACATAGCCTCTGTCATTTCATAGTCAGAGATTACTCCATTCCTCATTGGACGTAATGCTACTATGTTACCTGGCGTTCTTCCAATCATCTGTCTAGCTGCTTCTCCAACTGCTAAGACTTTATTTTTATTTTTATCTATGGCTACAACTGACGGCTCTTTTAATACAACACCTTTGTCCTTCATATGAACTAGGACAGTAGCCGTTCCAAGGTCTATACCCATATCTGTACCTTTTCTCCAAAACCACATATTTACACTCCCTAATATATAATAAAATTATTATTTGTCAATTATAATTATACATAAATACTAACTTTTATTATATAAGGAATATTTTTATCATTCAATAACTTTATACTTTAGTTTTGTAGCTTTTCCACCTCTTATATGTCTCTCAGCCTTATTTAAATCCAATATACTCTTTGCTTCTTCTGCAATATCAGGATTTATTTTAGGTAATCTCTCAGTCATATCCTTATGTATAGTACTTTTACTTACACCAAAAACTTTAGCAGTTTTTCTTATAGTAGCTCTTGAATAAATAATGTATTGAGCTACTTCTAAAACTCTTTCCTCGATATAATCTTTCAAGAACTTCGCCTCCTTAAATATCTCTTATTATTTAATCAGCTGCTAATTTAGCAGCTGATTATTATAACTTTTTATTATTCCTTAACTGGAATGTCCTTTAAATATTTTTGAGGATCTACAGGTTCTTTAGAATTTTCCATATGGAACATTAAATAATTCTTAGATACTCTATCACTTGGACTATTTTGAATAGTATTTCCAACTTTTCCTATAGGAGTACCTTTTTTAACTGTATCCCCTTCTTTTACTTTTATTTCTGAATCTAAATTGGCATAAAAACCAACAACTCCATTTTGATGTTCTATTTTAACGAAACATCCTTCTTTTGAATTTCCTTTTCCAGCTTCGACAACTTTACCATCGCCAATCGCTAACACCTCTGCCCCGTCTGCTACTTCTATATCTATTCCTTTATAAACAGATGCACTTTGTCCTGATTCATTTAGTCTTGGCTCTAAGTTGTATCCTCTAGTTATAACACCATCCTTAACCGGAGCTATAAAGCTAGTACTTTGATTTGAAGTTGCCACAGCATTCCCTTCATTGTTAGCTTCTGGCTTAACTTCTTCCTCTTCCTTAATGTTTTCAGCTTCGTTTGTTGTTTCCTCTTCATTTTCATCAGTATTATTATCAACTAATTCTGCATCATCAAATGTATTTCCACTTGTAGCACTATCCTCATTAGGATTATCTATATTATTTTCTGCTACACTTTCCTCCACCGTATCGTTAGCACTCTTGTTTGCTACAACTACACCTACAGTAGCTATAAGACATAAGCAAACAAATAGAACTACATAAAAACCATCCTTTTTGATAAATCTTTTTAATTGTTCTTTTTTATTCATTTTCAACACCTCCGTTACTAATTCTGTCCATTTATCCTAAATTAATACACTTTAATAATTATTTTTATAAAAAAAAGTGAGTAATTTAAAATTACTCACTAATACTATTTATACATCAAAGTCTTATTACTTTTTTTAACCTCTGATCCTATAAAATAATGTTCTAAGATTTGCTGATACTTACTCCCCTCTTTGGCCATTACATTTGCTCCCCACTGACTCATTCCTACTCCATGACCATATCCTAAACAATTAATAATTACTTCATCCGAATTGAATTCTAAACTAAAATTAGCTGAGTTCAATCCAAATATCCTTCTAAAATCAGTACCTTTAACTTCTTTATTTCCGATTTTTATATAATTTACGGTATTACCATTATTTCTACTCATAACTTCTACGCTTGCCTCAATTTCACTATTAAACTTTATATCAGGAAATGCAGCTTTTAGCTTACTTTCAAACTCTTTAATTGAAAGCTTAACCTGGCTTTCATACTTAGGTGATACCTCTTCTCCAGGACTATTTACAGATTTCAAATACGGAACATCCTCTGAAAACACACTGACTGCATCCTCCGTTTTGCCTGAACTTGTTGAGAAATATTGAGGATATCTTATTATTTCATCATTATAAGATAGTACTTCCATCTTAGTGTCATCAACTGCTTCTTTTACCTTCTTCAAATTATTCTTCCCCTCTTCACCCCAAGCTTTAATCTTTTCATTAATATCTGTATATACTTGACAATGCGTGGTATCACAAATATCACCCTTATCAGTATTTGAACATCCTACAATCATTTTATTTATTGCATATGTCCTAGCTAATACAGCTTGTGCCTTTAATGCCTCTTCATCAAAACTAGCTGGCATCTCACTAGATACAACTGACAAAACATATTCTTCTAAAGGTATGCTCTTAACCTTATCTTCACTAGATATGTAAACATCAACTTCCTTTAAATCCACAACATCTTCAAGCCTTTTGCTACTCTTAACAACCTCACTCTCTTTTCTTAGCTCAACATCACTGGCACTCAAAAAACCAAAAGATATAGGTATTATAAATATACACAACAAAACTACACCAACAAAACTTATAAGTTCTATCAATCTTTTTTTTCTCATATTTCCTCCTAAAACTTTGCTACAGTTATGTATATGCATATTATTCATAAACTCGAACAGAACCTAAATTTTTTTCCAATAAAAAAATCAACAGTATAATACTGTTGATTTGAATCTATATGGATTAATGTTCTCTATATATTTCAGCCCCTAAAGCTTTAAACTTATTTTCTATTTCAACATAGCCTCTATCTATATGATATATATCTGTAACTGTAGTTTTCCCTCTAGCAACTAAACCTGCTAATATCAGTGCTGCACCAGCTCTTAGGTCTGTAGCTCTCACTTCACATCCTGTTAATTCATCAACGCCTTCAATAAAAGCACTTCTACCTTCAACTTGAATTTCGGCTCCCATGCGTCTAAGTTCATCAACATTCATAAACCTATTCTCAAATACAGTTTCAGTTATTATACTACTTCCTTTTGCTATACTAAGCAAACTCATCATCTGTGATTGCATATCAGTAGGATATCCTGGGTATGGCATAGTATTTACATTAGTTGGCTTTATTATATCTCCACCTTTAACTATTATACTATCTGGCTCACCCTTTATATCTATGAATTTAGTTCCGCTTTCTGATAATTTAGATATTATTGCTGAACAATGATCCTTATTTACACCTTTTATTTTTATTTCTGATCCAGTAATTGATGCAGCTGCCATGAAGGTTCCAGCCTCTATTCTATCATAAATAGGAGTATATTCTGTTGAACTCAAACTATCTACTCCATCTATTATTACTTCACCTGGCTTTTCACTATATATTTTAGCTCCCATTGAATTCAAAAAATTAATTAAGTCTGATATTTCCGGTTCTTGTGCTGCATTCTCTATTATAGTAGTTCCCTTAGCTAATGTTGCAGCCATGATTGTATTTTCAGTAGCTCCAACTGATGGAAAGTCTAAATAAACTTTATTTCCTATTAATTTTTTAGCTTCAACACATACGAACCCACTTCCACACTTTGATACATTAGCTCCCAAAGCCTCTAATCCTTTTAAATGTAATCCTATAGGTCTTGTTCCTATATTACATCCACCTGGCCTCGCAAGCTTAAATTCACCATATTTAGCTATCATAGGTCCCATAATAAGAAATGATGCTCTCATTTTTTTTACTAAATCTTCATCTGGTATTAAAGGTTGCTTTTGTAATGGCGGTATTATTAGTTTATTTTTATTTTTATCTATATTTAAATCAAAACCTAATTGCTTCATTACATTACATATAGTAAAGACATCTTCTAACATAGGTAGCTTATTTATAGAAACTGAATCATTAGCTAAAATGGATGCTGCAATTATTGGTAAAACAGAATTTTTGGCTGTACTTATATTCACTTCTCCACTTAGTTTTTTTCCACCTTGTATTACTATTTTATCCATATTATCCTCCATTAAAATTATTTTAATATGTTGTGAATATGATAGGTGAACCTAATATTAAAACCCTATCCTCTTCATATGTCATAATGGAGTAATTAAACTGATAATCACTCTTGAGATTAATTATTCCTGTAGTTCCCTTATCTAGAACCATCTTTTGTACTTTTATTTTTCCTTCCTCACTAAATATATCTATTAAACTACTTTCAACTTCCTCATCATTTTTATTTTCTCTAATATCACCTTTTATATAAGTGTAATATTTTATCTCTTCCCTATTTTCATTATCCATTTCATCAAAATTTTTCTTTATTTCTTCAATATCCATATGAGTTTTTGATATAATTTCTAAAAATACTCTTGATGAATTATTCTCTTTAACAACTCTTAAAGTTATTAATTTATCATTTTCTTCCTTTTCTAAATTAATTAAATTATCATCATAATCAATTGAATTTATATCATAAAATATATCTTTATATTTTTCCAACTCCTCTTTATTACTCTTTTTCGTTAAATATTCTATCTTAATTCCATATTCCTTAATATCACATATTTCCTCTGAAACCAAATCATAAATCTTAGCATCTAGAAAAATTTCATTTGAAAATAAAATTGAAGAAATACTTATTAAAATTATTGCAAATAAAGATTTATTCATAATTACCCCCTACCTTTCTTCTTTAATTATTGTCAGGGGTGTTTTTTTTATACAATATTTGCCTTTCATATTATCAATATATTAAAAACGCTAAAAAAAGTTCTTTTTAATTACATAAAAAATAGTTTTTTACAAAAATAAAAATCCACCAGCTTAGCTGGTGGTATTTCCTCAGCCCTATAAGGGCATGCTACTTGCGTTGCGTCTTAAGACGCTTAAATTGGTCCGCCAGCCGCATACTTCTTTACTTGCTACCCTTAAAAGGGTCCATATATTCTTTTATACTAATTTGATCAGCTATCATATCTTCTTGTTCTTGATTTCTTATATATTCTTCAATTGCCTTCTTATTTTTTCCGACAGTATCAACGTAAAATCCTCTGCACCAGAAATGTCTATTTCCATATTTATATTTTAAATTTGAAAACTTCTCAAAAATCATAAGACTACTCTTACCTTTTAAAAATCCAACGAAACTTGAAACACTCATTTTTGGTGGTATTTCAACAAGCATATGTATATGGTCTACGCAAGCGTGCGCTTCGACTATCTTAACTCCTTTCCATTCACAAAGCTGTCTTAATATCTTACCTATCTCTTGTTTTTTCTCTCCATATATTTCTTTCCTTCTGTATTTTGGTGCAAATACTATATGATATTTACAATTCCATTTTGTATGTGCTAAACTGTTTGTATCCATTTAAAAACCTCCCTTTGTTACGAAAATTGGCTGCGAACCTATTTTCATTTTAACAAAAGGAGGTTTTTTATTACATCGCTAAAGCTCATCTGAACACACTCGCATAGCGAGTGGTTTTCATTAAACAATAAAAAAAGCATACAGTTACCTGTATGCTTTGAAATCATATTACATTTCTTTTAGCTTTAATCTAGATATAGCTCTGCTTAAAGCAATTTTAGCTCTTTTTTCATCTATTTCATCGCTTTTATTTTTTAATCTTTCTTCAGCTCTTTGCTTAGCGCTCATAGCTCTCTCTTGGTCAATCTCCTCTGGCCACTCTGCTGCATTTACACAAAAAGTAACCTCATTATCTTGAACTTTCATTAATCCTGTAGCAGTAAATAAATATTTACTATCTCCATTCTCATCATCAATTCTTGTAATTGTTGGAGTCGTAGCTGTTATGTAAGGCTGGTGACCAGCTAACACTTCAAACTCCCCAAGAGCATTCTTAGATAAGATTTTTTCAACTTCACCTGAAAAAATTGCTCTTTCTGGTGTTGTTATAGTTAATTTGAATTTACTCATTTAATTCACCCCTTTTATTGGGCTATAGCTTTAGCTTTTTCTAATACTTCTTCTATTGTTCCAGCAAATAAGAAAGCTGATTCAGGAACATTATCATGTCTACCTTCTAATATTTCTTTGAATCCTCTTATAGTCTCTTTTATTGGAACATATCTACCTTGCATTCCAGTGAATTGCTCTGCAACTGTGAATGGTTGTGATAAGAATTTTTGTATTCTTCTTGCTCTAGTAACGATAAGTTTATCTTCGTCAGCAAGTTCATCAACACCAAGGATAGCTATAATATCTTGAAGTTCTTTATATCTTTCTAATATATGCTTAACTTTTGAAGCAACTTCATAGTGCTCTTCTCCAACAACTCTTGGATCTAGTATTCTAGATGAAGAATCTAGTGGATCAACTGCTGGATAGATACCTATCTCAGCGATACCTCTTGATAAAACTGTTTTAGCATCAAGGTGGTTGAATGTTGTAGCTGGAGCTGGGTCAGTTAAGTCATCGGCTGGTACGTATACAGCCTGAACTGATGTGATTGATCCATGTGTAGTTGATGTGATTCTCTCTTGAAGAGCACCCATTTCAGTAGCAAGTGTTGGTTGGTAACCAACTGCAGATGGTATTCTTCCTAATAAAGCTGAAACCTCTGATCCAGCTTGTGAGAATCTGAATATATTATCTATGAATAATAACACGTCTTGACCCTTATCTCTGAAGTACTCAGCCATTGTAAGTCCTGTTAATGCAACTCTCATTCTTGCTCCAGGTGGTTCGTTCATTTGTCCAAATACTAAGGCAGTATTTTTTATAACTCCTGAGTCAGTCATTTCATAGTAAAGGTCATTACCTTCTCTTGATCTTTCTCCAACCCCTGTGAATACAGAAAGTCCACCGTGCTCTTTAGCTATATTGTTGATAAGCTCTTGGATAAGAACTGTTTTACCAACACCGGCTCCTCCAAATAGACCGATTTTTCCCCCTCTTTGATAAGGAGCTAAAAGGTCTATAACCTTTATTCCTGTTTCAAACATTTGAGGAACAACTGATTGCTCTTCAAATGATGGAGCTGGTCTATGTATTGGATACATTTCTCCATTGTCAACTTCTTCTCCACTATCTAGTGGTTTTCCTAATACGTTAAATATTCTTCCTAATACGCACTCACCAACTGGTACTGATATAGGAGCTCCTGTGTCAACAGCTTCTACTCCTCTTCTTAATCCTTCAGTAGCTTCCATAGCTATAGCTCTAACTATGTCGTCTCCAACGTGTTGCTCTACTTCACAAACTAAGATTTTTCCGTCGTCCATTGTTATGTGTATTGCATTAAATATATTAGGAAGTTCATCATTTGCAAACTTTATATCTACAACTGGTCCAATAACTTGAACTACTTTACCTATATTATTAGACATTTTGAGTACCTCCTTATTTTTGTGCTTCTGCTCCACCAACGATCTCTGATATCTCTTGTGTTATGATACTTTGTCTTATTCTATTATACTTAGCATCTAATGAATTTAATAAATCATTGGCATTTTTAGTTGCTCCGTCCATTGCCTGCATTCTAGCACTTTGTTCACTTGCTTTTGAGTTAAACATAGCATTCATGAATTTACCTTTTAAGTATGATGAAACTAATGAATCTATTATCTCGTCTTCATCTGGTTCAATTACAAAAGAAACGCTTCCTTTATCACCAGTTAAATTAAGAGGTAATAATCTCTCTTCAACAACTTCTTGTTTTACAGGTGAAAAGAATTTAGTATAAACTAAATTTACTTCCCCAAAGTTTCCATCCATAAATTCTTTAACAGCTCTGTTTACTACAGTTGATGCATCACCAACATTTGGTGTATCTCCTAAATCAACATATTCTGCTAAAGTAGAAATCTTATTTTTCTTAACATAATGGATACCTTTTTTTCCTACTACTACAACTTCTATATTATCTAGATTATTTTCGTATGTATCTCTTACAAAAGCAGCAGTATTACCATTAAATCCACCACATAACCCTGAATCAGAAGCTAATAATATTATTAATTTCTTAGGATTATCATTAGATTTAAGTAAAGGATTATTATTGCTATTTAATGATCCGATTAATTCTCTAGCAATTTCATCTAGACTATTAAAATATTGATTATTCTCATTTAATTTTTGTCTAGCTCTTCTTAACTTAGAAGTGGCAACAAGTCCCATAGCTTTTGTTATTTTTCTAGTGTTTGTAATACTTTTTATTCTTCTTTTAATTTCTAAAAGTCCTGCACCTGCCATTTAAGCTCCACCTCCATTCTTAAAAATGTGGGCATAGCTTTAATTAAAAAGCTATGCTCTTATTTTACATTAAGAATATTTTTTTAAATTCTACTATAGCGCTTTCTAAAGCAGATTTTATTTCATCATTTAATACTTTCTTTTCTATGATATCTTTACCAATTTCTCTATGATGAGTATCCATATACTCTAAGAATTCTTTTTCGAATCTCTTAATATCTTGAACTGGTATATCAAGTAAGAAATTATTAACAGCAGCATATATAATCATTATTTGTTTTTCAACTGCCATTGGTTTGTATTGATCTTGCTTTAATATCTCAATAAGTCTCTTTCCTTTTTCAAGTCTTGATTGAGTATCTTTATCAAGGTCTGATCCGAATTGAGCGAATGATGCTAACTCTCTATATTGAGCAAGTTCAAGTCTTAATGTACCTGAAACTTGTTTCATTGCTTTTATCTGTGCATTTCCTCCAACCCTTGAAACTGATATACCTGGGTTAACAGCTGGTCTTTGTCCTGCGTTGAATAACTCAGTTTCTAAGAATATCTGTCCATCTGTTATTGATATAACGTTAGTTGGGATGTAAGCAGTTACGTCTCCAGCTAGTGTTTCAATTATTGGAAGTGCTGTTAATGAGCCTCCACCATTTTTCTCTGATAACTTAGCCGCTCTCTCAAGTAATCTTGAGTGAATGTAGAATACATCTCCTGGATAAGCTTCTCTTCCTGGTGGTCTTCTGATTAATAATGACATTGTTCTGTAAGCAACAGCATGTTTACTTAAGTCATCATATATTATTAATACATGTTTACCTTTATTCATGAAGTACTCACCCATAGTACATCCTGCATATGGTGCTATATATTGTAATGGTGCTGATTCAGATGCTGAGGCAGTTACTACTATTGAGTAATCCATAGCCCCTTCTTCAGTTAAAGTGTTAACTATATTTGCAACTGTTGATTGTTTTTGTCCAATAGCAACATATATACAAATAACATCTTTACCTTTTTGGTTAATTATAGTATCAATAGCTATAGCAGTTTTACCTGTTTGTCTATCTCCTATTATTAACTCCCTTTGTCCTCTACCGATTGGTATCATTGAGTCGATAGCTTTGATACCTGTTTGTAGAGGCTCATTAACAGAACTTCTCTCTAATATACCTGGTGCTGGAATTTCTATAGCTCTGTATCCATCATTTTTAATAGGGCCTTTTCCGTCTATTGGCTGACCTAATGAGTTAACAACTCTTCCTATTAATTCTTCTCCTACTGGTACTTCAACAATCTTTCCAGTTCTTTTAACGATGTCTCCTTCTTTTATACCTTCTTCAGATCCTAAAAGAACACAACCAACGTTATCTTGCTCTAAGTTAAGAGCCATACCGAAAACTTGGTTAGGGAATTCTAGAAGCTCACCTTCCATACAATCTTCTAGTCCATAAACTCTGGCAACTCCGTCACCTATCTGAATGATAGTACCAGAATCCACAGTTTCTAACTCTTTTTCATAGTTTTTTATTTCATTCTTGATTATAGAAGTTATTTCTTCTGGTTTAATATGCATAGACTCACCTCTATTCTCTCTTAAGCATTATCTGTTTCATATCATCAAGTTTAGCTCTTATAGTACCATCTATAACGTCATCGCCAACTCTTACAAAAAGTCCGCCTATGATACTACTGTCTAATTCTTGTTTTAATATTATTTTCTTTGAATATTTTTTCTCTAACTTTTCTACAAGTCTTTGAATTTCATCTTCTGTTAGTGGCACAACACTCTTAACTTCTGCTAATAAAGTATTGTTTCTTTCTCTATGAATTTTCTCCATTTGGCTTAACTTTTCTTTTAAATAAAGAATTCTATCTTTCTCTATAAGAATCATTAAGAATGAAAGTAACTCATCATCTATTTTGCCTTCAAATATATTCTTGAAAGTTTTTTTCTTTCTGACAGTACTTATTTGAGGGTGTTTTATAATTTCATAAAAATCTTTGTTTCCATAAATTATATTGCACACTTCTTTTAAATCGTTCATGTACTCGTCAACTTTGTTTTTCTCTTCTGCGACTTCATATAGAGCTAAGGCATATCTACGATCTAAATATTCATACATAATTAGATACCTACCTTTTCAATAAAATCATTGATTAAATCTCTATGTTTATTCTCATCTATACTTTCGCCAAGAGCTTTTTCTGCAAGCATTAGAGATAACTCAACTGCTTGTTGCTTTAATTCGTATTTTGCTTTTTCTTCTTCTCTTTGAATTTCAATATTAGCTCTATTTAATATAGCCTCAGCTTCTTTATGAGCATCATCAACTATCTCGTTATAAATTCTATCAGCTTCTTTTTTCTGATCAGCTCTTAATTTTCTACCTTCTTCTTTGGCAGACTTAAGAATTCTTTCATTATCTAATCTTAATCTTCTAGCTTTCTCTGCATCTTCATCAGCTTGTAAGATTGTTTCATCTATAGCCTCTTGTCTTGCATCAATAGCTCTTTTGATTTTGTCCCAGAAAAAATGTTTTAGTATAAGAATTAATATGATAAAGTTAATGATTGTAGCTAATATTCTCATAAAATCTATTTCCATATATCAATCACAGCCTCCCTTCGGAGTCAATTATATTAACTCTATTCTCTTTGTATTAATTACACAAGTTCTTAGTAAATTCTGTACGTATCTTGATATTAAACAACGAATAATAAGATTATTGAAATTACTAATCCATAGATAGCTGTTGCCTCTGAAAGACCAGCTCCCATGATGAATAAACTTTGTATTTTATCTGATGCTTCTGGTTGTCTTGCAGTAGCTTCGATTGCTCCTGCTGTTGCAATACCTATACCAATTCCGGCTCCTATACCTGCTAATACAGCGATACCTGCTGCTAATAACTTCATATCCATTAGAAAGTCCTCCTTTTAAATCAAACTAATTGAGTCGATTTATCATTTTGTTTTTTCTTAGTGATCTGCTAACATTTTAATATTTACCATTGTTAACATTGTAAATACTATCATTTGTATTGTTCCATCGAATACATCGAAGAAACCATGTGCTAATATTGGCACACCTATTTGTGCTATCCATCCTATATGAGCTAGACCTGAATACATTAAGTCTATTAATAGAGTGGCAGCTAACATATTACCGAATAAACGTAGTGCAAGAGATACTGGGAAGATAACTCTCTCCATTATGTTTAAAGGTAACATTACTGGATATGGCTTGAAATATCCTTTGATATATCCTCCAATGTGACACTTACGTATTGCGTTAACATGAACAACAACAAAGGAAGTAATTGTTAATGCTACTGCTACACTTAAGTCCTGAGTAGGAGGTGCAAGCCCAATTAATCCATAAAGGTTTAAGACAAGTAAAAATATTGCTAGTGTTCCTATATAAGGTACAAAGCCAATATAACTTTCCCCCATGTTACTCTTTACCAAGTTATAAACTGTTTGATAAAGTGATTCTAAAACAACTTGTAACTTGCCTGGTTTATTTTTAAGATTTCTAGTTGACAATATAGCAAATATTGTTATAACAAGCATTGCTGCCCATTGAAAAATTATTGTACTAGTTATTGTAAAACTACCAATCTTAACTGTAAACATTGGTGCAAAGATATCCACGGAATCACTCCCTTTCTATCTTAGTATTAATTTATATATGTATATAAATATTTATTTTACGTCTGATAAGGCCTTATTCTTTTTTGTGTAAATAAATATTGATATCTGATGTGCTATGAACCCTATTAAATAAAACGCTAATTCTTCAACACTTCTCATAAATATTAAAGTAAATGCAAGAATCATTAACATTCTAAGTACAAAGCTCAATTGAATTTTTAATGCTCCACGTCTTTTTTTTATGACCCTGTGGATTACAATTGCATTAACCGTAAAGTTAATTGTTGCAACTATACTTCCAACTAAAAAAGCCACCCCAAAATTCAAATTAAATAAACTAATTACTAGGGTTGCTATTATTGTCAATAAAATATTAGTCTTCATAACTGAAAAAACTAAACTCTTGATTTTAGCGTTCACGTATAACCTCCATAGTTCCGCAATGTTACTTTACTAATTATATTCCTGAATTTAATATTAATAAAATTTAAATTTTGCTTGAATTTATTAATATTTTAATATTTTAAAGTGTTTTTAAGCACTTCCTTCATTTTTACTCTAACAAACTCTTATTTGCTCTTTTTTTGACCTTTTTTGAATGTTTTAATACAAGCTATTTCATTTTTCTGAATTTTTACTCATTTAACCATACTATAAAGTTAATTTCCGATTACTATTTTCGATTTTGAAATCCTTTTTTAAAAGTTTTTGTTATGAAATCATAACTTTTACCCCTATTTTCATCAAAAAAAATTCAAACCATTATTTAGAATAAAGTTTACAACTTAAAAGGTTTTGAATAACCTTTTTAATATTTATTCACATTTTTTTTTATTTTTTTTATATAATTAAGCTTTTTTTTATATTTTTGTATACTTTACCTCTATTTTTTTCTATTATCCACTCTATTATTCATCTTTTTTCAACAAAATACATTTACTTATAACTTTACTTATCTATATATATTTAATAAGATAATTAATACTTTTTTAAATTGCACTAATTATAAATTTATAGAAATCTTATCATTATATAAATTTAATAAAACTAAACTCTTAGTGTTATACAAAACTCTAATATTACTGAATATTTATTACCAGGATTCTTTATTTTAAATATGATTTAGAAAATCTTTTTATTATTTCTAAACAAAAAAGATACCACCAAGTTAATTGGTAGTATCTTTTAGTATATATAATAATGGTAAACTTATTATCTTTCTACTATTAAAGCAGTTCCCATTCCTCCACCTATACAAAGTGTAGCTAAACCTGTTTTAGCATCTCTCTTCATCATTTCGTGAATTAATGTAACTAATATTCTTGCTCCTGAAGCTCCAACTGGATGTCCTAAAGCTATAGCTCCACCATTTACGTTAACTTTATCCATATCGAATTCTAAATCTTTAGCAACTGCTAAACTTTGAGCTGCAAAAGCTTCGTTAGCTTCGATTAAATCTAAGTCAGCTACAGTTAAGTTAGTTCCTTCTAAAGCTTTTTTAGTAGCATAGAATGGTCCATATCCCATGATTGAAGGATCTAATCCTTTTGAACCATAAGAAACTATTTTACAGATTGGAGTTACTCCTAATTCTTTTGCTTTTTCAGCACTCATAACAACTAATGCAGCTGCACCATCATTGATACCTGAAGCATTACCTGCTGTAACTGTACCATCTTTTTTAAATGCTGGTCTTAATTTTCCTAATTTCTCAACTGTTGTTCCGAATCTTGGGAACTCATCTGTATCAAATACTATTGGTTCTCCTTTTCTTTGTGGAATTACAACTGGTACTATTTCATCTTTGAATTTTCCTGCTTTTATAGCAGCTTCTGCTTTCATTTGAGAATTTGCTGAGAATTCATCTTGCATTTCTCTAGTTAATCCCCATTGCTCTGCTATATTTTCAGCAGTTATACCCATGTGATATCCATTAAACGCATCTGTTAATGCATCGTATACCATAGTATCTACTAATTTAGCATCGCCCATTCTTTGTCCAAATCTTGTTGTTCTTGAAACATATGGTCCTTGTGACATGTTTTCCATACCACCAGCTACTACTACATCAGCATCTCCTGCTTTTATCATTTGAGCAGCTAAAGCTACACATCTTAATCCAGAACCACAAACTTTATTTATTGTCATTGCTGGAATTTCAACTGGTAAACCAGCTTTTACTGATGCTTGTCTAGCCGGGTTTTGACCTAAACCAGCTTGGATTACATTACCCATTAAAACTTCATCAACATTTTCAGGTTTAACCCCTGCTCTGTTTAAAGCTTCTTTAATTACTAAAGCTCCTAATTCTACTGCTGGTACGTCCTTTAATGTACCACCAAATGTTCCTAATGCTGTTCTTACTGCACTTGCAATAACTACCTCTCTCATATCAAAAACCTCCCATTTAGGTAAAAAATTATCAAAAATATTTATTTTTTCTAACTGATTTAATTATAGCCATAAAATTACTAACTTTCAATATATTTTGTTAAATTTTAAACAATCTTTTTTGATATTTTTTTACTTTTCGTAAAAAAAGACAGATATTTAAGCCCTATTATAGAAATATATCATTAAAATTTCTATAATATTCTAAATATCTGTCTGTTTTTTCCAATTATTCAAATTATATTTATTAAACTTTTTAACAAAGTCTATTTACTTATAAATTCTTCTACAGCTTCTTCATCTTTTCCAAAATAGTTTAATATAGCTTTAACTATTCTTTCCGAAGCTTTACCATCACCATATGGATTTATAGCCTTACTCATTTCAGCATAAGCTTTTTCATCATTGATTAATGTATTTGCTTCTTCTAATATTTTAGCTACATCAGTACCAACTAACTTAACTGTACCTGATTCAACCGCCTCCGGTCTTTCAGTTACGTCTCTTAAAACTAATACTGGTTTTCCTAAGTGTGGAGCTTCCTCTTGTAATCCACCTGAATCAGTCATAACCATAAAGCATTTGTTCATTAAGTTATGAGTTTCTTTTGTATCTAGTGGAGGTAAAAGATGTACTCTTTCTTTTCCATCAAGATTTTTATAAACAACATCTTTAACTACTGGATTTAAGTGAACAAGGTAAACTAATTCAACATCTTTATTATCTTCAACTATTTTGTTTAGTGATTCGCAGATATTTTCTATACCCTCTCCCCAGTTTTCTCTTCTATGAGCAGTTATCATTATAACTTTTTTGTTTTCGAAGTCTATGTTATTTAATTCTTCGTTCTCAAATACATAATTTTCTTCAACAGTATGTTCCATAGCATCGATTACAGTATTTCCTGTAATTTTTATGTCGTTCTCATTTACTCCTTCTCTTAAAAGGTTAGCTTTTGAACCTTTTGTAGGCGCAAAGTGTAAATCTGCTAAAGCTCCTGTTAACTTTCTATTCATTTCCTCTGGGAATGGGAAATATTTATCGAAAGTTCTAAGTCCAGCCTCAACATGCCCTACTCTTATTTGTTGATAGAAAGCTGCTAATCCACCAGCAAAAGTAGTAGTTGTATCACCATGTACTAATATCATATCTGGTTTTTCTTCTGTAAATACTTTTTCTAAACCTTCTAAAACTCTATTTGTTATTCCAGTTAGAGTTTGACGATTTTTCATTATGTCTAAATCAAAGTCAGGCTTTATATCAAATAATGCTAAAACTTGGTCTAACATCTCTCTATGTTGAGCAGTTACACAAACCTTTGATTCTATTTCTGGTCTTTTCTCTAATTCTTTTACTAATGGAGCCATTTTTATAGCTTCCGGTCTTGTTCCAAAGATAGTTAAAACTTTTATCTTTTCCATGAATCATTTACCTCCAAAAATAATTAATAGCTACTTAATTTTAAGTAGCTATTTAAATTATAACTATTTTGTTCCAAATAGTCTATCTCCAGCATCACCTAATCCTGGAACTATATATCCATGCTCATTTAATTTCTCATCTATGCATGCAACATATATATCTACATCTGGATGAGCTTTTTGTACAAACTCAATTCCTTCTGGTGAAGAGATTAAGCACATAAGTCTTATCTGCTTAGCTCCTCTTTTCTTTAATAAAGTGATAGCATCTGCTGCTGAACCACCAGTAGCTAACATTGGGTCTACTACTATAACATCTCTTTCAGCTATGTCTTGTGGTAATTTACAGAAGTACTCTACTGGTTGAAGAGTTTCTTCATCTCTGTATAAACCTATATGACCTACTTTTGCTGCTGGGATAAGTTGTAGCATTCCATCTACCATTCCTAATCCAGCTCTTAATATCGGTACTATAGCAACCTTTTTACCTGCTAAAACTTTACACTTAGTTTTGCAAACTGGAGTCTCTATATCGATTTCCTCCATTGGAAGATTTCTTGTTACCTCATAAGCCATAAGCATAGAAACTTCACTTACTAATTCTCTGAAATCCTTTGATCCTGTCTTCTTATCTCTTATGAACGCTAACTTATGTAATATAAGTGGATGTGTTATTTCTGTTACTTTACTCATTTTATCTTCCTCCTAAAATCTATATATAAAAATATTGTTTTGCTAATTATTTTGAATATTTATCTTCTATTGCTGATATCTTATCTATTCTATTTTGATGTCTTCCACCTTCAAACTCTGAACTTAAGAAAGTATCAACTATATCTAAAGCTAATCCTGGACCTACTACTCTTTCGCCCATAGCTAATATATTTGCATTATTATGTTGTCTTGTTGCATGAGCACTAAATGTATTATGACATAATGCTGCTCTTATTCCTGGAACTTTATTTGCTGCTATAGAGATTCCTATGCCAGTTCCACAAATTAATATTCCATAATCAAATTCTTTTGAAGCTACAGCTTCTGCAACTTGTATTGATATGTCTGGGTAATCACAAGAATCTGTGCTATATGTACCAAAATCTTTTAATTCAATACCTTTTTCTTCTAAATGTTTTATAACTGTGTTTTTTAAGTTAAATCCACCATGATCGCATCCAATTGCTATTTTCATTTCACTAACCTCCATATATCTTTTATTAAATATATTATCTAAAAAAAAAGTACTTTTCAAATGACAATAATACTACTTAAAATAAAAATTTAAATAGTAAGTCAAATAAAAAAGCACTTTGTTTCATTAATTGAAAGGACACTAAATAAAGATAATGGATCTTCAAAAAAAGTAAATATAGAATTTTTTAAAAATGTAAATTCGAAATATTTTTTTTCTTTTAAAAGCATCATGCTTATTTAGCTCCTTTCATATATATTTCTTAAACCATAGTTATATCAAATCCACAGGATTTTTTTAACCTATTCATTATGGCAACACCTAAACCTTCTTCATCAAAAGCTTCTGTTACTATAACATCTACTCCTAAATCATCAAAAGCTCTAAGCATTTCAAATAAATTTTTAGTTACTGAAGTTAAGTCTTCTCTTGTTCCTAAAGATTTCACTATTCCTTCATTATACATAGACATAGTTTCATCTGTAGCCATGATTCCGACCTTTAAATCTTCATCTATGTAATTATGCACCATTTCTTTAATTTTTTCAACCATTTTATTTGTTGAACCTTGAACCATTTTCACTTTTGCCTTAGGAGCATAATGTTTATACTTCATTCCAGGCGCTTTTGGCTTAGTATTTTCATCTAAAGAAGTTAATATTGCTTTATCTATATAAACTCCCTCATCTACTTCTTTTAACATTTCTAATGTTATTCCACCAGGTCTTAATACACATAAATGTTCTCCAGTGGCATCTACTATAGTTGACTCTACTCCAATTTCACTTTTTTTAGCACCTATAATAAAATCTACTCTTCCATCTAAATCTTGCACACATCTTTCAATATCAGTTGGACTTGGTCTCCCTGATATATTAGCTGAAGGTGCAGCTATCGGAACTTCTGATAACTCTATAAGCTTTAAAGCAACTTCATCATTAGGCATTCTTACTCCGACAGTATCTAATCCAGCTGATGTTATATTTGAAACTATATCTTTTTTCTTAAAAATTATAGTTAATGGACCTGGCCAAAACTTATCCATTAATTGTTGAGCAAAGCTTGGTATCTCTTTAACATACTTTTCTATATCATTTTTATCAGCTATGTGTATTATTAATGGATTATCTTGTGGTCTTCCCTTTGCTTTAAATATTTTTGTTACTGCTTCTCCATCTAGTGCATTAGCACCTAACCCATATACTGTTTCTGTTGGGAAAGCTCCAATTCCACCTGATTTTATTATTTCAGCAGCCTCTTCTAAATGTTTTATGTCTTTATTTATATTTTCTATAAAACCAACTTTTGTATTCATAAAACAATAATCACCTTCATTTTTTATAATTTAGTCTGTCCTCTAGCAACTCTTATATTTTCTATACTATCATTTGTATATGTTGCTGTTACACAGTTTTTATATATATCATCCAAAAGTTTAAACTTTTTTAAAGCCCCTCTTTTTACTATTATGTAATATAACTGATTTTCCTTATTTAATCTAACCATCTTTGTATAATCTTTACTTAACCCAGGATGCGCCTTACAAAAATATTCTCCAACTGGCTTTCCAAACTTATCCTTACGTCCTTTATTAGAAAAAACTATTATTATTTTCATATCTTCTAAAGTATTTTCTGTATGAACTAAGGCAACTCTATCACAATATATGTTTTTATATTTAGAGCATACATATGGTTTTATTTTCAAAACACCATTATCACAAGTGTATTCTAACCTTATATTATTAAAATTTTTAATCATAACAATAACTATAAAAATTTCTAAAAATATCAGATAAACAATAAGAAAATCTTTATAAACTTCAAAATACCAAACTAAAAGAGGTAACGTAATAAAAAGTATTACCATAAGAAACATAAATCTTTTATATGATTTTCTCTGTTTTTTTATAGCTCTATCAATATCCATAAATAAGGTTCCTCTTTAACTTAATATATTTAAAATAAAGTAAGTTTAAAGCCTTACATTATTCATGTAAGGCTTTATATTAAAATTCAGTATTACCCATTGCTTTCATCTTCTGAGCTTGATCCTCAGTGATTAGAGCATTTAATATCTCATCTATTTCACCATCTAAGAAACTATCTAATTTATATAAAGTCATGTTTATTCTATGGTCTGTTACTCTTCCTTGAGGATAGTTGTAAGTTCTTATTCTTTCACTTCTATCTCCAGTACCAACCTGACTCTTTCTATCTTCTGCAATACCAGCTAATCTCTCAGCTTCAGCTTGCTCGAATAATCTAGCTCTTAAAACTTTCATTGCTTTTTCTTTGTTTTTAAGCTGTGATTTTTCATCCTGACATGAAATAACAATACCTGAAGGTAAGTGAGTTAATCTTACAGCTGAGTCAGTTGTATTAACACACTGTCCACCATTACCAGATGCTCTAAACACGTCTATCTTTATATCTTTATCATTGATTTCTACTTCTACATCATCAACTTCTGGTAAAACTGCTACTGTAGCTGTTGATGTATGGATTCTTCCTGAACTCTCTGTGTCTGGAACCCTTTGTACTCTGTGTGCTCCACTTTCGTACTTAAGCTTTGAATATGCTCCAGCACCTTTTATCATGAATACAACCTCTTTAAATCCACCGATATCAGTTTCATTTGTACTCATTAATTCAACTTTCCATCTATTCTTTTCAGCATACTTAGTATACATTCTGAAAAGGTTAGCTGCAAATAGTGCTGCCTCATCTCCACCAGCACCACCTCTGATCTCAACGAATACGTTCTTCTCATCGTTAGGATCTTTTGGTAATAAAAGAATTTGTATTTCGTCTTCTAACTCTTTTTTTCTTTCTGTTAACTCTTTAATTTCAGAGTTAATCATTTCTCTCATTTCTTGATCACTTTCTTCTGAAAGCATCTCTTTGTTAGCTTCTAAATCTTCAGTTGCTGTCTTGTACTCTCTATACTTATTAACTATAATTTCTAAGTCAGCATGTTCCTTACAAAGCTTTCTCCATTCTTTTTGGTTAGCCATTATTGAAGGATCACTAATTTTAACTGAAAGTTCATCATATTTATTTTCAATAAAATTTAATCTATCAAGTATCATCTATTATCACTCCGTATACAGATTTTCATATTTTACAATTATAACACACTATTATGTTATCTTTCAAGATTTACTCTACCTATAACGCATCTGTCTAAGCCTGCTAAATCTTTGATCACCTTAACATCTTTATATCCTTTATTAATCATTAGCTCTTTAACATCTTCACCTTGATCATGTCCAATTTCAAAAGCTAATATACCATTATCTTTTAATATATCTAAAGACTCATCAACAATTCTTCTATAGAATATAAGTCCATCTGCTCCCCCATCTAAGGCTAAGTGCGGTTCATAATCCTTAACATCATTCATTAAGGTACTTATAACTTCAGTTCTTATATAGGGTGGATTTGAAACTAAAACTTCATACTTATTACCTTTTTCTATTACTTCCTTTAAAAGGTCACTTTTTATAAAGTTACATCTATCTGAAAGCTCTAATTTCTTCATATTCTTTTTAGTTACTTTTTCAGGAGTACTGTCTATATCTATTAAATCAACATTTATATTTTTTCTATAAGTTGCTATAGATAATCCAATAGCTCCACTTCCACAACATAAATCACAAAGATTAATCTCTGCATCTTCATCTATATTATTTAATACTTCTTCTACAATTATCTCAGTATCTCCTCTTGGAATAAGAACACCTTCTTCAACATGAAAGTCTAATCCCATAAACTCACAAGTCCCTAAGATATATTGCATAGGCATTTTATTTTTTCTTTTGTTTAATAAAGTCATAAATCTAATTTCATCAGATTTTTTAACTTCCTCATTTTTATTTGTAATAAGCCAAATCTTATCTTTTTCAATAACATTTCCTAAAAGTAGCTGAACATCTAATATGTATGTATCAATATTAGCTTCCTTTAGCATTTCATTTCCTAAATTTAATAATTCTCCGACTCTTTTATTTGGTTCTTTCAATCCTTCAGCCCTCCTTAAAGAAGCAATAGCTACTTCAATTTGAGAATCATCTGGCTCTCTTGTAGTCAACTTTTGTAATTGTAACCCTGGCGCTGCTATTATTCTAGCTAATTTCCCATTAGACTTTCCAAGCCATCTAATAAGTTCATAAGTTATCCCTGACACAACTGGTAATAGTGCTATTCTTATAGCCGTTCTCTCTGCAACTGAATCCCAGTTTGTAAATGAGAAGATAAATATACTTACTATGGCAACTAAGAATAAAAAATTTGTTCCACATCTAGGATGAAACCTAGGATATTTCCTAACATTTTCCACCGTTAATTCATCCTCATTTTCATAACAAAAAATAGTTTTATGCTCTGCTCCATGATATTGAAACACTCTTTCTATGTCTTCAAGTTTCCCCATAAGATACATATAGCCTAAAAGCATTCCTATGCTTATACCACCTTCTATGGCACTCAAACTCCATTTAGGGAAATCTAACATCTTAAGTAAGAATGTTATTCCCGTTGGTATGGCAACAAATAAAACTATAGCAAATACAAAGGACAACATCATTGTAAGTGTCATAATTACATTATTAGCTTTTTCTCCAAATTTATTATTAAGCCACTCTTCAAACTTTGATGGCTCTGTGTCATCAAAAAAACTTGCTGAGTAATTTAATGACTTTAATCCTACAATTAAAGATTCTACAAGAGTAACAAATCCTCTTATAAATGGTAATCCTAAAATTTTATTCTTTTTAGTATATGGTATTGTTTCCTCAAAGGAAACCTCAATTTCACCATCTGGCTTTCTTACTGCTGTTGCAGTTCCCTTTGCTCCCCTCATCATAACGCCTTCTAGTACTGCTTGACCGCCAACTTGGCATTTTCTCATAATTTAAACCCTATCCTTTCACTAATTACTTATCAGTGTTTTTGCCATATTTATATTCGAAGTAACATTGTCCACATAAAGATTGATATTCTACATTATCAACTAAGTCTATAGCAACTTGCTCTCCTTCAAATGTAAATTTTCCATTTATCATTCTTCCATTTAATATAGCCTTTCTTCCACACTTACATATAGTTTTCATCTCTTCCACACTATGTGCTAGTAACAATAGCCTTTCACTACCTTCAAATCCGTTCATTTGGAAGTCAGTTCTTAATCCATAACATATTACAGGAATATCTTTAACAACTGAAATCTCAAATAATTCATCTATATGATGTGCTTTTAGGAATTGAACTTCATCAACTATAATACAGTCAATTTTTCTTCCTTTTTCTAGTCTTTCTTCAATTAAATCTATTATGTTATCTTCATTATCTATTAAGATATCTACAACTCTTTCTACCCCTAGTCTTGACACAACCTTATCTCCACCTTTTTTATCAGTAGAAGGTTTAACTATGATAACTTCTAGTCCTCTTTCCTCATAGTTATGCGCTACTTGCATAAGATGTGTAGACTTACCAGAATTCATTGCACCGTATCTAAAATATAATTTACTCATATTAGCTTTAACTCCTTATCCTCTTATAATATTCTAAATATGATTATAACTTAAATAAGAAAGGTTTTAAACTATTGACGATTAAATACGCCCATGATATACTTGTTAATAGTTGTTTAGCAACATTTTTTTATTTTTGAAAGAGGTGAATTACATGAGACAAGGCATACATCCAGAATACCATCACGATACAGTGGTTAAGTGTGCATGTGGAAACACTTTCACAACTGGTTCAGTTAAACCAGAACTTAAAGTTGAAATATGCTCTAAGTGCCACCCATTCTTCACAGGAAAACAAAAAATCGTTGATGTTGGCGGAAGAGTTGATAAATTCAACAAGAGATTTAATCTTAATAAATAATTTCTTTATGGGAAAGACTCAAATCTTTCCCATTTTTCTTTATAAGCATAATTTTGAAAATATGGATTAAATTTTAAATTTATTGATAAAAGTGAGTGGATATAATGAAAAAAATTCTTATTTTAAGCACATCTACTGGTTATGGTCATAATCAAGCAGCCGACTCTTTAAAGGAACTTATAAAGAATGAGGATACCGAAATTCTTGTATACGATTTTCTTAAGGAGAACCGTTTCTTTGATAGATCTATAGTAAGTGGATATGATATATGCGCAAGCTCTCTAGGAAAACTTTATGGCTTATTATATAAAATTAGTAATGTAAGAATTATAAACTTTCTTACTAGCATTATGTTTTTACCTGTTTCTAAAAAATTATTAAAGTTTATTGATAGCTTTAATCCTGATTTAATAATAACAACACACCCTTTATCCATAAGTATACTTTCTTATTTAAAAAAGAAGAGAAAGATTACGGTACCAGTTATTTCTGTTGTTACTGATTTTAAATGTCATTATACATATGTTTCTAAACAAATTGACCATTATATAGTTGCCTGTGAATTCACGAAAGAAAATCTAACTTCAAAAGGAATTCCTAGTGAAAGAATTTCACCTTTTGGTATTCCTGCTAAAAAAGACTTTTTGGAAGTTGATTATCTGAAACCTATAAAACATATAGATGAACCACCATTAAAGATACTTTTAATGGGAGGCGGTATGGGATTAGATAATATATCTGAGGTTTTAAAGAATCTAATGAGAAATGCTAATCCATTAAACTTAACTATTGTTTGTGGAAATAATACAGAGTTAAAAAATCATTTGACTAAAGAATACAGTAATATTAACGGAAATAAGGTTTTAAATATTTTAGGATATACAACAGAGATACCTAAGATAATGAAGGCTTCGGACCTAATAATTACTAAACCTGGTGGATTAACTACAACAGAATCATTGTTAAGTCATTTACCGATGATAATTCCATTTATAATTCCAGGACAAGAAAGCGAAAACAGAGAATTTTTAGCTAAAAGTAATTGTGCTGTTCCTATATATAATTTAAATGAATTAAACTCAGTAATTGATGAATTCAGTAAAGATAATAAAAAATTAGAAGAAATGAGAAATAGCATTATATCTGTTTTAAGTTCTTATTCTCCAAGCGGAACAATGGAACTTTGCAATACTATGCTAAACGATTCATATAATAAAAGAAGAGATTAAAGCAAAACTTTAATCTCTTCTTTTATTTATTTAAAACTACTTTAATTTCGGTAAACACATCTAGTTGACTATCTACAATTATATTGCCTTTATATAAGTTTATAATTCTACTTGCTATAGACAATCCTAATCCAAAAGAATTATTATTAACTCTTGATTTATCAACCTTATAAAATCTATTAGTTACATTCTCTAAATCCTCTTTTGGTATTCCAATGCCATTATCTCGTACTGAAATAATCGATTTATTATCCTTTGAAAATAAACTTATTTTTATTTTTATAGCATCCTTATCATTATATTTTATGGCGTTATCAATGAAAATTATAAGTAACTGTTTTAAATGTTCTTCTAACATATTAATTTTAAATCCATCTTCAACACTTAAAGTATAATCAACTTTATCATTTAAAATCTTGTAGCTATCTAAAGTCTCACTTATAATCTTTTCTGGATTATATAATTTTAGCGTATTCAAATCTACTTTGTCTTTTTCAACTCTAGAAAGCACAAGCATATCATTTACAATTTTCTTTAATCTATTGACTTCATTTATACAAACATCCAATGATTTTTCTAATCTTTCCTTATCATTCTTTCCCCAACGCTTAAGCATATTTAAATGTCCTTGAAGAGCTGTTAATGGTGTTTTTAGTTCATGAGATGCATCTGAGACAAACCTTCTTTGTTCATCAAAACTCTCCTCAACCTCATCCATCATGGAATTGAAGACTTTATTTACTCTATCAAACTCATCATTTTTATCTGAAATTTCTGCTCGCTCTCCTATTCCATTTTTCTGTATATCTATCATAGCATCTGTAAGCTTATTTAGCCTTTTCAAAAATATTTTTGAAAGATAAATAGCTCCAAAAACACTTAAAATTATAGCTAAAATAACTATTCCAACAAAACTATAAAAATAGCTTTCTATAAAATCTTTAAATATATTTATATCCTTAACCATTTTTATAATATATATTTTATCTTCAATTTTTATAGGTGCAACTAAAACATCATAGAATTTTAAGCTTTTAAATTCAGTTTCTATTTCAATATCATCTTTTTTATTTAAATCTTTTTGATTTTTATATTCACCATAATATTCTATATACTTCTCTGTATCTTCTATGTTATATATCTCTATTAATTCTTCATCATCATCCGTGTAATATGTATCTAAATATGTAGTTAAATTTTCCTTAGAAATATCAATATTTCTATTTTCAGCTAAAGCTACTATTTTTCTATATTCATTTTCTAATAAATCTTTTTCATAATCCCTACTAAAAAAAGTAAAACTAACCAACTGAACCCCAGTATATACAACTAAAATTATCATTATTATTACTAGAGAACCTAAAGTAAGTTCCTGAAATACAGGTAGTCTTTTTTTCATAAAATTCACCTTCTAAAATTATATCTAAATTATCTAAGATTTAATAATATACCCAACTGAACGTACTGTCTTTATATATTTTTCTTTATCATTAGGATCTAATTTTGTTCTTAAATATCTAACATATACATCCGTTACATTAGTTTCTGGCTCATAATCATATCCCCATATCTCGTTTAATATTTCATCTCTAGAAACTACCTTATCTTTATTTAAAATAAGTAACATCAAAAGCTCGTATTCTTTATTAGTAAGTACAATATTTTCTCCATCTTTTATTACGGTTCTAGACTCCTTATTTATAACAAGGTCCTTAAATGTTATAATCATAGATTCTTTTCTTTCTTCTCGTCTAAATATAACTTCTATTCTAGCTAGAAGTTCTTCTATAGCAAAAGGCTTAGCCAAATAATCCTCAGCTCCTATTTGAAGTCCATTTACTTTATCCATAACTGAATCTTTTGCACTTAACATTATAACTGGAGTATCTTTTTCCCTTTTTAATCTTCTGCATATCTCAAATCCATTCATATTAGGAAGCATTATATCTAAAATTATTAAATCATAGTTATTTTCTAAAGCTCTATTAAGGCCTTCCCTACCATCACTCTCAACAGTAACTGAGTACCCCTCATATTCAAGTTCCATCTTCACAAAATCTGATATATTATCTTCATCTTCAACCATCAAAATTTTCTTCATATCAATTAACACCCCTTCAAAAAAAATAGTGAGTACATAAAACTCACTATTTCTTAAACTTCTTATATTTTCTTTATTAACAATAAATTTTTAAGTACTAATATTATCTTATTTATATTGCATTATTAACTTTTGGTTGCACTTCTTTATTATTTACATTATTAGTATTTTTATTTTCATTATTATTTATATTATCATTGAATTTATGGTTATCCATATGCTCATTTTCATGAAATTCATCATAATCAATATCTACTATAGCTCCTGAAGTTGAATCAACTGTTATTTCCTTTAGCATATTATTTTTATCTTTTATTTTAAACTCATACTCAACTGTACTATCTTCTAAATCAACATCTTTTTCTACTTTTACAACTTCACCTGGAATTTGCTTTAACGCAACTTCTTCACATTGTTTTTCAGTATACTTAATGCTAGCCTTAGTTTTATTATAAAGGAAAGCTCCACCTGCTAGTGATAAACCTACTCCACCTAAAACAATAACTGTACATGCTATAATTATTTTTTTCTTATACTTCTTTAATGTCTCACTTACTTTTATTAAAATTTCTTTCATTTCTAAATTCCTCCCTCGTTCTTCATGAGTTAATAATATAATATATTCACACGAACATCATGAAAGGAAAATTAGAATAAAATTAAAAAATTTTAATTTTCTAAATTACTCTTTAATACAACTTGTAAAAACTCTTCATTATTTTTTGTTTTTGATAATAAATTTATAAGCTTTTCTGCTACATCTTCTATATTATTTTCTTTTTGTAGTACTTTTCTAATTTTATAAGATGCTTCTCTTTCTTCATTGTTAAATAATAAATCTTCTTTTCTTGTACCTGATTTATAAATATCTATGGCTGGGAATATTCTTCTTTCTTGAAGTTTTCTATCTAAATGTACTTCCATATTACCAGTACCTTTAAATTCTTCAAAGATCATATCATCCATTCTACTTCCTGTATCAACTAAAGAAGTAGCTAATATAGTTAAACTGCCCCCTTCTTCAAGCTTTCTAGCAGCTCCAAAGAATTTTTTAGGCATAGTAAGTGCAGCTGGATCTAATCCACCTGAAAGTGTTCTTCCTGATGGAGTAACAGTTAAGTTATACGCTCTTGATAATCTTGTTAACGAGTCCATTAATATAACAACATCACTACCTTGTTCAACCATTCTTTTAGCTCTTTCTAGAACTATACTAGAAACTTTTGCATGGTTTTGTGGTTCTTCATCAAAAGTTGAATAAATAACTTCACCTTCTATACTTCTCTTCATATCAGTTACTTCTTCTGGTCTTTCATCTATTAAAAGAACTATAAGTTTAACCTCTGGATTATTTCTTGATATATTTTGTGCTATTCTCTTTAAAAGAGTTGTCTTACCAGCTTTAGGAGGTGCAACAATCATACCTCTTTGTCCCTTACCTATTGGACAGATTATATCCATAAGTCTTGAACTTAAATCTTTTCCGTTGTTAGTTTCAAGTCTTAGTCTCTCTGTTGGATATATCGGAGTTAACTCTTCAAACTTCTTTCTTCCAATAGCCTTTTCTGGGCTTTCTCCATTTACTTTTTCAACATAAAGAAGCGCTTTAAACTTTTCGCCTTCCTTTGCCGCTCTAACTTTACCTTGAACCTCATCACCAGTTCTTAATCCGAATCTTCTTATTTGTGATGGTGACACGTATATATCATCTTCACTAGTTAAGTAATTTCTACATCTTAAAAATCCAAAGTTATTATTATCTAATATCTCTAATATACCTCTAGTTGAATCTGATGAACTTATCATATCTCTTAATTGCTCTTTTTTACCTTCATCATTATTTCCATTATTAGAGTTATGATTGTTATAGTTATTAGAATTATTGTAATTATTTCTATATGGTCTTTCCTGTCTCTCGTTATTATTTTCTCTACTTCCACCTTGATCTTTTTGAGAAATTCTCTCTCTTAAAACAACACCATCTTTATGTATTATTTTATTGCTATTAGTTTGTTTATCTTCAATCGCTTTTAATTCTTCAATTAATTCGCTTTTTTTCTTCTTGCTTATATTTTTTATACCAATTTCTTTAGCCTTTTCTTTTAATTGGACTAAAGTCATACTTTCATATTGTTCTATATTCAATTTAAGCACCTCCTGCTTTTTTAAGTAATGGAATAAGGTAAAGAAAAGTAAATTTAGATTGCCTTAAGAAATTTAAAATATATAGAAACTTTGAATATTATCCTAAAAATATATAAATTAATTATGTTAAATATTTATATTATTATCATATCACATAAAATCTAATCCTATATATATAGTATATTTTTTTAATCCTTATTTCAATAACTATTATTTATAAAAGGTTTTATTTAATTTTATAAATAATAAATTTTATATAATATATTCAAATACATCATTTAAATGCTATTATTTTTTTACATAAAAAAGGATATCTAACGAATGTTAGATATCCTAATATTTAAACTATAATTATTTATTGTTTAAAGCAGCACCAACGAATCCTGCGAATAATGGATGTGGTCTATTTGGTCTTGATTTTAATTCTGGGTGGTATTGAACAGCTACGAACCATGGGTGATCCTTAACTTCTACACATTCAACTAATCTTCCATCTGGTGAAGTACCAGCTATAGTTAATCCATTTTCTATTAATTGAGCTCTGTACTCATTGTTGAACTCATATCTATGTCTATGTCTTTCGTAGATTAAGTCTGAAGCATAAACATCTTTACAGTTAGTATCATCTTCTAACTTACATGGATATAATCCTAATCTCATTGTTCCACCTAAATCTTCAACGTCTTTTTGCTCAGGCATTAAGTCGATTACTGGGAATGGAGTTTCTGGATTTAACTCTGATGAATGAGCTCCTTCTAATCCTAATACGTTTCTAGCATACTCTATAACAGCACACTGCATTCCTAAACATATTCCTAAGAAAGGTTTCTTGTTTTCTCTAGCCCATCTTATAGCTTCTATTTTTCCTTCTACTCCTCTGTCTCCAAATCCACCAGGAACTAGAACTCCATCTACTCCTTTTAATAATTCATCAACATTCTCTTTAGTTACGTCTTCAGCGTTTATCCACTCTATATCAACGTTAGTATCGTTGCTTAATCCACCGTGACTTAAAGCTTCAACAACTGATATATATGCATCGTGTAATTCAACATACTTACCAACTAAAGCAATCTTAGTTGTGTGAGTTAAATGAGTTAATCTATGAACCATATCTATCCACTCAGCATTGTCTATATCTCTGCATCCTAGACCTAATTTTTCACAAACTAATCTATCTAATCCTTCTTTATGTAACATTAGAGGAACAGCATATAAATGTTCTGCATCTAAGTTTTGAATAACTTCATCTGCATTTATGTTACAGAATAATCCGATTTTCTTCTTGATATCTTCTGATAATTCTTTTTCTGATCTACAAACAATTATATCTGGTTGAATACCGATACTTCTTAACTCTTTAACAGAGTGTTGAGTTGGTTTAGTTTTTAACTCACCAGCTTTTCCTAAGTAAGGTACTAATGTAACATGTATGAAACAAACATTTTCATGACCTACATCATATTTGATTTGTCTTATAGCTTCTAAGAAAGGTAATGACTCGATATCACCAATTGTTCCACCGATCTCAGTGATTACTACATCTACATCTCTTTCTTTTCCTACTCTATGTACTCTATCTTTTATGGCATTAGTGATGTGAGGTATAACCTGTACAGTTCCTCCTAAGTACTCACCTTTTCTCTCTTTTGATATTACTGACCAGTAAACTCTACCTGAAGTAACGTTTGAGTTTTGAGTTAGGTTTTCGTCTATAAATCTTTCATAGTGTCCTAAATCTAAATCTGTCTCAGCACCATCATCAGTTACGAAAACTTCTCCGTGTTGGTATGGACTCATTGTACCTGGGTCAATGTTTAGGTATGGGTCAAATTTTTGAATGCTTACGCTTAAACCTCTGTTTTTTAATAATCTTCCTAATGAAGCAGCTGTTATTCCTTTTCCTAATGAAGAAACAACTCCACCTGTTACGAATACGTACTTAGTCTTTTTGCTCATATCTCTTCCTCCTAATGTAAATTTATGCTTGACATCGTTCTTTTTTTCATTTATAATGATAATTACCTCATTTAGAATGGGTTTTTTATTGCTTGATTTAATAACATAGTAGATATTCTATCAAATAATGTTATGTAAGTCTAGTGTTTTTTACGTTTTTTTTATTTTTTTATTTGTAGAACGTTTACTATTTGTATTTTGCTCATATTTTGCAGAATTAATTAATAATATTGAATTATAAGTCGATGATTTTAAATCATTGGCTTTTTTATTTACTATTTTATAGATTAATATATAACTTCCTAATATAAAAATGTCTTGTATAAAAAGTTATTTTTATACAAGACATTAAACACTTTATTCTATTCTTCTACTTTTATTTTCATTTCTAGATTTGTTTTAATAGGGCTTTGTCCACCAGCAACCATATGATATTTAATAGCTATATCCCCGCCATTTTCATTTATATCTAGATTTAATTCCTTAGTTGTAGTTTGAAGCTCTAGCATCCCATATGGTGTATTATAAAGACTTACTGCTGTATTGTCCTTTTCAAACTCCATTTTAGTACTTGTTGTTCCTTCTCTATGTAAAGTAACTTTTTCTCCTTTAATTCTTAAAGTAGTCTTAGTACCTTCCATGCCAGAGATTTCTGTTTCATCATAAGTGGCTATAAACTCATCACCATCAGCAAAAAATTCTCCAACAGTAACAACTTCTATTTTTTCTTGTTCATCAATATCTTGAGTACTACATATTGATATTATAGCTTTCTTTCTCATATCAATGATCCTTTCTCAGCCAAATTATTGGTTTATCATATATTTTTTAAGATCTTCATCTTTGAATGGAGTTATAGTTATTGTGTTTATTTCTCCATTCTTTTCATAATTTATCTCAACTGCATCATTATCTTTTTCTTTGCAGTATCTTCCACAAATTCTAGCTGCAACTTCTAAATCCTCTTCATTGAACTCTCCTCTTAATATAACTGGAGCTCCTGTTGAATTTTTAGGAGTTACAAGCACATCGCTATCTACTTTAAACTCAACGATAGTATTCCATTCATCACCATTTCTAGCTATTATAGCTTTATTCTTAGGTGATATTCTCATGTGTCTACCATACTTAAGAATTTCTATTTCATCTTTCTTTACTTCTTTTTGATTATCAAGTAAGTCACCTAATCTTACTGCATATCCAGGCTCTGTTAATTTACATCCACCTGCTGGTGATGGGTAATCAACTATATTCCACTTTTCAGCAAGCTCCATTTGAGCTTTTCTACTTCTTCCTGAAATTTTTAATAATCTTTCTCTGTCTACTAGACCATTTAACTCCATTTCTGTTGGCTCTAAATTTAAAGCACATAATGGTCTTAATATTTTATCACTAAATCCTGATTCTTTTTTTACAGTATTTAAAGCTTGTCTATTCTGAGACATTGGTCTTTGGTTTAACACCTCTCCTGTTATTATAAAATCAGCATCAAATCTCTTTAATAATTCTCCTGAGTATCTCATCATCATAGCATGACAATCTATACATGGATTCATGTTTTTACCTCTACCATGCTTTGGATCTTTAACCATTTCAAAATGCTCTTCTGAGAAGTCTATAACTTCTAAAGGCATATCTATTTGTTTGCACATTCTCTTTGCATTCTCTTCATTAAAGAAATAAGATTTAAAACAGATTCCTATTACTTCTATACCTTGCTCTTTTATTAACTTTGCAGCTAATATACTATCTAAACCACCTGAAACCATGGCTAATGCTCTAGTCATATTTTTTTCCTCCTAAAAATCACTTTACTATCATATGTTAATTCTTTTATTTAAATAAATCAAATACCTTCAATTCAAAGTTTACTTCATTCTCTTTTTTGTTTACACTTTTAAACTCATCCTCTGATAAAACTTCTTTCATTTGCTCTTCAGTTTCATCATAAGCAATTTGACCTTTTGTTACATCTATAAAGCATAACGGCGGAAACATCACACACCACCAATTTTGCCCTTCACCATCTCCAATCAAAATTCTATAAGCCTCATATTCACCTTGCGGTAAAACTATGTTACCATATTCTTTTACTGGAAAGTTCTCCCTTGTTAATGTAGTTTCAACTTTATAATCAAAACCTTCTTTTTCTATACAACCTTCAGCAATCTTAATTATATTACTATCTTCTTTTTTTAGAATCTCTCTTGATTCTTCTAAGCTTTCGGATTTTTCCAATATAGGTGAAATATATTTTAAAACTTCATCCTTAACTTTCATTTTCAATTCTTGATCTATATCAGTATCACTATTTGCTAAAACATGAAATCTTATTAATTTCTCACTTATATCTTCTAAAACACTTTCTTCAGAAGCTCCCAAAGCTTGTCTATCTTTTATTGTTACGCCTATGAAACTTAGTAGAAAAATCCCACAAAATAAAATTGATAATACTTTTTTCATATCAAACACCCCCTGATACCTTAATTATTACCAAGGAGCATTTTTATATACATTTATTTCTAATTTTATTTTAAATTATAAATTATTTATAGTTCTTGTTATATAAACATCTGAATATTTATATTTGTTTTTTAAAAACTCAAATGATTTTTGAGCAGTTAACATATTATCAAAAAAAGCAAAAACAGTAGGACCACTACCACTCATCATAGCTCCTAAAGCTCCACTTCTTTTCATATCTTCTTTTATAGCTTTTAAAATAGTATGCTTCTTTAAAGTTACATTTTCTAATACATTCTTCATATTCTTTGCTACATAATTTAAATCATCATTTTCCATAGCATCTATTAAGCCTTCTATATTAACATGTTTTCTGATTCTATTTATATCAAGGCTTGTATATACTTCCTTAGTTGAAACTCCAAAATTAGGTTTTAAAATAACTAAAATCTTATTTTCAAAAGGTTTTAAAGGAGTTATAACTTCTCCAATCCCTTCACATAAAGCTGTTCCCCCTTCTATACAGTAAGGTACATCTGCTCCTATTTTTAATCCTAATTCTTTTAATTCATCCATACTAGCATTAACATTAAAAAGTTTATTCATTATAACTAATACAGCTGCTGCATTTGTACTTCCACCAGCCATTCCAGCCGCTACTGGAATATTCTTTTTTATGTTTATGTCTACACCATCTTTTATGTTAAATTTATCTTTAAATAAAACTGCTGCTTTATAAGCTAAATTTCTTTCATCTGTAGGGACATAATGTTTATTGCAAGAAATACTTATACTATTATCATTTCGTTTAGTTATATCTATAACATCATATAAATCAACTGTCTGCATTATCATTCTTAATAAATGATAGTTATCTTCTCTTTTTCCTATAGCATCTAAAGCTATGTTTATCTTAGCATAAGCCTTCATTTTCATATAATCACCCTTCTCACATTATTAAAGCTAAATATAATTATATTATTTTCTTTGTAAAACATAAAGAGTTAATTAAAAGAAAGAGAAATCTTCTAATTTTAACAGAAGATTTCTCATTTTAACTTTAAAATTCTATAAACCAGCACTTTTTAATCCTTTTGAATTGTTATTTCTAAAATCATTTATTATCCTATAAAGAGGTTCATACTCCTCAAAGAACATTATTATTGTATCACCTTTTTTAGATTTTTCTATAGCTACCCTTAATGCCTCTTCTTCTGATAAAACTATGGATATACTATTTGAATTTTTTGTAGTGTTATTAACGCCTTCTAATATCCTTTGTGCTACTTCCCCTGAAGCTTTTCCTCTTAAATCTTTATCTTCTTTTATGATTATTGAATCAAAAAACTCTCCACTTAATTCGCCTACTTTAATCATAGTATTCAAATCTCTATCTCCAGGAACTCCTATAATACCTGTAATATTTTTAAGCTTCATTTTTCTCAATGCCTCTATTACAACTCTATATCCATCTATATTGTGTCCATAATCAAGTATTACATTTATTCCATTGACATCGAACATATTAAATCTTCCTCTGTTATCCTCTTCTGAAGATTTAAATTCTCTTAATCCTTTTGATATCATACAATAATCTATTTCTAAAGCTATTAGAGCTGAGCATGCTGCCATAGCATTTTCAATATTATGAGCAAGCATTCCATTCATTGTGAAACTCATCTCTTTAGAGGATGCTATTTTATATTCTTTTCCTCTGTTTTTCGCATATATTGAATCCTCTCTATAAAACACTATAGGATTTCCCTTTTTAAGATTTTCTTGTAGATATTTATTATTCTCATTCATCGAAAATAATATCTTAGGCTTATTAATTCTATTTAAAATTTTTAAACTCCATTCATCATCAGCATTTAAAACTGAATACCCATTATCCTTAACAGCTTCACCAACAAGTGATTTTACAAAAGCCAGGTCTTCTAAGTCTTCTATTCCATCTATCCCCAAATGATCTTCTCTAATATTAGTTATAACTCCTACATCGGCCAAATCATATGCTAATCCCTTTTTAACCATTCCACCTCTAGCACTCTCTAGAACAGCTACATCCACCTCTGGATTAAGCAATATTGACTTAGCACTCTCATACCCAGTATCATCACCTATATGTATATACTTTCCTCCAACTGTAACTCCAGAAGTAGTTGTATTTCCAACTGTCAACCCCATCATACTTAATACATATGATATTAATCTTACAGTGGTAGTTTTACCATTAGTCCCTGTAACGGATATAATAGGTATATTTTTATACTCGCCATTAAACATATTGTCTAATATTCTTTTACCAATATTCCTACTCTTTCCTATAGTAGGATAATGATGCATTCTTATTCCAGGAGCAGCATTTATCTCTAAAATTATTCCGCCAGTTTTATCTAATGGTTCAGAAATTGATTTTGCACAAATATCTATGCCACAAATATCTAACCCTATAGTCCTAGCTGCTCTCTCACAAATTTCTATATTTTCTTTGCAGATCACATCTGTGTAGTCTTCAGCACTCCCACCTGTAGATAAATTAGCATTTCCTCTTAAAACAAATTTCACCCCTAGTTGAAGTACATAATCTAAATCATACCCATTTTTCTCTAATCTCGTCATTAACTCTTCATCAATTTTAACTTTAGTTAAAGGTTTTTCGTGTCCTTCACCTCTTAAAGGATCTGCATTTAATGCTTCAATTAAATCTCTTATAGTCCTTACTCCATCTCCAACTATAAAAGGAGGTTTTCTTAAAGATACAGCCACTACTTTATAATCTACAAGCATCACTCTATAATCATTTCCAACCTTAAATTCCTCTATCATTACTTCCTTACATTCTTTTATAAGTTCAGAATATGCTCTTAAAAGCTCTTTTTCATTGTTTATATTTAAATATACACCATTTCCCTTACTTCCCCATTGTGGCTTCAAGACTACTGGATATCCAACCCTTCCAACAACATCTAAGAGCTGTAGTGTACTTAGAACCTTTTCTCCTCTAGCTACAGGTAAACTTTGTATTTCTAAAAGTTCCTTTGTAAGCATCTTATCGCATGCAATATCTATTGCAATTCCATTAGTTTTGTTACCAATAGTAGCACTAAATCTTTTTCCTGCTTTACCATATCCTATTTGATATAAACTACCATTCCCTATAGACATAACAGGCAACCCCTCTTCTTTAGCCGCATCATAAATAGCTTTAGTAGAAGGTCCTATACTTTCTTCTCTTATAACTCTTCTTATAATTTCTAATCTTTCTTCGAAATTAATTTCTTTTTTATTTATTATTGTATTCATTAAATCTATAGCTAATTCAGCAATTAAAAGGGCTGTTTTCTTTAAAATATACTCAAAAATTATATAATAAAAATCGCCATCTATCTCTCTTGCTTTACCATATTTAATATCTATACCAAGCTTATTATGTAATCCTATTATTGTATGTTCACAAACATGAGCTAAATATGTTCCCTCATTCAACCTAATTACAAATCCTCCATCTTCATCTATACCACATCTATGTGTGTAGAGCTCTGGAACATACTCTAATAATCTTTTATTAAATCCGTCAATATCTTTTGTAGGTGTTTCACAATATCCTTCTAAATCAACATCTAGTCTTATACAACTTTTATGAGAATAGATATTTCTTCCTTCAAAGATACGCTGATTATTTATCTTCATCTCTACTTCTTTCCTCCTCAAAAGGCACCCTTGTTAATAAATTCATTTTTTTGCCTGATGTTAATACATGTAATTTAACATTAAATATGCTAAAAACTTCATCCTGCTGTTTTTCTGAAACATTTGTGTAGCTTATTTCTCTACCATCAACAAAATAAACTGCTCCACTACCTATTACAGTTAATTCATCATCATTTATAACTATTGCAGTATCTTCATCTATACCTATTCCTAAGACCTCCGGATTTTGAGATACTCCTGCTAATAATCTTCCTATTCTACCCCTTTGAGCAAAATGTTGATCTATTAGTGTATTTTTCAAAATACCTAGTCCTGTAGACATATTTAAAGTACTCTTTTTTGGTGATTCTTCTTCTTCTCCACCGACTATCATAATATCACTCATAACTGATGCTCCAGCTGATGTGCCAATAAAATAGCACCCTTCACAACTTCTTTGTTGCAACTTATAATATAAATCCGTTCCACCAATTAAGCTAGTAATTCTTAATTGATCCCCTCCAGTGAAGAAAATAGCTGACGCTTCCTCAACTAACTTTAAATTTTTAGTGTTAAAAGCTTCTTCTCTTTCTGTAACATGAAGTTCTTCCATATCTCTTATGCCTAAACTTGAAAATATATTTTTATATTGCTCTCTAACTACATTAGGACATTCCGTAGCTATTGTAGCTATAAGTAATTTTCCATCTAACTCCTTTAATTTATCCGCAACAAAATTTAATATTACCTTATCTCCTTCTTTATCTTCTGCTCCACCTATTATTATTAAGTTCTTTTTACTAAAATCTTTCAAAAATCCTCACCTCAAATCATGCATTTCTTATTTTTGCCACAAATATTTTATTTATTCATATTAATTATAAAAAAAGAGTTTTATAACTCTAAAGTTATAAAACTCTTTTTGACTATATTACTGCACGTCCAGGAATCATAAGTTTGTCTCCTGCATATATATTTTCTCCATCTTCAATATCATTTAACTTAACTAAATCATCAACAGTTGTTTTATATTTTTTAGCTAAACTCCAAAGAGTATCTCCATCTTGAACTGTATATATAGTAACTGAAGCTTTCTTATCAACCGCACCTTCTGTTTGCTCTATATCTTCAACATACTCTTTGTCAAACATATCTGAGCATTTAGCATGGCAATAAAGTATAGCTTTAATTGCTATAGTATTTGCTTCTATATTTCCTGTTAATTCTTCTATATTAGCTTTAATATCAAACACCATACCATTTTGTCCCTCTGGCATGTCTAAAGTTACTTCAAAAGGAATTACTCCATTTGTTTTACCTAATGATTTTTCTTCATCAGTAGTTTTATAGATTGATTCTACTTCTACATTACCTTTAATCGTTACTTTAGAGTTTTCAAAGTAACTTTCCATATCTGCTAAATGTCCAGCACAATCAACAACTTGTATAGCATCATTTGAATCATTAGCTAATCCTATATTTCCTTTAACTATAAACTCATTTGAATTCTCATCAACACCCATGTTAATTTTACAATTTCCTCTTAAAGGATTAATGTTTAATGTTGGAGAATAAAAATCCTCTATAGTTTCTATTACCTCAACCTTAGATACTTTAACATTTGCATTTATTGAAAGTTCTACATCTATTACTCTACTTTCGCCTAAATCATTTTGTGAAATTCTTGCACTATGATCCTTTATTTCAAAATAACCACTACAGTTCATATCTGAATTTATACCTATAGCTTCTTCTTCAGATGTTAGATATAAATCTTCTTCTAAACAAATTACTTCTCTTGAATCATAAGCTCTATACATAGCATTTATTTTAACTAAACAAGATGCTTGTATTTTATCTTCACCAAGTTTAATCTCCTGCTTGTGTATCATATATCCACATTTTATTATTTTACCTATTTGAGGTTTATCCATACCTATATTTATAGCTGCCTGTCCATTCATAGGGCAAACCATATTAGTTATAGTCTTTTCTATATTTTCAGGTTTCTTTTTAATTTGAAGATCACCTAAACCATCTAAATCTTTTATAAATTCTATCTTTTCTTCTTTATAGACTTTATATTTAGTTTTAAGTTTTCCTTCTATTTTTATCTTTCTTTCGTTGATTATGTTCGCATTGATATGTTCTAAATTGCATTCCATATCGCACATCATACTATGTTCAGCACCAGCTATATCAATAAAGCTAGAGTTTTTTTCTTTATAAACAACGCTATTTATACCTAATCCTTCTTCTTCCCTTGCTAAGTACATAACATTACACTCAACTAAGTATTCTAATAGTATTCTTTCATTTTGAACTTCCCTATTATAAACATAAACATTAGAGTCTACTGAAAGAATATCATAAACATCTGGCTGAGTGTCTGGTATTAAGTATTCTTCTTTAAATGGTATATCTGATGAGTTTTCATTTAATATTTTCTCAAACCCAAGACTTTCTTTTATAATATCTAAATTGACCATTTTATCCCTCCTAGATAATCTACTACTATAATATATATGTATGTCGTTATGATTATGATAATTCTTCTATAAATTACTTTAATTAAATTTATTTAAATATTTAATATTTTACCTATTTTATAAACGTTTACATAATATTTTCAAGTGAAATTAAAAAAAATCTTATTTTTTTCGACATTTTTTTATAAAAAGTGTTGACACCATGAAAAATATGTCGTATTATAAAGATGGTTATTGACCATATAACCTCTCATAAATTCTCAATACCCTTTTATACCATAGTTGAAAGATGGAAACCCACCATCTTTCTTTTTTTTACAATAAAATAATTTAAATAAAAAAGCTAACTAATTAATAAAAAAATTAATTAGTTAGCTTTTCTATTTAACCAACAAAATCTAGCTGAACCGTTTTTGTAAGTACATCTGAATAACTGTATGTCACTTTCCTCTGGGTGTCTTTTTGTAATCTAACTACAAAAATACTTGGGTGAACACTTTCTAGTATTCCTTCATTTTCCAAAATCTTTTTTCTTCCACCATTAGCTCTTAGCTTAACTTTTTCACCTACGTGGTCTTCAATGTTTTTTCTGATGGAATTCAATGTAAGTCTGGTACTCATTTTAACACCCTCTTTCTTATTATATATTATACACTAAAAAGGATGTTTTTTCAATAAACAAAATATTTTACTATATAAAACCTGTTCTTGTCAATAAAAATATACCAAAAATAAAACATCCAAATATATTATTAACAAAAAACTTAAAATTTATTCTTGTTCATTTATATATGGTGATTTAGGATATCCTTCTCTATATTTTCCTCTAGTTTGAAGGCCTCCTATTCCTTTTATCCCAGTTATAGTATTTTCTATAACATCTTTGATAGATACAATTGCGTCAATCCTTGTATATGCTATTCTTTCACATACTAAAACAGGATCTAAACAATGTATCAATACTCTATTAGGTGAACTTGCAAAATTAGCTCCTGCCTCTAAAATATTTTCATAACAAGACTGACAAGCTCCTGCAAATATTACTAACTCATCATAACTAGAATTATAGCTTCTCAAAGTTTTTACTGACTCTATAAAATATTTTGAATTTCTATAATTATTTAAATCTAGCATACCTTTTGAATCCTTAACAACCCCATCATGACCAGTTAAAACAACTATATCTGGATTATATTCCTTTACTAAAGCTAATATTTTTTGTGGCTGCTCTTTTTCTGGTATAGCTACTCCTATTGCATTCAAATGTAGCTGCTTATAAACCTTTAAGCAAGTCTCCATATAAACAGAATCTCCATCTACATGAAGTATCCTTCCAGGTCTACCAAAAATCAATTCTTTATCACTTGAATCCTTTCGTTCAAAGCTTTCATGCCTAAACATATCAACATTTCCCTGTTTATCTCTATTTAATAGAACTTTTTGTATAACCTCATTTACCTTTGAATCAAATGTTTTGTCCTTATCACCAGCAAAACTATCATCAACTTTTTCTAAATCTTCTTCTTTAGAATCTGCAATAATTCTTATATGAAGTCCTTTTAAAATATATACTAATTTACCATCATATTCTTTTATATCTATAATTTTAAAGGTTATGTCTTTACTATAAGATTTTCTTACTACTAAATCTCCAACTTTCATATGTTTTCTCCTAATTTATATAATTGTAGTATCATCATATGATTTTTTAGTGCCAATTGTGAGATTAGAAGTATCTTACAATAAAAAATGGTGCCTATTTCTAGACACCTAAGCAATCTTTTATCCTATTTGATTATATTTACTTTTAAAATCTTCAATAAACTTCATATAACTTTCTTTCTCATTAATTATGTTGTTTATCTTATTAGTAAAAATATTCTGTCCCCATATTACTTCATTATAGTAATATCTATTCGCTAATCTCCAAAATCTTTGAGGGAATAAAAGGTATGCAAATAAAACTTTATACTCTTCATCCTTTAATGGAGATATTGAATTATATGCATCAATTATTGCTTCTGCAAATTCTATATTCCAATCTACTTTCTTTAAAACTTTTTTTATGAAATTAGCTATATCATATGTTCTTATTTCCCTTTTACAATAGTCAAAATCTATTATATATATTTCTTCATTCTCTCCAATAATTATATTGTGATAAGTATAATCATGGTGACAAAATACCTTTTGATCTTCAGCTACATCACAAAGCTCCATATATTTAGAATCATTTAGCACATTTGTCGCCCTTATAGCTAATTCTTTGTAGAAATCAACATTTGTTATATAAATTAAGTCAAATTCCTTTTTTATATTTTTCTTTCTAGCCATTCCTCTCATTTTTTCTAGAGCTTTTCCTCTCTTTTCCATCAAATGTGGCCATCTTCCTATATCTGTTTTAAGTTTTGAGTTTTCTGGTGGATCATAACCTTTGCTAGCTTCATGTAATTCAGCTAATTTTTTTGCTGCTAGCTTGACCTCTTCAATATTTGTAAAATCACACTCTCTTCCTTTTATCCAGTTTGATAAAGTATATAGATCCTCATTAACCAAAGCATATGGTTCATCTTCTATATTTAAAAAATATCTATCTATATTTTCAAATCCATTTTGAGCTAAGTGTTCTTTTGCACCATTAACAAAAAGCAATTTTTGTGTTCCATAATTTATTTTTTTTAGACATCTCTCACCTTTATTGGTCTTCAAATAATATACGCCTTTGTTTGGCTTTATTTTTTCAATTTTTATATTAAATTGCCTTTCAACTTCAAATTCTCTCATCATATCTATTCACCCCCTACCATATTTATATGTCGTAATCTCTTGTTTTATTAACACTTTATTCTACATAGAAATATAATAATAATATATCTTTATACTGAAAGGATTTAGCTATGAAAATTTGTATTGATGGAAGAGCCGCTACACTCTATCGTGGCACAGGTATTGGAAACTATACTTATCAAATAATAAACAACTTATATCAAATAGATTTTCTTAACGAATATAATATACTTACTCCTAAAAATTCTGCTCTTAATCTTTCAGAAAAAAATAATTTTAAATACCTACCCTCTAATACAAATGATGAAAAAAACTTTTGGAAATTTATAAACACTCCAAATCCATCCCAAAATATTTTAGGAGATATATATCATATTCCTCAAAATGGTATAGGCTTATCTAAACCTAATGGAATAAAGACAGTAATAACTCTTCATGATATTATTCCTATGAAAATGCCTGAAACAGTAAGTGATACCTTTTTAAAAATATTCCACTCAAACATAAAATCTATTCTAGATAATTCAGATGGTATAGTAACAGTTTCTAATTACTCAAAAGAAGATATAAGCAAAACTTTTTCATATCCAAAAGAAAAAATATTTGTGACGCATTTGGCCGCTGAAGAAATATATAAACCACTTGATAAATCATATTGTTTTTCTTACTTAAAAACTAAATATAATATAGAAAATGATTTTCTTTTATATGTAGGCGGATTTAGTCCTAGAAAAAATATACTTGGACTTATAGATGCATTTAGTCTTGTAAAAACTTCATATAATAAGCCTTTAAATTTAGTAATAATAGGAACTAAAGGACCTTCTTATGAAATTTATAAAAAAAGAGTTGAAGAACTTAACCTATGTTCTTCAGTAATATTTACAGGTTTTATACCAATTGAAGATATGCCTGTATTTTATAATGCTTCTAAAGCTCTAGTATACCCTTCATTTTACGAAGGATTTGGTTTACCTCCAATAGAATGCATGGCTTGTGGAACGCCTGTAATAGCTTCTAATATCACATCTATTCCAGAGGTTTGTGAAGATGCTGCAATTTTAACTAATCCAAAGGATATAGATGAAATTAAAGAAAGTATATTATTACTTCTAAATGATGAAA
Organism: Clostridium sp. B9; assembly: GCF_050509515.1. Classification (NCBI taxonomy): domain Bacteria; kingdom Bacillati; phylum Bacillota; class Clostridia; order Eubacteriales; family Clostridiaceae; genus Clostridium; species Clostridium sp. B9. Next base: position 3,390,580 of record NZ_JBNWKA010000003.1, read on the forward strand.
AATATTATTCATTTTTAAGCTATAAAGGTTTAACTCACTCTAGTAAATTTAACTGGAAAAAGACAGCCTATAATACCTTAGAAGCCTATAAAAATATTTCATCATAATAAAAGGGATAGTTATAAAAAATAACTATCCCTTTTATTTAATTCACATATAATTTTTTTAAATGCTCCAGTAGTAATTCTTTTTCCTTGGTGTACTCAATTTTCTTTTCAAACTTATTTAAGAAAGATTCGTACTTCCAATCTTTTAACTTATAATAATATTGCATTGATATAGTATAGAAATCATGAGGAAATCTAAGATAAATATACATAAACTCCTTTTCACTATCTGATAATTTATTTAATGAATCATATTTAGAAATTATTGAATCACACATTTCTAAGCTAAAACCAAATCTTTTTATACTTTTAATCATAAAGTTACAAAAATCTATTACCCTTAAATTTATATTGCAGTAATCAAAATCTATAAAACTTACCTTTCCATCATTAAAAAGAATATTATGATATGCTAAATCATTATGACATAAGGTGATTTTGCTTTTATCATTACATAACTCATGATATTTACTCTTTTCAAGCTCTTCTATACAAATTTCAACATCGCTTATATGATAATCTACTTCATTTAAAAACATCTTGTCAAATTCATTTCTATATTTATATCTTAAGACCCTACTTTTCAATTCTTCTAAATCCAACTTACTTTGAAAAAAATAATTTTTAAGCTTGTGTAACTCACTATTCTTTTCAACAACTTCTTCTGAAACTGTATCCCATATTCCAACTCCAGCATTATGCAATTTAGCTACTGATTCTGCTATAATATCTAATTCAACAGGATTTGCGATATTAAATTCTGTTCCCTCAAAATAGTCTAATAGTATATAATCTTTTTCTTTCCAAGTAATCTTATTTCCTCCATTAGGAAGTTTATTTATATTTAATATACCATCATAACTTTTTCTTAAATATTCTGTAGCATTTACAATAAAGCTCAATCTCTCATCATTATAATTTATTATTTTCAATATTTTTTTCCCTTGTTTTGTATCCAATATGAATACATTCCTATTCGGTCTTAAATCTTCAATATTAATTCCTAATTCCTCAAAAAGCTTTATGTCTAAATCATATCTGCACAAATATTTTTCATCCTTATATCTAACTTTGCTCATATACCTCTCCCCTTTATATTAAAAAATCCTTTTTTGCCAATCTTATCAATTTATCAAAGTCTATTTCTGTTCCTTTTACATAAACATTTTGCAAATACTTCATCGAATTATGAGGATAAATAAGTAGTGCTTTTATATAAGCGTAACTCTCCTCTCCTAACCCTTCACATTCTAATGCAAATAATATTAATTCATTCAAATCTATATCGCTATTTCCCTTAAGTCTTTTAAAATACTCATAATAATCATCTTCAACCATTCCAAATGCTATCTTTTCTGATTTTAAAATCTTAATTCTATAATCATATTCTTTTAACCCAAAATAGATTCTTTTTATGCACACTTCATTTCTGTCCATAGCTCTTCTTATTAAATTCTTGTAATCCATATTTTCTATTATCCCTATACTCTCCTTAGCCTCACTACTAATTAGAGTAAAAATATCATTGTTATACTCAATTCTAGAAGTTCTATTACTCCAAAGCTTAAAATTCTGAAATAATCGCCATGTATTGTTTGGAAATTTAAATCTTATAGAATTGTTATCACCTATAAAAATTTCATGTACTCTACTTAAATTTTCTATATAATATTTTGCATCTATCTTTTCATTTATTATAGGCTTATTTTTAATTAACTCTATTCTATTTTTTTCTAGAAAGGATTTAACCTCTTCATTCAAACTTAACTCACCTCAAAGTAAAATTGCTTAATTCATCAACAAACTCTTGTCTCAATTCTCTATCCTTTATATATTTAGTTAATTTTGATAAAAAACGTTCCTCCTCCCAAGGTTGTTGCTCCCAATAATACTGCAATCCTAATTGCCAATAAGCTTGAGGGAATTCAATAAATGCAGACATAATCGGTAATTCATCATTTATTACCTCTTTATTTTTTGTATAACTATCAATAATTTTTTGGAATATTTCTAAGCTCCACATTCCTTCCTTCATAGACCTTACACAAATACTACTTAAATCATGTAAATGAGAGTCCAATATACAATAATCAAAATCTATTATATTTAGATCTCCATTTTCTAAAACCAAAACATTATGATCTGCAAAATCATGATGACAAAATCCAAGCTTTCTAACTTCATTTCTCATGTACGAAAAATATTTACTCTCTTTTATATTTTCTAAAGATTTATATACTCTATTCAACTCTTCATCCATTACGGAAAGATACAAATTATCGAATTCTGATTTATACGCCTTTTGACTAATACGCTTCTTAAAATCTAATATTTCTTCCCCTCTTGTTTCAAATGTCCTATACCAAGTTCCCCATCCTATCCTTGGTCTTAATTCCTTACTTATAGCAAACCCCTCACTACAATTATGTAGTTCACTAAGCTTTTCAGCAGCTAATTTTAAATCCTCTATTTTTTTATAATCACATTCCCTACACTTAACCCAGGGTGTTAAATAAGCAAACTTATCTTCTAAAGATATATAGTCCTTTCCTTGTAATGTACTTATTATTTTAGGAATGCCTTTAAATCCTCTGTTAATTAAATGTTTTTGTGCAGAAACTATAAAATAAAAATGAGGATATTGATATTTAATTACTTTTAAACAATATTCCTCATCATCAGTTATTATCTTATATGTGTTTTTTATTTTAATTACCTCTTTGCATTTCAGACCATAATTAAGAAAAATATTATTTTCTATATAATCTTGCTTCATACGTCCTCCTATTTTGTCTTTTTAATTAGTATATGTTTCTTAAATTATTCTTGTTACATGCACATTTTATATTATTTATTAATATTATTAATTATAGTGATTATTTTCTAAGGAGTGGAGACTTATTATGCGTACATTAATAGATGCGAGAGGAGCAACTTGGTACAGAGGAACTGGAATTGGAACTTATACTTATAATTTATTAAAAAACATATTAGAAATAGATAAAAATTCATTTTTTGATTTAATTTGCTCTGGTGAAAAAATAGAAGAGTTTGATTTGCCTAATACAAAACTTATCATGTCTTCTAGAAAACATCAGAGATTTTTTGAGGATTATTATATTCCCTCTTATGGAATAAACGAAAATATTGATTTACTCCATCTTCCTCAAAACGGAATTGGATTAAATTCTGATGGGAAATATGGTAAACTTGTTACTATTCATGATTTAATTCCTTATATACTTCCTGAAACAGTTGGTAAAGGTTACTTAAAAAAATTTCTACAGAGTATGCCAGAAATAATAGATAATTCAACAGGCATAGTAACAGTATCTGAATACTCAAAAAAAGATATTTTAAGATTTTTCCCACATTTTCCTGCCGAAAATATCTTTGTAACTCCACTAGCTGCTAATGAAAGCTTTAAACCACTTGATAAAGAAAAGTGCCTATTTGATGTAAATAATAGATTTAACTTTAGTGGTCACTTTATTATGTATATTGGTGGTTTTAGCTTAAGAAAAAATGTTAAAGGACTAGTTGATGCTTTTAATGAAATCCATAAAAATATTAATCCTTACTATAAACTTCTCATAGTTGGAGGGCTAAGAGATGAAGGTCTTAGACTAAAAGCTTATACTGAAAGTCTTCCTATTGCCGATAAAGTTATCTTTACTGGATTTATAGAGGATGAATATCTTCCAACTCTCTATAATGCTACAGACTTATTTGTTTATCCTTCACTATATGAAGGTTTTGGACTTCCTCCATTAGAAGCCATTAGCTGTAAAACTGCCGTAGTAACATCTAATATCACTTCTATACCCGAGGTAGTTCCTTTTAAAGAAGTTTTAGTAGATCCTAATAATAAGAGTGAATTAGCCTTAAGAATAGAAAATTTACTTAATGATGAAAACTTAAGAAATAGAATAGAAAGCCTTTGCTATGAAAGAAGTAAAGAATTTACTTGGAGAAAAACAGCTGAAAACACTTTAGATGTATATAAAAAAGTTATTGAAATATCTAAAACTACCAATTTAATTTAAAGGCTATATTTTAACCAGTGTTGATTTCTAGATATATTTAGAAATCAACACTCACTTAAAACAGATCATAATTTAAAATATATTTTTACTAGCACTAAAACTATTTATTCTTTTCATATGTTTTAATAAATAATTAGCGGTAACACCTATAAATATACCTGTACCAATTCCAGCTATAGAAAGAAAAGGTAAGTAAGACATTAAACCTATATTTTTAATTATTAAAGATGCTACCAAAAGTTGTCCTACATTATGAAAAACGCCTCCAACAGTACTTACTCCAATGGCTGACACCTTATCCTTTAATATATTTTTTACAAAAATCATAGAAATAAAGCTTAATACAGTTCCTCCTAAGCCAAAAATAAAAGTAGATATTGACCCCATTAATAACGTAGATAATATTAACTTTAAAAAAATTAATATTATGCATTCCTTATAGTTATCTAATGTATAAATGCCAATAACAATAATCAAATTAGCCAAGCCTAATTTTGCTCCTGGAGTTATAAATGGAGCTGGTATCATACTTTCAAAAATATATAAAACTAAAGCCTGTGCCACTAAAACACCTATATAAATAAGCCTTCTTATTTCCACAACCAATCCCTCCCTCTTTTAATAAGACATAATAATGTCCTCTTCAGAACTTCCTATTATCTCTATAAAAATTTTATTAGGAAGACATACTATACTTTCTCCTATTTTTCTTATTTCTCCTTTTTTAGTGCATAATCTATCTGGGCAATCTGTATTTTTCATAAGCACACTTTCGCCTCTTATGTGAATCACATTTACCCTCCCCCCATTTTCAATTAATATTTCTCTTTCCTCATCACTTAATAAAAATCTACTATATTCTTTTCCATCAACACTTATAAGAACTTCTTTCTCACCAGAGTCTTCAACTTTATTAAAAATTAAAGCTATTGGTAAAATAGATAAAATAATTAAAAAAATAATAATTACTATGTCCCATTTTTTCATAATTATTTACTCCAATCTAATAACTATTTCTTTATTATGTATATATGTTTAAAAACTTTAATTTATTATTTTTTCATTTGAGGAATGTTTTCTTTATTTGAAAGTATATTTATAGTAATTTAAATCTTTAGGAGGATTTTTTATGAAAAAAAAGTTTTTTGTTATAGCTCTTTCTCTTTTTGCACTTAGTAATTTGGTAGCCTGTGGCTCAACTAGCACTTCTGAATTTAAGGATGGTAGTTATTCAGTAGAAACTAAAAATGCTGATGACCATGGATATAAAGCCAAACTTAGCATAAAAGTTGAAGATGGAAAAATAACAGAAGCTAATTATAATGAGTTTAGTGCTGAGACAAACGAACTTAAACGTAATGATGAAGGTTATAATACAAAAATGACTGAGGTCTCTGGTATTGGCCCTGCTGATTTCGAACCTCAACTAGAAGAAGCTTTAGTAAAAGCTCAATCCGCAGAAATTGATGTAGTAACCGGTGCAACTGGATCATCTGAACAATTTAAAACTTTAGCAGAAAAAGTTTTAGAAAATGCTAAAGAAGGAGTAACTGAGGCAGCTCTTGTTGATTAAACATAAATAATCTTACTTCCGGGAGGGTAAAATGGTCTACTTAAGAAATATAATTATATTATTATTATTAATTTTAACTTTTAATTTAAAAGCTTGTACCACTAATAAAGAACCTGTAAGTCAATCAAATTTCTTTATGGGTACATTAGTTAATTTAACTCTATATGATAAAACTGATGAAAAAATCTTTCAAAAAATTTTTAATGAAATAAGTAAAATAGAAAAACAACTTAGTCTTAATATTACAACTTCAGAAATTAATGAAATAAATAATAATGCTGGTATTAAACCTGTAAAAGTTAGTGAGTCAACTTTTAACATAATAGAAAAATCTATTGAAATATCCGAACTATCAAATGGATATTTTGATATAACCATAGGTCCATTAGTTCAACTTTGGGATATAGGAACAGCAAATGCTAAAGTGCCTACAGAAACTGAAATAAATTCTACAATAAAACTAATAAATTTTAATAACATAATATTAGATAGTTCTAACTCAAGTGTTTATCTAGAAAAAGAAGATATGATTATTGACTTAGGTGGAATAGCTAAAGGCTACATAGCCGATATTATATGTAATATATTAATAGAAGAAGGTGTAGAGAAGGCTATTATTGATTTGGGTGGAAATATATTTGCCTTAGGAGAAAAATCTAATAAAGCGCCTTGGAATATTGGAATTCAAAATCCATTTGAAAATCGTGGTGTCCCTTTAGGTACATTAGAAATTTCAAATAAATCTATCGTAACCTCTGGAATATATGAAAGATTTTTTGAAGAAGATGGTGTAAAATATCATCATATTTTAAATCCTAAAACTGGTTATCCATTTAACAATGATTTATCCTCTGTGACTATAATTTCAGATAAATCACTAGATGGTGATGCACTATCAACAGCTGTTTTCGCTCTTGGATTTTCTGAAGGATTAAAACTTATTGAATCATTAGAAAATGTAGATGCTATTTTTGTAACTACTGACAAAGAAGTTTTTCTAAGTTCAAATATAAAATCAAATTTTAATTTAATTGATAACTCATTCAAGTTAATAGAATAAATTTTTTATTAAATAAAAGGTGGCTTAAATTTAATAGCCACCTTTCTTCACAGTTTCCTAAAAACCTTCTTAATAAACTTTTATTTCTTGTCAAACTCTAATTTTTTATCAAATTTGTATTTCCATTCAGAGTATTCATTAGGATATTTTTCTTTTATAAAATTCCAAAAATCCTCTAGCATATTTAACTTATCCAAACCTCTCAACATTGATTTTGGATAAGATGTTTCTCTAATATAACTTTTTCTTGGATCAATGACTTTTAATGACTTATCAGGTTGTAAAAAAATATGCAACAATCTAATATCTACTCTTTTAAATCCAAGCATTTTAAAGTCTCTAAATATCTCAACTAATTGCAAAGCAATTTCTTTTGTTAACTTATTCTTTTTTAAATATTTTTTTAAATCCTCTCCAGGCAAAAATTCCATTATAATAGAATCTTCATCATAATCATAAATAGTTGTGAAAAACTTACTCTTCTGCCCATTTAGCAATATATCTAATTGATCCTTACAAGATTTTTTCTTCTTAAATACCTTTATAACTTTATTAGGTGTTAAAAGATAAACCTTCCCTTGAGTTCCCTCGCCAATAAGCTTCAATTTATCAACATTTATTCCACAATATAATTTCATAATCAACCCGCCTTTAAGATTTACATAATTTATTATATGTTTCTTTCTCTCTTATGCTACATTAATATGTTATTTAAATCTTAATCATTTTTTCACTTTTAAATAATTATTACATATATTGTAAATATAAGTAATATCTTCATTAGGAGAACTATTATGACTTATTTTGATGAAACCATAAATAATAATTCGGATTTATATTTTGAAATTCAGTCATTAAGAAAAAGCCTATATAAAGTCGTATTGACACTAAAAAATCAACAAATAGAGTATGAAGAAAATCAAAGAAAACTTGAAGAGCAATTAGATGAATTAACATCCGTTATACATTCTTGCTTAATTCCAGAAGGTAACTTTGAATCAGAAACAGATAATAAAAACTCATCCAAAGTCGAAATAGGAGATGTTGGTAATAAAATTGCAGTTAGTATAGATATAGCACCAATAATTGGATTAATCTTGCTACTAATAGAAAAAAATGATCTTTATGATAAGGAAGATTTTAGTGAGATAGTTTCAAAATTAAAAGAATTTACTCCAGATACAAATTAATATTGAACTTTTTTCTATATTTTTCATAATATGTATTATGTCTATTATATTCTAGTAATAGGATAAAATTTCGGAGGTTTATATGAAAGATTATTATCAAAATGATTGTTGCGAATACATTAATAATGTAATAAAAATATTAAATGATATACAAATACAATTGCAAGCTCAAGCTCAAGTTCAAGAACAAATTCAAAAACAACTTCAAGAGCAAGCTCAACTTCAAGAACAACTTCAAGCTCAATTACAAGCTCAACATCAAGATCAAGAACAAAACCAGCATCAAAAAAACACTCAATCTCAATCAGAAATAGAAACTGAGAAATCTTATGTTAAGAATAAAAGCAAAAGCAAAACTGTTATAGGTGATGTTGGAAATCATATAAAATTAAAAAATTCTCTTGAAGATGAATCATCTATTGAAAATTCTTATTTATTAGTTTTATTATTCTTAATAGCTAAAGGCGACAAAGAAGCTTTCAAAGAGCTTAAACATTGCTATCCTGAAGCTGCAAAAAGATTAGAAAATTGTAAATCCAAATAAATAAAAAAATACTGCTAACATTAGTTTAGCAGTATTTTTTTACTATTTAACCAAATTAATATTAATTTCATTTTCATTATCAATAAGATCTTTTGATTCTTTATTTAAAAATAATGCTAATAATAAGGCTGAGAACCCAGATATTAATTTAGTTAATATATAAATATTTATTATTTCTGGTGTTTTTAATGATACAAACCCTAATTGACCACCTATTACAAAAGCACCACTAACACTAAATGCAGTTAATGCAATTCTTCCTCGTGATTTCATCTTATCAAAGCTTTGAAATAATATTATGTTTGATGCAAGTGTTCCTAAAAAAGCAGCTATTGAATATTCATCTAAATTTATCTTATTTCCAATTTTACTTAGAGATTTAGAAAACTTAATAGTTATTAAATTTATAAGAGGATATGCACCTCCTAAAAATATAGCAATTTTTCCAACTACACTTAGGCCTTCATCTATTGGTAGTATAAGTCCTATGCTTTCAATACCTATAATTTCGCAAAAACCTAAAATTAATAATCCAACTATACTTACTACCTGAATCACCTTTCCTAATTTTGCAAAAACATTTATAGTTTTCCCTTTAAACTTAATCATCCCATAAACAAGTATTCCTACAAAAATTAATAAGGGTAACATATTTATAAACAAAACCTTGATGTTTACCCCTAAAAATATTCCTGCTAAAAATGGTGCTACTGGAATTGTCATAATTCCATATAAAAGTCCTGTAGATAAATCCTTAATATACTTATCATCAATTATTCCTAAAGCTAATGGAATAGAAAAACTTATGGTTGCACCTAAAGTAGATGCTATTATTACCCCAGAAATCCAATACATTTCTATATTTGAAGAAATATTTTCAGCTATTCCTAAAGCTCCCATATCTATTGCTAAAAACATAGAAGGAAATATTGCTGAGTCTATACCAATTAATTCCCCAATAGGCGTAAGTAGTCTACCTATAACTTCTCCTATTAATGGTGAAAATGAATATATACCAACCATAGAAATGGCTATAGCTCCCATAGCTCCCATTCCTTCTTTAAATTTTTCTCCAAGCCCTAGCTTATTATTATTTATGTAATCAAACCCACTTATAACAAAGAATATAGCTATTATGCTCAATACTACTTTATCCATAATGCCCCCCACAAAAAACTACTATTTTTTTAGTATATTTTACTATCTATATCAATTCAATATATACATAACTAAGTTTTCAATTTGTTAAATTATATTCTAAATAGTAAAATTCTTATGAAAAAATAAAAAGTTGTATTAAGAATAGATTTAAATTTGCTATTAAAATCTATACCTAATACAACTTAATTTTAAATATAATTTTTATATATTGCTAACTACCAGCTCTTGATTATTCATTAATTCTAAAGCTTGCTTTAAAACATTTTTTCCGTTCATTGTTCCATAATCAGAACTATTTATAAGACCTACTGGAAACTCTCCCTCAAACTTTTTGCTCAATCTGTTAGATAAATATTTAACCTGAGGACCTAGTAACAATACATCTGCTTTTTTTTCATACTTTCTTAAGTCACATTCACCTATAGCAGTTATGGAACAATCAAAATTTAATTCCTTTGCTGCTTTTCTCATTTTTGAAACAAGTAAAGATGTAGACATTCCTGATGTACATAATAATACTATATTTTTCATTTTTAATCCTCCCAACGAATTAATACCCTATTTATTTCTACCATATTAAAAGCTATATTTAGTCTTACAATATTCTGAGTATATAATCTAATATACTTCCCCCTTTCTAAAACTAAAAAGCCTTCTATAACTATTTTATAGCTAAAAAGCTTATTTAACAATTAAGTATATGAATTATCTTTTGTTTTTATTTAAAATTTTACATTTTATTTATCATAGTAGCTAAATTTTTTTATTATAGCGCTAAACTACTTTACTTAAAATAAAAAGAACTCAGAAAACTGAGTTCTTTTATTACTAATTAGCTACTAAAGTTATATTTAATTTAATCTTCTTACCATCTCTTATAACTTCTAATGGTACTGAATCACCATCATTATATTTTTCTTTAGCTTCATTTAACTCTTCTAAAGTTTTTATTTTTTCTCCGCCAAATTCAACTATTAAATCACCATTTCTTAATCCTGCTTTTTCAGCTGGACTGAACTCTTGAACACCTACAACATAAACACCTTCTTGAAGGTTGTTTTCTTTTGCTATTTCAGGAGTTATTGTTCTAGCTTGAATTCCAAGTTTTAATATTGGTTTTGATAATGAAGTTAATCTATCTTTAACTTCATTTATAGGAATTGCAAATCCAATACCTTCTATATCTTCCCCAACTTTTTTAGCAGTATTTACACCAATAACTTGCCCTTTTGAGTTTATTAATGGTTCACCACTGTTACCAGGGTTAATTGCTGCATCTGTTTGTATATAATCTAAAACATTTCCGTTTTCTGTACTCATTTTTCTGTTTGGTGAACTTACTACTCCTTTAGTTACAGTTGAACTAAACTCTTTTCCTAAAGGATTTCCTATAGCAATTACTTCTTCACCTGATTTAACTGTTGCTGAATCACCTAACTGAGCTATTCCAGGCATTTTTACATCATCAGTTATTTTAATAACTGCAATATCTCTTTCAGCATCATAGTTAACAACCTTAGCGTTAACCTCTTTACCATCATAGAATATTACTTTAACCTCTTGAGCCCCTTTAATAACATGATAGTTAGTAACAACATATCCCTCTTCATTTATTATAAAACCTGATCCTAATCCTTCTTGCTCTCTTACGTTGAAGAATTGATCTCTAACTAAACTCTTTGTTGATACTCCTACTACTGCAGGTGTAACTTTTTCAACAACCTGAGGAACTGTTAGTGCACCCTCTTCATTTTTAAATGATGGTGGATTCGCAGCTGAAGTTTTATTTAAAGATGATTCGCCACCTACAACAGCGCCAGTATCCTTTAATGCAAAGTAAACTCCACCAGCACCCATTGCTCCGCCTAGCATAGCTATTACTACTGCTCCAGCTATTAGACCTAACTTCTTTTTAAAACCACCTTTTTTCTTAGGTTTATCTTTAGGTACTTTTTTCTCTTTTATTTCATCATTAGATTTCACTTCTTCATAATTGCTGTCATTCACTTTATGATTATCTTGTTTAGTTTCCATTGATTCATTATTAACTTTTTCACCCTCTAAGTTAATCTCTTGAGTTTCATCAATTTTGATTCCATCATCAGTATTGTTTTTCTCTTTATCTGAAACTAAATTTTCTTTATTTTTATCATTAAATCCAAAGTAGTCATTATTATCATTTTTATTAAAATCACTCATTTTACATACCCTCCTAAATATTCGATTTCCATGAGTCTATAATAACCATTTTTTGTGTCATTTCAATGTCATATTTATGGCAGTTCAATGTCATATTTAATATTCATTCATGCCTTAGGATATATTTTTATAAACTCTATTTTTCCTCTTCTGGAGTATTATCTTGAATAAATTTTATACTGTCTAAAAGTAATTCTGGCTTCTCTAAAGGAATTATATCAGTAGAATTTTTAGCATTTATTATTTGAACCTTTCCTTCTGTAGTAAGCTTCTTTAAGCTTTCTTGCTCATTTACAAATGCCTTGTTATTTACTATTATGCTCAATGGTTTCCCATTTAATAATCCTTCTTTTTGAGAATTACTACTTTGATTTAAAATATTTGTTAGTTCATTATAATATCCACCATTATAATCACTTTTTGTTCTTAATATGTTATAAGCATTTAAATGCTCTTTGCTTAGATTTTCATCCAATCCAATTGGATTATCTATCATACCAAATTTATTCATAATTGATGTTAAACCAAAATATGATCCATATTTTTGAACAAATCTGCTAATTTTTTGTTTTGAGAATTGTTTCATATAATCTTCATTATTTAAAGCCGCTTCACTTATAGGATCTATTAGTACCACACCTTGAACGAGTTCAGGATAAAGTTCTGCGAAATTACACATTACTAATCCTCCATAACCTTCACCTACAAGTATAAATGGACCACTAATTCCAGCCTTTTTTAAAATCATCCTTAAATGCTGAGCTTGTTCTTTAACAGTCTTTGGTTTTCCCAGTTCTGAAAAACCATATCCAGCTCTATCATAAGTAAAAGTCTTAAATCCATATTCATCTTCAATAAGCTTCACTTCTTTTTCCCAAGCATTCATATCCAAACCAATATCTGAATCCATTATTATAGTTGGCTTATTTTCACCATCATATTTAAAATAATTCTTCTTACTGTCTATTCTTGTATACTTATTTTCTGGCTCAATCTTGCTTTTATCTATTTTATTTACTATCCCTTGATAAGCAAATCCTATAAATACTAAAATTAATATAAGTAAAAATATATTTTTTATAATACTCATAGGCTTTATTTCTATATTTCTGTTCATCTTATGAAATCCATTTGAGTACGGAATAAACTTCATTTATAATTCAGCCCCTTATCTTTCACCTAATCTTAAATTAGGTTTTGCATTAAGATTCATCTCTGATTTATTTCCCTTCATCATTTCAAAGTATGCGGCACTTCCTATCATAGCAGCATTGTCTGTACAAAGTATTGGTGATGGGAACAATACCTTTATTCCTCTCTTTTCACATTCTTTAAGAAGATTTTCTCTTAAAGCACTATTTGAAGCAACTCCCCCTGCTATAGCAATCTTATCTGCCTTTCTTAGCTTGCAAGTTTTTATTGCATTATCAGTTAAAACTTCTACAACTGCCTTTTGGAAACTAGCAACTACGTCTGCCTTATTTATCTCTTCATTTTTCATTTCCATTTTATTTAGGTAGTTTAATACTGCTGATTTAACTCCACTAAATGAAAAGTCTAAAGTATCATCATGAAAATTAGCCTTTGGGAATTTTATTGCATCTTTATTTCCTTCCTTAGCTAATTTATCTATTTTAGGACCACCTGGGTATCCTAATCCAACGGCTCTTGCAACCTTATCAAAAGCTTCCCCAGCTGCATCATCTCTTGTTTCTCCTATAATCTCATACTTTCCATAATCCTCTACATGAACCACAAAAGTATGCCCTCCTGATACCACTAAACAAGCAAAAGGTGGCTCTAAATCTTTATGATCTATAAAGTTTGCACTTATATGTCCTTCTATATGATTAACTCCTATTAAGGGCTTATCTAATGAATAAGCTAATCCCTTTGCATATTGAAGTCCTACTAATAAAGCTCCAACAAGTCCTGGACCATATGTAACTGCTATCGCATCTATGTCATCAAAAGTCACTCCTGCCTCTTCTATAGCCTCTTGAACTACAGCATTTATAGCTTCTATATGCTTTCTTGAAGCTACTTCTGGAACAACTCCACCAAATTTTGTATGTGTATCTATTTGAGAAGAAATTATGTTTGATAAAACTTCTCTACCGTTAACTACTACAGCTGCTGCTGTTTCATCACAACTACTTTCTATTGCTAATATAACTTTTCTATCCATTTTAATCCCTCGTATTTTTAAATTTTATATGTAAACATAGAGTATTATACTCCTTTAATTAAATTACATTATGTAGAAAATACTCTTATTTTCTTAGAATTTCTTGCTTTTACATATTTTTCTTCAAAAAAAACTATTATTTTTCAAATTTTATATCATAAAAACTTAAATTTCATCACGACAAATAGACCTTCACACCTTAAATTTTAAAAAAAGATGTAAAAGCCTGCATTTGTCAAAACTAACAATGCACGCTCTTACACCTTTTAAATGAATATATTAGCATACACTCCTATTTACCATATAACAACTTAGAGAGTTCATTTAAAATGTTATTCCGCTTAATATATTCTATGGTGTAACGTGGTTAATTCTTTATCTCCAAATTTAAACTTTAAGTATAATACACCACCTACATTACATTGTTAATTATATTAAATTTTAAGCTACTTTTCAATTCAATTTTTTATTATATATAAGTAATAAGTATATATTAATCGATTAAATAGATTATATAATTATACATTGTCATTTACTCCCTAAAGGCTCATTATTACTAGCTTTGTCCACCATTTTAAATCATCACTTTTTTAGTTACTTTTTTAGTTACTTTTTTTATTATTTAAAAATATTCCTTCTATTTCTTGTGGAATTATTTTTTGTTTTTTCTCACTATTTCCTAAAAATTCATCTATAAATTTTTCTTTATTTATGTTTCTAAAATCATAGTTTTTAAACATTTCATTTAAATTAAACTCTACATTATATTTAAGCATACCATATACAACTCTAAGTAATTTACACATTAAAGCAATAAGCATTTCCTTACTGGATTTTTCATTAGGTCTTTTATAACTTTTATAGTAACAGTACAATCCCCTAAAATAATCATTGTGTCTTACTAAATTAAATGTAATTACATAAAGTTCTTTTCTAATCTTTCTATTTCCTGTTTTACTTATCCAAGAATGTCCCTTATTCTTTCCTGATCCTTCCCCTTGAAGATTTAATCCAGCATAACTAATTAAATGTATAGCTGATTTAAAATTATTTATATTTCCTATTTCAGCTATTAGAGAAGCTACTTGTGCTTTTGGCATACCTTTAATTTCTGATAATGAAGTATAAACTTTACCTTCTAAAAAATTCATTAATGCTTCTATTCTTTCATCTAAATTTTCTTTTTTCTTCATATACATTTCTAAAGCTTCTATGTACTCACTTATTTCTAGCCTATCTGCATAACTTATTCCATTAATAATATTTTTATATGTTTCTACTTCCTCATAATAAATTTTTAAAGTTTTATTTGTTCTACTATATCCTACTTCTCTTAACTTCTCTCTTACTTCTAAATAACTATCTTTTATTATATCTAAAGGTGATGGATATACTTTTAATAGTGCTAATGCTCCAGCCGAAAAGACATTTGAAAAGTTTTCTAAAAATATTGGATTATTAACATCTAGCCAAGCTCTAAATCTATTTTTATATCTTGCTATCTCCTTCTCTAACTCACTTCTCTCTCTTGTAAGTCGCCTTAGTACAATATAATCTTCTTTTCTACCTTGAACATCAAAATAATATCCATTTTTTAAACACTCTGCTATTGTCCTACTATCTAGTGAATCGTTCTTTCCTTTTCCTTGTGAATTTAATGCTCTAGTATGTCTAACAGCATCATTTCTAACCATTACAGTTTTAATATTTAATTTTTCTGTTAAAAACCAATCAATATTTATCCAATAATGCCCTGTAGACTCAAAACCAACCAAAATATCATCATACTTTAAACTATAATCATATGTTAGCTTATCTATATTATCTTTAAGTTTTAAAAATCCCAAATAATTATTTTTAAATTTAAACCTTTTATCTATTTCTACTCCTTTTTCATTTAAAAAAGAAGCATAATTAAATTCCTTACCTATATCTACTCCTATATATAAATTCATAATATATCCTCCTTATTTTTATAATTTAAGGAAATATTATCATCTAAAATTTATTAAATCTATATTAATTTTTATTAATTTATAAGATTTAGATATTTTAATACTTATACGTTAATAATAGGGCTTTGCCCTCGCTCCGCTCACCCATAAACTTTAATAAAGTTTAACAAACCCAAGAAGTAAGAACTAGCTTAGGCTAGTTCTTTTAAGTTCTTGTTTTTTTGTGGCATCAGCCTATCACATATCCGCTAAAATTGTAAAGCCATTCCACAAAAATTTTTATCGGCCATTCCATACTTCCATAGCAGCTAAAATTTTTTGCTCCATTTTCCTTTACAATTCACTCCCATGTGTAGTCTTAGGCTCAACAAAAAAACAACAACACGAAGTGTTAAACGCTAGTGTTTACTTAATTTGAAGGAGGTATCTATATGGTCAATAAAAAATATAATTTATTCTTAGCACCTCAATTTAATAAACTTACTAATGGTGCTAAACTTAGAGTTGATTTATTAGGAGATATGAAAATTAAAGATATTCCCGAACTTAAATACTTTAATATAAAATATATAACTAAAGGATATGAGGATTTAGTTAAGCAAGGAAACTTATTAGTTCCTCGTAAAGTAAGGTACATAGAAATTTTTAAAAAGTAATTATTAGGTGTCCCTTAAGGACACCATAACCCCAAAATAAAATTTATAAAAGAAAGAAGGAATTTATGATGAAAAACTTATCAATTTTTAATATTAAAGGTGGAGTTGCTAAAACAACATCAACTGCAAATTTTGGAGCTTGTTTAAGCCAAAATGGAAAGAAAGTATTACTTGTAGACTTAGACCCTCAATCTAACTTAACAAAGCTATTTAAGACTTATAACATGGAAGATTTATCAATTGCTGATGTTCTTTTAAATAAGAATTTAGATTTACATAGGGTAATAAAGAAAACTGATTTTGAAAATATTGATATACTACCAGCTAATGTTAACCTTGCTTTTGCAGAAAGAAAAATACTACTTGATGTTAGCCGTAGTCAACAAAATAGATTATCAAAAGCTTTAGAAAGCATAAAAGATGAATATGATTACTGTTTAATAGATTGCCCTCCTGCTCTTAATATGATAACAGTAAATGCTCTTTGTTCTTCTCATGATGTTTTAGTACCTATAAAAATAGACAAGTTCGCACTAGATGGATTAGAATACCTACTTGATAGCATAGAAGAAATAAAAGACGAATTTAATCCAAGTCTAAACTTTAAAGGTTGCTTCATTACAATGGACTCTGCTACTACAGTAAATAAAGTAATAAAACAAGAACTTAAAAATATACTAGGTGATAAAGTCTTTAATACAACTATTAAGCAAAATGTCAAAGTTGTTGAAAGCACCTTTGAAGAATGTCCAGTTGTCTTTTCTTCAAAGAAAGCAAGGGCTAGTTTAAATTACATAGAATTAAGCAATGAAATATTTTAATTATTAAATTTAAAGGTGTCCCCTAGGGACACCGAATAATAAAATTTATAGTCGAAGGAGTTAATAAAATGAGTAAGAAATTTTCAATAAGCGAAGGAATGTTAAACGGAATTTCAAAGAATGTAAAAAAAGTTGAAGAAATTGAAGCTAAGGACAATTTCAAAGTTGAGTACATAGATATAGAAAATATAAAAAGGAATGAGAAAAACTTCTATGACATAGTAGATGTAGAAGAACTTGCTGAGGATATAAAATTGAATGGATTAAATCACAACTTAGTTGTTAGAAAATTAGATAATGGTCAATTTGAATTAATAAGTGGTGAAAGAAGATATACTGCTCTTAGTAAACTTGTTAAAGAAGGAAATAAAACTTTTGCTTTAGTTCCTTGTAAAGTAATTGAAGCTAATGACACAGACGCTGAAATAATTCTTATACAAGCCAATGCACAAACTAGAGAATTAACAGAAGTTGAAAAACTTAAACAAGTTCAAAGACTAAAAGAACTATATAAAGATAAAAAAGCTAAAGGAGAAAAAGTGCCAGGCAAAATAAGAGAAATTATTGCTAATGACTTAAAACTATCCCCTACCCAAGTTGGAAGATATGAAAAGATTAACAGTAGTCTTATTCCCGAACTAAAAAATGTACTTGAAAAAGGTAACTTAACAATAGCCAATGCTAGTGAATTTGCTAATCTAAGTGAAGATAATCAGAAAATTATTTTAGAATTAATAATCTCAAATGTAAATTTATCTAAAAATGAAGCCATTGAACTTAAAAATAAATTAAAGAAAATTGAAGAAGAAAAAGAACTTGAATATAAAGAAAGAGAAAAGTTAATCAAAGAGAACTCTACTCTAAAAAGCAAATTAAATTCTAATATAGAAAAAACTAATGAAGAAAGAAAAGAACTTGAAGGACAATTAAGAATTGAACTTGAAAAAGAATTAGAAAGTAAATACGCTGATAAGCTAAATAGTATAAAAGATGAAGTAAAAAAACAAACTGATGAAAAAGCTAAATTAAAAGATGAAATCTCTAAACTAAAAGCTAATGCTCCTAAAGATGTTACAATGGAATTTAAAGAAAATATAACACTTATACAAAACTTAAAAAATATAGAAAATTCTCTAAGTTCCCTATATAAACAAATTGATAAAATGAGAAAAGATAATATAAAAATATCTGATGATACTAAAAACTTTCTAAGTTCATATAGTCCAATAGATTTAAAAACTCTATTAGATACTATAAAGTAAAATAAAAAGAGAGAATAAACTATTCTCTCTTTTTATTTTTATGTTAATTTAAACAAATAGGAAGCATTTATATTTAACTTTATTCTCCCAATATAAAAGTAGTATTAAAATATAATACTACTTTTATACGTTAAACTGTTTTCAGTCAACAAAAGGAGATATTAAGCACTATATGCCCAACTAGAATGTTAACTTTAAATATATTTATTTTGTAAACATTATAATATATTTATTAAAATATTACAATGAAAAATGAGAGAAATTTTATTTTCTCCCATCTTTTATCTTGTAAATAAAGTTATAGTTAGATAATTACTATTTTTTGATATTTAATATTATACATTAAGTTAATAACTATTACAACATAAAATAAAAAGTGTACTCATTAATATTATGAATACACTCTTACCATATTATTATGAGAAAGTAATTGGATTACTTTAAATGAATGAATTAAATTAATTGTAATATACATTTAAATATAAATTCAATACCTTAAACCAACTGTAATAATAATGTAATGAAATGAAATTATTATTACAGGCGGTAGCTCCAAGTGGGTGTGGGAGAAAGTGTTTTCTCCCATTTATAATTATTAGATTTTAATTCTTCTATACAATAAGCAGTATATAAATTTTCTTTTTATTTATCCTTAAGTAAATTTGTCAGATTCTATATACTATCCCCCCAATTTATACACCCATTGTATTTTTATGTCCTTTTAAATTACTATAATTACACCCATATTTATTTATACACTCTTTTATTACATCTTTATTAAATGGTATATGAATACAATTAATATTAGAATTTTCAATTGCATCTTTTAATTCTTTTGGTAATCTACCTTTTAAACTTATACGAGAGTTATTACCTTTTCTCACTCCTATCACATCCCAAAAATACCCATATTTAAATTCAATACTATCAAACTCTCCAACATATGCTATTATAACTGGTAAATCATATGCTTTTATAGCTCTAGATATTTCATAATTTAAAAATCCTCTATCATAGTTTGTATCTTCTGATACGATAACAAGTAAATTTTTAGAATTTTTCATCCTTTCATTCAATCTACTCTTTAAAGTCTCCTCTGAACTTGTATCTCTAACTGAATAAGTCTTTTCATGACTATTTATAAAATTAAAATCGATACTATCATTCTCTTGCCATGCCTTCAAAATACAAAAATATTTTAAATCACTTTTAGTTGGATTAACCTCACCATTTCCATCAAATGCTACATAAGTTCCATTTCTATAATTTCTACTCATTTTTAAACATCTCCTTTAATTTTATTAAATCTATTTTTTTCATTTCATTCACTTTTTCATCTTTATATAATAAAATCCTTATTTTTGCTGGATAACTAAACTTTAATCTACTGATTTTAAAAGTCCATAAAATATTTTCTATAAGTTCTTGATGAGATAAACTATTTCCAGTATCTTTAAAGCGTGTTATTCCTCCACCTAAAAGTGGAAGTTCAACAGTTCTTCCTGCATATACCCTGTCAATTTCATTCCAAAATTCCATTAAAAACTCAATATACTCTGCTAATGTTAAATTTGCTCTGTCTTTTTCATCAAATTTACTAAAAGCAGTTAATAAATAATTTTTTTTATAACATAAAATTGATCCTATTTTATATTTTTTCTTTTTACCTCGCTTTCTGTTAACATTCTGTAATATAAACCTATCACTTAACTCATTATTGTTTTCTATAAAATCATCTAATTCATTTAATTCATTACTAGTTAAAGTATTTAAAAATTTACCATTTATAGACCCACTTGAAATTATTTTTTCATCTACTAAAGTATCAAAATATTCATTAAAAGCTATAACTCTTAAAGAATCATCTTCGCAGTTTCTTAGTATATCACCATTAATAATTTCAACCTCTGAATCATTTATTTTTAATACTAGTCTATCCATTCTATATTCTTTAAACAAGATAAAAAAATAATAAAGAAACCATAAAAATCCCCATGCCATCAATATAAAAACAACATTTTTAGATACCCAGTTACTAAATAATGCTGATATAACACCTATAATAGCTCCACCAAATGTAAATATACTACTACAGCATTTAATTGCAACTCTTTTATCAAATATACTAAACTTCATTTTTAATCTCCTAATGCTATTTATTAATAAAATGTTCCAAATTACTCACTACATCATACTCAATATCCTTTGGAGTTAAACTATCAAAATCTTTAAACTTTATTTTATTCATTTTTATTTTTAAACTTAAATCAAAATTAATATCATTCATGGTAGGATTTTCACTATAAGCATCTATTATAGCTGGAGCAATATAAAATTCCTTTTTATCTTGTAATTGTTTTTTAAAAATAGCAAGATTATTTTTAAAAATATCTATAGTCATATATTGATATCTTGAATATACTGAAAACACTGTTTCATCTATATCAAACCCTTGCTTTTCTGCTCTTTTTTTACATTCATCCATATTAGTGGTTATATAAACAAAATATCCATCCTTTATACCCACATTTTTCTTTTCAATTATACTAATTTCTAATTCACTAAATATATTATCCTTACAAACTTTTTTCCATTCTTTAAATATTTTGATTGCATTTTCTCTATTTTGATATAATAACCCCATAACTGGTAAAGATTTATTATCTTCAAAAAATAAGTATGAAATTCCTCTCCATTTTGCATTATCCCAAGTCTTTACATCTATAAATGAAGTAATAAACAGGTTTTTTCTTTCTTTTACCTTTAAATATTCTTCACTTTCCGACTTACCAAGTGGTGGTTTCACTGTGTTTTTTATTCCTTTAAGTCTATTGCATAATTTTTTAAAATCCTTTTCTCTATCAACGTAATAATATGTTGAACTTTGAAGTGGTTTTAATATTTTCGTTGTGGTATAATCATTAAATATTACGGGTATAAACTTTGTATTGTTACAACACGATTCATATAAATGTTGATATATAATATTTATCTCCCAATTTACACCCCTACCTTCAGTTGATTTAAACATTTTAAATTTATCGTAGTATAATTTAGTACACACAATAATAACAAAATCAGAATCTTCAATCTGATTATCCATCCATCTTGCCCAGCCTTCTGGTGGTGATTCTTCATACTGATCAATATTAGCATCTATATTATTTTCTCTTAACTTATTAGAAAAATTTAATATTCTGTCCGAAAAACTTTCTGTATCATGTGCATAAGATATAAATACTTTAGGTACCATACTTTTCTCCCCCCTTATTTATATATTTTTAAATAATCATAATAGATTTAATTTTACTATCTTATTTTTATATATCCAACTCCTCTTTAATTAGTTATATTCTTATTATTGACATTAGTATATCCCACCTTTATTTGTTGTGCATCACATTAATATTTTAATTTATTTTGAAATATTTTTCAAATAATGAAAGAATTACTGTCGTAATTCTGAATAATATTTATTTTTTGTGGCACTAGCCTATCACATATACGCTAAAATTGTAAAGCCATTCCACAAAAATTTTTATCAGCCATTCCATTCTTCCATAGCAGCTAAAATTTTTTGCTCCATTTTCCTTTACAATTCGCTTCTATGTGTAGTCTTAGGCTCATCAAAAAAACAACAACACGAAGTGTTTAACAATAGTGTTTTATTGAAAGGAGAATTTTTATGAATAATGAAATTTTAGAAATCTTAATGAAGGAAATTCTTGAAAGTTCTAAGGAAAGACTTGAAAAAAGAAGGCTTGAACTTGAAGAAGCTAAACTTCAAATGTTAGAAAACTTACTTGAAACTTTAAAGTATAGACTATAGGAGATTTTAAAATGGAAATTAAGTACATTGAAAAAATTAATTTAACTATTTATAAAATCAAAGAAAATATTTATGGAGTAAGTGATTATTTAGATATAGATTTTGATAAGAACTTAACTGCTCTAAAAGGCACATCTTGCAGACATGGCTATTTTCAAAATCTAACTAATCAAGAATTATCTGAAATAACTAGAATTGTTACTAATCAAAATTAGATAAAAAAGGCATTACCCAAACAGGCAACACCTAATTAATAAGATATCCAAAATTATTATATCCTGTTTGGTAATGTTTATCAAGGAGGAATTTAAAATTATGAAAAAAACTATTTTATTAACTCATGGAGTTAGCAATGCTCTACAAAATAAGGAGATTTACGAATTTGATTTACAACTTCAACTTTTTAAGTTTTTAGAGAATAATTGGGGAGATTTATGTCAAGAAGATACTGAACTTCAAAACTCATTAATCAAAAAAGTTGACGCTAAACTACATCATAGATTTATGGGAATATATAAATTAATGAAAAATATTAAGATTTGGATTATGAGTGAATACGATTATACAATAGATACCTTAATAATAACTGTTTTATTCCCACATGAATACTAAAATTTAAAAGGTGTCCTCCGAGGACACCTTTTAATAAAAAAACAAAATATATTTTTAAGGAGCAAATACTATGAAGGCAATTGCAAATATGAGTATCGGTATTAAAAATCTAATAAAAGATAACTATCTTTCAAAAAAAGAAATTGATATTATACTATCTAGGTTTTGTAAAAATGATTGGGGCGAACTCAATTCAGATGATAAAGAAGAACAAAATCGTATGCTAATTGAAGGATTTTATATTAAAAATAGAAATCCAAAATTTGATGAAATTTTTACTGGAGTATATATTATAAATAATATTTTTATTTGGATAAAAAGTAAATTTGATACTGAAAAAGATATACTATCAATAATAGTAAAACTACCTTATGAATAAAAAAGGAAAGGATTTTAAATCCTTTCCTTTTTTTAGTTTCTATCATTTATAAAACATGTAAATTAAGATATTAAATTTGAAATTTTTTCTTATGCAATAAATGACATATTATTTTATAATATTTTTCAAGTAATGTATTTTCCTTTTTATTATATTTTATATTCATTTACGAGTATATTATTTACGTATATAAATCAAAACTCCATTTCATAATTATTTTCTTTAGATTTACTTTTTTCTTTATTATTAGTTTTTAAAGTCTTATTCATTTTATTATGAAATTCTACTTCTTCACTAATCTCTAAATTAATTCGTTCCAGCTTATTTGGCTCTATAATTATATCTTTTATATTAGAACCTATAAATTTAGTGTTTTTTAAATTTGTTCCTTCTAAGTTTGCACCTGTTAAATTTGCAAAAAATATCACTCCTTCTAAATCACTATTTTTAAAATTAGCTTCTTTTAAATTTACATTTAAAAATCTAACTCCCCTCAGATTCCTTCCTTCTAAATCTAATCTTTCACCCTTTTTTTTATTACTTTCAAGCCATAATTCATGCTTTCTTATTTTCTCTGAGATATCATTATCTAATTTATACTTCTTCATGTTGCCCTCCTTATTAATTTCATCTTTAATTTTTATGATTTTTTCATTTTCAAAATCCATCTCTCCTTCCATTTCTAAATTTAATTCACTTTCATTTTTTATATTTTTATCAGAAAGGGAGTTAACTAATTCATTTCCCTTAGTTAATTCCCTTTCTGCATTTAAGCTATCTTCCATTATCTCTACATATTCTTTTACAGTTGTACTTACTTCTTTTAACAATTTTTCTTTATCCTTAAAGGTTGCATTTTTAGTCCATTCACTTAAATATCTAAGTGAATATTCTTCTGTATTAATTCCAAAATAACTACTTACTGATAATGCAACCATTTCAGCTTGAAATTCTTTCTCTGCCTTTGTGTAATTATCTCTTGTTTCTACAGTATGAAGTTTTGCGTGTGCTAACTCATGTATTAAAGTCTTAACATTCTGTAATTCTGAATTTCTAGGATTTAAAGCTACTTCCCTAGTTGATGTATAACTAACCCCTTTAACTAATCCAAGTTCTGATTTAGGCTCTATTATCTTAACCCCTATCTTACTAGCCACATTTTCTAGTGATTTATAAAAAGCTTTATAATTTTTAACATCCCCCTCAAGCCATTTATTAGGAAATATTTTAGGCAATTCACTTGATGGCATATTAGTCTGACTTACATCAAAAACATATCCTTGCTTAAACTTAATAGCTCCTTCAAGTGTTTCTAATTCTCCACTTCTTATTAACTGTTTTTCTTTTTCATTAGCTTTACTTATTAATTTTATAGTGCCATCTTCTGCTATAAACCTATCTCCAAGTTTTGTTGGAACTAATATTTTTATTCCCTTTTCTCCTTTGTTTACCGAATATCCTTTCTCTTTCCAAAATGCAAAACTTCCAACTGCAACTGCTCCCCTAAATTGTTCTTCAATAAGAATTGAATTTCTATAAGAATAGTTATGAAATTTAGCCATAAAAGAAAGATATTCCTTTAAATCATTAGAACTACTAAATACCTTATCTATTTTTTCATCTGCTTGTTTTACAAGAAAATCTATATCTTTTCTTTTTTCTTCTTGTGATTTACTACTTTTGTACTCTTTTTTCTTATAAGCCATTTTATATACTCCTTTCATCCATAAAAATAAAAGTGTCCATCAAGGACACTTTTAAAATTCTTTTATATTTCTATCAATAGTTTTATTTTCTCTATCATATCCAATAATAATTGTTTCTTCATTTTCTATAGAATCTTTTAAATCTTCTACCTCATAATATTTAAGTTTTAAAACTATAGTTTCTTTTGTATCTAAAGTATAGACCTGTACTTCTGTTTCATTTAATATCTTTTCAACTAATGCTAAATTATCTCCCATATATCTATCCTCCTAAAAATTCAAATTTTAAACTTAGTCATATTTCCGTTTTTAGCCTACTAATCGTTGGCCAAAAACATGATTAATTAATTTTAAAGTACCAGGATAAATGCCAGGCACTTTAAAATTCTTAAATCCGCATTTTACTATATTTTTTTAATTTTAGTTTATATATTTTTCTATTGCTTATTGAATAGAATTTGCATCAGATGTATTATAATTTTCATCTAAATATTGAGGAGTTACATTATCATTATAAACAATTAAATCAAAATAATATTTCCTATTTTCATTATAAAATGTATAAATATTTGAAAGTGGTATATCATATAAAGACCATTCTCGAATATTAAAATTTGAGGTAACAATATACTCAATACATCTATCAAAATTTATATATTTAAACAAACTTAAATTTTCTAAGTTTTTATTATTTTTGTTTTGAATTTCATCAAAATTGTTTATATATTCTTTAATGAAATTTTTTAAATTTATGTTTTTGGTATTTGAAAATAGCTCTTTTGCTATCTCTAACTTATTATTTATACTATTTAAATTCTCCATATTTAAACCTCATATATTTATTTCTAAAAAGAAAAAGAATAGTATTAAACTATTCTTTTTCTTCAAATTTTAAATATTTAACAATTCTTATAATTTCATCAAAAGTAAATTCTTCTGAATTATAACTCTTACCATTTTCATTGATTAGAAAATCTTCTAACTCTAATACAAGTTTTACATCACAGTAATTAGTTATACTTTTATTGTATTCTATATATTTTTTATAAAAATCAACCACATATTTAAATGTATTTTCATTTGTTTCTCTTTCAAATCTAATTTGAATAATATCATCAGAAACATAATCTATATATGCGTCATCTTCTAATTTATCCTCAATTAATTTATTACATATTCATTTGTCTTGAATATTCTATTTCATTTTGAAGTTTTTCATATTCTCTCATGTTTTTAACACTATCAAAATCTTTCCTTAATGCTTTTTTTATCTTACTTAATGCTCTATTGGTTACTACTGGTTCTCTATTAGAGTTTATAAACTTTTTGTTTTCATTCTCATATACATTATCTTTTATTTGCTTTAAAGTAACATTTCCCATCCTTGTATAAAGATCGTCTACTTTGTTATCTTTATAATATTTATATAGGCTTGTATTTTTTTCTCCATACATATTTTTAAGTTTAATTTCTTGCTCATCTAACTTTTTAATTAATAGTTTATAATCTTCTTTAAAATTATCATCTATAAAGCTCCTTGTTATTTCATCTAAATATGGTTTAACTTCTTGTAAAGAATTATAATTATAGCTCCATTGTCTTTTATCTTTGGGAAGTAATTTAATTATTTGCTTTACATTTTCTTTCATCATTTTATCTTTTGTAAAGTCATAACTTTTTCTATTGTCAACCAATCTTTCTCTTATTATATTATTTATTTCTTTATATTCTTTGCTAAAGTCAGATAATGAATTAGCAAAACTACTCTTCATTGCTCTTAAAACTTTGTACTCTCTTTTCCCTCGCTCATCTGGATTAAGTTGTACTGTTGCTACATGAACATGAATGTGCTTAGTATTATAATGTAATGAAGCTGACCAAACCAAATCTTTATATCCGCATTTTCTTTCTAAGGTATTCATAGTTGATCTTATGGCTTTATGTATTCTTTCTTCATCTAAAACTTTAGTTTTTGAATTATAAATCCCCTGTTCTTCTAACCAATCATTATTAAAACTAAATACATCTTGCCATAAATTACTCCCCCTATTTTGTGCAACTGTAAAAGCATTTTTTAAACTTTCAATTTCTTTTTCATTTAATTCATCTTTATCTCTTGTAAATAAAGAACCTTTCTTTTTTGCATTTCCCATATAATCATTAAAACTAGCATAATCATTATCATGGTATTTTTTTGTTGCCTTATCTCTATCAATATAGTTAATATAACTTTCAAAATTATAACCTTCTTGTGGAGTTATAAACCTTAACTTATAAACAATTCCCGGACTTCCCATAATTAATATAATCTATTTCCTTTCTTATAATTTTTGTTTATTCTTTCTTCAATAGTATTCTCTGCAATAGTTAATGCTTTACAAACTTCCTCATTTGTAGTTATTATTTTTCCATACTCTTCTTTTATAAACATACCATTTAACATTTCTATAATTACTTGTGTATTTTTATCTGTAAATTTATTTACCTTCATTAACATTTTAAATTCATCTTTTAAGGCTTCCGATATTTCATGAGCCAAATATTCTCTAAGCATTTTAATAGACATCTTTTCATTTTCTCTATGCTCTCTTATTATTAAATCTAAAGCTTCACTAGAATATTTAAAATCATTTTTTTCTTTTATTTCTTCTATATACTCTAAATTTTTTTCAGAAAACATAAAGTCTTTTTTCTTTCTAGCCATACACTAATCATCTCCTTTTTTTCTTTTTGAAATTATATCTCCTATATTTTCACCTAATATTTCTTCTGCCAATACTTCCATTAATGCGGAATTATATTCTATTATCTTCCCAAGTTTTTTAATTAAGTAGGAATAATTCCCCTCAATTCTTTTTAACTCTTCTAGTGATGACATTAATTCTAATTGTCTTTTTAAAAAGTCGTTTCGACTTTTTGCTCCGCTCTTTTTTGCTAGTTCATCTATCTTAAAAATAATATCTTCTGATAAATCTCTTATTAAAATATCACTCATTTGTACCTCCTTATATAAATAAATCTAAAATTAAAGCGACTAAAATTTTAAAATTAAAATCTTAGTCGCAAACTTTTTGTAAAAAAAGTTAACAAAAATATTTTTGCTTTTCTACTCTCTATGTTACTATTTACTTCTTGTTACTTCTTAATAAAAAGGGCATAAGGAGAAACTGCTATCACACAAGGTGCTAGACTAGGCAAAGCCTAGCGTTTCAATGATATCAAAATTCTACTTAAATGCGGAAGTTAATCGCATATAAATCGCATAAAAAGCGTATAAAATGCGAAAGTTCTACGCCTATTTTTTCAAGTCATTTTTCTTATTATTAAGATTAATAATTTTATTTTTAAGCTCTTTTTTATCTTTATTAAGTCCTTCTTTTTCTCTATTTAGTTTATCTATTGTATTTTTATTTGCATTAATTTTATTCTCACTTTCTTGTTTTTCATTTTCAGTTTGGTACTTTTTATCTTCTTCAAGTTCACTATTTATTCTCTTTAAATTACTTTCAGTTGTATTTTTTTCTTCAATTAATTTATCTAATTCTGAAATTTCATTATTCAAGTTTTCTATTTCTATGTCTACAAACTTAATTTTATATCCATTAATATCTTCATCTTTTAAGTTAATATTTTCTTTAGTGTCCTTTCGATCTGAATAAAGTTTAAGCGTATCTCCTAAACTATTATCCTTATCAGAAGAAGTAATACTAATAGAAACTGCTGACCAATCTGTAGGTAATTTAGAATAAATAACATAATCATTTATTCCAACTTTAATTAATTCACATTTCATTTTATCTTCTAAATGGTTCTTTTCTCTTAGTGAAACATTTATTGGTTTATTAATATTAGGGTTACTATTTTTTATATTAAGAAACATTTCAAATACTCCTGTACTTGGATTATACTCTCTATCTAGTACCTTTATATTGTTATTTTCAAATAGTATTTCTTTATTTAAAGTTGTACTTTTAACAAAAAAATCTTGATTAAAAAGTCTATTTGAAGTTAAAAAAAAGACCATTCCAAAAATTATTATTGAAGTTGCACAATAATAAATAATGGATTGGTTCTTACTTCTTTTAAACTTTTTAAATTTATTTTCAGCATTTTTTTGAAACTCTAATATCTTTTCTTTCAATTCTATTTTCTCCTTTCGTTAACTATTCTATTATTCTTCTAACATTCCCATTAAAATTACTTTTCCAATAAGGTGAATTTAAATCTCCTATACTAACCCCTTTACTTGAACTATCATTTAAAAATTTGCCATCTCCTAGCCAAATTCCAACGTGTCCATTTCTTCCAGCGGTATCAAAAAACAATAAATCTCCACGCTTCATTTCTGATGGTGGAACTGCTCTACCTAGCTCTAATAATGACCATGTTGTTACACTTGAGCGATCACCAAGTTGTATTCCAGCATTTGAGTAGCAATAATGAACTAAAGAACTACAATCAAATCTTCCCGCATCTACATCAGCTTGATTACGACCACCACCCCAAACATAAGGTGATTTTCCTACCCATTTCATTCCTGCTTCAATAGCTTTTTCTATTGTTTCATTATCTCCTTTTATACCACTTCCAGTAATACCAGCATTTCTAAATTCCATAGCATACTTGAATACACTATTAGGATAATTATTTTGTGCTTTATCTAAATCAACATCCATTCCATAACCTTGACCTCCATTGTAACAAGCAAAAATTCTTCTTAATAATTCTCTAAAGTTTGAATCTGTTTCACTTGCTCCCCAATCTATGAGTTTCATATTTTCAACATTATTAAATTTTTGAGTATTAATAATACCTTTTCTATACAAAACATAGTTAGCATAATACATTGTTTCAAATCCACCAGCTATAATTTGTGCTCTTGCATCTTTTAAAAATATACTCCACATATCATCAATACTATTAAATTCATAACCTACTTTTCTATATAAATCGGCTAATCCGTAATCCATATAATATTTAAATATATCATCACCACTAAAATCATATCTTTGTTGCTGCATTATTCCATAAGCTCCACCATACTCATCATTGGGATTAAAATTACTTTCTTGTTTAGCAATGGCACATAAAACCCAATTAGGAATTCCAACTAATTCTGATGTTTCATTAAAATAAGGAACAAATTCTAAAGGTACTCCCATAGCTCCTATATCAGTTATATTAGAATAACTCTTTTTATTTCCTTCTCCAATTATTCCTATAACTCCAACCATAATAATAGTAGCCAAGAAAATAACTAAACAGTTTGTTACTCCTATTGTGAGAATTATTTTTTTAATTATTTTCTTTTTCAAACTATCACCTACCTAAAAAAGACATATAAAAAGAACCAACTTTGAAATTAAGTTGGTTCTTTCATAATATTAAGAAATATTTATTATTTATAAAAATTTTAAAATTAATTAATAAATGTACACTAATTTAAATATTATTTTTTAAAACTTAAACCCTTTATTTGTCAAGTCAAAAAAGTGTAATTTAATGTATAATTTTGTCATTTAACTTTTCAACTAAATACGGTCGAATTGAAGAAACGATTATTGCACTAATCTTTGCTTCCTGCTTTTTAGTTAACTTATTTTTTTTATTAAACATATTTATAAAAAAATTGTAATCATTTTCTCCATTGAATTTATTATATTGAGTAGGCTTAAATACTCCTTCCTCATATAAATATCTTAATAATTTTTTTGAAAAAAATTCTGAATTCAAAGAAATAAACCTATTCTCTTTGATAGCATGTAATAACTTGAACAATTTTTCATTTATAGTAGTCTGCTCATTTAAATCAACACGATTAAATTTTTTTATACATGTACTTCCAATAGGCTTTAATATTTCCCCATTTTTCATATTATGTATTGTGTAAAGATATTTAATATTTTCTTTTCCACAAATACAAGATGATTTATTTAAGTCATCTTCAATGCAATCTTCAATTTCCCATTCATATACAGCACTCATCCACGATTTACTGACCGAAGAATCAAGGACTGTCTGAATCAATGTTTCTCTATAGTTTCCCATATTTTACTCAACCCCTTATTAATAAATAATAATTTATTAAATTCATTATATCTAAAATAGCAATTTTTTACAATAAAATTACTTATATATACTCTAAAGAAATACCCAACTTAAAATTAAGTTAGTTCTCCTTTTAATACTCTTTATAACTTGTTACTTTATATTTACTATCTATTTTTAATAATTGTATTTTATAAGATTTAGAATCTTGCTTTTTCTGATTATTTCCATCAATATTATCATATGCTACTGTAACATAAATATATACATATCCATTATTATCTTCATTATCTTCTTCTTCACTTCTTATTTTAGTTACTTTCTTTTCTTTTATTTCCTTACTTTGACCTAAAGTTATAAAGTAACCTTCGACTTCCTTATCTATATCTGTTGATACTAAGCTTAAAGCTTCTTCCTCATTTTTCTTAGGATTATTTATATCAAACTCTGTCATATCTTTTGCAAACTTTCTAGCAACTTCTGAAGCTTCAACTCTATCTTTTACTGAAATATTACTGTTTTGTAAAAGGTAATATTTCTTTTTTAATTCTTCATCACTTAACCCTTTATTTTCTTCATTACTTTTTTCTACTATTTTATTATCTTTTTTATTTTCTTCTACTTTTATAGGTTCTTGCTTGTTATTTTTCAACTTGTTTAATGAAAATATAGTTCCACCAATAATTAATATTACTAATATTGATCCACCTATTATTAACTTTTTCTTGTCCACATTATACGCCTCCTTCAAATAATATTTTTTCTTCTTCTGAAATTTCAACATGGAATGTTATATTATTCATACCATTTATTATTAAAGTAGTATCCCCTTGTCCAAATGTAGGTATATTATTAATTTCATTTTCATTTAATTGCCCCTCAAATATTGTTTCTAAAGCCTTCTTAGCATTATTGTCTTGTTGCATTATAAATTTATATTGAGTTAATTCAAATAAAGTTTTTATCTTTCCTAAAATAGTTTTATCTGAACTTTCTGGAACAACATCATTTATACTATGTGTTGCAAAAACAAGTCCTGAAAAATACTTTCTAGCTTCTCTTTCAAAAGTTATAAAGAAATCTACTGCCAATTCATTATCTGAATTTATATACTTATGTGCTTCATCTATAAATAAAAGATATTTTGTAGCTTCATCTAGTGTAACTGCTCCACTATCAAATAATTTTTTCTGCTTAATACCTTGTTTTAAAGCTCCATTCCAAAGCATAGTTAATATACTAAACATTTGTGCATTAAATATTCTATTGTCAAATTGAGATAAATTTCTTAACTCAAAACTTAATATTCTCTCTGATGACATATCTTCTATAGTAGAATATCCATTAAATAATTTACTGTAATTATTTATTGCATTTTCAATGGTTAATTTTATACTTTCAATTCTTTCTTGCCTTTTAGTGGTTAAATTAGTCTTTAATTCTTCTTTTTCAACATTATTATACAATTGTTTCTTTATGAAGTTCAAGAATTCTTCCATTATTGGATATTCTTTCACTTTATACGTAGTACATTTATCTCTTTTAATTCCAAAATCAATATAAAAATCATTAACTAAGTTTTCAAACTCCCTAATTTCCTCACTTGAACATCCTTCTGCTAAAAATCTATAAGTCATTGATAGCTTATTTATATGAAACATATATGACTGTTCTTCTAAAATATCATTTGTATCTGTATCAATCATAGTAGCAAAAATCTGAAATGGATTTATCATTCCATTACTACCATCTAACTTAATTACTTTTCCTCCCAATCGCTCAATAGTTTCTCCAAATTCTCCAGTTAAATCTAAAATCCTTATTGTATTTTCTAATATAGCATTATCATTCATCAACTTTTTTAATAAAGTAGATTTACCAGCACCAGTTACGCCTAAAATAAGTGCATTAAATGATTTTCTTATAGAATTTTTAGTAAATAAATCAAAAATTACACTACCACCAACTCTAGTTGTTCCTAAAGGCATACCTGTTTTATCTTTTAGCTCTATAAAATCAAATGGATACCCTCCTGCTAGGCTTAAAGCTTGTATAGGTTGTTTTATTATTCCATTAGGTAATTTTTCTTGCTTTGACATAGGTAATTTAATTGACTTCCATTCATATTCCTGTTCATTTATAAAAATAGCACCTTTATATTTTAAAGTTTCTAATTTTTCTAATATATTTTTTTCCTTATTCTCTAAACCTTCTAAAGTTCTATCCCATACAAAAATCCTTGTAACAATCTGTTTCATTACCTCACTATTATTAACAATATCATCAGTTAAAGCTGATAATGCTCCAAATTCATTATTAGAATTTATAGCTGTTGTATAATCTCTGCTATCTTCAATCCTTGAATTATGTTCATTCATAGATTTATTTACTTTCTTTAACACTTCATTTATATTGGCTGTTCCAACATCAACTGTTATTACAGTATCATCTAATTCTTTTATTAATCCTTTCAACCAAAAATGGCTAACTTCACTTGGATAATCATAGATATTTATACAAGCTTCATAGCCATCACCTTTTTTAATATAATTATCTTTAAAAATAATTCCACCACAAGGTTGAATTTTATCTATTAAATAGGGGTTGTATTCCAACTTTTTCATAAGCAATATCTCCTTTAAAGTATTTTACTATTTAAATTATTAAGTTTATATAGTACCTTTAACTTTTTTTCTAAATCTATCTCACTTAAACTAATATCTTTATTCGTACTTCTTATCAAATTATTTAAAACATCATTTGATAAATCTTCCTTATCAATGAAAATAATAATGTAATACTCTATGTTCGTTTTAGTTTTTTCTAGCTCTATAAGTTTTTCTAACTTTTCATTTAAAAATATTTTGTATAATTCATTTTCTGTTCTATTTATTCTCTTTTGTATATATGTTTGTTGTTCACTTGTATTAACAGGAAAATTCATTGCTACTATTTTAAAATCATAAATAAACTCTCTTAGAAAAAACATAAAATTTCTTATTAAATCTTCTTGCTCATAATTTGATAATGAATCTACATCCTTGCCACTAACTTGATATATATTTAGGTAACCACTTTTAGTTTTTATAAATTCATTATCTGTTACATCTATCTCCTCCATTTTATTTAAAACGTTTTTTCGTATTTTAGGTGAATTCCTTTTTTCTTTTTTTAATAGCCTAGCTTCTTCCTTTTTACTTTTATTTTCTTCTTTCTTTTGTTTTTTCAATTCTTTTTTCTCTTTTCTTGTTAACTTCTTTTTTTCTTCTCCTATTTTTATATCATCAAAATTTTTATACATTTCTTTCCTCCTAAAAGTAAAAAATAAAAAGTGTCCCTAGGGAACACTTTTATTATTCATTAATTTTTATTCTATGATAGATATTTCTATCTCTTATAAAGGCTAAATATATACTTTGAAAATTTCTTCTCTTAGGGTTACTTATACTTTTAGATGTTAAAAATATAGCCGAACAAAAACAAAAAATATAATATATAAATATAAATTTAGAATATACTAAAAAACTTAGTATTTTTGCAACTGCCATAAATAAGACTATAAAAGCTATATCAAAAAATGTTATTGCATTATAAACTTTTATTTCTACATTTATATCTTTTGGTATATTAAAAATCATAATTTTTTCTTTCCTCCTTTATTTTTTATATTAAACTTACTTTTATCTCCTATAATAAATTTTTTGCTTTCAGATACGTTATTATAGTTTCTTTTCATGTTACTACCACTATATTTACTTTCTTTAACTCCACTTGAATTAAATTTATTGATTTGCCCATTTCCTTTATAACTTTCATTTTTATTTATTGCCTTATTAAACTTATCACTTTTTTCTTTATTATCATGATTTATTCCTTGTCCATTATTTGCTGATCTATTTTTATTTTTTAATATAGCTTCTTTTAATAGTTTTTCTTTTTCTGCTGAACTACTGTTATTTTTTATGTCCCCTATATTTCCTTTACTACTATTTACACTTGTCCCTTTTTGATTAGAATTATCTTTTAAAGTTCCCTTTTCTAAATTTACTTTGCTATTATCATTATTTTTATTAACCCCACTACTATTTACATTCATATTGCTATTACTGTTACTACTAGAATTCCCACTAGAACTTTTATTTAAATTTAAATTTCCATCTTTATTCGATTTATTTGTTTTTAAATTTGAATTGTTTTTAACATCAGAGTTGCTTTTTATATTCGGATTATTACTCATATTACTATTGTTATTATTTTTAATACTACTTGAACCTTCGCTTGATTTTAAATTATCTTTTATAGAACCATTTGGCTTACTAATTCTATCCTTAATGTTAGAATAAGCACTTTTACTACCTGAATAAATTTTCTTTCCTGCTCCTGCAATACTTTTTGCTCCTTTTCCTGCCATTCTAGCTCCTTCAATACCAGCAACTACAGCTCCCCAACTTGATTTAATACCAGCATCTATTCCAAAAATTCTTTCAATTATATTAGGTCCATCTATAACTGCCCATGAACCTGCTCCAAGTGCTAATAACTTAACCATAGGATTTTGTATAGCAACGTCTGGACTACTTAACCACCCTGTAAAAACAACATATAGCTTTAATAAAACCGATACTGTTATTAATATAGCAAACATTGATAATATGTTTTCAACAACCATTTTAAGCTTCTTTCCAGTTCCTATATCACTAAATGCTAAAACAGTTGCTAAAATCTTATTAAAAGCCAATTCTATAAGTATTCTTCCTACCTTCAAACATGAAAATAATATTGCTACCATAGAAACCAATAAGGAGCAAATAACTACAAGAAAATTCAAGTTATATCTATAGTAATCTTCATCTAAAAATGAAAACCAACCTTTATCTAAATCAACTATACTTGTTTCTCCATTGCTTTTTTCAATTAACTTTCTTTTAAAAACATCTTTGTACATAGGGTCTTTTAATTTATTTGGTTCTAACTTTTCATTAATATCAATATTCATAATATTATCAATATATATATTGTTTTTCTTATCTGCTAAATCATATCCTACACTATCTAAATAGTATAAATCTGATAAATTTCCCTTAACTATTTCTCTCGCACTTGATTTATACGTACCTATATTATTATCAACTATTAGTTTAGTAGCATCGTTTAACTGCGTCATTAGAAATGGTAACCCAACTATTATTGATATAGAAATTAATATATTAACTGGAACTTGTCCCTTATCTCTCTTTCTTTGAAATATTATTTGAAACCCTACAATAGCTAAAGCTATTGCAAATATAGTCCAAAGAACTGGTTTGTAATCATTTAAAAAGTTTGCTACTTCTTTTGTTTCAAAAAAACTATTAATATTATATATTGCACTAATAGAATCTTCTAAACCATCTACTATATTAACTAAACCTTTAATAAAAACCCAACCTAAGTACCTAAGTCCAAAACTGAATATTCCTACAAGTTCTAATACATTATTTTCTGTTAAAGTTTTCAAAAATTCTATATTACTCACTACTTCACTTCCTTTCCATTTCTTTTATATATTCAAATCCTTTCTCAACAAAGGCTTTAATTTCTTTATTATCATTATTTTCTTCACAAGCCTTTTCTAAATCTTCAAAGGTACTATCTAAGTGAATTTTTGTTTTTCCCTTTTTATATCTAGTTTCAACCAGTTCCATTATTTCCTTAATTTCCATTGGAGAAAATATTTCATTTAGAAGAACTTTTCTCTCTTTTTCTTCTTGCTTAATATCTTCTATAATTTGTTCTTCAACTATTATCGGTTCTACATTTTCAAATAATATTAAATCATCTAAATTTACATCTTTATGTAAAGATGGTATTTCTACATCAGCAATAGAGCTATTGTTATCAAACCACTTAGATAAATATTCATATCTATATTGTATACTTGTTTTTCCACTATTAAATATAGGATTAGGAACTATTCTATTTTTCTTTTTATCTTCTCTTTTCAAGTTCCTTGTAACGACTGTTTCACCCATTTTTAATAACATTAGGTCATTTGCATTTTTTAATCTTTGTGAATCAACACTCTCTGTATAATGCTTTGTAGTATCTGTTATTTCTCCACTTCTTGATATATTAACTATAGTCTTATCTCCTAAAAGCTTTGAAAAATCTTCTGCTGTATCATATTCTGTAGTCATTATATATACTTTATTTGCACAGTTACCTATTATAGTTTTCGATTTATCCTTTCCATATTTTTCTTCTATTTGTGAAAATGCTTGTACTACTAGAGTAAATTTTATATTTCTTCCTAAACATACTGTTAGCATAACTTCTAATTGCTCTATTGGTGGCATATTACCAGCTTCATCAATTAAAAAGACAACTTCCCTTTCACACTTCCCACCTTTAGTTAAGGTAGCTTCCTTAGACAGTACCCAATAAAGTTGTCTTATAAACATAGACGCTATAAAATAATCTGAATTATCATAGTCTGGAAGTATCATAAATAATGCTATTGGTCTATCATCTTCTTTATTAATGAATCCAAAGTCTTTCAAATTTATTGAGTTCCTTGAAGTCATTTTTGCTATCTTTTCCATTGTAAATTTCTCTATCTCTGTCATAGCAAATGAAAAAATACCACTTCTAGCACTTCCTTTAGCAAAGTTACTTGTAGCATACTGCATTTTAGCAATTGAATTTGAAGGTAAATTTCTAAAGTATTTATCCAACTCATTATTACCATCCTCATCATAAGCTGAACCTAATTCTGAAAGCATATTAGCAACAGTAAACATTGTTACTCTATTTTTCATTTCTTCTTCACCATATTTTTCATAACATTCCTCAAGTATTGCTAATATTAAAGCATTGACTAAACTCATTGAAGAATTTTGCCAAAATGGGTCTTTAACATTAGGCTTATAGTACATAGAATAAGTTAATGACTTACATAGTTTTTGAGCTTCTCCATAATCTTTTTCTAAATAAGCTTCTACTATTAAATTAAGTGGATTATAACTCATTGAATTATTAGGATTAATTAAGTTTAATACTTCTATCCTATATCCCCTTTTTTCTAAAGTATCTTTACTTGAAGCAAGGAACTCTCCCTTTGGATCGTTTATTATTAATGAGGACTTAACTTTAGCTCTCGAATAGACATCAATGGTTGGAAATAAAAATAATTCTCCTTTACCACTTCTTGTTGTTCCTATTACTAAGTTATTTACATCTCCTTCATCTATAAAGACACTATCTCCATAACTTGAAATTACAACTCCACCTTTTCCATCAAAATCTTTTTCCTTCTTTGGCACTGACTTATATTGACTTTCTATTTCTGTTAGCGAACAAAATCTACATTTTCCTTTTTGCCCTTCATTTATACTTCTAAAAGAAGTTTTTAATCTAAATTGAATTTTAATAATGATTAATACCATCATTAAATAATTAAATATATACACATACCAATACTTTCTAATTCCAAAGAAAAAAACAGCTTGTACTATGTCAAAACTTTTTCCTTCTCCTTTCATATTATAAAAAAATATATCTAATCCATTTGTAATTATGTTACTTATTAATGTTGTCATTAAAATAAATACTACTATTAATAATAAAGAAAATTTTCTACTTGCTAAAAATTTTGCTCTCTTAATTTCCCTATTAGTTTCATCATCTGTACTATAATAAATTTTTATTTTTCTAAATAGTTTTTTAAAGAAATTCATCTTTAATCACCCTACCTTAATTTAAAGTAAAAAAATAAGGATATTGAAGTGAACATTTTTAGTCCACTTCATATATCCTAATATTAAAATGCAATAGTATCTTTGAAATATGTTGCAATAGAATTAGCTCCTACAATTAATATAAATCCAGCTATTCCGCCTATAATTATTACTTTAGCTTTTCTCATTCCTTCACTTCCACCAATTATCCAAGAAAATCCTGCTGTTGCAAGTGCTAATGCTAAACAAATCCAACCTAAAGTTTGAATTTTTCCTAAAAATTCAATTCCCATATTATTTAAACTTGTAAAAACATCTGCAAAAACATATACATTTGATAACATATTAAACTCCTCCTAATTCCTTTAATGTATCTAATCCTGCTAATACTTGTTCCTCAACATCTTCATTGTCTAAAAACTCTCTATGCTTTTCTTCTAACCATTCCTCATAATTTTTATTTTTAAGTTCAAGTAATTTAATAACTAACTTTTTCTCAAAACTATCTTTATCTTTTCTTCTAGCACTCATGATTAATCACCCCCTTTCAAGTAAAAATTGCAATAAAAAAGATGTCCCCTATGGACACCATATATAAATATTTATAAATAAAAGTGTCCACAGTGAACACTTTTTACCTTCCTATATTTCAGCTAAAATTAGATTTTCTTTAAACTCTTTATTTAATCTTTCATAAATCTTCCTCTATTCTCCCTCACCCACTTGGAGCTAACGCCTTCAACTATAATTTATTTGCTACGCTGCATTATAGTTTCAGTTGTTTAATCAAATATAATTATAAAAAATAAAAGTGTTCCCTAGGGACACCTTTTCTCTTTTAGCTTATTTTCTATTAATCTATTTATCTCTTTTATTTCTTCATCAGTAAATATATTCTCTGCTCTTTCTTTATCCAATTTTATTAATCTTTTTATGTATTCTGAAAACCCCTCATGAGTTAATGCAAATTCTTTAAGTTCCTTTTCAGACCTTTTAAAACTAACTGAATATACATTTCTATTTTCCATAAACTAATTTATCTATGGTTACCCCAAATCCCCTTGATAATTTATATAGTGTATTTTTAGATGGCTTATTAATGCCAAGTTCAATATCATTGATTGTTTTTATTCCTACTCCACTTTTCTTAGAAAGTTGTTTAAGCGACCACCCTTTTTTTAATCTTCTTTTTTTTATGTTTGTACCAACATTTTGTATTGTTTCTTCTAAGTATTCTTCTAAAATTCTGTCCATACAAAGCCCTCCTAATTGTGTCCTCGGGGAACACTATCCTACTAATAATTCTTCTAAAGAAATATTTAATCCTAATGCTAATCTTAATATAATTTCAAAACTAGAGTTTCTTTCTTTATTCTCATTTAAACTTATAGTATGAAAATCTAATCCACACTTTTCAGCTAATGCTCTTTGTGTAAGATTTTTCTTTAATCTGTTTTCTTTTAAGTTTTTTGATAAGTTAACTTCTTCATTCTTTACTTTCATTTAACCACCCCCAATCTAAAAAAATGTTCCCTATGGACACTTTAAAACGGCGGATCTCCATCTAATTCTTCTGGATAATCTATATTATTATTTTCTTCTTTCTTATAACTTCCAAACAAATCAAATTCACTTACATATACTTCTGTAATATATCTTTTTATATTGTCCTTATCTTCATAACTTCTATTTCTTACTTCTCCTACTAAAACAATTTCTTGTCCTTTATTGGCATATTTAGTAATGCCTTCTGCTAACTTTCCAAATATAACACAGTTAAAAAAATCAGTTTCTCTCTTACCATCTTTTCCTTTAATTTTTCTATTTACTGCTATAGTAAATCTAGCAATAGCTGTTCCACTTCCATCAAGAAATTTAATCTCTGGTTCTTTTACTAATCTTCCACCTAATACTATTTTATTCATTTATTTTCCCCACTTTCTTATTAAGAGAATTATCTATCTTTTCCCAAATTTCAACTCATAATTTTCAAACTTAAATAACAATATTATTAATAAAAATAGGATTATAAAATCTAATCCTAAAATCATAAAAACATTCACTTTAAAACATCTCCCTTTTAGCTAAAATCCTAGAAATTCATATATCACATTTATAATCTATCAATAATACATTTTTAATATCTGTTAAGTATACTTTTCCATCTGTACTTTCAATTCTAGTAGTAGAATCATCAACATAACAATAATCAACATCAATTTCTATCTTTTCATTTCCTATAAAAATAATAGCCTTTTGAAATGTATCATCATCTTCTTCATCATCTTCATAATCAGTATTATTTTTTTTAGAATTTAAATAATCTAAATACTTATGATATATTATGCCTACATTTGTAAAAGCTAGAATAACAGCAATTACTGACAATATAATAGATAATATTGCTAATCTCATTTAAATCAACTCCCCTTTAAGTATTAGTCTTTGTTTAGCTCTATTAGTACAAGTTATTAATGTTATTTCTTTTTTACTTAAATCTTGTGTTAATAAACTAGAATCATTAGGCTCTACGATTTCTTTTTGAGATATTTTATATTTAAATATCTTATTTCCGTATTGAACTTCTACAATATCGCCTACTTTAACTTTATATAGGTTTTTAAAAATTGAACCATCCATGTTATTATGTCCAGCTAATATTGTATTTCCCTTTTCTCCGAAATTAGGACTATTTCTATACTTTGCAACAACATACTTTAAATTATCTTCTCCATTTACAATAGGAGCTTCTAAATCAATGCTACTAATTTTTAAAATAGCAATTGTGCTTAGTTTATTAGTAGCACTATTATTATTTTTATATCCTTCTGAATTTTTATTTTCTACTTCAACATTATCTTCAGCTATTTTATTCTTATTATGTTCTTCAACTCTAGCTTCATAATCTCTAATTAAATTATCTTTAATACTTTTAGCTTTAAAATCTAAAAATAATGATACTACCACTAAAATTACACCTATTATACTTAAAACTATTAATCCTTTTCTCATATCAAATCACATAGCTCTATTAAAATGTTTATAATATTCTTTAATTTCATAATTGAAAAGAAAATTTCTTAGAATATATTCTAACCTAAAAATTTCTTCTTTTTTACCTTTTATCATTATTTCTTTAGATACTCTTTCAATTTTTGATACTAAATACTTTCTATATTCCCTTTCATTTTTATTTAAATTTTTCAAAGTTAATCTACTTAACTCTATATCTATACTTTCAAGTTCTAAAAATAAGTCTTTTACCATATTCTTTCCCTCCTTAATCCCTATTTTTAAATTTTATTCCTTTATTTATTTTAGCTTCTAATATAATCTGCTTAGTTCCTTATCAGCTTTTGAAGCTACTTTAAATAAAGCTAAATAAGCTTTTGCTATTAATGACCATAAAACTAATATAGTTAAAAACTTCATATTATCCTCCTAACAAACAATTCAAATAGTTTTAGAGAATAGTTAATATTTAGGCAAGGCTTAACTATTCTCTAAAAAATATAAAATTAAAGAGCTAACTAAATTAGTTAACTCTTTTTTAAATTAAGCATTTTTTCTTTTTCTAGTTAATGTTAATACTCCTAATCCTCCAACTACTAAAACTAATCCTAGTGGTAATAAAGAATTGAAATCAAAGTTTGAACCAGTTTTAACTATTTCAAACTTTTTGTTAGTTAAATTACATTTAACTACTTGTCCTTGTTCATTTATTTCAAACTCACCTGTTTCATTTGTAAGTTCATAACCATTAGGTGCTTGTGTTTCAGAAATTCTGTATTTACCTTTTGCAAGAGTAAATTTATTTCCTTCTTTGCTAGAAGTAAACTCTATTACTTTTCCTTGATCCAAGCCTTCAAGACACTCTATTTTTATCTTAGCACCTTCTAAAATTTCTCCAGTAGCAACGTCTGTTTTAGTAAATTCTAAAACTCCGGTTGTTCTTTCATCTTTAAGATTAGCTTTAGTTACTTGACCATCTTTTATTTCAAATGTTCCAACTTCTTTATTTATTTCATATCCATTAGGAGCTGAAATTTCCTCAAATGTGTATTTTCCTTCGTCTAAAGTAAACTTATTCACATCATTGAAAGAAGTAAATTCTATTACTTTTCCTTCACTTAATCCTTCTATACAAGTTATTTTTATCTTAGCACCTTCAATAACTTTACCAGTTGTAACATCTGTTTTAGTAAACTCTAAATCACCTTCTTTTCTTTCATCTTTAAGATTAGCTTTTGTAATTTCTCCGTCTTTTATTTCAAATGTTCCAACTTCTTTATTTATTCTATATCCATTAGGAGCTGAAGTTTCTTCAAATGTGTACTTTCCTTCAGGGAGTGTGAATTTGTTACCTTCTTTAGAAGAAATAAACTCTATGTTTATATGCTTGTTTTGTGGTTCTAATCCTGTAATTTTAACCTTAGCACCATCTATAGAATCTCCAGTAGTAACATCTGTCTTACTAAAGTCTAATTCCCCAGTTTTTACTGTATTGGCAACATCTATTTTTTCTAATTGTCCATCTTTATAAATATTAAAGTCATATTTTTTATCAACTTTGTTGTAATGATCTATTGCTTCTACTTCTACCCAAGTGTAGTTACCAGCTTCTAAATTATTAACTGTTATCTTACCAGTATTATCTGTAGTATAAGTTCCTACTTTTTTATTATCACCATTTAATAGGTCGAACTTAACTCCTTCTAGTGGTCTATTAGTATCTTTATCGAACTTAAATAGCTCTACAGAACCCCTTATCTTTTTATTGGTCATTTGAAGTTTAATAGTTTTTCCATTTTCTTTAACACTAAAGAAGATAGGCTCTTTATTTAATACGTAATTCCATCTTGTTTTAACTTCGTCTACACGGTAATTTCCATATTCTAAGCCTTTTAAACTAACTAATCCTTTATCATCACTCTTTAAGTTCCAAGTTTGACCTTTCATAAAGCCATCTAATGCAGTAACTTTAAATTCAATATTTGATAAAGGCTTATTAGTTTCCTTATCTAACTTTAAAAGCTCCATATTCGCTGTTATACGGTCGTTAAACACCTTTTGAGTATAAATAGTTCCTAAATCTTTTATTTCTTCTAAAACGGAATTTTCATCTATTTTAAAAGGTATAGGATTAGCTTTAATATATCCTTCTAATGGTTCAACTTCTTCAAGAACATAATTTCCATAAGCTAAATTTTGTGGAGTTACTAATTCACCGTTTTTATTAGTTTCTAAAGTTGTAGTTTTATAAGGAATTATACCTATAAAGTTTGTAAACTCTACTAACTTTTTAGTGTCAGCATTTCTTATTTGGAACTTAACTCCTTTTAATGGCTTTCCATCTTTAGAATCTACTTTTATAACTCTAACTTTAGCTTGTATAGGAGAGTTCTTAACGTATTTAACATAAGTTTTTCCGTTTTCAGTAATGCTAAATGAATAATCTTTATCAGATTTCCAATATCCTTTTGGAGTATCTATTTCATGGAACTTATAATCTCCATATCTAAGGTCTTTAGTATAAGCAAATCCATTTTTATCTGTAACAACATGATCTACAACAGTTCCTTCTTTGATACCATTAACATTAACTGCTATAACATCAAATCCAGCACTTTCAACTGGTTTTTCTTCATTTTCACTATCAACCTTAACAATTTGCAACTTTCCTTTTATAACATCATTAGTTATATCGTAACTATAAACTTTACCATCCTCAGTTATATTTATATCCCATAC
Organism: Clostridium sp. B9; assembly: GCF_050509515.1. Taxonomy (NCBI): domain Bacteria; kingdom Bacillati; phylum Bacillota; class Clostridia; order Eubacteriales; family Clostridiaceae; genus Clostridium; species Clostridium sp. B9. The sequence continues at coordinate 3,435,382 of NZ_JBNWKA010000003.1, forward strand.
TTTATTAATTAATAAATATCCTTTAGGGGCTTTAGTTTCTTGCATAGTGTAAGTTCCATAATTTAAAGGTTCGCTTTCAGCATATCCGTCTTTATTAGTAGTTATAGTTGCTACTGAATTTTTGTTATTATCATAAATAGTAAATTCAGCACCTTCTAAATTTAAGTCAGCTATTTCACTATCTGTTTTCTTAACTGCTACTTTACCCTTTATAATTTTGTTTGTGTGAGTTATTTCAATAGTCTTGCCATTTTCACTTATAGTAACTGGATGTTCTTCTCCATTTAAAACATACTTAGCTGGAGCTTTAATTTCCTTAACTAAATAGTTTCCAAAAGGAAGTAAGCTACTTGTAGCAATACCATTTTCACCAGTAGTTATAGTTTCAATATGCTTACCATCTTGAGTTATTTCAAATTCAGCTCCTTGTAATGGAGTATTTGTTTCTTCATCAACTTTAAGGACTTGAATTTTACCTTTAATTTGAGTATCAGTCATTTCAGCTATAGACACCTTATTAGGTTTTACAGTAACATTAACTGGATTAGTAACTAAATAGCCTTGTGGAGCTTCCACTTCGTGTATAGTGTATTCTGCTGGTTTAATATCATTGAATACTGCTTTACCATCTTGTGAAGTTGCTTCTGCAACATTTTCGCCATTAGCATTTTTAAGAACAAATTTAGCACCTGTTAAAAGTTTGCCATCATCACCTTTTTTAATAACTTGTACTGCTCCATTTAAACCAGTCCATGATACAGTAATATTATCTTTATTCATGTTTTGATATTCTAAAGGAGCAATTGCCATATCTTGTTTTCCTTCTACTGGAGTAGCATAAGCTAAGGTTGCTGGCAACTCAATAGAAGCTTTAACTCCAACTTTAATATCCCCAGTTTCGGCGTCTATTGGAATATAAACTCTAAAGCTTTCATTAGCACTAAATTTATTTCTTTCATCCCCATCCATGTCCTTTATCTTTATTACATCCATTAAGTTAGGATTACTTGAACTTTTTATAGTAACCTTAGCATCTGAAAAAGTATAATCAGATTTTATTTTTATAGGTTCACTGACAAAATAATCACCTTCTTGATGAGCTTCTATATTACTAGGAGTAACTTCAAAAAATGTTGGTAATTCCTTAGCATGTGCTTTTTCAACTAAAAAGTCTATTGCTGGTTTTAGCTTACTTAGTGGAACAGTACCACTTTGAAGTCTTTCTCTAACCAAGCCCCTACTTAATCCAGCTTCTTTTTGGTAAGCCCAAATAGCAAGTTGAGTAACATATCTGTATTCATCTTTAGTCAGTCCCCATTCAGAACCATCTCTAGCTGGATAACCCCAATAGATAATTGTTTCTATACCAGCATCTACTGGTATTTCCTTAGTATAATCTTGTCCCGTAGGATTTAATGCACCTGTATTTAAACAATAACAAGTTTTTAAACTATCTGGAACATAGTATCTGTGGTTTCCTATTGGAAGAACTTTTCCCCATGTAGGTGAATCATAATTTAGATAGCTTTCTGCTTCTGTAGATGTTATTTCGATTGCAAATACCTTAATATTAGTTAATAAAAATGTAAATATTAAAGTAATTGCCGTTATTAATTTGAATTTCTTTTTTCTTTTCAATATTTTTTCCTCCATTAAATTTATAATTTTTAATTTTATTTTTTATAAATTAATTTAAGATGTATCAAAATAACCCATAATATTACCCCTTTTTTAAATTTTATTTATAAATAAAAGGGAACTACTCTTATTGAGTAATTCCCTTGAATTAGCTTTAATTAGCCTATCCAATATTTATTTCTATCTTCTATTTCAATTTTTTCATTTATATAACCTAATGGAATTTTGCCTACTTTAAACATTCCATCTGCAAAATACACAAAATTTTCTCCTTCTTCTAAAAAGGAATATTTTTCGCTTTTAATATCAATAGTATCTTTTTCATATATTTTATTTCCCTTCTTATCTTTTAATCCTGTATACTGTCTTAAAAGAAACATATCAGAAGTATCTGTTAAAAGTTCATCACCATCTTTAATTGTTATATACATATGGCTAAAATCAATATTTTCAACTGATACAAATTTCTTTATAGATGTATGTAAAGCAATATAATCTCTTTGCATCATTTTAATCACTCCTAAGTTTTAATTTAATCATAAAAAAGAACCTTAGAATATTCTAAGGTTCTGTAATCTATATTTAAATTATGGGGGATCATTATTTGTATTAATAATTGAAACCTATTGTAAAATAGTAAACACCATTACTATCTTTATATACTGCACAAGCTCCTTCTGTAATTTCATCATCTAATAAATTTCTATCATGTGCTGGTGAGTTTTTAAATCCTTGTAGTATCTTACTTGCACTCATATTTTTAGTCCCATTTAATCCAACTACTTGACCACCTTCAGGATAGCTTTTATGGAAAGATGTTTCTTTCTTAGCCATTTCCTCACAATGAGTTTTTGTCCATTCAGCATATTTACCACTCCACTTTAAAGCATTTAATCCCTTCGATTGTCTATAATCATTAAATTCACTCCAAAGTTGATTTGTCATTCCTTCTTGATACTCCCAAGTTCTTTGTGGCTTAACTTCTTCTTTTGGCTCTTGTGGTTTTTCAACTGGTTTTACTGGTTCAACTGGCTTAACTTCTTCCTTTGTTTCTTCTTTTTGAGAAGGCTGTGAAGCTTCTTCTTTAGGGTTATCTTGTGGTTTACTTTCAGATTTATTAGAATTTTCTTCTTTATTAGGCTTTACAATTGTAATACTACCCTCGCTACTTCCAGTAGCTCCTTTTATATCTTTTACTTCTTCAACCTTCTCACCATTTTGTTCTTTTGATGAAGTTGTTGAAACTGGTTTCTCTACTTTAGGTGTTACTGTTTCACCACTTGCTATTTTAATAGCTCCATTTTCAACTTTTTCTACTTTTTTAACTTCACCCTTTGTATTTTTTATTGTAATATTGCTTCCAGCTTCTTTCTTTTCTTCTACAATTTTAGAAACATCATCACCCTTAGAACTGTCAGCAATAGTATTACCTTCTTTGTCTTTTACAATCATTGTTCCATCTTCTTGTTCTTCTACAATTACATCAGAATTTTCATTTTTTGTATCTTCTGTAGAATTAGTATCATCTTCTTTTTTTTCATCATTTTGCTTTGCTTCATCTGTATTTTTCTTCTCTGCTAAAGCTAAGTTATTCTCTGCTTTTGAATTATAATGATTGCTTATAGCATATCCTCCTATACCAATAACTGCTATACCTAAAGCTACTGCAACTCCTATTGTTTCTTTTTTATGTACCTTCACAAATTCAATAATTGCTTTTATTTTTTTATTCATTAAAAAAACCCCTTTCATTTATAAATATAAATTTATTATGTGTCCCTCGGGAACACTTTTATATTTCATTTAGCCTTTTATTTTTAATATCATTATAAAATTCTGAACTATTATCTACCTTAAATAATTTTTTACCACAATTTCTACAATAAGCTATCTTACCTTGCTTATAAATAGCATGATCATGTATATCTCCCATTTCTTCAGCCATTTCTCCATTAAAGTTATAACGTTCATGATATGTCCCTCGATATGAACTTCTAAAAAAATATCCTTCATCACTTTTACAATAAGGACATTCATTCATTTTTAAATACTCTTTACTCATAAGCTAATCTCCTATCATATAATAAATTCCAAAGAGTTTAAGTCCATTAGTCCAACACTTCTTGCTAAAGCTATATTTAATTTTTTTAATTCATTTCTTGTTAGATGACCTACAAATTCTTTAACCTTATTTTTATCTATTGTTGTTACTTGTTCTAAAAGAATTGTAGAATCCCTTTCTAAATTATTATTATAAATTTCGCTATGTACTGGTAAATCTTTTTTATCCCTTGATGTTATTGGTGCTACAATAAGAGTTCTCCCATATTTATTGCCTAAGTTATTCTGAATAATTACAACCGGTCTTACTCCACTTTGTTCAGAACCATTTTGATCGGGTAAGTCTGCATAAAAAATATCTCCCCTTAAATAAGCTCTTGTTGAATTTATTTTAAAAAACTCTTCTCTTATTGTTCTCATATTTTTCCTCCTTCCTTGTTAAACTTATATGTATTAAACTAAAGCTGTACCATTCCATAAATCTTCTTGACATTCTTGCTCCAATTTTTCAAAATCTTCTTTGGTATAATTTCTTTGAGTGAAGTTTACCTTTGGCAATTCAAGGTTATTATATAGCCACATTGGTACATTAAAATTATCATCTTGTACCTCAATTAATTTTTCATAAAGTATTGTTTCTATGTACCTTATAGCCCCAACTAAATTAATCCTTTGCAAACTATTTTTAATCTTTTTAAATACCAACCATTGAACACATTTATCGTGAACTGAATTAGAATTTAAATTATTTGCTACTAACAAAGCTTTTGCTATAGTTTTTAATTGTTTCTTTGTTGCTATAACATTGTATTCTACACCTTTATAAGCTTTTGCTAATCGTGCTATTAACCCTTCATCACTTGTATCATCTTGTACTTTTTCTTCTTTTGTATCATCATTATCTTTATCTTCTTTTTCTTCGTCTGAAACGGAGTTTATCCCATAAAATTTTAATTTTCCTTCTCTCCTTATACTTAAAATTGCTTTATCTACCATTATGTCTGCTAATTTTTTAAAGTAAGTTAAAGAAATTTGAGCTTTCTTTTTCCCATTAACTATTTTTTTCTTACTTTCTGCATGTTTACTATGTAATTTTTCTATAGAAAAATCTAAATATCCTGTTTCTTTGTTCACATATTTTATAATATAAGCTAATACAGAACCAGCATTTTTTATTTTCTTTTTGCTTCCAATTTCACTTAATTTATCTTTTTGTTCTTTTGTAAACGGTATTTTATAAGCCATTATTTTCACCCCCTTTATAAATTAGTTTTTATATATTTAGGCATATCCTTCGGATAAACCATATTATCAGTTTCCTTTTTTAGCCTTTTACCACCACTATAATTTTCATAAGCACTTTTACATTGTTTTCCTAAGCTTTCTCCAGTTAGATACTTATTACTTTCATGGTTTAATGCTCTATTAATTTCTTTTTCAGTTTGTTTTTGAAGATTTTCTCTAAGTCTTAAACTCTCTTTATTTGTAAAAACAAGTCTATTTATCTTGTTTTTATCTATAACTCCTTTACGAGTTAATAACTGTATTCTCTTTTGCACAGCATCTTTGCTTCTATCTAACTCAGCTCCAATTTCTCTAGCTGTATATCCTAAATAAAAAAGCTCCTCAACTTTTAAATCTTCTTCCCTTGTCCAATTACCTTTTTTAATTTTCCCCACCTCCAACCTGTAAAAGTGTATAGTTATTCCATACCATAAGCCGTGGAAAATTTATTTTTATTAATAAAATTTACGCATTGTTCATAAATTTTATAAAATAAAAAAAATGCGTTTTTTACAATTAATAAATTAATTAGTAATTTATACTAATAATTTATCAAATGTTAACGCATTTTTTCAACAGTTAAATAAGTTTAAAATAACATTTCTTTATCCATTAAATACATTCAAGAAATGTAAATACCTAGTGTTACATTATGATATAATCTATATTATTATATCATATGATTGGAGGCTTAATATGAATTCATATGCAAAAGTTGTAGTAAAAGGCTCTCCTATTACTAAATCGAACTTTAAATTATCAAATGCTCAAGGACGAGCTATACTTCCATCAAATTCTGGTAAGTATCATGATAGATATGCTTTATATGAAGAGCAAATTGCTTATGAAGCTAGAATTCAAAACCCAAATGTAATTTTAGAAGAATCTTTAATTGCAGTTCTTAAAGTTTATTACAAGAGTTCAAAAAGACATCCAGATACAGGTAATATAACCAAAAGTATTTTTGATGGAATAGAAAAAAGCGGCTTAATAATAAACGATATGCAAATCAGAAGAATAATAACTGAAGAGTTTTATGATAAAGAAAATCCTAGATTTGAATTAGAGTTCTTTGGAGAAAGTACTTATGATTTTAACTACAATATTACAAAGCGTAAAGAGGAAGCTCCAAAATTACTTTATTCACCACCACCTAATAAAAAAAGAAAATCTACTAATACTACTAAAGAAATAAAAAAATCTACTCCTAAAGCAGAATCAACTGGAGTTATTTGCTCAATATGTAATAAGTCTATAGTAGGTAATGATTTCGTTACCGCTAATAAAGGGACAACTATAGTATGTAAAAAATGTTTGTTAAGAATGTAGGTGATTAAATGAATATATTATGCATTGGGGATTCTCTTACCTTTGGATATGGTGTTGGGCAAGAAAATTCTTGGGTAACAAAAATAAATGACTTAAATTTTACTACAATAAACAGAGGCATTAATGGAGATACTTCTACTGGTATATTATCTAGAATATATAGTACTCTAACTTCTGCTAAACCAGATGTATGTGTAATTATGTGTGGTTCAAATGATATCCTTATGGAAAAATCAATTGAATCAATCATTGAAAACATAGATTTAATGATAAAAGACTGTGACTCATTAAATATTAAACCAGTTTTAATGTCACCTCCAAAAATTTTTGGAGAACTAGCTTTAAAACATTGGGATTCTTCTTTAGACTATTTAAACATAAATATTAAACTTGAGAGTTTTTCTAAAGAATTAAAGATGTACTCAATAAAAAATAATATTAAGTTTATAGATATAACTCATTCTATTCCATTTAACCCATCAAACTATACTGATGGACTACACATCAGTATCAAAGGGAACATTTTAATAGCTGAATTATTAAAAAGAGAATTAATTTTTGATTAAAATTTTATATCCTCAATATGTACTAAAATTTTGTTATTTAATGATAAAGCTTTGCTTTTCAATTGTTGATTATCATCTAATTCAACAATTAGAAAAGCAAAGCTTTAATTTTAATTATTTAAATAATTAAATACAGAATCTCCAACCTTATATCCTTCATCTACTGCTATATCGGATAACTCATATGCATGCAGGACATTACCGCAGGCAAATATTCCTTCTTCAGATGTTTCAAAATTATCATTCACTAAAATAGTTTCACTACTATTAGAAATTCTTAATCCTAATTTTTTTCCTAATATGCTTTCTGGAATCCAAGGTACAGATATTAAAAGTGAATCGCATTTTATAAAACTTTCTTCTTCTCCACTCTTACTTATCATTACCCCTTCAACTCTCTCAGTTCCTAAAACTTCATTTATTGTGTATCCAAGTTTAACAGGTATATTAAACTCTTCTATTATATTTTCAACAATATATTGAGATGAATTTAGATAATCCTTACTTTCAACTATAGCTTCTATTTTAGCTCCCTCTACAATAAGCCTTCTAGCGACAATCATATCACTGTCATGTGAGCCTATTATAACTATGTTTTTTCCTGGAAGATATCCATATAGATTTATAAATCTATGTGCTGTCCCAGAAGTATATATTCCAGTAAATTTATTTAAAGGTACACTTACATTTCCCTTAAACTTTTCTCTACTTCCAGTTGCTAAAATTATAGCTCTAGCTTTCATAGTTTTCATGCCTTCATCTGGATTAACATAGCTTATCTCTTTTTCTTTATTTATTCCTAAAACAGTGGTGCTTAGTTTAACCTCTATACCAAGTTCATTAACCTTACTTACAAAGTATTCAACAAATTCACTTCCTGTAACAGGTTCCCCCAAAGTTTCTTTTCCAAAACCACAATGTATGCATTGATTTAGAACTCCACCAAGCACATCTTCTCTTTCTAATAAAAGAACTTTTTCTATACCATTTTCTTTTGATTTTATAGCCGCAGCCATTCCACTTATTCCGCCACCAACAACTACAACATCATATTCAAATAAAGTACTCTCCATATCGCAAATATTTACCTAAAGTAAATATTTCCTCCTCTCAAAAAAGTATTATAGTTTTATAACCTTATTATAAGTATTCATTGATTCAACTATAGTGTACATATTACTTATTTCACCTATAGCTAATTCCTCTTTTATTCCATAGAAATCTAAACAAGTTCCACAACTTAATATATTAACTCCACGGTCATATAACTTCTGTAAAGACTCTAAAACTTCCGAATTCTTAACTGTTAATTTAACTCCACCATTTAAGAAAATAAGTTCTTTAGGAATATTATCATTCTCTGATAAAGTATATAAATATCCCTTCATAAGAATTTTTCCTAAATCATCATTACCCTCACCAAGTTTGTCACTTGATACAACTATTACAAAATCATCTTCTTTTTTCTCTTCTTTAATCTCGCCTTTTTTCTCTATGTTAATTATATAGTTTCCATTTTCTTCTCTTGCTTCTACAGAATATCCGCATCCACTAGCATATTTGTAAATATTATTTTTTGCTACTTCATTATCAACTATTACTTCTGCACAACCTTCTTCTATTGAATCAAAGTATTTTTTTGTGTTTATAACTGGCATAGGACATGCCATTCCCATACATTCTATTCTTTTCATAATCTCACCTCTTAAATTAATCTATAATATAAAGATATCATATTTTTATATATTGAGAAAATTAAAGTTTTCCAAAAAAAGTTGTTTCGCTCCTTTTTTGTAATAATTCCTTCATACAATCAACATATTATTTTGTGATATAATATTACTAGTTTTGAATAATTTTAAAAGGGGTGTTTTAATGCAACAAAAAGTAAAGAAAAATAACTTTTTTGATAAGCTTAAAGATTCTCTTGATAAAAATGCTTTAATAAGACTAGGTTTCTATATATTCACAATATTAGCCGTAGTTTTAAAAGGAGCACTTTTTTTAGGATTTTCTTTAAATCAAGATCCATACTTACTTAACTTTGGATTAGGATTTAGACAAGCTAGTTATTTCATAAATTATTACATAGCTTTTGCAGCACTATTTATAAGTATTTGTTTTTTATTTAAAAACAAAGGAAAATTTATAGCATTAATAATTCTAGACCTATTTATTACAGTACTTACAATGATGGATATTTGGTACTTTAGAGGATTCCAAACAGTTCCATCAATAATGCTATTAAAACAAACAGCTAACTTAGATAATCTAGGGGATAGTATATTCTCAATGGCTAGTCCATCTGACTTCCTATTCTTTATAGATTTTATAATCTTAATAATAGCTTTTATCTTCCTAAGAAAAAGCTTTAATAAGTGTAAATCAAACTGGAAGGCTACATTAATTGTATGGATAGTTTCTATTTGCTATATAGGATATGTTCCATTTAACGTTAATGTTTTAAAAAGAGAGAATGTTAAAAACTCATACATCTTTAGTAACTATGACCCTACTAATACTGTAGAGTACTTCTCTCCTATTGGATATCATATATTTGATATATATAATGTTTATAAGAATTCTAAGCCATATGAAATGACTGCTGAGGACCAAGCACAAATTAAAGAGTACTACGATTTCAAAAATGAAAATTTACCTGATAATAAATATAAGGGAATGTTTAAAGGTAAGAACTTAATTATTATCCAAGTTGAATCTCTTGAAAATTTCGTTATAAATCAAAAAGTTGATGGTCAAGAGATAACACCAAACATAAATAGAATATTAAATAATTCTATTTACTTCCCTAATATATTTGAACAAGTTAACGAAGGTACAAGCTCAGATTCAGACTTAATGATGAATACTTCAATGTTACCATTAAGACAAGGAAGTACTTTCTTTAGATATCCAAATACAACTTATAACTCACTGCCTAATATTTTAGAGAAAGATGGATATAGCACAGTTGCCATCCATCCAGATAAAGGTTCATTCTGGAACTATGCTCAAGGATTAACTGGTATAGGATTTGATAAATTCACTGACTACTATTCATTTAATCAAGACGAAGTTATTGGAATGGGATTAAGTGATGGAAGCTACTTCAAGCAAGTTGCTCCAATGTTAAAAGAAATGAAAGAACCATTCTATGCATTTACAGTTACATTAACAAGCCATGGTCCATTTGATTTACCAGGAGAGTATCGTAAATTAAAACTTAGCCCTGAGCTTGATAAAAATGTTTTAGGTGGATACTTCCAAAGTATTCATTACACTGATGCTCAAATTGGAATGTTCTTAGATTTACTTCAAAAAGAAGGGCTTTTAGAAAATACTGTTGTTGCAATAGAAGGTGACCATACTGGTCCTCATAAATATTACAATAGTAAAATAGAAACATTATCTAACCCTGAACAGTGGTGGTTAGACAATGGAAATCATACAGTTCCACTAGTTATCTACAACCCAAGCGTAAAAGAACCTGTTAAAGATGAAGTTTATGGTGGTCAAATAGATATAATGCCAACATTATTATATCTATTAGGTATTGATAATAGTGTTTATGAAAACACTGCTTTAGGAAGAAATCTATTAAATACAAATAGATCTTATGCTGTTTTAACTGATAGAACTGTAAAAGGCGATTTAACTGATAAAGAAAAAGAAATTGTAGGAAATGCTTTAGATTTATCTGATAAAATGATTAGAGCTAACTATTTTAAGGGAAAAGTTCCAGAGAACAATACTCCTCAAAACAATTAGCATAATTTATTTAAACAAAAAGAGCTGAAATTAATTCAGCTCTTTTTATTATTCATCTATACCTTTTGCACCATAAATATTTTCAACCGTCTCATCCCAATATTTAACGTAATCCCCTACAGCCCACTCTGCCATAACAATCTCTTCATTAGGTTCTATATATATTGAACCTAATTTTTCTCCCAATCTACCATCAGTAATTTTATATATAGTTAATTTACTATCTGATAATGTAATTGCAATCTTTCCATTAGGAGCAGTTACAATATCTCGTACTCCTCTTCCCAATGAAACAACTTGACTCCAAGGAACCATTAATGTGTCATAATTTATTAATATTGGTACAGGATTAATATTAATATCAAAAATTCTGAAATCATTAAAATCTTTTTTATTATTTAACATACCTTCCAAATTCCAATTTCCATTCTTTCTTTGAAGAGTTATGTTAGAATATTTATTTTGAGCATAATATGATTTTCCATCCACATCATATTTTTGTATTGCATTCTTTTCACTAGTATTATAATTTTCTTCTTCTTGCTTTCCAAAAAGATTGGCTATATCCATACTTCTAGCCGAATCAACTTTATCTATGGGTGTTATGCTATATGAATTATACTGTCCATCGAAGTTATTGCCAACATAGGATTCTAGTCCAATATAATCATTTCCTACAAAAGTTATTTCCTCATAGATACCTTTTCTAATTTGTTCTCCCTTAACTTCCTTCTCATCTTTTTTCCTACTTGTAACTGTAAGCTTATTTTCAATTTCATCCCCATTATACTCTGATGTTAAACTTATGTTAGAGAATCCATTTATTCTAGGTAGTAAAAGAGAATTGTCTAAAATATTTATTGGTTGAAGCTCATCATTAATTATAGATATCCATAATGTTTTATAAGTAGAAGCTTCATAGTATCCATCTTCCATTTTTGCTGGTTTCTTTATACCAAGTAATACTCCAACATCCTTATTATAATACTCAGAATTTTCATTACTCTTTATATCATTACTTTTAGCTACCTTTTCATTCTTATCTTCAACAACAGATTGTTCCTCTAGCTTATCTGATATTTTCTTTAGTTTGACTAATTTATCTGAAAGTAATAGATATGCTTCATCATTATTTATAGAAATTATATTTATATAAGTTTTATTACTATCATAAATTGATGTTATATCTACATAATCACTTTTTATTGTATTTTTTATTTCATTTTTTATTTCAACATCATCTACTTCTTGAAAAAATTTATCTCTTTCCATTCTCTTTAGCTTAAAATTTGGATTTTCAACAGAAATATCATTCAATACAACTTTATCTTTTCCTATAATTATTTTGTCTCCAGATTTTAAATGAAAAATTCCATTTGTAATATCTGAATCATCAGTAGTTTTTTCACTATAAATATTATTTGTGACTTCCCATTCCCCTAATATCTTTATATTATTTGATTCAGGTGGTGTTATCTTCGATACATCAAAAGATTCATCATTCTGAGAACAACCAACCATTAATACACTAATAATAATCAAGAAGAATGTAAAAATTTTCTTCATAAATCACCTCTTATAATTTAATCTGTATTATCCTCAATGCTTTTAATTAACTTTTTAGGTAAATATATAGTTATTTTTGTTCCCATTCCTAATTCACTTGTAATATCCAAAGTTCCTTCATGTAATAATACTATTTCATCACATATAGAAAGTCCTATACCATTTTGAGATTTTGAATTTTTACCCTTGTAGAACTTTTCTTTTACTCTAGGCAATTCTTCCTTACTTATTCCACAACCAGTATCAATTATATTTATATATATTCCTTCTTTTCCACATAAAAATTCAATTGTTATGGAGCCATTCTCTGGTGTAAATTTAAAAGCATTATCTAGAATATTAATAAATACCTGCTTTAATCTATCCTTATCACCAACAATTATAAAATCATCATCTATACCTTTTAATATTAATTGTTTATTTTCTCTTTCAGCTCTAGGATTCATATAAAGCTTTAAATATTCTATGAAATCTTTTAAATTTATCTCTTCATATTTCAACTTTATTTTTCCGCTGACAAACTTAGAGAAGTCTAATAACTCTTCAACCATATTGCTTAATCTATCCGCTTCCTTTTCAATTATATCAAATCCCATTTTTAAAGTTTCTCTGTCAGTAAAATCATTATTTAATGTGATAGCCCATCCCTTAATGGAAGTTAAAGGAGTTCTAAGTTCATGAGAAACAGAAGATATAAACTCATTCTTAAGTGTTTCTCTATTTTCGATTTCCTCTGCCATTATGTTAAGAGTATCAGCAAGCGTCTCAATCTCATCATTAGTAACAATCTTATTTCTTACCTTTAAATTACCCTTAGCCATCTGCTCCGAAACCTTTATAAGTTCTGTAATTGGATTTACTATACTATTAGCCAAGAAATAACTTAATATTATACCAATAGCCAAAACTGTTAATCCAATAACTATAAATACTAAGAAAAAGTTAAGTATAAAATTATCAACATTTCTAAGAGAACTTATGTATCTTATAACTCCTACTATTTCATTAGAAGCATTTTTTAGCGGTGCTGAAATAGCCATTACCTTTCCTGTGTAATCTTGTTCAGTTCCTACCCACTTAGCAGTATCTCCTTCTAAGGCTCTCTTAACATCCATAGGTGTTCCATATTCTTTTGGCTCAAGTCCTATAGAATCCATTATTAATTGCCCTTTTAAATCATATATCTGAACCTGTGCATCAGTTTGCTTCCAAAAAATATCTACATCATCATAAACATTATTCTCTAAACTAGAATTAGAAAGATATCTTTTATAAAATTCTACTGATGTATTAATTTGACTTAATAATATTTCCTCGGTATTTTGATAATAATACCTAGAAATAAAAATCAAAAACATGGCTGAGACAATTATAATAGTTGATAATAATACAACTAAGAAATTTTTCATTAGCCTAGTCTTTATACTTTTCATACAATATATACTCCTATCTACATTTATCAGTCATGCTAAATCAAACTATTATCTCTTCCATCTATAACCTGTCCCCCAAACAGTCTCTATATACTTAGGTTTTGATGAATTATCCTCTATCTTAGATCTTAATCTTCTTATATTAACATCAACAATCTTAGGATCTCCAAAGAAATCAATTCCCCATACTAAATTTAGAAGTTCATCTCTAGTAAATGCTTTTCCTGGATTTTGCATAAATATTTTCATCAATAAAAATTCCTTTGGGGTAACATCTATTTCAATATCTTCTTTATAAAGACTCTGTGAATATAAATCAAGCTTAAAATTATCCACTTCTATACTATCATTATTCTCATCTTCATTTATACCCTCTATTCTTCTTATTAATGCTTTGACTCTTAAAGTTATTTCTAATGGATTGAATGGCTTTAAAACATAATCATCTGCACCAAACTGTAGACCCATTATCTTATCCATATCTTCTCCTTTAGCAGTAAGCATTATTATACCCATATGCGGAAATGTTTCTCTTAATTTTTGGCAAACCTCAAAGCCATTCATACCAGGTAACATAACATCCAATATTGCTATATCAGGCTTCTCAATTAAAGCTTTTCTAACTCCCTCTTCTCCATTTTCACATTCTATAACATCAAATTTTTCTCTTTGAAAATTTATTCTTAAAAATCCTCTTATACTCTCTTCATCTTCAACAAGTAAAATCTTCATACCTTCAACTCCTCATAACACCTTTAATTTAATATACTCTTACTTAAATTTTTTATTTATAAATAAAGAATTTAAAATCATTGCTTAATCAAAATAAAATCATTATTTTTCTTATTTAATTATATCCAATATTGGCCTTACTTTAATTACAAATAGCTTACACTAAAATTACCTAAAATAATCAACTCTATTTTTGAATATAAAAAAAAGCTATAAACTAATATAATTATTAATTCATAACTTGCTCTGCTTACTTAATTTTAGATAAAAAAAATGGCTCCTCGGAGAGGACTCGAACCTCCAACCTATCGGTTAACAGCCGAGTGCTCCACCATTGAGCTACCGAGGAACATTTTACTGAAAGATTGTTCTTTCAAAATTGCACATAATTAATACTATATTTGGTCAAGCCCTCGATCTATTAGTATCGGTCAGCTGAACATGTTACCATGCTTACACCCCCGACCTATCAACCTTGTGTTCTTCAAGGGATCTTACTAGCTTACGCTATGGGAAATCTCATCTTGAGGTTGGCTTCACGCTTAGATGCTTTCAGCGTTTATCCATTCCCGACTTAGCTACCCAGCTGTGCTCCTGGCGGAACAACTGGTACACCAGAGGTCAGTCCATCCCGGTCCTCTCGTACTAAGGACAGCTCCTCTCAAATTTCCTACGCCCGCGACGGATAGGGACCGAACTGTCTCACGACGTTCTGAACCCAGCTCGCGTGCCGCTTTAATGGGCGAACAGCCCAACCCTTGGGACCTACTTCAGCCCCAGGATGCGACGAGCCGACATCGAGGTGCCAAACCTCCCCGTCGATGTGGACTCTTGGGGGAGATCAGCCTGTTATCCCCGAGGTAGCTTTTATCCGTTGAGCGATGGCCCTCCCACGAGGTACCACCGGATCACTAAGCCCGACTTTCGTCCCTGCTCCACTTGTGGGTGTCGCAGTCAGGCTCCCTTCTGCCTTTGCACTCTTCGAACGATTTCCGACCGTTCTGAGGGAACCTTTGGGCGCCTCCGTTACTTTTTAGGAGGCGACCGCCCCAGTCAAACTGCCCACCTAACAATGTCCTGTGACCAGATTCATGGCCGCCAGTTAGAATTTCAGTACTGTCAGGGTGGTATCCCAAGGATGACTCCACTAAGGCTGACGCCCTAGTTTCCTAGTCTCCCACCTATCCTGTACAGACAATACCAAAACTCAATGCTAAGCTACAGTAAAGCTCTACGGGGTCTTTCCGTCCAATCGCGGGTAGCGAGCATCTTCACTCGCACTACAACTTCGCCGGATTTACAGTTGAGACAGTGCCCAAGTCATTACGCCATTCGTGCGGGTCAGAACTTACCTGACAAGGAATTTCGCTACCTTAGGACCGTTATAGTTACGGCCGCCGTTTACTGGGGCTTAAGTTCATACCTTCGCTTGCGCTAAGTATTCCCCTTAACCTTCCAGCACCGGGCAGGCGTCAGCCCCTATACATCAGCTTACGCTTTAGCAGAGACCTGTGTTTTTGCTAAACAGTTGCTTGGGCCTATTCTCTGCGGCCTACTCTCGTAGGCACCCCTTCTCGCGAACTTACGGGGTCAATTTGCCGAGTTCCTTAACTGTAATTCTTCCGCCGGCCTTAGGATTCTCTCCTCACCTACCTGTGTCGGTTTGCGGTACGGGCACTACTTCTCTCTCTAGACGCTTTTCTTGGCAGCGTGGAATCATGTACTTCGGTTCCGTGGAACCTTCCCCATCACACCTCAGCATTATGAAAGCGGATTTGCCTACTTTCACTGCCTAAGTGCTTAGACTAGCATCCAATAGCTAGCACACACTATCCTCCTGCGTCACGCCATCGATAATAACGATGGTAGTGGTACTGGAATATCAACCAGTTGTCCATCACCTACGCCTTTCGGCCTCGGCTTAGGTCCCGACTAACCCTCAGCGGACGAACCTTCCTGAGGAAACCTTAGGTTTTCGGCCTGTGGGATTCTCACCCACATCTCGCTACTGATGCCAACATTCTCACTCGTAATCAGTCCACCGCTCCTTACGGTACGACTTCAGCCCGATTACGACGCTCTCCTACCGCTTGAATTAAATTCAAGCCCGTAGCTTCGGTGGTAAGTTTAGCCCCGTTACATTTTCGGCGCAAGATCTCTCGACTAGTGAGCTATTACGCACTCTTTTAATGAGTGGCTGCTTCTAAGCCAACATCCTAGTTGTCTTAGAAATCTCACATCCTTTCCCACTTAACTTACACTTTGGGACCTTAGCTGACGATCTGGGCTGTTTCCCTTTTGACTACGGATCTTATCATTCGCAGTCTGACTGCCGAGCTCATAGTATGTGGCATTCGGAGTTTGATAAGGTTCGGTAAGCGCTATGCCCCCTAGCCCATTCAGTGCTCTACCTCCACTACTCATACTCGACGCTAGCCCTAAAGCTATTTCGGAGAGAACCAGCTATCTCCGGGTTCGATTGGAATTTCTCCGCTATCCACAGCTCATCCCATGCTTTTTCAACAGCAACGTGGTTCGGTCCCTCCACGAGGTTTTACCCTCGCTTCAACCTGGCCATGGATAGGTCACCCGGTTTCGGGTCTACGGCATGCAACTAGTCGCCCTATTCAGACTCGGTTTCCCTTCGGCTCCGTACCTTAAGTACTTAACCTTGCTACATACCGTAACTCGTTGGCTCGTTCTACAAAAAGCACTTCATCACCCTCATAAGGGGCTTTGAAC